>DDTK01000015.1 GCA_002344065.1 Flammeovirgaceae bacterium UBA2366
GAATACAGGCAGGCTCGTACCTCGGACACCCCGCTCCTGCAGGAGAGGGGAAGGGGTGAGGTATTAATTTGGTGATACTCTATAATTTTAGGATGTTAAATGCTGATGTCACGCAACATGGTCAAGAACCACAAAGATCACAAAGGAATTTACACAAAGAACACTGAGAGAATGTCATCTTTGGCCCTTTGTGTGCATTTTTACTTGGTGTTCTCCGTGGTTAAGTCTTATGTTGCGTAACATCAGTTAAATGGATCATTATATTTTATTTCTCCATTCCAATAAGATATACCGTATACACCAGGTAGCCCACCAGTAAAATAATGGCCTCCCATCGATCGAGTTTACGGGTACTCAACGTAAACATAAAGATCATCAGCAATACGGTAGCTACGGCCAGTACATACAAATCAAAATTCATTTCAACATTGAAGGGAATGGGGGAGATGGATGCAGAAATACCCAGTACGAGACAGATATTAAAAATGTTTGACCCAATAACATTGCCGATAGCGATATCAGTATTTCTTCTGAACGCTGCTACCGCTGAGGTGGCCAGTTCGGGCAATGAAGTGCCAGCCGCTAACACGGTAAGGCCAATGAGTTTTTCGCTTAAGCCAAAGTAGTGAGCAATTTCAACAGCCTTAACAACAACCAGTTTGCCACCACCAACCAACATAATTAATCCAACCGCAAATAGGCCCGCTGATTTCCAGTTGCTGTAAACATTAATCGTTGTACCTGTGTCATCATCAATGGTGCTCTTCATGGTACGCTGTATGTAAAAGAGAAAAACCAGGAAGAGCACCAATAAAATGACTGCATCTATTCGGCTCAGCACATTCGTTTCGCCTCCCCATAGGCGACCATCATTTACCAGCATGTAAAGAATCAGTACTGCGATAAGCGAGAGCGGCACTTCATATTTTACGGTTTTGCGTTGTACTACAAGCGGGTAAATTGTTCCGGCAACACCCAATATTAAAAGCAGGTTGAAATTGTTGCTTCCAATAACATTGCCGAAGGCAGCATCGCTTTTTCCGCTGATAGCGGATACAACATTAACCACCATTTCGGGCATAGAAGTGCCAAAGGCGACAACCGTAAGGCCAATGGCCAGGTTGGAGATATTGAATTTTTTAGCGGCAGAGGCTGCGCCATCTACTAAAAAATCTGCACCCTTTATGAGGATTACGAATCCAATGAGCAACAGAACAAGAGCAAGAACCATAGGCTACAGACAACTTAATTCTTTAAAAATAGAAGAATTAATACGTATAAAGCAATGACCGGAATTAATTAGTTTCTCTCGATGAGGTAGTAGGTGTACCCTAAATAAATGATAAGAAATCCGAAGGCTTCCCACCGGTCTATTTTATTTCGGCCTAGGGTAAACATAGAGATTAATAAGGCAACCGTTCCAATACCCAGCACATAAATATCTGTATTTAAAACAGCTTGCTCCACATGGGTTTCATGATTGTGAGCGGGGTACTCAATGGGTTTGATTAAACCATTTACGCCCAGTATCAAAAAAATGTTAAAAATATTGGAGCCAATAATGTTGCCAATGGCAATATCGGTTTGCTTTTTAAATGCGGCCACAGCCGTGGTGGCCAATTCGGGTAATGAGGTGCCCACGGCTAATATTGTAAGCCCGATAAGCTTTTCGCTCAGGCCAAATATTTTGGCAATACCTACTGCATTTTCGGTTACCAGGTAACCACCACCCACCAGCATACACACGCCACCAATAGCCATAGCAACAGATATCCAAACGCTATATACTTTTATCGGGTCACCTTCTTCATCTGTTTTTGTTTTTAGCGAGCGATAGATGTAAATCAGAAATATCAGAAACCCTGCGAAAAGAATGAGGGCATCCATCCGGCTAAGTATATCTGCATCAACTCCTCTTACTATCTGATCATTAACCAAAATCCATAACAATGCTATACCAAATAAAGAAAATGGCACTTCATACTTGACCGATGATTTTTGAACAACTAACGGATAAATTAATCCGGTTACGCCAAGTATAAAAAGCAGGTTGAAAGAATTGCTACCGATAATATTTCCGAAAATGGCTTCGTTACGACCGGCAATAGAATTAATAATATTGACGGTCATTTCCGGAGCGGAGGTGCCAAAGGATACAACCGTTAACCCAATAATCAGCGTAGATACATTAAAACGTTTTGCCAAAGATGAAGCACCGGCCACCAGAAAATCGGCACCTTTTATAAGAATTGCAAAGCCGCATATGAGCAAAAATATGTACAGAAACATGACAAGCTTTTTTTAACGTGATTAAATTAAAACCACTTTTTAAATCGGAAATAGCTCAACATACCCAACGTCATTAAAATCATAATTGCCCACGTAAACGGGTACCCGTACTCCCAGTCAATTTCAGGCATATTTCGGAAGTTCATTCCATAAACGCCTACTATGAAAGTGAGTGGAATGAAGATGGTAGAAATGATAGTCAATACCTTTATGACTTTGTTGAGCTGATTGTTTTGTGTGTTGATGTGAATATCCATCAAACTTGATGTGAGGTCTTTGTAAGTATCAAGGGAATCAAGCAGGTGTACAACATGATCGTAGATGTCATCAAAAAAGCGCTCGTTCTCCTCCTCGATAAGTTCATTCTTATCCTTGAGCAGGGTGGATAGAGCATCGCGTAGCGGATAGACAGCTTTGCGCAGGTAGATCAGTTCTTTCTTCAGGTTTTGTATACGCTGAAAGGTGTGCTCTGAATGTTCATTGTGGAGGCTTTCTTCTATCTCCTCTATCTGCTCACCAATAGCATCCAATACATTATAGTAATTATCGACAATGATATCGATGAGCCTGTACAACAGGTAGTCGGCTTTCTTTTTCCGAACCCGGCCCTGGTCCAACCGTATCCGTTCACGGAAATGGTCAAACAAATCGCCTTCCTTTTCCTGAAAACAAATCAGGTAATGACTGCCCAACACAAAGCTTATTTGTTCATACTCAATTTCACCTCCGTTAATACTGTAGAGCATTTTTAGGGTAAAGAACAGGTAGTCATCGTACTCCTCAACTTTTGGTCGCTGATCTTGAATCACATCTTCCATCAGCAGGGAGTGGAAGTTAAAATGGGATTGAATTTTTTCAATGATTGAACTGTCGTAGAGACCGTCCACGTTAATCCAATTTACCCGGTTGGGTTTTATGCGTTGTATAATATCATCGATGGTAAGATCATCGGCTTTTTCGTAATGCTCACGGTCATACCCAATGAGTTCCAGGATGACCCGGTTAGGTTTTGGAGCATTTTGCTGATCTGCCTCTTGTTTCGCCATACATAATCAAGCTTTTGGTCCCCTGTTTAACCAACCTCCAAGATAGAGGGATGAGTTGATTTAACCATGAACCTCCGTTGAATTATCCATTTTGAAAGCGGTAACAGGCATTGTAATATTGTGCCGCATGTCGCTACGCCTCGAAGATATTAAGGTTCCCATTGCCCGTGAGATGGATGAGTTTGAGCAGAAGTTCAGGGACTCCATGAAGACCCGGGTGATGCTGCTGGACCGGATCATGAATTATATCGTGAAACGCAAGGGCAAGCAAATGCGCCCCATGTTTGTGTTTTTAAGTGCAGGTACATGCGGTTCCATCAATGAGTCTACCTATCGGGGAGCTGCTTTGATTGAATTGCTACACACGGCTACTCTGGTACATGACGATGTAGTGGATGATGCCAACTACAGGAGAGGGTTCTTCTCTATAAATGCATTGTGGAAAAATAAGGTAGCCGTACTGGTAGGCGATTTTTTACTATCTAAAGGACTATTGCTTTCTGTTGAAAATAAAGACTACCACCTGCTTAACATTGTTTCGAATGCTGTTCGGGAAATGAGTGAAGGTGAGTTGCTTCAAATAGAGAAGGCACGGAGACTTGATATCAATGAGGAGGTTTATTTTCAGATCATTCGCCAGAAAACAGCTTCACTGATAGCCTCCTGTTGCGCGGTAGGGGCCAGTTCATCGGGAGCATCGGAAGAGGTGGTTCATTCCATGCGTACTTTTGGTGAGAAGATAGGCATGGCTTTTCAGATCAAAGATGATTTGTTTGACTATGGTGAAGATGAGATCGGTAAGCCTTTGGGAATTGATATTAAGGAGAAGAAGATGACCCTTCCGCTGATTTATGCGCTCTCCAAAGCAAGCTGGTTCGAAAAGCGAAAAATTATCGGCATAGTTAGAAACGAAAGTGAGAAACCCAAAAAAGTAAGTGAGGTGATTGCTTTTGTAAAGCAATCGGGGGGCATTGAGTATGCCAACGAAGTAATGAACAAGTATCATCAGGAGGCAATTCAGTTGCTGAGCGGTTTGCCTGAATCGGATTATAAAAAATCTCTGATTCAATTGGTGCAGTTTACCATCGATCGCAAGAAGTAAAACGAAGAACCCTGCCGCAGCAGGGTTCTTCCATCTATAACCTAAACCTATAAAGGCCTGCCAGTAGGTAGGCAGTTCTTACAAAACGGGTACACGGCTTCGGCCGGCTTCCAGTACCGCATAATCTTTAAACGTTTGATACATTTTTGGTTCTAACTTTTCTACGGCTGGTCCGGCTTCCTGCGGCACAAAATTTCCTTCATTCTCCCACCATTGCTTTGCCCGTTGTCTGGCTTCCCCTTTATCCACATCAAACAGGTTAATGCACGAGTCGGAAATGATCCACGGCTTTTCAATGGAGCTGTATTTTTCAAAAATCAGGTTGCGCATTTGCGTTCCATTGGGTTGGTTGCTGAAATGTGAAACCGTGTACGACATGGTTTCAGGCTCAGTCATTACCATATCCCAGTATTTTCTGGAGGCCACTACTTCAGCAGTAGTAAGCATGTAGCCAAATCCTTTTTCAATGGATTCTTTTGTAATCGGACAGCGGGCCTTAATCTCTTTTTTAGGGCTTTTACCAAGAAGTTTGCTGAAGAATGTCATAGTGTTTGTCCTTAGTTACAGTAATAGATACTCTTATACCTCTGAATAGTTGCATCTAGGACGTTAAAAAACCTTAAAATGTTACAAAAGGCTGATTACAGGGTTGATTTGCCGGTTATGTTCCCTGCTTCTTTTTGAATTTCTCATAATTTGTAAAGAAATCCTCCAATCGATCTACCGGAAGTTTCTTACCAATAATCTTTTTCTTTTCATCCAAAATGTAAATCGTTGGCGTGGTCATGGCATCGTATAAGTCGTGGTAGGAGCCAACATACGTACGCGGGCCATTTACCGTAATCCATTTCATGTTCATGGTTTTTATGTAGTCGCGCATTTTTTGCATAGACGTATCGGCACTGACAGCAAATACTTCAACATCGAATTTTGCCTTATTCTTTGTGTAAAAATCTACCAACTTAGGCGTTTCTGTTTTGCAGTGTCCGCAGTCGGGATCGAAGAAGTAAATAATGGTGTATTTGTTTTTGATGTTGTGCAGCGTTCTGGGTTGCAAGGCTGCATCCTGCATGGTAAGATTTGGTGCAGTAATACCAATCAGACTTTTGCGCAACCTGTCGGCATGATCTTTTAAATTTTTCTTTAACCGCTCGTTTACCCAAAAATCCATTTCACCTGTGGCAAAGTATTTATCAAACAGGTAAACATACATTTCATCAAGCCCCATAAATTCCGGAGCCTGGTATTTAAGCATGAGCGTCCATACCAGGTACTTGTAGGTTTCCTGATTGGATTTTGCGCGGACAATAAGTGGTTCAATTGCTTTTTTGAGTGAATCAACCTGTGGCGGATAAAGCTTGTCGAGGTATTCGTTTATTTTTTGGCTGTAGATGGGTTGCGGTAAACGAATGAGCGCATCATCGCTGATGTCAAAGTTGTCGAAGAAGTGTTTACGGTAGTAACGCAATTGAAAAGTAGAATCAATTGTACCGTCAGCTCTTTTTGGAGGTTCAGGTATATCAATTCGCTTGGTGCTTTTCAGTAAACGTGCCGTCATGGTTTTAGGGTTGGTGGCAATTAGTTCATTCTGATAGGCAGTAACTTTATCGTTAATTTTACTGAAGCCATCGCGGGCTTCTTTCTTTTTAACCTCATCTTTTAAAGTAGTATCCTGAAGTACTTTAATGAAGGGTTCTGCTTCTTTGTTGCGTTCCATGTTAAAGTGCATGTTTTCAAAGAAGAGTTTATTGTCAGCATCATTTTTCACTATCATATTTTTAACGTAATCGGTGGAGTTTGTTTCCATACCGAAATGCTGATTGCTTCCAATGGCAAAATCGAAAAGGCGGTTTTTATCGAGAACAATGAAATAAATGCCTTGTGGTAAGGCTTGCTTATTATCAAAAACAAATTCACCCTTGCTGTTTACTCTTGCAGTATCCCGAACGTAGGTGCTTTCGGCATAGTAGTAGCCTAAATATACGGTAGTGTCTTTAAGGCCTGTTACTTTAAACCGTAGTTCATAGCCAGGCTTTGTCTGTGCCATCAGTGAACCATAACCCAACAAAATCAGAAAGAAAAACATCTGAATCCGCATAACTTTCAATTTAAGCCTTCAATATTATTACTATTTCCGGTTTGAGGCAATTTGTATGCCGATAACCAGGAATAAACGTTTGATGCTATTCGTTCAGTATGCGTAACCGGCTGAGAGCCGAAACGGCTTTAGTTCCCATGCTTAATTTTTTTAGTTTTGCCCCTTACTTGAACTATGTCGCTAAGCGTTCAACACCTTACCAAACTTTATGGACAGCAAAAGGCTGTTGACAATATTTCCTTTGAGGTTGGCGAAGGTGAGATCGTAGGTTTTTTGGGGCCTAACGGGGCTGGTAAGTCCACCACCATGAAAATTGCCACCACCTACCTTCCACCGACAATGGGAAAAGTAATAGTGGGAGGGTGGGATGTAGCGGATCATCCCATGAAGGTTAAGCAAATCATCGGGTATCTGCCTGAGCATAATCCACTTTACCTCGACATGTACGTGCACGAATACCTTCGTTTTATCGGTAGCCTTTACGGCTTGCGCAGAAAATATTTGAACCAACGGGTAGGTGAGATGATTGAACGCTGTGGACTTGAGCAGGAGCAACACAAAAAAATTGAAATGCTCTCCAAGGGGTATCGCCAACGGGTAGGCCTGGCCCAGGCACTCATTCATAATCCGAAAGTTTTGATTTTAGATGAGCCTACTTCCGGACTGGATCCGAACCAGTTGGTGGAAATCAGAAAACTCATTAAAGATGTAAGCGCAGACAAAACCGTTATTTTCTCTACCCATATTATGCAGGAAGTACAAGCCCTGTGCGATCGGGTTATTGTTATTAACAAGGGAAGTATTGCAGCCGATGACCAACTGAATAACCTGCTTGGTAAAAGCGGTAGTTCAACGGTTGTACTTGTTGAGTTTGATCAGCCGGTTGGTCTGGATGATCTTCGTGCTGTGCATGGTGTAGTACAGGTGGACAGTGTAACGCCAACAACACTCAGGTTGGTTTCAGATGGCTCAACAGACATACGTCCGGAAATTTTCAAGTTCGCTGCTCAACGGAATATTGCGTTGCTGGGATTGAAGGTGGAGGAAAATTCGCTGGAGAATATTTTCAGGTTGTTAACCACAAATTCATCTGAGGCATGATCCATATTCTGGTTAAAGAGTTCAATGGTTTCTTAAATTCCCTCATCGCCTATATTGTGATCGGTGTGTTTCTTACAGCCATTGGATTGTTAATGTGGGTGTTTCCTGAAACCTCAGTACTGGAGTACGGCTATGCTGATATGGATACTCTTTTTTCGCTGGCACCATACGTGTACATTTTTTTAATACCAGCTATTACCATGCGTAGTTTTTCGGAAGAGAAACGGGCAGGAACAATGGAGTTATTACTCACCCGACCACTTTCCGATTGGGATATCATCATCGGAAAATACCTGGCAGGTTTCATGTTGATTATTTTTTCAATTCTTCCCACCCTTATTTATTACTTCTCTATTCGTTTATTAGGCGATCCGCAAGGCAACGTTGATACTTCGGGTGTAATCGGATCGTACATAGGATTGATTTTACTGGGTGGTGTATTTTGTTCGGTGGGTATATTCGCTTCCTCCATTACGCCCAATCAGATTGTAGCGTTTATTGTTGCTGCCTTTTTATGTTTTATTGTCTTTACAGGTTTTGATTCTATCTCCACTATTAATGTTTGGGCTTCCAATGCCTTATTAATAAAGCAGCTCGGTATTCTTTATCATTATGAATCCATGGGTAAAGGATTAATAGATAGCAGGGATCTGATTTATTTTTTCAGCGTAGCGCTTGTCTTTTTGCTGTTCACCAAACTTGTTATCAGTTCACGGTCATGGTAAATCTGAAGGGCAAAAAAGCAGGCGATCTACTTCTACTGGCTAATGGCCTGGTGCTGATTATTCTTTTAAACCTCGTCAGCGCAGATCGCTTCTTTAGAATCGACCTCACGGAAGAGAAGCGATTCTCCATTAAACCACAAACCAAGGTTTTGCTGAATAACCTGGTTGATGATATCTACATTGAAGTTTACCTGGAAGGCGACCTTAATGCCAGTTTCAGGCGACTGAAAAATTCCATGCGTGAAGTGCTGGATGAGTTCAGGATATACTCCGGCAACAAAGTCAAGGTTACGTTTGTTGATCCCTCGGCTGCGATGAGTCAGCAAGCGAGGAATGAATTTATGGAAGCGTTGGCCAGGAAGGGCGTAACGCCTACCCGATTGGTTGATCGGAAGGATGGACAAACTTCTGAAAAATTGATTTTTCCGGGTGCCGTATTGTCGTATGGTGGATTGGAAACTGGTGTAACATTATTAAAAGGCAATAAGGCCAGAACCCCGGAGGAAGAAATCAATCAATCTATTGAAGGATTGGAGTATGAATTAGCCAATGCCATTTACAAACTCACCAATACAGATCGGAAACGGATCGGGTTTTTGCAGGGGCATGGCGAGTTGGATAGCCTGGCAGTGGCCAGTTTAAACAATGCCTTATTGGATGTATATGATGTGTATAAGGTTAACCTTCAACGCAAGCCGGTTTTAAAAGATTATGATGCGCTGATTGTTGCAAAACCAACACGCCCCTTCAGTGAGCAGGATAAGTATAAGCTTGATCAGTACATAATGAGCGGTGGACGTGTACTCTTTTTAATGGATAAGTTGGAGGCTACAATGGACAGCGCTTCACGCGAAGACTATTTTGCATTTCCATATGAACTACGCCTGGATGATTTACTCTTTAAATATGGTGTGCGTATCAATGCCGACTTAATTCAGGATAGAACTGCCGGCATGTATCCGGTAATTACCGGAGAGCAGGGAGGCAAGCCGCAGTTGCAACTTATGGATTGGCCATTTTTTCCGCTGATCAACCGGTATGCCGATCACCCGGTTGCCCGTAACCTTGATGCGATCATGGTGAAGTTTGTCAGCACCATCGATACGGTAAAAGCTGACGGTATTATAAAAACTCCGTTAGCATTCACATCAGCTTTTTCACGCAAAGTGGCTGCGCCTGTTCCGGTAAGTATTAATGAAATCCGGAGAAATGTAAAGCCCGAAAGTTTTTCTTCCGGCAATTTGCCGATTGCGTATTTGCTGGAGGGAAGTTTTACCTCTGTTTTTAAGAACAGGTTTTTGCCTGGAGGGGTAGAGCAGTCGGGTTTTAAAGCAGAAGGTTCGCCATCAAAAATTATTATAGTGTCCGATGGTGACATCGCGCGTAATGATATTAATCCCCGAACCGGTAATCCGCAACAACTGGGGTTAGATCCTTTTACCAACTATACATTTGCCAACGAGGAATTTTTACTGAATGCCATCGCTTGGCTGGTGGATGAAAACGGATTGATTAAAGCGCGTTCCAAAGAAGTAAAAATCCGTCCCTTGAATAAGGAGAAAATCCGGACTGAAAAAACAACGTGGCAGGTATTTAATTTAGTGCTGCCGATAATAGTGCTGATGTTGTACGGCATGTTGTTAATGTATTTACGAAAACGAAAATTTGCTATTCGGTGAGTTACCAGGAAAAATATAATAGGAGCCTGTTGATTTCCCTGCTTGTACTGGTAGTGATTACACTGGCATACGTTGGCTATTCTAAACGCGATCGTTCAGTAGTTGATACCGGTGCGTTTCAGCTTACGGATTTTACCACGATAAACGAAGTGACGTTGGAGCGCGGCCAGCAAAAAACCACCTTAAACTTTGATGGTGTGCGTTGGAATGTAAACGGAGAACTTGCGGATCGAAATCTGATTGATGTTTTGTTCGCCACGCTACAGCAAGCCCGACCCGTGCGCCCTGTAGCACAAGCATTGAGGGATTCTGTCAATCGTATTTTAGAAGCTTCGGCTGTAAAAGTAAGTTTGCGCAGCGATGACCAAACACTGCTTGAGTTTTTAGCCGGGGGCAATGCACGGAAATCAGAAGCGTATTTTAAACGTGCAGATAATGACGCTGTTTATGTTATGGTTATTCCAGGCTACCGGGTGTATGTTTCCGGAATTTTTGAGCTGGATAAGAGCGGATGGAAAGACAAGCACGTATATCAACTCAACTGGAGAAATTTCCAAAGCCTGGAAACAACGTTCCCTGAATCTTTAAAGGATGATTTCAAGGTTAGCCTGATCGACAATTACTTTTCGATTGAAAACATGGCGGCTGTGGATACCACCAAATTAAATGACTACCTGGATGCAGTATCCCTGCTTACGGTAGATGAGTACCTGGCGGACAATGAAGTGTATGAAAATCTCATCAACACCACACCTCAGGTGAAGATTACTGCCTACGACATAGGGGGCCAGTCGTATTCCCTTGCCCTGTACCCATCGGGACCAGTTGCGGGTAAAAAATATGGGCTTATTAACCAATCACAACTCGCATATTTCGATAGTAAAAAACTGGAAGCCATCACCAAAACGCGTTCTTCCTTCGCACTAAGCCGGTAAATTTTCAGCACGTTAAATCTGCTTTTGGCGCGTTTCCATTATTGCCTTTTCTTTATAACTTTACCGCGTTTAACCACTAACTCAACAACCACGAAATGAAGTTCATTGTTAATTCTGCTTACCTGTTGAAGCAGCTTTCCAATATCAATGGCGTAATCACCACCAACCCGGTAGTGCCTATTCTTGAAAACTTTTTATTTGAGCTTGATAAGGGAAGCCTTACCGTAACCGCTTCCGACCTTCAAACGTCCATGATCACCGAATTACAGGTGGAATCCAAGGAGAAGGGTAATATTGCTGTTCCGGCCCGCATTCTTTTGGAAACCCTGAAGAACCTGCCCGAACAACCCGTTACGTTTTCTATTGATGAATCGACCTACAGTGTAGAAATAATTTCAGATAACGGCCGCTATAAGCTGTCCGGAGAAAATGCTACCGACTTCCCGAAAGTGCCGTCTGTCAGCAACGATTTTTCAGCTGAGATTTCCTCAGATGTTTTAGCCCGCGCTGTAAACAATACCATTTTCGCTACCAGCAATGATGAACTGCGACCTGCCATGACAGGTGTATATGTAAACCTGGGCGAGAAGAATGCAACGTTTGTGGCTACCGATGGTCACCGGTTGGTACGCTACCGCAGAACAGATATTAAATCCGACAATGGTAATGCTATTATTATTCCGCGTAAAGCCCTGAATTTATTAAAGGCTACATTGCCTGGGGAGAATACACCGGTGAGTATTGATTTCAATTTATCGAATGCCTTTTTCAAGTTCGGCAATATCCGCATGATCTGCCGCCTGATCGATGAGCGTTTCCCGGACTATGAAAATGTTATCCCTACTCAGAATCCGATTAAGATGACCATCGGAAGATCAGAAATACTAAGCGCGCTTAAGCGTATTTCTATCTATGCCAATAAAACAACTCACCAGGTAAGGTTAAAGATTACCGGCAGTGAGTTGCAGATTTCTGCGGAAGACTTGGATTTTTCCAACGAAGCCAACGAACGTCTATCATGCGAACATGAAGGAGAGGATATTGAGATTGGATTTAATGCCAAGTTTTTAATTGAGATGCTCACCAACCTGGATGCCAACCAGATTAAACTAAACATGTCGGCACCGAACAAGGCTGGCGTTATCTTTCCTTCCGAGCAGGACAAGAGTGAGGATATTCTCATGCTGGTAATGCCGGTGATGTTGAATCAGTACGTGTAGGAAAGAAATTCTTTTTTAAGGGTCAATTCTCTTTTGAGTTGACCTTTTTTTTGATCTTTAACCAACCAAGATTTTAAGAAATGACCACAGTCCCCAGAATAATAATCTTTGGTAGCCTGTTTTTTTTGCTATCATCATGCGCCTTTCATTCCGGAATGATCTCAAGTTCCCAACTGAGCAGTAAAACCTTTTATCAGTATGAAGGTATTTCTGTAGGATATGCCAAAGCCACGTACTTTCTTGGTATTGGAGGCCTCAGGAAAGATGCTCTGCTCAATGATGCGAAACGAAATTTGTACCTTTCTTATCCATTAAAGCCTAATCAGGTTTTTGATAATTTAACACTGGATACCAAATCAACCTATATTCTACCTTTCTCAAAAGTTGAAATGATTCTGGTAGCTGATGTTGTAGAGCTTGATTCTGGGCATCAAATCAGTATGCGGGATGGCTACCGCAAAGTCTTAACACAATCAGCCACAAGCTCAAAGGATTATTTATTCAATTACGAACCTGTACTATTATTGGAAAATGGAAAAGCATACCGTGGGCGTGTTGTTAGTATAAATAGAGGAAATGCTACTGTATTTTATGTTAATTCAGAAGGATTAATAAGAGTGGGTAATAAACGTTATAATGATGTTTATAAGATTAGTAATCTTGAGTCACTTCAAACTAAAATCGGTGTTGAACTTGGTGAGGAATGGAATTTTTCTTTACTGAGAAGTAACAAATCCAGTTACAATTTGCGAGGGAAAGTGATTGGAATAAATAGTGCTCGTCTGCTGATTGAAACCCAGGCAGAAGTCCAGTCAATTCGACTAGATGAAATTGGGTCTAAAAATTAGAGGCCCCTCGTTTGCCCAACTCAATAACCTCCATATTCCTGATTTCCTTTTCGGTGATCTCAAACCGCATAATGGTTTTCATGTGATGAAAGCCATGATTACCCGCTGCACCGGGGTTCAGGTATAGCATGTTATTATACTTCGGGTCTGTCCTGATTCGTAAAATGTGCGAGTGGCCACAGATAAAAATATCAGGTACACGTTCCGCTAATATTTTCTTGACTCTGGGATTATAATTTGGCGGAGCTCCTCCAATGTGGGTCATCCAAATAGAAAGCCCTTCACAGGTAAACCATAAATCTTCAGGAAGCTTTGCCTGAAGTGTGCGGTCATCAATGTTGCCGAACACAGCCCGTACGGGCTTGAACAGCTCCAGTTGCTGAAGCAAGGTCTCATCACCAATGTCGCCTGCATGCCAAACCCCATCACAGTCTTTAAAGTGTTCGAAAACGGAATTGTCCAAAAAACCATGTGTATCTGACAGGAGACCGATTTTCATTTAAATCAATAAAAAAGCGCCTTTGGTAACGACAATCTTGCCGGTTGTAAAGATTGGCAATTTTTTAACAATCCGGATGTAACCAAGGCTTATACAATAGAGTATCTATACACATCGTTCAAACCTCATGAAGCGCCTAACCGCCCCACTTATAACCTTATGCTTTTTTGCCTTTGTGCTTGGGGCGTTCGCTACTGACAAGAAGGAGTTTAAGACCAAACGTGTGGAGGATTCTCCCCGTATTGACGGTGTTCTGGATGACGAGGCCTGGAAGGAAGGTGGTGAGCAAGTGCAGTTTTTTCAGTTCTCTCCTGATAACGGTAAACTTTCCGAATTTAAAACAACGGTGCTGCTGGCCTATACCGATCGGGCTATTTATGTGGCGGCCAAAATGTATGATCCGGAGCCCGATAAGATTTTAAAAGAATTTGGCTTACGCGATGATGGCGACCGTAATGCAGATGCATTTGGTTTTTTAATCGATCCATATAACAGCGGTATCAATGCCTTTTCATTTTTTGTTACAGCAGCTGGGGTGCAGGCTGATTTCTTTATTACTGGAAGTAACTTCGATGCCAGCTGGGATGCGGTATGGAAAAGCGCTACCAAGGTTGATGAAAACGGCTGGACCATTGAGTTCGAGATTCCCTACTACGCCATTCGTTTTCCAAAGCAGGAAGTTCAGCACTGGAGTGTGAATTTCTATCGCAGAGTAATGCGCAAACAAGAAGAATCTTACTGGAACCATGTTGATAATGGCATACAAGGAACCGTAAATCAGTTCGGAACACTTATCGGCATTCAAAATATTGCTCCTCCGCTACGCCTTTCTTTCTCACCCTATACCGCAACTATTTACACAAATGATGGTGCCGGTAACAATAAGCTTTCATTTGCCGGTGGCATGGATTTGAAATATGGGTTGAATGAAAGCTATACCCTTGATATGAGTTTGATCCCGGATTTCAGCCAGGTACAATCTGACAATGTTGTGTACAACATCTCAGCCTTTGAAGTACGGTTTAATGAAAACCGTCAATTCTTTACAGAAGGAACCGAGTTGTTTAATAAGTCTAATTTATTTTACTCGCGCAGAATCGGGCAGTCGTTTGGATCAGTAAACTATGATAGTGAAACCGAGGAAATAGTCAGCAAGCCAACCGGAGCAAACCTGATTAACGCCACAAAAATTTCAGGTCGCAATAAAAAAGGTCTTGGTCTGGGGTTCTTCAATGCCATAACCAACCGAACCTATGCCAAAGTGAGGAACAGAGAAACTGAAGAGACCAGAGATGTGCCGGTTGATCCGCTTACTAATTTTAACGTTTTTGTAGTGGATCAGAACTTAAAGAACAACTCTAATATCAATTTTACAAACACCAGCGTGATCCGTGGTGATGGTGGTCGTGATGCCAATGTGAGTGGGCTGCGGGTAAGTCTTCGGGATAAAACCAACACCTACCAGGTAAGTTCGTTTGCTTCCGTAAGTGCTATCCTACTGCCAGAAGACAAAACCGATGTTGGGTACAAGTATTTTCTTGAGCTCGCAAAAATCAGCGGTACCTGGCAGTATGGTCTGGGTCGTGTTGTAGAAAGCGATAATTATAAAATTAATGACCTTGGCTTTTTACAGGCTCCTAACGAAATATCTCATTATGGATGGTTACGGTATAGTATTCTTAAACCGAAAGGCATTATCAACACCATGCGTACAACACTGAATTTGTTCCATGAACATTTATATGAGCCAAATACCTTTTCCACATTTCAATCCAGTTTAAATGTAAATGCACAGTTTAAGAATTTTTGGTGGGCAGGATTTAACATAAATGGACGGCCAGCTGTGAGTTATGATTACTTTGAGCCCAGGGAAAGCGGTTATTATGTAAGCCTGCCACAGAGTTTGAATTTTAATTTCTGGGTAGAGAGTGATAGTCGCAAATCACTACAAGTCAATGGCTACACCGGCCAATGGCACAGACCTGAGTGGGATCAAACGTTCAGGTGGTGGGGTACGTATTTACGTTACCGTGTAAATAATAAGCTTTCATTCAATACGGAGATCAATTATGATCGGGGCGATGGCCGTGGGTTCGCCACAAAATTATACGATGAAGATGGTAATCTTTCGGATATTGTATTCGGTGCACGCGATGTTTTAACGACCAGCAACATTATTGGATTGAACTATACGTTTAACAATAAGATGGGGTTGACGCTCCGTGTACGTCATTACTGGTCGAAAGTTAAGTATGAAAAGTTTTTTAGTTTAGGTTTTGATGGAGAATTGAATGATACGGACTATGAGGGATTGAATACCGATGGATCACCAGCACACGATGCCAATTTCAACGCAATGAATGTCGACCTGGTTTATTTCTTTCAGATTGCCCCGGGTTCATTTCTGAATTTTGTCTGGAAGGATGCCATTCAAACATTTACAAACAATACAAGCCCCGATTACCTCACCAATGTGCGTGACTTGTCGCGATCGCCACAAGTGAATAGTATTTCTCTAAGACTTACCTATTTCATCGACTACTTGACATTGAAGAAAAGCATCTCCAAAAGCTAAGATGAAAGGTTGATCAACAACTTATCGTAACTAATGTTCCCTTTAGCGGGAAAATCGTGGATTCATATAAGCGCTCTTTAATGATAGATGTGCTGGTTTTACTTTTATCGTTCACCTGATAAACCAGTCGATATGAATAAAGTATTAACCTTCCTGATTCTTCTTGGTATTACACCAGTGTTGGCAAGTGAACCCGAACAAAAGCAGCCAAGTTTGCAACAGCAATTTCAAGGTATACGCGATAATTCAGAGTTTATTGAGCCGTTTAGAATGGTACGAGCCTACCAGGTTGAAAATTTCTGGAAGGCGGTACAAGATACCTTGCGTGAAATGGATAAGGCCCTGGTGGTTGCTAACCAAAAAATTTCGGCTGTGGAAAGTGAAGTGGCTTTGCTGAAGAATACAATAAGCGAAAAGGATTCTTCCGTTGAAGAAATGGCTTTCGCGGGTTCGCACATTGCTTTTATGGGTTGGGATATTCCCAAAACAAAGTTTATATGGATTGTAGTTTCGGTTTCTGCAGGCTTATTAGCTTTTATGGCGATTCTGTTTTTTGCGTTCCGAACAGCGTTGCAAGCTGCACGTGAGTCACGAAACCTGTATAATGAGGTGAGTAATGAATTTGATACCTACAAGCGTAATACGGTTGAGAAAGAGGTGAAGCTTTACCGGGAGTTGCAGGATTACCGCAATCGTCTCACCGAGTTAAAGAGTGCATAGACTTTACTGATACACACGAACGTAATCAACCTCCATGCGCTGAGGCCAGATGGAATCATCAATGCCCTGCATGCCGCCCCAATTGCCTCCCACGGCAATGTTCATAATCAGGTGAAAGCGCTTATCGAATGGCCAACCGGTAAAATCATCTTCAGGATTTCGAACTACCGAGTGGTATAGTTGATCATCTACAAAGAAGTCGATCTTATTTTCTTGCCAGTCGATGGTATAGCGATGGAATTCATCCTGACAGTCTTCAATAGTGATAATCCCTTCTTTTTGTGTTTGGCTGATGTGATTATATTTTTTTGTGTGAATGGTACCATGAATCACGCCCGGATCAAACCCAACATGCTCCATAATATCGATCTCTCCACTTTCAGGCCATCCCCCGTACGACCAATCGGTTGACAGCATCCAGATGGCCGGCCAGGTACCCTTGCCGCGTGGCAATTTTGCTTTTACTTCGATGCGGCCATACAACCAATCGCCTTTATTTTTAGAAACAATGCGTGTTGAGGTGTATGGTTTTCCGCCAAGCGAATCGTTGTGTGCTTCAATAATCAATACTCCGTTTTCAACCCGAACGTTTTTTGGATTATTCGTATAGAATTGAAGTTCGTTATTTCCCCAACCACAAACATTTGGGCAGCCATCCCCCAGATCATAATTCCATTTGGTCGAATCAGGTGAACCGGAATAGTTAAACTCATCGGACCAAACCAACGTATATTGTTTCTTACAACCTGTTAAACTGCCGATAAGGATACACAGAATTCCGGCAACTAAAATTTTCATAGTGTTTATTCAACGGATGGATAAATATCTATAATTTTCACCACTATTCGCGGGAGTAGCTCAGCTGGTAGAGCGTTGGCTTCCCAAGCCGAAGGTCGCGGGTTCGAGCCCCGTTTCCCGCTCATTATTTTGTATGATTTCCAACAATGAACCGAATCGACCGTCTTACCGCTATTTTAATTCAGCTTCAAACCAAAAAAGTGGTTAAGGCGCAGGAGATAGCCGATCGGTTTGAGATTAGTTTGCGAACCGTTTACCGCGATGTACAGGCGTTGATGGAGGCGGGTGTTCCTATCGGCTCAGAAGCCGGTAAAGGATATTTTATTGTTGATGGCTACCACCTTCCTCCGGTTATGTTCACGCAGGATGAAGCCAGCGCAATGTTGCTGGCCGGAAAATTGGTTGAGAAGATGGGGGATAAGTCGGTGCGGCAAGCGTTTGATTCAGCGCTGCAGAAAGTAAAGGCGGTGCTGAATGAAACCGAGAAAGATCACATTCAAAACCTGGAACCGCATATTGAAATTTATTTGCGATCACGATACGAGCATCGGGAGCGTGATGGTTTCCCGGATCATTTTCTTACCGAGATTCAACGGGCGCTGGCTAAAAAGCAAGTGCTGATTATTGATTACTGCAACAACAAAGATGAAGTGACCAGACGCGAAGTTGAACCTATTGGTATTTTTTATTACAGTATGGCGTGGCATTTGATCGGATGGTGCCGGTTGCGAAACGATTACCGCGATTTCCGTTCCGACCGGATCAAACACCTCGAAAGTTCAAGCCAGATATTTGAAAGTCGCAACCTGATGTCGTTGCAGGAATATTTCAACACCATATTTCAGAACAATAGCTCCCTTATTCGCGTATCCGTATTGTTTGACAAGGCAGCGTTGGGCGGCCGCCCGATTTTCGGAAGCATTTCCCAAACCGATTTGGGTGATACCCTGCGTGTTGAGTTTATGATGGATAATCTCAGGCATCTGGCGCATTGGTTGTTAATGTATGGCAGTGCTGTAAAGGTTGAAAGTCCTGATGAACTAAAGAGCGTAATGGCCGAACTGGCAGAAGAGATTTACGGGCATTATAGTACTAAACAGATACTTCAGTCCTAGGGCTTCAAAAGAACCAGTTCACTCAACTGGTTAGTGATCAATGTCATCTCTTCCTTTGATAATATAAGTGATCCTGCCTTTGCATTCTCAACGGCCTGCTGCGCATTGCGGGCCCCGGCAAGGGCTATCGTTATACCGGGTTGCTCAATCGTCCACCGTAATACTAATTGACCAAGCGTGGCTTTCTTTTCTTCAGCAAGCGGTTTAATTTTTTCCAGAAAGGTGTTTGTTCGCTTTATGTTTTCGTCAGTAAAAAAATAGGCAGTGCTGCGGTGATCACCTTCATTGAATACATAGCCCGGTTTCATTTTTCCGGTAAGCAAGCCGCGTTGTAGCGGACTGTACGCCAAAATTCCTTTGTTGTGTTTCACGCAATAGGGTACCACATCGGTTTCAATGTCGCGCTTAACCATGCTGTACGGTACCTGGTTGGAAACCAGTTGTATGGATTTCTCTGCCTCTTCCATTTGAGCAGCATTATAATTGCATACCCCGGCATACCGAACCTTGCCGGCTTTCACTAATCGTTGAACGGCTTCCATGGTTTCGTGGATGGGTGTGGTGCTATCGGGCCAGTGAATCTGGTATAAGTCGATGTAATCGGTACCCAATCTGCGTAAGCTGTCTTCGCATTCCTGAATGATGCTTTCCTTTGCCGCGTACTTATAAATGTCAATGTCCTTACCGGAATTGTCTTTGCTCTTAAAGTAAAACTCACCTTTTGCCAGGTTCCACCGCAAGCCAAATTTGGTCAGAATCTGCACCTTATCGCGGGGTAATCCTTTGATGGCTTCACCTGTAATTTCTTCGCTTTCGCCTTGGCCGTAAACCGGAGCGGTATCAATGGCGGTTACGCCTTCATGGTACGATGCCTGGATGGCTTTGATGGCTTCCTTGCGTTCCGTTCCGCCCCACATCCATCCGCCAGCGGCCCATGCGCCAAAAGTGATTACCGATAGTTTCAGGTCAGCAGGGCCGAGGTTTCTGTATTCCATAAGTCAGTTGAAATGATGATTACAATACGCCTGACATACGGCTGTCAGCGACTTTAAAAATACTATAAAAAATCTTTTTCCTGCTGCCATAGGGCTGTCACTGGCGAATCGTTCATTTGGTACATGAATCACACAAAATCAACAACACCATTTATAAAGACTGTAGGGCTGATTGCCGGAATACTGATTGGTGCCATTATCATGATGATTTTACTTTCTGAACCATTGTTAACCTAAGTCAACCTCACAACTATGGATGTAATTGTGCTCTCAACTTCTGTTCAATCTCCGCTTCAGGTAAAATCGCTGGCTCCGGTGTTAAATGCGTTGGTTGGTCAGGGTAACTGGAATTTCGCTCTTGATGATGTAGACCGGATACTACGTATTGTTTCCGATAAGGTAAAGCCCACCGATGCTGTTCAAATACTGCGCACGTGGGGAATTGATTGTAAAGAACTTGAATAAATTAATACAGATATGCGAAAAGTTATTTTAGGAGTAGCGGTAAGCCTGGATGGCTTCATTGAAGGCCCGAATGGTGAATATGATTGGTGCCCTCCACCATCAAAAGAAGAAATGGATAAATTTCTGGATAACATTGATGTGGTGTTTTTCGGGAGGAAGAGTTATGAGTTATTTGGTACAGCTGACTACGCTGACAAAACCAGTTATGTATTTTCTAATACCTTAAAATCCGTCAAGGGAAGGAATGCCTATTTGCTTGGCGGTGACATCGTAAGTGCAGTGAAAAGAATCAAAGCGGAAGAGGGAAAAAGCATTTGGCTATGGGGCGGGGCAAGTCTGACCACTACGTTTATGAATGCCGGATTGATAGATGAGTTGTGGTTAGGATTGGTTCCCGTTGTGTTGGGTGCAGGCAAACCCTTATTTCAGGATATACGGCAACGTACCCATTTTAAAGTTATGGATACTGTTAACCGAAATGGTTATTTATCACTCTACCTTCAGTATCAGAATACAGGTGCCTAGCGAATTCTTAAAGGAGCACTCCACGCATTCATTCTTCTAAAGATAAAACCAGCCCGCACTTCAACTAATTCGGCAGCACTGCTATAGAGATAACCAATATGATGTTTATGAATAACCTGAGTCTGTGTATTTATGAAACTGGAATGAACATCATTTTTTGCAGGTGCATGATGCGTTGGAGAATCAGTGCTCATGTAAGTAACCTGACCGCCCAGGGCAAAGGTTGCATTCAAAGTAAACAGGAATCTGTCTGAATCGATTTTTTTGAAGATTGATGAAAGATCGTACTGGAAGCCTGCCCCGCCAGCCAGTACAAATGTCCCATCCTTAAAAAGCAGGTCCCGTTCAACGGGTTCGCAATTATCAAAGTCATCCGGATCATAGATATTCAGGTTCGTTCTGTACCATGAATAGCCTACTTTAGCTGACAGGAAGGGCCTGAAGGAAGAAGGTTCACGCAGGAAGTACCGGCTCCCAAAAAACAAATTGGTAATAGTGTTATCTACAACGATATCCATGTTTGCTGTACTGCCATCCGGGAATGTATAGAGCTGTTCACTTTTGTCGTGGCCATAAATCACAAAGTTTAACTCGGCCCCAAATGCAAAGCGGCTATTCTCACGTGACATGTAGTAGTCTAATGAAAGGCCATGTCCAGCCTTTATATAGTTTTTCATAGTGCCCATGGGGGCCATGAAGTTATAAGCCATTCCAAATTCAGTGTTCAAATTTTGAGCACAGAGGTTCACCGTTATCAGCGTGCAGGCAAATAGCAGTTTCGTTTTCATACACCATGAAGATACAGATAAAACTCAATCTTAGGAATGGGATTTCTTACTTCTGGAACACGAACTGTTTTACAGCTTAAATTCCGGCTCTTTAGACAAAAAAATAGGATTTTTAAATAGTCCACACGGTCAGATTTACAGTATACTTTAACATCTATCTTTGGTGTATGACGCTTGAAGAAAAGGTATTGGCTGTGGAACAAGTTTTTAATAAACTTGATCAGGAGATTGCGCAATTTCAATCTTGGTCCACCCTGCATTGTAAATTTGGTTGTGGCAAGTGCTGTTTTAAACCTGATATAGAGGCTACTGTTGTTGAATTTCTCCCCTTCGCATTGTACCTGTACAGGAATGATCAGGCTGAGAAATGGCTGGAACAACTGAATGCGTCCAACAACTCTATTTGTAAAATTTTAAATCCAACACAATCAGGTGCTGGGCTGTGCACAGAATATAAACATCGCGGCTTAATTTGCCGCTTGTTTGGATTTTCAGCACGTACCAACAAATATGGTAAGAAGGAGTTGGTCACCTGTGAAATCATTAAAACAGAACAAGCCGATCAGTATACAAAAGCGAACATAAAAGTTGAGCAGGAAGTAGAATCAATACCCGTGATGCATCAATATTATATGCAACTGCATGCAATTGATTATGAATTAACAAAAGATTTTTACCCGATCAATCGGGCTATTCAAAAAGCCATTGAAACTGTATTGGCTTACTATGCCTACAGAAATAGTTGAGCTACCGATTGAATTTTTTGAAAGGCTGCTTTGAACGAATACAGATTTAAAAATGGCTGCGTTTGACCGCCTACTTCTGAAGCTTCGTTGCCGGCCGGGTAAAGCCAAACCACCAGCAAAATGATGATGGCCACCATAATGCCAAGGAGAAGGGAGAATTCTTTATAGGTAAATCTGTTGTTCACAGTCACTTGTTTTACGAAAGCTGTGCCAGTCTTAAAATCACTTAAAACAGCCAGTTTTCGTGAATTTTTGGGTGATATGTGTGCGATTTTGGACATTTCATCTTATTCATCCGTACAGTATACCGGAGTTTTCCGGCCTGGTTACTCAGCTTTCTGAAAAAAGATTAATCTCGTGATTGAACCTCCTTTCATACTAAATTTGTTGCTTACTCGTATGAATTATTACAGTATGTCCAGATTTTTTATAAGTCTTTTCAGTTTTGCTACCCTTCTTTTTACATCTTTTGATGTACCGGTAGCGGAAAGTCCGATAAAGTGGCTGACGTTTGAAGAGGCCGTTGCAAAATCAAAAACGGAAAAACGAAAGATTTTTATTGATGTATATACCGATTGGTGCGGCTGGTGTAAAGTAATGGATAAGAATACATTCAGCGAACCTAAAGTAGCACAGATTTTAAATGAGCATTTTTATCCTGTTAAATTCAATGCCGAGCAACGAGAGGATGTGGTGTTTGCCGGCAATACTTTTAAGTTCATCGATAATGGCCGCAATGGGTATCATCAGCTGGCAGCGTCATTACTTAACAATCAACTTAGCTATCCCACAGTAGTTTTTCTTGACGATGAATTCAGGATGATTCAATCCTTGCCAGGATATCAAAAGCCTGAAGAGTTTCATAAAATTATTCAATTTATCGGGGAGGATCACTACAAAAATGTAACTTGGAAAGACTGGCAGACAAAGTATAAATCTCCCTACTAACCGGGCGTTAATAAAAATGCCATACGTGCACTGCAAGTATGGCATTACAATATTTGTTTAAAAGGATTAGTCCTTCTTTTCTTCCTTTTTTGTTTTCATAAAATCAACATAGCCTAAGGCTGCTGCAAAGCCAATAATTACGGCAACAATGGTTATAAAAAGACTGGCTCCGCTTCCTGTGTATAGTTCAAACATGGCTTATTAATTTGGTAAGCAAATGTATGGGTTCTCTGTTAATCGGTAAAATTAATTATGAATAATTTACTTTTGAATCAAATGCCAAGTTCTGCTTTGTTATCCCGCAGTACGCTGATAATAAAGGCGATATGATCGTTAAGGTCAACACCAAAAAGTTCGGCTCCTTTGTATACCTCATCCCGTTCAACCTTGGCCGCAAAGCCTTTATCTTTTAGTTTCTTGATCACTGATTTGGGTTCAAGGCTGGTGATGCCATCCGGCCGAACCTGGCAACAGGCAATAATAAATCCTGTCAGTTCATCACACGCCAAAAGTGCCTTATCCAGTGTGGAAATATACGGTACATTCCATTTGGTGTAGTGAGCCGATATGGCATGGGCAATTTTCTCTTCACCAAGGTTTCGGAGTTTATCCACGATAATACCCGGATGCTGATCGGGGAAAGCCTCATAATCGGCATCATGCAATAAGCCGGCCATGGCCCATTCTTCTTCACGCTCACCAAGTTTACGTGCATAAGCCTCCATTACCAGTTCAATGCTGCGCATGTGGCGAAGCAGGCTTTGACTTTTGGTCATCTCATAAAGTATGCTACGAGCCTCTTCGCGCGTCATTATTTAAAAAGTTCTTTGCGCTTATTCATGAAAATGAAATTGGTGGCAGCAATGAGCAATAGAATGCCAAGAATAATCAGGACAATAAACAACCTGCTGCTTTTCAGTTGCAGACTTTTTACTTCGCTATCCTTTCTTAGAATTTCATATTGCTTTTCTTTCTCGCTTAATTCCAACGCCAATTCCATTTGGGCTATCCTGCGGGTACTCTCATCGCCATAAACTTTTTCTCGGGCGGAGTCATATTGAAGTAATTTTTCGTAGGCTTCTTTCAATTTTCCCTGCCGGTAGTAATTATACGATGTGTTCTTCAAAATTTCGGGAACACCCGTGTTGGCCTGTAAGTCAGCAGAAAGTTTTAAAGCTTCATTCAGGTATTGCTGGGCCGGGCTGGGTTGTCCGGCTTTAGTATAGGCAATACCAATATTGGTAATAGTATTAAGCATTCCCAGTTTATTGTCGTTGGTGCGTTCAATTTCAAGTGCGCGTTGGTAGTACTCTATGGCGCGTTGATAGTTTCCTTGTTTAAAGTAGATTATGCCAATGTTGTTAAGTGGATCGGCAAAAGGCTCATTCATCTTTTCGCTTAGCTGATATGCCTCTGAAAAAAAGCGCATTGCCTTTTCATAAAGTTGAAGATCGCTGTTCATGTTACCCATGTTATTCATCGAGCCAATAAGCTTACGCTGATCACCCAACTGAATAAACATATTGTGCGATTCTTCCAGAAATTTCATGGCTTGACCATAATCCTTTTTAATAGAATAAATAGTAGCGATGTTATTTTTTGTCGTAGCAATTCCTTCTTTGTTTTGAAGGGTATCATAAATGTTAAGCGACCGGATATAATATTCCAGGGCTTTATCCAATGCTCCCTGGTTGCGGTAGGCTACACCCAGGTTATTGTAGGCTGCAGCGGTACCCCGCCTGTCGTTGATCTCGGTGGCAAGGGTGAGCGCTTCACGCGTATAGCCTATGGCTTTTATGGGGTCGGATTGGATGTGTTCGCGAAAGAGTTCATTCAGGGTTTTAACCTTTCTTTCATTTCGGGCGGTATCCAAAACGGCCATTAAACTATCAACTACCTGTGCGCTTGCCGAAAGGCTCATGAAAGCACAAAGCAGGAAAAAACCGGTAATTAACCTCATAGGTGAAGATTTAAAGCATTAAAGTTAACGCAAAAAGCGGTAAATCATGAACATTATCCAACAGGTTTCCGTCTGGATAAAATATCTTTACCTTCAACGTGGGGAAGTTCAAATTTGTAAAAAATAATACGAATGAAAAAATTGATAAAGGCACTGGTTATTCTGATGGCGATTCCTTTTACGATCCATGCGCAAACAGAAGAATCCAAAATAAAAGAGGTTGTAGAACGCCTCTTTAAAGGCATGCAGGTTGGTGATAGCACTATGGTACGCAGTGTTTTTAATAAGGATGTTACCATGGCTACGGTTTACCAAAATCGTGAAAACAAGGTTTTGCTAAGACGCGAATCCTCCATTGAAGATTTCGTGAAGTCGGTTGGAACTCCACGGGCCGATGCTTTAAATGAGGAAATCTGGGGCCTTACGATTCAACTGGATGGCGATTTTGCCCAAGCCTGGTGTGACTACGCTTTTTATATCGGTAAAAAATTCAGCCACTGTGGTGTGGATGCTTTCCATCTTTACAAAACCGAAAATGGTTGGAAGATATTTCATTTGGCGGATACAAGAAGATCCACCAATTGTAATATCCCCGCTGGCATTACCGAAAAGTATAAAAACTAATACATTTCATACTACGATTTAAAACTCATTCTATCATGCTTAAAAAATTACTATTACCTATTTTTTTATTTTTTGTATTCAACGTTTTAGCACAGGACAAAATAACCACTTTCATATTGATCCGTCATGCTGAGAAGGCTATGGAACAGAGCACTAATGATCCTGATCTTTCTGCAGCAGGAAAAAAGCGCGCCCAACGCCTGGCCGACTTACTCAACGAAGGTGAAGTTAGTGCCATCTACAGTACACCCTACAAGCGTACGCGACAAACTGTAGAGCCGTTGGCCGTTAAAAAGGGATTAACCGTTCTGGATTATGAGATCAACAAAGAAGAGGAGGTTGACAAAATGATTGCTGCATATGCCGGGGGTACAATTGTGGTGGTGGGACATTCTAACACCATACCGTGGATGGCAAATACATTATTGGGTGTGCAGAAGTATTATCCATGGGAAGATGGGGATTACGATAATGTGTGGGTAATTACGGTTGTTGAAAAAGGTAAATCGGCTAAGCTCCTATGGCTCAATTATTAAATGATACTTATGCTTTAGGTTTGCCACTAAAACACTAACGCGCAAAAAAGGCAGTTATTAACCACCAATATTCTTGCTGTACTTTAAAAGCGTTGCCTTGATTTGCTGCCCTCGTTCGTATTTGGTTTTACTTCCGAATATCCCAAAGAAAAATCCTTTTTTACCGGTTCCTGCAGCAGCAGATCCGGTGGCCGAACCGGTGGTAGTTAATGATACATCATCAAAGATAATGGCATCGCTACCCTTCTTTTTGGCCTGATCAATTATTCTTTTTTGTACAACATCCGAATTTTTTTTCGCACTTACTTCGTACGTAAGCTTTCCCATAATTTCATTAGGTTCTTTAACATCGTTTTCGCGGAAATAAATATCAACCCGGGTTGTTTCCGGATATTCTCTGCCAAAGTAAATAATTTGATTGCCACAAGAAGAAAGTACCAGTATGGTGAACAAAAGAAGGGCTTTTGATATTTTCATGAATGATCAGGTCTATAAGTAAATATTGTATTTTATAAAACGCCTTGCAAATTTAATTTCTGACAGGTCATATTTCTGTTGTAAATTTAATTGTGCGTACTGTCATCATCATAGTGATATTTTTTCAAGGAATTGTTACCTGGGGGCAGCACGTAGATGAACTTCGCAAGAGCATTTATTTTGGAGGTGGTAGTTATTATGTAGATGAATTCCAGGCAGAGGATCTTTTTCATTGGTTAGATTCAATCCCCAACTTACTGGATAAATACGAGATCCATTTGATCAGTCATACCGATCCCATTGGCGGCAAGCAATACAATGAATGGCTATCCAAAATGCGAAGCGAAGCCGTACAGGCATTATTAATTCAACGGGAAATCCCCGAGCATAAAATTTCTGTAAAGGATTGGGGCTTGGAAAACCCTGTGTTTCGCAATGATACCCGCAAGGGCATGAGTTTGAACCGCAGGGTTGATGTAATACTTTACCCAATCATATTTTAGCTGACCTGTCCGGTTTCAGACACCTTTTTTCAATTGCGGACGCTGTGCCGTGCAACTTAGCTCTATTTTCTGCGTCTAATGACCAATACTGCCCTTGGCACCATATTAGCCTTTGGGGAGCTAACCCTTTACATCGATGATAAAACTACGGGATATTGACAAGTTTATTGATTCTCGCTTTCAGCGAACCTTCATTTTGAAAGGCGTTAACCTGGATGTTGAGCAAGGTGAATTTCTAACCATTATGGGCCCCAGCGGGGCAGGTAAATCCACTTTAATGAATATAATCGGCATGCTGGATGAGCCTTCTGCAGGGGAGTACTATTTCTATGATCAGCCGGTACACAAGCTAAAGGAAAAGCAGAAGTCGGAGATGCACAAAAACCACATAGGGTTTATTTTCCAGGCCTATCACCTCATTGATGAACTTACCGTGTATGAAAATATCGAAACACCATTATTGTATAAAGGTGTAAGTGGCAGCCAGCGTAAAAGTATGGTTGCTGAAATGCTCGACCGGTTTAATATGGTGGCTAAAAAGGATTTGTTTCCCGAACAACTTTCGGGTGGACAACAGCAATTGGTGGGTATCGCCCGCGCTATAGTAGGACAACCAAAAATGTTATTAGCCGATGAACCTACCGGTAATCTTCATTCCGATCAGGGTAAACACATTATGGATATTTTTCAAAAGTTGAATGAGGAGGGTATGACCATCATTCAGGTAACACACTCGGAAGAAAATGCACAACGTGGTAAACGTATTGTGCGCGTTGCAGATGGTGCGATTGTCTCAGATGAAAAAGTTGGTTGAAAAGTTTTTAAGGTATCGATTATGAAATATTCATTAGTCACTATAATATTTATTAGCTGTGCGGCATCTTCCTTTGCTCAACTGCAGCTTACCTATAACGAGGCGCTCACGATAGCGTTGCAGAAGAATGTTGATTTTAATATTCAACAAAATGAAGTTGAACGGGCATCTGCTCAACGCCTGCAAAGCATAATGGATATGGCGCCCAGCCTACGGGCCTCCGCAGATTTTTTCGATCGGAGAGGCAGGCAACAAATTCAAAATCCTGAAACCAATCAGGTTGAATTTTTGGATGTTGTATCAGAGAATATTGATGCCCGGATCAGTGCCAGCCTTCCCTTGTTCGGTGGGTTAAATCGCATTCAAACATTACGGGCCAGTCAGAGCAATATGCAAGCACAAACATATAGTGTTGAAAGAACCAAGCAGACTACCATTTTCAATGTGTCGCAGCAGTACCTTCAGGTATTATTGAGCGAGGAACTCTACCGGATCGCACAAGATAATCATCGCAATCAATCTGAAAATCTGAAACGAATAGAAGGCCTGGTAGAGGTTGGGGCGCTTGCCATTGTTGATAAATACAATCAGTTAGCTGAAGTAAAGCGGTTGGAATCACTGATGATTCGTGCCTGGAGTGGGTACGAAAGCGATAAACTTATTCTTGCACAAACCTTACAACTCGAGCCCGGAACTGAGTTTAAGTTAGTAAACCCTGGTATTTCAATTGAATCCGTATTAACCCTTGAAATAGATTTAGATGCGTTATACCAGACTGCTTTAACCAGCCGTCCGGATTACAATCAGCAAAAGCAGGTAGTACTGCGCAACACCCGCACAGTTAGCGCCTTTCGTGGCAACTACTTTCCTACTGTGTCGGCCTTCTATACCTATGGATCATTCTATAATTCCAGAATTCCTTTTAGTCTGAATGAGCAAATGCGTACGGTTAATCCATACCATTTTTATGGCTTTTCATTGAGTGTACCCATTCTAACAGGGTTCGCTACGCGTACACAGGTGCAATCCGCCAAGATAGACAGGGATAATAGCTTATTGCAGGAAAATAACCTGAAAACAATAATCTATCGTGATGTGAAAACAGCCTATCAGAATTTTGAAGCAGCTAAGGCACAATACCTGGCAGCTGTAGTCCAGTTTGAGGCTGCAAATGGCGCCTATAACCTCGAAAAAGAGCGCTATGAGCTGGGTTTATCAGCCTTTTTTGAGTTTTCTCAGGCAAGCAATGCACTCATTCAAGGCCAGGCGGCTAAAGCGCAGGCTGAGTTTACCTTAATGTTCCAGGAAACTATTCTGAACTACCAGATAGGCCAATTAAAACTTGATGGGGCTAAATAGGCCAAAATGATATAATTTTTTACCTTTGCAGCCCTGCTAAGTAAGCGGGGCTTTTTTGTTGAAATTCAGCGAAAAGGCTATGTAAAACAAAGGTTGCTGAATGCCTGCCCGGCAACGGCAATGTAAACAGGGCAAACACCATATTTATGGCAAAAGAAAAATCTAAACTGGCTGCTGACGAGAAAGAAGAAATCAAAGCTGTCAAAAAGAAAGTAGTAGAAGAAAACGTTTCAGTTGAAATCGATGAGATTGATCCATTGGCTGAAGTAAAAGCGCTGGAAAAGGAAGAAATTGAGTCGGAAGCGATTCCCGTAACGGAACTGCGTAAGGCTGTTAAGGCAATGGCGGTTCCAGGTGAATTCGATTGGGATGCTTATCAAACCAAAGGCTTTGGCGAAGGCTATTCAGCCAACGACCGTGACCAGATGGAGAAACTCTATGCTGGCACTGTAACTACTGTTGATAGCGGTGAAGTGGTAGATGGAATTGTGGTAGGCATTAACGACCGTGATGTGATTTTAAATATTGGATTTAAGTCTGATGGTCTGGTACCATTGGCTGAATTCAAAGATGTACCCAACTTGAAAATTGGTGACAAAGTTGAGATCTTCATTGAAGAACGTGAAGACTTAATGGGTCAACTGGTGCTTAGCCGCAGAAAGGCGAAGCTGGTGAAGGGCTGGGAGCGCATTCAAAAAGCGTTGGATGAAGATCTGGTGATTGAAGGTTTTGTAAAACGCAGAACTAAGGGTGGACTTATTGTGGATGTTTACGGTATTGAAGCTTTCTTACCGGGTTCACAAATTGATGTTAAGCCTATCCGCGATTTTGATATTTATGTGAACAAGTCGATGGAAGTGAAAGTGGTGAAAATCAACTACACCAACGACAACGTAGTGGTATCGCACAAAGTACTGATCGAGAAAGATCTGGAAGAGCAAAAGGTAGCCATCCTCAGCAACCTGGAAAAAGGTCAGGTGTTGGAAGGAACGATTAAGAACATGACCAACTTTGGAGTGTTTATCGACCTGGGTGGTGTTGATGGATTATTGCACATTACCGATATATCATGGGGCCGTATTAACCATCCTGAAGAAGTATTGAAACTTGATCAGGTGGTTAAAGTGGTGGTGCTTGAGTTTGATGGTGAGAAGAAACGCATCAGCCTTGGCATGAAACAACTTACTGAGCACCCTTGGGCGTCATTACCTGCAGACATCACAGTAGGATCGAAAGTAAAAGGCAAGATTGTAAATGTAGCCGATTACGGTGCGTTCCTTGAGCTTCAACCCGGTGTTGAAGGCCTGATCCACGTAAGTGAAATGAGCTGGTCGCAACATTTACGCAACCCGCAAGACTTTATGAAAGTAGGGGATGAGGTTGAGGCTGTTGTGCTAACCATCGATCGTGAAGAAAGAAAGATGTCGCTGGGTATAAAGCAACTTTCGGAAGACCCCTGGACACGTCAGGATGTTCTGACGAAGTATGCCATTGGAACCCGGCACGAAGGTGTTGTGCGTAACCTAACCAATTTTGGTTTATTCATTGAACTGGAAGAAGGTATTGATGGGCTGGTGCACGTTTCTGACTTAAGCTGGACCAAGAAGATCAAGCATCCTTCAGAATTTGTAAAGGTCGGTGATAAATTACAGGTAGTGGTGTTGGAGCTTGACGCTGCAAACCGTAGACTGGCCCTCAGCCACAAACACCTGGAAGAAAATCCCTGGGATACTTTTGAAACCGTATTTACTATTGGATCGGTACATAAGTGCACCGTAATCAGCAAGAATGATAAAGGTGCCGTGTTGGAATTACCTTACGGTATTGAAGGATTCTGCGCAACCAAAAATCTGGTGAAGGAAGATGAGGGAAAAATTGAAGTAGGTGATTCACTCGACTTCAAAGTGCTGGAGTTTTCAAAAGAAGACCGCAGAATTTCTTTGTCGCATAAGGCTATTTTCTCTGCAGAGGATGACAAACAGCCTGCTGCCAAGAAGAAAGCTGCTCCGGCATCAAAGGGTAAAACCATTGATAAGATCAACCAGGAAGTTGAGAAATCAACATTGGGTGACCTTGAAGCGCTGAGTGCATTGAAAGATAAAATGAATGCACCCAAAACTACCGGTGAATCTAAATCAGAATAATTAATTTTAGGTATTAGTCATGTTAAGTGGCTAATACCTTTTCTGGTCTCGTGGCCGAGTGGCTAGGCTGAGCTCTGCAAAAGCTCCTACAGCGGTTCGAATCCGCTCGAGACCTCTAAAAGCCCTCAGTCTGTTGGACTGGGGGCTTTGTGCTTTTATAATGTTGACGTTAATCAAAAAACCACAGCTTTAAAGCCAGGCCAATAACGGTAACAACCATTACCCGTTTTATCCACACCTCGCCTTTGTCCACACTCCAACGGCTGGCGTACCAACCACCAAAACCCTGGCCAACCGCCAAGGTGAGTCCCATAAGCCATTCAATTTTTCCTTCTATAGCAAATACAATAATGGCAACACCTGTGTACACAATAGCAGCAAATACCTTTACGTAGTTTGTTTTTACAAGTCCTAAATGGTTGATGTTAGTGAGCACAGCAATTACCAGAAAGCCAATGCCAGCCTGGATGAAGCCGCCATACACGCCCAGAAAAAAGAAGGCTAGTATGCCAAATGCCTGGTGTTTAAAACTCAGGCGTTCAGGGCGATCTGTTTTTTTTGTCCGGGGTTCCGCAACAATGCTGATCACCACCAGAACCATAATAATGGCCAGGATGCGATTGAATAGAGAATCACTAATATCAACAGCCAGCTTAGCCCCTAAAAATCCTCCAGCCAGTGATGCCACGCCCAGATACAGACTGTACGGAAACGGCAGTTTGATGCCCTTGCTGTTGAATCCGGTAACGGCAAAGATGTTTTGCGCAAGTATGGCCACCCGGCTGGTAGCATTGGCCACAGAGCCAGGCAGGCCCATGAAAATTAACACCGGCAAACTGATAAGGGAGCCGCCACCGGCCACCGTGTTCAGGAAACCCGAAATAAATCCGATGAAAATAAGAAATGCAGCGGTCAGGGTTTCCATGAATGGCCTTGAAAGGTCTAACGCACTTGTGCTTTCCGAATAATGCGGGCCAACAGGTTGGGGAAGAGGCGCTTCAGGTAAACGGCCGTAGTTTCTTTCATGCCCGCGATGTACACCTCGTTCTTTTTGGCTTCAATGGCACGTACCATTTTTTTGGCGAGTACTTCAGGAGGCAAGCCCGCAGCGGTGGTCGGATCCATTTTTTCATTTTTGCTGCCATCGCCCACCAGGGCATTGATGGAAACGTTGGTACGTATCCAGCCAGGGCAAACCAGTGTTACATAAATAGCCGGACTTTCATTCCAGAGCTCTGCGCGTAGCGCATCAAAAAATCCGTGCAAGGCATGCTTGGCAGCCGAGTAACCGGTGCGGTACGGGGTTCCCACTTTTCCGGTAATGCTGGTAATGGTTACATAATGGCCTTGCTTACGTTTAATAAAGTGTGGAATAAGATTTTTGGTTAACGCGATCTGACCAAAGTAGTCTACTTCCATTACCCTGCGATCAACATCAAGAATGGTATCTTTGGCCAAACTACGCTGACTAATGCCACCATTGTTCACCAGCACATCCACATGACCGAACAATTGAATGGCCGCTTCCGCAGATAGTTGAAGTGTGTCCGGCTTACTCAGGTCTAGCGGCAGGGTACGAATATCTGCCTGCGCTTGTGCTGGGCAGTTTCCTTTTACACGTTCCAATTCTTCTTTTCTGCGCGATGACAGGATGAGTTTGTTGCCGCGTTTGGCTAATTCGTATGTGAGCGCCTCGCCAATGCCGGATGATGCCCCGGTGATCCAGATTACTTTGCCTTTAAGTTTTGTCATAGTGTTTTAACGAACTCGAAATTATTTTTTATTCACCTCAGCGTATACCCATATGGTATAAACACCCAACGCGGTACCAATCGGAAAGGAAAAAAGTTTAAAGCAGCCCATGATGAGTAACAGGGTTAATGCCCACGACCGATGCTGAAGCAACGCAACTCCACCAATGACGGAGGGAACGGCAAACAACAGAATGAGGATCCAGAACAAACCTGGAATAGCCCAACCCAATAGCTCAAGAATCCAGGCGCCATCAGGACCTGCTTCATCGGCTATCAGCGGAAACAGGGTTGAAAGAAAAAGTCCAAGTCCGCCCAGAATTAAAACCTGGAATGAACCCGAAACTATGTACAAGATGGCGAGAATGCGTTTGTGTGAATCCATTTGTCAGGAATTTATTTTTTGATAAACAACAAAATCGAACGGATACCGGTGTCGATCATCAGCCGGGTGATGGAGTCGCGAAACTTCTTTCCATGAACGTGTATCAAATTCGGGGAAGTACGTATCGCCATCCAGCGTAGCCAGAATTTCGGTCAGGTAAAGTTTGTTGGCCTTTGGCATGCCTTGCCGGTAAATTTCAGCGCCACCAATGATGAAGATTTCATCGGTAACAATATTGGTAGCTTCGTCCAGTGCTTCCTCCAAGGAGTGAACCACAATACAGCCAGCTGCAACAAAATCGCGTTGACGGGTCACTACAATGTTGGTACGATTTGGCAACGGTCTGAATTTTTCAGGAATGGAATCGTAATTCTTTCTGCCCATAATAACCGGATGCCCTTTGGTGGTTTGCATGAAGTACTTCATGTCATCAGGCAGGTGCCAGGGCAGGTCATTGTTTTTTCCGATTACGCGGTTTTGAGTGAGTGCTGCAATAATAGAGATAGTCATTTACCTTATTTAAAAAGGATTGTGTGTTACTTGAAAAATTTTGATTCAGACTTGCTCCTGAAAATATATCCGATATTAATACCTGCATGAATCCCGTAGGGTCTTCCAGGGTAATATAGCTGACTCCGCTCTACACTGGCATTCACCAGCCAGTTTTTGCTGCTTATAAAACTAAGCTTTGAGCCTACCGACCACGAAGCGTAATTATGCCCACCTGCCGGGGATAACTGCATATCGTACATGTAACGATAGCGGATTAAACTAAAGAATGGCACAACTTCTACACCACCACCTAACGGTATATGAAAGTTTGAATGTTCGGCCATGGAGGCTATGGAAAGAAGCAGTAAAGCAAGACCTCCCAGGCTTCCCTCACTTTCGTTACCATTAGAAATTGCTAAAAAAAGTATCAACATTGGCGCTACCACCGTTCCCGGGTTAAGGTGAAAATAATCCTGCCCACCGGCAAGCCCGGTTTCAATTCCCCATACCTTGGTTAGCATTACTTCTCCACGTATACCAACTGCGTTATAAGCATTGAAACCTTTAAAGTCCGCGCGCTCGACTGTTCCGGCCAGCCACCAATCATGCTTGCGCAGTTGTGAATAAGTTGCCACGGGCAGTAGGAAAAAGAGCAACAGTAAAGTTTTGTTCATATCTTAAATTTTATTACCCCTGAAAAACTCTTCAACCTTCATCCTTTTTTTTCCTTCCGGCTGAAGCTCTTTTATTGCGATAGTGTCTGCTGACGTCCCAACATAAAAATACGTTTTATTGTCGGTCTTCCATTGTCCTGGAATAATTTCCAAATCTTTTACAATCTCAGCTCTGAAGATTTTATAGGTTTTATTGTTCAATAAAGTCCAGGCTCCCGGGTACGGACTTAATCCACGAATAAAGTTGTGAATTTGTTCAGCGGTTTGATTCCAGTTTATCTGACACGTTTCCTTAAAAATTTTCGGAGCATGTTTGATCGAACCTGATTCAGGCTGCGGCTGTGATAGATAACTCCCGTCAGCGATTGCTTGCACCGTTTTCAGCACAAGCCCGGCACCCTTTTTCATTAATCTTTCATACAGCAACCCGGCATCGTCTGACGCATAAATGGGTTCTCTTTCCTGGAAGATAATGCTGCCCGTATCGATTTCATGTTTGAGAAAGAATGTAGTTACGCCTGTTTCTTTCTCCCCATTGATAATGGCCCAGTTGATGGGCGCGGCCCCACGGTATTGTGGTAGCAGGGAAGCATGCAAATTAAATGTGCCGAATTGCGGCATTGACCAGACAACTTCGGGCAGCATCCGGAAAGCCACAACCACTTGCAGGTTGGCGTGATAACTTTTTAACTCCTCTAAAAACTGTGGCGACTTCAGGTTGGTGGGTTGCAGTACCGGTATGTTGTGTTTTAATGCACAGGCCTTCACAGGTGAGAAAGTGATTTTTTGTCCGCGGCCCTGCGGCTTGTCGGGAGCCGTAAGTACTGCTACCACATTGAACTGGTGTTCAACCAGTATTTTCAGGCTGGGCACGGCAAATTCGGGGGTACCCATGAAGATGATTCTTAAATCGTTCATGCTTTAAAAGAACCTGCAAAATGTCAAAAATTTGATTGATCCCTAAATTCAGGATCATCAGGCAACCTTAATCCCGCAAAGCCTTGCGCAAATATTTTGTACAAATCGGGCACTCGTTCCAGTTATGACCGCGAGCCGGACAATACTTTCGGCCGTAGTAAATAATTTGAAGATGTGCTTTGTTCCATTTTTCCTGTGGAATCAGTCGTTTCAGGTCGCGCTCAGTTTGTTCTACACTTTTTCCATTGGATAAACCCCAACGATAAGCGAGGCGATGAATGTGTGTGTCTACCGGAAATGCGGGTTGACCGAACCATTGGGTCATCACGACCGAGGCGGTTTTGTGCCCGACAGCCGGTAGTTCTTCCAGGGCTTCCATCGAGGCCGGAACTTCACCATTGTATTTCTCCACCAGAATCTTTGATAGTCCATAAATGCCCTTCGACTTCATGGGCGACAAGCCACAGGGTTTGATGATCTCGCGTATTTCTTCAACCGAGAGTTTGATCATGTCGTACGGGTTGTCGGCAAGCTTAAAAAGATGGGGTGTAGTTTTGTTTACGCGCTCATCCGTGCACTGTGCCGATAGCAGCACCGAGATCAATAAGGTATAGGCATCTTTATGGTGCAGCGGTACAGGCGCTTCCGGAATGTATTTATCCAATAGCCTGAGGATATCTTTTACCTTTTCGGATTTTGTCATAGACTTTAAAAGCTTCAAGCGGCTAGTTGCGAGCTACTCGTTTTATTTTATCAAACACAAACTCGTAGCTCAAAGCTGGCAACTTGGAGATTTACTCATAGATACAAAAGATATTTCTTTCTTAGTTCTTTAAATTTTTCCAAATCTACACGCCAACTCTCCCGTATCTGTGCTTCATCCAACCCTTGCTTTATCTGCTCGCGAAGTTTTGCTGTGCCGGCAAGCTTTTCAAAATAGCTTATAAAGAATTTATCCTTATCAGGAAATGCCCGATAAAAACTGATCAGGTAACTCAGGTCAAGTTGAGATTTCACTTTTGCTTCACGAAGATCCAACCCATAGCACAATTTATTTTCCAATGGTGGATTTTTCGACATGCCGTCAATGCTAACCGGTGTAAATTGAAAAGGCATGTTTTTTAAATCCGGGTGACCAATAATCTGAAAGGGCATTTGCGTACCACGGCCCAAGCTGATTATCGTGCCTTCAAACAAGCAAATGGAAGGGTAAAGCGCTATTGCCTGGTCGTTCGGCAAGTTGGGCGATGGTTTTACAGGTAGCGAAAATGGATCAGCATGTTTCCAGTTTTTAACGGGAACAACTTCAAGGTCGCACGTTTTACCTCCTTCAAGCCAGCCTTCGCCATTGATCATACGGGCAAGTTCACCGATGGTCATGCCGTGAACGATTGGTATCGGGTGCATGCCCACAAACGATTTGAATTCTTTTTCAAGAATTGGCCCGTCTACATAATGTCCATTCGGATTGGGCCGGTCCAATACGATTAATTTCTTGTTGTTTTCTGCGCACGCCTCCATTACGTAGTGCAACGTGCTGATGTAGGTATAAAACCGAACACCCACATCCTGAATGTCAAAGATTACTACGTCAACATCTGATAGCTGATCGGCTGTAGGTTTCTTGTTGTTTCCATACAGCGAAACCACCGGCAGATTTGTTTTCGAATCAATTCCATCCTTTATCTCTTCTCCGGCATCGGCCGTACCTCGAAAACCATGCTCGGGGGCATAAATTTTTACCAGGTTAACGTTTCGTTTCAATAAAGTATCAGCCAGGTGAGTTTTGCCTACCAGTGAGGTGTGGTTTACCACAATACCCACTTTTTTTGAAGTCAGCTTAGGTAGTAGTATTTCCAGTTGCATGGCTCCGGTAATTACAGCAGGTTTCGGTACTGGGTTTGCATCCGGGTTAGACGGTGTTGATGGTTGGCCTTTGCAGGCCGAACACCATAAAAGAAGAATTAAAAATTTTATCTTGCCCACGTGTTTAATCGTTTATCCCAAAGTTGAACCTCTCTTATTTCATATCCAAGCGTATCAGCCAACAAACCGAAGAAGGTTTTGCCGCTACTATTTATAAGATAGCGGTAGCCAGTATCGGTATCGGGTTGGGTGCTGCCATTGTTGCCTTTTTGATTATGAAGGGGTTTCAGGATACCGTTAAAAACAAGATATACAGCTTTAGTGGAAACTTGTTGGTCACCAAATTTACCATGAATAATTCGATGGAGGAAACACCCATGCTTATCAACATCGATTTATACAATAATCCGCAAGCTTACCCCGGTGTTCGTCATGTTCAGGAATATGCACACAAAGCCGGCCTGATTAAAACCGATGATGAAGTGTTGGGGGTAGTGGTAAAAGGAGTAGGAAAAAGTTACGATACGGTTACATTCCAGTCGAATATGCTGGCCGGAAGGTTTATTCATTTTCCGGATAGTGGCTATGCCAACGAAGTGATGTTGAGCAGGACCATTGCCAATAAAATAAACGCAAACCTCGATGATCAGGTGGTGATCCATTTCTTTCAGAATCCACCGCGGTTCAGGCGATTAAAAGTGGTGGGCATTTACGAAACCAATCTGTCAGAATATTTTGACGGCAAAATGGTGATTAGCGACATTCGCATGATTGCCCGCTTAAACGAATGGGCTGATAGTGTAGCAGGAGGCATTGAAGTTTTTGTTCGTGATAACAACAAGATTGATGAGGTCGGTTATGCTATTGGGGAGACGATAGACTTTGATTTGAATATTTTTTCTGTAAAGGACAAATACATTCAAGTGTTTGAGTGGCTTCATCTGCTGAACCGGCAGGTAAACATACTGTTGGGTGTAATACTAGCGGTGGTATGTGTTAATATGATCTCCATTATTTTAATATTGGTGATGGAGCGGACCCAAATGATTGGCATGTTAAAAGCCCTGGGTGCGCACGACCGCCTGATCAGAAGCATTTTTGTTTACAATGGTATGGGCTTAATACTAAAAGGATTGTTGTTGGGTAACTTCATTGGGCTGGGACTTTGCTTTATACAGGATCGTTTTAAAATAATTACCCTTAACCCGCAGGATTACTACATGAGTTTTGTGCCCATTAGCTGGCATTGGGAGATGATCATTATCCTTAACCTGCTAACCTTTTTAGTGGTTTCTGTGGTGCTACTGTTACCTACGGCTATTATTGCCCGTGTTAATCCGATAAAGGCGATACGGTTTGATTGATTGTTATTTTCTGCTGAAAACCATATCCGCTTGCTGAATTTGAATTATCCTGCTAAATAACTCTCTCAGATAATGATATTCCTGTTGATGAAACACAGTTTTATCAATGGTTAAAACATAGTTGATGATTAACTGATCACCTCGGGTGGTTATATCAAATAAAAACTTGCCACCAGAATTTGGTAAGGTTTGTACACTTGACTCAGGTTTGCCGATTAATTCAAATTCGTTTGGGACAGTGAGCGTTAGAGTCATGGTTCTTTCCAATGGTACGCCAAAGTCAACCGGATAGAGTCTTTCCTTGGATTTGAATGGATTACTTGCAATTTTATCCGTAAAAAGAAATGGATTAAGCAGCAGTTGGTTCGTGTTCAGATCGTCAAACCCCTCAATGATCACTTCAAATTTTTCTGTTATCCTGCTCTCTCGATCCTCAACACCAGTAATTTCATACTTAACAATGTCAGTTGATGGGAGTTTTTTCTTTAGTTCAGCTATATATTCATCTGTAGTATTAAATGTTTCAATAAGTTTTCTTTGTTCTACTGATCTATACCCAAAATGTGTATGTTCAATTGTTCCTTTAAATGAGCCATCATGCTCTAACGAAAGGTTTAGCATCGTTACTTTTTTGAATTTGTTATTGGGCTTTATTTCTTCCCAGAAGGAGCCTTTTTCAGTGAACACTCGACCTTTTCCATTGATACACTTTTCAGGAAGCATGCCAAACATTAGATACGGATCGGTAGCGTCCAATAGATAGGTTTGATTCTCAATGGAAATTCGTGCAACTACATAGTCGAATTCAGTGAGCACCGGATATAATTCGGTAGGCAAACCATTTCTTCTGGTAGAGAGTAGCATTGGTTCAGCCGATATGCCACCAAAGTTCAATGCAGCAATTAATGAGAGGTTGATGTCGCCTATATTCCCAGTCTTGCGATCAAAAGCTTTTTTTATTCCAAATTCCGAATAAAACCCATACGTTTTATTCCAGGTATACCAGGTTTTAATAAAATTGTAAATCTTCAATGCTTTTTCTTTTGGATCATTTATTCCAGCGATAGCATCGTTAATCTTTTGTCCTATATCTTTTCCACGTTTAAGTTGTCCTCCAAATTGTTGCTCCTTCTTAAGTTCCTGCTCTGCGTCTTTCCATTCTTTGGTAATCTTGTCGATCCGACCAGTGAAGTGCCTGACTTCTGACAATTCAAAATTCACGGCCGCTAAATAATTTGATTTTGCAGTGAGATAATCTTCCTCTATAAACGCAGGTATATTCTTCATGGCGAACTTGTACTGGGCACAATCAGCTGAGGTCGTTGGACTATATCCTGAGCCCATCGTAATGCATTGTGAAACTATTTTGCTTTCGTTTTTTGAAAGCTTTAAAAATCCTTTTAGAGCGATATTATAAACATAAATTCCAGGTATGAGGGCCCAATATTCACTTTGTACTTTTGGGATATCTGCCTGGAATTCCCATTTTCGAAAATTGTCGATAAAGGGTGACTCAAGCGTGTAAACGATTTCAATAACACTACCTACACGCACATTCGGGAGGGCAAATTTTCTCACATCCCAGAACTTGTTTACGTTTTCAGTAAAGATCTTTCGAGTATCTAAAACCGTTTCTACGATTTGATTATTCTCTATGTTAAATGTTGAAGCTTTTATGTCTTTTACTTCCTCCCGTTTTCCCGTAGAACTTTTACCAAGTGGGATGGAAATATCAGCCTTTGAAAGACCTTCTTTTTTTAGAATCTTGATTTTTACATGATAGACGAAAACAAGTTGAAAATTTTCTGAGTTGATGTAAGCATTTCCAAATTCATTTAACACTACAGCAGAAGCTGAGGTGTCTTTTTCATAGGTGGTCATGGTTAGCTCGGTGATCAATGGTTTCCCATATGGAAAACCATATTCTTGTGCAAACGCAGTCGAAAGAGTCGTTAATAAAAGGCTTAATAATATTAGTCTCATGATTGTTTATGTATAGTATTGACAATTTCATTGGCAAACCCAACCATTTGCCAATAGGGTGGTCGGTACCCATTCTTCTCTATGAATGCTGCAATTTTTTGTTCCGTATGGATTTTTACTTCTTGATAGATGTCAACAAACGAATTGTTCTTCAACGCCCGTGTGGCGCTCATGCCTTCCGGGATGATGCCAGGCTTGCCCAATTTGTTTTGTAGAATAGAATAACCTTTTACTATGCGTGCAACCGGTAAGAGCAATGCGTTGTAAGAAATTTCCATACCGGCATTGGCGCGCTCCAGCAAGGCATCCATAACGGCATTGTCGATATGATCTTTCATAAGTGTTTCCGGGTCACTCCATTCCGCGACAATGGATAATTGTGGATCATACTCCAGGTCGGAGGGCATTTGGGTAACGAAATTCTCTACTCCAAAAGTGTTTAGCCACTTTGCTGTGCCGGCAGAAGAAATGGTTGATTCAGCTTTCCATAAATTTAACCCATACTGTCGGTAAGCAAATGATCCTACTTCCGAACAAAACATGGCAGCGGAATCGTAAAAATCCATTTTGAAGTCGTAAGGAATATGCCTGCGTTTAGTTTCTTCCAAAGCAATTTGAGCGGACTGATGCGGAAGCATTGGATTATTTAATACTTGGGGTAAGTCTGCCCGGGGCCGCAATACCATGAAGCGAAGTTTTCTGTCTTTCAGATATTCTTCTGCGGTAGCAATCGCTACTCCCTTTTCAATGTGTGCTTCAATAAAACTGGGCTTTCCAGTTTCATCAACATGCAACAACGCTACATGCGAAAAATTTCCCGGGTAATCGTTACCACGTGAAATAAAGGCAGATACTTCAGCGCCACCACGCGATACAAACAAGTCTCCACTGTGGACGGTAATACCTTGTATTGTTGCTGAAGGTGTTGCTGAAGGTTCATCCGTTACGTGTTGAACAGGGTTGAAATTAATGGTATCGGCCTGAAGCAATACTTCTTCCGTTGCTGCGCGCATGCCGTAAAGCAGTGTGTAAAGCGTTGCACGCTGTGCCGGTTTGTTTATGTTCCAATGCCGGGATTGTGCTTTGATGAAATTCCTGATTGAGTTGTATTGTTCAATATAAACTTCTGATTTATTGGATGCAGCGACCACAGGCGACCATTCAAAGAACTGGTTTAATAGTTGGGATAGCCGTTCATCGTTTATTTCGATCGGGCTGTTTTGTTGAAGCTGATTAAAAAGAATGGTAAGCGAAGTCCGTCTGTTGATCTCCAAAGAATCAAGAACAGAGGGGCTGAACATTTTCAGACGGGAAAATTCTCCTTCAAGGGTTTTCCAACGCTCATTCATATTCCAGGCAAATGGCTCGGCTTCTGCAGTTTGAACGGATGATGGTTCCATGTCTGGAATCATGAGTAACAGGTAAATGATCAAAAGCAGCAGGGAAGTGCGCAATAGAATCTTGATCTGCTTCATGTGCGCTATGCTGTATACTTTTTAAACCAACTTTGAATTTCCAGTTGCAATACCCCGAAGAAAGCTTCCTTAAAAATGCCAGGAGACATTTTAGATTGCCCACGGGTACGTTCAGTAAAAATGATGGGTATCTCTTTTAGCTTAAAACCATATTTCCAGGTCTTAAATTTTAACTCAATCTGAAAAGCATACCCGACAAACTTTATTTCATGAAGCGGTATGGTTTCCAATACTTTTCTGCGGTAGCAAATAAAGCCTGCCGTAGTATCGTGAACGGGCATGGAGGTGATAAGGCGCACATACCAACTGGCAAACCAGGAGAGGAGCACCCGACCCATAGGCCAGTTTACAACATTTACCCCGGTAACATACCTCGAGCCAATAGCCATATCATAATTGTCCGTTTCGCAGGCTTCAATCAAACGTAACAGATCTTTCGGATCATGTGAAAAATCGGCATCCATTTCCAAAACAAAGGCGTACCCCTTCTCCAGGGCATAGTGAAAGCCGGCTATGTAGGCTGTACCCAAACCTTGCTTGCCCTGTCGCTTCAGCAAATGTAACCGGTGAGTGTGTTGGTTGAATTTAAGCTGCAGTTCTTCAACAATCTTAGCAGTACCATCCGGTGAGTTATCGTCTACAATTAAAATGTCAATGGGCCGTTCAAGTGAAAATACCGTATTGATGATCAACCCGATATTTTCCCGTTCATTAAAGGTGGGTATTATGACAATAGCGTTGCTCAATGGGGGACAGTCTAATCAGCGCAAAGCTAATAATTTTGCCAACGTCCGCCACGGGGTGTTTGCACAAACGGCTATTGATAGCGTAACCCAAAACCGAATTTGAACAACGGATTTTCAGAATCGTAGGGTACATCTTCTTTTTGATTTCGAACAGCCTCCATGGAAGAAGGAAGCTCAAAAGGTAGTTTACCCTCAGGCTTTGCTTTACCAAAAAGTACATCCAGTAAGGCTTCATCACTCGCCCCGTAATTGGCTACCAGCGCCTTTGCCTGGGAAGCAATTTCCGGAATAACGGCCGGCCGATCCAGGTAGATATCAACAATGGTCGGTACTTTTTTTAACAACTTCAGGATATCTTCTTTCTCTTTTCCTTTAAAGTCCAGATCGCCATGATGAAAGCCCAACGCAAATGGATTTTTTGTTTCCACAGGATACCAGGGTGTATTCAATCGGATAATGGCAAGATCGGCTTGTTCGGGTTTTTCTACTACTTGGGCGTAACGTGAAGCGATTTCAGGATTTATGTTTTGCACATAAATCTTCAGTGTATTTTCAACTAGTGGTAATAAAGGTTTTTCTTTATTGATTAAATTTTTCAAGAGGGTGATCGATCTGCGCTGAGCAACTTCACCGGCTTTCTTAAAATCTTCACGACCTACCACTTGCTGTGCGCGGTCAACATCGACAAAGGGATTTTCAAATAATCCCAGTGTGAATTTCTGATGAAGTAACCGCCTCAATGATTCATCTATCCGCGATTCTGAAAGTTTGCCACTGTTTACAAGACTTACTACCAACTCTGGTCTGCTTTCTCCGCCAAACTGATCAACGCCTGCTTCCAGTGCTTTCAGCACACGGTCTTCCTCGCTCAGATGTTCAACACCCCACGCGCGGGCAGGCCACACGGTTTCACCCATGTTAGCATCAGTAATCAAACCCCAATCGGTGCACACCACACCCTTGTAGTTGTATTTGTTTCGCAATAACCCAGTGATCATATCTTTATTAAAACCAAAAGCAACATCTTCACTGGATTGCCCAACAGGAATTCCATAGTACGGCATGATGGCTGCCGTGTTTGCGTCAAAGGCGGCTTCGAAGGGAATGAGGTGATAGTTGAAATTATTTCCCGGGTATACCTGGCCTTTGTGAAATTCGAAATGCGGATCAAGGCCTTCTTTTTGGGGGCCACCACCTGAGAAGTGCTTGGTCATGCAGGCTACGCTTTGCGTGTTTAATGTGTCGCCTTGAAAGCCTAGTATATAAGCCTTTACCATTTTTGCAGAAAGGTGGGCATCTTCACCAAACGTACCGCTAACGCGAGCCCATCGGGGCTCGGTAGCCAGGTCGGCCATGGGGTGTAGCGCCTCGCGAATACCTACAGCCAGGTATTCTTGCCGCGCAATGTCTCCGAACTGGTGCATCAGCATTTCATCGTCAATGGCGGCAAAGCCAAGTTGCTCCGGCCATTGTGAGAACTCATTGGCCTGCATCGAAAAAATATTATTACTGAAATAATTTCGAGGATCAGAAGCAATAGTAACGGGAATACCGAGGCGCGCTTGCTCCGCTACTTTCTGTACGTTGTTGTACCAGGTTGCCAGTGCTTTAGTGCCGGGCGCGGCCCAGATATTAATATGGTTCATCTTCTTCTCTTCGATCAGTATGTTAGCCTGCGGCATTCTGGCAGTCATGCCCCTACCGGGGATGTCATCAAGCGAACCATCATCATTGATGCGTGTACCGTTGATGAATAACATTCCCGCTTTTTCTTCCAGGTTCATCTGACTCAGAATGTCATCAATTCTTTTTTCGATGGGCTGAGTATCATCTTCGTACACATCCAGTTTTCCATTTTTATTGAGATCGCGAAACGTGGATTTACCGGCAGTAATGAGCAGGGAAGAGTTTGCCTGCACTTCGGGTGAAACCGTTCTTATAGTTTCTTCTTTGCAGGATGATACAATAAGGATAGATGCGATGAAGAGAGAAAAGTATTTAATTATCATGGTTGTATACAAGATGTCCTGCAACATGCAGGACATCTAATGTTTAAGGTTAAATTTTATTGAATAAAAGGTTATGCCATTTCTACCTCATGTAACTCCTTTGCCAGTTTCTGCTGAATTTCAAATGGCACTTGCACAAATTCAGTAAAGTGTTGGCTGAAGCTGGCGCGACCCTGCGATAATGAACGCAACGTTGTGGAATACCGGTCTAATTCAGCTAAGGGGGTTCGCGCTTTAATTACCTGGTATTTCCCTTTTGAATCGATACCCATAATCATTGACCTGCGAGTTTGCAGATCGCCCATCACTTCACCCATTATTTCTTCAGGTACCAGAATTTCCAGATCATAAATAGGCTCCAGTAAAGTTGGTTCTGCATTCATAAAGGCCTCTTTAAAGGCCATCATACCGGCAATCTTAAAGGATATGTCATTTGAATCTACCGGGTGCATTTTACCATCATACACCATCACGCGCACATCGCGTACGTATGATCCGGTAACGGGACCCTGTTCCATTTTTTCCATGATGCCTTTTTGTATGGAAGGAATAAAGCGCGCATCAATTACGCCACCGACAATACAATTGTAGAACACCAGTTTGCCACCCCATTCCAGGTCAACGACTTCTTTACCCCGAACGGAAAATTCAGTGGGTTCGGGCATGCCTTCAACATAGGGTTCAATTTTCAGGTGCACCTCACCAAACTGTCCGGCACCACCCGATTGTTTTTTATGCCGGTACATGGCCTGTGCCGGTTTGCGAATGGTTTCACGATAGGAAATACGTGGTGTTACAAAATCAACATGCAGTTTATACATGTTCTCTAAAAACCATTTGCATACCGCCAGGTGCATTTCACCCTGGGCTGCTATAATCAATTGACGCAATTCACGTGAATAGCCCACTTCAATGGTAGGGTCTTCCTGGTGAATTTTGGTAAGCACTTCGCCAATCTTTTCATCGTCTCCTTTACTTTGGGCTACAATTGCTGTGCGGATGCGGGGCTCCGGGTATTCAATTGGATTGATGGTAACATCAAAACCTTTGGCATGCAGGGTTTGGTTAGTATAAGTATCTTTTAGTTTTAGCGTTGCACCAATATCACCGGCCACCAATTTATCTACCGGGTTACGGGTTTTTCCATCCATGATAAAAAGCTGATGGAATTTCTCTACAGCACCTGTTTGGCTGTTGATGAGTTCGGAAGATGAAGTGACTTCTCCTGATATCACTTTAAAAAAGGTGAGTTTGCCAAGATTTGGTTCAAGATGTGTTTTAAATACGAAAAGTGCCGTTGGTTTTGTGGAATCAAATGCAATTTCTTTTCCATCGATTGTTGTTTCAGGCTTTGCTTCCAACGGTGATGGCGCAACGTTATCGATAAAGCCCATCATGCGGCCACTGCCCATATTTTTTTTTGCTGACATAACGAATACCGGAAATACATCGTGATGTATCATTCCGAGTTTGAGGCCGGCACGCATCTCATCTTCATCCAGTGTACCTTGTTCAAAATATTTCTCCATTAACTTCTCATCGTTCTCAGCAGCTTTTTCTACGAGTTCATTGTGCAGACGATTGGCTTTTTCTTTTTCACTTTCGGGGATAGGAAGTTTTTCAGGTTTTCCGCCTTCAGCCGGAAATTTATACATCACCATTTTTAATAAATCAATGATGGCATCAAAACCTTCTCCCTGGTTTACCGGGTATTGCATTTGGGTTACTGCATTACCAAACGATTGCTTGAGCGACTCCAAAGCATCATCAAAATTTGATTTCGGATGATCTACCTGGTTGATGGCAAAAATAACGGGCTTGTTAAACTGATCAGCATAGTTCCAGATCAATTCAGTACTTACTTCTACACCATTCTGCGCGTTGATGACCACAACACACGTATCAGCCACGCGTAAAGCCGAAACCATTTCACCTACAAAGTCATCAAAGCCCGGTGTGTCGATAATGTTGATTTTATAATCGCGCCATTCGGTGTGTAATACCGTGGCGAAAATTGAGTTGCCGCGTTCGTGTTCTATCTCGTGAAAATCAGAAACGGTATTTTGGCCTTCAATAGTACCCCTGCGGTGTGTAATACCGGCTTCAAAAATCATGTCTTCGGCAAGCAGGGTCTTGCCGCTTTTTGGGGCTCCCAACAGAACAATGTTTTTCAGGTGTTTTTCATCGTATACTTTCATAGTTGTAAAATTTTAATGTCATTTTGATAAACTTAAATTGACTCGTGGTTGGCACACACGTATTTTGTGTCAACATTGAATTTGATGAGGAAATGCGCTCACACGGTTTTGCCATAGGGTAAATGGTTACGTGAGACGGTTGATGAAAGGGAATTGAAATTATGAAGAAATATTCAAAAAGTGAATGCTTAGTTCAAATGCTTTTTAACTGATAAAAACCTCACTATTTTATGATTTAAATCAACGCATTGGCTGACTACCATCAGGCATAAGCCATGCGGTCTCTTATACTTTTATAGCCATAAACAGACCAAAAAATCATGAATTCGAAAGCAGTACCCCTAATCATCTTCCTGACAGGACTAGTTTTATTTCCCTATATCCCTCAGGCTCAGGCTACCTACAAGGGAAAGCAGAATAAAATGTCGGTAACAGGCAGTTCAACCCTGCATGAGTGGGAGTCGGAAGTAACCCAGGTGGAAAGCAGTGGAACACTAACTCTTGACGGTAGTCAGCTAACAGCCATCAAAGATGTAGTGGTAAAAATGCCGGTAACCGGAATAAAAAGTACCAAAGGCAAAACCATGGATAATAAAACCTATGAAGCCTTTAACGCTGATAAAAATCCTACCATTCAATATAGACTTACCAGCGCCAAAGTTTCCGGAAGTGGAGAATTTACGATAGTGGCAAACGGAAATTTAACGATGGCTGGAGCTACGAAACCCATCGAAATTACCGCCAAGGCCAAAGTTCTTGGTAATGGCGATGTGCAGATTACCGGCTCGCAAAAACTAAATATGAAAGATTTTAACATGACACCACCAACCGCCATGATGGGAACCATAAAAGTAGGCGAAGAAGTAACCGTAAAATTTGATATCACCTTAACTCCAAATAAATAACTCAAACCAATTTAAAATTTTAACATTAAACCTTTAACACAAACAATTATGAAAACTAATGTCACTAAGATAAAACTGTTGAGCATCGCCATGCTGATGGTTTTTAGCTCGAGTGTTATGGCGCAGCAACCGGCCATTCAATACTTTCGTCCGTATGATCAACGCGGTATAAACGTGTTTGAAACAACTAAAGAAGATACTGTTGGATATGATGGTTTAAAACTGCGTGTGGGTGCAGGTTTTACACAGGGCTATCAAAACCTAAAGCACAGTAATGGCCTTACGGATACATCAGTACCTGCTGCCAATCTATACGAATTAGGGGGTGGTTTTCCTTTGGCACAAGCGAACCTGAATATTGATGTACAGTTGTATGATGGTGTAAGACTGAACCTGGTTTCCTACATGTCATCACACCACCATAATGAATTTTGGGTAAAGGGTGGTTATTTACAAGTTGATAAAGTGACATTCCTGAACAGTGAATTCATGGACAACCTGTGGAAGAACTTGACGCTGAAAGTAGGTCACATGGAAATAAATTATGGAGATGCTCACTTTCGTAGAAGCGATGGTGGTCACACCCTGCAAAATCCATGGATTGAAAATAATATCATGGACGAATTTACTACTGAGATTGGCGCAGAACTGTATTGGCAAAAGAATGGTATTATTGCCATGCTGGCTTTAACTGATGGTGAAATTCAGGGTAACGTGTTGGCTCCTGCACAACCTGAAGGTGCTAAACGCAAACCTTCGTTCTATGGTAAACTCGGGTTTGATAAGCAATTACAAGATAATCTTCGTGTTCGCTTAACCGGATCGTTTTATACCACGGGGTCTTCTGTAAACAATACTATTTTTGGTGGCGATCGTACCGGTTCAAACTACCAGTTTGTAATGGATCCAAAAACAGCAACTGTTACGACCGCTTATACTTCAGGTCGTTTTAATCCTGGTTTCCGCGATAATGTTACAACCTTTATGTTTAACCCTTTTGTAAAATTCAGCGGACTTGAGGTATTCGGAACTATTGAATTTGCGAAAGGCAAGAGCCAATTGGAAAATGGCGAAGGCACTAACCCTGCCCGTGCAGCTATTGATGATCGTAAAGCCGATCAAATTGCAGCAGAGGCATTGTACCGCTTTGGTAAGAATGAGAAATTTTATTTCGGTGGCCGTTATATAACCTTGAATGCTACTGTTGCCGAAGGTGTTACTGCAGCCAATGCCGGTATTCAATATGATGTTACCATTGATCGTTTATCCATTGGTGGAGGCTGGTTTATAACCAGGAATATTTTATTGAAAGGCGAGTATGTAACTCAGAACTACGATGGTTTCCCTGATGCAGGTGCAAACAACAGATTCTATCAGGGCAAGTTTAATGGATTTGTAATCCAGGGTGCAATTTCCTTCTAATAAATCAGTGTAATATTAAAAAAGGCCGGCTCATTGAGCCGGCCTTTTTTAATTACAAATGGCTGGGCTTATTTCTGAAATCCAAGAAGTTTGAGCATACTCTCCTGGGTTTGTTCAGGCGCAAAAAGCTTAGTTGAAATTTCGCCATCCTCATTCCGGTCAATCAGCACATGCTTGGGTGCAGGAATCAGGCAATGTTGAATGCCTCCGTAACCGCCCAATGATTCCTGATAGGCACCGGTATGGAAGAAGCCGATGTATAATGGCTCTTCATCGGTAATCATCGGCAAAAATACTTCACCTGTATGCGCTTCTGAGTTATAATAATCATGACTATCGCAGGTAAGGCCGCCAATGTTTACTTTATGAAAAGGATCATCCCACTTATTCAGTGCCAGCAAAATATATTTCTGGTTCATACCCCAGGCATCGGGCAGGTGCGTAATGAAAGAGCCATCAATCATGTACCACAACTCTTTATCGTTTTGGAGTTTTTGATCCACCAGGCTGTATAATACGGCCCCGCTTTCGCCTACGGTAAAACTTCCAAACTCAGTAAAGATATTGGGTACGGGTACATTGTTCTTATCACAAATCCATTTAATGTTCTCCACAATTTGCTCAATCATGTACTTATAATCGTAGTGGAAGGTAAGGGATTGTTTGATCGGGAAACCTCCGCCAATATCAATAGAGTCAAGCGTAGGGCAAATCTTTTTCAGTTCACAATATTTAAAAATAAAGCGGCTTAGTTCACTCCAGTAGTAGGCGGTGTCTTTTATGCCCGTATTGATAAAGAAGTGCAGCATTTTAAGTGATGCCTTTTCGCTCTTTTCAATTTTATCTTTATAAAATGCATTGATGTCGCTGTACCGAATGCCTAAACGTGACGTATAGAATTCAAATTTAGGTTCTTCATCGGCAGCTACCCGAATGCCAACCTTATACGGTGTATTGGCCTTTGCTTCATAGTAATCTATTTCACTCAGGTTATCCAGTATTGGAATGCAATTGCTAAAACCGTCATTTAAAAGTTCGGTAATGTATTGCCTGTACAACGGCATTTTAAAGCCATTGCAGATGATGTAGGTTTCTTTTGAAATTTTTCCCTGGTCGAATAAACTCCGTACAATTGGAATGTCAAAGGATGAGGAGGTTTCTATATGAACATCATTCTTCAGCGCTTCCTCCAATACAAAGGAGAAATGTGATGACTTGGTGCAGTAACAGTAGGTGTATTTACCATTATACTTAAACCGTTCCATGGCATTATTGAACGTTGCCTGGGCGAAACGTATGTTCTCCGAAATACGGGGCAGGTAGGTGAGTTTGAGCGGGGTGCCATACTGTTTAATGATCTCCATGAGCGGAACATCATTAAAGAGTAATTCATGGTCGCGTACCTTAAACTCTTTTTGGGGGAATTCGAAGGTTTGTTCAATCAGTTCGCGGTAGCTCTTCATTATTTTGGTTAGTTGTTGGTTTTTAGTTGTTGGTAGCTGGCGTGTGACTGGAGTCTGGTACGATCATCTAACAACCAAAAAAGGATGCAATATTGCCATAAATTTGCCATCTTTGCAATCCGATAATCGTTATGGTTAATCCCTGTTTCAATGCCCTTTTTGCCCTGATTTACTACGGGGCACATGCCCTGCCCGACTATTAAAGTCCGCAGGCAGACCTCTGTTTTAATTGGCATTGTTTAATTTTTTACCTGGTATTTTTAATTCTGTATTCCCGTGAAAGCAATAAAAATCATAGAAGTTAAATCTGAAATAGGGGCCGGTACCCGTGGTGCCAGCCTGGGTGTTGAGGCCATGAAAATTGCCAGCCTCGACCTGAAATCTGATTTCTTTAAGCAGCATGAATCGGTAGAAGTAGAACACGTAAACGAACTCCTTTTCGATGGCGCCAAACATGCCTATGCCAAATTTATTGATGGTGTAATGATTATGGAAGAGCGGGTTTGCCTGGAAGTATACGAAACCATTTGGGATGACTATTTTCCACTGATTATTGCCGGAGATCATAGTACTGCTTACGGTACTATTGCCGGAATAAAAAAGTCAAACCCCGGGGCACGGCTGGGGGTAATCTGGATTGATGCTCATGCTGATATTCATACACCTTATACCACACCATCAGGGAACATGCATGGCATGCCGTTGGCCATGGCGTGTGGTATCGATAACCTGGAATGCAAAGTAAATGATCCTCGTGGCGAAACATTGGAGTACTGGGAGCAGATCAAGAATGTGGGTATGCCGGGTGCAAAAGTTTACCCGGAAGACATTGTGTATATCGCTGTCCGTGACCTGGAGAAGCCTGAGAACTACTTAATCAATAAGCACAACATTAACTTCATTGAAACCGAAGAAGTGAAAAAATATGGAGCCTCCGTAATTGCTATGAAGGCGCTTCAAATGCTTGATCACTGCGACCACATTTATATTTCTTTTGATGTAGATAGTCTGGATAGCCGAATATCAAGTGGCACAGGTACGCCCGTACCCAATGGTTTAACGGTAGATGAAGCCAAAACTCTTAATTCGGAATTGGCTAAAAGTCCGAAGCTCGTAGCGTGGGAAATTGTAGAAGTTAACCCAACGCTGGACAGTCAGAATCAAATGGCTGAAAATGCTTTTGAAATTCTGGAGGCTACCACACGATCTATTATTAACAGGCCGGTAACGGTGGAGTAAACCCGAATAGGATAGTTTAAATCCTACGTTCTCAGTACCGGTTTGGCTATTGGCAGCTGGAGTTGCAATTCAATCTTGAATTCGTGTATCCGTAAAGAGTCCTAAAGTATTAAATTGACGTCTTTGCGAGGGAGGTACGACCGAAGCAATATCGTTTTCTACGTTAAAATTGGGATTGCTTCTCCGCCTGTGGCGGATCGCAATGACGCTAATTTTAGGATTGGAAGCGGATACTCACAATCTTGAATATTGAATTTTCAATCTTGAATGTTGCCGGGTTTCTGTATTTTCGCAGCCACAAAATTTCAGAATCATGAGCCAAAACCGTCCTATTTCTGCATTTATTGAAAAGCATTACCTGCACTTTAACGCGGCAGCCCTGGTGGATGCAGCCAAAGGCTATAAAAAACACCTTGCTGAAGGCAAGAAAATGATGGTTACACTGGCCGGTGCCATGAGTACGGGTGAACTCGGCATCAGCTTTTCTGAGATGATTCGTCAGGATAAGGTGCATATCATTTCCTGCACGGGTGCCAACCTGGAAGAAGACATCATGAACCTGGTGGCGCACTCGCACTACCGCAGAATACCCAACTACCGCGATCTTACCCCTGAACAGGAGTGGGATCTTTTACAAAACCATTTAAACAGGGTTACCGACACCTGTATTCCTGAAGAGGAAGCCTTCCGCAGACTGCAGGCTCATCTATTTAAAGTGTGGAAGGATGCTGAAGATAAAGGCGAACGGTTGTTTCCGCATGAGTTCATGTTCCGCATGATTAATAGCGGTGATCTGAAACAGTATTATGAGATTGATCCGAAAAATTCATGGATGATTGCGGCTGCTGAAAGAAATTTGCCAATGGTTGTTCCCGGATGGGAGGACTCTACCATGGGTAACATCTTTGCTTCTTATGTACTTACCGGGGAGTTGAAAGCCTCAACCATGAAGAGTGGTATTGAGTATATGGTGTGGCTGGCCGACTGGTATACGGAGAATGCCGGAAAAGATGGAATCGGTTTCTTTCAGATTGGTGGAGGCATTGCCGGTGATTTCCCGATTTGCGTAGTGCCTATGCTGCATCAGGATCTGGAACGTGATGGCGTTCCCTTCTGGAGCTACTTCTGCCAGATCAGCGATTCAACAACATCATATGGTTCTTATTCCGGAGCGGTGCCAAATGAAAAGATAACCTGGGGCAAACTCAGTATTGATACCCCTAAGTATATCATAGAATCGGATGCTACCATTGTTGCTCCGTTGATTTTTGCTTACATTCTTGACATGTAATATTCAGACGTAAGACATGAGTAGTATGACATAAGATAAAAAGTATCTTACTACTCATGTCTTGCTACTAACGTCTCCTATGAATCTTGACCAAACACTTCGCTCCGAAATACAAAAAGCTGTTCAGCAACTTTTTAATAGCACAGTTGATCAACTTCAACTGCAACCTACCAACCAGGAGTTTGAAGGTTCGCATACGTTGGTGTGCTTTCCGCTAACCAAAATATCCAAACGGAAACCGGAGGAAACCGCCAATGCCATCGGTAATTATTTGGTGGAGCATGGTGGCATGATTGCCCGGTTCAATGTGGTAAAGGGTTTTTTGAACCTGGTAGTATCGGATAACATGTGGACAAGCGTTTTTGCTTCTGTCTATACCAATAAGCAATACGGACAACTTGCACCCAACGGCAAGGAAATAATGGTGGAGTATTCTTCACCCAATACAAACAAGCCGTTGCATCTGGGTCACTTACGTAATAATTTTTTGGGTTACAGTGTCGCAGAGCTATACAAAGCAGTTGGATACAGCGTGCATAAAGTGCAGATTATCAACGATCGTGGTATTCACATCTGTAAAAGCATGGCTGCATGGAAGCTTTTTGGTAACGGTGAAACACCGCAGAGCAACGGTATCAAAGGTGACCATCTTGTTGGTAAATATTATGTCGAGTTCGACAAAAATTATAAAGCCCAAACAAAGGAACTTGTCGATAAAGGATTAAGTCAGGAAGAAGCCGAGAAACAAGCACCCATAATGCGATTGGCTGTTGATATGCTACGCAAGTGGGAAGGAAAGGATGAAGAAACCGTTGCCTTGTGGAAGATGATGAACGGCTGGGTGTATGCGGGATTTGATGCGACCTACAAAAAAATGGGTGTTGACTTTGATAAGCTTTATTTTGAATCAGACACTTATTTGCTAGGCAAGGATGAAGTGCTTAAAGGCGTTGACTCCGGTGTGTTCTTTAAAAAAGATGATGGCTCCGTTTGGGTTGATCTTTCGGCAGACGGGTTGGATCAGAAAGTACTGTTGCGCTCTGATGGAACATCGGTGTACATGACACAGGATATTGGTACAGCCATTCTCCGTTTTCGCGATTTTCCAAAAATTGAAGGACAGGTATATACGGTGGGCAATGAGCAGGAATATCATTTCAAGGTATTGTTCCTGATTCTTGGAAAGCTTGGTTACGAGTGGGCAAAGAAGTGCTATCACTTATCGTATGGCATGGTTGATCTGCCAACTGGCAAAATGAAATCGCGCGAGGGTACGGTAGTGGACGCAGATGATTTGATGGCAGAAATGATTGCGGAGGCTGAAAAGCAAACCCGGGAGTTGGGTAAAATTGAAGGACTTGCTGATGATGAAGCGCAACAATTATTTGAGATGATTGGCTTGGGCGCATTAAAATTTTTCCTGCTAAAGGTTGATCCAAAAAAACGTATGTTGTTCGATCCGAATGAATCGATTCAATTGCAAGGGTTTACCGGACCGTTTATTCAGTACACGCATGCCCGCATCAGGGCAATTTTACGCAAGGCTGAGTCGATGAATATCATTACATCAGAAAGTGATTTTTCATCCGTTACTTCATTGGAGCCTTCTGAACGTGAAGCGCTTTATGTGGTGAGTACATTTGAAAATAAGTTACGCGAAGCAGCACTTGCCTATTCTCCGGCAATAATGGCCAACTATGCGTACGAACTGGCAAAAATTTATAACCAGTTTTATCAGTCTATTCCAATCTTTAATGAGAGTGATTCAGCGAAATTAAAATTCAGGATAGCATTCTCATCCATTGTAGCGGATGTGTTGAAAAAATCTATGAATGTATTGGGCATTCAGGTTCCCGAGCGCATGTAACTGTCAGACTGAGCTTGTCGAAGTCAACTTTATTTCACAGTCAGGTTTCGACAAACTCAATCTAACAATTAAATTTTTTTTGAATGAAATACCTTCTTGAAAATCAGGAAACCGACCGTTTGTTATTTCGCGCTATCCAATCCGCTGATGTTGATCAATGGATCGGGTTTTTTACAGATCCTAAAACTTATTTGTATTGGCCGGAAAAGAAAGAGTCGCCTGAAGCAGAGTGCAAAAAGTGGTATGACAGGCAATTTGAGCGCTACCAAAATGACCTTGGGGGTATGAACGCCTTAATAGATAAAGCATCGGGTACATTAATTGGCCATGCCGGATTACTGGTTCAGGAAGTGGATGGTCAGCAAGAACTTGAAATTGCTTATTCACTCTTACCAAAATTCTGGAATAACGGTTATGCCATTGAAGCGGCACAGAAATGCAAAACGTATGCATTTGAGAATAACTTCGCTGAATCCCTGATCTCCATTATAAGTTTGCCCAACGTGCCTTCTCAAAATGTTGCCTTAAAGAATGGAATGACCATTGAAAAGCAAACCGAATACAAGAAAATCCCGGTTTATATTTTCAGGATATTCCGTTCAGTAGCCTTGAAAAAGGCTTAACTTTAAGAGCTGAAACATTTCAGCGCCCGTGCTTGTTTATCCTCTATAACGTCCAAATCCTATGAAACTCTTACTTACATTATTATCAGCTTTTATGATTAGCGCAGCTTCTGTCTATGATTTCAAAATCAACTCCATTGATGGAGAATTGATTGATTTTTCCAAGTATAAGGGCAAAACCTTGTTGATTGTAAACGTAGCTTCCAAGTGTGGTTATACCCCTCAGTATGCCGACCTGGAAAAACTTCACGAAACGCATGGCAACAAAATTGTGGTGCTAGGATTTCCGGCAAACAACTTTGGTGGGCAGGAGCCTGGCACTAATTTAGAGATTGCTGAATTTTGCCAGAAAAATTATGGTGTGAAATTTCAGATGTTTGAAAAAATCTCGGTAAAGGGTGATGATCAGCATGCGCTTTATAAATTTCTAAAAGAGAAAACCGGAAGTGAACCTTCCTGGAATTTTTGTAAATACCTTGTTAAGCCTGATGGCACCGTGAAGTTTTTTGCTTCAAAGGTGAATCCAATGGATAAGCAGATACTGGATGAAATTAACTAAGATCATACTCTTCACTGTTATCGCTATGGGATTAGCTGCTTTCTTATCGAACAAACTTTCGAAATCTGAACCTTTACAGGCCACAGGCTCAATCTATGATTTTAAGATGGCCGATCTGAGCGGACGAGAAATTGATTTTTCGCAATTCAGAGGGAAGAAATTGTTAATTGTGAATACAGCATCTAAATGTGGTAAAACACCACAGTACGCTGATTTACAAAAACTACATGAGGAGCATGCCGATGATGTGGTTGTACTTGGTTTTCCGGCTAATAATTTTTTATGGCAGGAACCCGGTACCAATCAAGACATTGCTGAATTCTGTGAGCGCAACTATGGTGTTACTTTCCAGATGTTCGAAAAAATTTCAGTGAAGGGAAAGGATAAGCATCCGCTTTATAAATGGTTGGAAGCAAAAACAGGCAAAACTCCCGATTGGAATTTTGCGAAGTACCTGGTCAGTGAAGACGGTACAACCGTTACTTTTTTTAACTCAAGTGTAAAGGCTTATGAAAAGCCTATTATGGATAAAATTCTGTAAGAATAGTGTTCAGGACATTATTAAGTACCAAACCGTATTCAATTGATGCCGGAGTTCTTTTACTCCGGCTTTTTTCTGGCCTGTTTATGATACACTACGGCTGGAAGAAATTTACCGGATTTGAGGAACGCGCTGCGTCATTCCCTGATCCCTTTCATATTGGAAGCCCCACTTCCTTAAGCCTTACCATCTTCGGAGAATTGGTTTGTCCGGTTTTTATTGTTCTCGGACTTTTTACCCGTTTGGCGCTTATTCCATCTGTTATTACCATGTTGGTTGCAACGTTTTATGCACATGCCGGCCAGACTATAATAGAGCGGGAGCATGCTATTTCGTTTCTCATTCCTTACCTGGCCATATTTCTTATCGGCCCGGGTCGCTATTCAATTGATGCGTTGAAGAATAAATAATTACTTTTGCATGGAATGGAAATCAAAACCTGGATATCAGCTTTTCGTTTGCGAACATTACCATTAGCACTGGCTTGTATTGGCATGGGTGGATTTCTGGCAGCTTCACAGGGTGCCTTTCGAATAGATATTTTTATTCTTTGTGCCTTAACGACTATTTTCCTACAGGTCTTATCCAACCTGGCGAATGATTACGGTGACTCTATTCATGGTGCCGATCATGCCGGAAGAAAAGGACCAACCCGGGCTGTACAAACAGGTGCTATATCACCCACGCAAATGAGAAATGCCTTGTTGGTTTTTGTGGGTTTGTGTCTGACGAGCGGAATCAGTCTGCTTATTTTGTCATTTGGATTTAACTGGAATGCCTTCCTTTTCTTTTTTGGGTTAGGCTTGTTAAGCATTTTGGCCGCGGTGGCCTACACAGTGGGAAGAAAGCCCTATGGTTATATGGGCTTAGGCGATGTTTCTGTACTGATTTTCTTTGGATTGGTGGGTGTGTTAGGCTCTGTCTATCTGTTTACCCAGAAAGTTAACCCGTTACAGATATTACCGGCCATGAGTTGCGGTTTTTTTTCGATGGGAGTTCTCAATATTAATAACATACGCGATATTGAATCGGATAGGGTGGCAGGAAAGTTTTCCATACCCGTTCGCATTGGAAAGGAGAAAGCCACAGCCTATCATTGGTTTTTATTGATGGGTGGGCTTTTAACAGCACTTGTGTATAATCTGATCACGTTCACCTCAGCCTGGCAGTTCCTGTTTTTGGTAACGGTGCCACTTTTTATTCTCAATGGAAGGGCTGTACAACAAAAAGCTGAACATGAACTAGATCCTTATCTTAAGCAAATGGCCTTGTCTACCTTGCTATTTGTAATCCTCTTTGGGTTGGGCCAACTTATTGCTTAGTAATACTTTTTAGGGTTTTTGTCTTGGTTTGAATGTAAGTCACGCCTTCACTAAGCGGCTTAAAACTGAATTCGCGTTGATTTTAATCAGTTTTAGCTATGATAACAGTCATCAATTGTGGAACTTCAAGTGGATAATTTTATGGTGATAAAAATCCCCGAAAGTCATGAAAAAAATATTAGTTCCCTGTGATTTTTCCGAACAAGCGGTTAGTGCTTTTCGGTTTGCGTTGGATGTAGCCGTTCAGTCAAAAGGTGAAGTTCACCTGGTTAATGTTGTTGAAGTTCCTGTTTTACATGATTCTGTGCTTATGCCCGTAATGGCTTTTGAAGAAGCGTTGTTTAAGGAATTACGTGAGAAAGCCGAGAAACAATTTCAAAAAATGCGCGACAAATATGCACCTGAAAGGATAAAACTGGAGAGCAAAGTGATTTTCGGACCGGTATCCCGAATGCTGTTTGATTACATACAGGAGAAAGGTATCGACCTTGTAGTTATGGGTACCAAAGGTGCAAGTGGTGTGCGTGAAGTGCTCATCGGTTCCAATGCGGAAAAGATGGTTCGCAATTCGCCAGTACCGGTTATCGCCATCAAAAAGTATGTAAAAGGTACTGCTTCTATAAAAAATATAGTATTCCCGAACACACTAAATACAGAAAGTCAGGAAGATTTGGTTTTGAAGGTGAAGGCTTTGCAGAATTTCTTTAAAGCCAAATTGCACATTGTATGGATTAATACACCAACAAACTTTACCCGTGATACTATTACCCTTAAGCGATTGAATGCCTTTGCCAAGCGCTTCATGTTAAAGGACTTTACCATTAACGTATTCAACGACCCATATGAAGAAGCGGGGGTTAATAATTTTGCGCAGGAAATCGGTGCTGACATGATTGCCATGGGCACCCATGGACGTAAGGGATTAGCTCATTTCTTTAGCGGAAGCGTAGCCGAAGATGTTGTGAATCATGTTGATTGCCCAATCTGGACATACTCCATTAAAAAATAGTCAACACCATACGCTGTTAAACTAAATTACATCTGGTTCTTTAATGGAAACCCTTGTCAAGACTGATCTAACGTGCTATCACTGTGGTGAACCTTGTGACGATACATTGTGGAAGGATGATAAATCATTTTGCTGTTACGGGTGCCAAACAGTTTATGAAATTCTGAGTTCAAACGATCTTTGTGAATACTACGATTTAGAGAAAAATCCCGGCACACAACTAAGGTATGTACCGGAAGAGACATACGTATTTCTGGATGAAAAGGATATCCGCAAGAAAATACTAGCCTTTGATTCTGATACTTTTTCCCGGGTACAGTTTTATGTCCCGGCCATTCATTGTGTATCCTGTATCTGGTTGCTTGAAAATCTTCAGAAGCTGGAACAGGGAATTCTCCGTTCAGAAGTAAACTTTGTTCAGAAAACCGTTACTATAGATTTTAAGCCACAAGCGGTAGCATTGAGTTCATTAGCCAAATTACTGGCCGCATTGGGTTATGCTCCTAAAATAAACCTGGACTCTGAAAATAAGACTAAGCCATCAGTGGCCTATGATAAATCGTTACTGCTCAAGTTATCCATAGCTGGTTTTTGTTTTGGAAATGTAATGTTGTTCAGTTTTCCTGAATATCTGGGATTGGACCAGACGGATGGAAAGTTAATGCAAATTTTTTCATGGCTTAATATTTTGTTGTCCGTCCCGGTTTTTCTGTATAGTGATTCCGATTACATGGCATCGGCATGGAAGAGTTTTAAACAAAGGCAAATAAATATTGACGTACCGATTGCTGTTGGTCTTGTTGCTTTATTCTTGCGCAGCGTGTGGGATATTGTTACCGGATTCGGTCCGGGGTATATGGATTCTTTCACCGGTCTTGTGTTTTTTCTTTTAATCGGACGATGGTTTCAAAATAAAACCTATGAAAGCCTGGCCTTCGATCGTGACTTTAAATCTTATTTTCCGCTGGCCGTTTTACGATTGAAAAAGCAATCAGATATTGGGCATGAGGATTGGGAGCCTGTGGTAGTATACGAGCTTAAAAAAGGTGATCAGATCAAGGTTCGAAATATGGAAATTGTTCCAGCGGATAGCTTGCTGCTGGATGAGAAAGCCTTTATCGATTATAGTTTTGTCACCGGTGAATCAAAACCGGTTCAGGTAAACAAAGGTGAACTTATTTATGCCGGAGGCAAATTAATTGGCCAGCCGGTTACGTTGGTGGTGGAGAAAAGAACTTCACAAAGTCACCTCACCAGTTTGTGGAATAATGATACTTTCCAAAAACCGGAAGAGAGCAAATACAAACGCCTGATAGACCGTGCCGCCCGAAGATTCACCTGGGTGATTCTTGGCTTATCGATAGTCACGGCTGTATATTGGTACAATACAGATCCTACCCAGGTTTGGTTGATCATTACCTCGGTGCTGATTGTGGCGTGCCCATGTGCTTTAGCCTTAACCGCTCCGTTTACGTATGGAAATATGCTCCGCGTATTCGGACGGAATAAATTGTACTTAAAAAATGCTGATGTAATTGAGCGAATGGCTTCTGTTAACGCAGTAGTGTTTGACAAAACCGGAACGGTAACGCATGGGAGCGAACCTGAAATAGAATTTACGGGTGAACTTTCAGACGAGGAACTGAGCTGGGTTAGCACCCTTACAGGGTATTCCACCCACCCATTAAGCAAATTAATTCATAAAAATATACTTAGACGGTCATCTGCCTTTGTTGCCGGTTTTAAAGAATTTCCGGGTAAGGGAATAGAGGGTAACTTGCACGGTAATTTTATACGGCTTGGTTCGGCAGCATTCACCGGGTTTCACGAGCGGCTGGATGACGCATCATCAACGGTTTTTGTTGCTATAAACGGGGAGGTTCGTGGATACTTTAGTATCCGCACTGCTGTTCGAAAAAATATTCAAAATATGTTGGGCCGGTTGGGGGATAAATGTGAGGCGATGCTTTCGGGGGACAGTAAAGCTGATAAGGTGCTGATGAGTACATTGTTTCACCCAACCGCTCAACTACTTTTTAATCAAAGCCCACACGATAAACTGAATTACATCAGTAACCTGCAACATGCTGGTAAAAAGGTAATGATGCTGGGGGATGGATTGAATGATTCTGGGGCGTTGAAGCAAAGTGATGTGGGTATTGCAGTAACGGATGATACCGGGGTTTTTACCCCAGCCTGCGATGGCATTTTACAGGGTGATCAGATTGGCAACCTGGATCGCTTTTTGGCACTGGCTAAATCTGCAACCACCATTGTCAAGGCCGGATTTGTTTTATCGTTTATGTATAATGCTATTGCGTTAAGTTTTGCGATTTCGGGTCATCTTACCCCGTTGGTTGCGGCTATATTAATGCCGCTTAGCAGCATTAGCGTGGTGGTGTTTACTACGGTTGCCGTAAACGTAGTTGCCAGAAGAAAATTGAGTGATATTCCTTTAGGTTAAGATATGTCCATCATTATACTGCTCATATTAATCAGTCTTTCCATTGCCATAATATTCCTGCTTATCTTTTACTGGAGTATGAAGAGCGGCCAGTATGATGATACCTATACACCCTCTGTAAGGATGCTGTTTGAAGAAAAGTCTAAGAAAAGCAGCAATCAGAAGCTGAATAAAAAGCAAGGGGTAACCAAGTAGCAAAACTGCATCACATTCGGAATGAATCGCCAAGTACTTTAACGCAATTCTATAAAGATTCAATTTTCATGACTTTTGTCATTGAAAAAATCTATCCTTCAGAATTTCTTTAACCTGTTGTTTCGCTACCCTCAGCAGATAGCAATTAAACAGTCTTTTTAGGCTGTTAAGCCTCAATGATATCATTCCACTATATGATGGTTTGATGATGTAAATCAAAGGTACTTTATGATTCGGGTCATAAAGGCAAGCATAACGGCAAGGCTAACTTGAGCAAAAATTTTAAAAGGAAATTCAACTGCAAACCAAATACAAATCCCTATGAAAAATCTAGTCATTCTGTTTATGGCCATGGTCATGTTGGGTGCCTGTGCACCCGATAAACCTAAAACCGATGAGGCTGCCAAAAAGAATCCGGTAGCCGAAGTAGTTGATCCTACTAAGGGTATAGGCCAGGTAAAAAATGTTACTCTCCACAATCCATTGGATGCTGAGCGTGTTCAGCGTGGTATGGATATTTATGAAATGAAATGTTCAGCTTGTCATAAGCTTGATGATCAACGCGTAGTTGGCCCGGGATTTAAGGATGTCACAAAAAGAAGAAGGCCCGAATGGATCATGAATATGATTACCAATGTGGAGGTGATGCTTGACCAGGATGAGGAGGCACAAAAATTACTGGAACTCTGCTTAACCCGAATGCCCAACCAGAATGTTTCGATCGGTGATGCCCGTGATGTTCTCGAGTTTATGCGGAAAAACGATGGTGAGCAATAACAACTAAACCCAACTTATATGAAACAACTATTTATAGTTCTTCCACTACTATTGCTAATGGCTTGTGGACAACAGGCAGCCGATAGCAATACTGAAACCACCGCAGCACCATTAGCCGGTGGTCAGTCGAATGTAAAAGATGATACTTCTGAACCAGATGTTGTGCGCATTGCAGTTAACTCCAATGTTCACAAAACACTCGTAGCGGCTTTAAAGGCTGCAAATTATGTTGATGCCTTATCAAATGCCGGTCCGTTTACTGTGTTTGCACCAACTGATGATGCGTTCGCAAAACTCCCTGCAGGTACAGTTGATAACCTGGTTAAACCTGAAAATAAGGAAACGCTGCAAAATATTCTTGAGTACCATGTATATGTGGGAAATATTCGTGAAGAATTAGTTCAGGATGGAATGACCCTCAACCAGGTTAATCTCGATAATGTCACGCTTAACAAAGATGGTGATGGAAATATTACCGTTAATGGGGCTAAAGTTCTTGGCGTTGTTAAAGCGTCAAATGGTATGGTATACGTAATTGATACGGTACTTCTTCCACCCGATAAAAAATAATGTGAAACTATTTTAAACCTGTAATACAATGAAGAACATAATAAACCGAATCATTCTATCGCTTGGATTACTTTCTATGCTGTATGTTATAGAAAGTTGCAAGCCCAAAGGCCCTGCGGCAGTTACCACAGGCGATGCTGCATCGAAAGTGTATGTAGCGCCCGGACAATACGATGAGTTTTACAATTTTGTTTCCGGAGGTTTTAACGGACAGATGGCCGTTTATGGCTTGCCATCCGGAAGATTGTTTAGAAACATCCCTGTTTTTTCAGTAAATCCTGAAAGCGGATATGGCTACAGTGAAGAAACTAAACCTATGTTGAATACATCACATGGATTTATTCCCTGGGATGATCTTCACCACCCGGCTCTCTCAACTACCAAAGGCGAACATGATGGTCGCTGGTTGTTTGGTAATGCTAACAACACGCCAAGGGTTGGTCGCATAGATTTAACAACTTTTCGTACAGTAGAAATTATTGAGTTACCCAATAGCGGTGGTAACCACTCTTCACCTTTCATTACCGAAAATACAGAGTATGTGGTAGCCGGAACCCGCTTCAGTGTACCGATGGGTGATAACCGTGATGTTCCCATCAGTTCTTACAAAGAAAATTTTAAAGGTTCCATCAGTTTTATAAAAGTGAACCCTGAGACCGGTCGCATGAACATTGAGTTTCAGTTGCGTACACCAGGCTTTAACTACGATTTAAGTCGTGCCGGCAAAGGACCCTCACACGGGTGGTTCTTCTTCTCCTGCTACAATACCGAGCAGGCCTATACTTTGTTAGAAGTGAATGCTTCACGTAATGATAAGGATTTTATTATGGCCGTTAACTGGAAAAAGGCTGAAGAATACCTGGCTCAAGGCAAAGGAAGAAAGGAAAAGGCACAGTACGCCCACAACGTTTATGATGAGCGCACACACACTGCAACCAGCACCATAATGAATGAAGTAACCGTGTTGGATGTAATGGAGTTCCCTGACATTGTATATTTCATTCCATGCCCTAAGTCACCTCACGGTTGTGATGTTGACCCCAGTGGTGAATTTATTGTAGGAAGCGGGAAGCTTGCTGCCGTAATGCCTGTTTTCTCCTTTGGTAAAATACAAACAGCTATAGCCAATAAGGATTATGAAGGTGATTTTGGTGGTATTCCGGTAATTAAGTATGAATCAGCTTTGCATGGTGAAGTGAAGAAACCCGGCCTTGGTCCTTTGCACACCGAATTTGATGCAAACGGAAATGCCTACACATCCTTTTTTGTTTCTTCTGAAATTGTAAAGTGGAATGTGAAAACACTGGAAGTTCTTGATCGTGTTCCAACGTATTACTCTATTGGGCACCTTTGTGTACCAGGCGGCCCAACCGCTAAACCACATGGTAAGTATGTAATTGCTTATAATAAGATTACTAAAGATCGCTATTTACCAACCGGGCCAGAGTTAACACAAAGTGCACAGTTGTATTCTATTGATGGTGATAAAATGCAGTTGTTGCTTGACTTCCCAACCATTGGTGAACCCCACTACGCTGAAGCATTACCCGCCAGCTTAATCAAAGATAAGTCTGTTAAGATTTACAAGATTGAAGAAAATGAACATCCTTTTGCTGCTAAAGGTGAAAAGATGGCACGTGTTGAACGTAAAGGCAATGAGGTACATGTATACATGACGGCTATCCGGTCACACTTAACGCCTGATAATATTGAAGGTGTTCGCGTTGGTGATGATGTGTATTTCCACGTAACAAACCTTGAACAGGATTGGGACGTGCCGCACGGCTTTGCCATAAAAGGTGCCACCAATGCTGAGATATTGATTATGCCGGGTGAAACACAAACACTCAAGTACAAGCCACTTAAGGCTGGCGTGATTCCTTTCTATTGCACCGACTTCTGCTCTGCCTTGCACCAGGAAATGTCAGGTTACTTAAGGGTTTCGCCTGCCGGATCAAACACACCATTAAAGTTTTCAACCGGAGATACGGGTGGTCAGAAATAGTGGCACTGACCGGCTTGTGTTTTCATAGTTTGCAGGTTGAAAAAAGCGCCCCGATCCCGTTCTGCGCTAACGGATTCGGGAAGGGGCGCTTACCAAAACAAAAAATATGAAAAAATTAAGAACATCAACCCGCATCATCATCGCGGTGGCTTCACTTGCCATGATCAGTGCGCTTTATGTACCACTCTGGCAAATATTAATGTGGGCTCCACAATATCCTGAAGGTTTAGAAATGAAAATCTGGATTGATAATATTTCCGGAGATGTAAAAATCATCAGCGCGTTGAATCACTACATCGGTATGAAACATATTGAAGTGAGTATGTTTCCCGAGTTTGGTTACATGAAGTATATTGTACTGACCTTGATGGGTATCGGTTTGTTAACAGCACTCATCGGCAGAAGGATTGGACTGGTTTTGTTTGCTGGATTAATTGTAATTACCGGCATTGCGGCCTTGGTTGATTTTTATTTATGGGGATATGATTATGGACATAACCTTGACCCGACAGCGCCTATTGTTGTGCCAGGTATGTCGTATCAGCCTCCATTAATTGGCACTAAACAACTTTTGAATTTCACCGCCTTTTCCGGACCGGATATTGGTAGTTGGATTTTTGTAGTTATTGGTGTAACAATATTTGTCGTATTAGGTCTGGAAATATTTAAATATGGAAAAGCTAAAGGGTAATGTATTGAAATTAATGCTCTTTTCTGTTTTCGCTATACTCAGTTGGGCATGCAGTGTAAAGCCAGAACCTATCGTTTATGGAAAGGATAATTGTCATTTGTGCAAGATGACGATTATGGATAAGCGCTTTGGTGCGGAGGTGGTTACGGCAAAAGGCAAAATCTATAAATTCGATGATGTGAATTGCATGGTCAATTTTTTGAATTCAGGTTATCTTGAAGATCGTGAGGTTGCGCATAAACTGGTTGTCGATTTTTCACAACCTGAGAAATTGATTGAAGCGCCCCTGGCATTTTTCATTAAATCACCAGAAATAAAAAGTCCTATGGCAAGCCAGGTAGCTTCATTTGAAACAGATGAATCAAAAAACGAATATAATCAACAATGGAAAGGCATTTACTTAACCTGGGGCGAGCTAACAACTCAGTTTAAATAGCAACCCGCAGGTTTAATATTGTCGCCACACAATATGAAAAACACACTGCTTCATATAACCCTTATCTTTTCACTTAGCTGGGCGTATGCTCAACCTTCACGGTTGGTTGTCCAGCCTAATGGAAAAATAGCCACCATTAAACAAGCTATTGCATTAGCTGATGCGGGAGATACCATTCTGGTTAAGCCTGGCACGTACCGCGAAGGAAATATCCTGGTTGATAAATCTTTGGTTTTGGTAGGGGAGAATAAACCCATAATTGATGCAGAGTTTAAACATGAGGTAATTACCGTAAGGGCGCGCCATGTCAGCATCAGCGGCTTTAAAATCATCAACAGCAGCGTAGCCAGTATGCACGATCCGGCCGGTATTGGTGCCGAGGAGGCAGATTTTCTTACTATAAAGAAGAATGAGTTCAACGGCACATTTTTCGGAATTCATATTTCTAATTCACATCATGTTACCGTTGCTGATAATACCCTAAAGGCGTTATTGAGAAGCGATCATGAAACCGGAAACGGCATTCATTTGTGGCAGTGCTCCAATGCAGTTATTAAGAATAACTTTATCCATGGCCATCGCGATGGAATATATTTTGAGTTTGTAACAAACTCAGTAATTGATGGAAATGTAAGTGAGGGTAATTTACGTTATGGTCTTCACTTTATGTTTTCGAACGATGATGATTACACCAATAATATTTTTAAGGATAATGGTGCGGGTGTGGCTGTTATGTACACAAAGAATGTGAAAATGATCAATAACCGTTTTGAGAAAAACTGGGGACCTTCGGCTTACGGTTTATTGCTCAAGGACATCCGCGATAGTTTTGTGGAAAACAATTTGTTCGATCAGAATACAATTGGCATTTATATGGAAGGCACGAGCCGCACGAGTTTTAAAAGCAATATTTTTTCTAAAAACGGCTGGGCTATAAAACTTCAGGCGAGTTGCGATGACAACATTTTCTCTGAAAACAATTTCCAATCAAATACCTTTGATATGGTTACCAACGGAACGATGGTACTTAATACCATTAGTCATAATTATTGGGATAAATACCAGGGCTACGATTTAAATCGTGATGGAACTGGAGATATACCCTTTCGTCCGGTAAACTTATATGCGATGATTGTTGAACGAATACCAACAGCCGTTTTGCTATGGCGTAGCTTTTTGGTGTTCCTGCTCGATCGGGCTGAACGTATTATGCCGGCTGTAACACCCGAAAATTTAAAAGATAATTTTCCCCGAATGAAACCCTATGATATATATATCTGATTTAAGCAAACAATTCGGGAAGCTACACGCCCTGGCACACGTTAATCTTGAGTTCTCGTCAGGTAAATCCTATGCCCTCATCGGGCCAAATGGCTCAGGTAAAACAACCCTGATCAAAAGTGTATTAGGAATGGTGGTGCCCACTTCCGGTAAAATTGAAGTTGACGGAGCCAACATCCATAACAGTTGGTTATACCGTGAGAAGATTGGGTATATGCCGCAAATTGGTCACTACCCTGAGAATATGCGCATCGGTCAGTTGTTTGATATGGTGCGTAACATCAGAAAGAATCCACCGATATTGGATGAAGAGCTAATGGAAGCTTTTGCATTAACAACCATACAGGATAAGCGCATGCACACCCTTTCCGGTGGAACACGCCAGAAGGTGAGCGCGGCACTGGCCTTTTTATTCAATCCTCCCATTTTGATTTTAGATGAGCCTACGGCAGGATTGGATCCGGTTTCGGTGGAGATTTTAAAAGATAAAATCCTACAGGAAAAAGATAAAGGTAAGCTGTTGATCATTACCTCCCATATTATGAGCGACCTGGACGATCTGGCCACTGAGGTAGTATATCTGCATGAAGGCAATGTGCGCTACAACAACTCCATTGCTGAACTTAAAGATATTACCGGTGAAACGCGGCTGGGTAAAGCCATAGTACAAATGATCCGTAGCTTGGAAAAAGGAATACCTGAGGTAATTAATTTGAAATAATAAAAAAAACCAACAACGAATAACGAACAGCGAAATGCCCCGAATAATCAAATACGTTTTCTACGATATCCTCCGAACGAGATTCATCCTGTTGTATACGATGTTTCTTCTCTTGAGTACCATCGCTATGTTTCAACTGGACACAGATAGCTCGAAAGTGATTTTGAGTTTAATGAATGTGGTGCTCATGGTGGTTCCGTTGGTAAGTGTGGTGTTTACCACCATTCATTTCTACAATTCTTATGAGTTTATTGAATTGATGCTGGCGCAGCCGGTGAACAGACCTGTAATTTTTCTGGGTGAATATTTTGCAGTGGCGCTGTCGCTATGTTTTGCGTTTACAGCTGGTGTGGGCATACCCATGTTGATGTATGGATCTGGTATTCACGGATTTACCTTGTTGTATTCCGGTTTAATGCTCACACTGGTTTTTGTTTCGCTGGCGTTCCTATCCTCCGTACTTACCCGTGATAAGGCGAAAGCCATTGGGGTAGCGCTGTTATTCTGGTTTTATTTTTCATTGATCTACGATGGTCTGCTCATGTGGATTATCTATTCATTCAGTGATTACCCTTTGGAGAAAATTACCCTTGCCTTGGTATCGCTTAACCCGGTAGACCTGGCCAGGATTTTAATGCTATTGCAACTTGATATTTCTGCGCTGATGGGTTATACTGGGGCTTTCTACAAAGATTTCTTTGGCAGTTCGTTGGGCGTAATTTTTTCTACAAGCGTATTAGCCATCTGGATTGTGCTGCCAGTGGCAATTGCTCTTCAGATTTTTAAACGCAAAGATCTTTAGTATGAAATGGCTGGTGCTTTTGCACGTATTGGGTGCCTGCGTGTGGGCTGGCGGGCATTTGGTGCTGTCACTAGGGTTTTTGCCTCAAGCGTTGAAGCTTCGCGACCTTTCCATTATTCAGCATTTTGAAAAGCATTACGAACGCGTGGGCATCCCGGCTTTGCTTATTCAGGTAGTAACCGGTGTGTGGATGACGCTAATCTATGTTCCACTTAGTTCGTGGCTTACACTGGCCTCACCGCACCATGTATATTTATGGACAAAATTTGCTTTACTGGCAGGTACATTAGTGTTGGCGGTTCATGCCCGGTTTTTTATTATCCCTAAGCTTACGGTTGAAAAATTGCCGCAACTCGCTTTTCACATTGTACTGGTTACTGTGCTTGCTGTTTCCTTTGTACTAGTCGGTTTAAGCTTCAGGTTTGTTTATTTTTGAAGTATGACTCGCCACTGGTTTCTCATCATCACAGCACTACTTTCTTCATGCACGGCAAAAGAAGAAAAGTTTAGCATTCTTCCATTTTCTTCACCAGCACAATCTTCTTCCGGAGAACCTTATCTTTTCACCGATCCTTCCGGTAAGGTTTCTCTTTCATGGATTGAACAACAGGATACCATTAGCTTTTTGAAGTTGGTTGCATGGGAAGGTGAAGGCTGGTCTGAGCCACGCATTATTACTTCGGGCACCAACTGGTTTGTGAACTGGGCCGACTATCCCATGGCTATTTCAAATGATCATGAAAAATTTATTGCACATTATCTTGAAAAATCCGCTGATGGAACATTTACGTACGATGTGAAGATATCCACTTCTCAAGATGGGAAAACGTGGACAGCACCATTTGTACTGCATGATGATGGAAAGCAAGCAGAGCATGGTTTTGTTTCATGGATATCGTACGGAGAAAACTTTTTTGTTTCCTGGCTTGATGGCCGCAACACAGTAAATGATGACACCACCAATCATGCAGATCATGGTCATCATGGCGAAATGAGTCTTCGGGCTGCCGTTTTAAATACTGAAGGAAAGAAAATTGAAGAATGGGAACTGGATACACGCACCTGTGATTGCTGCCAGACAACTTCTGCGATAACAACTAACGGCCCTGTAGTGATCTATCGTGATCGGTCGGATGAGGAAGTTCGCGATATTTCCATTGTTAGATTGGTAAACAATCAATGGACAAAACCAATGTACATACACCCGGATAACTGGGAAATCAACGGTTGCCCGGTAAATGGTCCTCGATGTGAAGCTATTAACAATACACTAGCTATCGCCTGGTTCACCATGTCAAATAATGTTCCTGCAGTAAAAGTTGTTTTTTCTACTGATGGTGGCGAAACTTTTGAGGAACCCATTCGAATCGATGATGGTGAACCCATTGGCCGGGTTGATTTGGTGATGCTGGATGAAAATACCGCAATGGTAAGCTGGATGGAAGCATCACAAATCAAGATTGTTCAGGTGAATAAAAATGGATCGAAAGGAAAATCTGTGGTTGTAGCTTCTTCGTCACAAGCTCGTGCCAGCGGCTTCCCGCAGCTCACCAAAACAAAAGATGGCGCCATGATGGCGTGGACAGACGAGGAATCAAAAAGTATTAAAACAGCCCTGATTAAATGGTGAATTCTGCTCGTCTCGATATTTCAAACCACAATGATGTAAAGGTACTGGTAGATCAATTTTACGCGAAGGTAAATATAGATTTATTACTGGCACCTGTATTTGCTCATGTAGACTGGCCGCACCATCTACCCATCATGTACAACTTCTGGTCATCGGTATTGTTGGGGGATAGGGCGTATAGTGGAAACCCATTGGCTAAACATATGAACTTAAAAATAGGGAAAGAGCATTTCACACGATGGCTGGAGTTATTCACGGCAACTGTAGATGAGCACTTTGAAGGCTTCAACGCCAATGAGGCCAAGACTCGTGCCCGAACGGTGGCTGATTTGTTTCAGTTTAAGATGGGCTTGTTAGGAAAATAAATGCCAACTCCAGGATGTATTTGATGACCATAATCTTTTTTCTAAAGTGAAATTACCTTAATCACTTTTTGGAAGAGTAATGAATTGGGAATTGTAACTACTTCATTTGTTTCAGTTTCAATGATGGTAAAAAAGGCGCCTATGTCTTTAATCTTTCCTGTGAGTGGATAGTCCTTATCTAAGATACTGATACTGTCACCTACTTTGGCCGGGTGACTCACAAATAGTAAAATGCTGGCGGTTACATTAGAAAGCATTGACCATTGTGCAAACAGTGCAATGCCAAGAATGGCTATAAATGAAGACAGGAACAGGACCAGATCATTCTGGTCAACACCCCAAATAAAAAGCAATGTAACTGCAGCAGCAAGATACAAACCGATAGATATTACTTTAAGGGTAAAAGCAGTGCGGTCTTTTTGAAGGTGGTATCGGTTTCCAATCTTTTGAATGGTTCCTTTGATGAGAAAACTAAGGATAACCAACCCAATAAGTACTAATACGGTTTCAATGATTTTTAGATGAAGAGGTTCCATAATCAGATGATAGATGTGTGCAAAATTAGCAAAATGGAGAATGGATCGGCCATTCCATAACAGGATTTGCTTGACCTAAAATGTGTGTTGATTACCTAGTAATTTCCAAAATGCACATGCGCAATTTTGACTTCTTCCTCTTCGTCCCGGATGACAACAAAAGTACAGGGGCCCTGCTGTACACTATCCCGGGGCATTTGCTTATCGCCAAACAACCAGATGGCATCTACCACGGCAGTGTTCCCATGCAACGTAATACTCTTCTCATCAAGCCATAAAGCTTTGGCAGGAGTCTTCCCACCGGCAATAAAACCGAATCCTTCATGATGAGGTTTCAGTTGATCAAATCCTTTGATGAGTCCTTTTTTCTCGGAGGAGAAATAGGTAAGGTCAGGTGAATTCCAGAAAATAGCATCCAACTGATTGGTATCATAGCTGCTCCAAAGCTTAAGCCATTGCTGCATAAGTGCTTCAACTTGTTGTTGACTTAACCCAGTATCTTGCCGGGCACATGACAGCATTGAAAGAGAGATTAGCAATAAGGCAATTTTGGATTTCATACAATTATCAGGTTAGCGTGATAAATTTACCACTATAGCTATGAGATTTATTTATTTTTTTTCAAGCTGCCTCTTTAAGTTGATAAATGAAATGTATGGCCCTTCGGCCATTGCTATGTTTACCAGCCAGGGCGGTACGGACCCACCGGGATCGATGCGCATCGTATACAGTACATTAATATTGTTGTCAACTTTTTTTACTTCCCATTGCGCATGGGAGAATGGTACCCGAACTAATCCTTTTATTTCGGGATGATCTGTTGAAATGGTTTTAACGGTAAATTGAACGTGGTCTTTTTCAGTGAAGCGCTTAATCGAAAACTGTGCAATTAATTCCCGGTTGTCCACCGGCCAGGGGGCGTCAATCTCTGAGCGGATGAGCATGGTTCCATCATCATGATGTTTCAGTATTTCAGCGGATGTCATGTTGTATTGCCAGTTGGGGTAATTGGCCACATTGCGTAAGAAGTTTTCAAGTTCTTCAAGTGTTGTATTTTTTACCATGAACTCAGCCTTAAGGGTTTTAAAGCGGTCATTATCCGATTTGCAGGTATATACTTTAATTTCATCTTCACTCTTTCGAAGAACGCAATTATCAAATTGTGAATAACCAGGTGTTATTATAAGAATAAGAGCAATGCAGCTAATCAGTCGCATGGAATATTACCGGTATTGTTGCTGCGCGCTTTCCAGCAAGGTGATGATTTCCTGCCGCTGCTGACTGAACCACTGTAGTGCATTCTTTTCCTTTTTGAAGATTCTGTAGTAGGCAAAGGTGCTTCGAGAATTGCGAAGTCGTTTATAATACTGAAGTACAAAAAATCCGGTTAATGGCATTATGGCCGTCAGTACTAGTAATGTGTAAAGGGTGGGGGCAATGTGCCATCCTAAAATATACATCAGGGTGTAGTACAGCGGAAAGGTAAAAATACCGGCTGTCATCATAATGGGTGCCCGGTATTCTTCATCGCTGGAAATCCATCGCGCGATTTTTGAAGGAATGATAAAAGGAATGTAGTTGAAGAATAAACCCGTTATATAGATCGGAAAGCCACTGATAAAATACATTATATACCGGATGAGTTTTCCAATACCAATTTTTTCAGACTTTTCAATCAGGTAATCACTTACTTTAAATTCCTTTATGATAGCAAAATAGTTATCGATTTTTTCTTTCACCTCACGCACTAGTTTAGGATCGGTATCCTGAAAGTAGTGTAAGGCCTTTATGATGTTTTGGGTCAGGTTTACGTTCAGGTTTTTAAGCGTACTATCGATGCTTATTTGTTTCTTGTAGATAAGTTCAATTTTCCGCACCAGGTCATCTGCTTCTTTATCTTCCGTGATTACAATCAATTCAGCTAGTCGTTGTTGTATTTCTTTTGTAAGGGCATTAACAGCCCCAACCGGATCGTGCTGATACTGATTCTGATAGCTCTTTACTTCAAACGCTTTGCCAATGTTGATCTCCACCGATTCGCGGAAGCGTGTGGGATTGGAATAGTTCAATCCGATGGGAAGTAGTTTAAGAGGTAGCTTAAAATCCTGCTGTTGTTCAACCTCCAATGCAATGCGCGCGGTACCGGTTTTTATAGGCCGTAATTTTCGTTCGTTAATGCTGTTGCCCTCCGGGAATACCAGCAGAATACCTCCTCCGGTTAAGAATTCAAAGCATTTTTGAAAAGCAGAAAGATTTTTCTCATCACGGTTATCAGTAATATCCTGCTTGCGGTACACGGGTATAGTATTAAACTGGTTCAGCACCGCACGTGCCGCAGCTGTTTTAAAGATACTGCCGTTTGCCAGGAAGTGAACTTGTCGGGGGAGAATAACCAATGCAGCCAATATAGGATCCATAAAGGTGTTGGGGTGGTTACCTATGACAATAAGTGGTTGCGTGTCGGGAATATTCTCCTTGCCATGAATGGTAATTTTTCTGAAGAATATTTTCAGGGCAATGCGGATAACGATGCTTAGCACAAAGTAAAGCATGGATCAAAACTATAGAAACTTTGGTATATTAATGACACACAGTGTATCGTTGGGATTTACTATTTGTTGTATTGTAAACATACCCGACAGTACAATGATAATAGTGCATACAGGATAATCGTCATAATACGAAGTTGACTTCAAAGCAATTTGAATAAAGCATCCGCAAACAATTCCGCAGCAGTCGGGTGTTTTCTGAACCACAGTTCGGGCTCAATTAATTCAAGCTCAGAAACACAAAGCTCATTCTGATTATTCCAAATGGCATCCACACGGGCATAAACTGGTGCTGGTTTGCAAAAGGAAACCGCCTGCTGGGCAAAATCAATTTCTTTTGAGGTGGGCATATACTCATGCACGGTTCCACCAAAATCATCCTGCACACGAAAGTCGCCCGGTTTGGCTTTTTTCAGCACAGCATGACTGAATTTTCCGCCAAAAAGCATGTAGGCTACTTCACCTTTTTCCAATACAGGTTTTTGAAATTCCTGTATAAGCATGGATTCATTTGCAATTAACTCCCGAAAGATCAATTCATGATCGGGCAAAGTTGAAGCATTAAGTCTGTAGGTATGGCGGGCTGCGCCTGAGATAGCGGGTTTTAATATGCTGTCCGTCCAGCCGGTTTGATTTACAATTTCGGTTAGCGATCTGGATTCTCCTGATTTAATGAAAACAGTGGGTGGAATGTGAACACCATGTTGCTCCAGATCACGGAGGTAATGCTTATCAATATTCCACCGCACTAAGGGTAATGGGTTGATCAGTTTTGTTTGTGTATTTACACGATCTAACCAGTTTGAAAATTCCTGAAAGCGATCAAAATAATCCCACGTGGTTCTAAAAATCGCAAAGCGTGTTTGCGTCCAGTCGTATTCGGGGTTGTCCCAATTTGTACGTGCAACGGTAAGCCCTCTTTTTTCAAGGGCGGCACGTACCAGCTTATCATCATCTAAAATATTTTGTTTGTACCAATCGGGGTTTACCGGATTCACATAACGTGCGTCCGTAAGCAGGGTAATATCAACCATCAGAAAAACCAAAGTTTACTAGCCAGACCTTTACATTTCTCAATTGTACTTTTGTACTATTTCTTCACGCAAATTATACTACTCCTAAGGTAAAAAATTACCCAATCATCACGTACTGGAGAGGTATTTCGATCTTTTTTCCTTTACCAATCAGGGATGGTGAAAAAACAGAAATACAATTCTTTTCCACGGTGTAATTTAGGGATAATGGATGGTATTTATGGAAACGACATTGACCTATAAGCTAACCCTGCTACACCTGGTTCATTTGCTTATGCATGCCGATGGTATGGTGGACGATCGTGAATTAGCGATGTTAAGCCGTATTCGGGGCGAAGAGAATATTACAGATGCTGTTTATAATGCTTTTACAGCACGCCTTTCTTTTTCAACCGATAAGGAATTGTATGAACATGGTTTGCGCCTGCTCAATCAATGTTCGGATGAAGAGAAGCTTCAGGTTTTCGCCCATTTGTACAAACTGGCACAAGCCGACAATGACTTTAGCATGAAGGAGGTACGCCTCCTGTTTTATTCGATGGAACAAGCCCAGGTAGAATTTGATGATATAGTACTAATTGCAAGAATGGCCTCTTAAGGGCAAGTGACTAGTCAATCGATAAGTAATATCTTATTGCAAACTGATTTTGGTCATCGACAAACACTTCGTATTGAAGTACCTTCCTGTCGCCTTAATTATTGAAGGCGGCATGAATCATGAAAACAAGAAATGCATTACTTGGCGTGGTTGCAGGGATTGCGACTGGCGCAGTTTTGGGTGGTTTGTATGTTTCAACACGGGGCACTGGAACCCGTAAAAAAGTTGTAAGAAAAGGCGAAGATTTTGCCAATGCACTGAATGAAAGAATTGATCAGCGGTTTGACGAGCTTATGAAATCAATTTCCGGAAAGTTTGTGCAGGTAAAAAACAATAATGATATACCTATGGAAGAAGGAGCTGGGAACTAAGGTTCAAGTAAACAGCAGAAATCACCTTGTTTTTTGATAGGTGAGAAAATGTTCCGGTATACGTTGCGATCCGCTAATGATACCGGAAATCAACTCACCTACAGCTGGGCCGTGTTTAAAACCATGGCCCGATCCGCCTCCCAGAAAAAACAGGTTATTCGCTTCCGGATGGTGATCAAAAATAAAATTCCCATCGGGTGAATTTTCGTAAGGGCAAACGCGATTTTCTATTAGCGGAGCATGGGATAGCCCCGGAAACCGGTGGCCAATAAATTTTCGTGCTTTCGACAACACATCCGGATCAGCCATCCGTTCTCCTGCGGTGGGATCGAACGGCACACCGCGTTCATCCACACCAATTTTAAAACCACGGTAGGAGTTACCGGGAATGCCGTAATAGAAATCCTTCCCATCCACATCCACCCACACAGGAAATTTTTCATAGGCTGGCGCCTGATCGGGCGGAACACCGAAATAGTATGCTTCTTGTTTCGTACAGGTTATGGTTTTCCCTAATACCTCCGGAAACATTTTTCCGAGCCATGATCCGCAGGCAAAAATAAAAAGGTCGGCTTTTAGGATTTGCCCGGTAGAAAGTTTGATGGAGTTAAGTCTATTGTTTTCAATTTCCCCGGGGGAAGCAAATGCTTGAATGTATTCGCCACCTTCTTCTAAAAACGCTTTGTGCACAGCCTGGCAGGCATCACGTGCACGCAAGCAACCTCCGAAGGGATCGAGGTAAGCGTGATGAAGATCTTCCGTATTTAAAATTGGATATCGTTTTGTAAGTTCCTGAACGGAAAGTTTTTCATACTCCATTCCATGCTTTTTAGCAAAGGGAATAGAGTCATCTACTACGGATGTTTTTTCATTATAGCACATCCACAGTACGCCTTTATTTTGAAACAGCTTTTTTTTCCAGCGTTGTTCGTGTTCTTTCCATAGTGATAGTGCACGCACATTCAGGTCAAAATAAAATTCGTTGCCACCATAAGTTGATCGGATAACCCGTGTCTCATCACCCGAGCTGGCGCGTGAGTTCCCTGGCCCCCAGGCATCAATAAGCGTAACGTTGTAGTGCTGACGAAGTAAAAACAGGGAAGTCCATCCGCCAAAGGCTCCGGCACCTATTACAGCAACATTACTTCCTTTAGAAAGGGATTCAATTTTTTTACCTGAAGCGTTTCCGGGTGATGGTGAAAATGTGTTGACGGACATTGGCTAAAATTTTATCTACACCTTCCACTTTGAGGGATCATACCGCCAGGCTTTAAGCGAAGCCAGTTCTTCTTCACTAATATAGTTCTGGCTCAAAGCACTACTCAACAGGTAATTGTAATCGCTCAGGCTAACGAGTGAGACATTTTCCTGGTAGAAATTATTCATGGCAACATCAAATCCATAGGTAAATATCGATACCATGCCCAACACAACAGCACCGGCATCGCGAAGTGCCTGAACGGCTTTTAGTGAACTGCCACCGGTGGAGATAAGATCTTCAATGACCACAACCTTTTGCCCGCGGGTTATACGGCCTTCAATCAGATTTTCCATTCCGTGATCTTTGGGTTTTGGACGAACATATGCGAAGGGTAAGTTCATAGCATCAGCTACCAGTGCTCCTTGTGCAATACCGGCCGTGGCCACACCTACAATAGCTTCAGCAGCGGCATAGTTTTCCTTAATAGCATGTATAAGTCCTGCCTTTATAGCGTTTCTGATTTCGGGATATGAGAGCGACAGCCGGTTGTCGCAGTAAATTGGAGATTTCCAACCCGATGCCCAGGTAAACGGCTTTTGTGTGCTTAACTTTATAGCCTCTATCTGCAACAGCATGGTGGCCACCTGTTCGGCAGTTTTTCCTTCAACTTTAATGATCGGCATGGTACAATAAATGTTTCCCGAAAATCAGTTAATCAATTGGTTAAATCAAGTTTGGGTATTAAATGGGGCAAAAAACTTTGGGCACCCACTTGTGTCCTTGGAGAATATTTATTCCTTTGCAAACATGGTACGACTTCTATCGTTTCCCGGATGATTATCTTTATCAATGATATTCCGGTAAGTCTCTACAAAGCCGATGAAGGCCCTGTTGACGGCCATTTTAACCATATTATTGATGCTGCCACAGAGCCGATCATACGTGCCAAATTGGTACAACACGTTTGGGTGAAAAACGTACGGGAGCCAGAGTTTGAAATGTTGCTGGAGTACCTCAATTCTAAAGTACCCATAGGCTTACACTCCCTTCATATTAACGCATATGATTATACAGCCTTAAAGAATCTGCTTACCAGCAAGTTTAAGGTGATTAAAGCGGCTGGTGGCCTTGTCAGAAAGAAGGATAAGTTTCTGATGATTTACCGTATGAAGAAGTGGGACCTGCCAAAAGGCAAAAAAGAGCGAAGTGAAAAATATCCACAAACCGCCATTCGGGAAGTGGAGGAGGAGTGTAATGTTACGGTAAAGCTGGCCGGAAAAATTTGTACCACGTGGCATACCTATACCATGAACAGAAGAGCGATGCTTAAAAAAACCAAGTGGTATGCTATGGATTTGATGGATGACTCAAAGATGAAGCCCAGTGGCGAGGAAGATATTGAGGAGTTGCGCTGGATGAAAACCAAAGAAGTGTATCATGCCCTGGAGCATTCCTATAAATCTATTCGATACGTTTTTGAACGGTATTACGATTTGGTAGATATCAAATCTCCCCGCTAAAGTTTATACGGCAAAAAGCCGTTAACATCGCCCTTATACCGGTGTACTTCACGAATGATGGAGGAACTGATGGAAGCGAATTGAGGTGAGGTGATTAAAAAAACAGACTCAAGTTCTGCATTCAAGTAGCGGTTAACCTGGGCTATACTATTCTCGTACTCGAAGTCGGTGGTGTTACGCAAGCCCCGAAGCAGGTATTGCGCTCCGTTTTTGCGCGCAAATTCAGCGGTAAGTTCTGAAAACGTTACCACCTTGATATTAGGATAACCGGCAAACGTTTTTCGGATACACTCCATCATCAGGTCGATTTCAAAGTACCGTACACTTTTTCCGCTGTTGTAGCCTATGGCCACAATAATTTCGTCAAAGAGTTTGAGGCCCCTCAATACAATGTCTTCATGGCCTTTGGTAAACGGATCGAATGAGCCGGGAAATAACGCAATACGTTTCATCGGGTAAGGTTATTGGTTAAAGGTCGGTAAATGCCTGTTGATAACCAAGATGGCTAAAAAAGGTTGATGCTGTAAAGATCCAGAAAATGATGATCCTGCACTTCATCAAACAAGTAGCCAAAGGAGAGATGGGCCGGACGTTCACCAAACGTTACGTTTTGTATGTACTTGTAAAACTCGTGATAGTGCGGTGAGTTTTTACCAATGTACCCCCACATAATTACTTTACTGGTTTGCTGATCCAGCTCCAGCGTTTTCATCACCAGCATTATATACTTGATATAATCCTGAAAGCTTAGAATGCTGAACTGATTGTAGTACACCAATTTATTTTCATGAACAGATAGAATGTGCAGCTTAAACCTGTCAACATACAAGTAAAGTGGATTGTCGGTGCGGGTGGCAGCGTAGTTCATTACCCCCTCAATAAGGGCAGCCGATTGGTGAAGAATGGTAAATTGTTTTTGTGGATAAAGTGCTTCAAGCCATGAGGTGAGTTCTTTCTGTACGGCAAAAACCGTTACGGCCTGGCTGTTTTTCATGGCAATTGCCAAAACTTCTTCCCTGCTTTTATTAACATGTGCATTAAACTTCAGGTAGTCGGCAGCAGATTCGGCAACAAATAAAGATTCAGGAACCTGCACAAGTTTTTGATTCTTAATTGAAATTTTAATCGAATTCCAAAAACCTGCCTTTAAAAATGGATGATGATCAAACAACTGATCAAGCGTGTTGAGTAAGTCTTCATTCGAAGACACCGAGGGAAGTACATAGTCTTCTAAGAAAAGAACACGGTTATCATCGCCACCAACAACGGCTACTTGTACATCGCGCGAGCCTACATTAACTAATAAGGAATATTCATGGATGTTGTCTTCTTCAAAACGATCATCCTTGATTTTTTTTATCAGTTTAAACGTGGCAAGGCTTTGCAAGTTATTCCCAATTTCCGGCTGTTGTTACATCCGTTTTTGATCCAAAGCGCAGAGGTTTTTTATTCTTAGCTTCGTTCCCTTCTCTTCGTTCAGGGTTTATAGGCGCAGGATCCTTAACTTCGATGACCCATACTTTGATGTTGTTTTTCTCGATTTGCTGCGTAAAGATTTCGAAATTTTTATCTGAGCCCGGAACCTTTGCCAGGTTTTTTACATCCACATCAGGATTCAATTGATAGTCCCAGAGGGTGATCAGATTTTGTCCTTTTTTTAATTTATCACCCGAATTGATTTTAGCTAAACTGCTGATTGTGCCCTTATCCAAAAAGACGAATTCTTCCGTACGGTCACCGGATTCTCTTCTCATTCTATAGGACTTTGTTCCCTTCACTACGTAATCACCTTCATTTTTCATGAATCCCAGGAATGTTCCGTTATCAGCAGCATTTACAGCATAGGTTTTTCTGAATATTTTTTCTTTTGCCGAAACCTGGCCGATAGTGTCTATTTTAACCAACACGCTATCCACGCCATAGCTTTTGGGAATAATTGTTTCTGTTTTAACAATAATGGGTACCGAGCCAGTTTCAATGAAATTAATCAGCGTATCCCAACTGCTGGTGTATTTGCCGTGTTGTTCGAGGTATACTTTTTGAGCTTCCCGTATTACGGCCAGTTTATCGGTTATTTGTCGCTCTGTTGAAACTATTTTCTCCCGGAATTCAATGGTTGAGTTAATGCTGTTATAGAGGTAATAGGCTAATGCCAAGCTAACGGCAAAAAGAACGTAGGCGAGAATTTTTGACAGGTTCATTAGTTACGGTTTAAGGCCACAAGTATAATTATTTTAAGGGGTAAAAAACAAGGTAAAATCCGTGTTTGGAGAATTATATTCTATGAAAACCGGTTAAAGTTTTTAATTCTTTTATGGTTTTGCAGAGCTTCAAAATGCCATGTTTTTCATGCCCTGGCATGGCTTGCAGGGCTTCCCACGGAACAAATTCAACCGCGCGTATAATCTGATTATCCGCGCGCATTTCAGGGTCTGAACCAGTAGTTAACTTACCCCCGGTAATGGATACATCTGCGAACAGTTCTATAGCATGCAAGGGAGGGTTTACAAACTCCGCCACAAACCTGAAACTATCCACCCTTATCTGTAAGCCGGTTTCTTCCATGAATTCCCGTGTTAGGCAATCCTCCATGCGTTGACCAAATTCAAGGCCTCCACCGGGAGGCGCCCAGAAATCCTGCCCAGGATACAAACTATGGTTGATCAGCAATAGTGAATCATCTCTCCAACAAAGTCCGCATACCCGAACTCGTATCGAATTACCATAAAGCGCTTTAATATTCTCATCCATGACAGGTTACCAGGGGGGATAATACAAGATGGACGGCAAAGTCACGAATATTCAAGAAATTTGCACTTTATTGGCAAAATTGTTGTTTCGTGAATGTTAACTTTGAAAAAAAATAAACTATGAAGAAGCCTTTAGTTTTATTGTTTTTGGTAGCCTTGGTGGCCAATACCCTGGCACAGGATACCAAATCTGCAGCAGCCAAAGTAAATGGTGCCGTAATAACGTTTGAGAAAAGCACGCATGATTTTGGAGATATTTATCAGGGTGATAATGTAGAGCATGTTTATAAGTTTACCAATACCGGAAATGAACCCTTGATCATTTCCAATATTCAGGTAACCTGTGGCTGTACTGCACCTTCCTGGCCTAAAAATCCTATTCCTCCGGGTGGAAAGGGAGAGATAAAAATCGGATTTAACAGTGCTGGCAAAATGGGGCGACAGAACAAAACCGTTACGGTTGTTTCCAATGCCGTGAATGAAGACAACCTGATTTCATTTGTCACCAACATCCTGGCAAAGAATCCACAATAGTCTTCAACAACTGAGTAATTTCAGCAACAAAAAAAGCCATCCTGATAAGGGTGGCTTTTTTACTTTACTGATTTGTAAACTCCAATCAGTAAACATAGCCAACCGGCAATCCACGCCACACCTCCAACTGGAGTAATCATCGCAAAGGTTGTAACCTGTGAAAAACATAACAGGTATAGGCTACCACTAAACAACACCACACCTGCAAGGAATAACCAGGAGGCATAAGCAAACAGGGTAGTTTTAAAAAGGTGTTGAAATACACCCGTTACCAATAGCGCAAAGGCATGGTAAAACTGATACCGAACGGCTAACTCAAACGTATCAACCCTACCGGTTTCAACGAGCATGGGTTTTAACGCATGTGCACCAAATGCACCCAACGCAACGCCCAGTAATCCGAATGTGGCACCAATAAGAAATGTTTTTCGACTGTTCATGAATGTTGATTATTAATAGTTATTCCGCTCGCCAAATATGGCCGTACCAATTCTTATCATGGTACTTCCTTCTTCCAGTGCAATCTCGTAATCACCACTCATGCCCATCGATAATTCTTCCATCGATACAGTGGAAGGTAAACTGATATTCTTCAGGCTGTCAAAAAATATTTTTAACGTTCTGAATTCTTTTCTCACCTGATCTTGATTATCAGTAAAAGTAGCCATACCCATCAATCCGGATATTTTTATATTGCTTAGCTGTTTAAAATCTTCGCTGTTGATAAGATTCGTTACTTCTTCTTGCGAAAAGCCAAATTTGGTTTCTTCTTCAGCAATATGAAGTTGAAGTAAACAAGGAATGACACGACTGACTTTTTGAGCTTGTTTATTTATTTCTAGTAAAAGTTTCAAGCTATCTACCGAATGAATAAGTTGAACAAACGGGGCAATGTACTTAACCTTATTGGTTTGTAAATGGCCGATCATGTGCCATTGAATGTCTTTGGGTAACGTCTCATATTTCAGTTGAAGCTCTTGTGCCTTGTTCTCCCCAAACACGCGGTGTCCGGCCTCGTAGGCTTCCAGAATTCGTTCAATGGGTTGGGTTTTACTTACAGCAATCAGGGTGACCCCGGCAGGTAAGTTCTGGCGGTATTTTGCTATGTTATTTTTGATGCTCATTCTGTATTTTTGACAACTTCAACCACAAATTTAACCCTAACAACCAATAAACATGGCGATACTTGGCACCTTGCTCAAAAAAGGAATTCGGTTACGCGAAATGATGGAGCAGGAGTATACTTCGCCTTTTGATTTACAGAAGAAGGAGTTGAAGGAACTGCTCATAGCAGCTAACCAAACTGAGTTTGGAAAGCATTACAACTTTGCTGAAATCCTGAAAGACTTTCGAAAAGGGAACAAGAGTTTTTACGACAATTTTCGTAATAAAATACCTATACATACCTATAATAAAATCTATGGCGATTGGTGGAAACTTTCCCTTAAAGGGGTAAAGAACATCTGCTGGCCAGGCCGGGTCAAATATTTTGCGCTAAGCTCTGGCACGTCTGAGGCCTCCTCTAAGCATATACCGGTAACCAAGGATATGACCAAGGCTATTCAGCGCACCAGTATCCGGCAGATATTATCACTTTCCAAGTACGACCTGCCTTCAGATTTTTTTACCTCCGGAATTTTAATGTTGGGAGGTAGTACACACCTGAATAAAATCGGAAATTATTTTGAAGGTGATTTGAGCGGAATACAGGCGGCCAAGCTTCCGTTTTGGTTTCAGCATTTTTATAAGCCTGGAAAGCGCATTGCCAAAACCCGAAACTGGGATGCCAAACTGGATGAGATAACCAAAAAGGCCAAAGATTGGGATATTGGTATTATTGTAGGCGTTCCTGCATGGCTTCAGATCCTCATGGAAAAAATACTGGATCATTATAAGGTTGCTAACATTCATGAAATATGGCCAAACCTGAAAGTGTATGTTCATGGAGGTGTTTCCCTTGATCCCTATCGAAAAGGTTTTGAAAAATTAATGGGTAAACCTATTTATTACATTGAAACCTACCTGGCCTCAGAAGGCTTTATCGCCTACCAGGCATATCCCAACAGGCGATCAATGCGGCTAGTGCTCAACAACGGAATGTTTTATGAATTTGTGCCCTTTGAGGATAAAAATTTTGATGAGAACGGAGAAGTGAAATCAGAAGCACAAACGCTGATGATTGATGAAGTAGAGGAGGGCAAGGAATATGCGATATTATTATCCAGTTGTGCAGGTGCCTGGCGCTACCTGATTGGTGATGTGATAAAATTTGTATCGCTGGAGGAATCGGAAATTATAATTACCGGCCGAACGAAACATTTCCTGAGCCTGTGTGGTGAACACCTTTCGGTAGATAATATGAACAAAGCCATTGAGTTGGCTTCAAACGATTTGAATATCGAAGTGCCTGAGTTCGCAGTTGCGGGTATTCCGCATGGTACCTTGTTTGCTCACCATTGGTTTGTAGGTACGGATAATGCTGTTGATGGAAATGTTTTGCGCGAAAAAATTGATGGTCATTTAAAGGTTTTAAATGATGATTATGCCGTTGAACGCAGCGCAGCCTTAAAAGATGTTTACGTTGATGTGTTGCCGGTGCATATGTTTTATGATTGGATGAAATCAAAAGGAAAAGTAGGGGGGCAAAATAAATTTCCACGGGTGATGAAGAACCACCAACTGGAAGACTGGAAAGCATTTATTGAAAGTCACGTAAATGGAAATCGTTCTTAAGGGTATTGTCTCCGGGCTTGTATTGGCGTTACTGGTTGGCCCTGTTTTTTTTACCATTCTGCAAACCAGCATTGAGCGCGGCTTCTGGAGCGGTGCATGGGTGGCTGCAGGAGTTTCATTGAGCGATGCTGTCTATATTTTTCTGGCTTACCTTGGCCTTTCCCAGGCATTTAATAATCATAAGTCGCAGATCTATATGGCCTATGTTGGTGGCTTAATTCTTTTTGCATTTGGCGCCTATTACTTGTTCGTAAAGAGCCGGAGAATCCTGGATTTTAAAAGTGTAAACATCAAAGCCAGAAGTCCGCTGCGGTTGGCCGCCAAAGGATTTATCATTAACGGACTGAGCCCCATGGTGTTGATTTTTTGGATTGGAACCGTAAGCGTGGCCACCGGTGAGTTTGGATACACCACACATTACCAGGTATCATTATTTTTTGGCGCTATTGTAGCCACAGTTTTCGCCACCGATATGCTCAAGGCCAAACTGGCCGATAAGTTAAGGGAAGTACTCACCCCACGGCTGGTGCGAATTATGAATATTGTTCTGGGTATAGTAATGGTAATTTTTGGTGGCAGGCTTCTTTTCTATGCCGATTCATTTTTTGCCCACTAAAGTCGGCCTACTAATCCTGCAAAACGTTGCTGATAAAAGTCGATTTGGTAAATAACCAGAGTAAGAGCAGAACGATGCCCCAGGTAAGGTAATGTTGGTAATAATCGGCAGTATCTTTGAAACGCGTTTCTTTAATCTCAGCTTTTTCGTATTGATCAATTTTATCGAACACTTGCTCCAGCGCACGGTTATCGCTCACCCTGAAAAATTCTCCACCACCAATGTCGGCTATTTTGCGCATGGTAGATTCATCAACGGTGTTGTCAATCATGTTAGGTCTTCCAAAAAAATCTTTCCCATAGGGTACCATGCCTTCCTTACCGATGATAATGGTGTAAATTTTTATTTCGAAAGCAGCAGCCAACTCGGCTGCAGTAATAGGATCTATATTACCCGCTGTATTGTCGCCATCGCTGAGCAAAATACATACTTTGGATTTTGAGTTTGCTTCCCGCATCCGGTTGGTAACTACACCCAGTGCACTGCCTATGGCGGTTCCGCGGTTGTCAATCATGGAAAAATCTATTTCATTGATGTACGATTTTAAAAGGCTGTAGTCGGTTGTTAGGGGCGCCAGGGAAAATGCATCGCCTGAAAAAACAACGATTCCGATTCTATCCTGCAGCCTGCCGTCAATAAAGTCAGTAGCAACATTTTTGGCGGCTTCCAATCGGTTAGGTGTAAAGTCGGATATCTGCATCGATTGTGAGATATCAATGGCGATCATAATATCAATTCCCTCGGTCCATTGCTCCACTTTTTCATTTGTTTTTTGAGGCCTTGCTAATGCAATTAGTAATAGCGTAAGCACCAGCATCATCAATATATCGGGAATAAGCCTGATCAGGTTTAAGGCTGAAGTTTTTAAATCGCGCTGTGCAAGGGCGACCGGTAATTTTTGATTGAACTTATAGCGCCAGAGCCATCGTAAAAGAATTAAAAGTGGTATGGCCGCTATTCCGTAAAGAAACGAAGGGCGTTCCCAGCTAAAGGATTGAAGCGTTGAAGGACTGAACCACTCAAGCGAGTACCAAACGTCTGTTGCTTGTATTTCCTTATCCATTTTTCAGATCTTCAATCAATTTCGAAAAACGTACTTCAGCCACTTGCTGTAAATGGGTGAGTGGCTCCAGCACAGTAGTTGAGCTTCCATAGATGGCCCGATCAAGTGCCTGTAAACTTTTACCGAGGTATTCATCTTGCTCCAGGGCCAGGGTTTCGCGTGTGGTAAGTTTTGTAAAAGGTTTTCCTTCCAGTTGTTCCATGTATTTTTTCCATATGGACAAGGCAGTCTCGGTATTTTGTGTGGTGTACTGCGTTTGCAGCTGATGAAGTTTTTCCAGGAAGGATTGGATAAACTTTGTATGATTTTTTTGAAGTCGCTTGAGCTTGAAATATTTCCGGATTCGTTTACCGAAAACTATCCAGATCACAACGCTCACTACCAGAAGAATTCCAACAGTGATGAGCAGGATAGGATAATTCAACAGAAAAGAAACGCGCTGATACGTAGTGTTGGTTAATAAGGGAAGATCTTCAGCACGGATACTATCCGGAACCGGTTCTTTTACCATGGCGGCTAATAGGATGCTGTCGCGCTGAGGTACATAGCGTGTGCAATCTCTTTCATTCACTACAAATATGGGCAGGCTAAGGTACTGCACATCATCCACCTCAAAGGTGAGAAGCTGATACACTACACTATCATAACTTTCTCCGCGCTGGGTTTGTGTGGGTTGATATTTTTTGTGATGAAACTCAAATGGGTTGAAGGAAAAGGTAGAATCCGGGAAGAGTACGGTGAGGTTGCTGGGATATTGGGCAACCATATAGTAATCAATGGGGTCACCTAATCGTACGCTGTCTTGAATGAACCCTGCCCGCACCTTCACCTGGGCCATCGTTTGAAACAACGATAGGATTAATAAAATCGATAAACAGGTTTTAAGAATATTCCTTCGCCTCATCGTCAGCTTCGCCTAAGTTGTTTTTACTGATTTGTTCCGGATTTTAAATAGCCGGAGCAATTTTGGAACGTAGTCTTCATCTGTATCCAACGAAATAAAGTTGATCTGATGTTTTTTACAAAACGCAGTGAGTTGTGATTTCCGATCCTCCAGCCTGTCGCTGATTTTTTTACGAAAATCCCCAAATGAAGTATTGATCCATAAGGTCTTTCCCGATTCTTTATCTTCAACGGGTATAATACCCAATCTCGGTAACCGGGTTTCGCGCTTATCGCTGATGTGCACAATAACCAGGTCATGCCTTCGCGCCAGGGCTTTTAAATTGTGTTCGTAGGATTCATCAATGAAATCAGAGATTAGAATAATAACACTCCTGCGTTTGATGGTATTAAGCGCAAACGCCATAGCCTTATTCAGGTCTGTTCTTTTTGATTGCGGCCGCAGGGTAGTAATACCATGAATAATCTGATACGCCTGCGAAACACCTTTGGTGGGTTTAATATATAATTCACGCTGATCGGTATAGCAGATCAACCCTACATGACTTGATTCTTTCACGGCAGAAAGGGCCAGTACCCCGCAAATTTCTTTGCCAATATCGGCTTTGGTTTGCCCGGCCGACCCAATGTTTTGCGAGGCGCTCACATCCAGAATGAAAAATACCGTTTGTTCCTTTTCCTCCCGGAAGGTCTTGACATACGCACCATGGCCCTTTGCCGACACGTTCCAGTCGATGGTGCGGATGTCGTCTCCATACTGGTAGGGGCGTACATCGTCAAACTCCAGCCCTGTTCCCTTAAAAACAGACCGGAAGTCGCCCTGCATCTGGCTGTTTATAGCCTTGCGTATCTGTATTTCGTATTTGCGTAACTTTTTTAGAAGTTCTTTCACAACCTAAGGATGCTGGTTCAATTTTTGAGTTCCAAAAATAACTAAATGTGACTACTTTGCTCACTTCACTCATAACTCAGGTTGATTTAAGCGATAAAGGGAAAATGAACCGGATTTTTTTAAGCATCCTCATCGGGTTTCTTCTAACAGGCTGTCAGCAAAAGGACAGTCGGAAAGGTATTTTAACCGAGCCCGAAATGGTTAACGTCCTTATTCAGCTCTATGTGGCGGAAGAGAAGATTGCCCTGCTCCCGATTAGTTATGACTCCCTGAACAGGCTAATGCCATATTTCCGCGAACATATCTTTACACAAGTCGGTATTCAGGATTCTGTTTTCAGAAAGTCGATGGAATACTATATGGCTCATCCCAAGCGCCTCGAATATATTTACACAGCCGTGGTAGATTCCTTAAGTTTGCAGGAGCAAGTAGTACCGAACGAGTACAGCCAGTATGCCCCACCCAAATGATGTTGAACAAAAACTTGGCTTCGACCAGATCAGATCGAAGTTAAAATCCTTTTCCCTTTCTGCATTAGGCTCTGCACGCGTGGATGAAATGTTGTTTCTTAACGATTCAACAAAGATTAAACACCTGCTTCAACAGGTTTTTGAGTTTAAGCAGATTCTTGAACGTGGGGATGCCTTTCCATCCAATCATTATGTTGATCCTGCCGCGTTCTTTACCCGTGCTTCGCTGGTGGGCAATTACCTTGATGAACAGGATTTTCTGCAAATCGCGTACTCGTTACAAACCATCCTTACGTGCCGCGATTACCTGGTGAGGAATCAGGAATATTATCCGGTGTTATTTCAACTAACCGAACCCGTTCGGGTTTCCGGTGCTTATGTTAAGCAAATTCATTCTGTAATTGATGATGCAGGATTGGTGAGGGATTCCGCCAGCACCGAGTTGAGCCGGATACGAAGAAAACTTCGTGAGGAGCAAGGCCGATCACGGAAATTGATAGACCAGGTATACCGGCAGGCGGTAGCGCAGCAATGGGTGCCCGAAGGTGCCTTGCCCACCATACGGGGCGGACGCTTAGTGATACCGGTATTGGCCGAGTACAAGCGAAAGCTAAAAGGATTTATTCAGGATGAATCCGCAACAGGTCAGACGGTTTTTATGGAACCTGCTGAGGTACTGGAAGCCAACAACGAGATTCGCGATTTAGAACATGCTGAAAGGCGGGAGGTAATCCGAATACTCATTCAGCTCACCGATAAATTGCGTGAAGAAATTCCGCAACTACAGCTGGCTTACCGATTTTTAGGTTGGATCGATTTCATTAGAGCCAAAGCAAAGCTTGCCCTTGAATTACAGGCGGAACTTCCGGATGTTGTTCCCACGCCCGCACTTCGGTGGATGAATGCACGACATCCATTGCTGTATATGAGCCTGAAAGGAAAACGAGAGCTTGTTCCGCTAACTATAGATTTAACAGAAGCCGACAGGTTCTTATTGGTTTCCGGACCAAATGCCGGGGGAAAATCCGTTTGTCTTAAAACGGTTGGGTTGTTGCAGTACATGCTACAATGCGGATTATTAATTCCGGTTTCGCCTGATTCCAAAGCTGGAATTTTTGATGACTTGTTTATTGACATTGGCGACCAGCAGTCGATTGAAAATGACCTGAGCACCTACAGCAGCCATTTGAAAAACATGGCGCATTTTGTTCAGCATGGTAATGGTAAAACCCTGGTATTGCTGGATGAATTAGGATCAGGAACAGATCCGAACTTTGGGGGGGCTATAGCACAGGCTATTTTGCAAACCTTGTTGAAAAAACACGTATGGGGTGTGGCCACTACACATTACTACAATTTGAAATTATTTGCCGGGCAGCAACAGGGTATTCGCAATGCCGCCATGCGCTTCGATGAGAAAAACATGGTTCCGCTGTATCAACTTGATATTGGAAAACCAGGAAGTTCATTTGCGTTGGAGATTGCTCAGAAAACCGGATTGCCACGAGAGATTCTGGAGGCGGCAGGACACCTTGCCGGAAGTGAGCTGGTGGGTTTTGAAACCCTGGTACGAAACCTGGAGCAGGAGAGAAATGCCTTAGCGGAAAAAACCAGGCAGCTCAGCAAGCAAGATGCTGAATTGAAAGTATTGCTTGAAAAATACGAGACATTGAGTGGCGAGTTGGAGTTGAAGAAGAAACAGATTCTGAACAAGGCTAAAGAAGAAGCCAGCAACCTGTTAGCTGAAACAAACCGCGAGATTGAAAAAACTATTCGTCACATCCGCGAGAACCAGGCGCAAAAGCAGGAAACCAGCAAAGTAAGGAAGAACCTGGAAGTGCTTACGCAGAAAGTATCGCGACAGCAGGAAGTGCCAAAGCAAAAATTGCCTGCCGGACCAATAAAAGCGGGCGATCGCGTACGACTAATTGGCCAGGTTGGAACCGGACTGGTGTTATCGGTAAAGGGTAAAAATGCTATGGTTCAGTTTGGTGAATTGAAATCTACCATAGCGGTGAGCAAACTGGAAAGCGCAGTACAGTCAACTCCAGAAACTGCCACAGCGCGAAAGTTGCGATCGGTAGGCATAAGCCTGCATGATAAACGCGCGGTGTACAGTTCAGTATTGGATGTGCGCGGAAAAAGAGTCGAGGAAGTGGTTCCGTTGCTCGATCAGTTCATGGATACCTCCGTGTTGCTGAGCCAGGGGGAAATAAAAATTTTACATGGCAAAGGTGAAGGTGTGCTTCGCAAAGTTATCCGGGAACAACTTAAGAAATACAAACAGGTAGCTTCCGTGGCTGATGAGCATGTGGAACGGGGTGGGGATGGGATAACGGTGGTGGTGTTAAAATAAAAAAAGGCCTCAAACGAGGCCTTTAAAATCTTACAGTACTTTTTTAATTAAAAACAAAAGTCCAGTTGCCATTAACAGCTTCGGTTCTCCCGGCTGCACCAGCATGATCACAAGAAGTACAAATCAAATCTGAAATGGTTAGTTGTCCTGAACTGTTTATAGTGTAAACCATAGGAACGCCATCATTCCTTATCAAGGATCCACTGTCACCTGTACCGATGTTTACAAATGACCATGTTCCGCTTGCCGGCCAGGGGCTGGGTGTTGGTCTAGCGCCAGTAACAGAAAAGTTATAAGGGCCATTTCCATTGTTGGCGTTGGCGTTAAACGTACCTGAAATTGTCAACTTGAAGTTGGTAAAGTCACCGGTTCTATTAGCCCCATCAAGACTTACACTTACAATATTCCAGGTTTTAGAAAGCTTGCCCAATTGAACTTGCTGCGGGATGGGAGCCGGATCTTTGCCACCACAATTACTCATCAAAACAACGGCACTTGCCAAAATCACGAAAGAAACCGCTCTGGCCAATAATTTCATCATCATCTTATAATAGGTTATATGTTACGAATTTGGGGTTTATGGGGCACAAAATCAAACCTTAACGGCTGAAATGCAAATTTTACGGGGGTTTATCGGTTTAAATCGGTTGTTGTAACCCATATAACGTCAACCTGCCTTGGTTGATACGTGTTTGTAGTCCATAACATTGATTATTTCCGCATCCCTGGGATATTCATCGGCCTGGTTGGAGGCTATGAAAACAAGCCTGTTGCTGGTTAGATTGTTCAGTTGGTTAAGGTACCACTCCAATGCCTGTTTGTCGAGGTTGGTACCCGGTTCATCCAGAAACAACACCGGGGTATCGGTATAAAATGCCAGGCCAAGTTTCAAACGTTGCTTCATGCCGGAGGAAAAGTTGGCTATAAATTTCTTATGCGATTGCTCTAAATACATAGCCTCCAGTACCTGTTCAGGTACATAGCCGGGTTTAATCGGTCTGGTTTTAAAATGGAATTCTACCTGTTCCTGTAAGGTGAATTCGTCAATCAGGTCCATGTATGGTGTGGCTACCGAAACCAGTGGATATATCTCATCCACTTCAATAGCTGTCTGATCTTTCTGATAGGTTAGTTTTCCTGAGCTTGGCGGCATCTGCCCCCACAACACTTGTAAAAGGGTTGATTTGCCCGAGCCGTTAGGACCTGTTATGGCGTAAGTTTTTCCTTGTTGGAAGGTGAACGTGAGGTCGCGGAAAATCCATTCGCGGTTATAACGTTTACTGAGTGCTTCGGTAGAAATGGTGATGCCCATTTCGGTCAGTCGCCTAATCCGTAACCCTTCATGATGCCGCGTTCTGATTTGCTAATGAAATCAATAATGTAATCGCGTTCAGCACTGGCCGGAATGGTTTCGGCAATAATGTCGAGGGCTTTGGTGTTGTTAATGCCCTTCATGAAAATATAGCGGTAGATTTCCTGTATCTCAGAAATCTTTTCAGAGCTAAACCCTCTTCTTCTTAAGCCAACAGAATTAATGCCGGCATACGCCAAAGGTTCGCGTGCCGCTTTGGTGTAAGGTGGAACATCTTTACGCACTAGTGATCCACCAGAAATCATAACGTGTGCGCCTACCTTAACAAACTGATGCAGCGCACTGGCGCCACCGATAATAGCCCAATCATCAACGGTTACATGGCCGGCAACCTGTACGGTATTCACCAATATGCAGTTGTTGCCGATGATGCAATCGTGTGCCACATGAACATACGCCATGAGCAGACAATTATTTCCTATAACAGTTTTGAATTTATCGTGGGTACCTCGGCTGATGGTTACGAACTCGCGTATCACGGTGTTGTCGCCAATGAAGGTTTCGGTTTCTTCGCCCGCAAATTTCAAATCTTGCGGTATAGCTGAGATGGATGCGCCCGGATAAACTTTTACGTTTTTACCCAACCGTGCGCCATCGAAAATAACTACGTTGGGGCCTATCCAGCTTCCATCGCCAATCACAACATTTTTGCAAATGGTAGCGAAGGGTTCAATAATTACGTTCGCGCCAATCTTAGCTTCGGGGTGAACGTTGGCTAGTGGATGATAACTCATGAATCTTTACGGACAATGCTGGCGGTCATGGTGCCTTCACAAACAAGCGTATTGCCAACAAATGCACGACCATACATTTTTGCAATACCGCGCTTAATGGGTACAACCAGATCGCATTGAATAACCAATGTATCGCCTGGTAATACCATTTTTCTAAACCTGAAATTTTCTATGCCCAAAAAGTAAGTCCAGTAGTTTTCCGGATCGGGCACCGTACTCATTACCAGTATACCTCCAATCTGTGCCATGGCTTCTACCTGCAGCACACCGGGCATAACCGGGTTGCCGGGGAAGTGCCCCTGAAAGAAGGGTTCGTTGGCGGTAACGTTCTTTACTCCGGCAACACTTTCGTTATCGAGGTAAATAATCTTATCGATTAGCAAAAAAGGATAGCGGTGTGGAAGCGTTTGCCTGATTTTGTTGATGTCCATTACCGGGGGAAGGCTAGGGTTGTATTTTGGTCTTCCCTGTTTGTCGGCCTCAGCCATTGCCTTCTTCAATTTCTTGGCAAAGGCTACGTTGGCCGCATGTCCTGGACGAGCTGCCAACACCTGCGCTTTGAGAGGCCGGCCTGCAAGGGCAAGATCGCCAACTATATCAAGCAGTTTATGCCGTGCAGGTTCGTTTTTATAACGAAGTTCAATATTGTTTAGGATGCCTTCATGCTTCACGGAAACTTTTGGTTTGCCCAGCATTTTGGCAATGTTCGCCAGTTCATCTTCCTTTACAACGCGATCAACAATTACAATAGCGTTATTCAAATCTCCGCCACGGATGAGGTTGTTCTTGTAAAGCATCTCCAGTTCATGCAAAAAGCAGAAGGTGCGGCATGAAGCAATTTCTTTTTCAAACTGTCGGATGTCGGTAATTGAAGCATGCTGACTGCCCAGTACCGGTGAGTTGTAATCGATCATCACCGTAACACGGTAGTCATCCAGTGGAAGAGCTGCAATCTCAACGTTACGTGCAGTCTCCCTGTAGAACAATGGTTCCTGCACTTCGAAAAAATCGCGCAACGCATTTTGTTCTTCCGTGCCTGCTGTCTTAAGTGTTTCAACAAATTCAATAGAACTGCCATCCATGATGGGACACTCGGGTCCGTCAATCTGGATCAGGACGTTATCAATTTCCAGGCCCACCAAAGCAGCTAAGGTATGTTCAATGGTGCTTACACGGGCACCACTTTGTTCGATGGTAGTTCCTCTTGAAACGTCAACCACATTGTCGCAATCGGCATCAATAATGGGCGAGCCGGGTAAATCAATGCGTTGAAACTTAATACCATGATTGGGTTTGGCCGGTAAAAAGGTAACATTCGTCTTGGCTCCTGTATGAAGACCAACGCCCGAAAGCGACACCGATTTCTCGATGGTCTGTTGTTTAATATTCTGCATGCTTTGCTTAAAAGATGGCAAATTTAACCCCGAATAGGGGGATTATCCAAACCGGATTAATAGAAGGCCTATAGGGCCCAATTAGCGTGGTTATCGGGTTATTGTTCGCTTATGGAATCCTGATTGACAGGGGTGTCCTGATTAGCCCCCTGAACAATCTTTTCCAGTTGGCGAAGACGGTCGTGCAGGTCGGGGAGTTTCTTAAATACTGCGTAGGAGCGGAAATAATCTTTAATGTCGAATACAGGATACCCGATTAGTTTTTGACCTTCTTCCTTTATTGATTTGGATATACCACCTTGCGCCCCAATACTGGTATTGTTCGCAATAACTAAATGCCCGGCTATACCGACCTGCCCGGCAATGACACAGTGTTCACCTATTTTTGAAGAGCCTGAAATTCCAGTTTGGGCAGCAATAACGGTATTCTTTCCAACTTCCACATTATGGGCAATTTGAATAAGGTTGTCCAGCTTAACACCCTGGCGAATAATGGTTGAGTCGCCATACATGGTAGCACAATCAATTACAGTGTTAGCCCCGATGACCACATCATCTTCAATCAATACATTACCCATCTGTGGTATCGATTTGTAGGTTCCGTCTTGTTGTGGGGCAAAACCAAAACCATCGCTGCCTACTACTGTGCCGGCATGCAACACACAGTTGTTGCCGATTTTAGTATCGGCATAAAGTTTAACATTCGGATGAAGAATTACATTGTTGCCGATAACCACATTATCGCCTACAAAAACATGCGGGTAGATTTTAACATTGTCGCCAATTTTAACATTATGACCGATGTATGAGAAAGCCCCGCGGTAAATATTTTTTCCTGCAACACTTTTGTTCCCAATAAAGCTCGGTTCTTCAATTCCGGTTTTCTGAAAGCTCATCATTTTATGATATTCTTCCAGCAATACAGTGAAACTGTTATACGGATCGGCCACTACAATAAGGGCTGACTTGATTTCTTTCCGAGGTGTGAATTCTTTGCTTACAATAACGGCTGATGCCTGTGTGGTGTAAATGTAGTTCTCGTATTTCGGGTTTGATAAAAATGCAATCTGACCGGGTTTTGCATCCTGAATTTTAGCCAGCATGTTTATTTTGCCCTGGCCGTCACCCTTTACCTCACCGCCAAGCATAGCGGCTATTTGACTAATCGTAAATTCCATGGATTGATCGGGTCAAGGGTCAAAAGTCATTTAATACTTAAGGCATTTACAAATATACATTTTTAGGCCAGCAGAGGTAGTTTTTTTTAACGATTTTACTAATGGCTTTTATGCTGGGCAAGTCGGATGCCTGTGCGATATCCAGTACCTCGCCCGTCTTCATCAGTATATTTATTTTCTGGCCTTCTGTATATGCCTCGTTCGTTACAACACCGTGTGAGAAAAGATACGGGGATTCGGAGCGGAGTGTGCCAAAAGATTTGGAAATGCCCGCCCGCACTTTTTCCAGTTGTGTTTTTTTTATGGGGTCGCTACTTAATACAATCTGGAATAGCTTTCGTTCATAGAGCATGGTGGAAAGTGTAGCCAGAATAAAATCATCGTTATTCAACCAGAATTTTACAGCACCCCAAATATCCTGGTCATCTAATCGGCCAAACAAGGCAAGTGTTTCCCGATGATCTTTAAAATCATGAAGTGTAATGTTACGCGTAAGGAAGTACGTAAGCGCCTCGCTGGCCGGAATGTTTTCGCCAGCCTTTACCAGGTGTTGTGCTCGCCTGATCAGATTAACGACCATTCGCTCTGCACTCACTGTTGTTTTGTGCAGGTACACCTGCCAGTACATCAGCCTGCGGGCATTCAAAAAATTTTCGATACTGTAAATGCCTTTTTCTTCCACTACCAGTTGGTCGTGGTGCACGGTAAGCATAGCTACAATCCGGTCAACCCCAATGGTGCCTTCCGGTACACCGCTAAAGAAGCAATCTCGCATGAGATAATCCAGCCGGTCTACATCCAACTGGCTGGCAATGAGTTGGTGAAAGAATTTTCGCTTATAGCTATTTTGAAAAATCTTTAGGGCGAGAGTAAGCGCACCATTAAATTCCTTGTTCAACTGTTGCATAAACAGGTAGGAAATGCTTTCGTGCTTGATCCCGGTAAGCAAAGAGTCTTCCAGCGCATGCGAAAAAGGTCCGTGGCCAACATCATGCAGTAGAACGGCAATCAATGAAGCCTCGTACTCCTCTTCGGTGATTTGTACTCCCTTTGAGCGCAGACTATCCAATACCCTGCCCATAAGGTGCAGCGCACCCAGGGCGTGTTGAAAGCGCGTGTGCTGAGCTGAGGGATAAACAAAGTCGGTAAGGCCTAGTTGTTTAATGTGCCGTAAGCGTTGAAACCAGGGGTGCTGAATAATATCGAAAATTAATTCCCCCGGAATTTTTATAAATCCGTAAACCGGATCGTTGATTATTTTCTTTTTGTTCAAGAGAGCGGTTGATATTCTTTACCTTAGAGAAAATTTTGATATGCAAAGATACAGCATTTTATGGGCAGACGATGAAATAGACTTGCTCAAGCCTCATATTTTGTTTTTGGAGCAACGTGGCTATGACATTACTCCGGTAAATAATGGTTCAGATGCTGTTGAACTTTGCCAGGAGAAGCACTTCGATGTAGTTTTTCTGGATGAGAATATGCCGGGTTTATCCGGACTGGAGGCACTGGATCAGATCAAAAGTAATAAGCCCAACCTTCCGGTGGTGATGATCACCAAAAATGAGGAGGAGCATATCATGGAAGAAGCTATTGGCGCCCAGATTGCCGACTACCTGATCAAGCCGCTTAACCCCAATCAGATTCTGCTTTCGGTTAAGAAAATTCTGGACAATAAAAGATTGATTATCGAGAAAACCAATCTTTCCTACCAGCAGGAGTTTCGTAAAATCAGTATGGCTTTCATGGAGGATATGAACCATGAACAATGGGCTGATATTTATAAAAAATTAGTGCACTGGGAACTTCAGCTTGACCAATCCGACAATGAAGATATGCGGGAAGTGTTGGAAGCACAAAAGACAGAAGCCAATGCCAACTTTGCCAAGTTTGTAATAAGAAATTATGATAAATGGCTTAACGATGCCAAAGCGGATAAGCCCATACTTTCTCATCAGCTACTCAAGAAAAAGGTTTTACCGCTGGTTGGGAAAGATACTCCTGTGTTTTTGGTTGTAATCGATAACCTGCGGTTCGACCAATGGAAAATGATTGAACCCATCATTGATGATTACTTTACGGTTGAACAGGAGGAAACGTATTATTCTATCTTACCTACTACTACCGCGTATTCACGCAATGCTATTTTTTCAGGAGCAATGCCCAGTGAAATGGCCATGAGTCATCCTGATCTTTGGGTAGGTGAGGATGAGGATGAAGGTAAAAATAATTTTGAAGATGAGTTTCTGGGCAAACAGCTCAAAAAAAATAATATTAACGTCAAATTTTCCTACACCAAAATAAAAAACCTCGAGCAGGGTAGGGCGCTTGCCGATACGGTTACCAACCTGTTTCAAAATAATTTTAATGTAATTGTTTACAATTTTGTGGATATGCTTTCGCATGCCCGAACAGATATGGCGATGATTCGTGAATTGGCACCCGATGAGTCGGCTTATCGCTCTATTACCCGTTCATGGTTTATTCACTCACCTTTAATGGAAATTTTAAGAACAATATCCGAGCGAAAAGCAAAAGTGATCATTACTACCGATCATGGTACTATTCGTGTAAAACGACCTTTTAAAATTGTTGGTGACCGAAATGTTAATTCTAACTTACGTTATAAACAAGGCAAGAATCTCGGCTTTGAAGGTGGCAAAGTGATGGAAGTATCAAAGCCGGAAAGGCTTTTTCTTCCAAAAATGAATGTCTCAACTTCGTATGTGTTTGCCATAGAGGATCAATTCTTCGCTTACCCGAATAACTATAATTATTATGTAAACTTTTATAAAGACACCTTTCAGCACGGTGGTGTGAGTTTAGAGGAGATGATTATCCCTATAATTTTCTTAAATTCGAAGAATGCATCCTGATGTGAATGTGCGGTCTGCTGTATTTCCTCATGTATCCCTTGCTGACCTTGAAAAAGTTGCCGGTGAGCTTATTGGATTAATGGGGCACGTCAGGGTTTGTATTTTAACAGGTGAAATGGGTTCGGGAAAAACAACCTTGGTAAAAGCCCTTGGAAATACCCTGGGAGTTGATGATACCATGAGCAGCCCTACGTTTTCGCTGGTAAATGAATACCATACGCATTCTGACAATAAAATTTATCACTTCGATTTATACCGGTTAAAATCAGAACGGGAAGCATTTGATATTGGTGTTGAGGAGTACTTTTATTCAGGCAATTTTTGTTTTGTGGAGTGGCCTGAAAAAGTTAGTGCCCTACTGCCCGATACCTATGCCGAAATAAAAATTGAAGTAGTTGATAGTGCACATCGGAAAATTGAATTCTTAATCCATGGCTGAAAAAAAGAAAACCGGATTTGAAACGTTGGCGCGCACAAGCCTGGCCCCACAAGAACAGTTGCTGGCGGTAAAAAAAGGAAAGCACGCATTTTTTATTGGCCTTCCCCGTGAGATTTCCTTGCAGGAAAACAGGATAACCCTTACTCCGGATGCAGTTGCCTTATTAGTTAATAACGGTCATGAAATTTGGGTGGAGACAAAAGCCGGGATTGGCTCAAAGTTTACCGACCAGCAGTACAGCGAAGCGGGTGCGAAAATTGTATTCTCACCTCAGGAAGTTTATAAAGCAGATGTTATTTTGAAAATTGAGCCACCAACGCTGGATGAAATTGAATTGATGCATCCGGGGCAAACACTTATTTCTGCTCTTCAGCTTGGACACCTGCAGCAAGAGTTTGTTCAGGCGATGTGTAAAAAGAAGATAACAGCGCTGGCCTATGAATTCATTGAAGATAAAGTGGGGGGCATGCCTATAGTCAGGGCCATGAGTGAAATTGCAGGAAGCAGTGTAATGCTTATTGCTGCTGAGTATCTAAGTACAGCCAACAATGGAAAAGGAGTTATTCTGGGTGGTATTACCGGAGTGCCTCCAACCAAGGTTGTTATTATTGGTGCCGGTACGGTGGCGGAGTATTCAGCACGCGCGGCTTTAGGTATGGGTGCCGATGTTCAGATTTTCGATAACCATCTGTATAAGTTGAGGAGAATAAAGCACCTGTTGGGGCAGCAAGTTTATACGTCTACCATAGATACCTTAACGTTAAGTGAATCACTAAAATCGGCTGATGTTGTTATTGGCGCCTTACGGGCCGAAAAGGGCAGGGCACGTATTATTGTAACCGATGAAATGGTGAGCAAGATGCGCTCCGATTCTTTAATCATTGATCTTAGTATTGACCAGGGTGGGTGTGTAGAAACTTCAGAAATTACTACGTTGAAGAAACCCGTGTTCAGAAAGTATGATGTTATTCATTACTGTGTACCTAATGTTGCCTCACGTGTAGCGCACACCGCTACTACTGCGCTGAGTAATATTTTTACACCAACTATTTTGCGTGCAGCCGAAGAAGGTGGGGTGGAGCAAATGATTTATTCTTCAGCCTGGTTTATGAAAGGCGTGTACACGTTTAAAGGCAGCCTGACTAATGAAGCGGTTGCACGTAAGTTCGGAATGAAGTTTAAGAATATTGAGTTGATTATTGCAGCCCGATTCTAGTTCAACCGTTTCAAACTTTCTTCCAGTGCTTTAATTTTCGATTCAGCATCTGCTTGCTTTTTACGTTCAGCCTCAACTACCTGAGATGGTGCACTGTTCACAAACTTTTCATTTTCGAGTTTTCTGGTTACCGAATTTAAAAAGCCTTTCTGGTAATCCAGTTCTTTTAAAATCGATTCACGTTCTTTCACAACATCAATCTGTCCGTTTAACGGGATAAAGAATTCTGTTGATCGAACGATAAAACCGGATCCCTCTTCGGTTTTTTCAGTGAAGGTAACTTCACTCAGGTTACTCAGTTTTGTAATAATAGACCAGAATCTTTTTATAGTGGAAGCGCCTTCCTGTTTTACGATTAGCTTTAATTTTTCTTTTGGCGAAATGTTTTTTCCATTTCGTGTATTACGGATTTCAGTAATTACCTCGAATGCAAATGCTCCTTCCTCTAATATTCCAGCATCCATAATCGAAGCCGAAGGCCATGAAGCGACAATGATGCAATCTTTATTCTTTCTTTCTTTTAATTCATGCCATAATTCTTCCGTTATAAACGGCATAAACGGATGAAGGGCTTTCAGTAGTGTTTCAAAAAAGGAAACAGTTTGTTCGTAGGTTTTGTGATCGATGGGTTTGCCAAACTCCGGCTTGATCATCTCCAGGTACCATGAACAGAAGTCATCCCAAATCAATTTGTAAACCGTGAGTAAGGCATCCGACATGCGGAACTTGTTGAAGTGATCGTTCAGTTCCTGTAAAGAATAATTGAGCTTACTCGTAAACCATTCTATTGCAACCTGATTTTCGCTGGGCTGCTGAAGGTTTTCAACTTGCCAGCCTTTTACCAATCGGAAGGCATTCCATATTTTGTTGGTGAAGTTTCTCCCTTGTTCTACTAATTTTTCATCGTACAATAAATCATTACCGGCCGGTGAACTGAAAAGCATACCCGTTCGCACGGCATCAGCTCCAAAATTTGAAATGAGGTCTAGCGGATCGGGACTGTTCCCCAACGACTTCGACATTTTGCGGCCTTGCTTATCACGCACAATACCCGTGAGGTAAACATTTTTAAAGGGTTTCTCCTGACGGTATTCATATCCGGCAATGATCATTCGTGCAACCCAGAAAAACAGAATTTCCGGGGCAGTTACGAGATCGTTGGTAGGGTAGAAGTAGTTTAAATCTTTGTTGCCTTTGTTGGCTGGGTCCTTAAAAACACTGGTATCAAAAACAGCTATCGGCCAAAGCCAACTGGAGAACCAGGTATCCAGAACATCTTCATCCTGCTTCAAAGCTTCCTCATTAAGCGTGGGATTTTTAGCGCTTAGTTTTTCGTACGCCTCTTCGCGGGTTTTAGCCACAGCGAATGTGCCATCCGGTGCATACCATGCTGGTATGCGGTGTCCCCACCAAAGTTGTCTGGATATACACCAGTCGCGTACATTGGCCATCCAGTGGTGATAGGTATTTTTGAATTTTGGGGGGATAAGCTGAACGTCATCGTTCATCACATGATCCAGCGCGGGCTTGGTGATGGTATCCATCTTCAAAAACCACTGCAATGATAACCGTGGTTCAATTACGGCATCAGTACGTTCAGAAAAACCTACATTGCTTTTGTAGTCTTCAACTTTCGAAAGATGATTACCTTCTTCTAAAAGTTTGGCAATTTTCTTTCGGGCAATGAAGCGATCTTCACCGATCAGAATTTGAGCCTTATTATTTAGCGTGCCATCTTCATTCAGAATATCAATAACTTCAAGATTATGCTTTTTGCTAAGTTCGTAGTCGTTGAGATCGTGAGCAGGAGTAACCTTCAAACATCCTGTACCAAAATCCATGGTTACGTAATCATCTTCAATAACAGGAATGGCGCGATCGATCAACGGAATAATTGCCTTCTTTCCTTTCAGATGCTTGTAACGCTCATCGTTTGGATTAATACAGATGGCAGTATCCGCCATAATGGTTTCCGGTCGTACGGTGGCGATGGTTACAAATTCATCCTTACTGCCCTCAATGGCGTACTTGATGTAATATAATTTCGACTGAACATCTTTATAAATTACTTCATCATCGGAAAGAGCAGTCTTTCCGGCAGGGTCCCAATTCACCATGCGCATGCCGCGGTAGATATAGCCTTTCCGGTGCAAGTCGACAAACACATCAATGACCGCTTCATAGTAGGCCGGATCCATGGTGAAGGTAGTTCGATCCCAATCGCAGGAAGCGCCAAGTTTTTTTAATTGTTCCAGAATAATGCCACCATATTTCTCTTTCCACTCCCACGCATATTTCAGGAATTCATTGCGGGTCAGGTCTGATTTCTTGATACCCTTTTCCCGCAGCATGGCCACTACCTTGGCCTCTGTAGCAATGGAGGCATGGTCAGTTCCGGGTACCCAGCAAGCTTCCTTACCCTCCATGCGTGCTTTACGAATCAGCACATCCTGTATGGTATTGTTGAGCATGTGGCCCATGTGTAAAACACCGGTTACGTTGGGGGGCGGTATGACGATGGTAAAGGGTTCTTTTTCAGGGTTTGGTTCGGCATGGAAAAATCCGTTGGTCATCCAGTGCTTGTACCATTTTTCTTCTACTTCGGTGGGATTGTATTTCGTTGACAGAGACATGCTTACATTAATTCGAAGGGGCAAAAATAAGGCTAAGGGGTGCAGGTTCCAAGTATAACCCACAAAGGACTCCAAATCACTCGGCTTTCATCCTGATCCGTAATGCTTTGGGATAGAGATTGTTCACCCGGTTATCCAGTACATGCATCCATCCAAGCGGAATCGATTGATAAGTCGCCAGGGTATATCCCTTTTTGTATTCAGGGAGAACAACGGTTTCTTTTCTCAGGTAATGGATGGCTTGTTCAAACGAGAGTTCTTGCGCTAAAAAGTGTTGACTGTTTAATTCAACAGATAATGCTAATTCATGTTCGGGAATTAGTTTTTGGCCTTTTACGGAAGCCAGTTTGGTCCCTATTGAAACAACATGAAGTGTATCCAGTAACAGGGAATGTTCTTCCAAAATGTTTTTGTTAATGATGGAAATGACCTCATGATGTGTTGTGAGCACAAAATTTTCCGGGTGTCTGATCCACTGATTAAGTTCTTCGGAAATTCGTTGATGAGGTTGCACTAATTTCCTTTTACTTTTTATGCGTATTTCTTCCTGATTTTCTGTCTTTCTTATAACCGAGATAAAAAAACCTTCACCCGGTAGCTTATGAGGAAAAAATCTGTATCCGGTTATATTTTTAAAAATAACTTTTTCGATACCCCAATCGGAATCAATATGTAACGGAATCGATTCAGCTTCATGCTGCTCACTAAGCCATTGTATGTTTTCTTCATTCTCCAGCGAATTATACGTACACGTACAATAAACCAGCAACCCATTTGTTTTCAAGCATGACCACGAATCATTTAAAATTCTTCGTTGGCGTTTCGCACATAACTGAACGTTATGAACCGACCACTCCGTTATCGCATCCGGATCTTTTCTAAACAATCCTTCACCGGAGCAAGGTGCATCCACAACCAGCACATCAAAAAATCCAGGTAATCGATTAAAATCTTCTGGATCATTATTCGTCACCACAACATTACCAACACCCCACTTGGCAATATTCTCTGCCAGTATGGATGCACGTGATCGGATCACTTCATTGGCTACCAGTAGGGAATCTTTATGCATCAGGCTGGCGATGTGGGTTGATTTACCTCCTGGGGCGGCACTTAAATCTAAAATGCGCAAAGGTTGAGAACCTAACCCAAGCTGGATGAAGACCTGCTCCAGAAACATGGAACTTGCTTCCTGTACATAATAGGCACCGCCATGAAAGCTGGGATCAAGGGTGAATACGGGCCGTGTGTCAAGATACAAGCCGGTGCTGCACCACGGCACGGGCTTTCCACTAAGTTTATTTTTTTTGTGTGGGTTTAAGCGAATGCTTGTAGGAGATTCACTTTTCAGACTGTCTATAAAATCCGGAAATGAGCTGCCCAAAACCGTGTTCATTCGGTTGAAAAAATCTTCCGGTAATTTGATTTCGGTGTCTCCCATGATGCTAAATTAAGCTTTCTTTACAGTGTAAATGATAGCTAACCTTTTTGATTGATTTTTAGATGATTAAAGCGAATGATCCTTTTTTGAAATCGTGGGTTGATGTGCCGGCAGGTTCTGACTTCCCGATTCAGAACCTACCCTTTGGAATATTCAAGACACGTTACTTGTCACCCGTTGCCGGTGTAGCCATTGGTGATTATGTTTTAGACTTGGTGTATCTCCATGAAAATGGTTACCTCGATGGGATAGGCTTACCTCCCGGAATATTTAATCAAAAATACCTCAACGATTTTCTGGCGATGGGCCGCAAGAAAGCAAGGGAGGTTCGCGATCGGGTATCAGAATTATTGCGAATTGATAATGATGAACTCAGCGGAAATCCGGCACGTGAAATTGCCTTGATACCGATGCGTGAAGTGCAGATGCAGATGCCGATTCGGGTACCGAATTATACCGATTTCTATAGCAGTGAAGAGCATGCCACCAATGTGGGTTCTATGTTCCGTGATCCGAAAAATGCCTTGCTTCCTAACTGGAAACATTTACCTGTTGGCTATCATGGTCGTGCTTCTTCCATTGTAGTTTCCGGCACCCCCATCCACCGCCCGAAAGGGCAGATAAAACTTCCTGATGCTGAGCAACCGGTTTTTTCAGCTTCAAAAAAAATGGACTTCGAATTAGAGGTTGCTTTCATAACCTGTTCTGAAACTAAACTAGGGCAGTCTGTTAGCACGGCTGATGCTGAGAATTATATTTTTGGTTTTGTTTTGTTTAACGATTGGTCAGCCCGCGATATTCAGCAGTGGGAATATGTACCTCTCGGTCCGTTTCTGGGTAAGAATTTTGGCTCCACCATTTCACCATGGATTGTTACCCTTGATGCACTGGAGCCCTTTCGTACTGATGGACCAGTACAAGTACCGGAGGTTCTACCTTATCTGAAGTTTATAGGCTCAAAAAATTTCGATGTAAAATTGGACGTGTTGTTACAACCCGAAACGGGAGAACCGGTAACCATAAGCCAGTCGAACTTTAAACACATGTACTGGAATGTAAATCAACAACTGGCACATCATACGATCAATGGATGTAACATCCAGGTAGGGGATATGTATGCGTCAGGAACCATTAGCGGCCCTTCTCCCGGTTCCTACGGTTCGATACTGGAATTAGCTTGGAACGGCACCAAACCACTTAAACTTCCTAATGGGACAGAACGAAAATTTATTGAGGACGGTGATACGGTAATCCTCAAAGGTTATTGCGAAAAGGATGGTGTAAGGATTGGTTTTGGGGAGTGTAAAGGAAAAATTTTACCGGCTATTTAAATTATCCATGGTTCGTGTTCTCACGATCCGTGATGTGATATTGTTTTTTGCTTGTGGAGACGCAGACAAATGGTTGTTTAACACATCGTGTGTTACTTATATAAAAACTTATTTTCATGATTGTAGATCCTAAAGAAATCTCTGTTCCTAAAGTGCATGGTTACTTACTTGGTGCTGTTGCGCCACGACCAATAGCTTTTGCCAGTACTATTGATCAGGCGGGAAACATAAACCTTAGCCCCTTTAGCTTTTTCAACTGCTTCGGAGCCAACCCACCCATATTGGTTTTTTCACCTGCCCGAAGAGGCCGTGACAACACCACCAAGCATACCTATGAAAATGTATTGGAGGTTCCTGAGGTGGTTATCAATATGGTCAATTATTCCATGGTGCAGCAAACTTCATTGGCTAGTACAGAATATCCGAAAGGCGTTAATGAATTTGTTAAAGCCGGATTTACACAGGTGCCATCGGTTAAAGTAAAACCACCCCGGGTAGGTGAATCACCTGTATCATTTGAATGTAAGGTACTTCAAGTAATTCCTACTGGTGAGCAGGGTGCAGCGGGTATACTGGTAATATGTGAAGTAATACTCATGCACATCAAAGACGAGGTGTTGGATGAAGAAGGAAAAATTGACCCTTTCAAATTGGATGCTGTTGCACGCATGGGAAGCGACTGGTATTGTCGCGCCAATGGTGATAGCTTATTTCGCTTGCCACAGCCCGGCAATAAAATTGGAATTGGGTTTGACCAGCTACCGGAAAATATTCGCATGAGCAAAATTTTAACAGGCAATGATTTGGCTATGCTGGCCAATACGGAACAGATTCCTGAACCGGATGTTCACAACCTTACCCAGCATGAGCGTGAAGTTCACAAACAAGGGCGGGAAGCTATAGAACAACTTGCCCACCAGTACCTGAAGGCTGGTCGCGTAACAGATGCGTGGAGGGTTTTATTAAGCTAACCGTTTCAATGATGGTGATTGAACGTATGAAAAGCGGGATTTTTTTTAAGACCATCATCGTACTGGAAATATTTTTGATTTCGGCATTAGTGTTTAGCGGTTGCCGGACACCTAAACCCATTTATACGCATCAACAACCTCAGAAAATTGAAAAAATACCAGCTGAACTTGTTATTTTAACTTTCAGGATTCAGGAAGACAGTACATCAGCAACTTCAATAGAATTATTGGATAAGCATATCATACAGGGTACGCTTAAGGGCGTTGCTGATAATTCAATTGCTGAAAACCGTCTTATTATTAAGCAGGAAGATATTCAACATAACGTACTGACTGAACTATCGATTGACCACCCACTTATTAAATATATAGAGTACGTGAATGAGGCAAGCGAATTTGAAACGAAATTAGTCAGGCAACGTCAGGCTGAATTTTTTATCCGAATGGAACTAAAGCCCCAGACTTCGTATCTTCGAATAGCTGAAATTCGTGACGGGAAGGAAACTCCAGTAACCCAGCTTAAAATCCGATAGCATTATGAAGAGAATTTTACCTGTATTTCTTTTAATTCTGAATTCTACAGCCTTATCAGCACAAACTTTTCCGGTAGACACCTTATTTAAAAATGGTAAGCTTCAGGAGCGTATTAACCTTGTGTTTTTAAGCGATGGGTACAAAGCAGATGAGATGACCAAGTACATCACGGACGTAAATGCACTGCTCAACAATTTATTTAGTCAAGTCCCATTTACGCATTACAAAAACTATTTCAATGCTTTCGCAGTAAAGGTTCCCTCAAATGAATCTGGAGCCCGACATCCGCAGACCTCTTCTGATAGCGACTGTTTGCCGGTACCTCAAAGAACTGTAGTGGATAATTATTTTGGTTCCACATTCGACAGTTTTAATATTCATCGGTTATTGGTACCTAACAATTCTGTTGCCATTGCCAATGTGCTGGCCAATAGTTTCCCGCTTTACGACCAGGTTTTTGTTTTGGTTAATTCGCCTTATTATGGAGGATCCGGTGGGCCAAATGCAACGTCTTCAACGCACACCAGCGCTCATGAGGTGAGTATCCATGAAATTGGTCATTCATTCGCAGGGTTAGCCGATGAGTACTGGGCTGGTGCAAGTTATGCTGCTGAGAAACCCAACCTAACCCAGCAGAGCAGTCCAACCTTGGTTAAATGGGCTAATTGGGTGGGAACATCAGGTGTAGGTGTTTATCCTCACAACGAGGCTCCAACGTGGTACAGGCCGCATCAGAATTGTAAAATGCGCATACTTAATGTGCCTTTTTGCAGTGTTTGTAATGAAACATTCATCGAGCGGATACACACCTTAGTTAATCCACTGGTTTCCTATACACCTGCCACGTTGTCTATGGAACTTGGCGATCAGCCTATAGTACTTTCATTGTCTTTGATTAAGCCTGAGCCCAATACCATGTCAGTAACCTGGAAGCGGAATGAAACAACTTTTGATACCAATAAGGAATCTGTTTCACTTTCACCTGCCAGCTTTACAACAAACGTGACAAAAATTAAAGCGATTGTAACGGACAACACGGCATTATCACGTAGTACAACCCATTCCGTAAACCATGTTTATGTTGTTGAGTGGACGATTACAACCGATAACCCCTCTGATCCGATAACAAGTGTAGAGGTTAAGTCAGAGAAATCGGAATACCGCATTCAGGTTTACCCAAACCCAACCAACCTTGATTTTAGTTTTTCTTACTTGCTTCCGAAATCCAGTAAAGTGAATGTAACTGTTTTTGACCTAACAGGAAGAAAGGTAAGGTCGTTGATAAGTCAGCGCCAGGAAGCAGGAGAGCACATATATCAGTATAAAGCCAATGATGTATTTAAATCTGTTGGGGAGTTTATTGTTACTTTTTCATTCGATGATATAATTATTTCACGAAAGGTTATTCATCAGAATTAACTGTCAAACGACACTGTCTTTAGTTGCTTTCAATTCAGTTTTGTTGAAGGAATATTTTTCTATAAATTGATCCTGCTACCGTCATCTGCCACTGGCAGGTCTTCTGCAGGCTGGGCCTGTTATGGATCTTAAACCGCTCTCTTTTTAAACCAACCTTCTTGTATGAAAAAGACCCTTTTTGCACTAGGAGTGGCTTCATTGCTTTTGGTATTTGTAGCCACGCATCATTATCCCTCCCTTGTTACATCAAAGCAGCAAATCAACGCTGGAATTGTACCGCTCATATCACTTTGCGGTACCCCGGGCGCCAGAACAATTCTTGCGCTTATGGACACCACAAGACAAATAGCTCCTTTGTTGGAAAATCTTGGTACGTACGGAATGAAAGTGAGCACCGATAATGAACGTGCCCAAAAGTTTTTTAATCAAGGTATCAACCTTTACTATGGCTTCAACCATTTTGAGGCGTTCCGAAGTTTCAAAGAGGTGGCTCGTTTGGATCCCGATTGTGCGATGGCCTATTGGGGGCAGGCCTTGTCACTGGGGCCAAATATTAATCTACCCATGGATCCTGCAGATACAGAGACTGTTTATAAAGCTGTCCAGAAATCCCTGGCTCTTCTTGATAAAGCATCGCCAAAGGAACGTGCCTTGATTAATGCATTGGCAAAACGCTATACAGCGGAGGCGCTGGAAGATCGTAAACCGCTGGATGAAGCATATTCAAATGCAATGGAAGCTGTGGTCAACCAGTATCCTGACGATTTGGATGTGCTTACTTTATATGCTGAATCACTTATGGACCTGCATCCGTGGGACTATTGGAAAGCGGGACAGGCCCAGCCATGGACGCCACAAATTGTTGAATTGATTGCATCGGTAATTTCTAAAAGGACAGATCATCCTGGGGCCAATCATCTGAATATCCATATCCTTGAAGCCTCACCTGAACCTGAAAGAGCAACGGAAAGTGCTGATCGGTTACGCAACCTGGTACCCGGAGCGGGACATCTGGTACACATGCCCTCGCATATTTATATCCGTGTGGGTAGGTATTTAGATGGGGTTGAAGCCAATGAACGCGCAGTAAAAACAGATGAAGAATATATTGCCCAATGTAACGTGCAAAGTATTTATCCGCTCTTCTACTATCCGCATAATTATCATTTCTTACTGGCATGTGCTCAAATGGCTGGGCTAAATAAAAAGTCAGCAGATGCGGCAAATGCGTTGAATAAAAATATTCCTGTTGAAATGATGAATGTTCCTGATCTGGTAACCTTGCAGCATTGGTACACTATGCCGTGGTATAATATGGTGCGGTTTGGAAAGTGGGATGATATTCTGAAAATAACCGAACCGGTAGATTCATTCAAGTATGTGAAAAGTGTATGGCATTATGCACGGGGTATGGCTTTTGTGAGAAAGAACAAAATGGCCGAAGCAAAGGCTGAATTGGCAAGTCTTAAAATCCTTATTGAAGATCCCTTCATGGAGATGACAATAGCTGGTTTCAATAGTTTCAGAAGTGTTCTTGGTATTGGACGAAACGTGCTCGAAGCTGAAATTGAAGCCCAGCAAAAAAATTATAACAGAGCTGTTCAGTTGTTGACGGAAGCAATCAATGTTGAAGATAACCTGCTCTATCAGGAGCCACCCGATTGGTATCATCCGGTAAGGCAAATATTAGGATCGATTTTACTGGAGGCAAAAAATCCAATCGAAGCTGAGAAACGATTTCGGGAGGATCTTACATTCTACAAAAACAATGGTTGGTCACTTTACGGACTTTACCAAAGTCTTGAAGTTCAAGGTAAGAAAAGCGAAGCTGCGCAGGTGAAAAAGGATTACGAGAAAGCCTTTGCAAAATCCGAACTGAAGTTGAAGACTCCACGATTATGAAAGAAAAAACCCCGGTAATTCGGGGTTTTTGTTTTTTAATCTTTGTACAAAACCTGCTTTATGGACCTAACGGTACGCTCTACATTTGGTAAAATAGCCTGAATCAGGGTAGGTGCATAAGGTAATGGTGCATCAGCGTTAGTTATGCGGTGAATGGGCGCATCCAGGTAATCAAAGGCATGCTTTTGAACGTGGTAGGTTATTTCGGTGGAAATAGAGGCCAACGGCCATGCTTCTTCTACGATTACCAACCGGTTTGTTTTTTTTACGGATTCGACAATCGTTGCATAATCGATAGGGCGAACACTGCGCAGGTCAATTACCTCGGCAGAGATTCCTTCTTTTTCTAACTCTGCTGCAGCGGCCAAAGCTATCTTCATCACCTTTCCAAAGGAAACAAGTGTTACGTCTGTTCCGGTTCTTTTTATATCTGCCTGACCGATGGGTATCAAATATTCTTCTTGAGGAACTTCACCCTTATCGCCATACATTAATTCCGACTCCATAAAAATTACTGGGTCATTATCGCGGATGGCAGTCTTCAATAAGCCCTTGGCATCATACGGGGTGAAGGGAACGACAACCTTCAAGCCGGGGCAGTTGGCATACCAATTTTCAAAATTCTGTGAGTGCTGTGCTCCGAGTTGTCCGGCATTACCGGTTGCACCTCGGAAAACAATGGGAACATTGTATTGTCCGCCCGACATGGAGTACATTTTGGCAGCCGAGTTAATAATCTGGTCAATGGCTACCAACGAGAAATTGAATGTCATGAATTCTACGATAGGACGAAGACCGTTCATGGCCGCACCAATGCCTAACCCGGTAAAGCCCAGTTCTGCAATAGGTGTATCAATAACGCGCTCCGGACCGAATTCATCAAGCATCCCCTGGCTTACTTTATATGCACCATTATATTCAGCTACTTCTTCGCCCATTAAAAATACACTGGGGTCTCTGCGCATTTCTTCGCTCATGGCTTCACGTAATGCTTCGCGGTATTGTATTTCTCGCATAATGCTTGTTGAAAGGTTTAACCTGTTCCTAAAGAGGTCGTAAAAATAGTGTTAGAAGGGGGATTGACAAAATAAAAAAACCACCCTGACGATATTGTCAGGGTGGTTTTAAATCCAATTTTTTTAAAGCTTAACGTAAGGCGTTTCTGAATGCTTCAGAAGTAGCCCATTTGCTGAACTCAAGGTCAGTCAAGGCAGCTGATTTCAAATCAGGGTTAATTTTTACAGCATTGGTAAGGTTACTTACCACACCATCTGCATTTCCCAAACGGGCAGAAGCAACTGCTGCTCCGTAGTAAGCATGAGCATGGTTGCTGTTTAAGCGAGTGGCTTCACCAAATGATGTTAAAGCATTTTGGTAGTCTTTGTTAAGTACCTGAGCCAAACCTTTGTTAAATAAGTTATCGGCAGTATTGGCAGCAGAAGACTCAGCGCTTACCGCTTCGCTATATTTGGCGATTACGATAGCAGCAGAACCTTTTACACCATTTACACCGGCAGCGTTATCACCACGAAGACCACCACTTAGAGCTTTGTTGGCGCTGTTGTAGGCGGCATAAGCGTTGCCTTTCAGCATAGATACAGAAGCAAGGTTAGCATTAACTTCAGGTGCATTTGCATTGATACGGGCAGCAAGGTCAAGTTGAGCTTGTGCTTTATCAGCCAATGAAGAGGCGTTAGACGGATTTTCAATAGCCTGGGCAATGTAAACTGCAGCCAAGTTGTTATGTGCATTCCAGTTTGTTCCTTTTTTAGTAGCAGCTTCATAGATAGCAGCTTTTTCTTCTAAAGAAGGGGTAAGTGTTGCTGAGTACATCAATTCTTCAAAAGAAAGTGCATCAGCGCCAGCCTGGCCGGTTGTGATTTGCTTTGCAAGAACAGCAATCTCAGCATCAGTCTTTTTGTCTTTGATGGTAAGGATTTCAGTCTTGGCAGTTCTCAACTTCGGATACACATCTTTAAATACTTTCTTGTAAGTCTTCAATTTTGCCATTTGTTTCTCCTGGCTTTCAAAAGTACCACCACCGTTAATGATGTTCAGGTATTCAGCTTTTTCTTCAGAAGTGATTCCATCGTAAGCAGAGAGCGCTGCCTGGAAGTCAGCCCACTCACGAACTACAGGCTTCATAATGAACTGAATTGAATCAGCTTTGCCTTTGTAATCGTATTTCTTCATTTGCTGGCGGTAGAATTTTTCTATCGCTGCTGCACGATCGGGAGAAAGTTTGCTGTTAATTCGCTCTGCACCTTCGGGTGAGTGAGTACCGGTAATAGTAACTGTTTTAGTAACATTCTTTGAAGCGATGAACGCATCCAATTGCTGACCTTTCTCACTCTTTATTTCAGAGGTGCGAAGTACAGAACGGCCTTGTTCGAAAATGAAATCAGGAATAACAATCGGAATAATCTCTTCCTGGTTATTGTAACCGTGGCCTGCATAAGATGCAAAAGCAACTGGTTTAACGAGTTTAGAAGTAGTAATAACACCTACAGCAACATCCATCCGAGGAGTAGCTTTGGTTTTTGAACCTTTTGAAGCAACACCTTCAACTTGCAACACACCAGATTTCATAGCCGGTGCGTAAGCAAAATCAAATTTCTTGGTAACCTTAGGCTGTTCGGTAGAACTGTTAGGATAATCTTCAGCCTTGAAGTCTATAGGTGCAAGCGCGGTTTCCTGATCACCGTACTTATAAAAAGTGTTAACGGTATAAACAGTACCCTTTTTCAACATTTTTACAGGTAGGTTTGCAGCCATGTCAAACTCTACAGTATCCTTATGTACTTCCAGCGGATTTGGAGTAACAGTAAGTTGTTGTTCTTTTGACATTTTAACCATCTGGGGGAGGGTACACCCAGCCAGGCTAAGAACTCCTACAATCAAGAATGCGTAAACTAATTTTCTCATTGGATTTATAATTTGGTTGTTTTAAGCGAGTGGCAAAGGTAGTCTTATATGCTTTTTTTTGCAATTATAGTCAAAAAATAAAGATTTCGACCTTCGGTAAAGGTTTGGTGGAACCCTATATTTGTAAAAGTGTTTAATGAGTCGTTAAACGAACGATAATACAGATGAAAGCCAAATATTATGGGTAATATGGTTGATAAACTTCAGTTATTCTTGGAAGAATACACTTTTGGGGTGTGTGCACGGCTTGGAGAAAAATTTGGGATAGCCACCTCGAACATACGGTTGTTCTTTATTTATGCCTCATTTATCACCTTTGGATCTCCGGTAATTATTTATCTGGCCCTGGCATTTATTATGAATCTGAGGAAATCGCTTAGGAAGAGAAGCCCTATTTGGGACTTTTAACATCAATTACCTTCTTTCCTCGAAGGTAGTAGTCCACAATAATTAGTCCCTTGAAAACATTCTGAGTACTAAAGGGATATCTGGATCTGATCTTTTCCCGTTGCTTATGCGTGCTGCTTATTGCTTTTAAAAAGTCGATTAACGCCTTTAAAACGGCTATACCATCCCTTCCATGGCCTTCCAGTATGAATTTCAAGGCAGCTGTAATATCAAGCATGATCCTAAAGGGTAGTTTATACCAAAGCTGATTGGATGGCAGGTGTTTATAAATCAGGCTAAGTCCATTGCGGAAATTGTAATACGTTTTTCGAGGATTGGTGCGGGACAAGGTGCCAGCGCCTACATGAAAGACCGTGCTCTCTCCGTAGTAGTAAACCTTTTTGCCCATGCGATGAATTTTCCAGCATAAGTCGATTTCCTCCATGTGCGCAAAGAATGTCTCATCAAGTCCGCCCAACGCATGGTAAACCTCACTTTGTATCACCAGGCATGCTCCGGAAGCCCAGAATACTTCACTGGTATCGTTGTACTGGCCATGATCTTTTTCTGTGTAGTTAAAAATACGCCCGCGGCAAAACGGATAACCCAGTGCATCTATAAAACCACCTCCGGCACCGGCATACTCAAATTGATCTTTTGCATGGAAGGAAAGAATTTTGGGCTGAACTGCGGCAATATCAGGCCGACTTTCCAGCAACCTGATTATCGGCTCAAGCCATCCTTGTGTTACCTCGATATCCGAGTTTAATAACACATAATATGGTGTGTTGATTTTCCTGAGCGCGACATTATATCCCCCACAGAAGCCGAAATTCTTTTCAAGTTGAATGACTTCAACCGATGGAAAGTTTTTTAATACAGCCAATGATTGATCGGTGGAGCCGTTATCCACAACAATAATAGTGGCATTGGGAGTATAGTCTACAACGGAAGGAAGAAACTGCTTTAGAAGTCTCTCACCATTATAGTTTAATATGACTACGGATACCTTGTTCAAGCGTCAACGTTAACCCATCATTCCGCTTAAGTCCATGCCGGGAATATTGGGAATTAGTCCCTCGGTACTTTTTCGGAGTTCTTCTTTTGCCAAAACCTCGGCTTCCTCCGAGGCTTTGTTCACCGCGGCAACTACTAAATCCTGTACGATAATTTTGTCCTCAGCCTTTAGCAGGGAAGGATCAATATCAACTGCCAAAAGTTTACGTTTTCCGTTGACCGTTACTTTTACCATTCCCCCGCCAGACTCGCCCTGGGCAGTAATTTTATCTAAACTGTCTTGTGCTTCTTTTATGCGGGCCTGCACTTCCTTCATTTTGCCCATCATTTTCATCATATCAAACATAAACTGAAATTAAAGTTCGGGGTAAATTAAATCCGGGTGCAATCTAACACTTTGAATTATCTCTTGCGCAGCAGCACTACAGATCCGCTACGGGTAAAGGAGGTGCCTGAAAGATCGGTTAAGCGGGCAACAAAGGCATAGGTTCCTTCGGGTTGATCTTTTCCACGGAAGGTTCCGTCCCAGCCAATGTCTATGTCAGAGGTAGAGAACAGGAGTTCGCCCCAACGATTGAAGATCTGCATTTCAAACTGAGCAATGTATTGGCCAAAAACCTTAAAGATTTCATTTTCAACCGGGCCCTGTCGGTCGGGTGTAAAGGCAGTAGGGTAAAAAAGTTTAGGTTCCTTAATTAACTCAATTTCGTTGGAGATGGCTTGCCCCAAACCAGGCTGGTTAGCGTTGGCTATAACTACATAGCGATAAACCTGTTCGTTGGGATTGAGGTCGCTATCGACCAATGAACTGGTGCCAGATCCTACTGTAAAAGATTGAAGCAATTGACCTTGATTGTTATATTTTTCTATGATGTATTGATTAACACCATTTACCCAACCCGAATAATTACTCCACACCAGGGATGAAAAGTTTTCGGGTGTAAGGCTTCCTGCTAACCGGATGGGACAAATTTCAATGCCCAATACGGCCATATTATCACAAACATCGCGGTAGTTGATTTGGTAACAGAGTTCATCTGCTGTATTGTAAGCATTGTCGAAATATTGTGGTGTAGTTGTTTTGCCGATCAATTGAAGATTACCGGTACCTGATTTTCTGAAAATGCTGTATTCAACGGGTTGGAATGCCGGATCTTGCAGCCAGGTTAGAGCAACTCCCGTTGACGATACTTGTGCCGTAGCATTATTTATAGCGGTGGGGATATCAGTAGAGAAGGCAGCGGCACACTTGATGAGTGAAATACTTCTGCTACCGTTAGCGTAGTTTGAGGTGAGTTGATAACAGTACTCCGTTTTGCATACCACATTGTTATCGATGAAGGATGTTGATGCTGTAGACCCTGCCATTAGTCCATCGCGGTCAATTGAAAAATTAGTAATGCCCGTTAAATGGGTTGTCCAGTTCAGGTTGTTCTGATTGTTTTGTGCCGTAACGTTAAAATCAGCACTGCAAATTATGTTTGAATAAACTGTACTGTTGTTGCATGGATCGAAAGCTCCTAAGCGAAAGCAGTAATAGTTATCATCAGGCCTCAGGTTAGTAAGGGATGCGGTTGAAACATTGTAAAGTGTTTGTGCCAGTTGGAAAGTAGTATTGTTATTGGTGGCTACTTCAAGCCGGTATAGGATATTGGGTGCCGAAGTGAAATTAAGATTCACAGTAGTCGCATTACTTACGGTCAACTCATTGATAAACGGTGCGGGCAAAACGGCCAAGGCATTAACAGCTTTCGTATTGGATCCGCAATTATCATCGGCATTTACATCCTTGCCTCGTACTGAAATCGTTTTGTTTCCGCTGGTGGCATACGTATGATTGCTGGTTGCTAACGTGCCCTTTGGTACCTGTACTTCAGGGCTGGCATCGTTAAAGTTTATAATGTAGGCATCAAAGTTTGTATCCGTTACGCGTACCTGCACCTGGTTTCCACCACAGGTGTAGATATCAAAAGCAGGCGGTGTGTTGGGCGTAACCACAATTTGTATTTGATCAAAGCCAATTGTTTGATAGAGGATGCGAAGTGTATACGTGCCGGGTTGTGTATAGATGTGCGTAAATACATTTTGTTGCGGCAGTGATCCGTCACCCCAATCCATGTCGCAGGGATTTAGTCCCGTACACTGTCCAACAGTAATGAGGTTTGTATTGAGAATGGTAACGGTAAGGGGCGCACAACCTTTTTGCTCATCTACAGAAAAGCGTCCTTGCTGACTTACATATTGTGCTTGTGCCAGTAGGGGGAATAATACCAACAGACTTATAACAAGCCGTATACTCATGAAATGTTTAATTCTCGAATAAATCGTTCAGCCTTTACCAGGTCGTGGTGGAGAACACGATCCTCTTCTACAAACGGAACTTGCTGCCTAAAAGTATCCACCATCTTTTCAAGTTGAGGGGATGTTCTTGACGGTCTGCGGAAATGCAGCGCTTGTGTGGCCACGGTAAGCTCAATGGCCAGTATCGAATATAGGTTACTAACAACACGGTATGCTTTGGTAGCTGCGTTGGCGCCCATGCTCACATGGTCTTCCTGCCCGTTGGAGGATACAATTGAATCAACGGAAGCCGGAGTGCAGAGTTGTTTGTTCTGGCTTACCAGCGAAGCTGCGGTATACTGTGGAATCATCATGCCAGAGTTAATACCCGGATTAGCCACGAGGTAATTAGGAAGATCGCGTGAACCGGAAATTAGTTGATATGTTCTTCGTTCTGAGATGCTTCCCAATTCAGCGAGTGCCATGGTCAGGTAATCGAGTGATAACGCCAACGGCTGCCCGTGAAAGTTACCGCCAGAAATGATGGCATCATCTTCCGGGAAAATATTGGGGTTGTCGGTTACACTGTTTACTTCGGTAAGAATAATACGGGTTACATGATCTATCGCATCGAGGCTGGCCCCGTGTACCTGGGGTATGCACCGGAACGAGTAAGGATCCTGAACATGCTTTTTCCTCTGCGCAATTAAATCGCTGCCCGCCAGCAACGCTACAATTTCGGCAGCTACTTTTACCTGGCCTTTTTGTGGGCGAATTGCATGAACATTGGCAAGAAACGGATCTACTCGCCCATCAAAAGCATCCAGCGAAAGTGCACCGATTAAATTTGCAAGTTTAATAAGCCTGTGCGCATGTAGCGTGCACCACACACCATAGGCATTCATAAACTGCGTTCCGTTTAAAAGTGCCAATCCTTCTTTCGCTTTGAAATGAATTGGCTCCCAGTTGAAGTGTTCGTTGATTTCTTTGCCGGTAAATAGTTTGCCTTGATGGTGAACCTCTCCGTGCCCGATAAGCGTAAGCGCCAGATGTGCTAACGGTGCCAGGTCGCCTGATGCGCCCAGCGAACCCATTTCATAAATAACCGGGTATACTTTGTGATTGAAATAGTCTGTTAAACGTTGAACGGTTTGCAACTGAACACCAGAATATCCGTAGGCTAATGATTGCACCTTAAGAAATAGCATAAGCCGGACAATCTCATCAGGAATTTCCGGACCTGCACCGCAGGCATGCGACTTCACCAAATTCTCCTGGAGTTTTTCAAGTTGATCGTGTGAGATGTAGGTATTGTACAATGAGCCAAAGCCGGTGTTGATACCATAAATCGGGTGGGTGGTATTTTTTAGCTTTTCATCCAGGTAATTGCGGCAATGATTGATTTTTTGTTTGGCTTCATCTGATAACGTAATTTCAATATCACTGAACGCCAATGTGCCCAGGTCATCAAGCGTGAGCTCACGGGAAGATATAGAATGATTCTTTTTCAACGTGATTAGTGTACGAGTTTATGAATGATAGTATTGATAGTAAGTTTTTCCTGCTCTCCGCTTTCCATGTTCTTGATTGTAAGGTCTCCGCTCTTCATTTCTTCTTCGCCCACTACCAGACAAAACGCGATCATTTTCTTGTTGGCATAATCCAATTGCTTTTTAAGCTTGGTTACATCCGGATAGATTTCACTGTTAATTCCGGCTGCCCGTAATTGCGTGAGCAGTGCCAGACCATAGCTGCGGGTTGTTTCATCAAAATGACAAACCAGTACTTTCGATGACGACAATGTTTCTTTTGGAAACAATTTCAGCTCCTCCATCGCATCGTACAGGCGATCAATACCAAAAGAAATTCCTACACCCGACAATTGTTCTTTTGAACCGAAGGCTTGAGTAAGGTTATCGTACCGGCCGCCACCGCTTACACTGCCAATGACCACATCATTGATTTTCACTTCAAAAATGCAGCCGGTGTAATAACTGAGCCCACGGGCCAGGGCAATATCAAATTCTACATGGTTATCATCAGCCTGATACTGGTTCAGTAAATCAAAAACTTCTGTCAGATCACCCGTACCTTTTAAACCTGCAGTTGATTTGGCCAACGTTGTTTTCAGTGACGTAAGCTTCTCGCGATTACTTCCCTTTGTGCCGAGCAGTTTAAATAATCCATCAATTTGATTTGACGCAAAACCTTTTTCTGTCAGTTCAGTGTGAACGCCAGCTTCACCGATTTTATCGAGTTTATCGATGGCCACAAAAAGATCGTTCTCTTTCCCGACAGCATCTAAAGTTTCGGCAATTCCATTCAGCACACCACGATGGTTAATCTTGATTGAATAGTTGTTGATGTTAAGTTTGTGCATTACTTCTTTAATCATCAATACAATCTCAGCTTCACAGATGAGTGAATCAGTACCCACCACATCGGCATCGCATTGATAAAATTCACGATATCTTCCTTTCTGCGGACGATCGGCTCGCCAAACGGGTTGGATCTGGTAGCGTTTAAAGGGCAGGGTTATTTCGTGGCGGTTCATCACCACGTATCGTGCAAATGGAACGGTGAGGTCATAGCGTAGGCCTTTTTCGGATACTTGGTTTCTTATTAATTTAGGATTAACAATAGCCCCAATGATTGAGTACAGTAAGTTGTAGTTTTCGATTAAGTAGTAATTTAAAATATGATCAATTTCCTCTTTTGATCGATTTTCTAAGTTACTAGAATGATCTTTTATAAATTTCGATATGAATCCTGCTATTTGACGAAGAAAATTTTCATTGGCTAGATGAGAATTAACTAAAAAATCAATATTGTAATAAAGACTTTCCACCATCCTACCCTTAAGAATATTGGTATGGTAGTATTTCTGTAACCACTTGTGAAGAATTTCAGGCTTAGTCAGTTCTTCTTTTTGAAGGTATTCGACAAACTTATATCTTTCTTCATTTGGGATAGCGAAGAACTCGTAAACCAGATGTTTCATAGATTGAATTAGATAATGGCTAGCTTTAGCTACAACCACAGAGGAGTCAGAGAAGAATTCTCCGCTATCAAGAACTCGAAATAAAAGCTGATCCCCCTCATCACCATACTTTCCGGTCAGGGTTGAAAGGTTTTCCATGGCGGGCGTCTCCAGGGGCTGAAAACCATACGTTTCAAATATGGTGCGGATGGTGGTGAGAATAAACTGGCGCTTAGCCATTACTGATGGGCCGAAATCGCGTGTTCCTTTCGGTAAAGCAGGTTTTTCCATACAAAGGCAAAGCTAATACGATTGCGGAAAGCAAGGGTAATTACACTCATTTTTAAGCTAAAAACACAATATTGGCTGTGGGCTTTTGCCTATGTGGTGGAAAGCATTATTTTTGCGCTCCTTTTAACAACAAAAGTCATGGCAGTAACCCGTTTAAAGAGAAAGAACCGCAAGGATAAGTCAAAATCCGCGGTAAGACGTCAGAGCTTAAAAATCCAAAATGCTAAGCCGGTCATTAAGAACGTTGATATCGAGAAAATTAAAGAAGAGTTCAAGGCAAAGAAAGCCTGATCAGCCCTTTACATTTTACCATTATATATTAGCCCTTGCTCCTTATCGAGCAAGGGCTTTTATTTTTTAACCTATGGCTTGCAGGCAGGTTACATTTCGTAGTTGTAATTGATGAATTTTCAAATTACTTTGAAACATCAATAACCACTATGAGCGACTTTTCATCCTGGTGGGAGGCATTAAGCCTTTCCCTTAAAATTTACTGGGCACTGGCAATTCCGTTTACGTTATTTTTTGTGCTGCAACTCATCCTGTCTTTTATGGGTGGTGATGTTCCGGATGATACACCCGATGCAGAGGTGGAGGCCGATACCGGTATAGCATTTCAGTTCTTCACATTAAAAAACCTTGTTGCCTTCTTTTCAATTTTTGGGTGGACAGGCATTGCGTGTATTGAATCAGGACTTTCAGAAACTATTTCCTTGATCATTGCGCTTGTAGCTGGGTTGATTATGATGACCGTCATGGCTTCCATTTTTTACTTTTTAGGAAAAGCCAATGCCGATGGCACCCTGCGTATGAAGAATGCGTTAGGTGGGATTGGTGAAGTGTATTTAACCATTCGCAGTAAACGATCAGGTATTGGTAAAGTGCAAATAAAAGTTCAGGGCTCGCTACGAACACTGGATGCCATAACCGATGACGATGCTGATATTCCCACAGGAAAAGTCATAACCGTTACCCAGGTGGTAAACGATTCTATTTTACTTGTAACTGCTAAATAAATCCCCGTTAATCCGATGAATGTTTTTGTTTTGCCTATTGCCACATTAGCCGTACTGTTTGTCTTTGTGGTGCTTGTAACGTTTTTCAGACGCTACAAACGTTGTCCTTCCGATCGTATTCTTGTTGTGTATGGTAAAGTAGGAGGAGGTTCCGCCCGGTGTATCCATGGTGGTGCTTCATTTATATGGCCTGTATTCCAGGATTACGCGTTCATGGATCTTACACCGATTTCCATTGAAGTCAATTTAACCAACGCATTGAGTAAGCAAAACATCCGGGTTGATGTGCCTTCACGGTTTACAGTAGGTATTTCCACCGAAACCGGTATTATGGAAAATGCCGCTGAACGTTTGCTGGGCTTGCAGCGTCAGGATATTCACGCACTGGCACACGATATCATTGTCGGGCAAATGCGTTTGGTGGTGGCCATGATGGACATTGAAGAAATCAACACCAACCGCGAACAGTTTTTGAGCAATGTTTCGCACAATGTGGAAGCAGAACTCAAGAAGATTGGATTAAAGCTGATCAACGTAAACTTCACAGACATCCGCGATGAAAGCGGGTACATTGAAGCGTTGGGAAAGGAAGCGGCCGCCAAGGCCATCAATGAAGCTAAAATTCGTGTAGCCGATCAGGAACGCTTGGGTGATATCGGTAAAACGGAGGCCGAGAAGGAGCGTGATATTAAAGTTTCCGAAATGATCCGCGACCGCGATACGCAAGTTGCTGTTACGGTAAAGGACAAGGAAGTGTTGATTGCCGGGGCTAAACGCGATGAAGCCATAGGTAAAGTTGAAGCCGAACGGGATACCCGTATTAAATCGGCAGAAGCTAATGCCCTCGCAGTAAAAGGTGAAAACCAATCTAAGATAGCTGTTGCAAACTCCGATGCTGAAAGGAGAGAACGCGAAGCGGAAGCCTTACGAAAAGCCATTGCGTCTGAAAAAGTTCAATCTGCAAAGGCACTGGAAGAGGCTTACGTTGCTGAACAACTGGCCGAAAAGGCGAGAGCTGAACGGGAACGCGCCTCGCAAAATGCCAACATTGTCGTGGCGGCTGAAATACAAAAGCAAAAAGCTATCATCGAGGCACAGGCCGAAGCGGAAAAAGTTCGTGAACGTGCTAAAGGTGAGGCTGATGCCATCTTCTTAAAGCGTGAGGCTGAGGCACGGGGTATTTTTGAAATTCTCACCAAACAAGCTGATGGTTTGAAACAAATTGTAAGTGCTGCCGGAAACAGTTCAAAAGATGCAGCCATGCTTATTATTGCCGATAAACTGCCGGAATTGGTTCGCTTGCAGACAGAGGCCATCAAAAATATTCAGATTGATAAAGTTACCGTGTGGGACGGAGGCCATTCAAAAGATGGTAAAACCTCTACCGCCAATTTTATTTCGGGCATGTATCAATCGGTGCCGCCTTTACAAGAGGTTTTTAAAATGGCCGGACTGGATTTGCCTGCATACCTGGGAACTGAGCAACTAAAAGAAAATACAGGAACATCAACAGATCTGCCTGCGGCTCCGCCACCCGAGAAGAAAAAGTAAATTTTTCAAACCCGTTTCGGTTGTTATCGGAACGGGTTTTTTATTTCTTGCAGACCTTAAAACTACTACTCGTATATGGCCCATTTGAATCTTGTCTGTTGGAATGTGAATGGCATCCGCTCGATTATTAAAAAGGATTTTTTGAAAGACATAAAGGCTATGGCACCCGACATGCTTTGTCTGCAAGAGACCAAAGCTTCTGTGGAGGAAGTTAAATCGGTGTTGGAGCTCATGCCTGCGTACAAAGGTTATGTTAATTCATCCAAAGCGCGGCAAGGATACTCCGGCACGGCCATTCTAACCAAGACAGAACCGGTTTCAGTTACGTACGATATGGCCATTGAAGAACATGATCAGGAGGGCAGGGTAGTAACGGCTGAGTTTGATTCGTTTTTCCTGGTTACCGTTTACACACCCAATGCAGGCGAAGGATTGAAAAGACTGGATTATCGTGCTAAATGGGATGAGGAATTTCGCAAGTATGTGGTTGGCCTGAACCGCAGAAAGCCCGTGATTATTTGCGGTGACCTGAATGTGGCACATCAGCCTATTGACATTGCGCGTGCAAAAGATAACTACAACAAATCAGCCGGCTATACCCAAATTGAAATTGATGGCTTTCAAAAATTATTGGATGCCGGGTTTGTCGATACCTTCCGGCATTTTCATCCCGATGAGGTAAAGTATACATACTGGAATTACATGTTCAATGCGCGCGCCCGGAATGTGGGCTGGCGAATAGATTATTTCATTGCCAGTAAATCTTTGCTCGATAAAATTAAATCAGCAACAATCTACAATGAGTACTACGGGTCCGATCATTGCCCGGTAGGGTTAGTTATTGAAGTTTAGTTCAGAAAGTACAGCACAAAAACAGTTACCGAAAGCAATTGAAATAGCTTCTGCACACGCCTGTCGGCTTTGTAAGCTGACCACCCGGTGGCCAATCCGAGTGTTAAGAAAAAGGCAAAATCCATAAAGAACCGTAAGGGTGTTTGATCATGCCAGGAGCCAAATGGAAGTTGGAAGTTTAATTCCAGTGATGCGAATTGAGTAAGAGAAAACAGGGCAATCAGAAAGTGAAGAACCGCACAGCCAATACCGATGTGTTTTGCTTGCATCAGTTTATTCGTTCAATGTCAGCGCCTAAGGATTTCAACCGTCCGTCAATATTTTGATAACCCCGGTCAATCTGGTCGATACTGGAAATTTCACTAACGCCATTTGCCGATAAGGCAGCAATCAGCAATGCTACCCCTGCGCGAATATCAGGTGAAGCCATTTTTATTCCGCGCAAAGAATGTTTTCGGTCCAATCCAATAACTGTGGCGCGGTGCGGATCATTCAAAATAATCTGTGCGCCCATGTCGATCAGTTTATCTACAAAGAAGAGCCTGCTTTCAAACATCTTTTGGTGAATGAGCACTGTTCCCTTGGCTTGAGTAGCCACTACCAAAACTATACTGATCAAATCCGGAGTAAAGCCTGGCCAGGGAGCATCGGCCACTGTGAGTATTGACCCGTCAATAAAGGTTTCAATTTCATAATGCGTTTGTGCCGGGATGTGGATGTCATCGCCCCTGAACTCCATTTTTATACCCAGCTTTTTAAAAACATCGGGTATCATGCCCAGCATATCAATACGGCAATTCTTAATGGTGATTTCCGATTGCGTCATGGCCGCCAACCCAATGAAGCTACCAATCTCAATCATGTCGGGCAGCAGGGTATGTTCGGTGCCATTTAACTTTTCCACTCCTTCAATGGTAATGAGGTTGGAGCCAATGCCACTGATTTTAGCGCCCATGCGGTTAAGCATCAGGCAAAGTTGTTGAAGGTAGGGCTCGCACGCTGCATTATAAATCGTTGTTGTGCCTTTTGCCAACACAGCTGCCATAATAATGTTGGCTGTTCCGGTAACAGAAGCCTCATCCAACAGCATGTACGTGCCCTTGAGGTGACTGGCATCAATGTGAAATAGCTGATCGTTCGATTCGAAATTGAATTCGGCTCCCAGTTTTTGAAATCCAATAAAGTGAGTATCCAATCTTCTTCTCCCGATTTTATCGCCACCCGGTTTAGGAATATTAGCCTTTCCGTAGCGGGCTAATACAGGACCAAGTAACATAACCGAGCCGCGAAGGGCTGCTGCTTTGGTACGGTAGGCATCGGTTTCTAAAAATTCTGTATGGATTTTTTTTGCCGTAAAACAATAAGACCCAGTGTTAAGTTTTTCAACCTGGCAACCCAAATCGCCTACTAACTCAATCAGTTTGTTGACATCACGAATGTCAGGAATATTGTGTATGGTTACCGGTTGATCGGTGAGGAGTACGGCACAGATAATTTGAAGCGCTTCGTTTTTGGCGCCTTGTGGCGTTATCTCACCCTTCAGTTTTTTACCACCCTTAATTCGGAATATACTCATGTAGTCAATTAAACAATTAGTAGCTAAACAATTAACAATATTAAATATTTTCGATGTCTATTCCACCACACCCAAATTACGAATTGTTAACTGTTAGAGGCCATCCCAAAAATGTTGGCGTCATTGCGATCCGTCACAGGCGGAGAAGCAATCTCGGATTTTAGAAGATGAACACAGGATTGCTTCGGTCGTTCCTCGCTAGCAATGATGTACATTTCAGATAGCTTCTAATCCCTTCGTCTGCGATTCTTATTCTTGTTGAAAGGTTTTTGATGGCGATGTTTGCCACTTGCTCCATTGTTCCGGTCGCGCTCACGTTCGCCTTGTACGGGCTGTAGTTTTTTCTTTTCGCGGTAAAGCATCTCGAACAGGTTTTCTTCACGCACCTTATCGATGTTCAGGGTAAGTTTACCTTCAGACATGATTTTAATATCATTCAGAATTACGGAGTCGTCAAGGTTTTCCTTATTCCAGGCCCCAAAGAAGGTTTTCATTAGTTTACCCAGATAGATGATGGCTTCTTCCCGCTCTGCCGGGTCCTCTTTCTTCATAGCCTCTTTCACCAGCTTTTCTATGTTCTTACCATAATGTTTAAACCGCACCTTGCTTTGAGGGTAGTCCACTTTCATAGGTTTTTTAAAAAGCACCTCTGGCTCTGGTACAGGGTATGGATTGTTGATATCCAGGTTGAAATCGGCTATGATGTACAGATCATCCCAAAGGCGCTGAGGATTTTCTGGTTGATCTTTCAAACTTGGCGTTAGCTGTTTGATCAGTTCGATCAGTGTGGCGGCTAGTTCGGTTCGCTTATTTTTGTCTGGCACGCTACGGATGTACTCCACTAATTTCTGAACGTTGCGTCCGTATTCTTTTAAAATAATGTGGGGTCTTGCGGTGTTGTATTCGCCTATCATGTAATTGGATTTATAGGTTCAGAAACGTAAAAACCAGTGTTTCTGCCTTAATTATGAATTCTGAGTTTAGCAAAGCTAAGTAATAAGGTCTTCTCGCCAAAATCGTCAAATAGTATTTTAGCCTTCCGGTCGGCCCCGGAATCATCCATTTTGGTTACGGTTCCATAACCGAATTTAGGATGCTCCACCTTCATGCCTTCCTGAAGTACGGAGGTGTCACTCGGTGCAAAGTCGCTGGGAGCCTTATACGAGGTGGCTGACTTTTGAACAGGTGCTGAGGTGGTTGTTCGTTTGATGCCATTCACCAGCGACCGCGCGTAATTTCCTGAGGGGCGCGGAGAGGATTCCAATCCGCTGAACTTTGTGCTGACTTTGAGGTAACGCTGATCGAGGTCATCTAAAAAACGGCTGGGCTCACAATTTTTCAGTCTTCCGAAACGATAACGTGTAAGGGCATACGATACAAACAAACGCTTTTGTGCACGGGTAATGGCTACATAAAAAAGTCTTCGTTCTTCTTCCAGTTCGGCCCGGCTGCTGAGCATCATTTGTGAGGGGAACAAATCTTCTTCCAGGCCAACAATGTACACGTATTTAAACTCAAGACCTTTCGCCATGTGGATGGTCATCAGCGTAACCTTTTCCGGATCTTTATCCTTGTCTTCATCTTGTCCGGTAATCAGTGATACATCTTGAAGGAAGGCGCTTAGCGATTTGTCGGTTTTCTCCGGATCGTCTACATATTCCTTAATGGCGTTCAATAATTCCTGAACGTTTTCATAGCGACTTAATCCTTCTACGGTCTTATCTTCATACAATTCACGCAGTAAACCTGAACCTTTAGAAATTTCAAAGGCTGCATCGTAAGCATCTTTTCTTTCAATCTCGATACTGAAGCGTTTGATGAGTGTAACAAAATCATCAATCGCTCCGGCTGCGCGGCCGCCAATAAACGATGAAGCATTTTGCAGCACTTCCCAAATAGATATGGCGTGGTCATTGGCGGCAATAACAATCTTATCAACGGTGGTATCGCCAATGCCCCGCTTGGGTAAATTGATTATTCTTCTGAAAGAAGCTTCATCATTTTGATTGAGGGCAAAGCGGAGGTAGGCCAGTAAATCTTTAATTTCCTTTCGTTGATAAAACGATAACCCGCCAACCACTTTGTATTTGATGTTCATCCTGCGCAAGGCTTCTTCTATTGCCCGCGACTGGCTGTTGGTTCGATAGAGGATGACGAAGTCGCTGAACTTGAGCTGGTGCTGCATCTTCTCCTCAAAGATGGACGAAGCCACCAACCGTCCTTCTTCATTATCCGAAACGGCTTTGATGAGTTCCACCAGGTTTCCCTCTTCGTTGGCCGTCCAAACCGTTTTAGGAAGCTGTGCACTGTTTTTTTTGATTACGGAGTTGGCTGCTTCTACTATGGTTTGTGTGGAGCGGTAATTCTGCTCCAGCTTAAAAACTTTCAGGTCAGGATAGTCGCGTTCAAAATTCAGTATGTTGGTGATATCCGCTCCACGGAAAGCGTAAATACTTTGCGCATCATCACCCACCACGCAAATGTTTTCCCAGCGTGAGCAAAGTTTGCGGATAATGAAATACTGGCACAGGTTGGTATCCTGAAACTCATCCACCAACACATATTTGATTCTGTGCTGGTATTTGTTCAGTGCTTCCAGATGTTCTTTAAAGAGCTTGTCGGTATTGAACAATAAATCATCAAAATCCATGGCGCCAGCCTTGAAGCAACGCAGGGCATAGGCTTTATAGATGTTGCCCATTTCGGGGCGCATATTGGACGCGTCATCGCTTTTTAACTCCGGGTTGGCGAGGTACTCCTGCCAGCTGATCAACCTGTTCTTGGCGGCTGAAATTCGATTATACACCACATTGGCTTTGTAGGCGGCCTCATCAAGCCCCAGTTCCTTAACAATGTTTTTTATCAGTGTTTTGGAGTCGTCAGTATCATAAATGGTAAAGCTGTTGGGGTAGCCCAACAGGTGCGCTTCGGCCCGAAGGATGCGCGCAAATACCGAGTGAAACGTACCCATCCACAGGTTTCGGGCCTCACCTCCCACAACGGTTTCAATGCGCTCGCGCATTTCTTTGGCGGCCTTGTTGGTAAACGTAAGCGCCATAATGCTGAACGGATCCACCTGCTTATCGCGAATCAGGTGGGCAATGCGGTAGGTCAGTACACGGGTTTTTCCTGAGCCGGCCCCGGCAATGATCATGGTGGGGCCTTCGGTGTTGATTACTCCCTCACGTTGCGCTTCATTCAGTTGATCCAGGTAATCCATATCGGGGTGCAAATTAAGCGATCAAGAGCATGAATGAAGTTTCGGTTTATATTTTTTTGCGAGTATCCGCTTGATGACCTAATTAACACCTCACCCCGTCCCTGCCTACCGGCAGGCAGGCTCGTACCTCGGACACCCCTCTCCTGCAATAGAAGGGAAGGGGTGAGGGGTTATTGTGATGATGCTCTATAATTTTAGGATGTTAAACGGATACTCACATATTTTTTTCTGTATGAATTGAAATTATTCTTCCGATCCGTCTACTTTTGTTAAACCACTTTTTAGTTGACATCATTCGATAACTCTTTTTTTAATCACGATGGGTTTCCCATAACGGCAGCCGAGCCGTGGTTTAAAGTAAAAGTTCAACTCATCCAGCGGTATTTGCGATCTTTTGTTACCCATTGCGCTGAAAAATCGGATGAGATTATTGTGGTGGATTTATTTGCCGGCAGCGGGTTGTATTCGTTAGGCTATCAAAAGGAATTATTTGCCGGGTCTTGTCTCGCTTCGTTGCAGGCCGATCTTCCCATTTCGAAATGGATATTCTGTGAGCGCGATCCGGAATTCGCGAAAGCGTTGAAGATCAGGGTTAACAAATATTTTAAGGGTAAAAATGTTTTGATTTTTGAAGATGTGTTGGAGAAACTGCCGGAGAAACTTCAGTATTATGTTCCGCAGTCAAAGAGGGGATACCGCGTAAGCGTGTTTTGCATAGTCGATCCATTTGCCATTGATGTGCCCTTTTCGTTGCTGGATACCCTGCAAGGCATGGGCTTTAGTTTTGTTGTTCCATTTACCTTCAGCCTGAACGACCGCCACAACTATCGTTTTTACTTAAACGAGCATAAGGAGAAATTAAAAAAATACCTGGGCGGCTACAAAGACATTGAAAAGCTGGAGGACGTAAAGAGCAACCTGGAGTTTTACAAACGAACAGTGAGGATGGTGCGTAATAATATGCTGGTTTTGGGTATGAACAGTTCACTGGCTGTTCAGCGGATGGATTCTGGATTGATGGAATTGCCGATTTACTATATAGGAATTTTTTCAAAAGCATACCCGGCACGGGTTATCCAACGCGAGGTGGAAGAAACGGTTCACAATCAGTTCACCTTGTTTGATGCGGTGTGATTTACCAAGTGTTTAACGGCCCGGGAGCAATTTTAAATGACTCAACTGGTGATCTTACATTGTTTGACGATTATCCTGTTCCGAAATAATGCCTTATGTTTATACGCTTAATTAATACCTATGATCAAGATCGGTGATGTGCTGGTGTCGGACGATATAAAAGAAAAGGAGTTCGTCTGCAATTTGGAAAAGTGCAAAGGTGCCTGTTGTGTGGAAGGTGACTATGGCGCACCGCTTGAAGATGATGAACTGGACATCCTGAAAAAGATTTACCCGAAAGTAAAGCCCTACCTCACCCCGGAAGGAATAAAGGCCATTGAAGAGCAGGGTACACACGTGCTGGATGATGATGGCGATTTTTCAACTCCTACGATTGGTGGTAAAGAATGTGCCTATGCGTTGTATGATGATAAAGGCATATTGAAATGCGGCATTGAACAGGCCTATTATGATGGTAAGATTACATGGAAGAAACCTATCTCCTGCCACCTTTACCCCATTCGCATCACCAAAAAGAAAAATTTTGAAGCGGTCAATTATCACAAGTGGAGCATTTGCTCACCCGCTTGCGCGCTGGGCAAAGAATTGCAGGTACCCCTCTATAAATTTCTGAAAGATCCATTGGTGAGAAAATACGGACAGGCGTGGTATGATGAATTGGTACGTGAGATTGAGAAGGTAGAGGTTAGTAAATAGGAGGAGGCATCAACGCTGTTCAGGACCTGTCTACCGCAGGCTGATAATCCCGAACCCGATACAAGGATTTAAAAATCCATTTTATCACTGTTTCTACATTGCAAATCCTCCTGTAGTAGACAGGCATCGAAGAGCACGAATAGATATAAATGAAAAAGCCCGAGTTACCGGGCTTTAAGTTTTTATTTCAGGTCGCTGAAATCAAACGAAGTCTCCAAAAACTTGGTGGTAAACTTACCCGACCTGAAAATAGCATTGTCCATCAGCTTAATATGGAAGGGTATAGTGGTTTTAATGCCTTCGATCACAAACTCCTGTAACGCTCGCTTCATGCGCGTAATCACTTCCTCTCTTGATTGACCACTTACAATCAGTTTGGCAATCATGGAGTCATAATTAGGCGGTATGGTGTAGCCGGCATACACATGGCTGTCAATACGCACGCCATGCCCACCGGGCAAGTGCAAGTTGGTAATTTTTCCGGGTGAAGGTCGGAAGCCGTTGGCCGGGTCTTCGGCATTGATACGGCATTCCATCGAAAACAAATTCGGGAAATAATTTTTTCCTGAAATGGGTACGCCTGCGGCTACTTTAATTTGCTCTTTAATCAGGTCGTAGTCGGTAACTTCTTCGGTAATGGGGTGTTCCACCTGAATCCGGGTGTTCATTTCCATAAAGTAGAACTTGCCGTGCTTGTCTACCAGAAACTCTATGGTTCCTGCACCCTCATAGTTAATGGCCTGTGCGCCTTTAATGGCAGCTTCTCCCATTTGTTCGCGCAATTCCTGGCTTACAATGGGTGAAGGCGTTTCTTCTACCAGCTTCTGGTGCCTGCGCTGAATGGAACAATCGCGTTCAGAAAGGTGGCACACTTTTCCATATTGGTCACCTACAATCTGTATTTCAATATGGCGGGGTTCTTCAACAAATTTTTCAAGGTATAAGCCATCGTTCCCAAAGGCAGCACCGGCTTCGCGCCTGGCATCATCCCATGCTTTTTGAAATTCCGATTCATTGTTGATGATGCGCATGCCTTTACCACCACCGCCAGCAGTAGCCTTAACAATAACCGGGTAGCCAATGTCTTTTGCGAGTCTTACGCCTTCTTCCATGGAACTCAGCAAACCGTCTGAACCAGGAATGGTAGGAACACCGGCCTTCTTCATGGTGTCCTTAGCGGTTGATTTATCGCCCATGGCTTCAATCATGGCCGGGGTAGGGCCGATAAATTTTATTCCGTATTCGTGGCATATGGAAGAGAATTCTGCGCGTTCAGAAAGAAAACCATAACCGGGATGAATGGCATCGGCATTAGTGATTTCTGCGGCTGAAATGATGCGTGGAATATTCAAATATGAATCTTTGCTTGGCGCTGCACCGATGCACACGGCCTCATCAGCAAAACGAACATGCAGACTTTCGCGATCGGCTGTGGAATAAACGGCAACAGTTTTAATACCCATCTCGCGGCATGTCCGTATTACGCGCAGGGCAATTTCACCTCGGTTGGCTATCAGTATTTTTTTGAACATAAATCAATTCAAGATTTAAGATTCAAGATTCAAAGTTCAGAATTACCCAAGCCTAATATTTTATCTTGAGTCTTGAATATTGAATCCTGAATGGTTATTAATCGGGTTCAACAACAAACAGCACCTGGTCATATTCAACCGGTGATGCATTCTCTACATTAACCTTAACAATGGTGCCTGAAACTTCTGATTCAATTTCATTAAACAGTTTCATTGCTTCAATAATGCAAAGGGTTTGGCCTTTGGAAACCTTATCACCCACGGAAACAAACACAGGTGAGTCAGGATTGGCCGACCGGTAAAACGTGCCGATCATCGGTGATTTAATTTCAACTGTATTTTTTCCAGACGGTGCTTCAACTGCCGGAGTTGGTTTTGCCTGTACTGGAGTCTGCGCAACCTGTTGAACGGGTGCATGCGCATGCGCTTGAACGGGTGCCGCTACAACAGGGGCCGATGATTTTAATACTTTTTGATCGGGCTCGCGTTTGATGTGAAGTTTTAATTCACCGGTTTCGATGTTTACTTCATTTAAGCCTGTCTTGGAAATAAAGTCAATAAGATCTCTGATTTCAGATGTTTTCATGGTTGTGGATGTGTTATCGGAAGTTGGCCTGGATGGCGTTGTTCCATTTTTAGCGGGTTTAGTTGCCTTGCTTTTAGCCATAATACACTTTTTATTTTACACGCTCAATATAGGCACCGGTATGCGTATCAATTTTCACGCTGTCACCAGTGTTGATGAATAAAGGTACTCTGATTTCTACTCCATTTTCAAGTGTTGCAGCCTTTAATGTTCGCGTTGCGGTATCGCCCTGCATACCTGGTTCAGTATACTGAATTTCCATAACCACACTGGGTGGGGCTTCAGCTGTGATGGGGGAAGTTCCGTTTTCAAAGGCTATTAGAAGCGTTACACCTTCTTTAATATAGTTGACGGAATCCCCAAGAAGCCCTTTGTCCAGGTAAATCTGGTCGAAGGTCTCATTATCCATGCACACCAGGCTATCACCTTCCTGGTAAAGGTATTGGTACTCTTTTGTCTCAACGCGTAAAATTTCTATTTCATCGCCTGGCCTGAACCGGTTCTCGGCAATTTTTCCATTTCGGATGTTTCTCATTTTCACCTGATAAAATGCTCGTAGGTTACCGGGTGTGCGATGTTGCAGTTCTTCTATCTGGAGTATTTCTCCGTTATACCGTACATAATTTCCTCTACTTAAATCTGAAATAGTAGCCATGACTAAAGTTTAAAAATCTAAAAATGTTAATATGAAATTCAATTATAAGCCCATTTTACATAAATGGCTCCCCAGGTGAATCCACCACCGAATGCAGCCAGAATGAGGTTATCACCTTTCTTCAGCTTTTTCTCGTAATCCCACAACAAAAGCGGAATAGTACCGGCTGTAGTATTGCCGTACTTTTCAATGTTCATCATCACTTTACTATCCGATACGCCCATGCGGTTTGCGGTAGCATCGATAATACGTTTATTCGCCTGGTGAGGGACCAGCCAGGCAATATCTTCTCCTTTTAAGTTGTTCCGCTCCATCACCTGAGCTGAAATATCGGCCATGTTGGTAACAGCAAATTTAAATACCGCTGATCCTTCCTGGTATACATAGTGCTGTTGTGCATCAATGGAGGCGTGCGTAGCCGGTATTCGGCTTCCTCCGGCCTTCATGTGCAGGTAGTTGGCACCCGAGCCATCACTCTTATGCAGGGAATCCATGATACCAACTTCTTCAGTAGTTGGCTCAAGCAACACAGCACCGGCCCCATCACCGAATATAATGCAGGTAGTCCGGTCTTTATAATTGATGATTGACGACATTTTATCGCCCCCGATAATAATTACTTTTTTATAGGTACCTGATTCGATGAACTTGGCACCGGTAGTAAGGGCATAGATGAAACCAGAACAAGCCGCACTGATATCGTAACTAAAGGCATTGACAGCACCTACCTGGTCGGCCACTAAATTGGCTGTTGCCGGAAAGGGCATATCAGGGGTAACTGTAGCGAAAATAATCAGGTCAATTGTTGTGGGATCGGTATTGGTTTTGCGAAGCAATTCTTTTACGGCTCCCGCTCCCATGTAAGAAGTTCCTAGTCCTTCGCCTTTTAAAATTCTTCGTTCCTTAATACCGGTTCGCGAGGTTATCCACTCATCGTTGGTATCCACCATGGTTTCGAGTTCCTTGTTGGTGAGGATGTAATCCGGTACATAACCGCCTACTCCTGTAATTGCTGCGTGAATTTTTGTCATAAGCTTAACGCTTGAAAAACAGTACGCCTAAATCCTTAAAAAAAGAAAAAGCCCGACTTCCATCGAGCGTTTATTTAACTAAAATGGATCAGCATTTTTGTCTGGTGTTGGCTTTACAGCCGGTACTCCATTGAAAAGTGTGATCAACCGGCATTATGCTAACACTTCTTTTTCCATCACCACTTTACCATTATAGTAAAGTTTGCCTTCATGCCAGAATGCACGGTGGGGCAGGTGATGTTCGCCAGTAGTAGGGCATACTACCAGCTCTTTTGCAAAAGCTTTGTAGTGTGTTCTTCTTTTATCTCTTCTGGTTTTCGAGGTTTTTCGTTTCGGATTCGGCATAACTATTTGTTTTTATTCAAGTTCTTTAATTTCTCCCAACGCGGGTCTATTTCATCTTTTTTGTCTTCCGGGTCTGACGAGTAGATAATTCCTTCTTCCGCTTCATCATCCTGTTCAAAGCGCGGATGAAGTTTCTTCATCGGCACAGCCAGGTTGATGAACTCGTACATATACTGGCCGAGTTCCAGGCTTACGGTATTGAAATCAATTACTATGATTTCATCACTTACTTCTCCCGGTTCATGCCCGAATTTGAAGATTATCTTCCTGTCCATGGCGATCGGATAATCAAATTCATCCAGACTCCGGTCGCACACCAATTTTATAGACCCGTTCAAGGTAAAATTGGCCTCAATGAAGGTTTCGTGCTTATCCAGGCTGATGAGGGCCTTAATATCCCCGGCCGAAACCAATTCGGCTCCGTATTTCCTGAAGAATTCATCACCAAAATGGTAGTCAAAATGGTGAATATTATTGCTTAGGCCCTGAATATTAACACGATACGCTTCCAAAGAACCAACCCCTATCGGGTTTTAAAAATTAGTCGGCAAATTTAGGAGAATTAATCAGATTATAAAAGAATCAGCTAATTCGGGGCTTTTTGGCAGGTCCTTAAAGAAAATGAGTCATTGCCTCTGCCTTAAACTCTTCACGAGTTTTTCGGCCGTAGTGTTCCAGGAAATAGTCGATAATACCCTTTTTAAAACCAAGTTTGATGGCCACGTTTTTACAAAACAGGACTTCACTGTCAAAGATATTGTGATCAGCAAAAACCAGTTCTATCGTGGTGTAGAGGTAGTCAAATTTTTGTTCTTGCGAGAGCGCCCCCAGGGTATCAATAGGCTCCGGGTTTTTGATTAAGGCAGTAACGGATTCTTCCGGAAAATTCTTCTCTTTGGCGATTTTGAAAATCATTTCGCGTTCTGCTTTGGCAAAATGTTTATCAGCTTCAGCCAGTTGTATTAAAATATTGATCAGTTTTTTCGTAACGATGTCCATAAATCGGGGGTGTTTCAAAGTTAAACAATAAAAGCTCCACTTCGTTACGGTTCGGCTAAACGGTTGAAAAAATCAACAAATGTTATCATTAATCTTTGGAAGGTCGTGTTCGCGAAGTGAAAATGTCAACAGCTGAATAAATAGCTTGTCGGATAGAACCCTCGTTAGCTAAATTTTTTCCGGCAATGGAATAGGCAGTACCATGATCGGGCGAAGTACGTACAACCGGTAAACCTGCAGTGTAGTTTACGCCACTTTCGAAGGAGAGTAGCTTAAAGGGGATTAAGCCCTGATCGTGATACATTGCCAACACAGCATCGTATTTTGAATAATTTCCGGAAGCAAAAAATCCATCGGCAGGAAAAGGTCCGGCAATAATTTTTCCTTTCGTTTTCCAATCTTGAATAATCGGGTTTAGAATGGTTTCATCCTCATTACCAATAAGGCCACCATCACCGGCATGTGGGTTTAATCCTAACACAGCAATTTTTGGTTTGTTGATTCCAAAATCTTTGCGCAGGCATTGTTCCAGTATTTTAAGTTTGGATTCAACCAGTTCGCGGGTTATGTGGGTTGCGATGTCTTTAACAGGCACATGCTCGGTAACCAAGCCCACGCGTAACGATTCGCTAACCATCAGCATTACAAATTCTTTTGTTTCAAAAAAATGGGCCAGGTATTCGGTGTGACCACGATAGGGAAACTCATCACTATGGATGGTATTCTTATCGATCGGAGCAGTAACCATCGCATCAATCAATCCCTCCTTTAAATCTTGCGTAGCTTGTTTTAAGGCGAGCCATGCGGCCTTACCAGATTCTTTAGAAGGTTTGCCGGGTATGATTTCGATAACGTCTTCCCAACAGTTGACCACGTTAATGGTTTTTGGAATGTATTGGCCACGGCTTTTAATATGTCCGTAATTAAACTCTTCAATATTTAATTGCTTTTTATAAAATGAAAGAACCCGTGTTGAGCCGTAAATGACCGGTGTAATAAGATTGGTAAGACGATTATCGTGCAGCGCCTTAATAACAACCTCTGGTCCAATGCCGTTGAGATCGCCCAGGGTAATTCCAATGCGGGGTTTTTGTTGCGTGCTCATGTTTCAATTTAAAATGTGCTATTTACTTAAAATTACAGTTGGTTACAATGTTGGTAGCTGTCAGGAATATCCTGAATATAAAAACGCGATAGCTCAATACGGCTTCGTATTTTTACCGCCATGGCAGGTAAATCAACCTCTTTTGTTCGACCGAAGAAATCCTTGGGTCAACATTTTTTGCACGATAAAAATGTGGCTGAAAAGATTGTTGGTGCTTTGCAATCAACATCATTACAAGAGCCCGTGCTGGAAGTTGGCCCTGGAATGGGCGTGCTTACAAGAATATTACTCGAAGCGGAAAAGCATAACCTTAAGGTGATTGAGATTGACCGCGATTCGGTGGCTTATTTAAAGACACATTACCCGCATTTAAATGTAATTGAGGGTGATTTTCTTGAAATGGACTTATCGAAAATCTTCCCGACTAAATTTTCCATTATTGGAAACTTCCCTTACAACATCTCATCGCAGATACTTTTTAAAGTTTATGAAAATAAAAACCAGGTATGGCAGGTTGTTGGCATGCTGCAAAAGGAAGTGGCCGACCGGATAGCGGCACCGCATGGTAATAAAACGTATGGAATACTCAGCGTTTTACTTCAGGCCTATTACAGGATTGATTACCTGTTTAAGGTGCCACCCGGTGTTTTTAATCCACCACCCAAAGTAATGTCGGCCGTTGTGCGACTTGAGCGGAATGATCGTGTTACGTTACCATGTGATGAAGTGCTGTTTAAGCAAGTGGTTAAACAGGGGTTCAATAACAGAAGGAAAACCTTGCGTAACGCCTTAAAAAATTTAATTTTGCCCGCCTTTCAAGCACAGCCGGAGGGCAGCCTGGCAACATTATTAGAACACGAAATATTTAATAAGCGAGCTGAGCAATTATCGGTTGAGGATTTCATTTATCTTACCCAGCTAATCGAAAAAAGTCGTGGAGGAGTTGGTTCAATTTGAGTTAACGAAAGAGTTTGTTGATCGTTTTCAACAAGCATTGGATGAACGCGACCAGGCATTTATTCTGGAGAGTCTGCAAGGTGTAAAGGCAGCAGATATATCAGCGTTGCTCTATGAATTCAATTCCGATGAATCAAAATACGTGCTTGATCTGCTTCCTGTTGAAGTACAAGCCGAGATTATCATTGATCTGGACACGGATACCCGCGTAAAGTTTTTAAAGACTTACGAGCCTGCTGAGCTAACCCGTATTGTCAATACGTTACATTCCGATGATGTAGCTGATATTCTGAATGAGCAACCGGTTAAAACAAGGGAAGAAGTTCTTTCCGGGTTGGATGCTGAACTGCGCACCCAGGTTACTGAACTGCTTCGCTATGAAGAGAACGTGGCCGGTGGATTAATGGCCAAAGAACTTATCAAAGTCCGTGATCACTGGACGGTTGTGCAGTGTATCGATGAAGTACGGAAACAAGCTGAGAATGTAGATAAGTTCTATGCCGTTTATGTGGTGGATGACAACGACTTTCTGGTAGGTCGTGTTTCCCTGAAAGACCTGGTATTGTCAGATGCCCGTAAACTAGTTTCTGATTTATGCGAGAAGGATATCGTTACTGTAGAAACCTACTTCTCTGATCTGGAAGTGGCTGACATTATGCGGAAATACGATCTTGAATCCGTACCGGTTATAAATGTTCGTGGTCAGTTGGTGGGTAGGATTACTATTGATGATGTGGTAGATGTGATCACCGAGCAAGCGGAAGAAGACCGCCAATTGATGACGGGTATTAGTGAGGATATTGAAGAGGATGATAGCGTTTGGCGCAATACCCGGGCACGTTTGCCATGGTTGCTTATTGGTATAGTAGGCGGGTTAATGAATGCCAAGTTTATGGGTTTGTTCGAAGCTGAGTTAGCCCGTATCACCGCTATAGCATTTTTTACTCCCCTCATACAGGCTACCGGTGGTAACGTGGGTATTCAGTCATCATCGGTAATTGTGCAGAGTTTGGCCAACCCCGGTTTTGTTTATGATGGACTTTGGCAGCGTTTAGTTAAAGTATTCCTGGTGGCGATATTAAACGGTCTCTTTTTATCAACCCTCGTTTATGGCGCCAACATATTATTGTTTAGTGAGTATAGTCTTTCCTTGGTTGTTTCTATCGCTTTGCTAAGCGTGGTGGTTTTTGCATCGTTTATTGGCACCATTACACCGTTGATTTTGAACAGATTTGGATTTAACCCGGCCCTTGCATCGGGCCCCTTTATCACAACCACTAACGATTTACTCGGGCTTACCATTTATTTCTTTACCGTGCATATGCTGCTGTAGTGCTATGTAAGGTTTTTTCTGATTTGAAGAAGACTTTTTTGTTTTTCAAATTCTCAGCGGAACAATTGTTGTAAATTCAACCTATTTGTGAGTCTTACACCGTAATAAAACGCTGAAGCAATAACCCGGCTGGCAACCAAACCAATGTAATAATTAGTCCTTTATAGGAGGGGCCTCACACCCTGAGGAATGAGAATTTGATGTAGCTTTGATACCTTATTGCTTTTGATAATCCGATAAACGTAGATAATTTGTATCCACTTTTTACAAATGGTTTTTCTTAAGAACAGATTTAAACGATTGGGCGACACGTTCAATACTATTATTGAAAAGCCGATGCTCACCTCTACCATTGTTTTGGTTGTTGTAGCAACGCTGGTTATCGGGTTAAGTCTGAACTATTACATTAATGATTTTGACAATTTCTGGGCCCAAATTCTGGCAGAAGCCCATGGAATGATTTTCGATATTGCGATAATTGGTATTCTCATTTTCTGGCTCAACCAAAACGGACAAATCCGGCAACGCATTCGCTTCTATAAAGATGAAATTGATGACTTCCGTTTGTGGGAATCGGAAGAAGCGGCCTTCCGTACGGTAGGTAATATCAAGCGATTAAACCGACATAAAATTTACGAGATAAACCTGGTGAATTGTTTTTTAGCACGTACCAATTTGAGCTACGCAAATCTCAGTGGATCAAATCTTAACTCGGCCAACATCTCCCAGTCATCGTTAATCGAGGCAAATCTTGAAAACACACGACTCAATCAAACCAACTTTGAAAATTCAAATTTGAATCAGGCTAACCTCAAAGGCGCTTACGCCAGTGGTGCTAATTTCAAAGACGCCTTTTTAATTAAGGCTCAATTTGAGAATGCTTTCCTGATTAAATCAAATTTTAATAATGCCTACCTGATGGAAGCAAATATGCAAAACAGTTACCTGATGGGTGCCGATTTTGAAAATGCGAGTTTGTACAAAGCTGATCTTCGCGGAGCGAAAGGACTTACGGTGGAACAGCTCGCAAAAGCAAAAACACTTTACCTGGCGCGGTTTGATGATGAGATTTTCGACCAGATTAAAACCAGCCTGCCTGAATTAGTGGGCGCCTGAGTTTTTGTACAAATGGTTTAAAACGTTACCTTTGTGTTACAATCAGACAACGGTCTCTCAGCAGAGGCCGTTGTTTCTTTTTTTACTGCTGTCGTATTTCAACATAAGTTTTATGAGTAAAAAAATATCGTACTACACCCGCGAAGGCCTTGATAAATTAAAGGCTGAATTGAGTGAGCTTAAGTCTAAAGGCCGTTCAGAAATTGCCAAGCAAATTGCAGAAGCCCGTGATAAAGGTGACCTGAGCGAAAATGCTGAGTACGATGCTGCTAAAGATGCGCAAGGACACCTTGAAGCAAAGATTGCCCACCTGGATGATTTATTGGCCAATGCCCGTTTGCTGGACGAAACCAATGTGGATACTTCTAAAGTTTCCATACTGGCTAAAGTCACTATTAAAAACAAAAAGAACGGGGCATCTTTTACCTATACGCTTGTTTCGGAAGAAGAAGCTGATTTGAAATCCGGAAAAATTTCAACAATGTCACCCATTGGAAAGGGTTTGTTAGGAAAGAAAAAAGGCGAGTCGACTATCATTAAGACACCTGCCGGTGATGTTGAATTTGAAATCACCAACATTACCGTTTAAACATGGCCACCATTTTTACACGTATTATTAACCGCGAAATCCCCGGTCATATAGTGGCGGAAGATGAGCGGTTTATAGCTTTTCTGGATATTATGCCCTTGGTGATGGGCCATACGTTAGTGGTACCCAAACAAGAGGTGGATTATATTTTTGATCTGGATGATGATACGCTGGCGGCATTGAATCTTTTTGCGAAACGTGTTGCCATTGCCGTGAAAAAAGCGATCCCCTGCAAGCGTATCGGAATTGCGGTTATCGGGTTAGAGGTTCCGCACACGCATATTCACCTGGTGCCCATGAATACCATGGGTGATATAAACTTTGCTCACCCTAAACTAAAGCCATCGCAAGATGAGTTGGCTGTTGTGGCTGAGAAAATCAGAAAAGCCTTTTGACTTTCGTGTTTAGCTTTGTTTAGTGATGGTTAGTATTTGTGCTTTTGTAGCATGATTCATAGCATTTCTCTTCGACACTAAAACACAAAAAATAAAAACTTGATTTTGAGTATCCGCTTCCAATCCTAAAATTGGCGTCATTGCGATCCGCCACAGGCGGAGAAGCAATCTCAGTTTTAACGTTGAAAACGAGATTGCTTCGGTCGTACCTCCCTCGCATGACGTCAACTTAATACTTTAGGACTCTTTACGGATACTCGCAAACTTGATTAACTGCAATGTTTAATCAAGAAAATCAATATCCACATTTAATGGATAGCGCATCAGGTAACTGATGGCTTGTTTAACGGTGAGATCTTCAAAAAGAACTTTATACAGGGTGGTGGTAATGGGCGCTCTTAATTTATAGTAGTCGGTACATTTTTTAACTATCTGCACAGCATTTACGCCTTCGGCAATTTCATCCATGCTTTCCAGAATTTCTTTCAGCGTCATTCCTTGTGCAAGCTTATAACCTACCTGGAAATTCCGGCTTAGGGTACTGTTACTCGTAGTCACCAGGTCGCCAATACCAGCCACGCCCAGAAAAGCCTTTGTATTTCCGCCCAATGCTCGCCCCACATGAATCATTTCTACCACTCCGCGGCTGATGAGCAAGCCCCTCGCGTTTTCACCATAGCCCATACCGCTCAGCGCACCGGAGGCAATGGCAATAATATTTTTTAACACACCGGCCAGTTCAACACCAATCAATTCATTATTTCCATATACCTGAAAACGGTCGTTACGCAGTAACTTTTTTCCTAAAGTAATTACTTCGTTGAACGGACTGGCAATTACGGTGGCGGCCGGATGCCGCGCTGCAAGCTCTTTCGATAAATTTGGTCCGGCCAGGCAACCTACACGCACCACCACACTTTCTTCACGGATTACCTCGCTCATGGTTTTAACCTGGCTGCGATTGAGCTTATTTACCGTTTCAATGGTTTGCCCTTTCGGCAGAGTAATATCCAATCCTTTGGTACCATGGATTAAAATGTGATAGGGGTGAAGGTATGGAGATAGTTTCTTCATCATGGAGCGGAAGTGTGATGAAGGAACAATCGGGAAAATAACTTCACATTCGCGTGCCAGTAGTTGAAGATCGCTGGTAGGCGTTATATTTTTGTGCATGCTGTGCCCACGGTTTTCGCGGGTTTGTGCAATCCTCTTAATCACTTTTTCATCACGGGCATACAGCAAAACATTTCTATGTCGTGCCAGCAAGTTGGCCACAGCACTACCAAAGTTACCGGCACCAATTACGCCAACAGGTCGGGTGTCAGATAAATTTTTCGAGGTCATAGCCAACCATCCGGTTATGATAATAGTAGAGCAGGTTGAGATCCTGCGTGATGATGTTGCCTTCTTTATTGTAGAGCAGGGGGCGCTTCAGATGAAATATGCCCACATTCTCAAGACCGTGTTTAATCACTAAATCTATCTTTCCCTTGAGGTGTGTAGCATGATTCGCCTTATCTTCTTTTTTAAGTTGGTAAATCTTCTTGCGGATGCGCTTGCAGGTTTTTCTGAATTCGGCATAATCAAGCGCTAACTCTTCTTCCGGCAATCGCAACAAGCCAAATAAATCCAGTTTAGGGTGTTTTTTTTGCCACATCTCAAATGCCACAAACGCTACCAGGTGGCTCGCGAAAATTCGATTGATGCGATGATACTCCGTAACAATACGCTGGCTTAGCATCCGGGTATATTCATTCTCCCGTTGGGCATCAACTGTAAGCTGGCCGTTGGAAATGAAATAGTCTTCGGTGTTGATTACCCGGCCGTGTACATCCAGGCTGTTACCTTCATCATCCACGTAATTGCCCAGCACATCTAACCCACGGCCAATGGATACGGAAATGTTAGATCCTTTCGTGAAAAACTTAATCATAAATTTAACAAGTCCCCAGCTGCCATGCGGATCTTGCTCAGGCAGGTAGCGATCTTGTCCTTTAATGGATAGATAATCATCAATAAGTTCCGGAGCCTCCAGCACAAAATGATAGTTAAGCGTAACGGGTACCACAAAAATTTTCTGCGGTTTTTCCCCGGGGGGTGTATTGAGATAAATATTCCGTTGGGCCTCCACGGTGGTGGAGAGTAATCCCAACTTCAACATTTTTTCGATCATACCTGAGCGTGACCGAGTGCCACCAGGAAAGAACAAACTATGTGCGCCACGTTGAATGGCAATACCGGAATACATCTTCAGTGTTTCCAGGTAAGGCAAATTCTTTTTGCGCCTGTCTACTTTATACGCTCCGAGGCTGTTCATAAAGTAGGCGAATATTTTCATGTTGAAAAGATTCAACCCTGCACCATATATAAAAGCCGGTAAACCTAAGGCATGAATAATCCAGCCAATTAAAATTGAATCAAGATTGCTGAAGTGTGTTGGTACCATTACGATGGTGCCCTTTCGTGCCAGGCTGCGCAATTGCTTTACCTTGCCCACAATCTGAATCTTGTCTCGCAGTGTATATTGATTGCGAAAGAATCCTCCGAATTTTTTAACGCGTGAGGCATTGAGTAATCGTGAAAACCAAAACTTTATCATCTCCCGTGCAAAGCGGTAGGAGCTGGGTTTAAAGTTACCGGCTATTTCACTGGCATACCGATGCACAATTACGTTCAGGATTTCCTCCTCTTTTCGGTTATGGTCATCCAGGGGCTTACCGGAAAGGTCAATTAAATCCTGCTTGATCTTCGACCAGAATTTACCTTCATCGGGGGGATCAACGCGCCAGCGGTTACGCTTCATGCGTTGTTGTTCCCGGTAAACGGTGGCTTCCAGTTCGTCAATAAGTTGTTTGCGGGTTGGGCGAAGTTGCTTGATGCGCTCAGCAGATTTCTGTGCAACCTCTTCAATAAATTCCTTCCGGTTTCGGCTTAGCCGGTATACCGGCCAGTCGGGTATTCCTTCCAGAATGGGCTTGTATTGCTTGTTTTTATTCTTTTTCTCCAGTACTTCCACGGGCACAAAATACTATAATTTCAATCACCTGCGCTAAACACGAATTGATTATAAGTTTTCGAGCGACCGCTGTAACGTGCTGGCCATGGAGGAAAACCGGGCGAGGGCATCGTTGATAAACTCAGTATTTACAATCTTTTGCAAGTCGTTTTCACTGGTTAACTCAAACTGGTTGATTTTATACGTTTGCTCCAAAAGGCCTTGTTCAAGTTTGATCAGGTACCGGTTATTCCAGCTAAACAGGGTGATTTTACAATCCGGGTTTGGTATTTCGCCAATGATGCGCATAACGTTTTCTTTGTTTTTGATGTTAACAGAACAGCAACTTAACGTTTTACCGGATCAACAGACTAAAATGCCTGGTAAAACGTTAGAAAATTGAATTTTTTCGATCCGTATAAGGGTTTTATATTGTAACCTGATTTGGTATAGCATGAGTGGTTTGATGAATTGTAAGTATGTAAAGGCTGCAGGTACCATTTTTCTATTTACACTGCTGTATTTTCTTTACGTGCAAGATGCGCAGGCAACCCACTTGCGTGCGGGGCAGATTGTGGCCACCCGGGTAAGTTGTACCGGATTGACTTTTCGGATTACCGTAACAGTCTATACCAATACAGGATCCCCCGTTCTTTTTGGTGGTGAAATGGATTACCTCGATTTTGGTGATGGCTCCAAACCCATTCTTGTTCCTGAAACACCTAATATTATTGACCCAGCCCTGGGACCAGGTGTAGGAACAGCATCCTTTACCATTGAACATACCTACCCGGGCCCTGGTCGTTACATTATCAGTTACATTGAACCCAATCGTAATGGTGGTGTATTGAATATGGATAACTCTATCTCCACCACGTTTTACATTGAAACACAAATTAATATTGATCCCTTTTTTGGTTGCAATAACACCCCACAGCTGCTTATCCCTCCAATTGACAGGGGTTGTACCGGTGTAGCATTTTTTCATAACCCTGGTGCTTTCGATCCAGATGGAGATAGCTTATCGTATGAGTTTGTTGTCCCTTTCCGTGATAAGAATCAAACTGTTGCGAATTACCGCAATCCCAATAACCAAAGCTTCTATACCAACTTTCCAAATGCCAATGAAGCAGGTACCGGGCCACCAACCTTTACCATTGATCCCATTGATGGAACCATTATATGGGATGCGCCCGGGGCACAGGGTGAGTATAACATTGCATTTATTGTAGTTGAATGGCGAAAGGTTCAAGGCGTTTGGTATAAGCTGGGGTTTGTTCGCAGGGACATGCAGATCATTATTGAAGATTGTAATAATGAACGACCCGATCTGATCATTCCGGATGATGTTTGCGTAGTTGCCGGAACAACAATTACAGCCACTATTTTTGGCATTGACCCCGAAAATCACAATGTTAAAATCGAGGCGTTCTCAGAAATTTTTAATTTTCCAGTTACTCAATCACCAGCTACATATTCACCTGTTCCGGGCCCTAATGATTTTCAACCTTCCAATCCTCCTGCGCAACTTCAGTTTCAGTGGAATACGCAATGCTTTCATGTCAAAGAATTAAGCTATCAGGTTGTTTTTAAAATCACAGATAATCCACCGCAAGGTCCAAAGCTCGTAACCTTTAAAACGTGGCGTATACGGGTAGTGGCACCACCACCCCTTTGGGTTAATGCTACCGTTGATTTCTCCAATCGATCTTCACAACTCACCTGGCAGGAGTATACCTGTCGCCAACAGGCAACTTCTATTCAGATTTGGAGGCGGGTGGATAGTATAAATTTCACACCTGATGAGTGCCAAACGGGCATGCCGGCATTTTTAGGCTATTCGTTAATAGGAGAGGTATTCGCTGGGCAGACCCAGTTTACCAACACCGGTTTAAAAGCCGGTGCCGGTTATTGCTATCGCCTGGTGGCGATATTCCCTCAGCCTGGTGGAGGAGAGAGTTATGTTTCTCAGGAAATTTGTATTCCTGCAATTTTAGCGGATGCACCTGTTATTACCCACGTTACTATAGATAAGACATCCGTTAACGATGGTGAAGTCAGGGTGAGTTGGCGTTCACCATTTGATGCAAGTCCCATTCAATTTCCTCAGGAACCGTACGGCTACGATTACATTGTTGAGCGTGCGGACGGATTTACCGGAACCAATTATGTTCCTATTCATGCCGGAACCCTGCCCGGGGATACAACCATTCTGGATACAGGTCTGGATACCGAAAACCGGATTTATAACTATCGTGTAATTGCCTTATCAGAGGGTCAACCTTTTGATCAATCGGCTCCAGCCTCTTCCGTCAGACTTGAACTACGACCATCATCGCGACAAATGGAATTAACCTGGTCGGCTGCAGTTCCATGGTCTAACCAGATACAATCATTTCCGGAGCACTATATATACAGAGGTCCGGAAGGTGCCACGGAAAGTGAACTGGTTCTGATCGCCCAGAAAAACATATTTGAAAGAGGTTTTTATTTTTTAGATGAAGGACTTGATGACAACACCGTTTATTGCTACCGGGTAATGACACGGGGTAGCTATGGTAATCCAGAGATTGATGTGCCTCAGGATAATTTTTCACAAATTATTTGTGCGCAACCCTTGGATGAAGATCCACCTTGTGAGCCTGTACTTATCGTTGATCTTGAAGGTTTCGACTGTAACGATTATCGCTTTCAGGAAGCTTGTAATTCCAATACGTTCAGTAATACGTTACGATGGAATCCTCCTGCGGATACAGAGTGTCGCTCCGATACCCGCAGCTACAATATTTATGTGGCATCAACCAAGGATGGAACATATTCTTTACTGGCAACAAATGTGCGGGATACTTTTTATGTCGATTCGAATTTACCCTCCTTTGCACGATGCTATAAAATTACAGCCCTGGATCGCTCAGGAAATGAGAGCGGGTTTAGTAATGAAGTGTGTTTTGAGAATTGTCCCTACTATGAGTTACCAAACATCTTCACACCTAACGGAGATAATTGTAATGATGAATTCAGAGCGTGGGGATTTGTGCCACCGGTGGGTGAAGAAAACCCCGGCCCAAACGTGCTTTGCAACAGTGCAGATCCAAACTCAGAGACCTTTCGAATAAAATGTGCGCGATTTGTTGAACAGGTGGATGTCAAAATCTACAACCGGTGGGGAAATGAAGTATATGCCTACTCGGGAAGAAAAAATGATGAAAACGGAATCTATATCCGGTGGAATGGTATAGATAAAAATGGTAACGCACTGGCCTCTGCTGTGTATTATTATGTTGCTAATGTAACCTTCGATATGGCTGACCCGGCTAAACGAAATCAAACCATTAAGGGCTGGGTTCATCTGGTGCGATGAGCAAATTAAACAAGGACTTCTTAGCGGTTGTATTATTTGATGGTGTCTGTAATCTGTGCAGTAATTCCGTTCAATTTATTATTAAGCGCGATCCAAAAGCACGTTTTAAATTTGCTTCCCTTCAATCAGCATACGGACAAGCTGAGCTGACACGATTTAATCTAGATCCAACCCAACTTCATAGCATAATTTTAGTTCAGGGAGATACCTTTCTGGAAAGGAGTAATGCAGCATTGGAAATAGCCCGGCATTTATCTGGTGCCTGGCCGCTATTTTATGCTTTTAAAATCGTTCCCCGTTTTCTGCGCGATCCGGTCTATAATTGGATTGCCCGCAACCGCTACCGATGGTTTGGAAGGAAAAATGAATGCTGGCTTCCAACACACGACTTGAGAGATCGTTTTTTAGACAACATCTTGGAGTGATTGTCTTAATATTTTGAGTCTTGTGTCTTTTGTCCTGTCTTTTGTATTTTCGGACCTTATATTATTCCATTATGAGAGCATACATTTTCCCTGGCCAGGGTGCACAGTTTACCGGAATGGGTAAAGATATTTACGATGCCAACCCCAAAGCCAAAGTTTTGTTTGATCAAGCCAATGATGTGCTGGGATTTGACATTACCTCCATTATGTTTAGTGGAACGGCCGATGAATTAAAACAAACACGCGTTACGCAACCCGCTATCTTTATTCATTCGGTTGCCATTGCATTATCCAATGATTCATTTTCACCCGATATGGTAGCCGGACATTCCTTAGGAGAATTTTCTGCGCTCGTTGCCAATAAAGCACTCTCGTATGAAGACGGTTTGAAGCTTGTTTACAAACGTGCCATGGCCATGCAACGTGCGTGTGAAATTAATCCTTCAACCATGGCGGCCATTCTTGGGTTGGATGATCATGTTGTGGAAGAAGTATGCGCTTCCATTACCGATGAAATAGTAGTGGCAGCTAACTACAATTGTCCGGGACAGTTGGTTGTCTCCGGCTCCATAAAAGGAATTGAAATTGCCTGCGAAAAAATGAAGGCAGCGGGTGCCAAACGGGCTCTTCCACTGCAGGTAGGTGGAGCATTTCACTCGCCTTTAATGGAGCCTGCCCGCGAAGAACTGGCAGCAGCCATTGAAACCACTCATTTCAGTACACCCGTTTGCCCGGTGTATCAAAATGTAAATGCTTCACCTTCATCCGATGTTAACGCCATCAAGAAAAATTTGATTGCACAACTCACAGCACCTGTTCGGTGGACCCAATCGGTGCAGAAAATGGTAGCTGATGGTGGAACAACCTTTATTGAATGCGGACCCGGTAAAGTACTTCAGGGGCTGGTTAAGAAAATAGCACCTCAGGCAGAAGCCATGAGTATTTAGAGTAATACTTGTCGTATGAATTTTTGTCATCGCGGGCCTTGCCCCGCGATCTCAAATGACGGTTTTAGCTTGGGGTATTCTTCTGATTATTTTAATACCTTTTCAACTGACAGTGTATCCGTACACTCCTGTAAAAGTTCTTGAACAGATTTCTGAAGAACAGGGTGAATGAAATCCGGAGAAATTTCCAGTAAAGGGATCAGCGTAAACCTTCGCTGGGGAATACCCGGATGAGGTATCGTTAGCTCAGGGGTTGAAACGACCTGATCATCCCAAAACAAAATATCAATATCGATGATCCGTGAACCCCATTTTTCGGTCCGTGTCCTGCCCAGTTGATCTTCAATGTTGAGGATGGCCCTAAGGGCTTCCTCAGGTGATTTTTCGGTTGTAGCAACTACCACCTGGTTATAAAATTCAGGTTGATTTGTATTGCCCCAGGCAGCTGTTTTATAAACAGAAGAGGCTGTAATAATCGGCCCTAAAAGCCGACCAATTTCCTGATTGGCCAACTGGAGATTGTGTTCCCGGTTGCCGAGGTTGCTGCCTAACAGAAGATGAACGGTTGTCATAAATTTGCCGGTAAACTTACTTCGAATTGGTTGAAGCCTGTGTTTATTTTGTAAAACTTAATGTATTGATATGAATTTCTTCAAGTCTTTTTTAGCGGCTCTACTGGCCCTAACGGTTTTTACGGTAGTTAGCTTTTTACTCATGATCGGCATTTTAGCTTCCCTTGGGTCGGAAGAGAAGGTGGTGGTAAGCAATAATTCTGTACTACATCTTAAGCTTGATGCCGAGATTACTGAACAGGAAGTTGAAAACCCTTTTGCGGGGTTTCCTTTTCCAGGTGGCGAGGTTCAAAATATCGGGTTACTAAAACTCAAAGAAACTATACGTCACGCTAAATCCGATGCTAAAATTCAAGGCATTTTTTTAAATGTGAGTTTTCCTATGACGGGCTTTTCAACATTAGGAGAAATCCGTGAGTCGCTTATTGATTTTAAAGAAAGTGGAAAATGGGTTGTGGCTTATGCTGATGTGATGTCGGAGCCTGCCTATTACCTGGCCTCAGTTGCCGATAAAGTTTACCTGAATCCGGAGGGTGAAGTGGAATTCAATGGCCTTACAGTAGAGATCAGCTTTTTCAAAAAGCTATTCGATAAACTGGAAATCAAACCTGAGATATTCCGGGTGGGGGATTTCAAAAGCGCGGTAGAGCCTTTCATGTTGGAGAAGATGAGCAACGAAAACCGTTTGCAGCTCACCGCGTTGATAAACTCTATTTACGATCACGTATTGTCAGGTATTTCAGAATCGCGAAACATTCCTCAACAGAAGCTCCGTGAAATATCCGATAAGATGCTCGTGCGGAATGCGAAACTGGCCGTAGAACATGGGCTTGTCGATGACTTGTTATACTACGATGAAGTACTTGACGAACTTCGTGGCCGCCTGGGAGTGAAAGAAACGGAAAAGGTTAAATTCATTGCCCGAAATAAATACAATAAGAGCATAAGTGAAAAGAAAGGAAGTGCAGATGAAATTGCCGTGATTGTTGCAGATGGTACCATTATGCCGGGTAAATCCAGCGAAGGAATTATCGGATCAGCAACCATAACCGAAGAAATACGCAAGGCGCGCCTGAGTAAAAAAGTAAAGGCCATTGTGGTGCGTGTTAATTCACCGGGCGGAGCTTTTCAGGCCTCCGATGCCATGTGGCGTGAAGTAAAACTGGCTACAGAAGTTAAACCTGTTATCGCCTCCATGTCCGACTATGCAGCTTCCGGAGGCTACTACCTGGCTATGGCAGCCGATACCATTGTAGCACAACCGCACACCATTACCGGATCGATTGGGATATTCAGTGTTCTATTTGACGCCAGCGGTTTTTTAGGAAATAAACTGGGCATCACCTTCGATGAAGTGAACACCGGTGAGTTTGGCGAACTGGTTACCATCAGTCGCCCGTTAACGCAAAGTGAGAAAAACGTTTGGCAAACCCGCACAGAAGAAATTTATGAAACCTTTACCGGCAAAGCTGCCGAAGGGCGTAACATGAGCCAGGATGATTTGAAGAAAGTGGCTTCGGGAAGAGTGTGGACAGGCTCGCAGGCTGTTGAACGCGGATTGGTAGATGTACTGGGCGGTTATAACGATGCCATTGACATTGCCGCCAAGGCAGCAGGACTTGATGATTACTCTATAAAACTTTATCCACGCCAGAAGCCATTCTTTGAGCAGCTTATGGAGTCATTAAGCGAGAATGCCCGCACCAATACCCTGAAGAAGGAAATGGGTGAGTATTACACCTGGTATTTACAAGCCGTTAAATTGAAGCAGTTTGAAGGGGTACAGGCCAGGATGCCGTTTGAATTGCAGATTCAATAACAGCAACCAATTAGGCTGTTTGATAAGGGGTTACAAAGCCATAAAAGTGACTCAATTTTGATGTAAGGTTTTCGCCAAATTTGTCAAAAAAGTTACTTAAAGTAACACTTTAAGTAACTTTTATACATGAGTATTTCGGGGTGTTTTAGGTGGCTAAGGGCAGGTCGACCCATATTTTCGGGATTTCATCTTGAAAAGTTGCTTCCTGGCGCATTTAAATCTGAAGTAACCGCACCCGATTGGTTAACCTAAGGAGAAGTTTAACACCTGTATTGTTTGACTGAAACCCTATAGTTATCAAATATCAAATAGCTCTTTCTTGAATATGCGTTCTTTGACACCCAACATATCAGGTTGACTGTATCAAATAAGTTACTTTCGGACAGGATCGTTGAGCCTGGTACGGGAGAGCATTTGATGTTTCACTCAAGGAAGGATTAATTGGCAAATAGTGTGAAAAGGAAAACAGTACCCGTGGCTTTACCCACAAGTACTGTAACCCCTTGACTTTCAATTGCTGATAGTTAGAATTTATCTTCTGTAACGAATCCCCCTGCAGGTTCATCATATGCCCTTTGAGGTTGAGTATTTGTGGTTTCCTTAATCTCATTCTCAGAGGATTTACTTATACGAGTTACAGTAAAAGAAACCGTAGCTATTGCAACGATTGCTAACAGTATGGATGTTTTTGTTTTCATAATTCGGTTGATTTGGAAATTGGCATGACTAGTTTTTACCTCTGTCACCCTGTACACCACCAGCCCCGTTGTCAAGTTCTGTGGAAGGCTTAATTTCTTCGTCACTGCAAGCAGATAGGGCAACTGATACAAATGTTGCGAGAACTAAAGAATAGAATAACTTTTTCATAATTATGTGGGGTTTAGTTTTAGAGTTGTTACTACATGTTTAAATTGTAAGCCAAATATGCAGGGTGTAACTAATCCCATTTCAGTTAAAAATTTTGTAAAATTACGGGTGTACCAATTTTTCAGTAAGTTTTCATTTCAAACACGGGTCTACTATCTTTCTCTGATTCTTCCGATAGTAGTTTCTGTTTCAGCATACAGTCAAAATGCTCGTATAGATTCGTTGAATAGTTTAATGACCTCAGCTTCAGGAAGGGACAAGGCTGATATTTTGTATGAGCTAGCATATGAATTTATTGACATTGATAATAACCAAGCTATTAAATTTTCCACTGAGAGTAGGCAAATCGCTACACGCCTCGGTGATAGTTTAAGAATTGTAAGAGCTTGTCGCTTACAAAGTTCGGCCTATCGAAGACTTGAAATTCTAGATAGTGCTATTTCGACAGCAAAGTTTGGTCTGGACATCGCTGTCCGTAATGGATTTAAGAATGAGGCAAAGATTCTATTGAATTCTGTCGCAATTACTCACTCATTGAAAGCTGAGTACGATGTGGCGTTAGCCTACCATTTTGAATCATTGATAATGCGGGAAGAGATTGGAACTCAAGGCGAAGTAAGTGTTACATTAAATAACATCGGTTTTATCTATTTCAAATTAAAGAATTATCGAAAAGCTTTAGAGTATTTTGAGAGGGCCTTAAATATTAACAGGGAAATTAAAGACGTCTATGGTCTCGATAGACTTCTTATTAATCTTGGTATTTGTAATATCCATTTGAAGGATTTTACCAAAGCATTAAATTCTATTAAAGAAGGATTGCAGGTATGTGGAGAGAATTGTGGAAGCGATATTTTAATTGAAGGTGAATCTGGCCTCGGAGTTGCCTATTACTATTTAAATGATCTTGATGAATCCTATATACATTTTACTAAGTCTTTAAATTTTGCCACGGATTTTGATAATAAAAGGTTTCAAGCTGAAAACCTTGTATATCTGGCAAGGATTGAGTTAAAGAGGGAAAATCTCAAGCAGGCAGAATCACACCTCAAACATGGTGAGGGTATTGTCACTTCTTTAGGTTACAATCAGTTGGTTCTGGATTTTTATAAAGAATTTTCAAATCTCTATAATCTTCAAAATGCATTTGAAGAAGCTTCATTCTATCAAAAAAAGTATATCGCTTTAAAGGATAGCCTGATTGGCGAAGAGCTTGTAAAAAACATCGCCCGCACACAAACCCAATTTGAAGAGCGCGAAAACATAAAAACAATTGCACTAAAAGAAGAAGCTCTCTCTCGCCAGCGCATGCTTAACCTGGCTATAGGAACTATTGCCTTTTTAGCTGCCCTGTTAGTTTTTGTATTGTATCAAAGTAATAAAGTAAAGCGCAGGGTTAACGCCAAACTTTCGGATGCTAACGCCATTATTGCTGAGCAGAACAAACAACTTCAGGCACATTCAAATATACTTCAGGCAGAAGTAAATAAGGCCACAGCGGATTTGCTTGTTGCCAACCAGTCGCTGGACAAGGTAAACAAGGAACTGGATAACTTTATCTATAAAACATCGCATGATATTCGCGGTCCGCTGGCCAGTTTAAAAGGTATGTGCAACGTGGCGCTCATTGATGTGAAAGATGACCTGGCACTGGATTACCTGCGCAAACTTGATGCTACGGCTACCAAGCTGAACCGCATTCTTACGCGCCTGCTTATCATTAATCAAATCAATAACGCCACGCTTAATCCTGAACCCTTGTATATGGATGGTATTGTGGATGATATTATCCGGCTGGAAACCAAAAAAGGCTTACCTGCCGGGTTCATCTTTAAACGGGAGATACAGCGCAACATGGCTATCCGATCTGACGATGCCCTCATTCGTATTATCCTGGAAAACCTTATCGACAATTCTATTAAGTTCTATAACGATTCGGATCGTATCCAGCCATTTGTCCTGATTAAGATTTTTACCGATAAGACTTATTTGAACATTCATGTTATCGACAATGGTGTGGGTATATCCTCCGTTCATCCTGACAAGATTTTTCAAATGTTTACCCGTGCATCTGAAAAATCAGGCACGGGTGGGTTGGGTTTATACCTGATCAAGCAATCCGCCAATCGGTTGGGCGGTGATGTTGGTTTACGCCTGACTGAACATGGTGATACGGAGTTTTATGTCACTCTTCCCCTTGAAATACCGCCCGAGCTATTGGAGAAGAAGGAGGACAATAAACTAGCTCCTTCCGTTAAGGTTTAATTTTTTTACCTCCTGCTCAATGTTCATCTTTGCAGTTTACTGGCAGAGCAGTTAATTATTTATGAAGAAGTTTAAGCGAACTACCGTTACAGCTGCATTACCTTATGCGAATGGTCCGCTCCACATCGGGCACATTGCGGGAGCCTATTTACCGGCTGATACGTACGTCAGGTTTTTGCGCCAACGGGGTGAAGATGTAGTGTTTATTTGTGGCTCAGATGAGCATGGCGTAGCAATAACACTGGGTTCCAAAAAAGAAGGCGTATCGCCCAAGCAATTTGTCGATAAGTATCATCACCTGATGAAACGGGCCTTTGAGGATTTTGGAATTGGATTCGACATCTATTCCCGCACCTCCAGCGACACACATCATGAAACAGCACGTGAATTTTTTACTAACATTTACAATAAAGGTATTTTTCTGGAGGAGACCTCCGACCAGTATTTTGATGAGCAGGAGCAGATTTTTTTAGCTGATCGCTACATCGCAGGTACATGTCCTAATTGCGGATATACAAATGCTTACGGAGATCAGTGTGAGAAGTGTGGAACGAGTTTGAGTCCAAAGCAGCTGATTAATCCCCGCTCTACAGTATCCGGCAAAACGCCTGTTCTTAAACCGACCAAGCATTGGTATTTCCCGCTGGATAAATATGAAGCGTGGTTGAGGGAATGGATTGTGGAAGGTCATAAGGATGATTGGAAGATTAACGTTTACGGTCAGTGCAAATCGTGGATTGATCAGGGTTTACAGCCGAGGTCGATTACCCGCGACCTGGATTGGGGGGTATCGGTTCCCTTACCCGATGCTACCGGAAAAGTACTTTATGTTTGGTTCGATGCACCGATCGGATACATTTCAGCTACCAAGGAGTTAAAGCCTGATGGATGGGAGAAATACTGGAAAGACCCTGAAACCCGCCTGATTCATTTTATTGGTAAGGATAATATCGTGTTCCATTGTATTATTTTCCCAGCTATACTCAAAGCCGCTGGCGATTATATCCTTCCGGACAATGTTCCGGCTAATGAGTTTTTGAATCTTGAGGGTGATAAAATTTCTACTTCACGGAACCACGCGGTTTGGCTACATGAATACCTGGCTGATTTTCCGGGAAGAAGGGATGAACTGCGGTATGTACTCACCTCTATTTCACCCGAGACAAAAGACGCTGATTTTACCTGGAAGGATTACCAACAAAAAGTAAACAGTGAATTGGTTTCTATCTTCGGAAATTTTGTAAACCGTGTGATGGTACTTACCTGGAAATATTTTGAAGGAAAAGTACCATCCGAACATGAGTTGCCGGCAACCGATGAAAGGAGAAAGAAAATTCTGGAGCATTACCATAAAGCCCATGCCGACCTAAACATATCAGTTAAGGAAATGATCAAGGCCTTACAGGATTTCCGTTTTCGTGAGGCACAATTTCAATTTATGAACATGGCCCGTATTGGCAATAAGTTTTTAGCCGATACCGAACCCTGGAAGGTAGCCAAGGAAGATATGGAGGCTGTTGGTTGTATTTTAAACTATGCGTTAACGATTGTCGGAAACCTGGCCATTGCTTGCGATCCGTTTCTACCGGATGCATCCCTTAACATTAAAAAACAACTTAACAGTAGTTCTTTTGATTCATCCTGGAAACAGTTTTGGGTTAACGAAGCATTGATCAATGCAATTCCGCAACATCACCAATTAGGAAAGCCTGAATTGCTTTACAGGAATATCGAGGATGAAGAGATTGAAAACCAAATAGAAAAGTTACGAAGAACGAAAATGGAAAATGAAAAACCTGCTCCATCGTTAAAACCATTGAAGCCTGAAATAACCATTGATGATTTTAGTAAACTGGATATTCGGGTTGGTAAGGTATTGGAAGCTGAACGGATGGAAAAATCAAACAAGCTACTAAAGCTAAAAGTAGATACGGGTATTGACCAGCGAACGGTATTGAGTGGCATTGCACTGCACTATACGCCTGAAGAAATGGTAGGGAAGCAGGTAACATTGATTGCCAATCTTGCTCCGCGCAAAATGATGGGCATTGAATCGCAGGGAATGATTCTCATGGCAGAAGATACGGACGGAAAGCTCCGGTTGATTTTTCCTTCAGAAATAGTTACTCCGGGTTCTACGGTTAGTTGATTTGGCTATTAGTCATTAGTCATTTGATGGCTCCCAATGACTAATGACAAGTTTAGGGATCAAGAATTATAGAGACTCATCGTCTTATCAATGCCGATGGTGCAAAACGATAAGATCATTTCGCCCGCTTTGTCGAGCAGGGGTGGTAAGGCTCCAAACTCTTCTTTGGAGAAATTCCCCAGGACATAACTGATTTGTTGCCCTTGTCCAAAATTATTCCCGATTCCAAAACGCAAACGGGCGTACTCTTGCCCGCCCAATGTTTCTTCAATGTGGGTTAGTCCATTATGCCCGGCAGCGCTGCCTTTCTTTCGCATTCTCAGTGTGCCAAAGGGTAACGCAATATCGTCTACGACAACCAATAAATTTTCTTTCGGTATACCAAGTTCCTGCAACCAATAGGCTATTGCCTTTCCGCTCAGGTTCATGTAGGTAGTTGGCTTTATCAGGTGTATTTGGCGGCCTTTAAATTTTAGTTCAGCTTTTTCAGCGTGACGTTTTAACTCAAAGTTTACCGATTTAATATCAGCAAGTCTATCCAATACCAGAAACCCAGCGTTATGACGGGTGAGTTCGTATTCAGTGCCAATATTTCCTAAACCGGCAATCAGGTATTTCATACTTATTTGATAATTTGAAAATTAACCAATTTGAAAATGGAATACTCCATGTAAACAAAAAAACCCTTCTCAAGTGAGGAGGGTTTTTTATTGCCAGCTTCAATTTTCAAATCTTCAAATTGAAGCAATTTCAAATTGTTATTTCTTGCCTTCTTCCTTCTTAGGAGCTTCAGCTTTTTTAGCATCACCTGCAGGAGCGGCAGCGCCAGCAGCAGCCGGAGCAGCAGCACCTTCAGCCGGAGCAGCTGCGGCTTCTTCAGCAGCAAGTTTAGCAGCACGGGGTACTTCTACAGCAGCAATGGCTGCAGCCTTCGGATCAAGGAATTCAAGTCCTTCAATTTTCATATCGCTAACTTTTACCGCATGGTGAAAGTCGAGCGTTGAAACATCAACATCAATATGGTCAGGCATATCTTTAGCAAAGCCGGCTACCTTAAGAGTGGCTCTTTTTCTTACTAAAGCACCCCCTTTATCTACTCCAGGAGCCTTGCCTACCAAACGAATTGGGATGCTCATCTTTATTTTACGTCCTTCCTCAACTTTCAGAAAGTCGGCATGAAGAATAACTTCACTTACCGGGTGAAACTGAACTTCCTGAAGAATAGCTTCACTTTCTTCACCTTCAATATTCAGGTGCACAAAGTGTGCTTCATTGGTATATACCAACTCACGGAACAGAATCATGGGCGCATAAAAATGCACTTGTTCATTTCCGCCATACGCAACACAGGGAACAAATCCTTCATTTCTCAAGCGCTGAGAATCAGACTTGCCGAGATTCGCTCTTTTATACCCTACAATCTCAACAGTTTTCATGGTTTTAAAATTTAGTTTACGTTTTGAATTATAATTTGATAAATAATGAACTTATGGATTCGTGATCGTGGATCTTACGAATGGCTTTTGCAAAAAGATCAGAAACGGTTAAGACCTTTATTTTAGGTGTGGTTTTCTTCAACGGTAACGTATCGGCCACCACCAATTCTTCCAGCACAGAGTTTTCGATGTTTTCATAGGCGTTTCCTGACAATACAGGGTGTGTACACGCGGCCCTAACTGTTTTGGCACCTTTTTCTTTAAGCAGGGCTGCTGCTTTGCAGATGGTTCCGGCTGTATCTACTAAGTCGTCAATCAGGATAACATCCTTACCCTCTACTTCACCGATCAACCGCATGGACTCTACTTTATTTGCTTCTTTCCTGTATTTGTCGCACACAGCTAAATCGGCATCAAAAAACTTGGCGAAGCTCCTGGCGCGTTTGATACCACCAACATCGGGTGAGGCGAAAATGATATTATCAAGTTTCAGCGATTTCAGGTACGGAACAAAAATATAGGCTCCATCGAGGTGATCAACCGGAATATCAAAAAATCCCTGTATCTGGTCAGCGTGCAGGTCGCAAGCCATTATTCGGTCAGCACCCGCTGCGGAAATTAGATTGGCAATAAGCTTGGCAGCAATGGAAACACGTGGCCTGTCTTTTCTGTCTTGCCGGGCATAGCCAAAGTAAGGAATAACTACATTCACACTTGATGCACTCGCGCGTTTGGCTGCATCAACCATCAATAAAAGCTCCATCAGGTTATCGGAAGGAGGAATGGTTGACTGAATAAGGAACACCTCATGACCGCGCACAGACTCTGCAATAAAGGGAGACATCTCCCCATCGCTGAATTGCTGGTACATCACTTTTCCAAGCGACTCGCCATAGGCGTCAGCAATTTTTTCTGCCAGGTACGTTGTTGTTCTGCCGCTAAAAAGCTTTACAGCCATGATGTTGATTTTAACTAAAATCCCCCCCGCCAGTGAGGGATTTGTTGTCCGACAAGGATTCGAACCCTGACTAAAAGAACCAAAATCTTCTGTGCTACCATTACACCATCGGACAATTTCCTTGTTTTAAGCAAGAAAACCCTGTTTTTTGGGATTGCAAAGGTAAAATTAATTTTCTGAAAATGGAGTTCTCGAGCTTATTTTTCTGGACTTTTTGGAGAATCAAATATCAGTGTCTTTGCTGGCGGTACCTTCCATAAACCCTTCAGCCCAAAACCTGTATTTGTCAAGAATAGAGATAACTGCGTTTCGTAGATGACGCTGATTGTTATAGTCTATGGGGCCATATAATGTAGTGGCATAACCTTGCCATACCGAACGGTTTTGGCGTCTGTCATAAAATTGTATAAGAAGTGTACCTGTCTTCATATCAAGTTTCTTGCGATCATAATTCAGATTTTGATCCTGAGATTTTACCCACTCCTCAATTTCAGGTTGGTTATATCCATTGAACTTTAAACTGTCCTCATACATTTTAAAACTGATGAGCAGGTGTGGCTTATTATCGGTTTGACGGTACCCGAGAAATTTCATTCTGGAAACTATAGCAGACTCTATCTGTTCGTTGACCATTGACAAATCAACAACACCGGCTGGTTTCATAATTTCAAAACTGCGGTATTTTTTGAACTGGCCTTTGTAACTATAATCGTACTCTACCGGAAGTTCTTTGTACCCGAGACAACCTACCAGCACGACCAATGCAAGGATGAATAAGTAAGAATTCTTCATAGACGCTCAGGATTAGCAGAATGAAGGTAATACTCTGTTAAATACAGAACAACAATAAACCTATATGGTTCTATGAAGTTTTAATTATCCAATCCCGGGCATTGACAAAAGCCTCAATCCAGGGTGAAATTTCATCTGATTTCCTATTGGAAGGATAATATGGCCAATTCCAGGGGAAAAGGGAACGTTCAATGTGAGGCATTATGGCTAAATGCCGACCATCCTTTGAATATAGGGCCGCCACAGCATTATCGGAATCATTGGGATTACCCGGGTATTGTTCATAGGAATATGTCGCCCCTTTTGCATACGTTCCTTCTACGAGTCTAAACCTGCCTTCACCGTGTGCAACCCATGCTGCTAATCGTGTTCCTGTCAGTGTTCCCAGCATAACTGAATTATTTTCTGGAATAGAAAGGTTGATAAATGTGGATTCAAATTTTCCGGAGCCGTTATGGTGCATGCGCGGATGTTGTTCACCCATTTCCGGATATACCAATCCAAGTTCCATCATTAACTGGCAGCCATTACATACCCCAAGGCTTAGGGTGTCGTTTCGCTTGTAGAAATTATCAAGAGCTTGTTTGGCTTTTGGGTTGTACAGAAAAGCACCTGCCCACCCCTTTGCTGAACCGAGTACATCGGAATTGGAAAAACCTCCAACAAAAACAATCATGTTCACATCGCTTAAGTCTTCGCGACCGGTAACCAGGTCGGTCATGTGTACATCTTTAACATCAAAGCCCGCCAGGTAAAGCGAGTACGCCATTTCGCGGTCGCCATTAACTCCCTTTTCACGTATGATCGCAGCTTTAATTCCGGTTGGGGTTCTGCGTTTCGGGTCTATTCCGTAAGCTGATAGTTTTCCGGTAAAATTTTTCTGAAAAGAATATTCAAGTGGTTGCCTTTTGTAGTTTTCAAAGCGGGTTTTTGCGTGTTCAGGATTTCGTTGCTTCTTATCCAGCAAATAAGAAGTCTTAAACCAGGTATCCCGTAAGGAATCAATAGAAAATTGATATGTTTTTTGCTGATGCTTGATATTTAATTCGCGCGTGTTGATTATCTGACCAAGCACCGAATAGCTGATTTTCAATTCATCTAATTTTTCGGAGGCATTATTTTTCACCTGAAGAATAACTCCTGGGTTTTCCGAAAAGAGAATTTTGATCAAATCATCTCCCAGTGTTGAAAGATTCAGTGAAGCACCAAGGGAAAGTGATGGAAATGCCATTTCCAGTAGCGTGGTTATCATTCCTCCGGCCGAAATATCATGTCCGGCTATTACCTGTTTATCTTTTATAAGCTGTTGAATGGCTTCGAAGGCTGAAACAAAATAAGCTGCATCCTGAACGGTGGGCGCTTCATCGCCAAGCTTATTTAACACTTGCGCCAGGCTGCTACCTCCTAGCTTGGGTTTGTCTTTTGATAGGTCTATGTAAATCAAAACTGAATCAGCATCCGCCTGCCATGTTGGTGAAACGGTTTTACGGATATCTACGACTTCAGCAACAGCTGAAATAATAACTGTGCCCGGAGAAAGCACAACTTTTCCATCCGGGTATTTCTGCGCCATGGACAAAGAATCTTTCCCAGTCGGGATGTTGATGCCTAACGCAATTGCAAAATCACTCACCGCTTCAACGGCTTCATAAAGCCGGGCATTCTCACCCTGCTGCTTTGCCGGCCACATCCAGTTAGCACTTAGTGAAACTCCCTTTAATCCGTTAGAAAGTGGGGCGAACATAATATTGGTAAGTGCTTCCGCAATGGCCAGTTTGCTGCCTGCTGAAGGATTAACCAGAGCAACACCGGGTGCATGCCCAATTGCCGTGGCAACACCTTTATGGCTTTGAAAATCCAGCGCCATCACCCCGACGTTATTCAGCGGGAGTTGAATTTGTCCGCAGGTCTGTTGGGTAGCAACCTTGCCGGTAACCGATCGGTCAACTTTATTGGTAAGCCAATCTTTACAGGCAACGGCTTCGAGTTGCAAAACCTGTTCGAGGTACGATTGAAGTTGTGATGCATCATACTGAACGGGTTCAAAATTTGAAGCACGTGTTGTATCGGTTAAAATTGTTTTTGGCGATGAGCCCAATAAATGCCTTACTTCAAAATTTACTGGTTTTTTCTGCTGATCTTTTTTCTCAAACACTAACCGATTATCGCCAGTCGCCTCTCCGATAACATACATAGGCGCGCGTTCACGGTCGGCAATCTTGTGCAAAAGGTCAAGGTCGCGTTCATGAATGGCTAAGCCCATTCGCTCCTGCGATTCGTTGCTGAGTATTTCTTTGTCGGATAAGGTTGGATCACCCACCGGTATTTTATCGATGTGAATAACACCTCCGGTTTCCTCCAGCAATTCCGAAAGGCAGTTGAAGTGTCCACCCGCACCATGATCATGAATGGATACAATAGGATTATGATCAAGTTCGGCCAGGGCGCGTATGGCATTCATGGCTCGTTTTTGCATTTCAGGATTTGAGCGCTGTATAGCATTTAGCTCGATGGCGTTACCATATTCACCGGTTGCTACAGATGAAACTGCTCCGCCACCCATACCAATACGATAGTTGTCACCGCCCAGCAAAACAATTTTATCACCAGCGGTTAAATGCTCTTTCTGACTATCTTTTTGTTTACCAAAGCCGATGCCACCAGCCAGCATGATTACTTTATCAAAACCGAATTTTTTATCGCCTTCAAAATGCTCAAAGGTTAATACACTTCCGTTGATTAGGGGTTGTCCAAACTTGTTACCAAAATCGGATGCACCATCGGATGCTTTAATCAGAATTTCTTCAGGTGTTTGATATAGCCAAGGGCGTGGCTCAAATTTCATCTCCCATTTACGACCACCCTCCAGTCTTGGATAGGAGGTAATGTAAACAGCTGTTCCTGCCAGGGGTAGGGAGCCTTTTCCTCCGGCCAACCGATCGCGGATTTCGCCTCCTGAACCTGTGGCAGCACCGTTAAAGGGTTCAACCGTGGTAGGGAAGTTGTGCGTTTCTGCTTTGAGTGAAATTACTGACTCAATGTCTTTTACTTCGAAGTAGTCCGGAACATCCTGACGGGCAGGCGCAAACTGTTCTATGGTTGGGCCTTTTATAAAAGCTACGTTGTCTTTATAGGCTGATACAATGTAATTCGGATTTTCTTTGGATGTTTTTTTAATGAGTTGAAATAATGTGCTGGTTTTCTCCTTACCATCAATGATGAATGTTCCATTAAAAATTTTATGACGGCAATGCTCGGAGTTAACCTGAGAGAAGCCAAAAACTTCGCTATCGGTCAGTTTGCGCCCAAGTTCTTGGCTGACATTTTCAAGGTATTGGATTTCATCCTGACTTAAAGCAAGACCATGCTTTTCATTATAGCTTACAATATCATTGATCTCAATAATAGGATCAGGTTGATGCTGTATGGTAAATAATTGTTGATCTAAACCTTTATACAGTACCTGCAGCATGCGATCATGTGAGGCATGCTCATCTTTTACTTCAAAAAATTCCTCAATGCGTTGAATGCCTTGTATGCCCATGGTTTGGGTAATTTCTACAGCATTGGTGCTCCAGGGTGTAACCATTTCTTTTCGTGGACCAATGAAAAAGCCACTAAGGGTGCTTTCCTTAGCCGGATTTGCCTTCCCCAATAGCCACACAAGCTTTTGAATATCAGTATTTTGTAAAGGCTGTACCGTGCCAACAGCAAAAACTCTGTTGGCGGGTGAACGGAAGAATAAAATCATTGGGCGAATGGGATAAAACAGCGATTCAAAATAACGTAGATTGTCCTTCTTTAACAACCCATAACTTTATCATAGGGCGATATTCTTTCTTTAAAAATTACTTTTTAGCTTAGTTCGAATTAATCAATTCGTATGAATCGCATTATAATACTACTTCTTGTTTTAGGATCTCTGAACACCTGGGCTCAATTTGAACCAGTTGCAGAAACTCCATCAACCTTTAGCCTGGGTTTAGGCATTGGCTTGGATTATGGAGGTATTGGTGGGAGAGCTACATTTAGTCCCATCCCGTCTTTTGGGGTTTTTGGATCGCTTGGTTATGCCATTGCCGGAGTTGGTTTTAATGCCGGCCTTCAGTACCGTATTTCTCCTGATAATAATATAGTACCAGTATTAACCGCCATGTATGGCTACAATGCTGCGCTGAAAGTCACAGGAGCTTTTGAGGTCAATGAACTATACTATGGCCCTTCATTGGGAGCCGGTGTTGAATTTAAGAGTAAACGCAATACCAAAAATTATTTTAGCCTGGAATTACTGGTTCCGTTCCGTGACAGTCAATTTGATAAAGACCGTGAATTTTATAAGAATCTTGGTGTTGAGTTTAATGACGTGTTTCCTGTAACCATCAGCCTTGGTTACCATTTCGGATTGAATTAGGGTTCGCTAAGTGATTGATTAAAGTTGGCAAGAGATTGCTATGCCCTGATTTTACTCGTACAATTTCTTTCTGGTGAATGCGGTTGATAAAGTTTCGTAAACCTTTGTACGATATGACTTTGTCATGCTGGCCGAGAATAAAAATAGTCTTGATTTTATGTTCATTGATTAGCCTGATTGTCGCCTTTGGTGCAGTTGAAAGCTTTCTAAACACCACCCATGAATAGTAAACCCGAGAACGCTTTTCTTCTGTATTCATTTGGCTTTCGGCAAAACGGATAAGTCCTCTATCCATTAGCTTAAGTTTTTCCATGGTTCTAGTAAGTGAATAAAACCGGTTGGGATGAACTACCATGCTTTTGAAGAACTTTCTAAGCAGAATAGGATAGGTAGCCAGGCTATACCATAAGCTGGTCTTTATGCCATCAGGAGCTAATAAATACACCTGATCTATTCGGGTTGCAAAACCTTCAACAAGAGATAAGGCAAATCGTGCACCCAGGCTGAATCCAGCCACGGCAAACCGATCTATGTGATGATCGGTAAGAAACGACTCCATACAATTGATCCAGAACCGTTTTTCCAACGGTTGTTCCCCATAACCCCAGGTACTTCTTCCATGAAAGAAAAGGCTGAAGGAATAGATTGTATAGTCATTATTAGGCTTGTATAAAGCATCACCAAAAACACTTCCATCTTGCCCAAAACCATGAAAAACAAGTAGGGTTTTAGCACCCGTACCTCTTTTAATAAAGTGCAAAACGGAATTTTTATACAAAAAAAAGCTGTCTTCAGAAGCGTTCAATACGTTTACAGATTGGTTTTCGATCTAAAGATAGTTTATACCGCTTTGTGATTTGAGGTATTAAATTTTTTGATTGCTTTTACAATAAAACACACAGACACACCGACTATCCAGTCAAATGCGTTTGTGATGGACCTGGCTATGCAACTAAAAGAAGAGACATTTCTGAAAGAAAAGAGCCGGCTGCTTGGGTTTATCCGTAATCGTGTGTCTTCACTGGAAGAAGCAGAGGATATTATGCAGGATGTGTTTTACCAGTTTGTTGCCGGTTATGACACTATCCAGTCGTTAGATCGAGTTACATCCTGGTTGTTTTCTGTTGCACGAAATAAAATTATTGACCGGTATAGAAAGGAATCCTCCAGACCTCAGAAGGCAGAATTTTCTTCACCTTCTGGTTTTGAGGATGATGCTCCGCTCACGCTGCAGGATATTTTACCCGATCTGGGCAATTCACCCGATGAAGTGTTGCTGCGTGAAGCCATGTGGGATGCCATAATGGATGCACTGGGGGAATTGCCGGAAGATCAACGCGAAATCTTCATTCAAAATGAAATTGAGGAGAAGAGCTTCAGGGAGATAGCGGAAGCTTCGGGTGTGTCGATTAATACCCTGCTTTCGCGAAAGCGCTACGCCATACTGGCGCTTCGAAAAAAATTACAACGATGGTATGATGAACTTTAAAAAATAAGGACATGAAAAAAGGATTGAAAATATTGATGTGGGTTGTGCTGGGCACAGTGTTTATTGGTGCTGTTGGGTTTTTAACTATGCAGTTATGGAATTGGCTGGTGCCTGAACTCTTTAATGGGCCCGCCATAACATTCTGGCAGGCGATGGGCTTGCTGGTGCTTTCAAAAATCTTGTTTTCCGGAATTGGTGGCAAGCGCGGTAATTCCGGGCATTGTAAGCACCGTTATTATGAAAAATGGTCGGCCATGACACCCGATGAACGAGCCCGTTTTAAGGAGAAGATGAAAGACAAATGGTGCCGGAAATCTCCTGATGAAACAGCCGAAATGAAATAGATGCATTTCAATCGGTTGCAGCAATTATTCAAAAAATATCTCAAAAAATTAATCTGAAAACCTGAACCTGAATCGGTTTTGGGCGTTTAAGGGAACGTAGGAAACTTTTGTAATGTAAAAAGTTTCCATAGTTTTGCCCCCCTATGGAAGAACAAGGCGTAAAAGAGAAGATTTTAAAAGGTGCTGAAGAGCTGTTTATGCGATATGGTGTGCGAAGCATTTCCATGGATGACATAGCCAGGCATCTGATGGTTTCAAAGAAAACTTTGTACCAGCATTTTGTCGATAAGGATGAGTTGGTGATGATGGTTTCGCGTAATCATTTGCAACGCAATAAATCTGAGTTTGAAGGAATTTGGGAAGCATCCAAAAACCCGATTGAAGAACTAGCCAGAATTTCAGCCTGTATGCGGGCGAATATGGAAACCATGAATCCGACCTTGCTTTTTGATTTACAAAAATTTCATCCTAAAGCCTGGGGTGAATGGATTGAATTCAAGAATAAATACATCCGCGAGAATGTTGTTCGGAATCTTTTGAAAGGAATAGAAGATGGGTACATCCGAGCGGATATCAATCCGGAAATTATGGCTGCCATGCGAATTGAATTAGTGCAGTTAGCCTTTAACAATGAAATTTTTCCTCCAAGCCAGTACAAGTTACCAGAAGTGCAGGAGCAGATCTTTGATCATTTCGTTTACGGACTGGTTACAGAAAAAGGAAAAAAACTTTACCAAAAGTGTAAAACTCTTAACACCCAACCCGCTTTAACTATATGAAATCAATCATTATCTATCTTTTAGTTTTTGCAAGTATTGCCCCTGCTTTTAGTCAACGGCAGATGAATTTGGAAGAGTGCATAAGCTATGCTATCACAAATAATCCTTCCATAAAAAGCGCAAAGTCTGCCATCAGTGAATCGGAAGCCAAGGTTAGCGAATACCTGGCCACCGGGTTTCCTCAAGTATCGGCTTCGGCCGATTTGGGTGATAATTATATCATTCCAACCTCATTTCTTCCTGCCCAGGTTTTCGACCCCACAGCTCCGGAAGGTGAATTCATCGGAGTGCAGTTTGGTACGCAATACACTGGCCGTGCATCGATAGAACTCAATCAAATGATTTTTAATGGATCTTATTTTGTGGGCTTAAAAGCAGCTAAGACTTACACGGAATTATCCAAAAAGGAATCTATTAGTTCAGAGATAGATGTTGTAGCGGCTGTAAAAAAAGCGTATTACTCCGTCTTGGTCAATCAGGAGCGACACTCATTGGTTATCAAAAACTACCAACGTCTGGATTCATTGCTCCGGCAAACAAAGATCATGTACGAAAATGGATTTGCTGAGAAGATAGATGTTAACCGGATACAGGTTCAGTTTAACAACATTGCACAGACGTTTAAGAATTCGCAAACCGGACTTGAGGTAAGTGTAAAACTTTTGAAGTTTCAAATGGGTATGCCCATGGGTGAACAAATTACACCTACAGATAATATTCAATCCTTAAAGTTTGAAGTATTGAGTGAAAACTTTGGGTCAGATTTCAATTATAACGACCGTATTGAGTACAGCAAACTTGAAGTAAACAAAGCTCTCGTTGAACTGGATATAAAAAATACCAGAGTTCAATACCTGCCTTCGATTGATTTTTATGGTAATTATGGTGCCAGCTATGGTACTTCCGTGTTTTCTAATTTTGTTGCCTTTGGTGAGAACTGGAGAACCTTAGGTGCATATGGTTTGCGACTGCAGATGCCCATTTTTGATGGTCTCAGAAAAAGTAAAGTTGTTCAACAAAAGAAACAGCAATTATCGCAGGTAACCTACGCACAAGATTTGGTTAAGAACCAGATTGATCTTGAACAGCAACAGCTCTCCCTGCAATTTACCAACTACCTTGATGCGCTAAAGACGCAAGAGGAAAATATGAAGCTTGCAGAAGAGGTGTATAACGTTACAGTAATTAAATATCAACAAGGTGTAGGCTCGAATATAGAAGTTATTGATGCGGATGCTGAGTACAAACAAGCACAAACAAACTACTTCTCTGCCTTGTATGATGCACTAATTGCAACAGTAGACCTTGAAAAAGCCTACGGAAAACTTTGGAATCCTTCATCAAAATAAACTCAGAAACCCCAATCATTATGAAATATAATTATCTCATCATAGCCATAACTGCACTTGCAGTAGCTTGCAATGCTCCAGCTGATAAAAATGCCAACCTGGAAACCAAGAAAAAACAATTGGAACAAGCGCAGGTTGAATTGGCCGGTTTAAAGGACAAAATAGCTGCACTTGAAAAGGAAATCGGGGAGGCAGATCCAACCTTTGCGCAGCAAATCAATAAAGCTATTCTGGTCACAACTTTTGTTGCTGAGAAAAAACCATTTGAGCATAAAGTAGAAGTGCGTGGTTCGGTAGAATCGCGTAAAAATATTTTAATCTCTGCGCAAACCGGTGGAGAGATACAAAGGGTACATGTGCGTGAAGGGCAAAATGTATCAAAAGGTCAGGTTTTGGTTTCATTAAATGCCGATATCATCCGCAATTCTATTGCTGAATTAAAAACTTCATTGGAATTGGCCAATTCCGTATATGAAAAGCAATCACGCTTATGGGAACAAAAGATTGGTACTGAACTTCAATACCTGCAGGCAAAGAATAATAAGGAGTCGTTGGAGCGAAGACTAAACACAGCTTACGCTCAGCTCGATCAGGCTATTGTCAAAGCGCCCTTTAGCGGAACTATTGATCAGCTTCCTGCAAGAGAAGGCGAAATAGCAGCGCCAGGTTTGCCATTGGTTCGCGTAGTGAGTTTGGAAGACACCTACATCAAAGCTGATGTGTCAGAACGTTTTATTGGAAAATTTAAAGCGGGTGATCCTGTGGAAGTTTACTTCCCATCGCAGAATAAAAAACTGACCACAAAAATTGCTTCTGTTAGTCAGGTTATCAATGCAGAAAACAGAACCTTTATTGTAGAGGTTCAGCTACCTCGTGTAAATTTTACTGTTAAACCCAACCAGGTAGTTGTATTGAACCTGCGTGATTATATGAGCGAAGCCACTCTGGCCGTTCCAACGCGTATCATTCAAAAAGATGAGGACGGTCAGTTTATTTTCACTGTGGATGATCGGGATGGTAGATTATTAGCGAAGAAAATTCATATCACCACAGGTATAACCTCCATGACAGAAACGGAAGTTTTAGCTGGTTTAATGGGCAATGAACAAATTGTTGACGAAGGCTACCGTGACTTAACCGAAGGCGTTGAGGTTGAGATTTTCGGAGCGAAGAAAAATTCCAAGGAAGTAGCAAATAAGTAATCCCATAATCAGAACTGAGTATGAGTGAAAAAAAAGATAATCTGAAAATTGACAAAGAGTTTGGCTTGTCCTCCTGGGCATTAAAGAACCGAACCTCTGTGGGGTTTATTGCTTTCCTGATAACGGTGATGGGTATTATGACCTACATCGATTTGCCAAAGGATAGTTACCCGGAAATAGAGCAGCCGGTAATTTACATCGGTACATCACACCCGGGTAATTCTCCGGTAGATATGGAGAACCTGGTTACGCGGCCTATTGAAAAGGAGTTAAATACGATATCGGAAGTAGATAACATTAAATCAACCTCTGTTCAGGATTACTCAACCATCATTGTTGAGTTTGATCCCAAGACGGATGTAGGTGATGCACTTACGAAAGTTAAAGATGCCGTTGATCGTGCCAAGCCAGAGTTGCCTACTGATTTGCCTGCAGATCCAAATGTATTCGAACTGAATTTTTCGGAGTTCCCGATTTTTAACATTAACCTCTCCGGTAATTTTAAACTAGAAGAACTGAAACGCTATGCCGAATACCTGGAAGATGAAATTGAGAAACTTTCAGAAATATCTAAAGTTGAGATCAGGGGTATTGATGAGAAGGAAGTTAAAATAAAGGTCGATCCTTACGAACTGGAAGCACGCATGCTCAGCTTTAGCGATCTGGAAAATGCAATTAAAGCTGAAAACGTAACACTTTCCGGAGGAAATATTTTAGATGACGGCATACGAAGAAATATTCGGGTAGTAGGTGAATTTGCTGATGCCCGTGAATTGGAAGACATCGTAGTGAAGCATGAAAAGGGTAACATTGTATACCTGCGTGATGTGGCGAGAGTCGAGTTTGACTACAAGGAACGTCAAAGCTACGCACGTTTGCATATGCAACAGGTGGTAATGGTGGATGTAATTAAACGAAGTGGCGAAAACCTGATTATTGCTACTGAGAAAGTTAATACCATACTGGCCAAAGCCAAGAAAGATGTTTTTCCTGAAGGCCTGACGGTGAGTATCACCAACGACCAATCATCTTTTACCAAAGAGATGGTGAGCAGCATGGAAAACAACATCATTTCTGGTGTTTTGGTAGTGGTGGGTGTACTGATGCTCTTCCTGGGTATACGCAATGCTTATTTCGTAGGTATTGCTATCCCGCTTTCTATGTTCTTATCGTTCCTTATACTTGGGTTCATGGGCTATACCATTAACATGATGGTATTGTTTGGATTAATTATGGCGCTTGGCATGCTCGTGGATAACGGAATTGTGGTGGTGGAAAATGTGTATCGCCTTTATGAAGAGGGCTATGATCTTATAAGTGCTACACGATTAGGTGTAGGTGAAATTGCGTGGCCGATCATTGCTTCAACAGCGACTACACTGGCTGCTTTCTTGCCCCTGGCCATGTGGCCGGGCATCATGGGTGAATTCATGAAGTATCTTCCGATTACCCTTATTGTGGTACTTTCATCCTCGTTGTTTGTGGCCTTAGTGATTACCCCGGTACTTGCTTCCGTGTTTATGAAGCATGAGAGTGAGAATAAGTCGAACAGAAAGAGAACCTTTATTATTGTTGGCGTGCTGGTATTGGTTGGAATCCTTTTTATTGGCGTAAAGGTATTCTGGTTAGGGAATTTGTTGGTTGCATTTGCCGCCTTAACGTTGCTTAATATCTATGTATTTGCTCCAATTTCACATCGTTTTCAAACATCCATTATTCCACGAATGGAAAGTCGCTACTCTAAAATTTTGACGTATGCGCTGAAGGGGTCAAACCCTGCAATTTACTTTACCGGAACGGTGGTGTTGTTAATTCTTTCTTTTGCCCTACTTATTATCGTTCCTCCTAAAGTAATTTACTTTCCGGTGAATGAACCGAAGTATGTTAATGTGTTCATTGAATACCCTACCGGAACGGATATTGAGGTAACCAATACGTTGGCCGAGCAGTTGGAAGACATGGTTATTAAAGCCATTAAGCCTTATGAGTCAATCGTTGAGTCAGTGATTGGTAACGTTGGTCAGGGAACAGGAGATCCGAATGATCCTTCTAACATTGGTATGTCGGATACTCCGAATAAAGCCCGTATTACGGTAAACTTTGTAGATTTTAAATATCGGAATGGCCAGAGCACCACAGCGATCATGGACGAACTTCGTGCCACCATAGGGCAATATCCCGGTGTTACGGTTACCGTAGATAAGAATGCCGATGGCCCGCCAACCGGTAAGCCAGTGAATATTGAAGTTACCGGTGATGATTATCCTACGCTGGTTCGATTAGCTGAGGATATGAAGAAGAGAATCAATGAGTCTGGCATACAGGGAATTGAAAAACTAAAAACTGATTTGGAAACCGGCAAGCCCGAGTTGGTTATTGATATCGATCGGGAAAAGGCCAGAAGGTTTGGCTTGTCATCATACTCAGTGGCGAATGAAATTAGAACCTCGCTGTATGGCAAAGAGGTTTCGAAATTCAAACAGGGGGAGGATGATTATGAAATTCAAATCCGGCTGGATGATAAGTACCGTTACGACCTGGATGCGTTGTTAAATAAGAGTATCACTTTCCGTGATCAGAGTACCGGTAAAATTTCGCAGGTGCCTATCTCTTCCATTGCAACAGCTGAACTTAGTTCGTCCTATGGTTCGGTAAAGCGAAAAGATTTAAAACGCATTATTACCATCAGTTCAAATGTGCTGGGTGGATTTAACGCAACAGAGATTAACAATCAGATAAAGGAATTACTGGCTGATTACCGGATGCCTCCGGGATATGCGTATAAGTTTGGTGGTGAGCAGGAAAAGCAAATGGAGGAAATGAGTTTTCTTTCGGGCGCTTTAGCATTAGCAGTGTTCATTATCTTCTTAATTATTGTTGCGCAGTTTAATAAAATTACTGCACCGCTTATTATCATGACTTCGGTGTTGTTCAGTACCATCGGTGTATTTCTTGGATTGGTTATTTTCAGAATGGACTTTGTGGTGATTATGACCATGGTGGGATTGATTTCCCTGGCGGGAGTAGTGGTAAACAATGCGATTGTGTTAATTGACTTCATTGAATTAAAGAAGAAGAGGTTGAAAGAGGAGATGGGCGTTGATAAACTGCCAATGGATGTTGTGTTGGATGCTATTGCGGAAGCCGGTAAAACACGTTTGCGACCTGTATTGCTTACAGCCATAACTACCATTTTAGGGTTAATGCCCCTGGCGATCGGTATCAATATTGACTTCATTAAATTCATAAATTCCTATGATGCTGATTTTTATATTGGTGGCGATAGCGTAATGTTCTGGAGTCCGTTATCATGGACGATTATTCACGGGCTGGCTTTTGCAACCTTCTTAACTTTGGTGGTAGTTCCGGTAATGTATGTGTTGGTGGAGAAGTTTAATCGCAAAATCGGAATAGCTTAAGAAATACTTCATGGTCTGTGTCCGAAAATTTATGGTCTGTGTCCGCACATACCATGAATAAAAAATACAGCTGATTTGCTTCTGGGCTTTTTCCAAGCCAGTCGACACAATGGAAAAGAGTTGTAAAGTTCATTAATGGCCAAGCTTATGTCCTTCTTTATTTTGTTAGGTGTACTCGTGTTGATTGACCTGTATGTTTATCAGGCCATAGCAACGGTAAGCAAAGACTGGCCGGTGGTTTATAAAAACATAGTACGCTACGGTTTCTGGATTTTTACAGCGCTGACATTTACAGCTATTCTTTGGTATGCTTACAGTGATCCTTATAAGTACGGATCGCAATTGCGCAACCTTGTGCTTACTGCTGTTTTTATGGTTTACTTTTCCAAGCTTTTTGGAGTTTTGTTTGTTTTGATTGATGATGTACAGCGTGGCTTTCGCTGGGTAGTGGAGTATTTTCAACGGGATTCATCAACACCATCAACAGGTAATACCATTCCTCGTTCAGAATTTTTAGCAAAGGCAGCGGTAATTACAGCAACCATACCTTTTGCAGCCATGACGTACGGTATCGTATCCGGTGCTCACGATTACCGCATACGCAGAAAGACCATTTACCTACCCAATCTTCCAAAGTCTTTTGATGGTATTCGCATTGGTCAGTTATCGGATATTCATTCCGGTAGTTTCTTTAGTAAAACTGCGGTAAAGGGTGGTGTGGAAATGTTTCTGAAGGAAAAACCTGATATGATTTTCTTTACGGGTGATTTGGTGAATAATGAAACCAGCGAAGTGAAGGAATACATTGACGTGTTCAGTAAACTTCATGCCCCATTGGGGGTGTATTCGGTTACCGGTAATCACGATTACGGTGACTATAAAACATGGGTGACGGCAGAAGCCAAAAAGCAAAACTTTGCAAACCTTGTGGAAGCGCATAAGCACATGGGTTTTGATCTTCTGATGAATGAGAACCGGATACTACAGGAAGGAGGCGACAAGCTGGCAATTATGGGTATTGAAAACTGGGGAGCTGGCAGGTTTGCAAAATACGGAAAGCTAGATCAGGCTTATACCAATACCGATGAAGCGGCCGTGAAACTCTTACTCTCACACGACCCCAGTCATTGGGATGCGCAAGTACGACCAATCTATACTGATATTGACGTGATGTTTGCGGGGCACACGCATGGCTTTCAGTTTGGTGTTGAAATCGGTGGATTTAAATGGAGCCCTTCACAATATGTGTACAAGCAATGGGCCGATCTCTACCAGGAAGGACAGCAGTACCTTTATGTTAACCGTGGCTTCGGATACATCGGCTACCCGGGTCGCATAGGTATTCCACCGGAGTTAACCATTATCGAATTGAAGCGAGCATAACAACAGCTGTTAGACTTTGGATATAAGACGCGGGAATTAAGAAAGGTAATCTTACTACTAAAGTCTCTTGTCTTAGGTCTTGCTCATTTCGGCTTCAGCCTCTTTTCTACGCTTTGCATCAATGGAGTATTTGCCTGCTCCGAATACGATGAAGATGACCAACCCAACCAACACGATCAGCGACATTTCCAATTCCATGTGATTGCCCACACTTAAAAAGCCTTTCGGGTAGTTCACAAAAATCACCGCGCCAATCAGCACCGGTAAATTGATCACGCAAACAATGCGCGTAAATAACCCAAAGGCAAGTAATGGCCCGCCTAAAATGTGTGCAAACACTACATAGTGTGCAAGGGTAGCACCTGCAAACCAAATGTTAAAACTTGCGGCTGTGGTTTCAAGTTCATCCATACTGGTAATAAACTGTAAACCTTTGTAGGTAATGAAAAGGCCAAGAATAATCCGGAAAATGTCCAGAAATCCAGGTCGATGCGCATTACCCCATTTTTCGACATCGGTAACGACACTCATGGTACTTTGTATTGGTGAATACAAAGTTTACAAAATTTGATGGAGAAGGTCAATTATTCCGCTTGAGCATTTGAAGCGTGAAATACCCCATGATACCAATAACCACGATCAGGATTGTCCAAAGCCAGAATTTTTTTGTAAAGAGCGCTTTTTCCTGTTGCGGTGATTCGAGGTTTTCTTCCTTCAGCAAATCTATAGTTTTTACGGACTGAGGTATCCTGTCTTCAAAATGGATCAAATCGTATAGTGGCGATGGAAGCCTGGTATTTCCGTAAAAAAGAAAGGTATTTTGATGAGGTGATAACTTCGCCAGGATTTCAATTTTAGGTCCGGATAGTTCAATGTTATTGATGGTCAATGCGGGATTATCCTGGTTGTAAATGGTCAGTTTTAATTCGTGGGTTATTAACGTCTCGAAATTGATTTTATTAGAGTCGATGGAAGTCAGATACCCTCGCTTAAAGGTTGAATAATTCTGAATCCATCCTTTTTCGGTTTTGATACTATCCAGTGCATACGCTAAACTGTAGTTACGGTAATAATCGTTATTGTGCGAGGCACTTATGGCTAACGCATGTACAGCTGCGCGATAGGGCGAGCGAATACGAATTTCTGTTTGCTTATTTTCAGTAGTAGTGTTTGTTATAAAATCAGTAAGGGTGATGTGTTCTCCTTTCTTGGTGTTGATGTAGTTGAAAGAAGCTCCAGTCAAGGATAGTTGCTTGTCGGACTTTACTTGTACCCGTAAAAAAGTGTAATCACTGTTTGGAAAGTTTACGGTAGTATTAGAATAGTCTATCTGATCCTGGTAAATGGATACGATTCGTTTATTGTTCACGATTTCAAACCAATCTTTTCTATCTGCGCTTCCCTCAATAGAAACAAGCGCATCGAAATTTCTCTCTGCAAAATTTACGTTTAACGAATTCAACGTTTTATTCGCTGGAATCTGTATGGTAAAAAATAATACCCCGTTTGCCCGGCTTTGATTAAGCAGTGGGAGGTTAAAATTTTCTGCTGTTATTTCATCGGTTCTGATTTTTAGAAGGTAGGGTATTTCGATTGTATCCTTTTCCGTTACAGCAAGTAGACGGATGTCTGAAAAATCTTTATTTATCTTTTGAAAAAGATCAGGCGGAAGGTGAATGGAATACCAATCCTCGGAAGTGACGTTGTTTAGAGACCTTCTGTATTTGAATTCAGTTGACTGTGCTGTTGCTGAAGAAATGAAAAGCACAATTATAAAGTTGAAAGCTATTCTTTTCATAAGTCCTTAGCTTTTTTCCTGCGGTTATATAAGAAGGAAGATATTAACATCAAGGCACCCAGGCTAATCATAACAATGGTTTTGCTTATGGTGCTCATGCCGGCCATATCGTATACGAATAATTTCATTACGGTGATACCAAAAATTACGATACCGGTTATACGCATGAATCGCTGATCTTTTTTCAGTCCCAATACAATCATGAAAGAGGCATATACACCCCAAAGTATTGTTAGGCCTAATTTATCCGTATTGTAAACCCGGCCAATATCCAACCAATGGATAAGCTCACTACTCAACACGATCAATATAACAAGATGAAATAAAATGCGCTCCATTTTTTTGAAATCTTCCTTTACAAAATCCATTTGCGCAAAGCGATAATTAAACCAAAGTAACGGAAGGGTTAGTGCCAACACCACATACCGGAAAACCAGGTACCATACACCCGTTTCAAAGTACCCGGAAGGACGTGGATTGAGATATTCATACCTTAACACACCAAGATCCTGCAAGCCCGACATAATCAGCGCACCAATAACCAGGTAATTGATGATGAACGCAGGCACAATTGTTTTTTCTATCCTGCTGTAGCGAATACATAGCAACGAAAACATGATGCCGAACATTGCAGAAAAATTAAGACGCCATAGATTTTTAAAATTATTTAGTGAATAATTGAATTCTTCATAACTGCTCGTATCCGTTGTAATGGTTATGGCGGTTTGAGCCATGCGGGAGTCCCAGTAATATCCAATCTCAATATAAAACGTGCAATACAGGCCAACCAGCAGCAGGGCGGGTATCCCATTAGTAATGACGAGCAAAAGGTCTTTGCTCTTAAAGGGTATTTCAAATCCTGAATGTTTGTTTAACCGGTGGATAAGGTATAAGGCGGCACTTATCCAAATGCCGGTTAAGAAATGGATGTTAAAGAATGGCGTAAAATATGTAATGTTCTCAATGTTGTACAGATTGACTTGGTAAAATGATCCCCAGTCATCGGCCAGACTGACCATGGCCAACACTATAAGCGGATAAGACATTACCTCATACGCCTTTACTTTTTTAGTGCGGCCAATCCAAAATAGAAGTACTGCTTCTGCTGCCCAGATCAGCGTAACCCAATTTCCTTCTAATTGTACCGGTACTGCAATAGACAAGAAGGTGAGCACCAGGCCAGCAATAAAATAGAATATATGTTCAGCTTTATCCTGGCGCTTGTAAAGCAGGATACAAACCATAAAATGCAATACTGCATTGAATACCGTGAATAGTCCAAGGTATTGTTCACCGTCTTTCGTTATTTCAATAGCTGAATAGCCAATGCCGTAATGGATAAATGAATTGACCAGCAGAAAGGCAATGTCGGGAATGGCGAAAGGTTCCTTTTTAAGGATTTTGTTGGAGAGCAGTGCCGCGTAGAAAATTAAAAAGTAGGTTAGTGCAAATGAGAGTGCAATCCAGAAGTGGCTATCGGAGTTGTAATCAACCAGATACCATGAGATGAAAATAAGCCACGTAAGTACAAAGGCGGTATAGTGTGTAGCTTTCCAGCCTTTCAGGTAAGCAAGCGCAAGTATGCCGGTGTTGATGATGGCTATGTAAGAAAACAAGATAATGACTTTTCCTGAGCCATCGCTTAATAAAAAGGGCACGGCATAGGCGCCAGTTAATCCTAATAAAGCAATTAGTTGCAGGTTATAGCGATGTGCTGCCAGCACAGTAAAGGCGGTAAACGCCACCATGATAACAAAGGCAACTAGTTGCGGTATCAGCGAATAGAAATCATATGCCGCATAGGTTACAAAGTAAAGTGAAGCCATACCGCCACTGAGCAACACGGCACTGAAGTTCTCGTAGTCTTTTTTAATACGCAATGCCAGAAACAGGAGCCCGGCACCTGCTACATAGCCAAGTATTATTCGTGTTAGCGGATTTAATAATTCGTGATCAATCGCGTACTTAACACCAAAACCGATACCAATAACCAGAATGGCAATACCTATCTTGTTTAACAGGTTTGTTCCAATAAACTCTTCCCATGGTGTTGGTTCCTTTTTGGTCTGACTTACAGTCTCTTGCTTTGGTTCAGGCTTCGGTTCAACTTTGGGTTCTGAAACTGTGACTACCGGTTCTTTTTCCGGCAACGGTTTAACAACCGGTATTACTTCCCGTGGTTTTGTTTCCTGGGCAAGTGGTTTGATCTGTTTGGACACCCGCGATTGTGCTTGTTCAATTTCTTCGCGCAGTACTTCAATTTCCTTGCTGAGATTTCGCTGGATAGTTTCCAGCTGGCTTGCCTTTTCCAAAAGCTGTTGAAGCTGCTTCAACTGATCGTGCATAGGGAACGGTTTTGTTTCTGAATAATACGAAATGTTCTGTACTTTGTCTTGAATTCAAATGAACTTTTATGGTGTTCAGAGATGCTACTTTGACTGAAATTGATACAATAGCACGCGAATCGCATTTTGCTTTTCAGTCCTATAGGAACCTTTCAGGAGCAACGCGTGCAACTTTTCTTCGCGCCATAGCGCAAGCGATAGAGGCGCTCGGTCAGGAGTTGGTGAAAACTGCCATGGGAGAAACCGCTTTGCCTGAGGCACGTATTGTTGCGGAGCGTGGTCGTACTACCGGTCACCTGAAAATGTTTGCCGATTACATTGAAGAAGGATCGTGGGTGGAAGCGCGTATTGATACTGCTAAACCCGACCGGGCGCCAGCACCTAAACCTGATATAAGAAAGATGTTGGTACCACTGGGACCAGTGGCTGTATTTGGTGCCGCAAATTTTCCGTTAGCCTATTCAACGGCAGGAGGCGATACCGCATCAGCATTAGCTGCCGGTTGTACGGTAATTGTAAAGGCTCATCCGGCTCATCCTAAAACCTCTCAACTTGTGGCCGATGCCATAACCTTGGCGATTCAAAAAACCGGAATGCCGAGAGGTATTTTTCACCATTTGTATGGGGCAGCTTTTGAAGTTGGCCAGGCATTGGTGAAGCATCCGCTAACAAAAGCAGTTGGATTTACAGGTTCATTGGCCGGTGGCAAAGCGTTGTTTGATTTGGCCAATCAGCGCCCAGAGCCTATTCCTGTTTTTGCAGAGATGAGTAGTATTAATCCGGTTGTTTTATTACCCGAATCGTTAACCAAAAATTATGAGGACACGGCCATTAAGTTATCGGTTTCTATGTGGATGGGAGTAGGGCAGTTTTGTACCAACCCGGGATTGATCATCGCAGTAGAAAATGACGGACTTACTTCATTCATCAAAAAGTTAGTAGATCAAATAGCTGATCAACATCCGGAAACTATGCTGCACGATGGTATTGCTGATAACTACAATAAAAGATTAAGACAGACTCTTGATCAAAAGGGTGTGAGGATTGAAGCCGAAGCTACCGGTGTTAGCGGTAAACGTGAGGGAAAAGCAATCGTGGCTTCTGTGGATGCCGGCACATTTTTGAAAAATCCTTTGTTGGCGGAAGAAGTTTTCGGTCCGTTTTCGTTGATCGTTCGTTGTGCTGACCGGCATGAGTTACATACTGTAGTTTCTAATCTGCATGGACAATTAACATGTACCCTGATTGGCGAAGAACATGAATTGAAAGATTACCAGGGACTTATAAAAACCATGACCGACAAAGCCGGACGAATTGTAATTAACGGTGTACCAACCGGTGTAGAGGTATGCCCGGCTATGATGCATGGAGGTCCGTTTCCAGCTACCACCGACTCACGCTTTACTGCGGTGGGTACGGATGCCATCAGACGATTTGCCAGACCGGTTGCCTTTCAGAATTGTCCCGATAATTTATTACCGGATGAATTGAAAGAAAAAAATCCATTGAACATCTGGCGTTTGTGTGATGGAGAGTGGAGAAAGTAACTGAAAAGCGGAATAGATATGAAATAAAAAGCCCCGGTTTTGCCGGGGCTAAATTCGCTGTATTCGAAAATATTAATAATCGTCCCGATTAAAATTTTTCTTGTAACCTCCACCGCCACCACGGCTGTTGCCACGAGGGGCATCGGTGCGCGGACGAGCCTCATTTACCACGAGATTTTTTCCCATGAAATCGGCCCCGTTAAGGGAGGTGATGGCTTGGCGACCGGCAGCGTCATCGCTCATCTCAACAAAGCCAAAACCACGGCTGCGTTGAGTAAACTTGTCCATGATGATTTTAGCTGAGCTAACTTCACCATACTCTTCGAATAACCCCTTCAATTCTGCTTCCGTTGCTTTAAAAGGGATGTTGGCAACATAAATGTTCATTTTTTTTTACTGATAAAGTGAATAATTAAACTTTAACTGATTCATCCGCAGGAAACTCAAATGCGGTTAAACATGCAGGGCTTCACTAAAGATTGATCAATCAACTTTGGTAAAGGTATGGAAATAGTTTTAAGTTTCATGTTTCGGGATTTAAAGTTTCTCTGCAATTACATCCCGAAATCCGGAAAAAACTAGCTGGTATGATCAGCCACAATAACCCATTTTTTGTTGATTTTTCGCCATAAAAGTGTGAAATAACCACCGGGCTCATCGTTTGTTCGCTTCAGTTTCCACTGACCAATCATAAAGGCACTGTTGTCAGTAAGCACGTCCAGCAAAACAATGGTAAAGGTAAGCTGCCCCATGGCTTCGGGTGTGGGGTATCCTTTCTTGTAATTATCCAGCGTGGTTTGCCAGCCGTAGGTCACACCATTTCTTCCAATAAATTTCAGGCTATCGGAATTCCAGTAACCTTCCATAAAGGCCTGTATATCGGCACGGTTCCAGGCTTCTTGTTGCCGGTGCATTACCTTTCTTATGGCGGACTGTTCCTGGTTGAATTGTTGTCCGGCTAAAGCAAGCGGTAACAGACAAAATAGAAGTAGAGGTTTCATGTAGATAAGGTTTTCTTTTTGGTTAAAGCTAAAGCAAAAGGCCACGCAAGGTGGCCTCAAGTGTGCATTGTTTAGTGATGATGCCCCCCGGGACCATGCACATGACCGTGTGATAGTTCATCTTCAGTAGCCTGACGTACATCCATAACTTCGACCGCGAAATTTAATCCAACGCCTGCCAGCGGGTGGTTTCCGTCAACGGTAACGCTTTCTAGACCAACCTCGGTTACCGTTACTACTTGTGCGCCATTGCTGGTTTGGGCCTGAAACTGCATGCCGGGTCTCACCTCCTGATCGCCAAAAGCAGTACGGGGTACTTTTTGAATCAGGGAATCATTACGAGTACCATATCCTTTTTCAGGTGTAACTTTAATGTCCAGTTTATCACCTTTAAGTTTTCCTTCTAACCCTTCTTCCATTCCGGGTATTAAGTTTCCAATGCCTTGAATATAAAGCAGTGGATCTTTTCCTTCACTTGAGTCCAGTACATTACCCTGATCATCCCGAAGGGTGTAATGAATGGAGACTACGGTGTTTTTTGCGATTTGCATAAGCGTTACTTATTAAGTTAACAATGATTTACAGGGAGGCAGAATAGATGCACAATCAGGCAAGGAAACTGACCCTTTGAATTTTGCTCCTAAAATTAGAATATATTTTCAATTTCTATTCTCGTTTTTAGGTAGTGTCTTTTTCAGAATCAGAAACCCGATAGCGCCTGCCAGCAGCGAAGCAGAGAGTGTGCCTACTTTTGCCTGCAGTATGACATCGCGTGATTGAAAGGCAAGATTGGTAATGAATAGAGACATGGTAAAACCGACAGCCGCCAGCATGCCTATGCCATAAATATTTTTGAAGGGCATATCACCAGGTAGTTCAGCCCAGCCCATTTTTAGGGCAAACCAACTGGCCCCTACAACGCCAACAAATTTTCCAAGCAACAAGCCAAAGAAAACACCCATGCTAACCGGGGTAATTATTTCATTAAGTGTTATTCCTTGCAGGGAAATCCCAGCGTTGGCCAAAGCAAAAATGGGCATAACAATAAATAGAACAATGGGATGCAGGGCGTGCTCCAGTCGCTGCAAGGGTGTGGTAGCAGCCTTGGTAAGTGTTTTTATTTTCTCAACTACATGGAGTTGTTCCGGTTCCAATAAAGTAACATTATTTGGGGGTATGCTTTCAAACTCTGTAACATAATTTCGTAAGCGCATAGCAAACCCAACCTCATCAATTTTTGTGCGGGCAGGTATAGTAAGGGCAGCCAGCACACCGGCAACGGTAGCATGCACACCCGACATTAAAAAAGCAAGCCACAATCCGCCAATGCCCACAATACCATAAAAGAGTGTGCTGCGTATGCCAAGATAGTTGGCAGTCATCAGGGTGATTAGGAAGACCGCACCGGTAGCCAGGTTCAGAAACGAAATGTCTGACGTATAAAATATAGCAATTACCAATACGGCTCCAAGGTCATCGGCTATGGCTAATGCGGTAAGAAATATCTTAACTGAAAGCGGAACGCGTTTCCCTAATAAGGAAAGTATACCCAAAGCAAACGCTATATCCGTGGCCATGGGAATACCCCAACCGCTTAGCGTCTCAGGATTTTTATAGTTGAAGAAAACATAGATAAGTGCTGGAATTACCATTCCACCCACTGCCGCGGTTAGTGGCAGCAAGGCATTTTTGATGGATGATAATTCACCGCCCATGATTTCGCGCTTCAACTCAAGGCCAACAACAAAAAAGAACATGGCCATGAGTCCATCATTAATCCAATGATGGAGATTATTGCTTACAGCATAATTGCCAATACTGATGGAAAATTCGTACTCCCACAAATGGTGAAACTCATCACTGAGCGGAGAGTTCGAAAGGGCCAGTGCCACCAGGGAGCACATCAGAAGAAATATACCTGCAGTGGATTCATTTTTGATAAAACTGTTGAAGGGTTTGAGTAAGTGATCTATCGCTTCGAGTTTCATCGTAAATTTTTTGTTTGAGCTACATGGAACTTAATCCGGATCGAACATACTAAAAAAGTTCTCCGCGGGCAATTATGCGTGATGTTGATGTGTTGTGCGTTGAGTTGCTATGAAACTTTATATTTGTCCTGATTAAGCCCTGAAACCATTTGATATTGTGAAGACCATAGTTTCTGAACTCTCTACCACCTTTACTGAATTATATCAGCAAAGACCTTTGCTGGTTCGATCACCGGGTCGTATTAATATAATTGGTGAGCACACCGATTATAATGAAGGTTTTGTATTACCTGCCGCTATTGACAAAGCTGCATATATTGCCATCTCACTCCGTGATGACAATGAAATACATTTACGGGCAATAGATTTTAATGAGTCGTTTACCGTTCAGGTGGCTGATCTGAAACCCGTACGGGATAAGAGCTGGCCCAATTACATCTTAGGTTCAGCTGCTCAGTTTGTCAAGAGAGGCATAAAACTAAAAGGTTTCAATGCCGTGCTGGTTAGTGATGTGCCCATCGGTGCAGGTATGTCTTCTTCGGCCGCTGTTGAGTGTGCTTCCGTGTTTGCCTTAAATGAAGCGCTTCAAACGAACCTTGACCGACTTACCATGGTGAAAATGGCGCAGAAAGCCGAGCATGAGTATGCTGGTGTGATGTGCGGTATTATGGATCAATTTGCTTCTATGATGGGGAAGAAGGATCATGTGATAAAACTGGATTGTCGTTCACTGGCCTATGAATACGTTCCTTTCAAGCTTGAGGATATCAAGCTGTTATTGCTAAATACCAACGTAAAACATTCATTAGCGTCATCGGAGTATAATACCAGACGGAAGGAGTGTGAAACTGCAGTAGCCTGGGTAAAGGAACATATCGGTACTGTAAATTCTCTTCGGGATGTGACCGAAGAAATGCTGGATAAATTTGTTTTGCCTAAGGATGGATTAATTGATCAGCGCGGCCGGTATGTAGTTCAGGAGATTGAGCGACTTCTGGAGGGATGCGTTGATCTTCAACGTGGTGACATTCAATCTTTAGGGGGTAAAATGTTTAAGACCCACGAAGGATTAAGAAGTATGTATGCGGTGAGCTGCCGTGAGCTTGACTGGTTAGTGGACAGGGCGAAAGAAAATGATGCTGTTATTGGTGCGAGAATGATGGGTGGGGGGTTTGGAGGTTGTACCATTAATCTTGTTCAAGAGAAGGCAATAGACAACTTAATTGCAACCCTTAAACCAGCCTATGAGGCAGCAATGAATCTGCCATTAACACACTACATAGCATCAATTGAAAATGGAACCGAGGTTATTGAACAGGTATAGGAAAAGGGTCTTGCACGGTAATAAGCACCATAATTTTTATTTGGCTTTTGGTTAGCTTAATTCAAAAAGAAAAGGTTCCCAGGTCCTGATTGAATTTGCATCTGAGCTTAAGGTGAAGACTGGCTGACTCGCATTCAAAGCATTACTTTACCTAAGTGATGAGACCACCAAACAGCGTCAGAAATCATCTCAAATTTGAATAGGAGTTTCTCCTATATGAGCGCATACTGAAACGCAGGAACTGTTCAGCTTTACAACGAAAGGGGAAGGTCCCTTTTCTCTTGTAAAGATTAATCAACCAAACCATGAGAACGAATGCCAAAGCCCTGATCCAATTTTCAGTTGTTGTGTTTGCTTTGTTGGTTTCATGCGAAGAGCGCATGGATGAAGAAAGACCAATGAACCAAAAAGAAAAGACTGTTGCCAAAGCCACAAGCAACGCGCGCATGGCCTCAAACTATCGGTTTACCGGCCAGGAAGGTGACCCGATTAGTTATGAAGTTGCAAAGAAATGGGTGTCTAATTATCAGGAAAAAAACAGTGACGGAACTATGGCCCATTTTTTTGGATATGAAATTATAAAGGATATTTTGGCATTGGAAGGATGCATGGGCATACGGATGTACTATGCACTCGATGACTCGGGTGAACGGCAAATAATTTTGGTTGGTGTAGATGAAAACGGTAATAATATCGTACCGGGCACAAATGGCAGAACCAAAGATGAAGGAGTGGTGGCAGATGCTTCTTACCCTTGTCCATCGTATTGTTCAGGTGGAGGAACTCCATTGTAGCCATGATTTAGATAAGTTAACATTAATGTGGATCCGATTTATTTTGCTCACTTTTCTTCACTATCGGTTTTGATCCCGCTGGCGTTAGGAGCGATGTATTGGAAATGCCTAAGCAAGCCATTCATCGTTCTTTTTATATTGCTGATAGTTGGCGGGCTGACGGATATTGCTTCTTTCATTTTTACCATTAATGGTATTAATTCCTGGCCGATAGTAAATATTTATTTCATAGTGCAGTTCACTTTTTTGTTCGGTTTCATTTACCTGGAACGGAAAAGCGGAAACTGGAAGTTTCCATTTGTTTTGCTCTTGTGCCTTTCTGTTTATAATTATTTTCTCATCCAAACCCCGTTTATTTTTAATTCGTACACCGCCTATGGTGGAGCCTTGGTTATGATATTTTATTCACTCATATATCTGTATGATCTTTTTCGAGATTTACCAGTAGAGCGAATTCAAGATATGCCCATGCTATGGGTTATCTTTGGTTTTTTGTTTTATTATGGAGGTACACTTTTCCTGTTTTTAGCCAATAATATTGTGTTGGAGAGCAATCTGGAAAGTCACCGTGCTATCTGGGTTCTTCATAATATACTTAATGTGATGAAAAATGTATTTTTATCCATCGCATTATGGAAGCAGTACAAACGCACCACATCACATGGATAATTCTGCTGGGAACATTGGGCATGTTGCTTTTGGTTGGTTTTATGGGGCTGTTCATTCTGCTCTATCAAAAGCGAATGCTTAAAGAACGAGAGATGAGGGCGGCACGTGAACTTGAATATCAAAGTCAAATGATCCAGCTGCAGCTGGAAAGCCAGGAACAGGAACGTAAGCGTATCGGTGCCGATTTACACGACTCGCTGGGGTCATTGCTTTGGGGGGCCAAAGTCAACGCATCGCTCGTGTATAAATCCGGAAACCTCAACGATGAAGCGCTGGAATCCTACAAAGAACTTATAGAAATACTGGATGATAGTGTGGAAACCGTGCGTAAAATTGCGTGGGAACTAACCCCCGATGCTTTTCATTATAATGGACTGTCAGGATCATTGAAGAAGCTTTGCCAACAGCTTGACGGAAAGCCCATTCAAATCTCTTTGTTGGAGAACAATCCCCAACCTTGGAATGACGACCGTGCACTTCAGGTGTTCAGAATCCTACAGGAACTGATCAGTAATACCTTTAAGCACTCTGGTGCTTCTCATTTGATTATCGTTTTGAATTGGCAGGAAGATAACCTTGAGATTCAATTTTCCGATAATGGAAGAGGGATTTCACCTTCAGCGATACGAAAAGGTGTTGGCCTTTGGAACATTGAACAACGGATAAAACAACTCAAAGCAACGTTTCACAGGGGTAACGATCCGGATTATCAGGGTTTAAAAATTGCCATGGATATACCTTTGAAGCATGAACCCTGACAATTTAACCGTTTATTTAGCGGATGACCACACCGTGGTCAGAAAGGGAATGGTTCGCCTGCTCAAAACATTTCAGCGAGTTAACCAGGTGAAAGATGCTGCTAACGGGAAGGAACTAATAAGCCTGACGGAAACAGTGCCACCCGATGCTGTTATCCTGGACGTTGAAATGCCGGTTATGGGAGGCGTTGAAACTTCAAAACACCTGGTTGATAATTTTCCAGAAGTGAAAATCCTTATTTTGACGATGCACACCGAAGCGGTTTTTATTCATAAACTTATGGATATTGGTATTCATGGGTTCCTCAGCAAATCGGCAGAACCTAATGAAGTTGAACGGGCGCTTTACTCCATTATCGATAAAGATTTCTACAAGAATGATCTTGTTGAGAGCGCTATGAGAAAGAATGTTTCCTCAGGTTCTCAGGAAACAACGTCAAAATTATCAACCCGCGAACTGGAAATCCTCTTGCTTATTTGTCAGGAGCTAACCCCTGCTGAAATCAGTGAACGTCTTCAAATCAGTGAGAAAACTTTTTTCAATCACCGGGCTAATATCCTCACCAAAACCCGTAGCCGGTCAAATGTAGGGTTGCTCCGCTTCGCGGTGCAACGCGGGTTATATGAGCTGGGTTAAGTATTCTGCCAATTGAACGGCATCAGTAAAAGCATATCGTGTTGAGCTAGCCTGTAATCAGAAGACCCCGTTGAGACATCCTTACTTAAAACAACTGACAATCGATTTTCAGGTTTTGCCCGAGTGGTTAAAATTTTATAGGAATTATTCCTATAGGGTCAAAAGCGATGAATGCCCTGGCAATAATTTTATCCCATGAAAAGTTTAATCATGAAAGGGAAAAGTATAAAAGTGCTTACGCGTAAGGCGTCACCATTGACCGAAAGAGAATTGGAAGTGCTTATGCTGATTTGCCGGGAATTTTCTCCTAACGAAATAAGCTCCCGCCTACAAATTAGTGAAAAAACCTTCTTCAATCACCGGGCGAACATCTTGGCCAAAACCCAGACTAAGTCAAATGTAGGGTTGTTCAGGTTTGCCGTGCAGTATGGATATTGTCCTTTAAGTAACCGCTGATTTTTTAAATCGACATAAGTCAATTGGGCATTGATTCCAGTAAAATGGAAGAAAAAATAAATTCAATAGGACTTTCTCCCATACCGGCACATGCTTTTAAGTCAAAAGGGCCACTTTCCATAGGAACGCTAAAATGCGTTGTAAGCAATCGTGCCAGTTCATACAAAATATCGTGTTACGCTTGGGTTTCTGTCCGCCTTTATCTTGTTGATAGTGCTAGGGCTTTTTTCTTATTTCAGTATCAGTCAACTGATTGAGGTTACTGAAAAAAGGCTTAGGATCTCCACCATACAACAAACGTGTGAGCAAATACTGAAGGATGTAATAGACATCGAAACAGGGCAACGTGGCTACGTGCTTACTTTTGACCAGCGCTACCTGCAACCCTATAATCAGGCGATTAGCCCCTTGCGGGCACAGGTAGCTTTGTTGGAAACCCAACTTCAATATTCACCCTCAATGGTTTCAAAAGCAAAGCGGTTGAGTATGTTGATTGAGGATAGAATTGAACATGCGCAACGGATCATCACCGCAAGAGCAGAAGGCTTCGAGGGCGCGCGCCAACTAATAGTTGAAGGTAAAGGCATGGAAATTACTGATTCTATACGGTATACCATTGAACAAATTCAACAGTACACAGAATTGGAAATTGGTCAGTTGCAAAACCTTAGCGACACACGACTTGCCACCATGCAATACACATTTACAGCGTTGGCCTTTGGTATGGTGATTATCATAGGGGCACTTTTTTATACAATCAATACCCAATTAAAATATCGTATTCAAACGGAGGCTAAACTACGGGAAAAGATTGTGGAGGTACAGGAACTTTATGACCATGCCCCATGCGGGTATCTTTCCGTTAGGCAAGATATTTACCTGAGTGCAATCAACCAGACACTTCTAAATTGGCTTGGATATCAGCGGGAGGAAGTTATTGGTAAACTAAAATTTGAGGATTTACTTACTCACCAGAGCAGGGAAATATTTCTTGAATCGTTTGAGAAAGATTTTGAAAAATATAAACGTGAGGGTATTGTTAATGGCCTTGAATTCAATTTCCTCAGAAAGGATGGAAGTGAGTTTCCGGTGGTAGTTAACTCGATGGCGGTGTTTGATGAACAAGGACAATTTCTTCAATCCCGGACCACCGTCTTCGATAACACCGAGCGTGTCAAAAATGAGACAAAATTCAGAAGTGTGCTGGAATCATCCCCAGACGCTATGCTTATCGTTGGGCAGCAGGGTAAAATTCAGTTGGCCAATCATCAGGCTGAAAAACTATTCGGATATGCCCGAGCTGATATGATAGGTCAGTCAATTGAAGTTCTCGTTCCTGAGGAATTTCGTAATGCCCATGTAAAGCACAGGAGTTCATTTTTTGAATCACCCCAAAGAAGACCCATGGGTGAAGGGATCAATCTAATGGCACTTCGTGCCAATGGAGGTTCGTTTGCTGCAGAGATTAGTTTAAGTCCGTTAAAACTTGATGATGAATTGTTGGTCATTGCAGCGATCAGGGATGTTACAGCAAATCGGGAAGCAAAGGAAAAGATCACTAAGCTGAACAAAGAGCTCGAATCCTTCACCTATTCAGTATCGCACGATCTGCGTGCACCATTGCGGTCCATCCATGGATACGCACAAATATTAAAGGAAGATTTTGTTGCCGAATTAAGTCCAGAGGCTATTCAAACATTGGATACCATTATAAGAAACGCCAGCAAGATGGGCACACTCATTGATGACCTGCTTGAATTTTCAAGAATGAGCAGGCGAGAAGTGTTCCGGGACAAAGTGAATGTGCAGGAGCTGGTAGATCAGGTAATAGAAGAACGGGTTTCTAAAGACACAAATATTGAATTCAATTGCTTAAAACTGGAAGCTACCCTTGGCGATAAAAATATGCTTCGTCAGGTATGGTTTAACCTTATTGATAACGCTATTAAATATTCGGGCAAACATGAATCTCCCAGGGTTGAGATCGGCTGCCTATCGGATTCGCAGTGGGTAACCTACTACGTGCGGGATAATGGGGCCGGGTTTGATATGAAATATGCCGCAAAACTCTTTGGCGTTTTTCAACGCTTGCATAAAATGAATGAGTTTGAAGGAACAGGTGTAGGGCTTGCACTGGTAAAACGCATCATCGACAGGCACAACGGACAGGTATGGGCAGAAGCTGAAGTAAATAAGGGAGCTACCTTTTATTTTAAATTACCACAATCATGAATCGAATTGAAAAGGAAAAAGTAGAAATACTGTTGGTGGAAGATAATCCGGATGACGCTGCCCTCACTATCCGCACACTGAAAAAACATAATCTTGCCAATTACCTGCGCCATCTTGATGATGGTCAAGAAGCATTGGATTTCCTCTATGATGATGCCAATGCTACACCCCGGCTGATTTTGCTTGATCTCAAAATGCCTCGCGTTGATGGTATTGAAGTGCTTCGGAAAATTAAAAGTGACCCGGAAAAAAGGAGTATTCCTGTTGTTGTACTGACCTCTTCACGTGAAGATCGTGATATAGTTGAATCGTATAACCTCGGGGTTAACGCCTATGTGGTTAAGCCCGTTGACTTCGATCAATTTATTAAAGCCGTGGCCGACCTGGGACTTTTCTGGCTGATCCTGAATCAAACACCTACACCCGATTAAGCTATGGAAAATGAATTGAGGATATTAATGCTGGAAGATCAGGAAGACGATGCGGGTTTGATTGACCGCGCCTTGCAAAAAGAACGTGTGGCATTTGTGCGGCTGAGGGTAGATACGCGGGAAGAATTTGAAAAAGCCCTTGAAGAATTTAAACCTGATGTAATATTGTCCGACCATGCCTTGCCTCAGTTTAATTCGATTGAGGCGCTTCGCTTGTGCATAGCAAAAAAGTTGAATATCCCCTTTATTCTTGTTACCGGAACGGTGTCGGAAGAATTTGCCGTTAATTGCCTGAAACGCGGAGCGGATGACTATGTGCTCAAATCAAACTTGTCGAGATTACCGCTGGCTATCCGGTACGCACTTCGGCAACATCGTAATGAGAGCAACCGTCAAACGCAGGAAGAAATGCTACGCAAACAGAATGAAGAACTCATCAAGATCAATCATGAGTTAGATGCCTTTGTTTACAGTGTTTCACACGATCTCCGCTCCCCGCTTTCCTCTGTTTTGGGTTTGATTAATATTCTGAAGCTGGATAAAACATTGCCTGCGGAGACTATCTATAGTTACGTTAGCATGATCGAAAACAGTGTAAAAAAATTAGATGAAACCCTTCAGGGTATTCTTAATTATTCCCGCAATGCGCGCGGTGAACTGATCATTACTGAAGTAGATGTGGAAGACCTGGTTACCAAAATAATTGATCAACTCAAGTATATCGAAGGTTTTGAAGACATATCCTTTCAAACTGATGTCTATGGACATACGGCCTTGTATACGGATGAGTACAGGCTGGCTGTTGTCTTGAATAATCTGATTTCTAATGCCATTAAGTATGCAGATCGTTATAAGGATCAATCTGTTGTACAAATTAAAGCTACTGTAACCCCGGCTCATCTTACCTTGATCATCCGCGATAACGGAATTGGAATTCCGAAGGATCAAATAGGTCGAGTGTTTGGTATGTTTTACAGGGCATCAGAAATAAGCAAAGGAGCAGGCCTTGGATTGTATATTGTTAAAGAGGCTGTAGATAAGCTTAAGGGCAATATCATAATACAATCGCAGCATGGAGTTGAAACATTGGTGCGAATAACTATACCCAATAACCTATTGACCAAATAGCGGAGTATGGACTTCTTGATGCCCATCATCAATCATATGGAGGATGCCTTGGTGGTCACCGATAGCCATGGAAAGATACTCCTGTTTAATAAGAAAGCCTTTGATCTAAGTCATCGTGTATTGATTCAACCCTTAAGCAAAGACAAGCTTGTCGAGCATTGCTTGGCAGAACCGCGTAAGGAAATTGTTCGTGAAGTTTATCGAAATATTACTTTAAAGAAGAAGCCAGAGCGGTCGTTTGCTGAGTATGTCCTCGATGACCACGCCACGTTGTATCTGGAGTTTTCGTACATTCCTATACTAAACAAAGATACGGTAGAGCAGGTGCTGATGTTTATTCGCGATGTAACACAGCAAAAGGTCTTCGAAAAAAAACTGGTGAACAATATTGAGAATACACAATACTTGATCGAGGCCGCCAATGCCATGGTAATTGGGCTGGATACACGAGGTTATGTTACGAGTTGGAATGCCTGTTGCACACAAATTACCGGATATGAAAAGAATGATGTTTATGCAAGAAAATTTGGTGACCTCCTGATATCAACCGAAGCTAAAAATTTATTCCGGGAAGCGCTTCAGCGTGCCTTGGCAAACGAAGAGATAAAGCAATGTGATTTGCCCTTAAAGGGGAAAATGGGAGAATCAGTTCAGGTATTAACAAGTCTTTCTCCGCGCTACTCCACTACCAAAGAAATTATAGGTATTATATTGGTTGCTCAGGATATAACAGAGTTAACTGCATACAGAAAGTCATTGGAACAACAGGTGCAACTGAGAACAAAGCAACTTCAGGATGTATTAAAACGTGAACAAGCTGCAGTGGAACTGAAAAGCAGGTTCGTTTCTATGGCGTCTCATGAATTTCGCACCCCGCTTAATACCCTGAAATTTAATATTCAAAAACTTGAGGATTCGCAAATCAATAATGACGTGCGACCACGGATAAGCATGATGGGCAAACAGGTGGATCATATGTTGTATTTATTAGATGATTTTCTGAGTTATAACAAACAGGAGCCCAGTAAAATAAAATTGAACAGAGCGCCAGTAGCTATTAGGAGTTTTGTTGAAAAATTGTGTAAAGAAGTTTGTGGAGCATCTAACAGTACGCACAAGCTTTTGATTACCTGGGAGGGTAATTCTGAAATGCATTGTAGCGATGAGAAACTGCTCCGAAGCATTGTAACGAATCTTTTAACTAATGCAATTAAATTCTCTCCGGGCGGGGAGTCTGTAGCTGTTTTGCTAAAAAATACTGTGGATTGCCTGGAGATAACCGTAGTAGATCAAGGAATTGGAATGAATAGACGCGAATTGGAAAAAGTTTTTGAGCCGTTCTCGCGTGGAGAGCAGGTTGCCGATATTCCCGGCACCGGCCTTGGATTATCGATTGTTAGCAGGGCCGTGTCCTTATTGCACGGAGAGATTGATATTAAAAGCCAGCCGGAAGCAGGAACCCGGGTGTTAATACGACTACCCAATATTGTATGAATGTAAAATCCATAACAAAAGTGCTGTTGGTTGATGACCACGCACTGATTCGACAAGGTGTGCAATCCATGTTGGAGCAGTTCGATGACCTGGAGGTGATTGCCTCCGTGGCCAGCGGAGAAGATGCCATCAACAGCGTCAACGAGCAAAAACCCGATGTTATCCTGATGGATATCATGATGAGTGGTATGACGGGTATTGAAGCAACAAGATGGATTAAGGAGAATTACCCCGATATTAAAGTAGTGATGCTGAGTGCCGAAATAAGCAAAACATACGTGTCGGCCAGCATTCAATCCGGTGTGGATGGCTATTTACCAAAAGATGTTGACTCCGGTACGTTGATCGAGGCCATTCGGGTAACGTCTGCTGGGGGCAGGTATTTTAATGATGCCATTATGAAATTGGTATTTGAAGATTTCTTTCAAAAAGAAAAAGTAAAGGCTCCGGCAAAATCCCTTCCCAACAACCTCACCGCCCGTGAATATGAAGTGCTTCAACTGATTGCTCTCGGTAAATCAAATAAAGAACTGGCAGAAGAATTATTCATTAGTATTAAAACGGTGGAAACCCACAAGACCAACATCCTCCAGAAACTTGGTCTTAAGAATACTGCCGAGGTAGTCCGGTACGCAATAAAGAATAAGATCATTGACGTCCAAAACTTTTGACAAAGGTGTTAATAGTTCATGATCAATTGCTCATTGATCATTCTCATCAGGGTTTACCCCGATTCCTCAGGGCTAACCACGAGGAAAAATTTCTGCTATAGACTAAGGATCTATTCTGATTTTGCTGTTGAAAGTCGTACAACCTGCTTATTCTATCTGGGTGAAGGGATTTGTCCCTGATTTTCTTCAAATCAGGTAATCCCTGATTTCTGACGCAGAAATCCACGCCACCTTTGCATCATCAAAAACAAACAAAAAAGAAATATGACACTCAGCATTCGAATTAAAGAACGTGCGATCAACGCCTTACTGGTAGGTTTGGTCTTTTTAACAACAGGAATTTATTCCTGCTTCGCTCAGTCCGCATACAGTTCCGTGAACTATACGGATAGCAATCCTGCTAGCCGGGTTAAAAATGCCGGAAACAAAATCCGTCATGTACAAGGCATAAACCTTCAGGTAGAGGCCACACCATTGCAGGCTTCCATCAACAGTGCTTATCATGAGATTAAGCCCACTTTGGCGCCCTGTGGCAACCGACTTTATTTTAGCCGTGTGAACCATCCGCTCAACACAGGCGGCATGACCGATCAGGAGGATATATGGTACGCTGCGTATGACACCCTGACTCAGGAATGGTCAGAACCAATCCGTATGCCAGGTCAATTAAATACAGCCGGTCCCAATTTTGTAAATAATGTGAGCACATCGGGTGACACCATTATCCTGGGCAACCGGTACCTCAAAAATGGAAAAATGAAAGCCGGACTTTCCTATAGTGTGAATAAACGTGGTCAATGGTCACAACCCATAACCATAAGCATCCAAGACGACTATAACATGTCACCACATGATAACCGCTATGTATCACTGAAAAGTGGCGTAATCATCTCATCGGTGCAGCGTGCTGACACATATGGCGAGCGGGACTTATACGTAAGCTTCTGGAACGGTACATCCGGCACTATACCGGTCAACATGGGCGGTGTTATCAATACGGAATACGAAGAATCATCACCGTTTCTTGCCGATGACCTGAAGACCTTGTACTTCGCCTCAAAAGGGCACAACGGTTATGGTGGTTATGACATCTTTGTAACGCGCAGGCTCGATGACTCCTGGACCAACTGGAGTGAGCCGGAAAACCTGGGTCCCGCAGTTAATAGTACACTAGACGATGAATTTTTCAGCATCTCTTCCTGTGGGGGGGTAGCTACATTCTCCAGGCAGGTTAATGTACACAACGTTGACCTGTACAAAATATCCATGGACGATCTGTTCTTGCAGCGGAAAAAGAAAAAAAATATGGAAAGCGGCTCAGCGCTTGCCTCCTTATAATCTTTTTGTTTGGGCCTTTAGGCCGGGCCGGTGCCGCAAGGCCCGGCCCTTTTCATTTTAGATAGGAATATCTCCTATGAGCCTGAAACTTTTTCAATCAAAAGCATAGTTTGCCCCAGTTTGTTCACTAAATATCGGTCTGATGGGACGTCAAATTGTTTGGTTTATCGTTATCAGTTGTTTTATTATACTGGTGCTGCTGGGCGTTATGCTGGTGGCGGCAGTTACCTAACTGACTTTACTCCCAGGTTAACGTCATCTGTTCTCATGCTGACCATCGAGAACCAATGTTTATGAAAGAAAACTAGGAGTATCTCCTATAGGGCAAAAGTTGTGGTGTATTAAGCCATCTAACTTTCTGCATTAATCATAGAACAATGGAAAAGAGAGCTATTATGGGATTGGTTTCGGTTCTTATTATTATGGCGCTGTTGTTGTTCATGTCAATGGCTATAGCAATGTAAAGAAAGGAAGGTTCCCTTTTTTGTAGCTATTGTCATTATAAGTGATTACTAATTATTTATTTAAGCCAAATTAATGTGTTGGTGCCGTACTATGGGAGAATGCAAATTTACAGGAGTTACTCTTATTGTAAAGGAAATGATAGTTACTACTTTTTGAATTTTAAGACAGGAAATTGTTATATACTTTTTCTGAAAGTAAAAATACAATTCCTAAAGGTGGATCCGAAAAACCTTAGAAACTATTTTCAATATCCAACCCCGGAGTCACAACTTTTATAGAGTCCCGTGGAGATATTTTTACTGAGAAATTTTTTCTAAGCCCTTTTGAGTCAAATGATGTATGATATTAATTGGTTGGCGAGTAGTTAATCGACCTGAAAATCATCCATTTTGTGCGATGCGGACTTACTGCTTGCGCCATACTTTTGCCAGTAAGTAGAAGTCTCTTCTTTACGAAGACAAGACATGAAGCAATTCAGTCAACTAGCCAGCCTTTCCAGGAAGGGCTGGCTTTTTATTTTGTGTTCTTCATCTTGGTAAAAAATCACCCAGTTTGTGCGATAACTCAACGGATCACATCGCGTTGATTCTGAATGATGAAGATTCGCAGTTTTTTGACACTCGTTGGGTTGGTGGTTGCTGTTCATGTTAGCACGGCCAATCCGTTAGGCGATAAACGGTTTGCTATTGAAGATGGTGCTTGTGAAGTGACATTTATATATAGAAAGTTCAATGAGTTGATCGTTCTATCTGCTCAACTCAATAATTCTGTTAGCGTTAACCTTATTTTGGATACCGGATTCCGAAATACAATTCTCTTTGGTAAAAAATTTCAGCGAGAGGTGAATCCATTCACATCAAAAACGATCTCTTTTTCCGGCTTAGGTAACGGTTCGCCCCTTATGGGTAAAATCTCCCTGGGTAATGAATTAAAATTTAATGGTCTTAAGGGGAGCGGTGTTGTGATTGTTGTGGTACCAAGCCGGGCGTTTGTCAATGAAATGCCAGGAATTGATGGTGTTATTGGTTACGACTTGTTGCGCTGGTTTGAAATTGAAGTTAATCCCATAATGTCAACCGTAACATTTCGTCATCCGGAGGGCAATTCAATTCCTGATGGATTTACTAAGCTGGATCTAAACAAAGAAGAGGTGTTACCGATTGTATCAGGTCAGATTGAAGCAACACGCCATACAAGTAATGTGCTGCCACTATTGATTGATACGGGCTCTCAACTTGGTGTGCTCTTGAAGTCCCAACAGATTGATTCAAGTCATTGTGAAATAATGGCCAGGGGGCTTTGTGGATATATAAAAGGTGTGGAGGCATCCGGGGAGGCGTTCTGGATTAGTCAGGTTCACATGGCTTCAGGTTTTTTGTTTTCCGTAATTCCAACGGATAAAGAGGAGATGCTTTCCATAGGAATGGGCTTTCTTAAAGATTATGTATTCATCATCAACTCAGTAGAACAATATGTTGCATTTAAAATACCAACGAATGAGCAACAAAAAGGGAGGTCTCAGTTTCCACTAACGGAAATAGCTCAGAAGATGAATCCGCATGTTGATTCCGACACTTTGCAATGATTCATGTCAGGAAAGTTGCTAACTGAAGGGGTCAGAATTCCAATACAAGAATACCACAAACTGTAGTACACGACTCAAGATTTGACTTTTGACTTTTGGATTATTAATAAACTAAAATTAATTCTATGAGTAAACTACTACGAATTTTGTGTACAGCAGCTTACGTATTGTATGCTGTGATTGCCTATTCTCAGGGCACCAGAATCTCAGGCCGAGTGACGGCTGCGGATGATGGTTCGCCATTACCGGGTGTAAACGTTTTACTTAAGGGTACAACTATTGGTACCGCAACTGATTCTGACGGCCGGTATGCTCTTTCGATTCCCACACCAGGCGGATCCTTATTATTTTCTTTTATTGGTCTTCAAACTACTGAGGCTGAGATTGGAGAAAGAACTGTTGTTGATGTTTCGATGATATCTGATGCAACCCAGCTTACCGAAGTAGTAGTGACTGCTTTAGGCATTGAGCGTCAATCACGAGAACTTGGGTATGCTGTTTCAGGTGTAAAGTCTGAGGATTTGTTAGTGGCACGGGAATCTAACATTCTCAATCAGTTGCAAGGAAAAGTTACAGGTGTGACAATTACCCAAAGTTCTGGAAACCTGGGCGGCTCCACAAAGATTTTAGTTCGCGGTATTACCTCATTGAGTGGAAGAAACGATCCTCTGTGGGTTTTAGATGGTGTTCCTATTAATAATGCACATGATAACACAAGTACTCAAAACAACCGCATTACTGGTAACCGTGATTTTGCAAATGGCGCTTCGGTTATAAACCCTGATGATGTAGAATCTATAACCGTATTGAAGGGTGCAGCAGCTACTGCGCTGTATGGATCACGGGCGGCTGCCGGTGTTATTTTAGTGACGACAAAGAAGGGAAAAGCATCCCAAGGAAAAGCCACTGTGACGTTTAATTCATCTTTGCGATTTGATAATCTTTTCAGAACACCTGATTATCAAAACCAATATGCTGGAGGTTCATTCTTCAAGTATGATTCATCTTTTGTTGCGAGTAGTTGGGGCGAACGGATTGAAGGCCAATTGGTAACAGAATCACTAACAGGAAATGTAGTTCCGCTCCAAGCTTATCCAGATAACATCAATGATTTTTACAGACAAGGTAAGAGCCTGATAAATAATATTTCTTTTTCAGATGGAAACGAAAAAGGCGATTATCGATTAAGTGTATCATCTTTGAATCAAACCGGTATATTGCCTAATGCTGCGCTAGACCGATTGACTGCAAGCTTCAATGCAGGTATGAAACATAGCGAGAAATTGAAGTCGCGTTTTGGGTTGCAGTATATAAATACACAATCGCAAGGAACTGGGGTTCAGGGTGCAAATGATCCAAATATTTTTGGGGTTACAAGTTTTGTGAGATCAACAAACTACAATAATTACAAACCATGGATTGATGCTAACGGTAATCAGTTAGGAACTGCGGGACCAACGGATAATAATCCATTTTGGATTCAACACGAAAATAAAAATGAGCGAGATGATGAACGCTTCTTGGCAAATTTTGAAACAACGTACAACCCTATTCAATCTTTGAGTTTTACGGCTCGGGTGGGTTATGATTTTGATAATGATAATCGATTGATTACTAACCGAGTAGGAACTCGATCAAGGGCCACAGGTGATTTTCTGATTGACAAAATCAAGCGAACCCAAGCAAACGTAGATATTATTGGAACTTATTTTAAAGACCTTAATCAAGAATTTAATCTAAAATTACTGGGTGGTTTCAATTATAATAAGCGTCATTTTAGTTCGGAAACTCTTTTTTCACAAAATTTAGCGGTTCCAGAGTTATTTAATCCAGCTAATGCTTCTGTAAATACCCCAACACGTGGCTTTGCTGAGCAGGTGTTGCTTGGTGTATTTGGAGAGGCTTCACTGAGTTACAAAAATTGGGCTACTCTTTCTCTAACTGCACGTAATGACTGGTCTTCAACTCTTCCAGTTGATAATCGTTCCTATTTTTATCCATCAGCGAGTTTAGCCGTTGTTTTAACCGATGCACTTGACATTAAAAGCAATGTGTTGAACTATGCAAAACTAAGAATCAGTGGAGCACAAGTTGGTAATGATACTGGTCCTTATCAACTTGATTTTCAATTCTTCCCTGTTTCGCAAGCTACAGGTCAGTATAGTCTAAATGTAAACTTTCCATTTGCCGGCCGTTTAGGATTTGGTGCAGCAAATACATTGCCTGCCGGATCTGCATTATTGCCAGAGAAGACTACCAACTATGAATTTGGTACAGAATTGCAATTCTTTAATAGTCGTATAGTACTGGATGCAGCCTATTTCTATTCGAGCAACACAGATCAAATTATTTCATTAACAATTCCCCCATCAACAGGATTTTCGGCAAGAGTACTGAATGCAGGTGAAGTAGTAACTTCAGGGGTTGAAATTTCCTTGGATGCATCTGTTGTGAAAACATCTAATTTTTCGTGGAATTCAATTGTCAATTTTTCACATGCCGAATCAAAAGTTGAAAGGCTTGCACCTGGTTTGGATCGTTTTCTTATAGCAAGTGAATTCAATAATATCCAGGTGGTTGCCGTTCCGGGTAAGGAGTATCAATTATTTGGTACGTCTTATTTAAGAGATGAAACCTCCGGTAGAATCATCATCAATCCACAAGATGGTTTGCCACAAGCTGGACCATTGAAAACATTTGGCTCTGTATTGCCTGACTTTACAATGGGTTTTATCAATAATTTCTCGTTCAAAGGCTTTACACTATCAACAACAATAGATTGGAGAAGTGGTGGTCTTATTAGCTCGACTACAGCTGGAACCCTGTGGAGCAATGGAAATTCGACTGAAACAGCTATAAATCGTGAAGGTTCTTACATTATTACAGCTGGTGTATTAGCTAATGGAGACGGTACATTCCGAGATAATGATATTCCAGTAAGGACTACGCAAACTTTCTGGCAAGGTTTAACACCTGGTGGTGCAGCCGAATCTCAGATTTTTGATGCCTCCTTCGTAAAATTTCGTGAGCTTGGATTGTCATACAGCTTTCCAAAAAGCTTGATTGGAAACACTTTTGTTAAGGGAATTCAGGTTGGGATAGAAGCTCGTAATCTGGCATTACTTTACTCTAAGGTGCCACATATTGATCCGGAAGCTACACTTTTTGGTGCTGGTGCTGATGGACTCGGTGTAGAAAGAAATTCGGTTCCTTCTACCAGAAGTATTGGTTTTAACTTAAGAATTACGCTTTAAAAGATACACTGTATGAAAAGTATGACTAAGTATTTTATAGTTGTGATGGCAATGGTTGTTATTTTAACTATTCCCATTTCTTGTAGCGATCAATTGGATATAAATACTAATCCGTTAACAGCATCTTCAGCTGATCCTAATGTAGTGTTACCCTTCGTAATTGTACAGTACAGTAATCGGAAGACTACAGAGATTGGTTTGCGAATGATGGATGTTTGGCAGCATATTTCAAATATTTTTAATAGTCCAAAAGGCGGTGGTAATGCTGCTGGTGGATTTCTTTCTGGTAATTTTTGGGGTATGCTCTATCCACAAGCGATAAAGAATTTAGTGCTGGTTGAAAATGAAGCAAAGGCCAAGGGAGTAACTAATAATAATATTGCCGCAGTAGCTATTACATTAAGAGCGCTTGTTTTTTATGACATAACAGCCTGCTGGGAATCAGCACCCTTTACCCAAGCTATGAATGGTGCTCAATTTCCATCACCTGAGTTTGACGATCAGGAGACAATTTTGAATGGCATAGTTGATTTATGTGATGAAGCAATGGCGTTAATTGACGCAATGCCTGCTACTGGGAATGCTTTATTAACAGGGGACTTGATTTATAATGGAGACATGACCCTATGGCGTAGATTTGCCAATTCATTAAAGCTTCGTGTTTTAATGATGATTCGCAATAAGGATACATCAGTGGATACTGAAATTGCTGCCACGTTAGGGCAACCTTTGATAGAGACAAATGCTCATGCAGCAATGTTAAAGTATTCCGGAACAGCAGGTAATGTTAATGCGTGGTTACAACTTGTTACAGCCTTTGGTACCGGATCAAATGAAACCACGAACTATTGTGGTCCCTCACCGGTAATTCGAGATCTCTTAGAAGGAGATCCGCGTCTTGAGTTGTGGTGCGTTGATGGTACAAACGGTAATTATGAAGCTAGTGATATCGGTATATTTCCTAATGCTACAAAAGCTCGAATTTCAAATAATGTTATTAGAGGAAATCTACCTGATGCTTGGTTTTTGCCTGCTGAGGTTACCCTGTATCGTGCTGAATTAGCTGCTAAGGGTGTTATTGCAGGTAATGTGAATGATTTATATCGTCAGGGCGTAACGCTGTCCTTACAATGGTGGGGTGGTGCAATACCGGGTGCTCAGAAGACCTTAACACCGACTGAAATTTCTAACTATGTTAATAGTTTACCAGATATCACTGGATTAACGCAGAATGAACAATTGCAGGCAATTGGTGAAGAGCAATACTTGCAAACATTTTGGATGCCTATTGAAGCATGGACGCATGTTAGAAGAACTAAAATTCCTGACATTCAGGCGGCACCTGGCTCTACAATAACAACAATGCTTAAGCGTCTGCAATGGTCACCAACAGAGGTTTCAGCTAATCCAAACAATCCAATTCAGCAATTGACGGATGTACCAATGTGGTTTGAAAATTAAACTCGTTAAAATCATGAAAAAGATATCATTATTTATTTTAAGCATAAGTCTACTTGCATCTTGTACTGACTTTGATATTGATGACTTAGGCTTTAAGTTAGTACCTATTGATAGTTATGTCGCTTTTGCGAATGCAGGTGGTGCCGTAACACCAATCGTTAGAAATGTTTCGGAGACATCGGCTATACAAAACCTGCGGATTGAATGTCCTGCTGGCTCTTTATCTGATATTACGGTAACCTATTCTTTTACAGGAAGTGCAGTTTTTGGAACCGATTTTACGGTTACCGCACCTGGAGGAACAGCATCTGCAACCGGTGGTACTATTGTTATTAAGCGCAATAAAACACCCGGTGGATTGGCTGACTTTGATTTTGTTAACTTGGGTATTGACCCAATAACAGATGGAGTAGTTGATGGTAACAAAACCCTGACCATTACACTCGTCAGTGCTATAAATGCCGATGGAAAGGAATTTGTTGTTGGCCGTGGAGTTGAAGGAGCAACTATTTATTTAAAAGAAGCGGTTATCAATATTAGTGATGTTGATTAACGAATTTTATTAAATAAGGAGGCTGTCTCAAAAGGGCAGCCTCTTTTGGTTTTAGGGCAAGGTGTTATATTTTTTGTGTCAACTAAATCGAAGGAAGTATTTACTACATACCAACCAGGTGATGATACTTCCTTTTGGTTTCTTTCTAAAAAGCCTGACATTAGGCGCAGAATCGATGAAAGAAATTATAATATTGGATAGCTGGTAGTAGTTGTTTTAGTGAGTTTTGTATTAATGTGATACTGCATTATGCGGTACCATATGACTGTAAATATGCTGTTGTATTGAGTTTTGCCAGAAAGAAGAGCAAAAATCACAGATTTTAGAAATACTTAATTACTACAAATTGTAGTATTGTATGCAGAGTTCTGAAGTTTGAATTTTGCATTTTTTCCTTTCCCTGAACCTGCTCCCCACTTCCTAACTTTTGAATTTTGCCTCAAATATCTAACAAGATGAAAATGATAACGTACATCATCGGACTATCTATATTTTTTGCCTTATCGGTTTACGCCCAAAAATCCGAGATAGATAAGTTAATTAAACCTTATGTTGTTACAAACAACTTTAGTGGAAGTGTTTTAATTGCACAGTATGGAAGAACCTTGTATTCAAATGCATTTGGTCAAATGAATAAGTCATATAGTCTGTCCAATAGCAAGCAAACAAAGTTTTACTTAGCCTCTGTCTCCATGATTTTTACTTCTGCGGCTATCATGAAATTAGTGGAAGAAGAAAAAATATCATTGGGGGACCATTTATCAAAGTACCTGCCTGACTATAAGCAGGGATATCGCTTGACTTTACATAACCTTCTGAGTCAAAGGTCTGGTATTCCAGCAATTGGTATTAACAAAAAAGTAGACTATGATAGTATTACAAAGCACCCTCACACGTGTGAAAAACTCATTAATTATATCAAAGAAGATTCATTGCTTTTCATCCCTGACAGTAAATACAATCATGGACGTTCTGACTATATTATTTTGGCTTATATTATTGAGAAAGTTACCGGTAAGCCATTTGGTACGTATTTGAAAGAGACCATTTTTGATCCTTTGGGGATGACAAATACCGGTCATTCAATTGGAGAAAAGGAAATCGTCACTAACCTGGCGGTGGGTTATTCAGCAGTTGGACATTACGATGTAGAAAATGCATTTCAAATTAACTGGACTTCCAAAACAGGGCATGGTTCAATTTATTCTACAATAGAAGATCTGAATAAATTCGCAAAAGCCATTTTGGGCAATTCACTCTTAACAAAGGAATCGTGGAAAAAAATATTTGCAGACTATGGTAGTAATGTAGGGTATGCATGGTTTATCAGAGAACATTTAGGCAGAAGTCGATTTCAAATGAATGGCCGGTCGCCAGGGTTTTCTTCGTATTTTGCTATTTACCCACATGACAAATTGGTTGTTATAGTTCTTTCAAACAACTACATATCGTTACCTCCGGAAATCGGAAAGCAATTAGCAGCCTTGGTATTAAAAAAGTCATTTGCAAAAACTAACATTACAACGGCAAAATTAAGCCCTGCAGATGCAGCTCGATTCATCGGCAAATATAAATTTGATGATAAGTTTTATGTCAAAGACTATGAGATGGAAGTTAGTTTTAAAGATGGTAATTTATCATGCACTTGGGGTGCATTGATCCCGATAGATGAAGGAAAAAAGCAATTCAATAAATTTATTCATAGAGACTTTTGGTCAAATGTTGAATTTACTAAAAACAGTCAAGGTGAAATTGAGGCAATGATTTATGATGGAAATAAGGGGATAAGAGTCTCGGAATTGCCATAGGTGAAACTATGTAAAACTAATTCATTAGGCATGCGTAAACTCTGAAAAAGAAGACTACTGCATGAGTACATGCTTATAGCTAACCCACCTGAACGGGTTGCACGGTAAAGGTATGATTTGAATCACTATTTAGAGGATGAAGTTAAAAATTACATTTTTGTCTTTAATTGCACTCGTTGTTTTTGGTGATTGTAAAAGTCAAAGCTTTTCGTCTATTAACTACAGTATAGAGCACGGTCTTCCCCAGTCGCAGGTGGGGGCCATTACACAAGATGGGTCAGGATATTTGTGGGTTGGTACGGCTTCGGGCGGTCTTTCACGTTTTGATGGGAAGAAGTTTGTCAACTACACTACAGGCCATGGCCTGCTTTCAACATCCATCCATTGTTTGAGTTGGACGCCTGAAAAATTGTGGATTGGAACCTCACGCGGTCTTAATACCATGGTTAACGGAAAGATTTCCGAGCATCCCTATGTTCCACAGGAAGAGGTAAAAAAATTACTCGCACATGATACACTGATGTGGGCCGTACTGTCCAATGGCGGCATTTACCAGCTTTCAGGTGACTCAGGAAAGTACTTTTCGGAAGAGACCGGGTTCACAGATAAGCGTGTGCGTGATATGGAATATGACTCGATGGGTATACTTTGGGTACTAACAACCGGTGGCCATGTATATCATTTCGATGGTGAAAATTTCTCTTTATATATTACCCTCCCTGATTCTACCACCCGAACCATCCTGCCCATTTCCAATTCAGAATTATTGGCAGGTACTTCCCGTGGATTGATCACATATCATATAGAGGATGGTAATATCAACCTTGTTCGTACTGAGGTGCCGCGGGCAAACATCAAGAAAATTCATATGTTCGATGGTGAGTTGTGGTTGGTTATGCAAAGTGGTTTATTGTGGAAACAGGGAGATGAATTCACCTGGCTCTCATCACAAAATGGTTTAACTTCCGTGCCTGTATTTCAGATTTATCAAGACCGTGAGGGCATCATTTGGGCAGGCACGAATGTTTATGGCTTGTTTAAATTTATGCGTGGCCCTTTTCGTAAAGTTATGTTCCCACCTGAGACTTTTGGAAATCTTATAACAGATATCAAGCAGTTTGACCCCGGAAGTGTGTGGGTCACGACCCTTGGCAAAGGGGTATTTGAAGTAGGACCTGATCTTACTGTTCGACCAGTGATAACACCTCCTTCAGTACGAAATTTTAGCAATGCTGCAAAGTTGAATGGTAAAATTCTTTTAGCTTCAGTTGAAAAGGGAATTCTTATAAAAGCTGGTGATACATTCGAACCCATTCCAGATCAACCTGCCTATGCATCTCCACCGTTCTTTATCGGCACAAAGGGTGATCAGGTATTTGTCACTGATAGGAAATCATTATATGCTGTGAGAAGTTCTGGTATAGAGAAAATAATTACTGATTTATTTGTTTTCGAGGTTTGTCAAACAGATACATCGCTTTTGTTAGGAACCGACAATGGATTGTATGAGTTTGTTAACGGTGACGCGCAAAAGATTAAAACGGGACACCAATTCGATAACCAACTGATTACCTGCTTACGAAGTGATAAGTACGGAAATCTGTTGGTTGGAACCCTTGGACATGGCTTGTGGATTTTTCCTGGAGGTCGTCTTGATCATCAGAAGCCCATTCGCCTGCTACCTGTTGATCATATTACATTTATTTTTCTTGAGGGTAATCGTATTTACAGCGGCACACAACGGGGTATTTGTATCTTCGATTATACACCCGAATTGAAGGTTGTTTCGCAAAAGTGGTTAAATCGTAACAATGGCTTACTCGGAATTGAAACGGTAAACGAAACTGTGCTTCAACCTTCGTTTAGTCAAGAGCTTTGGTTTGGCACAGTCGATGGACTTTTTATCTATGATACGCAGGAGCATTATCCAATCCGTTCAATACCATTATTATCAATAACCAATGTACATGTTTCCGGATTGCCAGATTCCGTGCAATCCCCAGGTTGGTTTAAAAATGCTTCTATTAAACTGCCTTCAAATGTAACAACCCTAAATTTTGAATTTGAATCGGTGAGTTTACTGATGCCCGATCATGCCAAGTATCAATATCGACTGATAGGGCTTTCTGACAGATGGTCTGATCCCATGGAACAGACCTCTATCCGGTTCACAAACCTGGCTCCCGGCCATTATAACTTTGAAGTCCGTGCTGTCAACGATATCGGCCTCGAGCTCGACCGCCAAACATTAACTTTTCAAATCCTTACACCCTTTTGGCAAACATGGTGGTTTCGTGTCTTTATAGGTGTACTGTTGGTGTTGGCAGTGTGGGGTGTGGTTCGCTTTCGGATATCAAGAGCCATGCAGGTACAAGCATTGGTGGAACAGCAGAATAGACAAATGCGAAGGGAATTGGCTAAAGATTTTCATGATGAACTGGGTAATCACCTCGCCTCAATCATTTCACTATTGCAGGTAATTGCCATAAAAGCACATAACCTTCCTGATAATCTTAGTAAACAATTCGCATCACTTAACCGTCATGCCAATGATCTCTTCTTTGGAACAAAAGATTTCATTGCATCAATTGACCCACATCATGAAACATTAGGGTGGACGATGCTTTACCTGGGAGATTTCGGAGAACATATTTTTTCAACGACAACCATTACTTTCGGATCTCCGGCAGTTGAAAGCTGGCAAAATAACCTGAAGGTACGTTCCTATTATTCACGTCACCTGATCCTGATCTTTAAAGAGGCCATGACCAATGCACTTAAACATTCGGGTGCCTCGGAAGTGAATATGAAGGTTTCAAAGAGCAGCTCAGACCTGACGATCGTCCTCTCTGATAATGGAAATGGATTCGATTATGGAGCTGGTAAAATTTCATCGGTCGGACTAAAAAGTATGGAAGAAAGGGCCAGGAAGATTGAAGCCATCTTGTTGGTTCAGTCCTCTCCAATAGGAACTACAATCACCATTAAAAAGGAAAATTATGCACATTGGGCAAGCTAAAACGCGGGTTGTAATTGTTGAAGACAATGAGATTGTTCGTGATGGATTTTCATTTTTGGTTTCATCTCATCCGGATTTTGTTGTAATCAACAGTTATACGCATGCTGAAGATGCGATCAAAAACCTGAATGACGATCAACCAACCATTATGCTCATGGATATTAACCTGCCTGGAATGTCAGGCTTGAAGGCGATTTCCGAGATCAAGCGCTTACGCGCTACAGTGCAGATTCTCGTCATCTCCGTTCATGAAGAAAGTGAAGTTGTATTTGAGGCTCTGTGTGCAGGAGCCGTGGGGTACCTGACGAAGGCATCAAATTATGAGCGGATTGCCACGGCTTTAGAGGAAATTGTACAAGGTGGTTCGCCTATGAGTTCTCAAATAGCGCGAATGGTTGTTTCATCGTTCACTAAAAATCAACGTTCTCCGTTGTCGGCTCGTGAAACCGAAATTCTATCTGCATTATCAACTGGCAAGAGCTACTCCAGAATTGCAGAGGAGTTGTTTCTTAGCAAGTTCACCATCCGCACGCACATTCGGAATATTTATGCCAAACTGGAAGTCAATTCAAAAGCTGATGCTATTGCGCTGGCAAAATCTGAGAAGATGATTTAAATGGCTTCATATAGTATTAGGTCATGACCTGGATTCAAAAGAAAAGGTCCCCACGTCCTGGAGACCTTTATCCTTCCATAATTTATTAACCTAAACTTTTATGAAGAGAATTCTACATTCTCTAATGAAGGACACTCAAAAATCGGCAATCATCAGATGGTTGAAGTACCTCATTTTGTATTATTTTGATCTTTATAGTCCCTAGTTTCCCTTTTCGTTGGTCAATAGTATTTTAGATTATCTCATAGTCAAATGTTTTTGAAAGTCATTTACTGATAATTTATACGTTAAACTTGTTCTCATTTGGAATATTGAACCAAATCACAAAAAATAGAAGTCGATTTGCTTCTGAGTTACAGCTACGGTAGTTGAATTTTGTAGATTTTTCCATCCACACTTCCAAAGATTAAAGACTGTCCAATAAGTAATGGTGTACAAACTATAGGCCCCAGGGCATTGATTAACTGCTCGCCTTGTAGTGCGGAATTGATTTTTAAATCTGTTCGAAACTTTCCATTCTCATCATACAGTTTACCGTAATTGATTTTACTGGTGTGGGTTTGATATGTCCAAAGCACGTTGCCGGTTTCGGGTTCAACTGCTCTTATCTTACCGTCAAATCCGGGAAATAGAATCTGGCTCGCATAGGACAAGGGCGATCCGTAGGATCTTGTGTATGTTCTGATGTTCCATTTTTCTTTTCCTGATTTTTCGCTTAATGCATAAAACGTATAGGTGTCAGAGGATCCAAAAAAGACCTTGCCTTCATGCACCAGGGGTGTTGCAATAATCCAACTGCCACCGGGTTCAGTGAAATGCCAGATCCCCCGGCCAGTTTCTTTATTCAGCACATATAGATTCAGGTCTCGGGATCCGATATAGATCTTTCCATTGTGAACCAATGGAGCCCTTTGGAATTCAGCATTTGGAAAGTAGTGGGAGCCTATGGCCTGGAATTTCCATTTTTCAACACCTGTTTCGGTATCGATCGCAAATAGCATGCCTTTAAAATTGCCAATAAAAACCGTACCGTTATCAACAACAGCAGATGCATGAATGGGGCCTTCTGTTTGGAAACTCCAATTCTTTATTCCTGTGCGGGCATCCAGGGCATACAAATTTCCATCCCCATTTCCCCAAAAGATCCGTTCTTTACAAACCACAGGAGAGGAACGGTAATAATCCCACAGATCCTGTGAAGATTCGGGCTCAGCCTGAAACTGCCATTCTAATTTTCCTGTGTGCTTGTTAAGCGCAATTAATCTTCCCGCTTCATTGGAAAAGAATACCAGGTCATTCCAGATCGCTGCATCAGTATAAATTGGAGATTTACTGTTATAACTCCATTTTTGGGCGCCATCGGCTTCACTCAATGCATAAAAAAGTCCATCGGCTGAACCAATATAGACTATTGATTCATTGATCACAGGAGTGTTGTGGATAGGCCCCTTTGTTTCAAAAGTCCAGTCCAGAACCTGTCCATTAATTCCAAATGGAAGAAAGTAAATAAGAAGAATAAGTCTTTTCATCTTTTTTTTGCTGCAAATTGGCTCATTTTCATGGTGCCAGAGTGCGGGTTTGTAAAGTCGAACTTCTTCAATTGATTTTTTAAATGCAGCGCGGTGCCGGTTAGTTCTTTTTCGGGCAATAATTGCCATTGGTTTGGGGAAGAATTGCCTTATGTCTTCCGTTCGGTAATTGAAGGTTTTCGAAGAGTTTTTATATTACTTACCAATAAAATCAACTCCATAGAGGGTTAATTGACATTGAACTATTGGGATGGGTCTTCTTCAAGCAGAAAATATCAAGTTGCTTCTAAGTATTCTGGGTGCCACGCAGGCATTTATTCTGGCTATCGTCATTTTATTTTATCCCAGGGAAAACAAAGTCTCCAATATACTGTTGAGCCTTTTTGTTTTTTCCATCGGTTACTTGCTCATTATTAATAGAGTAGCTGAGTGGCTAAATCACCAATATGATTCGTTTCTGTTCAGTATTCAACTTCTGGGTTTGATCTCCCTTTTTCTGTATGTCAAAAGTCTCTATGGGAATATCAATTGGAGAAAGCAGTGGTGGCATTTAATAGTGATGGCTTATGATGCGTTCAGGATTTATCTGGGGAGCCAAATTCGTTTCCTGAAACTTGAAGAAGGGGAGTATTACTATCAGTTTTATGGTACTGGTTTTGAATATTTCAGTTTAACATCAATTGTTGCCATCTATATCATTTACCTGGTATTATCTCTTCGGGAATACAGGAATTACCTGGCTGCAGCAAATAAAAACTTCTCAGATGAACTCAGGTTGGGTACTGCATGGGTTAAACAGATGATTTATGGGCGGTATCTGCTCATCGTCATTGATTTAATTTTACTCTTTATCAATTACACGTTTCCGGAAATCTATGCTCAGTACCATGGAATTGTCAATACCGTGGCCTATACAGTTTTTGCCTACTATATCACCATTAAAGGAAAGCTTAATCCTGCCGTTTATCAGTTGCGACAAGTCGAGCTTGATAAACGGATGAAAACACCCACTGAAACGACTGAATCGCATCAATCAAATCACACCTTACAGAAAATTGCCATGGCATTTATCAAGTCGATGGAAGAAGATAAATTGTATACGCAGGAGGGTATTTCAGTCAAAGAGGTCGCTGATCATTTAGGATATCCTCCATATATGGTTTCACAGGCTATTAACGTATGCCTGGAGAGGAGTTTTTTTGAACTCATAAACGGATATCGGGTCGAAGAAGCCAAGAGGTTGATGATGGATGAAGAATTGAATCATTTATCGTTAATAGGGATAGGTTTTGAAGCTGGATTTAGTTCTAAAACAGCTTTCAATACAGCCTTTAAAAAGTATACTGGAATTACTCCGAGCGAATTCAAGCGTAATGAATCCAGGTAGATTTTCAGGCAAGTTGATACGTCCTTAATTGATTATCTGCAAAAATTGCAATTTAGCTTTTGCATGGAAGAATTCTCCTTATCCAAATTTTCGGATCAACAAGTTACAACTGCTTCTCTAAAAGGTCTTTCTTGAGGCTTGCTATTTTAAGTCTTTTATAGCGAAGTACATAGTTCCAATCTTGCAGGGTGTCAAGCATAAGTTGACGATGATAGTAATTGATGTATTCAAGTGCCGCAAAAATATTTGCGCCAAAGGTGATCAACAGGAGACTCAGGAATTCATGTGGTGATGAAAGCAGGTACTGGAGTATTATGACCAAGGGCATAATCAACAAAAGTAAACGACTAATTCTTTGACCTGCAAGAAAGATGCGCAAGTGCTTTTGTTGATCGACAGGCATCCCCTTAAGTCGATATAATTTGATTTTCCAGTAGTGTTGTCCTAACCATAAAATGACGATGCATACCAGTAGCCCATATGTAGCAGCAAATACCGTTCTAAAAGGATTGAAGCTGACAACCAGGATGATCAATGCCGGGAAGGTGATGAATGCATGAACACGCTCCAATGGATAATACCATTGCAAACGCTGAATAAGTCTTTGTTTACTCATTAAATAATAGGTCGTATTATCACTGCAGATGTTACATGAAATACAATGTTTGTGGGTCTTGCTTGTGGGTTGACACTACCGATTGAAAGTCTGAAGCAGTTAAAGAAAGGGGAGTTGCAACACGTTTATTTGAAATGCTCGAAGACCTAAGCCGTCAACACAACGTCTTTAGCAAGCGACCGACAATGAATTCTTTGCTGAATTTGATTTTGAAATCCCTCGTGGCTCAGTACATGGATTAGCTCCGAGTGACGGTATAACAATCATATCGATTTTCTTTGCTATTTGCGGTGAACAGCCTCTCAATATCAATAAGGGTAATTTTTACATAAAGTCTGGTGATGAGCATCGTTCTGCTGGTTTCTATACAAGTCCAAACGAGTATCGTTTTTTCGCAAAAGCACCTTGCAGTGAGTCGGATTTAAATAAATTAAAAACCCTTTGGCCGGTCTTCAAAAATCAATACCAAAGCAATCTAACTTTTGCATTAGTTTCCAGAAGATTCTTTTACTCTACCTTAAGAGTGTCAATAGAGGACCGCTTGATTGACCTAATGATTGCCCTTGAAGCATTAGTGGTACCGGAGCAATCAGGCACCAAAAGCGATAAATTATCTGCTCGGTTGGGTAAAATAATTTCATCACGATTCGATTATGAAACTGTATGTAATCACGCAATCATGGCATACAGGCAACGAAATTTAGTAGTGCACGGTGGAGATATTCGCAAGATTGATGATTCGCTTGTGAATCAAATATCAAAATATGTTCAATCCGCAATTCAAGAATACCTAATAAAATACCCAGGATTAAATTCAAAGAAATTGGCAAGAGTTCTTGACGAAAGTCCTGTGTAGCCTATCAAATTATTTTCTTGCAAACTCTAAAAGCGGATTAATATCATTTTTATCCGCAGTTTTTACAGCTAAGAGATATTCCCCTCTTGTGTCTCCAGCCTTAGTTAAATTACTTTTGGAACCCCAGGTAAAAACAGGTCTTCCAAAAATCTTCTCAATAATTAAATCACCCATCATCCGAGAGTGGCGGCCATTGCCGTTAGAAAAGCAATGAATGGATACGATTCGGTGCTTAAACCGCACGGCAATTTCATCAGGTGGATAAGTACCATTCTCAATCCAATATTTACAATCATCTAATAGCAATCGTAATTGTGTTGGTACCTGGTGCCTATCCACACCAATGTTTTTATTTGTCTTTCTGAATTTGCCTGCCCATGCCCATACTTCACTATACATTTTCTTATGAACCAGTTTTATGAACTCTTCCGTAAGAATCTCATCCTTCCTGAATTTCCTGGTTAACGTCCATTGAATAGCCTTTTCAATATTGAGTTGCTCAAACTCATCCAATTCACCACGGGTGGTAATTGTCGCGATAAGTAAGCCATCTTTCTCTTCCTCATCAAGAGGCGTTTGTCCGTCAACTAATTCAAAATCTAATCCCATAAGTAACGCGGCATTTCTCTCTTAATTTCATCAGCCAATTCTCGTACTGCCTTTTCAATTCGTTCTTTGCTAACACGTTGATCTTCCAATTTCATAGTGTTGTCGGTACGCATCACTATTTTTCTAGCAACTATAAGAGCTTGCTTCTCGAGCATTTCTTCGAAAGAACCATCACGTGGTACAAAACCATAAACGAGCCTCATGTTCAATGCTGAAGCAACCTCCCGAAGGTTTTTCAAGCTAATGTTTCCATTCTTCTCGCGTTCCTCAATTTCCTGAGCGCTTTGGGCAGTTATTCCTAAACGACTTCCAAACTGTCTAAACGACATCTTCAATGCTGTACGAATTCCATGAATCCAACCCCTTGACGGAATTTCAGGAAAATCAGCATAACTAGCCAATTTACGGTCTAATTGCTCAATTTGGAGCTTCTTTGTGTTTTTCATAAGGCTATAACCTGATAAATATAGTGCAAATATCAGGCTATAACCTGATAAATACAAATATAATATCAGGCTATAACCTGATAAATAAATGGCGAATGTCAGGCTATAGCCTGATACATATTGATTTTTAAAGAGAAAGCGTCAATTTATCAACCTTACTGAGGAGTTCATCCTCACCATTAATATTGGGATCATACCAGTCTGCCTTTTTTCTAGCCCATTCAATCCAGCTTTGAAGCTCTCATTAAGTGTACCATTGTTTTTGGCTAATTCCTCTTTGGATTGAATGTAAGCGCGCATAAGTTTTACATCGTTATAGCGCTGGGCAGCATTTAACAGCAACTTAAATTCATCCAACTCTTTTTTCTTTCTGGCTAAAATCTCAAGTCTTTCTCTTTCCTTCTGCTTTTGTTCTTCTTCACGTCTTGCATTCTCAGCCCAAACTCTTACATAATACTCAACCTCTAATTCTATTTTCGCCACTGCGCGTGAAATCCTGTCTTCAATAAGAGCACTTTTAGAATCATAAATTTCAAATCGGGGGTAAGCCCTATAAACCTTAAGGCATAAGATATTGGTGGGTTCTTTCTTGTATTCATCTAACTTCTTCAGTTTTTCTCTAATGGAGATGTCAAATTTTTGCTTTCCAAGATCCACCGTACTCCCTTCAAAATGATGTCCACGCGCTCTAAAGACTTTTATAATAGTATCAAACAACCGCAAGCTGCGATCAACATTATTCGGTGCAACTCGAATTTGTAATGCTCCTGCATTCGATACGACTCCTTCACTTTTGAGCAACCAGCTAGAACGGTCATCTGGTTTTGTGAGACTTCTCTTCGCATCTACGACTAACGGGTCAGGATCAACAAGCTTGATAGGAACCTTTAGGTTAACCCGTGGATCATTTTCAATTTCCAGGATTCTTTCTTTTACTTCATTCTCGTCCCATTCCATAATTCAATCTATTTTCAACTACTATCCTTCTTTTTTAACTCCCTTCAACTCTAATCCAACTAGCCAGCAACAAGTATTTAACCCTTATCCAATTCCTACCTGTATGGTAGAGAAACTCTGATTAGTAATTTCTGGATCATACAAAATGATTAAAAAACTTCATAATCATTCATAAACATTAACAATCCTTTACAACCGTTAACCCTCGCCTTCATGCCAATCTACATTTACAAAAAAGAAAACGGCATGTGAAGTAAACGAAGCTCACGTCTTCGGAGGGAAGATTTGAAATGGATTGGGAGAGGTCGATCAAATCAGAAGGCAGGAATAAAATTATTAACAATTAAAAACATAACTAGTATGCGTACAAGAAACTTTTTAGTACCCCAGGATTTGATTTTTGAATTTGTAGAAGCGATTGAAGAGAATGACTTCAGTAATCATATAGTAGGCACAACAGTGGAGAGTGAAATCGAAATCAGCATTGACTATGACACCGATCAAAGAAAGGTTGTCAACGAACTTCAAGACATGATAGATGAGCACAACTACGATAATGATGAAGATGAAGAAGATGATGATTAAGTTTTAATGCTGTTGTTCATAGAGACACCTGTTAACAGCAGATGTTTCTTTTTTATAAAACATGGTGCAGAATGATTGGTGAAGTATGGAGAGAGCTAAAAAATTATCAATTGCCTATTGCAAGAAAATTCTTGAATCGAGTGGCAAAAAATATTCCGATGAGGAAACAGAAGAAATCAGAGATTTGCTTTATAAACTGGGTGAATTGGATTACCGAATATCCATGGATATAAATAAAAGTGATAATTCTACCTGCGAACTAAATAAAGCTGCATAGTATTTGCTTTATTTCATTTACCTTACTTAATTCCACCATATGAAAAAGGGAGTCCTATATGTTCGAGTATCCACTGATGAGCAAGCCAAGTTAGGTTATAGTCTCGGCCATCAGGAAATGGTACTGACAAAATTTTCAGAACTAAAAGAGTTTGAAGTAGTGAATATTTTCAGAGAAGATCATTCTGCTAAAAATTTTGAACGACCTGAATACAAAAAGCTTTTCAAATTCTGCAAGACTCATAAAAAGGAAATTGATTTCGTGTTGATTACTAAATGGGATCGTTTCTCTCGTAATCAACGTGATGCTCTTCAAGAAATAAAATCATTTAGTGACTTAGGAATTGAGGTAAACGCTGCCGAACAATGGATTGACTTTTCCATTCCACACAACAAAATGATGTTGTCAATTTATCTTACCATTCCGGAAATTGATAACGATGTAAGGGGCATCAACACACGAATGGGGATGCGAAGAAGTTTAAAGGAAGGTCGGTGGACAGGTGTTGCACCTATTGGTTATAGAAACGATCGTGATCATTTGAAGAAACCTATCTTAAGGCCAAGTGATAAAGCTTCTTTGATACTTGAGTCTTTTGAATTGTTTGCCACCGGACTCTATGAAAAAGAAGAGCTTCGCAGAATAATGAACAAAAAAGGATTGACGTTAGGCAGAAGTCAATTTCCTAAAATGCTACAGAACACAATTTATATTGGAAAGATTTCCGTGCCTGAGTTTAAAGGCGAAGATGCGCAGATAGTAGAGGGACTTCATGAACCCATTGTGCCTGAGGAATTATTCAATAAGGTTCAATGGATGTTAAAGTCAAATCAAAGTCAACGGAAGTTGTATGAAAAGCTTAATGACGCAACTCCGCTAAGAGCATTAATCACATGTAGCAAATGTGGTGGCAAATTAACAAGTAGTGCGTCTAAAGGTAGAAGTCGTTATTACACATACTATCATTGCAGAAATGGATGCACTGAAAGAATTCCGGCTGAACAAGCTCATGATGCATTGTTGAATTACTTTGATGAGGTTGCCGTTAAGCCAGAGGTTGAGAAACTCTATTTGGAAGTAATGGGTACAATCTTTAAAGCAAACGAGTCAAATCGTGAGCAAGAGATTAAGAAGTTGAAAGAAGATTTAGTTAGTGCAAATAAGAAATTAGCATCGCTTGAAGAAAAATATGTACTCAATGAAATTGAGCGTGATAGCTATTCTTTTATGAAGCCACGGTTCAAAGATGAAATATCAAAGCTTAGGGAAAAGTTAAGCGATCTTGAATCAAAAGAAACAAACTATACACGGTACTTGAGCTCAGGAATTAATCTCTTGCAAAACCTAAGACTGTACTATGAAGCTGCAAGTGTGCCCAACAAGCAGAAACTCATTGGTTCAATTTTCCCTGAAAATTTTAGTATCGAAAATGGCATTTGTCGAACCGCTCAGGAGAACACCGTAATCTGCGTTTTTAGAGGATTTGAGCAGGATTTTAAAGAGGAAAGGCCGAGAAAATCTCGGCCTTTCCGGTCAGGTACCCGGAGCCGGAGTCGAACCGGCACAGTATTGCTACCATTGGTGTTTGAGACCAACGCGTCTACCAATTCCGCCATCCGGGCTTTTGGAAAGAACAACTAACCATTTTCTGGTCACTTTATTGGGCTGCAAATATGAACAAAGTTTAACGTCCACACAATTTACAATTCAATAAATTTCTGCAGGGAGAAGGCCTGTGAGCGTTCTGCAAATAGGGTTTTTACCCGACCCCATACAGTGCCAAATAACTCGGATTTTCGGTAACGATTTAAACTTTCTTCATCGTTCCAATAACTTAAGGTGGTATACGTATTGGGATCGTTCAGGTCTTTCAGCAGTTGTAAATGGGAGCAACCCTCCATGTTTCGGATGGCTTCTTTATGTTGATTGAAAATCTGCAAAAACTCTTCCACACCCGCCTCGGTGAAGTGCATACGAACAATCCGGATCAGCATAAAATTTATTCTAGACCAATCATCATAAATGCGCCCCAGTATATGGGTTCTGGATATTCTGTTCGCAGTTCCTTTTTGGCATCAATAAAGCTCTGACGAATATTGTTTGTATTAAGCCATTTTTGGTAAAACTTAAGCATAAGCTTTTGAGTAGCTTCATCGTCCACTTTAAACATACTCATGATTAATATTTTAGCACCGGCTACCAGGAATGCGCGCTGTAAACCAAAAACACCTTCACCTGCCTGAAGTTCTCCAAGACCAGTTTCACAGGCACTTAATACTACCAAATCAGTTTTATCAAGGTTCAGGTTCATGGCTTCATAGGCGGTAAGTATGCCGTTTTCCATATTGTAGTTGAAATCAGTTTTGTCCAATAGATCCCCGGCACCTTTTAGAAGTAAACCGTTACGCATCAAGGGATTTTGTGTTAAGGCTAATTCGTTGCCCTGCATTTCATCTTCTGGTTTTAATTCATTGGTGGGCTTATAAAATCCATGTGTGGCTACGTGGAAGATTTTTGGACTGTTCAATTCTTTTATTCTTTCCTCCGTGGCTTTAGTTTCCAGGTAATGCTCCGTTGCCCATCCTTTTTGTTTGAGCAGTTGCTGAAGTTGGTTAATCTCAACTTCTGTGCCCGGCAGAGGAGTTATTGGAACATTGTCTTTTGATGCCGTCAGGTAAAATGTAGGATTACCGAACATAGACGCTACATTGTCGGGAACAGCTCTTGATTTAACCTTATTTATATAAAGATCCTTTGTATTACTGATCATTACAATATTGGAGTTGTCAAGAATATATTTTCCATCGGGTGTTGGAATGGCTTCCAGGTTAATCTGGTTGTATACGCCATCAGCCGACAGGTAGATGGTTGACACCTGGCCAAGTTGCTTTTGGATAGGGGCCCAGTATGCAGTGTATGAATTATTGTCATCAATTTTTCCTTGAATAGCATTTCGATAATACCTGAAATTTCGCCCTTCCATCCTTGCACCGTCATTCAGTAGTATAACTTCAGGTTTTTTTGAATCATTTTTTACATACATCGCTGCATACACCACCGAATCGGTGAAGGTATGGTTGAATACACGGAAGCGTATCATTTCAATGGCAACCTCGTTTGGCTTAAGCGATTTGGCCACATCGGTAAACAGTATGCGTTTACTTTCGAAATTCTGGCCGAATAGTTCAGAGCGCTGGCTCAGGAATCTTTCCAGTCGTTCAACTTCTACCGTAAGCGCTGCAGGATCGATTTCACTTTCTGTTAATTGAGTGGGTGTTAGGGATAGGGCGAGTGTTAATAATTCTTTCTTTTGAATCCAGTTTTCATACTGTGTTTTTAGCTCTGCATCTGTACTGTTCATAATCCGTTCACGGATCTTAATGGATGAACTCAGTAACAGGGCTTTGGTGAGTAATTGGTAGTTGAAAACGTTAGCGCCAAGGTCTTTGAATTCATCCAACTTGCCAAAGGCGAGTGTGTTGTAAAATTCAAAATCCGATTTAATTGTATTCCAGTACTTGGCCTTTTCCCGTTCACTTAATGCAGGGAAGAATTGCTTAATATAATTTTCATAATTATTGAGCGCGCCTTCTATATTCTCTTTGGCACGTTTATAGTCTTTTTTCATATAGTACACCTTGCTGAGCTTGGAGATCACCTTTACATATTCAGGATGGGATGCACTAAAACTGTTTTTGGAATAGATATTCAGCGCTTTATTATAGAACTCTTCGGCTTTGTTATAGTTAAGTTGCTGATAGTAGACATCTCCGGTTAACGTATAGATACTGGCTGTATTTATATTTCTTTTATTACCTGTTTTCTGCAACCAGATATTTTCGGCAATGGTTAGTGAATTAAACGCGATATCATACTTTTTCTCTGATATGTACAGCTGGGCAATATTCTTCAGAATTTCAGCGTACTGCGGATTGTCTTTACCCAATTTATCAGCAATGATGTCACGCGATTCAACCATAAGTTTTTCAACTTCTCTTTTGTTGTCGCCTTTGTAAAACTTAATAAGCGCTAACTGTGAAATGGAACGGGCTACATCAACATGGAATCTTCCAAATTGTTTTTCAAGGCTGAATAATGCTTTTCTTATATTTTCTTCCGCCTTATCATAATCACCAAGGTTGTAATTGATATCACTCAGTAGGCGTTGTGAAGATGCTGCTTTGGTTGAAGTTTCGCCATAGGTTTTTATGGCAATCTGTGCGGCACGCTGAGTTATCCTTTCAGCTTCTGTATAATCACCCCGTGCAAGCAACAATCGTCCACGGTTCGTAAGAGGTTCAATCAGCCGTATAGATTCAGGTCCGTATAGTTTTTCATATTGGGGTATCAGGTTATTCAGTAATTCATCGGTTTGCGAATAGGAGCCTAGTTGAATCAGTAAGGTGGTAAGCTCCTCAGCGGTAGTGAGCTCATTGCTGATGGGCACTTTTGATTTCCGGATCATATTCCGGGTACGAACAAGATTTTCCTGGGCCTCATCGAACATGCCCTTTATGCCATAAAGTTTAGCCTGCGTTTCAATGGCACTGATATAGTCAGCCTTCCATTTATCGTCACGGTTATCCTTGAGTTCAAAAACTTTAATGGACTGATCGATGTCGGTACTGGCTTTATCATAGTCACCAATTTTTATGCGGAGTTTGGCCATTTGATTTAACGCTATGGCATAAGTAGGATCAATGTTGTTGTACTTGTCCCGGGCGGCCAGCGAAACCTTTTCGAGTGTACTGGAGGCCAATGCAAAATTATCGGTTAACTCATGGTAGGAGGCCAGGTGATAAAGGATTTCCAGGTGATCTTTATGTTTGAGACTGATTTCTTTACTCAAGAAATTCTGATAACTATTTTCGTAAATTTTTCCTGCCTCACTGATCTTATTGGTGTAATCAATATAAAAGTTAGCAAGCGCTAAAAGTCCCAGATGATATTCAGGGGAAGTCTCACCGTATAATTCTTTTTTTATCTGAATGATTTGGTTTAAAGTACTTTCGGCAGAACTATATTTCTTTTCCTGCTCATACATGCCGTAAAGAAATTCCAGTACCCGAACGCGTGTTTTGTAATGCTGAGGTAAAGCTTCGTTGCTCAAAATACGTTCGGCATCTCGTTCCAGGTTACGGGTCTTGTCCTTTGAAAGCTTGGCATCAAATTCAACTGCTTTCAGGTTTACATTTAATAGGCTTGATTTTGTAAAATATTTACCAAGCATTCGGTCATATTCTGCCTTAAGATTGGCGTATCGGGATTTGTTTTCGGCTAGCTGCAACTGACCAAGCTCAGCCAGGTAAAGATCGTGCCCTAAGGGGACGGAAGGTGACGTACGTTTTTTTAATTCCGCGAGTTGTTTACCAAAGTCAGCATAAGGTTCTGATTTTGTTAATTTTGGAGGAATTATCCCATCGTTATTCTCGGTATACATTAGTGTAAACCAATAGTCGGCCTGCACCAACACCAGGCTTGTTTCACCAATCATTTTTTGGTTTTTGGAAATCCAGGGCCGTGAGGCCCGATGGGCTATATCCACACTATCAATGTCTCCTTTTTTGCCATAGGCAAGTGTTATTAAAGAAAGCATTCGTGCATAGCTTGAATACCTGGGCTTCCATTCTTCTTCAGGCACACGCTCAGTCTTGAGTTTGCCATCAATTACCGTAGTCTCCTTGTCTACAGCACGACTCGCCAGAAAACGTTCGTTTGCCCGCAGCAAAGCCAGGGCATCGTTACTGAATCCTTGCCCGATCATTGCCTCAGCCAGTTCCAGCACTAATTTGGTTTTAAGTATTGGATCTTGTTGCTCTTCCTGCGAAAGTATAGCTGTTGCCTTTTCAAGTAACTCCCTGCTTTTTCTGAAATGGCCATATTGATTATAAACCTCCGCTACATCAATCAGGGTGTTTGCATGCTTTGGAGAATTTTCGCCAAACACACTAACGCTTATAGAAAGAGCCTGATCAAGGCTTGATTCAAAATTCGTAAGAACACCGTAGGAAAGATTGTATTTGGCAAAGCGGGTATAATAACCAGGCATAGAGGCATTGGATGGGCCTAGTTTAGAGGTTATCATCGATTTATACTTGGCTAATCCTTTAAGGGCTTTGGTATAATCACCTGTAGCATAGCTTTTGTCAGCTTTGGCGAGGGCTTTATCAAACTTTTTTTGTGCTAACCCCGGAACGCTAACCAAAAAAGCCAGCCACAAAATTGTATTTAAACGCATATCTTTCATGATAAAGGTGTTATTCAGTGAATTAACTTCGAATTTAACGAATTGTATAGCCTTTTGGAAACAATTTCTGAATGGTCGATTTGTGTGTTAATCCAGATAAGGATTCTGAAAACGGTCAACTGAAAATCGGAATGCTGACATACTTGATTTTTTCCCAAAGGGGTTTTCTGGAATCTATTCAGGGTTGTGGATTGCCTTGTGCAAAGATTGTGGATAGTGTGGATAAGTTTTCTAAACAGTTATTTTACTGGGGTATTTGGTACTCAAATCCATACTTTGTTTATTTTTTTAACCGTATGGAAAAGCTACGAGGCACTTTATGCACTCGATTTAAGTGTATTGGTACTGCGGGTATTCTGCTTTGAAACTGGCTAAGCGAAGATAAACTGATTCTAAAAATTTTCAGTGTTAATCTTGATATTAGTCATCTTTTTGTGTCTGAAATATTTTCCCAAAAATCAAGTGTGTCGGGTGTTGTTTTGTTAAATGCTTTTTTTACATCTTTGTCTCCCTTTCCTCTGCAGGAAACGAAAAATTCAAAATCTCGAAAAATAAATGGTAGCTGACTGCACAACAGTTTGGAATGATTGTCTCGAAATTGTAAGGGAAAGTGTAGGGGAAGAGAATTACAATACATGGTTCAAACCAATTGTTCCGCTTCGTGTTGAAGGTGACGTACTTACCATTCAGGTTCCTTCACAATTTTTCTACGAGTGGCTGGAGGATAACTATGTAACCACATTAAAGAAGGCGATTCATAAGGTATTGGGATCTGATGGCCGTTTGGAATATTCTGTAATTGTTGACAGTGGTAATACCAAGAATCCACCCGTTACGGTGAACTACCCTAATGGCATGGTCGGTAAACGGGCGAATGGAAATGGACATGATGGTGATTATTCACCGTTTACATTTCGCGCACTTAATCCACAAACCGTTAATTCAAGGCTTAACCCCAGTTATTCATTCGACAATTTTGTAGAAGGTGATTGTAACCGCCTGGCTCGCTCTGCTGGTGTTGCCGTGGCGAAAAAACCCGGTGTTACCTCGTTTAACCCCTTAATGCTTTACGGTGGAGTAGGGGTAGGAAAAACACACTTAGTACAGGCCATCGGTAATGAGATAAAAAATAACATGCCTGAAAAAATTGTTCTGTATGTCGATCAGAATGATTTTACTACACAATTTTTAAATGCACTTCAAAATCATAAACTTCAGGAGTTTCAGAACTTCTACCTGCAGGTAGATTTGTTAATACTGGATGATGTTCAGTTTTTGGCTGGTCGTGAAAAAACCCAGGAGATGTTCTTTCACATCTTTAACCAATTGCATCAATCCGGCAAGCAGGTTATTATGACAAGTGATTGCCCTCCACGTGATATGAAAGGATTTCAGGAACGATTGCTTTCCCGTTTTAAGTGGGGCTTAACAGCCGATTTGCAGGAGCCTGATTTTGAAACCAAGCTGGCCATCATCCACCGTAAAATGCAGGCCGATGGTATTGATATTCCAACCGAAGTAGCCGAATACCTGGCTTATAGTGTTGATACCAACCTCCGTGATATGGAGGGCGTACTCAACTCGTTGATATTCCACGCCACCTTGCTGAAAAAGGAAATTGATCTTGATTTGGCTAAGGAAGTACTCAAAAACATTATCAAAGAAATCCAATCCGATGTAAGCGTTGACTTTATTCAGAAAACCGTTTCGGAATACTTTAAGGTTAACCTCGATGCCATGAAAGGCAAAGTGAAGAAACGCGAAATAGTAATTCCGCGCCAGGTGGCCATGTATTTCTGCAAGCGCTATACACAACTTACATTAGCCTTGATTGGTGAAAATTTTGGTGGCCGTGATCACAGCACCGTAATTCATGCTCTTGAATCGGTAGAAGATATGATGAAAACCGATTCTAACTTCAAATCTTCTGTTGAAGAGTTGGGCAAGAAATTGAAGATGCGGATGAATTAGAATCCACCCGCATCTGGTATTCCTTATCGTATTATAAATGGAATCTCCACTTGCTGCCTGGCGCTATTTACACCATAGATGTAGCCTCTTCCTTTAAACTTCTCAAAGAATTCAATAACCTCCTGCGGTTCCTTAACTTTTACACGGTTAATGGCGATGATGGTGAAATTCTCCGGAATGCCGATTTGTTTTAAAATACTTTTATCGTTGATCTTAAAAGCCTTCACACCATAATCAGTCGCTTCAAATTCTGCACCTAAGGATGCTGAAACAAATATTTTACGCTTTACGATTTCGGTTGTGCCTGATTTATTGACCAGAGTAATGGAAGCTATATTGGTTTTTTTGTCGCGTTGATAAGTGAAAGACACTTTATCACCCGGATAACGGTAGGCTAGCTCTTCTTCAAAAGCACTTTGGCTATTAACTACCGTATTGTTGATTTTAGTTATGACATCGCCTGGTTTTAATCCTGCTTTAAAGGCTGGTCCATCCTTATCCAGACTTTCGATCAACACACCTTCAAAACTCGTTATGTCTGTACTTAGGTCATATTTCTTCGCATTCTGAAAATTGTATTCCACCACATTACCCCCAAACAACGCTTTCTGCACAACGCCATACTTTACCAGATCTTCAAAAACTTTATAGGCGATATCCACCGGAACTGCAAAGGCATAGCCTGTATAGCTGCCCGTGCGTGAAAGGATAGCCGTATTTATACCGACCAGTTCACCATTTTTGTTTACCAATGCTCCACCACTGTTACCCGGATTAATGGCGGCATCGGTTTGTATGAATGACTCTATAGGAAACTTATCTTCAAGAATGCCTATTCTTCTGCCTTTTGCGCTAACTATTCCTGCCGTTACCGTGGAGGAAAGTGAAAACGGATTACCTACGGCCACCACCCATTCACCTACCTGAACATTTTTGGAAGAGCCGATCGTGATGGCAGGTAAATTAGTTTCGTTTATTTTTAGTACTGCCAGATCTGTGGATGGGTCCGTACCAACCAATTCAGCCTGATACACTTTTTTATTGAGCATAACCTCAATTTTTTCGGCTGCTTCAATCACATGGTTATTGGTAACAATGTATCCGTCTTTTGAAAAAATTACACCGCTACCGCTGCTCACCCGTGTCTGGGTGGTTGCACCGCCTCCAAAAAACCAATCGAAGGCGGAATAGGAAGTACCTTTGAAAATACTGTTGATATAGACTACGCTGGGTATTGCCTTGTTGGCAGCCAGACTGAAATCCACCGGTTCAAGTGCATTAATGGTCTCAGCGTCAACAATGGTGGGGCTTACCAGTGCCGGTGAGTCATAGCTGGTGGTGGTATACGTTGGCTCCTGCTTAAATGGATTGACTGACGTTTTGACCAGGTAGTGAAACATGGTGTAGGCACCGGCCAGTCCGCCTAAAAAGCCAAATACAACGATTTTTAAAAAACTCTTCATAACACTTGATTAAATACGAAAAAGATAATTGCCACAATACAAAAGTTGAACCAGTTAAAAAAGTACTGCCAATAGTAACGGATGAGGTGCCTGTGTAGTTCACTGGCTTCAGGGTTATGAGTAATTCCCAAATCGTCACTACTTTTACACGATATGGGTATTCGTAGTGTATTGGCAAAACCGTTTGCCGCGTATGTTGCCGCGCAAACTAAAAAGTGGTCATTGAATCCGGTTGGTCATCAGCAAAAAACCATGCTGGAGATTACAGGGCAGGCACAAAACACAATCTTTGGCCGCGATCATCACTTTGCAGGGATTCAATCTTATGAGGACTTTAAAAAACTGGTTCCTGTTCGGGATTATGAAGAATTGAAACCCTACGTAGAGCGGATTTTACAAGGTGAAGCTGATGTGTTGTGGAAAGGAAAGCCCGCTTACCTCGCCAAAACTTCGGGTACTACTTCGGGCACCAAGTACATTCCCATCTCGCACGAATCAAAGTTCAGTCATTTTGTAAGTGCGCGAAACGCGACTTTAAGTTACGTGCATGAAACCGGTAATGCATCTTTTCTGGATGGCAACCTTATTTTTCTTTCGGGCAGCCCGGAGATGGACGAGACAGCTGGAATTAAAACAGGAAGGTTGTCGGGTATTTCCAATCATCTTGTTCCATCGTATTTACGAACCAATCAAAAGCCTTCCTATAAAACAAATTGTATTGAAGACTGGGAAGAAAAACTGGAGCGAATTATTGATGAAACACTCCATGCCAACATGACCCTTATTTCGGGTATTCCACCCTGGGTGCAAATGTATTTTGATCGCATCCAGGCACGTACCGGTAAAAAGATCAAGGATGTCTTTCCAAATTTTTCGGTGTTTGTATACGGTGGCGTAAATTTTGAACCCTATCGCGCCAAGCTGGAAGATTCGATGGGTAAGAAAGTAGACTCGATAGAGACCTATCCGGCATCGGAAGGATTTATCGCCTACCAGGATTCTCAACATGATCCCGGGCTGCTGTTACTGCTGAATAATGGGATATTTTATGAATTCATTCCTACGGAAGAATATTTTAATGACAACCCCACACGATTAAGCATTGGTGAAGTTGAGATTGGTAAAAATTATGCCTTGATCATTAACAGTAACGCAGGGTTGTGGGGCTACTCCATTGGAGATACGGTGAAGTTCGTTTCGAAAAATCCTTATCGCTTATTGGTGACTGGTCGCATTAAGCATTTTATTTCTGCATTCGGTGAGCATGTGATTGGCGAGGAAGTAGAAAAGGCCATGAAGCAGACGATGATGAAATTTCCGGAGGCTGAATTAACGGAGTTTACTGTAGCGCCACAGGTTACACCCTCCGAAGGATTGCCGCATCATGAGTGGTTTATAGAATTTAGTCACCAACCGGCTGACCTGAACACTTTTGCATCTGACCTTGATAATCAACTAAGGTCATTGAACGTTTATTATGATGACCTGATAACCGGCAGTATTTTGCGAACCCTAAAGATCACGTTACTAAAACCTAACGCATTTATTGAGTATATGAAATCACAGGGCAAGCTGGGTGGGCAAAATAAAGTGCCCCGGCTTTCGAATGACCGAAAAATTGCCGAAGCTCTAACGGCATTTCGTTTATGATTCGACCTGTGCACTTAATTCTCATGACATGCTCAATTATAAAAGATTTGAAGTATTCACTAATAATCGTGTTTCTGATTTATTGTTGTACCAGCGCACGGGCACAAGGAAATTCTATTTTGGTGCCCGAAGTATTAGCTAATTTACTACCCGATAAAATTGAAGGCTTCAATCTCGTTGAAAGAATCAATGGGCGTAGCGTAAAAATCGGAACCTTAACGTATTCGATGATGGAAAGAAGTTTCAGTAAGAGCAAGCGAAAAATCAGGTTCATGCTGTTCGACTACAATAATGCGCCTATTATGTATACACAGTCAACCGGTAAGTGGGAAAGTCAGCCGCAAGAAGAGACCGATGATTTGATACAACGGACTTTTACTGTCGCCAATGGACAAGGTTGGGAGTATCACAATAAAGTGAGTAACACCTCACAGATTTTAATGGGCATACACGATAGGTTTTATTTGGTAATCAATGGAGAAGGTGTTGATCTGGATCTTCTTCGGGTAATTGCCACCGCTGTTGACTTATCAAATTTTCCGCAACGGGATCGGGCACTGACAGATGCCAAGCATCGGTGATTGTTGGAATTTTTCCTGATACCGATCGATCAAAACCTAAACCATTTTATTTTGTTTATTTTGCAAGATGCATCACAGTAAGTACCTGAATTAGTCCAAAACTTTGAACGCTAAAAAATCACTCGCCATACTTGGCTCTACCGGCTCCATTGGAAGGCAAACCCTGGAAGTTGTGCAGGCCTACCCGGATAAGTTTACCGTAGAAGTGCTGACAGCACACAATAATGCTGAATTACTGATTGAACAAGCCGTTGCCTTTAAGCCCAATGTTGTTGTTATCGGCAATGAGGAACAATATCCTATAGTTAAAGATACCTTGCTGAAGCATAATATTAAGGTATATACGGGTGAGAGTGCATTGGCTTCCGTTGTTCAAATGGACACGGTTGATATGGTACTTACCGCACTGGTAGGTTACTCAGGATTAAAACCAACTATTAAGGCAATTGAGGCCGGAAAAAATATTGCACTGGCCAACAAGGAAACATTGGTGGTAGCCGGTGAACTTATTACGGCTATGGCTAAAGAAAATGGGGTAAATATCTATCCGGTTGACTCAGAACACTCGGCTATTTTTCAATGCATCGTTGGTGAATTCCATAACCCGATTGAAAAAATAATCCTCACCGCCTCTGGTGGGCCGTTCAGGGGTAAGAAACGCAATGAACTGATCTCGGTCACCAAGGCCCAGGCGCTCAAGCATCCCAATTGGACGATGGGCGCTAAGATTACTATCGACTCAGCTACTCTGATGAATAAAGGTCTGGAGGTGATTGAAGCAAAATGGCTTTTCGGACTTTCGGCTGAACAAGTGGAGGTTGTGGTGCATCCGCAATCGATTATCCATTCCATGGTGCAATTTGAAGATGGCTCTATTAAAGCCCAAATGGGGTTGCCTGATATGCGTTTGCCCATTCAATTTGCACTTACTTACCCTGATCGGTTTAAGTCGGATTTACCCCGATTTGATTTTACCAATTATCCGGCCCTCACATTTGAAAAGCCGGATATGGAAACTTTTCGTAATCTTGCGCTTTCATTTGAGGCGCTGAAACGGGCTGGAAACATGCCCTGTGTGTTAAATGCAGCCAACGAAGTGGTGGTGGCTGAATTTTTAAAGGACAGAATTGGTTTCCTTCAGATGACAGACGTTGTGGAGCAATGCCTGAATAAAATTAAACATATAGAACATCCTTCACTGGAGGATTACGTACAAACAGATAAAGAAACACGAATTAAAGCTTTAGAACTGATAAACTGATGGATTGGATGGTATCGTTAGCTCAACTGCTGTTGAGCATCTCAATTTTAGTCGCTGTGCATGAAATGGGCCATTTGCTGGCTGCAAAGTATTTCGGTATGCGCGTGGAACAATTTTCAATTGGATTTCCTCCGAAAATATTTTCCTTCAAAAAAGGAGAAACCGAGTATGCCTTAAGTGCTATTCCGCTGGGCGGTTATGTAAAAATCTCCGGGATGATTGATGAATCCATGGATACGGAGGCTATGAAGCAGGAGCCCAAGCCTTGGGAGTTCCGTTCCAAGCCGGCCTGGCAACGCTTAATTGTAATGCTGGGTGGTATTATCGTTAATGTGGTTGTCGGCATCATGATCTTTATCGGGGTTACATTTGCTTTTGGTGAAATGTACTTCATGAAAGATGCCATCAATAACAATGGCGGCTTTCTGGTAGGCCCTGTTGGTGAAAGTATCGGACTAAAAACCGGTGATAAAATTGTAAAGATCAACGGTCAGGATTTTGAATACCTCCAGGATATTCTGAAGCCTGAAACATTACTATCAGATAATGCTTATTATACTGTTGAACGCGATGGAAAATTAATCGACATCAATATTCCGGCAGACTTTATCCAAAAGTTTAATAAGAAAGAAGGTGTAGGAACATTTATTACCTACCGGGTTCCTCCGGTAATTGCAGAAATTTCTAAAGGTTCGTTAGCTGATCGGTTAGGATTGACAGCAGGAGATAAAATTGTGGAGGTGAATGGCAATCCGGTTAGTTATATCGATGAAGTGAATACTGCAGTGAAAGCATCAGGCGATTCCATTCAACTCGGGGTATTGCGTGGTAGCGAAACACTTTCTTTTAAAGAGTCTTTTAAAGATCAAACTGCTATCGGTTTCCGTGCTGATGCAGAAACGTTTCTAACCTCCATGTCGAAGCAGATGAGCTACGGATTTTTTGAATCTATTCCACTGGGCACAAAGCGTGCATTTACTACACTGGTGGTACAGGTAAAGGCATTTGGTAAAGTAATTTCCGGAGTACTTTCTCCACGTGAATCGTTGTCAGGACCGATTGGTATTATGCAAGCCTACGGCCCTACGTGGGATTGGGAGAGATTCTGGTCGTTAACCGGAGTGCTTTCACTTGTGCTGGCGTTTATGAACTTGCTACCCATTCCAGCCCTTGACGGTGGTCACGTTATGTTCTTAGGCTATGAAATCATCTCCCGCAGAAAGCCTTCTGATAAATTTCTGGAGACTGCGCAAAAAATTGGTATGGTGTTTTTACTTACGCTTATGGTGCTCATTTTTGCGAACGATATTATTAAGTTATTCTGATCACTAACAACATAGAAGTCAAAAGCCCCGAGGTGAGGGGCTTTTTTATTTGACTAAATTCAGTTACGATTTAATTTTCTTCCAATTGTATTTTTATTGGCGGCTTTTTGGAGGTAATCACAACCACTCCATTCTTGCCATTGTCACCGAATTGATTTGTGGCCTTTTCGCCTTTAAGAACCTCAATGGATTCAATATTTTGAGGATTGATTTTCTCAACCTCTTTTTGCTGGATAATTTTTCCGTCAAGCACAAAAAGTGGTTGAACGCCCGTTGAAAGCGAATGTAACTTTATCGCAGAGGTTTGATTGTCAGCCTCGCCATCTCTTTCCAATTTCTTGAAGTTTTTGAGGGTAATCAGCACTACACCGTCTTTCCCAGCTTCACCAAACCGATCAATCGCCTTTTGATTTTTTAGCACCTCAATCGACTCAATGTCGTTTGGTTTAACAAAGCTCAGATCATCGTATTGAGTAGGTACACCATCAACAACAAATAACGGCTTTTCGCTTTTTAGTGCTGTAGTGGCAGGATTTGAGTGGATTTCCTGTGCAGATACACTTGCAAATGCGAAGCCTATCAGAAGTGTAATAAATATTCTCATGCGTCTAAGTTACTCTCTTTTGTTCTTGATTTCAAACTCCACCCTTCGGTTTAGTCTCCTGTCATCTTCAGTTCGCTCATCAACAATTGGTTTTGTTCCGCCATACCCGGTGGCGGTGATCCTATTCGGGTCAACTTTAAATTCATACATCAGGTAAGCGCGAATAGCATCGGCTCTTGCTTGCGAAAGCCTAAGGTTAGCATCGGGGCGACCTTCCGAATCAGTATGACCGCTAATGGTCAGGTTTAAATACGGATGATCAATAAGAAAATTACCCAGCATATTTAAATCCTGGTGCATGGCGGGTAGTATATCGGCTTTACCACTTTCAAACTCCAGCGACTTGAAAGCAATCTTACTCTCCAGTGGTTCAGTTTCCTTGTTGATTTCCATATCACCATCCAAAAAGAATATTTCCTCCATACGGAAGTAATCTTCACCCTGAATGATGAGCAGGTAGTTACGTTTATTAATCAGTTTGAAATCAAAAGTTCCATCGGGACGTAAGAATTTAGGAGAAACCTCAACGCCATAATCCAGATCGATCACAGAAACAATTCCTTTTAAAGGTTTACCGGTTTGTCGGTTGGTCAATGATCCCTTTAAGGTTACAATGGCCTCCGGTTGTGCTTCCATCGGAACAGGAAAAGAATGTAAATCTAAATTGGCAGGGTCGTCACCTTCCGAGCGGGCGTAATAAAGTTTTTCTGATTTTGAATCGATGGTGAAGTAATACTCACTGCCCGGTCCGTTTACCAGTGGCCCGACATTTTTTGGTTCAGCCCAGTTGTTACCCTGCTTGTACGATTTGTAAATATCAAAGTCGCCAAAGTTGAGCGGGTGCCCGTTTGAACTGAAATAAAGCACCTTAAACTTGTGATGAAAAAACGGACTCACTTCCTGCCCACGGGTATTAATGATCGGTCCTATATTTTTGGCGGGTTGCCATTCACCTTTTGAATCTTTTACCGAATAGTATATGTCCGTCATGCCAAACCCGCCTTTACGATCGGAAGAAAAGAATAGGGTATCGCCACTGTGTGAAAGCGATGGATGTGAATCCCAATAAATGGAATTTATGTTGGTGCCCAGGTTGCGTACATTCCCCCAAGTGTTGTCGGGTTTTAAATCGGCAATAAAAATATCACAGCTTCCTTTTGAATCGGGTGAATCGCAACGAGCAAAGTAAAGATGCTTTCCATCTTTGCTCAGACAGGCCGAGCCTTCGTTGTAACTGGTGTTGATGGTTTTAAATTCTACAGCATCCATCCATAAGCCAAATTCCTGCACGCTGTAAAAAAGATCTTCATCGTATTTACGCTCGAGCGTTTGTGTGTGAAGATTTCGTTTAGAAGTAAAGAGCAAAATAGTATCTACGTTACCGATGGTAGGACCATAATCTGCTTTCAGTGAATTTACACCAAGTCCCATGTTTATCAGAACCCCCTGTGGTGGCATTAGCGTATCAATCTCTCTGCGGTATTCAACTAATTCATAGTAATATTTCAGCGGAACATAGTAATCGCTTTTATTTTTCATCAGGGTATCATACTCCTGCTGCACTTTTTTACCATCTACATCCTGCTGATGATGTTTTAGTACCAGTTTGTAAAGCAATATGGATTCACCGGGCGGACCGTATTGTTCAGAAAGTTTGGCGAGTTTCCAGATCAGGTTAGTGTTTCTGGAAAAGTTCTCTACACCAAAGTTTTGAACATAAGTTTTTAATAACGGGTACAAATCCTTGTCTGCTGTGTTGCCCGGTTGAACGATTTTCTGATACTTCGTTTTGTCGAAATAGAAGGGTATTTTGTTAATATTAGGAAAGTTAAAGATGTCAGATTGGCTGTAATTTGTCAGACTATCATTAAGTTGCACTACACCACCTCCTTTAAACTTACGGTTGGGTTTTTGAGCCGTAACAGTGGGTGATAATAAAATAAAAAATACAGCTAAGAAGATTAAAAAATGCTTTTTCACAACATACGGGTTAAGTCAGCGCATACCTCGTCTTTAAAGTTGAAACAATTTTGCTTCTTTTACAACCTGCCGGGCCTGCAAGCAGGTTGGCTTGGCACTACTATTGTCCATTATGGGGGCTATTGATTTTATTGATTTAACCATTGGCCTTGTGCCAATTTGACACCTATATTCATGTTTAAGGCATTACCGATTCAAATGGTTCAGGACGAGACAGATGATTTGATTCAACTGATTAACCCGGAACAAGATACTGATCTCAAGCAAGCCGATTTACCCGAAGAACTTTCAATTCTGCCGATAAAGAATACCGTATTATTTCCCGGTGTTGTTATTCCCATTACCGTAGGCAGGCAAAAATCGATTAAGCTGGTGAAGAAAGCCTATCAAGGCAACCGGATTATTGGGGTATTGGCACAAAAAAATGCTCAGGCTGAAGAGCCAACCGTAGATGATATTTACCGAACCGGCACGGTTGCACGCATTATCAAAATGCTGGTATTGCCTGATGGGAATACCACGATAATTATTCAGGGAAAAAATCGCTTTGTAGTTAAGGAATTTGTTCAAGAAGAGCCGTACCTGACAGCCACTATTGACCTTCAACCAGAACCCGCGTTGGAGCTGGATGGAAAAGAGGTTAAGGCGTTGGTTCAATCATTACGTGATGCAGCATCCAAAATTTTAAGGCTTAATCCGGAAATACCGCAGGAAGCACATGTGGCGTTGGATAATATTCAAAGCACGCCTTTCCTAATTCATTTTCTGGCGTCAAACCTTAATGTAGATGTAGCCGAAAAACAGCGCATTTTAGAGACCCAGAATATTGTTGATCGGGGCACATTATTGTTGCAATTTATGCTGCGCGAAATCCAGATGTTGGAGATCAAGAGCGAGATTCAAAAGAAAGTTCACACCGATATTGATCAGCAACAACGCGACTATTTTTTGCGACAGCAAATAAAAGTGCTCCAGGATGAATTAGGTTACGATACACCCGATAAGGAAATTGAGGCCTTACGAAAAAAAGGTGAGGCTAAGAAATGGCCTAAAGCTGTGGCCGATCATTTCAATAAAGAGCTTGATAAATTATTGCGGACTAATCCGGCTGCACCGGATTATCCTATTGCCATGAACTATGTGGAGTTCATGCTGGACTTACCCTGGAATGAGTTTACGGAAGATGATTTTGATTTAAAGAAGGCTCGCAAAATTCTCGATAAAGATCATTTCGGGTTGGAGAAAGTTAAAACCCGTATTCTTGAATACCTGGCTGTGCTGAAGTTGAAGCAAGATATGAAGGGCCCGATACTCTGTTTGTACGGACCTCCGGGTGTTGGTAAAACTTCCTTGGGCCGTTCTATTGCCAAAGCGTTAAACCGGAAATATGTGCGCATGTCATTAGGTGGTGTTCATGACGAAGCAGAAATTCGTGGGCATCGTAGGACGTATATCGGTGCGATGGCTGGAAAAATTCTGCAGAACATTAAAAAGTCACAATCGGGTAATCCGGTATTTATTTTAGATGAGATTGATAAGGTGCGATCAGATTTTCGTGGCGATCCCTCCTCGGCATTGCTTGAAGTATTAGATCCTGAACAAAACAGCACATTCGGTGACAACTACCTGGAAGTTGAGTATGATCTTTCCAAGGTATTATTTATAGCAACAGCCAATGCGTTGGATACTATTCACCCAGCGTTACGCGATCGGATGGAGATTATCGAGATTACAGGCTATACCCAGGAGGAAAAAGTTGAAATTGCTATTCGGCATCTTGTTCCAAAGCAATTGCTGGAGCATGGTTTAAAAAATTCGGATGTTAAGTTTAGTAAAAGCGCTATTGCTAAAATTATTGAAAACTATACGCGTGAATCGGGTGTGCGTAGCCTGGAGCGAAAAATCGGAAGCATTGTTCGCAATGTAGCCAAGTCGGTAGCCATGGAAGAGGCATTCGATAAGGAAATTTCCGAGGCAACGATCCGAAAAGTTTTAGGAGCAGAAATATTTGATGAGGAACTTTACCAGGGGAATGAAATAGCGGGCGTGGTAACCGGTTTAGCCTGGACCCAGGTTGGTGGTGAGATTTTATTTGTTGAGTCGAGCTTGAGCAAAGGGAAAGGCGGACTTACTATTTCGGGTCAGTTAGGTGAGGTTATGAAGGAGTCGGCCATGGCGGCACTTTCCTACCTGAAATCAAATGCTGAAGCCTTGGGTATTGATCATCGGGTGTTTCAGCAATATGATCTTCATATTCACGTTCCTGCAGGGGCCGTTCCAAAAGATGGTCCATCTGCTGGTATTACCATGTTTACTTCGCTGGCTTCTATTTATACACAGCGAAAGGTTAAATCCAAAGTGGCCATGACGGGTGAAATTACCTTGCGCGGTAAGGTGTTACCGGTAGGTGGCATTAAGGAAAAGATACTGGCTGCCAAGCGTAGTGGTATAAAGGAGATTATCATCAGCGCGAAAAACAAGCGCGATATTGATGAGATTGAGAAACACTACATTAAGGGATTAGTATTTCAATATGTAGATACGGTTGATGATGTGCTGAAAATTTCCCTGTTAAAGGATAAGGTAAAAAATCCAATGAAGTTTACCTTTACTGAGGCAAAAGTAACAGTTTAGAAAAAATCACTTTTTAGTTTAGGTATCTAAGGTATTTCAATAGTTAAAATTAATAACAGAGAAATTGCAGTTGGTTAGTCATGCGCTGTTGATAAGTATATTCTGGCTTTCCGTGGGCATGACATGGGCTCAAAGCTCAATTACTACTTCGTATTCCTTTTTAAAGGTTCCTCAGAACGCACGACTTGCCGCCTTAGGTGGCGTAAATGTTTCGCTCAGCGATCAGGATGTAAATTTCTTCTTCAGTAATCCGGCTTTAGCGGGCGATTCCTTAACAGGCTGGGCATCTGCCGGCTATATGTTTTATGTGGCTGATATTGGCCAGGCTTCTTTTGCGGGAAGTATTAAACGGGGCAAAAATTTTGTAGGTTCCTTTGGCATTCAGCATTTCAACTATGGTGAGTTGGAGGGTACAGACCCTACCGGTATGGTCACAGATGCCTTCCGATCGGGTGAAACAGCACTTGTTTTTTCACTGAGTCATCGTGTATCCAATTTCCGTGTAGGGGCAACGTCCAAATTTTTATTTTCCAATCTGGCCGGGTTTAATGCTGCGGCCATCGCTGTTGATTTAGGCGGATTATTTATTCATCCGGAACACGACTTTACTGTAGGGCTGGTTATTAAAAATTTTGGATTCCGTTTTTCTGATTATAGCGAATCCAGTCAATCTTCCCTGCCATTCGATATTCAGCTCGGTACAACCTTTAAGCCCGAGCACATGCCGTTGCGCTTTTCATTCACGGCCTACAACCTTGTAAGACCTGACTACCTGTATAGCAATATTGATGAACAACCGAGCACCTTCAATAAAATTTTCAGCCATGTATCAATTGGAGCGGAAATATTGGTTCATAGAAATATCAATATTTTAATGGGTTATAATTCATTGCGGCAGCAGGAATTAAATGTACAGCAAGGCGGTGGTGGAAGTGGATTTAGCTTTGGTTTAGCGGCAAGAATTAAATCTGTTGATCTGGTGTTTAGTCAAAGCCGGTATAGTGTGGGGCAAGCCAATTATTCCATTACATTAGCGGCCAATCTTCAGGAAATGATTTTTAAGAAACGAGTTTTATGATGCATTCAAACTATTTAACACCCCAGCAGATTGTTGCTGAACTGGATAAATATATTATCGGCCAGCATGAGGCCAAGCGAAATGTAGCCATAGCATTGCGCAACCGGTGGCGAAGAATGAATGTACAGTCGGATATGCGGGATGAAATTGTTCCCAACAACATATTAATGATTGGCGCTACCGGTGTGGGAAAAACTGAAATTGCGCGCAGACTGGCCAAACTGGCTGATGCTCCTTTTGTAAAAGTTGAGGCTTCAAAGTTTACAGAGGTAGGCTATGTGGGCCGTGATGTTGAAAGTATGGTACGCGACCTGGTAGAGCAGTCCGTAAATATGGTGAAAGCCAAGAAGAAGGAAGAAGTTAAGGAGAAGGCGGCTCAGATAGTAGAAGATATTATTCTCGATGCACTTATTCCACCCATGCGGCCGCAACCGGTAAACAGTAGTTTTACCGTACAAACTGAAATCAGTTCCCGGGAAATGCCATCCAATGATGTCGAACTTAATGAGCGCACACGGGCACTCTTTCGCGATAAATTGAAAAACGGTGAATTGGAAGAACGTAAAATTGATATCAACATAAAACCTTCTGGTAATCCAAACATTGGTATGATAGGAGCAGGCATGATGGACGAAGTATCCATGATGAACCTTCAGGAAATGATTGGTGGTATGATGCCTAAAAAGGCAAAGAAGCGAAAAGTTACGGTAGCCGAGGCGCGTAGAATTTTAGTAGAAGAAGAAGCTGCCAAGCTCATTGATATGGATGAGGTAAAGGAAGAGGCTATACAGCGCGCTGAAAATGCCGGGATAATTTTTATTGATGAGATTGATAAAATTGCTTCAGGCTCTAAGAAGGGTGGAGGTGGCCCTGATGTAAGCAGGGAAGGTGTTCAGCGTGATTTGCTGCCCATTGTAGAAGGCAGCTCAGTAAACACGAAGTATGGTGTTATCAAAACCGATCATGTGTTGTTTGTTGCGGCTGGTGCATTTCATATGAGCAAACCATCCGACCTGATACCTGAACTTCAGGGGCGTTTCCCCATACGTGTTGAGTTAAATAACCTTACCCATGAGGATTTTGTCCGCATTCTAAAAGAGCCAAAAAATGCACTAACCCGACAGTACCAGGCGCTCTTTGAAGCGGAAGGAGTTGATATTTCATTTACCGATGACGCGATAGATGAATTAGCCAAAACAGCATTTACCATTAATGCCGAAGTAGAAAATATTGGCGCACGAAGGCTGCACACAGTAATGAGCCGTTTACTGAATGAATTTCTTTTTGATGTGCCGGATAAAATACCCACTAATTCACACATCAGTATTAATGCTGTGATGGTTCGGGAGAAGCTCAGCGGACTGGCCAAGAACAAAGACCTTAGCGAGTATATTCTTTAATGACCGGCAGACTAGTTCTTTTTATTTTTTCTATTCTTTCGATAGCTGCATCGGCACAGGAATCATTCGACTCCCTTCGGTCAATTTATGTTCAGGAATTTCCCGAACGATTTTCGGTATGGCCTGTCTTGAAGCAACGTAATTTGTACTTTTCCTTGCGTGATGAACAGCGTACAACCGAACGCATACGGTATGCGACTAATAATTCTTTCACCTTTGGCTTCGGAGCTTATTTATTTGATTTAGTTCTAGAAGCTACCTTTGCCATACCTTTAAGCGAGCAAAGCAAGGAAATTTATGGTGAATCTGACGCCCGTGATTTACAAATTAACATGTTAGCCAAAAAGTTTACGGCAGATGTTTATTACCAGAAGTATAAAGGTTTTTACATTGATGATAAATCGTTAGAAATTCCTGCAGGTACTCCTTATCCTCAACGTCCGGATATCAGCACGCGCAACACCGGTGTTGGTGGTATCTATGTTTTAAATAATAGAAGGTTCTCCTTGCGCTCAGCTTTTAACTATACTGATCGGCAACTTCGAAGCATGGGTTCAGTTCTGATTGGCGGTTCTTTAAATTTGCTTAAAGTATCTGCTGATACGGCCATTGTCTCCACGCGACCCCCCGGTGATCCAACGGGTTCCGGCTTTGTATTGGTTAACAATACAACTTTGGCGCTGTCGGCAGGATATACCCATACGGTTGTTTATAAAGATTTCTTTTTGAATGGTACGTTGGCTGCGGGACCAGGAAACCATTGGATCAGGTATGAAAATCCTGGCCATGTTCAATATGATGATATGCGAAATCTGATCACCTCCATGCGTTTAGGAATTGGCTATAACAGTGACAGGATTTTTGGAGGCGTTGGGTATTCAATCCAATCAAGGAGTTTTAAATTTGATGCGGTAAGGTTAACCTCAACAACGTCACTATTCCGTGTAGTGGTGGGTTATCGATTTAATAAAATCGGAATTCTTAAAAAGCGCGCTGTTGATTTTATTCCTTCAGGAATCTAGAAGCCATTTTAAAAATAGAGAGTACGTCATTGCGCGGGAGGAACGACCGAAGCAATCCCGTTTTCTACGTTGAAATTGGGATTGCTTCGCTGCCGCTCGCAATGACGGTTGATTTTTAAGATGGCTTTAATCTATTTGTTTGGGAAAGTCGAAGAAGATTAATTTTCCGGATCCCCAGTTAACATGGCTCCATTTGTCAACCGGTAGTGCGCAGGCAACCATGCCGCAAGTAGGTATATTATCTATATGGATATTCATTAAACGGTTCGCGAAGTCAGTGAAACCCGGGTTATGTCCGAACATCATAATTACATCATCAGGCTCTTTCAGGTCTTGTACAATGCTGAGAATTTGCTCTTCATCAGCATGGTAGAGATTTTTATCGGTAATTATATTTTTTTCAGGAAACCCAATCACGCCTGCTATTATTATGCAAGTGTCAAATGCACGTTTGGCAGAACTGGAAATAAGCCTGTCAGGCGTGAGTGCTTTTTCCTTAAAGCGTTTACCCATACGGGGCGCATCACGTTTGCCACGTTCATTCAATGGTCGGCTAAAGTCGTTTAGTCCGGGTTCATTCCAACTGGATTTGGCGTGGCGTACGAGAATCAGTGTTTTCATAAAGGAAAAGATCAGAAATAGTATCTTTGGCCGCGAAATTGAAATTGCATGAAATTTAAGAAGATTCGGAGAAAGATCAGGTATACAGTGGTGTACCTGTTGATTCGTGCCATGATTTTTATTTCCGCATTAGTTCCAAGAAAGATGTGGCTATTGGTGTGTGGTGCCCTTGGCAGCCTGTCCTATTATTTTGCTTCGAAATCACGCAAGCTTACCATAAAGCATTTAACAATGGCCTACGAAAAGGAAAAATCTCCGGCCGAGATCAAACATTTAGCCAAGCAGGTTTTTTTTATGATGGGAAAGAATGGAGGCGATATACTACGTGCGGTTAATATAAAGGATTTTGAGGCATTTGATAAATTCAGGATATCCAATAACCATCACTATGCTGAGGAGGCTTATCGTAAGGGAAAAGGTATAATTTTCCTGACAGCACACCTGGGTGCTTTTGAATTCACAGCAACAGAAATGTCTTATCGGGGTTATCAACCTCACATCATAGGTGCTCCGATGAAAGATGAGCGACTGAATAATTTGCTTTGGGAGCAACGCATAAAGTTTGGCGCAACTATTGTTGAACGTGGTAAAGATACCTTCAGATTAATTAAAGCATTAAAACGTGGGGGGACAACGGGAATTTTAATTGACCAGGATACACGGGTGAAAAGTGTATTTGTAAATTTCTTTGGTATTCCATGCGCAACACCTGTTGGTGCTGCTGTATTGGCACTAAAAACAGGTGCTGCAGTTGTTCCAATTTTTTCTCACTTGAATGAGCATGGAAAGCAGGAAATAAATTTTTATCCTGAAGTAGAGATTACCAGAACCGGTAATGAAGAACAAGATATTCTGGAAAACACCCAGCGTTTGAGCAATGTAATTGAAGCCGAAATCCGAAAATATCCTGAGCAGTGGTTGTGGCTTCATGAGCGTTGGAAAACAAAGCCGGGAGAAGAAATTCGATGATCCTAGTGAATGATCATTTCAATATTATCTGACTTTACACGCGCCCTCAACCAGGCATCAAGTTTTTTTACTTCAAAGCTGGCAGGTTTTCGCTTAAACTTTAAATAAGCCAGGTAAACTGTATCTTGTTGCAGGGAATCCATACGCATAACCAGACTTTGATTAATACTAAAGTCACTAAGAGAAGGGTATAGTGCTTTGAGTTCTTGTGAAACTTCTGATGTTAAATTAGATACCCTTTCTATTCGTGTTAGCTCACTTTCAAGGAGTTTTATTTTTTCATCTTTTGTTCGGAGAGATTGTTCATTCTGTTTATAAAGCTCTTCAATTACACCACTGCGAATGGTACTCGCTAATGAGGCTTCATTTATCCCTTCCGTGTAACCTTGCAGAACAAATAGTTCAGTGCCATCCAATCCATAAGTTGAAAGTTGCTTTTTTGCATTTTCAATGAGTTCCTCCGATACAGGTTCTCCAAATAGTGAAACTTCAATACGTTGACCGTCCGTATCGGAATGCAATTCACGGCTGATTACACGGGCATTCTCGAAATCTAGTTCCTGGGCAATAAACCGATATGCATTTCGCTCAAAGATGCTGTGCTTAACCGTTTTGTACGCAAGGTAGGTGCTGGGAATGATGGTGACTATAACAAAGAATGTGATCCAGGTTTTTACTTTTCGTTCTCTTGCTTCATCAGCAAATTCTTTTTTAGGATATTTTAAGAATCGTACAATTAAAAAAGTTGCCAGACTTATAAATACACTGTTAATAAAAAAAAGATAGAACGCACCAAAAAAGTAGTACATGTTTCCAGACGCCAGACCGTATCCTGCTGTACAGAGGGGAGGCATCAGTGCTGTGGCAATAGCCACACCGGGTATAGCATTACTTTTTTCCTTTCTGGAACCTGCTACAATACCGGCAAGCCCTCCAAAAAATGCAATCATAACATCCCATATGGTGGGGTTGGTTCGGGCAAGCAGTTCTGATTGTGCAGTACTCAGCGGGCTGATGGCAAAATAAAGTGTTGAAGTCACCACACTGAATAGTGTGGCAATCATCAGGTTTTTGAAAGATTTATTCAGCAGATCCAGATCATTGATAGCCACACCGGTACCAATACCAAGAATAGGTCCCATGAGGGGGGAGATGAGCATGGCACCGATGATTACTGCGGTGGAGTTGACATTTAAACCAATGGACGCAATGAAAATGGCGAAAATGAGAATCCACAGATTTGCCCCCTTAAACTCAACACCCTTTCGAATATACTCCAAGGTCTCCAGTTCATCTGCCTTGTCGGATTCCAAATTAAACCGATCACGGATAAATTGTAAAAAGACTACGTATAATCGCTTTTCAGACGACATAAAATAGAAGCAAATAAGGTTGGAAGATAAACAAATCTTGAAACACAATGCTGATTTTGTTTACTTGCACCTTTGACGAATGAGTCTATATGCGAGTTTTTCTAGTCATTCTGTTTTCTACCTTAAATTGTGCACTGACTTTTGGCCAGTTCAAAAATATTTTGCTTGATAGTGTTGCCAATAAAGAAGGTCGCTATCCGATTGAACCGGCCATCGCTATTAATTTCAAAACACCAGATAATGTACTGGTGGCGGCTTTCCCCGATCATTTGTACTCCACGTTGGATGGTGGATTAACCTGGAAAAAGTCAAAATCACGATCTGCGTTTGGCGTTTGGGATAACCCTGTGCTTATTTCTGATTTTTCCGGTAACTTCTTTTATCTCCATCACTCCGATCCAACAGGAAAGAACTGGGCAAGTGATGATATACTTGATCGTATCGTTATTAAAAAATCGAAAGACGGTGGCGCAACCTGGGATGGAGGAACATCCATCGGCTATAATCCACCAAAAGATCAATTTCAGCATAGTGCAATAACCGACCGAAAGGGAAATATTGGTGTTTCCTGGACAGAAGTTGATAAATACGGTAGCACCGAGGAGGGATGTGAGTCAAGAATTTTATTCAGCAAATCATCAGGAGGATCAAAATGGTCAAAGCCAATTGTAATTTCAAAGCCTGGTGATTGCAGGGATGATGATGATACGGTTAAAGGAGCTGTTCCGGCAGTAGCGGGTGATGGAAAACTTTTTATTGCCTGGTCGTATGATGGAGTTATTTATATTGATCGCTCATTTGATGGCGGAACTACCTGGCTAACGAACGATATTGCCATTACAGAGCAGGTTGGTGGATGGAATTTCTCTGTTCCGGGAATAAAAAAAGCAAACGGTTTGCCAACATTAATGTGCGACAACAGTAAGGGACGATTTAACGGAGCGTTATACCTATTGTGGGCTGAAGAGAGTGTAGCGAATGATACCGATATTTATTTTATGCGTTCTCTTAATTTTGGAGACAACTGGACACAACCCATGCGTATTAATGACGATGAACCCGGTAGCCACCAGTTTATGCCTGCAATGACAGTGGATCATGTAAGTGGTCACATCTACACGGTGTATTACGATCGCAGGGAACACGAGGACGATCAGACAGATGTGTACTTAGCGTATTCTATCGACAATGGTGCAACGTTCAAAAATGTAAAGATCAGCGATAAGCCCTTCATTCCTTCAGCTGATGTTCCGTTCGGGAATAAAATCAGTATCGCAGCTCACAACGGAATTATAATGCCTGTTTGGACACGTATGGATAATGGCAAAACCAGCATCTGGACTTCCATTATTAAACATGAAGATCTTGTTGGCTATAAACCCGAACCCAAAACCGGAAAGAAAAAGAAAAAATAATCAAACAACCTGTTCAGTGGCAGCCTTTTCAATAACTTCAATAAACGTTGCCGAGGGTTGCGCACCAGATAAGCCGTATTTGTTTTGTATGATATAAAAAGGCACACCGGTAATTCCCAGTTCCTGCATTTCCTTTTCAGCCTGTTCAACCTCGGCCAGTCCTGATGTAGATTGGAGTAAGGCCTCTACATCAGATTTCTTAAGGCCACTTGTTTCAGCAACTAAAACCAGATTTTCAGGTTTGCTCAGATCTACACCATCCGTGAAATAGGCTTTCATCATTGCTTCCTTCACTTCCACCTGTTTATCAGAAGCTTTAGCCCATTGAATTATCCGATGCGCATTTCGCGTATTGGGAGAAATTGCCTGTTTTTCAAAGTTAAATGTTAAGCCTTCTTCAGCAGCTATGCGCGTTACGTGCTCGGTAATTTGATTATAGCGTTCTTCCCCTCCGAATTTGTTTACGAGATATTCTTTTTGGTTTACGCCTGCAACGGGTATCTGCGGGTTAAGCTCAAAAGGATGGTAGGTGATATCAAAGTCATACTGGTCTGATAGGTTTTGAACAGCCTTTTCTAGCCTGCGCTTACCTATATAACACCACGGACATACTACATCCGATACAACATCGATCTTGATTATTTGCTTCATTTTGGCTCTTCAAATATTGGTAAAGAAACAGCATGATTTTGATTATGGTTCAAACAATTTGGGTTGACGGGAGTTTAATATTCGTGCGCGGAAGGCTGTAAGGATTTTTAAAAACTTTTGTGGTATTTTTGCACCTGCTTGTTTTAAAGGCATATAGTAAAACCCTGAAAATACACTTAAAATGATGGTTGACACATTGAAATTCAAAGTAAAGGACATCGCCCTGGCTGATTGGGGCCGTAAAGAAATTAAATTGGCGGAAGCTGAAATGCCCGGCTTAATGGCAATTCGTGAGGAATTTGGTGCACAGAAGCCTCTAAAGGGCGCTCGCGTGGCCGGTTGTCTTCACATGACGATCCAAACCGCAGTGTTGATTGAAACCCTTATTGAACTAGGGGCTGAAGTATCCTGGTCAAGCTGCAATATCTTCTCTACACAGGATCATGCCGCTGCTGCTATTGCTGCAGCCGGTATTCCGGTGTTCGCCTGGAAGGGCATGAATGAGCAGGAATTCGACTGGTGTATTGAACAAACCTTGTTTGCCTTTAAAGATGGCAAGCCATTAAACATGATCCTGGATGATGGTGGTGACCTCACCAATATGGTGTTGGATCGCTATCCTGAACTGGTTCAAGGTATCAAGGGCATCTCTGAAGAAACTACTACGGGTGTTCACCGCCTCATCGAACGTCAGCACAATGGCAAACTTCCGTTACCGGCTATCAACATCAACGACTCGGTAACAAAATCAAAATTTGATAATAAGTATGGCTGTAAAGAATCATTGGTTGATGCTATCCGCAGAGCAACCGATGTAATGATGGCCGGAAAAGTTGCCGTAGTAGCTGGATACGGTGATGTGGGTAAAGGTTCTGCAGCATCATTACATGGTGCTGGTGCCCGTGTTATTGTAACAGAGATTGATCCTATCTGTGCCCTGCAAGCAGCTATGGATGGTTTTGCTGTAAAGAAAATGGATGATGCCGTTAAAGAAGCTGATATTGTTGTTACTGCTACCGGTAACTTCGGTATTATCAAGGATCGCCACTTCCAAAGCATGAAGGATAAGGCCATTGTATGTAACATTGGTCATTTCGATAACGAGATTGATGTTGCGTGGTTAAAATCAAATGCCAGCCGTGACGAGATAAAGCCTCAGGTGGATCTTTACACCCTGAAAAATGGCAATCAGGTTATCCTGTTGGCAGAAGGTCGCCTCGTTAATTTGGGCTGTGCCACTGGCCACCCCTCATTTGTGATGTCGAACTCGTTCACCAACCAGGTTATGGCCCAGCTTGAGCTTTGGAACAATGCCGGTAAGTACGAAAACAAAGTGTACATGTTGCCGAAACACCTGGATGAAAAAGTTGCCATGCTCCACTTGAAAAAAATTGGTGTTGAACTGGAGACTCTTTCTCCTGATCAGGCAAAATATATTGGTGTGGAGGTAAACGGGCCATTTAAGCCTGAATACTACCGCTATTAATTCTACGCATATTTTATTTGAAAAGCCCTGTTCTAATTGAGGACAGGGTTTTTTTTGTTCTACTATGCTACAAACTGTTGAATTTATCAACACACCCGTGTGATCAGATATTGTTTCAAAAAATAGAACTAGCTAAAGAACAGAATCTTAAGTCTTGTGGTAATCCTTGGTATGCTTCCTGTAATTGACAGTGTAAATAATACATTGTTAAACTAAATTTTACTATCATGAAAAAGTTACTTGTATCCATGTTTGCCTTGTTCCTGTTATCCTTCACAGCAGTACAGGCTCAAAAAGTTACCAAAGTTGAAACTGCACCAGTGACACAAGAAGTTCAGGATGAGAAAGTAGAAATCAAAGCCGAAGAACTGCCTAAAGCTGTACTGAATATTTTGGCAACGGATGACTATACCGGCTGGACGGTTGAGACAATATATCACATCAAAAACAAGGAACAGTACGAAGTGAAGTTGAAGAATGGTGCTGAATCAAAGAAAGTGAAGTTTAAGAAGGACGGAAAAAAAGTTTAAACCTGACTTTAAGAGTAAACCTGTAAACTAAATTTAAAGAAGGCTGGAAGGATATTCCGGCTTTCTTTTTTATTTTCAGCCTTCTATGGCTGATATATTGTTGATTGAAGACGACCGTACGTTCTCCAGAATACTGGAGGGCTTTCTGACAAAGCACAATTTTAGTGTTACTGCTGTGCAAAACGGGAAAGATGGATTATCAGCATTCCAAAAAGGACATGTTGATTTAGTGTTACTCGATTATCGTTTACCCGATACACAGGGGCTTGAAGTGTTGGTAGAAATGAAAGGAACCCGACCTGAAGTGCCCGTTATTTTAATGACCAGCTTTTCTGATATCCGCACTGCTGTTAAAGCCATTAAGGCGGGCGCTTTCGAGTACATTACCAAGCCAATTATTCCCGATGAGCTTTTGCTTTTACTTAAACAAGCTTTACGCAAACCTAAACACTCATCAGCAGTTGAAAGTAAAAGAACGGAATCCAGATTTGTTGAAGGGAGTGCTGAAGTGTCAAAAAAACTACATGACTTTATTCGGGTGGTAGCACCAACCGACATGACGGTTATGCTGGAAGGAGAGAGTGGAACCGGCAAGGAATATGTTGCGAATACAATTCATAAACTAAGTAACCGTTCCCACTTGCCATTTGTTGCCGTGGATTGCGGGGCACTTCCGAAAGACCTTGCTTCCAGTATTCTCTTTGGTCACGTTAAGGGAGCTTTTACCGGTGCCGTAGTAAATAAAACAGGACAATTCGAAGCGGCTGATGGTGGCACTTTGTTTTTAGATGAGGTGGGTAACCTATCGTACGAAGTTCAGGTAAAGTTATTACGAGCCATACAAGAACGCGTAGTGCAACCACTGGGTAGTAATAAGGAAATTAAAATTGATGTACGCATCATTACAGCCACAAATGAGAACCTGATGGAAAGTGTAAAGCAAGGTGAATTCAGGGAAGACTTGTATCATCGGCTGAATGAATTTAAGATACAGGTGCCACCACTTCGCACGCGCGGAGAGGACTTGCAGGAGTTTGTTGAATATTTCAGAGAAGAAGCTAATGCAGAATTAAATCGTAAGACCACCAAATTTGATGATGCTGTTCTGACATTATTTAAAACCTACGATTGGCCTGGAAATTTGCGTGAACTAAAGAATACTATTCGAAGAGCTGTATTACTCACACCAGGTGAGGTTATTGGTGTAGAGGCCTTGCCGGAAGAGATGATTCAGGCCATGAATAATCCTGTACCAATTTCGGTGAATAATGTGCCATCAGGTTATGATCTCAAAGCAATTCAGGAAAAGCAAGAGCGGGAATTAATCATAAAAACCCTTCAGGATGTACGATTCAATAAATCTAAAGCTGCGCGGTTATTAAATATCGACCGGAAGACGTTGTATATGAAAATGGAAAAGTATGGCATTGAGTGATCAATCAGATGCTTTAATAGTATGCCGAAGTTGTTCCATTAATTTTTCAGTTTCTGTTGTGGCCACTGCAATACTATGGGCCAGTGAATGGATACCTGTTCCTCTTTCTAGTTGAATCTCGAGGGTGGAAAATTTTTTTGAAATGGAAAGTGCTCCAATTTGCCCGGTACGTCCGGCAAGCTTGTGAATAATTTCTCTTCCTTTACCCGATTCCTTAAGGGTAACAAGTTGTCGGAGCTCAATAAGCTCGGTTGACGTATCCTGGCAAAACTGCCCGACAACATCCTGAAGCAACGTGGTGTCGCCCAGTGTAAGTTGTTTCAATATATCAGGATTGTACAAGTCATTTAGTTCAGATTCTTGTTTTTGTTCAGGATGAGTGTGCGTTCCCAGAGCATTTAATAATTCGTTTTCACGAAAGGGTTTAGGAAGGATGTCATCAAAACCATACGTTTTAAATTTCTTTTGTTCCTCCGGTAAAACGTGTGCAGTTAATGCGATAAACCGCGTTGCAGGAGGTAATTTTTTTCTCAACTCCATACAAAGGTTAATTCCGTTGACAACCGGCATGCGGATGTCCATTAATACATGCGACAGGTTGCCGGGCAGAGGTTCCTTTAAAAGGGTTTCAGGGAATTGAACGGATGTGTACGGAATATTATTTTTCTGAAGAATTAGTTCGCACACTTTAAGAATTAGCGGATCATCATCTACTACCAGAACTCCGTCTATCTCAAAAGTTTTTTGTAGAGGTTTTATTGTTTGATACTGTTTTTCGGGTGTGGATGTAAATGGTGCTTTATCAAAGCCAAGCTGAATGGTAAAGGTGGATCCGCTGCCGGGTTTACTTTCTGCTTTTAATTCTCCATATTGAGCATCAACCAGTGCTTTTACAATAGTTAGCCCTAATCCCGTTCCTCCATATTGTTGACTGATGGAACTGTTGGCTTGTTCGAAGTGATGAAAGATCCGTTCCAGATCTTCCTGGTGAATGCCAATTCCGGTATCCTCAATAATAAAACGGCAATTTAACCGATAACCGGTGTCCTCAGCAGAAACCAGTAGTTTTACAAAACCTTTTTCGGTGAACTTAACAGCATTACTCAATAAATTATAAAGTATCTGGCGCAAGCGAAAGGGATCACCCAAAAGGTTTATATTCTTTACGCCATTGACTTCCACAATAAAGGCCAATCCTTTTTTATCGGTTTGTAACCGAAATGCGGCTTCTATTTCATGTAGTAAATTTTTAAGATTAAAGGGTTCACGCTCCAAGGTAAATTTTCCGGATTCAATTCGACTGTAATCCAACACCTCATTTACGATATGAAGTAAATGTTCCGATGAACGTTGAATGGCTTCAATGGCTACCCGATTATTCCCTGTGTCATCCAATTGTTCAGAAAATCCAATAATCGATTGGAGAGGAGTTCGTATTTCGTGACTCATATTAGCCAGAAACCGTTCCTTTACCTGGCGAAGTTGATCGGTCTGATCTTTTGCCTCCAGTAATTGTTTACGGTAATACTGACTTCGATAAATATCACTGAGAATAAAAAACACGAGTACAGCAAGAGCCATAAAAATTCCAACCATAAGAATTATTGCACGGTTAATGCTGCTATTCACCAAGGTAACGGCCAGTTCATAGTTGGCATGCAGTGTGGCGATTTCTTCACTCTCTACTTCATGTAAAATATTTAAAAGCTGATTTAGTAGGGTAGTGCTTGCCTCAATAAGAGCCAGTTCTCGGTTTATCAGTTGAGCACGCTGCTCGCGTTGTACCTGCTCCAGGTTAAGCATGATTCTGCCAATTTGTTCAATGGCACTATCCTGCTTAATAATGGCCACGGTATCAGTAATTACGCTAAACTCTTCCCGTACCTCAACCCGGGGATCGTCATCGTTAGTATTCTTTTTGGAACCAAACAGCCGACCAAAAAAGGAGCGCTCATCTTTTTTACTTTTATCTGTACCGGGTATGAAAGTTGTTGTGGTGGTTTTCTGTTGTGTGGTAACAACATTGCTGTCGGGTTCAGGGTTATAATGAATTAAAAACTGAGAAAGCGAATCCAATTGATTTAGATATTCTTTATTGTTGGCCTGCACGGATCGTTCGCGCAGATAACGCAGAAAAAGTCGGTTTCTCTTCTGAAGAATTTTCTCCATCGCCAAAAGCCTGTCAACCTGATCATCTCTCCAGGGTAAGGTCATAAGCGTATCCAGTGCTACCATTAGGGCTTGCGATTCTTCAAGAATTCTTTTTGAGGCACGTTGGGGATTTTTAATCGCTTCCGCGCGATGTTCTTGTTCTGCCCGAGTAACTTCCCGGAAGAAGCGGTTCAGAATCAGAATTTTCTCGTTTGGTGTTGATACGGAATCCACCTTTTCCATTAATTCGCCCAAACTAAAATACGCGATGCTTAGCGACAGGATAATAGCCCCGGAGGCCAGCAGAAAAGCTGCAATTACTTTCCCTTTAGTTCTGTGTAAAAATGGTTGCTGCTGATTCTGCATGATCGCTAAAATTAGAATATCCTGGCATCAATTGTGTGTTATTGTGGTGCATTTTATATGCCAGCATACGTATACGGTTAATGAATTGATCTTAGCGGTAACTATTTTCTTTAAACTACCCTATTCCATGCTGAATTTATAGATGAGGGTTATATTTGCACTATGAAAGTTATTCAACGATTCATTTTATTCATTATATGCTTTTATTCTTTCGGTGCGTTTAAAGCATTTCGGGAAGATGAGGTGGAATTAACGTGTGTAAAAAAGCAGATGTCGACCCAAACCTGCCATTATAATTTTACAATTAATGGTATCCGTTACCATTTTATTGATAACGGATGCAAAACAAAAAGGGAAGATGTTATCAAAAAGGCCAAAGTAGGGAAGTTGGCGCTCGCCAAAGACTGGAAAATTGAATGCGAAGCAAAAAAAGACGGAAAGTAGCATTCACTAAGCTTCCACGCCTACCAAAAGCCGGATAAACAACTATGATTATGGTAAAACCTGCCATCAGGAATCTCATCATTTTTATTGTCGTTGCACTATCCATTGGGTGGTTGGGTGTGTGGGTTGACCGGACACTACCTGACCAACCTGAAGAAGAAACCCTGGGTATGGCAATTTGGTTAATCATTCCACTAGTGGTGGTAATTGTGCTGCGAACCTTCATGGGCGATGGCTGGAATGATGCTGGCTTGAAGCCGCATGTAAAAGGCAATATTAAATGGTACTTGATTTCCATTTTCATTTTTCCCTTAGTAACCGCAGTTACATTATTGATTGGGTATCTGTTGGGTTGGATTGACGTTTCAAATTTTGATGGTCGAAGCTTTGCCTCGGTTTTTGTGAATTTGCTAGGCATTAATATTCTGAAAAATATTTTTGAGGAATCAGTATGGCGGGGATACCTAACCTCCAAACTCGTAAAACTTGGTCTTGAGGATTTTACGATTTACCTGGTGGCAGGATTAGTTTGGGGGTTGTGGCATGCACCATATTACCTGGTATTTCTACCCGAGTCTATGATCAATACGGTTTTACCTGTGGGTAGAATCGGCTTTACAGCAGTAGCTATATTCAATATGCTGGCTTGGACGGTTATGTTTACCGAATTGTTCAGGTTAACAAATTCCATCTGGCCGGTTATCCTGCTGCATGCTGTTGAGGATGCACTCATCAATCATCTGGTGATTGATGGCTATGTTTCAATTACTATGAATACCAAAATTTTTATTTCACCTATTTGTGGAGTAATTCCTACAATCCTTTATCTGGGTGTTGGCCTCTGGTTAAGAAGAAAACGAATCGGGAGTAATCAATAGTGCATATTGGCCCTTTTGTCAAACCAAGGCTTTAGAACGGTTCTGTCAAGTACAAGAAAAGCAAGAATAATATTTAGCATGATGATGATGTTCACTACCAGCTTGCCATTAAACGGAATGGAGGGCAGGGGTTCTTTAATGTATTGATTTTGCAGTACCATGTTATTCAAATCGATGGAACCCGGGGAATCAAAAACTCCGTTGGCCAGTAACAAGGAACCAATACCAATAGCCACCAGCACCCCCGCCAGCAACAATAACCCATTTCTGGCCGAAAGCCCCGTGTGCACCGGATTGCTGTTAAGTTTGGTCATTACCAGTTGTGTAAAGTTTTTTGAGGGTTGTTCAAGAGCTGAACTTTTCAAGGTATAGTTGACCTGAACGAGTTCATCAAACCGTTTTTTCAGCTCGGGTGATGTGGCCAGTTGCTGCTCCAATTTTTCTTTATCGCTGGCAGATAGGGTGCCATCGATGAGGTCAAGCAGTTGGTTATCTAAAGATTGTGGTATTTTGTTCATAACTTATTTATAAAGTTAATGCTTCTTTTTTCAAGATCATTGTTAATTCATCTGCCAATCGCTGGCGTGCACGGTGCACACGTACCTTCACGGTATTGGCTTGCATACCCGTAATGTCAGCTATTTCTTCAAGCGAAAATTCTTCCAGGTAAAACAAGGTTATCGCCAGTTTATCAGCTTCGTTTAATTTGGTCATGGCTTGCTGGATATATTTTTTTTTATCGCTTCGTTCCAGCATACCTTCCGCTTCTTGTCCATATTCGACAATCGTATTCTCAATACTTTGAAACGATCCCTTGCGTTTTCGTTTATAGCTTACAGAAGTGTTGAAAACGATCCGGTACAGCCAGGTGGAAAACTTTGCATCTTTTTTAAAGTTACCAAGGTGGTGGTAGGCTTTAATAAAGGCATCCTGCGCGGCTTCCTCGGCCTCAGGTCTGTTTTCCAGAATCTTAAGGGCAAGGGTAAACGCGTAGCTCTTGTAACGATTCACCAGTTCAGCATACAACGGCTGGTTACCGGCAACAATCCTGTCAATAATAGCAAAATCCGGGTCTGTCATGACATCGGTTTGACGCAACGCTTTAACGTAAAGTTACAGGAATAATGGCGAATACTTAAAAGCTGAAACTATTTTAGAACGTTAATTCTGACCATAGTGGGCACTTGGTGTTTTAGTGTTTTCCTGGCAACGGTATCAATACATTTTAGCCACCAATACACCAAAGCCCAAAAAGGCCTATACAGGTTTGTGATGACTTGTAACCTGACGTGAAAACCCTGCGTCATAGGTACAGATTTCACTTAAAACTTATAATTATGGATCCAGCAGTATTAGGCGTAATGATTCCCATAGTAGCCATCATTAGCGTATTTACGATGATTATTTATCTGCGCAGGTATGAAAACACCGAGCGCATGGCAATGATTGAGAAGGGTGTTGACCCATCAGTATTTACCAAGAAACCGCGTGGTGGCACCTCCGGTACGCTTCGGGCAGCGCTTTTATTTATAGGAGCAGGTGTGGGTTTACTGATTGCCTATTTTCTAGACCGAACTTATAACATGGAAGAAGTGGCTTACTTTTCGATGCTCTTCATTTTTGGAGGCTTAGGCTTAGGAGCAGCCTACCTGATCGAAGAGAAGAAAATCAAAGAGGAGCGCCAGCAACAAAATTAACAGCCCCTTAAGGAAATAATCTGTGATGGATGAACCCGATGGTTCAGTTGTCACAGATTTTTTCTTTTAAAGGAACAACCAGTTTACCAGGGTGATGGAAATCCCCCAGATGATAAGAACGGAAATGATGTTGAGCCAGAATCCCGCTCGAACCATGTCCTGAATCCGAATGTAACCGCTTGAAAACACAATGGCATTGGGGGGTGTGGCAATGGGAAACATAAGCGCAATGCTGGCACCCAAGGTTACCGGTAAGCCCATTAATATTGGATTTACTTCCATCACATTGGAAATCCCAAATACAACAGGAATAAATACGTTTACAAGCGCTACGTTACTCATCAATTCCGATAAGTAAACGGAGATAACAATTACGAGCAAGGTTACCCAAATGGTAAAAGTGCCATGGCCGGCAATCCATTTGCCTACGGCCGGTATTATTTCCGACTTATCCAGCCCTTCGGCCAGGCACAAACCTCCGCCAAAAAGAAAGAGAATGCCCCAGGCTAATTTTTCGGTGTCAGACCATTGCAATACAAATTCACCCTGGCTAAAATTTACAGGTACAATAAACATGAGCAAACCACCGCACATCGCCACCGTTGTATCGTTGAGCAATTCAAGGTTAAGCACACTATTAATGGGTTGTTGAAACATCCAGAAAAAGGCGGTGATTGAAAAAATAGTGAGTACAAGTTTTTCTTCTTTACGTATGGAGCCTAGTTCTTTAAGCCTTGAAGCAATTAGTTCATCAGATCCTTTGATCTTTTCGAGATTGTTCGGAAAAATCAATCGGGTTACCAAATAATAGTTCGCCAAAACCAGCAGGGCTGCCACCGGAAATCCAACAATAAACCACTCGGCAAAAGAAATTTTTATTCCGTAAAATTCATTCAGTAAGCCTACAAAAACTACGTTAGGCGGTGTGCCAATAATGGTGGCCATTCCACCCAGGGAACAGGCATAGCCAATCGATAACATTAAACCAACTGCAAAGTTACGATCGCCTTTACTTCCAAGCTCCTGAATGTTTCCTGCATCCTGTAATATTAAATTAACAACAGACATGGCGATTGGCAACATCATCATGGCTGTAGCGGTATTGCTGATCCACATGCTCAACAGGGCGGAGGCTAACATAAAGCCAAGAATTATTCCATTACCTGATGTACCAGTTAACTTGATAAGTTGAAGTGCAATCCGTTCATGTAGTTTGTGTTTCTGAAGGGCGAGCGCGATCATGAAGCCACCCATAAACAGGAAGATTACAGGATTGGCATAAGGCGCTGCGGATTGACTTATTTTCATAACTCCCAGCAATGGAAACCCCACCATGGGCAAAAATGCAGTAACGGGAATCGGGGCAGCTTCGGTAATCCACCACGTTAGCATCCAGGCTGCCAATGCAAGTACTTTTGGTGCGTCCGGTGAAATAAGTTCTTCCGGAAAGAAGAAATACAGCAGGATGAAAAGAAGCGGTCCTAAAAAGAAGCCAATGCGTTTGGTGGAAGTCACGGATTTATTTTAATCTAAAACTACCCATAAAAATAAACCCCGAGGGTTTTCGGGGTTGTTAATTTTTTAGGAAAAAAGCGGTACTAATTACCGGGCGCTTTTGGGTTGGCAGGCTTCACTACAATGGTTCGGCCATCCAGTTCTTTTTCATTTAGCCCGTCAATGGCAGCCTGTGCTTCGGCATCGTTGGGCATTTCCACAAACCCATATCCTTTGGAGCGACCCGTGTCGCGATCTTTAACAATTTTCACGGACGAAACTTCCCCGTACTGAGCAAATGCACTTTGCAAATCTTCCGTACGGGTTTTAAAATTGAGCTTGGCAACAAAAATGTTCATGATACATTAGAAATTAAGTTAAAGTTCTTTGCCGACCAGTTCATGTGCTGATCAGCCAATCAAATATAAAAATATTTTGATCTTTAACACAGTGTTTAACCAGCCAGCGGCTTCGTTATTCAAGCGCTTTAACGCCTGGCAGCACTTTGCCTTCAAAATATTCCAGCAATGCGCCTCCACCCGTTGATACATAGCTAACTTTTTCAGTGAGGTTAAACTTGCTGATGGCCGCTGCCGAATCCCCTCCGCCAATCAGGGAGAATGCCCCGTTTTCCGTGGCTTGTACAATGGCCTCTGCTATTTTTTTGGTGCCGTTTTCAAATTTCTCCATTTCAAAAACGCCCATAGGACCATTCCATAAAATAGTTTTTGATGTTGCGATAACCTGCGAAAATACCGCAGTGGCCTGAGGGCCGATATCCAGTCCCATCCAGCCATTTTCAATGTTATGATTATTAGCCACGCTGGTGTTGGCCTGGGCATCGAATTTATCAGCCACCACCGAGTCGATGGGTAGGTGTAGTTCAACGCCTTTTCCTTTAGCTTTTTGGATGAGTTCTTTGGCGAGATCAAGTTTATCCGCTTCTACTAAACTATTACCTATGTTGCCGCCCATGGCTTTGAAAAAAGTGTACGCCATGCCGCCACCGATGATCAAATGGTCAACCTTATCAAGAAGCTGTTCAATAATTAAAATCTTATCTGAAATTTTTGCTCCGCCCATTATTGCTGTAAAAGGTTTTTCAGCATGTTCCAAAACCCGTTTAGCGTTGTCAAGTTCTGCGGCCATTACATAGCCCGCACATTTCTCACTGAAGAATTGCGCCACAATGGTGGTGGAGGCGTGTGCACGATGGGCTGTACCAAAAGCATCGTTCACATAAATGTCACCATGCCGGCTGAGTTTTTTGGCAAAATCAACATCGCCTTTTTCTTCTTGCTTGTAGAAGCGCAGGTTTTCCAGCAACAATACTTCTCCGGGTTTAAGCGATGATGATAATGCGTAAGCTTCATCACCAATGCAATCCGGTGCGAACTTAACGGGTTTGCCTAGTAAGGCTTCGGTGGTTTTAAGGGTATGTTTTAAAGAATACTTTTCTTCTGGCCCTTCTTTAGGCCTGCCCAGGTGTGACATGAGTATGCAACTTCCGCCAGCACTAAGAATTTTTTTAAGAGTGGGTATGGTGGAGCGAATACGGTTATCGTCTGTTACGTTAAAACTTTTATCAAGCGGAACATTGAAGTCTACCCGAATAAGGGCACGCTTTGCGGAAAAATTGATGTCGTTAATGGTTTTCATAAGTTGTCATATAATAAATATTGATAATTCTTATTCAATTAGAAGTGTTGTAGTGCTTGACCTTTGTGCGCCCTACTTAACCTACGTTTAATCCCCAAAACTTATCCCCAATCCTTTGGCGGCTTTTACCAAAAAGGAGTCTTTATTCACAAAATTCGATTCGCGGGTTGCTTCTTCCAGCGATACATAACTGATATTATTATTTTTCAAAGCAACCATTTTTCCAAACTCGCCATGAATAACCAGTTCCATGGCCTTAACACCAAAAAGCGTAGCCAAAACCCGATCGAATGCTGTGGGGGTTCCACCGCGTTGTATGTGGCCCAAAACCGTTTCGCGAATCTCAGCTTTGCATCCCGCATCTTTTAATTGCTGTGATAACTGAAAAGCAACACCACCGAGTCGTACATGCTCCGATCCCTTTTCTCCGCTGCGCGATACGATGGTACCGTCTTTAGCTTTAGCACCTTCTGCAATTACAATGTTTACGAATCCTTTACCCAGTTTGTAGCGGGCATCAATCCGCTTCACCAGCTTTTCAATATCGTAGGGTATTTCCGGAATGATGCATATTTCAGCGCCCCCTGCGATGGCTGTATGTATGGCGATCCAGCCGGCATCGCGCCCCATTACTTCCATAATCATTACCCGGTGATGACTTTCGGCTGTGGTCACCAGTTTGTCGAAACTATCGGTGGCTATTTGAACCGCAGTTTGAAAACCAAAGGTCATGTCGGTTGCTGAAAGGTCATTGTCGATGGTTTTCGGAACACCAATGATGTTTAACCCCTGGTCGAAAAGCACTTTGGATATTTTTTGAGAACCATCACCGCCAATATTGATGACGGCATCAAAACCCAGCTTTTTAATTTTGGTTACGAGTTCGTTACTGCGATCAATTTCCTTAACCGAGCCATCTTTTTGTATTTCCGGAAATTTCAGTGGATTTGCTTTATTGGTTGTCTTAAGAATGGTTCCACCTTTCACATGAATGCCTGCAGTTTTTCGCTGGGTAAGTTTAATAATCTGTTGTGGTTCGTTCAGCACGCCATTAAAGGCTTCAATACTCCCGTATGCTTCCCAGGTTTTTTCTTTGCGGGCTCGCTTGGCGATACCGCGAATCACTGCATTAAGTCCGGGACAGTCGCCCCCACCGGTAAGTACCAGTACTTTTTTCTTTTGTTCTTCCATGTAAATCGTTTGCGTGCCTTGTGGCACACACAGGTGTGTAAAGTACGCTGACAAATTTCAATTGTCAACAGCGGCCGCACGTTTTAACCTATCGTTAATGGCACGACCGAGGCCAACTTCGGGGAGCAATTCGGCCAGAATAATGTCAACGGGCATGGAATCAAAATCGCGCAAATATTGAAACAGATTTTTAGCGGCTTCTTCTGCACTTCCGCCAGGTGACAGAATGCGTTGATAGGGCGAGTTATAATCCTTTTCAAACGAAAGTATTCCGGAACTGTGTGCAGGGTGTTTTTGAAGTAGATCTATCAGGTTGCCCAGTATCAATTTCTTCCCGGGAGCATAATGACTTTTTAACTGACCAGGAGATACCGGGTTGGAAGAAGAGTGCGTCATAACCTCTACGTTGCCAACAACCGCTTCAATCCGTTCCAGGCTCAAACCACCCAAACGGTAAATGATTGGATTTTCAGCGACAAAACCGATGATGGTGGATTCAATACCTATCGTACACACGCCACCATCCAGGATGTAACTGATCTTATCACCTAATTGGTCATTAACATGTTGCGGACTGGTGGGGCTTACGTAACCAAAAGGGTTAGCGCTGGGAGCGGCCAGCGGGAAGGCCAGTTTGTTTAACAACGTTCGGGTAAGTGGATGATCCGGGCAACGGAACCCTATAGTAGGTAACCCTGAGGTGACTAGGGCAGGAATTAATTCGTCTTTTTTTGGTAACACAATAGTAAGCGGACCGGGCCAAAACAACTGGGCCAGGCGTTCGGCCTTTTTTGGAATTTCCAGAACAAATTTTTTTGCGGCCTGCAATGCCGGAACATGAACAATGAGCGGATCAAAAGCGGGTCGGTTTTTCGCTGCAAAAATTTTTGTAACGGCATCAATGTTCAGCGCATTACCCGCTAAACCATAAACGGTTTCCGTAGGTATGGCCACCAGTTCGCCCTGCGCCAGGAGGGATGCTGCTTTTTCAATATCGGTGCCGATTTCTGCCATCGCGTCCAAAACTAAAATTAATTTATCACTTTAAAGTTCATGCCTGTCATTCGACATATAAATACTGACTGAAATATAGAATTGAATAAGTTGCAAGGTTTAAAATCACTATATTTAATTCATTGTTTTTAATCCTGATTCCGTATGAGCAATAAAAACCGAAATATTATTAAAGGCATAGCCGTGCTGCTGGTACTGCTCGCTGTGATGATGCAAATGCAATGGGTGGTTATTCCTGCCATTGTGGCTTATAAATTCTGGCTGGTGGTTATAGCCTTTGGCTTAGTGCTGGTGGCTTCGAAGTAAGTACTTTGTTTTTTCCATCATTCGTATGATGGAAGTATTATTTTCTGTGTGACTGACCACATTGTCTATGTTGAACCATGCTACGTGATTTGATTCTGCAGACACCTGTAGTGCTTCGTTTTGGCTTGCCTGTAAAATAAAACGCACATCGAAATGTAAATGCTGCGGAAAATCACCACGGGCCGGAATGGGATGAATATCGATGTCAAAAATTTCTTCGGTTATCGGTGAAAATATTTTCAGCCCGGTTTCTTCCATGGCTTCCCGCAAAGCAACATCAAAAATATTTTCATCTCCATCGGCATGCCCTCCGGGCTGAAGCCATTTATTAAGTTTGGCATGGTGAACCAGGAGTACGTGCGAGCCCGATTCATTTACAATCCATGAAGAACCTGTAATATGACCGGGGAAATGATCACGAAAATAACATTTTGAGGCCTGAAGCAATTCCAAAAATTGATGGACAAAAGTAGTCTCTTCTGGGAAGTTGGTTTCGTATGTGATTAGTTTCGCAATAAGTCTGTCACGTGATGTGATACTCATTGAATCACTACAGTAACCTTATTGATTTTTTTCTCTTCCAGTTTTCCCGTCACTTCACCGCCACCAAAATTATTCTGACCATCTTTCTCAGCCATAATATAATAGGAAATTGCTTTCAGCTCTTTAAACCTGACAATACCTTTGGCGTCTGTTAATCCTTCGGCTGCAACATTTGTTTCATCGTTATAATCTTTTTCAGTTTCAAATAATTTTACGGATACACCTTCTACCGTATTTCCTAAGTCGTTACGAACAGTGATATGAATCTGCGTTTTAATGATCTGTTCCATTACCGTAGAAAATGCTGGAAAGAAAACAACGAGCGCAAAAAGAATAAGAAGTTTTTTCATGGCACTCAAATTTTATGGTTTAGTGTTGCTTGGTGAACTTTAGTGTATTTGTGCTTTTGAGGCTCAACAGGCAGTAATTTTTCTTACCACGAAAACACAAAGACACTAAAAATAAAAATGTTTGAAGCATTATTATCAATTAACTCGCACGAAAATTAATAAACATATTCGCGATAAACCAGTTATTTTAGTTCATCTGCTGATGGTTTACGGTAGTTGACTTGTTGTTTTTCCAAACGTATGAAATGATGCGGTAATCGCGTGACAAAGCTGGCCCAATTACGGTTCTCTTTTGGAGACCATACTACTTCTGCTAATGCCAAGGCACGCGGGTAAACCATGTATTCTACATGTTCAGGGGTTTTGATGTATTCAGTCCACACATTGGCTTGCGCCCCCAATATATAGTTGTATTCATCCTGGCTTAATTGTGTGGGAATAGGCTCATATTCGTAAACTTTTTTTAGAGGTGAATTGCCACCGAAAGCCACGGGTTCATTCTTAGGGTCACCCTGATAGTGATCAAAATAAAGCGCAAAGCCCGGACTCATCACTACATTATGGCCGGCTTGTGCGGCAGCAATGCCACCTTCCTCTCCGCGCCAACTCATTACCGATGCATTGGGTGCCAGGCCGCCCTCCAGTATTTCATCCCAGCCAATAAGTTTACGCCCCCGGGCATTCAAATACTTTTCCATGCGCTGAATAAAGTAGCTCTGCAATTCATGTTCATCAGCAAGTCTCTCCGTCTTCATTCTTTTCTGGCAATATGGGCAGGTTTTCCATCGTGCTTTGGGGCACTCATCACCACCCACATGAATGTATTCCCCGGGAAAAAGAGCAATCACCTCATCCAGTACATTTTCCAGAAAAGTAAAAGTTGATTCTTTACCTGCGCAAAAAACATCATCAAAAACACCCCATAATGTGGCGGCTTCATACGGGCCTCCTGTGCAGCCTAATTCAGGGTAAGCCGACAGTGCTGCAAGTGCATGGCCGGGCATTTCAATTTCCGGAACGATGGTGATATGACGTTGTGCAGCATAAGCCACTACTTCTTTAATTTCATCCTGTGTGTAATAGCCACCATAGCGTTGGCCATCAAACTTATGGGGCTGATCATTGTAGTGTCCGATAAGTGTTTCTTTTCGAAAAGCTGCTAGCTGGTGCAACTTTGGATACTTTTTTATCTCTATTCGCCAGCCCTGATCTTCTGTTAAATGCCAGTGAAACGTATTAAACTTGTATTGCGCCATCAAGTCGATGTAGCGTTTAATAAAATCCACAGGGAAGAAATGCCGGCAAACATCCAGGTGCAGGCCTCGCCATGAAAAGCGCGGAAAATCGGTGATGGAAAGCATGGGTACCGTTACACCTTGTGAATTTTTCTGAATGATTTGCAATAAGGACTGTGCGCCATAAAACAAACCAGACGCACTGGTTGAGAAAATATCAACACCATCCGTATTGATAACCATTCGATAGTAACCCTCCGGAAGTATTTCTTTTGAAACAAAACTTCGCAACGCAATGGTACCTGCTGAGTCACTAACGATTTTAGCAGGTACTTTTTGAGTAGTAAAAAAATCTATCAGAAAGGAAGCAGCTGAGATTTCATCCGGATTTATGGCCGAAATAGTAACGGTATCCGGAAGTGTATAATAGCCATCCTTAACATGGACGGTTACCGGTAACGGTATAATATTGACTATGGGTGAAAGAGCCTGCTCTTCTGTTTTGCTTTGACAGGCTGTAACCAGAAATAATACTATGATTATTCTTAAACTATAGTTTGCCATATGAGTGATTGATTAATCACTCATATTCGGAAAAAACGCGAAGATTAGCTAAAGGAAATCAACGATCTTTTTTATCGTAGCAATACTACACCACCACGTTTTTCCTGAATGCCATCCTGCGGGCGGTAAGCACTTTTATATTTTACTACATACGTGTAGGTTCCAGCCGGAACCAGTTGTGCAGCATTGTTTTTGTATCCTCCATTCCACTTAAATAAGCGGTCGTTCGATTGGTAGATCATCTCACCCCATCGGTTGAAGATAAACACTTCAAAGCCGGTATCGTCAATAAAATATGTAAAGACGCTGAACTCACTGTTTTCGTTAATGGTGCTGCCTGGTCGGAATGCATTTGGTGCAACAATGCGTGGACGGCACTCTTCAATTACATCTGTTTGATCATTGCTTACGCAACCAAATGAATTGGTTAGTTCAACACTGAAAAGTCCGGGCTCATCTACCAGCAAGGTTTGTGTGGTAATTCCGAGCGGTACACCTCCCTGGAACCAATTGTAACTAATAAATCCACCACCGGCATCCAACGTGATTTCACGTGTGTTAGGATCGGGATTGGCATCGTTATTACAGATCAATGCGCGTTGAGGCAAGGCTCCCGGTGTGGTAGGGAAGAGTATGATTTGATTTTCAACAAAGCGGGTACATCCTGGAACGGTGCCGGTAACGCGGTAGAGTCCACCGGAGGTACGCACCAATGTTGGATTTGTTGCACCGGCAATATTGCTACCATCTACTACCCATTGAAATGATGTTCCGCCAAGATTACTGGTTGCGGTAAGGGTAAAGGGTGATCCTGTACAAGGTGTAGTGGTGGTTAGGGTAAGTTGAAGATTTCCGGCAACATTAACCGGCTTGGTTGGTGATAAAAATGAACATCCTGAAACGGTATTACGCACAATTACCCTGTAGTTCACGCCATTGTCTATAGTGTTTGCCAATATGGAAACCCCACCGGGTATTGGATTTCCATTTCTTTCCCATTGATACGTATAGGTTCCGGGTTGTGTTGTAGTGGCGGTGAGTGTAACCTGATCGGCACAGGCATCGGTTTGGGTAAAGTCTGCTGTCACATTATTATTTACTTGAACTACAATGTTTTGTGTAGCCGGACAAAAACCCGCATCCGTTACGGTTACGCTATACGTCTGCGGGCCTTGAGCAGGTGTAGCGGTAATGGAAGGAATGTTGGTCGCGCTGGTAATGTTTGGTCCTGTCCAGGTAAAGCCTGAACCCCCTGTTACTGTTAATGTCACTGGATTGGTACAACCATTGGCAGCAACGGTAAACGGTACTTGTGGATCAGTAACAATGGTTATATCCTCGGTTGTAATACAGCCATCAGCATTTACCTGGATGGTATAACTGCCCGGTGCAGGTACAGGTAGTGTGCTGAAATTTACGGTGCCTAGTGGTGTAGCAGGAACGGTGATAACGCCTGTTCCTGAATTGGTAATGAAATAAGTTGCTGCACCAATGCCCACAATACCGGTGGTTTGTACATCAATGGAAACCGGATCGCAGGTTGGTGTTTGTGCCACGGCACTGGTGATATCAATTGCGTTATCATTGATACCAACCGTAGTAATTGTAGCACATCCCGAAACCTGATCGGCAACAGTAATACCGTAAGTTCCGGCCCCCAAAGCATTAAGCCCTGGGTTAACTACAGGACCAACCGGCCGATCAACATCCTGAAGCGAGGTAGAAGGGCCGGTAACGAAGTAGGTAAACAAACTTGCCGGTGAGTTAATAGTAAGTGCAATTTGCCCGGTGTTGGTTCCGCAGGCAGCAGTGTTAGAGGGTATAGCAGTAAATGCAGGTGACTCGTTAAACGTAAAGGTAACATTCTCAACTACGGTACATGCCGTGATAGGATCGGTAACGCTAACCTCGTACGTAAAATTACCGGGCACGCTGGAATCAACCGGTTGCGTTTGTGCTGTTCCTGCGGCAAATCCATTAATGGTCCACACATAAACTGCTCCTGGGTTTGATGCATCTAATGGAAATACCGGAGTATTCTGACACAATGTTTGATCAGGGCCTAAATCAACGGGCGGTCGATTGTCGGCCACCAATATTGATCCTGCCGATGTACAACCACTTATGGAGTTGGTAATGGTTACACTAACGATGGATTGCTGGCTTACCAGTATTGTTCGGGTAGTTTCACCGGTTGACCATAAAAAGGTAAGGTTTGGAAGATCCGGGTTTGTTGGCGGTAAAGCCTCTAGTAATAAATCACCATTACAGATTACAGGTTGTAAGACTCCGGCTGGCAAAAATGTTGGGTTGGCAGGAGGAGGAAAAATAGTAATGGTTTGTGTCATGGTGGTATCCAACCCACAGCGATTAAAAACTCTGAGTGTAACAACATAATCTCCGGCTGCCGCATAGGTATGTTGAACCTGAGAGGAGTCAGACCCAAAGCCATCACCAAATGACCATTCAAATTGATCGATAGGATCGGTACCAAAACCAGTAAATAAAGTTGGATCACCTAAACAGAATCCAGCAATGTCCATTCCCGGAGGTTGATTAGGATTGCCAACGCTCTGTATAAAATTTGGAAGTCCTAAACGGCTCTGGGTTCCACCGGCCAATGCAAAACCATTGACATTGAAATTGGAAACCTGAAGGGTGTCAGGATTTAAAGTAATTACACCCAACGATGTTCGGTTATTAACCGCTACATAGATTTGCCCATCCGGGCCGCGTTGTATCGCGCCAAGTTCCTCGCTAATGTCGGCCAGTGGTGGGGTAATCAATTGCGGATTGCCCTGATAATCGATATAGAATTCGCGAATAGCGGAAGGTGTGCCTAGTAACGTGGTTAATATTTTATTACCTGCAAATTCAACACCGTAAACCTGGCCTGTAGCACTGTTCAGGTTGGCCGATCGGAAGTTGGAAACAATTCCCGTTGCGTTATCAAAATCAAAAATCTCCAACACGTTTGATACCCCCGGATTGGATAACGCAACAGCTAAAAGATTTCCACCACCAAGTTTCATATAGCCGTGACCGGTTTCCGGAGCAGTTAACACATGATCAGAACCAATGCTGGAGATAACAGGATTACCAATACCCTGTTGACTGATGGGGTAGGCACGAAAGGAATTATTACCGTACTCATGGGCTATTAACCAACTGGCATTTCCGGTAATGCGTTCTGTACTTCGTGAAAAAAGAAGCTGATTATACTCCACAACACCGCCATCTCCACTGTTCAGTTTTATATCGAACAATGAATACCGCAACTCATAGGTACCGGTGCCGTGAATTTCTTGAGTAGTAAAAATATAGTAAAGTGTTTCATCGCCTTGCACCGGAATGATCAAGGCAGATTGTGTTGACCCGGGCTCACCGCCTAAACCGGGTGGCATGGGGGCAGGAGTAATTTCTACATCATTACGATCAAAAATACGCGCACCATCCGTAGAAAAAATTACCTGTCCGTTGCGATTACTGATTACCGCAACGCCTTCCGGACTGTTAATTGGACTAGTAAGTGCGACAGGTGGAGGAACATTAAAATCAATACCGGCATTTTGTCCGAAGTACCAGATGTTCGATCGTTGATCTTGCAAACCGTATTCACGGATATTAACCCCCGCATAAGCCTGGCAGCCCGTGGCATCGGTTACAACAACATAATAGTAACCGGCCGAGTCGGGTGTGAGTATTGCGCCAGTGTCTCCATTCGACCAGATAATTGAAGTTGGTGTTCCGTTTTGGATTTGCACTTCAACAGAAAAGTCATCACTGGTATCATTCGGACATGGTGGGATTCCATTATTTACCGGAAGTTCACATTCGCAAGCTGTAGTATCCGAAACTAAATTGAGTTGAAGATCAAATTGAGTAATGGTTACTGGATTTGATGCTGTTGCAGACTGCCCATTTAAAAAGGCTGTTACCGTAGCATTGAAACTCCCACCATTTGCATACGTATGCACAGGACTCCATGCCGTGGCACCGTTGCCGTCACCAAAGTCCCACACTAAACTATCGGCACCGGGTGTAACGGTGGGGTAGAATGATACCGGTGAGTTTGAACATGTACCCGCAGTTACAAAAGATACTGTAAGGTTAAGATCGAAGGTAGGGGAAAATGAAGGAAATTGGGTTCCGTTAATATTTGGGTTAGCGGCAAACGCAACAGGTTCATATTGTACAAGGCTTGCCAGGCTGTCAGTATCAGAAAGTCTGCCAATAAGAAAAGGACCACCGCCAGTTGCCTGATAGATGTGGTATATGGAAGTGTCCGGGGCAATTTGCAAACCGTAACTTCTGTTAACTGACAGCGGCAACACCGGGGCCAGTGTTACCAGTGGGTTGAGCAGATCAAACTGTAAAACCTGCGCATCTGCGCCTGAATCGTTTCGCCTGGAGAGATAAAGAAATCTTCCGGTAGGGCTCCACTCTGTGTCATAGAGTGCACCCGCGATGGAACTTGCTGAGTTCAAAACAAATTGATCGAATGAAAGTATGCCTGTTGCATCATCAAAATCCAGAATGGCAACATTCCGGTTAACGGATAATGGAGTAACGGCAATTTTTCCTGATGCAGGATGATACGCAAAGTTGCTAGCGGATATGTCCAAACCTCCTGTAAGGTTGGGAAATGTGTTGTGTGTAAATACTCCTGCAGGCTGAACGTGTGTTACGGTATAATTGTCCGTTCCGTTTACATGTGTAATTAACCAATAGTCGGTTCCATTGTCGTGCGGAATAACAATCATTGCTTCCGACCGGCTGTTGACGGGTAAACCAATTGCCTGGTTTTTGGACGTTACATCGCCCGTGGGTGGTGCAGGGAAAATTGAATTTCCAAAAGCAGTCATGTCAACAATACTGAAGACAATACTTCCACCAGCAACGCCATTGGCACTGTTGGTAAAAATATAGTACTGATCATTAGTACCCGGTACGGGGGAGATGGCCACGGGCTGATTGCCAGTAGTGTTTCCTAACAATCCCGTGCCGTTGGGCATGGGCGCAGGGTTTGCGCTGATATCGTACACACGAGATCCATCGGTGTAAAACATCAGGTCGGCATTGATGGGGCTTGACGCTACTGCGCTGCCGCCTGTTCCGAAGGGAAGTTTTTGATTGGATACGAGACTGGGTGTATTATCCGATCGGCTGAATCGAATGGCCGTAGTGCTGTTTCCAAAATACCAGTTATGTCGTGAGAAGTCTTGTGCTGATACATCAGCACCAAACCATACGCACAAAATCAAAACCAACCCACGTACTTTCTGTATCACCCTCATTGTTTTATAACTATACAACCTTAAACTAAGTTTAAACGTGGTAAACGATCAAATTCTAAACGCCCAACCATCGCTAAAGTATACAATTTGACCAAAAATATCGTTAAGAATCAGAAAAGGAGGTCATTTGCCTGCCCTGTGTTTTTTAAATATCACGAATCGCTTTAATTTGCTCCGATGCTGCAACGTAAAACAGGCTGTAAGCCAATTTTTTTACTCCTTCTGATTGGGTTATTAATGCTTACTTCCAAAACAGAAGTAACTGCACAAGACCCACAGTTTTCGCAGTTTTATGCAGCGCCACTTTACCTGAATCCAGCTTTGGCGGGAGGAACCGGCCAGGCCCGGGCCGGTATCAACTACCGCAACCAATGGCCGGCCATCGATGCCAACTTCACTACTATGTCGGCTTACTTTGACTATTTTATTGAGGATAAGCGAAGTGGTGTGGGTATTATTTTAACCCGCGATGTTGAGGGTCTTGCAGGCTTACGATCCCTTAATGTTGGCCTTCAGTATTCTTACGAACTTCAATTTTCAAAAAATCTTGGTTTTCGTCCCGGGGCCCAGGTATCACTCTATAATAGAGATATAAACTTTAACAAGCTTACGTTTGGCGATCAGTTTGATCCAACCACCGGTCAGATTATTTCCCCGTCAACAGCCGAACAATTTGTTACTAATTTTAGCAAGACCTTCGTTGATTTATCGTTAGGTGGTGTCTTTTTCACCAAGACTGCCTGGTTAGGCATTGCAGCTTTTCACCTGAATCAACCCAATCAATCTATTATTGACGAGGACAGTCCTTTGCCGATCAAGTTATCGGTACACGGTGGGTTTAAGTATAAGATGAAACCTGGGGTGAAGGGAAGCGGCTTGTATGCGCAGGAAGCAGAGCGGAGTATCTCGCCAGCTTTTCAATATCGCCATCAAGGCCAGTTTGATCAGCTTGATCTTGGTCTTTATTTTACCGCTGAGCCATTGGTGCTTGGCTTATGGTATAGAGGTGTACCCTATAAGCAGGTGAATGGCTTTGTAAATAATGAGTCGATTGTGTTGCTGCTGGGCTTTACCAACATTGGTGCCAAGCAGGCGTTGAATATTGGCTACAGTTACGACTACACCATTTCCAAACTGGGTGCAGGCAGTGGTGGGGCTCACGAATTTAGTTTAGTATACACCTGGCCTATGCGCGATCCACGCAAGCCACCCAGAGATAAGCTTGTTATTCCTTGTCCGGATTTCTAATTACCGGTCACCCTTATTCTGACCACTCAAATAAAAGTATTAGCGGGGGGCACTATTTTAGGTGCCCCTTTATTTTTTTTATCTAGATTTCAACACATTAATTAAGAATTTAAATACTAGGCATTTGAAAAGAAGAGATTTTGTTCAACTGGCAGGACTAGGTGTTAGCGGGATGTTGATGCCTTTGCCATTGATGGGCAACGCTGTTTCACTTGATATGTTGCTTGCTCCACGAATGGATGTTGCACAAAAAAAGAAACTGGCCGATATAGCATTGAATACGGCTAAATCATTGGGTGCAACCTATACAGATGTTCGTATTGGAAGATACCTGAACCAGTTCATCACCACGCGGGAGAATCGCGTTCAAAACATTACCAACACCGAATCGTTCGGTACGGGTATTCGCGTAATTGTAAATGGAACCTGGGGCTTTGCTGCTACCAACAACGTAACGGATGAAGGCATACGAAAGGCCACGCAACAAGCTGTTGCTATCGCGAAAGCGAATTCAAAATTTCAGAAAGAACCGGTAAAGCTGGCGCCAACATCCGGATATGGTGAAGTAACCTGGAAAACACCAATACAAAAAAATGCTTTCGAAGTTCCGGTTTCAGAAAAAGTAGAATTGTTGTTGGGCGCTAACTCGGCTGCCTTAAAAAACGGTGCCACCTTTGCCAACGCCAACCTTTTCCAGGTAAACGAACAAAAATATTTCGCGTCAAGCGATGGATCCTACATCGATCAGGATGTACACCGAATCTGGCCAACCTTTACGGTTTCGGTGATTGACCGCGCTTCCGGTAAATTTAAAACCCGTGATGCACTTAGCGCACCCATGGGCATGGGGTATGAATACATGATCCCCAAAGTTGAAGATAAAGTTAAAGGCCCTGCTGATATCATGCTTTATAGGAATAGCTATGACATGATTGAAGATGCTACCCTTGCTGCTAAGCAGGCAAAGGAAATGATCAGTGCCAAATCGGTGGAGCCAGGTAAATACGATCTGGTGCTTGAACCTAATCATCTGGGTTTAACAATTCATGAATCAGTAGGTCACCCGCTGGAGCTTGATCGCGTATTAGGCTATGAAGCCAATTATGCCGGCACAAGTTTCGCAACGCTGGATAAATTGAAGGCCGGTAACTTTAATTATGGAAGTAAGCTTGTAAATATTTTTGCAGATAAAACTCAACCCGGTTCATTGGGCGCTGTTGGTTACGATGATGAAGGAGTGAAATGCAAGCGTTGGGATTTAATTAAAGATGGCGTTCTTGTTAATTATCAGGCCATTCGCGACCAGGTGCATATTATCGGTCAGAATGAATCGCATGGTTGTTGTTATGCTCAAGGCTGGAATGATGTTCAGTTCCAGCGCATGCCAAACGTTTCGTTGACACCCGGAAAAGATCCGTACACCATAGATGAAATGATTAAGGACGTTGAGAAAGGAATTTATATCGCTGGACGCGGATCGTATTCCATCGATCAGCAACGCTACAACTTTCAATTTGGTGGAACGGTGTTCTACGAAATCAAGAATGGAAAAATTGAAGGTATGCTCAATGATGTCGCCTACCAATCAAATACCCAGGAATTCTGGAACAGTTGTGTTAAAATTTGCGATGAGCGCGATTACCGCATGTTCGGTTCCTTCTTTGATGGCAAGGGCCAGCCATCACAAGTCAGTGCTGTTTCACACGGCAGTTCAACATCGCGGTTCAACGGTGTAAACGTTATTAACACCGGACGTACTATTTAAAAACACTATTATGAAGAGAAGAGATTTTATTCAGTTGGCGGGTATGAGTGCAGGTGCTGCGATGCTTCCAGTAGGGGCATTTGGTCAACCTGTTGATCTCGCTTTTCTGCTAACACCACGGCTTGATACGAGTCAGAAGAAGCAATTGGCTGATGTTGCACTCAATACCGCTAAGTCATTGGGCGCTACCTATACCGATGTGCGCATCGGGCGATACCTGAACCAGTTTGTAACTACACGTGAACGCAAAGTTCAGGGTATTGTAAACACCGAGTCGTTTGGTGCCGGTGTGCGTGTTATTGCAAATGGAACCTGGGGCTTTGCTGCCAGCAATGATGTTACTGCCGATGGTATCAAAAAAACAACCGAACGAGCGGTGGCCATCGCGAAAGCAAATTCAAAATTTCAGAAGGAGCCGGTTAAGCTGGTGCCCGTAGCCGCCTATGGTGAAGTGAGTTGGAAAACTCCGATCAAAAAGAATGGATTTGAAGTTCCGGTGAAAGATAAAGTTGATCTGCTGCTGAACGCGAATTCAAAAGCCATGGAAAAGGGGGCGAGCTTTGTCAACAGTTTAATCTTCCTGGTAAATGAGCAGAAATACTTTGCTTCATCCGATGGCTCCTACATCGATCAGGACATTCACCGCACCTGGCCAAACTTTTCAGTGTCCATGGTCGACCGTGCATCGGGCCAGTTTAAAAACCGTTCAGCCTTCAGTGCCCCGGTAGGCATGGGGTACGAATACCTTGACGGAAAGGCAGAAGATAAAATACAAGGACCAGGGGGCATCATTCTTTATAATAAGTCATACGACATTGTAGAAGATGCAACCATGGCTGCGGAACAGGCGAAACAGATGATTTCCGCAAAATCAGTTGAACCAGGCAAATACGACCTGGTGCTTGAACCATCGCATTTGTGGCTCACCATTCATGAGTCGGTGGGTCATCCAACAGAATTGGACCGGGTTCTAGGCTATGAAGCAAACTTTGCCGGCACAAGTTTTCTGACAAAAGATAAATGGGAATCGAAGAAGTTTCAATTTGGAAGCAAGATTGTAAACTTCGATGCCGATAAAACCGAGGTTGGCTCATTGGGGGCTGTAGGATATGATGACGAAGGCGTGAAGTGTAAACGCTGGCACCTTATTAAAGATGGTGTATTGGTTGACTACCAGGCCATCCGCGACCAGGCACATATTATAGGATTAAAAGAATCGCATGGCTGCTGCTACTCTCAGAGCTGGAGCGATGTGCAATTCCAGCGTATGCCAAATGTTTCGCTGCAACCGGGTAAAGATCAGCTAACACCCGAGCAGATGATTTCGGGTGTTGAAAAAGGAATTTACATTGTTAAAGATGGTTCCTTCTCCATCGACCAGCAGCGCTACAACTTTCAGTTTGGCGGTGTGCTATTCTTCGAAATCAAAAATGGAAAAATTGAAGGCATGCTAAAAGACGTAGCGTACCAGGCTAACACCCAGGAGTTTTGGAATTCTTGTGTGCAGGTTTGCGATGAACGTGATTACCGGTTGAACGGTGCCTTTAACGATGGCAAAGGCCAGCCGAGTCAATCCAATGCTGTATCGCATGGATCAGCAACAGCGCGCTTTAACGGAGTGAATGTGATCAATACTGGAAGAACAATTTAATTCGAAATTCAAGGTTCAAAATTCAAGATTGAACGGAACCTTGAAGCAATCGACAACATTAAAACTGAATATTGAATTTTAAATCTTGAATCAATCATGGCAATACTATCAAAAGAAGAAGCAAAGAAGATATTGGAAAAAGTGATCAGCTTTTCCAAAGCTGATGGCTGTGAAGTTACCCTGAACGGAAATGATGGGGGCAATATCCGGTATGCGCGAAACAGTGTATCAACAGCTGGTGAAGACAGTAATGTAAGCCTGGGTATTTCATCTTACTTCGGTAAAAAATCGGGTTCAGCTACCATCAACGAGTTTGATGATGCATCGATTGAACGAACCGTAAGACGCTCAGAAGAGTTGGCGCAACTGGCTCCTGAGAACCCGGAGTTTATGGAACCGCTTGGCCCGCAAACCTACGGTCCGGATTCTAAAACATTTTCGGAGGCTACCGCCAAGATTACCCCTGATTACCGTGCCCAGGTTGCTGCGGATAGCATTGGACCTGCTGCTAAAAAGGATATCACCGCAGCCGGATTTTTAGAAGATAATCGTGGATTCAGTTCCATGATGAACAGCAAAGGATTGTTCGCCTATAACCAGGCAACCAGTGTTGACTTTACCGTAACCATGCGCACCAATGATGAAACCGGTTCGGGTTGGGTGTCACGCAACTTTAATGATGTGAGTAAACTAAATTCGGCACAGGCTTCTGCGATTGCGATGGAGAAAGCATTACGTTCCAGAAATGCAAAAGCTATTGAACCAGGAAAATACACGGTTATTCTGGAGCCCAATGCGGCTGCTGATTTAATCGGATTAATGTTTGGTGGATTCAATGCACGTACGGCCGATGAAGGGCGCAGCTTTATGTCGAAGAAAGGGGGAGGCACAAAGTTGGGCGAAAAAATTGTGGACGAACGCGTGAACATATACACTGATCCCTGGCATGAAGAAGTTCCTACTTCCACGTGGGCCGGTGGTGGTGGCGGAGGCGGTGGTTTCGGTGGCGGAGGAGGCGGAGGTGGTGGTCTTGCCCGAAAGAAAATGGATTTGTTAAAGAATGGTGTTGTATCCAACCTGATCTACGATCGCTACTGGGCGCAACAAAAAGGCGTTGAAGCTACACCCTTTCCGGCTAACCGGATTATGGAAGGAGGCACGGCTTCGATTGAAGATATGATTAAAGACACCAAGCGCGGTGTTTTGGTAACCCGCTTCTGGTATATCCGCGCAGTTGATCCACAAACATTGCTGTACACCGGACTGACACGTGATGGAACTTTCTATATTGAGAACGGAAAGATCAAGCACCCGATCAAGAATTTCCGCTTCAATGAAAGTCCGATTATTATGCTCAACAATTTGGAGACGTTGGGTAAGCAGCAACGTGTTGGTGGTTTTGGTGGAGGTTCATTAATGCCGGCCATGAAAATCCGCGACTTTACGTTTAGCAGCTTGTCGGATGCGGTTTAGCCTTTGAGTTAAATTGATTTTAGACGCTCAAAGTCATCATTCGATTATGATGATTTTGAGCGTTTTTTTAATTATGCTTATTCATAGCCTACATTAGAAATATTGGATTTCTTTATGGGACATAAGAACTGGTATGGAGTTAAAGAGTTCGTTATTAGTGCTCCTGGGCCGCGTGGCCCCGCATGCTCATCCAGCACTGTGCCCAATCCGCACATGCCACTGCCAGACCAAAGATTGGCCAAGGCGCTGTCTGAGCATGCTGAAAAATCAGTAATAATATTTTTGTGCTATTTGATGACTTTCAGGACTTATTGTTAGTCCGATCAGAATCCGCCAAAACAACTATACTGCCACTCAAATCTTTTCCTAACTTGAGCTGTAACTTAATGGATGGTAATCTGTACTAATCTTCAGGATTCTGCATCATAGATTGTAAAAGCAATTAAACCCCAAATCACTTGAAACGAAGAGACTTTATTTATTTAACCGGCATGGGCGCTGCCGCCACCATGCTTCCGGGTATACCCGTTATGGGAAACCCCATTGCCTGGCAGCAGGCGCTTGAACCTGTTGATCCTGCATTAAAAAAACGCATGGCCGATGTGGCCTTAAACGCTGCACGTAGTAAAGGAGCTACCTATACTGATGTTCGCATTGGTCGCTATCTCAATCAGTTTATCATTACCCGTGAAGACAAGGTGCAAAACATTGTAAACACTGAATCATTCGGCATGGGCATTCGGGTAATATCCAACGGAAGTTGGGGCTTTGCCGCAACCGACAAGTTGGATAACGATAGTATTGCCAAAACAGCGGAGCTGGCGGTTGCCATTGCAAAGGAAAATTCACGATTGTTGATTGACCCCGTTCAACTGGCTCCGCAAAAAGGTTTGGGTGAAGTGCGTTGGAAGGCACCCATCGAGAAAAATGCTTTTGAAGTTCCCATCAAAGAAAAAGTTGACCTGCTTTTAAATGTGAATGATGCAGCGTTAAAGGAAGGCGCCAGCTACATTAACTCATTCATGTTCATTGTGAATGAACAAAAATATTTTGCGTCCACCGATGGTTCCTATATCGATCAGGATGTTCACCGCATATGGCCTACATTTTTTATTACCAAGATTGATGCCACCACGGGCAAGTTCGATACACGAAATTCATTGAGTTCACCTATGGGCATGGGGTATGAGTACCTGTATGCGAGGCCGCAGGATAAAATCCAGGGCCAAACAGTCTTATATAAAGATCGTTACGACATGATTGAAGACGCAAGGTTAGGTGCTCAGCAAGTTGGTGAAAAATTGAAAGCCAAATCGGTTGAAGCAGGCAAGTATGATTTAATTCTTGATCCTTCACACCTGTGGTTAACGATTCACGAATCGGTTGGCCACCCTTCCGAACTGGATCGTGTGCTTGGTTATGAAGCCAACTATGCCGGAACAAGTTTTCTTACATTGGATAAGTGGCAATCGAAGAAATTCAATTTTGGCAGCCCTATTGTGAATTTGTTTGCTGATAAAACACAGGTAGGATCACTTGGCGCAGTAGGTTATGACGATGAAGGTGTGCCGTGCAAGCGTTGGGATATTATCAAAGACGGAATTTTGGTGAACTATCAGGCCATCCGCGATCAGGCGCATATCCTTGGGCTTAGTGAATCGCAAGGATGTTGCTATGCAGATAATTGGAGCAGCGTTCAATTTCAGCGCATGCCTAATGTGTCGCTTCAGGCCGGTAAGGATGGAAAGACCGTTGAAGACCTGATTAAAGGAGTTGAAAAAGGAATTTATATCATTGGCGATGGTTCGTTCTCGATCGATCAGCAGCGTTATAATTTCCAGTTTGGTGGTCAGCTGTTTTACGAAATTAAAAACGGAAAAATTGAAGGCATGCTGCGCGATGTTGCCTATCAGGCCAACACCCAGGATTTCTGGAACGCCTGCACCGGTATAGCCGATGAGCGGGATTATCGTTTGGGTGGTTCGTTCTTTGATGGTAAGGGGCAACCCGGACAGATCAGTGCCGTGTCGCATGGATCATCCACTGCACGCTTTAATGGCGTTAACGTAATCAATACATCACGAAATATCGGATAATATTATGCCTATACTTACGAAAGATGAAGCCCAGGCTTTATTGAAAAAAATACTCAGCTATTCAAAGGCCGATGAGTGCGAAGTAAATCTAACCGGCACCGATAACGGCAATGTTCGTTATGCGCGAAATGCTGTATCTACCAGCGGTCGCATCAGTCAAACACAAATTGTTGTTTCCAGCGCGTATGGAAAAAAATCAGGTGTTGCCACCATCAATGAGTTGGATGACGCATCACTTGAAAAAGTAGTGAGACGTTCTGAGGAACTTGCCCAGCTTGCACCGGAAAATCCGGAGTATGTTCCGTTTTTAGGGCCGCAGCAATACAAGGAATCACAAACCTTTGTACCGGCTACTGCCCAGATCACCCCGAAGCAGCGCACCGATATGGTTGCGCAAAGCCTTCAGGTAGCGAAAGATGCTAAAGCGGTAGCAGCAGGTTTCCTGGAGGACTCCACAGGCTTTTCGGCCATGATGAATTCAAAAGGACTTTTTGCATACAACACCTTTACCAATGTTGCTTTTAATGTCACCGTTCGTACCGAAGATGGTCGTGGGTCTGGCTATGCAACACGTGGTTACAATGATGTTACTAAACTGGATACTAAAAGGGCCACGCAAATCGCGACAGAGAAAGCGGTGAGGTCGGCTGATGCTAAAGCGATTGAGCCAGGCAAGTACACGGTTATATTGGAGCCTGCGGCCGTAGCAGTTTTGCTGGAGCGCATCCTGTTTGGTATGGATGCCCGCCAAGCTGATGAAGGCAGAAGTTATTTAAGCAAAGCCGGTGGCCAAACCCGTTTGGGTGAAAAGTTGGTGGATGAACGGGTAAACATTTATTCCGATCCTTTACATCCGGAATTACCAACATCTACCTGGAGTGGTGATGGCCAACCACAGGAAAAAATTTCGTGGATTGAAAAGGGTGTGGTGAAAAACCTGATCTACTCACGCTATTGGGCTGAACAAAAAGGGGCTAAGTCGGTTCCCTTTCCCGGGGGCATCATTATGCAAGGCGGAACAAAATCGTTGGAAGATTTGATTAAAGGCACGAAGAAAGGAATTTTGGTTACACGCCTTTGGTATATCCGCGATGTTGATCCGCAAACCCTGCTGTTAACGGGGTTAACCCGCGATGGCACCTTTTATATTGAGAATGGAAAAATAAAGCATCCCATTAAAAATCTGCGCTTTAATGAAAGCCCGGTGATTATGCTGAACAACCTGGAAGAGTTGGGTAAAGCCGAGCGTACCGTAAGCGTGGAATCGGAATTGAACTATGTTCTTCCACCGCTAAAGATCCGCGACTTTACGTTTACCAGTTTGTCGGATGCGGTTTAGCAGTTACTCACCGACCATTTTGTTGTGCTGGTTAATAACCAAATGGTCGGTGAATTTTCCGTTCGAATAATTTACAGGTAACCATTGAATCTTAACCTGCAAATTGCGTTGATAAATCTATGCGTAGTCCCGATAAATTCTTCTTCACCCGCCTTCAGTACGATTCCGGTGACTGGGATGTTGATCAGCGCATGCCATCGAATTTGTTGAACTCACTTATCGAGTATACAACCTTGCCTGTAGATACCCGTGAAAATATTATTCCGTTAAGCAGTGCTGATATTTTCCGGTGTCCGTTTTGTTACCTGAGCGGCCATAAGCTGGTGGAGTTCACCGTCCAGGAGCGGGAGAATTTTGAAAAGTACGTACGCAACGGTGGGTTTGTCTTTGTGGATGATTGCAATCATGATAATGACGGCTTATTCGCCAAATCGTTTGAATCGCAAATGGAACGTATCTTCGGAGCGCAAGCGTTGAAAAAGATACCAAACAACCATTCTATCTATTCTTCCTTTTTTAAGTTTGAAGGTCCGCCCACTACTTCTCAGGAGTTAAACGGCTGGGGCGATGACCTGGTGCATGATTACCTGAAGGCTATTGAGATCAACGGACGGATGGGAATACTATACAGTAATAAGGATTATGGCTGTGAATGGGATTACGATTTTCGGAATAAACGTTTTTATAAAATTGACAACACCAGGTTTGGCGTAAACATTGTGATGTACGCGCTATTGCGGTAAGAGCAAAACACTTATGACAACAGATTTAAAAGCCACAGAGCAAACGGTAAATGAAATCATCGGTAAACTTTCTGAACTGAAGAAAGAGATTAAAAAAGTAATTGTCGGGCAAGAAGAAACGATTGATCAATTGTTAATTACGTTTCTTGCTGGTGGTCACGGATTATTGGAAGGTGTTCCAGGTTTAGCCAAAACGTTAATGATCCGCACGTTATCGGAAGCTATTGATTTGAAATTCAGGCGTATCCAGTTTACGCCTGACCTGATGCCTTCGGATATTATCGGAACGGAAATATTGGAAGAAGATCATTCAACCGGTAAGCGTTTCTTCAAGTTTAACCAGGGGCCTATTTTCGCCAATATCCTTTTGGCAGATGAGATCAACCGCACTTCACCGAAAACGCAATCAGCTTTACTGGAGGCCATGCAGGAGTTTGCTGTTACGTATGGTGGCATGACCTATCCGCTGGAAAAACCATTCTTCATTCTGGCCACGCAAAATCCTATTGAACAGGCCGGAACATTTCCATTGCCTGAAGCCCAGTTGGATCGCTTTCTATTATATATCAGGGTGAGCTACCCAACAGTTGAAGAGGAACGCTCGGTTTTGGAAAATACAACCAGTAGTAAAAATGTTACCATCAAAAAAGTTTTGGATGGATCAAAAATTCTGGAAGCACAGGCACTTGTTCGTGAAGTGCACATCAACCCTGACTTGATTGATTTGGTCAACCGGTTGGTACGGGCTACACGCCCCAGAGAAAACTCCGACAACTATGTTAAAGAGTGGGTGCGATGGGGTGCTGGTCCGCGTGCCGGGCAAGCCATGATCTTAACCGCGAAAGCCCGCGCACTGCTTCAAGGACGTTTTGCAGTAACGCAAGAGGATATCCGTCATATGGCGTTTCCGGTATTGCGCCATCGTATACTCATGAATTTTAAAGCGGAAGCTGAGGGCGTAACACCGGATCAGGTAACTGAAAAATTATTTCAAACTGTACTATCTGTTCCTGCTAACCGCATTTAATGCATGCATGCCCAGGTCAAATCATTGCTGAAGCCTGAAATACTCAACACGGTTAATGGGCTGGAGTTAATTGCACGGATTATTGTGGAAGGCTTTATGAGCGGAAGCAACAAAAGCCAGTCGGTTGGGGCTGGGCAGGAATTCAGTCAGTATAGAAATTATGAACCCGGTGATGACCTGCGTCAGCTTGATTGGAAAATGTATGCGCGCTCGGAGCGTTATTTTATCAAGCAAGCCGATATCGAAACCAACATCACCGTAAAGTTTATGTTGGACGCCAGTCATTCCATGGCGTATACGGAGGATGGAGTTTCAAAACTTCAGTTTGCCAAAGTTATGATTGCGGCATTGGCTTACCTGGCGCGAAAGCAAAGCGATACGTTTGGGTTGTATACCGTGAACGAACGTAACATCAGCGTGGTGCAACCCCGTTTTGAGCAACAGCAATTTATGCGGTTTTTAAATGAGCTTGTAAAAGTAAAAAGCGAAGGCGCCTGGAAAAAAGGTAATGGCCTGGAATTGTTGTATGATCATCATGGTAAGGAAATGATTCTTTTTTTTACCGATTTGTATGATGAACAGGAAGACCTTTTTCGCTTTATATCACGATTAAAAACCCCGCGCAATGAAGTAATTGTATTTCATATGTTGGGCAAGCATGAGCGTGATTTTGATTTTGAAGGGTCGTTTACGTTTGAGGATTTGGAGAGTAATGTTCGGGTGAAGGCCGATACAACGCTTCAACAGAAGGAATATAAAGAAAGAGTTGGAGACTGGATAAAACAATCAAGGTCATGGATGCTGGAGAAGCATATCAATTATCAGTTGGTGGTGATGAATGATCCGATCGAGCAAACGCTTCGTGATTTTTTGAAGATTCGTAAAATTATTAACCGATAACGTGTCGTTCCTGAATCCGATATGGTTGTGGGGTTTGACTGGTTTGCTGATTCCGGTAGCTATTCATTTGCTGAGTCGTAAGGAAGGGAACGTGATCAGGCTGGGAAGCGTGCGCCATATTATGGATTCCGCATCAGCAAGGTTTAGCAGCATACGATTAAATGAAATTTGGTTGTTGGTGGTGCGCTGTCTGCTGTTGCTGCTCATTGTTTTCTTTTTAAGCGAACTTTACTTTTCTTCTGAATCCATCAACGATAAGAAATGGCTTGTGGTTGAGAAAGGCCTGGAGCGTGATGCTGATTTTGTTTTCTTGATGGACAGCTTACAAGAGCAGGGTTTTGAGCTACGCTATTTGTTTGAAGGATTTCCGTTGGTGGATGATGATCCTGAAATAAACGGTGGTGTCAATTATTGGTTGTTGGTGCAGTCGCTGCAGGCAGAGGCTGTTGAGCAGGCGGTTGTATTGTCGAATAACTACATAAAGAATTTTAAGGGCCAGCGAATTAACCTTCCGGATAATATCCGATGGATAACGAAAACCCCGGTACAACATGAGTTTGAATTGGCTTCTATTGATAAGAGTGAATTTATATGGAAGCGCACCGGATCATCAAACGGTTTAAAGACTCATTTTTCAACGCAGATTTTGGAGGGTAGCCAGGCAACCGGAAAAGCTGATACTCTTTCGATTACACTGGTCAGTGATAACGAATTTGAATACGATAAAAAAATAATGCTGGCTGCTTTGCAAGCCATTCAGCAAACTGCTCCGTTTGTTTTTGTCATCATTGATGTTGCGGTTAGCGACTATAATCCGGTACGTAAAGCGGATTGGGTTATCTGGTTATCGGACCAAAATCCTGAAGTACACAATGCGTCAGTGATCGCGTACAATGGTGCTAAAGCTGTTGACAGCCAATTGCTGCTAGAACAGGTAACGCCAATCTATTGGAAATTGAACACAAGGCTAAATGAAGGTATCGCGTTGAATTCTCATTTGGCAATCAGGCTTTCAGAAATCTTACTTCCGGTAGAAATGTTTACGGGAAGAATGGAAGAGAATGACAGACGCGCGCTCCCTGAGCAAGCCGCCTGGTCATCGATAAATCCGGTTAGTGACAGGAAAACCGCAAGTGTTTCCGAAAATCTGAATATGTATTGGATGGTGCTTATATTCTTCACCTTGCTTGTCGAACGGTTGCTGGCCTTAAAAAGAAATCAATGAAAGCCATAGATGCACCAAATTATATAAAGAGGATGAGGCACCGGTACCTGTGGCTGCGCCTGGGTGAATCGGTGTTGTGGGCAGGGGCTACCATGTTGTTGATTTTTTCAGCCGGTTTGGTGCTGTCTTTAAATATTGAATGGACTATTTTCACCGCAACAAGTATTGGCATGCTGGTGTTCACCGGTCATTGCCTTGTGCTGGGAATATTTTCTGTCAGTGATAATCGATTAACACACTTCATTAATCAACATTATCCGCAATTGGAGGATAGTGCTGATCTATTGTTAGCACAGGAAATGGATCTCACCCCGCTTCAACAGTTGCAAAGACAGATTGTATTGGCGCGGTTTGAAGAGCTGTCCGGGCAAATCAGGCTGCCACATAAATTGATTCAGGCTTCATTTACGCTTGTCATGGCTGCGTTTCTTTATGTTGGATTATCATCTTTTGTTGATCGGAAGGATGCTTCAATAAATAATCAAACCATCAAGGCAGTCAGGGAGGAGCAACTAGTAACAGAATTTCCTGCGTCAATTGATAAGGTAACAATCAGTATTGTGCCACCATCCTATACCAATTTATCAAAGCGTGTAGTTACAGAGGTAAATCTTGAGGTGGTGGAAGGAAGCCAGGTTCAATGGAATATTAAATTTAGTAGAAATGTTCAGAGTGCTTTCTTACTGTTTTCAGATAATGACAGTATCATGTTAAAACAGGTGAACAATGATTACGTTGGAGGGCGTTACTTCAACCGCTCCGGATTTTATCAAATCGGTTGGGTTGATACTGATGAAGCTGTGAAATACTCTGATTACTACAAAATTGATGTCGCGAAGGATTATCCACCGGTAATCACCGTGAATAATGTTCAGCAGTTTGTTGTTCTTACTCAAAATGATAAGCTCACTGTTCATGTAAATGCTGCGGTTACCGATGATTATGGGCTTGCGGAAGCGCACATTATTGCCACGGTGAGTAAGGGTAGCGGTGAGTCGGTAAAATTCAGGGAAGAGAAATTATTATTTACTGTTCCTGAAAAAATTGGTGGTAAAAAAGTAAATGCTTCTCGTTTGGTTGAACTGAAGAAATTGGGATTGGAGCCCGGTGATGAATTATACTACTACATCGAAGCCATCGACAATAGAATGCCCGTGCCTAACCGCAGTCGTACCGATACCTATTTTGTTTCTTTACAGGACACCACCACCGATGTTTCTTTTTCTGATTCAGGTTTGGGGGTTGATTTAATGCCTGAATATTTCAGAAGTCAGCGGCAGATTATCATTGACTCTGAGAAATTATTGGCTGAAAGGAAAAAGATAAGCAAGCAGGATTTTAATTCAAGAAGTAATGAATTAGGCTATGATCAAAAGGTACTGAGACTTCGATACGGCCAGTTTTTGGGTGAAGAGTTTGAATCGGGTATTGGTATTCAACAGAATTTTTCAGCGGAAGATGCCGATCATGATCACGATGATGAGGAAAATATTGCTGAGAAATATGGTCATGTTCATGATAAGGAGAATGAACATAATCATGTGCAGACAAAAGTAGAAACGTCACAGCCTAAACACCAACATGATCATAATGATCCGAATAAAGAGGAAAACCCCTTGGATGCTTTTCTTCATGCCCACGATAGTGATGAAGAAGCCACCTTCTTTGTACAGTCTATTAAAATGAAGTTAAAGGCTGCTATTACCGTGATGTGGGACGCGGAACTTCACTTGAGGTTATATGATCCTGAAAAATCACTCCCGTTCCAATACAAAGCATTGAACCTGTTAAAGGAAATCAGCCAGGACTCCAGGATTTATGTTCACCGTGTTGGGTTCGATCCGCCACCATTAAAAGAAGAAAAGCGATTAACAGGCGATTTGAGTGAGCTGCGAAACTCAATTCATCAATACGAACTTATCAAACAAGCGAGTTACCCTTCTATTCAGGCTGCACTATCTGTTATTCAACTAAAGATTGATGCCCCACAATCAACGTTATCGCAAAGTGACCAACAGGTATTTGTAAAGGCTGGACAAGAATTATCTGCTGTGGCATTACAAAACCCGAAGTATATCGAACAGCTTTCCTTAGTAAAAGCACTTGCAGAGAATGAACTGACAGCGGCTGAGCGAAAGTTAATCCTGATGAAGCTCCAAAAAGCATTCTGGGAAATTTTGCCGTTGGCGCCACGAACGGCCGGTAAAGAAGCTTCAGCCCGGCATTCACTCGATCAGCAATTTATCCGGAACCTTGAAACCCTGAAGAACCAGTAATGTATGGTTGAATTTAATCCAATAGTTTCGGTGTGGATTGTTGTTGCGGTGTTGGTAATATCGACAAGTGTTTTGCTTTGGATAGAGTGGAAGAGAGCACTACGGTATTCAGCGCTTCGCTTAACCGCAGTTGTTTTATTGACTTTGGCTCTGGCGGGTTTATTTCTCAAACCAGGTTATTATTCAAGTCAGTCGAATGAAATCATTTTGTTAACCCCCGGTTATCAACCTGCAGTAGTGGATAGCCTGTTGCGACAAAATCCAAGCGCGAAATTGATACATCTTCAGCAAGCCAAACCCTATCGCAATTCTGAACTGCTCGAATCTTATTCTAAATTCCACTTTCTTCAAAATGAACTATGCTGTGTAGTAGGTCAGGGTTTGCCAATTCATGCTCTGGATTCGATTAAAAAGAAAGATTTTGTGTTCATTGCAAGCGAACCACCTGATGGGATAATTGAAATTGCGTTAAGTCAACCCATTTACCCACACCAGGATAATTTTGTAAACGGTGTATTTAAAAACCCGCCACCCGAAACGTGGGTTTTATTGGAAGGACCAGGTGGTGTGGAGGATTCGGTATTTCTTGAAGGCTCGGGGCATCGCCCCTTTAAACTTTCCTTCAAACCAAAGCAGGAGGGGCGTTTTTTGTATTCGGTTAGAACAAAAACGAAGGGCACTGTAGTTTATGTCGAGAAATTGCCCATCTATGTTCAGCATCCGGATACCCTTTCAATCCTTTTCGTGCAGGATTACCCCACCTTTGAAATGCAGTATCTTAAAAATTTTCTTTCAAAACAGCATCATAAGCTTACCCTTCGATACCGGTTGTCGCAAAGTATGTACCGTTTTGAATATGCCAATACGGGTTCCCGTCCGGTGAACAACCTTTCACCTGAAATTTTGGATCAGCTTGATGTTTTGGTTATCGATGGCGAATCGCTGCAGCGTTTATCAAGGTCCGAGGCTGCAGCAGTGAATGAATCAATAAACAAAGGTTTGGGCATCCTGGTGTTATCACCAACCAATCGGATTGATAATGCATTATTTCCTTTTGCACAGTTGGTTGTTAAAACCGATACGGCAGTAATCACCATCAACAATAAAAGTCTAAACCTTCCGGCATTAGCACAAAGGGTTAAAAAAGAGCCGGATGTAGTATCCATTACTGAAAACCAATCCGGACTTCTTTCTGGCCACCGGTACAAAGGGTTCGGCAAAGTTGGTTTTCAGTTTTTGAAAGAGACTTATCGTTTGACCCTTAGTGGTGATTCCATAGCCTATAGTCATTTATGGATGCCCATGTTGAATGGGATTTCACGTGCAAAGACGTATGATGGTAAAATCATTATAGAGAACTCACCCCCCGTTTATCCTGATAATCCGGTGTCGGTAAAATTGATTTCAAGGGATGACGATGTTCAGCTTGATGTGGATAGTATTTCATGGCCTTTACAGGAGGACGTATTTATTGATAATGTGTGGTCGGCTAAACTATGGGCGGGTGAGCCCGGTTGGCATTCACTAGCCATCGCATCTGGTAACGCGGAGTTTTACTATGTTTCTGCACCAGGGGAGTGGCAGTCCGTAGCAATTAACAACCAGATTACGGCTAACATGAGGGTATCCGGTAGCGGGGTTGAGGGTGGTGACAAGCAAGAAGATTTAGTCAGGAAAGAATTTAATCCCTTGATCTTTTTTCTTTTGTTTCTGCTGAGTGCCGGATTTCTTTGGCTGGTGCCTAAGCTGTAGCAGGAAGTTACCGGCATCGTTTATCTTTGCCCCGGTTTAAAATCATCATCCCGTGTATTTTCAATACCCAATCGAACTCATTGGTACTTTCTTCTTTGCCATCTCCGGGGCTTTGGCCATGCAGGATAAAGACCACGACTGGTTTGCTGCCGGTTTCACCGGATTTATTACGGCCATTGGTGGAGGTACCATCCGCGATATGATGCTGGGAAGTTATCCGCTGGTGTGGATTGGAGATATAAACTTCCTGTATGCCGTGCTTGCGGGTGTGGTCATGGCCATTATCTTCTTCAGATTGTTTATCAGACTGCGCAGAACATTTCTCTTATTCGACACCTTGGGGATTTCTTTCTTCACCATTCTGGGGGTTGAAAAGGCCATGAGCCTGGGTGTGCGACCTGAGATTGCCGCCATCATGGGTATGTTTACAGCCGTGATGGGCGGGGTAATCCGCGACACACTAGCCAATGAACTGCCGGTAATCTTCCGCAAGGAAATTTATGCCACAGCTTGTCTGGCGGGAGCCATTGTTTACCTGGTGCTTGATATTCATACTCCAATGGAGCGCAACTACAACCTGCTGATCTCCATTTCAGTCATCATCCTTATCCGGTTGTTGGCCGTAAAGTTCAAGCTTGCGTTGCCGGGCTTCAGAAAAGTTCGGTAAGACTATCGACACTCAGGTATGAGAAGTCTCGGTACTCATTTGTTGGACCGGAGCAGATGAACTCGCTAACTCCCGTTAGGCAGAATTTTTTATTTCTCAAAAAAAATTAGCCATTTCTATTTATTTATCGTTTACTTTTGCATTAGCGTTAAACTTAAAACTAACTGCATGATTTTTATCTAGCGTTTCTAACCTAACCACTAAGAAAGAAATTGAAAACACCGATCACCACAGTAAGAGCAGCCAAGGCCGCTTTTCAACTCCCCAGAACAATTCTGTTCTTAACACCAGCCTGTATGGTGACCAGGCGATGCCGACCCGCGCGCTTTGTGCGTATTTGATACCGTAAGCCCGATTTTATTGGCAACCACATACCTGTGTAGCACAGGATGTGCACTGACGTAACACTACGTCCCCCATTTTTAAATTTTTGAAAACAACGTCTGAAGCATCACAGGTGTATGCAGACTTAATCCATATCGTTACGATCAATGGAAAATAACAACATCATCGTCCGTCTGGCCACAGCAGACGACAAACATTACGCAACCACCATCACCCTGGAGATGGAAGAATCCGCGAAAGCGCGTGGAACCGGTATTGCCAAACGTTCACCCGAGTACATCGAGAAGAAGATGGACGAGGGCAAGGCCGTTATTGCACTGACTACCGAGGGTACATGGGTCGGCTTTTGCTACATTGAGGCCTGGCAACACGATAAGTATGTGGCCAACTCTGGATTGATTGTGTCACCGCCCTTTCGGAAAAGCGGAGTAGCTACCGACATCAAGCGCAAGATTTTTGAGTTGTCGAGACAGAAGTATCCCGAGTCGAAAATATTTGGCCTCACCACAGGATTGGCTGTGATGAAGATCAACTCAGATCTCGGCTATGAGCCTGTAACGTATTCCGAGCTTACTACCGATGAAGAGTTCTGGAAGGGTTGCCGGAGTTGTGTGAACTTCGAAATACTGATGAGCAAGAACCGCACAAACTGTATGTGCACGGCTATGCTATTCGATCCCGCTGAAGCAACCGCCAAGGTTCAGGCAGCCCAACCTGTTAAATCGCAGACGCTGGTGACGGCCGAAGGTAAGTTGAAGCGGAAACGCAAGCGCAGGTTTAAAGGTAACTTTAAACTGTTTGAGCGTTGGGTTAAGTTCAAGCAGTTTGTGTTGTTGCGTTCGCGTAACAAGAACAACGGCTCGGGTAACGGAGAGCCTAAAAAGAATTCTATTTTAAGTTTTTTCTTTTGGTAAGATGAAGAAGAAAGTTGTTTTGGCGTTTAGCGGAGGGCTTGATACCTCGTTTTGTGTAAAATACCTGAAAGAGGATCTGCACGTTGATGTGTATACCATTACAGTAAACACAGGCGGCTTTGATGAAGCTGAATTAAGGCGCATCGAAACTCATGCACTGTCGTTGGGTGCTGCCAGTCATAAAACAGTGGATGAAACTGAGAACTATTACAATACGGTAATCCGCTATCTGATTTATGGAAATGTGTTAAAAAATAATACTTATCCGTTGAGTGTAAGCGCTGAACGGATGTCGCAGGCATTAGCCGTGGCAAAGTATGCTAAAGACATTGGTGCAGATGCAGTAGCCCATGGCAGTACCGGAGCCGGTAACGACCAGGTAAGGTTCGATATGGTGTTGAATATTCTTTTACCGGGAATAGAAATCATTACTCCTATTCGTGACCTGAAACTTGCGCGGGAAGCAGAGATCAGTTACCTGAAGGGCAAAGGTGTAGAGATGAATTTTGAAAAGGCTCAGTACTCCATTAATAAGGGAATCTGGGGGACATCGGTTGGCGGGAAGGAAACGTTGAATTCGCTGGGCATGTTGCCCGAAGAAGCCTGGCCAACACCAGTAACAAAGTCCGGTAGCGAAACGGTTATGCTTACCTTTGAGCAAGGTGAATTGAAGAAGGTCAATGAAAAACAGTTCAGTCATCCGGTGGCTGCTATTCATCATCTTCAATCTATTGCTGGCCAGTATGGCATTGGCAGGGATATTCATGTGGGTGATACGATAATCGGTATTAAAGGTCGTGTTGGCTTTGAAGCGGCTGCACCCATGCTGATTATAAGGGCACACCATGCGTTGGAAAAACATGTGCTTACCAAATGGCAGTTGAGCTGGAAAGAACAGTTAGCGCAGTTTTATGGCAACTGGTTGCATGAAGGTCAGTATCTTGATCCGGTTATGCGCGACCTTGAGGCATTCCTGACCAGTACGCAACAAAACGTTACCGGTGTAGTTCATATTGAATTGCATCCGTATCGTTTCCAGGTGCTTGGCATTGAATCACCTTATGATTTGATGTCAGCTAAGTTTGGCAAGTATGGTGAAATGAATTTGGGCTGGACTGGCGATGACGTGAAAGGGTTTACCAAAATATTCGGTAACCAGGTTTCGATTTATCATCAGGTAAAGGAAGAAGTTAAGAGTGAAGAGCATAAAGTTGAAAGTCAAAAGTATAAAGCTGAAAATTGAAGGCGAAAAGCATAAAGCCGAAAGCGAAAAAGTATAAAGTTGAAGGATAAAGGATAATAAGGTCAATAATGGAGAAGAAGATAAAAGCTGGAATTATTGGTGGTGCCGGGTATACCGGTGGTGAAACCTTGCGGCTTTTGCTGAACCATCATGTCGTTGAAATTTCTTTTGTGCACAGCAGGAGCAATGCCGGTAAACCTGTGCATGCCGTACATACTGATTTGCTTGGCGAAACTGAAATGGTTTTTACCGATGCACTTGCTTTCGATGTGGATGTTTTGTTTCTGTGCATGGGCCATGGCGAGAGCAAGAAATTTCTTCAGGAGAATATCGTGTTATCAACTGTAAAGATCATCGATTTGGGTAATGATTTTCGGTTGGGTGATAAAGTGGCTGGGCGCACATTTATCTACGGTCTTCCGGAGTTGAATCGTGCAGTTATTCTTCGGGCAAACAACGTTGCTAATCCTGGCTGCTTTGCTACAGCTATTCAATTGGGCTTGTTGCCGTTGGCCAGCAAGGGTTTGTTGAAAGAAGTGTACACCACAGGCATAACGGGATCAACCGGTGCCGGACAAAAACTTCAGAACACCACACACTTCACGTGGCGTGCCAATAATATTTCTGCATATAAAACATTAACGCACCAGCATGTGACTGAGATCAATCAATCGTTAAAGCAACTTCAATCTACTTACCAGGGTAACCTTCACTTTGTGCCGTGGCGGGGAGATTTCACAAGGGGCATTTTTGTGAGTTCAATCGTGGAAACGCAGAAGTCGCTGGAAGAACTGAATCAACTTTTTAAAGTATTTTATCAGGATCACCCGTTCACCCATGTTGCCGACACCATGATCGATTTGAAACAAGTGGTGAACACCAACAAGTGTTTGATTTATCTGGAAAAAGAAGGAAATAAATTAGTGGTTCATTCAGCTATTGATAATCTTTTGAAAGGTGCCTCCGGACAGGCCATACAAAATATGAACCTGATGTTTGGTTTGGATGAACGTGCCGGACTTCAACTAAAATCAACGGTATTTTAAAATGGAACGGTTAGCCATTATAGGAGCAGGAAACCTGGGTGTTTCAATAGCCCAGGGAATTATAAAAGCCGGGTTGATGAAACCGGATCAGCTTACGCTTACGCGGAGAAGTTTGGACAAACTGGATTCCATACGCTCAGCGGGTTTTTCAGTGTCATCGAATAATATAGATACTGTTCAGCAGGCATCGTTGGTTATGATATGCGTTCAACCTAAGCAAACTCTGGCGGTGGTTAACGAAATTTCTTCAGTATTACGGGAAGGTAAGCATGTTTTAATTTCTACCGTTACCGGCATCAGCACGGAAGAGATTGCTTCCCAACTTGGTGGAAAGCAAATCCCGATTGTTCGGGCTATGCCCAATACGGCCATCGCTATTGCTTCCTCTATGACATGCATATGTTCGCACCATGCATCGCCACAACAAGTTAATGCGGTAATTAGGTTGTTTGATGGATTGGGTAAGACATTGGTAGTGGAAGAACGATTGATGAAAGCATCTACCGTACTTGCAGCAAGCGGCATAGCTTTCTTCATGCGTTTTCTGAGAGCTTCCACACAGGGTGGAATTCAGTTAGGTTTTGATGCTGAAGACGCACAAGCCATTGCGGTGCAAACGGCAAAGGGCGCGGCCTTGTTGTTGCAGGAACATGGTCTTCATCCGGAAATGGAAATTGACCGGGTAACAACACCGGAGGGATGCACGATTGCGGGACTCAATGAGATGGAGCACCAGGGACTGAGCTCGGCTATTATCAAAGGACTGGTGGCTTCTTTTGAAAAAATAAATAACATACGGAAATGAAAACGTTTGATGTCTACCCGCTTTTCCCCATTACCCCTGTCAAGGCTAAAGGCAGCTGGGTGTGGGATGATCAGGGAAACAAGTACCTTGATTTATATGGCGGGCATGCTGTTATCTCCATCGGCCATTCCCATCCGCATTACATTGATGCGATAGCCAAACAACTCGGACAAATCGGATTCTATTCCAACAGTGTTCAGAATCCTTTACAGGAAAAGCTTGCGGAAAGACTGGGCGAAGTTTCCGGTTACCCGGATTATCAATTGTTCCTGTGTAATTCTGGTGCAGAGGCTGTCGAGAATGCATTGAAGATTGCCTCGTTTGTTACGGGAAGAAAAAAAATAATCACTTTTAAAAAAGCTTTTCACGGTCGTACCTCGGCTGCCGTGGCCACTACTGATAATCCAAAAATTGTTGCTCCTGTAAATGCAGGGCACGACATTGTCTTTACTCCCTTAAATGATAGTGTTGCTTTCAATGAGGTAATGAGTGATGATGTTGCGGCAGTGCTTATTGAAGGTATCCAGGGGCTTGGTGGCATTCATGAGCCCGAAGATTCTTTCCTTCAATTTTTGCAGGCAAAATGCAAAGAGAATAACGCCATGCTGATCCTGGATGAAATACAATCAGGTTACGGTCGTACCGGTAGTTTTTTTGCACACCAGCGATCGGGTATAAAGCCCCATCTTATCACGGTCGCCAAGGGTATGGGCAATGGTTTTCCGATAGGTGGAGTGTTGATTCATCCGGATATAAAACCCTGGAGCAGCATGCTGGGTACCACATTCGGTGGAAATTACCTGGCCAGTGTTGCAGCGCTTGCTGTGTTGGATGTGATCGAGAATGAAAAACTAATTGCCAACACCAAAGAAACAGGCGAATATTTATTGAACGAGTTGAAAGCTATTCCTGAGTTTAGTGATGTTCGCGGTCGCGGATTGATGATTGGATTGGACGTTCCTGAAACACACAAGTCGCTTCGTAAAGATTTATTGATGAAGTACAAAATCTTCACGGGGGAATCGTATCCAAATACCATCCGGATACTTCCTTCATTATCATTATCCAAAGAAGAAGTGGATTTCTTTATCCAGTCGTTGAAATCGTGTTTGGCGGATATGGAAGTAACTGTGCAATCTAAGGTATAAGCTGACTGATCAGTGAAAAAATTTATTTCAGTATCGGACGTAACGTCAGTTCCCAAACTGGTTGAAAAGGCATTGGCCTATAAAGCCAATCCGTTTTTGGATAAAACGCTTGGTGTAGGTAAGCGCATGGGGTTGTTGTTTCTTAACCCCAGCATGCGCACACGGCTAAGTACACAAATCGCGGCACAAAACCTGGGCATGGATACGATTGTATTCAATGTTGGTCCGGAGGGCTGGGCACTTGAGTTTGAAGAAGAAGTGATTATGAGCGGTACCACAGTAGAACATGTGAAGGATGCTGCCCCGGTGCTTGGAAAATATTTTGATATTCTTGGCTTGCGCACATTCCCGTTGTTGAAACACAAGGAAGAGGATTACAGTGAGCAGGTGATCAATCAGTTTATCAAGTATTCGGGTATTCCTGTGGTGAGCCTGGAGAGTGCCACGTTGCATCCGCTGCAAAGCCTGACAGACATCATAACCATATCTGAAACATGGAGTGAAGCAAGACGGCCAAAAATTGTATTAACCTGGGCACCGCATGTAAAGGCATTACCACAATGTGTGGCCAATAGTTTTGCGCAGTGGATTAATGTGTGGGGTCAGGCGGATTTTGTGATTACACACCCTGAAGATTACGAACTGGACGAGCAATTTACCAAGGGTGCAACCATTACCCATCATCAGGAGGAGGCTTTGCGGGATGCGGATTATGTATATGTTAAAAACTGGAGTACCTATACGGATTACGGCAAAATTTATTGTAACGATCCGAACTGGATGTTAACCAATAAGAAACTGGAGACCACTAATAAGGGTAAAGTAATGCACTGTTTGCCGGTGAGAAGAAATGTGGAATTAAGCGATGAGGTGCTCGATAGTGCCAACAGTTTGGTAACACAACAAGCAGGTAACCGGGTGTGGGCAGCGCAGGCTGTTCTTTCGGAAATATTAAGGAGTTAAGTTTTAAATCATGCTGAGCTTGCCTGCTGCAAGCGGGCTTGTCGAAGCATGACACAGTAATTAAGGTTTGAGATGAATAAGTTATTTGTTATTAAAATCGGAGGCAACGTTCTGGATAACCCTGAGGCGTTGAAAAAATTTCTCCAGGATTTTTCGCATATCCGTGAACCGAAAATTCTGGTACATGGCGGGGGTAAACTGGCCACTAAGATTGGTGAGCGGCTTGGTATTCAGGCCAACTTTGTAAAAGGCAGAAGAATTACTGATGCCGATACCCGCGATCTGGTGACGATGGTGTACGGTGGTATGGTAAATAAGCAACTTGTGGCACAACTTCAGGCATTAAGTTGCAATGCAATTGGTGTAACCGGTGCCGATGGGAATATGATTAAGGCACGGAAGCGTCCGGTCGGTGAAGTGGATTTTGGTTTTGTAGGCGACATTACACCAGCCGATGTAAATACGGCCTTATTATATTTCCTGCTAAAGCAAAACGTTGTGCCGGTGTTTGCTTCCCTAACCCATGCCGATGGTGTAATGCTGAACACCAATGCGGATACCATTGCTTCGGTGCTGGCCATTGCGCTCAGTAAACATTTCGATACACGCCTGATATTTTGTTTCGAGAAACGAGGTGTGTTGAAAAATATTGAGGACGAAACATCGGTTATTCGGTTACTAAATGAAAGTTCCTACAAAAATCTGCTAGACCAAGGTTCGTTTGCAGATGGTATTCTTCCTAAACTTGAAAATGCTTTCGCTGCGATAAATGCTGGCGTAAAAGAAGTATTGATAGGCGAGGCCCCGCACTTGCTTCAAAACGTTGGACAGGAAACAGAGGGAACGTTGATTGTAAAATGATGAATTGAGATTTATGAATGACGATTTTTGAATGATGAATAATGAATGTTGAATTTTGAATCTTGAACAACTCCATACCGAAGCCATTAACCTGCTTCAATCATTGATTGAAACGCCATCGTTTAGTCGTGAGGAAGATAAATCGGCCAACCTGATCGCTTCCTTTCTGGATAAGCATAACATTTTGGTTAACCGTGCCGGTAACAACGTGTGGGCAGTGAATAAATATTTTAATGAGCTCAAGCCAACCATTTTACTGAACTCCCATCATGATACAGTTAAGCCAAACCCGGCCTATACCCGCGATCCGTTCAAATCGGAAATTATTAATGGAAAACTTTATGGGTTAGGAAGCAATGATGCAGGCGGACCATTGGTTGCCCTGATTGCTACCTTTCTTCATTTCTGCAACCAGGAAAACTTACCATTTAACCTTGTGCTGGCGGCCACAGCTGAAGAAGAAATATCCGGTAAGGGTGGTATAGAAAGCATCTGGACTTCCCTGCCTCAAATTGATTTTGCGATTGTTGGTGAGCCTACCTTATGCCAAATGGCGGTGGCCGAAAAAGGATTAATGGTACTTGATTGTTTGGCTAAAGGAAGGGCAGGTCATGCTGCACACGAAGAGGGAGAGAATGCACTTTACAAGGCACTTGGCGATATTGAGTGGTTCCGGTCGTACAGGTTTCTGAAAGTATCACCAACCTTGGGTGAAGTGAAGATGACAGTTACCGTTATCCATGCCGGTCAGCATCATAATGTGGTGCCTGCCGAGTGCTCTTTTACGGTTGATGTGCGGGTAACGGATGCCTATACCTTGGAAGAGGTGCTGGAAATTATTAAGCAACATGTTTCCAGTGAAGTTGTGCCGCGCTCGTTACGTTTACGTCCTTCCGGAATTACTAAAGATCATGTGTTGGTTCGTGCTGCTGAGAAATTGGGAATACATCAATACGGATCGCCCACCACCTCCGATCAGGCGTTGATTCCGGTTCCTTCGGTTAAAATCGGTCCCGGGGATTCGGCACGATCACATTCAGCGGATGAGTTTATTTTTGTCAATGAGATTAAAGAGGGGATTAAAATTTATATTGATTTAATTGAGGCTTTAAGCTTAAAGCCGAAAGTTTAAAGCTTATAAGTTTGATTAAAAAGATAAGAAATGGGATTAAATAGACTTTAAACTTCTCGGCTTTTAACTTTTAGCTTAGTATGATGAAACTTTGGAAAAAGGATAAAGACTCCCTTAAATCAGTTGAAATCTTTACGGTTGGACAGGATCGTGAACTTGATATACACCTTGCACCATTTGATGTGTTGGGTTCCCTGGCTCATATCCAAATGCTGGAGTCGATTGGGTTGCTGAGCAAAGATGAGTTGAGGAAACTTTCCGGTGAGTTAAAATTGATTTACAAGCGCATTGAAGCTGGGGACTTTAAAATTGAAGAAGGTGTAGAGGATGTCCACTCCCAGGTAGAACTTGAGCTTACTAAAAAGCTGGGTGATGCCGGAAAAAAGATCCACAGTGGGCGTTCGCGTAACGATCAGGTATTGGTCGATATAAAATTGTATTTACGACATGAAATCGAACAGATTGTAGATTCGGTTACTCACTTGTTTGGATTGTTGCAACAGCAAAGTGAAAAGTATAAGAATCATTTACTGCCGGGATATACACACTTTCAATTAGCCATGCCGTCATCGTTTGGGTTATGGTTTGGAGCATATGCCGAGAGTCTGGTGGATGATGTGGTTACGCTTGAAGCGGCTTATCGGGTGGTTAACAAAAATCCGCTAGGTTCTGCAGCTGGTTACGGATCTTCCTTTCCGCTTGATCGAAAACTGACAACAGAATTGTTAGGCTTTGATGATCTGAACTACAATGTGTTGTACGCCCAGATGGGTCGCGGTAAAACTGAGCGCATCGTGGCTGGTGCCATGGCCAACATTGCCGCAACATTGGCTAAACTTGCTGCTGATGCATGCTTGTTCCTGAATCAGAATTTCGGGTTTATCAGTTTTCCCGATGAGCTGACCACGGGATCAAGCATTATGCCGCATAAAAAGAATCCAGATGTATTTGAATTGATCCGTGCAAGATGCAACCAGATCATGGCTTTGCCTAACGACATTGCCTTAACCACGACCAATCTTCCTTCCGGTTATCATCGCGATCTTCAATTGCTGAAGGAACTGCTTTTTCCTGCCATTCAATATTTAAAAGATTGCCTGGCTATGACGCAAGTGATGTTGGAAAATGTACAGGTAAAGCAAAATATTCTGGAAGATGATCAGTATAAATTCTTGTTCAGTGTTGAAGAAGTAAACAAGCTGGTGCTGGGTGGAATGCCCTTCCGTGAAGCCTATCAGAAAGTCGGGCGGGATATTGAGCACGGTAACTATTTTCCTGAACGCAAAGTGAATCATACCCATGAAGGAAGCATCGGTAATTTAAGTACGGATGAGATTGCCCGAATGATGAAAGAAGCGTTGGAGAGATTCAGGTTTGAAAGGCTACACCAAGCTTATAAAAAATTATTATAATTTATTTGCTTCACTGTTGACAGGGCGGAGCGTGCGAAATTCCTTATTCCACGTCAACACATCTTCCACAACTGTAACCTTGCGTAAAGACCCTGATAAAACAATTTCATCGTCCCAGGTTGCTGTAAGTTTTTCCGTGCCTCCCCAGGCGTTGAACAAACTATAATAACCGCCACGGGGTCTGTAAACTGCATGGTTATCCATCTCTGATTCAATAACCATATTCTCCTTTTCTATTTTCGACTTCAGTTTTTCTTGAAAATCGACCATCGACTGGTAGTCGTTGATGTAAAGTGTGCCGGTTCGAAAGCCGGTAGTTAAAATGGAGGCCAGCAGCAAGGGATAAAATACACCCGCCACTAGGGTAAAGCTTAAACTTACATCCCATATCGAATGATCCATGTAGGCAGCAAGCAACGTAAACAGGTTAAAGATGACCAACAGCAGCCCGGCCAGTTTTAAAAAAGTTTTAATACTCCATTTCGATATCTCCTTTCGGATGCGCATAACTTGAACTATTTTTCCGCAAAATAAGTATTGTATCCGTTATGATTTTATCTCCTGAGATTCTTTTGTGGATTATTGTTGGCATTGTGGTGATCAGTTTTGGTTTTGGCCAGGTGCTGGAATATATCAACCTGAAGGCCATGCGTACCGACATACCAGCTGAGATCGCTTCTTTCTATAACAAGGAAAAATACGAGAAGTCGCAGCGGTACCACAAGGAAACAACACGGTTTTCATTTTTTACCTCCACCATTGGTTTTTCCGGCTCATTGCTCATGCTTTTGTTGGGTGGGTTTGGTTGGGTTGACGGACTACTACGCACTATAACGGAAAACCCAATACTGCTGGCGCTACTGTTTTTCGGTGTACTGGGCATTGCCTCTGATTTACTAACGCTACCGTTCCAGTGGTACGGCACTTTTGTGATTGAAGAAAAGTACGGCTTCAATAAAACCACGGTTAAGACCTTTATTACCGATAAACTGAAAGGGTACGTGTTGGGTGCACTTATTGGCGGTGGATTACTGGCTGCCCTGATCTACCTGGTGGAAACCATCGGCCCGGATTTCTGGATATGGTTTGCAGCCATTGCCTGCGCGTTCATGCTGTTCATGAATATGTTTTATACTTCGCTTATCCTGCCACTATTCAATAAACTTACACCGCTTGCGGAAGGTGAACTGAAAACTGCCATCGAAGAATTTTCGCGCAAGATCAACTTCCCGATCACCAATGTTTTTGTGATTGACGGTTCAAAGCGTTCCAATAAGGCGAATGCTTTTTTCTCAGGCATCGGTAAAAAGAAAAAGATTGTGTTGTTCGACACGCTCATAGCTAACCATACCACCGAAGAACTGGTGGCGGTCTTGGCACATGAAGTTGGACACTACAAGAAGAGGCACATCATCTGGAGTTTTGTGCTTTCTGTCGTGCAGATATTTTTTATGCTTTTTGTGCTGTCGCTGATGGTGTTCAATGAAAACTTATCGTTGGCGCTAGGCGGCAGCCAGTTGGCTATCCATTTAAACCTGCTGGCGTTCACTATTTTGTTTTCACCCATTTCAGCCATTACCGGATTATTTATGAACCTGTACAGTCGCAAGAATGAATTTGAAGCGGATGCCTATGCCCGAGAAACCTTTAGCGGCAAAGCCTTGGCTGAGGCCTTGAAGAAACTTTCGGTGGATAATTTATCAAACCTGTATCCGCACCCGGCTTATGTATTCTTTCATTACTCACATCCGCCTTTGTTAAAGCGCTTGGAGCGGATTGTCTAGGTTATTGTTTCTGTGTTCTAGTAGATTCTGTAAAGACTTTTTCTTTGATACGCAGTGTTCTCTTCGAGAGGCACTGCGAGGAAATAAGACAAACACTTCGGATGACCGTGTCACAAGCAATTAATTTTGTCAGGTGGTTTATTTTACTGTACTCTTAAAGTATCCAAAATAAATTCTTGTCCATCAAAATTATCATTATAAAATTTAAAGTAATGATCACCCAGTTCCTTTACTTCAAATCGATAGATGGTCTCAAGGGTTGGGATATTGTCAGGACACATTTTACAATTTGGATACTTTCCGTAGAATTTAACAACTATAGTCCGACCATCTGTTGTTGTTTTTTGTCGTGAATATTCTCCGCATCCATTAAATACAATATGATATATTTTGAATGAAACGGTTGTTCCAATAGTAGTTGTGGATGGAAGTTCTGTGCCAATAATTGGTGAAACAGATTCGTCAGTCGATATGCACTCACAAGAAAGTAATATTGTAATCGATAATATTGATCCTACAATCGTCTTCATTATTGTTGGTTGAGCTGCTTTATAGGATAAATATATTTTTCTATATTCCGGTATACCCAAAGGGTGTAATTTCCTTTAGCCGTTTTTTAAGTTCTGGGTTCACATCAAGCGCGTCAATAAAATCCTCAAACTCCTTCTTCCCAATCTTTTCATTCTTGCGCGTCAGTTCTTTCAAGGCTTCATATGGATTTGGGTAGCCTTCTTTTCGTAAAATGGTTTGAATGGCTTCGGCTATTACAGTCCAATTATTTTCCAGGTCGGCATCAATAGCTTGTTTGTTCAATTCCAGTTTACCAACGCCTTTCAAAAGCGATTGCAAGGCAATAACGGTGTGGGCTAAGGGCACCCCTATGTTACGCAATACGGTGCTGTCGGTTAAGTCGCGCTGCAGGCGCGATATAGGAAGTTTTGCAGAGAGGTGTTCAAAGATGGCGTTGGCATAGCCCAGGTTGCCTTCGGCATTTTCAAAGTCGATGGGGTTTACTTTATGCGGCATGGCTGAACTACCCACTTCACCAGCTTTTATTTTTTGTTTAAAGTAATTCATGGAAATGTATTGCCACACATCCCGGCTGAAATCAATCAGTATGGTATTGATGCGTTTCAGGTTATCGAACAATGCGGCCAGGTTATCATAGTGTTCAATCTGGGTAGTGGGTTCGCTGCGCACCAATCCTAAATGCTGACTTACAAATGCATTGCCAAAATGTCCCCAATTAATTTCAGGGTACGCAACATGATGGGCATTGAAGTTTCCGGTAGCGCCACCAAACTTAGCCGAGTAAGGAATGGTTTTGAGAAGTTCAAGCTGGTTGTTAACCCGTTCAATGAAAACATAGAGTTCTTTACCCAACCGGGTAGGTGATGCTGGCTGTCCGTGGGTGCGGGCCAGCATGGGTATGTCTTTCCATTGTACGCTTAGGGTTGCGAGTCCGTTTACCAGTTTTGCCACAAGCGGTAAGAACTCAGCCTCCATAAACTCCTTCAGCGAAAGCGGTATGGCCGTGTTGTTAATATCCTGTGAAGTAAGTCCGAAGTGAATAAATTCTTTCCAGGCACTAAGCTTAAGTTCATCCAGCTTTTGTTTGATAAAGTATTCCACCGCCTTTACATCGTGGTTGGTGGTTTTTTCAATTTCTTTAATTTGCAGGGCGTCTGCTTCAGTAAAATTCTGGTACACCTTACGCAACAGGCTTTCCTGTTCTTTAGGAAATTTTGAAAGTTCCGGTAGCACATAGGTGAGGGCAATGAAGTATTCTATTTCCACCCGCACGCGGTAGCGCATTAAACCGAATTCAGAAAAATAGGTTGTTAATGAAGAGGAGGTATTGAAGTACCGTCCGTCAACAGGCGAAATGGCGGTAAGGGTAGTCAGTTGCACAATGATCTGTTAAGATGTAAAAATAGTAAAAGGAACAGTAAGGCAATCGATAAACCTTAAGAGTTGGCAGCCGTTTATCCGGTTGCCAATGTAAATTTTAGCGGCATTTTTATAGCTTCGCACCCGCCATGAAAATCCTGTCCGGCATTTTTGTACTAATGGTTCTGTCAATCACCTGCATAGGCCAGAACAAACCAGGTATGGAATTGCCGATACGCAAGGCACTCGGCACTATTACACTTGACGGTAAACTGGATGAAGAAGATTGGATTAACGCTACCGTGGCTAAGGATTTTTACCTGAATTTCCCGATTGACACCACCTTTGCTCCATTTCAAACAGAGGCCCGGCTGACCTACGATGATAATAACTTCTATATATCGTTTGTATGCTATGATGATCAAAGCCCTGACATTGTGCAATCGTTGAGGCGTGATTTTGATTATGAAAACAACGATAACATAGGGTTTGTGCTTGGCCCCTACAACGATGGTATCAATGGGTTCTTTTTTATAATCACACCAAAGGGTGTTCAAATGGAAGGAACCGTGGCGGGAGGGGGTGCAAGTTCAAACAGTTTCAGTGCCACCTGGGATAACAAATGGTACAGTCATGTGGAGCGATATGACGACCGGTGGATAGCTGAACTAGCTATACCCTTCAATAGTTTTCGTTTTAAGAGTAATCTAAGAGAGTGGCAGATAAACTTCATTCGCTGGGATAGAAAACGAAACCTTTCAAGTACTTGGGTGGCAGTACCTATTCAATATGATGGTGGTTCATTTGCGTATGCCGGGCAACTCACCTGGGTAGATCCTCCGCCCAAAGCCAAAACGAATATATCATTTATTCCCTATGTGGCAGGCTCAGCTTCCGCTGATCGTGAGGCAGACCCCGCCACAAGCACCAGCGACTTACAGGCAGGATTTGATGCCAAGATTGGTATAACTCCATCACTGAATCTTGATCTAACCTTTAATCCAGATTTTTCGCAAGTCGAAGTCGACCGACAGGTGATAAACCTTACCCGGTTTGAATTCCGTTTTCCTGAACGCAGGCAGTTTTTTCTGGAGAACAGCGATATTATTGATAATGCCGGATTTCCTGATTCGCGTCCGTTTTTTACCCGCAGGGTGGGCCTCGCGCGCGACAGCACTGAGTCCATCCGTCAAGTGCCAATAGTATATGGCGCACGCCTGAGTGGTTCTATCAACAAGCAATGGAGAGTAATGGCTTTAAATATGATGACCAAAGAGGAACTATCACTTGGCCTACCCAGCCAACTTTATTCGGTGGCAGCCATACAACGCAACTTCTGGAAGCAATCAAGTTTATCCATAATGTATGTTGACAAAGCGTCACTCGGCATTGAAAAAACAGATAGCCTCAGGTATTTCAATTCAGAATTATGGAAACCACGGGTTAATAATGAAGATACCACCTGGGTTCTTAATCAGTATAATCGTGTGCTCACGGCCGATCTTGAATTGCTCAGTAAAGACAACCGGTGGAATGGAAGTTTTTATGCCAGCCGCTCCTTTGATGCATATTCCAGTGACGGCAATAATTCAATTGGAGGCTTTCTTGGCTATCGGGTGCGCAACCTTGAAGTTGGTGGCGGGCACACATTGATTCAGAAAAACTATAATGCTGAGGCAGGCTTTGTTCCTACCAGTGGCGTGTATCCGGGGTTTTGGAATTCATTCGCTTTTGCTCAGGGAACATTTTTTCCGAAAAGCAAAAAAATTGCGCGGATGGGACCTGGTACCCGCATCGGGTTTAGTGGTATTCCTCAAGATTTTGTAACAGATAAAAATTTCGGGCTGAATTATAATATTAGTTTTCTCAACACCGCGCAGGTTGAGGCCGGTTACGAATATACTTATCAGCGACTTACCCAGGATTTTAATCCAATAGATGGTGATCGCTATATCGAATTCCAGGAAGGAGATGTTTATGATTGGGGAAGTTTTAATATTAGCTACCGGTCGGATCAACGCAAAGTTTTCAATTATTTTGTTCAAACGGTTTTAGGCGGTTTTTACAACGGCAATTTGTTTAACATAGCGGGTACGCTGAATTATCGTTATCAGCCTTTTGGAAGTGTGGCAATTCAATACGACTTTAACGCAGTAAGGTTGGCCGAAGGATACGGTGAAGAGAACCTGTTTTTAATCGGGCCGCGAGTCGATTTGACCTTTACAGATAAAATATTCTTGACCACGTTTGTTCAGTACAATAATCTGGCAGATAATATTAACCTGAATGCCCGGTTTCAGTGGCGGTATAAACCAGCATCCGATTTTTTTGTTGTATACACAGAAAACTACTTGCCCCAGCATCTAAAAACCAAAAACAGGGCGTTGGTGTTCAAACTCACCTATTGGTTGAATATTTAGATTGGCAGGCAGTTTATCATTATTTTTGCCACCTAATTATTCTAAATCATGGCATTCGGGTTTTTTAAGAAAAGTGAGAAGAAGGAAGCGTCCCCTCAGGGCGGACCTCATTATTTTGAGCTGAAAGTAAAGGCCGTTGTACAGGAAACGAAGGATGCTATTTCTATTGTTTTTGAGCAGCCGGCTTCTGGTAAAATCGACTACAAATCAGGGCAGTTTTTAACGTTGATTGTGCCAGTGAACGGAAAAGAAGTACGCAGGGCCTATTCGCTCTGTTCTTCCCCTTTTGTTGATGACGATCTGGCCGTTACCGTAAAGCGTGTTGATAATGGATTAATGTCCAACTGGCTTGCGGATAATTTAAAAGCTGGTGATACGCTTAAGATCATGGAGCCGATGGGTCACTTTACGACTGAATTCGGAAAAGACCGTAAGCGCCATCTGGTTATGTTTGCCGGAGGTTCGGGTATTACACCCATGCTTTCGCATATAAAAAGTTTACTTACACAAGAGCCCGACAGCATTGCATCGCTTATTTACTGTAATCGCGATATCGATAGTATTATATTTAAAGATGAGCTGGCTAAATGGGAAACGAACTACCAGGGCAGACTTCATGTCATTCATATTCTGGATAATGCACCTATGAACTGGCAGGGCTATTCCGGGTTGCTTAATCCTGAGATGCTCAAAAAATTATTTGAACGTATACCCGCCTGGGGTTTTGAAAAAACTACATACCTCATGTGTGGGCCGGAGGGTATGATGAAAAATGTGGAGACGTTACTGGCCGAACACCATATCCCGCAAGAAAAGATTTTTAAAGAGAGTTTTGTACAGGGCACTATTGATAAAGAGAAGAAGCAGGAGGCAACGACAACACCTACTGAAAATAAAATCCGTGAAGTGACCATTCGCTACGATGGCCATGAGTACAAAATTATGGTGGAGCCTAAACGCACTATTCTGGAAACAGCGCTCGACAAAGGAATTGATCTTCCCTTTTCCTGCCAAAGTGGTTTGTGTACCGCTTGCCGCGGAAAAGCCTTGAGTGGAACAGTAAAGCTTGACGAAGAAGAAGGTCTTTCACAAGCCGAACGCGCTGAAGGTTATGTATTAACCTGCGTAGGTCACCCAATGACGGATGATGTGGTGATTGAAATTGGATAGAAGGATATTAGACGTAAGTCGTAAGACTTAATACTTGTAGCGGTAAGGTAAACATTTCTTTCCGAACCCCGTATTATTGTATTGTTCACTAAAACTATTCTTTATGAGATCAAGAATTATTCTGTTTCTATTGTTTTCCACAGCCTTTACCGGGCTTGCACAGACAAAACCATCAGGGCTTTATATGCCCATCGAGTTCCAAAAGGCTTATGAAAAAGGAACACGTAAGTTGGATGGATCGGTATCTCCAACATATTGGCAGAACAGATCGATATACAAGATCAAAGCTACGGTCGATCCGCATACCAAATTATTAAAAGGTGAAGCAACCATTACCTATTTCAATAATACACCTGATACTATACGGAACCCCACCTTTCATACTTATCATGACTATTACAAACCGGAATCAAAGAAAGCAGGATTTTTCAGTGGTGGCAGTAGCCCCGATGCTAATCATAAAGGTGTGATTATTGAAAAGCTGGTCGTTGACAATGAAATTTATGATATCAACAATCGTGATGAAGTTTTCTATGGAGGCACCAATTATACCGTTCGCTTAAAGAAGCCACTGCCACCTAAAAGTTCAATGGAGCTAAAGATCAACTGGAATTATATCATCCCCGGTAAGGGCTTTGAACGCAGTGGTGCTATCGACAGCACATCGATGTTTGTGGCATACTGGTACCCTGAAATGGCGGTATTGGATGATATCGATTTGTGGGATAGGATCGTTTACGATGCGGCTACTGAATTTTATCACGATTATTCCGATTACGAAATTGAAGTAACCGTACCGGATAATTTTATGGTGTGGGCTTCGGTTGCACCTTTAAATCCAGAGGAGGTTTATTCAACTGCCACGCGTGAACGATTAACCCGGGCACGCAGCAGTGTTATACCGGTGAATATTTTAACCGAAGCTGATTTCAAAAAAGCCTCAACTAAAAATTTAACATGGAAATATTCGGCCACGAATTTTCCTGATTTTGCCTTTGCCTTAAGTGATCATTTTGTGTGGGACGCGTGCTCTTATAAAGATGCTATGGGTGAATATTTCATTCATACAACTTACCCTACTAAACATCCTGAGTTTAGTGCTGTGCTGGAAGCGATTAAGGAGTCCTTGAAAGTTTTCCATACTCAATTTCCGGTATATCCATTTCCTTATAAACACTTTACCATCTTCAATGGACTGGAAGGCGGAGGCATGGAATTTCCGGGCATGGCTAATGACCAGGAAACGTCTGGCGCAATGATTGAACAATGGACGGGTAAAAAAGTAAGCGATAAGGATGCGCAACTTGGTCTTACGTTGCATGAAATGTGTCACATGTATTTTCCGTTTATGATGGGCATTAATGAAAAGAAGTATGCCTGGATGGATGAAGGTTTTGCAAGCTTTTCAGAATATTTTATTGACCCATTATTTCCTGCCGGAAATTGGGATCAGCCTTACCTGGGATCACAGCGTGTTCTCCCCATCATGGTGCCATCGCACATAGCTGAAGGTAGCGGACTTAATTCATACACGGTTGGATCGTATTCTTATGTGTCTTTATATCAGCTGTTAGGTAAGGATTTGTTTTTAAAATGCCTGCATGCGTACATGAATGAATGGAAATACAAACACCCAACTCCATATGATTTTATGTTTACTTTCAACCGGGTTTCTGGTCAGGATTTAAACTGGTTCTGGAACAAGTGGTATTTCGATTGGGGCTATATGGACGTAGGTATTAATGACGTGAAGAATAATATTGTTACCGTTGAAAATAGGGGAGGTCGGCCGTTGGCTTTCAGTATTACAGTTACATTTGATGACGGTACAACTTCAAACCAGGATGTTAACCCTATAGTATGGAAATCTTCAAAAATCTATAACCATAAAGTGAATGCCGGTAAAAAGAAAATTAAATCGGTTCAGCTAACGATCCCCACCAATGGCGATGCCGATGGGAAAAACAATACATGGATGGCCAAGTAATTTTAAAAAGAGGCTGTTCAAATGAGCAGCCTCTTTTTTTAGGTGTTCACCTCATGCTTTTTATTGCTCACCATATTCTCTACAGTCCATTCCACCCTCCTTTCAACAGCATACTTACGCACCGGGCAATCAGTTTTACTGCATATTCGGCACGAGAAATCGAGGCAGCCATCGGAGTGAACAAATAACTCCAACGATTCGCCAAATCCTTTCCGTACCAGCGAGGCGAGGGCATCAATCTCATGATGGGCTTCATGCACGTTCAGGTACCACGGCACTGTAAGGTGGCAGTCGAGATGAAGTGTTGCGCCATATTTAATAATGCGCATGTTGTGCAGGTCGATCCAGTTTTCCCTGCGATTGGCATTGAGCATGGTAACCATTCGCGTTAGCAGTTCCATGTCACGTTCATCCATAATGCCTGCTAGCGATGAGCGTATAATTTTGTAGCCCGTGTATAGAATTATTACACTGAACAGTATGGCTATGGCACTGTCGAGCCAAAGAATATCTGTAATGAAAATAAGTAAAAGCCCAACCAAGATACCGAGTGTCGAGTAGGTGTCGCTAAGCAAGTGTTTACCGCTGGCCTGAAGTGCAAGCGAATTGTTTTTTCTTCCGGTGCGTATACACCATAAGCCCATTGCCAGGTTTATGCCTGCTGTAGCGCCAATCAGTATCATGCCCATATCAAGTTGCTGAATGGACGATGGGGTTATCAGGTTTTTAATGGCTTCATAAATGATCAGCAGCCCGGCAATAAAAATCATACTGCCTTCTATGGCCGCAGAAAGAAATTCTACCTTGCCGTGGCCGTACGGGTGATCCGCATCACGTGGTTTGGCGGATAAATACAAACTGTAAAGACCCAAAAATCCAGCTACTACATTCACAATACTTTCCAGCGCATCGGTAAGAATAGCGACTGATCCTGTAATGAAATAGGCAAACATTTTGGTAATGAGCAGGATGGATGAAAACAGCGCCACCCACTTTTGAACGGTAATATTTTGCTGTGCCGGAAGCATTATTTTTTCTTTCGGATAAGTTGAATGATAGCCGGAACAGCAATAATCACCCACACGACATTGATGAAGGTGTTGGCATAGGCTGTATAGTACACAGAGTAAATAATCAGAAAAATTCCTCCCACAAGGTTAAGCAACAGAAAAACCAATGAGTTGGATTTAATTTTCTGATAACTGTTTAAGCCATAGGCGGCAATAACCATAATGGAGCCTATCCAGCCAATAATATCAATAAGAAGTTTCACGTAGCGTGTAAAGGTTAGTGGTTACCGTAATTTAACACGCAATAAATACTTATCCGCTGTTATGTACAGTGTTTTTTCATCGGGCGTTAATGCGCAGTTAGCTGTTGGTACGGGTAATTTAATTTTTCCCAGCACTTTTCCGTTCGAACTAAAAATCCAAACTCCACCCGGGCCCGTGGCAAAAACATTTCCATGCATGTCTATTTTCAAACCATCCGGTAATCCGGATTCTGTTTTGGTATTTTCAGTAGCATCATAAAATATGGAGGAGTGAATGATGGAGTCATTTTCTCCCAGACTATACCGATACCATATGGCCTTTCCCGGATCTGAATTGGCCACGATAAAGGTTGAGTTATCAGGGAAAAAGGCAATGCCATTGGGGCGGGTTAATGAATCGATTACCAACATTACTTCGCCTGATGAAGTAGCCCTGTAAACACCATGAAATGGAATTTCTTTTGACGGATCATTTTCTCTTTCCGGTAAACCATAAGGAGGATCGGTGAAGTAAAGATCTTTTCCCCGGTAAGCTGCATCATTAGGGCTGTTGAATTTTTTTCCATCGTAGCGATCGGCAAGGGCAATGTATTCTGGTTTTGGATTTGAAAGGGATGCATTCATGTACGCCATTTGTCTGTTGCCATGTTGGCATAGTACAAGTCTTCCATTCGTATCCAGCAGTAAGCCGTTCGAGCCTGGCTCTCTGCTTGTTGTTTCTGTACCTGTAAAACCTGATGGGGTTAGGTAAACCTCAGCACCCTTGTCTTCGGTCCATTTATAAATCGTATTTTTCGGAACATCCGAAAACAACAGCATACTTTCTGCTTCTACCCATACCGGCCCTTCACTCCAAACAAATCCTTCTGCCAGAATTTCAATCTGTGCATCTGTAGAAATTATGTTATCCAATGCAACATCCAATCGCTCAACCGACCCGATGGTTTTTTTAGAATCTGGCTTACATCCCATGATTAGAAAAGAAAGTAGTCCGGTGAATATGATCGTGCGCATGATTTGTTTAAATAAAGTTGAAGGTAAAATCTAAGATAAGTATTTTCTGAAAATACGATAGCGCTTGCACAGTCTTCCATTAAGTTTCTCGCACTCTCCCCGCATAGGCAAATTGTTTTCCAGTATCAGGTGGCTGTCCATAATTATAAAGCCCCTTCGAGAAGCCGTTTCAAGCATAGCTTTGCCAAGCAACACACTTACTCCGGTTCTGCGGTACCCTTCTTTAATGGCGCCCAGTAAAAGATTAAGCTGTTTTGTTCTTCGCATAGCCTGTAAAATATAGAGAAAGCCAAATGGAAAAAGCCGTCCCTTTGCTTTTTGGATTCCGATGCTCATCTCTGGCATGGCCACAACAAATGCGATCAACATTCCAGTCGTGTCAATTACCACTTTCACAAACTCAGGATCCAGTATGGGCAGGTATTGCGCGGCAAATTTTTTCATTTCTTCTTCACTCATTGGGGTGAAACCAAAAATGGGTGCATATGCTTCGTTGACCAGGCGTAAAACGGGAAGTATGTAAGGCTTTAGTGCACGCTTCGAGTTAAATTCAACTACCCGAAGGGGCGAACGGTTGGCCATGCGGGAATAGACTTGTTTATACACATCAGGTAGTGTTATGGGGATGTCCATCTGGTAAGAAATGCAATCCACCTCTTTTTCATAGCCAAGTTGTTTTACCAGCTCGGGCAGGTAGCGGGGGTTGGTTGGTGTGGCAAGCACCGGTAAAAATTCAAAACCTTCAATTTGAAACCCCTGCGGATCTTTATCGGAAAAGCCGAAAGGGCCGATGATTTTATTCATTCCCTTGGTGCGGGCCCAGTTTTCAATGTAGGTAATCAAGGCATGAGCAACTTCTGCTTCTTTCAGGCAGTCGAGGTTATAAAAGCGTGCAGTTTTTTCTCCGTGCAATTCGTTATAGCGGTGGTGGATAATGCCCATAATACGCCCAACGGTTACTTTATCCCGGTAGGCCAGTACCCGTATTACATCACAGTATTCAAGGGCTTTATTCTTTTTAGGATCATGGAAAGCCCATTCATCGGCATAGATAGGGGGTACCCATCGGGTTTCATTTTTATAGAGTCGTTCAGGAAGGAAAATATATTCCTTTAGCTCTTTACGATTGGTTATGATTTTAAATTCGATGGACAACGGGTGTGGGATTATTCTTCCGGTTTTGATCTGACGATGATCTCCATATCACAAATGATTCTATTTTTGCATTCCACTCAAGGTAATAATTTAATTAAGTTAATAGATGGATGCTGTAGATAAAATTGAACGACCCAAGCGCAAATTTTTGCCTGATACTTTTAGCCTTACCGACTGGTCAGTGCTTAAACCCTGGTTTGATAACCTGCTGGAGCGTACCCTTCAATCAGCGGGTGATTTGCGTACATGGTTTAAGGATAGGAGTGAATTGGAGGCAGTTGTTGCAGAGGATTTTGCCTGGCGCTATATCAACATGACGCGCTTCACTGAAAACGAAGACTATAGCAAGAGCTACCAGTATTTTGTTGAAAATATTCAGCCCCAAATCGCCCCGATCTCCGATCAGCTCAATCGCAAGGCTGAAGCGTCAGTATTTCTTGCGGAGTTGGAAAAGGAAACCGGTTATGACATAATGATCCGCAACCTGAGAAAGGAAATAGAATTATTTCGTGAAGTGAATATTCCCTTGTTCACGGAAATCAGTCTGGAGCAGCAAAAGTATAACCAGCTTTCAGGAGCTATGATGGTGAAACTTGAGGGTAAAGAACTCACCTTGCAACAAGCGGCAGTCAGGCTGATGTCTACTGACCGTGCAGAACGGGAACAAGTGTATCGTAAAATCACTGACAGAAGGTTGCAGGATAAAGAAACATTAGACAAGCTTTTTACTAAGCTAATCCACTTGCGTCACCAGATTGCTGTTAATGCAGGCTTTTCCAACTTTCGTGATTATATGTTCAAGGCCATGGGGCGTTTTGATTACACCCCTCAGGATTGTTTCAACTTTCATGATTCTATTGCTTCTGAAGTAGTGCCAATGTTGAATGACTTGACACGTGAACGAAAAGAATCACTTGGCGTAGCCTCATTGAAGCCATGGGATAAAATAGTTGATCCGGAAGGACGGGATCCGCTAAAAGCGTTTAATGATGGCAATGACCTGACAGGAAAAACTATTGAATGTTTTCATCGCATTAATACCTACTTGGGGCAATGCTTGGCCATTATGAAAGAAATGGGACACCTGGATCTTGAATCGCGTAAAGGAAAGGCACCGGGTGGTTATAATTACCCGCTGGCGGAAATTGGTGTTCCGTTTATTTTTATGAATGCTACGTCAACCCTTCGCGACATGGTAACTATTATGCATGAAGGTGGACATGCCGTGCATAACTTTTTAACCCGCGAACTGGAGTTGAATGATTTTAAATCAACTCCATCTGAAGTAGCTGAACTAGCTTCCATGTCGATGGAGTTGATCTCCATGGATCATTGGGATATTTTCTTTCCCGATGCCGAAACGCTGAAACGGGCTAAACGCGAACATCTGGAGGATATCATCGAAACGCTGCCGTGGGTGGCTACCATCGATAAGTTTCAGCACTGGGTTTATGAAAATCCAAATCATTCAGTGGAAGAGAGGAAGGCGAGCTGGAATAGAATACTCACTCAATTTTCCGATTCCATAACCGACTGGACCGGTGAAGAAATCGCAAAGGACTACCTCTGGCAAAAGCAATTGCATTTATATGAAGTTCCCTTTTACTATATCGAATATGGTATGGCGCAATTGGGTGCAATAGCCATTTGGCGGAATTATAAGCACGATAAGCAAAAAGGTTTACAGGGTTACATGAATGCCCTCAAACTGGGCTATATGAAATCCATACCGGAAGTATATGAAGCAGCCGGTATACGATTTGATTTTTCATCGGCTTATATCCGTGAGTTGATGGCCTTTGTGAGGACTGAGCTTCAGAAGGTAAGTTGATACTAAAAGATATTTACGACTTAGTGTGTGTTCTAATAAGCGCAGGACATCTAGATGCCTCTGCCTTTATCCAATAAGTTACTCAATAGTTCAGCTTCCGAATCGGTAAGTGTTAATACCTGGTCAATGTCTCTTTGCTTGCGGCTGATTTCTTTTAAAAGTGTGAGCCCGTTTTCAGTAATGAATACGTCAGTTGCGCGTTTGTCTTTTGGGCAGGATTTCTTTTCAATAAGATTTTTAGAGATTAACCGGTCCAGCAAGCGTGATATATCTGAATTCTGATCCAGCATTCGTGATTTTATTTCCTTGGCAGAAATGCTGTTAGGATATTGCCCTTTCAAAATTCGCAACACGTTGAATTGTTGCCCGGTAATACCAAAAGGTTTGAAAAAGTGTTGTTGCTGGTTGATCAGCCAGTTTGAAGTAAAAATTAAATTGATCACAGCCTTTTGATGGTTGCTGATAAATTTTTGCTGTTTTATCTCGTCTTCAATTTTCATATAAAAAAGATAGTCCGCAATGCTGCCATCACGGACTATCCACTGATATTCTATAACGGCAGGTTAGCTATTAGGCTGCTTGTCTAATTCAATCTTTATGTTGAGGGTAACATCATCACCTACAACCATTTCACCACCGGCTAATTTATTGGCCCAGTTTACACCATAATCCTGACGATTAATAGTGCCTACTACTTTGAAACCTGCTTTCTCTCCACGGCCCGTGTTGATTGTACCTCCATACGTTACATCAAATTCTACTTTCTTGGTTACACCTTTCATGGTGAAATCGCCTTTCAGTTTGTACTTGGTTCCTTCCTTTATCAGGTTTCCTTTGAACGAAATTTCGGGAAATTTTTCTGCATCGAAAAAGTCTGCTGATTTTAAGTGACCATCGCGCTTTTCATTCTCCGTATAAATAGAGGCAACTTTTGCTGTAAAAGTTACTTCAGCACCTGAGAAGTCGGCAGCTTTGGAAACTACGGCACCAGAATAGTCCTTAAAAGAACCTTCCGTTTCAGCCACTACCATATGTGTTACGCTGAAACCGATTTTGGAATGGACATTATCAATTTTCCAGGTTGATTGTGCGATTGCACCGCCACTTACCAACAGCGCAACCAGGACGAAATACATTTTTTTCATAATTGTTTAAATTTAGTTAATGGGAGTTGATGCGAACATAACACCACTTTGTAAATAAATGTTTAAACATCTATTTTATATTTTGTAATATCCTGATTATCAGCGTGAAAGAAAATTAAATATTTAACCAGTAGCTGATTTTTAGCACTACCCCACGCAATCGGGGTTGGCCTTGGGCAAAGAAACGACCCTCTGCATCAGTAAAGGTTTCTGTCACGTAGTTATCCGTGTACACCAGAAAAATATCTGATACCGGCTTAAATCGCCACTGTAACCGGGAATTGATGTTCAGGTTGTTGATTTGATTATTGTATTGAACAAAAGTCGTGAAGAACACGCTACGGGTGAGGGTAAGATCAATGCGTGGGCCAATCAAGAGCAGGTCTGCATCATTATAGGGTTCCGGCAGCCGTATTCGGTTGTATGTGAAATTAAGCGAGGCGAATCCCCAGGGGATATACCGGTAGGTAAGTATTCCACTTAAGTTGATTCGGGTGCCATTAAAATACTCTCCGAGCCGGGTAGATAGATTTGTGAAAAGGGCTTTTCGTGCATCGGAGTTGAAATTGAATACAACCAGGTACTGATGATAGCTAGTACCAGCCGGTAGTTTTTCACCATTGGTTCCGCTTGGATCAAAGGAATCAAACAGGTAAGTGTATTCCTTTCTCAGACGGATATTCCAGGTGGCTGTATTTCTGTAACGCGCACGATACATCAGGTTAGCATCCCAATCCAGTAATCCATAAACTTCATTTCCGATAATATCAAAATCAATTCCTGGCCCATGACTTTGAATACCTGACTTTTTCGGGTACATGTTATACCAATGAGTATAAGCTACTTGTTGGATATCTTTTCTACGCGCAAAGCCAACTTCAGGATTGTAGTTAGCGCCCACACTTCGGGTGAATAAATTGACAGACCATTTCAACGTGCTGTAATTGATAAATCCACCGGTGGCAAAGGTGGAGTCTAAACCATTTTGATCAAATGAGCGGTGATAAAATGCCTTACCGTTCCATACATTGTTTTTACTGGCAAGGTTGTAGTCCACACCAATAAGCCTATTGTATTTCATAGGATTTGTGGTGAAGTCGCCTGTGATGGAATCCTGAAAGGCTTGCTTATTAATGGCGATGATGCCGATGTTGGAGCGTGTGAAAATTTTTCGCTGCACGGATGCCACCATGAAATTGGTAGAAGGCAGATTGATTTTTTCATCTTCTCCGGCTTGAATGTCCATAAACCCTATGCGCCAGTTGTTATCAATTTTGCCGCTCAACCGAAATCCGCCATAAATGGAATTTTGAATATTTTGTCCCGTGGATTCATCTCGCGCCACACCAATTCTGCGAGAGAAAAAAGGTCTTGTTCCCTCTACACCAAAATCTCCAAACAAGTCTGCATTCTCTAGAAAAAATTGCCGCTGTTCAGGAAAAAAAATCTCGAAACGGTCAAGGTTGGTTACTTGTTCATCTACTTCTACCTGCGAAAAGTCGGGGTTTACGGTGACGTCAAGATTAAGTGCTGAACTGATACCAATTTTGGCATCAAAGCCCGCTTCCAGCGTTTTATCGGTGGGTGTACCTTCAACAAAATTTTTTGTTCCTCCGGCAAGGGAATATGGGATTAGCGAAATGTTAGTGCCTGCTTTTTTCAGAGGCTCATCCCATAATAGTTGGCGGTTGAACGCCATGGTTATGATATCAAAATTTTGAGGAATAGGAGACCAGGTTGATCGTTCGGCATTTTCGCTGTCTATCCTGTAAAAATTAATATTCCAGGTGGTTAGCCCTTCTTTGAAGCGGATGGAATTAAATGGGATGGCTAACTCAGCTAACCAATAGCCTTCATGCACCTTTGTTTCCGAATACCACTTGTTATCCCATGTAAGGGATAAGTCAGAAGATTGTGATCCACCATTGGCTATCAATCCTTCGCGTTGAACACCAAATGGATTTACGCCAAACATAAAACCATTGGTGCGGTCGCTGAAGGGGTCGAGCACTATGGTAATGCCATCGTTGCCTTCGCCTCGGAAGTCCCTGCGCAGCGAAGGGGTTACATAGCGCCTGTCATTCTTAATATTTTCCATGCGCGCAATGATATAAATGAACTTTTCATCGTAGGTCATCCGCACCTGGCTTTGGCTCTTGGCCAGTGTTGTATCGCTTGGAAAGAATTGCCGGAAATTATTGGCAACATCGGCTTCAAACCAATCGGGTTCATCCATTACGCCATCCAGCACAATGGGTGATTTTGCTTTTTTGATTTTTAAGTCTTGGGCGATGCCATCCTGGATGAATGCAATCAGTACAAGGAGGATAAGGATGCGCACCATATAATCAGACTTGCAAGAATAATTTTAAATCGGTTGTCTTACAAATGGGCTAGGGATGAGTGGATTTTTTAAGCTTTGAGATAAAATTCACGGGTTAGAGCAGTGTATTCCTTTGTCCAAACTTCACCTGAATCATATTCATAAAGAAGGACTTCCCCCTGATCGGGGAGTTTATGGATTTTAGAAAATTCCAGAAGCAGGCGCTCAACCGGTTTATTTCTTCGCGTTCGAAAAGTCCAATGCCGGATGCATGTCATTCCGGCTGCTTGCGCTAAAGTTTTAAAATGTAGTCCTTCTGCAGGTGGGAGGATAACGGCCAACCTACCATGTGGGTTAAGCAACTGATCCGCGGCTTTCAATAAATTCTGAAATGATAAACTTTCGGTGTGCCGGGCTGTGCTTCGTGGTTCATCAACAGGTTTATAGCTGTTGATAAAGAATGGTGGATTTGAAATGATCAGGTCATACTTGCACTCAGTAAGATATAACTGAATTGGCGTATGGTACAGGTTAAGCCGCCTCGTCCAGGGGGCTTGTTCAAAGTTCTCTCGGGCATCCTGCACGGCTTCTTGGTTTATTTCCACAGCATCAACTCGGGTGGCGAGGGTTCGTTGGGCAATCATCAATGCAATAACTCCTGAGCCTGTTCCAACATCCAGTACGTTATCAACATCTGATACATCTACCCAGGCACCCAGCAAAACCCCATCGGTACCCACCTTCATGCTGCTGCGTCTGTGTGAAACGGAAAATTGCTTGAACTGGAAGTGATCGTTTTTAATCCTTTTCATTTTCAATCCCTGATGACCGTAGTCATTAGGTTACAAAGTAAATAGTTTTAACTTTCGATTGGTAAAACGCTAATGCTATGTCTTTTAAATCCGATCTTGAAATTGCCCAGGCCGCATCATTACAACCCATACGGCAGATTGCTAAAAAACTGAATATCGCAGAAGGTGACCTGGAACTTTATGGAAATTATAAAGCCAAGCTTCCGCTGAAACTATATGATGAATCGAAACTAAGAAAGGGTAAATTGATTTTAGTTACGGCCATGACACCAACGCCCGCTGGCGAAGGAAAAACAACTACTTCCATTGGCCTATGTGAAGGCATGAATAAAATCGGCAAGAAGACTACGGTAGTGCTTCGCGAACCATCGCTGGGCCCGGTGTTCGGTATGAAGGGTGGCGCTGCGGGTGGAGGATATTCCCAGGTAGTTCCCATGGAAGACATTAACCTCCATTTTACCGGTGATTTTGCTGCGGTTGAAAAGGCCAACAATCTTTTAGCAGCGCTTATTGATAATGACATTCAAAAACCCGGTGGCGGATTGGGAATTGATCCGCGAACGGTAGAGTGGAAGCGTGTGATGGATATGAATGATCGTGCGCTCCGAAATATGATTACAGGGTTGGGTGGGAAGAATGGCGGAATGATCCGCGAGACCGGATTTAATATTACAGCAGCCTCAGAAATAATGGCCATTCTTTGTCTCGCAAAGGATATGAACGACCTGAAACAAAAAATCGGTAACATTTATATTGGCGACACCTATTCACAAAAAGCTGTTTTTGCCCGCGACCTGAATGCACAGGGTGCTGTTGCTTTGTTGCTCAAAGAAGCGATAAAACCAAATTTGGTACAGACTCTGGAAGGCAATCCGGCCATTATTCATGGCGGTCCGTTTGGCAACATTGCTCAAGGTGCCAACTCCATTATCGCTACACGGATGGGAATGAGTTTATCCGATTATGTAATTACTGAGGCGGGTTTTGGCTCCGATCTGGGCGCGGAGAAATTCATTGATATTGTTTGTGGTTATGGTGATTACTCTCCACACGCTATCGTGTTGGTAGCCACCATTCGCGCCTTGAAATATCATGGAGGCGTTTCGCGGGAAGAGCTAACCAAGCCAAACCTGAAAGCCCTTGAGGCCGGCTTTGCGAACCTGGAAAAGCACATTGAAAACACAAAAATTTTTGGAGTGCCTGCCGTAATCTCACTCAATAAATTTATTACTGACACTGAAGAAGAATTGAATTGGGTTATTAATAAGTGTGAATCATTGGGTGTTGATATTGCTTTGTCAGAAGGATGGGAGAAAGGCGGAGCGGGAATGATTGACCTGGCAAAAAAAATTGCAGAGGCAGCCGATAATTTTCATGGTAAGTACTGGCCGGTGTACGATTGGAAATCATCGGTGGAGGAAAAGATAAGAACCGTAGCGGTAAAGATTTACGGGGCAAAGGATGTAGAGTTTCTGCCAAAGGCTAAACAGAATTTAAAGAAGATCGAGCGTATCGGCTTGAGCGGTATGCCGGTGTGCATTGCCAAAACACAAAACAGTTTTTCGGATGATGCAAAAAAATTAGGCCGGCCGAAGGACTTTATTGTTACCGTACGTGAAATTGAAGTAGCTGCCGGAGCAGGATTTGTAATTCCTATTACGGGCGACATCCTGCGCATGCCAGGCTTACCGAATGTACCCGCAGCGTTGGGGATGGATATTGATAATGATGGAAGAATTAGTGGATTGTCGTAAAATTACTTTTGTTGTTGGTTGATTTTTCTGAGTACAGCGACATCATACTGATCGAGCAGGTTTTTCTCACCTTCACGATTTAAAGCCTCTTTATTTTTTATCAAATCATCAAGCGAGATGATGTGAAGCTTTACATGACTATCTTCAATTACACTAGATTGCCTAAACGCACTCTCAAAATCAACACCCGGTGTTATGGATAAAATATCCACGGCATCAGGCTCAAAGCCAAGCCCAAGAAATAACTGCTGTTCAAATTCTTCAGGCTTAACGTCTTCGACTACCAATTTCATTTCCCGAAAGGCCAAGAGAAGTTTCTCTCCATTTTGCCGGGTTGGTTCGACAAGAATGTCCAGATCACCGGTATTTCTTCTTACACCGTAGTAAATAGCAGCCTGCCCTCCAATAATAAGAAACTTAACACCATGCTGAATGAGGGCTTTTAAAAATTCAAGATGGTATTGACTGAAGATGCTCACAATAATCGGATCACCTTTACTTTTTTGTTTCGGAGCTCATAATTAACTCCGGGCTTGCGTAAGCGGTCGTTCAAAATACGCATCATCCTCAGACGTTCTTCACCGGATAGACTACGAAAGTATTCTTCTTTTTCTTGCTCTTCCTGTTCAATCGTTAGTTTCCTGACTTTCATAATCAAATTTAGTAATTTATAGTTAGATGATTTTGACGGTTAACCTTTAACTTTAACAATTATGCTTTTGCATCTATTTTTTACTTGGATGAGGCGCCTTTTATATAGTCTTGTTGTTCTTTCCATTACGGTTACGGCTCAGCCTGTTGAGTATACATATACCGACTCTACCGGCACACGAATACTACAGGGTACCATGTTATATCCTGATGTGAAAAGGGGCAAAGTTCCGTTGGTATTGATCATTGCCGGCTCGGGCCCCACCGATCGTGACGGAAATAATCGGCAATTAAAATCAGACTATTTGAAACTACTGGCGGAGGGTTTTGCTCAAGAAGGTATTGCTTCTTTTCGTTATGATAAACGTGGCGTTGGAAAGAGCACCATGAAAACCAACCGTGAGGATGCGTTGGTTATTGAAGACTTTTCATCAGATGCTGCGGATTGGATCAGGATTTTTAAATCCGATAAGCGATTTAAAAATATTATCGTACTGGGTCATAGTGAAGGATCTTTGCTGGGTATGCTTGCGGCTCAATCGGCCAAGGCGAATGGGTTTATTTCACTGGCAGGGGCAGGCCGGCCAATTGACGAGATCTTGAAAGAGCAAATCAAGTCGAACCCGTTTAATCCTGAGCAATTGGTGCATGACAATGAAAGCATATTAGACTCGCTAAAAGCAGGTTTTGAGGTAAAACAAATCAATCCGCTCCTACAACCACTTTATCGCCCCGGCATTCAACCCTATATGATTTCATGGCTGAAGTATGATCCAGCTAAACTGCTAAAGGGTTTGAACATGCCTTGTATGATTGTGCAGGGGAGTACAGATATACAGGTAGCCGTAAAGGATGCTGAGCGTCTAAAAGACGCCCGTCCGGATGCACGGTTCTTACTTATTGAAGGCATGAACCATGTACTTCGCGATGCACCTGAGGAGCGTATGGCTAATATTGCTGTATATTCACAAGCTGAAAAGCCATTGTCATCTGCCCTGATTCCTGCTCTGATTGAATTCATCCGGTCCATAAAATAAAAATACATGGCGCACTTTGTTCGTCCGGTAGAAATTATAAAAGTTACAGCGAATAACCGTGAGCTTGTTTCTGACCTTGTTGCCACTGAAGAGCCGCTGGAAATTAGGATCGGTTACGGTCAATTAACTGAACGCCAACAAAAAAGTTTATCGGTAACCATGCGCACCCCCGGCCACGATTTTGAATTGGCACTGGGTTTTCTTTTTACAGAAGGAGTTATTCAATCGCTTGATCAGGTGGAAAGTATAAAATATTGTGAGGATGTTGGTCGTGCCGAAGAAAGGGAGAATGTGGTGCGGGTTGAACTCAAGCCTGAAGTAATAATCGATTTTGAAAAATTGCAACGTAATTTTTACACCACTTCCAGTTGTGGTGTATGTGGTAAATCTTCCATAGAAGCTGTGAAAGTAAACTGTACAGCTATTTCCGTTAATGAGAGAATAAACGCAGATTTAATTCATACCCTGCCTGAAAAGCTGCGCGAAGCACAACGCGTATTTGAACATACCGGTGGATTACATGCTTCGGGCTTATTTAACCTAAAGGGTGAGTTGATTTTACTGCGCGAAGATGTGGGCAGGCATAACGCACTTGATAAAGTTGTTGGTGCGATGCTCTTAAAAAATGAATTGCCTCTATCAAATTATATGCTGCTGGTTAGTGGAAGAACCAGTTTTGAATTGGTGCAAAAGGCTGCTTTGGCAGGAATACCTCTATTGGCGGCTATAGGGGCTCCTTCAAGCCTGGCGGTTAATTTAGCAGAGGATTGTGGAATGACGCTAATCGGATTTATTCGTGACGGTAAGTTTAATATCTATTCAGGCAAGGAGCGAATTGACCGGTAGTAAAGCGAATAGCAAGAATCTAATATATTTATAATCAAGCAAGTTAATCTCATAAAATTTTTAGCTAATGCGAATTGCCAGGTTATCATTTCTCCACGTGTTTGTTCAGGTGCTGTTATGGTCATGTTCAGCACCTTCGTTAGAACTCAATGATAAGTTTACCACGTACGACCAACTTGTTGATTTCTTTTTTCAATGGCGTGAATTTCAGAAACCTCCCCTGGTGAATGGTGTTCCCGACTACTCTTTTCCTGTTATGCATAAGCAGCATCAGGAATTAACGCTGTGGCAGCAACGATTGAATTCATTTGATACCACCAACTGGCCGGTTAGCCATAAGGTTGACTGGTATTTGATTTATGCCGAGATGAACGGACTTGATTTTGATCACCGGGTGTTACGCCCGTGGGAGCGCGATCCGGCATATTATAAAACTTTATGGATGGAACGCAGCGATGTGCCTGCGCATGAAGGCCCCACTCATGCAGCTATCATTGAGCTATGGACGTACACATTTCCATTAACGGAGATGGACAAAGAGAAACTGATTAACGAATTGCGTGTGATAGTGCCGCTAAATAATCAGGCTAAGGATAACCTTACCGGTAATGCAAAAGATTTATGGATAGCCGGCATACGCGATATCAAATCACAGCAAGCTGATCTCGCAGAGTTATTGGATTACCCTGAGGTGCGCCTTCATAACGACTTGGTTGATGTTCTTGAAGACGCGATACAAAGTACTGCTGAATTTGCCTCGTGGCTGGAGAAAGAATCGGCTTCTAAAACCGGACCCTCCGGTATTGGGAAGGATAATTATACCTGGTACCAACACCATGTACACCTGGTGCCCCTAACCTGGGATGATGAAGTGATGTTACTTAAGCGAGAGCTAGCCCGTGCATGGACTGCATTGAAACTGGAAGAGCACCGAAACCGCAACCTTCCTGAACTGAAAGTAGCAGATACCCCAGAAGCATTTACCGCACTGGCGGAGCGGTCGGCTAAAAGCCTTTTAAAATTTTTAGAGGAGGATGAAATTGTAACTGTTAAGGATTATTTTGAGCCTGCCTTGCGTGCCCATCATGGCCAGTTTGTGCCGGCTGAGAGACGAAACTTTTTTCTCATTGGGATGCATATTGATCCACGTCCGCTTTATTCACATTTTTATCATTGGTTCGAGCTGGCTCGCATGGATAATGAGCCTCATGAAAGTGAAATCCGCAAAGGCCCTTTGCTGTATAATATTTTCGACTCTCGTAATGAAGGTACCGCCACAGCCGTAGAAGAGATGTTCATGCAGGCCGGATTATACAATGATGATCCCCGGGTGAAGGAGATTGTATATATCATGATAGCCCAACGCGCAGCGCGAGGTTTGGGATCGCTGTATGCTCATGCCAACGAGATGACAATGGAAGAAGCCGGTGGGATACACTCCGAATACACCCCCCGAGGCTGGATGAAAACCGAGAAGGAGTTGTTGATCTTCGAGCAGCATTTGTATTTGCGCCAACCCGGCTATGGTACCAGCTATATCACCGGAAAGTACTTGTTGGAAGCTGTACTGGCTGAATGGGCCAGATTGAAAGAGAAGCGAAATGAATCATTTCGTGCGAAAGAATTTTTTGATTCTCTCAATGCCATTGGTTGTATCCCAACATCACTTGTGCATTGGGAAATGACGGGTGATAACCGGATGGTGAGGGAAGCATTAGAGTAGCGAATTGATCAGGTAATTTTCTCACCCCAGAATCCTTCATACTTTTTTACTTCAACATCCCCCAATACTTCTACCTGGCAGGCCAATCGTAAGCCCCTATTTTGATGGTGCGGAGGGAAATCTAAACGCCATTTTTCTAATCGTGTTAGTGGATTTATGTTTCCGGTAATTTTTACAGCACATGTTCCGCAGGTTCCAAATCCCTTGCAGTTTATGTAGCGGGCATTTCTGTTATGAACGGTAAGGCCATATTTCAGGATAACATCACGCAGGGTTGCGCCAGGTTTGCATTCCAATAATTCACCTTGATAGCGGACAATGGGCATGATTTAAACACGCAAGGCCGACAATCCACCATCAACATGGATAACCTGTCCGCTGATCCATGAACTCTCATCCGTGAGCAAATAAGCAGCCGCCTGTGCTATGTCGCGGGCTTCGCCTACGCGCTTTAGCGGATGACGTTCACCACTGACTTTCTTTTTGTCTTCGCTTGACAAAATTTTGGATGCAAGGGGTGTATCAGTTATGGATGGGGCAATGGCATTAACACGAATTTTGGGAGCAAACTCTGCAGCCAGTGAGCGGGTTAGTCCTTCCAATGCACCCTTTGCCATAGCCACCGATGCATGAAACGGCATGCCTTGCTGAACGGCAACAGTACTGAAAAAGACGATTGAACTTTGTTCCGCGGCTTTAAGTGGGTTTAATAAATCACGAACACATTTTGCTGCTCCTAAAACATTAATGTTGAGGTCTTGAAGGAATTCTTCATTTGTAAAGCGATGAAATGGCTTGAGTTGAATGCTGCCCGGCAGATAGGCCAACCCATCAATTTTACCAGGAAGTTGCGACAGGTCAATGGAGGCTGTCTGTACATCGAGGGTGATGTGTTTTGTACCGACTGTAGTTGGAGCTGACCTGCTAAGCACATATACATCATAACTTTTATCGAGGAGCAGTTGGGCCAGTGCAGCACCAATGCCATAGCTTCCACCGATCAGCACTATTGTTTTTTTTTCGGACATGGTTCAAGAATTTTACCAAATAACAATCTTGTTGAGTGAATGTTATTTGACTTCTCATTTCCTCTTGCCATAAGGTTGTCACCGGCATACCCTAGATTTGAATGTGTATTAAAACGTATGATTTATGAAACCAGGAAAAGGAAAAACGTGGACTGACAAAGTCAACGACCCGACTAAAGAACCCATCGTAAAGAAACTGGAAAAGGATTTTACCGATATGCCTGCCGGGGGTAAAATGCTGATTGCCACGCCTAAAATTATCGATGATTATATCAGGCATATTCCCAAAGGCAAAAGCGCTAACCTTACGGTTCTGCGTAAAGACCTTGCTGCCGAGTACGGTGCCGATTACACCTGCCCGGTAACAACTGGAATATTTTTACGCATTGTTTCGGAAGCTGCTTACGAGCAACTGCAAAAGGGTGCTTCCATAAACAGGGTTGCACCGTTTTGGCGCGTGGTGGAGGAAAAATCCTCTTTGAACAAGAAGTTTTCGTTTGGATCTGATTTCGTGGTTCAGCAGCGAAAAAAGGAAGGCATTGCAGCTGACAACCCAAAAAAGAAATCCTCTCGTTAGGGTATCGCGTTGATAATATCTTTCAAGAAAGCATTCATATCTACCCAGTTTCCTGAGGTGAGCCCAAGTTTTACTACCACCAGGTTTTTGGAAGGTATAACCACAACATCCTGCCCTTCAAATCCGCTCAGGTAGTACATGTCACTCGGAACATCCGGAAAATTTCGGTCTGCAACATCATTTGGGTTTCCGGCATTCAGCCAGAACTGAGCACCATACTCACCCTTCATTGCGCCTTTGGCAGGCTTAGTGCTGTACTCAATCCATCCTTCGGGTAAAATTCTTTCATTAATCCAGTACCCATCATTCAGGCAGAGCAATCCAAATCGTGCCCAATCGCGCGCGGTGGCAAATGAAAATGATGAACCTACAAATGTTCCACCCGGATCGGGTTCAATGGTCATGGAGTTCATGCCTATTTTATGAAAAATGTTTTTGTAGGGAAAATTGTGGTATTCTGCATCACCAACCGTTTGCCGGATGATGTAGGATAAAATATTGGTGGTGCCGCTGGAATAATAGAACACCTCACCAGGTTTATGCTGCAGGGGTGCCTGCGAAGCATAAATACCAGCATCACGTTTTTTGAATAACATATTGGTGGCATCACTGGGTCCGCTGTACACCTCAGCCCATTTCAGTCCGCTGCTGGCTTGCATGAGGTTGTGGATGGTAATGGTATTTCGCTCGTCATTTTTCCACGCTTCAATGGGCGCAGGGTCATTAACCGATATTTTTCCTTCACGAACGAGTACGCCCATCATAGCATTGGTAAGACTTTTCGTCATCGACCAACCGGTAAGGCGTGTGTTCTGATCAAATCCATCTGCATATTTTTCAGCGATGAGGTTGCCATCATGAATGACCACAACCGCCCGGGTTCGTCTATTTTTTTCTTCACCGGATTCTTCAAAGGCATCGTTAATGGTTTTGTTCAGCAAGTCAAGGTTATATCCAAAAAGGTTTACTGAATCAGGCATTTTGTTTCCGGTAGGCCAGGGAATGGTATCCTGATTTACACGTGGAGGAGCTGCCACATTCCAGCGTTGCTTTCTCAATTCTTCTTCTGTGATTTCATTTACAAGTGTACATCCTAATCCTTTCCGGTAGATAGCTTTACGTTTGGCAAGTCCAAAAACACTGGCGGTTGCCGATGAATCAGCATAGTTCACGGAGAACGTACCAAGCGATTGAAGGCCTGAACCCAATTCTTCCCGGATCACATCTTCTGCTTTTCGCCCCGCCAGCATGGTACACGAGCAAAGATTTTTTGCCCCGTATCCGGAGATGATCGGGAAGGCAAGCCAGGCATAGTATATACCATAACTTAGTGCCGCAAGAAAAATGATGAGTAAGGAACGGAGGATAAGTTTACGCATAGGGCGGATTGATTAAACCACAAAGTACAAAGAATAGCGTTAAACTTTGTGCTCTTTGCGTAACCTTGTGTGTTCTGTGGTTTTGGATTTTTAACTATGCACAGCTTTTCTGATTCCCTTGCTCTTTCGGATTCTCACCGCAATCACTTTGTATTCCGGACACATGGCTTCCACGTCATGTTCATCCGAACCAATTATGTTCAACCCGATTTCAGGAAAGTGGAAAGTTGAACTTAACACACCCGACTTTACTTCATCTGTAATACGAGCTTTTAAATCCACTTTACCTCGTGCTGACTCTACGCACACCATATCGCCTTCTTTGATAAAATGTTTTTCGGCATCTGCCGGATTGATCAGCAACACATCCTCGGTTAATAGCTCCACATTTTTTGTTCTTCGCGTCATCGTGCCTGCATTGTAATGCTCAAGCTCGCGGTTGGTGGTGATGATGTACGGGTATTCTTTTCTGTTGTCAATAATTTCCTGACTTTCCTTGAAATCGAAATAATGGAATTTGCCCTTACCGCGTTTGAATGTTTCGGTATGCAGGATTTTGGTATCGCTTCCATCTTCTTTTACAGGCCACTGTTTTCCATTTTCTCCCAACTCATTCCATTTAACCCCCTTGAAGAAGGGAACGATTTGTGAAATTTCTTTGAGCAATGTATCCGGATCATAGTCAGGTTGTGCATGCCCCATTCGATTCATGATATCTACCACTATTTGTCCGTCAGACTTAGTGCCTTCAATCGGCTCCACTACTTTGTTCACACGCTGAATTCTTCGTTCACCATTGGTAAATGTGCCGCTCTTTTCAAGGAACGAGGCGCCCGGTAAAACAACTGTAGCGATCTTGGCTGTTTCCGTCATGAAGAGCTCCTGTACTACAAGTAAATCCAATTTCTTCAATGCGGCCATCACTCTGTTGGTGTTGGGATCAGTTTGTACAAGATCTTCCCCCATCAGCCAAAGCGCTTTTAATTTATCATCGAGTGAAGCCGTGTACATCTGTGGAATTTTATAACCGATATGGTTCGGTAGTTTTACGCCATAGAAGTCTTCATACATTTTGTGGTACTCCGGATGGGTCACGTCAAAATAGCCAGCACCCTGATGCGGCTGGCAACCCATATCAGCAGCGCCTTGCACATTGTTTTGTCCGCGTAACGGATTCACACCCACACCTCTGCGGCCTATGTTTCCGGTTATCATGGCCAGGTCGGTGATGAGCATGATGGCATAGGTTCCATAAGAATGTTCTGTAACACCTAGTCCGTGGAAAGCCATCGCAGCTTTCGATTTGGCATAAGCCAAGGTTGCTTCACGAACCAGATTTTTGTCGACACCGGTTATGCGTTCGAGTTCATCAATATTTACACTTAAGATTTGCTTTTTGAAATCTTCATAGCCTTCTGTTCTGGATTCAATGAATTGTTTATCCTCCAATCCTTCGGTAATGATGTAGTACAGCATCATGTTAAGCATGGCTACATTAGTACCCGGGCGTAGCGGCAAGTGATAGGTCGCATACCGCGCCAGTTCCGTTCTGCGTGGATCGATCACGATGGTGGTCTTGCCTTTCATGGCAAACTGCTTGAACTTGGCACCCGTTACCGGATGACCGTCTGTTGGATTAGCACCAATTATCAGAATGCAATCTGTATCTTTTAAATCATCGATAGAGTTGGTAGCTGCGCCAGTACCAAAGCTGCGCTGCATGCCCAAAGCAGTAGGCGAGTGGCATACACGCGCACAACTGTCGATGTTATTTGTACCGATAACCACCCGAATGAATTTTTGCATCAGGTAATTTTCTTCATTGGTGCAGCGTGCTGATGAAATGCCTGCGATGTAATCAGGGCCGTAAACCTCCTTGATGTAGGATAGTTTTCCAGCTATGAAATCGTACGCTTCATCCCAGGTTGCCGGTTGCAGTTCTCCATTCTTTCGTATGAGGGGTGTGCGCAACCTGTCGGGGTGATTGTAGAATGAAAATGCAAAGCGCCCTTTCAGGCAAGTGTGTCCCTGGTTTACTTCTGCATCATAGGGTGCCTGGATGGATTTTATTTTATCATCATTCACAGCTACATCCAGGTTGCAGCCCACACCGCAGTAGGTACAAACAGTTCTGACTTTTTTCTGAACGTTTATGCTTTTTGATTCAAATATATCCGAGATTGCTGAAGTAGGACAAGCCTGTGCACAAGCTCCACAACTCACACAATCGGAGGTCATGAAGGTGTCATCGAAACTTTTAATTATATGACTGTCGAACCCGCGACCGGCCATACTCAACACCATTTCACCCTGCACCTCATCACAAGCACGCACGCATCGGAAGCAATTGATGCACTTCGATAGATCGGACGTCATGTAGGGGTGACTTAAATCTTTCTTCCGGTCAAGATGATTTTTGCCTTCAGGATAACGAACTGTGCGTACTCCGACTTGCGCAGCAACGGTTTGCAGCTCGCAATTATTATTCACTTCGCATGTGAGGCAATCCAACGGGTGGTCTGTAAGAACCAGTTCAATAATGTTTTTGCGAAGCCTGGTGATTTTTTCGGTATCGGTATAAATGTAGGAATTTACAGTAACCGGTGTGTGACAGGATGCTACCGTTTTTGTATTGCCATTTGGTTGTAGCGCTATTTCAACGCTACACACCCGACAAGAACCGAACGGCTCGAGGTTAGGGGCATCACAAAGTGTGGGAATGCGGTTTCCTAAACTTCTGCGTACAAACGACAATACCGTTTCTCCTTCTTTGATCTCATAAGGTTTGTCATTGATGAATGCCAGTTTAATTTTTTCCGCACCGTTTCCATTGATGTGGATGTTCATGGTTGATTTTGATTTTATCCCTTCCATATCATCTCTCGTTTAACCACAAAGCTCACGAAGGTAACACAAAGGGCACAAAGCCTTGGTGATCTTTTGTAATGATTCTATTTTTCACTTTGATAACTGTCCATTAATTATTCGTTTAATTCCTTCTTTAAGCAACACCACATTAAAATTTATTAATAGTCCAAGTTTGTATTTGCCTAACTTAAGATAGGTTAATGTTTGTGCTAGATGGATATCATTCAAGGTATCCACGCTTTTTGTTTCAATTACCAGTTTATTCTCAACAACAAGATCAATTCTATACCCACACTCAAGTTTTACCTCTTCAAAGATCAATGGCATCGCCTTTTCTTTCTCTATATAGAAGCCGTTCTTACGAATTTTGTAGTATAAGCTTTCTTTATAGGCGCTTTCCAGTAAACCAGGCCCAAGGACTTTATGGACATCTATTGCCAATCCGATTATTTTATTTGCTATTTCATTTTCTGTCATTCCAATCTATTTAACCATGAAGAATGTAAAGGCTTAGTGTCCTTTGTGTAGAATTTCTTTGTGACCTTTGTGGTTATTTTCCATAAAATAGATATTCAATTCATCATCAAAATACTTCAATGCATTTTTTACTGGCAGCGGCAATCCGCCACCCAGCATGCACAATGACCCGATCTCCAGTGTCTCTAATAAATCATCCATTAACCTGCGATCTATTTTATAGTCACTGGTTCGTGCTTTCTGCAGCATCTCCTTTCCGCGGGTTGAGCCCAGCCTGCATGGAAAACATTTTCCGCAACTTTCGTGGGCGGTAAACTCAAATAAGTGTTCTATATATAATAGGAGTGGAAAGTCTTGCGGAATACAGACGATTGATGCATGCCCCAGCAGGAAACCTTCCTTGCTGAACGATTCGAAATCGATGGTTAAATCATTGATCTTTGAAACGGGCACCAATCCGCCCAACGGCCCGCCAATGTGCATGGCTTTTACCGGTTCGCGAAAACCGCCACCTAATGCATTCACTACAACACCTAAAGGTGTGCCCATGTCCACTTCGTAAATGCCGGGCTTATTGAAGTACCCATCTAATGAAACAAGTTTTGTTCCAGTTGATTTTGGTGTACCAAGCGAAGCGAATTCTTTTCCTCCGTTCTGCACGATAAAGGGAAGATTAGCAAGCGTTTCAACATTGTTCACCACAGTTGGTAGATTAAACAAACCTTGCTGGGCAGGGTAGGGTGGGCGTACCCGAACCTCAGGCCGTTGACCTTCAATGGAAGACAGTAATGCTGTCTCTTCTCCACAGATATAGGCACCTTGTGCTTTGATAACTTTGAAGTGAAATGAAAAATCAGAGCCGAAAATATTTTCTCCGATAAATCTATGATCATGAAGTTGCTGAATTGCTTTTTCAATAACTTCAATTGACTCAGGATATTCTGCGCGTATATACAATACACCAACTGATGCATTAGCCAGGTAGCCTGCGATGATCATACCCATGAGCACGGCATGTGGTTGATGTTCCAGCAAATAGCGATCTGAATAGGCACCAGGGTCACCTTCATCGGCATTGCAGACGATGAACCGTTGATCAGCATCTGTGTTTCTGCAACTTTCCAGTTTAATGCCCATTGGAAAGCCCGCGCCACCGCGGCCGCGTAAACCAGAAGTTTTTAATTCAGTTTGTAACTCAGCAACTGATTTTTTTAAACAATCTTTAAGGGTTTGGTAGTAAGCTTCAAGGCCCGGAAATTTTTGTGTAAGAATGGCGGTGCCTTTGGAAGCAACGTTGTACTGATCGGCTACTACTGTTTTGTTCCTTTTTATTTCACTAATGGTATCGATTGCTTTTCCTGAATAATTCTTTCCGCCAATATGAAAAGCGGCATTTTCATGACATCTTCCCAGGCAGCACATTTCGCCAATCTCATCTTCTTTAAAATGTCTTTGGAGTTTTTCTTTTAAGGCAGGCTGAGTTCCCGCACACAGGCAGGCACTTCCATTGCACACATAAACTTTTTTACCCTGGTTTTCGGGCTTTAAAAAATCATAGAAGGTAGCTGTGCCAAACACATTGGCTTTGCCAACCAGGAATTCTTTTCGCAGTTCCTCCATTTTTTCAACTGAAGGCGTACCGGATTCTGCAGCTGCAATGCCCAGTTCTTCAAATAGTGTTTTGGCAACACCCTTTCTTCCGGCCAGATAGCTTAAATTCTTCGACATAATGGATCAAAAAGCACCTTTAAGGTACAATTTATTTTAGGTTTTTCCTGCGATATCTATGTAAGTGGTTTGATGTTCATCCCTTTTAGGTTGTTGTAGTTGATTCTTTTGAATTTGCACCGATTTTATCGGTGATTAATCTATTTAAGTCCTTCGGGCTTTATCGCGTGGGTTGAATATGGATATAAAAAAATTAAGAAGCTGTTTCACTCAACTTATCCACAATTTCTGCTTCTGGTTCTGTAAATAATAAATCCCGCAACGCATGTATCATTTGCCTCACGGATATATTAAAGGCACGATTGATGGTGATTAAAGTAGGGATATCAGTTTGTTTTATTTTTTTTGAAGCGATAGATGCGGTAATAAGTTGTGTGAATGAGATATCGTCTTCTTTGTTTTTAACCGTCAGGTTATGCAACAAACTGATATTGGTACTAACCTCAGTTTGTTCCAAAATAGTAATAAACGCCTGATGGGTAGCATCCCATTTTTCCTTGAAGTACTGCATCAATTCTTCAAGCGCTGTGCTGTCCAAACTTTCAGCGTCCTGAAGATTATGTTGGATGTCTTTTAGGATTTTTGCCGAGGCAACAGCATTACGTGTGGCGTGAAGTAATTTATTTAGTTCACGTGCCTCAAGATCATGAAGCTCATTCATCTGTAAACCTGAGGCGAAGGTGTAAATCTCCGCTTCCAGTTGTTTAATCATTTGATACTGGTCGGTAATCGATAATTCTTTTGTTTGTCCGGGCATTTCTTTTTTCTGAAAGGAAAGAAAGGGTTCCCTTCGTGTTAATTTTAAAATGCGCAGGTGATAGAGGAGAACTTCCACAACCAGGTGGCGGATCTCGGTTTTAATGGCAGCAATACCTGCTTCAGGCACATCGGGTTTAAGGGTGTGGAGGCATCGCGTAAGCGTGGTCTTTTTTTCAGGTATCACTCGAACAATAAACCTGGTGAAGAACCCAATCAGTGGAAGGAAAACAAGCACCCCCAATAGGTTAAACAAAGTATGGAAGAATGCGATGGCCGTTACCGGATCGTTTTCCAGGTGTACAACTTTTTCAACCAGGTAAATCAATAGTTGAAAGATGATGATGGCCAGTACTGCTGTTATCGCATTAAAAAGTAAATGGCTAAAAGCTACCCGTTTTTTTATGGTTTGTGATCCTAATGAACCTATCAGCACAGTTAATGTAGTGCCCAGGTTAATGCCGATAACCATGTAGGCTGCCAACGGAAATGAAAGTATGCCTGAATTAATGGCGCTGAGAATAATAGCCATGGAGGCAGAACTGGATTGAATAATTGCAGTAAGCACAAAGCCAATGATAATAAAAACGATTCCAGGATAATGCTGAACAGTACTGAGATCATAGTGTTGTGCCATTCCCTCAATACTAGTCTTCATATAATCCAAACCCATGAAGAGCAGTCCAAAGCCTACTAAGAATTTGAATATGTTCGCGGCCCGACTGGACGAGCTAAAAAAAATCAAACCCACTCCGCCAATTCCAACAAAAGGCAAGGCAAGTATTTCAATTTTAAACTTAAACCCAAGTGTGGCAACCACCCAACTGGTGAGTGTTGTACCGAGGTTTGATCCGATAATTACGCCAATGGCGCTTTCCATGCCCAACACACCGGCACCGGCAAAAGCCAAAACCATTAACGAAACGGCCGTGCTGCTTTGCAATACAGCGGTTGCCAGTGTTCCACTAAGCACGCTCCTAAACCAATTTTCTGTGAACTTTCGGATAAGCTTGCGGAACGTTCCACCGGAAAGCTGCTTGAGGGAATCTTCTAGTTGGTGCATACCAAACAGAAATATTCCAATTCCGGCCAGCAACTCAATAACATTCAGTTCTGAATTCATGTATAGATTGGTTTGGTGAAATTTAATGGTTTTATGTTTTGGAGAGAATGATCTTTATCATTACTTGCCCAGGCATGCAACGAGCCAAAGCTAAAAGGCAACAACTTACCGGAAGTGACCTGAAATCTTTTCTTGAACAAAAATTGCTGGAGTACAACCAGCCCGGTTTTATTGAGCACGACCCTGTTTCCATACCACATTTATTTTCAAAGAAGCAGGATATAGAAATAGCCGGCTTTTTTGCAGCTACATTAACCTGGGGGCAACGCATTACGATCATCAACAATTGCAAGAAATTGTTAACCTGGATGGACAACGATCCGCATCAGTTTATTCTACATCATTCTGAAAAGGATTTAAAACCATTTACGGCATTCACGCACAGAACCTTTAACTCAACAGACACGCTATATTTTATAGCATTTTTAAAATGGTTTTATTCCGGGCATACTACCTTGGAGAAAGCCTTTCATATTGAGACAAAAGATGCTACGATAGAAAAAGGTCTTGTAAATTTTCACAACCTGTTTTTTAGTTTGCCTGATTTTCCACCACGCACCAAAAAGCATGTTGCTACCCCCGAACGTAAATCAGCCTGCAAAAGGCTCACGATGTATTTACGTTGGATGGTTCGTGACGATAATAAAGGAGTTGATTTTGGGATATGGAAAACTATAAAGCCAGCGCAGTTGGTTTGCCCGTGCGATGTACATGTAGAACGCGTAGCCCGAAAATTAAAATTGATCAATCGGAAACAAACCGATTGGCTTACGGCATGTGAATTGACTGAGAATCTGCGCAAGCTGGATGCTGATGATCCCGTTAAGTATGATTTTGCGCTTTTCGGCTTGGGTTTGGAGAAGTATTAATCATTTACTTAACCTTAAGCACACCATTTTCCGAATACCAATATTGATTAGGGGCGTCAGTTGGCCATTCATTAATATTGAAGGCCGGTGTGCCTGTGGTGCTTGCCTGAAAAATATATGCACGTACTGCCTCCTGGTTTTGAACCCAATTCAAGGGTGTATTGGGGATACAGTTTTCCGGGGCTTTTCCCTGGTTGATAAGAAAATAGGCTTTATTCAATCCATAAATCGAAGCATTTCCTGCCTGATCGATACAAACGGCTGTGCGTTCATCAACGCCAATACCCCGCGCATCGATTTCACTGTCTGTTATCATTCTTGCCATGAAGGCCAAATGCCTTCCATGCCGTTCGCGTTGTGTGTAGTGTTGATCGGTAATGGTGTTGCTGAGGTATGGGATTTTTATGAAGCTCTCAGAAATACTTAAACGAGGATCATAAGGATTTTGCAGGGCCTCAGACGAAATTATACTTCCATTTTTGGCGTCAAAAATAATTTCACCAAGAACCGCACACCCCGCACTGGTTCCGCCTATTGGAACTTTCTTTTCATCAATCAGGTATTGTATCGCGCTTGAAACTTCGGTGTTGGCCCAGTAGTTAACATAATTAGCCTGATCACCACCTGCTATAAACAGGGCTTCCGCGTTTCTGATTTTATCGCGTGCTTCATCCAGGTTGGCCTTCTCACGACTATCAATTAAGAGTGTTTCTACGGAGTTCAGTTCACCCAATCCTTTGATATAATTATTATAGCCGGTTGAACCTGAGGCTCTGATCACGACAAAATCACCACCCTTGGCCCGGTCAATCATCCACCGGAAGGCCTCATCAACATCGGTGCTCCCCCCCATAAGAACGATACCTAAAGATGTTGGTACGGTTACATCCGCTTGATCACCGGTAATTCCAAGGCTGATGGTTTTTTTTGGGGGGTTATTGGGGGTGAGATTTTCCTGGGCGTTACAGGACACTAACCAGAGTGATAAAAATGAAAAAGCAAATCTTAAAATCATTGAATCAAAAGTGTATCGCTGGTAAAGGTAAGGCTGCCGACCAGCAATAACAATAAAGCAAGTGCGAGGGCATAGTGAACGATGATATTTTTGGTTTTCCAGATGAGCATAATACTAAACATTGCCACTACTGCAAGTTGCACCGGTTGCTGAGTAATGGAGTAATGAAGCAAAAAAATGTTTTGGAGAATGGCTACAACAGAAAGCAGGATGGTGAAAAGAAAAAATTTGTTGCAAATAGAAAAGTAAAATGCTTTGAGATCCAGACTTTTTGGCCACCGACTTGGAAATAATAGGTTGGCAAGAATAAATAACAGTATGGGATACAGAATGACGAAGAGAAACATGGGCAAACTCCACTCGTGAAATGCAGTGAACTGATAGGTTTCCCACCACTCATGGATATGCAATACAAATGCAAGCGCGATCCAAATGAAATAAGGTCCAAATGAGTGGATGGTTTCCCATCGCTTTATGATGCGCGCTACACCCGAAAGAATAAGTGTGAGCCCAAGACCCAGGATAAGCGAGATGAGCACACTGACATAATCAAATGGGGTCATTAACAGTCTCTTTTTTGTTAATTTAAATTCATTCTAAATTATATGTTTAGCCTTTGACCTGGTAATCTTATTCAACTTTCAACGAACCTCGAAGAGCACGTTTTAAGGCCTAAATAATTGGTTCCTGCCTTAAAATAAGTTTGAAAAAATGACTTCCCATAGTAGATTTGTGCACCTTGATGTAAAAACTGGACACTATAACCTATCATGATAAAAGTATCCCTGCACTCACTCCACAAAAGCATCAGCATCCTTGTCTTATTTTTCACGTTTAATTTAGCCTACGCACAACAAATACCTACTGAGCCTGAGGCAATTGCCAACGGTGAGTCGTTGTTTAACGCGAACTGTAAGACGTGTCATCGGGTGCATCAAAAACTAGTAGGCCCGGCTCTGGCCAATGTCTACGATCGCACGCCATCCATTGATTGGCTGAAATCATTTATTCGCAACTCAGCTGCGCTGATTGCCAGTGGCGATGAATATGCCGTCAATATATATAATGAGTACAACAAAACTCAGATGACAGCCTTCACTGGTCTGAAGGATGATCAGATCATGAATATTTTGGCGTACATCAAAGCAGAAACTGAAAAAGGGCCTCCGGTAGCCGCAACGCCTGCTGCTGCTGGCGGTGAAGGTGGAGGTAGCGGGGTTTCATCAGAATATCTTAATATCATTTTGGTGGGCATGTTGCTCATTTTGGTATTGCTGGTTATTATTTTGGTGTTCCTTGTTTCAGCACTGAAAAGATTCCTCGACCAGAAAGAGTTGAGTGAGGAAGATAAAGAGCTTGTTCATTCACCCTACACACTATCCAGTGTAACCCGCAGTGCAGGTTTTCGCTTTATTCTGATTTTTATTATCGGATCATTGGGTTTCAAGGCAGTTATTAATGGCTTATACTCTATTGGCATTCAACAAGGTTATGAACCGAAACAGCCAATAGCATTTTCACACAAACTACATGCAGGTGCCTACGAAATTGATTGTAAATATTGCCACACAGGGGTGCTAAAAGGAAAAAGCGCCACCATTCCTTCGGTAAATATTTGTATGAACTGTCATCGGTCTGTGAAAACAGAATCGCCCCTTATTCAAAAAATATGGGCTGCTGCCGATTGGCAACCAGAAACACTTTCATACGGCCCAAATCAAAAGCCAATCGAGTGGGTGCGTATCCACAACCTTCCGGACCTTGCCTATTTCAATCACGCCCAACACGTAAATGTAGCCAACATAGAATGTCAGACCTGTCATGGGCCTGTTCAGGAAATGGAAGTTGTTAAACAATATTCGCTGCTTACAATGGGCTGGTGTATTGATTGTCACCGCAAGACGGATGTTAATTCGAAAGGCAATGCCTATTACGATAAACTTGTTGAATTGCACAGCGCATCAAACAAGGAACCGATGAAGGTGGAAGACATTGGCGGATTGGAATGTGCCAAGTGTCATTATTAATCATTTATCATAATTAGAGTACAATAAGTCAGACTTCGCTTTTATATATATTATGGAGAAAGAATCTACTAAGAAGATATACTGGAAAGGCATGGAGCAACTCACCAACGATGCTGAGTTTGTAAAACATGCCCATCAGGAATTTGCACCGGGTCCGGAGGAAGATCTTGGCCACTCACGCAGGGATTTCCTGAAGATGATGGGCTTTGGTGTGGCTGCTGTTTCGTTAGCGGCCTGTGAAGCTCCTATCCGTAAAGCCATACCGTATATAAATAAGCCGGAGGATACTGATCCAAGTATAGCCAACTACTACGCATCTACCTATACCAACGGTGGTGACTACTGTAGCATTGTAGTAAAAACCCGTGAAGGTCGCCCGATAAAGATTGAAGGCAACTCACTTTCATCGGTAACGAAAGGAGGTACCAGTGCGCAGGTTGAAGCCTCTGTACTCTCGCTTTATGATAATGCACGCTTGCGCTTCCCCCGTGTTGCCGATAACAAAAAGGCTTCCTGGGAAGAACTTGATAAGGCAGTTATTGAGAAATTAACTGCTGTAGGCGGAGGTAAGATTGTTATTGTCAGCAATACCATCATCAGCCCAAGCACAAAGGCAGTAATTGAAAAATTTAAATCGAAATACCCTTCAACCCAGCACATTCAATACGATCAAAGTTCGTTTTATGGCATGCTGAAGGCTAATGAAGAATCCTTCGGCACAGCTATGATTCCGTCATACGATTTTAGTAAGGCAAAGGTGATCGTTAGTGTGGCAGCTGATTTTCTAAGTTCATGGTTAGCACCGATTGAATTCACCAAGCAGTATGCGCAAACCCGGGAAGTGGGGGAGGACAAGAAGGAAATGTCCCGTCACTATCAGTTCGAGGCGGGTATGTCACTGGCGGGGGCAAATGCAGATTATCGTACACAGATTAAACCTTCAGAAGAAGGTGCTGTATTGGTTCAGCTTTATAATTTATTGGCAGCTAAAGCAGGGAGAGCAAGTGTTAGTGGTGGTGTTGATAAGCCAAATCTGGCTAAAGCGGCAGAAGATCTTTGGAAGAGCCGGGGCAATGCTTTAGTTGTTGCTGGTTCAAATGATAAATCAGTTCAGGTTGTAGTTAACGCTATTAACGATATATTAGGAAGCTACGGCTCGACTATTTTACCTCATCTTCCGGTTAACTACCGCCAGGGCGATGATCAGGCTATGGCTAACTTTGTAAAAGAAGTAAATGCAGGAAGTGTATCGGGGGTAATATTCTACAATTGCAACCCGGTTTATGATCACCCGATGGGTGCAGAATTGGCCGCTGGCTTGGGAAAAGTTCAAGTCAAGATCGCTACAACGTATAAAGAAGATGAAACGGCATCACTTGCTGATTTTATTGCGCCTGATCATCATTACCTGGAAGCATGGAACGATGCTGAGCCAAAGAAAAATCATTACAGTGTAGCTCAGCCTGCCATCACACCGATATTTAAGTCGCGTGCCGCTCAGGAAAGTTTTCTGATTTGGGCTGGTGAAACTAATGTTGATTATTTTGAAATTGTAAAGAATAACTGGAAGACATGGTTTTATAAATCCGGAAACTTCCAGACATGGTGGGACACCTGCTTATATAATGGTGTGCTTGAACTTCCTGTTGAAGCAACATCTGTTTCCTTTGCAGGTGATGTAAGCGCTGCAGCGTCAGCCATTGCATCGAATTATAAAGGTGGCAGTGGTTTTGAAGTTTTTGTTTTTGAAAACGGAACCGTGGGAAATGGCTCTCAAGCCAACAATCCGTTACTTCAGGAGCTACCTGATCCGATTACAAAAGCAGTTTGGGAACACTACGTGACAGTAGCTCCAGCTGATTCCAAAGGAATTAATTTTAAAGAAGCAAAAACTGAATACTACACCATTTCCATAAACGGAAAGGAACCTGTTAAACTTCCGGTATTGGTACAACCGGGTCAGACACCTGGCACATTAGGTATTCCATTAGGGTATGGCCGTACCAAAGCCGGTAAAGTAGCCGATGGTATTGGTAAGAATGTTTATCCGTTAATCGGAATGGTTAATGGATCGCTTAGCTACAGTGTTGCGGGTGCAACATTTGAAGCTGCAGGTGAGCGTTACCAAATTGCTACCACGCAAACTCACCAAACCTACATGGCTCGTCAGACAGTCGTGCAAGAAACTACCTTGTCGAATTTTGAGCGTGTCGATTGGAAAAAGGAATTCCAGCCTAAAATTGCAACCTGGAAAGACCCTAACCATAAAGTTGCACCTGAAGAACTTTCTTTATGGAAAGGCCACGATTACAATAACCACCATTGGGGTATGGCCATCGACCTCAATACTTGTATTGGTTGTGGTGCATGTGTGGTAGCGTGTAACGTAGAGAACAACGTCTCCATGGTGGGTCGTGAAGAGGTGATCAATCGCAGGGAGATGCATTGGTTGCGCATCGACCGCTACTACAGCAGTGATGCAGCCGTACATGATGTACGTGGTTTGGAAGAAGCTGCTGAAAATCCAGAAGTAGTATTCCAGCCTATGTTGTGCCAGCATTGTAATAATGCGCCTTGCGAAACGGTTTGTCCGGTAGCAGCAACGACACACAGCACAGAAGGATTAAATCAAATGACGTATAACCGTTGTATTGGTACACGTTACTGTGCCAACAACTGTCCTTATAAAGTGAGACGCTTCAACTGGTTTAAGTATCATGATAATCGCCAGTTTGAAAAGGTCAATCCGGCCATGAACACCGACTTAGGTAAGATGGTATTGAACCCTGATGTAACCGTACGTTCACGCGGTGTGATGGAAAAATGTTCATTCTGCGTACAACGTATTCAGAATGGAAAACTTCAGGCGAAGAAGGAGAGAAGGCCATTGAAAGATGGTGAAGTTATAACGGCTTGTCAGGCTTCCTGCTCAACAGGCGCGATCGTATTTGGTGATGTGAATGATCCGGAAAGCCGCATCAGTAAGTTGCTGAAGATCGCTCCAAGAAATCCGGAAAGACCTAATGGCATTGATAAGCTTGCTGGTAATCCAAGGGCTTACCAGGTGTTGGAGGAAGTAGGCGTGAAGCCAAACATCTGGTACCTCACCAAAGTGAGAAATAAGGACGCATAGCAGAAAACAGAAACGAATAAACGAGAGACGTAAAATATTATGGCAGTAACTTCAGTGATACGCGAACCTCTGGTAACCGGTGGTAAAACCATAAAAGATGTTTCGCACGACATTAGCCGGCAGGTGGAAGGCAAACCTACCAAACTGTGGTGGATGGCGATGGCTATTTCTTTGGCTTTACTTGGCTTGGGTGCTTATGCCTGTGCGATGCTGTTGTGGCATGGCATTGGGGTGTGGGGGCTTAACAAAACAGTAGGTTGGGCGTGGGACATCACCAACTTCGTGTGGTGGGTCGGTATTGGTCACGCAGGTACATTGATTTCAGCTATCCTTTTATTGTTCCGTCAGCGCTGGAGAATGTCGATTAACCGTGCAGCAGAGGCGATGACTATCTTTGCCGTTATCTGCGCGGCCAGTTTTCCGGGCTTTCACATGGGTCGTTTATGGTTAGGATTTTATTGGGCGCTTCCTCTGCCGAATACATTTGGTTCACTTTGGGTAAACTTCAACTCACCATTGTTATGGGATGTGTTCGCTATCTCAACATACTTTACGGTTTCATTGGTTTTCTGGTACATGGGTCTCATCCCTGATTTCGCGGTTATCCGCGACCGGGCTGTGGTTCAGGGAAATAAAATCAGAGCTAACGTTTACAATGCCTTGAGTTTCGGCTGGCAGGGTGGGGCTAAAACGTGGATGCGCTATGAATCCGTTGCCCTTATTCTCGCGGGTCTTTCAACACCACTTGTACTTTCAGTGCATACGATCGTATCCATGGACTTCGCTACTTCGGTTATTCCCGGATGGCACACCACCATTTTCCCTCCATACTTCGTTGCGGGTGCTATCTTCTCTGGTTTTGCCATGGTACTTACCCTGCTTATTGTTACCCGCAAAGTGTTTAAGCTGGAAGATTACATTACCATCTACCATATTGAATTGATGAACATTGTCATCATCATTACAGGATCCATTGTAGGTATCGCGTACATCACCGAGTTATTTATTTCCTGGTACTCCCGTGTTCCGTATGAAGGTTATGCTTTTTATAACCGGGTTGTAGGTCCGTATGCATGGGCCTATTGGGCTATGATGACGTGTAACGTAATCTCTCCTCAGTTATTCTGGATCAAGAAAATCCGCACCAGCATTGTGGCAACATTTGTGTTGTCAATTATTGTGAACATTGGTATGTGGTTCGAGCGCTTTGTGATCATTGTAACGTCACTACACCGCGACTATATTCCTTCCAGCTGGACAATGTTCTATCCTACCTGGTATGATGTAGGGCAGTATGTATTCACCTTTGGGATATTCTTTACAGCTTTCTTCCTGTTCGCTAAGTTTTTCCCGGTGATCAACATGGCTGAAGTGAAAAGTATTATTAAGTCAACATCAGAAAAGAAATAATCATGGATGCAGATAAGCATTTTGTTGTCGGAATTTTCAATGATGAGGATGTACTGTTGGATGGTATCCGTAAAGTACGCTCCAGTGGTGTGAAGATTCAGGAAGTGTATTCACCCTTTCCGGTTCACGGCATTGATGAGGCCCTGGGTTACAAAAAATCCCGTCTTCCTATTGCTGCCTTTATGTTTGGTATGACCGGAACCAGTCTTGCATTGTTAATGCAGATTTGGATGCTGGGCTACGACTGGCCAATGATTATTGGCGGTAAAAATTTCGCATCCCTTCCTCCTTTTATTCCTGTAACATTTGAGTTAACGGTATTGCTCTCCGCTTTAGGCATGGTAGGAACCTTCATGATTGTCAGTGACATGAAGCCCTACAAGTGGCCGCGCCAGTTTGATATCCGCAGCACAGACGATATGCACGTAATGGCCATTGATTTGGCTGCGAATGGCGGAAAAAGCAAAGATGAGTTGAAGCGACTGCTAAGTGACAGCGGAGCTGTTGAAGTGAATGAAAAGAGTTTTGAATAATTACGCGATGAAGAATATGAAGAGACTATCAGTAACTTTATTCATCGGCCTTAGCCTTGCCGTTGTTCTTGCTTCCTGCAAAGCAGGTGGTGATAAACCCGGCCTGGAGTATGCGCCCAACATGTATCATTCAGTAGCGTATGAACCATATACACAGATTACTGACCAGAGTTCGGGTAGTTGGCTTACCTCTATTGAGTATGAAGATGGGCATGGTGAGTTTTATAACTCCAATGCGCTCAATCCACATCGCATGAATATGCGTATGCCTCCTGCGCATACTGTAAGCCGCAATAAAGCAAATGTACTTCCATACCGACTTCCTAAAGACAGTTTAGAAATTGCGGCAAAAATTAAGAGCCCGTTTGAAGGCGTTGATAACGCACAACTGTTGGCTGATGGAAAGGCACTTTATACTATGTATTGCACACATTGCCACGGAGCAAAAGGAGAGGGTGACGGTAAAGTGGCAACAGGGGTAACCATTGATGGTGTTGAACGCAGTGCTTATGCCGGTGTGGCCAACCTGAAAGGCGATGCTTATAAAGATATTACCGAAGGCCATATTTTTCATGTGATTACTGCCGGTAAAGGTCTGATGGCCCCTCATGGATCGCAGATCAGCCAGGAAGATCGCTGGAAGATTGCCCGGTATGTTAAGACTATACAAAAATAGATTTAGGGATTACGCACGAACGAGTTAATAGAATACACATGGGTCATTTAACAATAGTGGAAGAAAAGTTCATCTTCACCCCGGAAGCCAAAAAGAAAATTCTTATTCTCTTGGGAGTTGGGGTATTCCTTTTCGTTGTAGGCTTGTGGCTGGCCACAAGGGGTGGTCATCAGGATCATGCCGAGGGTCATAGCCAGGTGGCTACGCAACAATTGGTTGCCAGTATTGACGTAGCAGCTGCGAGTGATACGCATGCCGAAGGTGAACATCACGAAACGGCAGGTTGGCTTAAGCGTTTGTATACAACGCTTTGGATGAACAACATTTACTTCGTGGGTCTGGGGATTATTGGTTTATTTTTCGTGGCGATTCAATATGCTGCTCAAGCAGGCTGGTCCTCCGGATTGAAGCGTATTCCGTTAGCGATGGGGCATTGGCTTCCATTTGCTTTTGGATTAACCCTTGTGCTTTGGTTTGTAACCAATCACGATATTTTCCATTGGACCCATAGTTCGCTCTACGGTGAATATGTAGATGAAGCTAAAACCCAACCTAATCCAGATTATGATCATATAATTGATGGAAAAGCTCCATATTTCTTTTGGCCGGGTGAGGCGGGTGGATTCCCAATCTTTTACATAGCCCGTATGGTGATCTTCTTTGGTATGTGGTACTGGTTCTTTACCATGATCAAGAAAAATATGATGGCGGAAGACCTCGAAGCTGACACTAAATATTGGTTCAAGAACAGAAGTATTTCTGCCTGGTTCCTGGTGTTCTTTGCAGTAAGTTCATCCGTTGCAGCCTGGGATTGGGTGATGAGCATTGACACACACTGGTTCAGCACTATGTTCGGCTGGTATGTTTTTGCCAGTTGGTGGGTAACGGCTTTGGCTATGATTACGCTTATTGTAGTGTACCTGAAAGATGCCGGCTACCTGAAGGTTGTTAACGCCAACCACCTGCACGATTTAGGAAAATTTGTATTTGCCTTTTCTATTTTCTGGACGTACATCTGGTTTAGTCAGTTTTTGTTGATCTACTATGCTAATATTCCTGAAGAAACTGTGTACTTCATTGAACGAATGACAACCAGTCCTTACAGCTGGATATTTTTCACTAACCTCATTCTAAACTTTGTATTACCCTTTCTGTTATTAATGACGAGAGATGCAAAGCGGCATTTGTCAATGTTGAAAGTTGTGTGTCCGATTGTAATTGTTGGACACTGGTTTGATTTTTACAACATGGTTACGCCTGGTGTTATGAAGAACGATGGAGGGTTGGGATTGTTGGAAATAGGCACTGCATTTATTTTCCTGGCCGCTTTCCTTTGGATTACCTTGAACAGCTTGTCGAAGATGCCTTTGTTCGGTAAAAATCATCCGTTGTTAGAAGAAAGTCTCCATCACCATATTTAATTTGAAAGCATTATGACGACTTTGATTGTAGTTCTTGGTGTTGCTCTTGTTCTTGTAATCCTCTACCTGATCTTCAAGATCAGTAATCTGGTGAGTGTTGCAAAAGCGAAGACCAGTGATGATGAGGTGGACAGCAGCAATGGGGTTCACGCCTTGTTGTTCATTCTCTTTATGGTGTTTGGATTAGGAGGTTTCTTTTGGTATTCCTACGCTCATTTTGATTCGTATACATTACCTATTGCCTCTGAACATGGAGCATGGACCGATACATTATTCTGGATTACCATGGCGGTAACAGTAGTAGCTTTTACCATTATCAGTATCATTAAATTTGTATTTCTGTATCAATATCAGCATAAGGAGGGACGTAAAGCAAAGTTTTATCCTGATAACCACTATCTGGAACTTGCTTGGACGATTATACCAGCTTTAGTACTTGCGCTTCTTGTGTTTACAGGGCTTCGTGCATGGAATGATATCACTTCCCCTGCTTCTGAGAATGCCGAAGTGGTGGAGGTAATTGCGCAACAATTCGCATGGACAGTACGCTATCCCGGTAAGGATAATGTATTAGGTGATTATCACTATCAGAAAATTGATGCTATTAATGAGTTCGGTTTAGATCTGAGTGATAATAAATCATTCGATGATTTTAAATCTCTTGAGTTGCATATCCCGAAAGGAAAAGAGGTACTTATGAAAATACGGGCGAAGGATGTATTACACAGTGTATTTCTTCCGCACTTCCGAGTGAAGATGGACGCTGTTCCGGGTATGCCAACTCAGTTTAAATTTATCGCGACTAAGACAACTTCGGAGATGCGTGATGAACTTGGTAATCCGGAATTCAATTATGAGTTGGCCTGCACTGAAATTTGCGGTAAAGGTCACTTCTCCATGAAGATGAGTGTAGTGGTAGATACACCCGAAGATTTTGAAAAATGGAAAACCGGACAAGAGGCCTGGTTGAAACAAAATCCTGATTATCTGAAAAATGTTCCTGCAGGCTTGCGCGAATCGGCAATGATTAAAGCAGGAATTTCTGTTGAATCGGGTGTTACATATTTGGAGGGAGTTAAAGCAGCGGCTGTAGGTTCTAATTAAGATTAACAAAAGCATGGCAACAACGCATACACACACAAACATTGACGTTCACCACCACGATGATCATGAACACGAACATCATGAGGGTAATTTTTGGACGAACTATATCTTTAGTCAGGATCACAAAGTAATTGCCAAACAGTTTCTGATCACCGGAATCTTCTGGGCGCTCTTTGGAGGAGCACTTTCTGTGATCTTCCGTTTGCAGCTGGGTTTTCCGGATATGACCCTGGAGTGGCTTCGGCCGCTGTTGGGTGGATGGATTACACCTGAAGGAAAAATTGATCCTGAATTTTACCTGGCGTTAGTTACTATGCATGGTACCATCATGGTATTCTTTGTGCTTACGGCCGGATTGAGCGGTACGTTTTCCAACTTCCTGATTCCATTACAAATCGGAGCCCGCGATATGGCCTCTGGTTTTATGAACATGCTATCCTACTGGTTCTTCTTTTTATCCAGTGTGGTAATGTTAAGTTCTTTCTTTATCGAAACCGGACCTGCCGGTGGAGGATGGACTGTTTATCCGCCTTTGAGTGCACTGCCTCAGGCTATACAAGGATCAGGGTTGGGTATGACGTTGTGGCTCGTGGCTATGGCGCTGTTCATTGTCAGTACACTTTTGGGTGGTATCAATTACATCACCACCATTATTAATATGCGTACACGAGGTATGTCGTTTACACGCATGCCATTAACTATTTGGGCGTTTTTCTTTACCGCTATTATTGGTTTACTTTCTTTCCCCGTTTTATTTGCAGCTGCCTTGCTTTTGATTTTCGACAGAAGCTTTGGTACCAGTTTCTTCCTCTCCGATATCTACATTGGAGGCGAAGCGTTGGCAAATGTTGGTGGAAGCCCGATTTTATTTCAGCATTTATTCTGGTTTTTAGGTCACCCTGAGGTGTATATCGTGTTGTTACCAGCGCTTGGTATTACCTCTGAAATTATAGCAACCAATTCGCGTAAGCCTATTTTCGGTTATAAGGCGATGATCGGTTCCATGTTATTTATTGCCATTCTTTCATTCATAGTATGGGCCCATCACATGTTTGTAACGGGTATGAATCCATTTTTGGGTTCCATCTTCATGTTGCTTACGCTGATTATTGCCGTGCCTTCTGCGGTAAAAATCTTTAACTATGTTACCACCCTTTGGAAGGGAAACATTCGGTTTACATCAGCGATGTTATTCTCCATTGGTTTGGTGTCGTTCTTCTTAACGGGAGGGATTACCGGAATTTTTCTGGGTAACTCAGCCATTGACATTCAATTGCATGACACCTATTTCGTAGTAGCACACTTCCACCTGGTAATGGGTAGTGCATCTTTCTTCGGAATGTTGGCCGGTATTTATCATTGGTTCCCGAAGTTTTTTGGCCGCATGATGAACGAGAGATTAGGGTACATTCATTTCTGGCTAACCTTTGTTGGTGTTTATATGGTATTCTTCCCTATGCACTACATCGGTATTGCAGGCTTCCCGAGACGCTATTATTCCTGGACGAACTTTGATACCTTCAGTGGGTTTACAGACCTGAACACATTGGTTAGTGTGGCGGCTATATTGACGCTGTCAGCACAATTTATCTTCCTGTTCAACTTCTTCTATAGTATTTTCCGTGGAAGGAAGGCGTCTGCCAATCCGTGGAAATCCACAACATTGGAGTGGACTACCCCGCGTAATCCTGGACACGGAAACTGGCCGGGTGAAATCCCTGCAGTTTATCGCTGGCCTTATGATTACAGTAAGCCAGGCGCTAAAGATGACTTCATTCCTCAGACTATCCCTTTCTCTGAAACTCCTGAATCGAATCTGCCTCATGAAAATGAGTTGATTAAGTTAGAGACTACTGGTGATGGTGCTATTGTAGTGGAAGGAAACAAGCACTAAGTAAGATAATTTGTTAAAAATCTTTTCGGCCTTTTGGATTGGTTTTAATGACCGGCCAAAAGGCTGAAACATTTCTATAGCTTGCCATGTCAACGCATCGCTCGTTTTATCGGCTAACATTATCCACACTGGTTGCGGTGTACCTGCTCATATTTGTTGGCGGTATTGTGCGCAGCACCGGGTCGGGTATGGGCTGCCCCGACTGGCCGAAGTGTTTTGGGCAATGGGTTCCACCAACTTCCGTAGATCAGCTTCCAGAAAATTATAAGGAAACCTACTCGAATAATCGACACGAGAAGAATATCCGCTTTGCGAAATACCTAAGCGCACTTGGTTTTAAAAGTACTGCAGAACAACTCCTTACAGACGAATCGATTAGGGAAGAGGCTGACTTTAACCCTGTTAAGACATGGATTGAATACATTAATCGGTTGATTGGTGTAGTTATTGGCCTGTTGATTTTTGCCGTGTTTGTTTACTCCCTGCGGTTTTGGAAAACACACCGGCATTGGACAGTACTTGCTTTCCTCACCTTTGTATTGGTCGGCTTTCAGGGATGGATTGGCTCTATTGTAGTTTCAACTAACCTTACTCCCTGGACAATCACCGTCCATATGTTTTTAGCGCTTATCATCGTAGCGCTTTTAATTTACCTGGTTCATCAAGCGCGTGTTAAGGGTAGTCAGCCACGACTTATAGCCGGTATAACCCCCTGGATTATTGGTTGTATGGTAATTGTACTGATTCAGATATTATTAGGCACCCAGGTAAGGGAGGCGCTGGATCAGGTGGCCACGCGCATTGCCGACAGGGGAGGGTGGATTGAGGCGCTGGGTAGTTCTTTTATCATTCACCGATCATTTTCATGGGGTGTCCTGCTTTTGCATGTAGGATTATTCTGGAAATTAATGAAAAGTGAACAGGGTAAGGGTTTCGTGCTGACTCTATTCCTGTTAATTTTGGGGACTATTTTAACCGGTACAGGAATGGCTTATTTTGCCGTGCCTCCGTTTCTGCAGCCGGCTCATTTGTTACTGGCAACTGTAACATTTGGAATTCAATTTTTATTGGCACTGCAGATAAACACATCAACTAAACCCGTGTTATCCTAACGTATGGTTACAGGCCAACTAGATACACTTACCGGATTAACGTGGACTATTTCCAAAGCCAGGGCGTATTGGGAGCTTTTAAAATTCAGGCTGTCCATGTTGGTCGCATTTTCCTCAGCCTTTGGATTTACGTTGGCTTCATCAAACCTGAATTGGACAACGTTAACCATGTTGTTCATAGGTGCATTTCTATTGTCAGGTTCGTCTATTGCCATCAACCAGGTTATTGAGAAGGATCTTGACAAACTGATGACACGCACAATGAACCGACCATTACCAACAGGAAGGCTGACTGTTCAAGAGGCGCTGATTTTCTCAGCCATTTGTTTCGTGCTTAGCATTCTTATCCTCATAAAGTTTACTAATCCGTTAACGGTAGGGTTGTCTATTCTCTCCATGGTTTTGTACAGTTTTGTCTACACACCATTGAAACGTGTGGGGCCAATTGCTGTTTTTGTTGGCGCCATACCCGGAGCGTTGCCACCTTTGTTGGGATGGGTAGCGGCAACAAGTGTTATATCGCATGAAGCGTTGATAATTTTCTCCATTCAGTTCATCTGGCAGTTTCCACATTTCTGGGCTATTGCATGGTTGGCCGATGAGGATTATAAGAAGGCCGGATTTAAGTTGCTTCCTTTTGGTGGACGAAAGGATTTTAATACGGCCATTCAGATTATGATGTATACCTTATTCCTGCTTCCGCTCGGATTGCTTCCTGCAAAATTCGGGATAACGGGAATAGATTCAGCTATTGTGGTTACGGTGTGTGGTGTTTTGTTTCTGGCACAGACTTTTTCGTTAATGAAAACCGGAAGTCGGGCCAGCGCCCTGCGCATTATGTTTGGTTCATTTTTGTATTTGCCTATCGTACAGATTGCATACTTACTTGATAAACTTTAATGATAAACAGATGAGGAGATTATGAGTGCTGATATTAAGGAATTGAAAATTATTGAAGAGGCAAAGAAGCCGCTTTCCATGAATCCGAAGAAGTTCGCGCTTTGGTTATTCATGATGAGCGTGATTATGCTTTTCGGAGCATGGACCAGTGCTTACCTGGTTAAACGTGCCGATGCCGGATGGGCAGAAATTATTTTACCCGATCAGTTCTGGACTAACTCGGTCATTGCTGTACTCAGTAGTGTCACCATGGTCTGGGCTTACCTGGCCGCCAAGCGTGACAACATCGATCAGTTGAAAATTGCCCTGGCTCTTACTACGGTTTTAGGGGTAGCCTTTTTAGTAGGTCAATACCTGGCGTATGGCGAAATGGTGGCCTTAAAACAGCACATGACCGGAAGCAATGTATCGCATTCTTTCCTGTGGATTTTACCGGGCGTACACGGTCTGCACATCGTTAGTGGGCTGGTTTTTCTGGTGATTGTTTTGGTGAATACATTTAAGTTTAAAATCCATTCAAAAAGCTTAAATCAGCTTGAAATGTGCGCCACATACTGGCATTTTTTGGGCGGACTTTGGCTATATTTGTTCATATTCTTAATATTGAATCCATAAACCGAAAACAGTACTTTATACCATGGCAAGCACCTCAACCGTAACCGTTCCTGCCCCCGGAAAAACTGAATGGGATGGCGGAGTATCCCCCATGAATGCCAGTTATGGCAAGCTCATGATGTGGTTTTTCCTCCTCTCCGATGCGTTTACTTTTTCTGCATTGTTGATTACTTACGGGCTGGTTCGCTCATCGCATAAAGCCTATGAAGGAACTGTTGATGCCTTTACTTTTTCACAAGCGTATTGGCCAATTCCTGAAAAGGTGTTTGAAGCGGTTCCGTTTTTTCACGGGTTGAATGCACCGCTGGTTTTTGTTGGGTTAATGACCTTCATCCTGATCATGAGTTCTGTAACCATGGTGTTGGCGGTAGAAGCCGGTCATCGTATGGACAGAAAAGCTGTTGAAAAATGGATGTTATGGACAATAATAGGTGGATTCACATTCCTGGCTTGTCAGGCATGGGAATGGAGTCACTTTATTCACGGTACTGATGGTGGAAGTATTTTAGCCGATGGAACTAAAATTTTCGGTGCAAATCTTTCGATAAACCAATACGGCCCACCTGATTTTGCTGCTTTCTTTTTCTTTATAACTGGTTTTCACGGCTTCCACGTATTTAGCGGTGTGATGCTTAACTTCCTCATCTACTACAACACGGTGACCGGTGTTTACGAACGCAGAGGTCACTACGAAATGGTGGAGAAGGTTGGTTTGTATTGGCACTTTGTAGATTTGGTTTGGGTATTCGTGTTTACCTTCTTTTATCTTGTTTAATTTCAATCGTTAATACAGTACATTATGGCACATGCAGAAGATGCACCTCAGGTAACAGTTCTTCCTCCGGATACGGCCAAGATTAAGAAGCTCTGGACTGTAGCTGGAATTCTTGGCGCGGTAACACTCCTTGAATTTGCGGTAGCTTTTGGAGTACCCCACGAAATGAAAGACCTGCGGGTGTGGACATTTATTCTGATGACGATTGTAAAAGCCGCCTATATTGTTGGTGAGTTTATGCACTTGCGTTATGAGGCGAAAGTTCTGCTTTGGTCAATTCTGATACCGATGGTATTCGTAGTATGGATGCTGGTAGCTTTTGTTTACGAAGGTATTCATATTGATCTGGCCCGGCCCTGATCGTTACTCATAAAATCAAATCAAGGCTTAAGTACAACTTAAGCCTTTCTTTTTTAACAGGTTCTGATGAAGGTTTTAAAGCTAGTTTTGTTATTGATGGCGCTGGCCTTACCGGTGCTCATTTTTATGTTTCTGAAATTCTTTGGCAAGAATGAATTTGCAGTTGAGCCGTTATATCAGGATGGTGCACCTGCAGTAGAAGGTTGCATACAACCGCCAAAAGGGGCTTATGTGATACAGCCTGAACTTTTAAGTAATTTGGGTTGGTCTGAAAAGGATAGTTTAACCCTGTTTTATGTGGTCAAGCAGTCAGCGGGTGCTGAGGCATGGGGCAGAATCAGGGAGAACTTCACACCAGAGGAGTTACCGGTACTAAAGATTACAGCTGCAGGTATTTTGAAGGATTCAATGTTGAACGAGGAATTTGTTCAAGTTCCATCCGACAGTCTGCAAATCTTAAAAAGATGTTTTCTTTTTCTTCAGGAACCATATGATCTTCTGCTTGTTGATAATAAACGAAGAATCCGGGGTCATTATCCGTTGCATAACCGGGAGGAAATTGATCGCTTGATTATGGAGGTTGAGATAATACTAAGGAAATATTAACATGGCACAGCAGGAACCTTATAAGAAGCTAATTATTGCAGTTTCGGTAATCATACCCGTTGTAGTGGCTATTCTTTTTCGCGTAAAAATCGATGGCTATGATTTTTCATTTCTTCCGCCCATCTATGCCTCCATCAATGCACTTACGGCTGTTTTGCTTGTTACCGCTGTTCTTGCGATCAGAAATAAGAAGCGTCAGTTACATGAGCGCCTTATGAAGACCTGTATAGGTCTCTCCGCAATCTTCCTGGTAATGTATGTACTTTATCACATGACTAGCGACTCAACCCCATATGGGGGTGAAGGACCAGTACGGTATGTTTACTATTTTATTCTTATTACGCACATTATTCTGTCGGTTGTTGTTATACCCTTTGTATTGTTTACACTGGGCCGGGCACTGGGCGGCAATTTTGAGAAGCACAAGGCATTGGCGAAGTATACGTTTCCGGTTTGGTTATATGTGGCCATAACAGGTGTTATCGTATATTTGATGATTAGTCCTTATTACGCATAATGGCGATTCGATTTACTCTAGTGATTTTATTCCTGATTGTTAGTCCGCTGACAACATGGGCGCAATGTGCCATGTGTCGAACGCAGTTGGAGAATAATGTAAGCAACGGAGATATAGGTATAGCCACAGGAATCAATACCGGTATTTTGTACCTGTTGAGTTTGCCTTATCTGGCTATTCTCGTTTTAGGATACGTCTGGTATAGAAACAGCAGGAAGAATGTCAGCAAGCTCCGCCAAGGCCCTGTTGCAGGGTAAATGCCCTCATTGTCATCAGGGAAACATGTTCAAGTTTCCGGCTACACGTATTCTCAAATTCGCCATCATGAACGAAAAATGCCCGCATTGTGATGTGCAATTAGAACCTGAGCCTGGCTTTTATCAGGGGGCCATGTATGTTGGCTATGGAATAACCGTGGCCATGATTACCATAATTGGATTGATCCTTTATTTCCTGGGTGATCCATCAGAGTGGGTGTATATTGGTGTTGTTATGGCATTTATGGTGCTCATTGCGCCATTAAACTATCGATATTCCCGTATCATTTATCTGTATCTGTTTGGCGGAATCAAATTCGATTCACGCTATGCACAATAGGGTAATTTCTTAACTTTATTGGATGCAGTTCGTTGCGAAAGACAAGGTCAATAGCATTCTTGCCATTCTTCTGTTGGTTTCCTTCAGTGCCGGACTTTACTTTTCTTATCGCGCCACAGTACCGGTTAGCGCTGAAACAATAGTTGCCGAGTTTTCAAAGAAGCTCAATTCCCGCTTTGAAAACCTGACTACTTCGGTAAAGGCTTTTCAGCAAACCGACACCATGGATATTCATCGCCTAGATCGCGATGGAAGTATTGAGTTTCTATTATTATCCGAACAGGAGGCAGTACAATGGACAGGTAACCAGTTTTTACCTCCCTTACGATTTGTGCTTGACGACTTTACCTACAAATACCTGAAAATTGCTTCCGGAGATTTTCTGCTATTTAAGTGGGAGCTGGATCAGCAAAAGTTTTTAGTCGCCATTATACCGCTTCATATCCATTACAAGATTCAAAATGAATATTTGGAACCCTTGCGAAATGCAGATGTTTTCGGACGTCATGAGGTTCAAATTTTAGATGCCAATGCCGAGCAGGGTTATGCCGTAGAAATCAATGGTACCCCGATATTCAAATGCATATTGTCCCCAACGCAATTTCCATCGGCCAACTACGCTTTTTTTACTATCCTTTTTTACATCCTGGCAATTATTTTATTCTCTGCCTTGCTTTACCGTTCCGTCAGGTATGTACGGTTACAGCATGCTGGCTTGAGTTTTTTGGTTTTGCTTGGTGGCGTTGTTCTGGTTCGTTACCTGATGATTGAATTTCAATTTCCATCAAGGTTTGTTAGCAGTGCTATCTTTGATCCAAAATACTTTGCTTCTTCTGAGTTGAATCCATCCCTGGGCGATTTGTTATTAAACTCAGTTTCGGTTACCCTGCTGTGTTTATTTCTTTTTCGCAATTTTTATAGGTTCAGAGACCTGCGTGCATCCCTGAAATCTCCGGTTTCCCGCTGGATGATTTCTGTATTCTCTGTGTTAGCCATACTTTTTGGGGCATTATTTCCCTATGTGGTTATTCAAACCATCTACAATAATTCTTCGATTACGCTGAACATTTCTGAATCCATTCGTTTTGATACGCTTCGCATACTCGCTTTACTTTCTGTAATTCTTTCATGGATCAGTGCATTTTTATTTATGCACGTATTCATCCGGTTACTGATGGGTGACTCAAGGGTAAAATATTTGCTTTCGCTGCTCATCGGTATTGGGCTCTTTATCTGGATTAATGAATCAACCGGACAATTGTACATTTCATCATTGGTTACGGGCTTAATTTATATTTTAATTGTTGGAGTCTTTAAATTGTACAAGTCGCTTCAGCACTTTCGTTACCTCACCTTTACCTATTTTTTTACAGCAGTAGTATTTTTTGCATTTAACGGATTGCTGGCCATCAGTCATTTTAGCAAGACCGAGCGCGTGGTAAACCAACTCAAGTTTGCCAACTCATTTTTGATTGATAAGGATGATTTCGGTGAGTTTTTATTGGCAGAAACCATGGAGAAGATCGCGGGGGATTTCTTTATTCAATCTCGTTTATCCGGACCGTTCACCAACCGCGAGGCAGTGCGCCAAAAGGTACGGCAGGTTTTTATTCCGGGATACTTCAATAAATACACCATTGATATTCATCTATACGGAGCCACCGGTGAACCACTCGATGATCGTGATACTGAAAACTTTACAACATGGATTACCCACTTTGATGATGAGGCTTCTCAGACTTCCTATGAGGGAATCTATTTTTTTAACCGACCAGATGAGGAATCTGCACGGAAATACCTGGTGGTGATACCGGTAAAGCGAGGGGTGATTAGTGCGGGCTATGTTATTCTTGAGTTGTCACTAAAGCGCGTTATTCCTGAAAATGTTTATCCAGGGTTGCTGGTCGACAACCGGTTTCGTCAGGCATTTGGATCACAAGAATTCAGCAATGCGGTTTTTACAAATAATCAAATTCAGTATTGGTCGGGTGATTTCAATTACGCTGGTTTAGATAAATCGGTTTTGGATGACTCCCGCCTATATAAAAGTGGACTGGAGTTCTCCAACTACCTTCACATTGCTTCACGCGATGCCAGCGGCAGAATAGTTTTGGTTTCTTCCCGCGCGCCCTCTCTTACGTATACCTTAGCCGATTTCTCCTTACTTATTATTTTGGGCTTGTTTGCCATACTTATTTTTTTGCTGACAGTTGGGATTATTGATTTTTTTCGCGTGGATAAACTCATGCTCTCAACACGCATACAGCTTATTTTGAATCTGGCTTTTTTTATCCCGCTAATAGCAGTAAGTGTGATTACACTGGGACTAACTGCACGCTCTAATCAGGAGCAACTCAATGCCGATTACCTGGCAAAATCGAGAAGCTTTACCAATCAGATTAGTTCACTTTTTATAGAATCAGATCAGGGCGATGGAATGTCGGGCGATTTAAATTTCACGCAATTGTCTAAGCTGGCGAATCTCGATGCCAATTTGTTTACACCCTCCGGTAAACTCCAATTCACCACCCAACCATTAATTTTTGAGAACCAATTACTATCGCCTTACATTAATCCGGCAGCACTTGATCGAATAAAGCGGGGTGACCGTGTTTTTATTGCCGATGAGCAAGTGGGTACACTTAACTACTTTGTGGCTTATTCTGCCCTGCTGGCACCTGATGACGGATCGTTAATAGGTGTTTTGGGTATTCCGTTTTTCCAGGCTGAAAGTTTTCTGGAGAGAATGCAGATTACAGTGCTTGCTAATATCCTATCTATTTTTACCGCCATTTTTATTGTATTGGTTATAGTTTCTTTCTGGGTGGCCCAATGGCTCACGTTTCCATTACGCATGATTACACAGAAACTTGGAAGGATTTCGCTGACACACACCAACCAACCGCTGGAGTGGCAATCGGATGATGAAATCGGTTTGATGGTTCGTGAGTATAATCAAATGCTCTCCACATTAAGTGAAAGTAAAAGTCAATTAGAGCGGGTGCAACGGGAAAAAGCCTGGCGTGAAATTGCGCAGCAAGTGGCCCATGAAATTAAAAATCCACTGACACCCATGAAACTTATGCTTCAGCAGACCGAACGTCTCCCCGATGCCGATCCGAAAACACTTGAAAAAATCCGAAGGGCAATCGCGTCCATACTGGATCAGGTGGATACCCTGGATGGCATAGCCTCTTCATTCAGTGCATTTGCCAAAATGCCCGAGCCCGTGATGCGTACGGTGGAATTAGTAGGGTTACTAAAAAAGGTGGTTCATCTCCACAATCAATCGGCAACCATTGAACTTACTACAGAATTAGATATGGTGGACGTACAGGTTGATGAGCAATTGATTAGTCGTATATTTTCAAATATTATATTGAATGGAATTCAAGCGGCAAGAGAGGGGACGCCACCAAAGATTCAGGTTCATTTGATGCAAAAAGGTAATAGCATTCATATTGCTTTTGCTGATAACGGAACAGGTATAAAAGAGCACTTAAAAGACAAGATATTTTTGCCCCATTTCAGTACTAAACAATCGGGATCGGGATTAGGCCTTGCCATCGCCAGACAAGGAATTGAGCAGATGGGAGGGAAGATATATTTTGAATCAAGATTGAACAACGGAAGTGTTTTTTATGTTGAACTTCCTTTATTGAAACCTGAAAAATGAAATGTTGCTTTAATGAGTATTCGTGTTTTAGTGCTTTTGTGGCATCATACCTAGTGTTTTCCTTTGTAACTCAAACACTAACATAAATCTCGATAACATCAGGTATCAATCAGATCACAATTTACTTATGAAAAATGTACTTCTTTTCGTGTTCGTGCTGGCTGGCAGTTCAGTTTCTGCACAACAAATGGTATTTCCCATTGTTAAAAATTTTGGTGGTGTTTTCGACATACCAGATGCTGTAGAAAAACCTGATCCATCGCTATACTACAAAATTGTAATTGATCTGGCCGGTGGAAATGAAAACCCTGCAGTCATAAATGATCATTTGAACAACATTGCCCGGATGATCAACCTGCATAGTGTGGGTGGTGTGCCCAAAGAAAAAATAAAGGTGGTAGTGGCCATTCATAACCAGGCCACCTATTCCATTTTGGACAACGGGAGTTATCAACAACGATATAAAACTGATAATCCAAATTTGGCTGTGTATAAAGCCTTGCATGAAGCAGGTGTGGAATTATTTGTTTGCGGGCAATCACTGATCGGAAGAAGTATTGACAAGAACAAAATATCTCCCGATATAAAAATTGCTACTTCTATGCTTACCGTACTTACGACTTATCAGTTAAAAGGGTATGCATGGTTTAAATTCTAACGATCAGGATGTTTTTCCGCGCATGGCAATCATTACCTTGTTGGCGAATACAAAGTCATCAAGTTGTTCTACACCCGAATGGGTAATGTCATCCTTACCGCCCTCCCATAATTTTTCACCCTGGTAGAGGAACATGATGTTTTCACCAATACCCATCACCGAATTCATATCGTGGGTAACTACAATAGTGGTGGTGTCATAATCTGAAGTAAGTACCTGAATCAGCTCATCAATCAGGATAGAAGTCTGTGGATCCAGACCGGAGTTGGGCTCATCGCAAAATAAATATTTTGGGTTGTTTACAATGGCTCTTGCAATACCCACGCGTTTACGCATACCACCACTTAATTCGGAAGGCATTTTTTTGTTGGCTCCTTTCAGCCCCACACGGTTTAATACCAGGTTAACCCGGTCTTGCTTTTCGTCTTTGGGCATAACCGCTAGCATATCCAGCGGAAACCGTACGTTTTCTTCAACCGTTTTTGAATCGAACAGTGCTCCACCTTGGAACAGCATGCCAATTTCTCTTCGTATTTCAATTTTTCCGTTCCGGTTTGCTTCGGTAAAATTTCTGCGATCAAAAAATACATAGCCTTCATCAGGCTTCACCAACTCAACGATGCATTTGAGCAACACACTTTTTCCTGTACCTGAAGCACCGATAATCAGGTTGGGTTTGCCTTTTTCAAACGTGCCACTGATATCTTTCAGAATTTTTTTATCACCAAATGATTTTGATATGTGTTGAATCTCGATCATGCAGGGGAGAGTAAGAGTTGTGCCAACAGGTAATCCGCAAGAAGAATAGCAATAACACTGGTAGTCACTGCTTTTGTACTGGAGATCCCCACCTCAAGGGCGCCTCCTTCAGTATAGTAACCCTTATACGAAGAAATGGAGGCTACAAGAAAACCAAAGGTTACAGCCTTAATCAGTGCAAAGGTTATGGTAAACTCGTTGAACAGATAACGTACTCCATAGATGTATTCTGTTGGGGCTAAAATTCCAGTAATCATTCCAACAAGGTAACCGCCCATAAGAGCACAAACACCAGAAACAATAACCAGTAAGGGATACATTAAAACAGAGGCAACAATTTTTGGCAACACCAGGTAATTGATGGAGTTGATGCCCATTACTTCCAGAGCATCAATTTGTTCGGTAATGCGCATGGTGCCCAGGTTGCCCGACATACTAGAGCCTACTTTACCGGCATAGACTATGGCCATTACTGTCGGAGCCAGTTCGAGTACGGTCATCTCGCGCACTACCTGTGATATTACGTATTTCGGAATGTAGGGTGCTACCAGGTTAAAAGCTGTTTGCACGGTGGAAACCGCACCTATAAAGGTAGAAACCAAAACGAAGAGGAATATGGAATTAACCCCAATGCGCACGCATTCATCCAGTATTAAACTGTAATGCGTTTTAAAGGATTCTCGATTGGTGAACAGGTATCCTAAAAAAATGAAATACTTGCCTATTTCCTTCATGAAAACCTGTCGTTAGGTGGGGGTAAACCTTTATTTATTGACCTTATCACTATCTTGCTAAAGATACCAAAAATAACATTTCATTTGATATGCGTAAACTATTGGTTGTAACGGGTGGCACTAAGGGTATTGGTCGGGCGGTTATTGAAAAATTCATGGATAATGGTTTTGATGTAGCAACCTGTGCCCGTAAGTCGGCTGATCTTGATGATTTGAAAAAGTCGCTGACCAAAAAAGGAGGGGTTTATACTTTTCAGGCGGATGTTTCTGACAAGGCGCAGGTAAAATTATTCTGTGATTTTGTTTTAGGTCTAAGCCGATCGGTAGATGTGCTGGTAAATAATGCCGGTTATTTTGTTCCCGGGGAAATTTCTACCGAGCCTGAAGGAAACCTGGAAGCCATGATGCAGGCAAACCTGTACAGCGCCTATCATACAACAAGGGGGTTTGTTCGCACCATGCGCGAAAACAGAGCGGGTCATATTTTCAATATTTGTTCCATTGCCAGTATTAAAGCATACGCCAACGGTGGCTCCTATGCCATCACAAAATTTGCCATGTTGGGTATGTCAAAATGCTTGCGGGAGGAACTTAAAGAATACGGAATCAGGGTAACCTCTGTTATGCCTGGGGCAACCAAAACGGCCAGTTGGGATGGTGTGGATTTGCCCGATGATCGATTTATGAAAGTTGAGGACATAGCCGACCTGATTTATGCCTCCTATGCGCTCTCAGGCCGTAGCGTGGTGGAAGAGGTTATTATCCGGCCTCAGTTAGGCGATATTTGATTTTGAATGACCTTGAACAAAATACCCACCATATCGGTTAAATTTGCATTAAATCTTAGTTTGTGAGCCCCGAAATAGCCTCCCTTAAGCAATACTGCAACAGCCTGGTTCAATACAGTCGCAGAAAAACCCTCGAGGTTTCAATTGGTGATGTACCCATGGGAGGGAATAATCCCATCCGCATACAATCCATGACTACCATAGATACCATGGATACCCTTGGATCAGTAGAACAAACCATTCGCATGGTGGAAGCGGGTTGCGAATATGTGCGCATTACAGCACCAAGTTTAAAGGAAGCACAAAACCTGGAGGAGATAAAAAAGGAACTTCGCAAGCGTGGCTACCACGTTCCATTAATAGCTGATATCCATTTTACGCCCAATGCAGCAGAATTGGCTGCACGCATTGTTGAAAAAGTTCGGGTTAATCCGGGTAACTATGCCGATAAAAAGAAATTTGAAGTTATTGATTATACCGATGATGCTTACCGGGCAGAACTGGATCGCATCCGGCAAAAGTTTACACCCCTTGTAAAAATCTGTAAGGAGTACGGAACGGCTATGCGTATCGGAACGAATCATGGCTCCTTGTCGGATCGTATTATGAGCCGGTATGGTGACACACCACTTGGTATGGTGGAGTCGGCCCTGGAATTCCTTAGGATTTGTGAAGACCTTCAATACTACAACATTGTGCTTTCCATGAAGGCCAGCAATCCACAGGTGATGGTGCAGGCGTATCGGTTACTGGTGCAGAAATTAGATGAGGAAGGACTGAAACCTTACCCTTTGCATTTGGGTGTTACAGAAGCAGGCGATGGCGAGGATGGAAGAATAAAATCAGCGGTAGGCATTGGTACGTTGCTGGAAGATGGACTGGGCGATACCGTGCGTGTTTCGTTGACGGAAGAGCCTGAAGCAGAAGCTCCGGTAGCTAAAATTATGGTTGATCGTTATGCGGATCGAAAACTTCATGCACCTATACTACCCATACAAGAATCGCCTATCAATCCGTTTCAATACACCAAACGATCAACACACGAAGTTGGTAATATCGGGGGAGCTCATAACGTGCCGCGCGTAATAGCCGATCTTAGTGAAGTTGAAATTAACGACTATAAAGATTTAAAGTGCATTGGACATTTTTATTTACCTGAACCCGACAAGTGGCGCATGAATGATCAAGGTGCCGACTACATTTATACTGGTAGCAGGACTATTGATTTTATGTTACCCAATGGATTAAAAGAAATCCGTGATTATGGTGTATGGTTATCCGCTGAGGATAAAATCAACAAGCTTCCATTGTTTTCTGCCAATGAGTTTCTTCATGCAGAACAGCTTCATAATGAGATTAATTTTGTACGCTACTCCATTCATGAGATAAGCGAAGAACTGTTGAATAAGCTTAATGCTACACCGTCTGCTGTTGCTTTACTTTATAGTGAGAACACACATGCTATGGCAGAACTTAGAAGAGTTTTCTTTGAGTTGCTTCAACGCCAGATCACTGTTCCGGTAATTGTGCAGCGCACATACTCAGCCATGCCGGAAGATAATCTTCGTATTTATGCTGCTACGGATGCAGGAGGATTATTTATTGATGGTTTTGGCGATGGTATCATCACCAGTGTTAGTGGTGTTTCTAAAAAGGAAGATCAACTTAGGTGGGCCGACCTGTGTAATAAAACTTCATTTGGTATTCTGCAAGCTACGCGTAACCGCATGTCGAAGACGGAGTACATATCCTGTCCTTCGTGCGGTCGAACGTTATTCGATTTACAGGAAACAACAGCTATGATCAGAAAGCGCACCGATCATTTGAAGGGCGTTAAAATCGGTATCATGGGATGTATCGTGAATGGCCCTGGCGAAATGGCCGATGCCGATTATGGCTATGTAGGTTCGGGCATAGGGCGTATAACACTTTACAGAGGAAAGGAAGTTGTAAAGCGAAACGTACCCTCAGCAAAAGCTGTTGATGAACTGATTGGATTAATTAAGGAAGATGGTATCTGGTTTCAACCCGAAACCGTGGAAAACTGAGAATATGGAGAACAAGAGCGAGGCAAATGGTACAAAGCCATCTGGCAATAAGCTGAAGGAATTCTTTCAGATGGGTGAGGTTACAGGTTATTTTTTCCGCAAAAAGGATCCGTCCCGACCCAATACCTTCAATATAAGGGCTATGCACACCATCAATAAAATCTCCATTTTGATGTTTTTGGCATGTCTGCTGATCATTCTTAAGCGTTATTTCTTCGGACATTAGTTTTTCGCTATAACTATTACATGCAAAAAGGCATGTAAGTAAATTGATAATCAGGGGGTTACATTTCGGATTGAATTGGAATTACTTCTGGTTTATTTCATTATTTTTGTCTGATTACCCCAATAATGATCAGGGCATTTCTTGTCGTAGTTGCTTCGTTTTGGCTTTTGAGTAGTTGTACTCAAAAGGTGGTATGCCCTGCCTATCAAAGTGCTTTTATTTACGATAAGCAGGAACTTCAAAAAAAGTATAGTTACTTCAATGAAGAAGGTGAACCTAAAGTGCTGGCCAGTGCCAGCAAAAACAAATACCTGGTAGCCGAGCCAACCACCTACAAAAAGAAAAACAGAAGTTTGCAAACGGTAGTCATGAAGCCGGTAAACCCGGTTGTACCCGATTCATTGCTGATGGATGACCTTGCGTTGGCTGGTGATCTTGATCGTGCGGCACGTTCGGTTATTGACAGCACCTATATTGTTGATACCGAGCCTCGTGATTCGGCAGAGGTTACTGAGAAGAAATATGTAATTAGTGTTGATCGTGAAGTGCGGGTATTAAAACATTCTTATCCTGACAGTATTCAATATGATTCTGTTTCGAAACGTTACGATCGTTTTTATGTTCCGGGCGTTCCGGTTAAGCCAAGTTATCATGTAAAGGAAATTGGCTTCAATGTGGAGCAGGACAACTACATGTGGTATCTGCGCGATGTGTTGGTGCTTCCGGATGTGCGCCTGGCAAAGGAAATAGGAGAGCAAAAGAAAGCCGCGAAAACAGAGAAGAAAGAAAAGAAAGGAATTAAGGGATTCTTCGGAGGATTGTTTAAGAAGAAAGACAAGAAGACTGATGAGGCTGCATTGGATCAGCAAAAAGTTTCAGCTGATATGGACGAGTATAACTTTGATGAGTTTGATGATGTGCCCCGCGATTCAGCTTCAGCGACAAAACCGGCACCGGCAGCGAAGAAGAAAAAAGGAATTACGCTCTTCCAGAAGAAAGACAAACCTGCCAAGCAAAAGGCCGAACCCAAATCCAAAAAAGCAGACACACCGCCAGCTAAAAAAGAAGAGGATGAAGATGATGGTTTTGGGTTTTGATTAGAACCCATCTCAAAAATAGACAACGCGTCATTGCGAGGGAGGAACGACTGAAGCAATCTCGTGCAGAGCTTTAAAAAAATGAGATTGCTTCACTGCGTTCGCAATGACGGGGTATTTTTGAGATTCTGGGTTCTAGTTACTAACCAAAATTATTTGCGAGTTATGAAGTGTGATATTGCTTCGACATTGGTGTCGTCATTGCGAACGGAAGGGTCGGAGTTTGTGATGGCGTGAAGCAATCTCTTCACTTAACGATAGTTTTAGTATTTGGTTTGGGATTGCTTCGTCACACGAATTATTTTTATAGTCGATAAAGTTTTTGTCATTGTTCCTCGCAATAACGTTTTTTCTAGACCTAAAGGTGATTTAAGAATAGTGACTCTTTTTTGAAAGGACTGTTCTAATCGAACAAGGTAAGATTGCCATGCTGATCGGCAGGAGGTGTTGGAATAATCAGGGAGGGAACATCAGTTTTGATTTCATTGATGCGCGGTGAAACCGGGTACAGGCTTAGTTTATCTGATGGATAAGTAGACAGTTGAGCCACCACATCAGCTTCAGTAGCCTTTTGATTGAGCCAGATTGTTTCACGTTGCTTATCCAGCATTACCGGCATACGATCAGTAATTCGACTCACGGTTTCATTGGCAGCCGTAGTAATGATGGTGAACGTATGCACCATGGCTCCGCCTTCATCTTCAAATTCTTCCCAAAGTCCGGCTAAGGAAAATACATTCTGATCGGCAACAAAACGGTAAGGTATAGCTGTTTTCTTCCCCAGTTTTTTCCAGGCATAGAAACCATCAGCCGGTACAATGCACCTGAATTTCATCAATGCTTTTTTCAGCACCGGTCTTTCCAAAAGTGTTTCGGTTCGTAAGTTTATAATCCGTTCGCTAAGTGATTTGTTGCGTGCCCATTGTGGCGGACGGCCCCAATAGAATAGTGAAAGACCTTGGTTGTCAATGCTGGTAATGACCGGTAAAAGTTGTGTTGGGGCTGCGTTATATCGTGGTGAATAGAATTCGGGCACATCAACCGAAAATCGTTCAGCTATTTTTTCCCCGGTTACTGTTATGCTATAGCGTTCAATCATGCGGCTTGATTCGATGATCCAAGATAAGAATTTCAGTACGGATACTTCCTATGTTTTGAAAGTGTCAATGGGTATGCTCTAAAAAGTGTATGGCCCGTTCTTCCGACCAGTATGTTCCCTGGCGGTTGAATTGTGCAAAGCCTACATGCCCACCATGCGCAGGACTTTCCATGCGTACAAACCGGTGATCGTTTAGCTCTTGGGAGGGAAAACACTCTAGACTGAGAAAGGGATCATTTAGGGCGTTAACCAACAAGGTGGGTATGGCTATGTTTTTAATAACCCTGATGGCACTTGATTTTTCGTAATAGTCGATGGCATTTTTAAACCCGTGTACCGGCCCGGTAAAATGGTCATCAAACTCCATTAAGGTTTTTATTTTCTCCAGCCCCCGTGAATCCAGACCGGTTATCACTTTTGATTTTTCCACTACCTTTTTTTTCAGGCTGCGCAGGAAACGTTGTGAATAGATCCAATTGCCCGGTTTAGAAATCTGGATACAACTGGTATGCAGGTCAACAGGAACGGAAAAGACAACCGCCTTGCGAAGCAGGGGCGTGCGGGTTCGTTCTTCTCCCAGGTATTTTAACGTCAGGTTTCCACCCAAACTAAAACCGATCAGGTTTATTTCACTGAACCGACCAAGCCGCACAGCATGTTCTATCACCGTGTGAAGATCATCCGTGGCCCCGCTGTGGTAAAAGCGTAGTTGCCTGTTCATCTCACCGCTGCAACCACGGTAGTTCCAGGTAAGTACATCATAGCCGTGTGCAAAGCATTGCTTCGCCATACCCTTTACATAAGCTCGGTCTGTGTTGCCCTCCAGTCCGTGCGAAATGATTACCAGTTTACTTGCATTTTGCCTGAGCCAATCCAGATCAAGAAAATCATCATCGGGTGTTGTAATGCGTTCGCGCTGGTAAGGTTGTTGAAGGTTAACCCTTCTAACCAAAGCCGGGTAGATGGTTTCGAGGTGGGGGTTGAATAGGAGTATAGGTGGTTTATAGTTCAATATTCTTTAACGATTGGAATTTGAAATCCAGAATTTAGAATGTAGAATTTTGATTTTAGAATTTTGAATTTAAAACTAATTCAAGGTGAGCAAGGTGGTGTTCGCCATGCCACGCATATAAGGCAATAAGCCTGTTTAGCGGTACGTGCTTATTGGTTTCCGGATGGAGAAAACTTTTCTGAAGATCATCGGTGGTTAAACCACGAAGAAGAAAACCCCATTTTGCATGTAAGGCTTTTAACAAAGCCACAGAAAGTACTGGATCTGATTTTGTTTCCGGAGTTTCTGCCCATGCTTTTTCATCATAAGCTTTTATAAGCGGTGTGTTTTCTGTGAGCATCCACTTGCACCGGATGTAGGCATTCACATGACTGTCGGCTAAATGATGGATAACCTGTCGTGCTGTCCACCCACCCGGACGGTATGGGGTATCCAGCAATGCGGGTGTAAAGTTTTGCAGGCAAGCCTGGATTTTATCCGGCAAGTGTTGAATGATTGTGATATTCTCGGCTAGTTCTTCCGGGGTGTAGGTTGGCCTCGGAATAAATTTTCCGATGGGGTATTGAAGGTTTACCTCAGGCATGAGCTTCTTCTGTGTCAGGCTTTTTAACCTTTCTTTTCTCTTTTGCTTCTTCTCGTTTTCGTTTCTCGCGGTTTCGTATCCGGATGTTCACCATTTCAATCAACAACGAAAAAGCAACAGCAAAGTAAATGTAACCTTTAGGGATATCGTATTCGAGCCCTTCCAGGAAAAGCATAAAGCCGATCAAAATCAGGAAGCCCAACGCCAGCACTTCCATTGATGGATGCTTGTTGATAAAGTCACTTATTTTACCGGCAAATACCATCATAATACCAATGGAAAAAATAACTGCAATGATCATGAGCAGTACCTGCTTGGTAAGCCCAACGGCAGTAAGAATGGAATCGAAAGAAAAGATAATATCGATGAGAACAATTTGAAGTATAATGCCGCTCACATTCACTTGTGGCTTCATACTTTTTTCTGTTTCATCTTCTTCCCCCTCAATCTCATGGTTGATTTCGCGTGTACTTTTCGCGATGAGGAACAATCCGCCAAACATTAAGATCAGGTCGCGGCCGCTGAAGGGATGTTCTTCCTTGATAAACTTATAAAGGAATTCGGGCGTAATGTCACCCAACGTAAACAGCGGTTCGGTAAAACCAATTACCCAGGTTATGCCTAGCAACAGGATAATGCGCACCCCCATGGCCAGCATAAGGCCGAAGTTTCGGGTACGGGCCCGGATTTCAACGGGCAACCGGTTGGCAATGATGGAGATAAAAATGATGTTGTCAATGCCCAGAATGATTTCAAAAAACGTAAGGGTTATGAGTGCCAGCCAGGTTTCGGCATGCAGAAAGATTTCCATTCAGGGGTTGTTTGAGGGTTTAAAAATAGGTGAAGTATAGATTACCTGCAATGGGCATAAAGGCTTTTAAAGGGATAATATTTTACTGTAAGTATTTGATTAACAGCAGGATTTACAAATCCGGAATTAGATTCCGGATTTGTAAATTTTTCCAAATATTCGGTAAGTGTGATGCATTATTTTTCATGAGCTACCATTACTTTCTTCCGCGCTATTCCTTCCGGTGCCTGCACGTGTAGTATATACAACCCACTCGCCATTTCGGTAGTAATAATGGTTTTTTGCTGTTCGCCAGTAGCAAACTGGCCGGTATAAATTTGCCGGCCCTGGGCGTCTACCATAACTATGGGTATAGCCGTGCGGGCAGCTTGAGGCAGTACAATGTTAACCTCGCGGTTGGCGGGGTTGGGGTAAACCTGTATGCTGGCGGCAAAGGTGGGGTCTTCGATGGAGGTCGTGATGTCAGGCTCCACCGGACTATCAAAAATTTGCGCCTGTAAAACTTGTTGGTTTCCAGCGTTTATGGATTGTACAAAAACAATGATAGCGCTGTTTCCAGAAGCAAGCGATACAAGGTTACGGTCGCTCCAGATTAGCTCTGGTATTGCCATGGATTCTCCCGGATCCAGGGTTTGATTTATCGTAATACCGGCAGCGTTGGGCAGCAATTGCCGTACAACATTTAAGTATGGACTGACATCTTTTTCCACAATAGCCACGAAAACATTAGCTCCCTGCAAAGAAATAGTGGCTGATGTTGTATTGGTTATTGATGCGCTTATCCTGACCAGGCTTCCATCTTTTACAGGTGTATTGATGTCTATCCTTATGGGTGATGGTTCAAGTACACGGTTATCGTATAAAGCTTCAGCCCATTGTGTGGCTGGTCCTGTTGGGTTAAATAACCCATCAATCCGCAAGGTTGGCGCAGTTGTTATACCGTAAAATGCTGTGCGTGCATTATTAATGGTTGGGAATAATTGATTTTGAGGATCAACTCCCGGGAAGTTTGTGTGAAATTGCATTTTGATAATTTCACTTGAACCGCCAGAAGGTAGTGTATTAAACAGTTGATTATGTGTAACGACATCTGTTGCAGTGGCATTAGTAAAGTTTTCAACTAATACATTCCTGTTTCGCTCACCTATAAAAACATTATCGAAGGCAAAGCCTTCACGCGTACCAGTATTTGTACTTGAAAATGCAATTCTGAATACTACGCCACCACCGCCTATACCATCAAGTTTGTGCACAACATGTCTCCACGACTTGTACCGGCCATCTTCACGATTTCCCGACCAGCCATAATCAAACTGACTTTGGTTACCGGGCTTACTGGCAATGCCTTGTTGTTGATACCAATTGATACCTGAGTTTACTGTGCCTACAACAACCCAATCGTTATCGTTTAAAATATCGCCACTCACATTATACTGCAACACGGCTCCATCAATACCTCCAGGGGTGTCAGCCCAAATATCCATGGCTAATACAGGTTTGCTTGTCTCAAAACTAAAGCACCTGCTCAATACCCACGACTTCTCCAACGGGTTGTATAAGCCTGTGCGATTGGTAACCCAGGCGTTACCTGATCCTGATGCTGATGAGTCCCTGGAAATTACAGCACCAGCCGGAAGACCAAATTGCCAGGAAGAGTTAGAGCCTCCATTAATCCACCCATCAGTATTGGTGTTAAAGTTTTGCTCGTAGGAAGTGGTGGAATTTATGGCGTCAAAAGTAGGTACAATAAAGATTGGTTTTTGAACGGTGTCCCTGCAATTGGCAAAAGTTTTAACAATCAGTTGCACAGAGTCTCTTCCAACAGCGTTGTATGTTGTAGCAGGCGTCTTTCCTGTTCCGATGATTGAAGCAGATAGAGTATTGGTTTTGTTAAAATTCCAGGTGTAGGTTTCAATGGCGGCATCGAGGTTAGGGTTGGTGGTGGCATTGAATTGAGTGGGTGTACCTAAGCAAGCATTTGTCCATGTAAAATCTACGTTTGGTGTAGGGTTTACATTCAGTGGAAAAGGTGTTGTGTTTGTTATTTCACAACCTTCAGTTGTTTTCATAAAATAACGAATGGCATAGGCACCTGCACTCCTGAATTTATGGCTTGGATTAAAATAAGTACCAATGGTGCGGCCTGCATTTAAGCCAGCAGGTAAATTTGCTGTTGGTACACCTGAGGGGATACCCGGAACATCATCACCGATAAATTCCCACCGTATTTCTTCAATGTTCGTTGACCCCGGGGGATCAACAATTGAAGTGTTATTTAACTCAACCAAAAATCCATCGCATGCATCGCCTACAGATAATCCTGGTATTATCGTAGGAAGAATAGTAAGATTTGTAGACGTGAAGTTCGAACAGGTTGTTCCTGCATCAGTAAAATCATATCGAAGAGTGTAATTCCCGGGGTTCAAAAGACTAGGGTTTATTTGTGTAGTACCATTAGCCGGTAAAGTATTGAATAGACTTGCACTTGCTGAACCAGACCACGATCCGTTACTGGCAGGATCAACACCGTTTAACAATGCAGCTAAGCCAACCGGGGGGTCTGCCTTGCAAAGCTTTAGTAGATCAGAAGCTGTGGTTACAGATATTATTAAGTTTGGTAATTCCTTTATAATTACCCTTACATTAATGGCAGGACTTTCACAACCGCTAGCGGATGTTTGGGTAACTTTATATTCATAAGTGTTTGGAGCGACTGCTGTCGAAACACCAATATTTGCGGGTGATGGATTGCTTCCATTATAAATTGGCGGAGGGGTTTGATTGAAGTCATACCATCTTACATTAGTAGCCCCAGTAATGTTGAATTCATTTGGCGGTATTGTAGCATCACGGCAATAATCTCTAACAAAGTCAGATCCTGGTGCTACTGGGGTTGCATTAACGATTACGGGCAAAGCCAACGCAGCACTCGTGCTGCTTTCACAACCATTTATAGTCCTGGTTATAAGAAAAGTTGTCGTGCCGGCAATACTTGAATTTACAGGCGGTGCAAACGTGTCACCTGTTCTAAGAAGGTTGCCTGGAGTGGCGGGATTAAAATACCATTTATAAGTAATGTTTGGGTTTGATGTTGCATTATAGAACCCAAGCGCCTCTCGTTGACAAAGTTGCATAGTAGTACCACCTCCCAGTGTATTACTAATAGCTCCTACCGGCACATTAGATGGGGTGGGATGCACTGTAATTAGTTGAGAAGCGGATGTATTTGAACAGCCAGTATTGGTGTCTCTGTATGTGTATGTTATGCTGACTGAAGTTGAGCCTCCACTCACATCAACATCCCCGGGATTAAATCGCCATTGATTTCCACCAATATTGGACACTGATCCAGATGGTGAGCCAGTAAAAAAATCATTTGAGATAACCAACGAAGGTATTGGATTTCCACTTAAATCCACGGGTGCTTCACCTTCACAATAGGATGTTTTTGGAATACTAAAGCTAACGTTTGGTGGGTTGCTTATTCGCACACGTTGTTGTGATGGACTGATTAAAATTGCATTATCAGATGACCTCCTTACCCGATAGGTAATTTCTACAAATCCCGGATCAAAGGCTTGATTTAATCGTGCATTATAAATTGTTGATCCCGGATTAAATATATTATTTGGGGGAGGTATAGGAGTAAACTGGGGTATCCAAAAAGTAAAACCGAAAAAAGTAAATGGGAAGCTTGACTGATTATACACAAAATCTTCAAATGTAAAGGTGTTAATACCATCAGGAGGAAAATCAATATTTCTTTGTGCTGCTGTAACAAACATGGGAGAAGATGGCGGATCATTTTTACAATAGGATGTTGCCAGATTTTGAATGATGGTGGCCGATGAAACATTGAAATTTTTTACCCTTCTAACCAAACAATTTTGACCTGATGTTTCACGAACAATGTAGGTGATAGCATGAGAACCCTGCTGTGCAGCATTTGGATTAAATGTATAGACACTACCAGGTTGGGTTAGCGCCACTCCATTACCCTCAAAAATTCCACCCAGCGGATCGCCAATGAGCCTCACACGGTTATCAGAAGCACTATAATTGATTTTATTAGGGTCAACAGGGGGATCACCTGGAATCGCTTCAACGGTAAAGTTTACAACGGTTAATGAATTAGCTGCATCCAAGGTACCATGATTTTCTCCATCCAAGTCACTGTTTCCAATCTGTATTGCTGTGCCACCAACCCGGATAATATTTCCTGAGCCAGGTGTAGTGCCAATGTATTTTACCTGAAGCCCGGTAATCGTAATTCTATCTAAAGTAGCATTTACTGTTCCGCTTATTGAATATGAAAATCTTACAATATTATTTCCTACATAAGAAAGCGTTGAAGGAGCAGAAATCTCATTACCAAAAACAGTTGGTATAGTTGTGATGGCTGTGTTAAATATAAAATTATCGGGAAGTAGAAGTGAAAAGGTTTGGTTTGCCCCTGATCCAAAATCGGCAGGGTCAGATTCCTGAATTACAATATTACTCAATGTTTGAAAGTCTCCATCGTAGCAAAGATTTAGAGGTGTTGCAGGAGTTATATTAACCCCTGCACTTTGAATTACAATACTTCCTGTTGCATTGGTAAGCCCTGCATATGATGCTTGAAGGTTATAAAGCCCAGATGGGGTGGATATTCTTAATTGATTCCATGTAAAAGTGCCATTTAATAAGTTTGGGTTGAGTACTTCAGCGCCAACAGCAGTTAGTGTACCACTTGGGCTGCCTGCGCCTTTACTTAAGGTCACTTGCCCGTTTCTATTAAGGTCTCGGTTACCAAGATTATCAATGGCATTAACAGTAAGACTGAAATTCGTGTTTACCTCCGTTGGAGGAGGATTTGAAAGAAAAACAAGTCTATCGGCCACAACATTAATTCGATTATTTACTCCTCCAGTTGTTGCGCCACCGGCATTCGCAGCCGCAAATGTCGAACCGCTGGTGGCTGCTGTTGCTGAGATAATAGTTACTTGAATTATTTGATTGTCTGTAACTGTAGCCAGAAAGGTAGCGCGTAAGGTAAAATCTTTAAAGTTATTATCCGTTGCGGTTAGTGTTAAACTATTAAATGTAACATTTGTCCCCACGACTGCTTGCTCTGCAATGTTCGTTGCCCCGTCAAACAAAGCAACAGTTCTAACATTTGCGAAGTTTCCGATTTGAAGTGTTATGGAGGTGAGGGTGGTAGACTGATTATCAGAATCGTTTAGTGATGCCCCACCATCACGAATTCTAAAAGTAGCTAAACTCTCGCTGTTCAAATTTGTAAGGCCTGAAGCACTTTGGAAACTACCATAATTGATTAATGCTGTTGTTCCCCCGTTTAAGCTAATATCTGAGTTTTGGGAAAATGTGAAGGAGTAATCTGTTCCTGTAAAAGTTACAGCTCCGGGAGTAACCGAAGGACTTGTAAATGCAATATTGGCCTGTGTAAAAGAAGGTTGTATGGATGGTGTACTAGCGTTTACTACTGGATCAATGTTCGCCACAATAAAATAATTGGTAGTTCCTGCACCTAAGAGTACATCACCAATGCTTGTAAATTGAAGTTGTGCTCCAACTGAACCGGTGTTGATGTTTGTATCTCCTCCAAAAACCGCATCTGCCGATTTAAATATCCTTGGATTGAGAAATTTACCTGTAGCAGTTGTGGTTAGCGAAACCGTGAGCGCATTAAAGGTGGTCGGTCCGTTGGTAGTAATTGAAAAGCCCAGTATAGCTTGATTAGTTGCACCACTGTTCAGCGGGCTTGCAGCAATATTACTACCGGGCCCTGAAATTTGATTTAAGGTAACAATTAACGTAGTTGTTTCAGATGCTGTTGGTGCGGAGCCATTATTCAAATAGTTATACGTTTGGGCATTACTTCCATTGTAATTAAAGGGAACGATTGCATAATGGTATGTTACTCCCCCCTGCAGGCCAATATCACTGTAGCTTGTGGCGGATGTGTTTGTTGTAGTAACCAATGTAGCGCTGTTTAACGGAGTAGGAGCCGCAGCGCCATCATTCAACCCGGTAAGGTTTACAGCAGTTCCTGCCCGCCTGTAAATGATATAGCCATCTGCATTGGTTAGTGAATTTGCTGCATCAAAGGCAAGGTTGATTGTAGTTGCACCGCTTAAGGTTGCCGTAAACGTTGTGGAGTGGCCGCCTGGTTCTTCAGAAAAAGTAAAATCAGAATCATCAGGTCTTCCTGATTCCTTGTAGTCAGCTTCTCCGGGAGTTCCTCCGGAAGTCCGGTATGAGTAAATAGCAAATTCGTATTCTGTCTCGGGGTCTAAACCGGTAATGTTTAAAGTGTTTGGAGCAGCAAATGTCACAATAGCAGCAAAGTTTCCATCGCTCCAGTCGGCATCAGCTGGTATTTCGGTGATATCGCCTGCACCAACAGTTGCAAAAGTTCCTCCTGAAACTTCCCTTCCGAGAATTAAATAAAATTCGGGAAGATCAGGTCCAGTGGCATCGGTCCAGGAAAGGGAAATGGCAGTGCTACTGGTGGCTACAGCTGTAAAACCCGTTACGTGATTTGAAGGTTCTTGGATTTGCCCATTTACCTGAAAGCATACACCAATAGTTAAAACAATAACAAAGCTACGTAAAGCCTTTTCCATAGACATCAATTTTTTAATTCCCCTTCTCGATCTGTCTTAATTAAAAATATAGAGGGTACGTTACTCAGTGAATTGGTACCACAAATCAACAAGCCGCCATCTTCTGTTTCGCGTATGGTGCTCACCGTTTCGCTGCCGGTGCCGCCAATGGTTTTCATCCAAAACATATTTCCTTGTAAATCAACTTTTACTAACAGGATGTCGTTCAGCCCATTTCCTTTCTGTGGGTTGGTGGTGAAATGCCCGGCCAATACAAATCCTCCATCGGAAGTAGCCGTTAGGGCAGTACCATAATCCAGGATATCCGAAGTGGCGACATCTACACTTCCGTCTATCGCATCAAAATACTTTACGCTGGAAGGATAAATTTCTCCTTGGGGACTAACCCGGAAGTAGATCATGTTGGCATTGGAACCGTTTGGATTGGCACGTGTGCCCACAACACCAAAACCAACATCTCCAATGTTCGGAAGCTTTGACGGTTGAATATCATTAGGCCTCAATGATTGCGTTGCTGCAGTAGTTATGCCGAGTTCACTGTAATTCGTAAACACCGAGCCATCCTGAATAAAAGGAATAGTAGCGTACGAGAAATCAAAGTTTTGTTGCTCCAATGCAATGGAACTTGCCCACACGAAGTTGCCATTGAGGTAGTGAATCGATTTTGAATTTCGATAGCTGCGCTGAAGCAACGCAAACTCAATGTAACTCTCTTCTGTTGTAAGGGATGCATTGAATTGCTGAAGGTAGGGGCGCACCGGTGTGGACAAAGTTTCCTGGTAAGTACCCAGAACAACAACTTTATTGTTTGGAGTAATGGTAACCGATACTCCGCTATAATCAGTTTTGATAATATTAGTTGTTTCATCTCTGCGATACAGGGTTTTAATGCTATCCAAATCGTTACTGATGTGCAGCATATGTGCAGAGATTATATCAATGTTATCGGTTTGCGATGCACCAGGGTCAGTTTTAATGCGTTCGCCTACAATGATGTAACCCTGATTATTAGGCAACGCTTTAATGGCATTGCCTGAACCACCCTGGTAATAACGAATGGGTGTAGTGCGGTTTCCGCGTTTATCGGTTTTGAAAACAACCGTTAAAACGGAGTCGCGGGAGATGGTCATATTACCCAACACAATGTAACCGTCATCGGTAAGTTCGGCTGCAGCTGCCTCAATGCCTCGGATACCGCTGTACAATTTGATGAAGGTAGTGCGTTCGGAGAGTTCGGCATTCTCCATGTTAGTGCAGGCAGCAATCAAAAAAATGAATGCTATGGATAGAGACGATCCCAAAAATCTTGTTGTCAGCACGGGAACTCGCATTGACGTGTTTTTTATTTTTGCGATGATTTGAAGAATGTATTTCATTTTTTGCGTGTGATCTTTTTAGGATTGTGCTTATTGAAGATATAGGAACCGGCAAACGATAAGGATGACAGCTTAAATACAGAGTCTGCATACCCGTAATCTAATGCAAGCGATTGATTGGCATAAGCCGTTTCGGATGAGCTTATATTGGTTAATCCATGCGCATAACGTACTTCAAAAACAATAAAGCCCGGGCCTACCGGTAGTTTAACACCGGCCGCAGCTAAGGCGCTAAGGTTAATGCGTTCACGTTCGGGGTCAAATCCACCCTCAGGCACTCCGGGTTGCTCGAAGCGTTTACGTTCGGCCGTTAGCGTGCTGTTTAATAACAGATCCGTTGAAAAACCCAGGGCTATGTAAGGATTGAATTTTTTCTCCAGGAATTTATACTCCAGTGTTATGGGTAAGGAAAGTGCTGTTTGCCGTTCAACACCTTCAAATTCATTCAATATTGGGTTTGAAGGGTCTGGGCTACGATCTTCTTTAATATCGATTTCATAACTTCTCTGCTGGTATAATAACTCACCATGAAGTGTCCATTTGTTCTTTTGACTAAACAACATAATCGGTACGTCTAACCCGGCTCCAAACTGGAAGCCTATACCTCTTTTATACTCACTATCAACCGCAGGTTCCACCACCTTTACCAGTTCCATAACATTGGGTCGGCTGAAATTTACACCCAGCCGCACACCAATCCGGTACACGGGTTCTTCCCGATAGGAACTGTATAACGCCACAAATTCTGCCGGGTCAACTTCCGGATTAGGGCGGTAGTAAGGATCTGCTTTTTTTAGTCGCAGCATGGTGGCATCGGCTTTCTGGGGTTCTTCCAAATAGATGTAACTCATGGTAAGGATCTTCAACGCTTCCACCCGCAGTTGCTTTTCTTCTTTGGCAAAACCTCCTTTTTCAGGCGATTCTAAACAGCCCTTAAGTTGCGATTCAATTTCATGCAGGCGGCCTTGTTCGTACGTTGCCCGTGCGAGTCGCAACGTTTGTGCGCATTGTGCCCACGTTTGTAAGGCGGTTCCGGAGAATAAAATAATCAGTAGAATTCTTTGCATAGATTAATTTGTTCCGGGTTTGAAATTTTTACAGGTCGATTCGTAATCCAAATCCTTACCAACGTAGGTGGCCCATTCATCGGGTGTCATGTTGCGCTCAATAAATTCACCACAGAGAATGTTTGCCATGGTGGAGATTTTTGTTGGATAGGCGCGAATGCTTTCTTCGGTTTCAATAGCGCCTAAACGAACCCGCTGGCTGCTGCTTTGTAAGCCTACCATAAGTTGTTCATCATCCGGTGAAAATGTAAGCGACCAGATCCAGTCGGTATGATCAAATAATCGAATGGGTGGCTCGGTCAAGCGGTTTACATTCCAGATACGCACCGAGCGGTCTTTACTGGCTGAGGCAAAGAAGCTGCCCGCGTGGTTGTAGACAATTTTTTCAATAGGGCCATCATGTCCGGGCAGGTTACGTACCAGGATGTTGTTGCGCACAATACGCAACAAGCCCGCTTCATTACCCACAATAAGTTGATTTTCGGTAGGGTGCCAGGCTACTGCGGTAAGACTTCGACCCAAATTTTTAACTTCCGTTACGGAATAGTTGTTGGCAACATCCCATATAAATAATGTTCCATTATCACCCGCACCGGCCAGTTTTTTTCCATCACTGCTTAAGTCGATAGCATTTATCTTTACCGGAGCTTTAACAACTTCTTTTGCCGTGTTTAAGTCGGCCAGTTTTATGCTCATGCCACCATTGTCGCGGGCAAACAAACCCTTTCCATCGGGTGTGAAATGTACATCCTCAATGCTGTAAGTAAAGCCGGTGATTTTTTTAGGTTCCGCTTTCATGTTGTTCAGGTCATACAATTCAATGTAATTGTTTTGGTCATCAAGGGTATAGAGGCCTGCAGCGGCTAATTTGGTTTCATCGGGACTGATATCCATGGAGTATACCTGGTAGTTCGGACGCTTGACTTTGTCAATCAAGGTTTCACCTTGCCAGGTATTATTACGGTGTGTCCATCGGATGATCTTGCCATCGCTTCCACCGGAATATATATGTTCATCCTTGCCGTGGGTAACCAACGAACGTGCGGCCCCGAAATCATGACCTTTTAAACTGGTGGTAAGTGGGTGAGGGTTGGCTTTGCCCTCTTTGTCCGTTTTGTTTTTCAGCGCGAAATAAAGTCCATTGTAAATGTCAGTATCAAACTCATATCCGCCATTGTTGGTATTAAAGTGATAAGCCTGTTGCGCCAGCAGGGCTTCCAACTGCACATCACTGGTAAGTGTGAGCGACTGCAGCGCCATCGCTTTGGCCTGAGCCACATAGCGTCTGCGAGTAGCATCGGCACGTGCTATAACTGCTTTCTCTTCATTTGCTTTGGCAAGGGCTTCATTCGCAATAGCTGTCTTTTCATTGGCTTCTGCTCGCCCTTTTTGTAACAATGCATCAGCTTCTGCTTTTCTAGCAGCCTCAGCATTTTGTTCTGCCTCTATTTTTCTGAGTTCAGCTAATTCACGCTGTTTCTCCTCATTTTCTCGTGCTTCTTCGGCCTCAACTCGTCTTTGTTCAGCTATAGCCTGGGCGTCACGTGCTTCTTTTTCATTGGCTTTTGCTAAAGCTTCTTGCTCCTTGGCATACTGCAAATTTTTCTCTGCTTCCGCTTTTTGAATAAAGGCATACACCAAAAATAAAAGTGCAATTACCGTGAGCGTACCAAATACCAGGGCTGTAACTCTTGCGCGTTGCAGCTTGCGCTTTTGTTCCAGTTCACGTATTCGCTGCTCGGTCTCAAATTCTTTCCTGGAATACTCCAGAAAGATCATGGTGCGTTCAAAGGCCGGGTTGTACCGCTGTCCCCAAACTAAAGTAGGCTTATGCTTCGCCAGCCAGTTCAATGCCAATTGTAAATCGGGTGGGCGCCACAGGCCGGCTTTACCAACCTGATATTGTGCTGAGGCTTCGGCCAGGCGCAAATACATTTGTACTGCATCGGCTTCATCATCAACCCAGTTTTTTAAGCGCACCCAAATCCGCATTAAGCTTTCATGCGAAATATCCACCATGGATTTTGAGGTAAGCGGAGTGCCAAAGGCTGGTGTTAATAAGGAACGCCCTTGCTCACGGAATTTTTCAATCACTCCGGCAACTTCTTCCTCCGAGCAATCGGCAATGGCGGCAATTTCATTTAAACGTGTAGGCCTGCGAATGCCAAAGTTTTCGCCCCGTTTTTCGGTGATGGCTTTAAACATCACTTCACAGATATGCTTCTGTGCTTCTGTAAGTTCATCAAAAGCTTCGTTGGCGTGCATGCTCAACGCCTCGGCCATCGTGCCAATCGCTTCGTAGTGTTTTAAGTCAACCTGTTCTTCTTCGTAATCGCGGTAGTGGCTCCAGTAGTCCCATGTGCGCATGAGGGCGTGTTGCAGAATGGGCAACTGATCGGGATTATCGCCAAGATCATTCAATAATTGCTGTACCAGTCGCGAAGTAATGGTTGCGCCACCCACAGCTACGGGGCCTTCAATAGCCCTTCGTTTTTGTTCGCGGGTTAACTGTGGAATGAGGTAGTGACTATCGTTGATTTTGCGGGTAAGCTCAGGGAACTGGGCACAATCCCCAATAAAATCTGAACGCATGGTTATGGCCACATAAATGGGTGCGTCCGGATAGTTCACGGCCTCCATCAACAGGTTAACGAAGGCCAGGGTTTCATTTACCGAGTTCGGATCGGTGCTATCCTTAAAGCGGAAGAGTTCTTCAAACTGATCGACTAAGATTAAGTAATTCACATCAGCCGATCTACGCGATTGCTCAACAGCTTCAACCAAACCCAATGAACTGCTACGCAGCAAGGTTGAGAAGATGGTACGTTTTATTTTTTGTTCCTCAACTTCTGCGTTCAGATATTCCTGATTGTTCTTTAATAATGATTCGGCCAGATTATCAATGGGTCCTGCACCCGGGCGGGTAACTATTACTTCCCAATTGGGGCTGGCATCAGTAAGAAAACCTCCGTAGAGAATCGGTAATACACCACAATAGATAAACGAAGACTTACCACTTCCGGAAGGACCGATAACGCCAACGAAACGGTTCTTCGAAAGTTTGAGGAGCACTTCATCACTCTGGCCCTCCCGACCAAAGAACAAATGACTCTCTTCAATTTTAAACGGTCGTAATCCAGGGAATGGATTTTGTACCGTTACTTTTTCGTCAACGTATTGAGGCATCGGTTTCTGCGTTAAGTTTTATAGACCAGAACTTAGGTTTTATACAGTTGTCAATAGGTTAGATTTTGTTTAGTGAATCTTAATGTATTTGTGCTTTTGTGGCGTAGAATTCAAAAAAATCTCGTCACGAAAACCTGCCTACCGGCCAGGCAGGCACAAAATCACTAAAATTATGCGTATAAACATTCAAACTATTTACCTGTACACTTATCAATGGTTCTTCTTTTTAGTTATTAAATTCTTCCAACAATGATTTTATCGATTGAGCCGTGTCGCGTGGATCGGCCTGTACGATTCGCAAATTCTGATTCTTGAAAGCATCAAGGTTTACATTTGCACCGGTTGCGGCAAAAACGGCTTTACCCTTGATTGGTTTTTTCCTTCCAAAGCCAGGGGCCTTGAGTAAGTCGAGTACTTTCATGCGCACCCATTGATCGTTTACTTTACCTTTATAGATAATGGCCGCATCGAAGTTGCGCAGGTTGTCAATATGCTTTTGGCGGAGGTCAAGGAGTTCGCCATCGAATCCGGGAATAAGCACCTTATATCCATTCTTCTCAATAGCCTCAATCAATGGCTTTACTTCGTTGTGATCAATCCGGTCGTGCACCAGGTAAATGGATTTGCCACCGGTTTCATCCAGCGCACGCTTTTCGTCTGCCTCGAGAAGTTCTTCACGCATAATGTTTTTGAAATCCTCCAGGGGTGTTTGCAATATCTCAGCACCTTCCTGCACTTCGGTGTCACGTTTAATGTTGTCGATAAACGAGCGTTGCCGCTCACTGGCGTTTGTCAACACGGGGTTTATCCAGATCAGACGGGTAAACAAATCTTTTCCAACCTTCTGACTTTTCTCTGCTGCAAACCGGTTTTGCAGTTCAACAATAGAGCGGTCGGAGCCATCGGGTATTTCGCCATACGCACTTCCTATAAGGTGGATGGAGAGTTGCGCATCCTCAAGGTCTCTGCGCACTACCTTTTCCAGATCATGGATATTGCCCGGCAGTGTTTTGGTTGGTGTTACAATGTAACCATGTCGTTGAAGTTCACGCTTGATGATATTCCGTTGAACGGAGAGATCATGACCTGTTTCCGCGAGGTAGATGGTTTTACGTTTAAAGATATTCTTTACTTCAGCTTTTATTTCAGTTTCTTTCAGTTGGATGAGGGTGTCATAAATATCGTATGCCAGGTCAACCATTTTCATCCAATATTGACGCTCGGCTTCGAAGCTGAAGTAATCAGCGTATTCGCGTACTTCACCGGTTTCAGTATCGAGCTGGTACATTTCATAACCGATTAACTCGCGCAAGCGTGGTGGTTGCTCTTGTACGGAAAGTGGATTTTTAAAAACCTTAAATACCCGGTTACGATTTTTTCCACTGGCTTCAGCCGCCTGGTAAAAGGCTTCCAGGTTATCCAGACACTGACCAGATTGAATAAAATCAGAAGAAAGAACACTTACCAAGGTGGCAGCATTATCCAGTTTTGGTGAAGCCATGTTATCATACTCGCTCTTCAATAAGATGTTTGGTTTTGAGCCCAGTACCTGGGTGAGCATCAGGTCAAGAAATTTTTTAAACTGTGTTATCCAGCCCTGCTGTCCGTTTAGTGTTTCATTGTCCTTATCAGAAAAAATAATCAATACATCAATTTCAAGCTTCATGTCGGGGTATATTAGGTTTTTCGTTTATACGTCTTGTGGTGTTGATTCTTGTTTTTCGGTTACGTTACGGATAAATTTCTCTACCCATTCGTGGTGGTTGGCAATTACAAAATAGAAGTCCATCAGGCTTATGCTAAAAACCACCGAGCGTTCAACGGCTTCAATTGAATTTAGTTTGAGTCCTTGTCCGTTGATACTAAACAAATCGCCAAATACCTGCCCGGGGGTTAGGGTTATTCTACTAACACCATCTTCTTTAAGTTGTACTTCGCCATGGGCTACAATAAAAATCGGGCTATTCTGATCTGCAGGGTTGAAGGAAATTTTTTCACCCTTGCTTAAATCGTAGGCAATGATTTTATCAAACAGGTCGGCAAGCAACACACCACTTATATTTTTGAATTCAGGTAGTTGTTTCAGGAACATAATCATTTCAATGCCAAGAAAAAATCCATCATTCAAACCATCCAATAACTCATTGTTTTCAATGGCCGAGTCAAGGTAGCGTTTATCACGATCAGGTAGTCGTTCAGAAATGGTATTGTAAGCCTCTCTATTCTTGTTGTAGATAACCCAGGCTGCTGTTTCTTGCAGCAGTTTATCGCGGTTAAACATCTGGGCTATTAATCCACGGCTAACACGAAACTCAGGTATGTAAGCCGAGGTATAGGCCGCACACACTTTTGTCCACCGGTTATTAAGGTTGAAGTCGCGATTAAGAATGTAGTTGATTACCTGAACGGGATTATAATTCTCGCGTGGGAAGTAGATCTGTAATAACTCCAGTTTACGCGGTACTGGAATATCATCGAATAGTGGAAAGAGTTTCGGCTTAAGGTCCTGATCAACAAACAAGTCCATCAGTTCAATGGCGTAGGCAATACCATTCGGATCCCCTGATTCAATATTTTCACGCACCAGTTGCACCGCTTCCGGATCATAAAGAATAGAAAGCAGCATGGTGATCTGGTTGTTGTTTATCCGGATTTCTTCGCGGATGGCGCTGCGTAACAGTTGAAAATGCTCTGTTTGTGGAAGTTCATACAGGGCAGCCTGATTCCAGATGGTTTTGCTGATCTCAGCCTCCAGCAAGTCCATCACTTCACGGGCCTGGCGTCCGCTCGCACGATAATTTATGTAACGGAGTGAATAAAGAATCTGTTTTACAATACGTTTATCCGGATAGTCGGCTTTTTTCCACAGTAAATCCAATGCCTGCTGGCCACCAATCCGTCCTATAATTTGTACAATGCGCAGCATAACCAAATCGGTTTGGCCGGATTTATGAAAAGCAGTTTCCAACACTTGCAGTGCCGGCTCACCAGCCTCAATAAGGGCGGCCGTAGCCTGATGACAGTAGGAGGGAGAGGAAAGAAGTTCGATTAGCGTAGGCCAGGTTTCGGAGCGTTTTACTTTACGTGCAGTAATCAAAGCTTCATGGCGAACCTTATAATCAACATCGCGCAATAATTCCAGTAATATGAATATGGTTCGCTGACTGATAAGTTTACGCAAGAGTTTAGCGGCCAGCATACGATCGGCAGGTTTTACCGATTTGCTGAGCTTCATCAACTTTTCCGGGTTGATAGATAACAGGTCACTGTCTTCTAACGAGCCATGAGCCTGTGTGGCTAATTTTGTGATATCTGAGCCTTTATCAAGGCTCAGGGTTTGGATTTTTTCCTGCGCAAACGCTTTTACTTTTTGGTGACTGCTGTTCGTTAATCCAAGAATGGCATTTTCAAACAAGGCAGGTTCAATTTTTTCCATCAGGCGTAAGCCATAAAGAACTTTATCTTCAACAGAGCTCTTAATTTCTTTCTCCAACACACGGTCAACTGTGTACTCCTGTTCAATGGTGTGTTCAACTTTTGATTTATTTGTTACCAATGTTTTTTGAAGAGTTTTACGGTAACTCGAATACATTTTGTTACCAACAAAATACCATAAGGCTGCAATAGGCAGGGTAAATAATGTAATGTATAGGAAGTCGAATATTTGAACCTTATTAATCAGGTAAATCAAACCACCCGCCAACATGGTAGCAAAACCTGTTACAACACCTTCTACTTTAGTCTGAACATCAATTTTAATATTGGTTTCAACAGGAAGTTGATAAAGCTTAAAAGCCGGTTCATCCAAGGCTTCTTTTGTAGAGTTAATAAAGAGCATACTCATGGCGATCATCACAAAAAAGATCGTAAAGGAAGGGCTCTCGGGTGTATAGCCAAAGGCAACGCCAATAATCAGTGCCGCTATGGTGAATAAGGCAATTAATATTGGGTTAACCAGTATGGCTACACGTAAACCATAATCTTGTAAAATCCTCTCGGAGGCAAAGACATCAAACAAGAAAGAAAAGATTACGATGGTAGCTTCAAATAAGGCCAGGAAGCTTGCCAATTCTTCAGGTTTAAAGCGTTGTGTAGAAACACTTAAGAAAGAATACTCTACGAAGTTCAACGCAACGATGGAGATGATAACAAATACAGACAGAAAGATCAGGTATTTGTTTTTGAAAAAGTCTAGAATGGAAATTTTGATATTGGCTGCTTTTTCAGTCTTCAATGACCAACGTTCTCCGCCAAAGCGAACAGATAGAACAATAAAAAGAGCAGTGAAAGTAACAATGCTGACAAGACTGATCGTATAAAGTGATTCAACCTGGTCAGCCTCGGTTTCACCCGGAAGCATTGGAAGTATAATGGGTATAGCGAAGAAAGAAATAAGCGAAGCGGCCAGGGCTCCCTGATCTACTGTACCCAATAAGCGCTTTGATTGCCTTACGTTAAAGAACCTGTTAAATGCCCCCCAGAAAACCAGCAGGATGATAAGGGTAAACGGCACCATTTGCGTAAAGCCGTAGTAATAAATGGTGGCTTTATCGTTAAAGACCTGGTCACCAAATTCAATGGAGGCTGTAACCACAATAATTACCAGTAAGCTAAGGATGGCGAGCATCCTGAAAGAGATTTTGCGTTGCAGAAAATTATAAGCAATGGTGGCTACCATGCCAAAAGCTCCGGCTATGGCAAAAGCCCCGGGCAAATCATCTTTTTCACTATAGTTATTGAGGAATAATGTTTGAGCGGCAACAGTAAAAGTGGCCAGAAAGGCTCCCATAAAGAAGCTCATAATAAGGAGTAGGGCAACCCTGCCTTCTTCACCTTCCTGAAGGTCAAGCAAACGACTGAACAGGCTTCTTTTACTTTCCATCAAAGTCTTTTTAGACCGGTATATAGATCACTATTTCACCAGAATTACCCCCCATTCATCATCACATCCTCCCTGAGCATAGCAAAGAACTCGGCTAACCTACCTAAAATTCGGTATTCTACCGGTTAATTCCTATTGCTTCCCAAAATTTTAGCCTTCTTCAATTTATCGTTACTTACCTTAAGTAAAGGTTTAATGAGCTTGGTAATCATAATTTGCTCCTATTCTTCTCATCTGTAAGGTTGCAGCCCAAAATGACCAATTTCTGATTCGGGACAGTCGTAGCATTGCATCAAAAAACGAAACTCTTATTTTGTGATGAAAAGACTTCTTATTGCCTTACTCGCGCTGCTCACCTTTATACTGTTTATAAATAAGGGTTATGCGCAAAGCTCAAAGGCGGCTACAGAAGCTGAAAAATATTTCAGCATAAAGAATTACGAACAAGCCCTTCCGCTCTTTCTGGAAGCCATAAAATCAGGTGACAAAGATCCTGTAACTCATTATAAAACAGGCGTTTGTTATCAGAAATCAACCGATCTTTCGGAGCAATCAAAAGCTATCGGGTACTTTGAGTATGCCCTGAAAAATGGCGCAAAACTTCCGTCCTCGATTTATTTTGAGTTGGGCGGGCTGTACCTGCGCAATGAAGACCTCCAAAAGGCCATAGAGGCCTATACAAAGTTTAAAGAATTATCCGCAGCCGATAAGAAAGCTGTTGCTACGGCAGAACGAGCCATTGCAATGTGCCACAATGCGGTAGCTTTTATGTCGGTGCCACGTCAGGTTAAGGTGAATAGTTTCGGATTTGGGGTAAATACGAAATATACGGAGTACAATCCTGTCGTTTCGGCTGATGAGAGCATTCTGGCTTTTACGGCTTTACGGCCTAATACTGGTAAAACCCGCTCGGGCGATAAGTTTATTGAAGAAGTTTATATTTCATACAATACCTCTGGCACCTGGTCACAGCCTGTAGTGGTACCTATTACATCCGACTATAATGTTGGCACGGCAGGTATCTCTGCCGATGGACAGAAGATGATGATCTTTATGGGAGGTGCTACCGACCCGGGAAACATTTTTGTAATAAACCGCACTGGCGATACCTGGTCTAAGCCTTCCATTTTTGCTTCAACCTTGAACAGCAAGCATCTGGAAACAACCTCCAGCATTACGCCTGATGGAAAAACAATTTACTTCGCCAGTGACCGGCTGGGTGGTATGGGTGGAATGGACATTTACAAGATTGAGCTGCAGGCCAACGGCAACTGGAGTCAGCCCATTAACCTGGGGCCTGCTGTTAACACAAAAGACAATGAGGATGCTCCCTTCATTCACCCCGATCAGAAGACTTTGTTTTTTACTTCCGATGGACACAGCACCATGGGGGGCAGGGATATTTTTATGACCAAAAACATTAATGGTTCGTGGACCAGACCGGAGAATATGGGGTACCCCATTAACACTACAGCCAACGATAACTATTTTACGTTGATCGCTGATGGAACACGCGCTTACTTCTCTTCCGATCGTAAAGGAGGGCAAGGTGCTCAGGATATCTATTACATCGATATGCCTGAAGATGCCGGTAATATTCCGCTTACCATGATTAAGGGAAGGATTTTAAATGCTGATACCGGCAAGCCCATGCCCACCAAGATTTATGTAATAGATAATCAAACCAATAAGAAACTTGATTTCGTTTATGATCCCGATCCGTTAACCGGAAATTACCTGATCATTCTTCCACCGGCTAAAAACTATGATGTTATCATTGAGTCAGAAGGATTTTTACCCTACACGATCAACGTTAATGTTCCGAATCAGGATTACTTCTACGAATTGTTTCAGCAGATCAATCTGAAAACTATAAAGCAGTTCGATGTGGTGGTGGGCCAGGAAGTACAAGTGAAAAACGCTTTCTATAATACCAATCAGGATTCAAAGGCCGATCTGCGTAAAACACACGAGGCCAAGCTGGCACAAAGCGGCAACGTAGATATTTATGATATGATGATGGATTTGTTGGCGGCCGGTGATGATGAGGGCGTAGACTATGTACTGGAACTCATTCATCTTACTAACACAATGGATAAAGTAAATTTTGACGACAGCAATCCAAATCTTGAAGTGGCTACCCGGGTTTATTATTATGATGAAACCGATGAAAGTAAATTTGAGAAGAAGCAGGTGGATGGAAATACCATTCTTTCGCTGCCTACTTTTGAAGTAGCAGCTGAGGCTAAAAAGCAAAAGAATCAAACCGCTAAGAAATCTGCCGCATATGATAAAACAGTATTGGCCAAGCAGGTTAAAGTTTACTTTGATGTGGCAAAAAGTGATTTGAAAACTCAGTACAATGCCCAGCTTGATGAAATTCTGGCACTATTAAAGAAGTATCCTGAATTAAGTGTTGAAATTTCAGGCTTTGCTTCACAAGAAGGTAGTGAAGAAATGAATCGCGATCTTTCAAACAAGCGTGCCATTGAGGTGTTGAATTACCTGAATCACCGCGGCATCGTTCGTAGAAGAATTGTGGCGAAAGGATACGGTGCCACCAAAACAGAAACCAGTAAAGAAGAGGGCCGCAGGGTAGAGGTAAGAATTATTGATGTACAGGCTGCGGGATCGATATAAGCAATAGGTAGTTTTAGGTTTAAAACCCACTCCAAAATTTCAGAGTGGGTTTTTTTTATGGAAGTAATAATGAACTGTCGCCATAGCTTAAAAAGCGATAGTTATTATTCAGTGCTCCTTGGTAGATTTTTTTCCAGTCTTCTCCTACAAAAGCTGCTACCAGCAACATAAGGGTTGAACCTGGTAAATGGAAGTTTGTAATCAGTCCACGGCATATACGAAAGGTGTAACCCGGCAAAATATAAATGGATGTATGACCAATAAGTATTGATAACTTATTTTCTTTCATATACTTCATAACGGCTGTCAGGGCTTCCTTTCTATCGGGTAGATTAGAATAGTTTTGGTAAGCGTCTTCCTGATCAATAACAAAAGCAGCTTTTTCATCATGCATGAGTTTTACGCCATACCAGTAAAGACTCTCCAATGTACGCATCGAGGTTGTGCCTACAGCTACTATTAAAGAATCAGCCTGTAACAGGTTTTCAATATTCTGCACGCTAACCATTACCTGTTCCTGGTGCATAATGTGCTCACGCGCATTTTCGGTTTTAACGGGTTGAAAAGTGCCGGCACTAACATGCAGCGTGAGAAAGTCTTTTTTGATTCCTTTTGTATCAAGTTCTTTAAGCACAGATTCAGTAAAATGCAAGCCGGCAGTAGGAGCAGCGACTGCACCTTCATGATGCGAATAAACAGTTTGGTAGCGATTTAAATCATCTTTGTTAGCGTCTCGTTTTATATAGGGAGGCAGCGGAGTTATACCCACTTTCGAAATAATTTCTGCAAAGGAAAGATTTGCAGGCGACCAGATAAATTCAATAAGACCCTGCTCGCGATTTATCAGTTCGGCTGTCAACACACCTCCATCAACGTTTTTAGTGAGTTTGTTTTGATCTTTCCAGCGTTTAAGATTTCCGATGGTACAATACCACTGGCATGATTTGGTTGCTTGCATCGTTTCAGCCAGTATTGATGAAGGTTGCGCAGGCTGAAGCAGAAAAACTTCAATGGTTGCACCGGTTTCCTTGTGAAAATAAATGCGGGCTGGGATTACTCTTGTATTGTTAAAGAAAAGTAATGTGTTGGTAGGTAAATAATCGGGTAGCGAGGTGAACTCGCTGTGCTCTATATTGCCATGATTATAAACCAGTAGTTTTGAAGCATCACGGTTTTCTAACGGAACATCAGCAATCCTTTCTTCCGGAAGGGTATAGGTGTAATCAAGAATAGAAATAGGAGGCTTCATAAAGCCGGCAAAGATAAGGGTAAATATTTTTTTAATTTCGCTTCAATAATCAGTCATATGGAATATCCTGAAATTCTAAAACATCACAGTATTGACACCTCACCACTTCCACTCTCCTGCAGGAGAGAGGTTACCGAGGTACGAGCCTGCCTGCCGGTAGGCAGGGACTGGGTGAGGTAAAGGTTAGGATATCAAAAAATAATTCTGAATAAGTTATGCCTCTGTGCGCAGATTTTATTAAAAAAGTTTTTCACTTTGGATTCGATGCCCGTACGTCACGTGGGCGGATGAAGGATAAATCCTCCTGGTTTATTAAACTGTGGGATGTAGAAAATCCGGCAGTTTTCGGTTTAGGAGAATGCGGACCTTTACCCGGCCTTAGCGTAGATGATCGCCCTGATTTTGAGGGGGTTTTGAGTCAATGTATTGAGCGTGTGCCAACCCTCCAATCGCTGAAGGATATTGAAAAAATTGTTCCTCCCGGGTTTCCCTCCATTCGTTTTGGTTTGGAAACCGCCCTGCTGGATTTGCAAAATGGTGGATTACGAAAGATTTACACAAACCCATTCGTATCGGGTATACCTATACCCATAAATGGTTTGGTTTGGATGGGCGATTTGGATTCCATGCTTCAGCAAGTCTCCATTAAAATTGCTTCGGGTTTTCGTTGCATTAAAATTAAAGTAGGCGGATTAAATTTTGAGAAGGAATGCGATATCCTTCAGTACATCCGAAGTAAATATTTTCGGGAAAGTATTACTATTCGACTGGATGCCAACGGAGCATTTAAACCGGAGGAGGCAATTCATAAATTAAATACACTGTCCCGCTTCAACATTCACTCTATTGAACAACCCGTTAAACCTGGTCTCGGTTTGATGGAAGAATTGTGCGAAAAATCTCCCATACCCATTGCACTTGATGAGGAGCTAATCGGGGTTGAGGCTAAAGCCGATAGGATAAAATTGTTAGACCGCATAAAGCCGCAGTTTATCATTCTTAAGCCAACGCTTCATGGTGGTTTAGTTTCCTGCGCAGAGTGGATTTCCCTGGCGGAGGAGCGCTCCATTGGCTGGTGGATTACCTCTGCACTGGAATCGAATATTGGACTAAATGCTATTTGTCAGTTTACAGCAAATTATGAAACTACACTCCCACAGGGATTGGGTACAGGCCAGATTTATGAAGATAATATTCGATCTCCGCTAACCGTTTCTGATGGTATGATTTTCTATGATCAGAAAAGGATTTGGGATCTGCAAGAATTAGGGTGAGCTAGTTGGAGGTGCTATCCTTTTTTCTTGAAGTATGTTCCGTTAAAACTGCAACCCATTTCATGTAGCCTGCACGGTCCAATCTCTTGAATACGAATGGTATTCTCAACAAGGTTGAACACAAACTCCATCCGGCAATCGGCATTATCATAAAAGCCTCCGTACTCAGTTTCGGTATGGATAGCCATGCCAATGCTGCCTTCAGCCTGGCCGGTGCATGAATTTTGGGTAAGGGTTAATGAAAAGGAAAGGTCATTTCCTTCAGGTAAAATTTCGATATAGGCTGTGAAACCTTTCATGTTGCCTTCGTGCAGGTAGAATCCATAAAGGTTACTATAGTCCCAGGTATCCAAAAGTTCATAAGGAGCGTATTCCGGGTCTGTTAAAGCAGTATCTGACTGGTCGTTAACTTCATTTGCTGAATAACTCTCTTCTGTTGGCTTACTTGAACAACTTGTCAGCAAAAGGATAAGCAATGCAACTATGAATTTCATTGATTAGAAGCAAATTCCTTTAAGGTTATAACGGGTTTCCCTAATTCTGCCCAGGTTTGATCGGATTGAAATTTTTCGGGGTATTTATTCAAGGCCTCAATAATATGTGCCCCATAGTTTAGCCCTTGCGCAAACATGCCAAAAAATTTCAGCAGACCGATTGGTGCACGCACAATGGTTAGGTTTTCTTTTTTATAGTAAGTTTTAAACAATGCACAGGCTTCATCGGTGGTAAAGCCTTCCGGCCCTTGTACAGCATATTCTTTATTTTCCTGAGGGTTCCGTTGAAATGCGCGGGCCACCTGCATACCATAATCGGCACCGGAAATAAAGTATTGCTTATGTTCAGATTTTCCGGCCAACACCAGGTATTTTCCTTTCTTATAGTTGAAGTAAAAGTTTTCCATAAAGCTGGAAGGATAAAAGATAGTATATGGAATGCCTGATTCTTTTATAAGTTTTATGGATTGTTGCTTAACATCAAAAGCCCACCAGTAAAAGCCATTCATGCCTTGATAAAAATGTACCAATGAGGAGATTATGGCCAGCTTTTTAATGTTGGTTTTGCGGGCTGCTTCAATAATTAATTTTAAGCCATCTGTTTCGGTATGCCAATCGGTTGGCTTTTCAATGTCCTTTATTGATAGATTAATATAAACGGCATCGCAACCTGAAAATGTTTTTTCTATATCGGCAGAATTTTTAAGGTCACCTTCTACGAATTGAATTTCTTCCGGAAGTTCTTTCGATGCACGTTTAACATTTCTCACCAAGGCTCTTACGGTAAATCCGGCATTTATAAGGGCGCATGTTACAGGCTTACCTAGCAAGCCTGTTGAACCGATAACGGCAATACTTTTTATCATGTTACAGTGTAGATAACATTACCAAACGGAATTGATTTATTATAGGTTTCAACTATCGGGATTCATAAACTCAGCAAGAAGCCTATGAAAATGATGTGTGCCTTTCTCCTGTTTTACGGAATATCTTCCGTGGTTGTAGAAGCGTGAGCGAATTCCTTTCTGAACACTCTCTACAACGGCTTCATCTTCCATTTCCACGCCATTTAAATCCGATCCGGCACCTTTATTGAATTTGGATTCGTCCCAAATAAAAGTGTGGAAGGTGACTTTGGTTTTGTCGATGCCAAGGGGTTCGATAATGTTGAGTGATAGACCCCATGGATAAAAGTTGAACATCATGTTTGGAAACACCCAGAAGTAGTAGCCACCTACATTTTTTCCGTAATCGAGTGAGGTAGTGGGTAAATCAAAAACAAGTTGTTCTTTTTTGGCAATACCTAATTGAAGACTGGAATAACGGAAGAGTTCTGTCGTGTAATTTCCATAATCGATTACCTGGTTCAGCGATGCATGCACAAAAGGGATATGGAATCCTTCCAGGTAATTTTCACAATACAAAGCCCAATGTGCGTTTACAATATATTCCCTGGTACGCTCAGGTTTAAAAACGAACTGATCCAGTGGAAGCCAGCTTATCCGTGTAAGCATATCGTTAAAAAATACTTCAGCTGTCAGGGTATTGGTTAGCGATGTAAATAATAATGTACCTATTTCATAGAGAGGAAGGTTCGTCAGGTTGTCACTTTCGGATGGGAAATTCTCAACTTCTTTAAATTCGGGCATAGAGAGAAACTGTCCATTTAATTGAAATCGCCTGCCGTGATACGGGCACCGGATATCATGTACCTGGCAGGGTGAGTTCACCAGCATAGCACCCCGATGAGTACACACATTCGACAGGCAATGAAGTTTTTCTTTATCGCGCGCTAGCAGTAGCGGCTCCTCCATGAACTGACTCAGTATGGTAGTTGGGGCAAGCTGGCCGGCTTTTGCTACCTGACCGGAATGGCCTACGTAGTGCCAGGTTTTGGAAAAAATTTTTTCCTTACTGGCTTCATAATGCTGCGGGCTGGTATAAAATTCAGTGGATAAGGTTTTAGCTGACGCAATAGCTGGATTAACCTGGAGTGATTTCATGTTTCAAGTTAAATAAATTGCCAAACAAATAATGAGGTGGTAGAATTCATAGTTTTGTCGAGTGCCCGACAAACCTATAACCAACCGACTGCGTTCTTAACAGCATGAATATCAAAAATATAATCTATTGGGGTGCGAGGCTTGTAGCAGCAATCATTATGATTCAAACCCTTTATTTCAAGTTTACGGCCTCGGAAGAGTCAGTTTATATTTTCACCACCGTGGGCATGGAGCCTTGGGGTAGATATGGTATAGGAATAGCAGAGTTAATCGCTTCGGTACTTTTGCTTGTTAGCGCTACCGCCTGGTTAGGAGCTGTACTGGCTTTTGGGATAATGGCTGGGGCAATAGTTATGCATCTTGCAATACTAGGAATTGAAGTAAAAGATGATGGCGGCCAATTGTTTATTTATGCTTTGCTGGTATTGGTTAGTGCTGTTTTTATAATGGTTAAGAACAAAAAGGAAATCGTTTCCTTTATTGAAAAAATCAACCGATAATCTATTGATTAATGGCTTTTAAAACCTCGGCTAATGAGTTTTGAAGTTCAGAATTTCCTTCTAAAGATTTCGTAAGTCCATCGACCAGAAATTTCGGAATCTTTTCGCCTTTTTCAGTTTTAGACCTGGCTTCTGAAATCATTTCCAATACAGTTTCCTTGTCGTTTAAATTTTCAGTGGATTTAACTTTATCTTCAAGCTCATTCCAGGTGGCGGCTTTTTGTACTGAAATTATTTTTTGTTGCTGGGCAATGCCAGATAGTGCGGTTCGTTGTTCAATACACCCATTGTATTTGTTTATTAACTCCAACAGATCACCCCTGCCTAAGTCACCACCAGAGATATCATCACTTAGTTCTTCACAATCCGATAAAAATTCCAGCATCCTTTTCTTAAATCCAATGTTGGGCACCTCCATACCTCTTCCATCTCTTTTGTAGAGGTAACGACCATCCCAATTCTGGCGATCATTCATTTGATATGCATATAGGCTTAGATAGCCAAAGGTTATAAGTTTCAGGTAGGCGTACCGATCATTATGTTTTACCAGGTGATAGATTTCATCATTCAGTTGAAATGCCTTCACTTGTTTCATGGTATAAATGGTGCGCTTTTTATTTTGATCCGTGTATTGAACCTTTTGATCTCCGCCATAATTTAAAAAGACAACTTTACCTCCTTTTAATGTATCGCCTTGTGGTATTACAACATAATCCGATTGGGCAGAGGCAGTAAGGTACCCAGTCAGGCAGAGAATAATCATAACCAGTTTCAACAGTTTTATCTTTCCCATAGTGCATCGGCTACTTTTGGCCTGAAAGATAGGTTTCGGACACATGGATTTCAACCGAGACAGATATATTAAATTATTTTTGTTTTAAGCGGTTAGCCTCTTTGAGGGCTTTAGCAATCAGCCACTCCAACTGACCATTGGTACTGCGAAATTCATCAGCAGCCCATTTTTCAACGGCTTTTAAAAGTTCCGGATCGAGGCGTAAAACAAATGGTTTCTTCTGCGCCATAATTATTCGTGGTCTGCTTCTAGAAGTTTTTTTAATTCGTAGGCAACTGAATCTCCATTTTCCGTTCCTAGTTTTAGTGTACCGCCATTACGTAAGGATATTACCAGGTATTTACTTCCGGTAATATTGATGGTAATAATATTCTTGAAGATGTTCCGGTGAAAACCGTAATGAATTTTTTCAAACCATGATTCTTTTTCCTTTATCTGAAAGGATTCAATAGAACTTGCAGAAATGGTTTTCCAGCGGATTATCGTTGGGATAAAGCGATAATGAACTCCTTCTTCATCAATCGTAAATTCGAATTTGAATACAAAAAGAATCAGGATCATGGGAAGCAGAAGTGCGGCTAACGAAATCAGCAGAAGGGCTGCATTGTTTCCGTTCTCATCCAACACGGGTACAAAAATGAGAAGTTCAGCAACCAGCAAGGCAATCAGCACAAACCAAAGCCACCGCACCTGGCTAAATCGTTGAACTTCTATGTAAGAAGTAATGCGCATGTTATCAATTATGTAATGTACCAGTGTTTACCACCGGACTAACATCCTTATCGGCACAAAGCACTACCATAAGGTTACTCACCATGGCGGCTTTACGCTCTTCATCCAACTCAATTATGTTCTTTTTGGAAAGGTGTTCGAGGGCCATCTCCACCATGCTTACAGCACCTTCCACAATTTTGTAACGTGCTGATACCACGGCAGTAGCTTGTTGTCTGCGTAGCATAGCGCTCGCGATTTCAGGAGCATACGCAAGGTAACCAATACGGGCTTCAATGACATGAATACCAGCCATATCCAATCGGCCCCTCAAATTTTCTTCCAGCGAATGATTGATTTCATCGTGGCCTGAGCGTAATGTCATTTCGCTGTCTTCTTCAAAGTTATCGTAAGCATACTGCCCAGCTAATTTCCGCACTGCTGAGTCACTTTGTACTTTTACAAAGTTCTCGTAGTTGTCTACTTCAAAAGCAGCCTTAAAGGTATTGTGAACCTGCCAAACGAGTATCACACCGATTTGAATTGGATTCCCCACCTTATCATTCACTTTTATTTTCTCGCTATCGAAATTACGTGCACGTAATGAAATGGATTTTTTGCTGAAGAATGGATTAACCCAATAAAAGCCATTGCGCTTTACAGTTCCTTTGTAGTCGCCAAACAAAACCAAAACCATGGAAGCATTGGGATTGATGAAAAAGAAACCGGGCATAAGGAGTAAAGCAATGGCCAGGGGCCAGATAAATACCGGGTTACGCATGGCAATTAAACCCCAAATGCCCAGCCCTAACAGAATCAGCACGGTTAACAACATGATGTAACCGGATAGCGGAGTGTACTCTTTTTCGTTGCTCATAAATATGATATTAAAATGATATTATAAAGATACTATTTTAAATCAAATAACGCAAGCCGCCACGAAAAGTTTCAAATTGGAATTGAATTCACATTAGGCTTTATTTGGGGCTTATTTTAAAGGAAATGATCCAGTATAATCCCAAGTCGTGGTTTGCATTAATCTTTCATGCTTACAGCCGGTTTGTTATGAAAACCCTGTTGCCAGCCTTGGTTTTTATGGTGTTGTTCACCAGCGCAGTATGTTATATTATACTGGAAATTGTTCACCCGGAAAAGGATGAGTTTACCAGTACTACGGCCCTTCACTCGCTTTTGGGTATTGTGCTGGGTTTATTCCTGGTGTTTAGGATTAACAGCGCTTACGATCGTTGGTGGGAGGGTAGAAAGCTGTGGGGTTCCATGGTAAACAGTACCCGAAACTTTGCGTTAAAACTGAACGCCTACCTTGATCAGCACGACAAGGAAAACCGTGAGTGGTTTACTAAAATGATTCCCAATTTTGTGTATGCCTCAAAGGAGCATTTGCGTAAAGGTGTTCAACTTTCTGAGTTGGAAGTAACGGATGAGAATTTTATTGATTCATTGAAGAAAGTGAATCACAAACCCAATGCTCTTGCCGGCATGCTCTATAGTAAAGTCAACGCTTTATATAAAGAGAAAAAGCTAACCGGTGATCAGTTCTTTGTGCTGGATAAGGAATTAAAAGATTTTATTGACATAATCGGGGCATGCGAGCGTATAAAAAACACACCCATACCGTACTCGTATAGCATGTACATCAAGAAATTCGTTTTTATCTACATCATTACGTTACCCTTCGGCTTTGTTACCACATTTAAATATGTAACCATTCCAACCGTACTCCTGATTTCTTTTGTATTGCTGAGTGTTGAGTTGATTGCTGAAGAGATTGAAGACCCGTTCGGTCGTGATGTAAATGATTTACCAACCGATGAACTGGCCGGAAAAATAAAGGAAAACATCCGTGAGATATTGGGGTAAGAATTGACTTACCAGATTGTACTGACTATAAAGTAGATAATAATGAGTAGAATCAATACACCGTACATAATCAAATCTACCCTGATATAAGGTTTGTATTCGTTATATAAATCCTTGATTTTCCGGAGCATGTAAGGATTGATCAGAACAAATGTACAGAATTTGAATGTTTTAGTGCTTTCTTCTTGTTTTTAATGGATCAGTGTTTAATATTTCATCTTTCGATTTAGTGGGCAGATGCGTTTCCTGTGCTTAGCGTTTATTGTTTTTTATTCTTCTGCTGTTCTTTCGCAGGAGGTGTTGAACAATAATTCGCCTGCGATTAAGTGGCAAAAAATCACTACACCCAACTTTCGTATTCTCTATCCAACGGGTTTTGACGCACAGGCTCAACGAATGGCCAATACGCTTGAGCATATTCGTGAGGCGGAATCCAGAACACTGGATGTAAGCACACGAAGAATTTCTGTCATCCTTCAAAATCAGAATGCTATTTCCAATGGTTTTGTCAGCCTGATACCCAGGCGATCGGAATTTTATACCATGCCACCACAGGACTATAATTTTATTGGAACAACCGAATGGCTTGATCAGCTGGCTTCGCATGAATACCGACATGTTGTACAGTTCGATAAGGCTAATCGGGGTTTCAATAAACTTCTATACTATGCCTTTGGTCCGGCAACATTAGCAGCCATGTCGGTTACTGCGGTACCCCAATGGTTTTGGGAAGGCGATGCCGTAGCTACTGAAACGGCTTTCACACCTGGAGGTCGCGGCCGTATTCCAAATTTTGGATTGGTGTTTCGTACAAACCTGCTGGAAGGCAGGGATTTTAATTACCACAAGCAATACTTGCGATCGTATAAACACAACATTCCTGATCATTATGTATTTGGTTACCAAATGGTAAGCTTTCTCCGGAAGTATACAAATGACCCCATGATCTGGGATAAGGTAACCAGTCGTGCCTGGAGCATGCCCTTTATTCCTTTTACATTCTCCAATGCAATTAAAAAGGAAACGGGTATGCATGTCACAAGCCTCTATCGAAAGATGGCTGATGACCTGACAAAACAATGGAATGAGGAAGTTGAAGCCTTAGCATTAACATCATTCGAGACAATACCTCATCAACCCAGAACCGGTTATACCGACTATATGTATCCGCAGCTTTTGGAAGATGGAAGTATAGTGGTTATGAAGCGCGGTATTGGCGATATACTTCAATTCAGAATTTTAAAGGATGGAGCAGAGAAGAAGTCATTTATTCCTGGCGTGGTAAATGGAACAGGCATGCTCTCAGCGGAAGGAAATCTGGTAGTATGGAACGAGTATGGATTTGATCCGCGTTGGCGAATGAAAACCTATTCAGTTATTAAGTTGTACGATGTAAAAGAAAAAAAACTTAAGGTTGTTACACAGAAGACCCGCTATGCAAGTGCGTCCATCTCACCCGATCAGCAAAAAATCGTAACAGTAGAAACTGATACCGAGTATAACACCAACCTTGTGGTGTTGGACACTGCCGGTATTGTGTTGAAAAAACTTCCTAATCCGGAACACGCATTTTACTCTATGCCTCGATGGTTTGATGGAGGAAAAAAAATCGTGGCTTTAAAAACAACCCGGCAAGGTAGAACCGTTTCTGTGTTTGAAGAAAACAGTGAACAGGAAACTGAATTGATTCCATATTCTCAGGAAAACATCGGTCACCCGGTGATGGTCGGTGACTACCTGTTTTACAACTCACCGGTTACGGGTATCGACAATATTTATGTTCTTGACATAAAGAATGGAGAGCGACTACAAGTCACCAACAGTAAATATGGTGCTTACAATCCGGTTGTTTCCCCTGATTTAAAAGCAATCTATTACAATGAACAAACCCGCGATGGAATGGATGTGGTGGCTATTCCATTTGATCCGGCATTGTGGCGAACTTTTGCTCCGAAACCTGATCCTAAATCTTTCTTTCAGATCATTACACAACAGGAGGGAAGGCCTAATCTTTTTGACAGTATTCCTCAGCAAGCATTTGGCGCTAAGAAATATTCAAAAGTTTCTGGTGTATTCAATCCGTACAGTTGGGGGGCGTATTTCAACACAGGACTTACCCAGGCTGACATCGGAATTTCATCACAGGATGTATTAAGCACTACCATTCTGAAAGCGGGCTATCTTTATGATATCAATGAACGAACAGGCGCCTGGAGAGTTGGTATGAGTTATCAGAATTGGTTTCCTATTGTCGATGTAGATTTCAAATTCGGAAACCGATCGTCAACAGAATCATTGATTTTTCAGGCTATTGATACTGTTAGTGTTGATAGTATCAGAACATTTTACTTTTCAGATGATATTAATTTTAAGTGGAAGGAAAAGAATCTTGAAGTAGGACTTCGTATTCCATTAATTACTACACAGTCGCGATACTTTGGAAATGTAACTTTTGGCAACTTTGTTGGTTATACTCAGGTCTCGGATTATAGCAACGATCTCAATAACAGCAGGCTTATTCCTTTCTTATTTCGGAGCGGGCCATCAACACCTCCAACACCATCTTATGACAGTGGAGCATACTTTCTTCGAAGTTATCAGGATAATGGTAATTTGCTTTATAACCGTTTTAGTTTTTCAGCTTACAGATTATTGAAACAAAACCGAAGAGATATCAACAGTAAATGGGGTCAATCAGTTTACATGAATTGGTATGCTACACCTTATGGAGGAGATTTTTCGGGTAATCAGTTTTCATTTTATACTGTAATGTATTTCCCAGGATTGTTCAAGCACCATTCTTTGTGGGGCTATTGGGGGTTTCAGGGAACTGATTATCCTATCGGTTCGGATGTGAGAAATAATCTTAACAACTATCTATTTAACAATCAAATTCCGTTGCCGAGAGGTGTGTCTGTTGCACGTTTCCAAAAGTTTTATTCAATGTCTGCCAACTACACTTTGCCGGTTTGGTATCCTGATGTGGCGATGGGTCCTGTCTTGAACATTCAGCGAGTTCGAGCCAACGGTTTCGTTGATTACGGATTTGGAAGTTCTGAGGCGCCTAATGTGGCTGTTAGTCGTACTTATCTCACCGTAGGATGTGAGGTAAAATTTGATTTTAATTTTATGCGCTTACTCGACCAGTTTAACGCTGGTTTTCGGTATACGTATGGCATCGAACCTGCCGTGACAAACTTTGAATTTTTACTTGGCACCATTGGATTTTAGTGTCCCTGATTCCCTTGAATATCGACTTATTTAGCCCTATTTTTGACCTCCTTTAATAATCCGTAATCTGAAAGAATATCATGGCTGAGATTGTACGAATGCCCAAAATGAGTGATACCATGTCGGAGGGCGTTATTGCCAAGTGGCATAAAAAAGTGGGCGACACCGTGAAGTCGGGGGAACTGATGGCCGAAATTGAAACCGACAAGGCCACCATGGACTATGAATCGTTTAACGAGGGCACTATTTTATATGTAGGGGCAAAGGAGGGTGAGGCTGTTAAGGTGAACGATATACTCGCTATTGTTGGTAAAAAGGGCGAGGACTATAAAGCCCTGCTAGAAGGTGCCGGACAGGCTGCCGACAGCGGTGGCAGCAAAGCAGAAGAACCAAAGGCAGAAGCTTCGGCAAAGCCGGTGACTATCGATACCTCAGGAATAAAAGCAGAGATTGTATTGATGCCAAAAATGAGCGACACCATGACCGAAGGTGTTATTGCTGCCTGGCATAAAAAAATTGGTGATGCTGTGAAATCGGGCGAACTGCTTGCGGAAATTGAGACGGATAAGGCTACCATGGATTTTGAATCCTATAATACCGGTACACTTCTTTACATAGGTGCCGAAGCTGGTAAACCCGTTGCCATTAATGGCGTGCTGGCCATCATCGGAGAGAAGGGAGCAGATTGGCAAACGTTATTAAAAGCACACGAGGGTAAATCTTCCGGTGAACAAAAAGCACCATCCACCACAAGTGCACCAGCATCCACACAACCTGTAAAATCATCAACTCCGGTGTCGGTTCCTCAACCTGTTCAAACCAGCAATGGCAGAGTTAAAGCCTCTCCGCTGGCTAAGAAACTGGCCAAAGAGAAGGGTCTTGATATCCGAAGCATTCCGGGCACTGGTGATCAGGGCAGGATTACCAAACGTGATGTGGAAAACTTCAAAGGCTCAGGAGCAAAAGGTTCAACCTTTGTATTGCCTACTATTGTTGCTGAGGAAAGCTTTGAGGAGATACCGGTTTCACAAATGCGCAAAACCATTGCCCGAAGGTTGGCCGAAAGTAAATTCACGGCCCCTCATTTTTACCTGACCATGGAAATCAACATGGATAAGGCCATTGATGTTCGCAAGAGTATCAATGAAATCAGTCCGGTGAAAGTTTCTTTTAATGATATTGTACTGAAGGCTGCTGCCATGGCTATTCGCCTGAACCCAGATGTTAATGTTTCCTGGCTGGGTGAAAAAATCCGAAAGAATAAACATGTGCATATTGGTGTTGCGGTAGCGGTTAAAGATGGTTTGGTTGTTCCGGTAGTTCGCTTTGCCGATAACAAAACATTTTCGCACATCGCAGCCGAGGTAAAAGAACTGGCTCAAAAAGCGCACGATAAAAAACTTCAGCCCAGTGATTGGGAGGGAAGTACGTTTACTATTTCCAACCTGGGTATGTTTGGTATCGATCAGTTTACAGCGATCATCAATCCTCCTGATGCCTGCATTCTGGCTGTGGGCGGTATTAAAGAAACTGCTATAGTAAAAAATGGTCAGCTTGTGCCTGGTAATGTAATGAAAGTGACTCTTTCATGTGACCATCGTGCTGTAGATGGTGCCATTGGTGCTGCATTTTTGAAAACCTTAAAGGAGTTGCTGGAAGACCCCATTAAAATAATGGCCCAGCATATTTAATTTTTCAGTCATATTTAGTGCTCCTACGACTTTAAGTCGTAGGGTGACTTTTATTAGCCTCATGAAGATAAAATCAACAACTGTATTGGCAGTAAGGCACAATGGACAGGTTTCCATTGGTGCTGATGGACAAGCCACCATGAACAATTACGTGGCTAAAGGCAACGTAAAAAAAATCCGTAAACTGCATGATGGCAAGGTAGTCACTGGTTTTGCAGGTTCCACGGCCGATGCCTTTACCTTGCTCGATAGGTTTGAGGAAAAGTTAAATTCCTACGGAGGCAATTTAAAACGTGCGGCCATTGAATTAGCGAAAGATTGGCGCATGGATCGTTACTTACGCAGACTTGAGGCGATGATGATAGCCGTAAATAAGGAAGAGGTACTGATCATTTCAGGTACAGGCGATGTACTGGAGCCTGAAAATGAGGTAGCCGCCATTGGTTCAGGGGCTATGTATGCTCAGGCAGCAGCCTTGGCTTTGAAAAAACATGCCCCTGCTTTATCGGCTGAAGAAATCGTACGTGAAAGCCTGAATATTGCAGCGGATATCTGCATCTATACCAATCACAACCTGGTAATCGAAAAGCTTTAGCTCTATTTTTTAGTGTGCTTTTGTGCCTTTGTGGCCCTGGAATATTGTGGGCTTCTACAAAGATTTATCAATCGCCCTGACAATTGCCTTACAGGCTTCCCTGATCTGATCTTCTGTAATGGTTAGCGGTGGAGCAATTCGGAAACTGTTGGGGTGCGATAAGAACCAATAACAGATAACACCTTCTTCCTTACCAAATTCAACGATTCGATTCACCTGCTCAGCAGTATCAAAATCAATTGCAAATAATAATCCTATTCTTCTGATCTCTTTAATGGCAGGGTGCTGAAGCAGCTGCGCCATTAACCTGCCCTTCTCCTCAACGGTTGCCACTAATTTCTCTTCTTCGATAACCTCAAGTGTTGCGAGTGCTGAAGCACAACAAACCGGGTTTCCACCAAAGGTTGTAATGTGGCCGAGTGGAGGATCGTGGGTAAGGCAGTGCATAATCTTTTTATCGGCAACGAACGTTCCTATAGGTAGGCCTCCGCCAAAAGCTTTGGCTAAGGTAAGTATGTCTGGTACAATCCCGTATTGTTCGAAGGCAAATAAGGTACCGGTGCGTCCCATGCCACACTGAATTTCATCCAGTATAAGCAAGGCGCCTGTTTCGTCACATCGTTTGCGAACGGCTTGCAAATAGCTTTTTGATGGAACGCGCACCCCTGCATCGCCCTGTATAGTTTCCATGATTACACAAGCTGTTCGTTCAGTTATATGAACCAAATCTTCAGCATTATTGAATTCAATAAAGCGAACATCGGGTAGGAGCGGACGAAAAGCTGATTTCTTAACCTCGTTTCCGGAAACGCTTAACGAACCGTGTGTGCTTCCGTGATAAGATTTTTTGCACGATATAATTTCTGTTCTCCCGGTAAATCGTTTAGCCAGTTTAAGGGCTCCTTCGTTTGCCTCTGTGCCTGAGTTAACGAAATAACAGCAATTCAAAGAAGCGGGCAGCAGACTGGTTAATTTGGCCGCCAATAGGTTAGGTGTAGATTGTATGAACTCTCCATACACCATCACATGCATGTGCTTGTCTAATTGGTTTTTGATGGCTTGAATCACACGGGGATGACGATGACCAATATTACTCACCGCAATTCCGGATATCAGGTCGGTATAGCGTTTTCCGTCAGGAGCATACAGGTAAATACCCTCAGCCTTTTCAATGGATATACCATACGGTTGCTGAGTGGTTTGCGCCAGGTTATTCAGAAAAACATGAGTACTGAAATCCATGCCCTAAAACTATGCATAGGGCTATCAACAAAAAAGTCCTGACGATTTCATCAGGACTCTTTAGTGACATGTGGGGTTGGTCAATCCGGTTAAGGATTTATAATGAGGGTGTATAAGATGCTTACGGCAACAGCAACTACCAGAAATATTACCCTTCTCATCCGGTGAAGGATCCTGCTCTCTATTCCAATTGTATTCGTTGTTGTCATAACCTTTGGAAGTTGTTTCGTGCTATAAAAATGGCCAAATACCGGAGTGCCCACTCGTCAGGTTATCCTGAAATCATACACGGGTATTCTTGTCTCATCATTTCGACTGTTAACCAGTTGGTGCTACTCGATTAAAGTGCAGCTTAAAGTCAAATTTCAGCGGTTAGACGCCTTATTTTGCCGTTCATTTTGATTTCCTACACGTGCAGCTGCCGGTGCTTCCATCTCGGCCATAGGCTTGTATTTGGGCTTTTTGGCTGAAACAAACACCCTTTTTGAGTCTGATTTCGTGCGTTTTTTATGCAAAATGTTACACATAGCCTTAGCCTTATACACCTTATGCTTCGGGGTTTGTGCCTGTAATGAACTGGAAATAAGTATCCCGATCACGATTATCAGGATGAGAACCACCACCTGTTTCAGCCGGGATGTAATCTGACCATTTGCAATTTCCTTAAAGTCTACCTCTTTCATCATGCCCTGTTCAGTCTGTTCTTAAAATCTTGTTCACAAAGTTGAATGTTTGAGAGGAGGGGAACCTGCGAATGCGAGGCAAAATCCTACATTCGTTTTATTATAGAAGGGATTGCCAAACGGATGCCTTAGGCGGAGTTAATTCCGGACAATGGTAAAAAGCATAGGTTAATGTGACGAAATGGGTTTACACAAGTACAGTGTGCTAACAAAACGAGGGGAAGAATTCCTGCTAATCGACAAAAGAGCACACTTACTTACATGTAGCTATTGATTTGCCTTATAGATCTTCATAAAGTCTTCGATTTCTTTCTGAAGATTTTCCGGGTAGTCCTGATCGTAGGCAACCGTGGCAATGGACTTAAATAATTCTCCCACCACCTCGGGCGCAAAGCCTAATTTTTCGGCATAGCGTGTGGCCACCTCCAACTCTACATCTTCCACTACGTTGTCCAGGTTGATCAGGTAAACCAGGTGATAAAGCGATTCGATTTTTTCGCGGGGCTCGTTAAAGGAAAGCTGGTTGAGATCAAGATTACTTCGAACAAGGTCATTAGTATGAAGATTTAGCTGGATACCCCACTTTAAAAGGCAACGCAGAAATCTGCTCTCAATTTTTTCGTGCTGCAGGAATAGTCCCAGAATGTTGAAATAACTTTTCTTCACCGAGTTTAACTGCTCAGCAGAGAAGTTTGGATGAGAGGAGTTTTCCATAAGATAACAAAGGTAGTTATTTCGGACAGTACTTTTGCTTCAAGACTGCAGTGTCTTCAGCGCCTAGTTTAATGGCCATAGCCAGATCATTACAAACCCCGCGTGTGATGTTTTGATTTACCTTGGCAATAACCCGTAATTTGTAGCAGAGGGCATTCTCTGATCGCAGAAAGATGGCCCAGTTACAATCTGTCTCCGCTTCATGAAAGTTTTTCAGGTTGATGTTGGCACGGGCACGTCCTTCAAAAATATGGTAATAAATATCAGGCGCATCCCGCGGGTTCATAACAATTTCAAAAGCCTTACCGTAAATACTGGTCTGATTTTTTTTAAAAATTTCCTTGCCTAATGTAAAATAGGTTAACGCCTCTTCATTGTTTTGGAGGTTAACTAAATTTATCGCACCAATCTGGTAAAGTGCTTCGAGATTCCAGGGTTGCTGATTGTAGATGTGTTTGAGGGACTGAATAGCTTGTGCGTAATCACCGGTGTGATATTCACATATAGCAAGCTTCCGCAGGGTTTCCATCCGTACAGGTACTTCCTGCTTTTTAAGAATTTCCAGGAATTGTAATGATTCAGAAAAATGCTCGGCTTGAAATTCGTGGTCAGCTTTGCCACGAACAGAGTTTAATAAACTGTCGTGAGCTGCATAAAACCGAAACTCTACCGGGTGTTGTTCGCGTAAACTGTTGATCATGGAAAAGGCTTGTTCAACCTGTCCGTTTTGAAAGAGCGAAAACACTTCAGTAACGAGAACTCTGTTCTTCTCATCGATTTCCGCTTGTCGTTTTTCATGGAAATAGGATATGGTGTGGACAAGACCAAAACAAAATCCTGCAATGATGAGGAATGTAAGAAACGCAAGTCCTTGAATTCTGAAATAGTCTTTATCAAACTTGTATCGGGTTTCCTGACTGGCCTTCCAGCGTTGGTAGCGCTGACGTTGAACTTCACGCCAATAATTTTCTGTATGATCTGAATACGATTGAAACGAATTTATGCGGGCATCATACCGTGATTTTTTTAGCGGATCGGATAAGGTATGATACGCTTCATTTATAGCCTTAAACATTTCTTCAGCATGGGCATCCCCCGGATGAAGATCGGGATGGTAATCGAAGGCCAGTTTTTTATAGGCAGCCCTGATTTGGGTTGAGTTCGCAGAGCGGTCAATGCCAAGCAGCTGATAAAAATCGGCCATAGTATGAAGTTAATTCATTTCGGATAAAACGTAAAAAGCCTTCAAATAGTCCTTAAAAATGCTGGGTTCTCAAATAAAAAGGGCCCCATTTGCAGGAGCCCTAATCAATATGCTTTAAAAGTGGTTTACTTCAATTTCGCCACTTCCTGTACAAGATCAATCAGCTTGTTGGAATAACCCCATTCGTTATCGTACCAGGCAACTACTTTGGCAAAATGATCATTCAGCGAAATACCGGCCTTAGCATCAAAAATTGATGTACGGGCATCGCCATTGAAATCCTGAGATACTACATCATCTTCGGTGTAACCAATAATTCCTTTCATTTCACCATTGGCAGCATTTTTCATGGCGGTTTTAATCTGTTCGTATGAAGCTGGTTTTTCCAATCTAACCGTAAAATCAACTACCGATACGTTGGCCACTGGCACACGGAAAGACATACCGGTTAACTTTCCTTTCAGTTGAGGGATAACCAATGCCACCGCTTTTGCTGCACCCGTAGAAGAGGGGATAATGTTCTGGTATGCACCACGGCCACCTCTCCAGTCTTTAGCTGAAGGACCATCAACGGTCTTTTGAGTAGCGGTTACGGCATGAACGGTAGTCATTAACCCTTCAACAATACCAAAGCTATCGTTTAATACTTTTGCTACTGGTGCAATGCAATTGGTTGTGCAGGAAGCATTGGAGACAATAGTTTGATCGGCCTTCAGACTTTTATGGTTTACCCCCATTACGAATGTTGGGGTATCATCTTTTGCAGGTGCAGACATTACCACTTTTTTTGCCCCGGCAGCAATGTGCTTTTGTGCAGTTTCCTGGGTAAGGAATAAGCCGGTAGATTCGATTACGATTTCAGCGCCAACCTCATTCCACTTCAGGTTTGCCGGATCTTTCTCAGCGGTAACCCTTATTTTTTTTCCGTTAACGATCAGGTTTCCGTCTTTAACTTCAACGGTACCCTCAAAACGGCCGTGGGTTGAATCGTACTTAAGCATGTAAGCCATGTAGTCTGGATCCAACAAATCATTAATTCCTACAATTTCAATGTCGGGGCGGTTAATGGCTGCACGAAGCGCCATACGACCAATACGTCCGAATCCGTTTATTCCAATTTTAGTCATGGTATTGAAAGGTTAAAATATGCGTATTAGAAGGCGACAAAATTACAGGTTGACACCTTAAAACCAAGGTTTGGAAAGATAAATTCCAACGTGCTGATTGAACGGGTAAATCTCGTGTGTAACAAGATTTATCGGTTATATTTAACGTTGTTAAATTAAATTTCAAACGTGTGAATAAGTACCTCACGATCATTAACTCCCGTACCGGATTAGCAGTTGGACTGGCGGCTGCGGTCAGTTATGTTACCCTGGCCTATAACTTTCAATACAATTTTGATCTGGCCATGATCAGTATTGCCATCATTTTTCCGCTGGTGTTCACCATACGCAGCGCTTTCAGAAGGAGGGAAAAAGCGCTGGAGCATCTTTCGCGTTTTAAGGCAGGCCTGATTACGGTGGATGCCTGTTTTCAGGAGAACCGGAAAATTGATCCTGAGAGAAAGGAAGGTATCAAGCTGACGATTCGAAACATTGCAGATTACCTGATCAGCTTTCTGGGTGATACATGCTCCCGAGAAAAGGTAGAGGAGGAGGCCGCCAAGGTTGCCCAGTTTATTCGTACGAACACAGATCATATTGGCAACGCAACAGCCTTAAAGATTTATCGTTCCATGAAGGATGTATATCAAGGGTTTGAAAATGTAGTGGCTATTAAACATCACCGAACGCCCATATCTATACGTGCGTATTGTTTGATTTTTATTTATATCTACCCCATCATTTATACCCCTGCATTGTACAACAGGCTGCATGAGGGTATTTCGAACAACAGCTCCTGGATTCTGTATACGCTGTCTATGTTTTCTACCTTCATTCTGATATCACTATACAATGTGCAGGAACAACTGGAGAATCCATTCGATCAGCACGGTGTTGATGATATCCGGTTAAATGATTTCAGAATCAGTTGATGTAGAATAAGCAAAAATGAAAAAGTTTTTACTTGGTTTAGCAGCTTTGGTTTTTATAGGTGCAGTAATCTTTTTCGGATTCGTAGCAACGTATTTTGATAAATCCATGAATACGGTGAGTCATTCTACAGTAGAAGAAAATTCCCGTTATGATTCCCTTTCCTTTATAGCCGATTTACATTGTGATATGCTCTTATGGAACCGCAATTTTTTCGGATTGCATAAGTATGGACATGTTGATTTGCCCCGCATGCAAAAAGCAGGCATGGCACTTCAGGTTTTTACCATCGTTAGTAAAGTACCGAAAGGAATAAACATTGAACAGAACGATGATAGAACAGATCAGATTACCCTTCTGAGTTTTGGTCAGTTGCGTCCGCCCAAAACATGGTTTAGTCTTAAGGCGCGTGCCCTGCAGCAATGTGCGCAACTCCACGACTTTGCCACCAGGTCAAATGGAGATTTCAGGGTAATCACCAATAGAGCAGAACTTGAACAATACATCCTTGACAAGAGGAACAATAAGCATCTTACAGCAGGTATGTTAGGCTTGGAAGGTGCTCATTGTCTGGAAGCTGATGTAAATAATCTTCAGCCTTTTTATGATGCCGGTGTGCGTTACATTGGCATCACGCATTTCTTTGACAACGAATGGGGAGGTTCAGCACATGGTACGAAAAAGGGTGGGTTAACAGAAGATGGGTTAAATCTTATTCGCAAAATGGAAGAGTTAGAGATCATTATTGATCTTGCTCATGCATCGGTTGAAACTATAGATGATGTACTTCAGGTAACGAATCGTCCGGTTATTGTTTCCCACACCGGTGTTAAGGGTGAGTGCGATAACCAGCGAAATCTTTCCGACAAACACCTGGAGGAAATTGGAAAACGAAATGGATTGATTGGAATAGGTTTATGGGAGACTGCCGTATGCGGCACTGATGCTGAGGCCACTGCTCGCAGCATCAGGTATGTAGCTGACAAAATTGGTGTGGATAAAGTGGGATTGGGGTCTGATTTTGATGGCGCCATTCGCACCCATTTTGATGTGGCCGGATTGCCTAATATGGTGGCGGCTCTTCAGCGACAAGGTTTTAATGGTGTTGAAATAGACTTAATCATGGGCGGGAATATCCGCGATTTTATGATGCGGAATTTGCCAGCGGATTAGCCTAAAAGCAAAAAACCACTGGAATCAGTGGTTTTTTTGTAGTCCGTACGGGAATCGAACCCGTGTTACCAGAATGAAAATCTGGTGTCCTAACCCCTAGACGAACGGACCGTTCTAAAAAAAGTGTCGCAAAGATAGCCCCGCAAGCTTTAATTACAAATCTGCCCTGTAAAAATATTCTGCACCTTAAACTAACCTACCGGATGCCGTACATTTTTAGAACAGGATCATGAAGTGAAGCACCTTTTTCAGTGCACAGGTAGTGGATAGCATAGGCAATATCTTCTGCCGAAACCCAGGTAGAGAAGTTGGCGTGGGGCATAGCATCACGATTGTCAGGTGTGTCAATAGTGCCAGGCACAACAACCGAGGTCACCACACCTTTAGATTGACCCTCTGCATTTAGTATTTCAGCAAAACGGAAGAGTAAAGATTTTGCCAGGGCATAAGCTACTGAACTTTTAGCCTCCGTGGGGTTAAGGGATGGCTTTGATCCAATCAATACCATTCTTCCTCCTGCTGATTGACTCATCATATGTTGATGGATATTCCGCGCGATAAAATAGGATGTTTCAAAATTGCGGGAATACATTTTTTTTAACGCCTCGTCCGATGTTTCGGAAAGGTTACCGGGAGCATATCCACCGGCCAGTAAAATGGCAATGTCCAGATTACCATGTTCTTTAATAAGCTCATCAGTCAACTCGTTTACATCACGTTCACGGGTGAGGTCAACGGAATAACTGCATAGCTCTCCTGCGAAATCACCAGCAAGTGATTTGCCTGGGGAAAGAATAGCAATAACCCGGAAGCCTGACTTAAGAAATTTCTCTACTACAACCCTCCCGAGGTTTCCTCCTGCTCCTGTTATCACTACGTTTTTTAACGCCATATCAGTTTTTAGGGGGACTGTGCTTCTTTTTTGATTTTGAATTATGAAGGTGCTGATACTTAGACTGTACCGGACCTTTTTGTGACATGGAACGCTGTTTTACTTTAGCGAGTTTTTCCTTGGAATCAATTTCAACAATTTTTGATATCCCTACCGTAATATAGGCAAACATATCCCGTCTGTTTCCGGGTAAATCATAAATTGCTTCGTATGCATTTACCTTGTCGATATACGTTTGCTTACGCGGATCAAAAATTCCATAGCATCCCCTTAGATCAAACGAAATGCGGTAGTTTTCACTGATATCCCAATCGGACCGAAAGCCGATAGCACCATAAACCTGAAGCTGGTTGAAATCACTTTTATTGATAAGTTCAAGGTTTTTGATATTCGGCACAAGCACGCCATCATATTCAACAATATAATCTGGAGGTAAATTTGGATAAGCCTGAGGCGGAAATGTCAATTTACTATCCATGTGGGTAATTGTTTCTTTGCCTGACATCATATATGATACACCAGCAGATGCAACAAAGCTTACTTTGAAAAAGGACATGTCGATCATATGAAGTTTAAAACCAACAGGTACGTTTACAAAGGTCAAATCAATATTCCTTTCGCCAACGTCACCACCTGAGGTGTTGATCACATTGAAGTTCTGACCCGTTACAAAAACACTGGGATCAAACGTAAAGCCAAACCCCTGGCGATCAACCCCGTAATGGACGCCAATAGGGGCAAATTTTAAATTGTACTTAATGCGGTAACGAGGATCTTTGTTTATGCCTTCGTCCCAGGTATAGGGAATGGTAAACCCAGTAAATACCCCGAGTGAATATACCTCCTGTCCTGCTGCCTGTAAATAGCTTAGCAATAGGGTGGAAATCAGCATGAAGGACCTAAACAAGGGGGCAAGGTTCATCAGGTAAAGCAATTTAACAGGGCAAAATAATAATTAATCTTAACAAGGGGTAATGAATGGCTTGTTGTATGATCATCCTACCCGTTGAATATGCCCTTTTTCTCTTAGAGCGCCTGGCTGAAGAGCACTTAGCTTGCTTGAACGGGCTATAGTGATGGCAAAATCAGGTGGAGTTGCTACTTGGCTATTTACTGAGGTATAACAATCCCCAATTGTACCAATACCATATTGGTATTAGAATAAGCCGTTTCAAAGGTTACAAATCCATCACTATCTACGTTTACTGAACCACGTTTAACATAACTCGCTTTATCACCCCAGATGTACATGGTGCGAAGGGTAAAGGATACACCACGGTTTCCGTTTTCATTCAACGCTTTTCGGGTATAAAACCCTGCCCCAATGCCATACCCTAAACCCACATCGTTGGTTGTGTTAATTACCTCGGGCTGATCATCATTAAATAATGTGTGGAAAAGATTTTTGTCAATTTTGGTTCGTGTATTAAAAATTTTAGCTCCTAACTGTCCATCGATAAAGGGAGTAAAGCCGACTTCGCGCTGTGAAGTAAATAGCCGGATGGCTCCGCTAATGGTGTAATCATTAAAAGAGGTTTTATAGGGTGGTGCTGTTGTTGTAGAAGGTTGCTTGTCGCGACCAAAGGTTGAGTAAGAAAAATCCAGCCCAACAAAAACCGGGGAAGAACTCTTTTTTCCCTTTGGATTGAAAAGTGCGTTGAATCCGGTGCCAATAGCAGATCCGCCCACCAGATCTTTTAAATCACCAAGTGGGGCACCAGCATGAGCAAAAAGAGATACCTGGTATGTTTCATGATCTTGTGCCATACTGAAACTCATAACAGTAACCAGTAGCGTTGAGAGGAATAGCTTTTTCATATCAAGCCAGATTATGATAAACATTTTGTACATCATCGTCTCCTTCAAGTGCTTCTACGCATTTCAACACCTCGTCCTGTTGCTCTTCTGTCAATTCTTTTGTTGTGGTGGGGATGTATTGTAATTCAGAACTTTTCGGTTCCAGGTTTTTCGATTCCAAATACTTTTGCAGGTGACCAAACTCGGTAAACTTAGTGTACACAATGGTTTCATCTTCACCGCGCTCAATCTCATCAGCCCCGGCATCGATCAGGTCCAACTCAAGTTCATCGAGGTTTAATTTGGCAGGATCGAATTTAAAAACACCTTTACGTTCGAATAAGAAGGCAACCGAACCGGAGTTGCCCATGCTTCCACCGTTTTTAGAGAAATGAAGACGCACGTTGGCCACGGTTCGTGTTGGGTTATCGGTGGCGCACTCAACCATAATCGGTACACCATGCGGGGCGTAGCCTTCATAGGTCAATTCCTGGAAGTCCTTCTCTTCTTTTGATGATGCCCGCTTGATGGCTGCCTCAACACGGTCTTTTGGCATGTTAACCCCTTTGGCATTTTGGATGGCCATCCGAAGCCTGGGGTTGTTATCCGGGTTGGGTCCGTTTTGTTTTACAGCAATGGCAATGTCTTTTCCGATTCGAGTGAAGGCTTTTGCCATCTTATCGAATCGGGCAAACATTTTATGTTTTCGTTTTTCAAATATGCGTCCCATGGTGTCCGTTTGATTTAGCGTCCAAAAATAAATTGTTGCAGATTAATCCTGAAATGATTCATGCCCTTTCTGCTTTTTCCCACACCACCGATTGCTTGCCTTTGAGCAGGCGCAGCAAGCCGCTAAAAACACTCAGGTTCATCAGGGTAAAATAGTAGGGTACAAAAAATCCCTTTATTGGGATTTTTTTATTTCGCAGCAAGTGTCCGATAAGGGCGACAAGATAAAAGGCGCACTGAAGTATGAAGGTGATAAAATAAAAATCTGATGCATTAATGAGCAGTGCATTGGTGAGCAACACAATGATCAATGCAATAGGAGCGACTGTCCAACGTAATACCCGATGAGAAACGTACTGAAAAGTGACCACACCGAATTTAAATGGATTGAGAAGTGATGCTAAGCGAGCTATAGCCTGTAATCCTCCTGCTGATATTCTGACCTTTCGTTTCCATTCATCTTCAGTGGTAGCCGAAGGTCCCTCCATGGCATAGGCATCAGGTTCGTAGACAAAACGAAAACCTTTTGCAACGATTTTCATAGACAGGTAAAAATCCTCGATGATGGTATCGGGCGGGGGACTTTGATAGAGTTCAGTGCGAATGGAGAATAATTCACCCGCGGCACCCACTACCGTGTATAAATCAGAATCCGCTTTCTTCAATCTCGATTCATACTTCCAATACAAACCTTCACCTGCCCCGGATGCATTGTCGGCATCCTTACTGGTAACTCTTTTTTCCCCGGCCACACCTCCAACGCTTTCGTCCGCGTAATGACGCACTATGTTTTTTATTACCTGATCATTCAAGGTTGTGTTGGCATCCGTAAAAATTACTATCGGGCTTTGGATGTGTTTCATAATCCGGTCAACGGCATGAATCTTTCCTTTGCGTGCTGGTTCATGAAACAGTTTCACGGTATCAAATTTCTTAACCAGGGAAGGGGTGTTATCGGTAGAACCATCGGTTACAACTACCACATTGAGCCTATCAAGCGGGTAATCAAGGGAGAGGGAGTTGTTGATTTTTTCGGTAATGAACCGCTCCTCATTATAGGCTGCGATAACGAGGGTTACTTCCGGCCAATCCGTAATAGAATCCGGATTTTTCGGTTTTTTTCGGGTAATTCGGGAGGCAAGGACAATAATGAGGAAATAAAACAGGTAGGTATACAGAATAAGAGCCAGGCTGGTCCAGAATAAAACCGATGTAAAATTGGTCATGGGCTGCGAAAATGGGCTTAAAAATCGTGAAAAAATACCTTTTGGGTCGAAAATACATGGGTTATTTGGCGATATTTGTTACCCTTTTCAAACTAACAATATTCAGGTAATAATGAGAGTTGGCTTAATCTCTATTATCTGTTGTCTTTTCTTTAGCGCTTTCTCTCAGGCACCTGTCATTACCGGGCAGATTCCTGATCGAATTGTTATTGCTGAAGAACAGTCAACAGCAATTCTTCTCACCCACTTTAGCGTGGATGATTCAGGTAGCAATTATTCGGATGATTTTTCATTGACTGTCCTTTCAGGATGGGATGTTGCGTATTTTCTGTTTGGCTTTGTATCTATTGGCTTTTATGAGAACTAGTATTGTCCATATCGTTTTTAGATACAGTCTCATTTGGTTTTTTTCGGGACTGGCACTTGAAACAGTCTCCGCGAAAGATAATGGGCCTGGTATTAAAAACTTTTTCGAACAAGATATCCAGGTTTCGATCGGAGGATCACCTGTTTCAAATGGTCATTTGCAGGATTTTGGTGCCATCAACCTGTTGTCAACATCGTCAGCGATTACCGTTACCATTGAGAATAATGGTTCACCCGAAGACCTTACCATAAATACCATAACACTGGGTGGAACCCATTCAGCAGATTATACTCTAACCTTGCCAGGTTTACCCTTGACGCTTGGACCAGCGGCTACCACCACGTTTACAATTTCATTTTCACCGCTTTTAAGTGGTGTGCGTACGGCCACCCTACAAATATACTCCGATGATCCTGACACAAATCCTTTCATTATAAATCTGCAAGGATCGGGAGTAAAGCTAAATCAAACCATCACGTTCAATCCATTGACTCCAAGAACTTTTGGCGATGGTAGCTTTGCATTAAGCGCAACTTCCTCTTCAGGATTACCGGTAAGTTACTCAAGCAGCAACCCATTGGTTGCTACCATTAGCGGTAATACTGTAACCATAGTAGGAGCGGGCACAACTACCATCACTGCTTCTCAATTGGGTAATGACACCTATAATCCTGCTACGGCAGTTGATCAAAATCTTTTGGTTGATAAAGCCACACCGGTAATTACCTGGAATACACCGGCCGCGATCACGTATGGCACCGCATTGAGTGCTACCCAACTGAACGCCACCGCAAGTGTTGGCGGAACTTTTGTTTACACACCTGCTGCAGGCGCTGTTCTGAATGCTGGTGTTCAAGTATTGAGTGTGGATTTCACTCCGACTGATGCAACCAATTATAATACTGTTACAGGCACTACGGTTAACCTTACAGTGAATAAAGCTACGCCAACCGTTACATGGGCTACACCGGCTGCGATCACGTATGGCACCGCATTGAGTGCTACCCAACTGAACGCCACCGCAAGTGTTGGCGGAACTTTTGTTTACACACCTGCTGCAGGCGCTGTTCTGAATGCTGGTGTTCAAGTGTTAAGTGTGGATTTCACTCCGACTGATGCAACCAATTATAATGCTGTTACAGGCACTACTGTTAACCTTACAGTAAATAAGGCTACGCCAACCGTTACATGGGCTACACCGGCCGCGATCACGTATGGCACCGCATTGAGTGCTACCCAACTGAACGCCACCGCGAGTGTTGGCGGAACTTTTGTTTACACACCTGCTGCAGGCGCTGTTCTGAATGCGGGTGTTCAAGTATTAAGTGTGGATTTCACTCCGACTGATGCAACCAATTATAATGCTGTTATAGGCACTACGGTTAACCTTACAGTGAATAAAGCTACGCCAACCGTTACATGGGCTACACCGGCTGCGATCACGTATGGCACCGCATTGAGTGCTACCCAACTGAACGCCACCGCAAGTGTTGGCGGAACTTTTGTTTACACACCTGCTGCAGGCGCTGTGCTGAATGCGGGATCGCAGTCCCTCTCTGTCAACTTTACTCCCACAGATGCCCTAAACTATAACACAGTCAATGGCACCACAGTAGTGTTGGAAGTAACGAAAGCTACCCTCACCGCCACAGCCAATAATCAGAGCCGCACATATGGTGCAGCCAATCCGGTATTTACGATAAATTACAGTGGCTTTGTAAATGGTGATACACCTGCAGTATTAGATACAACTCCTACCACGGGTAGCGCAGCAACAACCGCTTCACCGGTGGGAACGTATCCGATAACCGTTACGGGTGGAGCAGATATTAATTATAATTTCACGTATGTGAATGGCACCCTCACGGTGAACAAAGCCACACTAACAGCCACTGCGGATAATAAAAACAAAGCGTATGGTGCCGCAATTCCTGCCTTAACAATAACCTACACGGGTTTTGTAAATAGCGAAGATGCATCCGTGTTAGATACCGCGCCCATAGCAACGACAACGGCTTTGGCCACCAGTAATGTAGGTAGTTACCCGATCACGGTATCCGGTGGTGACGACAACAATTACACGTTTAACTATGTACCGGGTACACTCACGATAAACAAGGCAATACTTTCAGCTACAGCCGAGAACAAAACACGCACGTATGGAGCTGCCAACCCTGCATTTACAATAAACTATAGTGGCTTTGTCAATGGCGATACGCCAGCCGTTCTTGATTCTCCACCGGTTGCTTCTTCCGCTGTTGTGGCCACCACACCAGTAGGTTCTTACCCAATTTCATTAACAGGTGGCACAGATAATAATTATGACATCGTGAATACCGGAGGTACCATCACCATTACCAGGGCAACCCTCACGGCTACTGCTCAGAATGCAAGTCGTGCATATGGCGCTGCTAATCCTGTTTTTGCAATCAATTATTCAGGTTTCGTAAACAGTGAAACGGTTGCGGTGCTTACTTCAACACCAACCACATCAACAACGGCCACACAAACCAGTGATGTGGGTACCTATCCGATAACTGTTTCCGGAGGCACTGCTGCCAATTATGATTTTGTTTATAACTCCGGTACGCTCACCATTACTAAAGCAACAATAACGGCCACCGCTGCAAATGCAACCCGGGTTTATCAAACGGCCAACCCGGTGTTTATAATTAACTATACTGGTTTTGCGAATGGTGAAGATTTTACAGTGTTAAACACATTACCAGTTGCCAGCACTGCTGCGATACTTACGAGTCCAGTGGGTACATACCCGATTACGGTAACAGGTGGCGATGATAATAATTATACATTCAGCTATGTGAGTGGCACATTAACCATTACCAAAGCTACTCCAACCGTTACCTGGAATACTCCTGCATCCATTGTATATGGAACCCCTCTATCGGCTACCCAACTAAATGCAACTGCCAGTGTTGCAGGTTCATTCACCTATACACCGGCAGCGGGTGCTGTATTGAATGTTGGTACCAACCAGGTGCTATCTGTAAACTTCACACCGACCGATATAACAAACTACAATGTAGTTAATGGAACCACGGTAGTACTGGAAGTAACGAAAGCTACCCTCACCGCCACAGCCAATAATCAGAGCCGCACATATGGTGCAGCCAATCCGGTATTTACGATAAGTTACAGTGGCTTTGTAAATGGTGATACACCTGCAGTATTAGATACAGCTCCTACCACGAGTAGCGCAGCAACAGTGGCTTCACCGGTGGGAACGTATCCGATAAACGTTACGGGTGGAGCAGATAATAATTATAATTTCACGTATGTGAATGGCACCCTCACGGTGAACAAAGCCACACTGACGGCCACTGCCGATAATCAAAGCAGGTTGTATGGGGCTGCGAATCCGGCATTTACCATTAGCTATTCCGGATTTGTGAATGGAGAGAATCCTTCAGTTATCAATAGTGCACCCTTGGCTACAACCGCAGCCACGGTTACCAGTAACGTAGGTACTTACCCGATTACGGTATCCGGTGGCACAGATGATAATTATACGTTCAATTATGTTTCAGGAACATTAACCATCACCAAAGCAACGGTTACGGCCACTGCAGCCAATGCAACCAGAGTATATCAGACAGCCAATCCAGTGTTTACAATTAACTATACTGGTTTTGTCAATGGTGAAGATTTTACAGTATTAAACACACTACCAGTTGCCAGCACGGCCGCTGTACTTTCGAGTCCGGTGGGTACATATCCGATCACGGTATCCGGTGGTGATGATAATAATTATACCTTCAGCTATGTAAGTGGAACGCTAACGATTACCCGAGCAACTCCGGTTGTCACGTGGAATAATCCTTCACCCATTACTTATGGAACGGCCTTAAGTGCAACACAATTAAATGCTACAGCCAGTGTAGCCGGAACATTTACGTATACACCCGCACTGGGAACCATCCTAAATGCGGGAGCAAATCAAATTCTTACAGTAAATTTTTCTCCTTCCGATGCAGCGAATTACAATGCTGTAAATGGAACAACTGTTCAGATAACTGTAAATAAGGCAAATCCGGTAATTACCTGGTCTAATCCTTCTGCAATCACCTATGGAACACCGCTTAGTGCAACCCAATTAAATGCAACGGCTAATGTGTCCGGTACTTTTACCTATACACCAGCATCAGGAACCATTTTAAATGCAGGGGCAAATCAGGTATTGTCCGTCAATTTTGTTCCTACTGATGGTGCGAACTATAATTCAATTATTGGTGCAACTGCGTTGATCACTGTGAATAAAGCAACACCTACTGTAAGCTGGTCAAATCCTGCAAGCATAACCTACGGTACAGCGCTTTCAGCAACACAGCTTAATGCGACTGCCAGCGTGCCCGGAACGTTTGTCTATGCACCAGGAATAGGTACAATACTAAACGCTGGGGTTAATCAGGCCTTATCTGTTAATTTCACTCCCACCGATGCATTGAATTACAATACCGTAAATGGCACAACGGTATTCATTACCGTAAACAAAGCTACCCCAACCGTTACGTGGAGTAATCCGGCACCAATAACTTATGGCACATTACTGAGCAGTACGCAACTGAATGCTACTGCCAGTGTGGCCGGAACATTTGTTTATACTCCTGCAGCTGGCACATTGCTGAATGTAGGTGTTAATCAAGTTTTATCAGTTAATTTTTCTCCGACTGATCTTAACAATTATAATCCTGTAAACGGAACCACAGTCTTGATTACAGTGAACAAGGCCACTCCGGTGATTACGTGGAATAACCCGGCAGCCATTACATATGGAACGGCCTTGAGTGCTACACAGTTAAATGCAACGGCCAACGTGCCCGGTGTATTTGTCTATACACCTTCAGTGGGTACAGTCTTAAATGCAGGTGTCAACCAGGTGTTATCCGTGGATTTTACCCCAACCGATGCGGCTAATTATAATGCTGTTAATAATTTTCAGCGAGTGATTACCGTAAACAAGGCGGATCCTGTAATTACCTGGCCTAATCCCGCATCTATCGTCTATGGAACTCCACTTAGTGCGACTCAACTAAATGCTACCGCCAATGTGCCCGGAACGTTTTTATACACTCCTGTCAGTGGCACTATTTTAAATGTCGGAGTTAATCAGACGTTGTCATTGAATTTTACTCCTACTGATGGTTTAAATTATAATTCAATCAATGGGCGCACTGCGTTGATTACTGTTACAAAAGCTACACCCATTGTAACCTGGGCTACGCCACTGCCAATTAAAATCAATGAACCCTTAACCTCCACACAACTTAATGCCACGGCCTCTGTGCCCGGCACATTTACATATACTCCTGCAGTTGGATCTTCCTTTCCAACTGCAGGAACGTATACACTCACAGTATCCTTTACGCCTACGGATGCTTTGAATTATAATTCGGTACCCAGTACACAAGTTCAGATTACCGTTAATGATAAGGATAACCCAGTCGTAACCTGGGCAAATCCTGCAGCCATTACGTATGGTACGTTACTCAGTGCAACGCAGTTGAATGCGACAGCCAGTGTTCCGGGCACCTTTACGTATACGCCCGCCCCTGGAACCCTTTTGAATGCAGGAGTAAACCAAACGCTTTCCGTAACATTTGTGCCCAGTAATACGGTGGTCTACAATACTGTAATACGAACCGTACAAATTACAGTAAATAAGGCTCAACTGACTGCTACGGCAGCAGACAGAACGCGTGTTTATGGTGCCGCCAACCCAACGTTTACGATTACATATACTGGTTTTGTAAATAGTGAATCAGTTAGTGTGATTGATACACCTCCTGTTGCAACCTGTTCTGCCATTGCAGGTGATAATGCAGGAAGTACTTTTCCGATTATTCCGTCAGGCGGTATCGACAATAACTATAGTTTCATTTATGTAAATGGTACCCTTACCATCACGAAAGCTACCTTAACGGCACGTGCAGATGACAAGTCAAGGTCGTATGGATTACCGAATCCGGTTTTTACGATTAGCTATTCCGGGTTTGTGAATGGTGATACGGAAAGTGAAATTACACCACCATCCGCTGTTTCCAGTGCTACTGTGCTAAGTAATGTTGGAAGTTATCCAATCACATTAAGCGGAGGGTTATCCATTAATTATAATTTCACCTTGCAAAGCGGAACACTCACCGTCAATCCTGCCCCGCTTATTGCAAGGCCTGCGGATGCGAGTAAATCATATGGACAGGCTAATCCAGCGTTTACAATAACCTACAGTGGTTTTTTGAATGGAGATAATCCAAGTGCAATCACACAGCCAACGGCAACCACAACAGCAACTACCACGAGCCCCGTAGGCACGTATCCAATTAATCTTACTGGTGGTAATGCAGTTAATTATAGTATCATATTGCAACCCGGAGTGTTAACGATTAATAAGGCTGAGCTTACGGTCACCGCCAATAATCAGTCACGTGTTTATGGAGCGGCAAATCCTCCATTAACTTTTGTGTATGCCGGTTTTGTGCTGGGGGAGAACGCAACCGTGATTGATTCAGCTCCCATTGCTACCACCTCTGCAACAGTGCTAAGTGGAGCAGGAAATTATCCAATCAACGTGTCGGGTGGTTCTGACAATAACTATAATCTTAATTATGTTTCAGGTATTTTAACAATAACCAAGAAGGTATTAACGGCTACTGCCGTGAATGCCAGCCGAACCTATGGGGCAACAAATCCAACTTTTTTAATCACTTACTCTGGTTTTGTCAATTCAGAAGATGTGACCGTGATTGATGTGTTACCTATTGCTACAACTTCCGCAACGGTGACCAGTTCTGTTGGCACTTTTCCAATCACCGTCAGTGGAGGCACAGACAATAATTATAGTTTTAGCTACGTATCCGGTACACTAACCATCACAAAAGCAACACTTACCGCAACTGCTGTGAATACAAGCCGTGAATTTGGTGTGGCGAATCCTGTCTTTACAATATCCTATTCAGGTTTTATGAATGGAGAAACTGCTGTTGTTCTTGATGTTCCTCCGGTTGCCTCTAGTACAGCCAATGCATCGAGCCCGGTTGGCACTTATACGATTAGTGTTACCGGAGGCACTGATAATAATTACACATTTACCTATGTGAATGGCACCCTCACCATTGTAAAGGCCACTCCAGTAATCACTTGGAACAATCCTGCCGCTATAACATACGGAACAGCCTTGAGTGCTACACAATTGAATGCTTCAGCAAATGTGGCGGGAACATTCACCTATACGCCTGCTGCAGGCACCATTTTAAATGCTGGTCCTAATCAGGTTCTGAGTGCAAACTTTAATCCTGCTAATTCAGCCAATTATAATTCAGTTACTGGTATTACCGTATTGATTACAGTTAATAAGGCTACGCCAATAATCACATGGGCTAATCCGGCAGCGATCACCTATGGCACACCGCTTTCTGCAACACAACTAAATGCAACAGCCAACGTGCCGGGAAGTTTCGTATACAGTCCTGCGGCAGGTACTGTTTTAAATGCCGGTGTAAATCAGGTGTTGTCAGTTAATTTTACACCAACTGATGCGAATAATTATAACACGGTTATCGGGAGGACTGCACAGATCACAGTGAATAAGGCAAACCCGGTGATTACGTGGAATACACCGGCTCCCATTACGTTTGGTACTGCGCTTAGCTCAACCCAGCTAAATGCATCAGCCAACGTACCAGGTACATTTATTTACAGCCCAACTGCCGGAACGATATTAAATGCCGGTGCAAATCAAACATTGTCAGTTAATTTCACTCCAACAGATGCCAATAACTATAACGCTGTAAATGGAACAACCGTAAGTATTACAGTGAATAAAGCTACCCCGGTAATCACCTGGCCAACGCCAGCGCCTATTACATTCGGTACTGCACTCGGTGCCACACAATTGAATGCAACAGCCAATACAACCGGTACCTTTACATATACACCGGCCAGCGGCACAGTGTTGAATGCCGGTGCTAATCAGGTATTATCAGCGAATTTCGTTCCCAGTAATACCAATAATTTCAATAGTGTGAATGGTGTTACTGTTTTAATAACCGTGAATAAGGCTAATCCGGTAATCACCTGGAATAACCCATCAGCGATAAACTATGGCACACCTTTAAGCGCAACTCAACTTAATGCAAGCGCTTCTGTGGCTGGATCATTTACGTATACACCGACTTCAGGAACACTACTCAATGCAGGTGTTAACCAAAAACTTGCCGTTAGGTTTGTGCCAACAAACACCAGTAATTACAATGTTATTGAAGAGACTGCCGTAGAGATAACCGTTAATAAGATCAATCTGACAGCACGTGCTAATGACATCAGCCGTATTTATGGTACAGACAATCCTGTGTTAACAATTTTATATACAGGCTTTGTTAATGGAGAGGGTGAATCGGTATTGGATAGTAAACCATCAACCAGCACAACCGCTACAAAAACTACTGCTGTTGGCACTTACCCCATAACTGTATCCGGAGGTGTGGATAATAATTATAATTTTATTTATGCAACGGGGATACTTACCATTACCAAGGCAATGTTAACCGCTGCCGCGGATAACAAAACGAAATTATTCGGCACACCTAATCCTGAATTAACCATCAGTTATTCCGGATTTGCCAATGCAGATAATGCCAATGATCTTGACGTGAAGCCACAAGTGACCACCACCGCGACCCTTTCTTCACCGCAGGGTGGTTATCCGATTACCGTTTCGGGCGGCAGCGACAATAATTACAACTTTACCTATGTGCAAGGCACGTTAACGATTACACCAAACTTCCCACCTACACTTACTGATTTTTCGATACAAACTCCGGAAGACATACCTTTTACGTTCACGTACACAACATTCGGAAATAATTTCACTAGTTTCTCAGGTAGTCCAATTCAATATGTAAAAGTAATTTCTTTACCTGCACAGGGCACGCTCTTTTGGAAGGGCACTGCGGTTGTCGCAGGTGCTGAAATCATGGTTGAAGGTGGCGCCATCAACAATTTTATTTATCAGCCAAGATCAGAATTTAGTGGTTCAGATTCTTTTAGATGGAATGCGTTCGATGGAACGTTTTCAGCTGCCCAGAACGCCAATGTATTAATTACTGTACTCAAAGTGAATGATCCTCCGGTATTAAGTAATATAGAAACAACCCCGGTGTTATACAGCTTAGGTGACCCAGCCATACCGGTATCAACAACTATATTGATAAGCGATATCGATAATGCGAATATGTTTTCAGCAACAATCTCGATAATCGAGAACTTTACTAACGGTGATCAGCTTTCCTATAGACCAGAATCCGGATCGCCAATTACGGCCACCTATAATTCAGCAACCGGAATTTTAGACTTAACAGGAAAAGATACACGTGCTAATTATGAGGCAGCATTGGCAAAAGTATTGTTCAGCAGTCCGGTTACGGGTGATGCAGAAGTATCCGATAAGCGAGTAGCTTTTGTAGTTCGCGATAGTCTGGATGACAGCAATATAGTAAGCCGTATTGTTTCCATTACCGAGGTATTTCCTGAAGTAAGTATTGTAAATGCATTTACACCTAATGATGATGGTGTTAACGATTACTGGGATTTTGTAGACCTGGATTATTACTCTGACATTGATATCAGGGTGTTTGACAGGAATGGTTCATTGGTATTTCAATGCAATACCGTTGATTGTAAATGGGATGGCAAAAAAAATGGCAGGGCCTTACCGCCTGGTCCATACTTCTACACCATCTATTTGAATGGAGGAAAGCGTAAATACCAGGGCACTGTAACGATATTGAGATGAAGAAGCTAGTTATGCTATATCGAAACCTGGTACTGACAGTATTTATTTTTGGCGGAATACAATCACCTGCACAAGAAGACGATTACACACAGTATTATTTGAATCTACCGGCTGTAAATCCCGCCTTTACCGGTATGGATGATTTTTTTAGTATGCATGCTGGTGTAAGGGAGGGCTGGAATAACTACGGAATTCAAAATGATAATTCTTATTTCAGTTTCTTTGGGGCATTAAACAATGGAAGTCGTTCCGGGCGCAGAAACAATTCATTGCGAACATCCGATCCAACCATCTTCGAATCGATTCAAAATGAAAATAAATACAGAAGGCGTCATGGGTTGGGTGGTATTGTTACCAGTAGAAGGGTAGATCCTTATAAATCGTTCGGTACCTTCTTGAATTACTCCTATCATTTACCATTGGCACCTAAACTGAGTATCTCATTGGGCACCCGAATTGGATATATAAATCAGCGGATTGATTTCTCGGGTCTTCTGGTACGCGATGATGTAAACGACTTATTCTATCAAAGTTTATTGATGGCAGGGCAGGGTAATCAGAATACGGTGGTGGTCGACTTTGGTACGGTCATTTATTCAAAGAGGTTCTTCCTGGGATTGTCATCGGACAATCTTGTGGCCCGGATGATGAATGGCGATCAGTTATTCAACTTAAATACAGGTGTTCGGTACAGGGCTCAGGTAGGTGCATTTTTTCCGCTCAATACGGACTGGATGGTATCGCCCGGTATTATCACCACCTATAAAGAGGGTTTTGATTTAAGGTGGGCAGCCAATGTCCGGTTGAAGTATAAAGACCTTATCTATGTGGGATCGGCATTTGAACCCGATTTAAAAACTTCTATACTTCTTGGTTTAACAACAAACAAAGTATCTATCAATTATGCCTATGATGTATACATGGGCGGGTTAGATAATTTTAATGTAAACACACATGAGCTGGTATTGAGTCTCATAGTATTTAATCCATATAAATTAAAGCCTCGGTTTTGGTGATAGTAAGCATGAAGCGTTTGATTTTGTATATACTTCTTTTTATTACAGCTCATGTGGTACACGCACAGGAACTTGCATTCACCGAACCGTTAAATCTAGGCTCTCTGATAAATTCTCAAGATGGAGAGTTGGCACCCATACTCTCGCCTGATGGACAGACACTATACTTTTCAAGGGCTATTCATAACAATAATTTGGGCGGTAAATATGCCGGTACTGATATCTGGATTTCCCGTAAGGATGGTAATGGTAACTGGACGCCCGCTGTCAATGCAGGCAAACCCTGGAATAATAAGCGTTCCAATGCAGTTATTGGTATCAGTCAGGATGGTAAGACAGTTTATTTACTGAATGCATACAACTACAAGAGTGGAATTTCATTTTCCAAATTAGTGGATGGAAACTGGACCAAACCTGAGTTTGTTCCTGTGCCTGGAATAAACCGCGATGACTTTGTAGGCCTTTATGTACACCCGGACTTTGATGTGATGATGATTTCTATGAAAGGAAAGGATAGTTATGGCGAGGAAGATTTATATGTGAGCCTTAAAGACAAAAATGGGGTGTGGTCAGCGCCAAAGAATCTTGGTCAGTCTATTAATACGGCTGGGTTTGAGATTTCACCGTTTCTTTCCATTGATAAATCAAAATTGTTCTTCTCCAGTAATGGGCATGGTGGCAATGGTGAAGCAGATATACTGGTGAGTGAAAGGCTTTACGACTCATGGGATATTTGGTCGGTACCACGAAATTTAGGGGCCTCTGTTAACACCGGTAAGTTTGATTCTTACTTCTCGATTTATGCTGACACGGTTGCCTTCTATGCCCGTAATTTTGGAGTAAAAGGAACGGATTTATTTACCCTGAAAGTTTCATATGTAAGCAACGTACTGCCCGCGGGTTCCAATTTTTTGACAGAGAAAGAACTCAATGAGATTTACCCTAAGCGAATATCAACTCGGTTAGATTTTAATAAGGGAATATCAACGCTATCGAATGATCAAAATGAAATTGTCTGGTTCGTTGGCAATCGCGTATTATCTAAAAGTAACATTCAAATCCTGATTTGGGTAAGAGAGGAAGAGGACAGTAAAAATACGCTGGAGCGGACGGCCGAAATTATTCGAGCATTAAAATTAGTTGGTTTTGATGAATCCAGAATAGCTGTTTCCACCCAACGCATAAAGCCAGAAGCCAGTAAGAGTGGGGGAGGCGTGATCGAAATCCTACTATTCAGGTAAGCGAAAAAGTTTTATAGTAAGATTGACTGGCCAGCGCAAACATTTCCCGGTCACCTCGTGAGTCACCATAAGCAATGATTTTGTCAAACGCTGATAAATTGAATTGCTCCTTAATCCGGTTAGCCTTTTCTGGTCCGTAACAATTCTCCCCAAGGTATTTACCGGTAAGTTTGTTTTCAAACACGTCAAGCTTTGTTCCAATGCAGAGAAGGTTCATTTCGTCACACCAGGGCTTAACCCAGTTTTCTGCTGAAGCCGTTACAACTACGATTGTTTCCTGGTTATTTTTATGATAATTGATCTGTTCAACAGCCTCAGGGCGAAGCATTTTTGGAATACACTGACGTGCAAAGGCTTTACATTTTTTATTAAATACGTCTAACGGCTCATGCTTAAAAAACCATTGAAGCAGAATTTGCTTAGCCTTATTGTTGGATACCAGTTTTACTGTATATAGGATAAGAACTGGGGATAAAACCAGTAAACCGATAAGAACCTTAATCCAACCGTGATAATGGATCAAAAACTTTCTTAAAGAATCTCCAGTGGTAATGGTGCCATCAAAATCAAAAAGTATAAGATTATTCACCCTAATTATAGATGATTATATAAAACGAAATAATCCACAGTAAGATGGTAATAAGAATAAATTTATCTTTTACCAGGATGCTGGTGGGTGAACCACTATTTTGTTCCACCATAGTTATTTGCAGATAACGCATAATACCGGCAATAACAAATACGGTTGTGGTGAAGAGATAAGAACTGTTGAAATGCGCTATAACTTCTGCTGATACCGTGTACATAATATAGGACACTACGATAACGGCAGCAAAAATGGTAAGGCAGGCATTAATGAATTCAAGGTTATAACTTGAGGAAGTTTTTCGGATTATTGACTGCGAAGTTGTTTGAAGTACCAGATCATCCCGTCTTTTTGCCAGAACTAGGAATAGTGAAAGCAGTAAAACCATAATCGAGAGCCAATGGGATACTTCAACCCCGGATAAAATTCCACCGCTGTGTATGCGGATTAAAAACCCTAACGAAACAATGAATAGATCTACAATGGGTATATTTTTCAGGCCGAAAGAATATGCGATGTTCAGCACCAGGTAACAACTTAGCAGGATGAGGAATACAGGGTGCAGCAAGTAAGAAAGTGACAGGCCAGCTACTATAAAAATTATCAGAAGGATTGTTGCCGTTGAACGGCTAACGGCTCCGGACGCCAGCGGTCTATCCTTTTTTAAAGGATGGATACGATCAACTTCAATATCCTTAAGATCGTTTAAAATATAAACAGCTGATGCAATCAGACTGAAGGCTATAATGCCCAGGATAATAATTTCCAAACGCTCAACCTGAAAGATACTTCCTGCAAAGAAAGTAGGGATGAGTAAAAAAAGATTTTTTATCCAATGGGCAGGCCGAATCAATTTTAAAACGGGCTGCATACTGAGTTACCAGATATTTTCTAAATCTTCCTTCGTGTACAAATGGTTGCGGTCGGTAAACATGCTTTTCATATCACGACCGTTTAGTTTCAAAGGATCTTTTGTGAACAACCTCGATAACAAGGCAATCGGTAAAAGGAATAAGAAGAAAATAAGGCCCAGTAAAATTTTTGAGTTGATCCACCCGAGTACATGCGCAAATTTTAACCATACCCATTCTATTCCCTTCGCTGCAATGGGAATAAATACGGAAAACAAGCCTATGCCAACAGCTACTTTAGCGAGAACTTCCGCTGCCTGAATGTATTCTTTTACAAATAAAATCCAGGCAATAACCAGAAATCCGGTAACAATGACCAGAATGGTTTTGTATCTGTCTTGCTTTTGCACGATAAGGGTTTAGAAAAGTGTATAAATGAAAGGTGCAACTGCAGACCCACCCCCGATGACCAATAAAACTCCGATAAAAATCAACAGTAAAATTATGGGTGTTAACCACCATTTTTTACGTGCTGCCAAGAACTTGAGGATGTCTTTAAGGAATTCCATACCAACTAGATTTTAGACCTGCAAATATACCCTAATCCAAGGTAAATTCTTCCTTCCAATTATCTTTTTCTTGCCATTCGGGCTGGGCTTTTTTATCAAAAACATAGTTCCCAACCACCAGGTAATCCATCTCCGTTCGCATAAAACAACGATAGGCATCTTCGGGTGTACAGATGATGGGTTCACCGCGAACGTTGAAGCTGGTGTTCACCACAACCCCATAGCCAGTCAATTTTTTAAATGATTCTATGAGTTGATAATACTTTGGATTGGTTTCCTTATGAACGGTTTGAATTCGTGCAGAGAAATCAATGTGCGTTATGGCTGGCATGTCGGAACGCAAATGGTAGAGTTTGTCCTTTAGCGACATAGCATTATAGCCCTCTGGTAATGACTTTCTCCTGCTCTGAACAACCGGTTGAACCAATAGCATGTAGGGAGAAACTGACTCGTGCTCAAAATAAGTTGAGCACTCTTCGGCTAAAACTGATGGAGCGAAAGGTCTGAAGGATTCGCGATACTTTATTTTTACATTAAGTTTTCGTTGCATCTCCGCACTTCGAGGGTCGCCTAAAATACTGCGCCCCCCCAGGGCCCGTGGACCGAACTCCATGCGTCCTTGCATCCAACCCACAACGTTGTCTTCAGAAATCTTTTTCGCAACGAACTCTGTAAGCTGATTATAATCGGTGAAATGCTGAGCCTTACCTTGGTATTTCCGGATTACTTTTTCAACATCAAAATCGGAATATTCAGGCCCCAGGTAGGAGCCTTTCATGGCATCCATGGCAACGGGTATCTTCCGGTCCTGGCCGAAATGAATGTGATATGCAGCTTGCGCTGCCCCAAGCGCGCCACCGGCATCCCCGGCTGCTGGCTGAATAAACACGTTGTCAAATATTTTGGTGTTCAGTAACTTACCATTAGCCACACAGTTTAAGGCTACACCCCCTGCCAGGCATAAATTCTTTGATCCGGTAAGTCGCTTAGCCTCCTTTCCCATTAAAATGACAGACTCCTCTGTAATTTTTTGAATGGCAAGACCAAGGTTACAATGATGGGCCTGAAGTTCATCTTCCGGTTTTCGGGCTTTAAAGCCGAACATCTTTTCCCATTTGTCTTCATGTACCATGCGCAGACCGGTAGCGTAATTAAAGTATTCCTGATCTAACCAAACGGAACCATCTTCTTTTATGGAAATAAGTTTTTCCTTGATAATGGAAACAAATCGATTTACTTCCTCACTATCGGGTACACCGTAAGGGGCCAAACCCATGAGTTTGTACTCGCCTGAGTTTACTTTAAAGCCAAGAAAATAAGTAAAAGCAGAGTATAGTAATCCTAACGAATGAGGAAACTTAAGTTCCTTAAGAATTTTAATATCCTTTCCGGTGCCGTGGCAAATGGATGCTGTAGCCCATTCCCCAACGCCATCAATCGTCATAATGGCTGACTCCTCAAAGGGGGAAGAATAAAATGCACTGGCCGCATGTGATAGGTGATGTTCAGGGAATAAAAGCTTTAGCTTCTTCTTGTCATAGGATTCTATTTTTTCCAATTCCTCAAGAATCAGACGTTTGAGAAACATTTTCTCCCGCAGCCAAACGGGTATTGCTGTTATGAAAGAAGACACCCCTTTTGGCGCAAAGGCATAGTAGGTTTCCAGAAGACGTTCAAACTTTAACAGGGGTTTGTCGTAAAAGGCGATGGCATCCAGTTTATCGATCGTGGTACCGGCATATTCCAGGCAAAATTTAACGGCATTTGACGGGAAACCGGGGTCATGCTTTTTACGGGTGAAACGCTCCTCCTGAGCTGCGGCTATGATTTCACCATTTTCAATAATGGCGGCTGCGGAGTCGTGATAGAATGCGGAAATGCCTAGGATTTTCATGATTTAATTATGGGTACAAGAGCGAATGTAAAAACTTCTACACGAGTTATTTTGTTGATTTTAAGGTTCACTACAGATGATACAAGGGCTTTTATGAGGTATATTTAATCTGCGAATTTAATTGATTTGATTGTAAGCTTAAAAAAATCAGAATCATTCGGAGAAGGAATCTTTAAAACAATTTTTCAATCGATTCCGTAACAACGGGAGGATTCGATTAGAGGCTTTTCAAAGGGGTATTTAATGGCATAAAATGTGGTATCTTTGTGAAAGGTAATGGTTGGCTAATATGGATATTCTGTTTCTTTTAAAGGTAATTTGGAGGAAGAAGTGGTTATGGATAACCATTCCTATTATTGCCAGTGGCGCTGCTTACTTCTTTACCCTTAATCAAATTCACAAATATAGGGCATCAACCCAATTGGCAACTGGATTTACCATGAATGATCAGGTTCACCTGAAAGAGGAGTGGTTTAACCCCAGAGATGCGGATATAAAATTCAGCAACCTCCTGAGTTCAATGAATGCCGGGGCACCCGCCAACTTTGTTCAGTATAGACTATTGTTGCATGATTTGGATGAAAGGAGTATTCCTTTTCATCAACCTGATCCTGAGAAACTTCAAACGGATCTGGAAGAAATTAGCTATGTCAAAAATCTGGTAACTTCAATGCTGGACAGTTTGAAACCTTTGTCTACCTCATCACCTGGTTATCCGGTGATCAGAAAGTTTTTGTCGGCTTATAATTATGATTATTTAGTCATAAGATCAAACCTATCCATATACCGTATTCCAAATACTGACTTCATCCAGGTGGATTATGTTTCAGATAATCCGCAGTTGTCGGCATTAGCTGCCAATGCATTTTGTGAAGAATTTATTCGATTTAGTCGATCCTTAACGACAGAACGTGCTGGTGAATCAGTGGATTTCCTGAATTACCTGGTTATCCAGAAAAAATCTGAACTGGATGAAAAACTTGAAACTCAACGGTTGTTCAAAACCAGCAATAGTCTTTTTAGTGTTGAGAAGGAGGGTGAGAATAAGCTGGGGCAACTAACGGATCTTGAAAAGCAGCGTGATGAAATTAGAAGCTCACTATATCGCATTGAACTAACCAAAGGTAACTTAACGAGGCAGCTGAATGGATTAGCTGGAAACACTGCAAGTCCTCCCGATAATCAAAGGATTATTGAATTGCGGAATACAATCAACACGTTAAATGACCGATACATTACCGGTGGTCAAGTAGATACTATGTTAAGGGATTCGATCAGTTTTCTGAGGGAGCAGTTGCGAATTCAAACCATGAATAGTGGAAATAGCCAGTCTACCCCCACTTTGTCAAAAGCTGAGATTCAGAATAGTCTTAATGAGTTGGATGTAGAATATCAAGTAGCCAGAACGAATTTGTATACGGTTGAAGCAAAGATTAGGAATCTGCAGTATAGTTTTTCTGGTTATGCATCCAAGGAAGCAAAACTAGCCGCAATTCAGCAAGAGGTTGATCTTGCTTCACAGGAATATTTAGAAGCAGTTGGTAAATTTAATGAAGCAAAAAATAAGCTTCTGACATCAAATACTCTTAGACAGGTTTCTGCCGCCTTTCCTCCGCAGGATCCATTATCAAATAAACGTATTTTGATTGTTGGATTGGCAGGCTTTAGCAGTTTTTCAATTTGTATTTTTGTTATTGTGTTGCTCGAGTTTCTGGATCAATCCATTCGGTCTATAGATAAGTTTAATTCGATTGTCAACTTGCCATTGATTGGTTCTGTAATCAAACTGAATGTCAATAATTTCAATATTCCACAAATCTTCAATCAGTCAGGAAGTGAAAATGGGGAATTATTCAAGTCAATTTTACGCAAGCTCCGGCATGAAATCGTTTCGCTTAACTCCTCTGTACTCTTGGTGACGAGCTTGCGAAAAAATGAAGGAAAAACGTTTATTATTATCGCCTTATCGTACATATTGAGTTTAGTCAATAAGCGTGTATTGATTGTTGATACGAATTTCAGGAATAACATTCTTTCACGAACTATGCCTAAAGAGCAAGCAAAAGTTAAATCCATCGAAAACCGAAAACCTGTCGCAGGCTTTTTAGCTTCCTCAACGCAGCAAAAGGTAGATGAGGAAGAGGATAGTGAGATGGCTTACGAGTTGATAACACCAACTATTTATAAGAATGTATTCATTGTTACAAATGGTGGTGGTGGCGCGGCTTCGCCTGCCGAAATACTAAGCGGACGAAATTTTAAGAGTTTGATTGATGGCTTCAAGGCTAATTTTGACTACATTATTTTAGAGGGTGGCGCCTTAAATGATTATGCAGACACTAAAGAACTGGTTCAGTATGTTGATAAAGTTGTTACGATATTCTCTGCGCAATCGGTTATTTCTCAGCAAGATCGTGAATCAATCCATTACCTGAATTCGTTAGGAAATAAATTTGGAGGCTGTATCCTTAACCGCATTGATCCTAAGGACTATAAATTGTAATGTCCATTAGTTGGATTCAATGGATTGATTAAATTCCTTCTCTTTTTCTATCAGGATACGCTTAACAATTGCCTTTGCAGACTCAAAGTCGATTAATTTATTATCACGGTATTCATTTGCTTTTTGAATCGCTTTTTGCAGTACATGAACATCTGCTTTCTTTCGGAATGGTTCGCGAAGAGGCTCAACATCAAAATCAACAGGAAAATGCTTCTTGGTCAGATCAAATATCTGGTCTGAAGATTTTATTTCGCCCAACCTATTAATATCATCTAGTAGTAAATTGGCCTTGCTTTCTGTTACTTCATCTAACGCTTTCAGAAGTTGATCAAGTGTAATGTTTGATGCATGAATATCCTTAATAACTTCTTTAGATAGCTGGTTGGTTTGAGTCTTTACTTTTTTTATTTTTTCAGTAATCTTCTTCGGTAGAAAAGCAGGTTCAGTATCCTTAAGAAGTTCATTGGCAATTACTGCCGGGGCATACTGTTTGTACAGCACATATCCAATTACTGTAATTGTTGAGAGAATTAGAATTACCAGTATTAATTTTTTGTTTATCATGTCTATGTTCACCGAAATATAACTAGAACTGTGGTATTTAAATGCTTTAGGTAGCAGTAGCGATGTTTTCTGATTGTTACGCAACTATAATTTGATTGCATAAATATGGTAAAATGGCTGCACTAGATTTAGCAAAGTTATAGAATCAAGGATTATCTTTACCATAAATCTATTCATGTTGGCAACAAATAGGGGTTCGATTAATTGGATAAATCATGGTGCATTTTCTCTGTTAAATCAGGTCTTTGCAGTTCTCTTAGGATTTGGTAGTATCTTTTTTCTGGTGCGAGTTATACCTCCTTCTGAAGTTGGCGTTTGGGTATTATTCACCAGCGTTGGGGGTATTTTGGAGACTTTGCGCATCGGTTTCATTCGAACCCCATTTGTAAGCATGCTCGTGGTTGCTGAGGAACGAGAATATGCAAAAATTATTCAGAATTCCCTCATTCTCCATATTTTACTGACCTGCTTGATTGGCATTCTTTTATTGGCCAGTGCCGAACAGCTTGCAAAGTTTTGGTATTCCGAAAACCTAGAACAGCTCTTTTACATTTATTCCGTGAATTCATTTGTTTTAATTGCGTTTTTTCATTTTGAATATTTATTACAATCGAGGCTGGAGTTCAAAGCAATCTTTATTTCCAATTTTATCAGGTTGTTTATAGTTTTTGCCTATATCTTAGGATATTATGTTAGTGGTAATCGACCTTCATTGAATGAGTTAGCCATTGTGCAAATTGGCTCTACAATTGTGGCATCTTTTTTTTCATTTCAACTAATAAAAGGCAAGATACCCGAGCTTAAAAGGAGTCAGTTAGATGTTACTATTCTTAAAAAGTTGTTCCATTTGGGGAAGTACACGTTTGGTACAAATATCAGCTCTATGCTTATTAAGAATACTGACAGTTGGATGATTGGCCGCTTTATTTCTACTGCAGGAGTAGCTATGTACAATCCAGCGTTACGGATTTCAAACATTGTTGAAGTGCCTACATTGGCTATTGCTAATATTGTATTTCCACAAGTAGGAAATAAAATGCGCGAGTCTGGTGTTGAGGGTGTTCAATCAATCTATTATAAGTCAGTTAGCCTAATACTGGCCGTTATGCTTCCTGTGGTGCTGCCGGTTTATTTTATGGCAGATTTCATAATTCTAATCCTTTTCGGGAAGGAGTACATGGAAGCGGTTCCTATCTTACAAGTCACTATCTTTTATACTATTCTTGTGCCCTTTAGCCGGCAATTTGGAACGATTATGGACGCACTGCAAATGCCTAAGTTGAATTTTTACATATCCTTACTCATGGCGATTCTTAACGTTGTGCTGAACTACTATTTACTACAGTCTTTTGGTGTGATTGGTGCAGCGTACAGCACAGTTATATCATTCTGTTTTATTTTTGTTGTTTGTCAATCTATTCTTTATTACAAGTTTAAAATCAATACCCTGAGAGTTTTTGTAGAATTAATCTCCTGGTATACTTATGGATGGCATTTTTTTAGGTCTTGGTTAAGCAATAAGAAGTGATGAGTAATTTATTTCTGGTACAGAGAAGTGTCTTTAAAATTCTAATTTGGTTTGAGTAAAAAAGTTACAGAAAAAGATTTGGTTAAGGCAGCGGTTATTGTATTTGTGGTAACGGTGTACCTTTTCATGCTGCTAAAAATTGTTATCCTCAAATGAAGTCGCGTGTTATCACTTTCCTGATCGTGTTAACAGTAACTGTTATTTCAGTAGCGATATCTTATTTCATGGCTTCAGGTACTATTATAATTGGCCCGTTGATAATCCTTGGAGTTTTTGGTTTTTTTATTGTAAGTGCAGTCGTTTATGACTTTAGTATCGGTGTATATATACTTTTTCTGATGGGCACATTTATGTTTTATGTCGCTCGTATTATTACAGCACCTATTCCCTTTGGTATTTTTTATGACGCATTGGTTGTTATAACGTTTGCCGGTATTTTCCTAAACATCAAACAACAAAAGGACTGGACTTCATTTAACAATGCTTTTACTGTTTTCTTCATCGTCATAACAGCCTATCAGATACTCCAATTGTTTAATCCCAATGCTGTATCAATAAATGGTTGGTTGGTCTCCATGCGTAATAATACCTCCTTGTTGTTATACATTATTTTTTTTCAACTTTTTATAGCGATAAAAAATATTAAATGGTTTACTGTACTCTGGTTGGGCGTAGCTTTGATTGTTGCTCTTTATGGGATTTACCAGGAGGTATTTGGGTTAACGGCCTTTGAATGGCGTTGGATCTATGAAGCACCAGGTCGTTTTGAGCTTTTTTTTGTATGGGGCAGTATGCGAAAGTTTTCTTTTCTATCTGATCCTGCCGCCTATGGTATGTTCCTTTCAATAAGTGGTTTGGCCCTGGTGGCATTGGCATTCGGTCCGTATAAAATGCATTGGAAATTTATTTTTATAGCAACTTCAATTATTGTTTTTGTAGCCATGCTTTATTCCGGTACCCGCACGGCTACTGCTATGGTAGCTGTAGGTCTTTTATTTTTGATTTTATTAAACATTAACAGCACAAAGGTCATTCTGTTTGCTATGGTTATTGTACTTGCAGGTGGAATTGTGTTTTTTGGACCTTTCTATAGTCCTGAAATAATTCGACTCCGTTCTACATTTACCCCATCTGAAGATGCCTCCATGGGCGTCAGAGATTATAAGCGTCTCCGCTGGCAGTATTATATTCAGAAGCATCCTATAGGTGGTGGGTTAATGACCACCGGATTAAGCGGACAAGCCTATTCTCCAGGTCACCCATTGGCAGGAGACTGGGATCCTGATAGTGGTTACCTGGCAACTGCACTGGAACTTGGATGGATTGGATTAATAATTTTTATATCTTTCTTTGCTATAGTAATGATTAAAGGTGTAAACAACCAATTTTTAATCGTGGATCCACTGCTTCGAAATTTAAACTTGGTGTATACAGTTCCATTCTTTGCTTTATCCGTGGGACATTTTACGCAACATGCGATGTTCTCAAGACCTGCTAATCTTATTGTTATTGCTACTTATGCACTGTTAATTCGCTTACCCCAATTCGACAGATTAAAATCAGATAAAATTGTTTAATATATGACGACTATGAGATTCCTTACCTATTTAGTATGGCTTGGAGTGGTAGCTTCCCAGGCACAAAACATTGATTACAATAAAATTATATTACCGGATCGGGTTCAAACTACTGATTTTGGTGAGAAATTGGTTCAGTTGGCCTGGAAAAATCATCCGACAAATGAAATTTTACGACATGAATTGATGATTGCCCAATTGCAGGTAGGTAAGGCACCGGCCGAGTGGTTAAAAATGATAACTATTCAGGGAAACATCAATGAATATAACATTAACGAACCAGACGGGAATGTTCCTGTTTTCTTTCCGCGTTACAATTTTGGCATATTAATACCCCTTGGTGTTTTTGTATCCAATCCTAATGAGACGAAACAAAACAGACAACGTTTATCGATAGCCCAGGAGGATATAAACGCTCAGAAGCTTGAGGTGCGAAGGGTGGTATTGAAAGCTTACAACGAGTACCAGTTGCGGGAGAAAATATTCAAAATTCAGTCCCAACAATTTTCTGATATTGAAAGTAACTTCAAATTGGTTGAGCAACGTTTTAAAAATGGTGAAATAACGTTTGAGGTTTATACAGCAAGCCAAACTGACCTCAATCGGGCATCAATTCTATTGCTGGAGGCTGATCGTGATTTTAAAAATTCCAAACTTGATTTGGAGCAATTGATTGGCCTAAGACTAGAAGATGTAATGTGATTTTAATTTAACAAAGTGCTTTTTGAAGTTTAAAAATTTTCCTGAATACTGTATATTTGGTCTCTAAAAATTTTTTTAGTGCTGATAAGAGACCCTTTTTTAGATGAGTTCGATTTCGGTTAATGCTGTTAAACCTAATAGACGTGGATGGATTGATTATGCCAGAGGCTTCGTCATCATTTATGTTGTTTACCGACACGGATTAACCGGATTGCTGAACTCCGGAGTAGATATTGCGAACGTTATCTATTTGGTTCAGGAATCAAGTATGCCTGTTTTTTTTATTGTTTCAGGGATTTTCATTCATTCGAGTGCCCTGAAGCGTGGACTAGACACGTTTGTTCGGTTTAAGTTTGAATCCCTACTTTATCCTTACCTGGTGTGGGCAAGCATTCACCTTGCCATACAAATTTTGTTCAAAACCTACTCGAATTCTGATAAGGATTTATATTATTTCGTGTACCTGTTTATTTACCCACGTGCAATCGATCAGTTTTGGTACTTGTATACGCTGTTTGCTGTTATGTTTCTGTTCGCAGTACTTAATTTCAAGCTCTTGAAGTTTAATGCTCTTGCTAACCTGTTGCTGGCAGTGGCATTATATTTCATATCCTTTTATGTTGAGACCAATTATTTAGCCATTCATGATGCATTCTTTTATTATATATTTCTTGTTTTTGGCTTTTTAATAGCCGATGCCATATTTGATGTCAATGGTATTTTTTTCCGGGGCAAGTGGTTGATTTATGTTCTCCCGGTTTTTGCTTTGTTACAGGTATACTGGTTTTTCCATTACCCTGATGTTCATTTTGTGAAGGAGCTTGATTATATTGGTTTTATATTGTTTGTGCCCATAACCATCATCGGAGCGTTGCTGCTGTTTTTTATCTCCTATAAACTCGATCAATGGGGCTTTCTTAAAACACTTAAATACATTGGTAGCCATTCGTTGTACATCTACATTATGCATTTGATTTTTACAAGTGCTATTCGGGTGCTCTTGCTAAAGTTCTATCCTTCAATCGAACCTTTTGTGTTGCTGATTCTTATTATTATTGGCGGTGTAGTGATACCCATTATTTGCTACCGTGTTCTTATTAAACTAGGGTTTAATTCACTGTTTGTGCCCCCTGAAAGTTTACGCAAGATTATTTATTTCGGGAGTAAACCTCAATAGTACCCGGATAGACAATCCGGGGCGCATCAAACGTGTCGATTAACTGATATTCCTCTTTTAATTTTTCCCTGATCGCAAAGGGGTAAAAATTGTTAAGCGTAGGGATATGCTCAAATATTACCAGATCATAGTAATGATCGCTTATTCGCGATGTAAAATGCCGAAGCTCGCGATCAAACATGCCTACGCCCAGGTGGTACCATAGTGGACCCTTTTCTAACCTATAATTAGCTTCTACTGCCAGCGGGGTTAATTCTGACATATTCAGGACGATGGGTTCTTTGAGGGTGCGTACCTCTTGAACCTGCTTGATGACCCGGTCAATCCCACTCACCGTGCTCGCGGGCATGCGTATGTGCTTAAACGAATGTAACGATGACTCTTTCCAGGTGGATAAATCTGCATAAAGATTGCATTCCGGGGGTTGAAGGATATAGGTGTTTATAGAAACTACATCATTATCCACTTGAGTTACCAAAGCTTTAGCAATAAATCGATCAGCATATTTCCAATACTTTTCCGACCACCATAAGGCGATTAAAATAGTGAATACAGTAAACGTGAAGGGCGATTGATACCAACTTTCTTTTTGTAATTGAAAAAGGATAAACGCGCAACAAAAGGCATGAAAGAATATATTATTGTCCTTCGGAACATAACTTGTTACCTGGTAAATCATGGCCTGAACAAGAATGCCAACAACCAACACGCCAAAGGAAAATTCAACCCGCGTGATTGATCCCTTTCTCCATTGGCTAAAGAGAAGGATCGTTATGACGAGCAGGTAAAACTTTTCCCAGCGCGACTCTTCCATATTAATCCTAATAAGATCATATACCGATAGCCTGGAAAAGTGTGGTGGTTGACCATAGTTGAACCAATACGAAAACTCGTATTGTAAGAAGGGCAATATGAATAACAGAAAGAATACGATAACAGCCAATCCGAAAAAGATACCGTGTTTAACGGTTCGTGATTGATAGTTGTGCACAGCCATCACGGCAAGTGCAATGAATAGCCCTAATGCTCCAGCGTCTTGCTTGGTAAAGAAAGCCAGTGTTATGAAAAAGGCTGAGGCTCCAAGGAGGAGTAATGATAGTTTTTGCTGTGGGGTGTTTAAATATTGGAATAGGAAACCCAGTGCTATAAGCTGAAAAATAATAACGGTGTGGTTGTATTGAGGCCAATACAAGCCCAGGATGAACGTAAGGGAGAATATCAGGATACTCAAAAACCGGGTGTAAAATGATGCTCCATTGTTGACGAGAATCCAGCGAAACGCGACACCGGAAATAATATTCATAACGGCTTGCGCTTTGGCCAATGTGTATAAGGATGGTCCAAAGATTTTGAAGAATAGGGCCGGTATTATCCATGAACCTGCCCCCATGGGGATGCCAAAATCTTTGAAGGGGATTTCACCAAGATATAACCTATAGGCACCCTCCCAGATCATGTATAAGTTAATCTGGTAGGATAAATCAAAGAACAACGGCAATAGTGAAAAGCCTGTTATGGGGAGTAATTCAATAGAAAGAAGGGTCCACTTTTTCATATTAACGCAGGCCGTGAATCAAGTAACTCAGGCAATTAAGTGCAATAGAATAAATTACAAAGGACCTGAATAACCAGGTGGGTATGTGCTTGTAACCAAGCGCCAGTAAAACCATGAGCGCAGGTAAGAAATCGAGCGCAAATCGTTGCGTGTTCACCTGCATCCAACCATTGTTGTGGTAGCAAAGAATGCTGAGCATGATCAACGTGATCGTGCTCCAGAACGCAATTTTGAATTTCATTTCTTCCTGGGCTTTTACGGAAAATATTATCCAGGGGGAGGCCATAAGTATTGATGTGCCGTATTGGTCCAGCCCAATGGCCGTTAAATTCATTGTGCCCGAAAAAATCAGGTTATGCCCTTTTAACATCAGGTGGTAGAAATTGTATAGAAAATATTTTGTGCTGAATAGTCCGTATTGATTGATCCGTTCCTGGATAGGTTCTGCATAGATCAGGTATTGATAACCGGTGTCAAGAAAATTATGGAACCTCAAGTAATTGAGTGCGAAATACGGAATCACGCAAACAAAGGCTGTAATGAACGAAACGAAAATATTTTTAAATGCGGTTCTTCGATCAGGCTCATTGACATAAAGAAAATAGATAATCAGTATTCCGTAAAAAATGGTCATCTGCCGGGTGAGAAATGCAAACGCAAATAATAAGCCGATTAACAGCGGTCTTTTTTTATCCTGTAGCTCAATGAGTAATAACAAAAGCAAACAAATGCATACCACATGGGCAAAACCATTTATGAAATCGCTGGTAAGCACAACCCACCAATAGCCGCTGCCAAAAAAGAAAGCCATAAATACCCAAATCTTCCCCGATGAATCACCCATGTGCTGTAACAATAGCCGATAAAAGAGATACATACTCAGGCACGAAATAAAAAGGCTTATCAGTATGGTATTAACATGACTGCCAAAAAGGGCCACTACCGGTGTTAATAGGGCAGCAGGAAAAGGAGGGAAGCACACATAGTATTTACCTTCGAAAACGGAAGCATCCCAGAAGTAGTGATCGATATGAAGGTTGCCCTGAAGAAATGCTTTTGCCTGTAGTGCCGCAAGGTTCGAGTTGTAAGAATTTTTTTGAATAATAGGAATATGAAATAGTATATAAACCGAAAAAATCAGTATCCAATGTGGCCATTTCAGGTTTTGGAAACATAAAATTTCGTTGACAAATTTCTTCATAAACAAAGAATTAAAGCGTAACTATAGGTGTTAAAGTTATGAGATTTTGATAAAATGGCGAGTGATTTATTGACAAATTGGAACAATTATCCAATCGAAAAATCCGAAGTATCATCACCTGTCTTCGCTGAAGATTTTTACACTCAACTGGCAGAAAGTTCTTCCTTCATTGTTCGTGGTAATGGACGTTGTTATGGCGATGCATCACTATCTCCTCATGTTATTAGTGCGTTGAAGTTTAACCGGGTGCTTAATTTTGATGAAGCCCGAGGTATACTTACCTGCCAAAGCGGTTTATTGCTTTCTGATATTTTGGATTTGATTATGCCGCGGGGTTGGTTCCTGCCGGTTACCCCCGGTACCCGGTTTATTACGGTTGGGGGAGCCGTTGCCTCAGATGTTCACGGTAAAAATCATCATAAAGATGGTTCATTTTCGCAGCACATCGTTTCCATGAAAGTTCTCTCACCCAATGGTGAAATTGTGGTTTGCAGTGCATTGGAAAACAGCGAATATTTTTGGTTTACCTGTGGCGGAATGGGACTTACGGGGATTATACTGGAAGTTACCTTTACATTGAAGAAGATTGAGACCGGTTATATTAAACAGGTACAGATTAAGTCAGAGGGACTGGATGAGGTATTGGATCTCTTTGAGCAATATAGCCACTACACGTATTCTGTTGCGTGGATAGATTGTCTTAAAAAGGGACCTCATTTTGGACGAAGTATACTTATGCTTGGCGAGCATGCTACGATTCCTGAATTGAATGGACGTCAACATGTTTATCCCAAAAAATCAAAAACCTTGTCTGTGCCATTCCACTTTCCCTCTTTTGTATTAAATGGGCTATCGGTTAAGGCTTTTAATTCTGTTTTTTATGCCAAGAATTATAAACGGGAAATGCACTCCATAGCTAGTTGTGAAAGTTTCTTTTACCCCCTGGATGCTATTTTACATTGGAACAGAATCTATGGAAGGAAGGGATTTGTTCAGTATCAATTTGTCGTTCCGAAGGATAGGGGGAAAGAAGGAATCCGGGAGATTTTAACCAGGATCAGTAATAAGGGGTGGGGTTCGTTTTTAGCCGTGCTCAAGCTTTTCGGAACGCAACAAGGCCCTATTTCTTTTAATATGGAAGGCTATACCCTGGCGCTTGACATACCCATTAATGCAAAGCTCTTCGCCTTTTTGGATGAACTTGATATAATGGTAAAAGAGTATGGAGGACGTATTTACCTGACCAAAGATGCCCGCATGAAAGCAGAAATATTTCACAGTACATATCCTAATGCTTCAAGGTTTACTTCATTTCTTAGTGAGATTGATCCGGAGAAGAAAATAGTATCATCACTTTCAAGACGCCTTTCCATTAAATAGATCGATGAAAACAGCTCTTATTCTTGGCGCTACTTCAGAAGTAGCTTTAGCACTGGCTGATCAATTGGCAGCAAAGTCTGTTAACCTGATATTGGCTGCCCGCAATGTTGAAAATATTCTTCCGGTAAAATCTGACTTATCCATTCGTTATGGTATAACGGTTTCGGTTGTAGCATTTGATGCAGCTAACCCCAGTACACACAAGCATTTTTACGAAAGCCTTGTGCCTAAACCCGATACCGTAATCTGTGTTTTTGGTTATCTGGGAGATCATACACGGGCCCTGACCGATTGGGAAGAGTGTACGACTATCTTGAATTCAAATTATGTTGGCGCGGTTTCTATACTGAATGTCATTGCCAATGATTTTGAGAATCGAAAAGAAGGGATGATTGTGGGATTAAGTTCCGTGGCCGGAGAACGTGGACGCCAGAGTAATTATTTATACGGAAGTGCAAAGGCCGGTTTTACAGCATACTTATCCGGATTAAGAAACAGGCTTTTTAAAAGTGGCGTTCAGGTAATTACTGTAAAGCCGGGTTTTATGAAAACGCGTATGCTTAAAGGCATGAAAACATCTCCGTTTCTTACCGCTCAACCTGAAAAGGCTGCCGCGTTGATTATCCGGGCGATGCACCATAAGAAAGATGTTGTGTATGTGTTGCCAACCTGGAAATGGATCATGTTGATCATCAGAAACATTCCGGAGTTTATTTTTAAAAAGCTTAAGCTTTAAAGATTGTTAAACCCAGAGTTGTCATTAGAAAAATTTATGGGTAGCAATTATTTGACGAATACTGACGGTGTTGTCAATATTGTCAGGGTTTAACCCCGACATTGAAAATGAAGAAACGCTTACTTTGCAATACTTCATGCAACTTCTTCATTTTCAATTGTCGGCACGTAGTGCAAAAAAGTCTAATGACTTTTTGGGTTAAAATTGAATCTCAAAAATACGTTCACCTCTATCCGCAAGATAGAATGGGATCGCGGTCAAAGCCTGCGGTAACTAAAGCCAATACCGTGTTCAGCATCAAAAATCGAGATTGCTTCTCCGCCTGTGGCGGATCGCCATGAAGATAATATTCTTGAGATGACTTCTAATAGACTATTGCCTTCTGACTATTTCTTTCTGAAGGTTATAAACTCTTTGGAGATCAGGTGCTTGGCCGGCCACCAATAAAACGATGTGTTGGCAAACAGACTGATTTTATTAAGCTTGGTATGACTGTACCTGAACTCCTGCTCAACCGGCAGCGGCTTCATAAATTTGATCAGCTTTTTGTGCGTCATATGATTCAGTTCCAGGTATTCCTGCACCAGATCATATTGGCCGAGGGTAGTCTGGTTTCGTTTCCTGATCATGTTCACCAGTATTTTCTGAGGTACGTATTGAAGCCACGGAACGTTGATAATGCGTTGCATGTGGCTGGCGTATGGCCCTTCCCAGGGCGGGTAACTAAAATACAGCAAACCTCCACTTTTCAAATTTCGGTTTACAAGTATGTTAAGGATTCCCGGTATCCAGTCGGGTTTGATGTGCTCAATCACATCGTTGAGAATTATCACATCATATTCTTTATCAATCGGATTCTCGATTATATTTTTTTGTGAAAACGTTACCTTGTCGGTGGGATATTTTTTCAGCAAGGCAAAGGCTACTTCAATATGTTTTTCATCAATATCATAGCCGTCTACAAGGGCGCCTAAGTTATTGGCCATCCAGATGCTCATACCGCCAACGCCACAACCAAAGTCCATCACGGTCTTTCCGTTGAAGTCAAAATGTTTTTTCAAAAGCTTTTTATCAATGTCAAGGTGTCCGCCCTGGTCGAGCAAGGTTTCTTCTGCGTACTTGATGCCGTCTTGTATTCTATCCTGGTGTGTAACTTTTACTGAACTCATTGAGTATGGAAATATTTATAATTTGAACTATAGAAATAAACGTTGTTTGAATTAGTGTACAGGATTTAATGCTTGCGAAACCAGGGGTGTTAATTTTTCGGCTATGATTTTGTTGCCTGCTTTGGTAACATGACAGAAATCAATGTAGATATATTCCTGGCCATCAAAGGCAGTGGTAAAGTCGTATATCCACGGATGATCTTTTTCCCTGATCAGTTCCTGAAGTTCGTGGTAAACAAAGCGAAAATTTTCTCCCAACTCTTCGTGCAGTTGAAGGTGCTCGACCCGTGGTGAACCGATATAGGAAACGGGTTGCAAAACAGCTATAAATTTTCCGCCCCGGCTGGTAACCAGTTCATGGGCCATTTCCCAGTTTGCCATGAGCATGCTTGCAACACTTCGTCCTTTATCAGAGTCCAGGCAATTGTATAGCGAAGGTTTTTCATCACCCGTATTTTGACGATACTGGATAAGCAGTAAAATGTTTTTAGTGAACAGGTTATTCAGTACGGTTAAAATCACTTGTTTGCCACCGCCATAAATCTTTTTTTGAAATAACGGTATTAGCCGGTGACCGGGAAGTTCCTGAATTTCTTCAGGACATAGAAAAGCAGCATCGTTTACACCATCGTAAAAAATAACAAGGTCTGCTTTTTCACCTTTGGCATATATCGAAATTAAAGCATCCAGGTTTTGCCGGGAGTTATACGCAAGCTGGGCGTGGTTGACCACCGTGCCCGTGTTGATTTGGTGATGGATAAGTGCCGGTATGGTGTTCGCATCGTCCGATCCTTCGCCCCACAGGGTAGAACCGCCAAAGAAATGAATGGCCGGTGTTGGTGATGCACCAGCCGGGGGTGTATGTACTCTGTGTCCATGCTCATCAATCGTTAAGGTTTTACCCGCATAGGGAAGCATTTGCCATTCGGCAAAGGGCTTGTAACGATGGGCTGTAGCATGATAGTCATCAAAAATAAGTTTAGCATACGCATGGTCATCGTTATAACCGGGAAGTAAATGCCTTTTTTCAGCTCCTATTTTCCCCAAATAAATTCCCACTGCCCAGTTGGTGATGACCAGCAGCATCAAGAAGACAAATACACTTATGGAAAGACTCTTGAGATAAGAAAGTATTTTTTTCATGCGCGAGTTTGCCCTAAAGTTAATAGCACAGAAGGGAATATAAAATCTGGAAAGGGTTACTTCTTAATGATTAGTTTGTGTCGTTGAATACCTGTTTCCCCTTCAAGCGCAAGAATATAGAGGCCGGAAGAAAACGCTAATTCAATTTCCGAGTGGTCAGCGGTCAACAGACCTGTTTGTACAACCTGGCCCCAGCTATTGAGCAGGGTATACGGTGTTGGTTTTAAAATTCCTTTAACCGAAACTGAATGTTCAGCAGGATTGGGATACAATTGAATGGCGGGCTGCCTCGGTTCGATTCCTGTAATGACATAAGCAAACGGAGGAGAGGTTTTTGAGCACGATGACTTTGTTACCCGCACTTGGTAGTCACCGCTAATCAATGGAGTATAGTTAGGCTCTGTGGCCCCGTGTATTTCTTCACCGTTCAGCAGCCATTGAATATCCGCAGTAACGCTCGACACCAGTTGATCTTGTTCGATTGAAATTTCAGGTAGTGGTAGTTCAACCGTGGCCAGGAGTTGAAAGCGTTTATGACCAAAGGTGTTGGGGTCATCGGTAATTTGAAAGGTGTAGTGCTGATTGGATTTTACCTGCACGTTCACCGCCAGGTAGTTGTCCTGTAGGAAAAATTCCCGTTCGGTTTCCAAGGCAGATCCGGAGAATTCAAGTGTATACGTGCCGGGTTTGGTATGTTGCACGGAGAGTGTTACCCCTGCAGTACACGTATCGGGCATATTTTTTATGGCTACCAAAACTGAATCAGCTGTCAGAGTCGATAAATTGTAATAACCATTTTCTTTTTTTAATCCATCGTAACGGGGATCAAAAGCCAGGCCTGACCGGTTGTTGAATTTTAGAAAAGTACGATCGATTAATCCGTTATGATTTAACGATATGCTTAAGTTTGATGCATCTTCGCTTTTAGTTCGGAACAAAGTAGCTTGAGTAGTAGACTTTGCGGTTTCCTGTACCGTTAAAGATGTGTTTTCTGCAATTGCCTTCACCCAGAAGGACTGCCCTTGGGCAATCAGGCCGACAAATTCTTCTTCCTCATTTCCAACCTCCCCATCCCACCACAGGAATCTGCCATTACCATTATCATACTCATTATCTCTTATGTACACTGTTGGATTAATACCCGTGCTTTGCCAACCTGCTCCCCCCCATTGAATGGGAGATGCATACGGATTGCCCAACAGGCTCCAGCCCGCGTTGGGCAGTGCAGAACCTGCGTTCAGCTGAAACGGAAAATCACCGGTATGCACTTCACCGGCTACGGTAATTGTAGTGGGGTCATCTGCCTTTCGAACGAATACCGCATAGCCTCTTCCCATCGAAAATTCAGCAGCACTTGTTGTGGTTGGATAGGGGAGCCAGCCGCCCGGCTCTGTATAATAAAAGAGCGAAGGATTGGTAGTCAGCCCTGGCCCGGTTGACCGGCCACCAAAATTTCCCGTTACCGGTACACGCTTCTGAAGGTCACCTACCGTTGCACCGTGCACCGGAAAACCCAGGTAACGGTACATCCTTCCGGGGCGAACATAACGTTGAAACCGAACGTCACCCGTGATATCTCCCGTGCCCTCAACGCGTTCAATGCGGGCGGTCTGATCATCTGTAGAAATCAGCGTAAGAAATCCATTTGCATTCAGTGTTCCGTTCAGCATCTTCACCGATTCCGCCACGAACAGGGAATCCTGAAGGATGAGCGCACCTGCTCCTGTGAGGTTAGCGGTTACGGCCGACACATGATCAACCAACGGCTTGGTGTACAGGTAGGAGTTGGAGGATGACGATGAGGTAACGGATAGATTACTGTTATCAAAAGCAATACGGCCGGTTTGGTTTTGAGGGTTGATGGTACCCGACCCGATAATGGTTAAATGATTTTTACCCAAGCCTAATTCACTTCCCGCGTGTACGATTAATCCGCCACCGGTGGTTGATCCCAATTCCAGTGTTTTCGGTAAGGTGCCTTGCGTGACACTCACCACCGAATTTCCTAAAATAGTGAGTTGATTAAAAACCGCTTTGGTACCCGACAAGTTGATGGCATGTGGCTGACCTGCGGAAAGCGTAAGACTGAACTTGGTGACCGGATTGAATTCACTATCCTCAAGCAAGGTAAGATTACCCGTGAGCTGGATGTTGCTGGTGTTGTTGGCCGCACCGTTTACGGTTACATCGTTGCCGATGACCAGGTTGCCGGTGATGATGGTGGCGTCACTGCCCAATGTTTTGGTGGTGCCCGCACCAAGAATTTCTACGTGGCCGTAAGTCTGTGCCGGTATGGTTGTAGCATTGGCACCAAAGCGCACGGTAGACGTTGGTGATACCGTACCAAACGTTACCGGCTGACTGGTATTTACGTTGACGATACCATTCCCTTCTATATTTATTACACCCGTAAAATTGTTGTTCACCGTCATCTCCCCATTGTTTCGTACCCAAACCGTGGATTCGATGCCGCTAATGGTCAACGCTCCGGTTTGAGACGCTGCTTTGTTAACGTTAAATACCTGGAAGTTGCCTGAGAATGAACCGGGTGAAGTACCGTTGCCATTGCCGGAAGGATCATTGCCCCAGGAAGCCAAAAGACTTAAGTCGGCCCCAGGCTTTGGGTAGTAGTGTTGGAGGATTGGATTGGTGACAGAAAATTTAACACATTTTGTAATGCCATTGGCGGTATTGGGTGTTGCACAAATCACATGATCGCCTGAGAAAATTTTCCAACCGTTTGGCGGGAATATTTCGAACACCGTAATACCATCAGCATTCCAGCCTCCTACTCGTCTGGTGGATTGGTGGCTGTTTACCCTGAATACTACGTCATCCCCTGGACTGGCGAGTGCAGCCCGGACATTAAAGTCATTGACGCCAATGGAACTTTTGTTGATAACCTGATCATTCACCAAAGGGCCTATGTTGGTGTGTGTTGCGGCATTAACAAGTGTGAAGCCGGTAATCCGGTTGGCATCAGCTGAACCTAATAAAGTAATTGTAATATCGTCACTGCCGGTTGCACCCTGGTTATCAGTAACGGTAAGCGTGAATTGAAACGTGCCTGCAACCAGGTTGCTTATCTTAACGATACTGGGATTTGTTTGATCCAGAGTAAGCAAAGGCGTGCCTTGTGTTTGCGTCCACTGAACAGAGGTTATTGAACCATCTGTATCAAAATATTCCGCAGGGAGATAAATAGTACCATCAGTAGTAAGAAATCTTTTGTTGACACCAAGGCTTACTACAGGTGGAATGTTGGAAGTCGCATTTTTAGTAAGTTGAAGCAGCCAATCGTAGACAGGGTAGTCGGCAGACATGTTGTATATCGGATTCCATGTTTCATTGTGGGTAATAGCATCCAGTAGTGTAACATGGGGCCTAATGGAGCCTTGATTAGGGCAGTTGTTAATAGCCTGAACCATAAACGTAGCATTCGTATAAGGCAATATCGAGTCATCTTTTCCATGGAAAATCCACATAGGTATGTTTACCAATGAACAGGCTTGGGTAATAATTTCCTCCGATTGATCACCGCTGAATTGATTATACGTTTTTCCGCAGATAGGTACAATGCCTGCAACTTTTTGCGGGAAGGCTCCAGCATAGATCATACAGCCCTGGCCACCCAGGCTTAAGCCCATGAGGTAAATTTTATTTGCATTAATGGTGCGCTGGGTTTTTACATATTCAATCACCTCATCGATGTAAGCGGCAGACCAATCCTGATCAACAAGAGGTACGGAATTATCTCTTTTCATTTGAGGCGACACAACAATGAATGGTCTTAAAGGATCCCATTGCCCTTGATCGATCAGGTAGGCAGGTGTTGCATCTTGAAATTGAGATCTCAAACAATTGATAGAAGTACACCCTGTCCCTAGATTGGGATTAATCTGCCCCTGCCCATGCAGGTTAACCAATAGGGGAGCAGGCGTGCCTTCACTGTAACCTGGGGGAGTATAAATCAGGAATTCGGTACCCGCTGGACTTGTCATGATACCCTGGCCGTTTACTACCTGACTTTGTGCAAACAGGCAACCCGGCACAAGAGCCAGTATAAATAAAAAAAATCGGTATAGTAGATAAAGCTTATCCACTTCTTTTGTGGGGTTTATTTTTAAACTCCACCCCGATCCCTGCATGCCTTGAGACAAGCTTGTACTTCGTACACCCAAGAGAGGGAAGGGTGAGGTTGAAATTAACAAATTATGCCCTGCCATCAAATACATTGAGCCGGTTGATGGTCGGCTCAATGTTATAATTATATTAAGTCTGCATTAAAGTATCTAACCTTAACGGGTTTTCGAACAGCGCTCGACAAGATCAAGTTGACAACTTTATCAGCGGGTTGCTGCAACTGATTAACTGACTCAACCCAAAACAGTAACGTCATTGCGAGCGGTAGCGAAGCAATCCCCATTTTAGCATTGCAATCGAGATTGCTTCGGTCGTACCTCCCGCGCAATGACGGCAATTATATTTATAGGACTTTAAACGGATACTCACATATCACTTAGTAAGATGAGACTATTCAAATTTAAGAATCACCTTACGTTGAATCACGGCACTGCCTTGCCGTATCGATATAATGTACAGCCCCGGGGCTGTGTCCTGCGATACGTTTAATTTATGAACACCGTTTACGTGCGTCCCTTTTAGGGAAGCATCAAACACGCTACGCCCGGTAAGGTCAACAATCGCGATGTTGGCATCCAGTGTTGATGTAGTTTCTATTTTCACGTACAGTTTATCGTGGGTTGCCGGGTTAGGATACACGTAAACGTTGAAGCCATCATGCACCGGGTTTTCCGTGTCGGTTACCAGGTACTCGAACGATTCGGAAACTTTTGAGCAACCGCCTTTTGAAACCAATACCGTATACGAGCCGGGCTCAACGGGTTTAATACCCCGGTCGTAGGCATCCAAGGGTTCGTTGTCTTTGTACCACTGCATAAAGGTTCCAGCAGGTATTTCGTTTACAATCTCCAGTACATCGCCATTGAACTCAACCAACGGCATCGGTACCTGGTTGATTTCTACATAGGTAGAAGCTTTATTCCCTTCGCAGCCGTTGATTACGGCAGCCACCTGGAAAAGTGTGGTGCTGGCAATTGGCCCCGATACCCAGGTTGCATTGGTTTGGTTGGGTATTAACTGACCATCCTTATACCAGCGCAGGCTGTTTTCAGGGTTGGTCTCTGCCTTTAAGGTAACCTGTGCGCCATCGCAAAGCGTGTAGTACGGCCGGTCAACCGATACGAGAGGCATAGGCGTGTACGTAAAGGCAAGCGGTGTGGCCGACAGCAGTTCGTTGCTGCAGCCGCTAAAGCCTGTGCGGATAACCAGGTTGTTTGTTCCGGGTTGCAAGGCACTTACCGGTACGGCAAGGGAAATGGTTCCGTTTTCGCTTGATTGTAATTCCGATAGAGGCGTTTCATCATTCAGGTAAGATGCATAGTAGAATACACCTTGCTGTACATTGGTTAGCTGAATGGTGGCCGAAGTTCCGCCACACACATTTTCAACAGTAGCCACTGCATTTTTCTGAAGCGCAGGGCGGCTGAGTGTGAGCGTAAACCTGCCGGCACCATAACTGGCTGTGCTGGAGGTAACCGCAAAGTTATAATGATCACCGCCCGTAAGTGTTTGTGTGGTGTTGGTGAAATGATCGGTAAGAGTAACTGCGCCAACACCCACCAGGTTTTCGATGTTCTCGAACGAGAGGGTGTAGTTACCCGGTGTTACATCATCGACACTTAATGCAACTGTCTTTTCGCAGAAACTGTTTGAGATATTGTTGAAGATGAGTTTCACATTTTCTGAGGAGAGCGTACTAAGGTTCAGGATCTGATTCTTCATTTTCATACCGTCTATGCCGGGCTCATACGTGTCCTCATATTCGTTGCCAACAATGATGTATGCTTCATCTTCCAACGAGCCATTCGACAAAACAATGGTAATACTGTTGACCGTTGCTTCCTCTTCCCGGAAGAAGGTAGAAGTGTTGGTGCGCTTGGCTTTCTCGTGTATGGTAAGGGATGGATTGGCTGTTACAGCTTGTACCCAAAAAGCCTGACCAGGAGCTATGATACCTCCGGTTAGGGTTCCAAGTCCGTTGTTGGCATTATAGGTTCTGAAAACCAACGTTCCGCTTGTATTATCGGGTACGTGTACTATGGGTGATAGACCGCTCTTTATCCAGTCACTCGTCAGGTTGTTCCACATAATAGCTGATGCATACGGATTACCCACCAGGTTCCAGCCTGTGTCACCTCCACTACCGGGGGTAAGTGTATAGGGTATACTGCCCTGGTATGGATTACCCGTCATGGTGAGGGTAAGCGGGCTGTTGCCGTTGTAATTGAAAATGGAATAGCCGCGGCCGCGTTCAAAGGTTACCGAGTTGTTGCTGCCGGTGTGCGGATAGTTTTTGTAACCGCCTTGATTCTCTATGTAGTAAAACATAGAAGGTGTAAGTGAGCCACTGGTACCGGTAAAGTTACCCGTAATGGGCATGTATAATTGCCAGTTGGCCACCGTCATGTTGGCCACGGCCGATGACATGTACCGGTATTTTCTCGCTATGCTCACCCAGCGCTCAACCTTTGCCGCACCGGTAATGCTTCCGTTGCCTTCAAGCTCCTGCAGGTAGGCCGTTTTGGTTTGCGTGGAAACCAGCGTGATGTTGCCGCCAGAATTTACCTCACCGGCTTTTATTTTTAACCCATCGGTTATCCGCAGCGGTGACTGTATTACCAGGTCTCCGGTGCTGCTAAAGGTGGTGGTAACCATACCAGCTATGTTCAACGCATTATCCAAATACAAATTGGAATTTTGTGTGCTGCTGCTGTTCAGGGTTAGATTACTTCCGTTAAGGGCCAGCCTGCCGGTTTGGCCGCCAGCATTTATAGTAGCAGCATTCTTCATTACCAGGTGGTTGTTGCCCAGGTTAAACGTGCTGCTGTTGGCTAACGCAAGCCCGCCACCATTGGGTGAACCAACATTTAGGGTTATAGCGCTGCTGCTATTTACATTAACGGTTGTGCCTGTGGCGGTTGAAATTTTATACAAATCCAGCGGACCATTAACCGTTAAAGTTTGCGTACCAGCTTTGGCCAAAACCAAATCAAGTGCGTTATCAGTAGCCACAACAGCCGGTGTACCAGTAAGGGTAATATCTCCGTGTACCGTTACACGCGAAGCATTGGAAGGCGCACCTTTTAAGGCAATCCCATTGGTGGCGGTGAGGTTGCCCATAATGGTAATGTCACCTTCTTCAAAATTTTTGTTGCCTGTACCGGTAAGGTTTACGTTACCATAGGTAGCCGCAGGAATAATGTTATAGGCATTGAAGTTAACCATACTGGAAGGCGATACGCTTAAAAATTCAGGCGCGGTAGAAGCATTATTTAAGTTTACTATACCATTGCCTTGTACTTCAATTTTTGCTGATATGGTATTGTCAACATTAAGTGTTGTTCCGGCAGGCACAATTATTTTTGAAACACTGCCGCCAATGATTAGCTCACCACCAAGACCTGTACTGGCACGGTTAGCTACCATATAATATTGCCCATTGTAAGTTAAGTTAGGAGCTGTGCCGGTGCCATCAGTGTTTGGACCCCATGTGGCAGCGCTGCTAAGTGCACCGGAAGGTTTTGAATAATACATAACACCACTGTTGGTAGTAACCGGCAAAGCAACTGATGCAGCCGATTTGTTACCCGAAGCATCAAAAGCTTTTACGGTAAAGTTATACAATGTGCCAGGCTCAAGGCCGGTGGCCATGTAGCTGGAAACTGTTGTCGAATCAACAATAGTGTTATTGATTAAAATTTCATATCCTGCAACGCCAACATTATCAGTTGAGGCTGTCCAGCTAAAGGCAACATTCGAAAATGTTTTACTTGAGAGCGTTAGTCCAGTGGGCACTGTTGGTGCAATAAGGTCTTCAGTAGTTGAAGCATTCACCGTTGAGCTAAAGGCTGATATGGCACCATCAGATGGATTAATTGTTCTTAACTTGTAGAAATATGTTCTACCGGGCAGCACCGTATTATCGGTATAGGAAAGCCCTGTGGCACGAGCCACGATTGCAAACGTTCCATCAACAGCCAGTGAGCGGTACACTTCAAATTCATGGGCAGGTGCTCCACCATATTGCCAGGTTAATCCTACACTAGTCATTCCGGTTCCTGAAACCGTTAATGATGTTGGGGCAGCAAGCGGGCCTGGTGCTGTGTACTCTCCGGTTCTTAACATGGAGTTGGGTATGGTAGTCCAATTCGATTCATAGCTACTGGATCCTGTTTTCCTTCGGTATTCCACGGTTAAGGACTGATCCCCGGTAAATTCATTGAATAAAACTACAATACGATGAAAAGCAGAATCCAATGTGACGTCCGTGCTTGCTACCGTTACTGCGCCATGTAGTCCATCGTTGTTTACAATACGATATTGAGCAAAGTTGGCCGGATCGCTAGGATTGCGATTGAATCCTTTAAGAAATAACATGCTACCGTCATCAGATGTAGTCCTGAACTGAAATATATTATTCCAGGCCCCGGAAGGCCGCGTGATATACCCATCAAACTTTATCTTATAAAACTCCTGTTGGGTTGCTATGCCAAGCGTACCATTAACAGGATGCGGAGGATCAGTATTCGGATTAACGTTAAAGTTGGCAATCTTCCCGGTAAACTCCGCGGTATTCCAGTTAATAGGAGGGTCGTCATTAAATTCAGAGTCTGAACGGAAAGGATCTAAGCTATTCCAGGCTCCGGTAGAATGCTCATAGTACAGGCCATCTACATAAGTTGTTGCAGTAAGCAGATTACTCGGTGGTGATAAATTACCGGCAAAGTCCTCGGTTTGAACGGTAATTTGATAGGCATTATTAGCAGTAAGGCCTGTTATGGTAAAAGTTGTTGTTGCCGAGGTAGTAAATGCAGCACCTGAGGGACTGCCAGTATAATTTATCTTATAGCGTCTCACCCCGATATTATCGGTGCCGGCATCCCATTCTAATCGAATAGTGGTAAGGTTATTAAAGGTAACCCTAACGTTTTGCGGTGGTGTAGGAAGTATGCCATCTCCAAGCGTAGTGACAACTACATTTTGATTAATATCATTGTTTCCAGGAAAATATGTTGATCGTGCGGTGCTGCTAACAGCGCGAATTTTATAGTAATAGGTAGTGTTTGCAACGAGGTTATTGTCAAGATATGAAACAGCATCTTCCGCAGTTCGTGTAACGAAAGTATACACGGTCTCACCTGTTCTCCTCCGCCATATTTCAAAACCTGATTCATTAGGTGAGTTATCGGTCCAGCTTAAAAATATGCTGGAGGCGCTTTGAGCCATTCCGGAAAAATTACTGGGTAAGGTAATTGTTGTAGGGGTATTAAAGGTGACTGCAACAGGATCGGAACTCAAGCTTTGGCATCCACTAATCTCTGAAGTTTTTAAAGTATAACTTCCAGGTTGTGTGTCTTTACGTAAAATCATTGACAGGGTATCCAAACTCGTATTGAACACATCATTAAATGTCCTATCAGGCGTGAACAATACACCGTTATTGGACCATAAGTATTTTTCATTCTTTTGGCTGGATTTTAACACCACCCTATCATCATTACTTATTACCGTTGGAAAAACGGTTGATCCTAACGCTTGAATACTAGGTTTAGGCGGGGCAACTTCAGTAACTATTACAGGATCAGACCAACGGTTCCAATCGCTTTCACCAGGGTTTGCAACCCTGCTAAAGCGTGCCCGGTAGGTGCCGGGCAAAGTTGCTGAATAAGTTGATGATGTAGCCCCAGGAATGATTTGGCCATCTCTTTCCCACTGATAAGCCAAAAACCCTTGGGCCAGGTGGAGTACTGTAGCGGCACCGGAGGTGCCGCATACTTCAGGCTTACCAAAATTGACATGGATATTAGCCTTATTTTTCCTCATCATCCAGCTAAAAAAATCCGGTTCTGCATAGGCGTTGTTCCATACACCATGCCCCAGTGTAGGGTACAGTTTATATCGCACATCCATGCCAGCGTTTCTGAAATTTTGAATCAATTGCTCAGTATCCGTTTTGGTAGGGTTGCCATCAACACCACCTTGAAAAACCCATAATGGAACAGTATTTATAAATGGGTATATAGGGTAAAGATTTTCAGGATTACGTACAGCCGACATAGGCAAGGCTGCAGCAAACAACCACGGGGCAGTACGAACTAACCGATAGGTGGCCGAACCACCATCGGAAAGACCGTGAACATAAATTTTATTTGGATCGATATTATACTTCTGCATCAACAACCGAATAATTCTGACAGCATTGTCGGCACCCCCTTGTTCCCATCCATTTAAGTTCTGTGGAAAAAGCACAAAACCCGGAAATGCCCGGGCAGGCATATTCGGGGCATTGGGTGGCATGCCGAGCGGTGTGGTGGTTAAAACCGCAGTTTGGTGCACTGCGCCACCGTGTGTCATGCTGTGGTCGTTGTTGAGCAACTGCAGGTTGTTGGGTCGAGTTACATCCGCAGTAGTAGTTGCAGAAAAATTTGTGCTGCTTACAGTAAACGTTGTGCTTGAAGGGATAGCAGAAATGGTTCTGGTGCCGTTGTAGGCAGTGACCGAAGAGTTGCTGATGGTAACGGTTTGGCCGTTAGTAAACTGATGTGGCTCACTTGTTGTAAATGTAGTGGTGCTGCCGCCACCACCACTTGCTGCCGAAACAATCCGATATGTTTCTGCCTGGTAGCGTTCTATAGTGCCAGAGGTAAAAGTGCCTGTAAGTCCAATTATATTAGCTGTCGGACTAGTCGAAGTGAGGTTCGTAGAAAGTCTGAATTGATTGTTGTTTATTACTACAATTCGCCTTATACCATTGTATGCCTCTACGTTTGTACGCACAAATACAAGTTCATTGGATAAGGGATTTTGCAGTTGGTCGGTAGAAAAAGTACCTGAAATTGTAAAAAGAGCTCCGCTTGAACTAGTGACTCCTGAAATAGTACGAGTAGCTAAGTTGTTAAAATTCGGCTGCCAAACCCCATTAGCCCAGTAACAATTTGTTCCCCAACAATTTGCACGCTCACCAAAGCCATGCACCATTACAATCAACGGATAACCGCCCTCCACATTAGGATTGCTGTTATAGTTTCTTGGGAATAACAAACGATAATTCATCCTGAATCGATCGCTCCAAGCCACTTCCCTTAATTGTCCCTGGGTATAATTGATAGAGTTAAAACCTGCCATGGCGTGATAGCTATCCGTGGGAACCCCATTGCTTTTGCGGAAGCTGAACGTCTTACTTTCAACCAGATAATAAGTTCGGGTAGTTCCAATATCCTGATCACTAAGACGAATATCAATATTTGTGAAAATACCAGATGTTCCAGGTCCAACACCTCTGGTACCATCGTTTTTATAATGGAAAAATTCCCAGGAAGGGTCAATCTGAGCCAGGGAGCGGGGGCAAAACGAGGAAAAAATGGTAATTAAAATGGCGATTTTAGCCAGTGGTTTCATAGACGGGGGTAATTGATTAAAGCTACCTACTAATATCCAACAAAGGTCGTAAAAGTGACAACCCGAGGCGTAATATTTAACATTAAATTTTCATAAAAAACAGGGGGTTTTAAACTCAAAACGAGGCGTTTAAGGCCAAAAGGCAATATGCACAGCCAGTTATGGCTTAAAACCCTATGTACCATTTAAAAGTGAAACCAAACACATGGGATTTGGTTCATAAAAAGAAGACTTTTTGGGGTTTGTAAACCTCACCCTTCCTATCGGTAGGCACCTGCAGGAACGGGGAAGGGGGTGAGGTTTAGTTGAAAAAATCTGCTGAAGTTGCCGTATTTAGTCTTTCATTGGATGTTTTGCATAACTTCGTTTGACAGCGCAAGGCGCAGAAAATGAGATACTTTAAAATATGTCATGATACAGCGGATTTATATTGATACATCAGTTATCGGTGGACTATTTGATATCGAATTTTCGAACGACACTAAACCATTTTTTGACAGAGTGGAGAAGGGTGAATTAAGAATTGTTTATTCAGAGATAACGATTGATGAACTTGCCAACGCTCCTGACAGGGTAAAAAATTACCTCCAGGAACTGAATTCAACGCAAAAAGAATTTGTTGAGATTTCTCAAGAAGCAGTTAATCTTGCTGATACGTATATTCGGGAAAAAGTTGTTGGCAAAACAAGTCGGGCTGATTGTATTCACATTGCCTTAGCGACCCTTTACAAGGTTGATATTTTGGTTAGCTGGAACTTTAAACACATTGTAAACATTAGTAAAATCAGAGGGTATAATTCAGTAAATTTGAGGCTGGGACATCAGACTTTAGAAATCCGCACCCCAAAAGAAATTTAGTATGGCAACAAAGACAGTAAAGATTGAAAAGGGTTTTGATGCTGTTGCCTTCATGAGGAAGCAACGGGACAAAATAAGTAAGGATATAGCCAATATGGATTTTGAAGAAATAAAGAAATACTTCTCAAAAAAACGGACCACCAAGCGGCCAGCAACAAGTAAAACTTTTTGATTTTTTAATTACACCTTTGCCTGCAGAGTTTTCTTGCCCCGTCAGGGTTGAGGGTGTCGAAACCCAATACACACTTTAAACGAATGTCATCTCAGCAACCCTCCATAAGCGTTTTTATGCTGGCCTATAATCACGGGCCGTATATTGCCCAGGCTATACAAAGTATTCTGGATCAAAAAACCGATTTGGATTACGAGTTGGTGATTGGCGAAGATTGTTCAACCGACAATACCCGTGCAGTCATTACCAGTTTCAAAGAACGCTATCCGGAAAAAATAAGGGTAATTGAAAATACCACCAATGTGGGCATGCACGAGAATTTCCTGCGCACACTTTTTAGTTGTACCGGAAAGTACTTATGTATCTGCGAAGGAGATGATTACTGGGAGCATCCGGATAAATTAAACATCCAATATCAATTCCTGGAGTCACACCCCGATTACGTTTTAGTGTGTGGCAATCATAAAAAATATATCCACAACGAAAAGCGGTTTGAGCGGGGCGATTCAGTTTCCGTAAAGGATCATGACATCAGTTTTGAAAAGCTTACGCGGTTCAATTGCATCACCACGGCAACCATTATGTTCCGTAATGTTTTGAAGCGTTCTGATTTTGCCGATGACTTTTATTCCATCATCAGCTGCGACTGGTACATGCACATGAAGCTGCTTAACCATGGTAAAATCAGGTACTTAAATTATGTTTTTGCTGTGTACCGAATTAATGACGGCAGCATTAACGGGCGCACTAACCGGCTGGCCATCGCGAAAAAGGAAATGGATTTTTTGCAGTTGGTAAAAACCGGAAGCTTGCTTGCGTTGGATAACAACAAGAAGGAACAACTCGAAACCTCCATCATCTTTAAGCATTATGATTTGGCCACCGCCCACGCCTTGAACAGAAACCGGAAGGAGGCGATCGGCTTATGCCTGCATGCTTTTAAAAACAGACCCTTCAGCAAGGAAGGTTTCGTTAGCCTGGTTAAAACTTCAATCCAGATTATCAGCCCCGGCTTTTTTCAGGCCCTTCGAAGCGCAAAGCGCAAGGCGGTAATGGCGGAGTAGTGCATGGCATGGATAGAAGGCTCAATCTATTTCGTCATTGCGAGGAATCAGGGAAGGGAAGAGCGTTGGGATGACGAAGCAATCCCACACTAATAGTGAGAACTAAACGTGAAGTTTGGGATTGCTTCACTCCATCACACATCCCGCCCTTCCGCCTGCCTACCGCAGGCAGGCTCGCAATGACGTAGTATATAAAATTAAATCGTCATTGCGAGGAACATTGACGGGGCTTAATCAACTATGCGAATCGTTTTGTGACGAATATTTCCGTCATTGCGAGGAACGTAAATGAGTTAATCCATTACACAAATAGTTCTGTGACGAAGCAATCCCACACTGCATAGTGAGAACTAACCGTAAAATTTGGGATTGCTTCATTCCATCACAAATCCCGCCCTTCCGCCTGCCTACCGCAGGCAGGCGCCATGACGTAGTCTATAAAATTAAATCGTCATTGCGAGGAACATTGACGGGGCTTAATCAACTATACGAATCGTTCTGTGACGAAGCAATCCCTCACTGCATAGTGAGAACTAAATGTAAAGTTTGGGATTGCTTCGCCCCATCACACATCCCGCCCTTCCGCCTGCCTACCGCCTTTAGATTTGTAATCAAGTTA
>DDTK01000002.1 GCA_002344065.1 Flammeovirgaceae bacterium UBA2366
CGGTAGGCAGGGACGGGTGAGGTTTTAATTAGGACATCAAACAGACATTCAGATAGTATTTTAAAAATCAAGTTTAAAATTCATTTTGTGTTCATAGCTCGGTATTCTGATGGCGTATTGCCCGTAATCTTCTTAAACACCGTGTTAAAAGAAGACTTCGAATTGTAGCCAACCTGTTCGGCAATTTCTTCAACCTTTATGTTGGGTTTATCGATTAACAATTTTTTAGCCTCTTCTACCCTGTACCCAGCCACCCATTCGAAAAAATTTTTACCTAGTCCATCATTAATAACCTGCGAAAGCTGGTGTACCGAAATTCCACATGTTTTGGCCAGATCGGGTTGCGAAAAATCCGATCGCAAGTAGGGTTTTTCATTCGCCATGATTTTCTTAAGCTTTGTCAACAACACTTCCTGCTGATTTGCTGTAAGTGAAGAGCTCTTATACTTCAGTTGCTCGTTCAGCGAGGGTTGCTTAAAAAACCCTGATCCCTTCATTACCGAAAAGCTTGTGGAATAAATAATGAGCGAGCCAAAGGCAGCAAATAGGTGATCTCCTGTATCATCTACATTAAATAACTTCACAACTACTATTAGGATTGCAAAAGCTGTCATTTGCAGCACGCCATTCCGCAGTGTTTTTAATGTAGCCGATTCCGGCCTAAAGAAAGATTCTCTTTTCTCACGGAATGAACTCGAAATTATACCTCCGCATAATGCCAGGTAAAAAAACAAGCTAATCAATACCAGTTCAGTATGCCATTGGGTGAGGATGAACATCCAGGGATCAAACTGTTGGGCGACTTCACGATAAGGTAAGCCGGGATGGTAGGAAGCCACCCAGGCATTATACTTTACATCAACCGATGAAAAAAGAAACGGTATCATGAACAGGGCGTAGACAACCGGAAAAATGAGATGCAGTGACATGGATTGCTTGCTTACCTGCCCTTTTGCCAGGGATACCACAAACAAAAAAAGAAATGGTCCGATGGCCAGCGCAAAAGGTTCGGAGAAATCTACCAGGTGTAATACATGAATGATATACCCGGTGTACATTAAAAAGATCTCCAATAAACAAGCCACAATGGTGATTAATAGAATACCATACATGACGTTGAACTGCCGGGTTCTGTTCTCTTTTGAGAAGAAAAACAAGGTGAGGAAAACCGCTTGTACCAAGCCCAGAAAAATAAATACGGCAAATAAATCAACCCGGTAAGCCATGCCCGAATTTATCACTTTTTAAACCTGTACGTGTATAAATTTCGGGTTGCCCTGCTGTATCTTGCAGCATATTCTTATCCATCATGAAAAATTTTTCAACATTACTTGTACTGAGCTTGCTAGGATTTACGCTTCAGGCACAACAGTTTAATGAGGCAACTATTCGCAAGCATATAAAGATTCTTGCCAGCGATTCGCTACAAGGCCGGGGAACAGGCACCGAAGGTGAGCGCATGGCTGCAGCCTACATTGAAAGTGAATTCAAAAAACTGAAACTAAAACCTACAGGTAAATCCAAAAACTATTTGCAGACTTTTGAATTTAAAAAAGGAGCACACGGTGAGGGTGCACCGGGCACCGCGCACAATATTGTAGCTTATCTCAATAACAAAGCTGCCAACACTATTATTATCGGTGCGCACTATGATCACCTGGGTATTGGCGAATTCGGAAATTCCTTGGATGCCAATCCGGCTGGAAAAATTCACAATGGTGCAGATGATAATGCTTCGGGAGTTGCTGGCGTTTTGGAACTGGCCAGATACTTCAGCACCAATAAAGTAAAGGAGAAAAATAATTTTCTGTTTCTGTGCTTTTCGGGTGAGGAGCTCGGTCTTTACGGATCAAAGTATTTCACAGAAAACCCGACCATCAACCTGGCACAGGTTAACTATATGATTAATATGGATATGATTGGCCGGTTGGATCCGCAAACCAAAACGGTGGTTGTAAACGGTACAGGAACCAGTCCGGTGTGGGAACCTTTGTTGAAGAAACTGGAGACAGAAACCCTGAAAATAAAAACCGACTCATCAGGCATCGGCCCCTCCGATCACACTTCATTTTATTTAAAAAATATTCCCGTACTTCATTTTTTTACTGGTGCTCATGGAGATTACCACAAGCCCACAGACGACTGGGATAAAATAAACTACGCAGGCCAGGTGAGTGTACTTAACCTGATTGCGGAAGTGATTAATAGTTTAGACCAGGAACCTAAACTCACTTTCCTCACTACCAAGGCCAAGCCTATGGCGAGCCGTTCAGCATTTAAAGTAACGCTTGGCGTAATGCCGAGTTATACGAGTGACGGTGATGGCGTAAAAGTTGATGGAGTTACCGAAGGCCGCCCCGGACAAAAAGCCGGTATACTAACCGGTGATATTATTATTCAGATGGGCGACCTTACTATTAAAGACATTCAAGATTACATGGGTGCTTTGGGCAAGTTTGACAAAGGACAAACCATTCCTGTAAAAGTTAAGCGCGGGGATGAGGTGGTTATACTACAAGTAACGTTTTGATTGGAATGTATTCCTTATGGCTTTACAAAACCTTAATTAGGTTGATCCGTTAACAAGTCCAAAAAAAATTAATCATGAAAAAATCTCTTGTCCTTCTCCTGGCCGGATTATTAATCGTAACTCAAACAATAACCGCTCAGTCATTAACCCGAACCGAGCAACGCATAGCTGACTGGCAACGGGCAAAGACTTATACAAAGGAATACCTGAGTGCAGCTTCAGATGAGTTACTTTCATTCAAACCTACTCCGGAAGTAAGAAGTTTTGCTGAGCAGATGCTTCACCTTGCAGAGGATAATTACCTTTTTGCCGCTACGGCTGCTGGTGAACAGCCGCGTTATGTTTTTCGTGAGCTTGAAACCAAGCGCGTAACTTCAATAGCAGTCCTCGAAAAAATTGTATTGGAAAGCTATGATTACGTAATTGACATTGTTAGCAAGTTAGATGAAGTTAAAATGCTTGAGAGCGTAAACTTCTTTGAATTGAAAATGTCGCGCGAAGCAGCCCTTGCTAAAGGATTTGAACACCAGACACATCACCGCGGACAAACAACTGTTTACCTGCGTCTGAAGGGCATTAAACCGCCAGAAGAAAAATTATTCTAGGATTTTTTCTTATCTCAACAACTCCCTCGAAATAACCAGTTTCTGAATTTCCGTTGTGCCCTCGTATATCTGGGTGATTTTTGCATCGCGCATCAAACGTTCAACATGAAATTCTTTTACATAGCCATAGCCACCATGAATCTGAACGGCTTCGGTGGTTACCTCTTGCGCAATCTGTGAAGCGAAGAGCTTAGCCTGTGCTGCCGCTTTTACAAAATCTTTTCCTTGATCTTTCAAGTATGCAGCCTGCCATACCAGTAACCGGGCTGCATCAATTTTGGTTGCCATTTCAGCCAACTTAAATTGTATAGCCTGATGCTCCGACAAATGTTTTCCGAAAGCTTTACGCTCCTTGGAATATTTTAATGCAAACTCATAGGCACCGGAAGCAATACCGAGTGCTTGTGCAGCAATACCAATACGGCCTCCGTTGAGTGTTGTCATGGCAAAGGTGAAACCAAAACCATCTTCACCAATACGATTGGCTTTTGGTACTTTAACATCCGTAAACATAAGGGAGTGCGTGTCTGATCCACGAATACCCATCTTGTCTTCCTTTTTACCAACCACAAAGCCTGGCATTCCTTTTTCAACAATCAATGCATTAATTCCCTTGTGGCGTTTAGCAGCATCCGTCTGCGCTATAACTATATACACACTGGCGCTGTTGCCGTTGGTAATCCAGTTTTTAGTTCCGTTAAGTAAATAATAATCCCCTTTATCCTCTGCAGTTGTGCGCTGGCTGGTGGCGTCCGATCCGGCTTCCGGCTCAGAAAGACAAAATGCACCAATGATCTGACCGGCCGCCAATGGTTTGAGGTATTTCTCCTTTTGCTCTTCCGATCCAAATTTTTCGAGCCCCCAACATACCAATGAATTATTCACCGACATGCACACGGAAGCCGAAGCGTCAATTTTTGAAATTTCCTCCATCGCTAACACATACGAGATGGTATCCATGCCACCTCCATTGTATTTTGGGTTGGTCATCATGCCCATGAACCCAAGCTCACCCATTTTCTTAACCTGTTCCGAAGGAAATTTTTGATCTGTATCGCGTTCAATCACACCCGGAAGTAAATCATTCAGTGCAAAATCACGGGCGGCTTGTTGAACACTACGTTGTTCTTCGGTGAGTTGGAAATTCATAAGTACTGTTTTCAGGTTAACAAAAACAAACGGCCTGAGGTTACCCCTCAGGCCGCAAAAATACTTCTTATCAAGAATTTCCTAAATAATGTAGACTTTATTAATCGCGTCTTCCTAAAAAGATCATAACCCAATACATAAGTGACGCAAGCGCTGCAATAGCTGCAACCACGTAGGTCATGGCAGCCCATTTCAAGGCATCTTTTGCCATATCGTGTTCCTGCCGGTTAACGATTCCACGGTTTTCGATCCACGCCAAGGCCCTGCGGCTGGCATCAAATTCTACCGGAAGGGTAATGAGGGCAAAGAGGGCGAAAATCGAATAGCATCCAATGATGACCAGTATGGCAATATCAAATGAGAACAATCCCTTAACTGCAAAAGCACCGAACATCATCGCAAAGAAAATAATGTTCATCACTTTTGAAGTTACATTTTGAATAGGCACCATAGCCGAACGAAGTTCAAGCATGGAGTACGCTGTGGCATGTTGTACCGCATGACCGCATTCATGTGAAGCCACTGCAGCAGCAGCAGCGTTACGGCCATTGTAAACTTCCTCACTTAAATTAACCGTTCTATTGGTAGGGTTATAGTGGTCAGTCAACTGACCTTCAACACTAATTACTTTAACATCATGAATACCATTATCAGCCAGCATTAACCTGGCAATTTCAGCTCCGGTCAAATTCTGAGCGAGACGGGTTTGTGAATATTCGCGGAATTTGCTCTTCAAGCGTCCGCTTACAAGCGAACCAATCAACATGAAAACAACACCAATTATTATAAGTCCCATAGTATTCAAGTTTTTAATTCACCATAAATAACAACTTCCAAGCCATTTTGATTCTCTGACAATTAGTCATAAAGTGAGCAAATTACCTTTACCTAAATCAAAGTCTGATCTTCAGAAACAGTCACCTTCTTAGGACGTAGACGAAAAGAGGTTAAAATTAGTGATATAACCCCAAATACAATTAAAATAAGTGTTTGCCACCCATGAAAAACAAAGGTAAAGGCCACAGCATTTGCCTCCGGAACCTGGTAAAGCAGCACCAATCCGGCCGGTATCAAAACATGATATGATCCTGCCCCTCCGGGAAGCGGTGCCGCCATGGCAATTGTGCCAATAGCGAACAGCGATAAAACGGCACTAAAACCCAGGTGTGCTGTTTCATCAAATGCTTTAATAACAGCATAGCTCATGGCGAAGTAAAGCAGCCATATTATAACCGAATAACCGATGAATAACGTTTTATTTTCCAGCGTAGCCACGGAAGTCAACCCGGTTTTAAAACCTTTCCATACCTTTTGCAGTCGTTCCTTTATTTTTTGGTTTCGCTTTATCAGCCAGTACACAACACCGGTAATAATCAGCAGAACCAGCATCACCATAAGGATTATGCCTAACTTACCTTTACCAATCACTGGCTGCAACGGTAGGGTTTCAATAAAGCCCAAAAGCTTTTCATATTCGGCAACAAACGCAAACACCAGTACTATAACCAATAAAATCAAGTCAACAATACGTTCCAGTACGACAGTCCCAAATGAAACTTCAACCGGAATTTTATTCAAACGATACAAATTATAGCATCGGGACACCTCACCACCACGCGGGATAACCAGGTTAACCAGATAGCCAACCATTAACGATAAGAAACCATTATAGAAGGAAACCGTGTGACCTGTTGAGTACAATAGCATACGCCACCGTTCGGCACGAAGTGCATGACTGATCATAACAAAAACCAACATGAGCAACAGCCATAATTTATTGGCCGAGTACAGGGTTTTTAAAATGTAGTCTCCTTTGTTTTCACCTTCCCCCACCTGTATACCCCGCAATGAAAACCAAACCAGAAAAGCGGTGATGGCCAGAATGAAAACATATTGAACAAAAACCCGAATACGTGATGCCACCTGTGGAAATTAAGACGTTAAGTTAAGCGGTTATCGGGTGAGGGGAAAACAATTGTTGGTTTAAAGTTTTTGGCTTCCTCGAATACCATAGAAGCGTATGAGAAAATAATCACCACATCACCAACCTGAACTTTCCGTGCAGCAGGTCCGTTCAGGCAAATCATTCCTGAATCACGCTCACCTTTAATTACATACGTTTCCAGGCGCTCACCATTGTTAACATTAACCACAGTCACCTTCTCGCCCTCAATAAAATTGGCTGCGTTCATGAGGGCCTCATCAATGGTAATACTGCCTACATAATGTAACTCAGCTTGTGTAATTTTTGCCCGATGTATTTTTGACTTTAAAACTTCAATGTTCATAGTAAACCACAATTCATGAATCCTTCTACAAAAACATATTATCGATCAATCTCACTTCGCCTACAAAGGCAGCCATGCATAGTATGGGTCGATCAGCCTCCTCAACGCTATACAGAGGGAATAGGTTCTCGCTGTTAACAACCTCAATATATTCTAATGTTATGCCCGGGTTCGACTCAAAAGTATCTTCAACAAATTTTTTGACAGAGCGAATAGAATCACCACGTTTTAATTTGGCTTTTGCCTCGGCTAATGTGGCAGGTATTTGGATAGCCTGTGTTCGTTGCGTTTCTGATAACCGTAAATTTCTGGACGACATGGCAAGGCCATCACTCTCCCGAACGGTTTCTACCGAATGCAACGTGACGTTAAATTTCAGTTCATCAACCAACGAGGAGATAATTACAAATTGTTGCCAATCCTTCTGTCCGAAGTAGGCATGATCAGGATCAACGATATGAAAGAGTTTCGACACAACTTGCGCTACACCATTAAAATGACCCGGCCTGAATTTCCCCTCCATAACGGTCTCCAGGTGACCGAAGTTGAAGTTTAGATAGCTTGATCGGGTGTGCATTTCCAGTTCATCAGGACAGAATAAAACATCGCAACAGGCCTTTTCAAGCATATCTACGTCCTTTTCCAATGTTCGGGGGTACCTTTCAAAATCCGACACATTGTTGAATTGGGTAGGATTAACAAAAATTGAGCAAACCGTTAACGGATTTTGGCTTCGTGAGGCGGCTATAAGTGCAAGATGACCGGGATGAAGAGCCCCCATGGTGGGTACAAATCCTATAGATTGACCTGCCCCCTTTTTTTCAATCAAAAATGCCCTTAACGGCCCAATTTCCCTGAAAATCTGCATGTTATTAGCCTGGCAAAAGGGGCCAAATATAGGAGTAAATCAGAAATAGAGTTGAATAAGGGGGGCAATTTTCGTACTTTTGTCCCTCATTTTGCGTTCAGACAACTAATCATCAATATCATGTCAAAACTCCGTATTCTTTATGTAGCCAGCGAAATCAACCCATTCCTTCAAACTTCAGAAGTTGCCGACTTTGTGCGTAAACTTCCACAAGCCATGCAGGAAAGAGGGATGGAAATTCGCATTCTGGTGCCGCGCTTTGGAATTATCAATGAGAGAAAGAACCGGTTACATGAAGTAGTTAGATTATCAGGGATTAACATCGCTGTAGGCGATGAGGAAAAACCCCTTACCATTAAAGTAGCTTCAATTCCCAACGCCAAACTTCAGGTTTATTTTATCGACAATGAAGATTACTTCCATCGTAAATCCGTTTTCCACGATAAGGAAAACCGTTTCTATGCCGATAATGATGAGCGGGCTATCTTCTTTTGTAAAGGTGCTATTGAAACCGTTCGGAAATTAGGATGGGCTCCTGATGTTGTTCACTGCAACGACTGGATTACCAGTTTCATTCCATTGTATTTGAAAACTACATACAAGAACGATCCATTGTTCAAGAGTGCTAAAACTGTTTTCACCATCTATAACAACAGCTTTACCCATAAATTCAAGGCCGACATTATGGACAAAGTGAAAATGATGGACATTGAAGACAAGATGCTGGGCAATTTAAAAACAGCCGACTACGAAGGATTTATCCGTATGGGTGTTGAATTCTCTGACGCTGTAATTGTGGCTGGAGAAAACAAAAAGCTTGAAGATCTCTTCAAAAAAATAAAAGAAAAGAAAGTCGAAACGATCGACAAAGACGAAAACTATACCGAATCTTATTTCAATCTCTATAATGAACTTGTGGGTTAAACGAACCGGGCAGCTTCTTTTAGCTGCCTTGTTTTTGATGGCATGTGAAGATGAAAGCAGCCTCTTAGGATTTAAAAATCCAATTTCTCCGTTTGATGTAAAATTTGTTGACATTCCCTTAGAGAGTTCAATCTCGCTGATTGATTCTGTACGCACCGATAATCAACAATTCAATGTCATTAGCAGACTTTTGATAGGTCGTGTTAATGATCCATTGTTGGGTGATGTTAGTGCTACACCGTTTATGCAATTACGTCCGGGCACAACTGATACCATCCCAACCACATCGGTTTATGATTCACTGGTGCTCGAAATTCAATTGGATAATTATGCCTACGGGGCAAGTGGAATTTCACAAGAAACCTTTAGCATTCATGAAATTACTGAGGACTCCATAAGTTATTCTATTCCCATTAAGCCGTATTACTACCACAACAGTCTTGGTTATGGAAGTTCAATGGGTTCCAAAACCTTCGACATCAATCATGAATTACTAAAAACGTTAAGAGGTCAAAGCCAACCGGATAGTGTGATCATACTTCGTATAAAACTCAATGAAAACACCGACTTCAATGCCCGGCTTTTTAATCTCATCAAAAATAACCCCAATAATTCCTTTAAGGATCCTAAAAAATTCAGATTTGCTATTAAGGGACTGGTTTTAGTGCCGGAAAATCCCAGCGCCAGTATTCTTGGATTTACCGGAGCAGCGCTGTCACAATCAAAGTTGACGCTTCATTACCACACGGATACGGATACACTGGCACGTCCTTTTTTCTTAGATGCAGGCAGCTTTATTAATATCACAACCAACCGTATGGGTGAGCTCGCAGGATTACCCCTATACGAATCTAATCAACCTGCCAGTGATTTGAGATATGTGCAGAATGGTTCTCCTGTAATTACACGGGTGGATTTATCCAATTTTTACGACTTTATTGAAACAGTACCGAAAACTATTTTCAATGCAGCTGAATTGGTCATTGAATCGGTTGAAACACCGGGAGTGTTTGACCCCCCGCCCTCTATTGTTCTGCGGACGATTAAAGAAGATAATCTTTTCTTTAATCGAAAAACTGAAGCCGACAGAAATGCTATGGCTCCCCAATTTGTGTTGATTGATACTGACTATTACGTGGTTAGGAGTGATGTAAGTTCGGGCACTCAAAGTATCCCCACTTCTTTGAATTATTCTTCCGGAAAATACACGGGCAATATGACCCTGTTTATTCAAACGCTCTTCAACCAAAAGGGAGATGAACCTAAATTTCGGTACCTCGGACTCTACAGTTCAAACATTGGAAAAACTGTTAACAGGGTTGCTTTTAATAAGGATAAAGTAAAACTTCGGCTTTACTATACCGTACCTACAACTGAATAATTAAGTATGTGTGGAATTGTTGCTTACGTTGGCCATCGCGATGCCCAGGAAGTTATTATAAAAGGTCTTAAACGCCTGGAGTACCGTGGGTACGACAGCGCAGGTATTGCCTTATTAAACAATGGCCTGAATGTTTATAAAAAGAAAGGAAAGGTCTCCGATCTCGAAGATCACCTTACAGATGAAGCCCTGAAAAGTACTATTGGAATAGGCCATACCCGTTGGGCTACCCATGGAGAACCAAATGATGCAAATGCACATCCTCACTATTCCTACAGCCGCAAGTTGGCCATTATCCACAACGGAATAATTGAGAACTACAGTTCGCTTAAACAGGAGCTTCTCAAAAAAGGTCATGTCTTTCTTAGCGAAACCGACACCGAGGTTCTTATCCATTTCATTGAAGACATCTGGGAGAACAACAACTGCACCCTGGAAGAAGCTGTGCGGTTAGCCCTCACAAAAGTAGTAGGAGCATACGCTATTGTGATTATGTCCAATGACAATCCTGATCAGTTGATTGCAGCCCGAAAAGGAAGTCCGCTGGTAATTGGTATTGGAAAAGACGAGTTCTTCATGGCCTCTGATGCCACACCTATAATTGAATATACCAAAGATGTTGTCTACCTGAATGACCAGGAAATTGCTGTTATAGATGAAGGTCAATTGCGCATCAAAACCATTGAAGATGCGCCCATGACACCTTATATTCAAAAGCTTGAAATGGAACTTGAGGCCATTGAAAAGGGCGGCTTCGATCATTTTATGCTCAAGGAAATTTTTGAACAGCCTAAGTCGATCAAAGATTGTTTGCGCGGACGATTGGATGCACAAGCCAACCGTTTGGTACTAGGGGGCATTCGGGAGTACGTTAACAAAATGATGAATGCCGAACGCATCATTATCGTGGCATGCGGAACTTCATGGCATGCCGGCTTGGTGGCCGAGTACATGATTGAAGAATTATGCAGAATTCCTGTTGAGGTTGAATACGCTTCCGAGTTTCGCTACCGCAACCCCATTGTTCGCGAAGGCGATGTGGTAATTGCAATTTCACAATCCGGTGAAACGGCCGATACGCTTGCCGCGATAGAATTGGCCAAATCGAAGGGGGCTGTTATTATTGGTGTATGTAACGTAGTAGGCTCATCCATTGCACGCGCCTCGCACGCAGGATCTTATACACACGCAGGGCCAGAGATCGGTGTGGCCAGCACGAAAGCCTTTACCGCACAACTTACCGTATTGAGCATGATCTGCCTGATCATAGCACAGAAACGTGGCACCATTACTGACCAGGCTTTCCACCAGATGCTGGTAGAACTGGAAACCATTCCTGAAAAAGTGGAAAAAGTGTTGGGGCTTAACGACAAGATTCGGGAGATCGCCTATACCTTTAAAGATGTTTCAAACTTTCTGTACCTCGGACGAGGCTACAATTTCCCGGTAGCCCTGGAAGGTGCGCTGAAGCTTAAAGAAATTTCCTACATCCATGCCGAAGGTTACCCTGCTGCCGAAATGAAACATGGACCTATAGCGTTGATTGATGAAGAAATGCCGGTAGTATTTATTGCTACCCACGATAGCTCCTACGAAAAAATTGTTTCGAACATACAGGAAGTGAAAGCACGCAAAGGACGTGTCATCGCTGTTGTCACGGAGGGCGATCGCCTCATCCCTCAAATGGCTGAGTTTACAATTGAGGTTCCTGCCGTACAGGATGCCCTCATACCAATTGTTTCCGTAATTCCGTTGCAGTTACTTTCATACCACATTGCCGTTATGCGTGGCTGCAATGTTGATCAGCCAAGGAATTTAGCGAAATCGGTTACGGTAGAATAGTATCACTTTAAGTCAAGGTTGTCGATTATATTTAAGCGGCAAATAAATCCGGAAATACCGGATTGTCCAGACTGATGATATCAACGAAATAACTATCCACAAAAGATTAAGTGGACTATAGATTGGAGCGTGGCTGAAATAAATAATTGCCGAACAGGTAATTATCAGTCTGCCGATTTCAGAGAAAAATAGCCACTCTTTTGACTCCATAATTCCACTCCAGTTGATAATCATGTGCCAGAGCAGAAAACTACCAATCCACCGCTCTGCAGTTCCCCACGGTGAATTTGGATCAATGATGAACATCATTAATACAATACCCAACAGGATATGTAGAATGAGATAGGGCTTAGCTCTCCAAAACATTTTTGTTTGAAAGCGCACCTGATTCTCCTGGGTTACTTCCTGCAGGGCAGGCTTAGGTGGTAAGCCTCGCGGACGCCAGCCCAACGGCATAAACCAGATTTTTAATTTATCGATCCAGTATGGTGCAGCGACTGCATCTTTCCAAAGCAAAATATAATAGTGAAAGTTGATGGAGATGGGATTCCATGACCTGGGTGGATTATACATTCCGTATACTACTTTCTCTTCCTCTTCGGCATAGGTATTAAACAGTCTGTCCCATACAATCAGAAACTCTCCAAAATTTTTATCCAGATAGGCGAAGTTGATACCATGATGAACCCGATGATGGGATGGCGTGGTGAAAATGAATTCAATCCATCGCCATAGCTTGGGTATTAATTCCGTGTGATGTAAAAACGATATGAATAAATGCAACCCCGTCATGGCATAGATATCAATTGGCTTGAATCCGAATAGGGTAAGCGGCCAGAAAAAGAAAAATGAAAACAGGCGTTGTGTAACGCTGGCCCGAAGGGCAACAAAAAAATTCATTTCCTCGGCTGAATGATGCGGTGAGTGTGCCGCCCACATAATATTTATGTGATGCCCCCAGCGATGAACCCAGTAGAAAATGAAATCAATTCCCAGAAGAAGCACCAAGAATGTTATGGCATTCATTTCGAGAGAATCGATCAACCGGTAATTCTCCCACAGGTATCCATATACCACAAATACTCCGGCTGCCACTAGCACGTTCATGGTTTGGTTACCCAGTGCTGTTCCAAAATTGGCCACAGCCTCCTGAAAGGTGATGTAACTCTTTTTGTAATACCAGCATACCAGTATCTCAAGCAAAATAAAGCCTAACGCAATTGGCGTAAGCAGTGCATAGATGTTCGTTGGCATAAGCGATTTTGTTTTGTATTTTGATTGACTCAAAAGTAGATGGCTGAAGCAGCCGACTGATTTTATTCTCTGCCAGAACCTTTGACATTTTTTTGCGCAATTTTTTGTGCTAACCCCTCATGGTCAGTCCTTTACGGTCTATTGCAAATCACTCTTTTTTGGATTATTATTATATACTGAAAGAAAAACCTGTGGACATTCCAGCCCCCCTAAACAATGTTCAGGCAGTCTTTTTGGGACAAATCCGCGAAAAGCTTCTCCATAATAATTCCATGGCCGATGAATTGGCCGAAATTCTCAACATCAGTCGGGATAGTGCTTACAGACGGATACGTGGTGAAACTGTATTGTCATTAGATGAAGTCAGGAAATTGCATGATCACTATGGATTATCTGTTGACTCTATAATTTCTCCGGATTCCAACCAGGTGCTAATTCATCATTCGGCAGCAGATTTCAAGTACTCCATAAAGGATTGGATCAAGTCGCTTGTCGAACAATTAATGCTGGCAAAATCCACACAAAAACTTGAACTTATTTATGCTGCCAAAGACATTCCGGTCTTTTATTACTTCCGGTCACCCGAACTGACTGCCTTTAAATTGTTTGTGTGGTCAAAATCTGTGATTAAAGATCCGGCCTATGAACATGTTCCCTTCTCTATTGACATCATCCCGAAAGAAATTTTGGCCGAAGCAGAACGGGCATGGCTACTTTATGCCTCAATTCCTACAACCGAAATATGGAGTGATGAAGTTATAAACGGAACCCTTAAACAAATCGAATTCTATCATGAGTGCGACTTTTTTTCTCATCAGGATACTGCATCCCTGCTCATTAATCAGTTGTCTGCATTTATCAACCAGATCAAAAAAGAAGTTGCCATGGGAAAAAAATCTGAAGAGGGAAACCTTACGCTGTATCAAAATGAGATTTTAATACCTGACAATACTATTTACGGAAGCTTTAATGGTCAACGGGTGGTGTACATCAACTATAACACCATGGATTTGCTCACGATCTACCAAGACTCCTTTTGTGAGAAGACCGAAGCTTACATGAATAGCCTAATAAAAAATTCATCGCTTATCAGTGTTACTGCGGAAAAGGAGCGCAATAAGTTTTTCAATAAAATCGAATCAAAAATTGCGGAAATAAAAGAAAAATTAAAGCTCTAAAAGCTGATGGCACAAACACTATCGGATAATAGCCTGCAAGCCGTATTTCTGGATCAGATACGGAATCGGTTATCTGATAAAGTTTCTTTTGCCGATGTATTGGCCGAGCTTCTGCAGGTAAGCCGCGATAGTGCCTACCGAAGAATACGGGGAGAAACCGTACTCTCTCTGGATGAGGCTAAAAAACTTTGTGAACGTTTTGGAGTTTCTATAGACGCGCTTTTGTCACCCTCCGTCAATACATCACTTTTCCATCACCGTGCCTTAAGTACTAACTATACGCTTGAACGGTGGCTTCGTTCGGTACGTAAAAATTTTGAGCATATCAATTCATTTCCAGATAAAGAAATGATTTTTGCTGCCCGTGATATGCCAACAATCCAAAATTTCAGATTTCCGGAGTTATGCGCCTTTAAAATGTTCTTCTGGCTAAAAACTGTCATTAAAGATCCCGGGTATGCCCAACAACTATTCAGTCAAGATGCTATTCCTGTAGATTTTGTAAAGGCAGCCAACAAATTATGGAAGCTCTATGCTACGGTACCCAGTACGGAGATCTGGAGCGAAGAGGCCATTAACGAAACACTCAAGCAGATTGAATTCTATTATGATTGTAATTTCTTCTTGGAAAAAGATCAGTCCGCAAATCTATGCGATAAACTGATTGAGCTTCTCAGCTTAATTAAGCGTGAAGCCAGCGAAGGCCAAAAAGTAAATGGTGCTGAATTCCGTCTTTATAAAAATGAAATACTCATTGCCAACAATACCGTTTTGGCACGCAGGGATAACAAGCGAATTGTGTTTATCAACTATAATACATTAAGTCTGCTAACCACGTTTCAGGAATCGTTTTGTGACAAAACAGAGAAATACCTGAGTAACCTTACAAAAAATTCTGTACTCATCAGTACCTCTGCCGAACGCGAACGCAACAAGTTTTTTAACAACATGAAGAAGCGGGTTACTGACTTCAAAAACAGGTTAGGTTAAAACTTAATTTCCCGGTGCTAACTCTTCAATTGAATTTGTAGGGGAAGAACTCATAATTCTGGATGATAAATATCATTGCCCAGTGACTGTTCCGGGAAGTATATTATCGATCATAATATTAAGACCATGAAAACACTATTTTTCTTCGGTACGGTTCTTTTGGTAGTCATGATGTTGCTGATGAGCCTTTCTGTGATTGAGCCCCAAGGCAAAGCACGTATTCTTATCGTGTCGCAACGCACGGAATTCCAGGAAGAAGTTTCCAGGCTTATTACAGAACATTACAAAACAAAGTTGATAGGGACACAGGTTATTAGCTTCAATACCATGAAAAATGTGAAGGAAGAGGAATGGGGCGCTATTGTTGTGTTGCAAGCCTGGGAGGGAGCCACCGCGTCTTCGGCCCTTACCACCCTGATCAAGGCCGCCAAACCCGCGGAAAAAGTTATTGTAGTAGTTGCCTCCGAAACGGGCTCAGAAAAACTAACCGGGGTTGATGGTATTACGGCTGCCTCCCTGAAATCGGAAGCACCTGCTGTAACCAAGAAAATTATTGGTCGAATTGACAAAATTCTAAAGTAGACCAACTTCAGGTACAGCCACAATAATTGTTTTATAAATGCCAAACTTCATCAACATTCTCCCTCACAAGACTGCATAATTTTTTTTGTATCTTGTTCTTCCCTACTTAATAGAAAACCACTAAATGGCGCTGCTCCTCACGTACCTCTTTGCTGCACTTATTACTTCATTCATTTGCTCGATCATGGAAGCTGTATTGCTGTCCTCCCCCATGTCATATTTAAAGGCAAAGTCAGAACAAGGGTCCAGATCGGCAGAAGCCCTGCTCAAACTCAGGACTGATATTGATAAGCCATTGTCAGCGATCTTATCACTTAACACAATCGCTCATACGGTAGGCGCAGCAGGTGTTGGCGCTCAGGCCACAATCGTTTTTGGTGAAGCCTATTTTGGAATAGTCTCCGCTGTTTTAACCATTCTGATTTTGGTATTTACAGAGATTATCCCTAAAACTATTGGTGCTAATTTCAGTCGTGAACTGGTGAGCATAACGGCTAGAACCATAAACATTATGATTATTATTACCTATCCACTGGTGCTGATTTCTGCAATTTTAACAAGGCTGTTGTCAAAGAAATCAGTTGAACTGACAACCAGTCGGGAAGAAATTTCTGCTTTGGCAAAGATAGGAACGGAAGAAGGAATTTTTGGCGACAAGGAGAATAAGATTATCCAGAACCTCATCAAATTGAAAAGCATTCGCGTATCTGATATCATGACGCCCAGGGTGGTGGTGGTGATTGCAAAAGAAGAAATGACGCTTCAGGAATTTCTTAAGAATAAAGACTTCTTGCATTTTTCCAGGATTCCCATTTACAAAACAAACCGGGATAATATTACCGGATACATTTTCAGGGAAACGGTCTTTGAAAAACTGGCAGAAGATCAGTTTGAGTTGAAACTCAGTGATATAAAGCGTGAAATCGTTACGCTTACAGGACCAACTACTTTGTTTGCGGCCTGGGAAGAGTTGTTGAAGAATAAAGAACACATTGCCCTGGTTGTTGATGAATATGGCGGCATGGATGGTATTGCCACCTTAGAGGATATCATTGAAACATTACTAGGTTTTGAGATTGTGGATGAGAAAGATCAGATTGAAGATATGCAGAAGTATGCAATGGATCGCTGGAAATCAAAACAGAAAAAATATGAACTCCTTAGGGATAAGGAGGAAAATTGAAAATAGTAGTGTTATTTAATTTGACAAAAACCGAGTTTACCTCTCACTAACTCAACGGGGTAGAATTTTGTTGATTTTCTTAACCAATAAAGCTCCTTTACAAGGATTGTGACGGGCTTTAAGCGACAGCAAATTCATAAGCTAGCTTAAACTCGATCAAAAGTCCATAATTCTCCCGTAAATGCCCTTCGTTTGATAATTCAAATCAGAAAAAACAGACTTTGATCCATACAGAATTGATTTACTGAGACCGATCTGCGGAATCAGTGAAATTCTATCCACAAATTTCTGTCCATATGAAAGGGTTATTGAAAGATTCAAAAGAAAGGAAAAAACAAACTTCATATCTAATCAAACATTAACGCCTATGATCAATTATGTGTGCTTTTAACCTTATCAGCATCACTTGAAGAAGACGCTGATGCATACTTTCAATTATTTCTACCCCATCAAATACTCCCGCTTCAATACCGGGCACACTTTGTAGCGTTCATCGTGCGTGTCTTCATACACGGCTTCCAGTAGTTCATATACATGCTTGATGCCGATGAGGCCGCACCATTCAAACGGTCCATATGGGTAGTTGGTGCCCAGCTTCATGGCCTGGTCTATATCTTCACGGGTGGCCGTGCCTTCCTGAACAGTATAGTAGGCTTCATTGATAATCATGCAGATGATGCGAGGTGTAACCAACCCAACGCGATCTTCCACCAGTAAAAAATCTGTTCCCAGTTTAGTACAAAGGGATTTTAACGGTGCATCATCCACCGGTCGCAGCACACTCACTTCCAATACCGAACGATTAACAAAAGTGGGAAGTCCGTTAAAGCCAAAAAGATTTGCCGTGATCTTATGATCCGTGAGGCTCGATAACTCGGCTAACGATAATTTGGCGGTGTTAATGAATACATTGGCGCCTTGTTTATCGGCATAGATCTCGGCCTGAAAGGGCTCCTCATCCAATATAAAATCAAACACCAGGTCGCTGCCGGCTACAAATCGTTCGGCCTCGCGGTGATCCTGCTCAAAGGTGTACGCATGCTGATCGCCAAATTTCTGCTTGCATTCTTCGAGATTTAACGGGTCACCGATCACCAAAATGTTCATGTTTCTTATACTTTTGAGGCGTTGCTAAATTAAGATTAAAACACATTGGTATGTCAAAAACAGTTATTTATTCGGCCCATGCACCCGAGCCCATTGGTCCGTACAGCCAGGCTATACAAGCCGGAAATATGCTTTTCGTAAGCGGCCAGATTGCAATATACAAAGCCTCCGGTAACCTGATCACCGGCAACATCCCTGATGAAACAACGCAGGTGATGAAAAACCTGGAATTTGTATTACACGAAGCAGGAATGAATTTTTCGAATGTGGTGAAGTGTTCAATTTTCTTAAAAGACATGAGTACTTTTCCAGTGGTGAATGAAATCTACGGTAAGTATTTTTCAGTGAATCCACCAGCGCGTGAAACCGTAGAGGTTAGCCGATTGCCTAAAGATGTTAATGTGGAGATTTCGTGTATCGCGGTGAAATAGAAGCAAGTAGCAAGACGTAAGTAGTAAGATGCTGATGACTTAAGGCTAGTTTCTACTTCTTACTACTTATGTCTTATGTCTTGCTACTTTTGGACCACATATCTCTAAGCGTAACCGTCCTATTAAACACAAGCCTATCAGCAGTGGTATCTGGATCAAGAACAAAGTAACCTTTACGCATAAACTGGTAACGTATATCTGCCTTTGCTTTTAACAAATCAGGTTCAGCAAACACGGTTTGAACTTTTAATGAATCAGGATTGAGGTGGTCTTTAAAATCACCTTCGGCATCAGCAACATCTTCTACTTTAAAAAGACGATCGTATAAACGAACTTCTGCTTTTACGGCATGTGCAACACTCACCCAGTGCAGCGTTCCCTTCACGTTAATACCAGAAGTATCGGAGCCGCTACGGCTTTCAGGAATGTACGTGCAATGAAGCTCAGTTACGTTACCGTTGGCATCTTTTACAACCGATTCGCACTTAATAATATATGCACTTTTCAAGCGCACCAGCTGGCCAGGCGCCAAACGAAAATACTTTTTCGGAGGGTTCTCTAAAAAATCTTCCTGTTCAATATAAAGCTCACGACTAAAAGGAATTTCCCGAACACCGGTTGATTCATCTTCCGGATTGTTTTCACTCGAAACCATTTCCGTCTTTCCTTCCGGATAGTTGGTGATAACCACTTTTACAGGATCAAACACTACCATTCTGCGCAACGCCACTTTGTTCAGGTGTTCGCGCACGCAAAACTCCAGTAAACCCACATCAATCAGATTATCGCGTTTGGCTACACCTATGCGATCACAAAAATCGCGAAGGCTTTCCGGGGTATACCCTCTTCTACGCACACCGCTTAACGTTGGCATGCGCGGATCATCCCATCCGCTCACGTGATTTTCATTCACCAGCTGCAAAAGCTTGCGTTTGCTCATCACAGTGTACGTAAGGTTTAATCGCGCAAACTCATACTGACGGGACGGATAAATCTCCAGGTTTTCAATAAACCAATCGTACAATGCGCGGTGTGGTACAAACTCAAGCGTGCAAATGCTGTGCGTAATCTTCTCAATCGAATCGCTTTGTCCGTGTGCAAAATCATACATCGGGTAAATACACCACGCATCGCCCGTGCGGTGATGGTGTGCGTGCTTGATGCGATAGATAATCGGATCGCGCATGTGCATATTCGGGTGCGCCATGCCTGACTGCCCGTTAGGCAGTTCTACCTTGGCGCGCAATACTTTTGTACCATCGCTATACTTACCGGCACGCATATCGGCAAAAAGTTGCAGGTTTTCTTCTACACTTCGATTTCTAAAAGGACTATTGGTTCCCGGCTGCGTAGGCGTTCCTTTCTGCTGTGCTATAGCCTCACTGGTGCTATCGTCCACATAAGCCAACCCTTTCCTAATGAGTTTCACTGCAAACTCATATAACTGTTCAAAATAATCGGAAGCATAAAACTCATTGGCCCAGCGAAACCCGAGCCACTCAATGTCATTTTTTATACTCTCAACATACTCGGTTTCTTCAGTTACCGGATTGGTGTCATCAAACCGCAGGTTGGTTTTTCCTCCATATTTAAGTGCCAACCCAAAATTCAAACAGATGCTTTTGGCATGACCGATGTGCAGGTAACCGTTTGGCTCGGGCGGAAAGCGGGTAAGGATGGTTTGGTGTTTTCCTTCCCGCAAATCGTTTTCGACAATCTCTTCCAGAAAATTCAAGCTCTTTTCTTCGGCCATAGCAGTTGTTTATAAAGGGTGCAAAGGTAAAACCCTTTTACAGAAGAATTCTAATGGATCGATTAACTTTGCTCCATGAAAGATGTTCGTGTACGGTTTGCCCCAAGTCCTACGGGGGCGTTACATATAGGTGGGGTTCGAACGGCCCTGTATAATTTCTTGCTTGCCCGTCAGCAGGGTGGTACCATGATTCTACGTATTGAAGATACCGACCAGAACCGGTACGTGCCCGGGGCGGAAGAATACATTATGGAATCGCTAGACTGGGCTGGTATTAAAATCGATGAGGGCGTTCGGGAAGGTGGGCCTTATGCCCCCTATCGTCAATCGGAGCGCAAGCATCTCTACCAGCAACACGCACAACAACTTTTAAGCAGCGGGCATGCCTATTATGCCTTTGATACTGAGCAAGAAATTGAAGCCTTACGGGAACGCCAAAAAGCTGCCGGCTCCGACCAGCAGCAATACAGCAGTGTAACGCGTACAGTCATGCGCAACTCTCTTACACTTAGTGCAGAGGAGACAAAGAAATTACTTGACTCCGGGGTGAACTATGTCATCCGGTTTAAGATTCCTGAAAACGAAACAGTAGTGTTGAATGATTTGATACGAGGTGAAGTATCTGTAAACACAACACAGTTGGATGACAAAGTGCTGATGAAATCGGACGGGATGCCCACGTACCATCTCGCCAACGTGGTTGACGATTACCTGATGAAGATTTCGCATGTCATCCGTGGCGAAGAGTGGCTGCCTTCAGCCCCGCTTCATGTTTTGTTGTACAAGGCGTTTGGGTGGGAAAAGGATATGCCACGGTTTGCTCACCTACCCTTGTTGTTAAAACCGGATGGCAACGGCAAACTCAGCAAGCGCGATGCCGACCGCATGGGCTTCCCGATATTTCCGCTTAACTGGGCTGATCCGAAAACCGGTGAACAATCAACAGGTTATAAGGAGTCAGGTTACTTGCCGGAAGCATTGATCAACTTCCTCGCGTTTTTGGGATGGAACCCAGGAACTGAACAGGAGATTTTTTCGATGGACGAATTGATCCGGGCTTTCAGCATTGAGCGGATCGGGAAGGCCGGTGCAAAGTTTGATATCCAAAAAGCGCAGTGGTTCAATCAGCAATACTTGCGGACGAAAACCAATCAGGAACTTGCAGCTTTTTTACTGGAACAATTAAAGCTCGAAAATATTTCCTGTACACAGGAGAAAGCTGAAAAAATCTGTGCCCTGATGAAAGAACGGATCACTTTTCCGCAAGAGTTATGGGAACACGGTAAATTCTTTTTCAGAACGCCTGAATCATTTGATGAAAGTGTTGTGACCAAGAAATGGAATGATGATGCGGTTAAGGTAATAACTGCATACCGCGATGCCGTTGAAAGATTAAGTGCATTCGATGCTGGCATCGCCAAAGAAACATTGGAACAGGTAACCGCCTCGCTGCAGATTGGAACGGGTAAAATTCTTCAGGCATTGCGTGTTGCATTGAGTGGATTAGGTGGTGGACCTGACTTAATGATGATCATGGAAATCATCGGTAAAGATGAAGTAGTGAGCCGCTTAACGTTTGCATTAAAAAACTTAAAACAAAAAGTCAGCTGATCATGACCAAAAAATCAAAACCTGAAAAAAAACCAGCAGCCAAAAAGCCCAGGGTACATAAAGACCTGGACGGTTTTGAAGTATCTATCAATCAGTTTGGTGAACTGAAATCCAATATGGACATAGAAAAACTCAATGCCTTTCTGGATAAAAATGTGGATGACAAAAAACTGGCCGAGCGGGATGATTATGAGGAGTTGAAGAAGGGTAAAGGAAAGAAGAAAGGAAAGAAATAAAAACAAACCCCAAGAACTAAGCCCTTGAAAGTTTCGGAATAATTGAAGGCACTCTATCCTTATATTCGCGATAGGCTTCGCCATATTTTTTAATCAGCTTACGCTCCTCCAACGGAATTCCTATCGCCAGGTAAATAAAAATACAACAAGCCGATACCAATGTGGTCACATTGGGGATAAACAACCAAAAGGCAATGACTATTAAAATTGTAGCCGAATAAATCGGGTGGCGGACAAGTTTCAAAATGCCATCCGCTTTGAATTGTTCCTGTGCATCCGACTCCAATCCAATAAAGCCTCGCATACTATATTGCTTAAAGGCTGCCTTAAAAATAAAAATCGAAAATGTTGCCAGCATCAGACTAAAGTATTTTGTCCACTTGTCAGGAGAAATCAGGTGAGCTGAGGGTATAGAAGCATTGAGCAAAAGCAGCCCTGTTAATCCAAGCGATGAAAAAAGTACATAAAATAACCTGTAGTACCGGTATCCTTTTTCTAAGCTTTGACTGAAATATAACTTCACGCTATCGGCTGCCAACACACTATGAAGCACGAAGTACACAATCCAACTAAAAATCAATAAACTGTATTTCTCCACATCCGAAAATTACAGCAAAAAGCTCATTACCTTTGAACATGGTCTATTTTTTATGAAGTCTATCAAACTCGGCATCATCCGCGAAGGCAAAGTTCCGCCCGATAAACGTGTTCCGTTTACTCCCTTGCAAACCGAAGAAATTGAGCAGCGGTTTCCAAACGTCAAGGTTATCTGTCAAGCCAGCAATGTTCGCGCCTTTAACGATGAGGAATACCGGGATTTGGGTATTGAAGTAAATCCTGATGTTAGTGACTGTGACATCTTAATGGGTATTAAAGAAGTACCTGTAGACCAACTCATTCCGCACAAGACGTATTTCTTTTTCTCGCATACCATTAAAAAGCAACCCTATAATAAAAGAATGATTCAGGAAATCCTGAAAAGAAAAATCAGGCTGATTGATTATGAAACCTTAAAAGACCGTTTGGGAAACAGACTGGTAGCCTTTGGCCGATATGCAGGAATTGTGGGTGCCTACAACGGATTATGGACTTATGGTAAGCGATATGGCGGATACTCTTTACGGAGAGCATTCGAATGTTTTGATATTAATGATTTAAAACTAGAGTTACGGAAGGTGAAACTTCCTCCGGTAAAGATCATTCTTACCGGTGCAGGCCGTGTAGGTAAAGGCGCCATGGAAACGCTGGACACAGCAGGCATTCGTAAAGTTGGTGTATACGATTTTCTGACCAAAACATTTGATGAACCGGTTTATGTACAACTGGGCAGTGCCGACTATCACATCAGGCGCGAAGGCGGGCACTTCAACCGCGATGAATTTCACCAGCATCCGGAGCGCTACGATTCAACATTTCTTTCGTTCACCAAAGCAGCTGATATCTTACTGGCCGGTGCGTTCTGGAACCCAAAAGCACCGGTGCTTTTTACCCGTGAGGAAATGTGTTCACCGGAGTTCAAAATTAAAATCATAGCCGACATCACCTGCGATGTGGGGGGCTCCATTCCCAGCACGATAAGGGCAAGCACAATTCCTGAACCTTTGTATGACTTCGATCCGCATTTAGGCAGTGAGCAACCAGCACTAAGCGGGGAAAAACATGTAACTGTAATGGCGGTTGACAACCTGCCGTGTGAGTTGCCCCGAAGTGCTTCAGAAGAATTTGGGCGTGATTTAATTGATAAAATACTTCCCTTGCTATTCGAAAGTGATCGTGAAGGGGTAATTAAGCGAGCGACAATAACTAAAAGCGGGCACTTAACGGAGAACTACGAATATCTTACCGACTTTGTGACTGAAAAAGTATAACTAAAAAATTATGTACCTGTATAACGTAACCATAGGCATCGACAAAGATGTTGAACTCGAGTGGCTGGCCTGGATGAAAAATATTCATATTCCTGATGTACTGGCTACCGGCATGTTTGTATCACATAAAATTTACAAGGTGCTTCACGACAATGAGGATGGGACAGCTTCCTACAGTATTCAGTACATATCAGAGTCATTGGATAAAGTTGTGCACTATTTGGAACACCTGGCGCCAGCACTAATCGAGAAACACAAACACAAATACGGCAACAAGCATGTTGCCTTTAGAACGCTACTGGAAGAGGTGTAAACTATTTTGTCGAAAGCAGTTCTTCAATCTGGTGACGCTCCAGACTGCAATTGATCCACTCGCCATCTAATTTTGCACGGTAATACTTGGTATAGAAATTTATAGCAGGTTCGTTCCATTCGAGCACTTGCCACATCATGCCGCTGCAGTCTTCATCCAAGGCATGCTGCATGGTTCGGTCAAATAACAGCTTACCACACCCCTTACCGCGCTCACTTTCTGTTACGATAATGTCCTCCAGATAAAGTCGTTTGCCCTTCCACGTGGAGTAGCGCCAGTAAAAAATTGATATTCCTACAATGCCCGTATCGGTCTCCGCTACAAACAACCCATAGATCGGATTTGGGCCGAAGCCGTCTTGTTCCATCAACTCAACAGTGTTGATTACTTCATGCGGAGCTTTTTCGTAAAGCGCCAGTTCTTTGATAAGCTCAAGAACTCTTGGTAAGTCAGTCTTGGTGCCAGTACGAATGTTAATGTTTGTCCCCATAAACAAAAGGGGCCATCAACCGATAGCCCCATAAATATAAAACTAATTCTCGGTTACATATCCTCTTTCGCCAACAGGGGCACAACACCCATGTTATACCAGGCAAATGCATATTGGTCGGCTGTTGCATCCAGAGCTTTTGAAAGATTGGAAGCACCATGACCGGATTTTACATCTACCCGAATGAGCACTGGATTATTTCCGGTATGATACTCCTGTAAAGTTGCTGCAAACTTAAACGAATGCGCAGGCACAACGCGATCATCATGATCAGCCGTAGTTACCATAGTAGCCGGATAAGACGTGCCAGGTTTCAGCGCATGTACCGGAGAATATGTTTTTAAGTACTCAAACATCTCCTTAGAATCATCAGCCGTTCCGTAATCATATGCCCATGCCGCGCCAACGGTAAACTTGTGATAACGCAGCATATCCATTACTCCAACAGCCGGAAAGGCAACCTTCGCCAAATCCGGGCGTTGAGTCATGGTGGCACCTACCAACAACCCACCATTGGAGCCTCCGGCAATGGCAAGTTTTTCACTTGATGTGTACTTCTCTGCAATGAGGTGCTCACCTGCTGCAATGAAGTCATCAAAAACATTTTGCTTGTTCATCTTGGTTCCGGCTATATGCCACTTCTCGCCATACTCTCCACCTCCCCGCAGGTTGGGCTGAGCAAACACCCCTCCGTTCTCCAGCCAAACAATTCTGGAGGCGCTGAATGAAGGAGTCAAACTAATGTTAAACCCTCCATAAGCATATAACCAGGTGGGATTTTTTCCATCTAACTGAATTCCCTTCTTATGAACAATAAACATCGGAATCTTCGTGCCGTCCTTGCTTTCGTAAAATACTTGTTTGGTCTCATAGTCATCAGGACTAAACGCAACATTGGGCCGTTGATATTCAGTTGATTTTCCGGAAGTGATGTTGTATTTGAAAATAGTGGGCGGATATATAAATGAAGTGAACGAATAATAAACATCCGTGTCTTCCCACCGGCCACCGAAACCACCGGCAGAGCCAATACCTGGTAATTCCACTTCGCGCTCAAACTTGCCTTTGTTATCAAATTGTTTGATTTGCGATTTGGCATCTTTCAAGTAACTCACAAAAAGTTTATGCCCCGCTGTGCTTACACTTTGGATAGGTTCTTCAACTTCAGCCACTATATCTCTCCAATTTTCGGGAACAGGATTTTTAAAATCAACTTCCACCAATCGGCCATTGGGGGCATTCAGGTTGGTCCGGATAATCAATCGGGAACCATCATTATCAACCACACTATGGTTATTGTCAAAATTTACAACCACAGGAATTAGTTTTGATTTTGAATCACCAAGGTCTTGTACATAAAGTTCGTTGCCCGTGGTGCTGATGGAGGTAGTGAGAATCATATAGCGCTCGTCTTCTGTCAGGTAAGCACCGGCTCTGCGCTGAGGTGTTTGCTTTCCGCCATCATAAATCACCCGATCGGTAGATTGGGGTGTATTAAGTTTATGAAAACAAACCTTGTTATGGTTAACTCGTGAAAAAAGTTGGTTGCCTTTCGGATTATCATACCGCGAATAATAAAATCCTTCATTGCCCTGCCAGGCAATACCGGTAAATTTCAAATCGTACAGTGTATCGCCAATAATTGTTTTATCGGATGCCTGCATGGTAACAGCTTTGCGCCAGTCAGAGCCTCCTTCTTGTATCAGAATAGTCAGTAATGAACCGTCTTTACTGAAAAACATTCCTGCCATACTGGTGGTGCCATCCGCTGAAAATGTATTAGGGTCTAGGAAGACTTCCTCCGCTCCATCTTCTCCCTTTTTACGATACTGTACATTCTGGTTTTGCAATCCGCTGTTTTTGGAATAATAATAAAAATCTCCATACCGGGTGGGTGCACCAATGCGTTCATAATTCTGGAGTTCATCCAAACGCTTTCGCACGGCATCGCGGAAGGAAATATTTTTCAGGTAACCAAAAGTAACTTCATTCTGTGCGCTTACCCAATCTGCGGTTGCGTTAGCAGTGTCGTTTTCCAGCCATCGGTAAGGATCTGGCACTTCCGTTCCGAAATAAACATCAACAGTATCTACTTTTTTAGTTTCCGGATAGAGTAAGGCCGTCTCTTTTTTCTCTTGTGTGGAGCACGCGAGGGTAAGTACTACCAGGCCTATTAATGAATATGATAATGCTTTCATACATGATGGGATTATTCTGAAATGTACTACGTTGATAGCGAATATTCTATATAGATTTGACTAATGGTTTGTTTGTTAGATTATCTGCAAAAATCCTGATGAAAAAGTCAATCATTTTGGTGATGGGAAACTCCATGGCGCTGTTGGGTGTCTTGGCGGTAAATGCGTTAGCCAACATCCTTCCGATTAATGGCATGAATACCGGGCAGGTTTCAGCATTATACCCCAGTTTGTTCACCCCGGCTGGAATCACATTTTCAATCTGGAGTATTATCTACCTTCTCTTGATAGGTTTTGTTGTACGGCAATGGTTGAAGGTAAGAAATGAAACTTTAGCTTATCGCGAAATCTCTTTCCTGTTTATTCTGTCGTGTGTATTCAATATGACATGGATTATCGCCTGGCATTTTCTGCAGGTTTGGCTTTCGGTAGGCATTATGCTTAGTCTGTTGGTTACATTAATCATTATTTTCCTGAGATTAGAAAAACACACTACCAAAGGTTTTGCCGATAGTACGTTTATAAAACTGCCCTTCACGATTTACCTGGCCTGGATTTGTGTAGCAACTATCGCTAATATTTCAACAGCCCTCGTATCGGAAAACTGGCATGGTGTTATTGTGTCGGAGGATGGCTGGACCATTGTACTCATGGGTATTGCCACGTTGCTGGCATTTTATATTACCCTTTGCTTTACAAAGCCTGCTTTTTCTGCTGTTGTTATCTGGGCTCTTGTTGGAATCTTCCTTCGGTGGAAAGGAACGGAGTATACCCTAATTGCATCAAGTGCGATCATCATGACGATACTTCTTGGAGGTGTATTCCTTTATTCGTTGTGGAGAAGTACTTTCAAAGCTAGTTGATGATCTCAAATTTTGTATATGGCACCAAAACTTTTGGCACACGAATGCCATCCGGTGTTTGATTGTTCTCCAATATGCCGGCAACAATTCGCGGTAACGCCAGGGCGCTTCCATTTAAGGTGTGCAACAACTGCATCTTGCCTTCCTTATTCTTGTAGCGCAACTTCAACCGGTTGGCCTGAAAGGCTTCGAAGTTACTAACGGAACTTACTTCCAGCCACCGCTGCTGAGCGGCCGAGTACACTTCCATGTCGTAGGTGAGGGCTGAGTTGAAACCCATATCACCACCGCAAAGCAAAAGCTTACGATACGGCAATTCAAGTTTCTCTAACAAACCTTGCACGTAACTACACATCTCGTCCAGTGCTGCGTACGATTCCTCAGGTTTACGCACCTGAACAATTTCAACTTTATCAAACTGGTGTAACCGGTTTAGCCCGCGCACGTGTGCACCCCAGCTTCCGGCTTCTCGTCTGAAGCAAGGTGTGTACCCAACATTCTTAACAGGAAGTTGATCATCCGTTAAAATCACATCCCGGTAAAGATTAGTGATGGGGACTTCTGCCGTGGGTATTAAATACAAACCATCTTCTTGTACAAAATACATCTGTCCCTCCTTATCGGGGAGCTGACCTGTTCCATATCCGGAAGCTTCATTGACTACAATAGGAGGAAGCATTTCGCGGTAGCCCATCTTTTCGGCTTCATCTAAAAAGAAATTGATCAAAGCTCGTTGAAGTTTGGCCCCCTTTTCTTTATACACCGGAAAACCTGCACCTGAAATTTTTATACCCAAATCGAAATCGATGATGTCGTATTTTTTTATCAGCTCCCAGTGAGGCAAAGCATCAGCACCCAATTGAGGAATAACGCCATGCTCGTGAACAATTATGTTATCATCAGCGCCAACACCGGCTGGTACTATTTCTGCCGGAACGTTAGGTATTTTATACAATTGAATTTTTAACTCTTCTTCAAAGCGGGCCAGGTCTGCCTCCAGTGCTTTCAGTTGTTCCTTTTCTCTGGCCACTTCTGCCCGCAGGGCACCTGCTTCATCGGCTTTTCCCGCTTTCATCAATTCACCAATTCGTTTGGCCTCAGCATTTGACCTGGCTTTAAGATCATCTGCCTGGCGTTGCGTGTCCCTTCTTGACTGATCCAGTGCAATTGCCTTATCAACAAGCTCTGCGGCCTCTTTCAATCCCCTTTTACCTAATCCCTTAATGATGTGTTCCCGCTGTTCGCGGATGACAGAAACCTGAAGCATACCAGTATGATTTACATTGTGTCCGCAAAATTAGGTTTTTGATCGTACCAACGGGGTTTAAAGGCCAACAAATTCTTTAGGTGTTTTTGTTTGTAATCAATTTTGGCCTATACTTGCATTGTCATCGGGCACATTCTAAAGCCCTTTATTTATACAACACTTGCCTTACTGAACTTTAAAACGACCCTGTGTTTTTATTGATTTCGTTTCAGCATTATCCTGATTAAGACCCAGCACATTACAACTAACAAAACAACACATCATTTTTTAACATGTACACTATTGACGATCTGAATGTCAGACTTCTTTCCGAGTTGAAAGAAATTGCAGAACAAATGGGCGTTAAAAACGCCAAAAAACTTTCCAAGCAAGACCTGGTTTACAAAATTCTAGACCAGCAGGCCATTACCGGGGAAGCCCCGGGCAGCAAAAAAGCAGCCGCCCCTGCAGAAGCCCGCAACATTAGGCCACGCAGACGTGAAAATGTTGCCCCTACACCTAAAGCAGAGGCCGAACTTTCAACTGACGAATTGCTGGACTCCATCAATGTTGATCTTGAAGTACCGGTTCCCAGTTTTGAAGAGCCGATTGAACAGAAACCCGTTGTTGTTGAAAAACAGCATCATAACCCTCGCCACGAAAGAAGGGATGATGACAGGAACCAACCAAATCGTCCGAACATTCGCGATTTCGATGGCGTTATCGCCAACGAAGGCGTTCTTGAAATCATGCAGGATGGGTATGGCTTTCTTCGCTCATCCGACTATAACTACCTGGCCAGTCCGGATGACATTTATGTATCACCCTCACAAATAAAACTATTTGGTCTTAGAACAGGCGATACCGTAAAAGGAACCATTCGCCCACCTAAGGAAGGTGAAAAATATTTTGCCTTATTGAAGGTTGAGTCGGTTAATGGAAAAACAACAGAAGAAATTCGCGACCGGGTAGCCTTCGAATATCTTACGCCACTCTTCCCTGAAGAAAAGTTGAGGCTTAGCACATCGCCTGATAACATGTCTACCCGAATACTCGACTTGTTTGCGCCTATCGGTAAAGGTCAGCGGGGTATGATTGTAGCCCAACCTAAAACCGGTAAAACTGTGTTATTGCAAAACATTGCCAACGCCATTGCCGAAAACCATCCGGAAGTTTATCTGATCGTATTGCTGATTGATGAACGTCCGGAAGAAGTTACGGACATGGCGCGCAACGTAAAGGCCGAGGTAATTGCCTCTACCTTTGATGAGCAGGCTGACCGTCACGTAAAAGTTGCTTCCATTGTGTTGGAAAAAGCCAAGCGTATGGTAGAGTGCGGACACGATGTGGTTATCCTGCTGGATTCCATCACGCGTTTAGCACGTGCTTACAATACCGTGGTGCCCTCGTCCGGAAAAATTCTTTCCGGTGGTGTGGATGCCAACGCCCTGCATAAACCGAAGCGTTTCTTTGGCGCTGCACGTAACATAGAAAATGGTGGCTCGCTTACCATCATCGCTACTGCGCTAATCGATACAGGTTCGAAGATGGACGAAGTTATTTTCGAAGAATTTAAAGGAACCGGTAACATGGAGCTTCAGTTGGATCGTAAGCTGTCCAACAAACGTGTTTACCCGGCCATTGACGTGCCTGCATCCGGCACAAGGCGTGAAGACTTATTGTTAAAAGAGGAAGAGCTATCCCGCGTGTGGATACTCCGCAAGTTTATGAGCGATATGAACTCCAACGAAGCGATGGAATTCCTGCTACAGAAGATGAAAGGAACACGCAACAACCAGGAGTTTTTGTTATCCATGAACGGATAAATAAAATTTTCAGCCTGAGCCTGTCGAAGGCTAGATCAGCCAATGGAGAAATCTATTGGCTGATTTTTTTTACATAAAGTCATATTGAGTATTGAGTTTTGCATCAACTCACTTGCATGTTGAATAGCGGAGCATCTTCAAAATCAAAATTCACGCTCTTGCCGAAATACAAAATCCAAGGCAGCCACATGGCTAACCTGAACTCCTTCAATTTTTTCGTCTGGCCGCGGAGTGGTGGATATGATTACACCTTTTTTTGATTTCAGCTTTTTACAGGTGTGCAGCAATCCTTTAAGTTCGCGTTCATAAGTGTCCGGATCGGTTATGGAATAAGAAACCTGAAGGGGTGTTGGCCTGTCCTTTTCAAACAAGACAAAATCGCATTCTTTGGTATCCTTGTAATAGTATATCTCCCGTTTTTGCCTCCTCAACTCCAGGTAGCAGAGGTTTTCAAGCAGCTTACCATAATCTTTACTGAATTTAAAGGTGATGGCGTTGAGTAAGCCGTTGTCGATGAAATAGTTTTTCTTGTCGCTGTTAGCACGCTTTAATTCCGAGAAGTCAAATTTTGAAACGGGTATCGACAGGTAAACGGCTTTGGCCGCTTCATTGGCTTCGTACAGGAAATTTTTATCAAGTTTATAGCCTTGTGAACGAAGTTCGTTATAGAGCTTGTTCAACGACAAGTATGAGCCCGTAGTGTTAGCTAATCTTTTCAGGAAATACTTTACAACGGGCAGGTTGGTGAACGCATATCGTTCAACCAAATCGCGATACGTCATCACATCAAAATACTCCTGAAGTGCCTGCGTTTTAAGGCTATCGGGCAGTAGCACTACTTCCGGGTATCCGCCTTCTTCCAGGTAAGCATGAAACAGCCTGCCGATTTTGGCTTTGGTGGCGCTATCTTGTTTTGAATAATTAACTTTCTTGAACGATAAATATTCACGAAAGGAAAGGGGCAATATTTCAAACGTAAGCGTACGTCCACGCATAGCCGTGGCTATCTCCATGCTTAGCAACTTGGCGTTTGAACCGGTAAGAAACAGGTTGCGTGTATAGGAATCGTAACACCTGCGCGCAAATTTCTCCCAATGGCTTATGTTTTGGATTTCATCGAAAAAGAAATAGCATTCTTTCCAGTTCGTATCGGGATAAAGCTCGTGGTAGGCTTTCAATACGTTGTCAAGATCTTCAGCTTTCAGGTTGAGGCGCTCATCCTCGAAGTTCAGGTAGAGTATGTTGGTCTTAGGCACACCGCTGCTGACCAGTTGATGCATGAGGTGAAAAAAGTAAAAACTCTTACCGCTGCGCCTGGGGCCAATAAGCGATATGGCTTTTCCGGAGTTGAGCGGTAATTCCAACTCACGCGGAGTAACCACCTGCAGGGGGGAGGTGTGAAAGTCGGCCAGGATATCTTTTAACACTTGACGCATGATGGCAAAAATACTAAAACACCTTGGAAAGCAAGATATTTATGTATTATTTTTCTTGTATTACAAGAAAATTTCTTTCAAATAGAAAGGTTAGCCAATTTTTACTCCCATTGCTAACCTGCAGGAAAGTCAGGGGGCTGATTTTTTTATATGCTCCGAATTAATTCGGCCGCGCAACACATTGCCCATAAATAAACCTTCATAGCCTTTGCGGATTCTTCAAAGTGAACAGTGCATTTTTAAAATATCTTTTTAAATTTGCACTGTTGTGTTTACGAGAAACATAGAAGAAAGCATGCGGAAACTGATTGCTGCATTTCCGTCTGTTGCATTGCTCGGTCCACGGCAAGTGGGTAAAACCACTCTTGCCAAAACCATTATGGGCAAAACAAAAAATACGGTGTACTTAGATCTGGAGGACCGTGATGATTTCAATGCACTGCAAAACCCCAAATTGTTTTTTGAAAACTACCGGAGTGCATTGGTGGTCATTGACGAGGTTCAACGGATGCCCGAACTTTTTCCCGCACTCAGGGCAGAAATTGACGCCCGCAGAAAAGCGGGACGTTTTTTATTATTAGGCTCCGCAAGTCCCGATTTACTGAAAAAGAGTTCAGAAACCCTGGCAGGAAGGATTGTGTTTAAAGAACTCTCCCCTTTACTGGTTAGCGAAGTGTTTCCTGCCATCGGCTATGAAAAACACTGGCTGAGGGGCGGTTATCCCGAAGCGTTGAAGCAAAAAACTGTTGCACTGTGGAATACGTGGCACGCTTCGTTTTTACGCACGTATGTAGAAAGGGATTTACCCGCTTTGGGTCTGGCTTCACCTGCACTTTTAATCACACGGTTGTTTCAAATGCTGGCGTATAATCAGGGACAAATACTAAACAAAAGTGAATACGCCAAGGCATTGGGCGTTTCCGTACCAACCGTGAGCAACATATTGGATTATCTATCGTATGCTTACCTGATCCGTTTTTTACCACCCTATGCCACAAACGTAAAGAAGCGAATTGTTAAATCACCTAAAGTTTATATTCGAGATAGCGGGATGCTGCATCATTTACTGGGCATCAGTCAAACGAAAGACCTGTTGGCTAATCCCAAGGCCGGATTCTCATGGGAGGGATATGTAATCGAGCAAATCGTGAATCACTATGAGGGTGATAACAACTTTTATCACTACCGCACGCAAGGCGGCACAGAGGCAGATCTGGTGATTGCCCGTTATAACAAGCCTATGCATATTGTGGAAATAAAAATGGGCAGTGAACCACGGGTAAGCAAAAGTCTGTTGAACAGCATGACGGATTTGGGTGTGAAGCAAGCCAGCATCATTATCCCCGGAACAGGCATCTCGTTTCCTGCAGAAAAAGGGGTAACCGTATGCTCATTAGACACCTTTCTTTCCAAACTGTAATTGTGATTTCATGCACACGCAACAACCAGGAGCTTTTGTTGCCGATGAATGGATAGAATCAATTAGCCAATTATCAATGATTTGATTAGCCACTAAAGAAATCTGCTGGCTGATTTTTGAAATGTATCCCCTTCCATTTTTAGCATTTTCTCCAAATTCAATGCGCTCATAATTTTCAGCATTTTAGTCTCAACACAAGACATGTTCACTTCTCCTCTTTAAATTTCTTTTCATGAAACGCCCCTTTAAAGGTTGGATCTTCCCTTCTTTTCTGACGGTCAATTTCACGCGCCATCTCCTGAGCTTCTTCAAAGGGTGTTTTTGTAACTTCTACTTCCTGCGGGAGTTTTTTTACCGGAATTTTTTCGCGAATCAGTTTTTCAATTTTTTCAATATGATAGAGTTCTGCCTTGGTCACAAACGTTATGGCCGTACCTTCGCTAAACGCCCGACCGGTTCGCCCGATGCGATGAACATAATCTTCATAAACAACCGGCACATCAAAATTGATAACGTGCGAAACCTGCACTACATCAATTCCGCGCGAGGTTACATCGGTGGAAACAAGGATACGAAGCTTACCTTCCTTAAACTCCTGAACCGCGTTAATACGACTGTTCTGCCCTTTGTTGGAATGTATAACGCGAACAGGACCCATATTTTTACGCTCCAGAAACTTGAATACGTTGTCTGCACTTTCTTTGCTTCGTGTAAAAATCATAACCCGATTGAATGATTCCGTATCCTGAAGCAGATATTCCAGAAAATTTATCTTGGTTCTTAAATTCGGAACATAATACACTTCTTGCTGCACCTGTTTTGCTGCTGTTGCAGGAGGTGTAATCTCGATCCGTAACGGAAACTCCAAAAACTCAGCCGACAATCGTTCTACCCGGTCATTAAAAGTTGCTGAGAACAACATGTTTTGTCGCTTGCGCGGAATCACCTCGAATATCCTTCGCAGCTGTGGCATAAACCCCATATCCATCATGCGGTCAGCTTCATCCAGCACCAGCGTTTTGATTTGCTTCGTTGGGATTTCACTTTTAAGGTACAGCTCCAAAAAACGACCAGGCGTAGCCACTAAAATATCAACCCCACGCTGAATGGCCTCAATCTGTGTTTTTGGCCCAACGCCACCATAAATAGGCAAAATCCTAAGATCAGTGTGATGGGCAAGTTGTTTAGTATGCTCCGCTATCTGAATGGTTAATTCTTTGGTGGGCGCCAATATTACGGCTCGTGGTTCTACGCCTTGGGCGTACTTCACCTTCATTAAAACCGGCAATACATAAGCAGCGGTTTTACCGGTACCGGTTTGGGCTATGCCAATTACCTCTTGTCCTCCCATCAATACCGGAATACATTTTTGCTGGATTTCCGTAGGCACTTCAAATCCGGCATCTGCTATGGCATTTAGCAATTGCTTGTTTAATTTAAAATCCTGAAAAGATGAAATTGCCGCCATGCTGGCTTAGTTTTGTAAAAATGAAATCAACGCTAATTGTCAATGCAAATATAGTTAATGAAGGCACGGTCTTTCAGGGTGACGTCTTTATTAAAGGATCCTTCATTGAAGCGATAGGCACAGATCTCTCATCACGACAAGCCGATCACACGCTGGATGCCAAAGGGCTCTATCTATTTCCTGGAGCAATCGATGACCAGGTACATTTTCGTGAACCGGGATTAACCCATAAAGCTGACATCCATACGGAATCGCGCGCGGCTGTTGCCGGAGGTGTAACCAGCTTTATGGAAATGCCGAACACTGTGCCGCCAACCTTTACTCAAGAGTTACTGGAAGAAAAATACCAGCTCGCTTCACAAAAATCATTGGCCAACTATTCATTTTTCATGGGTGCTTCCAATGATAACCTAGATGAAATTCTGAAAACAGATCCCACAAAAGTTTGTGGATTAAAAATCTTCATGGGTTCTTCTACGGGAAACTTGTTGGTCGATGACCCAAAAACACTGGAAAATATTTTTTCGCAAGTTCCCTTTCTCATTGCCACACATTGCGAGGATGAGGCAACCATTCTGAAAAACGTGGCCAACTTCCGTGAAAAGTATGGAGAAGATATGCCGGTAAAATATCATCCCATAATTCGAAGTGAAGAGGGGTGCTTCAAATCGTCTTCCTTCGCAGTTAACCTGGCAAAAAAACACGGAACCCGTTTGCACATACTTCATATTTCAACAGCAAAAGAAATTGAACTCTTTGATAACAGTATTCCATTAGTTAATAAAAAAATTACTGCAGAAGCATGCATTCATCACCTGTGGTTCAACGATTCAGATTATGAACGCCTGGGTAATTTTATAAAGTGGAACCCTGCCATAAAATCGGCTGCCGATCAGCAAGCTATTCTTCAAGGACTTCTCACCGATAGAATTGATGTAATTGCCACCGACCATGCACCACACACGCTGGAGGAGAAACAACAAACCTATTTCAAAGCACCTTCAGGTGGGCCCCTGGTTCAGCACAGCCTGGTTGCCATGCTTGAATTTTATCATCGCCACACCGTTTCGTTGGAGTGGATAGCCAAAAAAATGGCACACAACCCGGCTACGCTTTTTCAAATTCAAAAGCGTGGTTTTATTCGGGAAGGATATTTTGCGGATTTGGTTTTGGTTAACCTCCAAAGACCTTGGAAAGTAAATCGTAAGAATGTTTTGGCAAAATGTGGGTGGTCACCTTTTGAAGGCGTTACCTTTCAATCTTCCATCACGCATACCTTCGTTTCAGGGCAACTGGCTTACGCCAATGGCCAGCCAATTGACGGCATTAGAGGGATGCGCCTAATGTTTGACAGGAACTAAGCCTTGTTTTGTTATTGTTTTGCAGTTGCTAAATTTGCACTCCCTAAACGGTGAATGTAGCTCAGTTGGTTAGAGCACCAGATTGTGGTTCTGGGGGTCGCGGGTTCGAGTCCCGTCTTTCACCCATCGTTAAGCCCCAAAACGGGGCTTTTTAATTTTATGAAGATGTGCGCTGTGAGGAGTTTTACGATCGTTTTTCTTATCTGTCTTGTTCAATCTGGTCTTGCCCAGTTTTCCTTTAATCAGGCAAAGCTTTCCAATGATTTAAAGATTCTTTCTTCCGATAGTCTGGAGGGACGCAAGGTTGGATCAACAGGAAACGCCAAAGCCAGGCAGTTTATAATAGATCGCTTAACCCAGTTGAAGATTAATCCATTGCTCACCGATGATTATGTTCAATCCTTTTCGATCACACAATCCTTTGGTCAGGCCCAATCCGGGAACGGCAATAATGTGCTGGCCGTTATTGAAGGAAAGAAAAAGGAAACACTGGTAATCAGTGCTCACTACGATCACTTGGGCATACTCGGAAATACCATTTACAATGGAGCCGATGACAATGCCTCTGGTACGGCAGCGCTGCTGGCATTGGCCGAATACTTTCAAAAGAATAAACCTGAACACCGGATCATCCTTGCTTTCTTTGATGCAGAAGAAATGGGTCTTCGCGGATCAGCTCACTTTGTAAACAACATTGATTTGCAAAAAGAAAAGATCGTCCTTAATGTAAACATGGACATGATAAGCAGAAGTGCTAAAAACGAAATTTATGCCTGCGGTACCGCTCATTATCCTCAACTTAAACAGCCATTGGAAAAACTATCTCTTCCGGAAAACATATTATTATCACTGGGTCACGATCAACCGGGTTCTGGTCGCAACGACTGGACCAGTCAATCGGATCACATGAATTTCCATAGGAAGAATATTCCATTCCTTTATTTTGGCGTGGAAGACCATGCCGATTACCACCGGCCAACGGATGATTTTGAAAAAGTAAATCAGGATTTCTACCATCGCAGTGTTGAGGTGATCATCCGTGCAGTAAAAGCGCTGGATAAAACCTTTGATAACAAAACCGACCGTTAATCTTTTTTGATATCATCAGTTCAGCTGTTCTTGAGTGATCTCTGAAAACCATAAATTCTTCTCTCCACTTTTGAATCGGGAAATATTTTCCATAAGTTTAATTCATGATCACGTGGTCTGAATTTAAAACCTTCACACTCGATCAAAAAGTTAGTGTGCTTTTTGAACGCGGAACGTTTGTTATGGCCATTCGTTACTACAACTATAAGATCAATTTGTATTTATTGGGAAAGGATTATGTGGAGGTGTTTGTTAATCACAAACATTCCAGCATTGAAAAGATTTCACTGCTTGACTCCACCCACTCGCGTATGAAATTCTATTACGATCAGATCAAACTCCCCACAACGGTTATTGGTATAAAATAAAAAAGCCTTCCGTTCTCGGGAAGGCTTCTCTATTCACTAAAGATTTTACTAAGCAGTAGCTGCTGTCTCTTCAAATTTAGTTGATGCCTTAAGCGTAACTGTTTTCTTGGCTTTATAACCACAGTAACCGCAGGTATAATGCTTAAGAAGTTCACCCTCTTCAGCTGGTGTAGGTGTTTTTAAAATTTCTTCCTTCACTACTTTAAAGGTTTGATAGTTACATTCAGGACACTCCAAGGCGTGCAGGTGGCCGGAATACTTTTCAATCTTAATGTAGCCACTCTCTTCATCCTTCCATACATCGTAGTCAGTAGAGAATATGTTTTCTTCGGCCTGCATACCTTCATCCAGGTAAGTATCTTCTTCTTCTTCACTCAATAATTTCATGGCACGTCCGGTTTTTGGAGAAATCCGGGGCTTATAGCGAAGAACCTTCAGGCGTTTTTCAATATAAAATGGATAATAGAATTTGAGAAGATTTTGAACAATCAATGCGGCAATAAGACCCATTGAAACGGTGGTGAACACCCGCACAAATATGAGAATCGCATTAAGTTCCTCAATATTGGCATTAGCGTAAAAGCAACAGCCAACTATTAAAATAACTGAAGCCATCCATAAAAGCTTGATCTCGTTGCGACTTATATAATCATACTTTTCCTTAGGGTCATTTGTTGTTGCCAATTTTACAAGAAGCCACAAAACAACCAGGATAGCCAATGCCCAACAGCCGTAGGCAATGTATTCAGCCATCCTGTTCCAAGGTTCGTATTGCGCAATTATGGGTTCCATATTATTGGTTTGGTTTTAAGGGTTACAAAGCAAATATAAAATCCTGAATTCTTTTAACCTAACATACGTAAACGCTATTTTAAAATTAGGATGCTCAATTTAGCATACTTTTCGCAGAAAAATCAAAAAAACATATCAATTAGTCCCACTTCGGGCTTATCGATTGTTTATATCGACAATCGAACGAACGATAGGATAGCCTCGGATGTTTCATGGATTTGTTCCAGCATACCCATATGAGCCGACTTTTCCAGCACAATTACCTGGGCATGGCTGGCCTGCAAGGATTGTGTTTGCACAGCTTCCAACGGTATAATTGTATCATGTTTTCCAGCCAGAAAGAGAATGGGCTTGGTAAACCCGGCCAACACATAGTTGCGATCGGGCCTGTCCCGCATAGCCTCAGTGTAGGATATTAAAGTAGCGCGAGGTGTGGATGCCGCAAGATCAACCGTGCGGACTACCGCTGGGCCGGTCTGATTAAAAAATAAGGGAGGTATAAAGGATTGAACAAATGGTTCAACGCCATGGGCAGTGACAAATTCAATAACCTTATTCCGGGCAGCCTTTCGCTCGGGTAAATCAGCGTTGGCTGTTGAATGGATTAGGCCAATGCCAGCAAATAAGGCCTCCTGTTTATCGGCCATAGCCAATACAACATATCCACCCAGGCTATGCCCAAGCGCAATGCATGAATCTAGCTTCAGGTCATTGGAAATAAAACCAAGTATAATCTCAGCCACATCGTCTATGGTGTGAGGTGAAGAAATCGGATCACTTTCACCAAAACCCGGTAGGTCAATGGTGATAATCCGGAATTCAGTTGAAAGATTGGGAATTACTTGCTCCCAGATGAGATGATTCTCACAAAAGCCATGAATCAACACAACAGGAAAACCATTGCCCCTTTCCGTGTAGTGAATAGCCGCCACGGCTAGACTTCTTTAGTGACAGGTTCTAAAAGACTGAGTACTGTTTTCTCAATATGGTCGGCATCAAAGCCACAATCGCGATGTAGTTCAAACTGCTCACCATGCTCAATAACCTCATCCGGAATACCCAGGCGCCTTACTTCAGCATGATAATGGTTATCAGCCATAAACTCCAGAATAGCGCTTCCGAAGCCGCCCTGTACACAACCGTCTTCTACAGTTATTACTTTACGATAAGCGGAAAAGATTTTATGCAGAAGTTGTTCATCAAGCGGCTTCACAAATCGCATATCAAAATGACCTACCTTGATGCCTTGCTTTTCCAGCCGATCACAAACCTCAACGGCATAGTTTCCGATATGTCCTATCGTCAGTATAGCAACATCATCTCCATCACGAAGTTTTCTGCCTTTTCCAATTTCAACTTCTTCCAGTGGGGTTCTCCACTCAGGCATAACACCTTGTCCGCGTGGGTAACGAATGGAAAATGCTTTTTCGGTACGTGGCAAAGAGGCGGTGTACATCAGGTTACGAAGTTCCTGCTCATTCATCGGTGCCGAAACGATCATGTTTGGTAAGCACCGGAAGTAAGCAATATCATAGGCGCCATGATGGGTCGGTCCGTCTGCTCCGGCAAAACCTGCCCGATCCAAACAAAAATTAACCGGAAGATTCTGAATGCATACATCGTGCACTACCTGATCGTAGGCGCGTTGCATGAATGAACTATAAATATTACAGAAAGGAATTATTCCCTGTGTGGCCAAGCCTGCTGAAAATGTTACTGCATGTTGCTCAGCAATACCCACATCAAAGGCGCGCTCAGGCATTTCCTTCATCATAATATTCATGGATGAACCGGAGGGCATAGCCGGAGTAATGCCAACAATTTTATCGTTTTGTTTAGCCAACTCAACCAACGTGTGACCGAACACATCCTGATATTTAGGAGGCTGGGGGTTTTCATGAACCTTCTTATGGATCTCCCCGGTGATTTTATCAAAAGTACCCGGGGCATGCCATGTTGTTGCATTACCCTTTTCCGCGGGGGCATAGCCCTTTCCTTTAACGGTTACACAATGTAAAATTTTAGGACCTTTTATATCCCTAAGATCATTGAGTATATGCACGAGATGATTGACATCGTGACCATCTACCGGACCAAAATAACGAAGGTTGAGTGACTCGAATAAATTACTTTGACTGAGTAAAGTTGACTTGATTCCGTTCTCAACCTTAGATACTATTTCCTGTGCACTCTTTCCAAATGTGGAGAGTTTGCCCAACAAATTCCACACTTCATCCTTTAGTCTGTTGTAGGTATGCGATGTGGTAATGTCGGTAAGATAATCCTTTAAAGCCCCCACATTGGGGTCAATAGACATGCAGTTATCGTTGAGGATAATTATCAGATTAGTATCCGAAACACCGGCATTATTGAGACCCTCGAAGGCCATGCCGCCCGTCATTGCGCCATCACCAATCACCGCAATGTGCTGCTTGCTATCCAGCTTCAGGTATTTTGACGCTGCCGCCATTCCCAACGCTGCAGAAACAGAGGTGGAGGAGTGGCCTACGCCAAATGTGTCATAAATGCTTTCTGTGCGCTTGGGAAACCCAGAGATGCCTCCGTATAGTCTGTTGGTGTGAAACTTTTCCTTTCGGCCCGTTAAAATTTTATGCCCATAGGCCTGATGCCCAACATCCCAAACTACCTGATCGGTAGGGGTATTAAAAACATAATGAAGGGCTACTGTCAACTCTACCACCCCAAGACTTGCCCCAAAATGTCCTCCATAAACCGATACATTATCAACAATGAAATGCCTAAGCTCATCACAAAGTTGAACCAATTGGGCCTGATCGAGCTTCTTTACATCGTCAGGGCTATTAATTTTTGCCAACAACGGGCCGGGGGTAATTAGCATGAGGTACCGGGTATTGCCTTATAACAAGGTGATTAACATTATGTTTAATGGGGTCGCTATTAACCCTTTATCCCATAAAAGTACATATTTCCGACTTTCGATTGTGAAATAATTATGGGGTATTCTATGGGGGGCCGGAACGTATGAATTTTTAGGATAAATTTGCCCCTCCTATGGACATAGCAACGCACGAAAATTTTGAGGTTCGCCTACCCTTGTTTGAAGGTCCTTTCGACCTTCTTTTATTCTTTATTGAACGGGATGAACTTGATATATATGACATTCCCATCGCTAAAATCACCAACGATTTTCTGGATTACCTCCATCATTTAGATACCCTGAATGTGGATGTGGCCAGCGAGTTCATATTGGTAGCAGCCACGCTCATGCGGATTAAATCCAAAATGTTGTTGCCGAGGCCACAAATTGATGAGCAGGGCAATGAAATTGACCCGCGCGAAGAGTTGGTAAAACATTTACTGGAGTACAAAAAGTACAAATCGGTTATTGATAGCTTCCATAAGATGGAAGAGACCGAGCTGATGAAAGAAAAGCGCGGTAACCTGATGAAAGAGTTAAAAGCGCTTGCCGAAAGTAGCAATGTAGAAGCCGAGCTTCAGGATGTTGACCTGTTCAAGCTGATGACCGTTTTTGAAAAAGTGTTGAAGCGCTTCGAAGCTGAAAAGAATAAACCTGTCCATCAGGTTATTCAATACCCTTACACCATTGAAGATCAAAAGAATTACCTGTTAAACGAAGTAGCTACTAAAGAGCGTGTATCCTTTACTGATATTGTGCTCCGCTATAACACACGCATTGCACTGATCTTTAATTTCCTTTCTATACTTGAATTGCTGGCCACAGGACAATTAGGTATTCAGATAGGTGAAGGGTATAACAATTTTTGGATTACAAAAGCAGGTGAAGTTCAGGCCAACGCCTGAATCAATTCTTAGTAGGTCTGGCATCGTACTGATCGACCAAACCTCCGGTGAGCCTGACGAGATCTACACGCCTGGCCAGTGCTGAAAAGATTGCCAGATAATTTTCCAATGCAGCGTCCTGATAGGCCTGTTGAACGATACGCAAGTCAATTGCGCTGAGTGCACCATTTTTATAGCGTTCATTACCCAGTTCCAGGTTTATTTCAGCGGCCTTCAATTTTATGGAGGCAATTTCTACCAATTGACGAAGCAAATCATAATTCTCGTGCGCAATAATCAACTCGTTTTCCAGTGCCAATTTTAGCTGGTCGGTATCAAGCTGTGTAATGCGTTCCCGCAACTGGGCATTTTCAATATTGCGTTTGATCAAACCTCCATTGAAGAGCGTATAGCGCATGGTAAAATTTCCAAAGGCACCATAGGCGTTACCATCAAGCGTTTGGTTAACCTGTATGCGCGAAGGCACCGTATTCAGCACCGGAAAGTCTGGATCACCATTAACATACCCTACCGTATTGGTTACAGGTTCACCTGTATTAGAACCAAAATTTGCATTAAGCCGGTCAAGCGAGCCGGTAATGCCAGTATTGAATGCAATAGTTGGGTAACGATCCGACAAGGCCGAACGTGTGTTAAGTCTTACCAACTCCTGATTGATAAACTGATTGCGAAGATTTGTATTGGATGAAACCATTTTCTGCTTGAGGTTATCATACATATACCTTTCATCCGTAAACAGCAAGGAATCGGTAAGCAGGTAGGTTTTGTTAATCTCTTCATTCAGAACAAAATTCAGGTTACGGATGGTATTTCTGTAAACTTGTTCCTGCAGCAAATAATTGGTTGAATCCGTCAGGTAATCATTTTGAGCCTGCAGTACATCAAAAGTGATGGCCCCACCAAGCTCCTTTCTTAACTTGACGTAATCGAATCGCTCGCGGGAAAAATCCATAACTCTTTTCCTGACTTCCGTACGTTCTCGCTCAAGTAAGGCCTGATAATAACCTAAGATAATCGTTTGTATAGTACTTTCGATGACCAACGTTGCGTTTCCATAACTTAAGTTTTCCAATTGTTCCAGTCTTCTTTTTGAAACCTTAATGAAAAATCCATCAAAGATCACAAACTGAATATCCAGTGTGCCCACCAGGTTATCGGAAATGTTTCGGCCCGGCACAGCAAATGGGTTAGCTGGTTTACGCTGCGTTACATTATTATTTTGATTGACGTTAAAGTTGACAATTGGAAATGCCCCTGCAATTCCCCAGGTGTTATTACCCTCAGCTATGTCGATCTCAAACTTTTGTATCTGAACATCAAAGTTGTTTTGTAAACCTAACTCAATCGCCCGATCGAGGCTTAACGTCTCCTGGGCTTTTGAAAATTGGAAAACACCAATTAAAAAAAATAATAAAAGTAAATTCCTCATAAACTACTATTGACTGGTCGTTCCAAATTGTTTGCTGCTGAAATAGGAATAAATGGAAGGAATAACATACAGGGTAAGAACGGTGGCAAATAATAAGCCCCCAATTACAGCTATACCCATGGATACTCTGCTTTCGGAGCCGGCACCCAAGGCTAACGCTATGGGCAGAATACCCAGAATGGTTGACATGCTGGTCATGATAATCGGACGGAACCGTGATTCGGCTGCATCAATAACAGCCTCCAGTTTTTGCATACCCTGTTCTTTACGCTGGTTGGCAAATTCAACAATTAAAATTCCATTTTTTGTTACCAAACCAATCAGCATGATAATTCCAATCTGGCTGAATACATTCAGGGTTTGATCGAAATACCAAAGCGAAAGAAGCGCACCGGCCAACGCCAGTGGCACGGTAAACATGATAATAAACGGATCGCGGAAGCTTTCAAACTGACCTGCCAGCACCAGGTAAATGATAGCCAGTGCTATCAAAAAAGCCTGGTAGATTGTGGATGAGCTCTCCGCAAATTCACGCGATGTACCGTCCAGACTGGTACTGAAAGTTTCATCCAATACATCATCGGCTATACGTCTCATTTCTTCAATTCCCTCACCAAGCGATACCCCTGTTGCCAATTGTGCACTAACTTTTGCGGATGAGTAACGGTTAAACCGATAGAGTTGCGGGGGACTACTTTGTTCCGTCATCGTAACCAGATTATCCAATTGAATAAGCTCGCCACGTCTGTTCTTTACATAAAGGGTTTTCAAATCCAGCGGCTCATTACGATTCTGCCTTTCTACCTGACCGATGATTTGGTATTGCTTGCCGTCCATGATAAAGTTTCCAAACCTTGATCCGCTCAAGCCGAGTTGTAGTGTTTGTGCAATGTCAAACACATTCACCCCAAGGCTGCGGGCTTTGTCGCGGTTAATAGCCACATTAATTTCAGGCTTATTAAACTTCAGATCAAGATCAACAAAAGTGAATTTCGGACTTGCTGTTGCTTTGGAGACAAACTCAGGAAGCACTTCTTTTAAATTTTCAAGTTCAGGAGCTTGAATTACAAACTGTACAGGCAAGCCACCGCGCCTATCGCCTATGGTTTGAGCCTGGGTTACAACAGTTCTCACTCCGGTCATGCTGCGCATCTTACTGGTAACATCATCAACTACCTGTTGCTGTGAGCGGTTTCGCTGTTGAGCATCATTTAACATAACACGAACAAACCCTGAATTAACGCCTCCTCCGGCAAAGCCAGGAGCTGTTACACTTATCGTGCCTTGCTTTTCGGGTATCCAGCCACTATTTACAGAATCCGTAATGGCATAGACATAGCGATCCATATATTCGTAAGTAGCCCCCTCAGGCGCTTGCATTTGCATCCTGAATTCCCCGCGGTCTTCCATAGGAGCCAATTCAGTAGGTATGAGAGACCCCAATAAATAGATTAAACCAGCCGCAAGAGATACTATCACAAAACCCATCCATCTTAACTTCATAAAGCTTTGGAGGGAAGATGCATACAACTGTGTAAGCCAGTTAAAAAATGGTTCCGTTTTCCGATACAACCAGGGCTGTTGCTTTCTTCTTTTAAGAATCTTTGAACACATCATGGGTGTAAGCGACAAGGAGACAAAAGATGATATTACTACGGCCCCCGCTACTACAAGTCCAAATTCGCGAAACAGCTTTCCGGTAAGGCCTTGTAAAAATATTACGGGTAGAAAAACCGCCACCACGGCCACGGTGGTTGAAATAACCGCAAAGTATATTTCTGTTGAGCCTTTTTTGGCAGCTTCGTTTGGTTCTTCTCCCTCTTCAATTTTTGTGTAGATATTTTCCAGCACAACGATCGCGTCATCTACCACCAACCCAATGGCCAATACAATACCCAACAGGGTTAATACATTAATGGTAAAGCCTAACAAATACATCAGGAAAAATGTACCAATAAGCGAAATGGGAATGGTTACGACTGGTATGAGCGTAGTGCGCCAGTCACGGAGGAAAATAAAAATAATAGAGAGCACCAGTACAAAAGCAATAATAATGGTTTCCTGCACTTCGCGGATAGAAGCCCTGATGTATTGTGTGGAGTCATAGCTCAACAATACTTCTACATCAGGTGGAAGGTCGCGTTTAATCTGATCCAGGCGTTGATAAAGTCTGTCCGCAATTTCAATGTTATTGGCACCTGGTTGTGCTACAATAGCAAGCGCCACACTTGGTATGCCGTCTCTTCGAAGAAGCGTGCGGTCATTTTCAGCACCCAGCTTGGCATAGCCAACATCATTAAAACGAACTACATTATCGCGATCTTCTTTTATGATCAGATTATTAAAATCATCCTCTGTAATCAGGCGGCCTACGGTACGCACGGTAAGTTCAGTTGACTCACCCTCTACCCGGCCCGAGGGTAATTCTACATTTTCCCTGTTCAGCGCCTGTAATATATCAGAAGGTGCAAGTTGAAGAGAGGCTAGTTTAATGGGATCCATCCACAAGCGCATGGAGTACCTGCGTTGTCCCCAGATGTTCACTACACTTACACCGGGTATAGTTTGCAATCGTTCCTTAAAATAGATTTCAGCAATGCGGGAAAGTTCAAGTAAATCGCGTTTGTCACTGATTACAGAAAAGAAAATAATCGGACTTGAGTCAGCATCGGCTTTTGACACTACCGGGGGATCAACATCGGGCGGAAGATTTCGGATAGCACCGGAAACTTTATCGCGCACATCATTGGCTGCCGCTTCCAGATCAACTCCTAATTCAAATTCAACGGTGATGTTGCTACGGCCTTCCCGGCTTGACGAAGTGATGGTACGAATACCGGAAATACCATTAACAGCATCTTCAAGCGGCTCTGTAATTTGCGACTCTATAATGTCTGCATTTGCCCCTACATAACTTGTAGAAACTGAGATAACCGGAGGATCAACACTGGGGAACTCCCGCACACCCAGGTACGTAAAGCCGATTATACCAAACAATACAATAACCAGCGACATCACAATCGCCAATACCGGCCGCTTAATACTAACATCTGATAAACCTGCCATCGTCTTCTCTTTTAGTCTGCCCTACTTAATCTTCGTTACGGTTACGCCTAAACCATTTCGCATTTGCAAAATGCCTGTTGTTATTATGGTATCTCCTTTGGCCAGACCCGATATTACTTCTACATTCCTGTCGGTGCGTAAACCAATTTCAACTTTTGCTTCTGTGGCCACCCCTGATTTGGCTAAAAAAACTTTATGGCCATTCAATTCAGGTACTATTGCCTCTGAAGGAACCAATAGCGCGTTTTCTACGGTTTGAAGTATCAATTCTACCCGAACAAATTGGCCGGGTAACAAAATGTTACCTGTGTTATCGGCAAGCGCCCTGACTTTTAATGTTCGGGTATTGGCATCGATCTGAGGTTCAATCGCATAAACTTCACCTTCCAATACACGCGAATCGTTTTCAATAGTGAAGAAAATCTTTTTACCGGCCTTAACCTGTGTGCTATAACGACCCGGAACAGCAAATTCAATTTTTGCCGGGCTAAGGTTATACAGCGTGGCAATTATAGTGTTGGAGTTTATGAACGCACCTTCACTAACAAAACGAAGACCAATGGTTCCATTAAAAGGAGCTCTGATTTTTGTCTTCGCTAGTTGGGCTTCCAGCAATTTTATATCTGCGCTGGTGGTGTTCAGTCGGTTTAGGGCATTGTCATACTCCTCCTGACTAATAGCATCTTTCTCAAGGAGTTTGCGCTGCCTGAATTCATTATCCTCGTTGAGCTTAAGATTATATTTTTGCTTAACCAATTGTGCATCCAGTTCATCATCATTAATTTCAATCAGCAGATCTCCTTTACTAACATTCTTTCCCTCCCTGAAAAAAATTCCGGAAATTTTGCCGGCAACCTCACTCTTTATTTCCAATGATTCGTTTGGTAGTACAGAGCCTGTAATGATCAATTTATTATCCAGCCGCTCTGGTGCCATAATCATGGCCTCAACGGGCAGTTTGGCCTGAGAGGTTGTTGACCCACCCACATTACCCGGAGCACTTTTTTCTGAACTAAACAGGTTGAGTTTGGGCAATGCCAATAAAAAGAGTATTGCTACCACTGCTACACCTGTAAAAATCTTCTTTTTCATAATCTGCCAAACGTAAGGCGCATTTAAATTTTTATACCCGTTGTAAACATTTGATGCAGTTCAAGCACCTGAGGAACAACCAACCTGGACTCATCGTTCACAATCACAAAATCAGCTCGTTTCAACTTTACTTCTTCATCCATCTGGTTTTGGATTATCCCCTTAATGTCCTGTTCGCTACGATGGGGGTCGCGTTGTTTTACCCGCGCTACCCGCACAGCTTCAGGCGCATGCACTACGATAACCTTATCCAGCAAGGCATACGATCCTGACTCATAAAGCAATGCAGCCTCTTTTAATACATAACGTTCTTCACTGTGCCTCTCTAACCAGTTTAGATAATCCTCTCCAACACGCGGATGTACCAACTTGTTCAGAACTTCCAGTCGAGCCGGATTATTAAAAACAGCCTCCGCCAGGTAGTTCCGATTAAGGCTTCCATCCGCATGGTACGACAAACCTCCGAATTCTTTTTTGATCTGTGTGACCAATATTCCATCGGTGGTCATTACCGATTTCGCTCGGCTGTCAGCATCATAAACCGATACACCAAGACAATTGAATATGTGGCACACCAGGCTTTTGCCCGAGCCAATACCCCCCGTAATGCCTATTTGCAATGGGCGTTTCATCGTTAATCAAAAGCTTACGTGTAGCGTATCAATGCTGACTACTTGTGCAAACTCATTCAACCCTATCAGGCGTGGAACAAGCTTATGATGCCCCTTTCCCAGATCGGTAAGGTCAATAATGGCGGTAACTGCAGGTTGGTTTTCAGTTTTTGTCAGGCTGGCTGGTATTTGAAAAGTATACTGTATTTCTTTCACCTGAATAGCTGGCTTAAGTTCTTTCGGAATATTCAGAACCTGCAAGGCAACGGTATCTGAACGTTGAACCAGTCGATCGGCAACAAAACTTACCATAACCACTGGCGGATTAGCTGTAGTTAATTCGTTGGCAAGTTCAACTTCTATCCGCTCACTAAAAGACTTGTCAATGTTTCGCGGAAGCGAAAGAACCAACTGATCAGGTAATGCATTAATTAAACTCTGTGGCCCCTCAAGCCAAACCGAATCTGGCTGAATGCTAATAGCACTGGCCAAGCCAAAATCCTTTTTCAGATATTGCTCAACATCAACAGTGAGCGAAACCTTTCGTTTTACTTTTGGATCAATGTTAATGTGAATTGTATCCGTTAATACAAAATTGATCTGAATGCCCTCCAGTTGAGCAGATAATAAGGGAGGTAGCGTTGCGCCAACAATTTTCTTTACCTCTGCAGGATTTTCAAGAGGTATGTGGAGTGGGGCTACTTTCAATCCAGAGCTTTTACGGAAAAGATCCCAGCCCAATCCGCTTACATTTAATTTCACGTGTTCAGGCAGCGCCTTTACTGGAATATAGGCCTCCTCATCGTAATCAAAGGCCAGTGGAAAATTTATGTTGGTAGAATAACTCTTGTTGAGCGCATTAAAGATCCAGAAAATAGCCGCGGCAAAAACGCACAGCAATACAGCCTTCCAATTTCGATTATTGAAACGAAGAAAATTAACTATTGAGTTAATCAAACTCATGATATGAGGGGTGCTCTTTAGTCATCCTCATGAACCTTTATTGGCCAATTTGGTGGCCTCCATGGAAATTGCAGATTTGTTAAAGCGAATTCTTCCACCTTTTTCCACTTCCAGGATAAACGTATCATTATCTAATTCAGCAATACGGCCGTGGGCACCACCAATGGTAACCACATAATCACCTTTTTGAATTTCTTCTGTAAATTTCTTCTGGTCTTTTGCCTTCTTCTGCTGCGGGCGAATCATGAAAAAATAAAAGATAACAACCATGAGGCCCATCATGATGTAAAAACTGTAGTTACTGCCCTGAGCTTGTGCCTGTAATAAAATTGTGTTGATCATAGTGTTGAATAATTGTGCGTTAAAGTTAGGTTTAAAAACAAGCATCCCAAACCCGCGTGGGTTTGGGATGCAACATAAGTTAGGTTAATATTATTTTGCCGGACCCTGCGCGTCAGTCTTTGGTATTACCATAGCTTTAAAGCTAAGTACAGTTTCCTTAGGCCAGGTATTTGCCGTTACGGTTACAGTTTTGTGCTGCATATTTGGTTTGCCGTTGCTGTCAAACTCAGCTTTCACAAAGCCTTCGCCACCAACAGGTATAGGCTCTTTCGACCAATCCGGAACGGTGCAACCGCACGTTGGTTGAGCATTTTGAATGATAAGCGGAGCTTCACCTGTGTTTTTGAATTTGTAGGTATACGTTACCTTTTGGCCCTCCTGTATCGTTCCGAAATCGTGATCAACTTTTGTGAATTGAATGACCGGTAAAGGACCTTCTGGTTTTGTTTCAGGAACTGCCGGAACCGGATTATCCGTTGGTGTTACAGAAACAGGTGGTCGTTTATTACTCTCCAGCTCAGAAAGCCTGGCTTCCAATGCTGCAATTTTCTTCTCTGCTTCCTTGTCTTTGCATGCTGTAAACAAAACAGCAACCAGTCCTAATATCCAAATACTTCTTTTCATCAACATAGTCGTTCGTGTTAATCTGTTATTTATTCTTACCCTTTATCTGATCTAAAAGTTCATCTACATCCTCTAAAAGTTTCTCTGCCTTCGATTTTGTCTCATCTACCACCTTCTGCCCCATGGATTTGGCTTCAGAGGTTAACGGTGTTTCTTTTCCATCCACAAAATCATTGACAAGCCGTTGAAGCATATCCTTATACTTCTCCAATTGAAAAGACAATTTTTGACGGGTATGCTCACCCTTGTCAGGGGCATATAAAATGCCCAAAATAGCCCCGGCAGCAGCGCCAGCCAGGAAAGCTATCAATGTATTTCCACTTTTTTTGCTCATAGAACCTCAAATTTGACCAGTAATTTCCGGATTTCCATGATAAACAGGCCGAATGGTCATAAAACCTCTCAAAAATACAAATCGTAAAGGTTTAGTAACAGATGGGCGGCTCAAAAGATGCCGTTTTAACGGGATTTTAACAATTACTTGTTGTCCATAAGCCCGCGGCCACTTTTCTTCAAACCACCCTGGTTTTTTAACTCTTTCGAAATAACATCCAGAATTCCATTTATAAACTGGCGACTTTTAGGTGTGCTGTAATTTTTAGCCAGTTCGATGTATTCGTTGATGGTGACTTTCACGGGTATACTGGGAAAACTGATGAGTTCGGTGATGGCCATTTCCAGAATTACCCTGTCGGTAAGGGGAAGCCGGTCAACCTCCCAGTTTCTTGTATTGTCGGCAATCAATTTATGATGCTCGGCTTTCAGCCCGATTGACCCGCTAAACAATTGCTCGATAAAATGCAGATCATCTTCCCAGTTTAGCGAAAGCTGATGCAGTTGTAGTGCCTCACCCGACTTAGGATCGAATGACTTTACTGTTTTCTCTACCATCCCTTTTACAATGTCTCTGTCTTCAGCCCAGTGTAAAATCTCCTCTTCGAAGTAGTCGTTAATGCTGGTCTTGCCTAAAATGATTCTCCTGAAGAAATGATTGATCAGTCGTTTCTGCTCCTCCAATGAAGGAGATTTTTTGTCCAGGTAAGCCATGTATTCCTGGTCTTGCTTCACCACATCGCGAAACCATAAACGAACACGCTCAAAATTCTTTTCCCATGAAGCATTTAACCGGAGAGATTCCTTTTTGAGCTCATTGCTCTTTTGAAATGCCTCGACCCATTGATTGTTTAAAAAATTGGTGTGGTTGATTTTTTTATCGGCCTTGGCGGCATCGGTCATGGAAACGGCCAGCATTAAAACAGAAATGTATTGCTTATAGATTTTCTCTACATCCTGAGACAGGCTCTTTTTGAATGAATTGGCATCCTTTCGCACCGCCTTTTCATATTGACTTAGTCCGGCTTTAACTACCTCCACAATCTTTTCATCTTCATGAACAACCGGGAGTTCTTTTTCAAATACTTTCTCTAATAATTTAATGGCTTCCTTTCGCTGGCGCGTTAATTCCTTCTTGTCCTGAACTTCCATAGAATTCAGGTCAGGTGTAAACGTATTTTCAATATGATCCCGGCACAGGAGATAATTGGCTTCTCTGCTTTGGTGGAAAGCAAAGAGGCTTTGCATGACTTTTATGCGGAGGCTTCTGCGATTAAGCATGTTTCAAAGAACGGGTAAAAATAGAATAAAAAAGTCGTCTGCTAAGGTAATAGCAGACGACTTTACAAAATAACTTATGATTAACGCGGTATTCTCACCCGACCAACTTCTTCAATCCGCTTTTCCGCAAGTTTAATAGCTGCTTCCTGAGTATTGATTTTCTCCTTTTCTGCGTAGTGAATAATATTCAAACACGTAGTATAAATGCCTTCTGCCTGCTCAAATACCCTGGCGCGGTTATAGTTACCCAGGTATTCGTTGTAAACATTGATTAGTCCGCCTGCATTAATTAAGAAATCCGGAGCATAGGTAATGCCGCGGTCAATCAGCATGTAGCCATGCTTCACTTCATCCTTCAACTGATTGTTGGCTGCTCCCGCTACAATACTGCATTTTAAGCGAGGGATTGTGCTATCATTCAACGTAGCACCCAGTGCACATGGAGCATAGATGTCCACATCCAGGTCGTACACGGCATCCATCGCCACAGCTTTCACACCAAACTTTTGTGCCAATGCTTTTACTTTTTCATCGGAAATATCTGTGATATAGACCTGTGCGTTTTCTTTCACCAAATGCTCAACGAGGTTCATACCAACCTGGCCCACACCCTGCACCACAACTTTTTTGTTCGTAAGGCTGTCATTGCCATAAACTCGCTTGGCCGCGGCCTTCATACCTACAAATGTTCCGTATGCTGTAACGGGTGAAGGATCTCCTCCACCGCCCATGGATTCAGGCAAACCAGTAACATGCTTTGTTTCCATGCTGATGAATTCCATATCAGCTGTTTTCATGTTTACATCCTCGGCTGTGATGTACTTACCGCTCAGGCTGTTCACAAATTTTCCAAAGCGCCTCATGAAAGCCTCTGTCTTCATGGTTTTGGCATCGCCAATAATGACTGCCTTTCCACCACCAAGGTTCAACCCACTGATGGATGCTTTAAACGTCATGCCGCGTGACAAGCGTAACACATCTGTTAATGCTTCCTGCTCACTGGTGTAATTCCACATGCGTGTGCCCCCCAATGCAGGACCTAATGTTGTGTTGTGAATGGCAATGATCGACTTAAGCCCGGTTGCTTCGTCATAGCAAAATACAACCTGCTCATGCCCCATTTGAGCTACCGTACCAAACAGTCCGGAATGCTCTACTTTCTCAAGTTCTTTAATCTCCATCAGATTTGTTTTAGTGATGATTGTGCTACTTTTACGAGCCGCATTTTGCGGCACAAATTCCTCTCGAAAACGACACAAAGTTACCGGATTTTACCTTCATTTCAACGAACTCAAACGTTTGCATGAACTTAAAAAGCTTTATTTCGTTTTAAGGAGAGTTCGCCAAATTTTATAGCATGAAGGAGCTTAAATACCTCAATAAATACTTACTCAAATACAAGCGCCTCATTCTGCTGGGGACACTTTTTGTTATTATTTCTAACGCCTTCCAGATTATACCCGCGCAACTGGTGCGACATTCCATAAACCTGGTAACGGATAACATTAGTATTTACCGTTCGTTTGAGGGGCTCACTTTACAACGTGATTTTTTTAAAGTTTTTGCTTTCGGTATTTTACTCTATGCCGGACTTATCTTGCTGATGGCGCTCTTGCGCGGATTTTTTCTATACCTCGTACGTCAAACACTCATTGTGATGTCACGTCATGTAGAGTTTGATTTGAAAAATGAAATCTTTCAGCACTACCAGGCTTTACCACTAAGTTTTTACAGAAGAAATAACACAGGCGATCTGATGAATCGCATTTCAGAAGATGTAAGCAGAGTGCGCATGTACCTTGGGCCTGCCATTATGTATGGGTTGCAGCTGATAACCTTATTCATGATGTTAATACCCGTGATGTTCAGCATCAATTCCACGCTTACCTTCTATGCACTTATTCCTTTACCCTTGCTTTCCATTAGTATTTACTTCGTGAATAACATTATTGAAAGACGTTCCGAGCAAATCCAAAAGAGCCAGTCACGACTTTCCACCTTTGTTCAGGAAGCATTCAGTGGCATTCGTGTGTTAAAGTCATTTAACCGTGAAAACGAATCGCTTCGAAAATTCGAGCTTGAAAGTGATGAATACAAAAGGCAATCGTTAAAGCTGACTAAAGTACAGTCCTTGTTTTTTCCGATTATTATGGGGCTCATCGGGTTGAGCACAATACTTACGATTTATGCGGGAAGTATTGAAGTGATTAGTGGTAACCTGACGCTGGGGAACATAGCTGAATTCATCATTTATGTGAACTTATTAACCTGGCCGGTAACTTCATTGGGGTATACCAGCAGCCTGGTACACCGCGCTGAAGCTTCTCAAAAAAGGATCAATGAATTTCTAAAAACGCAACCCACTATTGTTTCGGAGAAAAATCTTGAAAAAGAAATACAGGGAAAAATCGAATTCAAGAACGTTACGTTCATCTATCCTGACACCGGCATTACCGCGTTAAAAAATATTTCCTTTACCGTAAATCCCGGAGAATCATTAGCGATTATCGGAACAACTGGCTCGGGGAAAAGTACTGTTTCGGCATTGGCCGCGCGCTTATACGATGTTCGGGAAGGTGAAATATTAATTGACGGCATTCCTATTTCACATTACAGTTTGCATGGCTTGCGCAAACAGATTGGCTATGTACCGCAAGATGTATTTTTATTCAGCGATACTATTGCCAACAATATTTCATTCGGTCTGGACGAATCCGATGAAGCTAAAATTTACCAGGCTGCACGCGATGCGGATGTGTACAACAATATCATGGCATTCCCTCAAGGTTTTAACACCCGCGTGGGCGAGCGGGGCATCACGCTTTCAGGCGGACAAAAGCAACGGGTTTCTATAGCCCGGGCCATTGTTCATAATCCGAAAATCTTAATGCTGGATGATGCGCTCTCTGCAGTCGATACCAAAACAGAAAACAATATTCTTAACAGCTTAAAGCGGATTATGCAAGGCCGCACAACAATAATCGTTTCGCATCGTGTCTCATCTGCTAAGATGGTGAACAAAATTATTGTACTGGTGGATGGCAATATTGTTGAGGAGGGCACGCACGAATCGCTGTTGGCCGCAAAAGGATTTTATAAAGAACTCTACGAAAAACAAACGGCCACAGACGAACTTCAGGTAGCAGAAGAATAATCAGAATATATAGCGCAACCCAACGCCACCCTGAATTTTATAGAAGCCGGGGTCTTTTAACAGATCAACGTAGGTTTCAAGTTCCATAAACGCTGAAATGGGCATTTTAAAATAGGAATACTCAATCCCAACGGTGCCCTGAACTCCGTACGTAAATCTATTTACTGTTGTGAATTCAATTTTATTGTCGAGAATTCCATCGTTAAGCAGGTAATCATACCGAATGTTCAGATTACGCCATTCCCATCCTACCCCGGCATAAACCTGTAATCCCTGACTGATTTTATCCGCTTTCATGTGGTAAAGGACTTTAATTTCCCCTACGAAATCTGAATTTACCTTATGTGTCAGATATACTGTACTTTGATTTTCCTGTAAGGTATCTGGTCGTGTGTATTCATTAAAAATCTCACGATAATAGCTGCTGTATAACCCACTGGCCGATCGGCCAAAATCAACACCAAAAGAAAAGTGTTTATTGGCGTAATATTTATAAGTCACCGCAAAAGGATCCCCCAGTTTGATTCCCAGGCCATGATAGGGATACCCGGTATCTTCAAAAACCGGGCAAATGGTTTTTGCCTTGGAGCGCGATACTTTGATGACATTATAATTATGCTGGGTGCGTGTGTGCATTAATTTGCCCCCATGATGGACTTTTGGTCTCTGCGCCCACACGGTGGTGGCTGCAAAGAGGCATAGGGTTACGGCAATCAGGTGTTTAGAAAGGGGCATTAAGAGCAAATATAACCGATTTGGCTTTATTTGCTGATTGCCAGGCCACTTTGATTAAAGACTAACCTGGGTTTAATCTGCCGAAAGTCAAACAAACTCTTTGTACTGCATTTTATAGAGTTGAGCGTACGCGCCATCCTTGGCCAGCAGATCATCGTGCCTTCCGGTTTCCCGAATTTCGCCCAGGTCAAGCACCAGTATTTTATCAGCCTTTTGTATGGTGGACAAACGATGGGCAATGACAATAGATGTTCTTCCCTTCATCATCTTATCAATGGCTTGCTGAATCATTTGCTCCGTCTCACTATCAACCGATGAGGTGGCTTCATCCAACACCAGAATTTTTGGATCATACACCATAGCCCGGATAAAGGAGATCAATTGTCGCTGGCCAACAGAAAGGGTTGCGCCACGTTCCATAACATTATAGGAAAGCTGACCCGGCAGCCGTTCAATGAATTTTCGTGCCCCAACCAGATCGGCAGCATGCCATACCATTTCTTCTGTTACTTCAGTATTGCCCAGTGTTATGTTATTCATGATGGTGTCCGAGAACAGAAAAACATCCTGAAGCACCACACCGATGTTTCTTCGCAGGTGACCCAACTCGTATTGCCGAATGTCTACACCATCAACTGTAATCATGCCCTTATTGATTTCGTAGAATCTGTTGAGCAGGTTGATGATCGATGATTTACCTGCTCCGGTTGCCCCGACAAGTGCTATCATTTCACCTTCCTTCACTTCAAAGCTCACGTCTTTCAACACATATTCTTCGCCATCATAAGCAAACCAAACGTGATCAAACTTTACCTCACCCTTCAAATGATCAGGTGCATGTGTTCCGTTTGCCTGAACGTGCTCATCGTTATCAATCAGGTTGATGATGCGTGATGAACTTACAATACCCATCTGCAAAGTGTTATATCGGTCAGCAATCATGCGAATAGGGCGGAAGAACATCTGAATATACATAATGAACGCTATCAGCTTTCCAATGGTAATTCCTGTTTCTTCAAAGTTTATAGCACCTTTTGCACCGTACCAAACCAGCAGGCCTATACCGGCAGCCGCAATAATTTCTGCTACCGGAAAATAAATGGAGTAATACAATACTGACCGCAGGTTAGCTTGCTTGTGTTCTTCATTAATGGCCTTGAATTTTTCATACTCACGTTTCTCACTGGCAAAAATCTGAACCACATTCATACCGGTTATATGTTCCTGCACAAAAGTGTTCAGGTTAGCTACGGCATTGCGCACATCGTTAAAAGCTACTTTTATTTTCTCCTTAAAGATGTATGTCGAAATAAGCAGCAATGGAAGTGTGGCCAGGCTAAGCAAGGCTAATCGCCAATCCTGGTAAAACATGAAACTTAGAATAAATATCAGCTGCAACAGATCGCTTACCATAGCAGCTAATCCTTCGCTAAAAACATCCGCCAGGGTTTCTACATCGGAAATAGTGCGGGTTACTAACCTGCCAATAGGTGTCTTATCGAAGAAACGCAAACGAAGACTCACCAGATGCTTGAACAAGGCCGTGCGGATATCGCGAATAACCTGCTGCCCCATCCAGCCGGACATGTAGGTATGAACATATTGAGCAACCGACTGCACCAGCAGCAGACCTACCAGCGCCAGCATCATAATGGCCATGCCATCATAATCACCTGCTGCTACCTGGTTATCAAGTGTCCATTGGATAAGCAGCGGACGAATAGGAGTAAGTATTCCAATGGCCAGTGTTAAGAAAATCAAAAAATAGAACCGGCCTTTATAGGGCTTCACAAACTTCATGATGCGCCTGAGCACCTTGAAGTCGATAATATTTCCGCTGCTAACCTGTTCCTTATCCATTGAAGTCTCTTCCGGAGAGATGACGCTAGTCTATAAAAATTGATTTAGGATATTTAACCCGTACCAGATACAATCCGTGAGGATCAACATTGGCACCTGCTTTCTTCCTGTCTTTACTGTTGATGATACTTTTAAAATTGTTCATTGAAATTTTCCCTGTGCCTACGTCCAGTAGGGTACCTACAATAGCCCTGACCATGCCCCGCAAGAACCGATTGGCTGTAATGGTGAAAACCAGTTCCGCCCCATCTTGTTTCCAGGACGCTCGCTTAATGGTGCAAAGAAAGTGATTTACATCGGTCTTTACTTTGCTGAAGCACTCAAAATCATGTTCACCGCATAATAACGCAGCCGCCTTGTTCATGGTTTGGATGTTAACCGGTTTAAAGTAATGAAGCGCCAAACCGGTCATCATTGGATCTTTTATCAGCGTAATGTGATATTCATAGGTTCGTTCAACGGCAGCATACCGGGCACTTGCATCAGGTTTAACAGTTTGGATGGAACGAATGGCTATATCGCGCGGAAGAAAGGAATTAAGTCGGTGAAGTAAGTCTTGTCTTTTAAAGGGCTTCTCAATATCCGTGTGAAAAAACTGCTGAGTACAATGAACGCCTGTATCCGTTCTACCACTACCCACAATCTTGATTTCCGTTCGCAATAATTTACTCAAGGCATTTTCCACCACTGCCTGCACCCCGGTCGCATTGGCCTGGCTTTGCCAACCGGCATAGTTGGTTCCGTTGTATGCGATCTCAAAAAAATACCGGGGCATAGTAACGTTATCAGGTGCGGGTTTTTACGTCAAATTCACAACACATTGTTCAGAATCACGATAGCATTTTACTGCTGAAGCGGTTGCGCTTTGAATCTTGAACCCTGAAGTGGTAATTTGCCGGCCAAGTTAAATGAACACTTCTATGTGGCAAAGAATTCAAACTGTATTTCTGATTATAACCATTGCTTCACTTTTAATAGCCTTAGTGCAACCCATCTGGCAAGTACAGTCGGGTGATGCAACATTAACACTAACGCCTTTTTATTTACTACAGGATAATTCTTATGCCTACATGCCTTATTCCCTTACTGCCATACTTGCTGTGGCCGGCATTACGCTGGCTATCCTTACCATCAGGCGTTACGATAACCGACTGCTACAGATCAAGCTTGGCGCATTAAACTCGTTGGTGCTGGCAGGTTTTATGTTTAGTGCGGTGATCTTCACCTCAAAACTATCCGAACAGCATCAGGGCAGTGTAGGTAAGGTATGGCTCATATTGGCGGGAGTTGCAGTAATTTCAAATTGGCTGGCCATCAGGTTTATCAGACGAGATGAGCGGATTGTAAAGGAATCGGACAGGTTAAGATAAATCTCATCACTTGCTCATTTTCTTCGCTTTGGGTTCGTAGTTTAGTACTTCACCAACCCCTTCTATATTTTATGAAAAAGCTCATTTCCCTGGCGATGCTTGCGAGTATCGCTTTGATGATTGCTTGTACACAGGAGAAAAAAACTCAGGAGCGGGCCACATATGTACCGCTTGAAGATTTTTTTAAAGACCCGGAAAAAGGGCAGTACCGCATTTCACCCAATGGAGAGATGATCATTTTTATGGCTCCGCATATGGGTCGCAGAAATGTCTTTGTGCAGAAACTTGGCGATACAACCGCCATACCGATTACCCACGAGACAGAAAGAAGCATCTACAACGCGTTTTGGGAAAGTGATGACCGTATTGTTTTTGTAAAGGATATTGGAGGCGATGAAAACATGCGCATTCTTTCAGTCAAACCGGATGGCACAGGTCTGACTGACCATACGCCATTTGAGAACGTCCGGTCAGAAGTGCTGGATATTTTGGAGGATCGCCCAAATGAAATGCTTATCCAAAACAACAAACGCAATCCACAAATATTTGATGTGTACCTGCTAAATACTGCTACCAATGAAATGCGAATGGTAGCTGAAAATCCCGGAAACATTACCGGATGGATTACCGATCATGAGGGAAAAATTCGCGTTGCACTTACCACTGACGGAGTGAATACAAGTGTTCTGTACCGCGAAACTGAAAACGATAAATTTAAACCTGTAATTACCACCAACTTTAAGGAAACACTGTCTCCACTTTTTTTTACATTCGACAACAAGAATCTTTTCTGCATGTCGAATCTGGGGCGTGACAAACTGGTCCTTGTAGAATACGATCCCAGAACAGCAAAAGAAGTTCGTGTGATTTATGAAAATCCTGAGGTGGACATTGACGGGGCAGATTATTCCAGGAAACGCAAAGTACTTACGGCTGTTTACTATCAAACCGATAAACCTAAAATCCACTTTTTGGATGCCGAAACAGAAGCTATTTACAAAAAAATCAACAGCCAGCTTCCAAATTATTACAATGTGGTTACTCGTCAGAACCGGGAAGAAAACAAGCTGCTGGTTTATTCAAGTAGCGACCGGTACTTTGGTGGATACTATTTCTACGATTTAAAGAATGATGCTTTTCAAAAGCTCGCTGATTTTAAACCCTGGCTGAACGAAAATAACATGGCTGAGATGAAGCCAATCTCGTATCAGTCGCGCGATGGACTAACCATTCATGGATACTTGACTTTACCTAAAGGCGTTGACGCTAAAGATCTTCCAATTGTAATTAATCCCCACGGTGGGCCATGGGCCCGCGATGGCTGGGGATTTAATCCCGAAATACAATTTCTGGCAAACAGGGGATATGCTGTTCTTCAAATGAACTTTCGCGGCTCAACAGGATACGGACGCAAATTCTGGGAAGCTTCCTTCAAACAATGGGGACGCACCATGCAAGATGATGTTACTGATGGGGTGAAATGGCTGATCAAAGAAGGAATTGCTGATTCTACGAGAGTAGCTATTTATGGCGGAAGTTATGGAGGCTATACAACACTTGCGGGTATTACCCTAACCCCTGAACTCTACAGTTGTGCAGTGGATTATGTTGGTGTAGCCAACATGTTTACCTTCATGAATACTATCCCTCCTTATTGGGAACCGTTCCGGGACATGTTCTATGAAATGGTTGGTGATCCAAAGAAAGATAGCTTGATGCTGGCTGAGGTATCGCCTGTATTTCATGCCGATAAAATCAAATGCCCCTTGCTGGTTGCGCAGGGAGCGAATGACCCTCGTGTAAATAAAGATGAATCCGACCAAATGGTTGCTGCCTTGCGTAAGCGCGGAATTGAGGTAGAATACATTGTAAAGGACAATGAAGGCCACGGCTTTTACAACCAGGAAAATCAATTTGAGTTTTACGGAGCTATGGAGAAGTTCTTTGATAAACATTTGATGAAGGCTGTTCCTGATAAAAAGGATATGTAGGTAACTGCCAACCTGTCACCAAAGCACCTTTGGAACAACATTTGAAATCCCTGCCGCACGCAGGGATTTTCATTTTTAGGCCTGTATTCACAAACTTTTAAACCCAAAAAACAACACTATGGCAGCCGTACAGGAAAAAGGTACCATCTCTATCCATACCGAGAACATCTTTCCCATCATCAAAAAATTCCTTTACTCCGACCACGAAATATTTTTACGTGAGTTGGTAAGCAATGCCGTGGACGCCACGCAGAAATTAAAAAAACTGACTTCGCTGGGTGAGTTTAATGGCGAACTGGGTGATTTAAAAATTGAAGTAAGCTTTGATAAAAAGAAAAAGACCATCACCGTAAGCGACAAAGGCATTGGCATGACAGCCGATGAGGTGAAGAAATATATCAACCAAATTGCCTTTTCCGGGGCAGCAGAATTTGTAGAGAAATTCAAAGACAAAGCAGACGCAAAAGATATTATCGGAAAATTTGGATTAGGTTTTTACTCCGCCTTTATGGTGGCTGATAAAGTGGAGGTGATCTCCAAATCGTATCAGGAAGGAACCGAGGCCGCCAAGTGGACGTGCGATGGCTCCACGGAATTTGAACTGTCAAAAGCAAAAAAAGAAACACGCGGTACGGACGTAATTCTTCACATCAATGCCGACTCTGAAGAGTTTCTGGATGAATGGCGTTTAAAGGGAATTCTGGAGAAGTACTGCAAGTTTCTGCCGGTTGAAATCAAATTCGGAACGAAAGAGGAAAGTGTAGAAGATGGTGAAGACAAGGACGGCAAGAAAAAATACAAAACCGTTACCGTTGATCGCATCATCAACAATACGCAACCGCTATGGATGCGGTCACCCAATGAGTTGAAAGATGAAGATTACCTGAGTTTCTACAAGGAGTTGTATCCATTTGGTGAAGACCCGTTGTTCTGGATTCACCTGAACGTGGATTATCCGTTCAACCTTACGGGTATACTTTATTTCCCGAAAGTGAAGAATGATTTTGAGGTTCAGAAAAACAAAATTCAGTTGTATTCACGCCAGGTGTTTATTACCGATGAGGTGAAAGATGTTGTGCCTGATTTCTTAATGTTGTTACATGGTGTGCTTGATTCGCCAGACATTCCGTTGAACGTATCGCGCAGTTATTTGCAAAGCGATTCTAACGTAAAAAAAATCAGTCAGCACATTACTAAGAAAGTGGCCGATAAACTTCAGGATATGTTTAAAAAGGATCGCACTGATTTTGAAAAGAAATGGGACGATATCAACATCTTTGTAAAGTACGGCATCATCAGCGATGAAAAGTTCTACGATCGCGCCAAAGACTTTACCTTATTCAAAAATGTAGATGCGCAGTACTTTACCTTCGATGAGTACAAGGAAAAAGTAACGACCAACCAAACCGATAAAGACAAACAACTGGTATACCTGTACACTACTGATCCCGGAAAACAGGATAGCTTTATACAGGCGGCTAAGAATAAAGCCTATGATGTACTCTTACTAAACGGCATCCTCGACAACCATTTCATTAACACACTGGAGCAAAAACTGGAGAAGACTCAAATCAAGCGGGTGGATAGCGATACCGCGGATAAACTCATTGATAAAGATGAGAAGAACGAGAGCGTTTTATCGAAAGAAGAGGAGGAGCAGGTAAAAGGAATTTTTGAAAAAGCTATCAACAATACCAACATGACGGTAGCGGTAAATGCCATGGCTACAGATGAACTTCCGGTAGTGATTACCATGAGTGAGTTTATGCGCAGAATGAAAGACATGGCCAAGATGGGTGGTGGTGGTTATGCTTTTATGGGAAGCATGCCTGATAGTTATAATGTAGCCGTTAATGGCAACCACAGCATTGTACAAAAAATACTGAAGGCCGAAACAGAAGAACAAAAAACCAGACTGGCTAAACAGGCTTTTGACCTGGCTCTGCTTTCGCAGAACATGCTTACCGGAGCTGACCTGACTAATTTCATTAAGCGCAGCGTAGAGTTTGTAGCTTGATGAACAAAATTTGCTTTTAAATCCTCCTCCGTTTCGGAGGAGGTGTCCGCCATAAGAGGGCTGAGGGGGCAATTGCGATTTTGCCTATACTTTTTCAACTTTAGCATCGTTTTTTAAACCGTATGCGTATTCGGCTTTTACTTTTTACCGGTTTGTTTGCACTGGTGAGTATTTCCTTGCTGGCTCAGGAGGAAACACCCGATCGCATGTTTACTATTGATACCCCGGTAAACCTGGATTTTACCAAAGAGGAGGAGCCGATGAACTCCCCAAAAAAGAAAAAGCCTAAGAAAAAAGTTTTCTATGGCATCAAAACAAAAAAAGGATTTTCACGAAAGGGTGTTGGTGAGCGCACGGTATACGAAACGTTTTTCTACCTGAAAAAACCCGAAGTACCCGAAACACTCGTGCGGGACATTTACTATTACGATTTTGCCCGAAGGGAAATCATCCGCACCAGCCGGTTCGATCCAAAGAAAGGTGTGCTGGTACACGGCCCATATAAAAAGATTCAAAACAACGTGGTGCTGGAGTCGGGCATTTTTTACAAAGGCACCAAGCACGGCCGTTGGATGAAGTACGCACGCGACAGTGTATTACAGGATAAAGAAAAATATTTCAGGGGCTGGCCGAAGGAATCACTGGTGAGTTACTACGATCCGGTAGAGCGTAAAAAACCAAAAGAGATTATTCCGATTGAATTTGGTGAGAAGGAGGGGAACTACTATATGTTTTTTGAAAACGGACAAGTAGCCGTTACCGGAGAATATAAATGGGATCAAAAAATTGGTGACTGGTATGAATATTACCCCAGTGGTCGCAGAAAAAAATTAGTAGCCTATCCAAAAGAGGCATTCGATAAAAATGTAACCCCTTACATTAAAGTTGAATGGAATGATAAGGGACGGGAGATATACAGAAACAATAAAGGAAGTTAAGTTCCTAACCTGACAACTATATTACATTAGCATCATCAACGAATTAACGAATCAATTTATCGCATCTTCAAAATGCCTGATCTCCGGGGTGCTGCCTGACTTCACCGAAATTATATCAAACCGTATGTGCCCCTGCCAGTTGGTTGCATGAATATATTCTTCAGCTGCTTCCATAATCTTTCGGCCCTTCTTATAGTCCACAAATGTTTCGGGCTCACCAAAAGCATCTGAGCTTCGGGTTTTAACCTCCACAAAAATCAGCCAGTTATCTTGCTGAACGATAAGGTCAATCTCAGCATGCTTGTACCGGTAATTGCGGGCCATAATTTTAAAGCCTTTTTTTTCCAAAAATGAAGCGGCCTGATCTTCACCTTGTTTTCCAATTTTATTTTTATCGGCCATGGGTAACACAATATCATCTTTCGGCACGCTAAAATTCGCACTTTAGTAATACCTTTGAAAGGAATTTACCAACATGTCTACAACAAAGAAATACATTGAAAGCTTCACACGCCAACTGGCGGAAGCGCTACGCATAAGTGAATCAATCGATTTAGTAAGGCCCGGCAGCGACATCCGTAATGTGGTTATTGCCGGCATGGGTGGTTCAGGCATTGGCGCCAACCTTATTGAGTCCCTCACGTTTGGAAGGGTTCCCATCCCCATCACCGTTTGCAAGAGCTATAATATCCCCCAGTTTGTTAGTCCGCATACGTTGTTTATTGCGTGCTCTTACAGCGGCAATACCGAAGAAACCATTGCGGCCCTTAATAAAGCTTTGCTGAAACGCGCGCATGTTATTGCTATTGCCTCCGGTGGCAAACTGCTGGATATCGCACGAGAGTACAACCTGTTTTACATTCAGCTGCCGGCCGGATCGGATAGCCCGCGGGCTATGCTGGCCTATAATATGATCGCCCTGCTATCGGTGCTTTACCATACCAACCTGATCGGCTCAACTTTTATTAAAGAAACAGAAAACGCCATTCAGTTTTTAGATCGTGGCGAAAAAGGAATTCAAAACGAAGCTGAATTGATAGCGCGAAAACTAAAAGGCAAACTTCCGGTAATTTATTGCGACAACCGGCTGTACGCTATGGCGCTTCGCTTTCAGCAACAGCTTAATGAAAACGCCAAGCACATGGCCCACATCAATACCTTTCCGGAAATGAACCACAATGAATTGGTGGGCTGGCAATTCCCGGAAAATCTGATGCCCATGCTTCAGGTTATTTACATGTACTCCGATCATGATCATGAACGCGTAGAAAAACGCATGGAGATTTGTCGCTCTATATTTGAGAAAAAATCGAACCCGATTATTGATATGGTGGGTGAGGGTGCCTCGTTACTGGAGCAATACTATTACCTCATTCATCTCACCGATTGGGTATCCTTTTACCTGGCCAAGGAAAATGGGGTGGAGCCAGATCCAATTGAATCAATTAATTACTTGAAGGGAGAATTGGATAAAATCAAGTGAACTTTGAGAACTAACGCAACGTTTGTAACTTGAGTCTATGGAATGGCGAGGACACATTACTTCGAACAAGGAAATCCTTGGTGGAAAGCCAATAGTTAAAGGCACTCGTCTATCTGTAGAATTTCTTCTCGGTTTGTTTGCCAATGGATGGTCGGAGGAGAGCGTCCTCAAAAATTATCCTACGCTTAAAAAAGACGATATTCTTGCCTTGTTTGCCTATGCACAGGATAGCGTTAAAGACGATTTGCTGATTGGCCTCAAATCATAAGCTTTGATGAAGCTTTTAGCGGATGAAAATATTCCCCTTGATACTGTTGAATTGCTAGAGGATGCGGGTTATGATGTCTTATCTATACTAAAAAAGTATTCCGGAATTTCTGATCGTGAAATTATCCATCGCTCAAATAAAGAGGAGCGGTTAATCATTACATTTGACAAAGATTTTGGTTTTCATGTTTTTGCTGAAGGTCTTTTGCCGAAGATGGGGATCATCTTTTTAAGGGATGCTGAACTTATACCAGAGAAAACTGCCCACCTGCTTATCAAACTTCTGCAATCCGGCTCCTCGTTTAAAGGGAATATGACTGTTGTTACGGAATATTTTGTTCGGCAACGAAAATTCCACGTATGAATCCAATTATTAACCGTAAAACAAAATTCATAAACCTCGGTCTTATCGACTATCAACAAGCCTGGGATTACCAGGCTTCTCTTTTTTCAAAAATTCTAGATGTAAAAAAAGAAAACCGCGACTTACCAGTTGGTCAACAAAAGCAAACGGATAATTTTTTAATTTTCTGTGAACATCCTCATGTGTTCACCCTCGGAAAAAGTGGTGATGAGGCTAATCTGAAAATAAAAAAAGAAAATCTACACACCATAAGCGCTTCCTACATCCAATCCAACCGCGGGGGCGACATCACCTACCATGGCCCGGGGCAGATTATTGGGTACCCGGTTATTGATCTGGAGAATTTCTTTACCGATATTCATAACTATATGCGCCTTCTCGAGGAGGCCGTCATTCAAACCTTGTATGAATTTGGAATTTCAGGAGGACGAATTCCCGGCCTTACCGGTGTATGGCTGGATGTTGACGATGAAAAACGGTCGAGAAAGATTTGCGCCTTGGGTGTAAAGACCAGTCGCTGGGTAACCATGCACGGTTTGGCATTTAATGTTAATGCCGACCTGAACTACTTTGACTACATCATTCCGTGCGGTATTGCCGACAAAGCGGTAACGTCTATGGAAAAAGAGTTAGGACAAAAACAAGACATGAAAGCTGTAGAAGAAATCCTCAAAACCAAGATTGCAGAACTTTTTGAAATGGAGTTGGTATGATTCGCGACATTGAAATTCCCGAAGTAAAAAATGTTACTGTGGTTATTGCCCGTAGACAACAACCCGGAGAACCTGACGAATGGAAGGTTTACCTGATCAATAAAAATCCTTTTCCAATAGAAAATGCACTGGTAGCCAGTAAGGGATACGGTGAAAAAAATGATCAGGAACAACAAACTTCCGTATTACGCCATTTCATCGAAACGGTTCCGGCCGAAAGCGCAGCCTTGGTTGAACCGATTGACCCAGCTGTATTTCACCTGAACAATGAATACTGGGTTAGTTACTATATAGGCACCACTATCTTTGATAAGCGATTTGTTTTTGTACCCGACTCCATTCGGGAGGATAACCTGGTTTATATTAAAGAACTTGAAGTGAAAGGAATAGTGCACTCATGAAATCCAGACACGCTTTCACCACACCACTATTTCTGGTATTAATACTCTCCTGCCGGGAAAAGGCGCCTCACATCATAACCGTAACAAGCGAAATCCCTGCATCATCAATCGGCATTACCCTTCCGCATGAACATATTGTCGTTGACTTCATCGGGGCCGACAGCGTAAGTCCAGACCGATACGATTCTGATTCAGTTTTTATTCGGGTCTTGCCTTTTTTGAATGAACTTAAAAAACATCAGGTACAAACTTTTGTTGAGTGCACACCCAATTATCTCGGGCGCGATGTCAGGCTTCTTCAACGCCTATCTAAAGAAACCGGAATTAATATTATTACCAACACCGGCTACTATGGCGCGGCCCATGAAAAATATTTACCCCAACATGCCTTCACTGAAAGTGCCGAAGAGCTGGCGCAGCGTTGGATTGATGAGTTCAACAACGGTATCAATGGCACCGGAATAAAACCCGGCTTCATGAAACTTAGCGCAGATACCGGCCCGTTAACAGAAACCCAACGAAAAATTATGAAGGCCGGTGCCTTGGCTCATCTAAAAACAGGACTCAGCATTGCCGTACATTCTGGCGATGGGAATGCAGCCAAAGAAGAACTGGAAATCTTTTTGGAGAATGGCGTTGCGCCTGATGCCTTCATCTGGGTGCATGCGCAAAACGAAAAGAATTTTGAAATGTTTAAAGAAATGGCTTCACAAGGTGTGTGGGTGGAGTTTGATTATGTCCATACCGAAACCATTGAGCAATACGTGGGCTTTATGAACTATATGAAAGCGAATAACCTGCTTCACCGCGCCTTGCTTTCGCATGATGCCGGCTGGTACAATGTAGGTGAAGCTGGTGGTGGTGGGTTTCGGGGTTTTACTGCCCTGTTTGAAATTTTATTACCACGTCTGCTGGAAGAAGGTTTTACCCAAAATGAAATTGATCAGGTTATAAAAATTAATCCGGCACAAGCTTTTCGCGTTGGCGTAAGAAAAAGGTAAGCAACATTTCCGGTAGATTACCAATCCAAAGATTATTATCTTAACACCATGATTACCGAACTGCGCGACATTCTATTTTTAGATATTGAAACGGTTGCCGCTACCGATAACTACGCTGTGCTGGACGAACGCCTGAAAGTTCAATGGTCGCGTAAAGCTTCCTTTCTGAAACGCGAAGAAGGCGTTACCGATGAACAACTGTTTCACCAACGCGCGGGTATCTATGCCGAGTTCGGAAAAATTGTATGCATTGCCGTTGGGAAATTATTTGATACCGAAACCGGTGAGTTAGGGCTTAAAACAAAAGCCTATTACGGGCACGATGAAAAGGCACTGCTACAGGATTTTAAATCGATGCTAGAAAAGCTCGATAACGAAGTGCGCTTTTGTGCCCACAACGGAAAGGAATTTGATTATCCATACATGAGCAGGCGCATGCTGGTGAATTCCATAACGTTGCCTCAACCCCTAAACCTTGCGGGGCGAAAGTCATGGGAAGTAAATCACCTGGATACCATGGAACTCTGGAAGTTTGGCGATTACAAGCACTATACTTCCCTCGATTTGCTGGCCGCTATTTTTAATATCCCCTCCAGTAAAAATGGCATTGACGGCAGCCAGGTTAACTCCGTTTATTATAAAGAAAAAGACCTGGAACGAATCAAAGACTACTGTGTTAGTGATGTAGTCGTACTTACGCAACTCTATTTAAGGATGAAAAACATACCGCTTGTTCAGGACAAGAACATCATAACTACTTCATGAGTAAAAGAAAAAAACAAAAAGGATCCGAGTCAACAGCTAAGCAACAATTTGAATCCGGAATACTTTCGGTACTAAACGAAGCGCAAGGCCGGGCTTACAGTATAAAGCAAATTGCCAAAAAGCTGGGCTTGAAAAAGCGCGATGATATCAAGGCCATGACTTTTTCAGTATATGAACTGGAGGAAGCTGGAAAAATCAAAGAACTGAGCAACGGCACCTATGCCAGTGCACAAAAAGAGAAAACACTAACCGGCATTGTCGATCATGTAAGCTCGCGCTTTGCGTATGTAAAAATCGGTGAAGACCGGCCTGATGTGTACATCAAAGCCCGCGACCTCGGCTCTGCGGTTGACGGTGATACCGTGAAGATAGCGATACTTCCTTCACGACATGGTGAACATCCGGAAGGAAAGGTGGTTGAAATTATCCGCAGAAACAGAAACCAGTTTGTAGGCAAGCTGGAACTTTCAAAGAACTTTGCCTTTGTAGTAGCCGACTACCGGAAAATCCATAAAGATTTTTTCATCGCACACAATAATATCAACGGTGCCAAATCAGACGATAAGGTAATTGTTGAAATACTGAACTGGGGTGATGGTGAGGAAAATCCGGAAGCCAAAGTAGTCAACATTTTGGGTAGGGCTGGTGAAAACGAAGCTGAGATCCATTCCATTATGGCTGAGTTTGGTCTTCCTTTTAAATTTCCACCAAATGTTGAAAAAGAAGCCAGCAAAATTGAAGAAGGGATTACCGCAGCAGAAATAAAAAAACGCAAGGATTTCCGCAGTGTCACCACATTTACTATCGATCCGGAAGATGCCAAAGATTTTGATGATGCCCTTTCGTTGCAACTGCTGCCCAATGGAAATTACGAAGTAGGTGTACACATTGCCGATGTCACCCACTATATACAACCTAATTCGAACCTTGAGCGTGAAGCCTTTGAAAGAGCCACTTCAGTTTACCTGGTGGATCGAACCATCCCCATGTTGCCGGAGAAATTATCCAACGAACTCTGCTCCCTCAGACCGAAAGAAGATAAGCTGACCTTTGCCGCTGTTTTTGAACTGGATAAAAATGCGAACATCATCACCGAATGGTTTGGGCGAACCATCATTCACTCTGACCATCGCTTCACCTACGAAGGAGCACAGGAAGTAATTGAAACAGGTAAGGGATTATTTGCCGAAGAGCTTAAGATACTAAACGAGCTGGCCTTAAAACTTAAGAAAGATCGCTTCGCCAAAGGAGCCGTAAACTTTGAAACAACCGAGGTGAAGTTTAAGCTTGATGAAAAGGGAAAGCCCCTGGCGGTAATTCCGAAAGTGAGGAAAGACGCCCATAAACTTATTGAAGAGTTTATGCTGCTGGCCAATAAACAGGTAGCTACCCATGTGTATAAGCAAAAGAAGGGGCCGGAGAAGAATACGTTCGTATACCGCATCCACGATTTTCCTGACCCCGACCGGGTGAAAGACTTTGCCAACTTTGCCAAGCAGTTCGGCCACCGGATAAATGTGGACGAACAATCTATTTCACGTTCCTTGAACAAACTCATGAACGAAATTGATGGTAAACCCGAGCAAAACGTATTGCAACAACTGGCCGTTCGTTCCATGGCCAAGGCAAAATATTCTACAGAAGCGAAAGGACATTTCGGGTTAGCCTTCAATCATTATTCTCACTTTACCTCCCCCATCCGCAGGTATCCGGATATGATGGTGCACCGCTTGCTGCAACATTATCTTGACGGAGGAAACCCCGTTAGCAAAACAGAGTATGAGCCTAAGTGCGTACACTCATCTGAACGCGAAAAGCGTGCAGCCGATGCCGAGCGTGCCTCCATCAAATACAAGCAGGTAGAATTTATGTCGCTCATGGCCGGTGATAAGGCTTACGATGGACTTATATCAGGTGTTACCGAGTGGGGTATCTATGTGGAGATTATTGAAACCAAATGTGAAGGCATGATCCGCATGGCCGATATGGATGACGACTACTATGAATTTGATGAAAAGAATTACTGCATTGTCGGCAGGCGAAATAAAAAGATTTACACCCTGGGCGACCAGGTTCGGGTGCGCGTAAAGAAAACCGATGTGGACAGAAGATTGATTGATCTTGTGTTCGCTAAACAATAATCTTGTTTTTCCATTTATTACAGCATGCACACAATTTCATCCTATAAGCGCCTGATCGATCAGGAAATCAGCAAACATAAATTTGGCCAGGCACCTGATTCTCTGTATGAACCCATCCGTTACCTGATGGGCCTGGGCGGCAAGCGCATGCGACCCCTGTTGGTGCTGCTGGCCTATTCCCTGTTTAAAAGAGATGTAAAATCTGTGGTGAAGTATGCCGTGGCCGTGGAGGCCTTCCACAATTTTACGCTGATGCACGATGACATTATGGATAATGCACCGCTGCGCAGAGGAAACGTTACCGTACACGAAAAGTGGAATGTGAACACGGCCATCCTTTCGGGAGATGTTATGCTGGTGCGGGTTTACGATATGTTTTTATCACTAAAACCAGAGGTACTGAAGTCTGTGCTGAAGGCCTTCAACACCTGTGCAGCCGAAGTATGCGAAGGGCAGCAGTGGGACATGGAATTTGAAACCATAAACGCGGTAACGGTGGATCAATACATCAACATGATCCGGCAAAAAACTGCCGTGTTGTTAGGCTTTAGCCTGGAGTTAGGCGGTATGCTGGCAGACGCGTCTCAAACCGATTGTAAGGCGCTGCGCGAGTTTGGCATCAACATCGGTATTGGTTTTCAGTTGATGGACGATTTGCTGGATGCGTATGCCGATCCAAAGAAATTTGGCAAACAGGTAGGTGGCGATATCATCGCCAACAAGAAAACATTTCTACTGATCACGGCCCTCGAACATGCCAACAAACAACAACATAACGAACTTCAGCATTGGCTGCAGACTAAAAAGTTTAACAAGCGAGCAAAAGTTAAGGCTGTTAAAAATATCTATGATGAACTTCAGATTCCTGAAATAACGGAGAACAAGATTAAACAATACTTTAAAAAAGGTTTTAACCAACTGGATACAGTTAGTGGGAACAAATCAGCCAAAGCAATGCTAAAAGCTTTTACAGAAGCGTTAATTGCGCGCCAATCGTAAATTACTCCTCCTCTTCACAGTCATCCCAACACTCGCTGCAAGGTTGTTGAACAACGGTGTACTTGTATAAAATAGATTCGTGTGCCATGCGCACCGGCCATTCGTCAAGCCCATAGAAAAACCACCCGGTTATCGGCTCATTGTCATCTTCCCACTGCATGTAATACGTTTTGGCTATGTTCTCGTCCTGATCGTGCACCGAGAGTACCAAACGCCCGGCCTCATCGATATAAAACGATTTGATCAGCGCAAATGAGGCATCCTGCCCCCAGCCAATCATTAAGGTATCGCTGTTTATCTGGACCATCATGTTATCGGCATCGCATGGGCGGAAGATAATGTAGGTACCATCATCCTGTTCAGTGAGTTGCTGCCATTCGCCTTGCAAATCACTTAGCGTAAATGATGTAGAGGATACACCGGAAGCAGATTTGTCACTATTCTCCTGACGACCAGACGAACAAGCCATGACCAACACAAAGAGGAGGGGGAAAAAGTTTTGCATAGATAAAGATACTGAATAACCCTAAAATGTTATAACCACATAGAAACATAGGGCACATAGAAAATTTGAATCAATCAACTATGTGTTCTATGTGCCTATGTGGTTTTTAATAAAAATTCAATGTGAGTATCCGCTTCCAATCCTAAAATTGGCGTCATTGCGAGTGGCAGCGAAGCAATCCCAATTTCAACGTTGAAAACGAGATTGCTTCGGTCGTACCTCCCTCGCAATGACGTCAACTTAATACTTTAGGACTCTTTATGGATACTCGCAAAATTCAACAACCGATTCACATTCACCTTATAAAAATTTTTGCAAACCTATCTCCCACTTTCTTTCTTGAATAGGTTTGCTCAGCAAGTTTACGCGCGTTTTGCTGATACTCTCTAAGATGTGCAGGATCGGCAAGGAAAGGTTTGATCTGACGAATGAAGTCATCCGGATTCTTTGGGTCAACGGCTATGCCGCAGGTGTGTTGTGAAAGTTCATCTTTAATCCAACCTCCAAAATTGATCACGATAAGTTTGCCGACAGCCAGTCCGTCAAAGTATTTATTCGGGGAGCCCGTTTCCAAAACGGGCAAGTGTTTGTAGCTAACCATTACGGCATCCGTCACATTCAACACATCGCGCACCGCCTCCCGATTTAAAAATCCGGTTAACGAAATGTTGGTTAGTTTTTGCTCATCCATCATTCGTTGCAGGTCGTCATACACTTTCCCATCTCCACAAATCAAAAAATGTATGTTCAGGTTTTTAGCCTGGGCCCGCTCAGCGCAGTGCACCATATATTCCAATCCGTTGGCCAGACCAAGCGTGCCGACATAGGAAATAACAAACTTGTTCTGAACACCAAAGCGCTGCACTAGTTCATTTCGCTTAGGCTCCGGTTTATAAAAATCAATGTCGGCCATATTGGGTACCTGGTAAACTGTTTTGCCGGGTGCTTTTTTTTCAATAGCATCCTGAATGGGTTGTGATAACGCCACAACGGCAACAGCTTTTCTATAAATCAGTTTCTCCAATTTGTAAAGCATGAATTTCAGTAGTGGATTTTTAATAAACCCCATCTGCACGGGCGCTTCAGGCCATAAGTCGCCCACTTCAAAATAATATGGAATCTTGTATCGGAGTTTAATCCACAAGGCAGCCAGGCCTGTTGTTAGCGGAGTTGAAATGGCATACACCACATCAGCCTCGCGAAATTTACCAGCATACTTTACAATATGCCATACAAAAAGCCAGAACGAATAAACGCGTTTGAAAAAACCATACCGGTTGTTGTAGTCCACCGGCAGGTAATGGATTTCAATTCCTTCAAAAGTAATTTTCTTGATGTTGGTCTCGTTGTGCGTGGTAATCACCACAACGTCAATACCTTTTTGAGTCAGCGCATTGGCGAGGTAATAGGAACGCAAAGCACCTCCGGTTCGGGGTGTGTTAAAGAATTGATGAAGAATAAGGACTTTCACAGAATAGCTACACAAAGTATAAAGGTTATAGAGGCTGAGAAAACTTTTGCTTAATTTTTATTAGCTTTAAAGTAAACAAACCCCCAAAGCATATGAAAAAATTACGTTTCATTACGTTTCATTACGTTTCATTACTAGTAGCCATGGTATTTTATTTTTCCAAATCTCCAACGGCTTTTTCGCAAAATTTGAATTGGGTAAAACAAATTTCAGGCACAGGTACCGACTACATCAAAAGTATGGTCAAAGACGGCAGCGGCAATCTTTATGTATGTGGATCATTTACAGGTTCTATTGACTTTGGTAATGGAGTCAGCATTGGTCCTTCGTCTGGTGCGGATATCTGGTTCGGAAAATACACCAGTACAGGCAATTTGATTTGGGCACACGCCCTAATTGGCGGTGATGATGACGAAGCGTGGGATATTGCCATCGATAATGCCAATAACATTTATATTACTGGGTTTTATGGAACATCAGCACCATTGGATTTTGATCCGGGATCAGGTAGCACTACAATACCCCAAGGCGGTGCGTTTACTGCAAAATATAATAGCAATGGTATATTTCAATGGGTGAGACCTATCCTTGGTGCCGGTAAATCGGTTAATTATGCAATTGCTTCTGATGGCTCCGGTAATATTTTTGTTAGCGGTAGGTTTGCCGCTTATCCCGGGTTTAATTATGATTTTAAAACTGGTACTGGCGCTTATAATCCAGGTACAGGTACTATCTTAAATTCTGCGAATGGAAGAATGTATATAGCACGCTACAACAGCAGTGGTACAGTAACTTGGGCGAAAAACTTTGGTGGAGAATTTGCCGAACCATCCGATTTAACACTGGATGCCTCAAACAACCTACATATTACCGGAGTATTTAGCGGTACGAATGTAGATTTCAATGCTGGCTCAGGCCAAAATAATCTCACCAGCTCAAATGGTAGCGCTTTTATTGTTAAATATAATTCGTCCGGAAACTTTAGTTGGGTAAGACAGATCAATGGCCAGGTTGGCGATGAAGGAAGATCAATAGGCGTTGACGGTTCAGGTAACGTTTATGTAACAGGAAAAGTAAATACCAATGGAGGCAACATTTTCTTAGCTAAGTATAACTCTTCCGGAACGCAACAAACTATTAGATCTATCGGAGGCTTAAATGATGACATTGGTCAAACAGTGCTGGTTGATGGTGGGAACTTGTACTTAATGGGCTATTTTAATGGAGCAAATGTGGAGTTTAATCCGGGTGGTTCGGGAGGATCAAAACCGCTTTCCTCAAGTGGAAGCTTTCACAATTTTTTCTATAGTAGATATACACTTTCTAATCTGGACTGTCAGTGGGCACGTACAATTGATTTTAATATTGCCGGTGACTACCAGATTAATGGTGCGCGTATTGTAAATAATATCCTGGTATTGGCCGGTAATACGGCAGGATCGGGCGATTTTAATTCTTGCGGATCATCTTCCACTTTTTCAGCCACTACATTGGATGGATTTTTTGTTGGGTACAACGCCTCAAACAGTCCATTGCAAATAACCGGACCTTCTGTGGTTTGCAAGCCTGTAGATGGCACAACCACGTATACAATCGTAAACGCCCCTCCGGGAACTTCGGTTTCATGGAGCACTAGTCCTGGTAATTTACTTTCTCCATCAACAGGAATAGGAAATTCATTTGTCACCACGCCAACTAATCCATCCGTCAGCGGGTTTGTTACAGTAACAGCAACTGTTGCGGGGGTTTGTGGAGGAAGTGTTGTGCGCACCGTATGGGTGGGTGAGCCACCAATTACCTATCAACCACCCGGGCAAAATCCATGCTCATCAAACCCGTACTATTATACAAGTTTAATTGAAGGCGCTTTTTACGAATGGACTGTGGACAATCCAAACGTGTGGATAGTTTCTCCCAATGGATATTTTTCTTGTGCTGTTATCTCCATTGATCCCGAGTACTTTACTATTTCAGTAACCGTATCTTCGGGTAATTGCAGCTATACGGTCAGCTTACCGGGCCAACTCAGCCCGGGGTTGTATTGTCAATGCTTCTATGATCCTTTTCAATGCCCGGGTCAGGGTGGTGGAATGGGTTTCTCTGTTTATCCCAATCCAACTTCTGAGGAATTAACCCTAAACATAGACGATCAAAACCTGGTTTCAGAATATGCGTTTGAAATTTACGACCAGTATGGGTACCTGGTTAAGAAGGTAAAGGGTTCCGAAAAATCGCTTTCAATTGATGTGCGCGGCTTTAAAAAAGGCAATTACATCCTGCATTTCGTTACGAAAGACAAACGTGAAATAGGTCGGTTCCTGATTGAGTGATGATGAATTATTGGAAGCCGGTCACTTTAACCGGCTTCCATTTACTAGCTGTTGAAATGCGGGTATTCACTTTACTATTCCAGTTTCTTGTATTTTTTTCGTTTGGTCAGAAACAAGCATCCGTTTGGTACTTTGGTGAGTATGCTGGACTGGCTTTTACTTTTGAGGGACCAGTTGAGTTGCAAAATAGTGCCTTGAGTACCACGGAAGGTTCTGCATCCATCAGTGATGCAAGTGGCGAGCTCATTCTCTATACAGATGGTACAACCGTTTACAATAAGAATCATCTACCTATGAAAAATGGTAAAGGACTTTGGGGTCATTATTCAACCACACAGAACCTGATCATACCTCAGCCAGGAAATGATTCAATTTTTTTCATTTTTACTATGTCTCCACAACACAACGCAATATTTGCCGATGATTCTGTGGGTTGCCACTTCAGTGTTGTTAACCTGAATCGTGAAAATGGACTAGGCGAGGTCGTTCTAAAAAACACATTGCTGCTTAAGAACTCAACAGAAAAAATAACAGCCATTCATCACGCAAATTCAACAGATATCTGGGTTATTACACACGAATGGGGAAGTAATTGCTTCCGATCTTACTTGGTTAACTCAACAAATATTCAGAGGGATGGAATATCAAGCTGTATTGGAACAATTCATCAGGGTGGCGGAGTCCTACCTGGAGACAATGAAAATGCAATTGGTCAAATGAAACTTTCTCCAGACGGGTCAACTATTGCGCTGGTTCTTAGTCGTTCCAAGAAACTTGAGATTTTTGGCTTCAACAAAAGTACTGGACAAATTTCCAGCTTGATTGCCTCAATTTCAAATTTTGATCAATTGGCTATTGGCCAATATTATGGCCTTGAATTTTCCCCAAATAACAAATTCATATACATCACTGTAACCATTGGTTGTGGGTCTAACCTTGCTGACAACCCAAGTCAAGTTTGGCAATACTCAATCGAGAATCAAAAGACCACAAAAATTGGTTCTTTTGTTGGTTCACTCAATGCCATGCAACTTGCCCTTGATGGTAAAATTTACATATCTGCCTGTAATGATATAACCGGTGAATCGGACTACATGGCCGTCATTAATAACCCGGGCAGGGAAGGAAGAGCCTGCAATTTTCAAACCCGTGCCGTTTCATTACAGGGCAGAAAGAACAAACTTGGATTACCCAACTTCATCCAATCCTACTTTCGTTTTGAAGACCCGGTTATTGAGATGCCGAATGTGTTTACACCCAATGGAGATGAATACAATCCCATCTTTAAACCCATCCGTTTTGAAAACATGCTGGAGGCCGATCTGCAAATCATTAACCGGTGGGGACAGGAAGTGTTTTACACCCAAGAGGTGAAAACCGGTTGGAACGGAGGTGATGCGGCCAATGGTGTGTACTATTGGCTGTTACGCTATGAAGGCAAAAATGGAAAGATAGGAACAGCCAAAGGGTACATTCACTTGATCCGTTAACTTAATGATGCTTCACAGCAGATGCATTTCGCGAATAACTCAGAATATTCAGCACCGTTTGAGGCGAAGGCTCTAACTGTGAAGCGTCCATTTCCTTTTTAAGGGCGCTCATGCTGGTGTACATCGCCTGAAGTTCCGAATCGGTAAGCAGGGCTCTGTTAATTTCCTGCGTCTCCTTCTCCGTAGTCTCGTGGTATAGATACCTGATCAGGTCGTCTTGGGTAAAAGTCTTTATCATAGGCAAGCTGGTTATTGTTCATCTTCTTTCTGAGATTAATGAGTGCATAACGCATTCTGCCCAACGCGGTGTTAATGCTTACCCCGGTGCGGTCGGCAATTTCCTGAAAACTCATCTTCAGGTAATGCCGCATAATCAGCACCTGCTTCTGCTCGGTTGGTAACTCCCGGATGAATCCCCGGAGCCTGGATTTGGTGTCTTGCATAATCTGCTTCGACTCCATTGACTCCTCGGAAAAATCCATCGAGTTGAACAATCGGCTTCCATCTTCCAACACTATTTCCGGATAGCGTTTCTTCTTCCGGAAATGATCTATGGCCAGGTTGTGCGCAATGCGACTGATCCACGGTAAGAATTTGCCCTCTTCATTATACCGCCCCCCGCGTATGGTGTTTACCGCTTTAATGAACGTTTCCTGTAACAAGTCCTCGGCCACGTAACGGTCCCGGACGATCAGGTAGATGGCGGTATACAACCTCGATTTATGGCGGTGCAGAAGCGTTTCAAAAGCCCCTTCGTTACCATTTTGATAGCTCAACACTAATTCGCTATCACTACTTCTGTTCTCAATCATCTATCTCACATTTAGGTAACGTAGAAGTCTATCTCGATATTGTATGGGGGTTTAGTGGAACAATAAGGATGAAAAGATATAAATATTCCGAATCAGCGCAAATAATTTCCTTAAAATTCTTGTCTGTAACTAAAATTCTTTAGGTATTTGCTTTCTGTTTTTTGAGCCTAAAACCTTATGTCCCTTAACAAAAAGCGAATTATTAAAAGTCTGGAGAACCTGAGCGAGGACCTGCACGAACTTTTGAAGCGACAGTACCCAAACGGGTATGAAAGCAGCATAACCCGCATAATGAATGCCAAAAAAGAGCCCATTTTCGTCTTTCCGCTGGAAACTGATGATGCCATTTACCTGGTAAAGGTACCGGCTACCAAAAACAGCGATGGAGGCTATGATGTGGAGTCTGGTGCACCCCAGGAATTTGACAGCGATGGTGGTGGAGATGATGACTATGGCTCAAATGATGACTTTGAATCGGGCGGGGACGATGATGGCTTTGGAGATGATGATGAAGGGGGTGCCAAGAGAAGTCGTGAGGCAAGCTATGATCCCGATTTTGATAATTAAACATTAATAAACTCAAGTAAATGGAACACCATCCCCGCGGATGGTGTTTTTTATTCCATCACACCACAACATTTAATTACTAATTTACCACGGTGAATACCGCATACCCTCGTGACTGATACTCAACTCGACAACCTCGATCCCAAAGAATACATCATCATAAAACGGGCACGGGTAAACAACCTCAAAAACCTGAGCGTTGCCATTCCGCGAAACAAACTGGTGGTTATTACCGGGCTCTCTGGCTCGGGTAAATCGTCATTGGCGTTTGATACCCTGTTTGCAGAAGGCCAGCGGATGTATGTGGAAAGCCTAAGCTCCTATGCCCGCCAGTTTTTGGGTCGTATGGAAAAACCAGAGGTAGATTATATCCGGGGCGTTTCTCCGGCCATCGCCATCGAACAAAAAGTAAATACCCGAAACCCCAGGTCAACGGTAGGAACAACTACCGAAATATATGATTACCTGAAGTTGCTGTTCGCCCGCATCGGCAAAACGTACTCACCGGTAAGTGGCAAGGAGGTAAAACGCGATACCGTAACCGATGTAGTAAATGAAATCAACAAACTGCCCGAAGGCACCCGCATTATGGTGGCCAGTCCGCTTGCGCTGAAAAAAGGCAAAAAAATACAGGAAGAATTAAACCTGCTGTTAAGCAAAGGCTTTGCCCGGGTACTTGTTGATGGTGAGCCAAAATTTATTGAAGATCTTTTAGCCGAAAAGAAAAAGGCAACCGCCAAGGATGCCCGTATGGAAATACTCATTGACCGGGCTGCTGTAAATGCAAGCGATGAGGATACCGTTTTCAGACTTTCAGATTCCATTCAAACTGCTTTCTATGAAGGGCATGATGAATGCATCATCTATGCCGAAGGTCATAAACCCATGCACTTCTCCGACCGGTTTGAATTGGACGGCATCAAGTTCACAGAACCTTCTGTGAATTTTTTCAGCTTCAATAACCCTTATGGCGCTTGTCGTACGTGTGAAGGATTTGGAAAAGTTTTGGGTATTGATGAGGACCTTGTAATACCCGATAAATCCCTATCGGTGTACGAAGGTGCTGTAGCCCCATGGCGAAGTGAAGTAATGGGCGAATGGCAAAAACCTTTGTTGAAAAACGGCATCAAGTTCGATTTCCCGATCCATCGTCCGTACCATGAGTTATCGGAAAAAGAAAAAGAAGTGTTATGGAATGGTAACGCTTACTTCGATGGTATTCATGCCTTCTTCAAATACCTGGAATCCAAAACACACAAAATACAATACCGGGTTTTATTATCGCGTTACCGCGGAAGAACCAATTGCCCCGATTGTAAAGGAACACGCTTACGCAAGGATGCCCACTACGTGAAGATTGCCAATACCTCCATCATTGACCTGGCGTTATTGCCCATGGAAGATGCACTGGAGTTCTTCACCAAACTCAAATTACCTGAGTACGATAAAAATGTTTCGAACAGAATTTTAACCGAAATTACTACGCGATTGGAATACCTGGTGAAAGTAGGCTTGGGGTATTTAACCTTAAACCGACTTACCTCCACGCTTTCGGGTGGTGAATACCAGCGTATAAAACTGGCCACTTCTTTGGGCAGTGCGTTGGTAGGGTCGATGTATATTATGGATGAACCGAGTATCGGCCTGCACCCAAAAGACACAGCACGTATGATTGAGGTGCTGAAATCGTTACGCGATTTGGGAAACACCGTCATTGTGGTTGAGCATGAAGAAGAAATCATGCGGGCTGCCGATCAGATTATTGATATCGGACCGGATGCCGGTGCGCATGGCGGACAACTTGTTTATCAGGGTACGCTAAAGGATCTGAATGCCCGCATGACCAACGGACAGGGAAAATTTGTTTCGCACACCACCAATTATTTAGCAGGAATGGACAAAATTGATATTCCTGCCAAGCGAAGAAAATGGAAAGACTCCATTACCATTGTCGGTGCGCGGGAAAACAATCTGAAAAATCTTACTGTCCAATTTCCATTAGGGGTGTTAACCGTAGTTACAGGTGTTAGTGGTTCAGGCAAATCAACCCTCATCAAAAAAATTCTTTACCCCGCGGTTGGTCGTTTAAGCGGATCGGTGGCAGAGTCTCCCGGCAAATACGATAAACTGGAAGGTGATCTTTCACGTATCACACAAGTAGAGTTTGTGGATCAGAATCCCATTGGAAAATCATCCCGTTCCAATCCAATTTCATACGTAAAAGCCTATGATGCCATCCGGCAGTTGTATGCCGAGCAACCCCTTGCCAAACAACGCGGCTACAAACCCTCACACTTTTCATTCAATGTGGAGGGTGGGCGTTGTGAAACGTGCGAAGGGGAAGGTGAGATAAAAGTAGAGATGCAGTTTATGGCCGATATTTTTCTGAAATGTGAATCGTGCTATGGAAAGCGTTTCAAACAAGAAGTTTTAGAGATTGAGTATAACGGTGCAACCATTGCCGATGTACTGAACATGACCGTGGAAGATGGACTAGAGTTTTTTAAAGAAAAAAAATCCATCCATGAAAAAATCCAACCGTTATTTGATGTGGGCATGGGGTATGTAAAACTGGGACAATCCTCCAATACCTTAAGCGGAGGCGAGGCACAACGTGTGAAGCTGGCATCCTTCCTTGGTAAAAATTCTGCTGATGGCAGGATACTTTTTATTTTCGATGAACCCACCACCGGCCTGCATTTCCATGATATTTCAAAATTATTAAAAGCCATCAATGCATTGGTCGACCAAGGGCATACGGTAATCGTAATTGAGCACAACATGGAAGTAATAAAGTGTGCCGACTGGATTATAGATCTGGGCCCTGAGGGCGGGGAGAAAAAAGGTGGTAAGCTATTATTTGCCGGAATACCTGAGGATATGGTGAAGAAGGCAAAGGGCAGTTATACGGCTGAGTTTTTAAGTGAGAAATTAAATTCCTAATGACGTCCGGAACTTTAGTGAGTATGGTTGCGAGAAACAGGTTTAAAGTCCCTTAATCAATTCTACATATAATTCCGTAAGCTTCGGCTCGGCCTTGCCGGCTACCTTCACAATCTCTTTCAGGTTTACCGGTTTAAGGTTATCCGGATCACAGTCATCGGTTAACACCGAAATGGCACAGCACGGCAGACTCATGTGGTTGGCTACAATTACTTCCGGTACGGTGCTCATGCCTACTGCATCGCCCCCGATTTTTCGCAAAAATCTGTACTCGGCACGGGTTTCTAAATTAGGCCCCATAACAGGAATATAAACACCTTCATTCAACCTGATTTTTCTTGCTTTCGCGATTTGTTTGAGTTTTTGATTCAGAACTTTTGAATATGGCTCACTCATATCCGGAAAGCGTGGACCTAACAGTTCATAATTCTCACCCCGCAATGGATTGTCCGGAATAAGATTGATGTGATCATCAATCAACATTAACTGACCCTTCTTCCAATCCGGATTCAGGTTACCGGCCGCATTGGAAATCAAAAGATACTTAATGCCGAGAAGTTTCATTACGCGAACAGCTAACGTAATTTTCTTCAGGTTGTAACCTTCATAATAATGAAAGCGACCCTGCATGGCCAGCACTTTCTTCCCTCCTATTTCTCCATATATCAGGTGACCTTTATGATATTCAACTGTAGAGATCGGGAAGTGGGGAATAGTGTTATAATTAATAACAAGTGGTGATTTGATTTTCTCGACAAAAAGATTGCCCAACCCGGTGCCAAGAATTACTCCAACTTCCGGGGCCTTAACGCCACGCTTCAAAAGAAAATCTGTAGCCTCCTTTATTTCGTGCATCATACTTCTGGTTCTTTCATGATTACAATTGCCCGATTAACCCGGTAAAAAGCTTGACCAGTTTTTTCTCCGAAGCTGAGGCTGTATCGACAATGTTCTGAAGTTCTACACGGTGTAAATTGTCGGGGTCGCAATCGTTGGTCAGCACCGAAACCGCGCAACATGAAATACCCATGTGGTTAGCCACCAGCACTTCAGGCACGGTGCTCATGCCTACCACATCCGCGCCCAGTATACGGAGGTAGCGGTACTCAGCCCGAGTTTCCATACTCGGTCCCTGCACGGCTGCATAAACACCTTTATGTAGTTTGATTTTATTCTCTTTTGCTATTTTCTCAAGTATCCTATTAAGTTTCTGATCATACGGTTCGCTCATATCCGGAAAGCGAGGGCCAAAAAGTTCTGAGTTTTCTCCACGCAATGGATTGTCGGGCTGAAGGTTAATGTGGTCGTCCAGCATCATAAGTTCGCCTTTATGCCAGCTCAAATTCAAATTACCTGCTGCATTGGAAACCAGCAGGCTTTCAACCCCTAGTAATTTCATAACCCGAATGGGTATAGCAATCTGCTGCATGCTGTAGCCTTCATAATAATGGAAGCGGCCACGCATCACCATCACATACTTTTTTTTCACTTCGCCAAAAATCAACTGGCCTTTGTGCGAGGTTACTGTGGTGACCGGAAAATGCGGGATGACGTTGTAATTGATAACAATGGGATTTTTTACTTCATCAATAAATAAATTTCCGAGTCCGGTACCTAAAATCACACCCACTTCGGGTTTGTGCTTAATCTTCTTTTGCAGGAATTCCGTGGCTTCTTTTACCGGGTGTAACATAGCTGTATAGATCTCCTCAAATGTAATAATTCAAATACAACTGTTTCCGCATATCATGGTAAATGCAGCTATTGTAAAAGCGTGTGCCTGTTATCATCAAATTGAAGTATCTTTAAAATTACGCTGCGAACAAAAGCCAAGTCTATGAAAAAGTTATTCGTACTCATTACAATTCTCTTGATCGCCCAGGTGGCCACAAGTCAATCCTTCAATACTTTTCCGGTTACCACCCAAAAACCTCCGCTACACGGTCGGCACTGGATGGCCGTAACCGGTAAACCTCTTGCGGCAACAGCCGGTGCTATGATTTTCAGTAAAGGAGGCAATGCCGTGGATGCCTCATGTGCCATGCTGGCGGCAACCTGCACTATGTGGGATGTGCTGAGCTGGGGAGGTGAAACCCAGGCACTGATTTATAATCCCAAAACCAAAAAAGTTATTGCCATTAATGCACTGGGTGTAGCACCCACCGGGGCATCTGCGCAATTCTTTAAAGACAAGGGCATGAAATATCCTCCGCAGTACGGACCGCTGGCAGCGGTTACGCCTGGCACACCGGGCGGACTCATGACTATGCTGGCTGAGTACGGAACGATGAGCCTGAAAGATGTACTAACGCCTGCCATGCAAATGGCAGAAGGTTATCCGATAGAAGCGCAAACCGCCAATTCAATAGAACGTGAAAAAGCGCGCATTAAAGAATGGCCGTATTCTAAAAAAGTTTTTCTAACACATCAGGGTGAGCAACGCGAAGCACCTTATGCCGGTGAAATTTTTGTTCAGAAAGATTTATTGGAAACACTAAAAAAATTAGTGGACACTGAACAACAGGCACTGAAAAAAGGTAAGTCAAGGAAAGAAGCCATCTATGCCGCTTACGATCGGTTTTATAAAGGCGACATCGCAAAAGAGTTTGCGCGTGGTTGTCAGGAACAAGGAGGTTTGATTACCGAACAAGACCTCGCCAACTGGAAGATAAAAATCGAAGAACCCTTAATAACTACCTATAAAGGCATTGAGGTGTATAAACTTCAGCAGTGGACACAAGGCCCGGTGATGTTGCAAACCCTGAACATCCTGGAAAATTTCGATTTGAAGGCGATGGGCTATAACACATCACGATACATTCACACGTTATATCAATCCATGAACCTGGCTTTTGCCGATCGTGATTTCTATTATGGTGATCCTGCTTTTGCTCCGGAAGAGCCCATGAAAGGTTTGCTCTCAAAAGAATATGCCAAAGAGCGGGCAAAACTCATCAACCCAAATCGCAACGATCCGAAAATAGGACCGGGAGACCCTTATCCCTACGAAGGAAAAGTAAACCCATATACCGATTTATTAAAAGTGTGGGGCAACCATCAAAGCAATCTGTACAACCCCATGAATGAAAAATATTTCGAAGACTTTGCAGCAGGAACAACATCCGTAGAAGCTGCCGACAAAGAAGGTTGGGTAGTATCCATTACACCCAGTGGCGGTTGGGTGCCTGCGTGCATCGCTGGAAACACCGGTATTGGCATGAGTCAGCGCATGCAAAGTTTTGTGTTGGATGAAAAGGAAAATCCGTTTAATGTGGTGGAGCCAGGCAAACGCCCGCGGGTAACGTTAACACCCAGCATGGCGCTAAAAGATGGCAAGCCTTTTCTTTCGTTTGCCAAGCAAGCCGGTGATGAACAGGATCAGCTACTCATTCAATTCTTTTTGAACATGGTAGAATTTGGAATGACCGTGCAAGAGGCCTGTGAAGCACCCAGCTTCCTTACCAACCAGATGTTTTCCAGCTTTGGTGATCACGAAAAACAACCCGGAGGCTTAATACTCAACAATCAAATGCCTCCGTGGTCACGGAAAGAACTCGGGCAGATGGGCTATCGCATATCGTACCGTGAGCGCACCAGCGGCCCGGTAAATGCAATTTTCTTTGACTGGAAAAACGGAAGTTTCTGGGGCGGATCGAGTAACCATGGGGAGGATTATGGATTGGGATGGTGATTACACTTACTAAAAAGTGGCGGTTTATTTTTACCTTTAGATTGCAAATTAAGAGCCAATGGAACGGATAGTAATTCAGGTTGATGACAGTGTTGGAAAAATCTACCACCTCCTTAGTGCTGATAAGCAGCAACAAATTTCTGAGGCCTTGAGCCTGTTGTTAAAAAAAGCAGCCAACGATATAACAAACGATACATACAAAACTCTATTGGACGAATTCGGCAACCAGGCTATTGCCAATGGGTTAACACCTGAAGTTTTAGAAGAACTTCTGAAAAAAAATGACTGATCTTTTTGTCATTGATACCAATGTACTGATTAGTGCTCACCTTCTTCCTCAATCTGCTACCCGACAAGCGTACGATCTGGTCTGGAAAAAAGGTATAGCAGTATTTTCAAAAGCTACTTTCCATGAGTTTGCTACAACATTTACGCGCGAAAAGTTTGAGCGGTATCAGCAACTCGAAAACCGACTGAGAATGATTGGGCTGATTGAAGATCGGAGCCATTTTAAAGAGGCCACCGTTCAAATTACAGAATGTCGCGATCCTAAGGATAATATGTTTTTGGAACTGGCCATTAGTTGTGCTGCTTCAGCTATAATTTCCAGCGATCCGGATCTGCTCCTACTCCATCCCTTCCGTGGCATCCCCATTCTTTCACCTGCCGATTTTCTAAATGCATTTAAGCAGTGATTTATAGTTTACTATACGAACCAACCCTCTTGCTCGATAAACAAAAATGCTTGTCCAACATCTCCATGATGGCAGCCAAGGCCCGCACAAACAACCTCAGCTTTCGGCCGCACTTTAAAACACACCAGTCGCATGAAGTGGGCAGGTGGTTTCGCTCCGTTGGTGTGGAGAAAATCACGGTCTCGTCTGTGAAGATGGCTGAATACTTTGCCAACGATGGCTGGCATGACATTACGGTTGCTTTTCCCGTTAACGTTCATGAGAAAGACCGGCTTAACCGGTTGGCCAAAAAGATCAGCCTCAATTTGTTGGTTGTTTCTCCGGAAACGGTTGATCACCTTGGAAAAGAAATTCTGCACCCGATCAACGTATTTGTTGAAATCGACACGGGATATCACCGCACCGGTGTTGCTCCGGAGCATGCTGCGCTGCTTGATGCCATCCTAAACCGCATTGAAGCCTATCCGCATGTAACGTTCAAGGGGTTTCTGACGCACGATGGCCACAGCTATAAAATCCGTAACGACAAAAAGGCTATCCTCAGCATTCACCAACATACGTTGGCCATAGCAAAATCGCTCAAAGAAAAATATTCCGGCAAGTATCCAGGAATAATCTTCTCACTGGGCGACACCCCAACCTGCAGTGTTGCTGAATCTTTCGCTGGAGTTGATGAGATTCGACCCGGAAACTTTGTGTTTTATGATTTTATGCAAGTTGCCATTGGCTCCTGTTCGTTAGAACAGGTGGCAATAGCCATGGCCTGCCCCGTTGTGGCAACGTATCCTGAACGAAACGAAATTGTTGTTCATGGAGGGGCGGTTCATTTTTCAAAAGATAATCTTGTTCTGCCAGTTGGCGCTACATCCTTTGGAAAAGTGGTGCGATTAACGAACGGTGGTTGGAACACCGAAGATACTGGCATGTATATTAAATCTGTTTCACAGGAACATGGAATCATCCATGCGGATAAGAATCAAGTCGAAAACATTAAGGTTGGTGATTGGCTTGGAGTGTTACCTATACATTCTTGTCTTACGGCTGATGTGATGAAGGCTTACAAAACCCTGGAAGGTGAAACGATTTCCATGATGCGGTAAAGGTTACATATAAAAATCTCCTGGCTTTGTTTCCGCTACTTCAGTAATAAACTGTGAAACTTTTTCTGTTACAGCTTTAAAGAAACGTTCACCCTTTTCCCTTGATGCTTTGCGCGGATCACCTACTCCCGTTGATGCGGTAACCTGCGTCCACTTGCGTTCAGCCCATGCCCAGCCCTCGCGAATGGCCGTGAATCTGAACTTCTTTGCAGCACCATCACTGGCTTCTGCCAGTGGTAACACCAAATCAGGACGTAAATACAGCAACAAGCTGGTTTCCATTTCACCGGCATGGTCGTCTTTATGCTCAAAGAATTGTTTCTGATCAATGGCCTGAAACCAGTTGCACGTTGTCAGAAACATATTCGGAAACTGCAGGCCGAGTTCACGAATCATGGACTTGAAATCATTTCCACCATGACTGTTCAGGATAATAAGTTTGTGAATATCTTGGCGGTTAAGCACATCCAATACATCACGCAACACAGCAAGCTGTGTTGACGGATTCATGTTGATATCAAGCTTCACATCAAACTGACCGGTGTTTACACCAAACGGAATTGCCGGCAACACAATCACTTTGGCGCCTTGCTCCCAGGCAAGCCGGCCAGCCTCTGCCGCTATGTGTTCAGATTCTATGATGTCGGTTGCGTAGGGCAAATGATAGTTGTGTGCTTCACAGGCTCCCCACGGAAGTACGGCTACTTCAAAAGAAGCATCCTTTATGTATTTCCAGTTTGATTCGGCCAGGATGTAGGGACGCATAGTCTCATTTAATCAATTCACCGGTAGTGCAATCTGGTAAACCTTGCCACGCTTCACCGTTAGCCTGTCATCGCGTAACCATGGGTTGTGACGTTTCAGCAATTTGTAATTTATTCCCTGCTGCTTGGAAAATTTAATCAGATCAGGAATGGTCTCCTTCACTTCAACATAGCGGAGTTGTTCCTTTTGGTACAAATGTTTTGGATTTACATTAAACCCATATTTAGTGGGGTTTTCAATTATTTCTTTTATGGCGATAATGCGAAATACATAGCGCGATGTTTCATCTACCAAATGTAAGTCATAAAAATTGTCCACCTTTTGGTTCTCCAATGCGCGACCTACACCGGCAATACCCCGGTTGTACGATGCTGCCACCAGTGTCCAGTTGCCAAATTTTCTATACGCGTTATTTAAATACTTGCAGGCGGCTTCTGTTGCCTTAAGCGGATCATAACGTTCATCAACTTCCTTTTCAATTTCAAGTCCCAATTCACGACCTGAGGTTTTTAAAATCTGCCAATAACCTACGGCATCTTTAGGTGAAATGTCATTTAACAATCCCGATTCAATTAGCGGAAGGTATTTGAAATCATCCGGAATGTTATGCTTGCGCAGAATTTCCTGCATTTGTGGAAGCCATCGGTTGGCACGCTTGATCAGAAAGATGGTACTGCTATGCAGATAAATATTAATCTGCAATTCGCGATCAAGCCGCTCCAGCACATCAGGAATTTCAATGGGCACCGATTCTCCGGCAAAGTTCAGGTTCCTGGGCAGATCGTAGGAGATGGCCGGGAAAGGTGGGGCTGCTCCATCCCAATCAGCCGGGGCCAGGGTGCCGTCCTGCATTTGTTGCTCCTGCTCCTGTTCAGCTACTAATTTCTTTATACGTTCATTAGAGAACCGTACATAGCCAATGGCTATAGCCAGGGCGAGCAGAGAAATGGCTAAGGGAAAATTTTTTTCTAACATAAACTTAAACACCGAGGGCACAGCGTGGTAACCGATTAAAAGTTAGGTGCCAGTAAATATTTCGAGTAAAAGTCGTCAATCGCTTTTACGGCATCCTCCGGAGTATCCACCAGGCTGAACAAGTCCAGGTCTTCCGCACTGATCATGCCTTCTACAATCAACACATCCTTCACCCACTTCAGCCAGCCCTGCCAGAATTTTTTGCCCACCATGACTATGGGGAATCGTCCAATTTTTTTTGTTTGAATAAGGGTTAACGCTTCCGTTAATTCATCTAACGTTCCAAAACCGCCCGGCATTACAATAAACCCTTGCGAGTATTTTACAAACATCACTTTGCGTACAAAAAAGTAATCGAACGTGATGAGTTTGTCCGGATCGATGTAAATATTTCCCTTCTGCTCAAACGGCAGAAAAATATTCAACCCTACAGACTTACCGCCTGCCCGGTGCGCGCCTTTATTACCCGCCTCCATAATACCCGGACCGCCACCGGTAATTACACCGTAGCCATGCTGTACCAGCTCATAGGCAATTTCTTCGGCCATTTTATAATAGCTGTTGGCAGGCTTGGTACGAGCAGATCCAAAAATGGTCACGCACGGACCGATCTTGGCCAGCTTCTCCATCCCCTCCACAAATTCACTCATCACTTTAAAGATCATCCAACTGTTGGCGCCTTTTATCTCTGCCCAGTCCTTGTCTTTGAAAGCTTTACGAATGCGGTGCTCTTCTTCTATGGCTTGTTGAATTAATTCCGGATCAGCCTTGGGTTTTGTTTTTCTCTTCGAATTCATTTCACTACAATTCAGTTATATCCGAAATATACGAGTATCTGCTTAAAATGATGATTTTACAAATCCACTTCACTATGGAAAACATATGTCAGTTTCTTAATCATGACATAAATCACGTATCCTTTCTGAGAAAATTCACTACGAAATGATTTTATTTAATCGTAATATTACGATTAATGTTTACGTTTGCCTAAAAATCAAAACTATTCATCATGGCCTTAAAGAAAACCATCAGCTTCTTCGATCGGTATCTATCGGTTTGGGTGGCTATTTGCATCATTGCCGGCATTGTCATCGGGCGATTTGCCGGAGACACTATTGAAGTGATCAGCAGCGTGGAGATTGCGAAAGTCAACATTCCGGTAGCCGTACTTATCTGGTTAATGATCTATCCTATGATGTTGCAGATTGATTTTACCAGCATCAAAAAAATTGGCGAAAAGCCACGCGGTGTGGTATGGACGGTCGTTATCAACTGGCTCATCAAACCGTTTACGATGGCGTTCTTTGCCTGGATTTTCTTTACCAAACTCTATTCGGCATGGATTGATCCTGCATTAGCAGGCGAATACATAGCCGGAGCCATTTTGCTGGGTGCTGCACCGTGTACGGCCATGGTTTTTGTGTGGTCATACTTGTCTGATGGTGATCCGAATTACACGCTTGTTCAGGTTTCGGTTAATGACCTTATTATTTTAGTGGCCTTTGTACCGCTTGTCGGGTTGTTGCTGGGTATCACCGATGTGGTAATCCCTTACGAAACTTTAGTTGCAAGTGTGGTGATCTTTGTGGTGATTCCTCTTGTGGCCGGAGTGATCACACAACGCATTGTAGTGAAGTCAAAAGGAGAGGAGTGGTTCAAAAAGGAATTCCTTCCCAAACTCAAACCGATCAGTATTATTGCCTTACTTGTTACACTGATTTTCCTGTTCGCTTTTCAGGGGAAGAACATTCTCAACAATCCACTGATTATTTTATTGGCTGCAATACCCTTAGTTATCCAAACCTACTTTATTTTCTTTATCGCCTGGTATGGTGGAAAGAAGCTAAATCTGAATTATGTCGTGTGCGCACCTGCAGCAATGATTGGCGCCAGCAACTTCTTTGAACTGTCTGTAGCGGTTGCCATTTCATTGTTTGGTTTACAATCACCGGCTGCCCTGGTTACCGTAGTGGGAGTTTTGGTAGAAGTGCCGGTAATGCTTTCGCTGGTGGCGTTCGCAAACAGCAGGAAATACTAGAGATCATCTCAAAAATGTTACCGTCATTGCGATCCGCCACAGGCGGAGAAGCAATCTCGATTTTCGATTATGAAAACAGGATTGCTTAGGTCGTTCCTCCCTCGCTACTTCGACAAGCTCAGGCTGACAAGAGGAAATGATTTTTACTATTGATTTCTAGTAATAACTTCCTAACTATTTCCTGTAAAACGATTCAATGGCAGTTGTTAAATCTTCAAATTGAAATTTGAATCCCGTCTGTTGAATTTTTTCTGATGACACCTTACTCCCCAACAGAACTAAATTTGCCATTTCACCCAACATAAGTTTCATAACAAAAGAAGGAACTGGTGGAAGGAGCAGGGGGCGATGCAATGCTTTTGCGATGGCTCTTGTTACCTCACGATTCGATGACCATTGCGGGGCAACACCGTTGTATGCCCCGATCAGGTTTTCATTCTCAACGGCATACCGAAACATCGCGCACAAATCATCTATGTGAATCCAGCTCATCGGTTGCTTGCCATTACCCAGTGGTGCGCCTGCACCCCAACGAACAGGCTTTGCTATTTCTTTTAAAGCGCCTCCTTTATTACTTAATACAATTCCAATTCTGATTTTTACTATACGAATGTTGAGTTCCTGAATCCTATCCACCTCATGTTCCCACGCCTTAACCACATCCGCTAAAAAATCAGTACCCGCTTTACTGGATTCTGTAAATACCTCCTCGCTGCCACCAAAGCCATAGTACCCGATGGCACTGGCTGATATAAAGGATTTTACCTGGTGTTGAGTGTTTTTAAGCGTTTGATATAACAATGTTGACGATCGTGTGCGACTTTCTAAAATCTCCTGCTTCCGTCTGGCAGTCCACGGTTTATCAGCAATGCCTGCACCGGCCAAATGAATAATAGAATCTATTCCTTGAAGTGCTCCCTCCTCAATATATCCTTTATCAACATCCCAGGTATATGATGGCACGTTGCCTTGGCGCTTTGTCCGACCCAAATGAGCAACCTGATGACCGCCCTTCATGAGGTTAGCCGTAAGTTCTGCACCAACAAGTCCGGAGGCTCCGGTTATGAGTATTCTTTTTGGAATCAATTTTGTAGCATTAGTTTTACATCAATAACCATAACAACATGGAAGCCCGTAAAAAGTTTGTCCTTATTTTTTTCATAGGCCTTAGCCTGTCTGCAACGGCCCAATCGGTAAAAGTAGAGAAAGAATCGCACCGCATAAAAGGTGAAAATGTTGATGGATACGGTGTTGAACTGGAAGGCAAGCAGGATGACGTTGCCACTTCGTTTAATAAGTACTTAAGATCATTTGCTAAACTGAAGCTTGGCGCTAATCCCATAACCTTAACGGAAACGGTTATTGGCGGAACTTCGTATAAGAACCCCATTTATGCTACTACTAAAGAGCGTACTGCTACCGCTGTAGCCTGGATTGGTTTAAAGCCAGGTGAATGGCCAAATGCGGATGAAGCAGAAAAAGTGAACAAAGAGCTCGAACGAATCATCTACGATTTTGGTGTAAAATACTACCGTGATAAAATCCAGGTGCAGATTGATGAATCTTCCAAGGCTCTTCAGGCTGTAGAGCGCCAGCAACAACGTTTGATAAACGAAAATAAAAACCTGACCATCCGTATGGAAAACAATGAAAAGGAAAGAATCCAACTGGAGAAGTCGGTAGAAGCAAACAAGCTGGAAAATTTAAGTCTGCTTACACTACTTGAAAAGAATAAAAAAAGTCAGGACTCCGTAGCCATTGCTACGGAACAAATCAAAAAAGTGGTGGAGATGCATAAAGAAAAGCAGAAGAAGGTTAATTGATTGAGTTAGTTAATAGAATCAAGTCTGCCCGGGCCCGCTAACTCTCGTGCTTCTTCTAAAAATCGCCATTTTGAATTTTCGGTATAATCCCACCGGTTACGTTTATGGTCGTAGTAGATATCCTCATTCGGAACATAAACAAGGTCTTTGTTACCAAAATATTTATCAACATTACCCGAGCTTATCATCTCTTTGAACAATACTTGTCCCTTTGCCTCCAACTCATCCCGAACACAACGAGGCGTTTGATACAGCAGGTTTAGAAATTCTATTTTGCCCGTATCCGGATTTCGCTTCACATACCCTCCGAACGTACGGTAATGCTCGTACAAACTGGCCTTATCCTGATACTCGTAAGTAAAAAACTCAACCGAATCAGTTTTAAAGTAATACCGGATTTTTCCGCTGGTAAGATCAATGTAGTTTTTGTAGAATGACCTGCTTGAACGATCAAACCGCTCAGCGTAGGTCATCGCATCAGGTTTCTTAACTACATAAGGAGCCAATTGAATTAAAAGTGAATCATAATCCTTTTGTGAAAGAATTTTCCCTGCTTCAGTTGTTTTACTTTTTGAACAACTGAATAAAAGTGCAGAGATGCCAACCAGAAGAATAATTGTATGCTTCATGAAATATTACTTAGTGAACAAACCCTTAGTCAAAAGTAGAAAAGCCCGGACAAAATCCGGGCTTCTCTTGAATCAAACCTATGCTATGGATTAATAATCCTCGTTGTTAGGGTTGAGGTTAATCCAACCTGCGTTGAAATTCCAACCAGCACCCGGAGTAGTACCCCAAGCACCGTAGAAAGCCTCAGCGGTGAAGAAATTACCCACGTTGCTGGCAGCAGGAATTGCGGGGGCACCGGTAAGACCTGGGCTACCTGCTACCTGGTTAATCGGTAAGTTGGTGAAGCTATAAACATTTCCTGAAGGGAATGGACCGAAAATGTCAGTAATAGGTGCCGCAAAATTGTTATCGGATGCAAAATTTGCCGGAACGTTAGCACCAGTTGCCGTTTGACCGCCACCATTGGCCGAAAAAATATTGTTGATTACGGTAGAACCAGTCGTTGCAAAGTTTGCTGATGTAGGGAACCCGGTGATAATAGAGTTGTAAAGTTCTAACTGATTGAAGGAGTTTACTTCAACCGCTGCGCGATAGAAACCATCAATCTGAGCAGCAGTTCTGAACAGTAGCGGCCCCCATACTGTAATGTTTGCAAAGATTGGTTTAGAGTGTCTGGATACTCCGCCTACTGTAGGCGCAGGGTTGGTAGAGTTACTTGATGACTCAAAAGCTCTTGAACCTGAAATATCTGCAATAGATGCTTCGCGAATGATAGCGCCATACTGCACTCGTCCAATGTACCCGCGATCAGAGTCAAAGTCATCATCAAGGGTAGAGTATGCTATCAAATATTTATGGTCATTTGATCCACCAAACCACTCATAAGCATCATCGTTGGCAAAACTTACTACGATATGATCAATTTCTGTAGCTGAACCAACTGATCCCATCGTTAAGCTGTTAAGTTCATTGTCCTGTGATAAGTCAATACCAGCAAATTCGATACGGGCATATTTTAACTTACCTGAATCATCATTTCCAATAGCAGCTCCATCACCGGGGCCGTAAAGACCATCTTGTGAACCTGCACCACCCGCCAAACCTTCAATAAGGGCATTTGCTCCATTGCTGTTATAGTCTCTTCCTAAAATTACAACACCACCCCAATCGCCACGGTTACGGAAACCCTTAGGAGCATTTGAAGTAAACACAATCGGACTAGCAGCAGTACCCACTGCATTAAGTTTACCACCTCTGTTCACGATTAATGTTCCTTCTGTTTCTTTTTCACCAAAAATGATTGTGCCGGGTGCAATGGTAAGTGTAACGCCATTGGGAACAACAACTTTACCGCGTAATAAGTAGCGATTAGTAGCAACCCAATTGTTGTTTGCTGCAGAAATGTTCCCTGTAACAACAACAACCGGTTTAGGATCACCCACGGTAATGGTTACAGTGGCTGGCAATGAATTTAAGCTTTCATTATCCACTGCTGTTACAACAATTAGAATAGTTGAACCAATAACTGCATTTACTGGGATTGTATAGTTTACAGTAACGGTTTGCGTGCTTTGACCATTAAGTGTTACACTCGGAATTGTCGGGCCGGAAAACACGAGCAATTGCCCGCCATTCGGAGCTGTTACTGCAGCTTCAAAAGAAACAGAAGCACCGGGGATATCTTGAAGAGTTGATGGCGTGACGCTTACTGTGGGTGCGGCACCTAATTCATCATCACTACAGGAGGTTGTAGCAAAGCTCAGGGCAGCAAGCACAAACACACTAGCCAAAATGGATAGGATTGAATTTCTTTTCATGATTTTTAAGTTAAGTTGAAATCGGCTGCAAAGTAGGTCTTAGGGGTAAAGCAGGAGTTACCCGATTGTTAGGTTATTGTTACGAAACCATAGTATGGATTAAACAAAGTATAACCCTCTGACAAACAACGTTTCGATGTTCTTCTGCCTATAAAAAGGCGACAGTAACTCGATGTTGAATCTTAAAACTTAAAGCCAAGTCCAACAGTGAAAAGCTGTCCGTTGCGTGTTCCGCGAACTACCTTATTAGTGCTCACATCCGACACATCATTATTAAGATCCGGATCTTCGCGCAACTCCCATTTAGCGTTGAGTAAATCGCTTATGCCAAAGCGTATTTCAAGATTTTTTCCAATAGTCTTGGCAATATTCAAATCAACAAGATGGCGGGGTACTTCCCACCAGGTAGGAAATTGAGTATTACCAACAAAAGTGATTCGTTTGCCGAAAACATTGTATTGAAGATTAGCTTGCCATCCGCGATTGGCATCTTCAAAATAATATCCAACGTTAACTATGTAAGGGGATTGACCTTGCATAGGTCTCTTTTGAAGTTCGAGGTCATCGGCCAAATCACTCACCTGAATTCGGTTATAAATTAATGAAGCATTAAAAACAATAAAGGAATTATTTAAGAAGATGCTGGCAGATGAGTAAGCAAGGGCTTTTCTAACTTCAACCTCAGCTCCTGCGGTGTAGGCTTCTTTGGCGTTTGTATAAAGTAATGCAGGATTGTCTGTTCCTGTGCGTATTACTGTTTCAATAGGATTTTTAAAGTACTTGCCAAATCCACCGATGGCAATAAACTCTGTTGGTGTGGGATAATATTCCCAGCGTAAATCAACATTGTGAATATCGGCTACTTTCAGGTTTTGATTTCCAACTATATCAATAGCATATTGGAAATCGTAATAGCTAAACTCCGCAAGTTCCCTGAATTCAGGACGATTCAATGTTTTGCTATACGCTAAACGAATAAGCGATGATGATGTGAGATTATAACTTGCATTAAGAAAGGGAAGCAAACTGGTTATCGGATTATCTACTGAGGTAGCGCCAACCCCAGGTGCAGATTTCAATTGCTGGCGGTTGTATTCAACACGCAAACCTGCTACAACACGGATTTTATCAGAGAGTGGCATGTCGGCACTTAAATAACCTGCTGTTAGTAAGTTTTCAGCCGTATATGAATCTTGAGGGCGCTGACGTTCATCAATAAAATGTCCTCCATTGTAGGCTACATTAGCTGGATCAAAAATTCTGTCAAAAGGTTGTGAGGCAATGTCAGGATTGAATCCATCACGGGCAACATGGGCAATCGTGCGGGTTTGAAAGCTTCTGTCCTTAAGTTCAAGCCAATATCCTAGCTTTAACTGAAAGGGATCTTTTCCTGCAGGAGCATTAAAGGAATAATCAAGATCAACCCGATTCGTTAAACTTGATTCATTCAAATCCTGGTAAAACCTGGCAGAGTTTACCGCACTCACACTGGAGTTAACATTTACAATAAACGGAACATCTTCTGCTGAGCCCTGCAATCTTCCGGTAACCAATCGTCTCCAATCAGGTTCATTGCGATTAATTGTAGTGTATCCTCCAAGCCATGTAATATTCAGCTTGCTGGGAATTAATTCGTGTTTACCTTCCAACTGCCCCATGTAAGATGATCTTCCTACATAACGGTATGAATAGTTCCTGAAATTTTGCTGACGAAAGTAATTGTCACCACTACGTATAATGGTTTCATTTGTTCCAATGTTATTGAACAGGTTTCGGAACTCGATTTTGTTCCTACTATTAAGGTTTAATGTCCAATTGCTGAGTAATCCGACACGAACATTATTCGCTAACTGATCATCCATGTAATTGAAGAAATTCTCACTGCTGAAATCTTCTTCGTAGTTGTAATAGCGGTTAAAAGAAGCATCATTGTATTGATTGGTGTTGCTGTACGTTAAGCCATTAATGGTACTTAACTTCATACCTCCAAGTTTGAATGCCCTTCCAAAATTCAAATTGAACCGAATATCCGGTAACACATTTACATCCTCCAATCCCCAGGTGTTATTCCATTTTCTACTTTCAATTTCAATGAGGTTGGGATTGAATCCTAATGCTCCATAATTGGCTGGTGCATTGTTAGGTAAACTTCTCGCACCCCCATCAAATCCTAACCATTCGGTTGATGAACGCTCCTGACTTTGACGGGTAGTACCTGTAGTGCCTCTTCTGTACCCGATGGAAAGCGCACCATTAATGAACGGATCATTAACAACATTTTTAGTCGTAATCTGCACTACCGCACCTGCATAGTCACCGGGCAACCACGCTCCACCAGTTTTATAAACAAGAATCTGATCAATAAGACCACTCGGTAAAATGTCGAATGAAAAAGCACGGCTATCCGTTTCAGAGCTGGGTGCGAAAACACCATTCAAAACAACACTACTATAGCGTGAGCTTAAACCACGAACAACGATAAAACGATTTTCCTGAATGGTAATACCGGGCACTCTGCGCATTACCTGGGCAGCATCCCGATCCTGAGATTTAGAAATCTGCTCAGCTGAAATTCCAGACACCACCAACTTACTTTCTTTAATGGCTTTAAGAAGAGCGAAGTCATTGTTAATCTCACGTGTTCCGGTTACAATAACTTCCTCCAACTCCTGCGACTCTTCCTGCATGGCAACATTAATAGTGGAAATTTTATTGGCTTCAACAATTACATCAGGAATAACATGAGTTTTGTAGGTGATAAAAGAGACAACCAGGTTATATGTTCCTGGCTTAACGTTGCCAATGGAAAATTTACCTTCAATGTCGGTTGGTGCTCCAATCTGAGTTCCTTGAATAGAAACGTTGGCACCAATTATTTCCTCACCTGTTTTGGCGTCAGTAATTTTTCCGCTTATCGATCCCGTTTGAGCAAACGTGAAGGAACAAAGCAGGGTGAATAAAGCCAGGTACAGATTACGCATAACTAAAATTTTATGCAAAGGTGGGGCTGTACTATTACCCCATCGGCAAGGCATTGTTACGAAATTGTTAAGGGCTTAAAAAGACCTTAAATGCCTGGTTATCAGAGTCATCGTAATATTACGATTAAAAGACGGGCTAACACCTGTTAATAGACTATTATGCAGTTTAAAAAATCCTTATGGTAATGTTAAGCCGTAGATTATTTGCTGATGGGCACCTTGTTCAAAATAGCCTTGATGATATCGCTGGTTTTAACATTATCTGCTTCGGCTTCATAATTAAGAATAATACGGTGGTTCATCACGTCTAACGCCACTTCTTTGATGTCTTCCGGAAGCACATAATCACGCCCCTCCATATACGCTGTGGCCTTGGCTGCCAGGTTTAAATTAATGCTGGCGCGAGGGGAAGCACCAAATTGAATATACGGTGCCTGCTCGTTTAGTTTATAGTCTAGCGGTTTACGGGTAGCAAATACCAATTCAATAATATAGCGCTCCAACGATTCGGAAATTTTTACTTTGTTGATCTGGTCGCGGATGTCGTAGATGTCTTCCTTGGTGAGCAACGCGTTTACCGTAAAGTCAAACCGCATATTGGATATTCTGCGCATCACCTCAAGCTCCTGATCTTTACTGGGGTAATCCACAAAAACTTTCATCATAAAGCGATCCACCTGGGCCTCCGGTAATGGGTAGGTTCCTTCCTGATCAACCGGGTTTTGTGTAGCCAATACCAAAAAGGGTTTGTCGAGTGTAAAGGTTGTTTCACCGATCGTTACCTGCTTTTCCTGCATGGCTTCCAGTAAAGCGGATTGAACTTTGGCAGGCGAACGGTTTATTTCATCGGCCAGAATAAGGTTGGCGAAAATAGGGCCTTTCTTTACTTCAAACTTTCCTTCTTTTTGGTTGTAGATCATCGTTCCCACCAAATCGGCAGGAAGCAAATCGGGTGTAAATTGAATGCGTTGAAAATCCAGGTGAAGTACTTTAGCAAGGGTACTAACGGTTAACGTTTTGGCTAAGCCCGGTACGCCTTCTAATAAAATATGACCATTGGTGAATAACCCGATAAGCAGGCGGTTTACCATATACTGTTGCCCCACTACCACCTTACCCACCTCAGCCATTACCTGGCTGATTTTTGCCTTGTGCAGATCTTGTTTTTCAGCAATCACAGCTTCCATCACAACTCGATTTGATTAAAATTAAAGCGCTAAAGTAGCGCAATTCTAATGATTTAGGCTAAAAAAGTGATAACCGCGCATTTGCTTCGCCCAGCGGAAAACTCTATTTCTTAAACGTCAGCTTAAAATAAATAAGCAGCAGGCTAAGTACACAGATAATGCCATTGCAAATAATAACAGGCCAAAGCGTAAGCCCAAAACCGTAAATCAACCATACAATGGTGCTGGAGAATACAATCAGCATCATAGCCAGGCTCAGATCGCCTACGCTTTTAGATTGCCAGGCTTTGTAAACCTGGGGCATAAAGGTGATGGAGCTTAAGAAGGCACCTGTGTGCCCAACGATTTCAATGGTTGTCATGTTATCTTGGTTCGATATGGCACGAAGGTAAAATAATGTCAAGGACTTTTGTAATCGGAGATATCCACGGTGCGCATCGGGCGCTTGTTCAATGCCTGCAACGAGCAGGTTTTGATTATGAAAAAGATCACCTCATTTCTTTGGGGGATGTGTGCGATGGCTGGCCGGAAACTAAACACGCTATCGATGAATTGATGCGCATTAAAAACCTCACCTACATTTTTGGCAACCACGACTTCTGGACACTGGAGTGGATGCGCTACGGCCATGCCGATGAAGTATGGTGGGAGCAAGGTGGCGAAGCAACCGTGAATTCTTTTAAGGGTATAGGTTTTGAAAAGCACCAGGCTTTTCTGGAAGGTGCATTACCCTACCACATACTGGATAACAAACTGTTTGTTCATGCAGGCATCAATCCGTTATGGCCTATTCAACAGCAAACCCTACAGATTTTTTTGTGGGACAGAAAACTTTCAAAGATTGCGCTTGACGCTTATTATAGCGGTACTTACAGCAAGCATACCGAATACGATGAAGTCTACCTTGGGCATACACCGGTACCGTTTCAAAAACCTATTCAATCGGGTGAAGTATGGCTGATGGACACGGGGGCGGGTTGGTCGGGAGTACTTTCTATGATGGACATACATACCAAAGAGATATTCACCAGCGATCCGGTTCCTTCTCTTTACCCAGGTGTTGAGGGGCGTAAAAGAAAATAGATTTTAATAAACCAGTATTTCACAATCACGCGGATTCATCAAATAGGAGTTAATCAGATTTTGTACAGTGGATGTCTCTGCTCCGGTACGAACATAGTTTCGAGCATCATCAAAATGCTGTAACGAGATATCTTTGCTCACAAAACCATAGCCTAAAAAGTTACCCTGCTCAACGAGCACCACGGAGTTCTCCCTGGCACTTCTTCCCTTTCCGATAATCGCCACCGATTCGCCCGGCTCGCGAAAAGATTGAATAGCTTTTACCGCACGCTTATTATATTTCTTTACTGACTCAACACCCATGCACGCTCCCTTGCAGTCACCAATCTGGTATTGAAAACACAACCCCTTCGATAATTGTAATCCGCTTAGTTTCGGGCACAAATCATACGCTCTAACTTTCTCCCACAAAAAATTCCATGCATCGCCCTTAGTGTTAAAACGTATCAGTGGATGTGATCCGCGCTTAACCTGATTGACTGAAAAGCGTACATAACCTGTGCGATCTTCATAGCTGTAAATCCCCCATTCCTCCACACGAAATTTTTGGGCCATGTTATACTTCGGCCAAAGCCTGCGAATCTCCTGCGATTCCATAATCAAGGCAATGAGTTCATTACCGGTTAGCTCATACGTGATGTGATGAATTTCATTTCTGATTTTTGAACGGTTCCACTCGCGGGCATCACCGGTAAAGTGCCCGGCTATTCGTTTTTTAATATTATTTGCTTTACCCACATAGATTACATGACTGCGCGCATTCAAAAAATAATATACGCCAGGTTTTGCCGGAAGTCGGTCAAACTCCTCTTTGGGTAGATTAGGAGGTAAGATTGTTTCCCCAGAATTTCGTTTAAGCGACCTGCTGATATAACCGTCTTTATCGCGGTTTAGCAGCTTGGAAAAAATAATAGCGGTAGCCTCTGCATCACCTCCTGCACGATGCCGGTTCTTGATCTGTACCCCCAGACTTTGCGCCAGGCTCCCCAAACTGTACGAGCGCAAACCAGGAATTATTTTTCTACTCAATCTGACCGTGCATAGTTTTTTTGCTTGCCAACTCAGACCAGCCATCTCAAACTCCTTCTTCAAAAAAAGAATAATCGAAGTGCGCATTATGGGCTACAAAAATTCTATCCTCCAGTAAACGCAATATGGATTCAGCAACCTCCTCAAACGGTGGTGCCCCGGCTACCATCTCGGTTGTAATGCCAGTAAGCCCGGTGATGTATTGCGGAATTTTTCTTCCCGGGTTCACCAGTGTGTAAAAATGATCGGTTACTTCAATACCGTTATGATGGTAAATGGCAATTTCCGTAATGCGATGGTTATCCGCGTAGCCCCCGGTCGTCTCGATATCAACAATGGCATACATAACCAGCAAGTTAGTATTTGAGATTCCGATTGAAAAACAGATATTGAAAGATTAATAAAAAAGCTATGAACGGTGTTATTCGTTTTTTACTAAGTGGTCTGGCGGTATTGCTTACGGCTTATCTGTTGCCGGGTGTTCATGTTGAACATTACGGATATGCTTTATTGGTGGCGTTAGTGCTCTCTATAGTTAATGCGTTGCTGAAGCCTATACTGGTAGTGCTCACGATTCCCATCACGTTTGTTACGTTTGGGCTGTTTTTGTTAGTCATCAATGCATTATTGATTTTACTGGTGGATTGGATGATCGATAGTTTCTACGTTGACGGATTTTGGTGGGCACTAGCCTTCAGTTTAATCTTGTCGCTGTTTAACAGTTTGTTCAATGATCTTCTAAAAGATCGCGCACGATAAAATTGACTTGACTGCGCCTTAATTGGTGCTTTTCCCAATGGCTAATTTCCCGCCCAGGTAGCCCATGGGAAAATAGGCACCGCCTAAATCCAGTATGGTAAACCACAGTGGCGATGGAAGCATAAACACATTGATGGTTCCGCCAACTAAAAAAAAACAGCCTATTACTAGTGCAAAGGTTACGCGATGCGTGGCCGCGATTTTAGCAGCAACAAATGCCCCTACCAATGTACCCAGTGCATGAGCCAAGAATGGAAACAAAAAATGCCTGGGTTCAAATAAATGAATGGAGTCCTTCAATCCCTGCAGGGTGGTAACATCTGCTCCGGCAGGTGGGGCGATAATGGATCCGCTAATCGTGATAATTCCCATGTTTACAAAACTGCCTGCTACAATTCCGGCAACAACAGCAATTATGTTTCTGAGGATTGGATTCATACTGATTTTGGTTTTGTCTTTTGAGAATTTACTTCGCAGGAAAATGAACTTCGGTGATTAAGTCATGGTCTGGAACCTCACCCGGTAAATTCACATAAGTTTCAAACGGATCAATTCCCTTCCTGTATTTATACTCCTTTGCGCGCTGCATGGAGTAATGTGTGCTATATGCATTTCCCAAAAATCTATATGGGCCAGTATGAACGATGGTGTTCACTTTAGATGATGGAATTTTACCAGTAACAAAACCTGCAGGCAGCTCAACTGGTATTTCTTTCACCGGAAGCGCAGCGGTATACACAATCTGGTCATTTACAACATCCCATTTGTGGTAAATAGAAAAAGCTCTTCCAGCCATTATACCTGAATGACTTTCAGCCCATGAAAACAGTTTAGTAAAATCTTCTTCCATTTTTGTGCCTAATTTTTGCATCGTGCATAATGTTTTTATTCCTATGTAAGTACATCCTTCATACTGGCTGGTTCCTTTGAAGTTAAGTGAGGATGGGACTTTCCCAGCTTCAACATAATCTTTAAGCATCATTAACCCGCGTGTGTAATCCATACCAATATAAGCCGTCATCATTTTCTTCATCCAAAACATGAAGAAGGGAAGTTTACTGTCCATATACCACGCTACTTCAGTGGCATCTCCTTTAGTATTCAATTCAAACCAAACAGGTGAACTGGACTTCCATGGCTTTAAAAAGGTAACAACAAGATCCAAACGTTTAGGTGACGTTTCAGAAACCACTTTCATCTCCCCACTTCCGGTGCGGTTGCCTTCCCAACTATAAAATTTTCCATCCGGTTGTATTCTCACGATGGCATTGGGCTCCATCACCAGCCATGGCGACCAGACAGGCCAATGGTGAAAGTCGCTAAGGATTTTAAAAATTTTTTCGGCTGACGCCTGAATGGTAATGGATTTAGAGACGTGTATGGCGGGCATTGCGGTGGGATTAAGGGAACCGAAGTTACGAAATGTTTACTTCGATGTAATCAAGAATTATCCCGTAAAAAAACCCAGCTTGAAAAGAGTACCCGGGGCGGGAGTTGAACCTGCTTGCGGCAGGCAGGCCCGCACAGCTCATTATAAACTTTTCAAGTAATCCTTACCTTGGCCGGACTTTAGAAATTTCTCTCGCCCCCGGGCTGAAGCTCTGTCTGGGAATTCTTCTGAAAGAATAAGTTGGAATGGAGTGTAGGGTCTTGTTGTTCGCTCATACCCCTTATTGTGGCGATCTATTCGGGATTGAAGATCAGATGTTAGGCCAACGTAAATGTAATTTCTTGATACACTTTTCAATGCGTATACGAAAAACATAGTACCCGGGGCGGGAGTTGAACCCGCACAGCTATTACTAGCCACAGGATTTTAAGTCCTGCGTGTCTACCAATTCCACCACCCGGGCAGACATTTCGTTGTGCATTAATGGTTATTCGTTGTTCGGCCCTTAACTAAAAAAGTGTGGGATCTGCCACACTTTTTAGATTCCGAACAACCATCAACCCGTAACGATTAACGATTTTGAGCGGGAAACGAGACTCGAACTCGCGACCCCGACCTTGGCAAGGTCGTGCTCTACCAACTGAGCTACTCCCGCTTGTTCCCAAAAGGGACTGCAAATTTAATAGCTGAATCTAAAATTCCAACATCCTGATATTTTCAGGCTGTTTTTCTTAGGTCCGCCTCCACCTTTAACTGGCGGGCATGTTCCTTGTCCTTAGATAGTTTGATGTGTTTCGGCACACCTTTCAAATCCCAGATTAAGCCCACCCAGGAAAGAGCTTTTAATATATACCAGGTAATATCAATTTCCCACCAGAAAAACCCTTGCCGCGAGGCGGTTTCATAATAGTGATGATTGTTGTGCCAACCTTCGCCCAACGTTAACAAGGCCAGCCACAAGCTGTTGCGCGATTCATCGTTTGTCTTGTACCGTTGGTTGCCAAACTTGTGCATGATGGAGTTGATCGAAAAAGTGCCGTGATACAAAATCACTGTGCTTAAAAAGAAGCCAATCAACAACGTTGAAAATCCAGCTGAGGTAAACATGGCCGTAATGCTTCCACCATTTACAATTCCACCAAGTGCCGTAACCAGAACGGCAAGCGTAACCGGAGGCACCAGGTAATGTTTGTTTAGCCAAACCAATTCCGGATACTTCGCATAATCGCCAATTACTTTATAGTCGGTTTCTTTAAAATCAGGACCAACAATCCAACCAATGTGTGAATACCAAAAACCGTAAATCTTCATCGAGTGAGGGTCCGCTGGTGTATCGCTGTGGCGATGATGATGACGATGATGTGCAGCCCACCACAAGGCGCCCTTCTGTGCAGATGTTTGTGCCATGAAAGCAATTACAAACTGAAACCATCGGGATGTTTTATATGACTTATGCGCAAAGTACCGATGATATCCTCCGGTAATCCAGAACATACGGAAGACGTATAGAAAAAAACAAACAATCCAATCGAACAAAGTTGCGCCTGTCCAGATTGCCGCGATGGGTATTAAGTGGACTATAGCAAAAGCTATCTCCTGTTTTACTATAGGTTTTCTCCGGACTTCGGGTGTCAATGTTGCTTCAGCCATCTTTCAAAAATTGAACAAAGATCGCATGATTATGGTTTACATCATGCCTGGTTTCCATTAGTCTGCAAAAGTAATGCTTTCTATTGATTATGAACCGTTTATAAGTTTGTTCGGCTAACATCCGTAAGGCAGCCATTCAATCAAACACACGTTACAATAACGCTCACATTTATACTATCTTTGCTCCTTCAATGAATCAGGCTCAAGCCATAGCACTTTATCAACCCATGCTCTACAGCATTGCCTATAATCTGGTGCGCTGTAAGCAGGATGCCGAAGATATTGTGCAGGAAACTTTTTTGCGTTGGTTAAATGCTGAACAAGAGAAAATTCAGAATATAAAAGCCTACCTGATCAAGTCTGTAACAAACAACTGCCTTAACCATCTGAATTCGTTAAAACGAAAGAAGGAAGAATACTTTGACTCAATTCATCTGCCCGAGTTTATTACCCGCATAAAGGAGACAAACTTTGCTCATATCGATCTGGATGTGTACCTGGCTGATGCTATGAAAGTACTGCATAGCAAGCTTGAACCCCTTGAACGGGCCGTTTATTTATTGAAAGAGGTTTTTGATGTAGACTATGACACCCTACACAAAACCCTGGATAAAAAGAAAGACCATTGCCGGCAATTGCTTAGCCGCGCCAAAAAGAAATTGAACGAGGAAAAATCTAAAATTCATTTTGATCTCCCCACGCCCTCATCTCTCCTCGAAAGCTTCAAAAAAGCCTGTCAGGGAGACTCCGAGGAGTTGATCAACTCACTCAAAAGGGACATCTGGTTCCAGCCCGAAGAAGAATCTTAAAAATATTTCTCAAAACTGTCACAAACGGTAAACGGATTTGTCTTACAGTAAATCATGCCCTTAGCAGGCCTGATTTAGCATGTTTTACTTATAACCTTAACCGTCAATGATCATTTTAGCATTTTTTGTAGCGCATTGGTACTTGTCGCTATTCTTTCAAACCTTCTTTTTACATCGGTACGCCTCACACAAGGCCTTCACCATGAGTCCGTTTACGGAAAAAGTATTCTACGTTTTAACCTGGATCTTTCAGGGATCTAATTATTTAAGCCCTTTCGGTTATGGTGTTATGCACCGCATGCACCACGCCTTTGCGGATACGGAGGATGATCCACACTCACCCAAGTATGATGAAACCATCTGGAACATGATGTGGAAAACAAAAACCATTTATTCAGCTATTGCCAATGGCAAAATGGTGGTTGACAAGCGCTTCACTGAAGGTGTTCCGCAATGGGAGGCGTTTGATAAGTTTGCAAGATCATGGCCGTCACGACTTTTTTGGGGTGCTGTATATGTAGCTGTTTACTGGCAATTTGCTACCGTTTGGTGGTTATGGTTATTGTTGCCGCTGCAGTTCTTAATGAGCCCTATTCATGGCGCTATCATCAACTGGTTTGCTCATAAATATGGCTATCGCAATTTTGAAGTAGGCGATACTTCCAAAAACTTCTTACCGGTCGACTTTTTAATGATGGGAGAAAGCTATCATAACAATCACCATAAAAATGGTTCACGCGCCAATTTCGGGGGCATTCGCTGGCATGAAATTGATCCTACCTACCAGGTAATCAAGCTTCTTGATAAACTAAAGGTGATTCGCATTGCTAAAACGAAAGAAATCGCTTTAGCGAACATTAAAAAAGCAGCTTAAAAGGCCATTTTTAATAAGAATAAGATTAGTCCTCACCTTTATGAAAAGGTTTAGGACACCATTCTTATTCTCCTTATCTTTACGCCCTAATAAATTTTTAACACCGGCTAACGGGGTTAACCCGAAGGCCAAAAAACAATTAACAACACAATGAAAGAAGGAACAGTAAAGTTCTTTAACGAAACCAAAGGATTCGGATTCGTAAAGGAAACAGCAACCAATCAGGAGTATTTTGTACACGTATCGGGTCTGGTAGACCAGATTCGTGAGAATGATGAAATCACCTTTGAGGTTACACAAGGAAAAAAAGGATTGAATGCCGTTAATGTACGGTTGGTAAATAATTAATTTTCCACACGCTCTAGTACAAAGCCAGACCCCTAAAGTCTGGCTTTAGTTTTTTAGCTAAGCACAACTTCACACATGACTTTTAACGACTTTAATTTCGATTCCAAACTTGCTGAAGGATTGGATTCTATGGGCTATACTAAACCTACCCCAATCCAGGAGATGGCCATTCCGGTAATTCTCCAAAACAAAGATGTAATTGCCTGCGCACAAACGGGTACCGGAAAAACAGCCGCCTATATTTTGCCGGTGATGCACAAATTAATACAAACCGATCATCGTCATCTGAACACCCTGGTGATTGCCCCAACACGTGAACTCGCCCAACAAATTGATCAACAGATTGAAGGCTTCGCTTATTTTGCGGGCATTAGTTCCATACCTATTTATGGTGGTGGAGATGGCGCCACCTGGGATATTCAAAAGAAGGCTCTTGAACAAGGTGCCGATATTATTGTGGCAACACCCGGCCGATTGATTGCCTTACTTGCAGCGGGTACAACCGTATTTGATCATTTAAAGCATTTGATATTGGATGAAGCCGATCGTATGCTGGATATGGGCTTCTACGAAGACATTATTAAAATTGTAAGCTATCTTCCCAAAGAAAGGCAGACCCTATTGTTTTCAGCAACTATGCCCCCGAAAATCAGGGCGTTGGCGAACAAAATTTTACGCGATCCACAAGAAATAAACATCGCCATTGCCAAACCTGCTGCAGGCATTGATCAGCAGGCCTATGTGGTTTACGATTCGCAAAAAGAAAAACTGCTTGACCACATCTTAAAAACCTACCCCTGGAACAGCATCATTCTCTTTGCATCCAGAAAGGAAACCGTGAAAAAGTTAGACAGCGTATTCAGGCGTGCCGGGATTGCAGCAAAAGCCTTTCATTCCGACCTGGAACAATCCGAACGCGAAGAAATTTTACGCGCCTTTAAAAATAAGCAGGTTAACTTTCTTATCGGCACCGATGTGCTCTCACGCGGCATTGATGTAGAGGGTATCAGCATGATCATCAACTGGGACGTACCACCCGACCCCGAAGATTACGTTCACCGAATCGGTCGCACCGCACGCGCTGAAACAACCGGTACAGCCATCACATTCGTAAATGAAATTGATCAACGCAGGTTTCAAGCTATTGAAAGCCTGATTGGGTACCCGGTACCCAAAAAGACTTTACCTTTAGAACTTGGTGAAGGGCCTGCGTATACTCCGCAAACCAAACGCAAAGAGAGTTTCAAAAAAAATGGAAGAGGCCCGCGGAGGAAACATTTCCGCTCCAGGCCTAGTAGATAATTCTTCGGCCGTCTTTGGTAATCCGCTCAACACGTACCGAATTGGTTGGGGAACTTTCCAATATCCACAAATCACCATTGGGTGCGCTTAACACCCCGGTAGGCGACCATGTCATTCCTGTTTCGGCAACTGTAAACACTTTTCCACCCGGTGTTATTTTTTTCACTTTGCGTGCACCATACACGGCCACATACACATTCTCATTTTTGTCAGTAGTCAATCCCATCAACTGGTGCGGATCATTTACAAAAAATTGAGTAAAGCTTCGTTCCTGCAATTGTGTGGCTAATGTCTCCACGTGTCCATGCTGGTCAATCTTCTTCAGATCATACAAATCAACCAGGTAAACCGAGCCGGTAGGGGTTGAGGTCACCGATCGAATATCCTTTAGGCATTGATCGTCCTGTGTACTAATTCTTCCATCAATGTCTTTCCTTGCCAATTTCTGACAAGCCCCATCACGATGCGCCCAGTACATGTTACCCTGATGGTCGCGCACAAAGCTGTAGTTGGTCAGAAATCCTTCCGTGTCAGGGATGATCTTTTCAAACCTCCCGTCCGCAGAAAATTTCCACACGTAGTGCCCCCATGTATCGAGCCGCTCTCCATTGTACCACAAATGCTCGCCATACAGGTTGTCCGATTCATCCATGTACAGCTCGTGTGTATGTACGTTTCGTACCGCTACCGACTTTCTTCCCTGCCCATCAATTTTCCACACCTGTTGAAGGTCGGTATAAAACACATTTCCCTTGCTGTCCATTACAATGCCCACACCGGGATGGGCATGGGCAACCATGGCATTCATTATCAAAACCAGTATGGCTATCCATTTCATTTCAATAACCGGGTATGTTCAATCCTAATGTAATATCCCGCTTTCCTTTCCAAACACCTTCTGGTGTCTTGACGAGTTTAATTATTCCAGGTCCACCATGCTCACGTTGCATAGCTTTGTCTCCGTCTGAAAGGAGTGGATCATCTTCAAACAAGTAATCATCAATCCAATAATAGGAGAGGCCCGGCTCCTTGATGATAGGATGGATGTGCTGTGCATTACGACTGTTTGGATACGATGCAGGCCGGATGGTCTTGAATTCGTAACGACCTTGTTCATCGGTTTTCATCCAACCACGTAAATGCCCGTGACGCCTGGCCTGGGTTTGCTTTGGAGCGGGTGAGTAAAGCCCTTTGTCATCGGTGTGATAGATATAGAGAATTACTCCCGGAGCTGGTGTTTTCCCATCGTTCTTATAAATCACTCCACTGATGATCATCGGCTCACCGGGCTCATCCTCTGAAGCAATTTTTGTTTTCCACGAAAGATTGGCGGGAATGCCGGCAAACATCAGATCACAGTCTTCACAGCCACCACCTACTTGTTTTTCAGTTGATGATCGGTGTTGAGAACAACCCGTAATGACAAAACTGGTAAGCAAAAAGGATAAGAATAAATACTTCATAACATGTAGCTTCTAGTTGAACATACGCAGTCAGTCCCATCCGGATACCGCAACATGATCAACTGCTCACTATTCTTGATGAAATGTAAACCAAGACCGTTCTTCACTGCGTTTAAAACTGTAATTTTCAGTAATGGAACGACTTTTCAGGTATAAGCTTGATCACATTTTGTTCTGGATGTTAACGATAGGCTTTCATGCCTACACGCATTCCGGCATTATTGACCAGGCTGGATTTGGACAATTTGTACTGGAGCTGCTGGTACGCGATGGCCTGCTTGCTTTTGTTATATACATCAACCTGTTGGTTATTATACCGGGGCTTAACCAACAAAAACGTACCGGTTTATTTATTCTGCTGATTCCAGTAACACTCGTTTGCTATGTGGGATTGAAAAATCTACATGATGTATATCTCTACGGTATCATGATGGACAATCCTGCACGACAGGGATTTTTTCATAATACCTTTTACAATTTTTCAATAGTCGTGTTTTACCTCGCGTTTGCTTCCACGCTTTACCTGAGCAAACAATGGCATAGTCAAAAGGAACTCATCCGCAAAATTGAACTTGAAAAACTTAACACAGAATTGGAATACCTGAAAGCACAAATCAATCCGCATTTTCTATTCAATTCGCTAAATACTGTCTTCTTTCAAATCGATAAGCAAAATACTGCGGCACGCGAAACCCTTTCGAAGTTTTCAGACATGTTGCGTTACCAATTGTATGAATGTAACGGAAAGGAGATCGCTGTAGAAAAGGAAATACGTTACCTGAAAAATTATGTAGCGCTTCAACGCCTGCGAAAAGATGAGCACTACGATATCCGGTTCTCATGTGCTGAAGGGTTGAAGAACTTTACGCTGCCCCCACTTCTTTTACTTCCGTTTATTGAAAATGCCTTTAAGCACGTATCACACTTTAGCGATAAGAAAAATATCATTGACATAGATATTAGCAAGACAGGAGATTTCTTTCAATTGAAAATATTCAACACGAAAGATTCAAGACAAGTATCAACCCATAGTGGTATTGGCTTAAAGAATGTACAGCGCAGGCTGGAACTGCTGTACACTGAACGGTACAAGCTGAATATCATTGATCACCCCGAAAGCTTCAACGTACAATTGAATCTGAAGGTGATGTAGACATTAACAAGAAACGAAATGAAACTCAATTGCCTCATTGTAGATGACGAGCCCCTGGCTAGAAAAGGACTTGAGGAGTACGTGAACGAAATTGACTTTCTTCACCTGACAGGGAAATGCGAAAATGCTGTAAAAGCATCAGCACTGTTAAACGAAGGAAATATCGATTTACTCTTTTTGGATATTCACATGCCGAAGCTTTCAGGAATTGAATTTTTGAAAACATTGAAGAAACCACCGATGGTTATCTTTACCACAGCCTATTCGGAGTACGCGCTGGAAGGTTATTCACTCGATATAATCGACTATCTGGTAAAACCCATTCCATTTGATCGTTTTCTCAAGGCTGTACAAAAAGCCCATGATTTCTATGTACTGAAGCAAAAAGCTGAAGCAAGCCCTTCTCATTCTCAAGATTATTTCTTCATCAAATGCGATCACAAATTTGAGAAAGTAAAGTATAGTGATGTACTGTACATGGAGGCTATGCAGAATTATTGCATCATCCACACAGCCGAACGAAAGATGATTACTTACATTACCTTCAGCGGACTGGAAAGTCAGCTCCCGACTGACCGCTTTTTGAAAGTACATAAATCCTTTATCGTTGCTCTTGATAAAATCACAGCTGTTGACGGTAATGAAATCGTGATCGGAAACTCCCGGATTCCTGTCAGTCGCAATCTGAAGGATGATGTGATGCAAAAAATTATGGGCAATAACCTGTTTAAGCGTAGCTGATTCCCTTCAGCCAAGAATCTTTCTCACATTTTTATTGATCTGGATCAATCCGCTTTCCTCCTTTTCTTGATTTCCGTCAAGCAATGCAGTGTTCTATGGCGCACACCTTTGCTTCGTCAAACAAAATCAAAACCGATCATGAAAACCGATGAATTAAAAGCATTCAAAATTTTAGTAGGAATTGTCGTGGCTGTACTGCTGGCATTCTCTGCATTTAGTCAATCTACTCAAACCATTCGTGGTAAAGTGGTGGATGAAACAACCAAAACCCCTTTGATAGGGGTGAATGTTACCGTACTGGCTACAGGCGAAACAATGCTGGGCAGTGCTACCGATATTGATGGCAACTATCGTATCGAAAATGTGCCGGTAGGTAGACAAACCTTAAAAATCACCTACATAGGATACGAGGAACAAATCATTCCGAATGTACTGGTAACGGCTGGCAAGGAGGTTATCCTTAACCTTAGTTTAACAGAAAGCATCAGTCAGCTTAGTGAAGTTGTGGTAGTGGCCAATTCAAAAGACGACAAAACAGCTACAAACAATGATTTGGCTCTTGTCAGTGCACGCTCATTTAATGTAGATGACACCAAACGTTACGCTGGTGCATTGGGTGATCCTTCGCGCATGGCAGCAAACTTTGCCGGTGTGATCGGTGGTGATGATTCCCGAAACGACATTGTTGTGCGCGGGAACTCACCCACCGGCATGCTGTGGCAACTGGAAGGATTAAATATTCCAAATCCCAATCACTTTGGTTCACTTAACAGTACAGGCGGGCCGGTGAGTATGCTCAACAACAATAACCTGGATAAATCCGATTTTATGACCAGTGCCTTTCCGGCTCAATATGGAAATGCCGTGGCCGGAGTATTTGATATTCGCTTACGCGAGGGCAATAATCAGAAGCATGAGTTTGTAACACAGGTTGGATTCAATGGCTTTGAAGTTGGCGCAGAAGGGCCATTGTCAAAAAATAACAAAGGCTCCTACATCGTTAACTACCGCTATTCCACGCTGGGCGTCTTCAACGCACTAGGCATTGAGTTTGGAACGGGGTCTAACGTACCCTTGTATCAAGATTTGAATTTCAAACTAACCTTGCCTTCAAAAAATGGAGGACGTTGGTCCATCTTTGGTCTTGCCGGAAAAAGCTCCATCGATCTGCTCGGCAGTGAAGCCGACCTTGAAGGAGGTTCAGGCGACCTGTATGGCAATGAAAATGAAGACCTTTTCCCACGTTATCAAACCGGAATTGCCGGGATCAGCTACGAAAAAAGTCTTTCATCAAAAACACATTTGAAAGTTACCATGGGCATTAGTTCAGCTGAAGAAAGTTTCCGTGGCGACTCGCTGGTTCGCGATGTTAACAATGAAGTAACCGCACGCTACGCACGCGGTGAGTCAGAATTTACAACGACCAAATATTCGACATTGGCGATTTTCCGAACCAAGCTGAGCGCAAAGAATACATTGACCTATGGGGGATATATGGATATATTAAATTTCGATTTGTATAACCGCGATATCTATGCAAATACTGGTTCTGACTCGGTGCGGATTAATGTTCAGGATGTAACCTCACTGTATCAGGGCTTTGTTACATGGCGCCATCGCTTTAACCCAAAGGTTTCTTTCAATGCCGGTGTGCATTCGCAATATTATGCGCTCAACGATCAGGCCGTAGTGGAACCCCGCTTAGGGCTGCAATACCTGATCAATGGAAAACAATCCATTAGCCTCGGCTATGGTATCCATAACCAGATTCAAAGTCCATACACTTCGTATGTACAAACCAAAATTTCCGATAATAACTACATTCTTACCAATACTGATCTGAAATTTACTACCAGCCAACATAGTGTTTTAACCTACGATTGGAACATAACTGATAATCTTCGCCTGAAAGCTGAAGGATACTATCAGTCACTCTCAAATGTTCCGGTAGAGCAACGCACAACACCGTTCTCGGCCATCAACACAGGCTCAAGCTTCATTCCTGTTGATCAGGACAGTTTGGTGAATTCGGGAACGGGTACAAACTATGGTGTAGAGGTAACGTTGGAACGTTTCTTCAACCAAGGTTATTACTTCCTGATTACATCATCCATTTTTGATTCCAAATACAAAGGCAGTGATGGTGTGGAGCGAAACACCGCATACAATACCCAATATGTAGTAAATGGTTTGTTTGGTAAAGAGTTTAAGCTGGGTTCCAAACAAAAGTATCTCTCCCTAAACCTTAAGGTAACGACTATTGGTGGCAAGTACCTGACCCCGATTGATGTGGAAGCCTCGCAAAAATATGGCACTACAATCTTCCAGGATGACAAGGCCTTCAGCGAAAAACAGGATGCCTATTTTCGCACCGATTTCCGGATAGCTTATCGAAAAGAATATAAAAAGAGCACCCTGGAGTTTGCGCTCGACCTTCAAAACGTAACAAACCACCAAAACATTTTTGCGCAGAGCTACAACCCCCGCACCAACACCATCGTAACCCAATACCAACAAGGGTTTTTTCCGGTACCCTTCGTGCGCTTCACGTTCTGATAACATTTCCTTACTATCTTTCCGGATGGACGAATTCGCTTCCATCCGGAAATTTGTTTCTCAGTTTGTCACCTTTACCGAAGAAGAGTGGCGGGCGCATCAGTCGGCTTTGACCAGAAGGTGGCTCCGAAAGGGTGAATTTCTACTCACCGAAGGACAGGTCTGCAATCACGTTTCATTTGTCAATAGGGGGCTTTTCAGAAATTTTAACTTGGTTCGCGATGAAGAGCGTACCCAGTTTTTTGTCTTTGAAAATGAATATACTACCGATTATTGCAGTTTTGTTACCCGACAACCTTCGCGTGATTTTATTGTCGCCATGGAAGATGCAGAGATTCTGCAACTGGAGTACACCGCCATGCAATCACTGTATGAAAAATACGGGGTATGGCAAAAGTATGGAAGGCTAATTGCAGAATATGTATTTGTATTCACAGCCTATCGCAGTCAGAATTTGCTTTTGAAAACTCCGGAGGAACTTTACCTGCAACTTATGCTCGAGAAGCCCCAGGTTCTGGAACGCGTACCCCTAAAATACGTTGCTTCCTTTCTCGGAGTAACACCCGAGGCCTTGAGTCGTATTCGTAAAAGAGTAGCCCAAAACAGATAGACCAGCACAAACATTTGTAGCCGTAGCCCGTTTAGTAAGCGCATGAGTTTTATCTTTCCGTATGAATGAATTTTCATCCATTCGAAATTATATCTCGCGTTTTCTAAGCTTCAGCGAGGAAGAGTGGACCATGATGCAAAGTGTGCTCAGCAGGAGATTTATCAAAAAAGGTGAATACCTGCTGCGCGAGGGAGAAATCTGCAACCACGTAACCTTTATTAACAAAGGATTTGTGCGCATCTACAACATCATTCAGGATGAAGACCTGACCATAAACTTTGCTTTTGAAGGAAACTTTACCACCGATTTTGCCAGCCTGATACCACGCAAACCCAGCACCGATTATATCGTAGCCATGGAGGATCTTGAAATCCTTCAGCTCGAGTATACCGATATGCAGGCACTCTATGAAAGAGCCATGGTCTGGCAAAAATTTGGTCGGCTCATCACCGAGTATGTGTTGCTTTTTGTTGTGGAGCGAAACAAGGCTTTATTATTTAAGAGCCCTGAAGAACGTTATCTTAAATTGATGAAGGAGCGTCCGAAAGTAATGGCCAATGTGCCGTTAAAATACATCGCCTCCTACCTGGGCATAACCCCGGAAGCTTTAAGTCGTATACGGAAGAGATTATCCACACCAGATTAAATAAAAAAATGCTTACCCGCTTCCTCATTGTTGTTTCAACGCTATTCTCAAGTGCAATCTGGTCGCAAGACTCACGGCAGTCAGTTCATAAGCTCATCATCAGTACTTATCAGTATGCCGACAATCCCCGAATTAAAAACATTGAACCCTTTGCCCTTCATTTTGGCGAGGCCAATAACCTGACTGTTGAGGTAAAGAGTTATCCTACGGTACAGGAATTATTAAAGGCATTGGAGAATGAAGAAGTGGATGTAGCCTTCATGAATACGTTCGGCTATCTGATGCTGAAAGAAAAGTCGCAGGCCTACGAAACCGGTGTTGTCCTGAACATCCCGAAAGAAAAAGAAAATGCCTACAAAAGTGTGCTGGTGACCGGGGCAAACATTCCGGAAAACACACTCGAGGAAGTTGTTGCCCATGCGGCCGATTTTGTTTTGGTGCTGGTAAGTCCGGGGTCTACCTCCGGAAATCTTGTACCACGACTGAAACTGGCCTCCCTCCAACCGGGTTATCCTGAACGCTTTTTTCTGGAAATTCAGTACACTAATAATCACGCCCTGGCTGCCCAACGTGCTCTTAAAGGAGAGGTTGCTTTATGCGCATTTGGTAGCAATGAATACTACAAACTAGGAGCTGACACTGTTAGGATGAAAAAGTTGTGGGAATCACCGGCCATCCCATTGGGGCCTGTTGTGTACAGAAAAAAATTGCCGGAGAGTCTACGCGATGAACTTCAAAAGTCTTTGCTCAGGCTGCATGTTCAAAACCCGGAAGCACTTGAAGCAATCAAATCCGGCTGGACGGAAGCACTTCCGGCTGACCGATATATTTCCGTAGCCGATGACTATTACGAAAGTCTTTTGAGACTTAGTAATAATCCTGCTGTATCCATGTCGATTATTAAGAATTTTGCGAAAGATTAGGCTTAATTAATGAAATCTACGAACCCTTACTTCCATAAAAACCCGAAGCGCAACCATAAAAATAGGAAATGAACTCAGTTTTAAGTCCTGTATTTTCAAATATACCCTGAGCTCTCTTTGCATTTTCAAATTTGTCTGTATACTTCCAAAGCATTCTGTATTCTTCAGGGTCTCCAAGCAAAAGCTTTCCTAAAACCGGGATAACCTGCCCTAAATAAAAGCCATATAATGCTTTCAGTAATCGGTTGGTTGGTTTTGAAATTTCTATGAAAGAGAATTGCCCTCCTACTTTTAGAATTCTGTTAGTTTCTTTTGCCAAAAAATTTAGCTGTTCATCATTAAAAGTTTTAAGTCCAAACGCGCACGTCACAAAATCAAAGTGATTACTCGGAAGATCATTTCGTAGAATATCCTGTTGTACTAAAGTAATTTGATTGTTGAATTTTGTTCTATTCTTGTGCATCGCGTATTTCAACATTTCAGATGAAAAATCAAGGGCTATTAAATCTGAATTTGGAAATCTGTTCTTTGTGGCCTGCCAGGTTTCTCCCATTCCTGTTAATAAATCAATTATACTAACCTTATCCTCGGGTTTCTTAAATGATTTCAAAAATTGAGTTCTCCAACGAATCGAAAATCCAAATGAGGTTAAGTAATTCATTCGCTCATAAGAATCGCTCATCCTATCAAATAAACCCTTTACATATTCAGGGTCATAAATGCTATTTTCCATTCAACTATTGCTTCCGCTAAAAGTAAAGTGACTATTAATCGCGATGCTGAAAACACTTGCCGCTGGCATCCGCAGTGGTGCGGGAGCAACGCTTGCCTTCAACCGTTTTACCTGAACACCGCACCTGCTTCTCACCGGTTTTTGAATTCGGCTTACAAACACCACAAGCGGTTTTACCATCGGCTTTCGCCTGACTAAGCTTTACTGCATGAGCCGTTTTGGAATAGCGGCAATCGGCTGTGTGATACTTATCGCCATCGTGGGTAACATATACAACAGCACCATCTGATGAAGCCAGATTGGTTGGTTCCCCTTCTTCTGGCTCATCTTCAGAAACATCATCCTGCGCTAATGATTCGATTTCTGGTTCCTGCTCATTGGTTGTATTATCTGTTGCCGTAGGCTGAGTGCAGGCGAAACATAACAGAAGAAGGAGTGCTAAATAATTTGTTTTCATAATTCGATTAGTTACCGGATTGTGAAGATACAATCGGTATACATTATTTTTTTAACGTGGTAATAATCTCATTCAACTTCAGCAATGCCTCCACGGGGCTGATGGTGTTGATGTCGATGGTCTCCAGCATCTCCTGCACGTGTTTGTACTTCGGATCCATCTCAAACAGGCTCATCTGGTGCGTGGCCTTGGGTAAATCCTGCAATTTCTTTTGTGGCTCGTTTTTGTGTTTCTCCTTTTCCAGAAAATGTAAAACTTCATTCGCGCGGATCACCACCTTGTTGGGAATGCCCGCCAGTTGCGCCACATGAATACCAAAACTGTGTTCGCTACCACCTTCCTTCAACTTGCGCATGAAAATGATTTTATCTCCTACCTCCTTCACGCTCACATTGAAATTTTTTACACGCACAAAATCCTCTGCCAATTGATTAAGTTCATGATAGTGTGTGGCAAAAAGTGTTTTAGGTTTGAATTCCTTATGCTGATGCAGGTATTCTACAATGGCCCAGGCAATGGAAACGCCATCATAAGTAGATGTGCCACGGCCGATTTCATCCATCAAAATCAAACTGCGGTTGCTCAGGTTGTTGAGAATGCTGGCCGTTTCAATCATCTCCACCATAAAGGTGGATTCGCCCTTTGATAAATTATCCGAAGCCCCCACGCGCGTAAAGACTTTATCCACAATACCAATATGCGCACTATCGGCCGGCACAAAACTGCCGATCTGCGCCATCAACACAATCAAGGCCGTTTGCCTCAACAATGCCGATTTACCTGCCATATTCGGACCGGTGATAATCAATATCTGTTGTGTTTCGTTATCGAGGTATACATCGTTGGGCACATAGCTTTCGCCAATCGGCAATTGTCTTTCAATTACCGGATGGCGACCCGCCTTTATATCAAGGGTTGTGGATTCATTGATTTCCGGGCGTGAGTAGTTGTTCAGTCGTGCAACGTGGGTAAATGAAAGCAGGCAATCAACTACGGCCAATGTTCGCGCATTTTGTTGGATTTGCGCTACAAAATCTCCAGCCTGTTGTACCAATTCCTGAAATAGCTTTTGCTCAATGACAACCAACTTATCCTCGGCATGCAAAATCTTTTCTTCGTAAACTTTCAGTTCTTCTGTAATGTAGCGTTCGGCATTGACCAGCGTTTGTTTTCGTATCCAATCAGCAGGAACTTTATCTTTGTTTGCATTGCTTACTTCAAGGTAATACCCGAAAACCTTGTTGTAGGAAATCTTCAGCGAGTTGATTCCGGTACGTTCAATCTCGCGCTTTTGAATTTGCAATAAATAATCCTTTCCGGAAAAGGCGATACTGCGCAACTCGTCCAATTCGGCATGAATACCATCTTTAATAATGTTCCCCTGGTGTGTAAGCATGGGTGCATCCTCGCGTAGTTCTTTTTCAATCTTCTCCACTAAAAACTCACACAGATTCAGTTGATCGCTAAGTTTCTTTAATTCGGGAGAGGGCTGTTGCGTCAGCCAATTTTTAACAGGGGCTGTGCGCTGCAATGATTTTTTTAATTGCAACAATTCCCTCGGATTAATCCGACCAACGGCAACTTTTGAAATCAAGCGTTCCAGATCAGCGATGTGACGAAGTTCTTCATTAATTTTGTCAGCCAGCTGTTGTTGTTTGAAGAAAAAGTCAACGACCCTTAATCGTTCCTCAATCAACGGTTTATCCTTCAGCGGAAGCACTATCCATTTTCGTAGCTGGCGCGAGCCCATGGGGGTAACTGTATGATCAAGAATTTGAATCAGCGGAACGCCCCCTTCGAAAGGCGATGAAATAAGTTCCAGGTTTCGAATCGTAAATTTATCGAGCCACACATACTTGTCTTCATCAATGCGCGAAACGGAGGCAATATGTTGTGTGTCCTTGTGTTCGGTAGCTTCAAGATAATAGAGTATAGCGCCTGCTGCGATGATGGCTTCATTCAAACCGTCAATACCAAAACCTTTAAGGGTAGCGGTTTTAAACTGGTTTAATAATTTTTCCTGCGTAAAATCATATGCGTAGACCCAGTCGTCAAGTGCAAAGGTGGCATGATCATCAGCATACTTTTTTTCATATACTTCGCGTTGGCTCTTGGAGAAAATAATTTCGGCTGGTGCAAAACTTTGAATGAGTTTATTGATGTACGTTTCATTTCCACTGGCCACATAAAATTCACCCGTGCTGATATCAAGAAAAGAAACACCAAATGTTTGCTTTCCGGCAAATACAGAAGCCAAAAAGTTATTCTGCTTCTTTTCAAGAACATTATCATTAAATGAAACCCCGGGCGTTACCAATTCTGTAACACCTCGCTTTACAATACCTTTTACAAAGCGAGGGTCTTCCAGTTGATCGCAAATGGCTACGCGGTTTCCGGCCCTCACCAATTTTGGCAAGTACGTGTCCAGTGCATGATGCGGGAACCCCGCCAGTTCAATTTCAGAGGCAGAGCCATTTCCGCGCTTAGTCAGGGTTATATCCAGCACGTTGGCAGCCCGGATGGCATCCTCACCAAAGGTTTCATAAAAATCGCCCACCCTAAAAAGCAACAAAGCCCCCGGATATTTCGCCTTAATGGCGTTATACTGTTTCATGAGGGGGGTTTCTACGGATTGCTTTAAAGCCATGTTGGCAAATATAAGAATAGCCTTTGATGGCAAAGTATTAAACCAGGGCTGTAATAGTTGTACCTGATACGTTACTCATGGTTGGTAACATATTTATTTTGATTTGGGTTAGGCATTTTGTTTTCCCGGTTGTTGTAGTAAAAACTTTTGGGAATGACCACAACCGAAAAGGAGTTTACAGCCTTGATGCGCGAAAACCGGGGAATCATCTTTAAGGTGATTCGCTTGTATGTGAACCACCCGGAAGATGAGCAGGATTTATTTCAGGAGATACACCTGCAAGCCTGGCGTTCGTATGCCCGGTTTAACGGGTTATCAAAATTTTCAACGTGGCTTTACCGGGTTAGCCTGAATACTGTTTTGACTTTTAAACGGAGGCAGGTTTTGGTAAAACCCAGTGAGCACCTTGAAAAATTCGGGGGAACGCACGACCCGCATGGCAGAACTGAGGATAGTGAAGCGCTCTACCTCGCCATACGTGAACTGTCGGAAATTGACAGGATGATTATTACCCTGCACCTGGATGGATACGAAAATGAAGAGGTTGCTGAAATCTCCGGGTTAACAAAAAATAATGTGGCTGTAAAACTGCACCGCATAAAAGAAACCCTTACAAAAAAATTAAAGTTGAATTAAGTATGGACTTGCGTGAGGCGTGGAAAAAACTGGAAGAAGAGCATTTGGAGAAACCTTCCATCTGGAAGGCCGTTGAGCACCCGGAAAAAAGCCGCTCCAAGCACCCGGTAATCAGATTGAAGAAAAGCCTGGAAACAACTCTGGTCTTTGCCGTTGTCTTCCTGCTCATGTTCGTGGTGTTGATATTCCTGTTTGATCCGTGGCTGGTAAAACTGTTTATCGGCATTGTTATAGGCGCTTATGTATTTTTTACGTGGTACAACTATATCACCTATCTTAACCTGAAGTTGCAGTGGCAAAAAGCCCTTGAGGGTTCTTTGAAAGCTGCCCTGCAAAACATCCATTCCGTTGTTTATAAATCAATCCGCTTTCAGGAGAAAGCCAGCCTTTTCATTTATCCGTTCAGTGCCATTGCCGGTTATATGATGGGGCTTTCCATACACCAGAATTTCGAAGAGGATATCCGCGATACGCGGATTATCGTAATCATGTTTATCGCTGCCGCTGTGCTTACACCGCTTTGCTATTACCTGACTAAATGGATGTACAAGATTTCTTACGACAAATACCTGAACCAGCTTCAATCCCTAATCCATGAAATAGACAAGCCGGAGTAAACCCAAATGCATACTTTTGGGGAATGAAGAAGTTGAAGCTCGAAGAACTCGGCCGCATTTCGGTAGATCAGTTTAAAGAAGTCGAAAAAATTCCTGTTTGTATCGTGTTGGATAATGTGCGCAGCCTGCACAATGTAGGCTCTGCCTTTCGCACGGCAGATGCCTTTCGTATTGAAAAAATTTACCTCACCGGAATTACCGGAACACCCCCTAACCGGGAGATCCATAAAACTGCTTTGGGCGCCACAGAGTCAGTCAACTGGGAGTATGCAGAAAAACCCGAACTGGCCGTACAGCAGCTAAAAGAAAAGGGCTATTCTATTATTGTCATTGAACAAACCAATGCCAGTATCCCGCTACACACTTTTACGCCATCAGAAAACACAAAACTTTGCCTCGTTTTTGGAAACGAAATTCATGGTGTGAGTGAGGCAGTGATTGAATTAGCTGACCATGCCCTGGAGATACCACAATCGGGTACCAAGCATTCACTGAACATTTCAGTTTGTGTTGGTATAGTTGTTTGGGATGTTTACCGAAAACTCAGGTTAGTATGAGCCATGCCTCCTTAAGCGAGATTAAAAAAGAACTGCAAACACTGGATGAGGCTACCTTGCAAAACCTTTGTCTGCGTTTGGCCAAATACAAAAAAGAAAACAAGGAATTACTAGGCTATCTTTTATTTGATGCCAGCGATGAACCCGGATACATCCGGAATATAAAAGCAGAAATAGATTCCCTGTTCGATGAGTTGCCTGACCGGAACTTATACATTGTTAAAAAGATGGTTCGAAAAATTCTGCGTGTTACCAACAAATACATCCGGTATTCTGGCTTACCACAAACCGAACTGGAACTCCGCATTTATTTTTGTGAGAAAATCAGGGCTAAGAATGTTCTCCTAACACCCGGAACTGTATTGTTTAACCTGTATCATCAGCAACTCAAAAAAATAAACAGTGTACTTGATAAACTGCCAGAAGATTTTCGTGCAGACTATTCCGTTTCTCTTCATGCAATCCGGGCATAGACTATGATGAAAGAAGAACAACCCAACAATCCGCTGCACGGCAAGACACTTGAGGTTATCCTTACTTTTTTGGTAGATCGCTATGGATGGGATGAACTGGGAGCCCGAATTCCTGTGAATTGCTTTCTGAATAACCCCAGCATTAAATCCAGTCTTTCCTTTTTTAGAAAAACTCCTTGGGCAAGAAAGAAAGTTGAAGAGCTTTACCTGGATACCCTACGGGCAGATCAATGATGGTCATCAGAAACAATTTCGTAGGCATCCGTGGGTTCATTTGATAAAGTTTTGGTAATCTGCAATGCTTTAGTCTTACTGTTGCTTTAATCACATGAGCATTACTGAAATACGGCACCGGATTCAGAATCTTACTTTTGAATCACAGATCATTTTACTGATTTGTGGATTAGGCTCATTTCGAGTGAGCGTGGCTGTTAGTATTGATCTACTTAAAGGCAAAAGGCCTGAAGAATTACTGGTTGATACTGGTGTTCTGCTTATTCTTTTGGTCGTGCTATACGTCACCTGGCGAAAACCTCTTGAAAAAATTCACATTGCTATTGGTTTCATTTTAACCCTGCTGCTGGCGCTGAATTTCATTCAATTTGGGGGAGTGGATGGCTATAGCAAGTTTAACTACTATTCGGGTTTGTTTATCCTCATTATGATTTACAACCATCGCGCCAGGGTCATTACGGTGTCTTTTCATCTCCTTGTTTTGCTTATCATCCTGATGCTGGAATATTTGGATCATCCGATACTTGAGCCACTTTTCATCCATCAGCATCCGCAATCATCCGACTTCTGGTTTACCTTGCTCACGCTCTCATTTTTCACTTTTTACCTGAAAGAAGTAACCGTGCAGAAAGGAGAAAGCCTCACCAAATTGAATGACCTGTTAGGTGAGCGGGTGCGGGAATCACGAAAATTAAACCGCTTGCTGGCGGAGAAAAATGACGCCTTAAAGCGCGCGCAAGCCAACCTCGAAAGCGAAGTTAGCCGAAGATCCGTAACGCTTCAGGTGAAAAATCAGGCCATCGAAAATTTCATTCAAACGAATCAACAGGAATTAATTCAACCCGTACAGGAGTTGGTTAGAACAATTAATGCCATCGATGAAAGTTCACCCTACACGGTTTATTTAAAGGGCACAGGCAAGGAATTGGAGGCTATTGCAAAATCCATTTATACCAACCTGGATAATAATATTCCAATTGACCGTAAAAATACAAGGTACCATGAGAGCGCAACTTGAGCGGAGCATTCTTCAGTTTGGATTAATACTGGCGTGCTTTTATCAAGCGTACCAATTGGTGAACAGTTTCATGGCCAAATCAACAAGCCTGGGTTTAAATATTGGTCTTACCTTTTTCTTTTTAATTCTTCTCCTCTTAAATCATAAATATTCTGGTTCGCATAAATGGATAGCTATAATTCTCCATGTAACCTTATTGCCTGCACTGATTTATTTTTGGAGTGAGTTTGGCGGATTAGCGGGTACCGTGCCCATAATACTTTTTGTTTACATAAGCTGGATAATTTTAACCCTTTCCGGCATTGCTAAAGCGTTTGTTTTGATACTGTATGGCGGAATTTTTTTTCTGCTAACGCTACTCCCGGAAATTACAGGAATAGATGTCTACAATCATGCTGTTGTAAATACACAACAACTTCCGGTTGATTTTTTTGTTGAGGCGTTGATTATCATTGCTTTTCTAACTCATATGAAAAATAAATATACCGGCTACCGGAAACGTGTGGAACATAGAAATGTGCAGTTAAAATCCATTAACAATACATTGATCCGGCAAAATGATAGTCTGAGGTATAGTCAGGAAGAAACTTTATCCATCAACGAAAACCTGGAGCAACTCATCGATAGGCGAATTCAGAAGATTGAAGAAAAGAATTGCCAGCTTGAAGAGTATGCTTTTATAAACGCGCACATTTTAAGAGGTCCCGTTTGCCGGATTCTGGGGCTGGTGAACTTGATGCAGAATGAACAGCCGGGGTTAGAACAGGTAAGCGAAAAAGCCCACGAAGTAGACAAACTCATACGAAAGATTAACTCGATTACGAGTTAACCTTCTGGCATTCCTCATTTTTGCAAAAGAAGCCATACCTTTGGGCGTTCAATTATTTTCCATGTCCGATCGCTACAACCAGCGCGGGGTATCCGCCAGCAAAGAAGATGTTCACCAGGCCATCAGCAAGCTTGATAAGGGCTTGTATCCGAAAGCCTTCTGCAAAATTGTAGAAGATCACCTGGGTGGCGATCCGCAGTACTGCACCGTAATGCATGCCGATGGGGCAGGTACAAAATCATCATTAGCCTACGTATACTGGAGAGAAACCGGTGATTTATCGGTATGGAAAGGTATCGCGCAGGATGCGATCATCATGAATGTGGATGATTTGCTTTGTGTGGGTGCAACGGATAACATTCTACTTTCTTCCACCATTGGCCGCAATAAAAATCTCATTCCCGGTGAAGTGATTTCAACCATTATCAACGGCACAGAAGAAGTGTTGGAAATGCTGAGAAAATACGGACTTAATATCCGAAGTACCGGTGGCGAAACAGCCGATGTGGGCGACCTTGTTCGAACCATCATTGTCGACAGTACGGTGACTGCACGCATGAAGCGGAGTAATGTAATCGACAACAGTAACATTAAAGCTGGTGATGTTATCGTTGGATTAGCTTCCTACGGACAAGCCACTTATGAGAGCGAGTATAACAGCGGCATGGGCAGTAACGGTCTTACTTCAGCGCGCCATGATGTGTTTACAAAAGAATATGCTTCAAAATATCCTGAATCGTATGACAAAGATGTTCCTGCTGACCTCGTGTACAGCGGAAAATATAAAGTGACGGATGATCTTCCCGCTACGCCTTTAAATGTTGGTAAGCTGGTGTTGTCGCCAACACGAACGTATGCGCCCATCATGATGGAAGTTTTCAAAGAGCTTCGTCAGCATATTCACGGGCTGGTGCATTGCAGCGGTGGTGCGCAAACAAAAGTGCTTCACTTCATTGATTCTCTTCATGTGATCAAAGACAATCTTTTTGACATCCCCCCGCTGTTCAAACTCATTCATGGCGTTAGCGGAACTGATCTCAAGGAAATGTACAAAGTGTTTAACATGGGCCACCGCATGGAAGTGTACCTGGATGAAAAATTTGCGCAGCAGGTAATTGACATTTCAAAAAACTTTGGTGTTGATGCAAAGGTGATTGGACGGGTGGAGAAGGCGGTCGCAAAAAAGGTAACGTTGAAAACAACACACGGAATTTTTGACTTCAAGCCATCTCAAAAATAACTTTAACCACGGAGAGCACGAAGAATGCACAAAGTTTCACAAAGTATCAACCGTTGAATTATTGGGTTTTGTGCCCTTTGTGCTGACCTTTGTGCGCTTTGTGGTTTCAATATTTGATTTTTGAGATGGCTTCTATTAACGTCCCGGAATCGAACAACTCATCTCGTTCGTGAACAGTCGCCTAAGATAAAATCTCCTAAAACAGCCTGAAAACATGCTGGTACGGCTTTGGCAATGCTCGCATGAAATCAAGCCTGAACCATGCTCAAATACACACTACTCCTCTTCTTCCGCAACCTGAAGCGCCAAAAACTATTTTCTGCCATTAACCTGCTGGGCTTAACGGTAAGTATAGCGGCAACACTTCTCATTTATATTTATGTTGATCATGAATTCAGCTACGACCGGTTTCATCATGATGTTGATCGCATTTACAGGGTAAACCAAACCTTTATCTGGGGAGAAAACAACAACAGCCAGTTCGCTTCAACAGGCCCTGGTGTGGCCTACGCCCTTAAGGAAGAGTTGCCGGAGATCGATCTGATCACCAGCATTCACACGACCGGTAATTTTTTTATCTCCTACGTGGCAGGCAATAATGATGTGATCACCTTTGAAGAAACCCACGTACTGGCAGCCGACTCCAATTTTTTCAGGGTGTTTAATTTTCCGTTGATCAAAGGAAATATAGAATCGGTATTCGAGCAGGCCAACAACGTGGTGATGACGGTGTCCACCGCAAAAAAGTACTTTGGCGATGAAGACCCGATGGGAAAACTGGTGCGTATTGAGGGGCCTGATGGTGAACCAAAAACATACGAAGTAACAGGTATTGCTGAAGATACGCCCGACAATTCATACATCTGGTTTGATGTACTGATTTCCATGAAGAGCTTCCCGGCTGTATTGAGAACGTGGAGTTGGGTGTGGACACAGTTGGAAACATACATTAAGCTTAACCCTACTGCCGATGTTAACCAGGTGCGCGCCAAACTTGAAAAGATTCCGCAGAAGCATGCGGGACAAACACTGAAAAACGCGTTCAATACAACATGGGATGAGTACATCGCTGCCGGTAAAAAGTGGGAGTTGTTTCTACAGCCGATGACAAAAATTCACTTGCCCGATAAAGAAGTGATCAACAGGTTGAGCAACTCTGGCAACCGTACGGTAATTTACTCTTTCATTGGCGCTGCTGTCTTTATTGTACTCCTCTCCTGCATCAATTTTATGAACCTGTCCACCGCGCAGTTTACACGCAGGCTCAAAGAAGCCGGAGTCAGAAAAATTCTGGGACTTGGTAAAAAGGAGTTAAGCCTCGGATACTTCTTCGAAGCGTGTATCTTTTGCTTTATAGCATTGGTGGCTGGAATTGCCCTTGTGCAAATGTTTCTTCCGGGATTCAACCTGATCACAGAGAAGTCACTTCAATTAAACCTCTTGGATGGCAACCTGATGCTTGTTGCTGCAGGACTTGTATTGCTGATGGCCATCGTGTCGGGCAGTTACCCGGCCATTTTTTTAAGCACGTTCCACCCCGTGGAAGCCATGAAGGGAAAAGTAAAAACAGGACGCGAGGGAAAAACATTTCGCAACGCGTTGGTTGTATTTCAATTCAGTGTTTCCATCATCCTCATTATCTGTACAGCCGTTGTATTTCAGCAGTTGAAATTTGTTGCTGACAAAGACATCGGGTTTAATCGTGAAAACCTGCTGGTGCTCCGGCATGTGGAGACACTCACGAGTGGTGAAAGTCTTACGCATGCCACACTGAGTGTTCCGGGTGTGCGTAATGCCACGTTGTGCACTTCTGTTCCGCCCCGCATTTGGGGAGGCGATTCCTTCGGGGTTGAAGAAAACAGCGAAATCAGATTTCCGCTGAACTTTACCAGTGCTGATGAACGCTACCTGCCCACGTTGGGCGTGCAATTGAAAATTGGACGGAATTTTTCAATTGATAACCCCGGTGATGTTGAACGGGTAATTGTTAATGAGTCAACTATCAAAAAGATAGGGTGGAATGTGGATGAGTCAGTGCTCGGCAAGAAGCTTACGTATCAAAATACTTCCTTTGAGATTATTGGTGTAATGGCCGACTTTAACTATTGGCCGTTGTCTACCCCAATTGAGCCTATGGCTGTCTTTCATGTGACCACCAAAAACCTTTACGCTGAAGGCAGGCAATACCTTACCCTGCGTATTGAGCCCCAGTCAGGTGAGGCGTGGGAAAAAACACTATCTGAACTTGCACAGGTATGGAAACAACATGCTGGTGATACACCTTTTGATTATTACTTTGTCGATAAAGCTTTTGCCGAATCATTCAAATCCCAGCAGCAGTTTGGAAGTGTACTCACGGTAATGGCTGTACTTGCCATCATGATTGCAGCCTTGGGTTTATTGGGCATGATTGTATATGCGCTGGAACAACGCACCAAGGAAATCGGGATACGCAAAGTGTCCGGAGCATCCGTGTGGGACATTCTCAAACTCATCTCGAAAGGGTATACCTGGCTAATACTTGTTGCATTCGTAATCGGTGCGCCATTCTCGTATTGGCTGATGCAACAGTGGTTACAGGACTTCGCTTATCGCATAACCCCGTCCATCTGGATTTTTGTTGTAACCGGCTTAAGTACGTTGGTCGTAGCCATGCTTATCACCAGCTATCACTCAGTAAAAGCTGCATTAACCAACCCGGTGGAGGTGTTGCGGGATGAGTAGTAGTTTCTGGATTTAAGAAAATCATTAGCTTCACACTTTCTATTCATAGAAGCTATGATTGATATCAGGTTTGGTTTGCTGCTACCCTGGACGTTTCGACTATTAGCTGCTTGTGCCATAATTCTTGGATTAAGTGCCTGGCAAACAAATCCATGGGTTACGATTATCATAGGTGTAGCCGGATTTTTTGCATTGGTAACCGCTGAAGGCACTGAAATCAACCCGGCAAATAAAACCTACCGCGAGTACACGTCATTCTTCTTTTTCAAAACCGGAAGATTTGAGTCCTACGATCACATTGAAAGAATCTTCATCAACCGATCAAAGGAAAGTCAGCAAATGTACACAGCTCGCACATTGCATTCTTCTACGTTTGAAGATACCATTTATAACGCTTACCTGAAATTCAGCAACGGAGAAAAAATTCATCTTCAAAAAACCAAAAATAAAGAAAAGCTGATGGCTGTACTCAAGCCACTAAGTGACGCGGTTCGGGTTGAGGTTACGGACAATAGCTGATTTCAAGCTATTCATTATCGCGTTTGCTATATTTACCCATGCAAAATTTCAAACACAAATTTCCCATACAACTCCGGTTCAAGGATATTGATAAAATGGGACATGTTAACAATGCGAATTATCTCACCTACATTGAAATTGCCCGCGTAAAATATTTTGAAGATGTGGTGGGCACCGATAAAAAATGGAGCCAGCAAGTAGGCATCATTCTCGCGCGTATAGAAATTGATTACAAAGCCCCCGTGTTTTTACACGATACAATTTTTGTATACACCCGTTGTTCCCGTATCGGCAACAAAAGCCTTACCCTCGATTGGGTCATCGTTCGCGAAAAACAAAACCAGGAAGAAATGGTTGCGCAAGGCAATGCGGTACTGGTTTGTTATGACTACGCCCACGAAAAAACAATTGCCATTCCTGAGGAACAACGAAAAGCCTTAGAACAGTTTGAAAAGAATTAACTATTGTACCCGCTGAATCAATAGCGTTGCCCGTGTGGTTTCCCAGTAAAAATGCATGTTGACCAAACTATCGGCAGGGGTTAATGAAATGGTAAATTGCTCAATTTCAGGCAAATCATTTCTTACAGTAGCAGACACCCGCATCACATCCTTGCTTTCTTCAAATGGATCTCCACCAAGTTTGGCGCCCCAGTACCCCAGGTTGCTATTGAACACTACGGTCCAGTCCGAGTCATTTGGAATTGTGTACAATGAATAACGGCCAGCCTTTAACAACCTTCCATCCATCATTACATCTTTACTGAAACTGATTTCGGTAGCCTCATTTGCGCCTGTGCGCCACTTCTTCCCAAACGGAACAAGCGCTCCTTCAGCTTCGGTGCCAAAAATGAGGCGGCCTTTCCTAAAGGGCTGACAATAATTTACCTGAATGAGAAAGTCACCATCTTTAAATTCAGCAACCGCTGCCGGACTATGGCTTCGTGTGGTCAGCATCATGTAGCCAACGTAACCGGCCACAATAAGAATAAGTACACCAATACCGAGGAGAATCTTTTTGATCATAGGAGTAGAGTTTATTTATAAAAGTACACGGATTCAGGCTGTAAAGTTCAATTGAAACCACTTCTCTTGCGAGTTTGTTTTTTGTTCTGAGAAAACACGTTGCGCCAATTTCCGCTGCGCATTTTTAATTGCCGAGGTTATCATGGAGTGACCCAAGATTTCATTGTCTCCCATGCCTAGTTGTTTCATCAGTTCCTGCATACGCTCCCCGCCAAAAAATTTAAACAAAGGCTCATCCAGTGCTGAAAGTACCGGCACTTCTTTGAGGTTAAGCCTTAAAAAAAGCTGCTCTTCGGTTTTCTGAAGCGGGTAATGCTCGGTAAAAACCACCATCCGGTCCTGAATTTTTTGAAGATCAACGTCTTCTGCCAGCACAACTGAACCTTCCGGAATAGCCTGTTTCAACATGGTTGCACTTTCCGGAAACCAGGCAATAAAAAGACATTTCGGATTAGCATTGTGCATAGCCCGGCATGCCTGCAACCGGGCGGCACTGGTCATCCACACCTTGTCCATTACATTTACCTTGTTCGATGATTTAAAGAAACCAAACATATAAACCAAGGTACAAAAAAACCCTTATCCGTTCCTGTAACATGGTTTTGGAGTGCTTGTAATTCTTAGTAGTTTTCTCAATTGCTAAAATTCAGTCATGAAAAATATTCTCCTGCTTTCCCTGCTTTTTGTTTTCGGCTTAACCTTCGCTCAGAAAAAGAAAGCCGAATCACAACCTGCGCCCACGCCACAAGCCACCGGCATTGCGGCCAAAGTATCGGGCATGAAACACTTTTCCGGCTACTTCGATTTTTACTATGATGAGAAACAAGACAAGATTTTTCTTGTCATCGATAAGTTCAATACCGAATTTCTGTATGTCAATTCTTTGCCGGCAGGTATTGGTTCGAATGATATTGGGCTTGACCGCGGACAATTGGGCGATGACCGGATCGTAAAGTTTGAACGCAGGGGGCCAAAAGTTTTACTGGTTCAACCCAACTATCGCTTTCGGGCGATCACCGCTAATGTGGATGAACGCAACGCTGTAGAACAAGCCTTTGCACAATCCGTAATATGGGGCTTCGCGATTACCGCAGAAGAAAAAGACAAGGTATTGGTTGATGCAACAGATTTTTATTTACAGGATGCGCACGATGTAATCGGCAGGTTGCGCAGTCAACAACAAGGAAATTATTCGCTGGATAAATCCCGCTCAGCGTTTTATTTACCGCGCACGAAAAACTTTCCGCAAAACACCGAAGTGGAGGTTACGCTTACATTCACCGGACAGGCAACGGGTGGGTACATTCGCAGTGTAACGCCAACACCCAATGTGGTAACGGTTCGTCAACACCATTCGTTTGTTCAGCTTCCTGATGAAAACTACAAGCCACGCAAGTTCGATCCGCGTGCCGGTTACTTTGGCACTTCGTATTACGATTATGCTACACCCATTCACGAACCGATTGAAAAACGTTTTATCAACCGACATCGGCTAGAGAAGAAAAATCCGGGTGCGGCCATGAGCGAACCGGTTGAACCGATCATCTATTACCTGGATCGTGGCACCCCTGAACCCATTCGCTCGGCTTTGCTGGATGGCGCCCGCTGGTGGAACCAGGCGTTTGAAGCGGCCGGGTTTATCAATGCCTTTCGTGTTGACATGCTGCCTGAAGATGCCGACCCTATGGATGTGCGATACAATGTTATTCAATGGGTGCACCGCTCAACACGAGGATGGTCGTATGGCGCATCGGTGAGCGATCCGCGCACCGGTGAAATCATTAAAGGCCATGTGTCGCTGGGTTCACTTCGTGTTCGTCAGGATTTTTTGATTGCAGAAGGATTGCTGGCACCTTACGAAAACGGAAAAGTAGTCCCTCCTTATATGCAGGAAATGGCCCTCGCACGTTTGCGCCAGCTTTCTGCCCATGAAGTTGGTCACACCATTGGTATTGCCCATAGCTATGCCTCCAGCACCGAAAACCTTGCTTCGGTAATGGACTATCCGCATCCTATTGCTACCATTAAAGATGGAAAGATTGATCTGAGTAAATCCTATGATGATAAAATCGGAGCGTGGGATAAAGTGGCGGTGATGTATGGCTATTCCCATTTTCCGGAAGGAACTAATGAAGATGCTGCACTGAATAAAATTCTTCAGGACGGTTTAAAGCAAGGTTTAACCTTTCTATCCGATCAGGATGCCCGTCCTGCCGGCAGTGCACATCCGTATGCGCACCTGTGGGATAATGGTGCCGATGCAACCGATGAGTTAAACCGCGTGATGCAGGTGCGGGCGTTGGCGCTTAAAAATTTTGGCGAGAAGAACATTCGTGAAGGAACACCCATGGCTTTACTGGAGGAAGCGCTTGTACCGATTTTTTTCTTTCATCGCTATCAAACGGAGGCCGCTTCGAAAATTATCGGAGGGTTGAACTACCGTTATGCACTGCGGGGAGATGGGCAGCCGGTAACCGAAATGGTTTCTCCTGCTCAGCAACAAAAAGCTCTGGATGCGCTACTCAATACTATTTCGCCACAGGCACTTTCATTACCAGCTGATCTGATAAAAAATATTCCGCCCCATCCTATTGGCTATCCACGTACGCGCGAAGTGATGCGCACCCGGACCGATCTAACGTTTGATCCGTTGGCCTATGCTGAAAGTGCTTCCGACATGGTGTTTGGATTGATCTTTCATCCTGCCCGTGCAACACGATTAGTTCAACATAATGCTCTGAACAATCAGCAGCCTTCACTGGAAAATGTGATTGATAAAATCATCAACACCACCTTTAAGAGTGCAAACAAATCCGGCTACGAAGGCTTGTTGCAAATGACTGTAAACCATAGTGTGCTGAATAATCTGATCAAACTCAACAATAATCAAAATGCCTCGGCACAGGCACGGGCTGTTGCTTCGCTAAAGATTGATCAGTTAAAAGTGTGGCTAATGGAAAAAACAAAATCAACAACCAACGAAAGTTGGAAAGCCCATTATGCCTATGCGTTGAGTTTAATTCAGGCGTTTCGTGAAAATCCGGAGAAGTACGAAGCTGAAAACCTGCTATCACCTCCTCCGGGTCAGCCCATTGGCATGACATTGGAATTTTGTGATTGGAGCAAAAATTGACTGCAAGAAACGTCAACTTTTACGTACAAAATGCTCCGCGGAGGAGCATTTTTTATTTTGTGGTTCTCATTCTATCATGACAAAAGTCATTGTTTTTGTGTGATTCATGTTACCGACTTTTTACCAAATGAGTTTCAACTTCACGGTGTAATTGAAGAACAAACAAAAAAGGAGGGACTATGAAAAAGCTCATGAGCTTATTATTCGTTATTCTGTTGGCAAGCTTTTCAGTTCAAGCGCAAAACAGAGATCAGAATCGCTCACAACTACAGGAGCACCTGATGCTTAAAGATGGCAAGATGTATCAGGTACGTGATCAACAGCAGATTCAGCTAATGACCCAACTCCGTCTGAATAACGGAACCTTGGTTAATCCAGACGGAACCTATCAACTGCAAAACCAGAAACAGCTCAGGTTGAAGGACGGTGAGTGCCTGGATATGAATGGTCTCAAGTACCAGAACCAGGAGCAATTCAGGGCACAAGCACAAATCCGTAACCAGGCCATGGCACAAGAGCACTTCATGTACCAAAATGGTCAGATGTTTCAAGTGAAAAATCAGGAACAAGCTCAGCTTCGGGAACAGATGAAATTGAAAAATGGCACTGTTATCAATACTGATGGCTCTTATCAACTGAAAAATGGAAAACGTCTTCAGCTGAGAGATGGCGAGTGCCTCGATCCGGACGGTAAAATGTACGAGAATCAGGAAAAATTCTGTCAGCAGATGGAAATGAGAATTCAGGAAAGAGAAAGACAACAGATGGGTCCTGCAGAGAAAGGAAAAGAAAAGACCCAACAAAAGGGTGAACAAAAGAAAGGGAAAAACTGATTCCTGTATTTCAGGCTGTATCGCTTTAGGCGATACAGCCTGCTTATCTTAGGTAGAGTGGCTTAACGAGCAGCCCTTGAATTTCCTGCCATGAAACATACCCTTCTGACAATCATCTTCGCAATTTTTTCGCTGGCAGGATCAGCACAATCCTCAAGGAAAGTGCCGTACGATTCAATTAGCAACAAGAAATCTGAACTGCGTATTGGATTGCGCTACACCAGCGACTATTACTTTATGGGCCGTTCCGATTCTGCGGCTGCACCTTACCTCACTCCATCTCTTGCATATTATCACAAATCAGGCTTCTTTATCCGCAGCAGCCTGTCATACCTGACTAACAAGGATCAGGGGCGGATAGATATGATTGCCTTCACTGGTGGCTATGATTATTACGGAGAAAAATTTGCGTTGGGAGCATCTTTGACTGAATACCTCTTCAGCGATGAGAGTTATGTCGTTCAAGCTGAAATGAGCACCTACATTAATGCTTATGCAGGCTATGATTTCGATGCATTCATGTTGTTTGCCGATGCCAGTTTGGGTGTAAGCGATGGTACCGACCTGTTTGTTGGGTTGGACATAAGCCGGATGTTCTTCTTACTACGAAATAAACTCACTATTCTGCCATCCTTCACCATGAACCTGGGCAGCCAGAAATACTATGATCAATACTATCAGTATCGCAGTCCGCAATCAGGGTTTGGAAAAGGCTCGGGCAAAGGAAAAAATGGACAACAACCTCCGCAACCAACCTATGACGTATACCTTACTGAGTCAGATAAATTCCAGATTCTTGACTACGAAGCCGGCCTGCAGGTAACATACCGGCTTCACAATGTGCGCTTCTTCGTATCAGGTACCTGGATGTTCCCCGTCAACCCTGGCACTATTATCGTCAATGACATTCCTCAACCCGAAACACTGCAAAATGGATTTTATTGGTCTACGGGTGTAAGGGTAAGCTTAAAGGGCCAGTAGCTAATATCCCTTATAAATAAGTTCAAAAATTCTACTCTTAGTTCTTTGCTTCCAGTCATAAAAAATGAATTGAGTTGGTCATTCCAATTATTTATGTTTATGGAATAACCTAAGCCTTATGAAGCAAATACTGCTAAGCGTACTACTAAGTGTAACAATATTTTCTGTGTGGAGCCAGAAATCCAAGTCAAATGTTCTGGTTCAGAAACAATCACTGACGCACGATGTCTACAATAGCTGGAAAGAAATAACCTTTCGGGCCTTAACCAACGATGGAGCTTTTGCTGCATACACCATCAATCCGCAGGATGGTGATGGGAAAGCTGTGTTTCATAATTTGAAAACACTCACGCAGGATTCGGCACACCGGGCAGCAAACATTTCACTGACATGGGATAGTAAATATGCTGTATTCAAAATCACACCCCAGAAAGAATTGGTGAAAGATCTGCGCAGACAGAAAAAGAAAAAAGAAGAGTTGCCCACCGACTCACTCGGCATATATTCCTTTGCCAACAGAAAGACGGAAAAAATTCCAGCGGTAAAATCATATAAACTTCCGGAGAAAACAGGAGGGTGGCTGGCCTATCAACTGGAGGCTCCGAAGCCACCAAAACCGGATACAGCAAAGAAATCCGCCAAACCAAAAAAGGTTAAAAAGAATACGGATGATAATGGCTACACGCTTGTTCTCCGCAACCTGAATAATAACCAGGAATCCCAGTTCGGCTATGTGAAGGATTATGCCTTTGCCAAATTCGGGCAGGGACTTCTCTTTCACTCAACAGGAAATGATTCAACATTAAAAGCCGGGGTGTATTGGTACGATCTTCAATCCAACCAACTCACAACGCTGTTTGAAGTAAAAAGCAAATACAAAGTAAAGGGGTTATCCATCAGCGAAGATGGAGCACAAACCGCCTTTCTGATCGATACCGATACTACAAAAGCCTTAATCCGTTACTACAAATTATACCACTGGAAAAAGGGAAACGCCTCAGCAAGTTTACTTGCAGATGAACGCAGCCCAGGCATTTCAACAAACTGGATTGTTAATGAAAACTATACACCGCTTTTTTCTAAAGATGGATCAAAATTATTTTTTGGGTCATCCCCTAAACCTGTTGTGCAGGACACCACATTGCTTGCCGAAGAAATTGTAAACGTTGAAGTATGGACCTGGAAAGACGATTACATCTATCCGCAACAAAACAGAAGACTGGAGGCTGACAAGAAGCGTTCATACATCGCAGCCATTCACCTCAACAACAACAACATTGTTCAGCTGGCACAACCTTCATTGCCTTCACTTGAGTTGGGAGATGAAGGTAATGCTGGTTTCGCACTATCTGAAAACGAAACATCTTACCTGGTTATGCGTACCTGGGATACAGATGTATATAAAGATTTAACCCTTGTTAATCTTCAGGACGGATCAACACACATTATAAAAGAAAAAGTAAAGGGCAATGCGCGCCTTTCCCCGAACGCCAACTATGTAGTCTGGTTTAGTAATCCGGATACTTCATATTTCAGTTACTCGATTAACACGAAAAAGACTGTCAGGCTGAATGACGGATTAAACGTAAAATTTGCTGATGAAGAGGATGATCATCCCTACTATCCACCGGCATACGGAATTGCTGGTTTTACCGCCAATGATGCCCAGCTTCTTGCCTATGACCGCTACGACATCTGGGCGTTTGACCCGGAAAATAAAAAAGCGCCTGTTAACCTGACCAAAATCGGAAGACAGGAGAAAACACAATTCCGTTACGTTCGCCTTGATCCGGAAGAACGATTTATTGATCCGGAAAAAGAACTTTTACTCACTGCGTTCAATGAAGCCACCAAACAATCTGGCTTCTATAAGCTTTCACTCAAAGACGGCAAGCTTATCAAGCTAACGCTGGGCGAATACCGCTATGCCAATCCGGTAAAGGCGCGTAATACCAATACCCTGTTGTTCACCCGTGAAAATTTTCGCGAATTCCCCGATGTGTGGGTGACGGATTTCAGTTTTACAACTCCGAGAAAACTTTCCAATGCCAATCCACAAATGCAGCGATTCTTCTGGGGAACAGTGGAGCGTGTTCAATGGACATCAGCGGACAATATTCCATTAGAGGGATTACTCTACAAGCCCGAAGGCTTCGATCCGAAAAAGAAATATCCCATGATGGTTTATTTCTATGAAAAAAATTCAGACAACCAATATCTGCATATCGCACCGGCACCAATTCGTTCATCTATCAATTATTCAGTTTATACCAGTAACGGGTATGTTGTTTTTGTTCCGGATGTTGTTTACAAAATTGGTTACCCGGGCGAAAGCGCCATGAACTGCATCATGCCGGGTGTTACTTCCCTCATCGCCAAAGGTTTTGTAGATGAAAAACGCATCGGCATACAAGGGCACAGCTGGGGTGGCTACCAGATTGCCTACATGGTAACCCGTACAAATTTATTTGCGGCAGCTGAGGCAGGAGCACCTGTAGTAAATATGATCAGCGCTTATGGTGGCATTCGGTGGGAGAGCGGCCTGAGCCGGATGTTCCAGTATGAAAGAACCCAAACCCGATTGGGCGGAACCCTTTGGGAAAAACCCATGCTCTATATTGAAAACTCGCCCATCTTTTTTGTCGATAAAGTGCAAACTCCTGTGTTAATGATGCACAACGATGCCGATGGTGCAGTACCGTGGTACCAGGGCATTGAATTCTATATGGCCTTACGCAGACTTGGCAAGCCTGTGTGGATGTTGAACTATAATGGACAGGGTCATGGATTAACGCAGCGCGAACATCGTACTGATTTTGCCAAACGCATGATGCAGTATTTTGATCACTACCTGAAAGATGCGCCCATGCCCGACTGGATGAAGAAGGGTGTTCCGGCCATTGAAAAAGGAATTAAACAAGGGATCAACTAAACCAAATGAAAAGGATGTTGTTTTAGTCAATAGAATTTTGTTGATCGACAAATGTTGATTAACGAATTTTGAATGTTGAATCTCTAAACTATTGTTATGGCACAAATTAAACTTGGCGAGAAAGTGGTAAATACCTTGGGTGATTTACCTTCTATTGGATCTACGGCTCCGGATTTCATACTCACCGGCAGCGATATGAAAGAAGTAACCCTAAGTCAATTTTCAGGAAAAAACCTGGTACTGAACATTTTCCCCAGTGTTGATACGGGCGTGTGTTCAGCCTCGGTGCGCGAATTCAACAAGCGTGCTGCAAATCTCACAAACACCTCTGTGCTTTGTGTCTCCAAAGATTTACCCTTTGCCATGAAGCGCTTTTGCGCTGCGGAAGGCATCAACAACGTACTAACCGCTACCGATTTTCGCAATCGCGGGTTTTCCACCAGTTATGGTGTAGAGTTAACGGATGGAGGTTTTGCCGGACTCTGTGCCCGTGCCGTTGTGGTTATTGACAGTACCGGAAAAGTAAAATACACTGAATTGGTTCCGCAAATTGGTCAGGAACCAAATTATGATGCAGCGTTAGCAGCACTTTAAATTTTTGATTCAAGGTTCAAAATTCAATCTTAAATTTTGAACCTTGAATTTTGAATCACTGCCCCACCATAAACACTGCATTCGCGAATAACATCTTACCATTCTCCCAAAAATTACGGAACAACGGATCATCAACAAAGTACACAATCTGTCCACGGCCTTTGTCTTCCACACCAAACACAAAACTGTTGTCCATTTTCTTGTTGATTTTATATCCGGCAAATCCCTGCACTGGTTTTGCTTTGCCTTTGATTACGCCAACGTTCCAGCCGCCTTGTAAATAGTCAAAGTACAACTCGTTTGTCTTGAGGGTGTAATATGTGTCTCCCAACCCAAAAGCTAATGGATGGGTTTTATCCAGTGTGATCTTGTAAATGGCTCCTGAAATTGATTGTGATATAGCTTTGCGTTCTGCAGCATCGTATGGCATCAATACATCTTTGGCTTGCTCTTCCTTGTCCTTCTTCTCGGCTTCTTTTTTAGCGTCTTCTGTGGCATATTTCTTCAGGGCAAAACCATTTTTATCGGCAAATGCATTTAGTGCCCCGGAAACAAGTATTAATCTTCCACCATTGGAAACCCAATCCTGTACCGACTTCAACGTTTCTTCATTAAACATCCGGTAACGGCCCTCCGGCACCAGCAACACATCATAATTTCTAAGTTCTATTGAATTGAAATAATCAGTGCCGATTTGCGTGATGGGATATTTTAACTCTTGCTCAAAGAAATGCCACGTAGCCCCAGCCGAAAGCGAAGAGGTTTGGTCACCCACCAGTGCAGCTATGCGGGGGGCTTTTAGATAATTTACATAGCCCGATCCGAAATCCTTTCCGCTATCTACAAAACCTGTGCTTGCAGCAAACCATTTTCTGTTTTTCTCGCGCGCAAGCGATTGTACAAGCTGATCGAAGTTTGCAATTCCTTCATTATTTCGTTGGGTAACAACCAGCGAGCCCGCATCAAAACTTTCACCGTTTACTTTAAAAGGTTTTAACGATGAACGCACTTTGATTCCATTATTCATTAAGGCACAGAGAAACTCAACATCGGCCAGACTTTGGTAGCGGAAGATATAGGCATAAGGTTTTTGATTAACTGACACATTGGCCGCGTCTTTCGCCACATAATTTTTTCCAGGATTGATGCGCTCATTCAGTGCATATCCTTTCAATCCATAAGCGTACATTAAATTCCACGCGGTAATATCGTATGTTACGGAGTCAGGGAGCTTGGATTGTGGCTCAAACAACGTGGTAATAAATCTTGACTTTGGTTGAAAGATATTAATCACAATATCCTCCGTGCTTACATTGAAACTTTGGGTGGCCTGTGAAGTGTAATCAAAACCTCGTGTTGCCTTTCCGGCAGATGGATGACCATACTTAATGCCATGGGCATCCATCCACGAAGTAAGGCGTTGAATTTTATCCGGATTATTGTCGCCTTTAATAACAAATGTTTTGTACGGTGAGGCAGGGTTGGAGTTATTCTCTCTGAAATACTTTTCAAATTCATCTACTACACGGTTAGCATTAACAGAAGTTACTTCAACTGTGGAGATTCCGGTAGTGTGATGATGCGTGAGCCTGTCCTTTAAGGTTAACGGATCGCCTTCGCGAGTGGTAATCGATAATCCGCCAAAGCCACCACCCGCCTGTTCGTAAGTCATTCCAATGGCTCCATTGTACGTAGGATAGGTATCTCCGTAGCTAGGATAATATAAATCGAAAACCTCTTTGGTAAAGTACAGCCAACCTTGCTGATCGAAATACTTTGCATGGTTTTTACCGATAGTAATCTGGAACTCGCGCTGCCACGGAGTAATCACCTCATGATAGGGTTCTGCAGCAGGTGCAAAATAATACGGGTTATTATACCCTTGTTCGTGAAAATCAACATGCACGTGGGGCATCCATTGATTATAGATTTTTACGCGCTGTTGCGATTCAATTTGTGTAAGCCATGCCCAATCACGGTTTAAGTCGAACCAGTAATGATTGCTTCTGCCACCGGGCCAGGGTTCGCGGTGTTCCCGGGCATCGCCACTGGCATTGGCCGGACGGTTGCCATACTGGTTATAAAAGTTCGCATAGCGGTCGCGCCCATCGGGATTGATGCACGGGTCGATGATCACCACGGTATTCTTTAACCACTCTTTTGATTTTGGATTGTTTGGATCGGCCAACTCATACAAGGTTTGCATACAGGCCTCCAACGAGCTGGCCTCATTACCATGAACATTATAGCTCAGCCACACAATAGCTACTTTGGTAGACGGTGTACCTTCAGCCAACCCGGTTCTCCTCAAATTATCCAACCGGATTTGATCTAAGCGGGCATAATTTTCAGGCGATGCAATAACCGCATACACCAGGGGGCGGTATTCATATGTTTCCCCATACTTATACAATTCAATAGTAGGAACGGCACTGGCCACATGTTGAAAATACTCTACTACGCGGTGATGACGGGTAAAGCGCTCGCCAAGTTCATATCCCAAAAACTGATTAGGTGGTAGTAACTGTTGCTGGGCAATGGCTGCCAGGCAGGAAACAAAAAGTAAGGCCAGGACAAAATGCTTTTTCATAAGTAAGAATAGTTAATGCGAAAAGATAGAAAAGTATATCAACATAACGCGCAGGATTTATACCAACGCAACTGCCAACCTGTTATAGCAGACGCTTAATCTGGGGGGTATGATGGATAATATGCTCGCGAAAGAAGATCATGGTTTGCCGAACATCCAGGCGGCCTGCTATGGGGTGTTTGTAAATTACCCTGCGAACATGCTTATCTTCCATGTTCTCCAGAAACTGTTTAAGTTCACTCCGAACAATCGACCATTCTTCTATGAGTTTTGGTAACGGCATGGCCGGTGGTGTATTCTCTACCATAACCTTTGGTGCTTTATACTTTAGCGGAATACGTTGGGAGATGATCAACAACCACAGTCTTAGTGTTTCAACTAGTCCGGAGTTTTTTACCTTATCAATCCCCTGAGCTTTCTTTTTGATATAAGCCAACGAAAGTTTTTCAGAGGTGAGCAGGTGCGTTAATATCTGGCTAATAGACCATTTGCCGGAAAAGGCTGACGTATTATACTTTTCTTCCGAAAGATTTTTTACCGAAGAAAGAAGTGCTTCACGTTGTTGCTCCAATGCCTGAAAGACCGACTCTAATGATGGGTTCATATGAACTAAATTTTACCGAAGGTAGGCGATGATAGGGAGGAAGAAAAGGTTTGATAATACAGGCAGGTCTTTCTTTTTTACTATCTTTAATCACAAACCAAAACCCTAAACAATTTATTTATGGAAAATCAGCAAGCTCCTGTAATGTCAGTCAAAGATTGGATCATAACCATCTTAATTACTGTAATCCCAATCGTTGGCTTTGTAATGCTCTTTGTCTGGGGATTTTCATCAGGGCAAAATCCAAACAAATCCAATTGGGCAAAAGCAACACTCATTTGGATGGTTATTTTCTTCGCACTCTATTTTATCTTCTTTGCTGCCTTCTTTGGTGCAATGATGGCTGGAATGGGAAATTAATCTAAGCCTAATAGTTCAATAACAACGTCACTCAAACCTATTTGAGTGGCGTTTTATTTTTCTAACACAAAAACTTTAGTCGCCTGGGTAACATCGTAATGTGTACGGGCAGTTTTCCAACTAATTCTCCGTCTGCCTCAATAGGCAGCACCTTTGAAGACTTGATCGTTACTTCATTGGCCTCGCGGTATTCGATATCATCATGAATGGCCCGCTTGCCGCTACGCAGCCTTCCGTTTTGAATGATAAAATCCAGCACCGATACGTTGCCGGCAATGAAGCAAGAAAATTTTCCATCATCCACCACAGCATCGGGGGCAATGCCAATACCGTTGCCAAAAAATTTACCGTTGGCCACTGCTACTGAGCGAACTGGTCCACTCCATTTCCATAATGGGGTTTGTAAGGTAATTTCTTCGGGCCTGTACGTGAAGAATGTTTTGATGATGGCAGCATAATAGGCCACGAACGACCCGAAAGCCCTGCCGCTGTTGAGCAACCGCTCCACCACAATGGGACCCATGCCCACATCAGCTATGTTGATAAAGTAGCGAGGAGGAAGTTCAGACTTATCGGGAAATGTAATCTTTCCAATGTCAATTAACTTGCTTGTAAACCGATTCAGTATTTCTTCTATGGCCTCCGGCTTGTTTGAAATATTCATAGTCCGCGCAAAATCATTACCCGATCCCAACGGAATTAATCCGAGCAGGGGAATATCTTTCGCTGTTTCATGGTGCAACATCATACCGTTCAACACCTGATGTAAGGTGCCATCGCCACCAGCTGCAAGGATGGCATCGTAGTGTTGATGTACCGCCTTTCCGGCCAACTGCACAGCATCATTTTTAGAACGCGTTTCGTGTACCTCTACCACCTTTGCTGCCTTTTTTAAGGCAGGAAGTATTTTAGAATAGAAATATTTCTTCTTGAGGGAGATGCCGTTGAGAATGATGCATACCGATTTTCCACCCTCCTTATCCTCTCTGTTGAGAGAACCGGAAGAAGTGTCTGCATCACCTGTTGCCATTACTTACAATTCTTTTTTATGGCTGCCCGCGCATCGGGTGAACCTAAATCTTCAGCGGTTTTAAAATCCAGGCAGGCATCGTACTTGTTGCCCATTTGCAACTTAACCAGTCCGCGTTGGTAAAACGTTTCCGGATCGGTGGGATACAATTCAATGGACGAAGTATAATCTTCTATGGCTCCCGTATAATCTGCCTTTTCGGTGCGGCTTAACGCCCGGTTATCATAATATACCGGATTGGTAGGGTCAAGCGCAATAGCCTTGGTGTAATCTTCAATGGCGCCATCGTTTTCATCCATGCTGAATTTTACCACACCGCGAAGGTTATAGGTTTCTGGATCATCGGGGTTAAGTTCAATAGCTTTGTTATAATCTTCCAAGGCACCTTTAAAATCTTCCTTTGCACTTTTTGCCAACGCGCGGTTCTCATATTTCAATGGATCTTTCGCGTCAAGCTTAATGGCCATGTCGTAATCGGCAATGGCCTTATTGAAGTCGGTAATGTTGTAGTAGGCAACGCCTCGGTAATTGTAGAGGGCGGCATCATTCTTATCCAGTTCAATGGCCTTGGTGTAGTCGTCAATGGCGCTGATGAACTCCCCCAGCTCTGCTTTAACCACACCGCGGTTAAAAAACTTATCGGCATCAGGTGGGCCCAGTTCCAGCGCTTTTGAAAAATCAAAATAGGCACCGGTCAAATCCTCCAGGTTATACTTGGCAAAACCACGGTTGGTGTACGCACTGCTGTATTTTGCGTTAAACTTTATGGCCCGATCAAAATCGCGGATGGCACTTTCATCATCGCCCAGCGCCACCTTGGCCTCCCCCCTGTAGTTGTAAGCCTCAGCATAAGTTGAATCAATTTCCAAGGCAAAGGTGAGATCGGCAATGGCTCCGTAAAAATCTTCCAGTCCCATACGGGCTTCTCCGCGTAGCCGGAATGCAATTTTGTTTTTGGGTTGGGCATCCAGCAGTTTTGATAGATCAGCTTTCGCACCGGTGTAATCTTTAGCCGATAGTTTTTTCCTGGCGCTCTCCAGTTGCGCATCCTGCGCTGATACAGAAAGGGAAATTAAAAAGGTAAGGAGGACACTGTATACAGAAAATTTCATAAGCCTGAATTAAAGATCACAAGTTAGGAAAATTTGATTTCACCGCTGAACCTCCTCTTCATAGTTTAAATCCATCCGTTCATATACCGATCCTTCCGCCAAGGATATTTTTTGGAAACGATGTATTAAATAGTACTTACTTTGATGAAAACATTCCCAACTATGATCAACCATAGGTTATTACTTTTCGGATCATTCTTAATCTTTAATCCACTGTGGGCACAGGAAAAACCAGCCGTGTTAAAAATGGATTTTGAGGCGTACGACCCGCCTTCCACGTTGGTTGTTCCTGAACACCCCGTGACACGGGCTAAATTTCCGTTTATTGATATTCACAATCACCAGCCCTATATGACCTCACCCGGTACGCTTAAAAAACTGGCGGCCGAAATGGATAAGCTGAATATGGGTGTGATGATTAACCTGAGCGGACGAGGTTTCCGAAGCAGTGCAGATCACCTGCAACGATCTATGGACACCATCAATGCATTTTATCCCAAGCGCTTTATCCTGTTCACCAATGTTGATTTCTCCGGCATTGATAATCCCGAATGGCAGGCTCGTGCCGTGAAGCAACTTGAAGACGATGTGAAACGCGGGGCCATGGGGTTGAAAATTTACAAGAGCCTGGGCATGAGCAATCGCGACAGCAAGGGTAACCGCATTGCTGTTGACGATCCGCGCATTGATCCGATATGGGCTAAGTGTGGTGAGTTGGGTATACCGGTGTTAATTCATACCGCAGATCCAAAATCATTCTGGGATCCGATGGATGAAAACAATGAACGTTGGCTTGAGCTAAAAACGCATACCGGCAGAAAGCGTAGCGATACCGACCCGGCACCCTGGGAACAGTTGATACTGGAGCAGCACAACATTTTTAAAAAACACCCCAAAACAAAATTTATCAATGCCCACATGGGTTGGTACCCTAACGATTTAAAAAAGCTTGGTGGATTGCTGGACGCCATGCCCAACATGTATGTAGAAATCGGGGCGGTGATTGCTGAATTAGGCCGCCAGCCACGAACCGCTCGTGACTTTATAATCAAGTACCAGGACAGGGTTCTGTTTGGTAAAGATTCGTGGGTTCCCGAAGAATATGCCACGTACTTCCGTGTGTTGGAAACGGCCGATGAATACTTTCCGTATCACAAACGTTACCATGCCTTTTGGCGGATGTATGGGCTCGAACTTCCGGATGAGGTTTTAAAGAAGGTGTATTATAAAAATGCCTTGAAATTGCTGCCTAAGGTTGACTCAAGTCAATTTCCGAAATAGCTAATAACCTGATTATTTCCGAAAATCAGAAGTTACTTCAAAGGGGGTAGATAGGATATAGACCATCCCCACAAAACCGTTGGTAAGTATCTTTCTATGAAATATTCGCTAACTTTGGATAGCCTAGTACCATTCATGAAGAAACTCATTTGGATATTTTTAGCAGGCTTCATTTTTTCCTGCCAGGTGCAGGAAAGCGAGTTGCCCCTTGATAATAATGAGGACGAATCCTTTGTTTTCGAATTTGAAGATGAGGATGATTCTGCCCGAAAAAAAACTGTTGGCGATTTAGGCCCAACAGTCATTCCATCAGGGGTTAAGCCATGTGCCACCACTACGTACGATCTGTTTGCCGGCAAGAAAAACGATGTGGGTAGCGTAACCATCGCGAATGACGATAAGTATTTATACGTTACCTATTTTACCACCAAGAGTTTTAATAAACTTCATTTGTGGTTTGGGCATAGCTTAAGTGATTTACCAAGAAACCCGGCTGGTATTCCCATTATCGGTCATTTCTTTTTAAAAGCTGATGCCAAGGGAAAAAATCAATACACGTTTAAAATCTCTTTTACAGATCTGGAGAAACGAAAAATCAAATGCGGTAACAAACTGATTTTCGTTGCCCATGCTGAAGTAGGTCGCGAGTCAGCGTTTGGCGGCCCTACACAAATACCGGGCAGTAATCGTTGGGCGTATTACATGACACACACACTGAGTTGTTGTGATGGCGGTGGAGATGATAATCACCCTGATCCGGGGCCAGGTCTGCAAGTGGCTTATGCTAAAGCCAACTGGGTTTTTGTTGCCGATGGCTGCAATGCCGTTAACCCGGAGTGCTTACCCGGACTTGGTATTGCCAATACACGATGGGGCTGGGCCATAAATGTAACCGGAACAATCGGTGCCTTCTATGATATCTGGGCTTCCGCTGATGGAAATGATATTAACAATGGCACTAAAATCGGAAGGCTAACTGTTGAATATACTACCTGGCAAATAAACGGACTGCCCACCGCAATTGGATCTATAACCTACCAGTTGAATGATGGCTGGGTAATGCAATCACTAAACCTTTACACTGGTGATTTAAGACCCACATCATCAAACCCGGAAGATTACGGTAAGACTGTTGTCTTTCCTGGCGGAGCCTCCACTTATTCACACAATATAAATTTCATCAACTACGATGAGTCAAACGATGGTGTTTGGTTCATAGCGCAGGCTATTGTGCGGCAAATAAACCCATAAGTAAAAAATATACCCACAACAGAAGCCGCCTAACAAGCGGCTTTTTGCTTTTCCTCCAATACTGTACTTTCACTGAACCATACGCATAACCATGAAAGCAGAAGATGTAAACACCCTCATCCGTACCAGGCGATCTGTTTTTCCGAAAGACTATACCGGGGATCCCGTTAATGATTCGGTTATACACACTATGTTGGAAAATGCCAACTGGGCACCTACACACAAACTCACTGAGCCATGGCGATTTATTATTTATTCGGGTGATGGTCGTAAAAAACTGGCGCAGCTGCAATCGGAGGTTTACAAAAAGGTAACGCAGGCTGATGGAACATTTCGCGATGAGCGTTACGAGAACCTGAAAAAGAAACCGTTAGAGTCTTCGCACATCATACTGGTGTACATGAAGCGCGATGAAAAAAAATCTGTTCCTGAAATAGAGGAGGCCGGAGCGGTTTTCTGCGCCATTCAAAATATGTATTTAACAGCCGCGGCAAATGGTGCGGGGTGTTACCTCAGTACCGGGGGCGTTACCTATTTTCCTGAAGCGAAAGCTGCATTCGGCTTATCGGAGGAAGACAAGATCATAGGGTTTTTACATGTTGGTATACCTAAACACAACAATCAAACCAGTAAGCGGCTACCGGTTGATACAAAGGTTACTTGGGTAAGGGAGTAGTGTGAAGTCAACCACCCCCGGCCCCTCCTTATCAGGAGGGAGCCGAACTACCCCTCACCGCTTTTATTTTTCTAATCACCTTCTTCTGACATTTAATCCATTCATCGAAAAATACACGGAGCCTCCTTATCGAATTTGTATCTTGGTGTATGCTTCGAAATACACTTATTAGTTTGACGCTTATTTTATTTGGCTATTCGTCTTTTGCGCAACCTACCTACTCGGAAGCATTTCCCGGCATTACATTCACCGCGCCTATTGAATTGTTAACGCCACCCGATCAATCCAAACGTCTCTTCCTGGTTCAGCAAAATGGTATCATCAAAGTACTTCCCAATAAAAAGAATTTAATGCCGGGTGATGTAAAAAATTTCCTGATCATACCCTCACCCCTGATCACGGGTGGTGAGCGTGGGCTCCTGGGCATGGCCTTTCATCCTGACTTTGAAAGTAATGGGTACTTCTATGTAAACTATACACGCTCAGGGCCCTTGACTTCAGTGATCTCCAGATTTTCTGTAAAGACTGACAACCCCAACGAAGCCGACCCTTTCAGCGAACTAATTTTGCTTATCCAAAGCCAACCGTTCGATAATCACAATGGTGGGAAACTGGCTTTCGGCACCGATGGCTACTTGTATATTTCCATTGGCGATGGCGGCAGTGGTGGCGATCCGCAGAACAATGCACAGAACCTTACCAACCTATTGGGAAAAATTCTGCGCATTGATGTCAACGCTTCTGAAAATGGTTTACCGTATGCCATACCCTCCACCAATCCATTTAAAGGAAATACGAATGGCTATCGCGAAGAAATTTTTGCTTACGGGTTGCGTAACGTGTGGAAGTTTTCTGTTGATCAGGTGACCGGGAACATTTGGGCAGCCGATGTAGGTCAAGGTGCGCGAGAAGAAATTAACTTGATAACAGGCGGAAAAAATTATGGCTGGCGCTTAATGGAAGGAACGCTATGTTATAATCCCGCAACGAATTGTAATCCGGGCGATCTGGTTCTACCCATCTTTGAGTACCCTCACCAAAACAATAACCGATCCATCACCGGTGGCTTCGTTTATCGCGGAGTGCAAATTCCGGAATGGAATGGGCAGTACCTGTACGGTGATTACATCAGCGGAAGAATATGGAAATTAAACTATGTGAACAACATCGCTACGAATGAATTTCTACTCACCTCCGGTGGGTTCATTTCTTCTTTTGGCGAGGACCATAACGGAGAGCCTTATGTACTGCACTATAGCGCAGGCAACACCGGAAGAATCTATAGGTTTTTTCCATCTGCCCCGCAAGCTCCATCGGCACTCATGCTTCAGCACAACACAACATCAAACCAGCTTACCTGGACTGATGAATCGAATAATGAGTTAGGATTTATTATTGAAAGAAGCTCAGCAACTGAAATTGCTTTTGAAACCATGGATACGGTAACGTATAATATAACTGAATACACGGATGTAGTAAATAATGCTGAAGCGTATACTTATCGGGTAAAGGCATACAACGATGGGGGTGAGTCGGATTATGCTTACGCAGAAAATGTAGTGGTTGGCTTGAGTGAATTATTTAATACTGGAATTACAGTATTTCCAAATCCCACAGCAAATGAAGTTCATATTTCATTCCCAACATATTACTCCGAAGCCACGAATATCAGCATCATAAATGTTATGACACAAACAATTGAATCCGTTACCACAATGGATACTAAGGTCACCTTCAATCTGGAAAATCAATCTCCCGGTTTCTATCTTGTGGAAATTAAAAATCGCGTTGGAAAAACCACGCGAAAATTGATTATTAAATGACACCTCTTCTGAGGTTCTAAAAAATGAAAGAGACTGCATCGTTGATACAGTCTCTTTCATAAAGTGCCTAATAGAAATTTACTGTGCGAGCTTAATTACCTTTTCAAGGGGTAGACTGTTTGCCAGTTTTAAAACCTCGGCTTCAGAAATATTGCCGTTGTAATCCAACGTAAGCATAGAATTGCCAAACGGTGTTTGCACCTGATAGCCCGTGGTTTGATTGTTCTCATCGGCTTCGCGGGTGAGCAATGATTTATACCCCTGCACCTTCACAACCTTTTGATTGCTATCGCCTGAATTCATAATCATAGGCATAGCCAGAATGGCATTGATACCGGCCATTAGCGGTGAGTCGCTAATAATGTCAATGGTTGCTCCCTTTGTGTCTGAGTTTCCATAAACGCGATGAACATAAAGACCACCCACCAGGCCGCCCGACATACCGGTTACCTGATCGTTCTTGGTATCACAGTTCATTCCGCCTAAGGAAGTGGGCAATACTTTTAAAATTTCACGGCCAATGGCTGCATCAATTTCGCGCAAAGCATTTTCAAGATTGAATCGCGCATCTTCAAGGTTACCTGAATTATAGGATGCTTTAGCGCTGGCCAGGCTCTTGTCAAACTCCTGTGCTTCGGCCATCATGGTAATGCACAAGCCTATGGTTACCAGGGATAAGAATATATTTTTCATGATTGTTCTCGTTAAGATTATTTCTCGCCCAGTTTATTTTTAATTCCATCAAGGTCAAACACGTTGGCAGCATTCATCATGTCTTGTTCGCTGGCAAAGTTGATGCCTTCCCAAACAATAATAGACGACTGACCTATCGGCACACTTAACTTATAGCCTGAACTTTGACTATACTCAATAATGCCGCGATAACCCTTCACTTTCGTTTGCTTCCAGTTTTGCTCGCCACCGGTTGTGGCATAATTGGTATTGCTTAAATACATATTAGCCGCTGAAATCCAGGCAGAGTTATTGGCAATGGTAACATTCAAATGTTTATTACCGGATGCATACTCGCGGTGAATGGTTAATCCTACCCAGCCATAGCCCATGCTGGTCACCTGGTCGGCATCAGCTTTTTTACTCAACCCCACCACGCTTTCCGGCAACGACTTTAAAACTTTGTTACCAATTTCCATTTCCACACCCAGCATGGCTTGCTTTAAGGAATAGCGAGCATCGGAATAACGGCCGGCTTTAAAAGAACTTTCCGCTTCGGCCATATTCTCTTTTACATCAGGCGGGGTAACTACAAGGCCGCCTCCACTGGTATTGGACGGGTTTCCACTGCCACCCGGGCCACTTCCCGGGAGCGTTCCTCCAGGTTGGTTGGTTCCAGAAGGATTTCCGCCAACTTTTTCATTAATCTTTCGGTCAATAGCACGATCGGCAGCCTGATCAGCTTTTTGCTTGAGCTTGCCTACCACGCCTTGCGCATACCCGGTGGATAAAATACCCACCAGAATTAATGCTGTCGTTAAAATTTTGCTTTTCATCAGCTTAAGGTTTGTATATATTTTAAAAGAGCGTGAACCAGTTCAAAGATACAATAAAATAGAATGAGCAATTATTCAGTTTATGCATCAACTTTGTAAAAATGAAAAAGTCAATAGCCTTTTCTTTTGTATTGGATGAGCTTTTCTCCATTCATCCAACGGTTAAATCCATGTTTGGTTGTCACGCTATCTATCAACATGAAAAGATTGTGTTGATTACGCGAAATAAAGAAGAACATAAGCACGACAATGGTGTATGGCTGGCAACAACACATGAACACCACGCCAGCTTAAAGCACGATTTTCCCAGCATGCGATCCATTCAACTATTTGGGACTAACGACACCGCGTGGCAAAACATCCCTTCAGATGCTGATGACTTTGAAGAGAATGTATTAAAAGCCTGTGCGCTGATTCTCAAAGGCGATAAGCGAATTGGTAAGATACCGAAAGCAAAAAAGCGAAAGAAAAGTTAACCTAGTTTGCCTGATTGAACAGAATATCAATAGCCGTGTAGTAAACCGTGGTTGTGCCTTCAAATCCGGAGTCCGTGCCAACCAGTATCCACACCTCTCCCTGGCTATCGGTGGTAACCAGGAAAGAATTTGCCGAACTGTTGTTCCGATAAATCTCTGTAAACTGGGTAGTGGTGGGTGCTACACCAATGTTTCCAATAACCAAAACATCAGCCCCGGCTTGTGATTGACTGCCGATGTCTACATTCATTCTGTAATAGCCGCCAACCTGTACTTTCTCAGGTTTCGTTGTTACTGCTCCGGCTTTTACAAAAACGCTTTCGCCCGGTGCTCCTCCCACACCAACATTACCGGTGGGTACATTGGAAGAGATCCTGACATTAAACAGCACACGGTACTCGGTATTTGGTTTCAGTCCTGTAAGTTTTCTACGGATGAACATAAACAGGTCATCGCTGTGGTTCTTACCTGAACTTAGCAACGCCTTGCGGTTTCCGTTGGTGCGGGGCAGCGTATCGTGCTTAAACTTCAATTCATAAAAAACCGAATCCCCAATGGGGTAATCAGCAAAATCTCCATCCCAGCCTTGATCAGATGTTGAGAACTCAAACGAATAGGCAAAAACCCTGATGTTATCGTTATTCAATTCACATGCTGTTATCAAAAACAATGCGCCTAGCGCGAATATTGAACCTTTCAATCTCATCATCATGCAAAAATACCGTTCTGGTTGGTATAGACACAGCCCTTCGTAAAAGGGTTGTATTGAAATATTATGAATCCATCTCAAAAATAGCTGTCATCGCGGACAATGATCTGCGATCCTGTTGATGGCAGTGTAATAATACAAGATACCGGCCTGCCTGTATTCTAAGACT
>DDTK01000005.1 GCA_002344065.1 Flammeovirgaceae bacterium UBA2366
CAACCTATTTCAGGACAAGACAAAGTGTGTGTCATAACAACCACAAAAAAATCGCCCAACAGCCCTAAAATTTCGGTGGCACGGTAATAGAACGCTGCCAAACGAAACCTAACTAATACTGAGATGTTGGTCGTAAATAATCTGAACAGTAATCCCCCTGAAAAATCCAAATTGGTTCATCCTTACAGTTTTCGAAAATTAAAAACTGTTAGCAGAAAGGCGCTGGGACGAATTACTTCGGCAGCCTTAAGCCCGCTTGACTACCTTGTGCTCTTCAGTACTTTTTTGTTAATGTTTGGTGCGGCTTTTCTTGTTTACGAATTGCAGCCACATTTTCATCAAATTCATTTAGACCGGATAAACTCCACTTGGGGTTTTGTAACTGTAGCCATTTCATTAGCACTGCTGGCCGTTAAAGTTTGCTTTTTCTTTTATGTTCTGTTCCTCTACAGACGCTATCAACCCGTGAAGTCCGTATCGGATGATTTATTACCCACCTGTACCGTAATTGTTCCTGCTTTTAATGAAGGCAAACTCGTGTGGCAAACCTTACATAGCCTGGCAAATAGCGACTACCCGGCAGAGAAATTACAGTTGATCTCTATTGATGACGGAAGTAAGGACGATACATGGGAATGGATGAAGAAAGCCAAAGAAGAATTAGGCGATCGAGTTTCCATTTTTCAACAACCTGAAAATAAGGGTAAGCGCCATGCCCTTTATCGCGGTTTTCATTTAGCCACGGGTGAAGTGTTTGTTACCGTAGACAGTGACTCCATTGTAAAAACTGACACGTTGCGCAACCTGGTAAGTCCCTTTATAACAAATGAAAAGTGCGGGGCTGTAGCCGGAAACGTTCGGGTGTTAAACAGCAAAGAGGCCATCATACCGAAAATGCTAAACGTAAGTTTTGCTTTTAGTTTTGAGTTTATCAGGTCTGCACAAAGTGTTTTAGGCTCTGTGCTTTGCACACCAGGGGCCTTAGCAGCCTATCGCAAAAATGCAGTTATGACTTGCCTGCCTCAGTGGATAAACCAAACCTTTATGGGGCAACCTAGCGACATTGGGGAAGATCGTGCCATGACGAATATGATACTGAAGCAAGGGTACCATGTAAACTTTCAACGAAATGCACACGTGCTGACCAACATTCCGGAGAATTACAGGAACTTATACAAAATGTTTATTCGGTGGGAAAGAAGCAATGTGCGTGAAAATATTATGATGAGTAAGTTTGCCTTCACCAATTTCCGTGAAGGATCCAAAACCGGCCCAAGAGTTTTATTATTAAATCAATGGATAAGGATCATCACCGCTTATCCGTTCACTATACTCATGTTTGTGTTTCTGTTCACGCATCCCCTGATGCTGCTTTGTTCTGTCTTTTTAAGCATCCTGGTCATATCAAGTATCCCTGCTTTCTTTTATGCTAAAAAACATAACCTGTCAGAATCCATCTGGGCATATTCCTACAGCATCTTTTACACATTTGGATTGTTCTGGATTACGCCCTATGCCATTGCCACAGCCAGCAGAAGAGGTTGGTTAACACGTGGACTACCGGAGAAAAGATAAGCGGGTGCGGCATTAAGCGCAAAGTTAAAATTCTATGTATTCCACACCTTTGCAGTGAGTTGATTGAGAATTCACTTTCAGGAACTCTGCCGATGAAATAGAGATCTAGTCTCGTTTTGCATCCGTTAAAAATCCAAGTCCCAGTGTAAGCACCTGTTTATCGCCCACGAAGGAGTAATCACCATTAAGGGTTACAGGACCGAACCGGAATCGTAAACCTCCGGTAAAGCGCATGCCACTCTTTTTGTATTCATAAGCAAAGGGGTCTGTTAGTGTAAAGGTTTGGGGCAACGCGATCTTATCACCAAAATCAGCATCGATATAGGAATCAACATTATACGTTCCATTGATATCGATGGTGGTATTTCCAGTATCATATCCCAATGCACCATACAAGGTGATAATTCCAAATTCCTTCGACACAATGGCCTGTCCGGTAAATCCGGAAGCAGACACTTTCGCTTCCTGGTCACTTCCTGAATAAATACCACTTAAATCGACTGCACCATTTATTTGGGTATAACCTGCGAAAACAGAAATTGCAAACTTATTATCAGTTGCTCCAGTAATGTATTGCTTAACATCGTGCATAAGCCCTACACCCCAATTGCCAAATTCAACTGAGCTGATGGTTGTTTGTGGTGTAAACCGAAAACGTAAATCTGTATTTTTAAATATTCCCAACCCACCTTGAATGGTATAAATAGGTTGCACCTCCATAAAATATTCAGAAGCAGGATCAAAACCATCAGCACCCTGGTAACGCACACCAACATTTGGTCCACTTAGAATTTCAAAAAGCGGATTTTCACTTTCCGGACCATAGACCGTAGGTATGGTAGTACTTCCTTTATTGGTAGTCTGAAAATCAATTGTACTCAGATTCGATGGAAATGAATAGAACTTATCTTCATTGGTTACAAAAACAGAGTTAACCGTAACACTTAAATCGAAGCCCCAGCGTTTATGAGTTTTAGCAGTGCTATACCAACCATTATTGGGTAATACGGAAATATCTACTCCCAGCGGCTGAATAAAATTGTCAATCAATTGTTCAACGTCAGCCTTTCCGGAACCATGAGCCCCCGGAAAATAATGGGCAAGCTTGCGTTGAGCCGAAACAGAACCTATCGAAATACACAATAGCAGGGTAATAATGAGGGTTTTCATGGCTACGGGTTTTAATTCGAAAGTAGCCTGAGCAAACATGGGTTAAAACCCCATAAAGATGTGGTGCTTAGATGCGCAATATCTTTCCATCACTCATCTCCACCACACGGTCAGATTTTCGGGCAAACTCTTCATCATGGGTAACGGCAATAATAGTTTGTTTGTAGGTGTGCGTAAGTTCAGTAAGAATATCAAAAACCAATTGCGTGTTATAAGAATCAAGGTTACCGGTGGGCTCATCGCCCATAATAATATCCGGATCGTTGATGAGCGCTCGTGCAATGGCTACGCGTTGTTGCTGCCCGCCTGAAAGTTTACTGGTAACTTTTAACGCCTGATCTTTCACGCCAAGTATACTCAGTTTTTCATAAGCTCGTTCCTGCACTTCTTGTCGGGAGTACTTGCCGCGTTTCATAGCCGGTATCATAACATTTTGCAAGGCTGTAAACTCGGGCAATAAATAATGAAACTGAAAAATAAACCCGATGTATTTGTTGCGGAAATCGGCCAGGTAATTCTGGTCTTTACCAGTGAGAAGTTCACCGGAAATTTCAAGTTCACCTTCATAATCCGTATCCATGGTAGAGAGTACATACATTAAAGTAGATTTTCCACACCCTGATTTTCCCACCAACGATAAAAACTCTCCGTGCTTAACTTCCAGGGTAATATCATTCAGCACTTTGAATTTTTCCGGTTCATAGAAATATTTGGTGACACCCCTTGTCTTCAGCACATACTCCATCACTATTGCCCTCGTATAATTTCTATCGGATCTATTTTAGCTGCTTTCCGTGATGGCATATACCCGGCAAAGGCGGTAGTGAGTACACCAAACACAATGCCCGTGATGTAATACTTGGTATCAAAGTTTACAGGGAAATGATCAAGGCTAACCATATCACCCCCATCAAAAGGCGCCTGCGAAATCAGGTATGAAAGCGTATAGCCAATACATAAGCCGGCAATACTTCCTATAAATCCGATAACCAGCGATTGGATCATGAAAATCTGACGTACATCACTGCCTGAAAAACCCATGGCTTTTAGTATGGCAATGTCTTTCATTTTATTGATGATGGTCATGTTGAGAATGTTGTAAATTCCAAATCCTGCAACAATAAGCAGCGTTATTGAAACCGAGTAAGTGATGATATTACGGATAACAACACCGGTTAAAAATGTTGAATTAGCCGTTTCCCAATCTTCAGCTTTATACCCAACCATAGCCTGAAATTCTGGTGCAATAGCTTTTGCCTGGTGCAGGTCAAAAAGTTTGATGTTGATATCGGTGATGTAGGTTTGATCTTGCTGAAGTATGGTTTGCACGGTGGATATGTTGGCATAACTCCGTACATTATCGATCGTTCCAATACCAATCTGAAAAAGCCCGACAATTTTCAACGGCATGGTGTGGCCTTGCGGTGTGGTGATAACAATGCGATCACCAAGTTTTACATTCATCTTACGCGCTATTCCCGTACCGATGATGATCCCATCGTTATTGGCAAGCAGGTCTTCAATCCTGCCGGCTTTCATTTTCGATCGTAAATCAAAAAGCTTGTCCTCCTCAATAATATCAACCCCGGCAATAGAACCCGGTAATTCAAGCGGACCGTAATTGTAAAAAACTTGCGAGGATAACGTTGGCGCAACACCCAACACACGTGGGTCACGCCTGATCATTTCTGCAATCTGTAAGGCATTACGCAACCTGGCCGTTTCCTTTTTTGGTTTTTGATGGTGTACAATATTTAAACCGGTTTGATTAACCTGATCTAAAATAGAAGGCCGGTTTTCTGTTATATCATTATAAATATGAATATCAGGGGAGGATGTCATGGTTACTTCCTCGGTAAAATCGTTGAGCCCTGTCATTAAACTGACCAACGCGATGAACATGCCGATGCCAAACGTAACACCCAACATCGCCACCACAGTTTGTTTTGGTTTGGCCAGTAAATGTGTTTTGGCAATTTCAACAACAAGCTTCATCCGCTTAGGGCTTTATCTTTACTTCGCTTGATTTGTTTAATCCTTCAAGCACCTCAACCTCATCCAGGGTTGATATACCTTTAGTGATTTTGATTTTCTTCTGACCGGATTCCGTTTTTATCATAACTGAATCACCGGCAAGTAAAGCTGATTTTGGTATCACCAATGCCTGTTCAACCTGACGGATAATAATGTTGGCTTCAAGCGCCAGTCCGGAAAAACCTCCCGGCAATTTATTTTTCAATTTTGCATCTACACGAAACGATTGTTGCCGCCCGTCCACCAATGGATAAATGCGGGTAATCTCAGCATAAAATATTTCCTGAGGATAGGCATCAATTTTCACTACTACAGCTTGCCCAATTCGTATTCGCTGAATATCCAACTCGTCCACATTCAATTGAAGATAGAAATTATCCGAGCTCCCTACTACAGCAATCACTTCCGTTCGTCTAATCAATTCACCAGTTTCCTTAAAGGTTTTAAAGACAATACCATCCAACTGGCTACGGATAGTATACCGGGCCGATTCATCGCGGGCAATTCTATATTGATTTTCAGCATTGCGAAGCTCGGTATTTAATTGGCTGATGGTTTTCTTCAACCGACTGTCAGCCAATTGAAAATCATTCCGGGAATTTTCGTAGGTTAAGCGGAAACGATCGTACTCAGCACGAGACGTAGCATTTTGGGCCAGCAGATTAGTATAACGAACAAAGTTTACGGAATCGAATTGCATTTTACTTTTTGCACTGGCGACAGCTGCCTTTAGTTCATTCAGCACAGGTGAGTTATCGCTGAAATTCAATTGTGCCAACTCATAATTTTCGCGGGCAATGCGGTACCGGGCGTTTTGCTGATCGGCTTCGATCACGAATAGTATATCACCCTTTTTAACAGGGTCACCATCTTTTACCAGTTTTTCAGTGATATACCCATCTACCTGCGAAAAGGCCTGATATTCATTTTCAGAAACAACAAAGCCTGAAGCATACACGGCCTCCATTAATGGCTTTTCGATAGGATGTGCAAATTCTCCATTTCGGGAGCAAGCCTTAAATAGAAATAGAATTGTTATAAGAAAGATTGAGAGACGCATGGCGGGAAGTTTCACACGTGAAGATACGTTAAGGTTATGCTTTTGGTTCAGTAAATAAGCTGTTATCGCTTCTTTTCCGATTTAAGTTTTTGTTCCCGCTTCACCAGTTTATCCAGGGTGTCCTTTTTCAGCATTTCAACGGTTGCATTTCGTACCTCTAAAAAGGCAAAGCGTATGCTGCAGGTTTCTTCATCCGCACATTCATCACACGATTCATAATACTTATAAGTCGCACAGGGTACTGCCGCAATGGCGCCATCAAATAAACGAACCACTTCAGCAAGATTGACTTCCTTTGGTTTTCGTCTTAAAAAATAGCCCCCTCCTTTGCCCTGCTTGCTACCCAGAATCCCGGATCGGTTTAAATCCAGCAGGATAGCTTCCAGAAACTTTTTAGGTATACGACAAGCAGCAGCAATGTCTTTGATCAGATACTTTTCATCCGGATCCTTTGCCATGTGCACCAGGGCATGAATGGCGTATTTACATTTTTTCGACAGCATTTAAGCTCAAGTTAAATTTTTTCTTTTCAATTTCGCATATAGGCCGAAGTAGCTCAGGGGTAGAGCAGCTGTTTCGTAAACAGCAGGTCGTGAGTTCAAATCTCATCTTCGGCTCAACTTCGTGACCCGATTTAAAAAGTCGTGAGCCTTCCTGCCAAGCCTTTAAACCGCAGGTTGATCTCATCTTCGACTCTTCTAACTCCTTGTCATGAGCAAGTCTGTTGAAGGGTGGCCTCTCTCCATAATCAATTATGGTATACCTGAATTCCATATTCATTCTATCTTTGCAGCATGTTAAAATTCTTGCTCATTGCCTTGGGTGGTGCATTGGGAACACTGGCTCGTTATGGTGCCTCCGGATTTGCGCAGCAAAAATATAATGGAGTATTTCCCGTAGGAACACTCACCGTTAATTTAGTGGGTTCTTTTTTAATCGGATTATTATGGGGTATGGCAGAAAACTCCATACTTAGTCCTAACATCCGAACATTTTTATTTGTGGGTATACTGGGTGGCTTTACAACGTTTTCAACATTCTCGCTTGAAACACTAAATCTGTTGCGCGATGGAGAGTTTAAACTCGCACTGGTGAATATTTTACTCAACAATGTTATTGGAATAGTACTGGCTTTTGTTGGTTTACTATTGGCTAAAAATATAAACACATGAATCTTTCAGAAAATGGTGTGATCCTGCGCATCTACATTGGCGAATCGGACAAACTCGGTGGCAAACCACTTTATGAAGCTATTGTTCTTAAGGCTCGTGAACTAAACCTGGCGGGTGCAACCGTGCTACGAGGAATAATGGGTTTTGGTGCCGCAAGCCGTATTCACACGGTAAAAGTTCTGCGGCTCTCGGAAGACTTGCCATTGGTAATTGAAATAATAGACACCGAAGTAAACATTAAGAAGATCATGCCCTTTTTGGATGAGGTAGTGAAAGAAGGCTTGATTACACTGGAAGAACTTACAGTGATTAAATATCGGCACAATAAATCCTGAAAAGAGAAGCTTAGTGAGTATTTGGTGTTTTAGTGCTTTCGTGGCTTGAAGTGATTTCTCTTGCCACTAAAACACTAAGTCACAAAAAATGAAGACATTTGGTTCATCCGAACCTATTGTCAGACTGAGCTTGTTGAAGTCAATTCAGATTGATAATCAGGTTTCGACAGGCTCAACCTGACATACAAACTTATTTTTGAGATTCTGAAATTATGTACCGAAGGCGGGACTCGAACCCGCATGTCTTACGACACACGCCCCTGAAACGTGCGTGTCTACCAATTCCACCACTTCGGCATTTCAATTCAAAATTCATGATTCAAAAATCTAAATGGTCGATGCCAAAAATCTTGAATCCTGAATTTTAAATCTTGAATTTAGAGGTGCCCAGAACTGGATTCGAACCAGCACACCCTTTCGGGCGCTACCACCTCAAAGTAGTGCGTCTACCAATTTCGCCACCTGGGCATTACATATAAGAACAAGCCCCTTGCCCGTGAGATTACCTCATTTTAGCAAGGGTGGCAAAGGTAAAAAGCTTTGCGAATTTTACCAATTGCAGGGTTTTACAAACTGATAATACCCGAACCCTTCCCATTTTCCTCAAAATCACTAACTTACTTAATCAAAGTACCCTGAATAAACTCTTAGTACCTAAACGCTTTAATCATGAAGACACTCCTGACTAAAACCAAGTCATCTTTTCGCATCCTATTCATATTTTTTGCAGCATTATCTATCCATATTACATCCACAGCCCAAAATGAAGTAGCGATCGGATCAGCTAGTACAAAACCAAAGGCTATACTTTGGCTTAATGGCAATGGCGGCCAAGGCTTGTTGCTTCCTGCCATGACAACCGCACAGCGTAACAGCATGGGGCTAAACAACACCGATGAAAGGGGTATGGTTGTTTTTGACAACCAGGTTAATGCTGTGTTTTATTGGAGTGGTTCATCATGGATAGAAGTGGGCGGTGGTTCAGGTGGCAGTGGGACCTTTCACCTGGAAGTCTCCGGAAATCTGCTGCGGTTATTAACTGCACCGGGCGGAACGTTACTGGCTTCCACCAACATTGCAGGAGGCACTCAATCCAATGGGGCCTTCCTCGTGTTTGAAAGCGGTGCCTGGCGCTATACCACGTTAAGTGGCGATGTGGTGGGTGCCAACGGAAACCTGCAGGTAACAGGCTTGCGTGGAAAAACGATGGCCAATTTGCCGGCTACAGCTCAAGTGTTGGTGTATGATCCGGCTGCCAACAGCGGCAATGGCGGTTGGGTATTTCAGGCGGTTGCAGGAGGCGGATCGGTGACAAATGTTTCTGGTACTGCGCCTATTGCTGTAACCACGCCAACAACAACCCCTGTGATCAGCATCAGTCCGGGGGGTATTAATAATACCCTATTGGCAAGCGATGCCGTAACAACTACGAAAATTCTGGATGGCAGCATTACCGGTGCTGACATAGCCAACACGACAATCACGGCCAATAAACTTGCCCAATCCGGTGCAACGAATAATCAAATACTGCAATGGAACGGAACCAACTGGGTACCCGTAACACTGGCCGGAGGCGGCTCCGTAACCAACGTGGCAACCGGCACTGGATTAACCGGAGGACCCATAACGACTACAGGTACAATAAGTATAGCCGCTGGAGGTGTTAGTACTACCGAGCTTGCAAATAATGCAGTTGATGCTACTAAACTGGCTGATAATGCAGTGACCTCTGCAAAAATTGCAGATGCCACTATTACTGGGGCAGACATTGCGAATACTACCATTACTGCCAATAAATTAGCTCAGTCAGGTGCAAGCAACAATCAGGTACTGCAATGGAACGGAACCAACTGGATACCCGTAACACTTGCCGGAGGCGGCTCTGTTACCAACGTTGCAACGGGTGCAGGCTTAACCGGGGGGCCAATTACTACTACAGGTACTATAGCCATTGCAACAAGTGGTGTAATAAATGCCATGCTCGCAGACAATGCAGTAACCGATGTTAAAATTGCTACAGGCGTTTCGCCTACAAAACTTACCTCTGGAGCAAACGGACAAGTACTTACCACAGTGGGTGGCGTACCCACCTGGCAAAATGCAGCCACAGGGTTTACCAACCCCATGACAAACGTTGGTGATGTTATTACCGGTGGCACAGGTGGCGCAGCTCAACGCCTTGGTATTGGTACAAACGGACAAGTTCTTACAGTTAATGCCGGTACACCAACCTGGCAAACGCCTGTAGTTTCAGGTACAGCCGGAGGTGATCTAACAGGAACCTTTCCCAACCCCACTGTTGCAGCAGGTGCCATCACCAATACGAAACTCGCTGCCAATGCTGTACAAACAACCAACATAACCGATGGTGCAGTTACTGACGTAAAGATTGGTAATGTAGCCCCATCAAAAATTCTTCAGGCAGGTGCAACAACCGGGCAGGTTTTAAAATGGAGTGGTAGCCAATGGGAACCTTCAACAGATAACATAGGCGGTGGTGGTGTTCCCACCTTAGATCCAGGCCAGATTTTAGTTGGTGATGGTACTAGTAATACACAAGTAACCGTATCACAGGACGCAACACTTAACAGTGGCAATGGAAATATAACCGTACAAGGTTTTCGTGGTCGGCCAATTTCAGCAGCGGTTCCGGCAACCAACAGTGTGTATCAATATAATGGTACGCAATGGACCCCGGTTGTTCTAGCGGGTGGCGGAACTGTTTCACAAGTCAACACCGGTACAGGTTTAACAGGAGGCCCCATCACGGCAACCGGAACAATCGCCATTGCTGATGGTGGTGTGGGTGCTACACAACTTGCCGATAATGCGGTGAATTCTGCAAAAATTGCAGACGGCACTATCACCAGTACTGATATTGCCGCATTGACTATTACCAGCGCCAACATTGCCAACACAACCATAACTGCCAACAAACTTGCCCAATCAGGCGCAACCAATAACCAGGTATTGCAATGGAATGGTACCAATTGGGTACCTGTTACCCTTGCAGCCGGTGGATCGGTTACCAATGTGGCAACGGGCGCAGGGTTAACAGGTGGACCTATCACTACAACAGGTACTATTGCTATTGCCACAGGTGGTATTGATAACACCATGCTGGCAGACAATGCGGTAACTTCAGCAAAAATTACAGACGGCACCATAACTGGGGCAGACATTGCCAACACAACAATCACTGCAAATAAACTTGCCCAGTCAGGTGCCACGAATAATCAGGTATTGCAATGGAACGGAGCAAACTGGATTCCTGTAACCCTACCTGGAGCAAGCGTTGATGTAACAACACAAACCGGAGTGCTGCTTGGCGATGGATCCACTATCACAGGTACTACAGCTGGGGCTGGTATCCGGGGAATTCTGGGAAGTAACAATAATACAATCGGTTGGGTAACTGGAACACCCAATCAATTATTGGGTACAGATGCCGTGGGTGATCTACAATTTACCGATAAAAGTAATTTTGTCTTCTCAACAGCAAACGTAGTTCCGAGGGGCAGTGTAACAGGTCTAATTGCCTCTACTATTCAGGATAACGGTACGGTCACTGCCATTGGAGGTGCCCCGGTGGCTACCAATAGATTAACCGTTAGTGCTTCCACACAGGATAATGTAATTCAAGGAACAACCACCAGGGTTGGAGCCGGTGCAAATACAGCACTTCGCGGAGATGCCAGCGGATCCACAACTTCTAACTTCGGAGTTTACGGAAACTCATTTGGTACCGGATCAACAGCCGTTGGGGTTTTTGGTTCAGCCGGTACAGCCACAACAGCATCCGGTGTATCTGGATTTGTTGGTGGTAGTGGTATAACAACAGCCTACGGTGTTCAGGGAACAACAACCGCAACCGGAACAACAAACTATGGTGTTTATGGGTCGGCTACAGGAGCAACCACGAATTGGGCCGGATATTTTGCGGGCAATACTGCTATCACTGGTGGATTAGGTGTTGGCGGCACACCAAACTTCGGCACAGCAGGTCAGGTATTAACATCTGCCGGGCCGGGATTAGCACCAACTTGGGCAAGTGCCGGTGGTAGCGGCTGGGGACTTACCGGAAATGCAGGCATAAACCCTTTTGATAATTTTCTTGGCACTACAGATGCACAGCCATTGATTCTGAGGTCTAACAATGTTGAAGGCATTCGGATTGGAACCGATGGAGTTGTGAGTATTGCCGAGGATGTATTGTCAAACAAAAAACTTGTTTTTTATGACATCACTGGTAATTCCAACCAGTTTATCGGTTGGGGTCTTAATCCTGCAGCCCTCCGTTACCAGGTTGATCAACCTTCATCCAACCATATTTTTTATGCAGGAACCAGCCCAACAACAAGTAATGAATTAATGCGTATTCAGGGGAATGGTAGTGTTGCTATTGGCACCAGTAGTCCAACAAACTTTTTTCATATTGCCGGAGATGTAGGTGGTGCTACTACCATTGCAACACTTGAAGGTCACTCGGCTACCCCTACACGCGGCCCAGGTATTTCCCTTCTTCGATCCAAAGGCACTGTAGCTGCACCTGTTGCTGTTGCGGATGGTGATTACCTGGGCGGGTTTTCGGTTAGCGGCCGTACCGCATCTGCTTACAACCTAAGCTCAGCCATCCAGTTTAATGTTGATGGCGCAGTGGCGGGTACAAGTGTTCCGGGAAGAATAACATTTTCAACCACTCTTGCCGGCTCGTCAACCTTTACAGAAAGAATGCGGATTACCAATGCAGGTAATGTGGGGATAGGAACAACTAGTCCTATATCAAGGATACAGGTAGATAATTCGACTATTGCGCGAACCGCCCAGTTCCTCAATTCTTTCGGCAGCACAGCCGACAAGTTTGCTACATACGCTTTTGCCAGTGGCACAGGTTCCGGAAATAATTACGGTGCAGCATTTGATGCCTCAGGAAGTACTGGAATCAATTATGCTGTTTCAGGAGTTGCCTTAGGAAGTTCAGGAACTAAAATTGCCGTTCACGGTAATGCTTCCGGAACAGGTACTAATTGGGCTGGCTTTTTTGAAGGTGGAAATGTTCACATACAAAATAATCTTGGTATTGGAACAACTACTCCTACCTCCAGATTAGATATAAGCGGCAATACTTTATTGCGAGGCACAAATACAAATACGCCACCCACTGTTAGTTCAGGGGTGGAATTTATGACAGGTCGGGCCTTTAGCGGAGCATTGATAGCGGGTCAGACAAGCGCAGATATTGCATTCAACTGGGGCGGGGCGTCTGGCGGCTTTCGTCATTTTATCCAAACAAGACATAACTCTGTAGCGAATAGCAACTCCAATTCAATTGACTTCTATGTGAACAACAGCACTACGGCAGCAGGATCTATTTCTCCCAATAATACCGTACCTAATGGGAATGTTCATGGCATGAGTATTACTGCGACTGGCGTGGGTATAGGTACAGCAGCACCTGCCAGAAAATTTCATGTTCAAGGTTCAGGTACTCAATACATGCGAATTGAAGGTACCGGAACATTAGCTTCCGGAGGACTTGAACTGGATGGAACTGGTACAGCCGATTGGCGAATTGTACCTCAACTAGGCATATTAACTTTTCATAAAGGTGACGTAAATGGTACCATGGGCAACATGTATCTAATGAATCAAGGAAATTTTATACCCGGCAACACGGATAACCCCAATCCAACCCTGGGGCAGTCCACCGCAAGATGGGGTACGTTTTTTACAACTGTTGCACCCAATGTTTCCTCAGATTACAGGTTGAAGAATAATATTAAAAATATCAATTATGGACTGATGGAAATCCTTGAACTTAGACCGGTTTCTTATACACTTAAATCAGACACTCTGGAGAATGTTTCACTGGGCTTAATTGCGCAAGAAGTGCAAAAGTTGATTCCAGAAATTGTAACAGTAGGTGATGATGAAGAAAAAACATTGGGTATGCGTTACACGGAACTTGTGCCGGTACTGATTAAGGCCCTTCAGGAACAACAGGAAATCATTGATAACCTAAGAACTCAAAATGCAACTTATGCTGATGAGACAGAAAAGATGGCTAAAGAAATAGATGCCATTAAACGGGTGTTGGGTATGTCCGCTAAAAAAGAAGACTGATGAGAGGCTCATTAAGAATTCTGCTTATAGGTTGCCAAGCCTTCGGTTTCAGTATGGGCAGTTTTGCTCAACTCACCACTAGTGCTACTACTCTGTTTACCGCAAGCTCCACAACCGTACTGGCTACTAATGGAGCCATCAGCAATGCCAGTGCTACTTTTAATTTCAACGGAACAATTGAACTTACCGGTGGTAACCAGTCGATCACCACATCCCAACCGGTAACGATTGGCGGCCTTGCACTTGCCGGCATTGGAAATAAAAGTATGGGAGGTGAGTGGACCATCACGCGTGAATTACTTTTTCGTCAAGGGTTATTGGTACCCAATACCGCCAACGGCAAAGTAGTGTATACGGGCACCACTCCATTGCAGGGCACTGCAAACTCCTATGTCAATGGAATACTCTATCAACGCGGTACAGGTACACGTTTCTTTCCGTTGGGCGAAGGCGCAACATACTTACCCATGTCGTTGAATAACGTTCAAGATGGCGATGTTGAACTTGGCGTGCGTGCCTTTAACAGCGGAGTATCGTTAACGCTGCCGCTTGATTTGAGTGAAATTGCCAACAACCGGCATTGGCGCATCAGTACATCGGGTGGTACCTTCCGGGGTTCGCCTGCTTCACTATATGTTCCGGGTTCATCCGTTGATGGCTCCGGTCAATTGGTAGTGGTGCAAGCCGAAGACACACCGGATGCAACCGCCATAAACCTGGGCGGTGGACTTAGCGGTGATTTTGTGGCGAGTTTCCTGGCCGCCAACAAACCTGTTCTTACCATTGGTATTGGAGAACGGGTGGACCTTCGTATTCTCGACCTCATCACCCCGTTCAATGCCGATAACATTAACGACCAATTAAAGATCGTAAACATTGAATACACGTTCGACAACAAAGTGACGCTGCTTGATCGCTGGGGTGTGCCGGTTAAAACCTGGAAAAATTTCAGAAACTATGATGACGCCATTAATCCGAATAGTGATGGTTATGATTTCAGCCGGTTAAGCCCGGGCAATTATGTATGTGTGCTGGAGTTTCAACTTACCCCTGATTCACCTGTTCAGAAGTTAACACAAATGATCTCCGTACTAAAATAACGCAACATGAAAAGACATCTACTCACCTCCCTCTTGTTGCTGTTCATGATTTATGGTGCCATCGGCCAGGATATACCTTTGTTTACCCAAAAGCTTACCAATTCGTTTATCTACAATCCGGCATTGGCAGGCCATACCTTTGGTTCGCTAACCTATTCGTACCGGCAAAATTATTCGAATGTACCCGGGGCTCCGCAAAATCATTTTGTGAGCATGCACACGCCTATTGCCAAGCATAAGTTTGGAACCGGTGTAAATCTGTTTCAGGAAGATGTAAACTTTATTCGCAACACGTATGCCTCGGCAGCGTTTGCCTATCACCTGCACTTCAACAAGTTCAACATTCTTTCAGCGGGTGTATCTGCCGAGTACAATAACTCACGTTTAAACGGTACCTCGAACACCACAAACTTTGAAACCGACCCTGTACTTACGCAACTTCAAAATGGTGAACCTACCTATGATTTTTCATTCGGTATGAATTATCAAACCCGGTTTGCGAAAGCAGGTTTTGCGATGAACCGGTTATCCACCGCCTGGATAAATAAGGAGGGCACCAATCTCTCCAACTATTTCTCTGGCTACGTTCAGGGCATGATCCCGGTGCGGGGTGGTGACGATCTGTTTGAGCCCTATATCGCCTTCCGTAAATTCTCCGAAACCAACGACACCTATGACATTGGTTTATACTACACCTTTGATAACAAGATTCTGGGTGGCATGGCCGTGCGAAAAGGCAATGTATTCAATGCTACACTTGGTTTTAAGCCTTCCAAATATCTACTGGTTGGTTACTCACGTGAAATGATCACCGGTAGTTTGGGTGGTTTTGTGGGCGCTGCCAATGAAATTACCCTGCGATTTGATTTTAATGATGAGAGTTACAAAGAACGTTTTCGGGCAGACTATAAAAACTCCATGGCTTACCGGAGAAAAACGTTGAGTCCTTCTGCGAAATTTTCTGCGCGCAACCCAAAGCAACTAAAGAGCAAACAGAAAAAGTTAACTCCCTACTCACCTAACAACCGGTATCAGAATGTAAAGAAGCTTTCCATGAATCAGAAAAGCTCAGCACCCAGAAAGAAGTCGTACAAGAGAAGGCCGGGCAAAAGTCCTGCTAAGTTTAACCCCAAGGCTCCGGTAAAACGGAGACGGTAAAAACAAAAGTGTCCTGCATCGTAAAGATGCAGGACACTTTATCAAATTCCCATTTTCCTATTTTTTAATAATTGAAATCGGAAAATCATTACCGGTAATGTAACCGGTTGGATATTGTGCCTTGCCTCCGTGCTGCTTCGTAAGTTCGGGCACCCGTTCTTCCATATACATTTTAATTTCATTTACCGTAATTTTTCCATCGCCATTATCGCCTTTACCATCAAGCGCTTCCAACAGTGCGTAGGTAAACACGCCATGTTTTAATACCTCAAATTCCGTAGCAAATTGCTGCGTACCACTGGAAGCCATCATCACCACACCTGAACTACGCGCCAACTGAACAATGGCCTTTTCATCGGCCGCTGCAGCGCGCACATTCAAACTTTTCACGGCTCCACCCGAATGGCAGGCATCCATCATAATAATCTGTTTCTGTGCTTTTAGTTGTGTGAGTTGATTTTTCAATTCCGTTGCTGAAATTCCTTTTGCTTCCAGTTGGGCCGGATCGCCATACAACTTGGTAACATCTGTTGGCACCAGGTAATACTCGTTATTATTCTCTTCGTCCAACGTGCCGTGCCCGGCATAGTAGAAAACAAATACATCTTCCGGACGGGCCCGTGCTGTAATGGATTTAAAGGCCGTCAGAATATTTTCACGGGTGGCATCCTTATCGTAAATCTCCAGTCGGTTTAACGATTTGAAAATTCCCTTGCCGTGATCCATAATTTTTTCCGTAAAGCTTTGCGCATCAGGCTTCGCGTAATTTAGATTATAAGAAGCATTCTGATAAGAATTAATACCAACCGCCAGCACATACAGGGAAGAAGTGGCGATTACATCACCAGTGTATTCAATAGGCAGTACATCTGCACGCGACTCTATCTTTTGGTAGTTGATTACTTTTACCTTAAACTCGTTCAATTCGTTTGCCATTTCCACCGCGTAGGTTTTAACAACTTTATCCATTTCGCCTGTGGTTTTTACTTCCTTATCACTGATGATCAGTTTATCGTTTTGGTAAATGTTAACTTCTTTAACTCCACCACCACCATCATAAATCTCCACTGTTAAAGGCATGGTGGTTGCCTGAGTTAAAAACTTACCCTTATCGTAACGAAGTAAGTCGGTAGATTTCATGGTAACGGATACATCGAAAAATCCGACAGATGGTCGATGAAGTTTACCAAGATCAAAAATACGTTGGCCAGACTCGCGCAAAATATCTTCCACTCTTTTACCCTGCAGTATGCTTTTGCTCATTTCTTCTTTTGGCCTGAACAACACTTCAAAATATTGCTCAGCCGTAAAGAAATCAGCCAACCGGTCAATACCACGGTTCACATGCCAGCCAAAATATTGTCCTCCTGATGATGAGCATGTAAAATATCCACGAGGTGTGTAACAAACCCACTCATTATCCTCAGTCAGAAACAACGTAGCAAACGGAATCAAAACCTCACCCAGCGATTTAAACTGTGCCTCCACCTCTTTAACGGCCTTTTGTCCGTTGGCTTTCATAAAAGCAATAACATCCTGCCAGGCTTTTTTGGTAGGTTCTTTCGTGAGTGAATCAATGGGAAGTGAGTTGAAATATGTAACCCACTCAGGTGTGTCAAAAATATTTCGCATGCTGGGGGCAAAACCTGTTTCGGAGAGTTTCCAAAGAATAATAGACTGGTCTTCTCCACCTGAGGCAATATATTGTCCATCAGAACTTACCGATATGGTGCGCACCGAACCGGAGTGACCAATAAATTCCTTGTTGAGGAAACCATTTTTGTCAAACATTTTTAAAGAGAAATCGCTGGCCACCACTACACTTCCGTCCGTTAATACCTGATAATCCAAAATTCGTCCGTCTTCTGCTTCACGCGTTTGAACTACTTTACCTTTGGGAAGAGCTATCGTGTTTACCCCTGTTTGCACTACATCTTTGGGTTGATTTCGTTGAGCAGGAAACTGAGAAGGATTTCTGTTGATGGAGAATGATGCAAAGTCGAAGCTACTGGTAAACTTAGGCTTACCGGATTTATTAAACTCCCGACTAATGAAAAGTTCATGCCCCTCACCAAACGCCAGGTGATAGATAGCACTGCCTTTTCCTTTTATTTTTTTTACGATCAATCCGTTAATCGGATTCCAGAGATAAATTTCGTTATTACTTCCCCCGGCAGAAGCTACCACGTAATTGCCTGTTAAGGAAGGTGAAAAGGCGGCACTAAAAACGGTATTATCATGACCAAGAAAATCAGTAAAACGGGTACCTCCCGGTATAGCATAACTGGTGCCCTTACCGGTAACATCCAGTGCAGCTAAAATTTTTGCGTCATACGAAAAAGCAATGGCATTGATAGGTTCTTTAATATTACTGAACTCCTTTACCACGGCACCTTCAGCACTCCACAGAATAAGCTCGCTATCAAAACTGCAACTGGCCAGGTATGAACCTTCGGGTGAGTACACCACTTTATTGAGCATGCCCTTATGTTTCTTCAACGGCTTAGGTACAAATTTAGTAGTGCCTTTTTCCAACCCTTGAAGTCCATACACCAATACATCTCTGCTTTCAGCAGCAACCGCCAAATCCTGCGTGCGGGTATTAAAACTTAAACTTGATACTGTTGATCCAACCGGAATGGTGGCTATTGATTTTACCATCGGTGAACCATCCATCTTCCATATACGAACCGTGCGGTCATCACCGCCACTGGCCAGGTATAGACCTGAACCACTAAAAGACAAACTATTAATCACATTCGTATGGCCGATAGCCGTACCCACCTGAACACCTTTATCAATGTCAATGATGACGATGTAATTATCCTTTTCTGTACTTACCGGGTATCCGCCAACCGCTAACAACTTACCATCGGGCGAAAGGGCTGAAGCATATAACATACCTTCCCAACCATCGCCAATCTGCGATTCAAATTTCTTAAGCATTTCTCCCGAATGGGCATTCCATATCCGGATGGTTTTGTCTTCAGAAATAGAAATAATACGGTTGCCATCGGGAGTAAAAATCAGGTTATGAACTTTAGCTGAATGCCCCATAGGATTAATAACAATCCGGGGAGCCTGAGCCATTAGGCTTGCCCATGCAAACAAGCCTACTAGGGTAAAAAAATATCGGGTAGCCATAACTGAGGGTATTGGTAGAAAGTAAAATTACCAATTTTTTATGGCGAATGTGAAAGTGCTCAAATTAGCTTGAAAAAGCCTATTTAGAGGTTTTTTTGAAGATCAGGATTATCCCGGGTCGCTTTCCGTAAAATTCAGGGGTATGCGACTCATCGGAAGATTTATTTAACTGAACAGAGCTGTAGAATAAAATGCTGTAGAATAAAGAAATGGTTGTTGCGGCAAGGTATATCATAATCTCTCCCCCTCGGTTTGTTTGGTCATACAAAAATGCAATGTTCTTAACCGATGGGAATTTTAATGTTAAGCATTCAGTCACAGAAGTAAGTTTTGGCATGGTTTTGCCAGCCAAAGCCACTGGAATAATTTTCAAGGAAATTACTATCAGAACTTTTACCTTGCGCACCTTAACTATTGTAAATCAAATCACTATGCATAAGAGAATATGGATAATGCTCATTTTTTTGTTGAGCATTTCAGCTAAAAATCTATACGCTGTTCAGGGTGCCGAAACCCTTCAGGATAGCACAAAAGCACCAAAAAACTGGTTTTTGCTCGACCCGGAAACTGACCGTGTTCAGGGTGTAAGTGCCGAGCGGGTATATGCTACCCTATTAAAGGGTAAACCTTCCCGAACGGTTGTGGTAGCCGTTATCGATTCAGGTGTGGATATATTCCATGAAGACCTAAAGGATGTCATCTGGGTAAACAAAAACGAAATACCAGACAACGGCATTGATGACGATAAAAACGGATATGTGGATGATGTGTATGGTTGGAATTTTATCGGGGGAAAAGATGGAAACGTAAATGAAGATACCTACGAACTCACTCGCGAATATGTACGCCTTAAGGCAAAGTTTGAAAACGTAGATGAGAAAAAAGTACCCAAGAAAAGTCAGGCCGACTTTGCCTACTATAAAGACCTGAAAGGAAAATTTGAAAAGCGCAGCCAGGAAGCCAACCAGATGTACACCCAATACAATACTATTTTTACCAACATCAACTTTGGCAACGATACACTGAAAAGCATACTAAACATTGAAAAGATCACACCATCGGCTATTGATACCTTAAAACCATCAGATCCGGTAGTGGCCTTTTCGAAAAATGCTGTTTCCATTATTTTCCAAAATTTCGGACCCGATGCAGATGTGGATGAAGTGTTGGAAGGCTTAAAAGAAGCAGTTGACTACTACCGTGTGCAGGCTTTATTCGGATATAATACCGAGTTTGATTCACGTACCATTGTTGGTGATAACTATGCCGACTTGTATGAAAAAGGTTATGGCAACAATGATGTTAAAGGACCCGATGCCGAGCACGGTACACACGTTGCCGGTATTATTGCTGCCGATCGGAAAAATGACCTGGGTATAAAAGGCATTGCCGACAATGTTAAAATTATGGTGATTCGTGCAGTACCCAATGGTGATGAACGCGATAAAGATGTAGCCAACGCCATTCGCTATGCTGTTGATAATGGTGCGAATATTATTAACATGAGTTTTGGCAAATCGTATTCACCGCAAAAAGAAGCAGTCGATAAAGCAGTGAAGTATGCCGAATCAAAAGGTGTTTTGCTGGTGCATGCAGCCGGTAATGATGGTGATGATATTGACGTAAAGAAAAACTTTCCTTCGCGGTATTTCAATGATGGCAAGGAAGCAAAAAACTGGATTGAAGTAGGTGCTTCATCGTGGGGTGCTGATGAAAACTTTGTGGCTTCTTTTTCTAATTACGGAAAAAAATCGGTTGATTTATTCTCACCCGGTGTTGAAATCTATTCGACCATTCCGGAAAATGGCTACAAAAACAACCAAGGCACCAGTATGGCCAGCCCTGCGGCTGCAGGTGTTGCAGCCATTATCATGTCGTACTTTCCTGATCTAACAGCCAACCAGGTGAAAGAGATTCTTTCACAATCCACGCGCAAGTTCGATGGGCTTAAAGTTATTACACCCGGTGGTAAAGAAGCGGTTGACTTTAATAAACTCAGTCGCTCAGGTGGATTGGTAAATGCCTATGAAGCTGTGAAGTTGGCCATGACCATGAGTAAGACTTTCGATAAATAATCTACGCAATTGCTAATAATTAAAAAGCCCGGACCATTACGTTCGGGCTTTTTTACTTTGGTGTCTTTGTGGCTAAAATATTGTGTCTCCTTTTGCCACTAAAACTCAAAACCACCAAAAATTATTCGGTTACAACCGGATTTCCTTTATTGATCCACTCACTCATTCCTCCACTGTAATTCTTAATATTCTTATATCCGTTACGCGCGAGTATAGAGTAGCCAATGGATGAACGATCGCCAGCCTGGCAGAAAATAACAACCTGTTGATCTTTCTTAACTTTATCCAGGTTTTTCTCCAGTGTACCAACAAATACGTGGTCGGCTCCTTTAATATGCCCCGACTTATATTCTGCCTCACCACGTAAGTCAACATACTGTGTGTGGTTTGATTGCATAATCTGCTTCAACTCAGGCTCAGAAATAACATTTGCTTTTTCAAGCTTGTTGCCAAGTTCTTCCCAAACTTTTACGCCCTCAACATATCCATAGATATTATCCAGGCCTATGCGCATCAATTTGCGTGTAAGATCTTCCAGTTTACTCTCCTCTGCAATCAAGATAAATGGCTCATTATAATTTAAAACCCATCCGCACCATGTGGCAAAAGAATTATTACCCTGAATATTATACGTGCCCGGAATAAACCCTTCGGCAAATTCAGTCTTCAGGCGTGTGTCAATAACCTTAACACCTTTGTCGAAAGATGTTTTAAATTCAGCAGCACTTAGTTTTTTTAGTTTTGGAACTTCTGTAAGCAACGGGCGATCAACCTTGTTCAGTTTTTTCATCATGGCAAAGTACTTTGGGGGCTCAGGTTGATCCTCCAACAGATACTTTACAAAACCATTTTCATCCTTCGGATATTGGAACGCCCAGTTGCGGATTTTCTCATACCCCACTGTTGAACTGGGCACCGCACCTAATGCTTTACCACAGGCCGAACCAGCACCATGACCGGGCCATACCTGAATGTAATCGGGTAAAGCATTAAACCGCTGTACTGATTTATACATTTCTTTTGCACCAGCTTCTTTTGTGCCCATTACTCCGGCTGCCTTCTCGAGCAGATCAGGTCTTCCCACATCGCCCACAAATACAAAGTCGCCTGTAAACAGCATAACAGGCTCCGGACTGGCCGGTGTATCGGTAAGTAAGAAGCTTATACTTTCAGGCGTATGCCCAGGTGTATGCAACACATCGAACTTTAAATTTCCAACCATAAAAGAATCACCATCTTTCAAACCGTTGTGCGGAAATTCATATAACCAGCCTTCTCCGCCCTCATCGGATAAATACAGTTTCGCCCCTGTTAATGCTGCAAGTTCGCGCGATCCGGAAAGGAAATCAGCATGGATGTGCGTTTCAGCAATGTGGGTGATTTTCATTTTATTTTGTGCTGCAATTTCCAGGTAGGTGTCCACATCGCGCTTGGGATCGATAACCATGGCTACACCAGCTTTCTGGCAACCAATAAAATAACTGGCTTGTGCCAGGCTTTTGTCGTAAACGTGTTGAAAATACATATCGCTATAAGTTTAGTAGTTACATATCAAAACTTGTTGTGCAGATCAGCGAGGAACAAAGGTAAGGTATCCGACTCATTTTGGAGATACTAAAACCCATGATCAAAATCAGTTTGGCACTGATTCTGCCGAAAATTGGTCGATTACCCGTTCCAACTGGCTCGCATTTAGCACGCCAGATTGACGCCAAAGTACCTCACCGTTTCTGAAAAGCATAAGTGTTGGAACGCCCTGAATACGATAGACACTCGCAAGCTGTGGGTTTTTATCCACGTCAATTTTAATGATGGAGGCTTTACCAGCAACCTTTGCCGAAAGTTCCTGGAGTATGGGTTGCATCATTTTGCAAGGGCCGCACCAGGTGGCAAAAAAATCAACCAGAACCGGCTTATCACCGCTTATGAGTTCTTTAAACGTTTTCTTCTTTTCCATAAAGCGTTTCAATCTGTTACAAAACTACAATGGAAAAAAAATAGTTTCGGTGATTTTAGTTACACTAGTCCAAAGCTGAAGCATTAACTGAAAAAGAAATATCGGACAAAACCGATAATACCTAGACACAACAATACCAGGCCTGGGATCATCCGTATCAGCCGATTGTCTCTGAAAGAGGAAGCTACCCGATGCGCCAGAAAAATAAGCAACGAAAGCAACATAAAGGCACCAACTGAAGTGCCTAGTACATAACTGTGCAGTCGCCATCCTGTACTGATGTCAATCCAGCCTTGATATTTCAGGTAAGCCGTAAGGGCTATCCAGAAAGGAATAGCTTGTGGATTAAGGATGCTCAAAATAATTCCTCTTCGAAATCCGCTCTCTTGTAGTTTAACAGAAATGGCCGATGGTTTTCGAACAGTCCATAGGCTAACGATTCCAATAACGGTCATAATAATGGCACCCCATAACTGCAAATTTTGCATCACCACAGGCGATGATGTAATGAGTTGTTCAAACTCAACAGCAATCCACGCGTAGGGATATTCAACGATAGCCACCGCTAAAGCAAAACGCAAAGCTGCCTTAATACGATGCTCCAGACCCATTTGAAGCACCATTAAATTAAGGGTGCCTGGAGGAATAGAACCCAGGAAGCTAAATACAAAACCAACTATAAAAACCTGTACGATCAAGATGTTGTTTAGTTATGGTCAACGAAATTCATACCCGAACCCCATGAGTTGGGTGAGTAATGTATTGGGCGCATCGGTTGCTGTAGCACGACCTTCAAGCTTAGGTGCTATGGGTGAATGTTTGGCCAGGTACTCTTCAATTATTTTATGCAGGGTAGCTCCTAATTTTTTTGGTTCAGCTACATTTTCAACACGGCAAATAGTTGTGTCCGGATCACCCTCCCGCTCGCAGGCAACAAAAGAATAGTTCTTGTTCATATCCAAAGCTTTTCCTTTAACCTTAATCCAGTTTACGCGCTTACCTTGCTCATTGCCGATTGTAAAATTAACTTCCATTCCTTTAAATCGAACCACCCATCCTCCAAACCGTTTGGCTGGATCTTTTGCGAAAGCGTTATGCAATTCTTTCTCCATCCAGTCCCATAATTGTTTTCCGGTAATAGTACCAAGTTTCGCTTCACTATCTACCGGCAACATGCTCCATAAATAATCTTCTGTGATTTCTGCTACTCCGGTTTTTGTATCGGGCACTAATGGCGGACAAAACCGAAACCCATTACTTAACGCGATATCCGGTTTAAACTTCCACATAATTGCGTCAGTAATGAAATTGTCCATGGGCGTTTCAATAACGTAGTACCGCACCAATGGCGTTTTAGTTTTACCGATAACACGATCCAGGCGGGCACGGTAAGGTTCACGCGCTTTTTCAACCAACGCCTTCATTTCTTCATCTTCCTTGTATCGATCCGGATCAACATCTAATAATTGGTAGGCCTGATCTTTAACAACACCACTTTCAATGGCAATATCCAGACGGGCTATAAATGAACCGAATGCACCAGGTTCAGTAACATGCGCATATTTTCCACGTATTGGCTCGCGTACACGCTCATGTGTATCCGCTCCGAGGATATAATCAACGCCTTTAATATAAGGCATATCTGCCAATCCGATTTGTTGCGCAAGCCCCATGTGAGTAAGCAACATCACTAAATGACAACCTTCGTATTCTTTTAAAATCTTAACATACTTCGCAACATTTTCCTGGGGATGGGTGAATTGAATACCCTCACTGTAGGCGGGCGATTGGCGCTTTGGTGTGAGCGGATCATTGAACCCTATAAATCCAATTTTGATCCCTCCGATATGTTTCACATAGTAAGGCGGAAAAATCAAATCACCATTAAAATCATCCTTTGTGGCGTGAAACATGTTGGCACATACCTTTGGGCAAGTGTAGGCAAACATATCCTTCATCATCATTTCTTTGCCGTAAACCACTTCCCAGTTTCCTGGAAGCATCAGATCATAACCGATATTGTTCATTAACGGAACGATAGCTTGCCCCTCGGTAAGGGCGGCCACACCGCCTCCCTGGAAACAATCACCACCATCAATTAAAAAAGTATTAGCCGGGTTTTCCTTGCGCAACGAATTGATCATTGATTTCAGTGTGGCGTATCCACCCCGCTTCTTGTAAACCGGTTTACCATTCTCAATGAAGAATTCATCATGAGTAAGCAATTGAGCATGAATATCGGCTGTGTGCAAAAGGGTGACTACTGAAGTTTTACCCGATTTAACCGACTTATTACTCAAAATTTCGTTGTGCCTTGCTCCACCCTCACCGTCATTCATGGCCGATGCCGCCAATGGTGAAATCAACCCACCGCCTACACCCAAGGCTAAACCCAGACCGCTTGCTTTCTTAAGAAAATCTCGTCTGCTGGCATCAGAAATTTGTACGTGCAGCTTTTTTTCCTTTTCGGATACGGCCTCGGTTTGACAAGAATAACATGTACATTCACTCCAATGATCCATGGTGAATTTTTAAGAATTGAATGATTTAATAAAATCAGCGCTCAACAGGCTTACGGGCAGCCGTCCATGCATTGAAACCACCCTGCAAATCGTAAACTTCTTTAAACCCAAGTTGTGAAAGTATGCTTGAAGCCTTGCCACTGCGAACACCACCGGCACAATAAACGAATACAGGTTTTGTTTTATCCAGTTGATTGACCTGGTCTTTAAAATCGCTGCTGTAATAGTCAATCATGGTTGCCTTTGCCAAATGACCATCTTTAAATTCGTCTGCAGTCCGGACATCGAGCACAATTTTATTTCCAGTTGCTTCTAACTTCTTTTCAAAATTGTCAACGGTAAGTTTTTGTACACCCGTTTGTCCCTGGCAACTTACCGTTAACACGATGACGGGAAGTAAAAAGAGTATTCTTATAATTTTCATAGTTATAGCTTTCATTAAAACCCAAGTTTTACATAAATCCAATTGTCCTGTTGCTTCTTAACAATATCTACTAAAGCATAGGGCACCGTTTTCGCATAAGGCACCAAATCGCCTTTTGTTAAGTTTCGTTGCTTCATCGTGAACTCGCATCCAATAAAGGATACTTTACTTAACTTCATTTTATCAAGCCTGTTTATATACGTTGACTTTGTGTTCAGCAAAAAGTCCATTCCCGGACCGTGACACACCACGGCAATCTCTGCATCAGGTATTTCCTTTTTCATATTACTGATCTGGTTAACGATGGATCGGTGTACCAGTGTATCGCTGGATTGCAGATGCATAACCACGCGTGCCGGTTGCTGTGCTAAAGCCGCAATAATAGGGCTTAGTATCAATAGAATTGTGACGAAACGTTTCATGATTTGCCTTTTCTTTAAAGAGTAAAATTCATTAAATTTTAATTCTTACAATGTAACGAAAGTTACCGTTGATTTTGCAATGATCTATGCCGAGTGGTCTATTCAAATAGAACAAATCAATCCTACCTCTAAAAATAGTAATCCAGCACCAGGCTCATGTGGTGCATATCTACTTTATTATGATAGTAAGCGGGTATTTCTTCAAGGCCGCTAATCATATTGCCCTTGTACAGGTAAAGCAAATCGGCCTGGAGGCCTTGCAAAAAGCCACTGAATTTATACCGCATGCGCATGTTCATCTGGTAAAAAGATGGCAGTATATATTTATTCAACCGGGCATCGGCAACGGATGGCAGCACAAACAAGCCAGCGGATGTTTGCAGCGACAGGTGCTTTTGTTTGTCGAGCAGGCGGTTGTTCTGGATCATCATGGCATGCACATCGCCCATGCCTTCCATGCGCTCGCGTTGCATAAACGTGTAAAAGGATTCAACGCCCCACTCACGCGGAAATAGAAAACGACCATGTGCTGTTATTCGCGTGTAATTAACATTCCATTCTTCACTTGTAGTATTGTTTAACGCGCTGGCGCGAAAACTAAAACTATGCGATTGTTCGTCCTCACTGATGTACTGCTTTTCGATTGACAGCGTATCAGCGTATAAGGACTTTTGCCAAAAGTATTGAAGCCCGGCCATCCACGTTATGGATTGATTCCTTTTCCTGACTTCAATTTTCTGCAAAGTCATGTTGAACAATTTATTGGCATGGTAATTCCACAATTGGTAGTTCAATCCTTTTACGGGAAGCAACTCTGCATGCCCTATGAAAACATGTTTGGTGCTGATGTTTCCGGCATAAGAAGCTTTGTTGCCATTAACTGCTCTTCCCATGGGATATACACCCACGGAACTGCCCATGTTGTACCATCGAATGGTGCCACGAGGCGATGTTTTCCAAAGCCAGCCGGCTTTAAATCTGAACTTTTCCCATTCGTTAATTTCTACCCACGCACCATCCTGCAGGTTAGGTCGCATGCGGCCATCCTGTAAATTGACTAACGGAGTTTTTAAATGGAACCTACCCACCTGCATGTAAGATTTATTTTTCTGTGAGATATAATATCGTAGATAAAGGTCTTCGAGTCTGTCAAGATCTTCGTGATTATCCGGATTGGTTACATCAAATAATGCTGCTTCATACCGATTAAAAAAAGGTGGCCTTGGTCCAAGATGCGAGGATGAAAGATTGTAAATGATAAACCCCGACATGCCCACCTGAAAATTTTTAATAATAGGTGAATAGTATCCAAGTCCTCCGCCAACTCCCAACGCATAATAGTCATGGTATTCATGATGATTGACTGTGCTCATAAAGAAGCTTCGAACATGTCCTTCAAACGTACCAAGTTTGTGCAACACATTGCACAAACTGTCATTCTCAACACACTGTTGATTGATAATTGCCCTTCGGGCCGACCAGCTGGGATCCTGATGTTGTGATTTTCCGGCAATGAAATTCACCGTAAACAGTAAAAACAAAATCAAACGCATCATTTCACTGGTTAGAAGCAACAGCTTTATTCAACATTTTTCGTTTCTCAACAATCGGCTTAAACGGGCCATACTTATGTTGCTCTTCCGGAAAACCATCATGAAAAGGCCCGAAAGGATGATCGACAGGTTTCTTTGATATATCGGGCCAGTCGCTGGCAAGATCTTTATAGGGGTGATGTAGTGAATTGACATACGCGGCAACATCCCAGGCTTCCTCATCGGAAAGTTGGGGTTCATTATACGTAGCGCCCAACGGCATATTTGCCTTTACATATCCGGCAAAGCGCGAAAGGCGGTATAAACCTGCACCCTGGTTATAACTTTTTTCTCCCCACAGGGGTGGGTAGATCCAGGCTGTTCCTTCGGGATTAAGAATTCCTTCACCACCGACTCCATGACAGACCACACACTTCGCTTCATAAATCAGTTTACCATTTTCAAGGCTGGCTGCGCGATCCAGAAAAGCTAACTCAACCAAACCAGAACCCTTTGGACTTTCACCCTTTGGTACATCTTTTCCAACCCAATTAATGTAAGCAACAATGGCTTTCATCTCTTTTCCATCAGTATCCAACGCTTGGCCATTGAGGCTACGTTCGAAGCAATCATTCACACGCTTTTCAATGGTCTCCTCTGTTCCGGAACGTGGCCGAAACTTGGGATAGGTTGAAGTCACTGCGCTGTAATTATTTCCGAAGGGCTTAGTGCCGGCATCGAGGTGGCAGTTCTGACAATTCATACCATTACTCATAGCCAACACTTTTCCATTTGGCCCGAGATATTCAGATGTATGGGCTACGAGTTCTTTTCCATAACGAATAAGATCACCGTCTTCACCTTGTGGAATAGTGGACTCGTCAGGTGCCCGCCACAGATCCGGAAGCACAGAAACATTAGTACTTGTTAAATATGTCTTGCTTTCATTTCCCGATGAAGAGAACCATGCTGTAATCTCAGAAGCAAAAAACAGTGAACCGGACAAGACTACAATCAACGACACCATTATAAAGATTAATGTCACCAACGTTGCAGTTATCTTAACAAGGGTAGAATCCGATGAATTATTTTGTTCGCTCATAGCCATTCTGCTACTTCCTCTCTCGCTTTCTCAATAGGTTAATGAGGAAGTCTGTCGCGCAACAATCCGTAGAACCAGGTTCCGGCTATGGCACTCACCAATGTTACCAGCACAACCAAAAAACCACTACCAATTTGGGCAAACAGCGGCCCCGGACACGCACCGGTTATGGCCCAACCGAGGCCAAACATAGAGGCGCCAATAATATTGCCCCAATGAAAATCCTTTTTGTGGAACACTACTTCTTCACCTTGCATGGTTCTGATTTTGAATTTCTTTATCAACCATACAGAGATCATTCCCACCACCACGGCTGTTCCGATAGCACCATACATATGAAAGGAATGAAGCCGGAACATTTCCTGGATGCGATACCATGAAATAATTTCTGCCTTTACAAAAACAATCCCGAAAAGAATACCTACCACCATGTACTTCACATTAGATACGATGGGTGTTTCGAGGGTTAACTGATCGTTAGGCGCTTCACATTCTATGGGATGCTCAAGCACCAGGGGATTGGTCACAAATTCTTCTGTTGTATTCTGCATAATTCTTCTTTTCAAAATTTTAAAATAACTTCATTAGCCATGGAAAAATCAGGTGAACCATAGCAAAGCCACCGGCCATAAAGCAACATGTTGCTACCAGTGAGGGCCATTGCAACGTAGACAAGCCCATAATGGAATGACCGGATGTGCATCCTCCGGCATAGCGTGTTCCGAAGCCTACTAAAAATCCGCCCAGCACAAAGAACACAAGGCCTTTAAGACTAAACAGATTCTCAAAACTGAATATGGAAGCGGGCATTAATTCGTTATCGACTACCACATTCAAGGCTTCGAGATCCTGAACGGTTTGTGCCGATACCTGAATAGGATCAGGATTGCTAAGAAGCTGTGTAGCTACTAAACCCCCCAACAATACACCACCAACAAAAAACAGATTCCACATTTCCCTTCTCCAATTGTACTTAAAGAAAGAAATATTGGCAGGCAAACAGGCCGCACAAATATGTCGCAGGGAAGAGGAAATACCGAAGTGCTTGTTACCCAGTAACAACAGCACGGGAACAGTAAGACCGATAAGGGCTCCGGCAACATACCAGGGCCACGGTTGACGAATTAATTCTAGCATAGGAACAGTATAGTTTTTACCAAGTTAAACACAAAAATAGAGGAGACATTACGGGGCTTCCGTAACTTTTGTAACAGTATCTTAAATTAGGTTAGAAAAAGAGCTCTTTACCCAGAATGTAAACACCCATTACCAGCACAAACCAGCCAAAGGCAGGCTTTAGTTTTTCATTGGATATGAACCGGGTTAAATAACTGCCAATGAGAATGCCTACCATCGCAAAAGCAGAAAACACCAGCATAAATTTATAATCAATGGTTAGTTCACCCCCTAAATCTCCAGTAAAACCAATCAAAGATTTTAGGGCAATAATCAACAATGATGTTCCCACTGCTTGTTTCATCGGTAAGCCGGCAAATAATACCAATGCCGGGATAATCAGAAATCCACCTCCGGCACCCACCAATCCGGTAACACCGCCAACCACCAAACCTTCAACGAAAATCAAGGGGAAATTATAAGTCTTTTCTTTCGCTTCTTCCTTTTGGTTTTTAGGTTTCCGGATCATCGAAACAGAGGCCAACAGCATAAGTATGGCAAACAAAACCATTACAAAAACACCTTTGGTGAACTCAAAACCTCCAACCGTAAACAATGAATCGGGGATAATGGGTACAACAAATTTTCGAACAGCATAAACTCCTGCAATGGAGGGTAACCCAAAGATTATGGCGGTTTTTAGATCAACGTTTCCTTTTCTAAAATGACTGACCGAACCCACAGCGCTGGTTAAACCAACCACAAAAAGTGAATATGACGTAGCCAGTACCGGATCTTCCCGAAATAGATAAACCAATATGGGAACCGTAAGAATGGAGCCACCACCACCAATTAATCCTAAGGTAAGACCCATTACAATTGCAGCAGCGTAACCCAGAATTTCCATTCGTCAGCAAATTTTAAATTTCGGCAAAAGTAGATTTCTACAGAGCCTGAATCGGTAACAAAAGTCACGCAGGTTTAAGGATGTAAGGTATTCAATCGATTTTATGAAGCGAAAAGTAAAAAACAGATCCTTTACCCTCCTCACTTTCAACCCAAAGTTTACCGCCATTTTTTTCTACAAAATCTTTACACAGAATTAATCCCAGGCCTGTTCCCTTTTCATTGGCCGTTCCGGGTGTTGAATGTTTCGAATCAAGTTTGAATAATTTATCCACTACCGCTTTACTCATACCTACTCCTGTATCCGCCACTGAAACAATAATTTCATTACCTTTTTGTTCAGCACTTAACTTAATAACACCATTGGAGGGGGTAAACTTAATGGCATTGGAAATCAGGTTTCGAACCACCGTGGTGATGGATTGCTGGTTTGCATTAACCTGAATCGGATTATTCTGTTCGTGCAGAATGGTAATTTCTTTTGCCGCTGCCTGTGTTTGTAACAAATCCCTGTTTTGTCCCAGTACTTCTACAATATCAAATGACTCGGGTTTGAAATCAATATTGCCAGTTTGTGAACGCGCCCATTCCAACAAATTATTAAGCAGTGTAAACAGGTTTTTGAGTGATTTGTCCAGATCCCTGGCAACGGTTTGAATATCCTCCTTACTCAGCGCCTCAAAATGATTGATTAATAAGTTTGAAAAGGAAGTCAGCGAGTTCAGCGGACCTTTAATATCATGCCCGATGATGGAAAAGAATTTGTCTTTGGTAGCATTCAACTGCTGAAGCTGAACATTCTGGTGTTCAATCGTTTCGTTGATTTGCTTTAGTTGTTGATTTGATCTGCGCTTTAACAAATACAAGTACAGCGTTAACATGATGATTACAAAACCCAACCCAATGAGCAGGTACAGGTATTGCTGAATGCGCTGCTGCTCGGCCAACTCGCGTTCGCGATCGCGCTTTACCAACTCCAGTTTTTCTATCTCCTGTTCCTTTTTTACCAGCGCATAAAGACTTTGAGCCTCCAGTAGTTTCTGGTCATTTTCTTCCTTGGCCATAAATTCATTCATCGCCAGAAAAAGCTCACGGTACGTTAAAGCCCGTTTGAAATCACCTAATGCTTTACAGGTCAGGCTCAGGTAATCATAACTGGTGCGCAACGCATCTTTTGTTTGGGCCGACTGTGCGGACTGCAAGGCCAACTCAAAATTGGGTAACGCCTGTTTGTAATTCTTTTGACGGTAATAAAATAAACCCAGGTTGTTGTAGGCATCTGCAATCCCCTTTTTATAGTCTACCGATTGAAAAACCTCCAATGCAGCTTTGTAGTTGGCAAGGGCCCGCTCCGTGTTATTCATGAGTTCGTAAACACCACCGATTTCATTTAACAATACGCCTTCACCGATTCGCTCACGGTGCTTACGCCTTACCGCCAGCGCTTGTTTAAAATAATCGAGTGCATTTGAATAGTTCTTTTGCAGAACATATAATTGTGCCATGTTAAACAATGCCTCAGCCTCAAAATCGGGTTGTTGCAACTCATCCTTTAGGCCCAACACCTCTTCAAAGCGCTCAAAAGCTTCCTGTGGCTGATCAGCGGCAGCATAGGCCTTACCCAATGCATTTAATACCAGCGCCAGGTTATCAGGCTGGTTTATGCTCAGGCTTACATCATGCGCACGTTCTAAAAATTGCAGGCTCTTTTCGATGTTACCAGTTTCATTAAAAACGTGCGCAATAGAAAGGTATACATAGACTTGCCCATTCAGAAGGGTGGCAGAATCGGCCAGGCTCAAAGCCTTCAAAAACAAATCCATGGCTTCTTCATACTTGTAGGCCCGTGTAGTCTGTGTCATGCCCAATTCCAACAATACAAAAACGCGGGCCGAGTCATCCTGAATTTCTATGGCTGTGAGCAAATCATCTTGTTTTTGCTTTAAAAGTCTTTCAACCGACTCGTTATCGCTTGCTGTTAAAAGGTTGCGGTACCAAGTTGTTAACGGTGTGGTCTCCTGCGCAAGGGCTGATTGTAATGAGAAGAACCCAACACACCCTGCGATCAGAAACTGCACCAGCAAATACTTCATCAATCAAGAATTTTACTTAAAACTGTCAAAAGTTACGAAAGTACAGCGATTGAGTCCGGCAGCAAGCCGGCATGTTGTAAACCAAACGATAAACAGAGGTATCTGACGATAAAAAGAAAAGCCTGATGAAGCTTCATCAGGCTTAGTGATCCCGCTGGGACTCGAACCCAGGACCCATACATTAAAAGTGTATTGCTCTACCAACTGAGCTACGGAATCGTTTCAACGTTCAAATTTGCCTGTTTTGCGGGCATTTCCGTTATTGAGGGCACAAAGGTAACAGAAGGTGAAAAATATGCAAAATAGGCTTTTAAAAATTGTCCCGCATCTGTTCCTGCTTTTCATTTTGTTCAACGCCACGAATGCAGCCGGTCAGTCACTCAGCTATCACCTTACCAAAGCCGATTCATTGTTTGCTCAAAAGCGCTACACGCAATCGCTTGACCTTTACCGTTCTATTTTCAACCAACAGCAGTACACACCTTCTATGTTTTTGAAAATGGCCTACATAGAAGAAGGTCTTGATCACCTGGCGCTTGCCCTTTATTACCTCAATCTATATTATATGGCCTCGCGCGATGAGAGGGTGATTCAAAAAATCAAGGAAATGGCAGGTAAAAATCGGTTGGATGGTTTTGAATTCTCTGATCGTGAGCGGATTCTCTCCCTATATGGTGAATATCATGTAACCCTATCCGCGGCCCTTATAGCCATAGCACTATTTTTACTAAGTCTTCTTGTATTTCTTCGTTCGCGTAAGAAAAGAGCCTATGGGGTATGGAGCACATTGCTTATTGTTCTGGCTATTATTCTTGTTCACACTAATTTTCCGTTACAAAACAATACGGCCATTATATCTTCCGGTAATACTTATTTAATGAGCGGACCTTCTGCCGGAGCCTCGGTAGTACAAATTATCGGTGAAGGACATCGTGTTAACGTACTCGGGCAGGAGGATGTGTGGGTACAAATTCAGTGGCGAAATAAAGTTGCCTACATTAAGGCAGATAATCTTCTTCCTGTTTCACTCTAAAACTTAACCGAAACAGAGCCTTTATACTGCCGGTGAGTATAGGTTAGATGATAATAGTATACACCTGCTGCGGCACCTTTCGGAAACCAGCGGAAGTCACGGTTTGAACTTTCATACACCTGTGATCCCCACCGGTCGTAAATGCGGATGTTCACAAAGCTTCCAATACAATTATCGTTAGGAAGGATGCTTATGTAAGTCCCATTTTCCAGCTTGACCATGGCGAAGAATTCATTAACTCCATTACCATCGGGGGTGATTAAATTCGGAGGAAGAAATTCTTCGTAGCTGGCCTCTTCATCCTTTATTACAATATCAACTTCAATACTTTCTTCCTTGGCATTAAAACATCTGCCATCGTTTACAGTAAAAGTAAAGGTGTAGTTATTTTCAAACACTCCATTTTCAAATATGGAGCAATCGGGTATCCATGAAAAAACAGATTCAACCTGGCCTGTTCCTTCAACACTGGAGAAAGAATACCCGGAGGGTGTTACATTGCCCGATGCATCCGTGAGTTCCAAACGCATTACATCTTGTGGGTTAACATCGGCATCAAGACCGGTAACGTTAAGCTGTATTTCATCCCCACGAAAAGCAGTAAGCACTCCACTTACCATGGGCTGATCAGTATTTAAACTTGAGAGCGTAATAATCGGTGCCAAGTTATCGGGTGGCTCAACATGCACCACCACCACCAAGGTATCGGCTTTGTAGAAACGGCATTTATTAGCGTTATCTACTACCAGAAACATAAGTTCGTAAACGGACTTTGCTTCAAGATTAATCTTATCACAATTCAGGTACCACGAAAAGGGAGACGATACATTACCATTACCCTGATCACCGGTAAAGTTCATGCCATACTCAGCTATATTAAAATCTTTACCCGTAACATTGAGAATAAGAAAATCATCATCCGCATCCGTTCCCAAGACGTTAAAGTTAAGCGACTCATAAATTTTTTTGGTCACCTCAATGCGCTTCTCCTGAAACTGTTGAAGATTGGAACTGATAACCGGATCGGCATTGCCTGGCAGTTTGATGGTAAGATTAAAGGTTAGCGTATCCGGGCTTGCGATCAAACACTTATCGCGATCGTCAACAATGACCTGGATTTTAAATTGTGTTTTCTGGGTAAAGTCAAATACATCGCAGCGCGAATCCCATGTAAATAAACCGGTTAAGAGACCCGGCTGTGACGGATCCAGATCAAGGGTCATACCCACATTAGAAAATAGAAAACCATCAACTAATACAAACACATCCAGTTGATCCTGGTCAACATCTATAGCCTGGATAGGAATACTTAGCAATGGATCACCTTCATTAATAAGAATATTCTGATTAGCAGTAATAAACTGTGGCGGATTGTTAGGCGGAGGTTGTACAAAAACATTTACCACCAGCGTATCGGACAGCGGCAAACTACAGGCATCATCAAAGGCAATAATGCCTACCTGATAATGTCCACCGGGCACCAGTGGGCACTCCGGAAAGCAAATGGTAAAATCTGCTACACTGCCGTTGATTAGCGTAGCTGTGCTGACAGAAGGCAGCAACTCATTCAGGTAACGGGTTGAGTTTTTAAAATTCAACGGTAACACCCGGATGTAAACTTTTTCTTGAAAACTGTCTTCGGCTTTTTGTGAATCAGCATCAGATACTTTTACCTCAACGCAACGATCGCTCTCAACTGTTGTATTGGGGAAATTAACCGATAGCGTTTGATTGGGTTGACTGAATCCAACAGTTCCTTTTTTCCTTCCTACTATCTGAGGTGGCTCCGCTACAGGGCAGGCATCTACCACAAGCATCTGAAAGTCGCGCCTCACTTCACCTATTTTTACACCATCGCGAAATTCCTCGCACTTTACCGCAAATACATATAAAGCAATACCGGTTTGTGGAGGGGTTACGGTAAGGAACCCGTCATCGCTGATTTGCAAATCGGGTGAACCACCCGTTATGCGATCAAGACTATAGCCGGGACGCCACAGCACATCTGGATAAGGGCCTGGTCGCGGCAGTCCACCAGGCGGAAGCGCATCAGGCGTAAGCGTATTTAATGGCGTTACTATAGAGTATACCAATGAATCCCCATCATCATCGGAACCAGCAAAATCAACATAATATTTTTTCTTCGGACAAGCATAGTCATTTAAAGGTGGAAACAACCGTGGTGATGAATTAATAAAGGGCTGTCCATTTTTTACTACCGGTGGAAATTCCAGGTAAAATGTTTGCCCTGCGTTACGATTGCTGAAGGCTGGATTCTCGCTGTAAATATTGGCGATCTGATAATTTCTACAGCAACGTTCCCAGGAGATGTAGTAACCCTCAGGATCATTAAAAACATTATCCGCTAACGTAATGATATTGCTATAAACAATTTTTGATGTGACAATTTCTCCTTTTGAACAATCGGGCTGCGTATAGTTTACATTGCTAATGCTAAACTGACTTAAACGGATACTGTTGAACATAATGGCGTTATCGCGTTTTCGGAAAATCCGAACATCAGCAAACGGATCTTTTGCTCCCTGCAAACCGTTTAATTCATCAAAATATAGAATGAGGTTTAACCGATAGGTGTTGCCGGAAATATGAATTAACTCGAATTCACCCCCTACAATATGGGAGGCTTGTGCCGGAAGAACGGCCAAAAGAAGCAACAGGAATAGAATAGCAACTCTCATAACAACAACACGATTCGAAAGATAAGAAAACACACCCAACCGTAAAATACCCCCATTTGGTTAATTTGCCGCCATGAAGAAGGGAACCATACTGGAAGCAATATATTTGGAGAGCATGGCCGCGGAAGGAAAGTGCGTAGCCCGCGTAGATGGAAAAGTGCTGTTTGTCAATGGTGGTGCCCCCGGAGACACCGTTGATGTGGAGGTAACCAAAATCAAGAGCAACTTTCTGGAGGGAAAGGCTGCACGCTTGCGGAAAGCATCCGAACATCGTGTGGAGCCTGTTTGCTCTCACTTTGGATTTTGTGGAGGCTGCAAGTGGCAACACATAAACTATCCTACGCAACTTCAATACAAACAGCAGCAGGTTATCGACAACCTCCAACACCTTGGCGGTTTGCACTTACCTGAAATCAACCCGATTATTCCTTCCTCAAAAACAGAATTTTATCGCAACCGGTTAGATTTTAGTGCCTCTGCCATACGCTGGTTAACACACGAAGAACTGAAATCAGGGGCACCTTTTGGCGAACCTGCCTTGGGTTTTCATGTACCAAAAAGTTTCGACAAGGTTTTTGATGTTCAGCGTTGCTATCTCCAAGCTGAACCAAGCAATACTATACGATTGGCCATAAAGGAAATTTGTTTGCGTGAAAATATTTCCTTCTTCGATCTGCGCAAGCAAACCGGATACCTGCGCACGGTAACCATACGCACCACCAGCACGGATGAAGTAATGGTGATTGTTCAGGTTGCCTTCGATAAGCCTGAGTGGCTTGCATCAATTTTAGAGGGGATAGGAAATCGCTTTTCACAGATCACTTCGTTGCTGTATGCTGTTAACACAAAACGAAACGATACTTTTCAGGATCAGGACATCATCACCTGGAAAGGTAAACCCTATATAACAGAGTCCATGATCAAACCCGACAAGAGCGGAGCGCTTCAGTTCCGCATTGGGCCAAAATCATTCTACCAAACCAATTCTGAACAAGCCTACGAATTATATAGAGTAGCATGGCAACTGGCTGATTTAAAGGGCAACGAATTAGTGTATGACCTGTACACCGGAACAGGTACCATTGCCAATTTTGTAGCCGGGCAGGCAAAAAAAGTAATCGGCCTTGAGTATGTGGAGGCTGCCATTGAAGATGCAAAGGTTAATTCCTCTATCAATGGAATTTCAAACACTGAGTTTTATGCTGGCGATATGAAGGATTTGCTTGATGATGCATTTCTTCAACGGCATGGCAAACCTGATGTAGTGATTACCGACCCACCCCGGGCCGGCATGCACGAAGATGTGTGTAAGATGCTGCTAAAAGCCGAGCCTAATCGCGTTGTGTATGTAAGCTGCAACCCGGCCACACAAGCCCGCGATTTAAAAATCCTTTCTGAAAAGTATTCCATAGTAGCCGTTCAACCGGTGGACATGTTTCCGCATACGATGCACGTGGAGAATGTGGTGAGCCTTAAATTAGGCAACCGGTTCCAACTTGCAAGTGAAATGTCGAAGTAACGGAGTTTCAAATAATATCTTATAACCTTTTGCTTTTTCCTTTTCCCGGATGAGCTCATCAAACAAAGCAATCACGTAATCAATATGACTTTGGGTATACACCCTGCGGGGTATGGCCAGTCGCACAAGATCCATGGCTGATGGTATCAATTTTCCCTTATCATCATACTTACCAAACATCAGTGAACCCACTTCCACGGCACGAATGCCACCCACTTTATATAATTCACAAACCAATGCCTGGCCGGGATATTGATCTACCGGAAGGTGTGGATAAAAAGTTCGAGCATCAATATAAACCGCATGGCCGCCAATAGGCTGCATTACCGGAACACCTTTCGCGATAAGCTTTTCACCTAAGTACGATGTGCTGCGAATGCGATATGTAAGATATCCATGCACAAAAACTTCTTTCAATCCCACAGCAATCGCTTCCATGTCGCGACCTGACAGACCACCATACGTGGTGAAACCTTCGGTTATGATCAGCAGGTTGGAACATTGCTGAGCCAGTTTCTCATCATTCATCGCCAAAAATCCACCCATATTTACAAGCGCATCTTTCTTCGCACTCATAATGGAGGCATCTGCCAGCCGAAACATTTCGCGCGCAATATCAAAATCAGATTGATCACCAAATCCTTCTTCCCGATGGCGAATGAAATAGGCATTCTCGGCAATGCGACAAGCATCCAGCACAAACAACACGTTATGCTTCTGGCAGATTCTACTCACTTCTTTTGCATTGGCCATACTTACCGGCTGCCCCCCACCGGAGTTATTAGTTACTGTTAAGATAACCGCACCGATAGCGGAAGCTCCGTATTGTTGAATGCTTTTCTCTAAAGCTTCGGTATCCATATTTCCCTTAAAGGGATGAATCAGAAACGGATCAAGTCCTTCTTTAATCGGAATATCCATTGCAGTGGCACCGGTAAATTCAATATTAGCCCGTGTGGTATCGAAATGAGTATTACTTAAAAACACTTTACCCTTCCCTCCCACAACACCATATAATATACGTTCTGCAGCACGCCCCTGGTGGGTAGGCAAAATATATGGATACCCGGTAAGCTCATTCACCACCTGGTACAAATGCTCCCAGCTTTTAGCTCCGGCATACGATTCGTCTGCATCCATCATGGCAGCCCATTGTGCACTGCTCATAGCCGATGTTCCGCTATCGGTAAGAAAATCAAACGTTACCTGACTCGAATGGAGCAAAAACGGATTATAATGGGCCTCCCGTAAATACTGCTCGCGTTCCCCCCGCGATGTCATGGGCAGCGGTTCTACAGATTTAATCTTAAAAGGTTCAATAATTACCGGGTTAGAAGATGTTGAGAACATGTGACCACAGGTTTGATTTGAAGCACCAAGAAACTGACGAAGAACTTCCCAAACTATGACCTAAGTCAGTCATCACTTCAAAAACCCACTCTAATTTTCAGCTCGATAAAATACAGCAATATGAAAGCACGAAAATCATGGGCTGAACCCTTCAAAATCAAAATGGTGGAGTTGATTAAAATGACCACTCCAAAGCATCGGCTGAAAGCCATTAAAGAAGCCGGCTATAATACTTTCTTGTTAAAATCAGAAGATGTATATATCGACCTGCTCACCGACTCGGGCACCTCAGCCATGAGCGACCGGCAATGGGCAGGCATGATGCTGGGTGATGAAGCTTATGCGGGCAGCCGAAATTTTTATAACCTGGAAAAATCTGTTCAGGATATTTATGGTTACAAATACTTAGTACCAACGCACCAAGGCCGTGGCGCTGAGCATATCATTTCGCAAATCCTGATCAAGAAGGGAGATATCCTTCCAGGGAACATGTATTTTACCACTACGCGTCTTCACCAGGAATTAGCCGGTGGCACTTTCGTGGATGTGATTGTTGATGAAGCCCACGATCCGAAAAGTGAATTTCCGTTCAAGGGCAACATTGACTTACAGAAACTCGAAGATGTAATTAAAAAACATGGCGCAGAAAAAATTCCCTACGTATGCATGGCCACTACGGTAAACATGGCAGGTGGTCAGCCCATATCCATGGAAAATCTAAAAGCCCTGCGAAAACTCACCAACAAATATAACATCCGCATCATACACGATATGACGCGCGTGGCTGAAAACGCTTACTTTATTAAAGAACGGGAGAAAGGATATGCCAATAGAAGCATTGCATCATTGGTAAAAGAAATCTGTTCGTATACCGATGGTGCCACCATGAGTGCCAAGAAAGATGCTTTGGTAAACATCGGTGGTTTTTTAGCACTCAATGAATGGGATTTATTTGAAGAAGCCCGCAACATGGTGGTGATTTATGAAGGCTTGCATACGTATGGTGGATTGGCCGGGCGGGATATGGAAGCCATGGCCATTGGCATTCGCGAGTCGGTTGACTACGATCATATGCATGCGCGTATCGGACAGGTGCTTTACCTGGGCGATAAACTGGTGGAAGCCGGTGTGCCCATTGTTCATCCCATCGGTTCACATGGGGTATTTCTGGATGCCAGTGCCATTTTAAGCCACATCAAACAAGATAATTACCCAGCTCAAACATTGGCTGCTGAACTTTACATTAACTCAGGGGTGCGTAGCATGGAACGCGGCATTGTTTCGGCCGGCCGAGATAAGAAAACAGGAAAGAACTATTATCCGAAGCTCGAACTTGTCCGGCTTACCATTCCACGAAGAGTATACACCCAAGCGCACATGGATGTTGTTGCCGAATCGGTGACCGATGTCTATGAAAACAGAAAGAAAATCAAAGGGCTGAAGATGGTCTATGAACCTAAATACCTTCGCTTCTTCCAGGCACGGTTCGAACCTTGATAATTCAGTCTTCACAATCGGTTGAGATGAATTATTCACATAACGAATCACTACCTAACATTCGTTTTTATAAAATTTTTTATTGCTCTTCTCTTGAACTGTAGAATATTATTCCCCACTATTGCAGTATATCAATAGAAAATGAAGTTATCAGCACATACTATATCAGGCATCAGCAACCCTATCGGTAGGCTGACGGGTATACTTGTGCTAGTCATTATTGTCATTATTAACCGGGCATCGGGGCGATGGTGATTTGACTATAGAAATAGAACCAAACATGAACCGCCTCGATGAAAATCGGGGCGGTTTTGTTTTACTAAGACGTATACAAACTAACAGTTGTTTAACCTATGTACTACACCAAGAACACCGTACTATACCTGAATGGCAAATTCATCAAAGCCGCTGATGCCAACACTGACTTGTATAGTCAGACTTTACATTATGGTTATGGAGCGTTTGAAGGCATTCGCGCCTACAACACCACCCAGGGAACAAAAATTTTTAAAGCCTATGAGCACTACGAACGACTTCGCCATAGCTGTGTATCGGTTGGCATTCCCTTCGATTATGATACTGAATCATTAATCCAGGTAACGTACCAGCTCCTGGAGAAAAATAAATTGAAAGATGCCTACATCCGCCCGTTGGTGTATTGCAGCCCCAACATGTCGCTTACGGCACCCAAGGAAGTTTTCATCATGATTGCCGTTTGGGAATGGGGGAAATACCTGGGCAGCAACCTGCTTAAACTTTGCTTCTCATCGTACCAACGCCCAAACCCCAACTCGGTAAAAGTGGATGCTAAAATCACCGGGCACTATGTAAACTCCATCCTGGCCACCAGTGAAGCCAAAGTGCGCGGGTATGATGAAGCATTAATGCTCGACATGCATGGCCATGTGGCCGAAGCACCGGGCGCAAACTTCTTTCTTGAAAAAAATGGTGTGCTGCACACTCCCCTTCAAGGCCATATCCTTCCCGGTATTACCCGGCAAACCGTAATCAACATTTGTAAAGAATTAGACATACCGGTTCAGGAACGCAACATCAAACCCGAAGAACTTCAGGATGCCGACAGTGCTTTTCTGTGTGGCACAGCAGCCGAAGTAATCGGCATTGAATCAGTGGACGCAAAACCCTTTGCAAAACCATGGAAAGAAACCTTGGGAGCCATTATTCAGGAAGCTTACCAGGCACAGGTGCTGGATAAGTCGTTTAGTCATGTTATTATTTAGACATAAGTAGAAAGACGTAAGTAGTAAGACTTAAGTAGTAAGATAGTAATGTCGTTAAATAAATACAGTCGTACCATCACACAAGACCCTACCCTGCCCGCATCGCAGGCCATGCTGTATGGTATTGGGTTAACGGAACACGACCTTACTAAAGCACAAGTTGGCATTGTAAGCACCGGATTCGATGGCAACACCTGTAACATGCACCTGAACAAACTGGCGGAGGAAGTGAAGACTGCCGTGTGGGATAATGAATTGGTGGGCTTGATCTTCCATACCATTGGCGTTAGCGATGGTATCAGCAATGGTACCGAAGGTATGCGCTATTCGCTGGTGAGCCGTGAAGTCATTGCCGATTCAATCGAAACCGTGTGTGGTGCACAATACTATGATGGCTTGATAGCCGTAGTGGGTTGCGATAAAAATATGCCAGGCTCGCTTATCGCGATGGGCAGATTAAATCGTCCTGCGATTATGGTATATGGCGGAACTATAGCAGGCGGCAACTGGAAAGGTAAAGAACTCAACATTGTTTCAGCCTTTGAAGCCTTGGGCGAAAAACTAGCCGATAAATTGTCGGATGAAGATTATAAAGGGATCATACAAAATTCCTGTCCCGGTGCAGGGGCATGTGGCGGTATGTATACCGCTAATACTATGGCTTCAGCCATTGAAGCGCTCGGCATGTCATTGCCTTACTCATCTTCCAATCCCGCGTTGAGCAAAGAAAAATCGAAGGAGTGCAGTGATGCCGGTAAAGCAATTCACAACCTGCTCAAACTAGATTTAAAACCACGCGACATCATGACGCACAAGGCATTTGAAAATGCGTTAACAATAGTAATGGCGTTGGGTGGAAGCACGAATGCGGTATTGCACCTGATTGCCATGGCCAAAGCAGTGGGAATAAAAATCACGCAGGAAGATTTTCAAACCATCTCCGACAAAACTCCCGTGTTGGCCAACTTAAAACCCAGCGGTCAGTATTTAATGGGCGATGTACATCGTATTGGTGGCGTACCCGCAGTGATGAAATATTTATTGAGCAAAGGCTACCTGCATGGTGATTGTATAACCGTAACCGGAAAAACCATTGCCGAAAATGTTGACCATGCAGCCGATCTGAATTTTAATACACAGGATGTTATCGCTCCTGTTGAAAAACCGATCAAAGCAACAGGCCACATCCAGATACTCTATGGCAACCTGGCGGAGAAGGGATCGGTAGCCAAGATCAGCGGAAAAGAAGGCGATGCCTTTAAAGGAAAAGCACGCGTCTTCAATGGTGAGTTCGAACTTATTGAAGGTATTCAACAGAAGAAAGTAAAAGAAGGTGATGTAGTGGTGATCCGTTACGTTGGCCCGAAAGGCGCGCCCGGCATGCCCGAAATGTTAAAGCCGACATCGGCCATCATTGGTGCGGGACTTGGTAAGCGTGTTGCGTTGATTACCGATGGAAGATTCTCCGGTGGTACACATGGTTTCGTTGTAGGGCACATCACACCCGAAGCGTTTGATGGCGGAACCCTTGCGCTTGTAGAAAATGATGACTGGATTGAAATCGATGCCAGACAACACTGCATCAATCTGCTGGTGGAAGACGCCATCATTGCCCAACGAAAAGCTTCCTGGAAACAACCTGCCCTTCGTGTAAAAAGCGGGGTGCTCTTAAAATATGCGAGACAAGTAAAAACAGCAGCCGATGGATGCGTTACTGACGAAGAATAAAAAATTAACCACATCAACGGCCGAACCGAAGAAACAAATTTCCGGTTCAGAGGCTTTGTTGCGTTGCCTGGTAGCAGAAGGCGTAGATACACTGTTTGGTTATCCGGGTGGTGCAATCATGCCGGTATATGATGCATTGTATTCTTACAGTGATCAGTTAAAACACATTCTCGTTCGGCATGAACAAGGCGCTATCCATGCCGCCCAAGGGTATGCACGTGTATCAGGCAAGATGGGTGTTGCCATGGCAACTTCCGGCCCGGGTGCCGCCAATCTTGTAACCGGTCTTGCTGATGCGCTCATTGATTCAACACCAGTTGTGTGCATTACCGGCCAGGTAGCCGAACATTTACTGGGCACCGATGCCTTTCAGGAAATGGATGTAATCAATACCACCTTGCCTGTTACCAAGTGGAATGTTCAGATCAGCAAAGCTGGTGATATTGCCGAGCAGGTAGCGAAAGCATTCTACATCTCGCGAAGCGGAAGACCAGGACCCGTGGTTATCGACATCACCAAAAACGCACAGTTTGAAATGATCGATGATTTCAGCTACGAAGTTTGCAAAAGCGTTCGCACGTATTCTCCTAAACCCATTCTTGATCACTCTACAGTTGAAGAAGCTGCCGATATAATCAATGCAGCCAAACGACCTTACATTTTGTGCGGTCAGGGTGTGTTATTGAGCAATGCACAAGATGAATTGCTTGCCGTAGCCGAAAAAGCAAATATCCCCATCGCTTCTACCCTGCTCGGTTTATCGGCAGTGCCGGTTAACCATTCCTTGTACGTAGGCTACCTGGGCATGCACGGAAACTACGGTCCGAATATTCTGACTAATGAATGCGATGTGTTGATTGCCGTGGGCATGCGGTTTGACGATCGTGTAACCGGAAACGTGAATAAGTACGCCAAACAAGCTAAGGTCATTCACATTGAGTTGGATAAGGCTGAAATCAACAAGATCATCACGGCCGATGTAGCGGTTCATGCCGATGCAAAAGAAGCGCTGACTGCACTGTTACCATTAATTGCAGTGAACAAACATCACGACTGGTTTCAAAAATTCAGAGAAGCAGAACGTAAGGAGCATGAGAAAGTAATTCAATTTGATATTTATCCGGTAACGGAATCACTCAAGATGAGTGAAGTGGTGTTTGAACTGGCGGAGCAAACCAAAGGCGAAGCCATTCTGGTTACCGATGTAGGACAGCACCAGATGGTAGCATCGCGATACTATCCGTTTAAACATCCGCGCACCAACGTTACGTCAGGTGGTGCCGGAACGATGGGCTTTGCCTTACCCGCTGCCATAGGCGCAGCACTGGCTCAACCTGAAAAACAAGTGGTTGCTATTATTGGTGATGGCGGTTTTCAGATGACCGTACAAGAACTAGGTACCATCATGCAATACAACATTCCGGTTAAAATCATCATCCTGAATAACAACTTTCTGGGAATGGTAAGGCAGTGGCAACAACTTTTCTTTGAAAGTCGCTATTCATTCACTGAAATGGCAAATCCTGATTTCATTAAACTCAGTGAAGCCTATAAAATCCCTGCATTAAAAGTGGAACACCGTTCGCGGTTAAATGCCGCGATACACAACCTGCTGAACATACCTGGTCCGTTTTTATTGGAAGTGGTGGTGGAGAAAGAACAAAATGTTTTCCCGATGGTACCCACAGGAGCAGGGGTTGCCGAAATTTTATTGGAAGCGCACGGAACAAGACATTAGTAGCAAGACATTAGTAGCAAGACATTAGTAGCAAGTAGTAAGACATTAGAAAAAAGATTATTTGAATATGAAAAAAGATTACACCATCGAAGTTTCAGCGGATAATAATTTTTCCGTGCTCAACCGGATCATCAATGTATTGAACCGCAGGCGCGTGCGCATCAAACAATTGGTTGCGCATGAAGATGAGCATGATTTCCGAAAAGGCGGTGCCACCATGCTGCTGCACACCACACCGGAATTAATCGAAAAAGTAAAACACCAGTTGGAAAAACTTATTGAAGTAGAAAGCGCCAACTATTATGAAGGCAGCGAAGTATACATGGAACTGAAAAACAATCAAAGAGTCGCTTAACGAAACGAAAAACTAATAACCATCAATTAACAACCAACATCATGGCGCAGATCAATTTTGGAGGAACCATAGAAGAAGTAGTAACCCGCGAAGAATTTCCAATGGACAAAGCATTGGATGTGCTGCGCAACGAAACCATCGCCATCCTGGGATATGGCGTGCAAGGACCTGCACAGGCATTGAACCTACGCGACAATGGCTTTAACGTAATTGTTGGCCAACGTAAAGGCAGTAAATCCTGGAATAAAGCTGTAGAACATGGCTGGGTTCCTGGCGAAACATTATTTGACATTGAAGAAGCCGCCAAACAAGGAACTATTTGGCAATTCTTACTTTCGGATGCCGGACAGATTGCATCCTGGCCAACCATTAAGCCCTATTTAACCAAAGGCAAAACACTTTACTTCTCTCACGGCTTTGGCGTTACCTTCAACGACCAAACAGGCATTGTACCGCCAGCGGAAGTAGATGTAATCCTGGTGGCACCAAAAGGATCCGGAACATCTGTTCGCAGGTTATTCCTTCAAGGCAAAGGCATTAACTCCAGCTACGCCATTTATCAAAATGCCAGCGGACAAGCAAAAGAAAAAGCAATCGCGCTGGGTATTGGTGTGGGCTCAGGCTATTTGTTTGAAACCGATTTTAAGAAAGAAGTTTACTCTGACCTAACCGGTGAGCGTGGTACGCTGATGGGTGCCATTGCCGGCATATTTGAAGCACAATATGAAGTGCTGCGCTCCAAAGGGCACTCCCCTTCCGAAGCTTTCAATGAAACCGTAGAAGAGTTAACACAAAGCCTCATGCCGTTGGTAGCCGAAAACGGTATGGACTGGATGTATGCCAACTGCTCTACCACGGCACAACGCGGTGCCCTCGACTGGAAGAAGCGCTTCAAAGAAGCAACGCTTCCGGTATTTAAAGAACTCTACGAAAGCGTTGCCAGTGGTGCCGAAGCAAAGCGCACCATCGACACCTGCAGCAAACCCGACTATCGTGAAAAGCTTGGCGAAGAACTAAAAGAACTCCGCGAAAGCGAATTGTGGCAAGCTGGCGCTGCGGTGAGGCAGTTGAGACCTGAAAAAGCAGGTGTAGAAGAAAGCATGATCAATTCGTAGACATAAGTATCAAGACATTAGTAGTAAGACATAAGCAGTAAGACATAAGCAGAAAAAAAATTCATAAATCTTGTGTCTTGCTACTTAGGTCTTAAGTCCATTTGACCGATGAAAGAAGAAACAGCAACAACATCCTTAGAGATCGACAAAGCACACGAAACACTCAAACACGTGGTGCTCAAAACTCCTTTGCAGTTTCATCGCAAACTTTCTGAGCGGTTTAAGGCCGAGATTTATTTGAAGCGTGAAGATCTTCAGGTGGTGCGTTCCTACAAAATACGCGGTGCGTATAACCTGATTCAGGGTTTAACGGAAGAGGAAAGAAGTCGGGGTATAGTGTGTGCCAGTGCCGGCAACCATGCGCAGGGTGTTGCCTTTTCGTGTAAGTTATTGAACATACATGGCACTATCTACATGCCCAGTATCACACCCAAACAGAAGATCAACCAGGTAAAAATGTTTGGTGGTGATCAGATTGATATTGCATTGATTGGCGACACATTTGACGAATGTCAGGAACATGCGCTTCAGTATACACTGGAATCATACAAAGTATTTGTACCACCGTTCGATCATCAAAAAATAATTGAAGGCCAGGGCAGTTTGGGCATTGAAATCGGGGAAGAACTTTCGGGTATTGATTATATTTTTATTCCCATCGGTGGCGGTGGACTGTGTGCTGGCGTGGGCAGCTATTTCCAAACCTTTTCGCCCAACACCAAAATCATTGGCGTTGAACCACAGGGTGCCCCATCCATGACGGAAGCACTAAAAGAAGGCAAACCCGTTACCCTTGAATCTATACAACGCTTTGTTGATGGCGCATCGGTTAAAAAAGTAGGCTACATTACTTTTTCCTATATCAAGGATTTCATTAATGATATGTTACTGGTGCCAGAAGGCAAGGTAAGTTCTGTGATTTTACAACTCTATAATGAAGATGCCATTGTTGCCGAGCCGGCAGGAGCACTAAGTATTGCTGCGCTGGAGCAGTACGCAGACCAAATTAAAGGCAAGAAAATAGTGTGTATCGTAAGCGGTGGCAATAATGACATCGATCGGATGCAAGAGATTAAAGAGCGATCGCTTTTGTACGAAGGCTTAAAACATTATTTCATTATCCGGTTTGCGCAACGACCGGGAGCGTTGAAGGAATTTGTAAACCACATTCTCGGCCCTACCGATGATATTGTGCGTTTTGAATTTATCCAGAAGCACAATAAAGAAACCGGGCCTGCACTGGTGGGCATTGAAGTAAAATCGCGGGAAGACTTTGAACTGCTGCGTGCCCGCATGCATGAACACCAACTGAACTTTACAGCTATCAATCAGCATGAAAACCTATTTGAATACATTATCTGATTAAACCATGACGTTTCGGAATGAAATAACCACAAAGAACTCAAAGACTACACAGCGTACACAAAGCTAAATCTTTGCGAACTCTGTGTGTATTTACTCTGTGACCTCTGTGGTTAAGAATTATTAAAAATGAATTAAAGACATTTTTGGATATCAACATAAAATTAAAGTACTTCACCACCATGTTAACGCAAGCAACCATTATCATTACCACGGCAGCCATCACGGCTACAGCTTGCACACGTACTACCACTACGGGGTAACCCGTCATCACCACCATATTCCCTTTTCGTCAGGGCTTCTCCAGGAGTCGCGCTGATTCATGATTATTTCTCAAGCATCTAATACAAATTAAAGTGTTATGGACATCTTAAAATTCGGTGGTTCATCCGTAGGAACCCCGGAGCGGATAAAAAAAGTAATTGTTATCATTAAAGGCAAACTGCCCGCTGAAGTAGCCGTGGTGTTCTCTGCCTTTGGCGGTGTTACCGATCAACTCATTCGTTGCAGTCAGCTGGCACTGAACAGCAATCTTGAATACAAAGCAGAACTTTCCAGATTGGTTGATCAACACCTGAATACTGTGCGCGAACTGATTCCTGTTGCAAAACAAAGTGGAATCCTTGCACAGGTAACCATTCAATTCAATGCACTGGAAGATGTGCTGCACGGTGTTTACCTGGTAAAGGAACGCACACCACGAACACTGGATTACATTATGAGTTTTGGCGAACGCATCAGCGCCTACATCATCAGTGAAGCTATGCGTGAACAAAATATTGATGCCGAGTTTCTGGATGCACGACAAGTCATTCGTACCGATGATCAGTTTGGTACAGCACAGGTAGATTTTGAAATCACCAACAAGCGCATTGCCGATCATTTCCATCAACATAAAAAATTACAAGTCGTTACCGGTTTCATTGCTGCATCTGAATCAGGTGAAACCACTACGCTGGGACGAAGCGGTTCCGATTATACGGCAGCTATTCTGGCCGGTGCGCTAAAGGCAGCATCACTTGAAATATGGACCGATGTAGATGGCATCCTCACGGCCAATCCAAAGCAAGTTAAGAAAGCGTTCACCGTACCTGAGCTGAGTTACGAAGAAGCCATGGAACTCTCCCATTTTGGTGCCAAGGTAATTTTCCCTTCCACCATGCGGCCCGCCATGGCACACCACATCCCCATCTGGATAAAAAATACTTTTAATCCACAAGCACGCGGAACACGCATCAGCGCACAAAGCACTAACGGCAAATTGATCAAAGGTATTTCATCCATTGATACCATTTGCCTGTTGAACATACAGGGCAGTGGTATGGTAGGTGTAGTGGGCGTGTCTATGCGGTTGTTTGGTGCCTTGGCTCTGGAAAAAATAAATGTCATCCTGATCAGTCAGGCATCATCCGAACATTCCATTTGCCTTGCAGTAGAACAACAACAAGCCGTGAAAGCGAAAAAAGCCATTGAAAAAGAATTTGAATACGAGATCAGCAGCAAGCGCATTGATGGCATTGAACTAAACGATAATCTGAGCATTATTGCCCTGGTGGGTGATGGGATGAAACACCATTCCGGCACCAGCGGAAGAATGTTTTCAGCCTTGGGAAAAAACGGGATTAATGTTGTGGCTATTGCGCAAGGTTCATCCGAGCGAAATATTTCGGCTGTTATCTCCAAACATGATACAGCTAAAGCATTGTCAGCTCTGCATGATTCGTTCTTCCTGTCGAATACAAAAACTATCAATTTGTTTTTAATTGGCACAGGGTTGATCGGAAAAACATTACTGCAACAAATTCATCAACAACTCAACAAACTGCTCACTTCCAATAATCTTGAAATCAAACTCGTGGGACTCACCAACAGTCGTAAAATGTTTTTTAATGAAGATGGTATTGAAGTAGGGAACGCTTTGCAGCACCTTAACCATCGCGGAAAAGAGGCCAACCTGGGAGCGTTCAAGGAAACTATTATTCAATACAATATGCCCAACAGCATTTGCATCGACTGCACAGCCAGTGATACCGTGGCTGAAATTTATGAATCACTCTTACGCGCAAATGTTGCAGTAGTAACACCAAATAAAAAAGCCAATTCATCCGCTTACGATTCGTATGCCGCCATTCGTAAAACCGTTCGCGATCACGGCATTCAGTTTTTGTATGAAACCAATGTTTGCGCAGGTTTACCGGTAATCAACACCTTAAACGATTTGCTGTTGAGTGGCGACTCCGTGCAACGGATTGAAGCCGTGTTGAGTGGCACATTGAATTATATCTTCTCATCATTCACAGCAGGCAAACTATTTAGTGATGTAGTGGCCCAAGCAAAAGCTTTGGGATATACCGAACCCGATCCACGCGATGACCTGAGCGGAATGGATGTGGCGCGTAAAATGCTGATCCTGGCTCGTGAAACCGGATTGAAACTGGAGTTATCAGACGTAACGGTAGAAAGTCTTGTTCCGGAAAATTGTATTGGTGAACTTTCAGCAAACGAATTTCTTGAACGGTTAAAAGGATCGGATGATTATTTTGAACAACTTCGCTCACAAGCAGAGCATCAGCAGAAAAAACTACGTTACCAGGCATCGTTGAAAGATGGTAAGATCACCGTTGGTCTTGCTGCAGTTGAAAGCGATCATCCGTTTTATTCCTTGTCGGGAAGTGACAACATCATTCAGTTTATAACCACCCGCTACAGTGAACGGCCCATGGTAATTCGCGGCCCCGGTGCCGGTGCAGAAGTTACAGCGGCTGGTGTGTTTGCCGATATCATTCGAATTGGAAATAATATCCGGTGATGAACAATACAAATTGGATAAAAGCCTTTGCCCCTGCTACCGTAGCCAACGTGTCCTGCGGGTTTGACGTGTTTGGATTTGCCTTGCACCAACCCGGTGATGAAGTGGAGATTAAATTGAATGACTCCGGCACTGTTACGATTACTGAAATTACAGCTGACAACAACTTACTTCCGCATGAAGCACACCTGAACACGTGTGGAGTTGCTGTGCAGCATTTCCTTAAGGCGACAAACCCTTCATATGGTGCGGAAATTAAGTTGAATAAAAAATTACCACTCGGCAGCGGTATGGGCTCCAGTGCCGCGAGTGCAGTAGCAGCATTGGTAGCGATAAATCACGCCACCGGAAATAGGCTTTCCAGAAAAGAATTGCTTCCCTTTGCCATTGAAGCTGAACGAATCGCTTGTGGATCAGCCCATGCCGATAATGTTGCTCCTTGTTTACTCGGAGGCTTTGTGTTGATCCGCGATAAAGAAACATTGGACATCATCAACATCCCAACACCATCAGATTTATTGGCCGTTGTCATCCATCCGCACATTGAAATTAAAACCAGCGATGCACGGCAGGCCATGCGGAAGACATTAAGCCTAAGCGATGCTGTAAAACAATGGGGAAACACCGCAGGGCTCGTAGCCGGTTTAATGAAAGCGGATTATGATTTGATTGGCCGATCGTTGGAAGATGTGGTTGCCGAGCCAGTGCGCTCTATTTTCATTCCGGGATATTATCAGGTTAAGCAAGCTGCATTGCGGGCAGGAGCACTAGGTTGCGGCATTTCCGGTTCAGGACCATCTGTTTTTGCATTATGCAGCGGTGAGGTAAATGCACATGTTGTGTCGAACGCTATGCAGGCAGCTTTTCAGGACATCAAACTTAAATCCGACAAGTATATCTCAGGAATAAACTCAGTTGGTGCACAGGTACTATCATCATACAAAAATCAGCAACCGTGAAGTATTACAGCTTAACTACTCCATCCCATAAGATTTCCTTCCAGCAAGCCGTAGTTTCCGGACTTGCACCTGATGGTGGTTTATACATGCCGGAATACATACCTGAACTATCAAATGAATTTATCGGTCAGTTGCCAACTTTATCCAAAACAGACATTGGTTTTACCATCGCACGGCCGTTTGTTGATGAAAGTATTGCAGATGAAACCCTTCGTGAAATAGTCAGCGAAACCATCGACTTTGATTTTCCATTAGTTGTGCTGGAAGAAAATGTATTTGCGCTGGAATTGTTTCACGGACCAACACTGGCCTTTAAAGATGTGGGTGCACGGTTTCTTGCACGCATACTCCGGCACATTGCAAAAACTATTCATCAGGAAATCGCCGTACTGGTAGCCACATCAGGTGATACCGGCAGCGCGGTAGCACATGGTTTTTATAATGTCGAAGGGATTCGTGTGGTTATTCTCTATCCGTCAGGTATGGTGAGCGCCCTGCAGGAAAAACAATTCTCGACACTGGGAAAAAATATTCAAGCCATTAAAGTAGCCGGTACATTTGATGATTGTCAGCGGTTGGTCAAACAAGCCTTTCAGGATGAAGAACTCCGCAAGACAAGATTTTTAACATCGGCTAACTCCATTAACATCGCCCGGTTAATTCCGCAAACATTTTATTATTTCCTGGCGTGGTCGCAGCTCAATACACCTAAGCAAGTCGTATTCTCTGTTCCCAGTGGAAATTTTGGTAACCTCACAGCTGGTGTGTTGGCTAAGAAAATGGGATTGCCCATTCGCGCATTTGTTGCCGCAACCAATGTAAACGATGTCGTTCCCGAATATCTTCACACCAACATTTTCAAACCACGCGCATCAAAACAAACCATAAGCAATGCCATGGACGTGGGTAACCCAAGTAACTTTCCACGATTGCTTGCCTTGTACAATAATGACTGGAATTACATATCGAAAGAAATTCATGGTTACGCATTTACAGATGCGGAAACACAAACGGCAATGCTTGATGTGTTTACTCAAAAAAAATATGTTCTTGATCCGCATGGTGCCGTGGGCTACCTGGGATTAAAAAAATACCTGGAGAGCACTCCCAGCGCACAAGGTATATTTCTTGAAACGGCACATCCATCAAAATTTCCAGATGTGGTGGAGTCTGCGATTCAACAATCCATTACTCTTCACCCATCACTGGCTGGACTTTCCCATAAACAAATTCAATCGATTTCTTGTACTTCAAATTTCTCAGATTTTAAAAATCTGTTGATGAAGCATTAAGCTTATTAAACTACCAAACACTCGTCAGCTAAAACTTTTTACGATTTCGTTTACATTAATTCTCTGTAACGCTTATGTTAGCAGATCAAATGATCAGAAATAAAATTCAATAGTAATTAGTCATTCATATGTAAACCGCCTCGGTAAAAACCGGGGCGGTTTCGTTTTAAACAGGCATCAACTAACTAACAGTTGTTCATGAGTAAACCAAAAACGCTGTTCGATAAAATCTGGGACGCGCACGTAGTCAAGCAAAAAGAAGGATACCCGGATGTATTGTTTATCGACCGTCACTTCATTCACGAAGTAACCAGTCCACAGGCCTTTGACGGGCTACGTAAAAAAAACATTCCTGTCTTCAACACAAAGCGCACCACCGCTACAGCCGACCACAATGTGCCCACCAAAGATCAGCATCTTCCTATCAAGGAAGCATTGTCGCGGCACCAGGTAGAAACGCTACGAAAAAACTGTGCAGAATTTGGCATTGAGCTTTACGATTTAGGGCATCCCTTTCAAGGCATTGTGCACATCATCGGTCCGGAACTGGGATTAACCCTCCCAGGCATGACCATCGTGTGTGGCGACAGTCATACCTCCACGCATGGTGCGTTCGGAAACATTGCATTTGGTATTGGAACCAGTGAAGTAGAGCAAGTGCTGGCTACTCAATGCGTACTTCAATACAAACCTAAAACCATGCGCATTGAAGTGAATGGAAAGTTGGGGCACGGTGTAGTGGCTAAAGACATAATCCTGTACATCATCTCAAAAATTTCGGCCAGTGGTGCTACGGGATACTTTGTAGAATATGCCGGTAGCGCCATTGAAAATTTATCGATGGAGGCGCGCATGACTATCTGCAACATGAGCATTGAAATGGGCGCACGGGGCGGATTGATTGCACCGGATGAAACCACCTTTAACTACATCCGCGGAAGAAAGTTTGCTCCACAAGGTGAAGCATTCGAGCAGCACGTTGAACAGTGGAAGAAATTAAAAACCGATGAAGGTGCTGTGTATGATAAAGTACTCACCTACGATGCAGCCGACATTGCACCGATGATTACCTATGGAACAAATCCGGGTATGGGAATTCGTGTAACCGATCGGATTCCTACGGAGAATGAGTTGAAAGAAATCAATGAAAAAACATCCTTTTCAAAATCATTGGAGTATATGGGTCTTGAGCCTGGTTCACAATTGCTCGGCAAATCAGTCGACTTTGTATTCATTGGTAGTTGCACCAATGCACGCATTGAAGATTTACGGTTGGTCGCTTCCATTGTAAAAGGAAAAAAGAAGTCACCAAATGTAGAAGTGTGGGTTGTACCAGGTTCGAAACAAGTTGAAGAACAAGCCCGCAAAGAAGGGCTCGATAAGATTTTTGAAGAAGCTGGATTTGAACTTCGCGGACCGGGATGCAGCGCGTGCCTGGGCATGAACGAAGACAAGATACCCGCTGGCAAATATTGCATCAGTACATCGAACAGAAATTTTGAAGGACGGCAAGGACCGAAATCCAGAACTTTTCTGGCAAGTCCGCTGAGTGCTGCTGCTGCTGCAATTACCGGAAAGGTAACGGATGTAAGAGAGTTGTTAGCTGATGGTTCTTAGTTATTAACAGACCTATTTTCCTAACAACTAACTACCAAGAACGAACAACTAGACATGAGTAAAGAAAAATTTATAACCCTTCAATCAACAGCTGTTCCGCTTGCGGTGGAGAACATCGACACGGACCAGATTATCCCTGCACGTTTTCTGAAAGCCACAACACGCGAAGGCTTTGGTGAAAACCTGTTTCGCGACTGGCGGTATGATGGTGACGGAAAACCAAAAGCAGAATTTGTTTTAAACAAGTCAACCTTCAGCGGAAAAATATTGGTTGCCGGAAAAAACTTCGGATGTGGAAGCAGTCGTGAACATGCGGCCTGGGCACTTTACGATTTTGGCTTCCGGGTTGTCATCTCATCTTTCTTTGCAGACATTTTTAAGAACAATGCGTTGAACAATGCACTTTTACCCATTCAGGTAAGTGATGCATTTCTTAAAAAGATATTTGCTGCTATTGAAGTGAATCCATCCACATTTATTGAAGTAAATCTGGAGAACCAGTTTATAAAACTTCCTGATGGCGCTAAAGAGTCATTCGATATCAATCCATACAAAAAAGCATGCATGATTAACGGGCATGATGATATAGACTACTTATTGAGTTTGAATGATGAGATTAGGGAATTTGATTTAACACAATAAAAAAGCCACTAGTTTTTAGTTGCGAGCTACGAGTTGCTCGTGACTTGAAGCTCGCAGCTATAAGCTAACTATCATGAAGAAACACATAACCATCCTCCCCGGAGACGGCATCGGAAAAGAAGTAACAACGGAAGGCAAGAACGTGCTTCAGCACATTGCTGAAGGTTTCGGACATGACTTCACATTCACCGAAGCGCTCATCGGGCATGACGCCATTGAACAAACCGGCTCAGCACTCCCGGATGAAACGTTAGTTATACTACGAAATTCGGATGCAATATTATTTGGTGCGGTGGGCCACCCGAAATACGACAACGATCCAACATTAAAAGTTCGTCCGGAACAGGGCTTGCTTAAAATGCGCAAGGAACTTGGCTTGTATGCCAACCTGCGTCCCATTAAACTATTCGATGAATTACTCCATGCTTCCAGCATTAAACCGGAAATCTTAAAGGGTTCTGACATTTTATTTTTCCGTGAACTAACCGGTGATGTGTATTTCGGTGAGAAAGGAAGGAAAGATGAAAACAACACCGCGTACGACCTGATGATTTATCATCGCTATGAAATTGAACGCATCGCACACAAAGCGTTTCAGGCAGCACGCACAAGAAAGAAAAAAGTAACCTCGGTCGACAAAGCGAATGTTTTAGAAAGCTCACGTCTGTGGCGGGAAGTAGTGCAACAGGTGGGAAAAGAATACCCTGACATTACGCTTGAACACCAGTTTATCGATGCCGCTGCAATGAAGCTCATTCAAAACCCGCGCAGCTTCGATGTAGTGCTCACCGGAAATTTGTTTGGCGACATCCTTACCGATGAAGCCTCACAGATTGCAGGCTCCATGGGCATGCTGGCTTCTGCTTCTGTGGGTGACACCGTTGGCTTATACGAACCCATCCACGGCAGTGCCCACGACATTACCGGAAAAGGAATTGCCAACCCGCTGGCTTCCATTCTTTCGGCTGCATTGCTGTTGGATATTTCTTTTGGATTGAAAGAAGAATCGGAAGCAGTGATACAAGCTGTAGAGCAAACCTTGAAAGCCGGCTACCGCACGGTAGATATTGCCGAAAGTACAACACCAAAAGAAAAAATTTTAAACACGAGTGATATGGGCAGAAAAATAATCGAACAATTAGCACTCGTTTCTATCCCATAACCAACAACGAATAATCAACAACATGGATAACCTATGAACAACAAAGTATACATTTTCGACACTACGTTACGCGATGGCGAACAAGTGCCTGGCTGTCAGTTGGCAACAGAAGAAAAGATTACCATTGCCCGTGAACTGGAGTCATTGGGGGTTGATGTGATTGAAGCCGGCTTCCCGATTTCCAGTCCCGGGGATTTTCTTTCCGTGATTGGTATTTCGCGTGCGGTGAAAGAGCCGGTCGTCTGCGGACTAACCCGTGCCAAACAAGAAGACATAGATGTAGCTGCTGAAGCGCTTCGTTATGCCAAGCGAGGTCGGATTCATACCGGTATTGGTTCCAGCGATGTGCACATCAAACACAAATTCAAAAGCAACCGCGAACAAGTATTGGAGCAAGGTGTGTGGGCTGTAAAATACGCGAAGTCGAAAGGATATGAAGTAGAGTTTTATGCCGAAGATGCCGGCCGTGCCGATTTGGCTTTTCTTGCACAAATGATTGAAGCCACCATTGCAGCCGGTGCTGATGTGGTGAACATACCCGACACAACCGGATATTGTTTACCGCATTTATATGGTAAACGTATTCAATATTTATTCGACCATGTGAGCAACATCGACAAAGCCATTGTTTCAGTGCATTGCCACAATGACCTGGGCATGGCCACCGCCAATACAATTTCCGGTTTAATTCATGGCGCACGCCAGGCAGAAGTGACCATAAACGGTATTGGTGAACGTGCCGGAAACACTTCATTGGAAGAAGTGGCTATGACGTTAAAAACCCATCAGGATTTGGGATTGACCACCAACATCAAATCGGAAAAAATTTATGGCATCAGCAAACTGGTAAGTAAAATGATGCGCATGCCCGTGCAGCCTAATAAAGCTATTGTAGGTGCCAATGCCTTTTCACATTCATCCGGCATCCACCAGGATGGTTTCCTCAAACACGCAGAGAACTATGAAATCATTAACCCGGCTGACGTAGGCGTTCCCTGCTCTTCCATTGTGCTGACTGCCCGTAGTGGCAGGGCCGCACTCAAGCACAGACTTGAAGTATTAGGGCATAAGATAGAAGGAAGCGAACTAGATATTGTTTACGAAAACTTCCTGATTGTGGCCGATGAGAAAAAGCATGTGAATGACGAAGACCTGGAGGTATTGGCTGCTAATGTACCGGTGTTGACACGGTAAAATAGCGACCCAGTCACGCTACAAGTCAAGCACTTTGACCAACCACTGGTTTTTCGGGTTCAGTCTAAAGAAGCAAATCTAGAATGACACTAATAAGAATCATGAGTTTTTCAACTTCCTTTGCGGATAACCACTAACTATTTAATAAACAGCTACTTAACTCATTATGGAGAGGCTTGAAATTATACTTCCTCTGTGCGGAAAGGAGCAAATTCGTATCCGTCTTTGAGGTAGTTCGGGAAAATTACCAGGTGCTTCTTTTTCACTTCATCAAACAACAGCTTCTTTAACTCAAGCATATTTTCGCCCGTTTCAGCCGAAACAAAAATTACCTGAGCAAAGCCATGTTCGTTGTAGTAGCCCTTCATCGATTCCAGGTTTAGAGGCTCCTCTTTATGCTGTGCTTTTAAGGCATCAACCTTATTCAGCACCAACACTACCGGAATTTCAGAAGCGCCAATCTCAGCCAGGGTATTGCTCACCACTTCAATGTGGTTATTATGAAACGGATGAGCTACATCGACCACATGCAACAGGATATCCGCCTCCCGCACTTCATCAAGCGTTGATTTAAATGATTCAATTAAATGGTGTGGAAGTTTTCTAATAAACCCTACCGTATCGGAAAGTAGAAAGGGAATGTTGCCAAAGGTGACTTTTCGGACCGTTGCATCTACGGTTGCAAACAATTTGTTTTCTGCCAGGACGCCAGAACCTGAAAGCTTGTTCATTAACGTGGACTTTCCAGCGTTGGTGTACCCGACTAAAGCCACGCGCACGATATTGTTCCGGGATTTGCGTTGAGTTTTGCGTTGCCGGTCAATTTTCTCAAGCTCTTCTTTTAATAGTGTTATCCGGTAGCGGATGTTTCTTCTATCCGTTTCAATTTCCCGTTCACCAGCACCACCCCGTGTTCCGGTTCCCCCCCGCTGACGTTCAAGGTGAGTCCACAACCGTGTAAGTCGCGGTAATAGGTACTGATTACGGGCCAGTTCCACCTGGGTGCGGGCCTGAGCGGTTTGTGCTCGTTTCAGGAAAATATCCAGAATGAGCAAACTCCGGTCGTAAATCTTCACACCTTGTTCACTATCCTTCGGGTTGAGTTCTTTTTCAAGGTTTCGCAATTGTGAGGGTGACAAATCATCATCAAAAATTACAGTATCAACCTTTTGTGTTATGATGAACACCTTCAGCTCCTCAATTTTACCCTTACCGATAAAGGTTCTGGAATCGGGCAATTTGAGGTTTTGTATCATGCGGTGAACAGTTCGTATCCCGGCTGTTTCAGCCAGAAAGGCGAGTTCATCCAAATGCTCAGTAGTAATTTCCGGTTGACGAGTGTCCCCCAACGCTACCAAAACGGCTGTGTGTTTATCCTTTTTCTCCATCAGTATATCCACAAAGTTAGCATCAATAAAATCAGTTTTTAAGAGCGGTTACTTTTATATAATTTTGATGATTCAAATTGAAATTTTGAATAGAAAAACCCTTTTTTAGCTCAATTCTTTAGGTAGGCTTAATCTGATTCATGAAAGTTGCCATTGTACTGAACACCTCCTGGAATATCGTCAATTTCCGGTTAAGCCTGATTAAATCACTACAGGCACTTGGCCATGAAATACACACCATTGCCCCAACAGACTCATACACAGAAACACTGAAAACATCCGGATGTATTCACCATGCGCTGAAAATGGACAGCCGCGGGGCTAATCCGCTTAAAGATATTGCGCTTGTTTTCGAACTATACTCCATTTACCGCTCCATCCGGCCTGATGTGATTTTGCACTATACCATTAAACCTAATGTATATGGTACGCTGGCCGCGGCCTTATTAAGAATACCGGTAGTGAACAATGTTTGTGGACTAGGAACAGTTTTTCTGAAAAAAGGACCGCTATCTTTTATTGCAAAGTTTTTATATCGCTCCAGTTTTCGTTTCGCTCGGAAAGTATTTTTTCAAAACCCAGATGACCTAAAGTTGTTTCTGGACGAAAAACTGGTGCCTGAAAATGCCGTAGACCTGATTCCGGGTTCTGGTATTGACTTGAAAAAATTTGCTCCGGTTCCATATAACCGCAATTCCAAATTTACCTTTCTGCTTATTTCACGGCTGATCACAGACAAAGGAATTTTAGAATACATAGAAGCTGTAAAAAAACTTAAAGCACAGGGATTAGACGCCCGTTTTCAAGTGCTTGGCGCTATGGATCCGGAACACAAGCGAGGCATTAATCGTGATGTAATTCAGTCGTGGATAAATACCGGTACCATTGAATACCTGGGAACAACCGATGATGTTCGCCAATTTATCACAAAGGCTGATTGTATTGTGTTGCCCTCCTACCGCGAAGGCACTCCTCGTACTTTGCTCGAAGCCGCCAGCTCATCAAAGCCTATTATAGCCACCAACGTTCCGGGTTGTACCCAGGTAGTGGAGCACGAAGTAAACGGTTTATTGTGTGAGTTGAAAAACGCAGACGACCTTGCAGAAAAAATGCTGACGTTATCATCGTTAGATGATAATCAACTGATGGCCTTCGGAGCAAACGGTCGTAGAAAAATGGAAGCTGAATTTGATGAGTCACTTGTTATCAATAAATACCTGCAAACCCTCACCGAATTAGAATCATCTTCTCTTCATGCAGGTCGTTAAAACAGGAATTAAAGATCTAGTGGAGATACTACCGGCTGTTTACCAGGATGACCGCGGCTGGTTTATGGAATTTTACAAAGAAGACTCCTATCAACCAGCAGGTATTCACTATAGGTTTACACAGGAAAATATATCCTTCTCAAAAAAAGGAGTTGTACGGGGTATGCATTTTCAGCGTGCTCCTTATGAGCAGGCTAAACTGGTATCGGTTCTTCAGGGTAAAGTATTGGATGTAGTAGTTGACCTGAGAAAGGGATCAGAAACCTTTGGCCAGGTTTACACCTGCCTGCTCGATTCTGAAAAGCGTAACTTGCTGATGGTACCCGAAGGATTTGCACACGGCTTTGCTGCCCTGGAGGACTCACTCTTTATATATAAAACTTCGAATGCCTATAACCGTGAATCAGAATGTGGCATCGTTTGGAATGACCCAGATCTGAAAATTGACTGGCCCCTTACTGAACCTATACTTTCGGACAAGGACAGGAATCTACCCACGCTCAGTGAGTTGTTGGAAAAATCATTAATTTCACGGGATTAAATTCCTACAAGTTGAGACAATACTTATTTTTTGGATGCAAGCTCCTGCTGTTCATCTTTTTACTTAGCTCTTGCGCCTCCTATAAACAGAATATTATGTTTAAGGTAGGCGAGGGAACCGTTTTGCAACAAAAAGTTGAGGAGGCCGAAAAGAACTATGTCATTCAACGAAATGATCTGCTCAAGCTTAAGGTGTATACAAGTAAAGGTGAATTGATCATTGACCCGGATCTGAAGCTTTTAAAAGAAATTCCTGCTCAAACAGGTAATTTAAGAGCGGATCCAGATTACCTCGTGGATATTAATGGTGTGGTTAAATTTCCTATGGTAGGTGAGCTTAAACTGGAGGGGTTAACCATACGACAAGCAGAAGCTATTCTACAGCAGGAATTTTCACAGTATTATTCCGATCCTTTTGTTATACTAACCTATACCAACAAGCGTGTAATTGTCCTGGGTGATCCTGGCGGCCAGCTTATACCCTTGGTGAATGAGAATGTAAGCCTGGTGGAGATTCTTGCAGCCGCCAAAGGATTAAGCAATAATGCGAAAGCACATAATATACGCGTTCTAAGAGATGATCAGGTTTTTGTTGCCGATTTAAGTACCATTGAGGGCTACCGAACTTCAAATATGATTATGCAGCCGGGTGATATTGTATATGTAGAACCTATACGAAGACCTGCCAGTGAAGCCTTACGCGATTACGGGGCTATCGCAAGTATACTAACCAGTCTAACAACACTTATTGTAGTTCTCATTAGCTTATAAAACACAACCTGTTGAAAGATCATAATCATATACCTTCTTTTCAAAACTCCGCTGAGGGTATTGACTTCAATAAAATGCGTATTGTGCTACGCCAATATTGGCTTTGGATTATTACCATTTTCGTTGCCGCCAACCTTACGGCATTTATGATTATTCGGTACACCAAAGATCTCTATCAATCTGAGTCAGAGATTAAATTGGACATCAAGCAGGATGCATCGGAATTGGGTATTAGTGAGTTTCTGCCAGAGCGGCAAAAAGTCAACATGATTTCAGGTGAAATTGAAACCATTCAGTCTAAACTCTTTCTAAGCAGGGTTATTGATTCCCTTAACCTTCATGTGAGTTACTTCAGCATCGGGCAGTTTCTCAATACTGAATTATATACTTCATCACCTTTTACTGTTGAGTACCAAATTCAAAATCAAGCATATTACAATACTCCGATTGCCATTGAACCGTTGCCGAATAATCAATATGAACTGACTTTAGGCAAATCCACAAAATCTATTATTGGAAATTTTAATGAGCCACTTCATCTTGATGGAGTTTCATTGTGGATTAAGAAAAAACCAGACAGTGAGTTCTATCCGGAAAATTCTTACTCGTTTGTAATCAATAGTCGCGATATTTTACTGGACTACATTAGTAAAAATCTCACCGTTGAGCCCATCAAGTTTGACGCAAATACCATACGCGTATCGTTCAAAGACAGCAACCCCTTCAAAGCCCGAGATCTTGTCAACGGAATTGATTCGCTTTATCTTGCTTTCAGTCATGACCAGAAAAATCTGGCCAACAAACAAAAGATTGACTGGCTCAGTAATGAACTCAGCACGATTGAGAAACAGATGGAGTCGTATGAAACTTATTTTGAAAATTTCACCCTAACCAACAAAACAAGTAACCTTGAAATTGATCTAAAAAGAACCATTGAACTTATTCATAGAATTGACTCCCAACGATTTGAAATTAATCGTAAAATTATCGAGTTGAATCAGCTCATTGACGCACTTGCCAACCCAGAGCTTTTTCTCAGCTTAAATCAAAAAGCTATGTTTCCGGAATACCTGAATAAAAACCTGGAAAAGCTTCAAGAACTTTATTTTGAAATGGACCGAATGAAGTTGTCGTATAATGAAAATACCTTTGCCTTTAAACAAAAACAAAGTGAAATTGAAACGCTCCGAAACAGAGCTTTTACACAACTTACCGAATTAAAAACCGGGCTTCTTAAAAAACAAGTAGAGCTGAATCAATCGAAAAGCAAACTGGAAAGCGACTTCGCTTCGATGCCAGACAAAAATACCCAATTCACCAAAAAACAAAGGTTTTACAAGTTGTATGAGGAGTTTTACTTAACCCTTATGCAAAGCAAATCGCAATTTGAAATCGCACAGGCAGGTAGCACACCCGATTTCAAGATTCTTTCAACCGCTAACCTGCCAACAAAACCCATATCACCCAACCGCCCCATCATTTTCGGAATTGGGTTTGTTGCGGGCATCGTACTCAATATTGTCTTCATCGGATTACTTTACCTGGCCAATAATAAGATAAACAGCCTCTATGAAATAGAGCGGCTTCAGGTACCGTTATTGGGTGCCGTACCCGCTATGCGCAGCAGTAATGGCTCAGGTCTTTATATTCAGGATCATCCTAAATCAATGATCAGCGAGGCTATGCGAACCCTTCGCACTAACCTCGATTTTTTCAATATTTATTCTACTAAGAAGGTTATTGCAGTTTCATCAACGGTATCGGGTGAAGGAAAATCCTTTATTGCTCTAAATCTTGGTGGCGTAATGGCTCTATCTCATAAAAAAGTGCTCTTACTTGATTTGGATATGAGGAAGCCTAAAAGCAATTCATTTTTTAAAGACGCTGATAAAAGTAAGGGTATTAGTACCATTCTGATCAGAAAAAACACCTGGGAAGAATGCCTGACAAAATCATCTCTTCCTAAATTTGATTTTATACCCGCAGGCCCTCATCCTCCTAATCCATCGGAATTATTGTTGAATGGTGAGTTTTCACAGCTGCTCAGTGAATTAAAAAAACACTACGACTACATTATCATGGACACACCTCCTGTTGGTATTGTTACTGATGGCATCATGGCTATGAAGCATGCCGATATTTCTGTTTATATCTTCCGGGCCAATTATTCAAAAAAGGATTTTATTGATACCCTAAACCGCATCATACGCATCAATAAGTTCGAAAACATCACATCCATACTCAATGCAGTTCCCTCTTCTTCAGAAACCGCCTACGGCTATGGATACTATGAAGAACAAAAAACAAATTGGTTAACATCAATTTTCAAACACGGTGCTTAGCTGGTTCAGAAAAAAAACATCCCCACATAGTAGTAATCCCATTCTGGTAGATATTCACTCACATCTCCTTCCGGGATTAGATGATGGTGTAAAAACATTCGATGAATCAGCCGAAATCATCGAACGTTTTGTTGCCTTAGGGTATCGTAAACTTATTACCACTCCACATGTTATAAGCGACAGTTATCGTAACACCAGCGATGGTATTCTGGCCAAACGTGATGAGTTGATTGCTTATCTGAAAACAAAAAATATTCAAATTGAAATTGAAGCTGCTGCAGAGTATTATCTGGATGAGGCTTTCGCTAAAAACATTGAACAGGGAAATCCAGTATTAACCTTTGGTGACAACTATCTGTTGTTCGAAACCAATTTCATGACTGAGCCCCTTAACCTGAAAGAGTTTATTTTCACGGCCTCCACAAAAGGATATAAGCTTGTACTTGCACATCCGGAGCGATATGTATTTCTTCAACACGATTTTGATAAGATTGAAGACTTGATTAACCGCGGTGTATCTTTTCAACTGAACGCATCTTCACTTACCGGGTATTACTCAAAGGAAGCTCAACGAACAGCGCAAAAACTTGTAGACCGGGGTTGGGTGCACTTTCTGGGCAGTGATTGTCACATTCAGCAGCATGTCACATTACTGCAACAAGTGCAGACTAACCGGTACTACCAAAAAGCATTAACTTTACCCCTGTTGAACAACACTCTATAAGTATGATAGCCGTAACGGGTGCCAATGGTTTGCTGGGAAGTTTTGTGATCAGAAAACTTATTGATACACATACACCCTTTATAGCACTGAAAAGAGAAAACAGTGACATCTCCCTGCTAAATGATGTTGTTGATAAAATTACCTGGCGTGACGCTGATATTCTAAATCCCGAATCGTTGTATGAATCTTTTGCTGATGTAACAGGTGTTATTCATTGCGCAGCAATGGTTTCATTCAATCCTCGTGATGAAGAGAGACTACAGGTAGTGAATGTGGAGGGCACGAGGAATGTAGTCAATGCTTGCCTGCTGCTTGACATTAAGCGGTTATTACATGTTAGTTCAGTTGCCGCACTGGGCAGACAAAAAGATCAAACCCTTATAACTGAAACCAATCTTTGGAAAGACAGTCCGTTCAATACCGTGTACGGAATATCAAAGTACAAAGCAGAGTTGGAGATTTTCAGAGGACAGGAAGAGGGACTGAGTACCATAATTGTTAATCCTTCTGTTATTCTTGCACCTGGCAATTGGGATAAAAGCAGCGCGAAACTTTTTAAGTATGCGTGGAAGGAGCGTCCGTTTTATACTGATGGCTCCTTAAACTATGTGGATGCGCGTGATGTCGCTTCAATAATTTACCAATTATATTTTTCAACCCTTGAAGGCGAACGTTTTATTGCCAGTGGTGGTACAACCACCATTAAAACTTTTTTTGACACCCTGTGTGCATTATTGAACAAGAAAGCACCTGGCATTAAACTGTCAAAAAGCGTTCTTCAAATAGTGGCAAAGTTGGAATTATGGCGTTCGTATTTAACCGGTTCTGCCCCGCTGATAACTCAGGAAACGGCCCGTTTGGCGGATACCTTCTTTGGCTACGATAACCAAAAAGTAAAAAACGCCCTCCAGTATCAATTTCAAACGGTTGACGATACCCTTGGCTGGTGCGCTGAATTTTATCGAAAACAAACTGAATTAAAAAATTAAAATTGGTCGTAGCTTTGAGCTGATTTTTTTCTACCTTAGGAAAACCCATTAAGCACATGGCGAAAGAATTCCGCAAACGAGAGGACGAGGGCAATGAGCTGATCAGACGTTTTGAAGACCACCTGCGAAAAAAGAAAACTGAGTTTTTTGATTTGGATGCCTATGAAGAAATCATCGATTTCTATATGCTGCGTTCCAAGTACCAAAAAGCCCTTAGTGCTGTTAACCTGGCCATTGATCAATACCCTTACTCCATTGAACTGACAGTCATTAAAGCACAAATTTTATCCCACCTTGAAGAGTATGACCAGGCGCTGGAATTACTCGATTACGCAGAAAATCTTCAACCTAACGATTCAGAAATTTTATTTACCAAAGGATCAATTTTTTCCATTCGAGCAAAATATATCGAAGCCATTGATTGCTATGAACGTGCTTTAAATCTCACCGATGACAAAGACGAAGTTTACTACAACATCGGGTTAGCCTGGCAAAATCTTGAAAAATTCGATCAGGCTATTGAGGCTTACAAAAATGCGATTGAGTTTAATATCGGTCACGAAGGCGCACTATACGAATTAGCTTACTGCCTCGATGTAACCGGCCAACTGGAAAGCAGTGTATCGTATTACAAAAAATTTATCGATGAAGATCCGTACTCAGCAGCCGCCTGGTATAACCTGGGTATCGTTTACAACAAACTAGGAATGTTTGAAGAGGCGTTGAATGCATACGACTACGCCATCACTGTTGATGACACCTTTGCCTCAGCCTACTTCAATATGGGCAATACATACATGAATACAAGTGACTTTACCAAAGCATTGGATTCATTCAAAAAAACAGTTGAACTGGAAGGACCTAGCGCTGAAGTGTATTGCTCCATCGGTGCGGCTTATGAAAGCCTTGAGCAATATGATCTTGGATTGAAATATTTTCAAAAGGCAACCAAACTTGATAACATGTATGATGAGGCTTGGTTTGGAGCAGGTGCATGTCTTGAGAAACAAGAGAAGTGGTATCAGGCGCTACACTTCTACAACAAAGCATTAAAACTTCATGTTGACAATCCGGAGTACTGGAAATCCATTGCGCACGCTGAATTTAAAGTCGGCAACATTGTATCCAGTTTAGATGCCTATGAAGAGGCCAGCAAACTCGATGCTCAAGACAAAGAAATCTGGTTGAATTGGTCATTTATATATTATGAGCAGGGCGATTATGAGAAAGCTATTGAGGTTTTAGCCCGTGGTTTTGATGAGATCGCTGCCGATGCAGAATTGTTTTACCGGATGACCGTTTACATGATAGAAGCTGGTCGTTTTAAAGAAGCCTTCAATTATTTAGAAAATGCATTAATTTTGGACTTTGATGCACACGCCACCTTGTACGAGTTCTTCCCCCAGCTCGAAACACAGAAGGCGTTGTTCAAAATTATAGAGCAGTTTAGAAAAGAAAACAAGTAACCCAAAGATTATTCAACCCCACTTCCACCATCAATTGGAAGGTTTTACGTATTAAACCAATTGTTAGTTAATGAACTATGAATTAAAAAATTTGCCTGAGCGTACCAAAAAGCCCAGGCAATATGGCTTTACAATGGCCATGGATAAAGGACTAAGCGTTCGCGAAGCCGAAGATTTTGTAAGCATGTGTGGTGATCATGTTGACATTGTAAAATTAGGCTGGGCAACATCCTTTGTTACGCCCACCCTGAAAGAGAAATTAAAAGTTTACAAAGATGCCGGTATCCCTACCTATTTTGGGGGTACTCTTTTTGAAGCGTTTATTATCCGCGATCAATTTGATGACTACCGCAAAGTACTGGATAAGTACGACATGGCCTTTGCAGAAGTATCCGATGGGTCCATTGATCTTGATCACGACAAAAAGTGCGATTACATCACTAAGCTTTCCGAACAAGTTACTGTTCTATCAGAAGTAGGATCGAAAGATGCCGACAAGATTATTCCACCATATATGTGGATTGACCTGATGCAAAAGGAGCTGGATGCAGGCGCCTGGAAAGTTATTGGTGAGGCACGTGAGGGTGGTAATGTAGGTCTGTTCCGTTCTACGGGTGAGGTTCGCTCAGGTTTGGTTCAGGAAATTTTAACCAAGATACCGTTTGAAAAAATTATCTGGGAAGCTCCGCAGAAAGCGCAACAGGTTTGGTTTATCAAGTTGTTGGGCGCCAACGTAAACCTTGGCAACATTGCACCAAACGAAGTTATTCCGCTGGAAACCATCCGGCTGGGCTTGCGTGGCGATACGTTTTTGCATTTCTTAGGCATTGAACGAAAGGTGGACAAGAACACCCCGCCTTTTTACGTAGACTGATCTTGAGGCGACCTAAAGATTATATTCTTCTTTATTTGAAAGGTTTGGCCATGGGCGGTGCCGATGTAATACCCGGTGTGTCGGGTGGTACCATCGCATTTATTACCGGCATTTACGAAGAGTTGTTAAGTTCCATCCGATCGATTGATGTCGATGCGCTTACGTTGCTTCGCGCACTACGCTTTGTAGATTTCTGGAAAAAAATAAATGGCACATTTCTTACTGTACTGCTTGCCGGTGTTTTAACAAGCTTACTTTCATTAGCTAAGCTTATGCATTGGCTGCTGGCCAATTATCCTATTCAAATATGGTCATTTTTCTTTGGGCTGATCCTCATTTCATCTCCGCTTATTCTCAGAGAAATAAAAAAATGGAATGGCGGAATTATTCTCACCTTCATGGCCGGTATTGCAATAGCCTACATAATCACCATTCTGTCGCCCGCACAAACTCCGGATGATCTGTGGTTTATATTTATTGCAGGCGCCATTGCCATTTGTGCTATGATTCTTCCCGGCATTTCAGGGGCATTTATTCTCTTGTTGCTCAGCAAGTATGAATATATGATTCAAGCCATCACCAAAATCAACATCCCGGTAATTTTAGTTTTTGCTGCTGGTTGTGTTGTGGGGCTGATCAGCTTTTCGCGATTACTAACGTGGATACTGACACATCATCGTAATCTGGCGCTGGCTTTATTAGGAGGCTTTATGCTAGGCTCACTGAACAAGGTATGGCCATGGAAAGAAGTGATTGCCTTTAGGTTAGACAGTGCCGGAAAACAAGTTCCGGCATTTGATAAAAGTGTATTACCTTGGGACTTTCTTGCAAAAACCGGAAACGACCCTCAGATTATCCAGGCTATTGTAATGATGGCACTTGGAGTTTTTATAGTTGTATTGATTGAAAAGATTGCTGTCAGACTAAAAACAAAAATCTAAATGGAAAAAATTTACGGGCTTATCGGTGCAACCGTTAGCCATTCTTTTTCAAAGTCATACTTTGATGAGAAATTCTTCCGCGATGGGTTACGCGATTATCATTATGAATTATTCCCGCTGGAAAAGATACAGGAAATTGAAAACCTTTTTGCCAATACAAAAGGGCTAAGTGGATTAAATGTAACACTCCCGTATAAGGAACAAATTCTTAAGTACCTGGATGAAGTTGATCCTGCCGCAAAAGAAATTGGCGCGGTAAACGTAGTTAAAGTAGAAAATGGTAAACGGAAAGGGTACAATACTGATTCAGCTGCCTTTTTAGAAACCCTTGAAAAATGGTTACCAAAAGATAAAACATTTAAAGCGCTTGTGCTGGGCACCGGGGGTTCTTCCAAAGCAGTACGTCAGGCATTGGTAAAATTAAACATACCTCATCAAACAGTTTCACGCGAGAAAAGCAAAGGAGACCTGACGTATGATGATCTTAAAAAAGATACTTCAATTTTAAAAGAGACACTCCTTGTCATCAACACAACACCATTGGGCATGTATCCACAAACAGAGTTGTACCCTCCTATCGCTTATGAGTGCCTCACCAAAAACCATTATGTATACGATCTGATCTACAACCCGGCACGTACCATGTTTTTACAAAAGGCTGAAATGCGTGGAGCCACGATCAAAAATGGTCTGGAAATGTTGCACGTTCAAGCAGAAAAATCATGGCAGATCTGGAATAACTAACCGTTATTTGTTGTGCGTTGCTAGTTGTTCGGTCTTATATTTCGAACAACTAGCAACGAATAACCAACAACAACATTGGACTTTACCCTCACCAGCGAATACGTTCCCACAGGCGACCAGCCCAAGGCCATACAACAATTGGTAGATGGACTTCAACGGGGTGAACCGCACCAGACATTATTGGGGGTTACCGGATCAGGCAAGACGTTTACAATAGCCAATGTTGTTTCCCAGGTGCAAAAGCCAACGCTGGTTTTGAGCCACAATAAAACGCTTGCCGCTCAGCTCTATGGGGAATTCAAAAATTTCTTTCCCGACAATGCCGTAGAGTACTTTATTTCCTATTACGATTACTACCAGCCTGAAGCCTATATCCCTTCTTCCAATCTCTACATTGAAAAAGATTTATCGATCAATGAAGAAATTGAAAAACTAAGGTTAAGCGCAACTTCTTCCTTGCTCACCGGCAGAAGAGACGTGCTGGTAGTAGCTTCTGTTTCCTGCATTTATGGTATTGGAAACCCCGATGAGTTTGGAAAAAATGTAATCAAACTGAAAGTAAACGAAACCATTGCACGCAATCGCTTGCTGTTTGCCCTGGTAGATATTTTATATCATCGTACAGAAGCTGATTTTAAAAGAGGCACCTTCCGCGTAAAAGGCGATACGGTAGATATTTTTCTGGCGTATGCCGATTATGCAATCCGCATTTACTTTTGGGGTGATGAAATCGAATCCATCCAACGGATTGATCCCATAACCGGAAAGAAAATTTCAGACGAAAAAATCGTGACCATCTTTCCGGCTAACCTTTTCGTAACCGGAAAAGATTCGCTCCAACAAGCGATCCGCGAAATTCAAGACGACATGGTGACGCAGGTACACATGTTCGAATCCGAGAAGCGCCATCTGGAAGCCAAAAGATTAAAAGAACGAACTGAATTTGATCTCGAAATGCTTCGCGAGCTCGGTTATTGTTCGGGGGTTGAAAACTACTCCCGCTACTTCGATCGCAGAAAACCCGGGGCACGACCCTTCTGTTTATTAGATTATTTCCCGGACGATTATCTGATGATTATTGACGAAAGTCACGTTACCGTTCCGCAAATACGCGCGATGTGGGGTGGTGATCGATCACGAAAAGTCAACCTGGTGGACTTTGGTTTTCGTTTACCCTCTGCCCTCGACAACAGGCCCTTAACCTTTAATGAGTTTGAATCCGTTGTAAACCAGGTGATTTATGTTAGCGCCACCCCGGCTGAATACGAACTACGAAAATCGGAAGGTGTAGTAGTGGAACAACTCATCAGGCCTACCGGATTGCTTGATCCGGAAATCGACATCAGGCCAAGCCGTAATCAGATTGATGATTTGTTTGAAGAGATTGATGAGCGGGTAAAAAAGCGCGAGCGCGTACTCGTTACTACGCTTACCAAACGCATGGCTGAGGAGCTCACCAAATTTATGGAGCGCGCCTCCATCAAATGCAGGTATATTCATTCTGAAGTTGATACGCTGGAGCGTGTTGAAATTTTACGTGAACTCAGGCTTGGCGTTTTTGATGTATTGGTTGGAGTTAACCTATTGCGTGAGGGTCTTGATTTACCGGAAGTTTCTTTAGTTGCGATTCTGGATGCCGACAAAGAAGGCTTCCTTCGCAACCAACGATCATTGGTACAAACCATTGGTCGTGCTGCCAGAAACGTTAATGGAAGGGTAATTATGTATGCCGACAAAGTGACAGAATCGATGCAGCAAGCCATCGATGAAACCAACAGGAGAAGAAAAATACAAGCAGAATATAACAAAGAACATGGCATAACGCCTACTACGATCATTCGCTCTAAAGAATCCATCTTAAGCCAGACCAAAGTTGCTGATTCGAAAAAGTCTACTAAAAAATACTATGTTGAAAACGAAGAGGTGAGTCTGGCAGCCGACCCGGTAGCAGCCTATCTAAGTAAAGATGAACTGGTTAAAATGGCTGATCGTACACGCAAAGCCATGGAAAAAGCGGCCAAAGAACTGGAGTTTATGGAAGCCGCACGCTTACGTGATGAATACCTTGCCATCCAGAAATTGATTGACGATAAAAAGTAAACGATTCTTATATTTGGTAAAATTTTTATTCATGATAAAACGGATTCTTCCCATCATTCTTCTGGCAATAGCAGGCATAACACAAGCGCAAAGTTCACACGATTTTATGGTTGGCGGAGGGCTCGACTTTTTGAAAACTGACAACCAGGAATTATTCCAGAAAGCTCAGCTGGGCTTTGAAGCCAATTATTTTGTAATAAGAAAATTTACAGTGACTGCCGGAGTTGATTTCTGGACCGAACGTAGAACCAGTTTTGTATTCGGTTCGCGTTGGTACTTTGCCGATAAGTTCTTCGCCCGCTTTCGCGGATTAATCGGGCAGAATGATTTTTCGATGGGAGCTGGGGCTGCCATTCCCTTTCAAAAGAACTGGCGATTTGAATTGATGGGCGACTTTTACTTTGAAGGCGAGTTTGCGGTGCGGACTGGCGTTGCGTATGTGATCAACAAGTAAAACTCTTCAAACTTTATCGATGAGATCGATAGTCATGAATAAATTCTTTCAAAGCCACCAAGTCTTAGAGGTTTGTTTGCGGCTGAGATTCTTAAAATCTTATAACCAGCTTAGCCCCGGTACCATAGGGTAATACCTCTACACTGGTAGGCCGGGCGCTAGCCGAACCCAAGTCTTTGTTGTAAATCCTAAGAGCATCTCTTGAATGTTTTAGGAATGCATTGTTGAGTGGAATAGAAAGCAAAAGCACCCCTACCCCTCCTGCTGCTAGCCCCCATTGTGGGTCGCCCCCACCAATAGCGGTACCTAAAGGCCAGCCTATCATAAACCCACCAATAGCCCCGAAAACCTGGGCAGCATCATAGTTAGATTTAGCCTTTTTAAAAGTAGCATAAGCCTCTTCGTCTGCTTTCATTAAATTCAATACCTCCTTGGGCCTAATTAACGTGTTGTCATTGTAAAACTTTACACCCCAAAAGGATTCTTTCATGCGGAGTCCATCTCCACCTGTCTGGGCCAGAAGTGAGCAGGAACTAAAGAAAATCAATACAAGGATTAAATTCTTTTTCATTTTATAATATTTACGATCCTAAAATTATTGGGAACTATTAAGCCTGAGGTCAAATCATCTTAACAAAAAATTCCCGACTTTACAATCGGGAATTTAAAATACACAGTAAAATGCAATTAAAAAACCTCCAAAGTCTTAAAAACCTTAGAGAATTATATATGGGTTAAATATTATTTAACAGCAGCAAATCGTTTCGCTACTTCACCCCACGATACTACATTCCACCAGGCGGTAATGTAATCTGGCCTACGGTTTTGGTAATTCAGATAATAAGCATGCTCCCACACATCGCAACCAAGAATGGGTGTGCCCTTAACTTCAGCTACATCCATTAATGGGTTGTCTTGATTTGGTGTTGATGTGATCTGCAGTTTGCCTGAGCCATCCACAATCAACCAAGCCCAACCCGAACCAAAACGTCCGGCACCTGCCGCGGCAAATTTGGTTTTAAATTCATCAAAATTTCCAAACGCTCCGTTTATAGCATCGGCCAAGGCTCCAGTTGGTGCACCGCCTGCGTTCGGACCCATAATCGTCCAGAACAAACTGTGATTGTAATGACCACCACCATTGTTGCGAACAGCCATCGGATACTTTGAAATATTTTTACAGATTTCTTCAATGCTCAAATTTTCTTCCGGCTTACCGGCTACCGCATTGTTGAGGTTGGTTACATAGGCATTGTGATGCTTGCCATGGTGAATTTCCATAGTACGTGCATCAATATGAGGTTCAAGGGCATTAAAGGCATAGGGTAAATTTGGCAATGTAAACGGCATACTTATAATGGTTTAATTGTGAAACATGAAAGATGTCAAATATACAACTCAAACAACGGGAGATGAAATACAGTTCAGGAGAATTTTACTAGCTGTTAGCTACTAGCTTATAGTTAATAGCTTGAAGCTAGCGGCTAGAAGCTATATCACTCCCTAATCCTCTTGAAAAATATATCAATTAACTCCTTCGCTTCAACAGCAAAAACTCCGGTAACCACTTCTGTTTTTGGATGCAGTACTTGCTGTTTTATCAGGCTATACCCACGTTGAACATCAGATGCTCCGTACACCAATTTGCCGAGTTGTACCCAAGCCAATGCACCACCACACATCACACAAGGTTCAAGCGTAACATACAACGTACATTCATTCAGGTATTTTGAACCCAGGTAATTTGCAGCTGCCGTTGTCGCCAGCATCTCGGCATGGGCCGTAGCATCAGTAAGTTTTTCGGTTTGATTATGGGCACGTGCAATAATTCTGTTTTTAGCAACCACTACAGCCCCCACTGGCACCTCATCTATATCCAACGCTTTTTGTGCTTCTTTTAAAGCTTCACGCATAAAATACTCATCGGTGTATAACTCCATCCGAATTACTTCATTTTAATACTGGTCATTATTTTTTTTGCAGTACTCTGCCATTCCAGCTTAAGTCTCCTGGGACTATTAAATGAAAACACCAGTGTACGGCCAGGCTCTACCAGGTATTGAATGTAGGTATAATTTAACACCGGATCGCGTTGTGATAATTCGCGTGGATTTCCTTTCACACGCGATTCAAATTCAAAAAATATGAATGATTTTCCATGCACTTCATGAATGCCTTCTGATATGAATTCAACGTTATCAAACAGGTTGGTAAGGCCTGCCTTGAAAAATTTATGTGCCAGTTCAACATCCTGATCGGGCCATTGTGTGGCAGAAATATTTACACTGAAATCCACCAGCCGGTCCTCATTGGTGTAGGCGGCAATGGGCTTTCGTACCGAGGGGTAACGTTGCCCGAAATCCAGGTCATCCATAGGGCGAAAATTCTTCGGTAACAACACTGAAATATTGGACGATACTTTCGTGCGCACCAGTTTTACCGATGCCTCAAAAGAACATAACCCAAGAAACGCCAAAATCATCAAACCCGATCGCATACTTATATTTTTAGTCTTTCATGCCCTGATAAAAAGTATTGCTAAATTCGCCCCTCCTTAGCACTCAACTTTGAGTAAGCTACAGGCAGGTGAGCTAACTAAAACGATTTAGCCTACAATTATTGCGCAATATTAAGTAAAAACACGCATGCTACGGACACATACCTGCGGTGAACTCCGCCTTTCGCACGTTAATCAAACCGTTTCACTAACCGGCTGGGTACAGCGCCTGCGCGACAAGGGCAGCTTGTTGTGGATTGACCTACGCGACCGGTATGGGATTACACAGCTTATACTGGAAGAAGGATCAACTGATGCTACGTTGATGGCTGCCGCTAAAAACCTGGGACGCGAATTTGTCATAAAAGCTACCGGTGTAGTGAAGGAAAGGATGGCCAAAAACGATAAGATGCCCACCGGAGAAATTGAATTAAAAGTTACTGAGCTGATTGTATTAAATGCAGCCAAAACGCCCCCCTTCACCATTGAAGATGAAACCGATGGTGGCGATGAGTTGAGAATGAAGTATCGTTACCTCGATTTGCGCAGAGCGCCCGTACGGGAAAGTTTATTGCTCCGTCATAAAATGGCGCAACAAACCCGCATTTATCTGGACAGTCTGAATTTTACTGAAGTAGAAACCCCTGTGCTGATCAAATCAACACCCGAAGGAGCACGAGACTTTGTGGTGCCTTCGCGGGTTCACCATGGCGAGTTTTATGCCTTGCCGCAATCACCACAAACCTTCAAGCAACTTTTAATGGTATCTGGTTTCGACCGATACTATCAAATTGTAAAATGCTTTCGCGATGAGGACTTGCGTGCCGACCGCCAGCCTGAGTTTACACAAATAGACTGCGAGATGGCGTTCATCACGCAGGAAGATATTTTAAACACCTTTGAAGGATTGGTGCGTCACCTGTTTAAAACGGTAAAAGGAATTGAATTGCCGGAAGTACCACGCATGCGTTATGATGATGCCATGAAATATTACGGCTCTGATAAACCTGACATTCGCTTTGATATGAAGTTCTTTAACCTTAAAGAGTCGGGTGTGGCTGATCTTACTTCAGGAAAAAACTTTCAGGTTTTCGATAACGCAGAATTAGTTGTTGGTATTTGTGCCCAAGGCTGCGCGGAATACACCCGCAAACAATTGGATGAATTAACGGAGTTTGTTAAACGTCCGCAGATTGGCGCCAAAGGTTTGGTTTACGTTCAATGCAAAGCCGATGGTACCTTCAAATCATCGGTAGATAAATTTTACTCTGCTGACGATCTTGCTACATGGGCTAATGGATTTAATGCTCAACCCGGAGATTTGTTGCTGATTATGGCTGGCGAAACGGATTCCACACGAAAGCAACTGAATGAACTTCGTTTGCTGATGGGAGAAAAGTTAGGCCTCCGTGATAAAAATAAGTTTGCTGCATTGTGGGTTCTTGATTTTCCATTACTGGAATGGAATGAAGAAACCAAACGCTTCCACGCCATGCACCATCCGTTTACGTTACCAAAGCCTGAAGATATTCCGCTACTGGAAACCAATCCCGGCAAGGTTCGTGCTAACGCTTACGATATGGTGTTGAACGGAAGCGAAATTGGTGGTGGATCGATTCGTATTCACGATCGGGCTACACAGCAGATGATGTTCAACCATTTAGGTTTTACCGAAGAAGAGGCGAAAAAACAATTTGGCTTTTTGATGGAAGCATTTGAATATGGTGCGCCTCCGCACGGGGGCATTGCCTTTGGTTTCGACAGGCTGTGTGCTTTATTTGGCGGCTCAGATTCCATCCGCGATTATATTGCGTTCCCCAAAAACAATGCTGGCCGTGATATGATGATTGATACGCCATCCACGATTTCAGAAGATCAACTGAAAGAGCTTGGGATTCAGATAAGAAATTAGATTATCGACAGGCTTGTTAGAAGAGAAGTTAGAACAAAAGTGTACATTCAGGTATGAAGTGGATCGTTAACCAAGGAACTTGAAAAAAAATACTTGCTAAGTCAAATGAGGTTTAGTTTAGAAAATCAGTAGGGCATGGTAACAATCTTAGGCATCCCACTAGACGAAAACTCATCCTTCCTCGAAGGAGCCAAAACCGCACCGGAGGCTATTCGTAAAGCATTTCACTCACCTTCTACCAACTATTGCACAGAAGATGGTATTGATCTAAGCCAGGACAAACACTGGAAAGATGCCGGTGACCTGATGCTTTCACCGATGCCTGCTGCCATTGCTGAAATTGAACTGGCTGTAAAAGCGCAACTTGAAGCAAAGCACAAAATTTTATGCCTTGGCGGAGATCACTCCATCACCTACCCGATTGTAAAAGCAGTTTCAAGCCAACACAAAGATCTGAACATCCTGCACATTGATGCTCACGCAGATTTGTACGATGACTTCGAAGGAAACGCCTATTCGCATGCCAGTCCGTTTGCGCGCATTATGGAAAGCGGGCTGGCAAAGCGTCTGGTACAGGTGGGTATTCGTACGTTAAATCCGCATCAGCGAGAACAAGCCAAAAAGTTTAATGTTGAACAAGTGGAGATGAAAGACTGGAGCGATAGTATGCGCTTTTCGTTTACTGGTCCACTCTACATATCGCTCGATCTGGATGCACTTGATCCGGCCTTTGTTCCAGGTGTATCGCATTACGAACCGGGAGGCTTCACTACCCGACAACTACTCAATTTACTTAGGTATCTAAAGGCTGATGTTGTTGGGGCCGATATTGTTGAGCTCAACCCAACGCGAGATGTCAATAACATGACTGCCATGGTAGCGGCAAAATTCGTTAAAGAATTATTGGCTAAACTAATTTCGTAATGGCTGAAAAAGATTATTTCTCGGGGCACGCCCAACTCTATGCTAAATTCAGACCCACCTATCCCGATGAACTGTACCGATTCATTTTCGGTCATTTGAAATCCTTTGATGCCGCCTGGGATTGCGCCACCGGCAACGGACAAGTCGCGAAGGTACTGTCCACACAGTTTGACAAGGTTTATGCTACCGATATAAGCCAGCAACAATTGGATCATGCCGCACAAAATGATTCTATACTATACTCCCTTCAACCGGCTGAAAAAACAACGCTTCCCGACAAGAGTGTTGATCTGATCACCGTGGCACAGGCCCTTCATTGGATAAATACCAACGAGTTTTATAAAGAAGCGAAGCGCATCGCCAAATCCGATGCCTGGCTGGCGGTTTGGGGTTACGCCAACTGCACCATTAGTCCGGTTATCGATCAACACTTCCAGAAATTCTACAATCAAACAGTAGGTGCTTATTGGGATGATGCCCGTAAATTGGTGGAGGACTCATACAGAAGCATTCCTTTTCCCTTTGAAGAAATTATCGCACCGAAGTTTTTTATTCGTGTAGAATGGACAGCAGAACAATTTGCAGGTTATTTAACTTCGTGGTCAGCAACACAAAAATTTATTATAGAAAAGGGCTTCAACCCTGTTTCGGGAATCATGCATGAAATTGCTCCCCATTGGGGAATTAACAAACCAGTAACTTTTCCCCTATTTTTAAGGATGGGAAAAATCCATACATCATGAAACACATGCTTCTTATTTTTTGCCTTCTTGGCTACATGGCCTCGGCTCAAACGCTTTCACCGGTTGAGCTTGCCGACCTGCAACTGAAAGGATATAACGAACGCAACATCGACCTGTTTCTGCAAGCCTATAGCGATTCGGTTAAGGTTTTTACTTTTCCGGATAAACTTCTTTACCAGGGAAAAGAAATGATGCGTCAAAACTATGCGGGAATGTTTGCCAACCTGCCCGATTTACATTGCACTATAAAAAGCCGAATGGTTATTGGCAATACGGTTATCGATGAAGAGAATGTACTGTTGAGAAAAGACCAACCCCTGCTTCATGCCATTGCGATTTACAAAATCGAGCAGGGCAAAATTCAGGAAGTGTATTTCATAACCAACCGGTAACATTTTTCGTATTCTCAAACTAGTGAGAATAAAGTAACAACCCCGACTCTCCTTCATGAAAGCCTCCATCCGCACAACCTACGGCTCCCCCGATGTGATAACCATTAAAGAAGTTGAAAAACCAACACCAAAAGCAAACGAAATTCTGGTTCGCGTTTATGCCACTACTGTAAATCGTACAGACTGTGGTGCTCTTTGGGGAAAACCTTTTGTTTACCGTTTCTTCATCGGGTTGTTCAAACCCAGAAATGAAATTACCGGAACCGACTTTGCCGGTGTAGTTGAAGCTGTGGGACAAAATGTTACAAGCTTTAACGTTGGGGATCGTGTTTGGGGATTTGATGATAATACATTGCCCTCACATGCCGAATACATGGCTATTGATACGAAGAAACCTGTCTTAAAAATACCGAATGGCTTTACGTTCGAAGAGGCAGCTGCCAGCGCGGAGGCCGCACACTATGCTTATAACTTTTTGAACAAGGTAAAGCTTGCACCGGGTAATAAAGTTTTGGTGAATGGCGGAACAGGTGGTATAGGTTCAGCGGCAATCCAGTTTTTAAAAAGCATGAATATTTTTGTTACAGCAGTATGCCACTCACAATACAATGATCGTGTTCTGGCACTGGGGCCTGATCGCATAATCCACTACGATAAAGAAGATTTTACCCAAGACAATGAAAAATATGATTTCGTTTTTGATGCCGTAGGTAAAAGTTCATTTAAACCATGTACAAAAATTTTAAAGGATAAAGGTGTATATATATCTTCTGAATTAGGGCCTGGCGCTGAAAACCTGTATTTGCCTTTGCTGACTTCCATCAAAGGAGGAAAGAAAGTTATATTCCCTATTCCGATTGACATTTCAAAAAGTCTCGTCTATGTGGCTGACCTGGCAGAGAAAGGAAAATTCAAGCCGCTTATTGATCGCACCTACTCACTTGATGAAATCAAAGAAGCTTTTGCGTACGTAAACTCCGGGCAGAAGATTGGGAATGTGGTTATTAAGTTACCAGAATAAACTTTGTATCAGGAATTCTTAAAGTTACAAGCTTTGAGTTGGGAGTTACGAGTCAAAGGATTACTTCAAACCGGTAGCTCGAAACCCAAAGCTCGTAACTATTTCACATCCCCATCATCACAAACGCACCCCAGTAATACGGGTCTTTGTACTTAGTCATGAGTTGGAGTTGGGCCTGTTTAAAAGCACGTTGCTTATTACCCAACTTGAGCCAATTCGTGTAAAAGTTTGTCATCAGTTGTTGGGTGGCTGCATCATCCACTTTCCATAAACTCATAATCATCGCATCGGCACCGGCCACGAGGAAAGCGCGCTGCAAACCGTACACCCCTTCACCCGATTTTACATCACCAAGTCCCGTTTCGCAGGCGCTGAGCACAACCAGGTCAGTGCCCTCCAGGTTCAGGTTCATAGCTTCATAAGCGGTAAGCACACCGTTATCGTTACTGGAAATATCGGTGCCACCTCCGCTTATCGACTTACCGGCTCCGGCCAGAATCAATCCGGAACGCAGCAACGGATTGTTGGTGGCATTCTCTGCATTTACACCAAACACCGATCCGCCCCCACCTTCTACATCTTTAAGAAAATAACCATGCGTGGCGATGTGTACCAATGCCGGACCTTTAATCGCCTTTACATTGGCTTCAGTAGCCTGCTTTTCCATGAACTGGCTAATCTGATATCCCGATGCCTTGAGTAAGCGAGCCACGCCATCCACTTCTGTTTTAGTGCCCGGCAAAGAAGAAATTTCGCTGGTAGCATAATCAGGGAAACCGAGAAGGAAAGCACTCTTCCTTGGGGCACCCGGTTTTTTTGCTTTTAGTGCAATTAAATCTTTCGAATTACCAATAATCACCAGGTCGTAACGATTCAACACGAAATCGCCATCTGGCTTTTTCAGCGTGTTCAGGTTAAGTTGATTGTACACACCATCGGGCGATATATAAATCATCTTCCGGTTACCCAGTTCTGGTTCAATCCTGCTCCAATACTGATCGTACGAATATCCATCCGCTATTTTTTCATGAATGGCATTTCGATAAAATCTTGCATATCGGGTTTCCAGCTGATTGCCATTTTCCAGTATGACCATGCGTGGCGTTTCCAACCCCTTTTTCAAGACCAGCGCTACATAGCGAACATCATCAGTAAAATCCTGATTGAACCCACGCACACGCACAATATCAACCACTGCTTCGGTATCGGTTAATAGTCCAAGAACTTGCTTGTAGCTGATTTTTTGTGATGAATACCCGGCCGAGAAATCTGTTGACCGCTCGGACAAGGAACGTTCCATCGCGTTGGCTTTACGTTCCATATCAGCCAGGTCAATCTTTTGTTCTTTCAACTCTTCTTTAGAGTAGGCATACAGGCGAGCTAGTTGTTCCTTCTGGTCAAGCCAATGCAAATAATCTTGTTTCAGTTTTTCGTCATTGCCTTTCAGAATAGTCTCCTTCACTTTGTTGGTAGAGTTCAGCAAAATGGCTTTGGTGGCGATGTGATAATCATAAAAATCCTGAACTACCTGGGGTTGTTCAATATGTGCTTCAATAGCAAAATTGAAGAAACGCTGAAAGCGTGGCGAGGTGATGTCCCAATACTTTGTTTTTTCCGCTTCACTCATAGGCGGAAAGTATTGATTAATGAAGTCGATGGTCTTATCCATCACCTCGCGGTACATCATATAGGCTTTATCTAACCGACCGGTTTTCCAATAAAGTATGGCCACATCTTCCTGCGACCGCACAAAGTCAGGATGGCTTGATCCTAATGTTGATTCGCGTATGGTAAGCGCTTTGTTCAATAGTGTTTCAGCCTCTGCGTTTCTACCTTGTATGCGATAGAAGTTCCCAAGATCGGCTGTTACCTTGGCAAAAGAGGGGTGTTGTTCAGTGAATTTCTTTTTATAGACATCAGACGCAGTTTTAAGCAGCGCCTCGACCTTATCCATTTTGCCCATTTGGATATAAAGAATACCCAGTTGGTTCAACAGGTTAGCATACTCCGGATTGCTCTTTTGCCCCCGGTTTTCATAAATAGATTTAATATTCAGGTAAGCCTTCTCCGCATCTTCAAACTTACCTGCCGCCTGGTAAACATTGGCGAGGTTAGATAGAAACTGTCGGTTTTCAAATGATTTCTTCCCTTTAAGTACATTAGTTTTTTTTAGTGCAACTTCAGCTACACCGCTAGCCTCTGTCATCACCTGAATAGCCTCATCAAAGCGGCCCATGGTCTGAAACAAAACAGCCTTATTGTTTAATAGAATGGCATACTGCAAACTCTGATCACCAAACCTCTTCTTACCCTGTTCCAGGGCTAAATTAAATGTCTTCTCAGCATCATTATACCGACCAAGTTGCTGTTGCAATTTTGCTTTGCTGTTTAGGTTGGAAACATACGCTGCGCTATTTATACCTTTTGAGTTTTCAGCTGATTTAATTGACCATTCAATAAACTCCTCTGCCTGCTGAAATTTTGACTGTGCCAAATAAACCAATGCCATGGTTGAAATACATCGTAGATAGATCACCTCACCTGTCAGGTAATTGTTCTCCATGAAAGTCTTCGCATTTTCAAATTCGATTTCAGCAAGTTGAAAAGCACGGAACTGAGCGTAGTAACTAATAGCACGCTCAAGGATATCCCGAGCCTGATCTATTTTTGTTTTTGTGCTCTCATCTTTATAGGCATAGAAACCGCGCGACCAGCCTTCACCTTTTTGCTCAACGTCCAGAAACCCTGAATTTTCATTTACCGAAATGGCGAACTGAAAATCAACCGAGTCGAGTTTGGCTTTCGACTCCGCACCCGCATCACCTAATGCTTTTGTCAACCAGTCCTGGGCATTTAACGTTACGGAAAAACAAATAAGGGTAATAAAAGCTGCACTACGCATGACCGTAAAATTGAGAGTTGTTTTGTAACCTCTAAATTACTTCGTTTACGAAATTATTCCATGTTAAGTTGATGAAATGTCCACTCCCCTGAAATTGCCCCGTTCCGCTGCAGATGCCATTATACAGGTTTTGAAAGATGTATTTGTGCATAACAAGTATGCAGATAAAGCGCTGGAAAAGGCTTTTAAGGCCTTACCTCGTATGAGCGATGATGACAAGGCTGTAATTGCGGAATCCAGTTATGCCATAATACGCCTTTACCGGTTGCTTCAAACGGTAAGCCATAGCGATAGTTTATGGAAAATCTTAGGTGCCTGGATAGTGCTAAACAATTTTGAGCTTGATAACTGGAAGGAATTTGGATCCCTTAATGCTGCCGCTATTCAACAACGGTTTGAGGACGTAAAGTCAGATCGGAAAATCCGGGAGTCCATTCCGGACTGGCTGGATGAACGAGGCGAACAGGAACTTGGAGGTAAGTGGGGTGCTTTAATCGCTGCATTGAATCAACCTCCGGTGATTACCTTGCGGGTCAATACGCTAAAGCTAACCATTGAGGAACTGCAACACCAATTGGATGATGAAGGCTATGAAACAACTGTCGTAGAAGAATACCCGGAAGCGCTTGTTCTCTCCAAGCGGAAAAACATTTTTCAATCGCGTGCTTTTCAGGAAGGTTTGTTTGAAGTTCAGGATGCCGGCTCGCAAAGTATTGTGCCCTTTTTGCAGGTTGAGCCGGGTATGAGGGTAATTGATGCCTGTGCCGGCACCGGAGGAAAATCGTTACACCTGGCTGCACGCATGCAAAACAAAGGACGATTGATTTCCATGGATGTGGCCGATTGGAAACTGGAAGAATTTAAAAAGCGGGCACGCAGGGCCGGTGTTCATAACTTTGAAACCCGAACAATTGAAACAGCGAAAAGTATAAAACGTTTTCATCAAACAGCTGATCGTCTTTTGTTGGATGTTCCCTGTTCAGGATTAGGTGTGCTGAAGCGAAACCCGGATGCGCGATGGAAACTGAAACCGGAATACATCACCAAAATTATCAACACCCAAAAGGATATTCTTCAAAACTATTCATTAATGCTTAAACCCGGTGGGATATTGGTTTATTCTACCTGCAGCATACTGCCCTCCGAAAATGAAAATCAGGTTAAGCATTTTTTAGAAAAGAATTCACAACAATTTATTTTGGAAGAGGAAAAGACAATTGAGCCATCCACCTATACCGATGGATTTTATATGGCACGACTAAAGCGTTTATCGTAACTTTTTTAACTTCGCCACAAACATTACACTGTTGAAAATACTTTACAAGATTTATACCCTTTGGGTAATTATCGTTTTCAGTTTTTTTATGATCCTATTTCTTCCAGGAATCATGATTCCCTTTTTGTTGGGCAATCGGTTCTCCTGGATGGGGTATAAATTTTTGTGGATCTGGTCGTGGGTATTCAGCAAACTCACTGCCATTCGCTTTGAACTTCTCCATCGGAATAAAATTAAAAAAGGAAAATCCTACATCTACGTAAGTAATCACACCTCGTTTCTCGACATTCCGGGTGTACGACTCATTATCCCAGGAGAATTCAGACCCATTGCAAAAAAAGAATTATTGAAAATTCCGGTGTTTGGATTTATTGTGAAAGCGGGTACCGTAGTGGTTGACCGAAGTAGCCATGAAAGCCGGAAGAAAAGCGTTGAGTACGCCCGAAAAATTTTACAGATGGGGATTTCCATGCTCATTTTTGTTGAAGGTACACAAAACCGAACCAGAGAATTATTGCAACCCTTCAAGGATGGTGCGTTCCGGTTAGCTATTGATACCCAAACACCCATAATGCCTTTGGTTGTTGTTGGAGCGGGCAAACTCATGCCCCCTGGAAAACTTGATCTTCGGCCGGGTAATATAAAAGTTATTGCAGGCGATGAGATTTCTGTTGAAGGACTAACTACTGAAGATCAAAGTCAACTTAAACAAAAAACGTTTGAGGTTATGAAACAAATGCTCGAACAGAATCTCTAGCAACTTTAATCAAATCATAGCTTATAGCGGAACGTAAACTACTTTTTTGGTTTCGAAAAAATCCTCTTTGAAATAATCAGAAAGATTATAGAGCGCATAGGGTTTTTTCAATTCAGCTAACTCTTCCTCCAGGTCTCCGCCTTTTAAATAAAGTATTCCATTGTCCAGGTCATGGACAGATTCCTTCTTCACTTTATTGTGTACCCAGCCGTAAAATTCCTTTAATCGCGTAACGGCACGGCTCACAATAAAGTCGTATTCGGTTTTCAATTGTTCCGCACGCATTTGTTCTCCCCTTACATTCCTTAATCTCAGTGCCTCGGCCACGGCATTCACTACGGTAATCTTTTTACCAATAGAATCCACCAGGTGAAAATTTGTTTCCGGAAAAAGTATGGCCAACGGTATACCCGGAAAGCCTCCGCCAGTTCCAACATCAAGTACATCGGCACCGGGCCTGAAGGTCATTACCTTTGCTATCCCAAGGGAATGCAAGACGTGATTGACATAAAGGTTATCAATATCCTTGCGGGAGATGACATTTATCTTTTCGTTCCATGCTTTATATAAGGAACCAAGTTCGCCAAACTGACGAGTCTGCTTGTCGGTTAACGAAAAATACTTTTGGATTGGCTCAACGGATGCAGACACTTAATTCCAGGTTATGGGCGATGTGGCGGCTTCATATTCATTTCCCTTCACATCGCGTACATACACATGGAATGCTATGGGGTTTGAATGATTCGGAACTTCCTTCATCCAGATTTTTGAAGCAATAAAGTTCCGTTTGTCTTCCAACTGGTTTAGGGGATTCCGTTTTGGAGGGGTGTATGAATAAATTTGTCCTTCATGATGCTCAACCATGAAGAGATCGTTCATGATATCACCTGCACGGTAATCCTCGTTAAAATCCTGTAATGATGTAATTATAATTTCCTCCACCGAATACTTTGGGCCGAGATAGCCAAACTCACACGACAACGCATAAGACTCAGTTACACCAAATTTTCCTACGGCTACGTAATCTAAAATGATCGGAAAAATTACCATGACCAAACTATCACTTGATTGTAGTTGTGTGCCTTCCGGCATTACTTCAATTCGATCATAAACATAGTACGGTAATTTCTCACAGCAAGACTCATACAGGGTTACAACTAACCACAGCGAAAAAATTGCTAATACTTTCCGAAACATATTTTCTTATATATGATCGCGCTTATTCTTAACCATATCGAACATAAGCTCGCGCGCCCGGTGTAGCTGAGCCTTTACAGTACCCAAAGGCGCCTCAATTTCTGCCGCTATTTCCTCGTACGACAATTCATTGAAGTAACGAAGCCTCACCAGCTTTTGGTATTTCGGGGGTAGCTTATCGACAAACACTTGGATCAATTCTTCCTTCTGCGCCTTAATGGCTTCTTCCTGCGGATTCAGGTTTTCATCCTCCACATCAATAGACACACCCTCGCCATTATCATCGGTAAAAGTATTACTGATGCTGAGCGTATTCAGTTTCTTTTTACGAATGTGATCGATGGTGTTATTGGTGGCTATTCGGAACAACCAGGTGGAAAAAGTGAAATCTTTTTTAAACCGGTGCAGGCTTTTAAATGCCTTGGCAAACGATTCAATGGTAAGATCTTCGGCATCATCCACATTGCGTACCATTTTCAATATCATATGGTACACCGGTCGCTTATACCGCTGCATGAGCTTGGCAAAGGCCTGCTCATCGCTGTTGTTCACAGCTTCATCGATCAGGCGAAAGTCTTCCAGTGCTTTCGATGAAAAACGGCCTTCTAGCTCTTCCATTGTACTTTTTTGGTTACTAATGCAACCGTACCCGTTGAAATATAGTAAATCGCAAAAAGAAAATCTAAAAGCGGTACCGTCCAGGCTTCAAATTTGTGCCCAACTCGTTTAGCGAAGAGATGTACGGTGCCTGCCACAGTAAAAACCCGTAGAACCAAGGCAACCGGCACCCACCAAAAATCCGGTAACAGGTAAATGAGCACCCCACCAAGTAACCAGGTTAACAGGTGTGAAATCGTGAATAAACCAAAAATAAAGCGATGTTTGAATTTGTAAAACTTGCCCACGCTTAAATGTCTGATTTTCTGCTGAACGAATTCACGCCAGATCTGTTTCGGGGTTGAAGTTACAATTGCACCCGGATCGGTACAAACGGCTGCATTACTTCCAGTGGCATGACGGTTAACAAAAAGATCATCATCACCACCCGTTATACCTAAATATTCATTAAATCCTTTGTTTTGAAGAAAGAGTGATTTGCGATAAGCCAGGTTTCTACCCACCCCCATATAGGGGTAACCTAGCCAGGCGAATGAGAAGTATTGCAGAGCTGTAAACAGTGTTTCATACCGGATGAACAAATTCAGAAAGCCTTGCTTTTTTTGGTACGGTGAAAATCCGAGCACAAACTGTGTTTGTTCATTAAAATGTGATGACATGGATTGCACCCACGTGTTGCCCACTGGCCGACAATCAGCATCGGTAAGCAAAATAATATCATAATGCGCAGCTTTTATACCCAGTGTTATACCGTATTTCTTACCATTGGCATGAGGAGGCAAATGCTCCACCTTAACAATACGAAGCCGGTTATCCTTTTCTGCTTCTTCGCGGAGAAAATCAAAGGTCCCATCGTTTGAGCGATCATCCACAATGATAACTTCAAATTGTGGATGGTTTTGCGCAAGCAATAGTGGCAATAATGCGCGAAGATTTTCCTCCTCATCGTGTGCGCAAACAATAACGGAAACGGGCTGATGGATTACCTCCACTTTTGAATTTTGCTTCCTGGTCGATGCTACCCCAAAGGCTAAAAAGAAAATAAGCTGGCAGACAATAGAAGCAAAAAAAAGAGTCAGTAAGATGAGCAATGCGCGGATGGATTAAATTTAACCGTGCAAATATAAAGGTAGATTAACGCGCAGAAAGGAATTTGCTTTAAACGCATTCAAAATTTTACAAAGAGGTTTTTTAACTGGATAAGGGTATTTTTGCGACAGCCTTACAAGCGGCTTTTATGAAATTCTCACTCACCGGAAAAGACCCGAAATCCTCCGCCCGTGCAGGTGTACTGTCCACCGATCATGGTGAAATTCACACACCCATTTTTATGCCTGTAGGTACAGCGGGGTCTGTCAAGGCCGTGCATCAGCGTGAGCTGGAAAACGATATAAAAGCAGAAATTATTCTCGGCAACACCTACCACTTGTACTTACGCCCGGGAATAGAGTTGCTGCAAACAGCAGGAGGCTTGCATGCTTTTAATGGCTGGCGTAAACCTATACTTACCGACAGCGGGGGCTACCAGGTATACTCCTTATCTGAAACTCGGAAAATCAAAGAAGAGGGCGTGACCTTCAAATCCCACATTGACGGTTCAAAACATATATTCACACCCGAAAACGTAATGGATATCCAGCGCGCTATTGGCGCAGACATCGTAATGGCGTTTGATGAATGTACGCCCTATCCGTGCGAATACAAATACGCCAAAAAATCAATGGAGCTAACCCATCGCTGGCTCGACAGGTGTATTACGCGCATTAATGAAACGGATCCCTACTACGGATATGAACAATCACTGTTCCCAATCGTTCAGGGAAGCGTATATAAAGATCTTCGCGAACAATCCGCTGAATTTGTTGCCTCAAAAAATCTAAGTGGAAATGCTATTGGTGGTTTATCCGTAGGCGAACCGCATGAAGATATGTACGAAATGACTTCACTGGTCTGCAACATTCTTCCGCAGGATAAAGCGCGGTACCTCATGGGCGTAGGTACACCCGAAAACATTCTGGAGTGCATTGCTTTAGGCATTGATATGTTCGATTGTGTAATGCCTACACGGAACGCACGCAATGGTATGCTCTTTACTACAGAAGGCATCGTTAACATCCGGAATGAGAAATGGAAGAATGACCTGTCACCCATTGATGAAGCCTTAGGGGGTTATGTGAGCACGTTTTATTCGAAAGCCTATTTGCGCCATTTAATCATTAGTAAAGAGATTTTAGGCGCACAAATTGCTTCTATACACAACCTTACATTTTACCTGTGGTTGGTAAAAGAGGCAAGAAACAGAATTATGGATGGCTCCTTTACAGCATGGAAAGCTCAAATGGTAAAGAAGGTGGCCACAAGGCTTTAGTCGTTTAAATAATAATATTACGCTGTGAAACTCATAGACCGGTACATAGTAAAGCAATTTCTCACCACCTTCATTTTTGTGGTGCTTATGCTGTTGGCCGTTATCACCGTAATTGACCTGACTGAAAAAACAGACAAATACGCCAAAGCTGGTTTAAACTGGTGGCAGATTTTAGGTTATTATGCCGATTTTCTACCCTGGATTGCGGGTTTGGTCACTCCGATTACTGTGTTTATTGCTGCCGTTTATGTTACGGCCCGATTGGCCGGAAGAACGGAAATCATTGCCATTCTAAGCAGCGGAGTAAGCTTTCGCAGGCTGCTTGTTCCCTACTTTGCAGGTGCATTGCTCATTGCCTCCATAAGCTTTTGGCTTAACGGTTGGGTTATCCCCAATTCAAATAAAACCCGACTGGCTTTTGAGATTGCTTACCTGAATAAAAATTCCAATCCGAACCTGCGCAACATTCATTTACAAATTTCACCCAACACATTTATTTACATTCAGAGCTATAACAGCTCTACCGATAAGGGGTATCAGTTTACTTTGGAGCGTTTCGAGAACAATAAACTGATTGAGAAACTAACGGCCAGCCGTATTGAATGGGATACCGCCAAATCAAAATGGACGTTACGCGACTGGAAATTAAAACGCATTGAACTCGTTTTTGAAAAAGTAAAGGCCGATTCAGTTGGAGATAAAATTACTTCCGGGCTTGCCCTGGACACCACCCTGGTTATTCATCCAAAAGAATTTAAAAACGACTATCGCAAATTCGATGGTCTTACCATTTCCGAACTAAAAGATTATATTAAAACCCTTCGCTTCCGCGGATCAGCAGGAATTGAAACCTACGAAGTAGAGTTGTTTACCCGGTACGCATCTCCCGTTTCCATTTTCATACTAACCTTCATGGCGGTGATTGTTTCATCGCGTAAAAGCCGGGGCGGAACGGGCTATCAAATTGCGATTGGCTTTGTGTTGTCATTTATCTTCATCATGTTTTTTATTTTGTTCAGATCATTTGCTGAAAGTGGTGCATTACCACCTATGATTTCGGTATGGATTCCATCTCTCATTTTCGGAACGCTTTCCATATTCATGTACAAATACGTTCCGCGATAAATGGCAACTACTACTGATTACCTCAAACTCCATTTCATAGTTTTTCTTTGGGGATTTACAGCTATACTCGGGTTGTTGATTTCCATTCCTTCTGTGGAGATGGTTCTTTACCGCACGTTATTAGCAGCCTTGGGCATGGGGGCCTTTATGCTTTGGCGAAATGGCTCCTTCCAGGTATCCAAAGTCGATAGCATCAAATTAATATTGATAGGCTCTATTGTTTGTTTTCATTGGTTGGCCTTTTTCGGATCGGCCCGCGTTTCAAATGCATCTGTTAGTCTGGTGGGCTTTGCCACTAATTCATTATGGGCAGCCATGCTTGAACCCTGGATGAATCGCAACCGGATTAAAAAATTCGAATTGTTACTCGGGCTGGTAGTTATTGTAGGATTATATGTTATTTTCTCCTTCAATTTTGAATACAAACTTGGATTGGCGTTAGGCATTGCTGCTGGATTTACGGCTGCATTATTTTCCGTGCTGAATGCTAAAATGGTCAGACGTATCGATCCCTACGCCATTACTTTCTATGAAATGATAGGTGCATTTATTGCCACAGCTCTTTTCTTACCGATTTATAAATACACCATTGCAGAGCAGGGTGAACTCCGGCTCATACCAACTTCATTGGATTGGGTTTATATAGCCCTGTTAGCCTGGGTTTGTACCGTCTACGCATTCTCCATGTCTGTTAAGTTGATGAAAAAGCTTTCTGTCTTTTTCATCCAGCTTACACTGAACCTGGAGCCTGTTTATGGAATCATTATGGCCCTGATTATACTGGGCAATTCTGAAAAAATGGGACTGAATTTTTATGCCGGCACGCTAATCATTATTAGTGCCGTGGTCTCCTACCCCTGGCTGAAAAAGAAATTTGACAAGCCGGTGTTTATGCGCTAAAGATTACCCGACCAATAACTAGCGCGAGGAAAATGATGCTTTAAATCAACGGGTTCTTCAAAAACACCAAACACGCTTGAGCCTGATCCGCTCATGCTTGAATAAAGTGCGCCAGCTTCATAGAAACTTTTTTTTATCGAAGCAATCTCATGAAATTTTTGAAATACAGATTGCTCAAAATCATTCTTGAGACTATCGCGCCAGGCTGAAATACCTGAATTCAAAACAGCTCTAAGGTCCAGTTCAGGTTGTGTAGGCCTAACCATTGCATAGGCATCAGCTGTTGAAACATGAATGGCAGGCTTAACCAAAACTAAAAACTTCCCCTGCAGGTTAACATCAACCTCCTGCAGCACTTCCCCTCTGCCCGAACCAAGCATGGGTCTGTTTTCAATAAAAAAAGCACAATCGCTCCCTAATTGTGCGGCATATGTTTTCAATTTTTCTGTGGATAGATTTAATCGAAATACCTGATTAATCAAAAGAAGCGTAGCGGCAGCATCGGACGAGCCACCACCCAAACCGGCTCCAGAAGGTATTATTTTATGAAGATGTATTTTAGCCTCACCAAAATTGAAATCATTTTGGAGCAGCCTGAACGCTTTAACACATAAATTTTCTTCCAAATCACCAGGAAGCGCAATACCGGTGCAGGTAAATGAAAATCTGGTGGCCGGAATTAGTTCAAGAATATCTGTCCACGGTACCGGATAAAAACATGTTTCAATATTGTGGAATCCATCCGGTCTTTTTGAAAGGATATGCAGTCCAAGATTGATTTTACACGAAGGAAATGAAACCATAGATACCAAACGCATCCGGCAAAAGTCAATCCGGTTGCCGGATGCAAAGGAATTATTTTGTCAAGCGCTCAATTAAATCTTCGGTGATTCCAGTGGAAGAAAAGCCACCATCGTGCATCAGGTTTTGCATTGTCACCATACGTGAATAGTCGGAGAACATAAGCACAATATAATTAGCGCAATCTTCTGCCGTAGCATTACCCAATGGTGACATCATTTGTGCATAATCATAAAACACATCGAACCCCGAAATGCCAGCTCCGGCTGTTGTTTTAGTTGGCGACTGTGAAATCGTATTTACCCGCACATTCTTCAGTTTAGCAAAGCGATAACCATAACTCCGCGCTATCGATTCGAGTACTGATTTTGCCTGCGCCATATCGGAGTAATCCGGAAATGTGCGCTGCGCGGCAATGTAAGAGAGTGCAAGAATTGACCCCCATTCGTTCATGGCATCTGTCTTCTCGGCAGTTTGCATTACCTTGTGAAAGGAAAGACCGGAAATATCAAGGGTCTTTAAAAACCAATCATAGTTCAGATCTCCGTACCCTTTGTCTTTCCTTACGTTGGGACTCATACCAATGGAATGCAATACAAAATCAAGCTTACCACCCAATACCTCTACCGACTTTGTAAAAAGTGTATTTAAGTCCTGCTCAGAAGTAGCATCTGCAGGAATGATCTCTGCATTACACATTTTGGCCAACTCGTTTATTTTGCCCATGCGCATGGCTATGGGTGCATTGGTAAGGGTGAAACTACCCCCCTCTTCTTTCACTTTGAGGGCAGTTTTCCACGCTATTGAGTTTTCATCCAGGGCACCGAAAATGATGCCGCGCTTTCCTTTTAATAAGTTATAGGCCATAGTTAAAAATTTTCTAAAAGTATTCTAATTCTGACTGTCAGACAATAGGCAAAAACAACCATAAAAACCCTTTAAATCTTGCATTACCTGCAGATTTATTACTAATTTTAATCTACCCTAAACCCCACGAATTATGGATGTTCCTCATGAATTTCTCGACTCCTGGAGTCAGTATATGTATTTGGGGGCAATTGCCTTCATCGTTCTTGGATTCCTTGTCCTTGGCTATCACGAATTCCGCATATTAATTATCAAAGACCTAAAGGAGAAATACGATTATGTAAACCTTAATGAAATAAAATATTTCTGGTACGCCATTATCGCGTTTATTGTCGCGGCCTTCCTGTTCTTTAACACCCTGGCCACCGACATGATACACAAAAGCGGTATGACCTGGTTCTATGTTAGATTATTCATAACCACAAGCTTTGCTATTATCTTTTATTTTATCTTCTTCAGCGCAGTGCGCATTTATTACCCTCGCTTTGTAGAAAAGCGGCTGCGTAAACTTCGCAATAAACCACGGGTTTCTCCGGATGGAAATACCATGCGCAAGCTTACAGAACAAGAGGAGGATGCTCACCTGGAGGAAAGCATGATTGAAGAAGAGCTCTTTCATTCCATTGACTATGATGTTTGGGTTGACGAAAAAACCGGGCATAAGAAAATCGAAAAGTATTTCGCCTACCAGCATTCAGAAGAATGTCCGGAATGTGGGTATTTTACGTTTAGAATTGATCGTGAGGAACTTGAAAAGGCCCCCACCCTTAATGAGACGGGGTTATTTATCAAGCACTTTCAGTGCAGCTATTGCAATCACCGGGAGGGACGTGAGCAGATACTCGCTAGACTATCCTCCAACGTTTAATTAATTGAGAATAAAACATTATAGCTGCGGCAAAAATTTATATTTGCCGCAGCTTTTTTATGCGTCCATCTTCTGAACAACCGGTTGGTATTTTTGATAGTGGTATTGGGGGTTTAACCGTAGCCCACGCCATTCGAACCGAATTACCACACGAAAACATTATCTATTTTGGTGATACCGCACACCTGCCTTACGGTGATAAATCAGAAGCAGCCATACAAGCTTACTCCGTTAAAATTGCCGATGCCCTTTTAAAGAAGGGGTGTAAAGTGATTGTTATTGCTTGCAACTCAGCAAGTTCTGCTGCCTATGAGTTGTTAAAGGAATATGCAAGGCACATAAAAATTATAAACGTGATTGACCCCATGATTGAACTGGTGGCAAATAGATTTGCCAATAAGCACATCGGGTTAATCGGAACTAAACGCACCGTGCAATCGGGTGTATATGCACGAAAAATAGAAGAGTTAAACGAAGGGATAACCCTTCATTCACTGGCTACTCCCTTACTGGCGCCCATGATTGAAGAAGGCTTCTTTGATAATAAAATCAGTCATGAAATTATTGCTCAGTACCTGGCCGAACCCGAATTGCAAAATATAGAAGCGCTCATTTTGGCGTGCACCCATTATCCCTTAATTAAAACTGAGATTAATGATTATTACAACAACCAAATGGTCATACTGGATTCATCGCAAGTAGTAGCCGTTGCATTGAGGAAATACTTAAACGAAGAAAACCTGCTGAATTTAGCAGGGGGTGATAAACATGAGTTCCTGGTTTCCGACTATACCGATTCCTTTGAGGCTTCAACACGGATTTTCTTTCAAAAACCAGTTCATTTGGAACGGTATCCCTTATGGAACTAAGCTTAACCCATGTATTGTTTTCTTTCATTTTTAGCAAAAAAACTCACATTTAATTGGCATTTTTATAAATTCATAAAAGACCCTTAACCTTAAAATGTTGTTAATACAGATTTCAAATGAAGTATTTTTTAGCCTATAGTATAGTTTTAATCTTTCTGCTCAAGGCCGCATCGTCCTATAGTCAGTCAATTGCCTATTTGGATAGTCTGGAAAGTCAATTAGCCATCAAAATGCATGATACGGCTCGTGTAAGTTTATTGTTATCCCTAGCCAATTCTTATACTTTTAAAAATTTCAAAAAAAGCCTGGCCTACGCAAAAGAGGCCACTTTACTTGCTGATCAGACTAATGATCAAGACCTAAAACTGAGAGCTCACAGAGAACTAGGATTGATTTTTAGCCTGGGGGGGGATTACACCTCAGCTTTAAGTCACGAAACACTAGCCCTTCAACTTGGCATTGATAAAAAGGACTCGACAGAGATCGGTAGAAGTTATAGTAACATAGGTAATTATTACTATGAAATTGGTGTTTATGATGATGCCTACTTTTATCTGACTACCGCCTATAGCATTCTCAATAAAGGAACAATTTCAAAAGACGATTCCTTGCTCATGAATATTGTTATCCACAATGTGGGCAGGGTATTCAAAGAGATGGGGCAATATGAAACAGCCTTACAACACTTGCGGCTTGCCCAAAAGGTTAGCTTCAAGCTTGACGATAAAGAAGGAAATCCTTATGCATTGGATGAGATCGGAGATGTGATGCTAAGAATTGGCAAGTATGACTCCGCATTGATTTATCTGCAACAATCCTTAAAGGAAACAAATCATCTGTTGTCACTCAACCCTGAAAACATTGTAAAAGAACTTCGCACAAAAACGCTTATAAAAATTGCCAAGGTGTACTCAGCTCTAAAAGAGTATGATAATGCCCTGGCTTATTACGACTCTACCTCCCGTTTGCATGAACTCACGAATAATCAATACGGCATTGCTGAGGTTGAATTGGGAAGAGGTACCTTATTCCTTAATAGGCAAAACTTTGTTGAAGCTGAAAACCATATTGACATAGCACTTGAATCGGCAAAAAAAATAAACGCAAAAATCCTTGAGATCAATTGCTACAACGAACTGGCCAAACTTTGGGAATTAAAAGGCGACTTTAAACAATCGCTTGAATTTTTCAAGAAATATAAATTTTTAAACGATAGTTTGTTTAGTGAAGAAATGCAGCAAAAACTTTTCCGCGACCAGGTGCGGTTTGCCACAGCATCAAAAGATGAACAGATACAATCATTAACAAGACTTGAAGAGTTCAGAAAAACAGAAATCAAACGGCAGGAGTTTATAAGCAACGTACTGGTAGTTGTTATGGCACTGGTGGTAATTTTGCTTGTAACCGTTTATCGTAGTGGCCAGCGAAGAAAACGAATTAATACACTACTCTTGCAACACCAGGAAGAAATGGAGAAAAGAAGTGTTGAGCTTGAGCAGCTTAACCAGGTTAAGGATAAATTCTTTTCCATCATTTCTCATGACCTACGCTCCCCGATTAGTGCATTGGCCGGCCTGCTTGATCTTATGGACAAAGGAGCTATTCACAGCGATGAATTACCCATGGCGATAAAAGAATTAAGAATTCGTTTTAACCATACCCGAACGCTTCTGAATAACCTGTTGGACTGGACACTCTTGCAAATGGATAAAATAAATTTGCAGCCTGCTAAAATCAGCCTTAAAAATCTAGCGGATGAGAATATTGAACTCATTCAATCCCTCCAGTCGAAAGAAATAAAACTGACTAATTCAGTTTCGCCAACTGCTTTCGCCCATGCCGACAGCAACACCATTAACCTGGTTATTCGCAACCTGATCAGCAACGCACTGAAATTCACCAACGAAGGAGGTGAAATAAAGATAGCTTCTGAAGAACAGAAAAATGAATGGGTAATTTCGGTTAGTGATAATGGGGTAGGTATGAAACCCGAAGTAGTGAACATGCTTTTCGATAAAATTAACCCCTACAGCACCCGCGGAACAGCCAATGAAAAGGGTACCGGACTGGGTTTAATACTCTGCAAGGAATTTGTAGAGAAAAACAATGGCCGCATATGGGTTGAAAGCAAAGAGGGTCAGGGCAGCACATTCTGGTTTACCCTTCCGAAGGCCTGAAACACAACTTTTTGATCGCTTAAACTGTTATAAGCATTCAGCCTGTCACATATTGATGGGATGCCTGAATAACAGTAACTTTGTGCCTTAATGGAGCACCAATGAGTGATCAAATCCTTCACGAATGCGGAATTGCCCTGATCCGCCTGCGCAAACCTCTTTCTTATTACATCGAAAAGTATGGCCCAACGTATGCCATGAACAAAATGTTCATTTTGATGGAAAAGCAGCATAACCGGGGACAGGACGGAGCGGGTATTGCCAACATTAAAATTGATCTGGAAGCCGGGCGTAGGTATATCAGCCGGTATCGTTCAGTAAAACAACAACCCGTTGCTTCCTTGTTTAAAAAGATCGGCAAAAAGTACCGTAAGGCACAAAAAGAAGGAAAAGAGAAATTCAGAAACGAGAAATGGCTTAAAGAAAATGTTGCCTTTACAGGGGAGCTTTGGCTAGGTCATCTCCGGTACGGAACACATGGAATAAATAATATTGAAAGCGTTCATCCGTTTTTGCGCCAAAATAACTGGCGTAGCCGTAACCTGGTTATGGCGGGCAACTTTAACATGACCAATGTTGACGAACTTTTTGATTTACTAATCAACATTGGTCAGCACCCCAAAGAAAAAGTAGACACCGTTACTGTAATGGAGAAAATTGGGCATTTTTTAGATGAAGAAGTGCAAAGCCTGTTTGAGCTCTATAAAGATAAATACGGTAATCAGGAGATTTCTGAAATTATTGAAAATGAAATCGATTTACACCGTGTATTAAAAAGAGCATGCAAAGATTTTGATGGCGGCTACGCCATGGCTGGTTTAACAGGGTCGGGTTCTGCTTTTGTCGTGCGCGATCCTAATGGTATTCGGCCAGCTTACTACTATGCTGATGATGAGGTGGTAGTGGTGGCCTCTGAAAAACCTGCTATAAAAACTGCCTTTAATATCGATTACAATCAGATCGAAGAAGTTAGGCCAGGACATGCGCTCATCATTACTAAAAGTGGAGAATTAGCTCAGCATGAAATAATAAAGCAAGGTGAAAAAAAATCATGCAGCTTTGAACGCATTTATTTCTCGCGTGGAAACGACCCCGATATTTACCAGGAAAGAAAAAAACTTGGCCGCCTTTTGGTTCCACAGGTTCTTCGGGCGATTCACTTTGATCTAAAAAATACTGTATTTTCTTATATACCCAACACAGCGGAGACGGCCTTTTATGGATTAATGGCTGGCGTTGAAGACTATCTGATCAATAAGCAAAAAGAAATCATTCTGGAAGGAAAGCCATCGGTGGATCCCATTGAAGATATTCTGTCCTTTCGGCCAAGAATAGAAAAGATTGTATTAAAAGATGCCAAGCTAAGAACTTTTATCACGGATGATCAACATCGTGATGACCTGGTAGCTCATGTTTACGATACCACCTATGAAGTAGTGAACCGTGGAAAAGATACATTAGTTGTAATTGATGATTCCATTGTTCGAGGAACTACACTGGAGAAGAGCATTCTCACTTTGCTGGATAAACTTGGTCCTAAAAAAATCGTTGTTGTTTCATCTGCACCCCAAATTCGTTTCCCGGATTGTTACGGTATTGATATGAGCCGCATGAGTGATTTTGTGGCCTTCCGTGCTATGATTGAACTTATAAAAGATCAAGGCAAAGATTACTTATTGGGCGAAGTGTACGACCAATGTCTGCAATCGAAAGGCGAGGAAAACTATGTAAAGAAACTTTATGCTCAGTTTACAAACGATGAAATCTCATCTAAAATAGCAGAAATCATTCGCCCGAAATCTATTAATGCGGAGGTTGAAGTTGTCTTTCAAACTGTAGAAAACCTGCACAAAGCTTGCCCCGGCCATTTAGGTGATTGGTATTTTACGGGTGATTTTCCAACACGCGGTGGAATGAAAGTTGCCAATCGGGCATTTGCCAACTACATGGAAGGAAAACTGGTACGGGCATATTAGTTCACTCAAATTTCCTTTTAAAAAGGTACAAAAGTTCATCACTTTAACAGCCTAAAGTTTGCTACTTTAGTAGTTCACATTAATGCTATGAATTACTGGCTACTAAAAACAGAACCCGAAACTTATTCCTGGGCCGATCTGGTGCGTGATAAGAAAACTGTTTGGGATGGTGTTAAAAACTTTCAGGCACGTAAAAACCTGAAGGCTATGAAAGCGGGGGATAAGGTCTTTATTTATCATACAGGAACTGAAAAGTCCGTTGCAGGCATCGCCTCAGTAAAAAAAGAAGCTTATCCAGATCCTAAAGATGCGGAATGGGTTGTAGTGGAACTTGTACCCGAAAAACCCTTGAAGAATTCAGTTGCCCTATCCACTGTTAAGGCAGACAAAAAACTATCCGCAATGGCCCTGGTTAAGTATGCGCGGTTATCCGTTCAACCTGTTAAGAGAGAAGAGTTTGATCGAATACTTGAGCTTAGTGAAAAGAAATGATTCACCCTGTAAAAATCATTCATTTAATTCTATTAAGTCTCTTGCTTTCTGGTGTTCAGCAAGTACAGGCTCAAATTCTGCAACCGTATCGCTTTGAAAAGGAACGCAAGTCCTCTGATGAGGATTTTACCATTATCTCCCTGAAAGAAGACGGGCTTGCTTTGGTAAGGGAAAAGAATAAGTATAAAAGTGGAAACAAAACATGGGAAGTTATTTTGCTTGACAGCACGCTACAGGAAAAAAATACTATTGAACTAGAGATTGACCAACGAAAAAATCTTATCGGGTATGAACATGCACCCGGATCTCTCTATCTGCTTTTTAAAGGTGGAGATAATTTCAAACTTCCGCTAGACCTTATAACCATACAAGTTGCGAGGGCCGAAATCGAACGCCATGAAATTAAAACAGAATTAAACTTTCAACTCTCTCAATTTATAAGGGTAGAATCTAATTTTATTTTTGGTGGCTACATAAATAGCGAGCCGGCAGTATTGCTGTATAATACCATAACAGAAAACCTTAAAGTATTGCCCGGATTTTTTCAGAAACAAACCGAATTGGTTGATCTGAGACCCAATTACAATCAAACCTTTAACGCAATACTTATAGACCGAAGCGATCGCGATCAGCGAAAAATACTATTTAGAACATTTGATGCCGCTGGAAAGGAGTTGGTGGAGGATTCGGCTCCGATTGAGGATAAATATTTCCTCCAAACAAGCATTAGTGGCACGTTGATTAATGATGATTTAATGGTACTGGGAACATATGGCTCAAGAAATTCAAAACAATCGAATGGATTTTACGCATTAGTTATTGACCCTTTTAATGACAATCCAATTAAGTTTACCGCCTTTGGCGAATTAAGTAGCTACCTGGATCAATTACCGCCAAAACGAGCAAAAAAAATAAAGGACAAAACACAAAATGCCCTTAATCAAAAACGCATACCGGATTTTGTTAACTATGTTATGCCCTATCGCGTTGAGGAGCGGGCTGAGGGCTATATCATGCTAGCCGAAACATACGTACCCTCTAATACAGTTAACCGGTATCCAAACAATTACCCTTATCCTTATGGCTATACGCCTTATCCTTACTATTCACCCTTCTGGGGATATTATCCAGGTACTTATAATCGACTGTACAACCCCTATTATGGTTATGGACCTAATACAACAACAACTAGCGATGAGATAAAGGGTGTACAGACTGTACTGGTTGCCTTTAATTCAAAAGGGCAAGTATTATGGGATTACAGTTTAAAATTCGAAGAAATTCGTATGAACTCACTGCAACAAATAGCCGACTATCATGTTCATGATAACAAGCTACTTATCCTGTATAAAAAGGAGTCTGAGTTAAAAGGAAAAATTATTACTTTAGATGAAAAGCAATCACAGGAAGTAACTGAAAAAATTAAACTTGCTAATGACTCAGATGAAATACGTTCTGAAAGTAAATCGTTAGGATTTGTGAGAAATTGGTATGAGAATAACTTTTATGTTTGGGGACAGCAGAGCTTATCTAATAAGGAAAAAGGCAGTGAGGGGAATCGTCAGGTGTTTTATATCAATAAAATTTCATTTCATTAAACTCAGTTTTGTATTCATCATTCTTCCAGTACAAGCACAACTTCAGTATCATGGAGGCATCCAACTTCCTGTTCAAAGAAATGAATCAACCTTCAATATTGTTTCGGTAAATTCAGACGGGCTGATTTTTCTACGACCGTTGAATCAACCTGAGTCATCTGTTCAATTTATTCATGTTGACACTGCATTCATCCAAAAATGGGCAGGACTTCTGCCTATTGAGAAAAAATATGTTTACGCACAACATTATATTCATAAAAAGTATGCGTATTTCCTTTTTCATCACCGCGAATTTGCCGATATCAGTTTTCATGTCTATCAAATAGATTTAAAAACCGGCAGCTATACCCGTTACCAGGTAAATAATTACATCCCATTTCTTCCCACTCATTTCACGGCAACTGAACGGGGTCTTCTTATTGGAGGTTACTTCACCGGAAAAATTCCTGTCGTGTTATTTTTTGATTTTGCTTCAACCAAAAGTAAAGTTTTGCCCGCCCTCTTTAATGAGCCCGGAGAGTTACTTCAAATAAATACATCCGATGACCAATCATTCAGTGTATTAATTAGTTCCAGAAACGCTCAACGACAAAAAAACTTATGGGTTAAAAACTATGGCCCATCCGGAGACCTTATTCAGAATAAGACCTTAAATGCGTCAGAAAATCAAAGCCTTTTATTTGGACAGATTATTTCCATTCCTGATGGATCACAACTTGTAGCCGGCACATATGGAAATAGAAACTCTGATTTTTCAAAAGGGCTGTTTATTACTCGCCTCGAAAAGGATTCAGAATTCACCAACTACTATCCCTTTACAGAATTACAAAATTTTTTTTCGTACCTCAAATCTCAACGAGCTGCACGGCTAAAAGAACGTATAAACCGAAAAACAGTAAAAGGAAAAAAAATTCGCTTGCAATACAGGTTCTTGGTAAATGAATTTATTCCCAACAAAAATGAATTTCTTCTCTTAGGTGAAGCATTCTATCCTGTGTATAAGGCAATGGATCGGAATTATATGGGTGGCGGATTAGCACCTGGTGGTGCCGTATTTGACGGGTACAAATACACACATGCCGTAATTATAGGATTTGATAAAAATGGTGAGTTGCGCTGGGATAATAGTTTCGAAATCAATGATGTTAAATCCTTTACCCTCGAACAATTTGTTAAAATTGATATTCAGCAAAACAAAATCGTTCTATTTTATCTATTTGATAATAAAATTCGGTACAAAATCATTCTAGATGACCAGCTGGTGGAACAAAAAGAGTTTAATACTTTAGATATAAACAATACACCCCTTGATGATGATGAAAGTCTAAGCTCACTTGACTACTGGTATAATAGCTATTTTACTGCATCGGGCACAAAATATACATCACAAAGAAGATGGGGAAAGCAAAGCCAAAGAGTATTCTTTGTTACCAAATTAAGTCATCGTTGAGTTTGGTGGTAATAAAACACCTATATTTGCCTCCGGCATATGCAGAAGAAACTCATTCTCGACTCGGACCTTCTTGATATAACCCTTAGCCGTCTTTGCCAACAAATCATTGAAAATCACCAGTCTTTTGAAGAAAGTGTAATCCTTGGTCTTCAGCCCAGGGGAATATTTCTGGCCGAAATCATTCACAAAAAGCTGGAGAAGCTGATTCGCAAAGAAATTCCATTAGGTTACCTGGATGCTACCTTTCATCGGGATGACTTCCGTAGACGGGAAATTCCAGTAAAAGCTAGCGAAGTAAGGATACCCTTTATCATTGAAGGTAAAAAAGTGATTTTGGTTGATGATGTGCTGTTTACCGGACGAACCGTACGTGCTGCCCTGGATGCTATGATCGCCTTCGGCCGACCTGCCAAAGTTGAATTGTTGGTTTTGATTGATCGCAAACACAACCGCGACCTTCCCATTGCCCCCGATTACGTAGGCCGGACAGTAAATACGCTTTCAACACAAAAAGTTTTAGTTGAATTAGAAGCCCAGGGGCACGAACAAAATAAAATCTGGTTGATAAATAATAAGGATTAGCATGTCTAAATTAAGTCAAAAGCATCTTCTGGGAATAAAAGACATAACACCTCAGGACATTCAATTGATTTTTGAAACTGCCGATACCTTTAAGGATGTTTTAAACCGACCGATTAAGAAAGTACCCTCCCTGCGCGATATCACCATTGCCAATATTTTCTTTGAAAACTCCACACGCACCCGCCTGTCATTCGAACTTGCAGAAAAAAGACTATCAGCCGATGTGGTGAATTTTTCAGCCTCTACCAGCTCAGTAAAAAAGGGCGAAACTTTATTGGACACCGTAAATAACATTCTGGCTATGAAAGTAGACATGGTGGTGATGCGTCACGCTAGCCCGGGTGCACCTCATTACCTGGCCCGTCATATCAAGGCTAATATTGTTAATGCAGGCGATGGTACACACGAGCATCCTACACAGGCTTTGCTTGATGCCTACTCCATTCGTGAAAAACTAGGTGATATTGCCGGAAAAAAAGTTGCTATCATTGGCGACATTCTGCATTCACGCGTAGCGTTGTCAAATATTTTTGCACTGCAAAAGCTGGGGGCAAAAGTTATGGTGTGTGGTCCGCCTACGCTACTTCCTAAATTCATTGCACAAACCGGTGTGCTGGTGGAAACCGATGTACGAAAAGCGCTGGAATGGTGTGATGTTGCCAACGTATTACGCATACAATTAGAACGGCAGCAAATCAAATATTTCCCATCGTTACGCGAATATGCATTGTACTACGGCATTACAAAAAAGATACTTGACGACTTAAAGAAACCCATTGTGCTGATGCACCCAGGGCCTATAAACCGGGGTGTTGAATTGAGCAGTGATGCAGCCGATTCACAGCATGCTATCATTCTGGACCAGGTAGAAAATGGGGTTGCCATTCGAATGGCCGTACTTTATTTGTTGGCAGGGTCGGCCAACTAACAGATTCTTTTAAGAATTACCGTTTTTCATACATCCACAACCCCAACAGGCAGTTTTTCTTAACTTTGCTTCACATCATACCACAATTCCATGCAATACTACAATTCCATCATTGAGACTATCGGAAACACGCCTTTGATAAAATTGAATAAAATATTCAAAGGAGTACCCGGAACATTTCTGGCCAAGGTTGAATACTTCAATCCGGGAAATTCCATGAAGGACAGAATGGCTATAAAAATGGTGGAAGATGCAGAAGAAGCTGGATTGCTTAAGCCAGGCGGAACCATCATTGAGGGAACCTCCGGTAACACCGGTATGGGATTGGCACTTGCAGCGGCAGCCAAAGGCTATCGTTGCATCTTTACCATGGCCGATAAACAATCACAGGAAAAAATTAATATCCTGAAAGCAGTGGGTGCTGAGGTTGTAGTTTGTCCGACTAACGTTGAACCTGACGATCCTCGTTCATACTATTCTGTAGCACGAAAATTAAACAAGGAAATACCGAACTCCTTTTATCCGAATCAATACGATAATCCATCAAACACAAAGGCACATTACGAAACAACCGGCCCGGAAATTTGGACGCAAACCGAAGGTAAGATTACACATTACATTGCCACGGTGGGCACCGGTGGATCCATGTGTGGCACGGCTAAATATCTTAAGGAACAAAATCCGGCAATTGTTTCTGTTGGTATTGATACTTATGGTTCTGTCTTTAAAAAGTATAAGGAGACCGGAATTTTTGATGAGAATGAAATTTATCCTTACCTGACAGAAGGCTTTGGGGAGGACATACTTCCAAAGAACGTAAACTTTGATGTGATCGATCTCTTCATAAAGGTTACCGATAAGGATGGCGCCCTAATGACACGCAGACTAGCCCGCGAAGAAGGAATGTTTGTTGGGTGGTCGTGTGGCTCGGCCGTACATGGCGCACTGGAATATGCCCGTGAGAATATGAAGAAAGACGATGTCGTAGTAATTCTGCTTCCCGATCACGGTACACGCTATTTGGCAAAAGTATACAACGATCAATGGATGAAAGATCATGGCTTTTTGGAAACCAAAACATTCAGCACAAAGGCCAGGGACATCATCAGCACACGTAATGGAAAGGAAGCACTTGTTACTGTACAGCCCAAAGCAAAGATCAGTGAAGTTATACTCATGATGAATCGTGAAGGCATTGATCAGATACCCGTTACCGAAAACGATCAATTCATTGGCAGCGTAAGCGCCTCCAGTCTGCTTGAAAAAATGATTGAAGACCCGCAGCTTCGGGAAAAAGTAGTGGGTGATGTAATGGATAAACCTATGCTTTTTGTGGCACCTGATAGTACCCTGGACGTACTTTCATCCCTATTAAACAAAGAGAATAAAGCCGTGCTTATTAGGGATGAAGCACAACGTGTTCATATTATTACGCAACACGATCTGTTACGGGCAATGTCTAGCTAACAGACACGTAACACAGGAATATGGGGAGGGGCTGGTTAACTATTGGTTTTATTTGTTGGGTTACACCACTGGTAACACTTGCCCAAACACCACTACCCGATAGTCTTGTACGGTTTTCAAAAATTCCGCAAGACAGTAATTATGTAACTTCACTGAACAAACTGGCTACGGAAGTTTTACGACATAATCCCATCGCTTCCAGGAGAATCGGGCAACATGTTTCTGAAATTGCCCGGACATTAAATTATAGAAGAGGATATGCCCGTTCACTCACCGTTATTGGTAATTCATACTGGTCGGAAGGTGTATTTGAACTCGCTCAGGAGTATTACTTCATGGCAGCACGTGAATACCAGGAAGCAGGTGATTCAGTGGGCTGGGGACAAACCTATAATAACATAGGAGAAGTTTACAAACGTCTTGGAGAACCAGAAAAGGCTCTTGAATTTCTGTTGCATTCAATCGAGTTAAAAAAGAAAGATCTAACCACTAAGGCAATAACGTATTATAATATCGGTGAGCTGTACTACGGCATCGGTGATTTAAAAACAGCAGTGTCGTATTTTGAAAATTCTCTATCCCAAGCACTGCGTGATAATAATAAACGAGTGATCGCCTACAATTACATGGGTTTTGGGTTAGTGAACCTGAAACAAAAAAAGTATGAAAGTGCATTAGAGTACTTTACACGAGCTGAAAAGATATTAAAAGAGATAGGTGAAATACGTATGCTTATCCTGGTGTACCACCATCTTTCCGATACCTACCGGAAACTTAAATTTTTTGAAAGGGCTGAGAGATATCTGAATCTGGCCAATGAAATGGCTGCCTTTATCAAAGCCACTGATCTGATGGTGGTGAACTATTCAAAAAAAGCCGAACTGGATTCAGCCCGTGGTGACTTTGTAAAAGCCTTACAGAATTTATATCGTTATAATACTCTAAAAGACAGTGTATATAGCCTGAGCAAATCCGAACAGATTGCACGGCTACAAATGGTCTATCAAACCGAAGTTCAGGAAGCGGAAAACAGGCAACTCAGGTTTGAGAAAAATTTTAGAGAAACCCGTTTAAGGCAACAACAACAAATTATCATTTTCATTACCATAGGCCTTTTACTGGCGGGTATTATGGCCTGGGTATTATTGGTACAACGAAGAAGAATATTAACCGTTAATGCCCTTTTAAAAAGTAAGAATGATGAAATTCAAAGTCAGAAACTGGCTATTGAATTACAGGCTTCAACTCTTAAAAAACTCAATGAAGATCTTCAGGAACTGAACAAAAATCTTGAGACAAGGATTGGTGCACGAACCATGCAACTTACTATTCAAAATCAAAAACTAACCGAGTATACGTTTGTAAATGCCCACAAACTAAGGGGGCCGGTGGCCAGTGTACTCGGTTTAATCAGCCTTTTGGAACAGGCCGACTCAAACGAAAAAGAGGTTATTTACAAACACCTTACTTCCTGCGCAGTAAAACTGGATCAGATTACCCGTGAGATCAGCCATACCCTTGAAGCAGGAATATTTGAAAATGAATAAGCCCTCTTGCGGAGGGCCTATTCTAGTAGAAGTTATTTCAAAAATGTTACCGTCCTTGCGGTCCGCCTCAAGCGTAGAAGCTATTCAGACTTTTAATTTTCGAGTATCTCAATCTCTACCCGCACATTATTTTGTGCCTGGGTATGTAGCTTATCCACAACGGGCTTTTTACCACCCCATGCCTTAACGTGCATACGCTTAGCATCAATACCATTGGCCAGTAAATAATCACGAATAACTTCAGCACGTTCCTGTGACAATTTCTTAGCTGATCCGAAACCTTCTTTTGTGTCGTTTAACGAAAAGAAGTTATCTGATTTTTCACTCTTTGAAATAATCTTACCCGATGCATTGCCATTAGTATGGCCGTGAATTTTAATCTTATACTTAGGATTTTCGTTAAGCATATCCAACAGACTGTTTACTTCCCAGCGTGATTCAGGACGCATAACACCTGCATCCTTAAAGAAGTAAACATTATACATTACTGCAATATCGCCTTTCTGCAACCGTACCAAATCAAATGGCACAACTACAGCATTATTCTCTATACCAATGCCCTCGCCTTCTGGATTATTAAAATTCATATCCTTTTGCGTTTTTCTGTATCCGAATACTTCACAGATAAGAGAAACATTGCCTGATGCATTACCGGGTGATGCAACCCGTACATCCGTATTACCCGCATAGGTTCCCAGCTTTTTAATACGCTCCGCATCAATCACATCCACATCACCATTAATAGATTCATTATTATCTGCGCGGTATAACTTAAAAAAGAAGCTTCTCGCTTTGTCGTCTGAAACTATAGCACTAGAGGATTGATTCTCATTGCTCATCGTTTCCTGCGGAGGTGTTGATTCTCTTACTTCTGACTGATTTGAATTTACTACAACTTCCTCGCCTGCCTCTGATCGCGGGGCAACAAGGGAAACCAGGGGTTGATTTGCCGGTGTATCAGCAACCGGAATGGTCTCAATATTTTTTCGGGTTACCGGGTTAATATCCTTGCCGGACGAGGTTGCGATTGCTTCTGCACCCAATGGGCCACTGTACACCCAAGTATCGCTATAGGGAGAATTACTCTGTAGTCGTAAGGCTTCTTCAATCGCCTGCTTCTTATCATTCGTTTTCAGAATGTAGACATAATACAGGTTACGTGAGGGATTAACCTCGTACTTAACGGTGAAGTCTTTTGATGCCTGATTGGTAAACTTTATGGCATTCTTTTTAAACTCGAACGCTCCAATAACAACATAGTTAGCGTATTGAGGGTCGGGTAATTGTCCGGGAGCTTTGAACGCTGATTGTAAAATCAGCAAACCAATCAAAGCAATTGCATAGCACTTTTTCATTTTGACAGGGTTTATTAACAGGCACAAAGGTATACCATGTTAAATGTAGAATCGATCAAATCAATTTAAAACCTTACATATCAGATATTTATCACTTTGAAATAACTTCAAAGCGCACTTCCAGGGTCTCACCGGCATCGTCAACAAGTGTTAAAATATGCTTCCCTTCCCCCGGATTTAGTGGAAAACGGTGATTTTTAGAGGTATTTCCAAGGTATTGGTCATCCAAATGCCAAAAAACACTCGCTAAAGGATTGCGGTGGGCAAGCTCAAAAACGGAGCTTCCTGGGGTACCATCTAGTTCCCGGGGTATAAAAAGTCGTGCATTTGGCTTAGGGTAAACCAATTCCATCGTACGCAAAGCTGTATTAGACTCGCAGCCGGGCTTAAAGGGAGGTAAGATTTTATACGAAACGTTCCTGGTTTTAAAATAATGTTCCTGAATGGGGGGTAGTACAAACCAATTATGTTCAATCATCCGATCCGCGGATTCACAGTTTAGGTGCACCCTGAAGCGCCTGTCCATGGTGAGGTGTACCTTTTTATGATGGGTACACGGCCTTACCTCAAGGCCTTTAGGACTTACCCATGTCGTATCAGCCTTTTCACAAAATTCAGCTATGCGTAAACCGCTTCTGGAACAGACTGGTATTTGCTCCATTTCGATATAAGGCTCCTGAAACCAATCGTTTCCGGGAAGCTGTGAAAAAATATCAAACAAAACAGGAGCTGCTGTTTCCGTTCCGGTTAATCCCGGTCTCCCCTCACCATCGGCATTGCCCACCCACACACCAACAGCATACTGTGGTGTTACACCTACAGCCCAGCCATCACGAAATCCAAAACTGGTACCGGTTTTCCAGGCTATTTTTTTTGCACTGTAAAAGTTACGCCAACCAGTCTCTTCACCAGGTCGGTACACTTCCTTTAACACATCAATGGTTTGATAGATGGCTGAAGCACTGATCAAACCCGATGGCCCAAGAGAGGCTGGAGACACTCGCTCATCTGGATTTTGAGTGTAAGATGGGCTTTGATAATCTGTATTAGTGTACTTCAGGTTTTCAGAACGCGTAAAATACCGATTTAAAACGCGCGCCATTGAAGCGTACATACCTGTAATATCCCATAGTTTTCCTTCTGCGCCACCTAATATCAAAGCAAGTCCATAATGATCGGGAAGCCGTGTTAAAGTAGTCATGCCAGCATCTTTTAGCAGTGAATGAAATTTTTCATAACGATACTGCTGAAGCATGTATACGGCTGGAATATTTAATGATCGGATTAATGCCTTATCAGCAGGCACAGCGCCATCAAATTCACGTTTAAAATTTTTGGGAGCAAAGCCATTAATCACGGTTGGAACATCCGCTACCAGTGTAGTCCGTAAAATCTTTCCTTCATCAAGCATGGCTGCAAACAAAAATGGTTTTAGTATACTTCCCGTACTTCGGGAGGCACTGATAATATCCACTTCTTCACCATGATAGCCCGACTGATCGGCTTGTGTATTGCCAACATACGCCACAACATTGCCGGTTTCAACTTCTATCACCAACGCTGCAGCATTGTAGATTTGATTGCCCGCCAGGCGCTTGTAATGATCATCGATAATTTGCTCTACCCTTAGCTGCATTCCTTCATCAAGTGTTGAGCGTACCCGTGTTTGTTCCAACCCATCACGAACGATGCGCTGGATCAAATGACGGGCGTGACGCGGTAAAGCCGTTGGCTGATCAGGAATTTGTTCCTCCTTAGCAAGGAGGCACGTGGCTTCATCCAGCACGCCAACCTGTAGAAGTTTATCCAAAAGAGCATTGCGTTTTACCAATAATCGATCCCTGTTTTTACCCGGATGGATTAGCGATGGCGAATTGGGCAATACAGCAAGCAAAGCTGCCTCTGCCCACGAAAGTTCATCAACATCACGACCAAAATAACGCCAGCAAGCCGCTTCAAGCCCTACTACATTGCCACCAAACGGTGCATGCGAAGCATACAAGGCCAGTATTTCACCCTTGGTGTACCGAAGCTCAAGCCGGGCGGCCAGCAGTATTTCAATAAGCTTTTCTCCATATGTTCTTGACTTTCCTTTGCGGGATAATCGGATCACCTGCATGGTGATGGTGCTTCCACCACTGATTACTTTTCCTGCTTGCAAGTTTTGCCGGAGTGCCCGGGCGAAAGCGCGAATATCAATTCCCCAATGACTATTAAACCGCTTATCTTCATAATGAATCAGTGCCTGCTTAAATTTATCGGGTACAGTATCCAACTGCGGAAATCGCCACTGTCCGTCCTTGGCAATAGTTGCCGACAACAATTCTCCATTGCGATCTTCAAGCACTGTACAATATGGATCATGGAATAATTTATCGGGTAATAAAAAATAATAGATGATTGAGGCCACAACCAATGCACCGCCTCCAACAATTATCCTTTTTCGGAAGAAGGTCATTTATGGAAGTCGGTTGGCGTGACGTGATGCCAGCAGCCATTTCTTATTCTTCAGCACATACACTTCGGTATAGAGCAGGCGTAAATCGAAAGTATTGCCATTGTTCCCTCCGGAAAACTTACCGGTACCGGTAACAATTGCAGTACTTTTATATAACCTGACTTTCGCATTCTCGATCTGCACATCGCCATATACCAACTTACCTGATCTAAGGTTTTCCAGAACATCCTGTTTGGATTCGACCCAGCCATTGGAGTGGATATACGCCAGGTCGTTGTCAAGAACGAGGTTGAGTGAATCCAATTGTTTGTTTATTAACCATACAAACTTTCGTTGTGATAGATCAAGAATTTCCTTTTGCCTGGAGGTTTGAGCAGTTGAGGTGTGGATAATAAAGAATAATAACAAGAATTTAATCCCGTAGATTACGCTGATTTTCGCAAATGATTTAGAGATCATAGTCTATTGATTTTCAAAAATAACCACTGATGTATTGTATCAACTTTTTGTGATTTAGTGCTTTGGTGGCAAAAAGGAAAATGAATTATCCCGCCACAAAAACACTAAAACACAAAACACTCATCAAATCTACAACAACTGCTAAATTCCAGAAGCCTTCACTACCTCAACAACCTGTCCTTTTCTGCGGCCATAAATCGAGCGGTCGTACATGGCCTCGCAACTGACAGCCGGCAAATAATAGGTTCCTACGTAGCTGGCTGTAAGCATCACCTGAAACGTTTTCCGTTGATTCGTACCTAAATCAAAATAGGTATAAACACGATCATCGCGAATATCCTGATAGGTTGGGACGTCACCGCCAAGCCTGCTCTCTGCTTCATCTAACCGTAAGTTGTTAATTTCCCAACCGGATGGAAAAATCTGATTCAACGCCAGATTTTTGTACGGGCCACGCATTCCGGGATTCGAAACCGTTACGGAAGCAATAAACTCTTTGCCTTGTTCCAATTGGGTAGGGTCAATCATCCGACCATCAACATCCGTATAGGTAATCGTCAGATTTAAATTATTGAACTCTTCCGTTTCTTCTCCACGGGCGGGAATTCCCTCAGCAATCAATCGCACATACAATGTACCGCCACTTTCACTTACTACCTTTAATGCATTTGATTTTACTCCATCTACCTGAACAGGTACTTGCGCGATCGGCAACTCAGTACTTGCTGTTGCATCTTTGCCGTTGTAAGAATAATTGAACTTTAATGCCCCACGTTTTTCCGTGCCCGCGAAAGCTCCAACCGATTTTAAACACCACGCCACCGTTTGGGTACTCATCCAGTAGGATGAGTTACTCAAAGAAGCTGAGATATCCTTCAAGAGCTCAAAACCTTTCGTACGATCCCCCAGCAACACCAACGTTTCCAGAATGATGGCTTTATCACGCAAATCCGATCCATAGGTATAGGCCATTTCATGATACGGCTTTACCGAGGTGGACATATTAGCTACCAAACTTTTTGCCGCTTCGGGCTGTCCGGCTTTGGCATATGCAGCCGCCAACATCCACGCTGCGGTGGATGGGAGGTTGGTCTGTTCGCGCAACCTGTTCATGGCACCCAGTTCAGGATCGCCCGCAAGGGCCAACGAATACAAACGATAAGCTTGTATTAATTCACTGCTATAAGCTTCCTGGTTTCTTCGCCAGGCTTGAGCTTTTGAGCGTTGATATTTTTTCCAGCGCTTTAACATATCGTTCGGAACGAGGTAGCCCTTGGCTTCTGCCTCTACCAGAAAATGTCCGGCATAGGTTGTCGACCAACTATCAGCATTCTCGGCACCTGGCCAATACCCAAAACCTCCATCGCGCTGATGAAAAGATTTAAGGCGTTCAATGCCCGCTTTAACATTTGCCTGGATCATGCTCCGTTCTCCATCCGTCAACACTTTTACCTGATCTAGGTACAGTTGTGGAAATACTGAAGAAGTTGTTTGTTCGATACAACCATAGGGATATTGCAATAAATACTTCATGCGTTGCCCAAGGTTAATCGGGGGTAACGAAGAAACTTCCAGCATTGCTGTGTTCGTACCTGTCATACCCGCACCGGTAACATTTATATTCCATGTTTTGCCGGCCTCCAAAATAGCTTCCTGAACTTTTGTTACCGGAGGGTTGGGGTTGCGGATTTCAATTTCAATTACATCGCTGGCTTTGAAGTTTCCGGAAGTGGCAATCACTTCAACTTTCCCAACGCCAAGCGTTCCCAAAACCGAGAGGTCAAATTCAATGGTTTGGTCAGCACCAACCATATTAACCGTTTGTGAACTTTCGCGCAATTGTAACGGTCCGCTGGTTTTAACTTCCACCTTTACATTACGGATGTTTTTATCCATCGTAAAAAGTGTTACCGGTAATTTCAATTTCTCTTCAGGACCAAGTACTCTTGGTAACGTAGCCAACACCATCAAAGGCTTGCGCACAGGTGTTGCCTTCTCAGCAGATCCATAAGCGCCCTCATATCCTGCAACAACCATTGTTTTAACTGACCCAATATATTGCGGCATAATAAATTTATGCTCGTTACTTCCGCCCGTTAAGGTAAAGGGTCCAAGGAACTTCACTACTGCTTTAAAGCGATTGGCTTTTGCGTCCTCTTCCTTGCCGGCCATTAACGCCATATCGCCACCCACGGCAAGCAACCGTTCAATGCGTGCACCGAAAGCGCCCATCACATTATCATACAAGTCCCATGTTTTTACACCCAACGCTTCGCGGGAATAAAACCGCTTCCACGGATCAGGTGTTTTAAAACGGGTTAAGTCGAGCAAGCCTTCGTCCACCATCGCCAGCGTATACGTCATTTTACGTTTCGATTTTTCTGAAATTTTTATCACTACTTCCTGACCAGGCTCCAACACATCGGGCATGGTGATAACCGGCTCCAGATGTGTTTGCGGATCCTCAACTCCAATAGGTATTACACCGTACATTCTGATGGGTGAATCGTTAATGGTTTGCGCATGGGGTTGAATCAGTGAAACATGAACAAAAATATTCGGGGTCATGTCCTTTGTGATGGTGAAGCTGAAAGGTGTATCACCTTGTTTGGTTTCTACCCAGTAACTTTCGATCACCCGGCTTCCGTTTTCAATACTTACCAAGGCACGACCCGAACTACTACCCGGTATTACCACGCTTGCTTTTTCGCCAATGGTATAAGCAGGTTTATCAGATGAAAACGTGAGCATGGTTGCACCTTCGCTACCGCCACGTGCGCGGCCTGCCCAACCAGGCCAATCGATGTACACGATTTTTGCTGTGCTGTGACCAGATATTGGGTCAACAGCTTTTATAAGGTAACGCCCCCATTCGGGATACTTAATTTTAAAATTCCATTGACCTTTTCCGTTTACGGTACGTATCGTTCCTTTACTTACCAGTGTTGCATAATAATCACTCATGTACACTGCACTCTCCTCCGTATTATCCCACCACGACCGCCAGCGAAGCTTATGTATGGATACTTCCACACGCTCTCGCGAAAGCGGATTCCCTTCAGCATCAATAGTCACTACATCAACAGTGTGGGTGGTATCGGTAAGCAACATGCCACGCGCTTTATCGCCTAATGGCAATCGAATACCGGTAAAGGAACGATACGGATAATATGGAATACTAAACCGATCAACTGAAAAATTACCGCTCTCCTCAAATACCTTTCCACGAATTAATGCATTGAGTGCCCCAGGCGCTGAAGTGATGGGCTCCAATGAAAAATTAATCCGGGCATTTCCTTCACTATCGGTGTAACCACTGAAAATAGTTTGAGCCTCGCTGTAAAATTCCTTTGATGGATCTTCAAACGTAAAATCAGGATATTTTGAAAATTTAGTCTCAGCTTTTGTAAGCAGCACTTCAAATTCAGCCAACAGATTTTTACCAGGCGCACCGTGCAGCCAATTTACATTCAGGTTACCCGATATATTGTTCGTACCGGCTGTGATTTTCTCCACACCAAAGTCGAGATTGATTTTTAAGCGGTTCGGTTTTACCGTTTCAATTTTAACAGGATGTGTAAACTCTGTACCACCAACTTTTACCCGTGCTGTCCAGTTGCCGGTAGGCGCATCCGAGGACGTGACGGTAGCAAACTTGTAAAAACCATTTTCGCTGCTTGAACGCACCAGTCGGCTGGTAACCTGGCCTTGCGGATTTTGAAGCTCAAATACCACCGGATGTGAAGTAGGTATAAGTTTCAATTTGTCTTCCAACATAAAGGTTAAGAAAAGCGAGTCGCCAGGCCGCCATACGCCACGCTCACCATAAATAAATCCTTTCAGGCCTTTGTTCACACGTTCACCACCTACATCAAAACTACTTAGCGATAACGACTCACCATCGGGTAACCGTAAGTAGCCGCGTTGCAAACCGCTTTTTGCTACCAGGGCAAAAGGTATTTCTTTGGTATTGATTGTTGCCTTTCCATCATTACCGGTAGACGCTGTTCCGATCAACTGTTGCTGATAGTCATAAAGTTCAAGCGTAACACCCGAAAGTGGTTGTGTGGTTTTTAAATCGTTAACAAACACGATGGTGCTTCCATCGCCACCACGCTTGGCGATGAGGCCCAGATCGGAAGCGATCACATTCTTTTTGATGTTGCGTTGGCCGGTATAATAAGAAGAGTGGCATGGGTTATCGCGCTCCTGCCAATCGTAGTCATAATCATAATAGTAATCTTCATACGAGTCCCAATAGCTGTACTCGTTTTCTCCACCCGACCAATCTTCCTCGGTTTCAAATCCAGCGGTTGACTGATCATCGCCTTCGTTACAAGCCAGCGCTGTATATGATTTTTTGATGTTGATTCTCACCTGGTAGATAGCACCCGGCTCGGTATTGATCAATGAGGCCAGGTCCAATGTAAAGCGATTCCATTTTCCTAAATCGGTTACACCTGAATTTTCAAGTGAGATAATCTTCTTCAACACCGGTTTACCAACCCTGCGTAATTCAGAATTACCATCAAAATTATTTACCTGCAAAAACTGAACAATGTTGTTTTCAAAGATTCTTACAATTTGTACTTCAACCATTTTCAGGTTAACAGCTTCAAAAGGAAGTATCAAACCATCGGAACTGGGTAAGATATTGCCTTTACCGGTAAACCGAACTGCAGGTTTTAATTCCTCAAATTGAACATCAAAGCTGGCGCCTTCCTTCATCCGGAAATTCAGAATATTTCGGATGCCGGCTTCAATAGCCAGGGTTTTGCTTCCGGTTTGCCGCACCGAAGGATACACCCTTACCTCGTTGTCGCGTACTTCATAATCCAGACTGGAAAGACCGCTTATGCGGATAAGGCCATCAAGATTTTGCTTTTCGCTTAACGGATCGGAAAACTGAATAATTACATGTTGTGTAGATCCCTGATCGACCCGAACATTCATCACTTTAAAATCACTTAGGGCAGGAATTTCGATTTCCTGGCTGGTGGACTGGCTGATACCAATACCTTCTCCATTAATCGCCACTATAACTTTACTGGCTTCTTCCTTGCGTGTTACTTCTTCAATGATAAATGAGTGTTGTTTGCCTTCACCCCCATGGCTCCAGTTCACAGTTAGTGATTTACCATCTTGTTGCGCACTCAGGGCTTTTTCAATAGCCGTTACATCGGCAAAATCGGATGTGTACAAAACGCCCTCAATTTTTTGGCGGGTTAGCTCTGTTTTTACATAAGGTTTTACATTATCAATGGTAACCTCATAATTCTGCGGCATCACCTGGAAGGAGTAAACGAAATTCGACAGTGACGAAGGCACATCCATTAACCGCGACAAATTGAAATTCACTTCGTAGCGCTGCCCTGAAACCAGTCGCCCTTCAGGCCTGAACTCCACCGTGTTCTTATCGATCCAAATTGCTTTTCCTTTTATGGCTGGGGTAAACGAAAACAGCTTCCCTTTGGCCTCTTCCCCTACGGCAGCATCCTCTACAGCTCCATTCACCAACACTATGCGGATGGAGGAAACTGAACTGACTACACCAGAGGTATAGGATGAAATATACTCCGCAAAGGCCGGGTTAAGGAAGCCCTTGGGCTCGCGTGTACCTTTGCTGGTGATACCATAAAACAATGCAGCGGCAAATACGCCCAAACCGACCACAACGATGGCGATCTTTTTCCAGGGAAGGTTCTTCATATAGGGAAAGGATTAAGGAAATGAAATTTCGAAAAATTAACGGACAATCATGGCACGATTGTATTAATTCTTGGGTAAACTTTTTGCTTTCAGTAGTATAGGTTAGAAACATGACGCAAAATCTCAACCGTAGTCTGAGATTGCTTCTGTCGTACCTCCCTCGCTATGAACGTTACCTTGCTTCTCTGCCTGTGGCGGATCGCAATGACGTGGTTTTTAATGAGGTCCAGTGTACAAATTTTGCGTTTTAACAATTAAATCGGGGCTAAAAAGCAGTCAGTGATTACCTTTACCGCAAAAAGCTTTAGCTATGGAAGACGTTCTGCAAAAAATATACTTTAATAATACTGTACAGGATTATGCCATTGCCACTGCCATTATTGTGGGCGGGATTTCACTTCTCAGGCTTTTCAGAAGCAGGCTACTTAATAGGTTAAAAGCTCTCTCCGAAAAAACAGAAACCAAGATTGATGACTATGTTATTGCCGGAATTGAGCGGTTTGGACTACCCATCCTTAATTATGTAATTATCTATTGGGGTGTTCATTACCTCAACCTCTCCGACCGTGCCTCACGCCTGGTAACGGTAGTTACCTCAGTGGTGATCATTTTCTTTGTTATCCGGATTATACTCACTGTCATCCGTAAAGCCCTTGAAACCTATGTGCTGAAACAGGAGAATGGTGAAGCAAAACTCAAGCAGATTACCGGCATTATGGTGGTGATCAATATCGCTGTATGGGCATTGGGTGCTGTATTTCTGTTTGATAACCTGGGCTATGATGTTACGGCCATTATTACCGGCTTGGGCATTGGTGGTATTGCCATTGCGTTGGCCGCTCAAAATATTTTAGGCGATTTGTTCAATTACTTTGTGATCTTTTTCGATCGGCCATTTGAGGTGGGCGATTTTATTGTGGTAGATGACAAGCGTGGTACGGTTGAATTCATCGGTATTAAAACCACACGCATTAAAAGCATATCCGGTGAACAACTGGTCATTTCAAACAGCAATTTAACCGGCTCACGCATCCATAATTTCAGAAGACTGGAAAAAAGACGGGCGTTGTTTAACATTGGTGTGGTGTACGGAACGCCCCTTGAAAAATTAAAACGCATACCCGAGATCATTACCAGGATTGTTGAAAGTGAACCGCTCACCACACCCGATAGGGTACACTTCGCTACGTATGGTGAGTTTAGCTTAAATTTCGAAGTAGTGTTTTTTGTGGAAAGTGCAGAATATAATCAGTACATGGACATTATACAGGATGTGAACTTCAGGATATACGAGGCTTTTGAAAACGAGGGGATTCAGTTTGCATATCCTACGCAGACGATACATTTACATAAGCCTGCCTAGAATAGGGTTATTTACACGCCACACCATCCACATAGCTAACGATCACATCCAGCTTCGTTGCTGTATCGCTTCCCAGAAAATCCTTGATGTCGGTAAGCTTGATGGTGTTTTTGTAGGCTTCTAATAGCGGTATAGAGAGCGGTGTGTACGACCAATGCCAGCGTTCTTCTTCATACCCTGTGCGGCCATTTTCTTTTGAGGTGTAGGGTTGACAAAATCCATACTCGTGCGCATGGGCTTTGAGCCATTCGTAAATTTTTAATCCCTCACCGGAATCAAAGTATTCGTTGTTCAGATCATTCAAGTCCATATCCGTTCCCCAATGATGGCGCGAAGTACCCGGCATGGAGGAAAACAATAAAATCTTTTTTGCGCGATCGGCCTCATTTTTAATGGAGGCTTCCGCCATCCATTTTCTTTCCCAGATGGCTTTCTGCTGAAAGTAATTTCGGGTAGCCGAAATAATAATCAGGTTAACACTGTCTGCTTTTGCCGCTTCGGCCATGCGGATAAATGCTTCGTAGGTTTCCTTGCGCAGGTAAGCGCCCTTAGCGGAACCGCCTGTATACTGATCAGCCAGTTGCACAAACCGGGCGTCCTGATAGGGGTTGAACTTACCTAACAGATAGTTCTTGTCAACATCCTGGGCGGTAACAATTGTGCTAAGCAGACTAAAACAGAACAGCATTAAAACGGGCTTCATAGGCTTGTTTGTTACAAAAAAGAAGCCTAAAGCTAAAACTTTACATTAAATCGAGAAAGTGGCAGTTTTACGAATAGCTACCACAAAGACCACAAAAGTTTGTACAAAGAACACGAAGTACCGACTTTGTGAACTCCGTGTACACTTTTGTGGTCTCTGGGGTAAAAAGAAAAACTAAACTTTCACATCGGCTTTGTTCATGATCTTGGTTTGCACCTGAATAGATTCCTGGTGAACGAGTTTGAGCATTTCGCGCGAAAACTCTTCGCTTAAGCCCATGGCCAGGCCAAGTGCAACGCGTGTGTGGATAATTTCTTCCCACCGGTTTACCTGAAGAATGGTAACCTGGTTTTCCTTTTTGAACTGCCCGATCTTTTCTGAGATTTTCATACGCGCAGCAAACTTCTGCATGATCTCATCATCCAACTGATCGATCTGTTCGCGGAAAACACTTAACGAGTCTTTCACATTTTTGTCATCAGGCGATGGTGTGCGCACCACCAATCCTTTTACAATTTTAGTAAGCACGGCCGGAGTTACCTGTTGCTTCGCATCACTCCATGCTGCATCGGGATTAATGTGGCTTTCAATCATCAGTCCGGCCATATCCAGGTCGAGTGCTTTTTGAGCAATGAATGGAATCAACTCGCGTGTACCACAAATGTGACTGGGGTCGCAAATGATATCCAACTCCGGAATACGTGTTTTCAATTCAATGGCCATATCCCACATGGGTGCATTGCGGAATGGGCCCTTTTCGAAAGAAGAAAACCCGCGATGAATGGCAGCAAGCTTGGTGATGCCGGCTTTGTTTAAACGCTCCAACGCACCGATCCACAATTCCAGATCGGGGTTAACCGGGTTTTTTACCAACACCGGCACATTTACGCCTCTTAAGGCATCGGCAATTTCCTGAACTGAAAATGGATTCACGGTTGATCGGGCACCTACCCACAGTATATCAACGCCAAGTTTCAAACATGCTTCTACATGCGCAGCATTCGCCACTTCTGTTGCTACGGGCAAACCCGTTTCCTTCTTCGCTTGTATGAGCCAGTTTAAACCTTCGAGCCCCATGCCTTCAAACTGGCCTGGGCGTGTACGTGGTTTCCAGATTCCTGCACGTAATACATGCACATTGCCTGTAGCGGCCAATTGTTTTGCCGTAGTAACTACTTGTTGCTCGGTTTCTGCACTGCATGGTCCGCTGATGATTAACGGGCGATTGGTCGTGGGTGCCCAGCTACTTATTGGTTCAAGTTGTAATTCCTTTTTCATAAATCGTAAATCATGTTAGAGGTTGTGTTGCTTTATGGGTTGTTCCATTTAAACTTTTTTCTTGGGTTGGGTTCTCAAATCCATCCAGTATTCGTCTGATGTGGTTTGCTTCCGTCATTATCCTGCTAAGTTCTTTGGTGTCGCGTTTCATCAGGTGGTATTGAAACCGCTGCAAGTGGATAATATATTCCTGCAGCGCCTGGCTCAGGTATTCCATGTTCTGTTCAAAAATGGGCGCCCACATACCCGGTGAACTTTTTGCGAGGCGAACAGTTGAAGCAAAGCCACTACCCGCAAGGGCAAAAATATTTTTTTCGTCTTTTTCAATATCCAATACCGTTTGTCCTAATAAAAAGGAACTGACATGCGACAAGTGAGAAACGTAAGCAACATGCTTATCATGTTCTTCAGGCTGCATATAGATGACATTCATCTCCAGCGCAGCAAAAACTTTATGTACCACATCAAGGGCATGATCAGAAGATCGCCCACGGTCACAAATGATTGTTGTCTTCCTTGTGAACAATCCTGAAAAGGCAGCATCGGGGCCAGAGTTTTCCGTTCCGGCAATCGGGTGGGCGGCTACAAATTGTGAACGCTTGTCATGGGTAGCAATCGATTTACAAATCTGTGCTTTAGTTGAACCTACATCCATCACCACCGTATTTGTTTTTACACTATCTAAAACAGAAGGGAGCAAGGCCGCCAGCGCATTTACCGGTATGGTAAGAATAATTAAGTCGGATGAAACAAAAGCAATATCTTCAGGTTCTATTCTGTCAACCAGGCCTCGCTCTAGTGCACGCTGGGCATGATGAGGATTTAAATCAACACCAATTAATTCGGCAGCAAAACCTGTTTTACGAAGATCAATCGCCATGGATCCACCGATCAATCCTAAACCAACTATCGTTACTTTCATGCGGCTACCGATTTAGAATTTATTGCAACTGAAGCTTTCCACTTTGCAATACGCTGTAGTGCTTCTTTGAATTTTTCCTCTTTTGCGCAAAGTGAAATTCGTATGTAGTGTTTACCCGCATCGCCAAAAACAAAACCCGGGGTAATGAACACCTTCGCTTCATACAAAATTTTATCGATAAACTCGCCAACATCGCTAATGCTGTCAGGAACTTTTGCCCATACAAATAAGCCAGACTGGTTAGGCGAAAATGAGCAGTCCAACGTTTTTAAAATCGCATGCGCCAACTTCCTTCTTTCTGCATAAATATGGTTCAATGCTGTAAACCATTGTTCACCTTCTTTCAAGGCTTCAACAGCAGCATGTTGCAGGCTGAGAAACATTCCGGAATCCATATTGCTGCGCACACGAAGCACCGCATCAACGTATTCCTTCTTTCCGGTCACCCAGCCCAAACGCCACCCGGCCATATTATGCGATTTGCTCAACGAGTTTAGTTCGAGCGCTACATCTTCTGCGCCTTCAATAGAAAGCAAGCTTAGCGGATGGTCATTCAGGATTAAACTGTATGGATTATCATTCACTATTAAAAAATCATGTTGATGTGCCAGCGCTACTAGTCTTTCAAGCTCGGCACGTGAAGCAATCCTACCTGTAGGCATGTGCGGAAAATTCACCCACATAATTTTAACCTTTGAAAGGTCCTGCTTGCTCAGTTCATCAAAATCAATACCCCAATCAAGATTTTCTTTATGTGTATAGGTTTTCACCTTTGCGCCAACCAGGTTGGTTACAGATGCGTATGTAGGATAACCAGGGTCTGGAATAAGTACCTCATCTTCTTCATTCAGGAACGCCAAACTGATGTGAAGAATACCTTCCTTCGAGCCCATTAGGGGAAGGATCATCGTTTCAGGATTTAATTCAATGTTATAAATGCGGGAATAAAAGCCTACAATTGCTTTGCGCAGCTCGGGAATCCCCTTGTAATTCTGGTAACCGTGATGGGCAGGATTTTGCGCGGAGGTAATTAATGCATCAATAGCGCTTTGTGCAGGCGCTAAATCCGGGCTTCCAATTCCCAGGTTGATGATGGGAAAATCAGGAGTATCCAACGCACGCACTTCAGCCAGCTTTCTACTGAAGTAGTACTCCTCAACGTTATTAATTCTTCTTGCCGTTGTTATCATGTCGCTATTCATTCTCTAGGTGTACTCAATTTTTGCCTTCTTATACTCACCCAACACATTTAAATTTTTTACCTGACGTAAAACCAATTTCAAGGCATCGTCATAGTTTTTTCTGCGTTTCCATTCCACATCCACATGAATGGAGTATTCATTGGGTTTACCGATTACGGGTATGGATTGTATTTTGGTAAGGTTGATTTGATTGTTCTTTAACGTCATTAACGCATCGGCCAGGCTGCCAACTTCGTTGGCTACTTCAAAACTTAAAGAAGCTTTGTTGGCCTGTTTATTTTCAACTGACTTCCTGCTTAGTATCAGAAAGCGAGTAAAATTCTTCTTATGCGTTTCTATCCGCTTCTCTAAAATCTGCAGGCCATACTTTTTTGCTGCCAGTTCATTGGCAATAGCTCCGGTATTTTTCAACTTCAATTCCTTAACCCGCTTTGCCGAAAGTGCGGTATCATCGCTTTCGCGGACCTCAACCTGGTGACCGTTGGCGTTTAGTGCATGTATAAATTCCGTGCACTGACGCAACGCCATGGGGTGCGATTCAATGCTGGTGACTTCCGAAAGTTTTACACCGGGCAGGGCAAGCAAGTGCATATGAATGGGTAAATACAATTCTCCTATGATGTTGAAATGGTATTGCTGCAGTAAAAAATAGTTTGGTAATATGCTGCCGGCAATGGAGTTTTCAATAGCCATCACGGCAAAGTCGGACTTGCCCTTGGCCAGTGTTTCACACAATTGATGGAAGGTCAGGCACTCTACTACTTCAATCGGCTGATTGAACCAGGTTTGTGCGGCCACTTCATGAAAGCTTGCAGTAAGCCCTTGTATTGCCACTTTTAATTTTCTTCGCTTAGCCATTTTCACTTTTATAGTCATAAAAAAAGTCCCGGCTGTTCACCGGGACTTTTCTGAGTTCTCTGTTATCGTTTACTTCAACAACATACCGCTACTCGTTCAAATCCCGGAAGGGCTTTAAAATAGTAGTAGTAAAACCAAAAATATGCGTTGAAGCTTTTCATTTCTTTAAATCAATGCTCTAATAAAGAGGAATTTACAATACCAACAAAATTTTTAGAAAATCTTTTTATTACCCTAATAATCGTTAGGCTACGTTGATGGACGCTAAAAGAGGACGTACTTTTGTTGAAAATCTCACAATACCATGAAAAAACTGCTTATCATATTTGCTTCCCTGATCATACTTTTTACCTCATGTAGCCCCAAAAAAACAGAAGAAGACACTAACAAAGTGCTTTACAACCAGGTGATGGATATCCATGATGAGGTTATGCCCAGCATGGATGAACTCTACAAACTAAAAAAACAATTATCCGAAAAGATTGAAAACTCGCCTGACCTGGTGGAAGAAAAACGACAGGAGATCGAACAAGCCATTTTACTGATTGATTCCGCAAGTAAAGGCATGATGCGTTGGATGCGCGAGTTCAAGCCTGAGGAATACAAAGAAGTTGAGCTAACAAAGTACCTGGAATCTGAAATGAAGCGTGTTCAAACAGTTAAAGAAACCATGCAGAATGCTTTGGATAAAGGAAGAAAGACCAACCAGGAATAGCCATCAATACGTCTTCGTCATGTCCGAAGGAATGCAGATAATAAAATCTGCTGTATTTTTATTGTCATCAGAAAGCTTATTGATATCCTCCTGCTCAACGGAATGAATCGTAACGATCTTCAGGTTGGGGTTTGCCTTCCTTAAATACCAATAAATACCTTCAAAGTTTTGTGAATGGTAGGCGCCATGATAGTGGATAAAAATCCCAGTGGATAGGTTTTTGAGAATAAAATATGCCATGGTTGCATCTTTAACCGCCTGGGCACGAGCAATATTCTCAGCGCTACCCGGGGTGCCGTGGCTTCCCATGGAACTGATCATGTTTTTATAACCCGGTAATTCCAAATCAATTTCAATAGGCAAAGTTGCTATGAATTGTTTTCCTTCATCTTGTATTGATGCCAACGCATCAATACCCTTTCGCGAAACAAGGTTAGCGTAGCGCCTGGGTACATTGGTGGCAATAGCCTTGAGTTTATTCGCTTTTGCAAATTCTATCAGCGGCTTGTAATCATTTTTATAGTTATCCCAAACTTTAGCCTCATGAAGCAGATGACGTTCTTCAATGGTCCCGTTCAGGTATTCATTTAACACCAATTGATTGTCCGCTTCAAACATTTCAAATCCCAGTGCTAATTGTGGATTGGCTTTGAAAAGGTCTTTCGTTACTTGTAGTTGAAGCCAATGGTCAATGGAATTATCATGCAATTCACCAAACAATACAATATCTGCTTTGATGAGCTCATTGATTATCTTTTGAAACTCAACGGGTTTACCTTCTTGGGTATAAAGCCTATAGGCAAGCTTATCCTGTGCCTGTAACGAATAACTGAAAAGGGTAAGGACAACCAAAAATCTGATCATAACTATCTCAACGTTTTTTATAAATCTCAATGGTGGCGCGTTTACACTTACCCCCTATTGGTGGGTTAATTTTAGAAATTTTTAATTCGACCGATAATACAACAGGCAATTCACGCAGTATATCATCCACTATTTTGCCGGCAACGGTTTCAAGAAGTTTGGAGGGTTTCTCCATTTCATCTTTTATTATCCGGAAAAGCGATTCGTAATTTACGGTACCCGATAAATCATCCTGAAAAGCAGCTGCCGTGAAATCAGTTTCAACGGCAATGTCTACTTCAAACCAGTTGCCGGATTCGCGCTCATGTGGATACACACCGTGAAAGGCATGGAATTCAAGACCTTCAAGCGCAACCCGACCGGTCATCCAATCTCGTCAAAAAAAGAAGTTACTTTTCTGGTGTGAGACTCCACAACAACGCTTTCCTGTTCCACCAGCATAGAAGGTTCAGGTTGTGGCTTTTGCACTATAGGTTCAGGAGTAACAATGCGTTTAGGTTCTTCCTGTTTCTTATACGTCTGTTGATGATCAGCGTTGGGGAACACGGCCTTCTTAATTTCCATTCGGGCTTGCGACAGATGCTTATCGGCATCAAAGCCCTTCTGATTGTTTTGAATGCGTTCAACACGTTCAATACTGTCTTGCGAAATTCGTTTAAGCTCCTGCAACAGGTCATCGCGTGTAGATTCGAGCTTCTTATAATTTTCAACCATTCCACGAAGTCTTTCCTCCATTTCTGACAACACCTGCTTGGCGCGTTGCTCCGCTTCATCAATGGTGTTGCTGGCCATCATTTTGGCTTCATTCATCATGGCATCGGCCTTCAGTTGCGATTCACGCAAATGAAGATCGGCTGCCTGCCGTGCCTGTTCAATAACATGGGCACCCGTATCCTCGGCTGTTTTGAGTGTTTTATATAACGAACTCTCTACTTCCCGCAGTTTGGTAACTTCTCTTTCTGCGGCTTCAAGCTTTATGCGTAATTCCTTTCCTTCATCAACCAGGCGTTCCCATTCGGAGGAGAGGGTTAGCAAAAAAGCGTTTACCTCATCCTTATCATACCCACGAAAATGTTTCTCGAAGGTTTTTTGCCGGATTTCAAGCGGTGTAATTTTCATTGTACTACGGGTTAAGTTTAAAAAATAGGAGCCGATAAAAAATCAGGTATCAAGGCTCTCATTAAAATCTATACTCCACACAGACATGGTTCGGTCATCGCTGGCACTCACCAATTGTCCCCGATGGTTCGTCCATAAAAGTTTGTTTACCGAGGTTCCATGGCCGGCATGCCGCCCCTTGTCTATCACTTTCAACAACCTCAGTTCACGTAAGTCCCACACCTTTATGGACTTATCCATGCTACAAGTTACGAAATGTTTGGAATCGGGGCTAAATTCAATGTGATTTATTGCATACATATGGGCTACCACCTCCGTAACGGGTATGTAGCAAGCCTGGGCATCCCACAATTTTAGCCGTGCATCACGCGATCCACTCATTAAAAAATTACCATCCGGAGTGTAGCGAATTGTAAACACCGAGTTGGCATGCGCTGCCCATTCGTGCTTTAAGCTCAGGGTGTCCAGATCAAATACCCGGATATAGCAGTCACTATATCCAACAGCAATTTCCCCCCTTGATGGATTGATTGCTATTGAACGGGAGCTTTTATCAGCCGGTTTTGTACTGTTCAAAATGGCTAAGGTATGCACATCAATTGTCGTTAAAACTCCTCCGCCATCCGCTACAAACAATCGCTGGCCTGCTGATTGAATATCGAAAATGGCAGCGTTAGTCATCTTTAACGAGCCGCCTGCCTTTTTATTCTTCCAGTCAATCAGGTGAATACCATCATAATTATGGCCTACCGCCAACAATCCGGACGGCTCAACATGCAAAGCATAAATAGAATGGGGTAGCTTTGCGATCAACTCTCCCTCCTGGGGATTTTCAAGGTTCCACAACACCACCATACCATCACCGGAACCACTAAAGAAAAGGTTGTGCTTATCGGCCTGCTGGAGTGTATAAATGGAATCGCGGTGCCCGGTGATATTGTGTAATCGCTTTACGTCAACCTTACTCATCAATTGGATAACTGATGCAAAGGTCTTAAAGTTTACACAAGTTTGTAGTAAAATTGTCTGATAAAGCTAAATTCCATGCCCCAGATTTATCAAGAAGTATCTGAAACACGCGCCTGGGGGCTGTGGAAAATTGAAGAGTCTGAAGAGACGCTACGGCACTTAACATCAGAAATCGCCCCGCAGGAAATCAAACATCCTGAAAAACGATTGGAGTACCTGGCCGTTAGGGCATTGATCAAAAAATTACTACTGGTGTGGGGGGCGAACTTTAAAGGTTTAACGAAAAATGAGCATGGAAAACCCTTCCTGAAAAACCTAAATTTCCACGTTTCGCTCAGTCATTCCTTCCCCTACGTAACGGCTATTTTGGATAAAGAAAAAACTGTGGGTATTGATTTGGAACACAGCAAGGCCAAACTATTGAAAATTGGGCCCAGAATGCTCCATTCAGGGGAATATGAAGATGCCGGAAAAGATATAACCAAATTATGTGTTTACTGGTGTGCCAAAGAAACCATGCTAAAAGTTTATGGTAAAAAGGATTTGATTTTTGCAGAAAACTTGCTGGTAGAGCCCTTTATTCTGAAGGAAAAAGGCAATTTTGTTGGCCGGATTATTGTCAATAATCAAACGACAACGATCCCTTTGCACTACCGATTGTTCAAAGATTTTGCGATTGTCTATAACCTATGAACGTATGAAACTGTTGAGCCTGATTTTAATTTTCACCGGCCTGATCGCGAAAGCACAAACCATTGAGAATTTTACATTGACCAATGTTATTGACAATAAAAAGATTTCTCTTTCCTCGTATGCCGGATCACCTGGTGTGATTATCATTTTTACAAGTAATGAATGTCCGTTTGATCGCCATTATGCTGATCGTATTCAAATGCTTGCCACTGACTATGGATCCAGAATACCCATATTATTGATCAACGCTCACACCGATAGTGAAGAATCTGTTGAGGCAATGAAAAATCAAAAACTTACATTGCCTTACCTCGCAGACAAAGACCAGACTGTTTTAAATCAATTCAATGCACGGAGAAGTCCGGAAGCCTTTTTAGTAAAACCAACTGCTGGAAAATTTACCATAGTTTACCGTGGCGCTATTGATGACAATGCGCAATCGGCTGATGATGTTATCCATGCTTATCTGAAAGATGCTGTTGATCAATTATTGGCGGGGCGAAAAATTGAAACAACTGAAACACGACCCGTTGGCTGCAACATCCGGAGAAACTAGAACCCATCTCAAAAATACGAAATGCAACGAAGTCGTACCGGCTTTGAGCCAGTATCCGGTTTATGAATTTATAAAACTGAATTTATAAAACTAGATCGCGGATCACTGTCCGCAATGACAACTATTTTTGAGATCGGCTCTAAACACCCAGGTCTGCACCATCGGCAATGATGAGCAGCAACTCCTTTACTTCTTCAGCTTTTTCATGTTCTCCCATTTTATCAAACGACATGATAAGGTTTCTGAATACCCTGCGGATAATTTCCAAATTGGAACACGGCTCAAAAAATGAAGCTTGTGGGGTAAGGCGTAATTCGTGAATGTAATTCTCAATATCCTGCCGAGAAAAAATCAAACCTTTATTAAAGGCATTGATGTAAAATGAATTTTTACCATCCTGATAAATCAAAACAAATAAATTCGGAAGGTTTACACCATGTACTGGTAATTTAAGTTTTTGCGCCACCATCATATAGATGACACAAAGAGAAATCGGGTTACCGCGATGTGTTTCCAGCACCACGTTAATCATGGAATTACCGGGCGAATGAAAGTTTTTAGTATTTGCCGTAAACTTAAGTTTATTGAACAACACACCATTCAACACTTTAATCTGGTCAAACGGATATAAATCGGGCTTAAACTCCAGCCAGGCCTCATAATAAATTTGTTCTAGATCTTGCTTTAATTTTTCCAGTTCCAGATCCGGGTATTGGTACGTAGCAATCAGCCAGAGTCCGGTAAGCAAATCCTGATCCTCACTCGCATACCAATCCTTAACACGCTGCTTGATCAGTTCATATTGCAAATCGTGAATAAGGCCTTCAATTTTTTGCTGTACTTGCGGATTGAAGCTGTTCTCCCACTGTTGCTCAAGGAAGGGGATAATTTCCTTACCGAGCGAACGTATCTTATCGGTTACATGAGAAACAATCTGATCATCCTCATCATCCAATAACGAAACGAGCGCTTTTAATTCCTTATCATTCATCATGTTTGAATAACACCAACATTAAAACGTTCCACAGGCGCATGATTGGCTGCCTCAATACCCATAGCTATAACCTTGCGGGTTTCAAGCGGGTCGATTACGCCATCTATCCACAAACGGGCGGCCGCATAGTAAGGACTTAATTGATCGTTATACCGATCGGTGATTTCCTTTAACAATGAACTCTCTTCCTCTTTGGTGATTTCCTTGCCTTGTGATTTTAAGGCATTGACCCGTATTTGAAGTAATGTTTTAGCTGCCGATGCTCCACTCATCACAGCTATTTGTGCTGATGGCCATGCAAAAATTAAACGTGGATCGTAAGCCTTGCCACACATGGCATAATTACCGGCACCGTAAGAATTACCAATAATGATGGTGAACTTCGGTACCGTGGAATTGGCCATAGCATTAACCATTTTGGCACCATCTTTAATAATACCACCATGTTCAGCCTTACTGCCTACCATAAAACCACTTACATCCTGAATGAACAGTAAAGGAATTTTACGCTGATTGCAATTCATGATAAACCGCGCTGCCTTATCTGCTGAGTCGGAGTAAATTACTCCGCCCATTTGCATTTCGCCTTTTTTGGTTTTAACCACCTTACGTTGATTGGCTATTATGCCTACAGCCCAGCCATCAATTCGTGCAGTACCACAAATAATGGTTTTTCCATACAACGCTTTGTACTCATCAAATTCAGAATTATCCACCAACCGATTAATAATGTCCAACGTATCGTATGGCTTAACGCGATCGGAAGGGAAGAGTCCATAAATTTCAGAGGGGTCTTCTTTAGGAGGTCGTGAATCCGTGCGATCAAATCCGGCTTTCTCGAAGTGCCCCATCTTATTAAACAACGAACGGATATAATCGAGGCAAGCCTGATCGTTAGGAAACTTGTTATCGGTTACACCCGATATTTCGCAATGCGTAGTGGCTCCACCTAATGCTTCATTGTCGATATCTTCACCAATGGCTGCTTTTACCAGGTATGAGCCTGCCAGAAAAATAGATCCTGTCTTATCAACAATCATCGCTTCATCCGACATGATGGGTAAATAGGCGCCTCCGGCAACACAACTTCCCATGATAGCAGCAATCTGTACAATGCCCATAGAAGACATCTTTGCGTTGTTTCTGAACTGCCTTCCAAAATGTTCCTTATCTGGAAAAATTTCATCCTGCATGGGCAGAAAAACACCTGCACTATCTACCAGGTAAACCACGGGCAATCGGTTTTCCATGGCAATCTCCTGAATGCGTAAATTTTTTTTTGCTGTAATCGGAAACCAGGCACCGGCTTTTACTGTGGCATCATTAGCCACAATGACACATTGCCTTCCATGAATATACCCGATACCTGTAACCACACCGGCCGAAGGGCAACCCCCGTACTCAAGGTACATGCCCTCACCGGTGAATAAACCGATTTCTAAAAATTCGGACCCCTTGTCGGTAAGGTATTGAATGCGTTCCCGCGCGGTGAGCTTTCCTTTCTGGTGCTGTTCATCTATTTTCTTTTGTCCGCCACCCAGTCTGGTCTTGGATTCTTTACTATGCAACTGCTGTACGAGCTGTTTATAGCGATCTTCATTTTTATTAAACTCCAGATCCTTCTTGGACATGATAGAGGTATTAGATGAATTAATCTTCTTTGCGCTGTTTATCTAAATCGCGCTGAATCTTCTTTTGACTCTTGCCTAACGGAGCCATGAAGTGCTTGGGATTACTATTAAAATGCTTGGCCAGGGAATCGATGGACAGTAACATCTTGTTAAGATTGACATACAATGAATCTTCCGTCATCAACTTACTAACAGTATTATCACCCTTACTGAATTGACCAAGCGCTTCATTTAACTTGGATAATGTTTGTTTGATTTTTGTTAGTGTTTCATTGACCTCCACTGATTTTAATGAATCGGAAATCGTTTTAAAATTTTGCAAGGTGGGATCCAGGTGACGCAGTGTGCGGTTTACATTAGCGGTTAAATACTTTATGCTATCCGAAAGACCGGTAATGGTGCGATTGGCATTGTCAACGGTGGAATTTATTTTACCTGGGGTTTCTTTAAAGTCATCAAAAATGCCATCAATCTTTTGTGAATTCCTCGCCAGGTTTTCCAATATGGTGTTAAGCTTTCGCAATGTAGACTGAAGGTTATCAGCAACAGGAGCTGCACTTTCTTCCAAAAAAGCAGTGATGCCTTTCGCGACTGAAGAATTCAACGTGTCCTTTGGTTTTAACGGCTCAGTAACCCGGCCTACAGAGAGTTGGATGAATTTGGTACCCAAAAAATCACCATTCAGAATAGCTTCTGAGGAATCACCCAGTATAACATACGAATCAATCTCAAGCTCAACTACTACCCTTCTTTTAGCTTGTTGAATCTGTATTCTGCTCACACGCCCCACCGAAACTCCACTGAGGTAGACCTGGTTAGAGGGCATCAACTGATCAACATTTTCGTAAATGGCGTAATATTTCTTTCGGGAAGAGAAAAAATCTATGCCTTTCAAAAAGTTGAAGCCAAGATAAAGTAACACCAGCGACACGACCATAAACAGGCCAACGCGTACTTCTTTCGATATTGTCATGGGGTACAGTTGATGCGTAACGAATTCAAGGCCTAATTTAGAGATTTTACCTTGTTTTTATAATCGCGAATAGCCCTGAAAATGGCAGAAGCGATATACTCCTGAACCTGTGCATCGCTCAATTCTTTCTCTTCTTTGGTATTGGAGAGGTATCCTATCTCAATTAATACGGCAGGCATGGCGGTTTCCCACAGCACCTGAAAGCCCGCTTGCTTAACACCCCTGCTTTTCCGCCCGGCCTTATCACCAAATTGTTTTTCTACCAGGTCCGCAAAATAAATGCTTGATTCGTGGTTGGCGGATTGCGTCAGGCTAAACAAAATATAAGACTCCGGGGATTTGGGATCAAACCCCTGGTACTTCTCTTCGTAGTTCTCCTCCAATAAAATTACTGAGTTTTCACGCATAGCAACCTCGAGGCTTTCCTGTGATTTGTGCAGTCCTAACACGTAGGTTTCTGTTCCGAAAATTGATTGCCTGCGTTGATCAGGGGTATTTTCGGGCAATGAATTAGCATGAATAGAAATGAATAAATCGGCATGATTATCATTGGCCACTTTTGCCCTTTCCTTTAAGCCAATAGTAATGTCGGTTTTGCGGGTATACACCACCTTTACATCGGGCATATTCTTTTCCAGTATCTCACCCAGTTTTAGGCCTAGCTTCAGGGTTATGTCTTTCTCCTTGGTAAACTTTCCGAATGTACCGGGCTGCGTGCCTCCATGCCCGGGATCAATGCATACGATAAACTTTTTGGACGAACCATTTTGACCACCATTTTGAGCAGAAGAATCGAAGTTTAGCAAGGTTATTGCTAACGAAAGCAAGACTAATCCTATATTCCCCACGGTCAGTAAAATGTTCAGGCGATTTGCAATACCTTTGCGCAAAACTGCGAATTTTTCAGCAAAACTTAAAGAATCGATCTTTACCCCTGTTGTGCGTCCAGCCACTTTTACTTTCTTGTTTTTCACTTTATGCATTCTTGGTGTAGTGCGTGGGGTATGGGCGCAAGAACCGGTTCCAAAAGACACGATACGAACTCCCGTAACCCAACAAGCCAAAGAATTAGTCAAAAACCTTGCCGATAGCGTAGTTCAAAAAAAAGGAGACATTGAAACAACCATTCAATATTCTGCCCGAGACTCCATAAACAGCAGTGTAGATGGTCAGATGATCTGGCTTTATGGAGCCGCTAAAATCATTTATGGCACTATTGAATTAGAGGCCGAAGAGATCACTATCGATTATGCCAACAGTACACTGACGGCCCATGGTATTCGTGATTCCCTGGGAAGACGGGTGGGTTATCCTATTTTCAAAAACGGACCTGAACTTTACGAAACAAAAGACATAACCTACAATTTTAAAACCGGCCGGGCCAGAATATCAGAAGTGGTAACACAACAAGGTGAAGGGTACTTGCATGGCGATATGGTCTTTAAAAACGAGAAGGACGAATTGCTCAGTTTGCACAATCGATACACTACCTGTAACCTTGAGCATCCTCATTTTGAAATTATATCAACCAAAACGAAAGCCATTCCGAATGACAAAATTGTATCCGGACCCTTTTACATGCGGTTCAATGATATACCGCTTTACCCGTTGGGTTTTTTGTTTGGAATGTTCCCGGCACAACAGGAAAGTGCCTCAGGTATTTTATTTCCATCGTTTGGCGAAGACCGCACCCGTGGATTTAACCTAAGGGGATTGGGGTATTTTCTGGATGCCAACGAATATGTAAAGGTGGGGGTCCGGGCTGATCTGTATTCAAAAGGTGACTATGTGCTTTACCTGGATGCTCCCTATAACTGGCGCTACCATTTTACCGGGGGTTTCAATTTTAGCTTTTCCAAAACCAATAGTTCTACACAGATTGAAAACCCGCAGTTCACCAACGATTTTAGTGTCCGGTGGAATCACTCACCACAAACAAAAGGTACCGGGCGATTTTCAGCTTCAGTAAGTGCAGCGTCCAGTACGTACAACTCCAATAACAACCTCAATTTCGGAGCGCCTCAAAGCATTAACTCGTCTGCGTTCAATAATACCAGCAGAAAGATGAATTCAAATATTTCCTACAATAAGACTTTTAAAGGAACACCCTTTAGTATGGGTATAAACCTCAGTCATAACCAGGATCTGGTGACGCAGCAGGTTGATCTTACAGCGCCCAATCTTACGCTAAACATGCGAAACTTATATCCTTTTCAGCGTAAAGATGGAACACCCACCAAACTCGACAATTTCTCTTTGGGGTATAGCATGGCGGCCACCAATCGCATCTCCAATAATCTTGGAAGAGTTGGAAGTGATCCTCAGAAGGATAGCATTGCACCCTTTACAATGAGTAACCTTTCTACTTTTATTGAAAATGGGCGAAATGGTATTCGTCACTCCATACCTATTGCCTATTCCTTTAAAGCGTTCAGATATTTTACTGTTTCACCTTCCATATCGTATGAAGAAAAGTGGTATTTCGAAAAATTAAACTGGGAGTACGACATTATTAACAATAGACCGACACTGGTAGCCAGTGATACCATACGGGGTTTTAACCGCATCGCTAATTATAATTTCAGTGCTGGGTTTAATACCCGTATTTACGGTACTTACTTTTTCAAAAAAGGAAATGTAAAGGCCATACGTCATGTTGTGAATCCTAATATTTCTTTTGGATATACACCAGACTTCACCAAGTATGATGATTATTTCCAGGCGATAAATCAGAATGATAAAATTATTTATCAATCGCGTCACCAGGGTTTTGTATACGGTGGATCAACGCCCGGAAAAAGCGGCTCCATTGGCATTGGTTTGGGCAACACACTGGAAATGAAAGTGAAATCGGAAAAGGATACAGTTGCACGAAAAGTAAACTTATTGAACAGCCTTTCACTTGGCACATCCTACAACATCATTGCCGATTCCTTCAACCTGGCGCCAATTTCAATTTCAGCGAACACCAACATTCTGGACAACCTGATAAACATTAACATTAACTCAGTATTAGATCCGTATTCGTATGTTAACGTTCTTGATCAGGATGGCAATCCAGTAAAAAATCCTAATGGCAGCATTCAGGAGCGCAGAATTAATCAGCTTGCCTGGAAAGGGGGGAAACTGGGAAGAATAGTCTCTGCGAATTTGGCCATGGGATCTAACCTGAATCCCAAGGCGCGTGAACAAAATCAGCAAACCCGGGAGCGAATTGCCAACTCAAACATGACCGAGCAGGATAAACAATATTTTTTGGCCAGTCCTGAAAATTATATTGATTTTTCAATTCCCTGGAGTCTTCAACTCAATTATAGTTTATCCTTCTCGCGGCCGATCAACAGTGATATTAATATTTCACAATCGCTGCAATTTTCTGGCGATATGTCGCTTTCAGAAAAATGGAAAATAACCTTCAATTCTGGATTTGATTTTGAGAATATGGAATTCACGACTACCAATGTTGGTATAACACGCGATCTTCACTGCTGGACGTTAAATTTTGACTGGGGTCCATTTGGGAAATTTACCTACTACAACTTCCGTATTGCTGTAAAAGCATCGGTATTGCAGGATTTAAAAATTGACAGAAGGAAACCCTTCTACGATAATATTCGGTAAATAATGGATTATGGCTACTTCAACCAGCCTTCAACTTCCTCCATGGTGGGGTTCTTCACATCTTCCAACTTCATCTTTTTTCGCAGCCCACACACATCATTAAATAACTTGGAGGCTTTCATGGATTTGAGTTGCTCCACAGATTGAACACCCATTTTTTGAAGGATCGGGTAAAGCTCTTTGCGGATACCCAACTGTTCGGCATCGCGCTCTGAAAATCCTCCACCTTGTTTTTCGGGTTTCATTTGCGGAAAAAACAAAACATCCTGTATGGAAGGTGAGTTGGTCATAATCATGCACAACCGGTCGATACCCACACCCAGGCCTGCTGTTGGTGGCATGCCGAATTCAAGGGCACGAAGGAAATCCTCATCCAACGTCATGGCTTCTTCATCACCACGTTTACCTAATTCCAATTGTTCTTCAAAACGCTTACGCTGATCGATCGGATCGTTTAACTCAGAAAAGGCGTTACAGATTTCTTTTCCATTGCAAATAGCTTCGAATCGTTCAACCAATCCAGGTTTATTCCTGTGCTTCTTGGCCAATGGCGACATTTCCACCGGGTAATCCATAATAAAGGTGGGCTGAATAAGCAAGGGCTCGCACTTCTCACCAAAGATGGCATCAATAAGTTTTCCTTTAGCCATGGTTTCATCTACTGGAACATGAAGCTTGGTACACGTTTCGCGCAAAGCGACTTCATCCAAAGCGGAAATATCAATGCCCGTAAAATGTTGTATCGCCTCAAACATGGTGAAACGTTTCCACGGCCTGCGAAAATCAATTTCATGTTGGCCTACTCTCACTTTGGTGGTGCCGTGCAAATCAATGGCGACTTTTTCAATCATCTCCTCCACCAGGTCCATCATCCAGAAATAATCTTTGTACGCCACATATAACTCAACCTGCGTAAACTCCGGATTGTGGAACCGCGACATACCTTCGTTGCGAAAGTCTTTCGAGAATTCATACACACCGTTGTAGCCGCCTACAATCAGTCGCTTCAAATACAACTCGTTGGCAATACGCAGGTACAGTGTCATGTCCAGTGTATTGTGGTGCGTTTTAAATGGTCGGGCAGCTGCACCACCATATAGTGGCTGTAGTACAGGAGTTTCTACTTCTAAATAAGCCTTATCATTCAGATACTGGCGCATGGAGTTAACCAGTTGGGTTCGCTTGATAAAGGTATCGCGCACTTCAGGGTTAACAATCAAATCAACATAGCGCATGCGGTAGCGTTGTTCAGGATCGCTGAAGGCATCATGCTTGTGCACCACCCCTTGCTCATCGGTGGTTTCCTTCACCACCGGCAAAGGACGCAACGATTTTGAAAGGATTTTTAAATCAGTTACATGAATAGAAATTTCTCCGGTTTGTGTGGTGAACCCATAGCCTTTCACCCCAACGATGTCGCCAATATCAATAAGCTTTTTAAATACGGTGTTGTATAAGGCTTTATCCTCGCCCGGGCATATGTCGTCCCTGCGGATGTAAATTTGAATACGACCGGTCTCATCTTGCAATTCAGCAAACGAGGCCGAGCCCATAATCCTGCGGCTCATGATACGTCCGGCAATGGAAATCTGGCGATAGTCGCTTTTGTGACGCTCGTAGTTTTCAAGAATCTCAGCGGCCGAAGCATTCACTTCGAAAAGCTCTGCCGGGTAGGGGTCAATGCCCAGTTTTTCCAATTCTTCTTTCGCCTGTCTGCGTATGATTTCTTGTTCGCTTAACTGCATTTCTCGATTTATTTCCGGCAAAAATAAGGGAAATAACGGGCTGATAAACTCTGTACAGGTAAATCGTACCCGTAAGCAGCAACGGATAAGGATTTACTTACCCTTGATGAGTAGGACATGGGGTTTCCCTGGATCAGGTGGAAAAATGCTGGCCTTACTCCTTTCTGAACCGATAACGGATACCCCAGCTTCCACGTAAAATAAGGTCGTCAGAAACAAATGGAGTTAGTTCAATGTGGAAGCCGAGTTTCTTACGCTCAAAAGGATAAAAATTGAAGCCCACAGGAAACACCAAACTTTCATAATAAAAATTTAAACCACCACCTACATAAAATGAATAATCAGGCTTCGCCAGTATGTTATAATTAATTACACCCTCAAGTTGCTCAATGTCCCAATAAACATCTGTTAAAATCCGTAACTCCGGCCGCAGCCTTTCCTTAAACTCGTAGTTAAAACTTATAAATGGTATTTCAGATTGATGATAGGCTACACCAAATTGGGCAAGGGAACAAAGAGGGGAATAGAAGTGTGACTAACAATAAGTTTTTTCTCATCGTTATATCAAATTGATTTATTTTTTCTCCGCTTCAGCTCCTTCTTAATAAAAGTCAATTCACGACTGCTCTGCCCGGCTACCGAAGTATTCTCCGCAGCCCTGCGTAGCAGGTACGGCATTACCGAACGCACCGGTCCGTAGGGCAGATACTTAACCACATTGTATCCAGCCTTCGCCAGGTTGAAAGAAATATTATCGCTCATGCCGTAGAGCTGGGCGAACCAGGCACGTCTATCATCAGGTTTCATACTGTGCTTGTCCATTAACACCGACAGATAATAGTTACTGTATTCATTGTGCGAGCCGCACATAACAGAAACACGTTGCTTGTTATCGATACAAAAAGCGAGCGCTTTGTTAAACGCATCATCGGTAGCTTCCTTGTTGGGATGGATGGGGCTTTCATATCCCATTTTTTTGGCACGTGCCCGTTCCTTTTCCATGTAAGCACCGCGCACCAGTTTGGCCCCAAAGTATACGTTGTTCATCACGGCTTCATGAAAATGATCGCGAAGATTGGGTAATCCAGCTGTGCGATAGAGCTGATACGTATTGTACACAATCGCCTTCTCCTGATTGTACTTTTTCATCAAGTCCAGCACAATACGGTCAATCGGGTTTTGGTACCACGAGTCTTCCGCATCAATCATGATGGGTATTCCGTATGCATGACCTTTTGCACATACACGATCGAACCGGTTGATGATGCGTTGGTAGGCTGCCTCATCAGCGGCCGAAAGTTTTTCATTCGCCTGAACTTTGGTCAGCAGTTCGGCCGAGCCTAAGCCGGTTGGTTTAAATACACAAAACGGAATGTTGGATGAGCCGTGTGCTTTTTCAATCGTGCGCAAGGTTTCCTCCAACGTAGCATCAAAACCAGCTTCAGATTTCTCACCCTCTACAGAATAATCAAGAATGGCGCCTACATGAAACTTTCCCAAAACCTCTACGGCATGGGCTGCCTTATCAATGCTTTCACCACCACAAAAATGATAAAACACGGTTTTCTTAATTATACCCTCCACGGGCAGCCTCAAGGCTAGCGCAAATTTTACCAGGCTTGTGGCCAGGGCTGAAATCCACGGGTGATTTACCAGGGAAAAAATGAAGTTAGCTTTTTTAAGTTCAGCATCCGACTTATAGGCAAAGGCAGTTGCGGTGTCGTCAAAGGAAATTTTGGGTGATGATTCCATACGTAAATGATGGCGTAAATATATATAGCGCAGGCTTTAAGTTACAAGGTCATTTAAATGCTGAAAAAGTGACCAAAAAGCACACTTAAAACTTTAAAGCCACACTTTTGTTCCTTCATTGCCATAGGTCATATGTGCCTGGCTTTGATTAATTTTCTGACTTTATGAAACTCACCAATTGGATTTCTGCCTTTAAAACATCTCATCAACCCTTGTTGATTGCCGGGCCTTGCAGTGCAGAAGGCCCTGAACAACTTTTAACGGTAGCACAAGCTGTTAAAACAATGGGAATTTCCGTTATGCGCGCAGGTGTATGGAAACCCCGTACGCGCCCCAACTCGTTTGAAGGCAAGGGCAAGGAAGCACTGACCTGGATAAAAGAAGTAAAACAGAAAACCGGTTTGGCATTTGCCATTGAGGTAGCGAATCCGGCACATGTTGAACTGGCCTGTGAAGCCGGTGTAGAAATACTTTGGGTTGGAGCACGCACCACAGTAAATCCATTCACCGTTCAGGAAATTGCTGATGCCTTACAGGGAATCGATAAAATTGTGCTGGTTAAAAATCCGATTAACCCTGAACTATCACTATGGATTGGAGCGCTTGAAAGGCTGAACCGTGCAGGCATTCAAAAACTAGGGGCTATTCACCGGGGCTTTTCATCTTTTCAAAAATCACGGTTCCGCAATCAGCCCCTTTGGCAAATTGCGCTTGAATTGAAAACATTGCATCCTGAATTACCGCTCATTGCTGATCCCAGTCATATTGCCGGTAATCGGAATATGATTTTTGAAGTGTCCCAAAAAGCCCTTGATCTTGATTATGACGGACTGATGATTGAAACCCACCCTTATCCTGATCGTGCCCTGAGTGATGCGCAACAACAGGTTACTCCAGACAGGCTGGCTGAAATCATAAAAGACCTTCGCGTAAGTGAACGACTGTCATCCAACGCCTTGTTTTTAAATCAACTGGAAGCTTTGCGTGAAAAAATTGATCACCTGGATCAGGAAGTTATTGAATTGCTTTCCACGCGCACGAAACTAACCGAGCAAATCGGGGAGTATAAAAAAGAAAATAACGTAACGGTCTTTCAGTTGGAGCGTTGGAATGAAATTATGAACACCCGGCCTGAGTGGGCTAAACTGGCACACGTATCACCTGATTTTGTGCGCGAATTGTATAAGATCATTCATGATGAATCCATTCGCATTCAAACGGAGATCATGAATAAAACTTCGGAACCTGAAAAGTAATGCTCCCGAATAATATCAAGCTAGCCGACAACCCGGGGCCATTTCTGAGTCTCTATTTGCAAAAATGGTCGTTTAGTAAAGTTATGGTTTTGACAGATGAAAATACCCTAACACACTGCTATCCATTGTTGAAATCACTCCTGCCGGATCATTCGGTTATTACCATATCAAGCGGAGAGGAAAACAAAACCCTTAAAACATGTGAAGAAATCTGGAAACAGATGACCAACCTTGAATTGGACCGGCATTCCATTCTTATTGTGTTGGGGGGAGGCGTGCTTGGCGATATGGGCGGGTTTTGTGCTGCTACGTATAAGCGTGGAATAGACTTTATACTAATCCCCACCACCTTGCTGGCGATGGCCGATGCCAGCATTGGCGGAAAACTGGGCATCGATTTTCATCACTTCAAAAATCATATTGGTGTTTTTAAGGAACCCAAACTGACTGTTATTTACAGCGAGTTTCTGAAAACGCTGCCAACAGAGGAATTGCGTTCTGGTTTTGCAGAAGTAATCAAGCATGCCCTCATTTCTGATCGAACCTTGTGGAATGAGCTTCGCAGCAACACGTTGGACAATCAGCCCTGGGATGTATTACTCCGCCATTCGGCTGAATTTAAGTCTTCTGTTGTGCAGCAAGATCCTACGGAGCAGGGCATGAGAAAAATCCTTAATGCAGGTCATACTATTGGCCATGCTCTTGAATCGTTCTTTTTAAAAGCTGGAAATAAAATTCTGCATGGAGAAGCTGTGGCAGCCGGGTTGGTTGCAGAAGCATGGCTTTCCAAAAAGCGGGGAATCCTCAGCGAGACTGAACTGAATGAAATTTCTGAGTTTATTTTAAAAGTATTCGGAAAGCTGAACATTGGTTCAGAGAATTTGCACGCCATTGCAGGACTATGCAGTCAGGATAAAAAAAATAAAGGCAAAAGGATTTTATGCGTGCTTTCCGAAGGCATTGGGAAAGCCCGGTGGGATTGTGAAGTTACTGAGAATGAGATTGTAGATGCTCTGGCATATTACCGGTCACTTCAGATGTAATGAGCTTCCGAATCATCGAAAGACTCAATCTTCTTCTGAATGTTGCGCTTTAATTCATCAGCTTTTTTTGCAATAAAATCTGTGGTCTTCTTTTTTCTGTCGCCAGTAAAGAGCCACGCTGCTAAAACTGCCGCTGACGCAATTCCCAATCCCAACGTTATTTTACCTGTTTTATTCATATAACAAAGTTAACTGTATTTGAGGATCAATTGTTTCACAGGGTTAAAGAAATCTTTAACTAATTTGCGTGCTCTTCCTAACAACTATTCGGAACCGTGAGCACTTACATTCACATTTCAAAAAAAAATAGCCTTTCGGGATCGGTAACCAATCTTCCTGCATCAAAAAGTATCAGCAACCGGGTGTTGATTATAAATGCGCTGGGCGGAAATCAATCCGAATTACTTAATCTTTCTGAGGCCAATGACACGGTACTGATGAAACAACTGGTGAACAGCACCGATCAGGTGCTGGATGTTGAAGATGCAGGCACAACTATGCGGTTTCTTACGGCTTACCTGGCCATCACCAATCAACAAAAAATACTTACCGGAACGGAGCGTATGAAGCTTCGCCCCATTGGCATCCTTGCAGATGCATTGAGAAAACTTGGTGCCCGGATTGATTACCTCGAAAAAGACGGCTTTCCACCCCTTGAAATAGTCGGATTTAACGACCAAAAAACCAATCAACTAACTATTCGTGGGGATGTTAGCAGCCAGTACATTTCCGCATTGATGATGATTGCACCAGCCCTGCCGATGGGATTGACCTTAATGCTGGAGGGCAAAATTGGCAGTCGGCCATATATTGAAATGACCGCTTCATTAATGCGCAAATTCGGTGCTGAAGTACTTGTTGGGGATACGGTTATTGAAATTGCTCACCAACACTATAAATCTTGCCGGTATACGGTTGAAGCAGACTGGTCGGCAGCGAGTTATTGGTTTGCGTTCACTGCGCTTGCCATTCAGGCCGAAATCACCTTGCCGAACATAGCCTTACGTTCCCTTCAGGGTGATCGTGTAATCGTTGACATGATGGAGCAGCTTGGTGTAAAAGCAGAACCACGAGGAAATACACAGTTATTGACTAAGAAAGATCCTCTACCTGAATTTAGTTGGGATTTTTCACATTGTCCTGATCTGGCACAAACCGTGGCGGTAGTGTGTGCTGCAAAAGGAATCCAGGGGACATTTACAGGGCTGGAAAGTTTACGTATAAAAGAAACTGATCGCATTGAAGCACTGCACACGGAGCTTCAAAAAATTGGTGCACAGTTAATTGAAACCGGTTCGGATTGGAAATTAATACCCACACAGAAGTTACCGGATAAAATCCCAGCTTTCAACACATATCTTGATCACCGCATGGCCATGGCTTTTGCCCCGCTGGCTTGTCTGGCTGATATCTCAGTAGAAAATCCTTTAGTGGTCAGAAAATCCTACCCGGGATTTTGGAATGATCTTAAAAAGGTGGGGTTTACATTACTTGAGAACGAAGCTTCTTGATATAATCAGCAAACAAACGTAAACGGCTTCCATACCAGGAGAACATTTCGCCATCAACCAACATAATTTTGCTTGCCGGTAGAATAGTTTTAAGCTCATGAATATGGTCTTCCCTGAATGGGTAAGGCTCAGATGAAAGAAAAACCAAATCAGGATTCAACGATTGGATTTCTTCTTCTGAAAGTTCCGGGTATCGTGAATGATTGAAAAGACAATTCTTCAAACCTGATACGTTAATCATTGAATCAATAAACGTTCCGAGGGCAGCGCCCATCCAGGGCTTTCGCCAGATCAGGTACAAAACATGCAAAGAAGGTAGCTGTATCATGCCTTCCCATGACTTCCGAATAGCAGATGTTAAGGTCTCTGCTGCAACCTCCCTTTTAGTAATCTTACCTACCTCAAGAATCATGTTAAAGGCGTCATCGGGTGTGGTAACATTACTCATCCATACAGGATAGTGCTGCCTTAGCTGTTCAATGCCCTCCTGATAATTCTCCTCTTTGTTACCGATAATCAAATCCGGATGAAGTCTATGGATGCGATCAAAATGAAAGTTTTTGGTTCCACCAACAACTGCTTTATCCCTTCGCCAGTGCCCCGGATGAATACAGAACTTAGTGATACCCATCACTTCGTTGTCCAAACCAAGATCTGCCAACAATTCTGTTTGAGATGGAACCAGGGAAATAATTCTTTTGGGCGGATCGGAAATTTTGACCGGGCTTCCCATCTGATCAATAAAGGTTTTTATGCCCATAGGCACAAAAGTAAAAGAGCACCCTTTGTAAACAAAAGATGCTCTTTGATGAAAAACGCACAGAGTACACGAAGAAAGACCCTCTCAATAAAACTCCGTGCCCCTGCGCGTTATGTGTAGTTAAAACGTTGGCTAAGTAAACTTAGTTCGTTAAAACTTACCTCCCCGTGGGTCGTGGGGAAGTAATATCATTTTCGATTAGATTAAGATAGACATGGAGCTCAGCTGATTGGATACCTTAAGGTTCGAATTGCTGAAAGTAGATTGATTAAGCTCCCACTTCAGTTTGCCGTCAATAACTTTAAAGTTAATGCAGCTACCTTTCTGACCAAGACCGTTACCATCGGTTACTGTTAATACAGGCTTGCCACCTACAGTATTCTTAACTGTTTCAAATTCCTTACTCTTGTTCTTTCCGATGTACACTACCTGACAATCACCGGTATCAGCACCAGAAGCAAGTTTTTTAATAACATACTTTTTGCTGCCTTTAGGCTTGCCATCATACCAGGTCTTTAATGTATTGAATACATCATCTTCACCAATAACACCTACAACGAACTCCCCACCTGATCCATCATCGGGCCATTGCACATACTTAATAAAGTTAAAAAGCATGGCAGCATGGATTTCATGATTAGGTCTTTCTTGTGCAAAAGAAGAAACGCTGAATGCAATTGCGATTAGAACTAAGCTTACTTTTTTCATAACTAGAGAGGTTAATATTTGTTTAATGTTTTGTTTTTTCGTCAACCTTACGATACAAAAGTAGCCTACCCTTCAAAATCAGTAATTTCTAAGCCTTTACTTATCTTTCTGATGTAAGGTTTTTACCTACTTTTAAAAACAACCACGTTAAACAAAAGTGGTGCAGAAGTGCGAGGATCTGCACCAAAAGCCTCTAATTTCGATAATAACAAAGAAATCATTGGATATTGGGCTGATTTCTGTCCAAAAATGAGACTTTCAAATCTATAACTGGAATCCTGAAATCTGCCTAAAATGTTAAAATCAAGCCCTATTTTATATATCGGAAGTCGTGGCCAGGTTTTGCCTGTAGCAATACTTCATAAATAAGCTTGATCACATTCTCCACATCATCCTTATGAACAGTTTCAACGGTGGTGTGCATGTATTTCAGCGGAAGAGAAATGAGCGCTGAAGCAACACCCTCAGCCGAATAGGCAAAGGAATCCGTGTCTGTGCCTGTTGAACGACTTACCGCCTGACGTTGGAACGGTATTTTTCTCTTTTCAGCCGTTTGGATGATCATTTTAAGAACATTGTTCTGTACCGCGGGACCGTAACATAAAACTGGTCCGGTTCCGCATTTAATATGTCCAGTATCTTTCTTGCTATACATGGGTGAGCAGGTATCGTGGGTTACATCGGTACAAATAGCCAGATCAGGCTTTAGCCTGCGCGAAATCATTTCAGCGCCCCGCAACCCAATTTCTTCCTGCACCGAGTTCACAATGTAAAGGCAGAAAGGAAGTTTTTTCTTGTTCTCTTTTAATCTTCTGGCCACCTCAGCAATCATAAATCCACCCATACGATTATCCAGCGCACGGCCCACCAGATAATTCTTGTTCATCTCTATCAGCTCATCCTCAAATGTGATCACACAACCCACATGAACGCCACGCGCTTCCACTTCCTTCTTCGATTCACAGCCTATATCAATAAATATATTTTTCAATGAAGGTGGTTCTTCCTTTGCGGCATCACGAACGTGAATGGCGGGCCAGCCAAAAACACCTTTTACAATGCCTCTATCGGTATGAATATTAACACGCATAGAAGGTGCAATCTGGTGGTCCGATCCACCATTACGCTTGACATAGATGTAACCGTCATCCGTGATGTAGCCTACAAACCACGATATCTCATCAGCATGGGCTTCAATAACAACTTTATACGATGCTTTAGGGTTAACCACACCCACCACCGTGCCGTACACATCAACCATATAGTCATCAATGTAGGGCTTCAGGTAGTTCAGCCAAATTTGCTGCCCGGAATGTTCAAAGCCTGTAGGTGATGCGTTGTTGAGGTATTCAAAGAGAAAGGATTTACTTTTTTTGTCCATAGTGATATTGATTAATCGATTTTTTGATCAACTTAATTATAACGGAATGTTACCGTGTTTTTTCTTTGGCAAGGTAGCTACCTTATTTTCCAACATCTGAAATGCCCGGATTAATTTCTCACGTGTTTGATCCGGGTAAATAACTTCATCAATATATCCACGGTGTGCAGCCCGATATGGATTGGCAAATTTGCGGGTATATTCATCTACTTTTTCATTTAGCTTAGCTTGCGGATCGGCTGCCTCTGAAATGTCCTTTTTGAAAATTATCTCGGCTGCACCTTTTGCCCCCATCACCGCAATCTCTGCCGTTGGCCACGCATAGTTCATATCGGCTCCAATGTGCTTTGAATTCATTACATCATAAGCACCACCATAAGCCTTTCGCGTGATTACCGTTACCCGTGGCACGGTAGCTTCTGAAAAAGCATACAACAATTTAGCCCCATTGGTAATGATGGCGTTCCACTCCTGATCGGTGCCCGGTAAAAATCCCGGAACATCTTCCAGCACCAACAACGGAATATTAAAACTATCGCAAAAGCGTACAAAGCGCGCACCTTTTACACTGGCATCAATGTCCAACACGCCTGCCAATGAAGCCGGTTGGTTTCCGACAACACCAACACTACGACCGGCAAGTCTCGCAAAACCAACAACTATATTTTCTGCAAAGTTTTTATGCACTTCAAAGAATGATCCTTCGTCCACAATACCATCAATCACCTCGCGCATATCGTAGGGCTGGTTTGGATTGGATGGAATGATCTCATTTAATTTCGGACGGCTTTCGTCACCGGCCGCATAGGGCAACCGCGGAACTTCATCTTCGCAGTTTTGTGGTACGTAACTCAGTAGTTTTTTAATATATTGTATGCATTCCAATTCATTTGCACAAGCAAAATGGGTAACCCCGCTTTTGGTACTGTGCGTAATGGCACCGCCTAACTCTTCGGATGTTACATCTTCATGGGTTACCGTCTTTACCACATTGGGGCCGGTAACAAACATGAAGGAGGTATTTTCTACCATCAAAATAAAATCGGTAATGGCAGGAGAGTAAACCGCTCCACCGGCACAAGGGCCCATGATAGCAGATATTTGTGGTATCACGCCAGAAGCCAACGTATTCCGGTAAAAAATATCTGCATAACCCCCTAGTGAAACCACACCTTCCTGTATTCGTGCACCACCGGAGTCATTTAACCCGATAATGGGTGCACCATTTTTCATGGCCAGCTCCATCAGCTTTACAATTTTCTCCGCATGGGTCTCCGACAAGGATCCGCCAAACACAGTAAAGTCCTGCGAAAAAACATATACCAACCTGCCGTTAACTGTACCAAACCCTGTTACCACTCCATCACCTAAATAGTACTCCTTATCCAGTCCAAAATCCTTGCACCGGTGCATTACAAATTTTCCGAGTTCCTCAAACGAACCTTCATCCAACAATAGCTGGATTCTTTCCCTGGCGGTTAGTTTTCCTTTTTTATGTTGCTGATCAATTCGTTTTTCTCCTCCACCTAAAAGGGATTCTTTACTCTTTCTTTCTAACTCATCAAACTTTTGCTGGAGGATGGAATCGGTAAGTTCTCGCTTTGCCATGACCTGAATTTAGGTTCGAAATATAGTTAAAGGAAGTATTAAATTGACCCAAATTCATCATGAACAACCGGCTGGCCATTATTGATTTAGGGACGAACACCTTTCACCTGTTGATTGCCGAAAAACTGGGTGATTCGTTTCATATTGCCCACCGCGACCGGCAGGCAGTAAAGATTGGCAAGGGGGGCATAAACAATAATATAATCCCCTCAGATGGGCTGGATCGGGCCATAAAGACCCTCAACTTTTTTAAAAAGAAAATAGACTCCCTTCAAATAACCAAAGTGTTCGCCTTTGGAACCAGTGCCTTGCGAAATGCAACCAATAAAGAAGAAGTACTGGAAAAGCTAAAGGTGGAAACAGGTATTGCTGTGACCCTGATTTCAGGAGACCAGGAAGCAGAATTCATTTATCACGGTGTTTGTTCTGCCGTTAACCTTGGGAATACAAAATCATTAATTATAGATATCGGGGGAGGGAGCGTTGAGTTCATTATAGGCGATGCAAAACAGATTTTCTGGAAGAAAAGCATTGAGATCGGGGCACAACGACTGCTGGAATTGTTTCATAAAAGCGATCCGATAGCCCCGGCTGAAATCTCAAAACTTAATGAGCACTTTCAGAAAACATTATCACCCCTATTTGAAGCATTAACCATTTATAAACCTGAAACAATGGTTGGTTCCTCCGGCACATTTGATACACTAAGTGATATTTATTGTCTGCAGCATTCCATCTTTAAAAATGATGATGACCGTGAAACTCCTTTATCATTGGAAGGTTTTGAAAAAATATTTTCTGAACTAATTCAAAAAAATCGCATAGAAAGGCTGGCCATACCGGGCATGATTGAAATGCGTGTAGATATGATTGTGGTTGCCTGCTGCCTGATCCGCTATATTTTAGATCACCATCCCCTCACAAACATACGTGTATCAAGCTACTCACTGAAAGAAGGAGCCCTTGCACACGTGAGTAAATCCTTTAGCTGATTCCAAGCTTCTTTTGAATATCCTCCAGCGACACACCTTTTGTTTCCGGAAATTTTATCAATGCCCAAAGTAGCTGCAACACCATCATGCCCGCAAAAAAAGCGAAGATAATCCATGGGTCGTTTCGCAATAACCCCTTCGATTGATCCAAAAATACCGGGGTGATTAAGGTAATTATTGCGGCAAAAACCCAGTGCACACTGCATCCAAACGATTGACCATAAGCCCGTATGGCATTCGGAAAAATCTCAGAAATAAATACCCAGATAACAGAGCCCTGGCCCATGGCATGTGACGCTATAAAAACAAGTAAGAAGGTCATCATTAACCCGGGGCTTGCACCGATATAAAAAGAATAGGAAACGACCGAAAGGCTGATGATGTAACCCAGTGATCCAATAATAAGCAAATTCTTTCTTCCAGTCCGGTCGATCAGATAAAGCCCAACAAAGGTGAAAATAAGATTTATACCACCAATAGCTATTGAATTGAACAGCGAATCTTTAGCGGCAAGGCCGGCACGCTCAAGAATTTCCGGGGCGTAGTATAGAATAAAATTAATTCCGGAGAGCTGATTGAAAAAGGCTATGAAAAAGGCCAGCAGAATAAGCTTACTGTACTTGCGGCTAAAGAAAGGTTCATGGTGATGAGCACTCTCTACACGCTCATTCGCTGCTTTAATGGTCTTAACATCTTCAGCGGGATTAACCGACCCCAGAGCTGCCAAAACTTTCTTGGCTATTTCCGAGTCGTTCTTTTTGGTAATCAACCAGCGCGGACTTTCAGGAACACGCATAACCATTACTGTGTATAAAATTGCAGGTAAGGCTTCCACACCCAGCATCCAGCGCCAATCGTTGATGCCACCAAATCCCTGTAAAAGGTAGTTGGAGATAAAGGCTATCAATATTCCGAACACAATATTGAACTGGTACATGGCCACCAGGCGACCGCGCATCCCTGAAGTAGAAATTTCTGCTATATACGTTGGAGCCGCAATAGAGGAAACTCCAACGCCAACACCTCCGATAAATCGAAAGAAAGAAAACGTATAGGGATCGGGAGCCAATGCCGAACCAACGGCTGAGGCTGTGTACAATAACCCAATCCAAAACAACACTTTCTTCCGGCCATATTTCTCCGTTGGTGCCCCGCCAAACAAGGCACCAATTACAGTACCCCACAGCGCCATCGACATAATGAAAAAACCGTGAAACCAAGGTGATGTATTCCACAAATTCCTGATGGGAAGGTTGGCTCCGGATATTACGACCGTATCAAATCCAAAAAGGAAACCGGCCATAGCGGCTACCAGGGCGATAAAAAATATATTATTCTTCATTTTTGATGGCCGTACTTTTAACAGGATGCCGTCTCATTCTCGAAGATAATTGTTTTAGTTATCAAAAAGTCTAGTCGTATTCTTTTAGGGTAGATTTGTTTACGACCATCGCTTTGTGACAAAGCAATCCCATGCTACAGTGTGAGAACCAAACACTTAGATTGGGATTGCTTCGGTCGTACCTCCCTCGCAATGAAGAACTTTTTGGATTTGAAGCTGCCCTGAATCTACAACCCACTAATCTGTCTGTCCTTCGGGTACTTCACCTCATATTTGAACACCACCTTACGGGTTTCATTCGGCTGAAGGTTCATGTCCCATAAAAGTTTACCGGTATCCTTATTATGCTTTGCTCCACCTACATCCAGTACAGTAACTTCAATCTGGCTGTTACGGGAAAGCGGCAAATGATCTTCTACGGTAATCTTTACCGGCTCGTTTCGGGTATTGCGCACCGAAATTTCCCATGCATAGGCTTCGCGTAAATTGGAAGCAATGGTTCTTCGTGTGGTGAAATCTTTTACCTTTTCACGTTTCACAACAATGCGCTTATCCCTGCCCAACGAAACAGAAAGTGTGTCTTTCAAATTATTCGGATCGAGGTATGTTTTACCTACAAAGGTTCCTTCAAAGAAAACATTGGCCTCGCCCGGCAGCAAGTTAAAATCTTCCCATCCCACAGCTTTTGCCAACAGAAAGGCATCGGTATCAAGTTTAGGGGCTACCGCATATTGGTACACGGCTTTCATATCATGCTTTTGAATATCCACCAAAGTTGGTTTAGCAGCAGACAAAACCGTGTAGGGTAAACTTATATCAAACTCGGTGTTCAATGAGGTTTGTACGGTTTGAGTAAAGTCGGCAACGCTGGAAACACTAGGCATCGCCATGCTTAGTTCCTCAGCAGGCATATCTTCCCGTTTATCAACAGAGCGTTGTACCTGAACACCGGCAGCCTTGCCTTTAAGACCAACATATGGAGGTTGGTAGAAATCAAGATACCAGCTGTAAAGTTCAGGTTTTACACCGCCCAGACTTGGATTTGCCGTTGAAAGCCTCAGGCGAACATTACTCCACTCCTCACCCGTGCTTTGAAACACGTTGGCTTTATAGTTGAGTTGTACAGGGGATTTAGTGTTGATGGCCCGTAAATCATACACCGGATACCAGCCGGCATTACCTACTACATAATTTACTTCCAGTTCTACACTTGTGGCTGCATCCGCAGAAACACTGATCACAATTTCACTGGTGTTGCGACTGTACAATTCGTTTTGCTCGCGTATTTGTTGATTGAGTTTGGTCATACGCTCGTTGATCTTCTTAATCTTATCATCAGCTTTCATTTTCGATAAACCGATTTCGCCCAACCGGATGCGGTAAAAATCGGCCATAGCTTTAAGTTCATTCACCGAAACGTTCTGGTTAGCCCCGCCAATTTTCTGATTACTCAAAATCATTTGTTCCTCTTTTGTGAGGATATCCTTTTGATGTTGCTCCTGCGCAAGCTGGCGTTTATAAATCTCAAGCGAGTCCCTTAACATCACCAACTTCTTGGGCATGTTGAACTCACTCAGGTAATTCTGGTTATGATTGATCCCCAGTATAGTGATGTTTCCTTTTCCTGATACCTGTATACTTTCCTGATCAAGTTGCGAAGTCAAACCTGATACAATAAGATTGGTACGGCCTGCGTCTACACGGCTTTTTACCTCGCGTGTTACCTGGGCCCGGTTCAAAAACACCGTTACTCCACTGATTTTGGAATCTACGTGTTTTTCGGATTGGGAAAATGCCGGGAACATCGCCACCAGCAGGTAAATAAAAATAATTTGCTTCATAGTAGTTGAGTTTATTTGCCAGATGCACATAGCAGGCAAATTCCATAACGAAATTAACCTTAAAATCGTGCTGCGCCACAAAATGGTTTTAGGATGGCTTATTCAATTGAGATTATCTTTGCGCCATGACAGATGAACACGTATTTCCGGTTAAATCCCTTCGGCACTTCAGTTTTGGAATTTTCAAAAAAATTGGATGCTCCGATGATGATGCCAACCTCGCCACCGAGGTATTGCTCTCGGCCGATCTTCGGGGTATCGATTCGCACGGCTTGGCCCGGCTATCCGGCTATGTACGCTTATGGGAAGCCAAACGTATAAATGCCTCACCCAATATTAGAATTGTTCATGAATCGCTCAGCACAGCCGTGGTGGATGGTGATGGTGGGTTGGGCCTGGTAGTGGCGCCTAGGGCTATGGAAATTGCCATCGCAAAAGCCAAGACAGCCGGAACCGGATGGGTGGCGGTCAAAAACTCAAACCATTTTGGTATTGCCGGCTACCATACCATGATGGCCCTGCAACACGATATGATTGGCTGGGCGATGACGAACGCCAGCCCATTGGTAGCCCCAACTTTTTCTGTTGAACGGCTGCTGGGAACAAACCCTATCTCCATTGCCGTACCAGCTGATAAGCAACCTCCTTTCTTACTCGACATGGCCACCACCACGGCAGCCAATGGTAAGCTTGAGATCCTTCAGCGAAAAAATAAAGAAGCTCCGCTGGGTTGGATTCAAACAAAAGACGGAATGCCTTCAGCTAATCCACACGAGTTAAAAGATGGCGGGGCATTGATTCCGTTAGGCAGTGACTATGAACATGGCAGTCATAAAGGTTACGGACTTGGGGCCATGGTGGATATTTTATCGGCTGTGCTTTCAGGCGCCAACTATGGGCCGTGGGTTCCACCCTTTGTTGCTTTTTTACATCCGCCTGCCGATCCGGTTGGCGAAGGCATTGGTCATTTTTTAGGTGCGATGCGTGTGGATGCTTTCCGGCCTGCCGATGAATTCAAAAAACATATGGACAACTGGATTACGCGGTTTCGGGCAGCAAAAACTATTGAGGGAAAAGATAAAGTATTAATTCATGGCGATCCCGAGCGCGAGATGAGTGCACGAAGAAAAAATGAAGGGATACCGCTTAATCCAAAAGTGGTGGAGGACCTAAAAGAGCTTGGTAAAAAACTAGGTGTTACTTTCTAGAAAATAAATCCACCAACATTTACCCCTACCCGTAAAATCCATGGATTATAGTAGGGAGCATACTCACCAGGTGCCGGTGTTTGAAAATTGAAGTTGTACAACACCATTGCAAAAAAAGCAGCATTTCTACCGATAGGCTGAATGTATCCTCCGCCACCTAGAAAGCTGTTAAAGGCCTCACGTGTTGTTTCCAGTGGGGGGTAGTTAATAAACTCATAGTTAAGGTGCTCAAACTCAGTTTGGAGGAAAAAACCCTGTATCACATTAAAACGCAAAAAAGGATTTATACCATAGTTGTTGGCATTAACATCTTTACCCGGCAAAACATTCTTGTACTTTACGAACTGATAAGAAAGTCCGACACCGCCCATGAATTTTCGTGTAAAGGAATATCCAATTACTGGTGAAACAGAAACATAATCCTGGAAGTTATTAAAGCCCATTCCAAATCCACCACCGGTAAACACTCTTTCTTTAAATGGAACGTCTTTTAAACTGTTGTTTTCGCCTTGTGCCCATGTAGTGCCAACGCCAACAACCACAAGTAGAGAGATAACGAATGCTCGCATAGTATTTTTTATTCTTCAACGATTACAAACACATCTTCGTTTTCCTTCTTCATCAAATATTTTTCACGGGCAAATTTCTCTAACGATTCCCGGTCGCCAAAAAGTTCTTCGCGGTCCTTTTCCACTTCCTTTATTTTCTCCTCATAATATTCCTTCTCATTTTCCAAGGCACGAAGCTTGGCCGATAATTTATACCGAGACATAAAATCATTCGAGTCGAGGAAGAGCATCCAGGTTAAAAAAATGAGGCCAGCAACCATATAAAAATTGCGAAAAACCTTAGGTACACGATTCAGCATAAACGTTTAAAAAGTATTCGAAGATAGAAAATTATTGGCAAGAACTAAAAAAGCCCCATTTTACCGGGGCTTTTAAGTATCCTACATAAAAAATTCTACATCTTTCTTCCCGGGAAATATGCTGTTTCTCCCAACTCCTCTTCAATACGGATAAGTTGATTGTACTTGGCTGTACGATCTGAACGGGAGGCGGAGCCGGTTTTTATCTGACCGGTATTCAGCGCCACGGCTAAATCAGCAATGGTACTGTCTTCCGTTTCACCTGAGCGGTGCGACATTACGCTTTTATAAGCGTTTCGTTTAGCCAGATTAACCGCATCAATCGTTTCAGTAAGCGACCCGATTTGATTTACTTTAATCAATATAGCGTTGGCGATGTTCTCATCAATACCTTTTTGCAAACGCTTTACGTTGGTTACAAACAAATCGTCACCCACCAATTGAACCTTGTTTCCAATTTTTTCGGTGAGGGCTTTCCAACCAGCCCAGTCGTCTTCTGCCATACCATCTTCCAGGGAGATGATCGGATATTTCTTTGACCAGTTTGTCCAGTACTCTGCCATTTCCAAAGGCTTGAGCTTTTTACCTGATGATTTCTTAAAGTGATAAACTTTGGCTTTTGAATCATAGAATTCTGAAGCTGCCGGATCAAGTGCAATAAAAATATCTGAACCTGGTTTATAACCTGCCTTTTCAATGGCTTTCAGTACTACCTCAATTGCCTCTTCGTTCGACTTCAGGTTTGGTGCAAAACCACCCTCATCACCCACGTTGGTAGAAAGGCCCTTATCATGTAAGACCTTTTTCAGCGTGTGAAATACTTCTGCACCCATTTGTAGCGCTTCTGAAAATGTATCCGCTCCCACCGGCATTACCATAAACTCCTGAAAGTCGATAGCGTTATCGGCATGACTTCCACCATTCAGAATGTTCATCATCGGTACCGGAAGTGTGTTTGCGTTAACGCCTCCTATGTAACGGTATAGCGGTAAGCCTGCTTCCATAGCAGCAGCTTTAGCAATCGCTAACGAAACACCCAGTATGGCATTGGCACCCAGTTTACCTTTATTAGGTGTGCCATCCAACTCCAACATGATTTTGTCAAGCAAATTCTGTTCAAACACAGAAAAGCCGACTACTTCAGAAGCAATTTTATTGTTTACATTTTCCACGGCTTTCAATACACCTTTTCCCAGGTATTGCTTTTTATTGCCATCGCGAAGCTCAACGGCCTCATGCGTTCCTGTGGAAGCCCCGGATGGAACCGCTGCGCGCCCATAAGCTCCGCTTGAGGTAACCACATCTACTTCAACAGTTGGATTACCGCGGCTGTCAAGTATTTGCCGGGCATGAATGTTTTCAATCAAGGACATAATATTTCGTTTAGATGATAAATTTTATTTTTAGTTACTAACTGTCTGGAACTGTTCCTGCCTGATCATTTCAACAAACTGATCGAACAGATAACGCGAATCATGCGGCCCGGGAGAAGCTTCCGGGTGATATTGAACAGAGAAAGCCTTTTTATTTTTCACACGAATACCCATTATGGTATTGTCATTTAAGTGCAGGTGTGTTACTTCAATATTGTTATTGCCTTCAATATCTTTTTCACTTACTGCGAAACCATGGTTTTGAGATGTCATCTCACCCAAACCAGTTACCAGATTTTTAACCGGGTGATTTAATCCCCGATGACCATGATGCATCTTATACGTTGAAATGCCATTGGCCAACGCCAACAATTGGTGGCCGAGGCAAATGCCAAACACGGGCTTGTTTGTTTCTAAAACTTTCTTCACCGTGTCAATCGCATAATCCATTACAGCTGGATCACCCGGACCATTGGAAAGGAAAAATCCATGCGGCTCCCAAGCCTCCATATCAGCAAAATTCGCTTTCGCGGGGAATACCTTTATATAACAACCACGTGCCGCCAGATTAGTAAGAATACTTTTCTTGATTCCGAAATCAATAGCTGCTACACGAAATGGAGCACTCTCATCACCTACCGTATATTCTTGTTTTGTTGACACCACCGATGAAAGTTCCAGGCCATCCATGGAAGGAACGTTTTTAATCTCCTTCTTCATTTCATCAGGAGTAAGCTCGGAAGAAATCAAAGCATTCATGGCACCTTTACTTCGGATGTAACGCACCAACATACGCGTATCAACATCGGAAATACCGGTAATACCATGCTTCTCTAAATACTGCTGAAGACTTTCATTAGAAGTCAAGCGGCTGAATTCTTTTGAGAAATCATTTACCACCAATCCACTAATCTTAGGGGTTCCGGATTCCTGCTCGGCATCAACGGTACCATAGTTACCAATGTGGGCCGTTGTATTAACTATGATTTGACCATAATAAGATGGGTCAGTGTAGATCTCCTGATAGCCGGTCATGCCTGTATTAAAGCATATTTCTCCACCAGTGGTACCTGGTTTTCCAATCAGGATTCCCTCCATCAGGAGGCCATCTTCAAGAAGTAAGTAGGCTTTTTTGCTCACGTGTTTTAGTGGTTTTACAAAAATAAACTTCAGGCGCTAAAGCGGGGACTAAACCCAAAACTTTTTCGCCACAATCGATTTAACGGGCCAAACACAAATAAAAAAGGATTGAACAACGTCCAATCCTTTTCCTATGTGAATAGAATAGTTCACTATTCTTTTTCCTCGCTCTTTTTATCAGCCTTCTTAGAGGTCTTTTTTGCCGGCTTTTCTGCCTTTTCTTCTGCTACGGGTTCGTCTACCACCTGGGCATCCTCAGCCTTCTTACCTTTTGCCACACGACCTCTTCTGGTTTTAGCCTTTTTAGCTGTTCCTTCCTTCTTGTAGATATCGTTGAAATCGACAAGTTCAATCAGGCACATTTCGGCATTGTCACCTAAACGAACATCAGCCATTTTGATAATGCGCGTATATCCACCCGGACGCTCCGATGTTCTGGAAGCTACCGTTCCAAAAAGCTCCTTTACTGATTCTTTGTTCTGTAAATACGAGAACACTGTTCTCCTGGAATGCATAGTATCGCTTTTCGCCTTGGTAATAAGAGGCTCAACATACTTGCGTAATGCTTTAGCCTTTGCTACCGTGGTAGTGATACGTTTACTCAGGATGAGAGAAGAGGCCATGTTCGACAGCAATGCGCTCCGGTGGCTGGCGGTTCTTCCAAGGTGGTTTACTTTCTTACCGTGTCTCATTTCAATTAATCTTCATCAAGTTTATACTTAACCAGGTCCATACCAAAGGTAAGTCCCTTCTCAGCTACCAGTTGTTCCAACTCGGCCAGCGACTTCTTACCGAAGTTTCTGAACTTCATCATGTCGGAAATTTCCAGCTCTACCAGGTCACCCAGTGTTTTTACATCAGCTGCCTTCAAGCAGTTGTATGCTCGAACTGATAAATCCAGATCATGCAGAGCGGTCTTCAAAAGTTTGCGCATATGCAATAACTCCTCATCTACCTGCTCAACTTCAGCATCTTTGCCGGTTTCAAGTTCCATTGACTTATCTGAGAACAAGGCAAAGTGCTTAATTAAAATATGTGCAGCGCCTTCCAAAGCCAACTCAGGGTGGATCGAACCGTCTGTTTGAATTTCAAGAACTAATTTTTCGTAGTCAGTCTTTTGTTCAACGCGAGTGTTTTCCACACTAAACTTTACATTCTTGATAGGTGTAAAGATGGCATCAATAGGAATGAAACCGAATACCTGTTCTGCTGGTTTGCTTTCCTCTGCCGGCAGGTATCCTCTGCCCTTCTCAATCGTTAACTCAATCTCAAACTGAGCTGATTCATCAAGGTTACAAATTACATGCTCCGGGTTTAACACTTCAAAAGCAGAAGTAAACTTGGTGATATCACCAGCCTTGAACTGCTTCTGTTTTTTAATGTTGATAGTGACTTTTGTATCGAAACCATCAGTGATTTTCTTGAAGCGAACCATCTTTAAGTTAAGAATGATCTCCGCCACATCTTCCACCACACCTTCAATGGTAGAGAATTCATGAAGTACACCGGGTATTTTAATACCGGTAATGGCATAGCCCTCCAGGGAAGACAAAAGAATTCTGCGTAAAGCATTACCGATGGTAACACCGTAGCCTTTTTCCAACGGTTTAAAGGTAAAGGTGCCGTGAAAATCATCGGCTTTCTCCATTACTACTTTATCCGGAATCTGAAATGCTAATATTGACATAATGCGTTCTTATTAATTAGTTAGAATTACTTCGAGTACAATTCAACGATCAACTGCTCATTGATGTTCTCGGGGATATCCTGGCGTACCGGAATGTGAATTAGTTTACCTTCCAGTTCGCTACCATCCCACTCCAACCAAGGGTATTTTTTAACACCTTGAATGGATAAGCTGGTGGTGATAGCCTCCAGGGATTTTGATTTTTCACGAACACCTACTTTATCACCAGCACGCAGGGTGTACGAAGGAATATTAACGATATCACCGTTTACGGTAATGTGCTTATGGGAAACCAACTGACGTGCAGCCCTACGGGTAGGGGCAATGCCGAGACGGTATACCACATTATCGAGGCGAGCCTCCAGTAATTGAAGGAGTGTTTCACCAGTAATACCCTTCTTGCGAGAAGCTTTATCAAAAAGCTTTGCAAACTGGCGCTCTAACAATCCGTAGATATACTTTGCCTTTTGCTTCTCAGCAAGCTGCACAGCATATTCTGACTGCTTTCTCTTTTTGCCTTTTCCATGCATACCCGGTGCATAGTTCTTCTTTTGAACAGCCTTATTCTCACCTAAGATGGGCTCTCCAAATCGTCTTGAAATTCTAGCTCTTGGGCCTGTGTATCGTGCCATTTCTGTTTTTATTTTAGATTGTTGAATTCAGATTCTAAAACCCTCTTTCGTCAATCGTTTTTTTTTCTACTTAATTATACTCTTCTCTTCTTAGGAGGTCTGCAACCATTGTGCGGAAGCGGAGTCATATCCTTAATGGTAGTGACTTCAATTCCGGCTGACTGAATGGTGCGGATAGCCGACTCACGGCCTGATCCGGGACCTTTCACAAACACTTCAACTTTCCGCAAGCCCAGCTCAAAAGCCCTGGAAGCGCAATCCTGTGCAGCAACCTGAGCCGCATAAGGTGTGTTTTTCTTGGAACCTTTAAAGCCCATTTTACCGGCTGATGCCCATGTAATAACCTGACCGGTTGAGTTGGTCATAGAAATTACAATGTTGTTAAACGTTGCGTGAATATGAGCCTGGCCTACGGCCTCGACCTGCACTACACGTTTTTTGGCTTTATCTTTTCTTTTTTCTGAGGACATTACACTATTATTTTATATCCAGATCAATGATTATCCTTTCGTGGCTTTCTTCTTATTCGCCACAGTCTTACGCTTTCCTTTACGGGTACGTGCGTTATTTTTGGTGGTTTGTCCGCGTACAGGCAATCCCTTACGGTGACGCAGCCCCCTGTAACAACCAATATCCATCAGGCGCTTAATGCTTAACTGAACTTCAGAGCGAAGCGCACCTTCTACCCTGATACCTTCCGTGATGATGGAACGAATAGCATTAGACTCCTCATCGGTCCAATCCTTTGCTTTCTTACTCCAGTCTACACCGGCACCCGTTAAAATTTTCTGGGCGGTTCTTCTGCCAATACCATAGATATAGGTCAGACTTATCTCACCTCGTTTGTTATCTGGTATATCGACACCTTGTATCCTTGCCATGTTATTAAATTATCGGTTTCAAATTTTAATGCTTCTCACTCAACGGAAGACTACCCTTGTCTTTGCTTATAACGTGGGTTCTTCTTGTTAATCACATACAACTTGCCTTTGCGTCTGATAATCTTACAATCAGCGCTACGCTTTTTTATGGATGTTTTTACTTTCATTGCTCTGTTAGTTGTGGAGACGTAATTACTTACGACCCTATCTATTTATACCTAAATACAATTCTTCCTTTTGTCAAATCATAAGGTGACATTTCCAGTCTCACCTTATCGCCCGGTAATATGCGGATGTAGTGCATCCTCATCTTTCCGGAAATATGCGCCAACACTTCATGTCCGTTTTCTAGCTGAACACGAAACATGGCGTTTGATAATGCTTCCATTATCGTTCCATCTTGTTCTATCGACTTCTGTTTCGCCACTTAAATGAATAATTTTCTTCTATATACTTATGTGTCGTTAACACTTCTGCTCTATCTTCTCGTACAGCTACCATGTGCTCAAAATGAGCCGATGGCTTTCTGTCAGCTGTTCGTATGGTCCATCCATCACGCTCCTGAACAACATTTTTTGTTCCCATGTTGATCATCGGCTCAATGGCAAATACCATTCCCACAACCAGCTTCACACCCTTTCCCCGCTTGCCATAATTCGGAACTTCAGGATCTTCATGAAGGTTTTTACCCACTCCATGCCCTACCAACTCCCGAACCACACCATATCCAAAACTTTCTACATAACTCTGAATGGCATGACTCACATCACCCATTCGGTTACCTGCTTTAGCTTGTTCGATTCCTTTAAACAAGGACTCGTAGGTTCGCTCCAGCAGCAGGAGAGTTTTTTCATCTACACCTTCCAACGGGTAGGTGTAAGCTGAATCACTGTGAAAACCTTTGTAGTAAACTCCACAATCAATGGCTACTACATCTTTTTCGCGCAATTCATAGTTGCCAGGAAAACCATGTACAACCACCTCGTTTACTGAAATACAAAGTGAAGCAGGAAAAGAACCATTGTAATTCTTGAAGGACGGAACGCCTCCATGATCACGGATAAATTCTTCTGCCACTTTATCCAGCACCGAAGTTTTCACTCCAGGTTTTACCAGCTTCGCTATTTCACCATGGGCTTTGCCCAATATTTGGGCACTTTCCTTGATGATTTGGATCTCCTCTTCAGTCTTTAAGTGGATCATCCAGCACTAAGCCGCAGCAAATTGAGAACGACCTTTCACACGTCCGGATTTCATCATTCCTTCATAATGACGCATCAGCAGATAACTTTCAATTTGCTGCAATGTGTCGAGGATTACCCCAACCATAATCAACAATGATGTTCCTCCATAAAACTGAGCGAAATTCTGACCGACACCAGCCCTAACTGCAAATGCAGGTAGAATAGCAACGATCACCAGAAACATGGCCCCCGGAAATGTAATTCTTGATAAAACAGTATCTATAAACTCAGCAGTTTGCTTGCCCGGCTTAATACCCGGTACAAAACCACCGTTGCGTTTCAGGTTGTCAGCAATATCATTTGAGTTAATGGTAATCGCTGTATAAAAGAACGTAAAAATCAAAATCAGTGAGCCAAACAGCAGGTTGTACTGCCATGATGTAAAGTCGGAGAACGTAGAGCCAATGTAAGCACCAATATCGCTATCTCTCCAAATACCGGCCAGCAAGGCAGGGATAAACATTAACGCCTGCGCGAAAATGATGGGCATTACACCGGCAGAGTTCAGTTTCAATGGAATGAAATCGCGCTTACCGCCATACAGTTTATTGCCAATAACCTGCTTGGCATATTGAATTGGAATTCTTCGGGTAGCCTGGGTAAGCATAATCACACCCATCACGACAAAGAACAACGCTAACAATTCAATAATAAACAACAGTGCACCTTGCATACCACGGTTGTTCACCGCTTCATCAATGATAGCGCCCGGGAATCGTGACACTATACCAATCATGATCAGCATGGATATACCATTACCAATACCTTTATCGGTGATACGCTCGCCTAACCACATACAGAACATTGTTCCGGCAATCAGAATAACGATTGATGACGCGTAGAAAAATAATCCTGGTGTTGTAATAGCCTCAGTAGGTATAGTTCCACGGATATATCCGTAAGACTGGAAACCGGTAATGAATATGGTTAATACTCGTGTGATTTGGTTTAATCGCTTGCGTCCAGAGTCGCCCTCTTTCTGCATTTTTTGAAAATAGGGTACTGCAAACCCAAGCAACTGCACAATAATCGATGCAGAGATGTAAGGCATAATACCTAACGCAAAAATGGAAGCCCTGCTAAACGAACCTCCAAGAAACGTATTTAATAAATCGAAAATACCACCAGACACAGCATTCTGTTCAAGAATTACCGGATCAACACCTGGCAACACGATGAAAGAACCGAGCCTGAAAATGATCAGGAAGCCCATGGTGTTCAGGATTCTGACTCTCAGATCTTCAATCGAAAAAATATTCCTTATGGTAGTAAAGAACCGCTTCATTATTATTTCACTGGGGTTGCAGATCCGCCTACTTTTTCGATGGCCTTAACGGCTGTGTCAGAAAAAGCATGAGCCTGTACGTTCACTTTTGATTTCAATTCTCCTCGTCCTAAAACCTTTACTTTATCGGTTCTTCCAATAATACCATTGTCGATAAGAACCTGTACGCTGATGTCAGCCGATTTAATTTTTTCAGCAAGTGTTTCAAGAACATCCAGATTTACTGCTTTGAAGTAAACCTTGTTATTATTCTTAAAGCCAAACTTTGGCACCCTGCGCTGTAACGGCATTTGTCCACCTTCAAAACCAAACTTTCTGGAATAGCCTGAACGTGATTTAGCACCCTTGTGTCCGCGACCAGCAGTAGTACCACCGGAACCCTGTCCACGTCCTAGGCGCTTGTTGGTTTTAACTGAACCCTCAGCAGGTTTTAATGTATGTAACTTCATGGTAATTAAAGTTCTGTTACCGTAATCAAATGATTCACCTTGTTAATCATACCGGCAATCTGGGGAGTTAACTCCACTTCCACCGATCTATTCACTTTACCTAAGCCCAACGCTCTTAATGTGCGCTGCTGTCTCTCAGGTCTTTTAATATCGCTTCTCGCTTGTGTAATTTTTACCTTAGCCATTTTCTTATCCGTTAAAAACTTTGGACAATGAAACTCCTCTGTTCTTCGCTACCGTAAATGCATCGCGCATGTTCGTCAACGCATTGAAGGTTGCCTTCACCACGTTGTGTGGATTAGAAGATCCCTTCGACTTTGCCAAAACATTGTGAATACCGGCACTTTCCAATACTGCACGCATAGCACCACCGGCAATAACTCCTGTACCGGGCGAAGCAGGCTTCAGCAGAACAAGTCCACCACCGAATTTACCAATAGCTTCATGTGGCACAGTTCCTTTTGAAATCGGAACTTTCACCAAATGCTTTTTGGCATCATCGATTCCTTTTGTGATGGCATCGGTTACTTCATTGGCTTTGCCTAATCCGTATCCTACCACACCATTGCCATCGCCAACTACTACTATGGCAGCGAAGCTGAACCTGCGTCCACCCTTCACTACTTTTGCTACGCGTTCAATGGCAACGACTTTCTCTTTCAGATCAATTTCGCTCGCCTTTACTGTGCTGATGTTGCTAACTGACATATCTTAATTTCTTAGAATTTCAAACCGCCTTCCCGTGCGCCTTCGGCCAGGGCCTTAACATTACCATGGTACAAGTAACCGTTGCGATCAAACACAATAGCATTTATACCGGAAGCAATTGCCTTTTCAGCAATCTTCTTCCCTACATTTTTTGAGTTCTCCATGTTAAGTCCGGATTTCTTACCCAAATCATTAACCGAAGCGGCCGCTATGGTAACACCGTTTACATCGTCAATAATCTGAGCATAGATGCCCGTGTTACTTCTGAAGATAGATAACCTGGGTCTCTCTGTTGTTCCGGAGATCTTCTTCCGTACACCCTTTTTTATTCTTGATCTTCTTTCTCTGTTCTTGCCTGCCATAGGAAATGGTTTTCTATGATGCTTATCAATTATTATTTAGCAGCTGCTTTACCAGCTTTTCTACGTACCTGCTCACCTGTAAAGCGAATACCTTTTCCTTTGTAAGGTTCAACTTTACGTAATGATTTAATTTTAGCAGCAACCTGTCCGATCAACTGCTTATCAATTCCTTCCAGAATAATGGTAGGATTGCTACCCTTTTCCTGAACGGCCTGAACCTTTAATTCACTGGGAACTGCCAGAAAGATGCTGTGCGAGTAACCAAGACTTAGTTCAAGTACATTGGATTGAGCACTGGCTTTAAAACCAACACCTACCAATTCAAGTTGTTTCTTATAACCGTTCTTCACACCCTCAATCATGTTGGCGATAAGGGCACGGTACAAACCATGCATAGCCTTATGACGCTTTTGTTCAGTGGGGCGCTCCAGAATAATATTGCCATCCTCCTGCTTAATGATAAAGTCAGAATCAATAACCTGGGTTAGTTCACCTTTAGGACCTTTCACAGAAACTGTGTGGTTAGCCTTATTAAAGTTGAACGAAATGCCTTGCGGTAATTCAATGGGTAGTTTTCCTATACGTGACATAGCTTCAGTCGATTAATACACGTAACACAATACTTCACCACCCACATTTAACTTGCGGGCTTCCTTATCGGTAACTACCCCACGGGAAGTTGAGATAATAGCCACGCCCAATCCATTCATTACCCTTGGCAGAGCACTGGTGTTGGCGTACTGTCTCAAACCGGGCGTACTTATCCGTTGCAATTTGGTGATGGCCGATTCCCGTGTTTCAGGGTTATACTTCAAGGCAATCTTGATTGTACCCTGAGGGGTGGGGCCCTCCTCAAATTTGTAGTTTAAAATATACCCTTTGTCGAATAACACCTTGGTTATCTCCCTTTTCAGGTTAGACGCAGGAATTTCTACCACCTTGTGGTTAGCTTTGATTGCGTTCCGCAACCTTGTCAAATAGTCTGAAATAGGATCAGTCATTTTACTATTTCTTTACGCTCATTTTAAAAAAAGCAAACCCGTTATTTTTAACGGGCTGCAAAGATACCTAACAATTTCTGTTATCCAAACTGTTACCTGGTTTCGTCATAGACGACCTTGATACTCAGCAACCTAATATGTCGTTTCGCGCTGTTTTACCAGCTAGCTTTGGTCAAACCAGGGATTTTGCCCTCAGAAGCCATTTCGCGCAGAACGTTTCGGCATACGCCAAACTTTCCTACATAGCCTTTTGGACGACCCGTAAGCTTGCACCTGTTTTTCAGGCGCACCGGAGACGCGTTGCGGGGGAGTTTATCCAGCGCAGCATAGTCACCGGCCTCTTTCAGGGCTTTGCGCTTAGCGGCATATACTGCCACCAGCTTCTCTCTTTTGGTTTGCCTTGCAATTACAGATAATTTAGCCATAGCAAATTTTTAGTTCTTATTAGCAAACGGCATCCCGAACGCTTTCAGGAGCTCGTAACTTTCTTCGTCTGTATCAGCAGAAGTCACAAACGTGATGTCCATTCCGCTGATTTTATTAACCTTATCAATTGATATCTCCGGGAAGATGATCTGCTCTTTTACACCCAGGGTATAATTACCCCGTCCGTCAAAACCCTTCGGGCTGATGCCACGAAAATCGCGTACACGTGGCAGTGCAATGCTCATCAAGCGGTCCAGAAATTCATACATCTTGTCGCCACGTAAAGTCACCTTCACACCAATGGGCATATCTTCCCGTAACTTAAAGTTGGAAATTGCCTTCTTGGATTTGGTGGATACAGCCTTCTGACCGGTGATCGCGGTGATTTCTTCCAGCGCCACATCAATCAGCTTCTTATCGGTTACGGCAATGCCCATACCTTTGTTGATGCTGATTTTCTCAATTTTAGGAACCTGCATAACCGACTTGTACTGAAACTTCTCTTTCAGTGCCGGCACGATTTCCTTTACGTACTTTTCTTTTAGTCTTGGAGTAGCCATTACTTTATAAATTCTCCTGTTTTCTTTGAATAGCGCTGCAACTTACCTTTCTCGTTCAGTTTTCTTCCTATACGGGTAGGGTTACCACTTGCCGGATCAATCAACATCAAGTTGCTGATGTGCAAAGCAGCTTCGGTTTTTTTTATTCCACCTTCAGGTTTTCCTGCAGAAGGTTTTTCGTGTTTTGTAACGATGTTGATTCCTTCAACAATCGCTCTGCTTTTTGCGACCTGAACTTCCAATACTTTTCCGGTTTTACCTTTGTCATCTCCGGCAATAACCTTCACGGTATCGCCTTTGCGAATATGAAGTTTAGGTTGCTTATTAAATTTTCTTTCCATGGTATTAAATCACTTCAGGTGCCAATGACACAATTTTCATAAACTGCTTCTCTCTCAGCTCACGCGCCACTGGGCCGAAAATACGGGTACCACGCGGTTCATCCTGAGCATTCAACAACACTGCTGCATTATCCTCAAAGCGAATGTATGAACCATCCTTTCTTCTGATCTCTTTGGTCGTTCTCACCACCACCGCTCTTGATACAGTACCTTTTTTTACCTGGCTTGAAGGCATGGCTGATTTTACTGTAACCACAATCTTATCGCCCACGGTTGCATAACGCTTGCTGCTGCCGCCTAACACATGCACGCAAAGCACTTCTTTAGCACCGCTATTATCGGCAACAGAAAGTCTTGATTCGGTTTGTATCATAATTACTTCGCTTTTTCTATAATCTCAACTAATCTCCAACGCTTCAACTTGCTCAACGGACGAGTTTCAGAGATGCGTACGGTATCACCAATGCCTGCCTCATTCTTTTCATCATGAGCCATAAATTTGGTTGTCTTGTGAACAAACTTTCCGTAGATCGGGTGTTTCACCTTTCTATCCACAGCAACGGTAATACTCTTCACCATTTTGTTGCTCACCACTTTACCAACACGTTCTTTTCTAAGATTCCTTTCCATAGGACTATTTTTGAAGTTCTTTAGCTCGTAGCTCCGTATTCAGACGGGCTATAAGTTTCTTTGTTTCTCTTATTTTCATCGGGTTTTCGATAGCCGAAACCTGATGGGCAAATTTCATTTTACGCAGCGCTTCTTTTTCGCTGCCGATTTTTTCACGCAGCTCAACCACGTTTAACTCTTTTATTTCTGTGCTCTTCATGGCTATGACTTATTCTACGTAATCTCTTCTAACGGTAAACTTAGTTCTGATCGGCAATTTACCTTCGGCTAACCGCAACGCTTCTTTTGCTGTGGCCATGTTTACACCACCGGCCTCGAAAAGAATTGTTCCTGGCTTGATCACCGCTACCCAATATTCAGGGGCACCTTTACCTTTACCCATACGAACCTCAGCAGGCTTTTGTGTAATCGGCTTGTCAGGGAAAATACGAATCCATACCTGACCTTCACGTTTCATAAAACGTGTTACGGCAATACGGGCGGCTTCCAGTTGACGGGATGTAATCCATCCGCCCTCCAGGCTTTTAAGACCAAACGATCCGAACGCAATAGTGTGCCCACGAGTGGCAACCCCTTTTACGCGGCCTTTTTGCATTTTTCTGAACTTCGTACGTTTCGGCTGTAACATTGCTACCTTACTTTATACTTCTTAATACTATCGTTTCTCTCTGCGATTTTCTCCACCGCGACCTCCGCGGTTTCCACCACGACCTTCATTGGGTCTTCTTCTTCCACCACGATCTCCACCACCACGCTCATTACCAGCACTACCCTGGCTACCGGCAGCATTGCTCACAATACCCACATTAGGTGACAGATCACGCTTGCCATACACTTCACCTTTAAAGATCCATACCTTAATACCGATCTTTCCGTAAACGGTTTGTGCTTCCGATATCGCATAATCAATATCAGCACGCAGTGTGTGCAAGGGAATCCTTCCTTCTTTATACTGTTCTGTGCGAGCCATATCAGCACCTGCTAAACGGCCTGAACACTTTATCTTAATACCTTCAGCACCTACACGAATGGCAGAAGCAATGGCTTGTTTCATGGCACGCTTGTAGGAGATACGCGCTTCAATTTGTTGAGCAATAGATTCACCAACTAACTTGGCATCTAATTCCGGACGCTTAATTTCATAGATGTTGATCTGAACATCTTTGCCGGTGATTTGCTTCAATTCTTCCTTGATCTTATCGACTTCGGTACCACCCTTTCCGATAACTACACCTGGGCGTGCAGTGTGAATGGTTAATGTGATACGCTTCAATGTACGCTCAATAACTATCTTGGCGATACCGCCTTTAGGAATACGGGCGCTGATGTATTTTCTGATCTTCTGATCTTCAACCAGCTTATCAGAGAAGGTATTGCCACCGTACCAGTTAGAGTCCCATCCCCGAACGATACCCAAGCGAAATCCTACAGGATTAATTTTCTGTCCCATTATTCCTTTGTTTCTTTTTCTGTTGTTTCAACTTCTACTTTATTCTTCAGGCTATCCAATACAAGCGTTACATGGTTGGAACGCTTACGAACCCGGTGTGCTCTTCCTTGAGGGGCCGGACGAAGTCTCTTTAAAATACGACCGCCATCAACCCAGATATCCTTTACGAACAAATCAGCTTCTTCAAGTTTTGCTTCCTGGTTTTTGTTTTCCCAGTTAGCAATGGCTGAAAGAAGAAGCTTCTCCAGTTTGAATGACCCTACTTTGGGTTCATACTTTAATATGTTTAAAGCCTTGCTCACGCGCTCACCACGGATTAAATCGGCTACTAGCCTCATCTTACGCGGAGAAGTAGGCACGTTTTTCAACTTGGCTACCACCGGACCGGTTTTTGCCGCTTCCTTGCGAGCATCGCGTTTCTCTCTTTTTAAAACTGACTTCTTAGTCTTTTTCTCTACAGCTTCCATGATTACTAAGCTTCTTTTCTGTTACCCGAATGCCCTCTGAATGTGCGGGTAGGTGCAAATTCACCAAGTTTGTGCCCCACCATATTCTCGGTTACGTAAACCGGTATAAATTTATTTCCGTTGTGAACCGCAAACGTATGGCCGATCATCTCGGGGGTTATTGTTGATCTGCGTGACCATGTTTTGATCACCGATTTTTTACCCGATTTCTCAGTTGTCTCTACTTTTTTAAGCAGACGTAAATCGCAGTACGGTCCTTTTTTAATCGAGCGTCCCATTATTTTTTCCTCCTGGATATAATTTGTCGATCTGAATATTTCTTAGGGTGACGTGTTTTCTTACCCTTAGCAATTAAGCCTTTACGTGAGCGCGGGTGTCCACCTGAAGCACGTCCTTCACCACCACCCATCGGGTGATCAACAGGGTTCATCGCTACCGCACGGGTACGTGGGCGTTTTCCTTTCCAGCGACTGCGACCAGCTTTACCAACGCTTTCGTTCATGTGATCAGCATTTGATACAGAACCCACGGTAGCTGTACAAACTTCCAACACCGTGCGCATTTCTCCGGAAGGCATCTTCAATGTGGCTACACCATTTTCGCGAGCCAACAATTGAACAAATGAACCAGCGCTGCGTGCAATTGCTCCGCCTCTGCCTGGCTTCAATTCTACATTATGAACAACGGTACCTAACGGTATCTTAGAAAGCGGAAGCGCATTGCCTACCTCAGGCGCAACATCCACACCCGCTACAACCTGCTGGCCAACTTTCAATCCGGTTGGAGCAATGATGTAAGACTTGGCACCATCAGCATAAAATAACAAGGCAATACGCGCAGAACGTGTTGGATCATATTCAATTGTCTTAACCGTAGCAGGCACACCTGCCTTATCACGTTTAAAATCGATCAAACGACTCTTCTGCTTATGACCACCACCGATGTAGCGCATGGTCATTCTACCATTATTATTTCTACCTCCGGTTTTCTTTTTAGTGTTTACCAGCGACTTCTCCGGCTTCGATGACGTAATATCATCAAAAGAAGGTGCGAGTCTGTGTCTCGTTCCTGGTGTTACCGGCTTTAATTTCTTCAACGCCATCGTTCAATAATTATACGTTGCTATAAAAATCAATTACTTCTCCCTCAGCCAATGTTACAATGGCCTTCTTATAATTAGGCTTACGACCTGTAAGAACTCCGGCTTTCGTATAACGGGATTTCTGTTTACCCATCATGCGCATGGTGTTAACATGCTCCACCGTTACTCCATACTGCTTTTCAACAGCCTTCTTGATCTCAACCTTATTCGCTTCAATATCTACTACGAATCCGTATTTGCCCTTTTCATTCAAGGCAGATACTTTTTCGGTAACCAGGGGCTTCTTTAATACGCTCATGATTCTTTATTTAATAAGTTCTCAACCTTGCTTACTGAGCTCTCTACAAAAATCACATTGTCAGCATTCATCACATCATACGTATTGATCTGATCAGCGGTAGTGATTTTAGCACGCTTTAAGTTTCTTCCAGACAACACAACATTCTTGTTGCTCTCAGGAAGTACCAGTAGGGTCTTCTTGTCGGCAAGCGAAAGAGCATTCAACAAATTGATGTATTGCTTTGTCTTAGGCGCTTCGAAGTTGAAGTCTTCCAACACTGCAATAGCATTGTCCTTAGCCTTATACGTAAGCGCAGATTTACGCGCGAGGTCTTTTACTTTCTTATTGAGCTTAAACGAGTAGTCGCGGGGTTGAGGACCAAATACACGTCCACCACCTTTGAACTGAGGGTTTTTGATGTTACCCGCACGCGCTCCGCCAGTACCTTTTTGCTTTTTGATCTTTTTGCTGGACCCGGCAATCTCATTACGTTGCTTGGATTTGTGTGTGCCCTGACGCTGGTTGGCGAGGAAACTCTTCACATCCAGATAGATAGCGTGATCGTTGGGCTCAATGGCAAACACCGCATCAGAAAGATTAACTTTCTTTCCGGTCTGCTCACCACTATATTTTATGATGCTAACTTCCATTACTTCTGCAGAATTATAGTTGAGTTCTTAGCTCCGGGAACAGAGCCGCTGACAACAATCAGATTTTGATCGGCCATGATTTTAACAACCTGAAGGTTAGTAACCTTCACGCGGTCGTTACCCATGCGGCCTGCCAAACGCTTACCCTTCGGTACGCGTGAGGCAAACGATGCGTTACCCATAGAACCAGGTGCACGCAAACGGTTATGCTGACCGTGGGTTGCTTCACCCACACCGCTAAAGCCGTGACGCTTTACAACACCCTGAAAACCTTTTCCTTTTGAGGTGCCTACAGCATCCAAGAAGTCTCCCTCTTTGAAAACATCCTGCACGCGAACTTCTTTACCAAGCTCGATCAAGCCATCATATTCCTTTCGGAAGTCGCGAAACTCGATGATATCTCTTTTGGGAGTGGTGTTGGCCTTTTTAACATGGCCGATGTGAGCACGGGTAGAATTCTTCTCTTTCTTCTCACCAAAAGAAAGCTGAACTGCACGGTATCCGTCAGTTTCTACATTTTTTACTTGTGTGACTACGCAGGGACCTGCTTCGATAACCGTACAAGCGATATTCTCGCCTTCTGGTCCGTAAACACTGGTCATTCCTACTTTTCGTCCTATAATTCCAGGCATGGTTGAAACCTTTTTATGCTGTTTTTCAGGATTTTGCGCCTTCTTGACGCAAAAAGGACTGCAAAGATAGGAGATAAAGGGTAGTTAACAAATGCGGTATTTAAAATTTTTAGGATGCCGGGATTGCCCCCCCTTCTTTACCAATCCGGAATCAAAAAAGCCGGTTTTTAAGTATCATTGCCGGAGTTGACTACCCGATGAAAAAAGTTCTGTCCCTGAACCCCTGGTTGTTTTTATCAGCACTGCTCGTTCTGTTGTTTATGACAAACATTTCTTTGGGAAGCGTTCAAATACCCCTAAAAGATACCGTGTCTATACTTTTTGGTGGAATCCCAGAAAATCCTGTTTGGAAGGATATCCTTATTGACTTCAGGCTCACAAAGGCCCTGACCTGTGTTTTTGCCGGTGGCGCATTGGCATTAGGCGGCCTACTTATGCAAACCCTTTTCCGAAACCCGCTGGCCGGGCCTGATGTCCTTGGATTAAGTTCAGGCGCCAGTCTGGCCGTTGCTCTTTTAGTGATGGCCGGAACTTTTGCTACCCCTTTACTGTCTGGGCCATTCTCCATAGCTATTGCTGCCTCCCTGGGATCGGCCTTAATTTTTATAGTTGTATTGGGGGTAGCAAACCGGATTAAAGACAATACTTCCCTCCTATTAATTGGTTTGATGATTGGTGCAGCTACGTCATCGCTGGTCAGCATCTTGCAGTTTACCAGCCGATCAGAGGATCAACACTACTTTTTAGTCTGGACTTTTGGCAGCATGGGTGGTTTAAACTGGCAGGAGATTTATATGTTGGGGATAATCTTTCTGTTTGGACTAATCCTGTCACTCCTTCTTTCAAAGTCATTGAATGCCTGGTTGCTGGGTGACAATTATGCACAGGCTTTGGGTATCAGAATCCAGCGGGCAAGAATACTCATTATTATAAGCACCAGTGTACTTGCAGGTTCTGTTACGGCTTTTTGTGGGCCGATAGCCTTTGTTGGTTTGGCCGTACCTCATCTGGCGCGATTGGTTATCAATACAACCAACCACAAAATACTGGTGCCCGGAACTGTGTTAACGGGAGCTGCTGTAATGCTGCTTTGCGATACGGCAGCACAACTACCTGGAAGTTCCCTGGTGCTTCCCATCAATGCCATCACCTCATTGATTGGTGCACCGGTAGTTATATGGGTAATTGTGCGGAGTAAAAAGGTTCGGGTATGAAACAGTTAGACCATCAATTACCCAATGAGCTTTTACGTACTGATAGTCTCGCGATCGGATATAGAACCGGTAGCACACAAAATACGCTGCTGGAAAACCTTAACCTGATCGTGCGCAAGGGAGAACTCATCTGCTTTATGGGCCCGAACGGTATTGGCAAGTCCACCTTAATCCGAACACTGGCCGGATTGCAATCCTCCATTAGCGGTAGAGTATTTACGCATCAACAAGACTTAAAACCAGGAATTGAAAAAAGTATTTCACTGGTGCTTACCGATCGCATCACGGCAGTGAACATGACTGTTCAGGAATTGGTTACCTATGGCCGGTATCCTTATCTCGATTGGAATTTAAAGCTCACCGCTGAGGATAACAACATCATTCAACAAGCCATCGCACAAACGCACATTGAAAATCTTGCACAAAAAAAACTTTACGAACTAAGCGATGGGCAAATGCAAATGGCTATGATCGCTCGTGCGCTCGCGCAGGATACACCTGTATTACTTTTGGATGAACCCACAGCACATCTTGACCTGAACAACCGTGTAGAAATTATGAACCTGCTGCGTAACCTCGCCCATCATTCAGGTAAGGGAATTTTGGTAGCAACACATGAACTGGACCTGGCGCTTCAAACTGCTGATACAATTTGGCTCACTGGTAAAAATAAAAATATTCTCACCGGTATTCCGGAAGACCTGGTGCTGAATGGTTCCTTCGATGACATTTTTCAGTTTAAAGGATTCGATCTGAAAACCGGTAAAGTATTTCATGAAGCGTGGCGCGGAATTTCTATTGCACTGATTGGTGAAGGTTATGAATATCTGTGGACGAAGAATGCGTTGGAGCGAAATGGATTTTTAACAGACATGAAGGCAAATTTTGTGGTACAGGTTTCTCATGAAGGAAATCCATTAACCTGGGAATTTCAAGGTCAGGTATATCACTCACTGCAACAATTGCTGGTTGCCTTATCATCATAAATTCATTTTTTCAATCGTTTGCAAAAACCGCTTCCAAAAACTTTGAACCGAATAGCGTTTGATTTGTTAGCTTCGCATCCTTTAATCTAAATCTATGTTTGACCTGACCAACCTGTTCCCCTACAAATTCAATAAGCAATATTCCAAGCCAGTGGCCTACTTCTCTATGGAGTTTGCTATTGACCAGCCGCTGAAAATCTATTCAGGAGGATTGGGCTTTTTAGCAGGATCGCACATGCGAAGCGCTTATGAACTCAAACAAAACATAATTGGCATTGGCATTCTTTGGAAGAAAGGCTATTACGATCAGGAACGCAACGAAGACCAAAGCATGCGGGTTGGTTTTCGTAACAAGGAATACTCCTTTTTAACCGATACCGGAATTCTCTTTCCAATAACTATACATGATGCACGTGTTTATGTGAAGGCATACCTTTTGAAACCAACCGTTTTCAAAAGCGCTCCGCTTTTTCTATTGAGTACGGATATTGAAGAAAATGATCACCTGGCCAGAACAATCAGTCACAGGCTTTATGATCCGAACGAAGCAACCCGCATTTCACAATCTATTTTATTGGGAGCAGGTGGCGCGAAATTACTAGAGGTGTTGGGTCGTGAAACTGAAATCTATCACATGAATGAAGGTCACGCTTTACCACTTTGCTTTTACCTGCTTGACAAATTTAAAAGCCTGGAAGAAGTGCGCAAGCGTGTAGTATTCACCACCCACACACCTGAAAAAGCCGGCAATGAAGAACACAACATTACACTGTTGGAAAAAATGAGTTTCTTCAACGGGTTAACCATGAAGCAAGTTGAGGACTATGTTTATCCGGAAAACGGAACCTTAAACTATACACTTACGGCATTGCGAATAGCCAAAAAAGCAAATGGTGTTTCACAATTGCATGGTCAAGTTGCCCGTGACATGTGGAAGGACTACAAAGGTATATGCACCATTGATGGAATAACCAACGCCCAAAACAAAACCTACTGGCACGACTACATGCTTGACAAAGCCCTGGAGAAAGATGATGATGCGAAGTTGGTTAGCCGTAAAAAAATGCTCAAGAAAAAATTATTCCGAGTGGTGGCCAACCAAACCGGAAAACTATTTGATGAAAACGTGCTGACTATTGTATGGGCCAGAAGATTTGCCGGATATAAGCGCGCCAACCTGCTGCTTCGCGATTTTGAGAGATTTACCAAAATTATTTCGAATAAAGAATACCCTGTTCAGATCATCTGGGCTGGCAAACCTTATCCGGAAGATTTTGAAAGCATCAATATCTTCAATGAAATTCATTGGAAGATTCAAGGTTTTAAAAACTGCACCATTTTAACGGGTTACGAGCTCTGGCTTTCCGGTCATTTGAAAAGAGGTTCAGATGTATGGCTGAATAACCCACGGTTGTACCACGAAGCATCGGGTACTTCAGGCATGACAGCCGCCATGAATGGATCCATCAATTGCTCCATACCTGATGGATGGGTACCTGAATTTGCCAAGCACGGAAAGAATGCATTTATAATCGAGCCCGCGGCTGACGACCTTTCAGTAAACGACAAGGATAAAGAAGAAGCAAATCGCCTCTACGATTTACTGGAGAACGAAGTTATTCCGATGTATTACAAAAACCCTGCAAAATGGATCAAGATAATGAAGGCCGGAATGAAAGATGTAGTGCCGTTCTTTGATTCTGCCCGTATGGCTGATGAATACTACGAGAAGCTTTATAAATAGAACTTGGTTTTAGTAGCGAAGTCTAAAGCCACTATAACACCAGGCCGTGTAAACACTAGTTATTACTTCTTCTCCTCTTTCTTTTCTTTGTAAAAATTGAGTGACACGGAGTTTACGCAGTATCGTTTTCCGGTAATGGTGGGGCCGTCATCAAAAACATGTCCGAGATGAGAACCACAGTTAGCACACATAATTTCGGTTCGAACCCAGCCGTGTGCACGGTCAACTTCATACTTGATCTTTCCGCCTTCCATGGCTTTATCAAAACTGGGCCATCCGCAATCGGAATCAAATTTCATATCGGAGGTAAATAATTCAGCATCGCAAGCTGCGCACGAGTAAACTCCCTTGTCGTTTGTTTTATAATACTTACCTGTATAAGCTCGCTCTGTACCCTTTTGACGGAGCACATGGTATTGCTCAGGGGTGAGCGTTTTCTTCCACTCTTCTTCTGATTTAAAAACTTTCTGCTCAGCCACTGCGGGCTTTTCTTTTTCAATAATTCTGGATTTCATGTCTTGACCGAACATACAGGAAGTAAAAATTAAACCGATGAATATTAATACAATTTTGTTACTACGCATCTTTCAACTAGTTTAAAGTAAAACAATTCAAGTAAACAAAAGTTTCAATCTGTTGAATTCAATATTTTAACAGGCACTCTCATCAAAACCACTACCTCATCTGACAGGCTTACGCTCCACCCCCCAATGTCAAAATCTCGTCTGTTGATTTTAAACGATCCATGAAGCATAATAATCTCTCCAGCTTCCGTTTTTGTATAGAATGGAAACGCTATTTCCTTTCGCTTTCCTTTCAACAGTAGCATTGCAGAAGCTATAAATTCTCCTGAAATTTTCCCTGAATGGACAAGGGTTGAAGTAAGCGATATTGTTGGGAAATTCTCCGCATCGAAAAAGTCCTTCTTCCTCAAATGTGTATCTCGTAAATTAATTCCGGTATCAATAGTCGAAACATCTACAGAAACATCAAACAAAGAATTTTCAAGATGATTGGGATCAAATATAATTATTCCTCTTAGCCCCTGAAACGTACCGGTTATTGTTGCTCCAAAATTCTTAATGGTAAACGATACCCCATCTTTTGATTCTAATGGTAAATAATGTTGCGCAGATAGCACCCAGGGTAAAATGACGGCAACAAAAATCAATTGGATTGGCCGCATAAAAATCAATCCAATGGTGCCCTACCAAACTCCACTGAAAATTGCTGGCACCAAATATGAACATGTGAAAACTCACTGATGTTTAGGCCGGCTGGAATAGCATACGATTGCTTACCCGTGGTTGCTTTTAACAAACCCAGGCTCACAAAGGATGTAGCCGACTCATTTCTGCTCAGATAAACCCTCAGGTCAGGACCATTTTGTGATTGGTAAGGGTCAAGCAACAGATAATGTTTCCCGCCTTTTTCATAGATACTAGCCGTCCCCGAAACGGAATGTCCACCCACGCCCATAAATATACCCTCTTTCAAAAGAGAGGCTCCCGTAATGTCAAAATCATCGTCTATCATTTGAGCGGGTGTGTTCTCTTCAACATTGCAAGCCAAAAGAACAAATACTAATAAATGGATTACGTTAATTTTCATAATATGGTCATTTAAAGTCTAACACTCATACCCAATGCAACCATCAGTGATTTGTTTCTAAACCTGTCGTTCGGTTCTGGAAACTGCTGAACTTCTGTATTCGTAGTGTATTCAGTAAAGCAAGATTGCGCCCCTGCTTTTAGTGCCCATTTTTTATTGAGAAAATAGCGTGCATAAAACTCGGAGTTTAAACTTCCACCGTCATTATCGCTGATTAATAAAATATTAAATGCAGTGGGTTTTGCAGTGCTAACAGCACCCTCTGGAAAATTCAGGTAAGCGCCATCCTTCTCGCTTCCAAAAGAAAAGCCAATGGCATCAATATTAAATCCCAGATGTAGTCTGTTGTTCAATACATAACGCAGGTTGATCAACAGGTTTATTGAATTTACCTGAGGTGACATGATTAAGAAAGTATCGATGTTTGCTTCAATATCCGGCTTAAAAATTACAAACGGCCCGGTAGACCCGCTTGTTAACTCAGCCGGTGCTGTACGATAATATTGATTAGAACCGAAATAGGACGTAAATCGACCACCTAAACCAACAGCAAATTTTTTTTTATCTCCAAACTCCCAATCGTGCCCGTATAAAATACTGAATGTACCTTGTGAAGTACCAACAGCAAGCGTTGCGTCACCGTACTGTTGTGCCCAAACACTGATTGAACCAAACAGCAAAAAAATTGAGGGAATAATTTTCTTCATGTAGCAATAACTCTAAATCATGCTGTAGAGTTGTTGCGGCAATGTCTTGAACCTGACAAAAAGGTCAAAAAAAGATTACTGTAAGTTCGCCAAATCGCGGATAAGAATTTTTCTGCGATCGAAATAGATCAGGTTCTGCTCTTTTAGTTCATTCAAAATGGTCGTTACCGTTTGGCGTGATGTTCCGGTAAGTGCTGCAATATCCTTATGGGTAAGTTTAGTGGGGATCATGGTTTCATACCCAACCTTTTTTCCCTTCCACGAAGCTGAATCTTTTAAAAATTCAACAATTCGGGTGCGGGCATCTTTAAATACAAGTAACTCCAACTTCCGCTCCAGGCGCATCAGGCGAAGCCCAACAAGTTTCAACAACCGAAAACTTAGTTCCTTATCATCTTTCATCAAGGCTTTCAAAGCCTCAATATTTAGAGGACAAATGGAGGTATTATTGTCCATTACCTGCGCAAAATCCCTGCGCTTATCCTCTCCTGCCAGGGCAAGTTCTCCAAAAATTTCACCTTTTGTTAAGATGGAACTCACTACTTCTTTTCCATCGTCCAGGTAATGACCAATTTTAACCCTACCCTCAGCGACCATATAGATATGATCAGCCTCGTCATTGGGAAAATAAATAAACTGATCTTTTTTAAACTGCCTGAACTCATGCTTCTTATCCAGTTCTTTGGTTTTGTGCGGACAAAGAACATTATACAGGTTTACACTTTCGAAATACCACAAGGATGCGGTGCTTGTCATGTTGATGGGTATTTTTGATAAGTTAGCAAAAAAATGCAGCAGAAAGTTCATGCCCGATCTACGGTTAAGTGAAATTTGGATATACCCGATCAAATCATTGGGCGGAATTCGGTTAGATAAAGCCATTGTTCTGCCCAAAGGCTTGGAGCATGACAGGCGATGGATGCTGGTGGATGAACACAACCGGTTTATAACTCAACGAGAACATCCTGAACTGGCCTTTTTTCAAGTAGAAATTTCCAACGGACAATTAACAATACTGCACCGGGCGAACCAGGAATCTGTGCAGTTCAGTATAAATACCCATTCCACTGATGTAGAAACGGTAACCATATGGGATGATCAGGTGCAGGCATCAGAAGTTGATCCAACGATCAGCCAATGGTTTTCTGATCAATTGAAAATGAAATGTCGTTTGATGTTCTTTCCAGAACCCCATAGTCGCCCGGTTGATCCTGCTTATGCTATCAAAAAAGATCAGGTTAGTCTGGCCGATGGTTATCCCTTCCTCATCATTGGGCATTCTTCGTTGGATGATTTAAACAACAAGCTTACAAAACCCATTACCATGCAACGCTTCCGACCGAATTTTGTATTTACCGGTGGGCAACCCTATGAGGAAGATCACTGGACAAACTTCTCCATTGGTGACGTAAACTTTGCCGGTGTAAAAAACTGTAGTCGCTGTGTGCTTACTACGGTAGATCCTGAAACAGGAGAAAAGGGTACCGAGCCGCTAAAAACACTCTCATCGTACAGAAAGCGTGGTAACAAAATTTATTTCGGGCAGAATGTGCTGGCCATTACAGAGGGTATTGTTCATGCAGGCGATACCATTCGCCTTTCCTGATCATCATCCGATAAGATAAACTACTAAGCCGGCCAACGCACTCGCACCAATCCAGCTGATCATATTGATTTGAAACCGGTAGAGTGCAAAGAATGAAACCAGCGTCCAACCAATGGCAAAGTAGTTAAGCTGATGAAGTGCAAAACCATTCGGGAAAATAACCGCCATACCCAGGTAAATTGTTAAGTTGAGCACCACACCCACCACGGCAGCTGTTACAAGGGACAGAATATTTTTTATGTTTTTGTTTTCCTGCGTACGCTCAATTATTGGCGCACCGGCAAAGATGAACAGGAAGCACGGAAGAAAGGTGTAGAAGGTAGTGGTGACCAGTCCTAACGAACCCATCGCAATAGAACCCCCGAAATGATTGTATCCTGCCATAAAACCAACAAATGCCAGCACCATAATCAGCGGGCCGGGTGTGGTTTCACCCAACGCCAAACCATCAATCATTTGCAAGCTGGTAAGCCACTGAAATTTCTCCACACTTACCTGGGCCACGTAAGGCAACACAGCATAAGCTCCGCCAAACGTAACAAAGGCGGCCTGCGTAAAGAATACCAAAAGCTTACTCCAGAAGGCAAAATCAGTTAAGAAGAAATAAAACAATACGAATGGCAGTGCCCAGAGCAATGCAGCAACCGTAACCTTCTTCCAAAAGCGCAACGGGTTAAACCCGACATCATCCAGCCGGGTGGTATTGTTGATGAAGAATTCCTGCTCGTTATTTTCTGCGGGATGTGTGGATGTATTTCCGGAAACAAACAACTGTGGCAATAATTTTCGGGTTACGGTGGCCACCACAACCGCTCCAACAATGATGAGCGGAAAGGGTGTATTGAAAAAGAAAATCAACACAAACGCAACTATGGCCACCGCATAATGAAACACACTCAGCAACGACCGCTTACCGATTTTCAGTAAGGCCACCACAACAATAGCAATTACAGCCGGTTTCAAGCCATTGAACAAGGCGGCAATCCACGGTAAATTTCCATACGATACATAGACCGCGCTTAAGCCAAGTAAAATCAACATGGAAGGAAGCACAAACAATACGCCTGCCACCAGGCCACCCCGTGTACCGTGCAACAACCAACCGATATACGTTGCCAGTTGCTGGGCTTCCGGACCGGGTAAAATCATGCAATAATTCAAAGCGTGCATAAAGCGGCTGTCGCTGATCCATTTCTTTTTATCCACCAGGTACTCGTGCATGATAGCCACCTGCCCGGCCGGACCGCCAAAGCTGATGAAGCCGAGCTTCAGCCAGAATTTTAACGCATCTGTAAACGATGGTTTCATGCCTATGCTTTCTTATGGAATTTATACCCTAGCCCAGCGGATGCAACCCATACTTCTGTTTTATCGAAGTGAAAGAACGGAACAATGAGCACCCAACTCTTGTAGTCAAGTCGCGGGGCAACGCCAAGTTTTGCGCCTGTTTTACCATCGCGCACATAAAACGATGGCAACGCACCAACACCAATTTTTAAGTCTTTGGTTAACCGAAGGTGCAGCGAAGGCCCGCCTACATTAAAGGAATAAAAATTTTTACCAACCGATGCTCCCAGCATGCCTTCCATTCCGACATTCCAGTTTGATTTTTGATCAGGTAAGGCTTGATCTGTCTGCGCCAACAACTTCTCAATGTTAAAAATCAAAACCAATAAAAAACAAAAAACCGTTGCGTGCATTATGCTTAATTATTTAATGTTATTGTCCGCTTCCAATCCTAAAATTAGCGTCATTGCGGGCGGCAGCGAAGCAATCCCAATATTAACGTAGAAAACGAGATTGCTTCGGTCGTACCCTGCCTGTATTCTAAGACTAAGT
>DDTK01000001.1 GCA_002344065.1 Flammeovirgaceae bacterium UBA2366
CCAACTTATAGGGGGTTAGTACAACATCTGATTATACTGACAATATTTCTCCCATTTATATCATTCTCCCAGACAAACCACAAAGACAAAAAGGTTGACTCGTTTTTAAAAAAAGAATTTGACTTTCTGGACAATCGGTTGAATTTTTATTCAACTGCCATCCTTGACAGCATAGACACTGGGGACAAAGACTTTCAATCGACTCTTGACAGAGAGACAAATACAATTGATTTCTTCGAAAGGCTGACAGGGATAAAAGCTGAAATATACCATCATTATGCCTATGCGAAAGTTTTAAAACAATCGACCGTTGACACATGGAAAGAATGGACGAAAAAGAACAAAAAATTAATAACCTGGGACGACTTATATAATAAAGTTAACAAGACAGACAGAGATATTTACTCAAAGGACTTAAGAACAAAAAATTAGGAGACAACACTACGCACAACACCAGGTTTGGTCAATGGCGGAGTGATGTGTAAATATAAATTTTTATCTTCGCTTCAACGTTTACCCAGTGCGGACAGTGACGACCTTGTCGGCCTTAGCATTCCGCGATGCTTCATTGCTAAGGCCTCCTAAGCCCGCCACTGCCCAAACCCAAACGTTGTGGCCCATTGCCCGACCGGAAAAAGAAGAGGTAAATTTTAGTAACTTAGGACTCAAATAACGGATTCAAAAATGACAACGAAAGACATAAAATCTGAGATACAGAAATCACTTGACAAAGTGCCAGAAAGCGTACTCCAAGACGTATTGGACTTTTTAAAGCAGGTTGAAAATCAACCAATAGACAAGGTGAACCTGACTAGGAATCTAAGGGATATATTAACAGAAGACAAAGAACTCTTAGAAAGACTAGCTAAATGATTGACATTAACGAAGTCGAGAAAATACACGACATTCTTATAGACAAGTTTGGTGGAGCAAAAGGCATTCGGGACAAAGGATTACTTGAATCATCCATAAACAGACCTTTCCAAACCTTTGACGGACAAGAGCTATACCCTGACCCGGTAGACAAAGCTGCTGCGATTTTCGAAAGTATAATAACAAATCATCCGTTCGTAGACGGTAATAAACGGACAGCATACGTACTCATGAGACTCATGCTTAAGAGTAATAACATTGACATCCAATTAGGACAAGACGATAAGTACGACTTTGTTATAAAAGCAGCAAGCGGACAGGTGACGTTTGACCAGATTAAAACCTGGATTAAAGACAATTTAAAGTAGGCAACGGGCCACAACACCAAGTTTGTTTAATAGCGGGCGACACAGTCGCCTGTAGTGTCAACAAGTTTATTTATATTCGTGTAGGCGGACAAATCCGTTGGATTTATCCGCCACTAAACAAACCTAAAACGTTAGCGTGCATGCCCAAAATTCGACCAAAACGACCAATTTGGAGTCCGGAAAAAGTGACTTTTGAGTTGTATATTTGAGTTTATGGAAACAATAAGAATAGATATAGTAAACCCCCGAGCCAAGAGAATCATTAAAGAATTGGCTGACTTGAATCTTATTAATATTCGGGACAAAGACCCTGTGAAACATTTTGAGGCGCTACTAAATAGGCTTCGGACTAAAGGGAAAGGCATTTCTTTAGAGGAGATTACAAAAGAAGTCGAATTAGTCCGGTCAAAGAGATATGGCAAAAAGGGCTGACCGTGTCATCATTGACACTAATCTTTGGATTAGCTTTTTAATAACAAGGGACTTAAAAACCTTAGACATTCACGTAAAGAATGGAAAGATTAAAATCCTATTTAGCCTTGAATTAATTGAAGAGTTTTTATCCGTTGCCAATAGACCAAAATTCAAAAGATACTTTTCCAAAGAGGACATTGAGCAACTTATTGACTTATTTGACCTCTACGGAGAAATAGTTCAAGTAAAGAGCAAAATTGAATTGTGCCGCGACCCTAAAGACGACTTTTTGCTATCATTAGCAATTGACTCCAAAGCTGACTATTTAATTACCGGAGATAACGACCTTTTGGACTTAAAGACAATTGAGAAAACAAAAATTGTAACAATGACAGACTACTTAAAAAAATTAAGTAGGCACACACGCTAACACCGTGTTTATTTAATTGCGGGGTTCGGTGTTGGCTATCAAGTTTTGGTTTCTTAATTTAGTCCGCTGTAGGCGGACAGTTGCGGAGCAAGTCGGGCTTAATATTCCGCTGCGCTCCATTTTTAAGCCCTCCTACTCCCGCAACTAAATAAACACAAAACGTTGTGGCCAATGGGCAAATATGTCTTGTCCTGATATAGGTTGACACAAAATATGTGTAACCTAATCACTATCAGACATGAAGAAGACTTCAGCCCCTGACCGGAAAAAACGACCGGTTTACTCGTATGCGTTCAAGTGTACCGTGGTTGACCAGATTGAAAATGGTTATCTTTCCTTACGCTATGCATCGATCAAATACAAGATATCACGATCGACCTTAGATGATTGGTGCAAGCGATATGGAACTGACCCCAAACACATGGAAAACAAGAACAAATCGCTTCAAAAAAAAGCCAAAGAGCAGCAAAGGCGGATTGAAGAACTTGAGTTGATGCTCGACCTGCAACGAGAGATCATCGCTGACTTTGAAATCCTGACCGGAACGGAGGTGGCAAAAAAGTCGTTGCCCAAGCCGTTGGCCGATGCCGTGGAGAAAATCAAACGCGAAAGACGAAAGTCAAAGTAGCGCTCCTGGCCCAATTGCTTGGGATATCCCGGCAGGGATTTTACAAACGTATGAAGAGCGCCCGCCTGCAGGATGGTCAGGGCATGGTGGTGGAACACCTGGTGATGCGTGAACGTAAACTGCAGCAGCGCATTGGTGGAAAGAAACTCTACCGAATGCTCAAGCCCGAACTGACCGACAAGAACATTTTCATCGGTCGAGATAAGTTCCTTGGATTCTTACGGAGAAACCACCTGAATGTGCCAAAATCAAAGAATCATACGAAAACCACTATGTCGTATCACCGCTTCTTTAAATATCCCAACCTGATCAAAGATCTGAAGCTCATACGGCCAGAGCAGCTTTGGGTATCCGACATCACCTATATCAAAACGCGTAAGGAAACCCTGTATCTCTCACTCATCACCGATGCCTTTTCCAAACAAATCATGGGCTACCATCTGGCCGATCACCTTCGTACGGATGGTCCGCTGAGAGCGTTAAAGATGGCTCTGCGGAACAGACAGTATCCGGGAAGAAGACTCATCCATCATTCGGATCGGGGATTTCAATATTGTGATCCCAAGTACACGGATGTGCTGAATCAACATGATGTAAAGATCAGCATGACAACCAAGTACGATCCGCGTGAAAACGCCATAGCTGAACGGGTGAATGGTATCATCAAAAATGAACTGCTGGTGTTGGATGTGCTGCCGTCAACCCTCTATGCACATAAAGCCATAAAACAAGCCATTAAGATTTACAATACCAGGAGACCGCATCTCACACTGCATGACCGGACACCCCAGCAAGCACATCGTTTCCCCTTCTTCAAACTGAAGGTCTGGAAAAAGCATTTGATTAAAGCCAACTGATTTATGACAACTTTAGCTAAATTCACCTAATAAAAAGTGTCAACCATTTTCAGGACGATACATTGGGACAATTTAACCACTTGATAAAACGCCTGACACTAACTTTGGCAATTCTGACAACAATAACTGGTTGGTGTCAGGTCACAGTTAATGGGACTGTAATTGCAAAGGAAGATAACTCAACACTACCCGGAGTATATGTCATTGAAAAAGGAACTGAAAACAAGACGACTACAAATGCAGACGGGACATTTTCAATTATAGTGACCGACACAAACGTGACCCTTGTATTTGCATTCATCGGATTTCAGACTCAAGAACTACAGTTAAATGGAAGAACTCAAATAACAATAATTCTTAAATTGGACTGCAACAAGGACTTTTTTGACGCATATCGTATAATTCTATATGCGAACAGTGGACTAGTTCACAACCCTGTTGGCGGACAAATTGAAATTTCATCACCTTATACATTTATTGGTGTTATTAAAGGTTCCTACAGTTACCAAACAAACCTAAATGAAAATGAATTTATAACTGGACTAGTTGAGTTTAGTCATCCCATATCAACTTGTGAATTTGATATGGACTTCAGATGGAGCCACCGAAACGTTTCGTTTAACAAGGACTTTCAATCAATTGCAAATTCAGGCGAGGCACAACTCAATTTAAGAAACATAAATCTCATCGCAGGGTATAGCCATTTGGACATGACTAAAATTGTGGAGAATAAAACCATTGCTTCGTCCGGTATATTAATTGGACTTGGAAAAGAGTTTTACTTCCGACCTGTTTATGGCATACTTTCAGCAAGAGTCGCCAGATATAATAGGCAAGTTGAATACCAAGTCGAGCTTAAAGGTGGTAACAGATGGTTTCAATATTTTATCAGGTATTATAAATTAGACTCGTTTGACGAATTGAGTTTAGGTGTAGGAGCACAGATTAGTTATTATAAAAAGAGAAGATAGGGTAAACGCTGCACAACACCGGGTTTGTTTAATGGCGGGCGACACAGTCGCCCGTAGTGTCAACAAGTTTATTTATANNGGATTTATCCGCCACTAAACAAACCCGAAACGTTGTGCACCATGCGGTCAAGCATATTGGTTTAAATGACATATTAGAATTAACCTTGTTTTTACAAATCATTTAATAGACATGAGGCATACAATTTGGATCTATTCAATCTATTTGTTGCTTATTATTTCTTGCAAAGAGGAAGAAGAGAATTTTAAATGCAATGTCACCTTTAAAGGTAAGTCTTATCATTCGAATGAAGTAATTTGTATTGGTAGTGCTGATGGACTTAGCCAAACTGTAAGAGATGATTGGGCAATTGATATAGTTTATGTTGAGGGGGTTCCAAATTCCAATTTTATTCGAATTCAGACTGATATTTCATCTCCCATTTACGATGGTTATGGAGCAAGTATTGAACGAAGTGGAAATGAGCTAACTTTTAATGGAACCCTTAATTATGGCTCAAATAACACTGGGAACATATCTGGCAGTTGTAGTTGTACCAAAGGGCCATGATTGCTTGATGGACAACTTTGAATGGGTGTTTGGGTATGGAATCCGTTTTGGACTCTTTTATATGGATTATCAAACATTGACCCGAACGCCTAAACTAAGTGCCGAATATTTTAAAACAGTAGCCAAAGAGAATACCCTTGTCTGATCACTTAGCGTAGTGTCATAATTTTTCCCGGGAGTTAACCCCTATCAAATGAAAAAGATTGTAAAGGCAGCATTGATTTCAATTATCGCATTGGCAGGTATCATTTTTCTTGCTTTTAAACTGTCACCCTATCCCTCGGTTTGGGTAATCCGATATGCATTTAATAAAGAGGCCGTGCGGGTTAATAACGAATTGGAAAAGCACGTTCCCGAGGGAATAGAAACCATCAGTCATGTACACTACGATGAAAATGATCCGGATGCGTTTTTGGATGCCTATTTCCATCCGGATTCTGTAAAGGCAAAGGGAATACTGCCTGTTATTGTTTGGACACACGGGGGCGGTTTGATTTCAGGAGACAAAAGTCAAGTGAGCAATTATTGTAAACTACTAGCCTCAAAAGGTTATGTGGTAATAGCAATCGATTACACACTTGCACCGGAGGCAAAATATCCAACGCCCGTTCAACAACTGAACACAGCATTGGCGTACATCTCCTCCAATCCAGATACCTTTCATGCCGACACGACCTTTTTTGTGCTTGCCGGAGACTCTGGCGGTTCTATGATTTCAGCAGCAGCCGCAAATGTTATTACAAGTTCTTCCTACGCAGAAGTGAGCAGAATAAAGCCGGGCCTTAATCCCCACCAGCTAAAAGGCTTGCTTTTATATTGTGGGATTTATGAAATAGACAATTTAAACACAGAAGGTGCTTTTGGCTCCTTTCTGAAAACGGTAATGTGGGCCTATTTCGATACTAAGGACATTTCGAATGAAGCTTATGCCAAGACTGCTTCGGTTACAAACTACCTCACGAGTGCATTTCCGCCTACATTTATTTCTGCCGGAAATAATGATCCTTTACTGCCTCAATCCAAAATTCTGTCAGACAAACTTGCTGCGAAAGGAGTACCTATCGACACCCTGTTTTTCCCTGAAAATCACGAACCTGCATTAGGACATGAGTATCAGTTTAACTTAGATGCAGCAGGAAAAATCGCACTTGAGCGATCACTAAAATTTTTGAATGAAACCCACCGATAACAGCACCTATTTGCAATTGCCGGGTTTGGTGTTAAATTAAAACTTATGTTTCACTATGTAGTTCGGTCACGGGGGACAATTGCACAGCAGGTCGTGTTTGCACCAGCCTGCTGGCAAAGGCAGGTTCCACTGAGCTCTATAGGCCCGCCACTGCGCAAACCCAACGTTAAAAATTAAATCAACAATGAACATCCTACACCAACAGAACGGCAGCAAAGGCTCGTTCTATATCGAAGAAAACAATCAGCGTTTAGCAGAAATGACCTATACCCTGGCAGGAGAAAAACTGATGATCATTGACCACACCGATGTGTCGGATGCGTTGCGCGGAAAAGGTGCCGGAAAACAACTTGTAACTGCGGCAGTTCATCATGCCCGGGCACAGGGCATTAAAATTTTACCGCTCTGTCCCTTTGCCCGATCCGTATTTGAAAGGGTAAAGGAGTTTCAGGATGTGCTCAATAACTAATTTGAAATAGATATGAAAACGCTTACGCTACTAACTGTCTTAATCATGCTATTCGCCTGTCAGACACAAAACATTTCCTTATTTGATACAGAATGGAAATTGAAGACCATTAATGGAAAGGATTATTCTTCATACAATCCGCCTGCTACACTAACCTTTACCCAGGAAGAAAGTCGGGTTTCAGGGCATGCTGGCTGCAACCGGTTTTTCGGAGGTTATGAATTGGCTAATGACAACGTAAGCTTTGGCCAACTGGGGGCCACCAAAATGTTTTGTGAGGATAAAATGGAATTGGAAGACAACTATTTAAAAGCACTGGAACAGGTTAAACGTTATCGCATGAAAGGAAATTCACTTCAATTGCTTGATGGGACAACAGTCATTCTTGAATTCACCAACTAATTTTACCATTCAGTGCCCTGTTTGATTTGTGCAGCACGTGTACGGTACCAGTTCGCCTCTTCGGGCGGTAGCAATTCACTCAATCGCTCATAAGAATCGGCATTGGCGCTATCCAAATCAATTGTTTCCTTATAGAGGCCTATGGCTTTGGCAGTCTCTCCCTTGGTATCGTACAGGTAGGCAAGCATGTACGTAAGTTGTGAGGTCTTATAATTATTCACGTATGCGCCCTCATAAAACCGCAACGCTGAATCAAGTTGATTTTGGGTATAGTAGCAATCGCCTATCAACAACATGGCGTGATAATACGAAGGATCGTAGTATAGAATATTGGTGGTAACCTTAATGGCCTCGCGGTAGCGCCCTTGTTCGTAATAAACCAGTCCTTTATTGTATTGAGCGTCACTATGCCGCGGATTAATAGACAGGGCTTTTTCATAAAGAGTTAGCGCATTCTCGTACCGATCGGTAATCATAAATATATTCCCGTGTTCAACATATACATCTGGATTATCCGGATCCGCTGAAGTGGCCAACTGATAGTAATACAAAGCTGAATCGTATTGCGATGTATAGTAGAAATCGCGGGCACGCCGAAGGTAGCCTGCGTTGTCTGGATCATCTGAACTAAAAATAACATTTAGTATAATCGCCAAAACAAAGAAAGACATCATCGAGCCTACCATAAGAGTAATCAGTAACTTCTTTTGAGGAGTGTCACCTGGTTTTGTTTCCAGCAACTTTTTAAAAAGTTCACCCAAACTTTCCCAGGATGTCGTTTCTTGTTTGCTTTTTTGTGGATACTTCCGTTGAACCTCTGCTTTCTGATCCCAGGTTTTTACCAAATATTGTGCTGTACAAAAAGCAGCGCCTCCGAGGCATATATAGATAACTACTGCCCCAATGGACCAGAACAAAGCACCCCCCAGCAGAAATATTCCTGCGGTAAATAACCACCAGTTTGCCGATTGTTTTTGCTGGCCTGATGCCATCGTTGTTATTTCATTATCGCCACCATATCCTGTTCATCAATACGGATATCATCTTCACCCACTTCATCAAATGGATGCTCGAGGTGATCCTGGATATTATCCAAACTCACCAGAATAAAGCTATAGAGCACAGGCATCACATACTCTAATCCCGCTGAAAAATCATGCGCTGTAGCTGCAAAATAAGGTCCGTAAATAATGGGAAAAATATAAATAAACACTTTACTGTAAGCACGAAGCGTAATAGGGGTTCGGTAGGCATGAATGATTTTCAGGTTATCAAACGCAATAATCATTTTACTAACGTACTGACTTAGTCTTGAAATTTCTCCGCTTTGTACGCCATAATTTCGCATCTCCATGGTGAGGGCTGATAGTCGCGAGAATCGTTCAAATATTTCGTGTTCAATTTTTTCCCACTCGTGGCGGTGGTGTTTGGTGAACATATCACGCATAAGCCGGGTAAGGTCATTCACTAGCAAACGCGACCGCTCGGGCAAATCATTTTGTTTATCGGCTGTCCAATCGCGCATGGCGTAGTAGATAGCAATAGCATGCCCTTTGAAATCAGATAAGCGTTGCAAGGCTGTTTCTCTTCGCGTGTATGCCGAACTGATTGAAAAAACTACCGGAAAAACAATGGCTACACCCACCAGCATATCCGGAAATTTAGCGGTGAGATTAAGGTGATAGCAAATGTAGGTGGATATCAGGGCCAGTACGGTAATGATTAATGTTTTGTAATTGATGATGAGAAAAAAACTTCTCAATACTTTTTTCATAGGGATGGAAGATTCATGTGGCTAAAACAAGTCCAATTTCATAAAAAGGGAAGTATTAACAAATTGTTACCAGTCATTTTATGCAGTACCTTAACGCCTGATAAGAATATGAACTCGGCATCTTTTACCTGGCGATCCGCAATCCGGAACGACACCTTTCGAAAGCACATTACGCTTACCCTTTTTCTTCTTATAGCCTGCGCTATTGCTGCCCCTCGTATTTTTCAGTTTGTAGAAATCCGTCCAGGCGTCATTCTGCCCGATCCGGTACTGAACATGCTTCAGCCAAGCGAAGTTTCGGTGTACATCTTTGCTTTACTCTACCTGTTGATCGTCATCGCAATAATTCACCTCGTTCAATCGCCAACCCTTCTGTTAGTAGGGCTGCAGGCGTACCTCCTGATAACCGTATTCAGGTTCATTACCCTTTTGCTTGCACCCCTTGAGGCTCCGCCCGGGCTCCTGCTCCTTCAGGATCCGTTTGTCGATAAACTATTTTACCAACAGCCGGTAACCAAAGATCTTTTCTTTTCCGGACATACCGGTATACTGGCCCTGTTCATGTTTTTATTCTGGGATAAAGCTGTTTGGCGCTGGGTGTACGCCACAGGCACCCTGGTAGTTGGTGTATTGCTGTTAGTGCAGCATGCTCACTACACGGTGGATGTGCTGGCCGCCCTTCCCTTTGCCTGGCTGGCTTTTAAACTTGCCGTGAAAATGAAAACGTTCAGGGGGCCAGCCTCATGAATTACCCAAAAATGGACTGGCAACCCGCTGGCTGGCGACAGGCTATTGCTAAAGAACTTTTTTAGTGCGATTTTTAGTAACCTTCGGATAACATTAGCTTAATTTTTTCGTAAAGAAGAAGGCATAATGACTAATTTAAAATGACACCTCAGGTCTATCCAACGTTCAAATTCTCGAACCCTTTAACGCGCGAGCAACTTGACTTTTTTGAAACTCATGGTTTTATTCACTTCACTAACTTTATTGAACGGCACGCGGTTGATCTTTTCAGAAATGAAATGAAGGCCATTGAACAAAAATGGATTGCCGCCAATTTAGAAAAGGTAAATGGTGTTCCGATTAAGTATGGTTACGATACTGACGGAAGTAAAATTGTACAACGCTTTGCCTTTAGCTCACAGCATAGTTCCACCCTGCACGAATTCCTCAAAGATCCACGGTTCGAAGCGCTATTTGCCCTGCTTGGACCCGAGGCTCAAAACGTGCGAATAGGTGAAAACGAAAAGGATGGGCTGGTAATAAATCATTACATTAACACTGACATCAGTCAGTTTACAAAAATGGGCTGGCATACCGACTGCCTGCGCGATGTCTTCTACGGCAAAAAAATTATGCCCATGCTGAATGTAGGCATCCACCTGACCGATGCGGTGGAAAACAATGGCGGCCTTAAACTTATCCCGGGTTCGCATAAACAAAACCTGATGAGCCTGTTGTTTAAAAAACCTTACTTCATAAATCACCAGCCTGATAAAAACGAAATCGGACTAATGACCAAAGCCGGAGACCTGACCATTCACGATGGCCGGTTATGGCATCGGGTGGCCCAGTCGTCATTAATTGGTGAACAAAGCAGGCGACAGGTTATGTATGTTCCCATCATTTGCGGAGATTACATGATCAGAAATGAAAACAGCCCTACCCCCATTTATCAGCGTTTCTACCACTTGTTCAAATAGCAAGCGATGAAGCAAGCCATCGTAACAGGTGCCAGCAAAGGACTGGGCAAGGCCATAGCCTTTGAACTGGCAAAAGAAGGTTATGATCTATTGCTGGTGGCGCGATCAGAAGAGTTACTGGAAAGAACAGCAACAGAGATTATTAAGAATTTTTCGGTAAAAGCATCCACGCTACCAACCGACCTGAGCAAACCCGAAGCGGCCACTGTAATTGTAAAGTGGTGCGATCAGCAAAATTTTAAACCCGCTGTGTTAGTGAACAATGCCGGCTATGCCTGCTGGGGAAGGTTTGAAGAACTAGCCTGGGAAGAACAACAAGCCATGCTGCAGGTTAATGTAGGAACATTGCTGGCGTTAACCCATTTGCTGCTTGACAAGTTAAAGCAACACCCACAAGCCTACATTTTAAATGTAGCAAGCACCTCATCTTTTCAACCTTTGCCCACTATGGCTGTTTATTCAGCCAGTAAAGTTTTTGTTCGCTCGTTTTCTAAAAGTTTACGCTACGAATTGCGCCACACAAACATTTCTGTTACCTGCTTAACCCCTGGCCCGGTGGATACAGAGTTTATAAACCGTGCCGGCATGGACGTGTTGAAACCCACAGCCAAAAAATTTGAAATGCACCCTGATGTTGTAGCGCAAAAAGGGTTGAAAGGTATGTTCCATAAAAAAGCCGAGGTTATTCCCGGCTTCACTAATTTTTTAAGCGGAAAACTCAGTAACCTGATACCCGATTCAATACTGATAAGAATCGCTGCCGGTATTTATGAGAAGGTTCTCCCTTCGCGCAAAGCAAAGTGATTACTCCTGCAGAATTTCAACTTCCACACGTACATTCTTCTTGGCATTGGCACTGTGCTTGTCGTAAATGGGTCGTTTGCCACCCCAGGCTTTAATCTCAATATGATCAGCAGATATTCCGTTTGTTACCAAATATTCCTTTATAGTCTGCGCCCGCTGGAAAGATAAATCTTTAGATGAGCCTGTACCTTGAATTACACCCTCCATCGAAAAGAAATTTTTATCGGGGCCTAGCCCTAAAATCTTACCATGGTAGTTTCCATTGGTATGACCATGTAAACGGATTTTATAATTTCGATTCTCCTCCATCATTTGAAGCAGGCTTGTTAACTCATACTTCGATTCGGGAAGCATCACGGCTGCATCGTTGAAAAAGTAAACGTTATACAAAGTAGCTTTATCGCCTTTGTGATAACGAACCATATCAAATTTAACAGCTAGCGTTGTGCCCATCAATTCAACATATGGTTTTACCGTATCGGCCAACGGTAATGGATAATTGATTTCATGCTGAAGTTTACGATACCCAAATACTTCACCAATAAGTGTTAGTTGACCCGACTTGCTTTTCGGATCCGGCAAAATCAGGTATTCATTTCCCTTTACCGTTGTCATTAACCGGTTGCGTTCGGTATCAATAACTTGCACATCACCATCGATAACCCTGTTGTTAGTTGCATTATAAAGACTAATGAATACTTCTGTATTGCCCAATGTCATCGGATCGTGCTGTACTATAGGCGGATTCTCCGTGATCTCTTCGTCAACAACAACTTCTTTTACAGGCTCCTCTTTCGTAACTGTTATTGGGGATTTTTCTTCCGGTTGCACTATCGGTTGGGTTGGTTTTTCATCAGGCTTCAACGTATTGATTAATGTGGTAGATGCCATATCGATTTCACCCGATACCACCCGCACCCACGCATCGGTAAACTCCCCCTTTTCCCTGACTTTTTGCATCTCCACCAACGATGGCTTCAGTTCAGTAAAGTAGCTGAGGTAAACAAAGTATAAGTTCTTACGGGTATTAAACCCATACTGGGCATCAAGGTCTTTTTTGACCAGGTTGGCGGTGAACTTTTGTGCTAAGCCCTCCTGTGTTTTGGCATATGCGGCAACTGTAACATAGTAACCCGGTTTCAGTTCTGAGCCAGATTGTCCGTGGGCCTCGGGCGTACTGCAAAAAATTCCTCCTGATAACAGTACAAGTAAAAAATACTTCATGCGGTGCGGTTTGGTTTCACCGTGACAATATCCGTTAAAAAAATAAAAAGATCAACTAAGTAGTCCATTTTCAGCATGTTAGCAACAGGCGTCAACCATTCCTATGAAAGGTTTCTTTTAAAAAGCCGACTCCATAACCAATTAATTGAACCCACGCAGCAGGCAGACTTAACAAGGCAACCTTAGGGTCTTGATTGGATTGATATGAATCTATTACAATGGCTAGAGAATACAAGACATACAAGGTGGCTAACAAAATAAATGATGTTGAATTGGTGAAAAGCAAAATCAATAAAGCCAACAGACCCATGGTAAAAAAAGCAGGCAACCAATGGGTAAGCCTCACTGCTCCAGGATGTGTTCTTCCTACCAACACCCTACCCTTTCCAAAATTAGATACCTGATGATAGAATTGATTTAATGTAGTTCTCCGCTTGTGGTAAACAAAGGCTTCAGGAATTAACACCGATCTAAACCCGCATTTCTTCATCCGAATGCTCAACTCAATATCCTCGGCATAGCGGCTAAAGGCAAAACCTTCGGTTTCTCTATACACTTGTTTCGAAATGCCCATGTTAAAACTGCGTGGCTGAAACCACCCTAAATGCTTTTTGCCTCCACGGATTCCACCGGTGGTTAAAACTGATGACATGGTATAGGCCATGGCCCGCTGAAGTGGCGTAAAACTTTCATGACTTCGATCAGGGCCACCCCAGGCATCGGGCTTGTCGCTGATTACAACTTTATCAACTTCCTCAAAATATGCTGGAGGAATAATACAGTCGGAATCAAACACAACAAAGTAATCGCCTTTGGCATGTGCAAAGCCCAGGTTACGACTGGGGCCCGGGCCTGAATTGGGCTTGAAGATATATTCGATGTGCAGTTTGTCCCTGAATTCATCCACCACACCATCCGAACGATTTGTTGAACCATCCTCCACAATAATTACTTCAAAGTTCTTTAGCGTTTGTTGGGTGAGGCTTTCAAGCAATTCGCGCAATTCATCCGGCCGGTTATACACCGGTACCACAACGGAATATTTTGGTTTGAAACTCATGACCAACCGTAAAAGTAAGTAAAGATTCGTTGATCAAAATGCCTGTTTATGCCGTGGTTATTTTTCGTACATTCGGAAAATCAAATCTGATGAAATACCTGTTTATACTTTCTTTTGTTTTGCCGATCTGTACACAGGCACAAAAGGACTACAACCATGATGTAAAATCAATAGATGCCATTATTGCTGCCCTTTACGAAGTCATCTCCGGTGACCCCGGCACGGCAAGGGATTGGGACCGATTCAGGAATTTGTTCACAGCCGATGCACAACTTATTCCTACCGGAAAAAATGCCGAGGGAAAAATCACATATCGTACAATGTCACCTGAAGATTATGTAACCATGTTCACCACGCGCATCACTACCGGATTTTTCGAGTGGGAATTGTATCGCGTTACGGAAGAATATGGAACGATAGTTCATGTATTCAGCACGTATGAGACCAAAGAAAAGAAAGACGGCCCGGTAACCAATCGTGGCATCAATAGCATTCAGATCTTAAAACAAAATGATCGCTATGCTATTATGAATATTTTCTGGTGTCCGGAAAGTACTGGTTATCCGTTGCCGGAAAAATATTTAAAGTAACTAAAATTTAACACCGTCATTGCGAGCGGATGCGAAGGATGTGTACAGGCACGAAGCAATCCCTTACTAAGATTATGGAAACAAAATATAAAGTTTGGGATTGCTTCGTAATCCCGATATCCATCGGGATTCCTCGCAATGACGCCAACTAAATAATGCTATGCTAAGATCAATTTTCATTTCACTATTCGTTTTCATCGCTGTTGTTTTATCCGCACAAAAATCCAAACCAAGCGACATCACTGCGATCGCAGAAAAACATGCCGTGGCATCTTTTAAAGACTTTTATGATTTACTCAGTTTACCCAACGATGCGCACTATCCGGAAGACATAGAGAAAAATGTTCAATGGTGCGAAGCGGCATTCGCAAAACGCAACTTTACTACCAAGCGTTTAAATACATCCACTGTGCCTCTGTTGTTAGCCGAACGCAATGTTAAAAAGCCAACAAAGAATACACGAACTGTACTGATCTACTTGCAAATTGACGGGCAACCTGTAAATCCTTCTGCCTGGCATCAGGAAAGTCCGTGGAAACCTACGCTCAAAGAAAAAGATGCACAAGGCACTTGGAACACCATTGCCTATGAACGTTTGTATGAAGGCTATAACCCCGACTGGCGGATATTTGCACGCGCCACCTCCGATGCCAAAGGTCCTGCGGTAGCATTTCTTGCTTCGCTGGATGCGCTGGCCGACCTCAAGCAGGAGCCAAACTACAACGTGAAAGTTATCATGGATTTTGAAGAAGAACTGGGTTCGCCCCAACTTCCCAAGGCGGTGGAGCAATACAAGAACGATTTGAAGGCCGATATGCTCATCATCTTCGATGGCCCGCGCCACATCTCCAATCAACCTACACTAAGTTTTGGAGCACGCGGCATTTGTGAAATCACCCTTACGGTGTTTGGTCCGCGACAACCGGCACACAGCGGCAACTATGGCAACTACACGCCCAATCCCGCCATGCGACTATCGCAATTGTTGGCCTCTATGAAAGATGATGACGGTCGGGTTACGCTGCCCGGCTTTTATGAGGGTGTGGTACTTACCGAAGAAGAGAAACGAATCCTTCGGCAGGTACCCGATGATGAGCAAGAAATTAAAAAATTCCTTGGTATTGCCGAGCCGGATAAAATAGGTGACAACTTTCAGGAATCCATTCAATACCCAACGTTGAACATCCGTGGCATGAATTCATTGTTTATTGGATCCAAAGCCCGAACATTAATTCCCGCCTGGGCTACTGCAGAAATTGATATACGACTGGTACCCTCCAGTGATGCTAACCGATTAATAGCACTGGTACGAAAACATATAGAAGATAAGGGCTATTACATTGTGGCTACAGAACCTACCGAGGAAGAACGCATGAAGTATCCACGCATTGCGGCTATTCAGTCAAGTGTTTCGTATGGTCCATTTCAAACACCATTCGATTCGGAAACCGGTATTTGGCTGAGTAAAGCCATGACAAAAGCTTTCGGAAAAGAACCCATCAAAATCCGAATGATGGGTGGCTCCATTCCCATTTCACCCTTTGTGGTTACCCTGGGCGTTCCGGCTGTAAGCGTTCCCACGGTTAACCCCGATAACAATCAACATGCAGAAAATGAAAACATTCGTGTGGGGAATTATGTGGATGCGGTGAAAACGTTTCTCGCCATTTTAACAGAGCGATTGTAGCGGCAACAATGTCTACTCAGAAGACGCTACAGCTTTGATTCCCGAAACATGCGAAGCAATCGCTTTCCACTCACCCTGTCGTTTGATCAACACATTGCTGGATTGATAGATCATTTTATAGGGATCATTTTCATCGCTACCTTCAATATGGCCCGTACCCGCAACAATGGCTGTTCCGTTTTCGAAAATATCCAATCGCTTGATTTCATATCGGAAAGATTGGTATGAAAATTTGTTTTTCTTGATGTAATCCAGTTCATCTTCCTTATTGAACCAATTCCCTTCGGCATCAATCAGTTGAAATTCATCGGCAAGTATTTGATCCAGCAATATGGTATCTTGTTCGCGATAAGCCTTCGGCCATAGTACTTCTTTTAATGTGGTGAGCGTCTCCCGATCATCGGCTGATAGTGCAGAAGTTTTTTCCGGTTTATCTGTACAACCGGTTAGTAGGGCAGTAAACAGAATTAAGGCGATTAAATTTTTCATGATGGCAGGGGTTTCAGGCAAGATAGCCATCACCCGACTGGCAGGCAGGATATTAACAACTCCTTAACACTTTTGCCTGCCTAACCAATCCACCCCTTCGCTTTAGCCGCACGCGAAACAAAAACAAGCGCTACAGAAAATATAGGAATCAATATGGCCATCACTATTCCGCTGGATTCAAAGGCAGGTGAATTTTCTACCAAAAATATATCGTAGCTCCATTGCGCCACCACACAAACCAACGACACCACAAATACAATGTAGGCCAATGCTTTGCGCAACAGCAATAATAGGGAGCCCAGTGTTCCTCCAAACACAGCCAGTGCAAATACGCCCATGTACCAGGCCGGTTGATTTTGCAAATACACTTGTTGTTCTTGTGGCAAAGCAGCAATGGCGTCATCCGTCATGTAAACGCGCATCATGTAGGCCATAATGCCCAGGGCGTTCCAGAGCAGGGCCACTATGGCCACAATCCAGAACCAAACAGGAGGTTTTGTTGATGTTGACATAAGTTAAGGGGTTTGTTGGTACTTCAAGATAGTTGATTTTTTTGAAGCTTGGTTATACTACTACTAGACTAAATAATTACATCTCAATTTCTATATTGCCTACATAATACTGGTTATGTCTAAAAAGAAACGTGTATGCGTTATTGGGGCTGGGCCTTCGGGCATCACGGCCGCTAAAAACCTTTTAGATGAACATCACGAAGTTGTGGTTTACGACTACGGCAATGAAGTAGGCGGCAATTGGGTTTTCAGCGACAAACCCTCACACTCCAGTGTATTTGAAACCACGCACATTATCAGCTCGAAAACGCTTTCGCAGTACGATGACTTTCCCATGCCGGAGGATTACCCGGATTATCCCTCCCATCAACAACTGGCCGCTTACTTCCAGGCGTATGCCAAACGATTCAATCTTTACCCACATATCGAGTTCCATACGCTGGTGGTTCATTGCTCACGCGACTCACACGGCAAGTGGCATGTAACCACTAAAAAGTACGATCATGTAAAAACCGAAATCTTTGATGCCTTGGCCGTATGCAACGGGCATCATTGGAAACCGCGCTACCCGGATTATCCGGGCGAGTTTACGGGCAAGTTCATACACGCGCATGACGTAAAACGATTTTCTGATTTTGCTGATCAGCGCGTGTTGGTGATCGGGGGTGGAAACTCAGCGTGTGATGTGGCGGTTGAATCTTGTCGTGTTTCGCAAAGCACCGACATCAGTTGGCGAAGAGGATACTGGGTTATACCAAAATTTATTTTCGGTAAACCCTCCGATACCATTGGCGGTGCGTTAATTAACTTGTTACCTGCCTTTGTTTCACGAAAGCTCACCAGTGTGCTGGTGCGTATCCTGCAAGGGAAAAATAAACGGTATGGCTTACCCGAACCTGAGCATGATTTTGGTTTTCATCACCCCACCTTAAACAGTGAATTGTTTTACTTTATCCGGCATGGAAAAATAAAACCACGACCGGATATTAAAAGGCTGGATGGACAGACGGTTTACTTCACCGATGGAACCTCCGGGGCGTACGATATCATAGTGGCCTGTACCGGGTACTGGATTGATCATCCTTTTTTTGATAAATCGTTTATCGACTATGCACACGGTGATGTACCACTTTATCTGCGGATGTTCCATCCGGATATTCCAAACCTGTACTTTATCGGATTGTTTCAACCCATCGGGTGTATCTGGCCGGGATCGGAACTGCAAAGCAAACTGATGGCCCGTGAACTGGCACGCAAATGGAAACGGCCAGACAACGTGGCAGAACTTGCCCAACGTGAAGTGAACCATCCGGATTACAAGCAAATAAAAACACCCCGCCACACGATAACGGTAGATTATCATGCGTTCAGAAAGCGCTTGCTAAAGGCCTTAAGGTAACTGAAAGTCTAGTTAACTGGCGTTTCGGAAGAAGTGCCCGGAGTAAGTTGTTCGATTTTTTCCGCCACCTTGGTTTCAATCTCAGCTGCCCTGTTCTCCAGTTGTACTTTTGCCTGAGCAACCTGAGTTTTTACTTTCTTTTTAGTAGCAGCAACCTTAGCGGTCACATGGTGTTTTACGGCCTTCACCTTTTTCCGTGCTTGTGCCTTAACAGCCTTTACTTTTTTCGAGGCTTTTTTAACCTGCTTCTTAGCCGTTTTAACAGCCTTTTTAACTTTTTTGCCGGCTACTTTCTTCACCGCTTTTACGGCCTTTCTGGCCGCTTTTTTAACTGATTTTTTCTTTGCCATAACAGTATAAGGTTGGTAGTGTATGAAGATAGTGAAACTTTGCTTCAAAATCCCAAAAGAGATGTAGAGTGTAATATATGGCATTAACGCCACCCATCACAAATTTTGGAGGTTCATCAACTATCGGTAAACGGGCAACATCATATTTCGTAGTATAACCATAAACCTCGGCCCCATGCTTAAAAACTTTTTCAAAACAGCCTTCCGGAATATCCTAAAATATAAGTCATATTCGATTATCAATTTTATAGGACTTACCTGCGGCATAGCTCTTACGCTGCTCATTCTTGTATATGTTCGCCACGAACTGAGCTACGATCGTTTCCATGAAAAAACTGACCGGCTGTACCGGCTTCGATACTCTGCACCCAATGGATTAGAACTTGCCACTTCACCCCCACCCATAGCGCCAAAACTAAAAGATGAGTTTGCGGAAATTGAGGAGGCTGCCCGTGTGTATATACGGAATGTAAGCATCAGCCTTCCGAACAGTCAGGAAGCATTTGAGGAAAATCGTATTGTCTTTGCCGACTCGGCCTTTACTGATATGTTCTCTCTTGAATTTGTAAAGGGTAATCCCAAAAATGCTTTGCACGATAAGTTTACCGTGTTGATAAACGAGGAAATGGCTGAGAAATATTTTGGCGATAAAGATCCGATTGGCGAATCTTTAATTCTTTCCGGAAGACAATCCTTTAAAGTTGTGGGTGTAGTGAAAGACTTTCCTGAAAATTCACACCTCCGGTTCAACATGTTAGTACCCTATGACGATATGTTCGACCTGGAAGACGAACGTACAGAAGCTGTATTGCGCAATAACCTTTCGCGAAATTTTATTATCAGTCATTCATACACCTATATTTTACTTCACCCCGGAGCCACACCCGATAACATCAATGCAGGCATGGATGCCTTCATTAAGAAACATGCTGAACCGATATTTCTGGTTGGACAGGTGTTCACACTTATGCCGATTGTCGACATACATTTAAAAAGTACCCTGCTGGCAGAACCCACAGCCACAAACACCATGACCAATATTTACATATTTATTGCGGTAGGTATTCTTACACTACTGATTGCATCCATCAACTATATTAATCTCAGCACAGCCCAGTCGTTCACACGCATGAAAGAAATCGGCATTCGAAAAATAATGGGATCCATGAAATACCAGCTTATAGTTCAGTTTCTGGCAGAGAGCTTTTTGTTTTGTCTGGTGTCCTTGCTAATAGCTTACCTTGTTTTCGATGCTGCCTTACCCCTGCTCAATCAGCTAACAGGTAAACACCTGGAATTTTTACAGGTTGTGGATGGAGAACTGATTCTGTTATCAGTGATTGTTCTGATTCTGTTATCAGTTTTAGCGGGTGGATATCCGGCATATTTTGTTTCTTCTTTTGAATCGGTTACAGCATTGAAAGGAGCCGGTACCACGGGCGATGGAAATCAGTTGTTGCGTAAATCATTGGTGGTGGTTCAATTGGCTATTGCATGCATGTTATTGTCTGGCTCATTGCTTATTGTGAAACAATTGAACTACTTGAACAGCCGGCCGGTAGGTTTTCAACGTGAACATGTAATTAATATTCCGCTGTACAGCCAGAATACGAACGGATACTTTCAACAGCGTGATTCTACTTTTCAAATTCGTTTACAAACCTTCCGCGATATCGTAGAAGCGCAAACCGGTATCCGTAACACAACACTATCATCAGGCTCACCCGGTGGAGGGAGTGTATTCAGGGGTACTATTCCCGAAGGGTTTACCCGCGAAGACAACATATTTGCGGCCAACATGGCTATCGACTATGATTTCCTGAAAGCGTATGACATGGAGTTGATTGCAGGCCGCGCCTTTAGCCAGGATTATCCATCAGACGAGCGTGAAGGATTTATTGTGAATGAAGCAGCCGTACAACAGTTCAATTGGGAAACCCCGGAAAAGGCATTGGGAAAATCAATCGACCGCGAAGGAAAAAGAGGGTATGTTGTAGGCGTAATCAAGGATTTTAATTTTGCCGATCTCACTACACCCATTTCAGCATTACTTATGGCCATTGACCGCAATCAGTTTAATACCCTTTCAGTGCGATTTGAAAATGCGAATGTGGAATCAACCATCACCAGGCTGGAACAAGAGTGGAATAAATTATTCCCCGAAAAAGCCTTCGAATTTACATTCCTCGATGAGCAACTGAATCAGCAGTATGCCAATTTTCAGAATTTCGGAACGATCATCCAGGTGTTTACCGCCATTGCTGTGCTGATCTCATGCCTGGGTGTGTACGGCTTGGTATTATTTACCGTTAAACGCAAAGTAAAGGAAATAGGCGTACGTAAAGTGCTGGGAGCCAACGTGGGAAACATCTTGCTATTGATCTACCGCGATTTTGCCTTATTGATTGTCATCGGGTTTTTGCTGGCGATTCCAGCCTCATACTATTTCATGAGCGAATGGTTCACCAACTTTATTTACCACACGGACATAGACATTTTTACGTATGTGGTTAGTCTTTCTCTGATATTACTAATTGTATCGCTAACCATAAGCTACCAGGCCATACGTGCTGCACAAGCCAACCCGGTAACTTCATTGCGAAGCGAATAAGCAATTACCCGCCCTGTTGGCTCTCAAACAGGTTATCTTTGGCCGGTTGGCTCCCTTTACAACCAAAATAATTTTGCTTGTGTCTAAGGGGAAAAAAGGACTATGCGGTTATTCAGCATTACATTTTTAATCCTTGCCTTGTGGCAATGCGACACGGAAAAAATAATCATTTGTTTCCCACAAGACTGCACCACCAAAGCCACGGTGAAAGGACCTTACTGGTCTGGATGGTTGCGGACTGGTGTTTGAACTGGAAGACGGAACCATACTGGAACCCGAACGCAGGGTGTACGTACAGCCTCCAAATCCTGAAGAAGATCCCTTATACTATTTTGAACTAAAGGCCAATCAAAAGGTAATCATCGGTTATACATCCTCAAATGCTGCCTCCATTTGCATGGCCGGAGAACTGGCTTTTATTACCTGCATTAAGTTGGTTGGAAGTTCTGCTGCTGATTAGGTTGAAGCTCAGAATTTACATAAATTCTTTTTAGTCAGGCCAACGTGTTGGGTTTGTTTAGTGCCGGATAAATCCAACGGATTTGTCCGCCTACACGAATATAAATAAACTTGTTGACACTACGGGCGACTGTGTCGCCCGCCATTAAACAAACCCGGTGTTAGCGTGTGTTGCTTTCAATGTCCGTCACCATAGTCAGAAACTTTGAGAGCTAAATAAACTGTCAGGTTACAATAAATTTCATTGGAGTTGGAATTAGAATGACAGTCAGAAGAATTAGGATAACCAATACTATATAATTTGTTTTTATTGATTTGGAGTCAAGCAGTCTATTTTGCCATTTAACTACCTTTAAAGCTATAATAATTGAAATAATTATGATAGTAATAAGAATGCAAATTGTCGCCCACTCTTGCAATTCATTGTCTAGAATATATTGCTGAAATAGTAAGACAACTCCAAGAAAGAAAATCATTGATATAATGAAACTTACCCATCCAGAAAGAATGTTGATTAATATACTTATCCATCTCGGTCTACTAACTTGTCTAGTATGCATAATAGTCAGTTGTCTATATTGTTCATTTGTCCCAAACAATACACGCTAACAATCTAATATGTGTATTGCACATATTTCCCCTATTTCAAACCCTCACTTCAACGTCAGCTCATCAACAATATGCTTTGCGCCCCCCAATTTGTCGATGCACCATAGCACATAGCGTATGTCTACACAGATGGTACGGTTTAAATCCTTGTCGAAGGCAATTTTATGCGACAGGGCCTCGTAGTTTCCATCAAAGGCTAACCCGATCAGCTCGCCATTGCCATTCAACACCGGTGAGCCGGAATTGCCGCCTGTAATATCATTGGTGGTAATAAAGTTCACCACCAGGTCGTTGGTGCGTGCATCTTTGTATGCACCAAAGTCCTTTTTCTTTGCCGCTTCCAGGAGTTCTTTCGGTAAATCAAACTCATAGTCGCCCGGCTTGTACTTTTCCAGCACACCTTTCATGGTACACACGTAATCATAAAATACGGCATCGCGTGGTCGGTAGGATTTTACACTACCATAACTCAGACGCATGGTAAAGTTGGCATCGGGGTACATGGTTTTACCCGGGTTCATCGCCATTACGCCTTTGAGGTACAACCGGCTGAGGTCATTATTGCGGTGGGTAAACTCCGTAAATTTTGAAGCAAAACGTGTGTTGTAATTTTTCACAAAAGCCGAAACGTAAGCATAGGCCGGGTCATCGCGCAAAACAGAAACCTCGGGCTTGGCTATAAAGGCTTCCCACCGGGCATCATCAAAAACCATGGTTTTTGAAAACACATCCGCAGCAAACTTTTTATAGGTTTGCTCATCACTCAAGTCGCCATAGCCGGTGCGCAATCGGGTAAAAAATTCAGTCGGGTGCTGTGAAGATTCTATGTCGGTATAAAACATACGGCTTGTAGCCGCCACAATGTTCTGGTCGGAGGCTTTGTTTTCATTTTGTAAAAAAATGGTGCGTGTGCGCTTTAAACTTTCCACTACCCTGCTGATTTCTTCAGGGGAAGGTGTATCGCGTGTAAGTGCGGTTTCCAGGGCCTGCCAGGAGGCGGCATACGCTGCTAACGGAGAACCGAGTATACCTTCATTTAAATAAATACGTTGTTTCGTGTAAGGCCACCAATCTTTGTACGCCTTATCGTATTCCGAAAATACAGTTTCGTATTCCGGTTTTCCTTTTGCCCATTGAATGAATTTTTCTTCTTCCCTCTTTTTCTGACCGTACACATCATACTTTAACAATTGTTGCGCTTCACCGTTAAAAAATTTCCAATAGTTGGCAATGGTGGCATAACTGGAAGCGAGCTGAAGGCGCACTGCATCGCTCTTCTTCATTTCTTCAAACATCAGTTTCAGACGGGCATCGCGCAGGTTAACAATGGCAGGGTTTTCAATTTCGGTTTTGATTTTTACTCCCAGCGAAGTCTCATACCGGTTAGTACTTCCCGGATAACCGAGAATCATGGCATAATCATTTTCCTTAACACCTTTGGTAGAAACATTCAGGTAGTACTTCGGTTTGTAGGGAACATTATCAGGCGCATAGGCAGCTGCCTTACCGTCCTTGCTCATATACACCCTGAATACTGCAAAGTCGCCTGTGTGCCGAGGCCATTCCCAGTTATCGGTATCGCCACCAAACTTTCCGATGCTTTCGGGTGGTGTGCCGACCAGGCGTACATCGCGGTAACGCTCGTAAACAAAAAGAAGGTATTGGTTATTACGAAAGAATGGTATCACCCGAGCTTCCAGGTTATTGCCATCAGTAGTGCGTTTAATAATATCATTGGAGATGCTTTGTAGTTTGGAGGCACGCTCTGCACCGCTTAATCCTTTCAATGCATCCTCAACTTCTTTGGTAACATCATCAATCCGTACTAAAAACTGAACCGACAAGGAAGGTGCAGGAATTTCTTCAGCTTTGTTTTTTGCATAGAACCCATCGCGCAAATAATTATTCTCTACCGTACTGGCCGCAGCAATAGCCGCATACCCACAATGGTGATTGGTGAACACCAATCCCTCCCGGCTCACAATTTCACCGGTGCATCCTCCACCAAAAATTACGATGGCATCTTTTACTGAAGGCTTATTGAGGCTATACAATTGTTCTTTGGTTAGCTTCAATCCTTTCTTCACCATTTCATTATATACCTGGTCGCCCAGCAAATACATCAGCCACATGCCTTCATCGGCACGAACGAAGCTGAACACCAAAACAAAGAGTAAGGAGAGTATGCGCTTTTTCATAGAAATAGAAATTAGTGCTCTAAAGTTAGAAATAAGTAAGTAAGTCTAAAAGTGGTAAAGTATAATACGATGATCCGCAAACATACCACTACCTTCTAGTCATTGCAGGCATTTGACCCGCGATCCCAAACCATCACTGAGATGCCGGCTCAAGAGCCGGCATGACATTTAGGTACGTTTGCGGATCATCAGAAAGTATAAAGCAATCATGCTTTTGAATACACGATTTATCTGATTTTCTTTGGCGCAAAGAAGAATAATGTATACGCTTCGCCACCATCTATTTTTAACTATTCTGACCCTTTTCTTTATACAAGTCAAGGCTCAGCATATGCCAGGTGCTATACCTTTAAGTGAGGCAATGGTAAAAGGAACTTCCGTATTTGGCAAGCCAATAGATAACCAAACCCGCTGCGTTCATTGGCATTCGGAATTGGACATTATTGCTATCAAGTTTAAGTGTTGCAATAAATATTATCCCTGTTTTTCATGCCATGAAGAAACTACCGATCACAAACCAGAGGTTTGGCCCACCAAAGAATTTATGGAGAAGGCCATCCTTTGCGGAGTGTGTGGCAACGAACTGACCATTAATGAATATATGAACTGCGATAACTCCTGCCCAAAGTGTGCTTCCCCATTTAATCCGGGATGCAAGAACCATTATCATTTGTATTTTGAAACCAGAAAAAAGTAGAAAGATTCAAGACGTAAGATACAAGACCTGACAGTACAGCCTCCATTGACCTCCACCGAAGAACTTTATAAAACACTTGAACTCATCCGCCAGGAACGCCAGGCCGACCTGGAACAGTATAAGCAAAAAGTAATGCTGTTGCCGTTAAGCCGGAAAACCCGGGAAGGCAAAAGCTGGTATCCGGTACGGCTAAAGCGCCACTACATTGGAACAGGCGAACGACTTATTATTGAAATCGAGCGTACCCAGCAACTTGATCAGCCCCATGTATTTCAATCGGGTAAAGTGGTGAATGTGTTTTGCAATTCACGCAACACTCCCGAAAAAGAACATGCAGGTGGTGTGATTAATTACGTACGGGATAATACCATGGTAATTACATTAAACAGTGATGACCTGCCCGACTGGATAGATGATGCCTTGTTGGGTGTAGATGTGATGTTTGATGAAATGACTTACCGCGAAATGGAATTTGCGTTAAAAGAAGTGATTAAAGCAGACAAAAATCGAGTAGCAACGCTAAGGGAGATATTATTAGGTTACAAGTTGCCGGTTACCAGTCGCCAGTTACCGGCAACAGGCGACTGGAAACCGGCAACCTATTTAAACGCGAGTCAGCAGGAAGCCTTACAGAAAATTTTCAACAGCGAAGATGTGGCCATTATTCATGGTCCGCCCGGTACGGGAAAAACAACCACGTTAGTTGAAGCTATAAGAGTTACCGTACAGGAAGAAAAACAGGTGTTGGTTACGGCACCCAGCAATGCAGCGGTTGATTTACTAGTCGATAAACTCAGTGATGCAGGTTTGAATGTGTTGCGCATTGGCCACCCTGCGAGAGTAACGGAACAATCCTTAAGCAAAACATTAGACTCGCGCATTGCCATGCACGTTCACTTTCGCGAATTGCGCACTATGCGCAGGCGCATGGAACAGTTGCGCAATATGGCCTACAAATACAAACGCGACTTCGGTTACTCCGAGCGGCAACAACGCAAACTTTTATTGCAAGAGGCTAAAGCACTTAAGGCGGATGCCGATCTTTTGGAGTTTTACATCATCAACGATCTGCTGCAAAACAGTGAGGTGATTGCCTGTACGCTGGTTGGCGCATCGCACCCTACCCTACGGGGAAAACGATACAAAAGTGTGTTTATTGATGAGGCTGGTCAGGCACTGGAGCCGGCCTGCTGGATCCCTATACTGCGGGCCGAACGGGTTATTCTGGCAGGTGATCATCATCAACTGACACCTACCGTAAAATCGTTTGAAGCAGCAAAGGCGGGTTTATCGAAAACCTTATTTGAAAAATGTATTCAACGGCATCCACAAACGGCTGTAATGTTGCAAACACAATACCGGATGCATGAAGACATTATGCGTTTTTCAGCCAATTATTTTTACCGGAATGAATTGATTGCCCACGAATCGGTGCGAACTACATTGCTTGAACCCGGTATTTCTCCCGTTGACTTTATTGATACTGCCGGTTGTGGATTTACTGAAGCCCAGGATCCGGAAACACTGAGCCGGTTTAATGATGAAGAAGCTCGTCTGCTGATCAGACAAGTAGAAAAACTAATTCTTCATTTTGGAGTGGAAAACTGGAATTTTTCAATAGGCATTATAACACCCTACAGTGCCCAGGTTGAGCGACTCATTAAACTTGCAGAAGCATCGGACGAACTTTCAACGCTGGCCTCATTTATTACCATTAACACGGTTGATGCTTTTCAAGGACAGGAAAGAGATTTTATTGCTATCAGCCTGGTGCGCTCCAACGAAAAAAGTGAGGTGGGCTTTTTAGGTGATATCAGAAGGGTTAATGTGGCCATGACTCGCGCGAAGAAAAAACTTATGATGATCGGTGACAGTGCTACATTAGGCACTCACCCATTTTACCTGGAGTTGCTGGAGTATGTACAGACAAAGGGATTTTATAAGAGTGCCTACGAGTTGATGTAGGCTTACTTAAGTACCCGCTCTGAAATTTTTCCTGTTGCTTTATTTTTCAAAATCAGTTTCTTAGCGCCATAGTGCGTTACCTCTTCTTTTACCAGGTAATGTTCGGCATCAAATTCGGTCAAATGGCTATCCTTACCAACACCGGTCCGACCACGCCAAACATCAAGTTTAACAGGTTCCCACAGTTTACTTTTTGCCGAGCGGTAAGCGGCATCCAGTATGGCATTCACCACATAGCCATCGTAAAATGTCTCTTTAGGTTGTTCACCCCTTTCAAAAGCATTGAACATATCCATAAACATGTGGTTATAGCCTAACTCATTCAGTTCATCACCAACCGGGAAAAGCCACCCGGTATTACTCTCTGCTTTCTCAGCCACATAATCTGCACCCTTCCCTGTTGTGAACATTTCAAGTCCGGTGCGCAAAAAACCATTCGTCCAGATGGTTCCCTCAGAACCCATCACTTCATCGCGCAAATCCAATCCGCCACGAAAGGTCCAACTAACTTCAAATTGACCTATGGCACCGTTTTCATATTTCACTAACCCAATGGCATGGTCTTCTGCGTCAATAGGCTTCACTTGCGTATCGGCCCAGCACATTACTTCCACCGGTAAAATATCTTTACCGATATAACTACGAGCAATCTCCACACAGTGGCAACCCAGATCAAGAATGCAACCGCCCCCGGCCTGCTCCATATCCCAAAACCATTCACTATGGGGACCAGGATGAGTTTCACGCGACTTCGCCCAGAGAATTCTACCCAACGCACCGTTTTTTACACTCTCATGAGCCTTTAAAAATTTGGGTGTGTACACCAGGTCTTCGAGGTAGCCATTGAAAATTCCGGCTTTCTCAACAGCTTCAAGCATGCGTTTTGCTTCCTCGGCATTTCGGCCGAGAGGTTTAGTTACCATCACGGCCTTCTTATGCTTGCAGCACAACATCACGGCTTCTTCATGCAGGTTGTTGGGCAACGAAACACATACCACTTCCACTTCCGGGTGGTTAATAGCCTCTTCCATGTTGGTTGTACCAAACGGAACATCATAATCTGTCATAAATTTTTTCACACTCTCATTCCTTCGGGAATAGATGGAAACAATCTTATCCCGGTTACGGTAGCCCTGAATAGAGTCCGCATAAAACCTACCGATAAAACCTGTACCCAGCATTGCAATTCTTGCCATATCCTTAAAATTTTGTTGAATATACTTGATCTTCCTTCAACAGGTTATATAATAATGACTAAGGGTAAAAAAATAATTGATTATCATTGGCATTCTAAAATCCAACACTATGAAATGTACATTTCTGATTCTATCCTTACTTATAATAACCCTTTCCTGTACTGAAAAAGAGGCAACCTTCAAACGGGAAGATGGCTTAAACTCATTTACCGTAGCAGAGCTTGAGCAGTATTTGAAAACACTTGCCTCCGATGAATTTTTGGGCCGCATGCCGTTTACAGAAGGCGAACGCATTACCCTTAACTACCTGGAAGAACAATACAAGGCCCTGGGACTGGAACCCGGTAACGGCAGCAGCTACCTGCAGGAAGTGCCAATGGTGGAAATCACAACCCTGGCGGATCCAACTATGGAAGTAAAATCTGCCAAGAATAAATTTTCGCTGGAGGGTTTTAAGGATTATGTACTTTGGACTGAACGAATCGATGAAAAAATTGAGCTCAAAAATGAAGACCTGATCTTTGCAGGCTTTGGCATTGTGGCGCCAGAGTACAATTGGAATGATTATGAAGGACTGGATGTAAAAGATAAAATTGTTTTGGTGATGGTGAATGATCCAGGCTTTGGATCGGAAGACGCCTCACGCTTTAAAGGCAACACCATGACTTACTACGGCCGGTGGACCTATAAATTTGAAGAGGCCGCCCGACAGGGTGCAAAAGGTTTGCTAATTATTCATGACGATGTTGCGGCTGGATACGGTTTTTGGGTTGTTCAGAACAGTTGGAACAAGGCAAAGCTTTATCTGGACACCCGCGGAAAGAATAATTACTACTGTGCAACCGTGGGTTGGGTATCACAACCTGCTGCAAAAAAATTATTCACAGAAGCTGGCATAGATTGGGCAAGCACCGTATCGGCTGCACGCCAGCCCGGATTTAAAGGTGCACCCATGAATCTAAAACTCTCTACCAACTTAGCTGTTAAAGCAAAATTCGATAAGTCGCATAACGTGGTAGGGAAAATTACGGGAACCAAACAACCGGATGAATACATTATCTACTCTTCGCATTGGGACCACTTCGGAATTGGAAAAGCAGATGAAAAAGGCGACAGCATTTATAACGGTGCCCTCGACAACGCAAGCGGAACAGCCGCACTGCTTGAATTGGCTAAAGGTTTTTCGTCTTTAAAAACCAAACCAAACCGTACTGTTATTTTTCTTGCGGTAACGGCTGAAGAACAAGGGTTATGGGGTTCGGAGTACTATGCGCAAAACCCAATCTATCCAAGGGAAAAAACTGTGGCCAACATTAATATCGATGGCATTAATCCGTATGGTAAAATGAAGGATATTGTAGTAGTTGGCATAGGTCAGTCAGATTTGGAAGATTACCTGAATGAAGAAGCCAAAGCGGCTGGTCGTTACACTTCGCCCGAACCTAATCCTGTTGCCGGGTACTACTTTCGCTCTGATCATTTCTGTTTTGCCAAGGTGGGTATACCTGCGCTGTACACCAACACTGGTATTGATCATGTAGAAAAAGGTGCTGAGTATGGAAAACAATTACAAGATGACTACGTGGCCAAATACTACCACAAGCCTTCCGATGAATATGATCCTGCTGTATGGAACCTGGAAGGCGCAGTGGATGACACAAAATTACTATTCAACGTTGGTAAACGCCTGGCCTTTGAAACGAGCTGGCCACAGTGGAAAGAAGGTTCAGAGTTTAAGGGGATTCGAGATAGCTACATGAATAAATAACAATTCAATTTTAATGGTGCTCTATAAGTCATCCATTTTATAGAGCACCATCATTCGCTCATCCCCCTTGAGTTTAAGATGACGGCAAACCCGTGAAGGGATCGGCCAGAACAATACAGGAAGGAGCAGACTAGTGATAAAGCCAATGGTCAACCACTGATTTTCAGAAAAAAAATAACCGATCGCTAAAAGCAATAAACCAATCGAAAATAAAACTGAACGTACGATAGTTAGGGTGGCATATTTACTAAGCCGTTCACCCAAACTGAAAATCTTCTGCATCGGCTGAAGTCTGGTGACGAAAATAAAATAGGCCACCAGCCAGACACTAATAACCACACCACCAACCACATAGGTAATTTGCTGTTGATACTTGGACAGATCAACAACCAGCACTAACTCAGTTCGAAGTGCCTGATACAAAAAGATAAAGGCAACAAGGGGCACCAGGAGCAATACAAAAAGAATAGAGTATAGCTTATAAAAGTACTGCCCAATGGAATGGAAGTTCATGCGCTGCTGGTGATCAATAAGCCAAATTATGGATTTGAACTTTCAGCGTGTAACTATTTTCTATATTTTTGATAGTTAGAACATTATGGCTGAAGCAATTTCAAACCTGTCGAGGAAGGAACAAGTTATCCGAAAAGCTGCAGAGCTTTTTAAGGAGAAGGGCTACTCAGCTGCCTCTATGCGAGACCTTGCCCAAAAACTGGGTATTGAAGCCGCCAGCCTGTATTCCCACATCAAGTCAAAGGAAGAGATCCTTCGCACCCTGTGCTTTGATATGGCTACGGATTTCAGGGCTTCTCTTTCTTCTGTAGAAAAACAAAACGTATCGGCCAGGGAAAAACTCAGGCTGGGGATTATTGGACACGTTCAGGTTATGGCACGCGATCTAACCGCTTCCGCTGTTTTCATGAACGAACATCGGCATTTAAGCCAACCTTACCTGCGCGATTTTCTGTTGCTGCGCATCAATTACATCAACCGGTTCAAAACCATTATTGAGGAAGGGATTTCAAGTGGAGATTTCAGAAAAGATATTGACACCAAACTGGCTGTAATGACGCTATTCTCATCACTCAATTGGATGCCTGCCTGGTTCAGTCCTGATAGCACCATAGAACCCGAAAAATTAGGCCAACAACTGGCCGATATGCTCATCAACGGGCTGAAACAAAACGTATAGCTACCTTGTTCTTCCACTAACAGTTGTTAGTTTTGCTTGTAGTAAATCACACCGATTATGTACGGAGGAGGTAATACTTTTGAAGGGATTAAAACGGACAGCCTGGCGCAGGAAGACCCAATAAAACTAGCCGAATTTGAAGCTCGGATAGAGCGTGGTGAAAAAATTGAGCCCACCGATTGGATGCCCCAGCTTTATCGGAAGCAGTTAATCCGGATGATCGAACAGCACGCGCACAGCGAGATTATTGGTGCTTTACCGGAAGGCACCTGGATAACCCGCGCACCGGGATTCAAACGCAAGCTTTCCCTCATGGCCAAGGTGCAGGATGAAGTTGGGCACGGACAATTACTTTATAGCGCTGCCGAAACCTTGGGAAAATCGCGCGAAGAAATGATCAATGATTTGATCAGCGGAAAATCTAAATACTCAAACATCTTCAACTACCCTGCTTTTACCTGGGCAGACTCATGCTTTATATCCTGGTTGGTAGATGCAGGAGCCATTGTAAACCAGTTGGCTAATGCTAAAGGTAGCTATGGTCCGTACTGCCGTGCACTCGATAGAATTTGTGCCGAAGAATCATTTCACCTGAAGTACGGTCATCACTGCGTAATCTACCTCGCCACGGGCACCAAAAAGCAACGCGAAATGTTCCAGGAAGCACTTAATCGTTGGTGGGCACCCATGATGCACTTCTTCGGTCCCTCGGATAAGATTTCAGCGCACACTGAAGTACTTATGAAATGGAAGGTGAAGATGTCCTCCAATGATGACATGCGTAATCAGTTTCTTGATATGTATGTGCCTAAAATTTGGGAACTTGGTTTTACCATTCCTGATCCTAACCTTAAGAAAAATACAGAAACCGGACGTTGGGAATACACCGAACCTGATTGGGAAGAATTTAAACGTGTGATTAACGGTGACGGACCCTGTAACAAAGAACGTTTGGAGGTAAGGAGAATTGCTGAAGAACGTGGACGTTGGGTACGCGAAGCCTTAAAAGCACCTAAGGCTACTTACGTTACCCCACTAGCCTGATTTCTAACTTTATCAGCCGGCATTTTTCCGGCTTTTTGCTTTTACAGAACATGAATTCACTCGATCCAAGAGTCAAACGACTGCCGGTAATTGGTCAGCCGGGGCAAATTGAACCCAAAGCCCCACTGGATCAGTTTGGCACCTTTGAAGTATTTGTTCAACCGAAAGAAGGAAAACCTTTTCAACACGAAGGTATTGTTCACGCCCCCAACCTGGAGATGGCTTTTGTATTAGCCAAGGAAGCGTTTACCCGAAGATTTATGTGCGTCTCCATTTATGTGGTGGATACAAGGCATGTTTATACATCTCCCATGACGGAGGGAAACGTGAGTGTTTTTGGATTTATTCATGAAACGCCTGCACAGGCTGGGGAAAAAATATCATATGAAATATATCAACTTATAAAGCGGGGAAAACAACATATTCATGCAGGCACGGTACAAGCCGTTTCACCACAGGAAGCGATGAGTGAAGCCAAAAAAGTTTTCAGTACCGATAATAAGGTGATTTATAATCTTTGGGCAATTCGCACGAGTGATATCCGGTTTACCAAACCAGAAGAACAAGAACTATGGCTAACCTTGCCCGAGAAGAAATTCAGGGATGCCTCTGCCTACAAGGCAGGTGATAAATTGACGGAATTTTTAGACAAACAAAAAAACTAGAAATTTTATGGTAGCAAAAATTCAACCTAAAGAAGGTTTACTTGTACTGGGTATGCTAACCGCCCTTATTTTACTTTGGCTCAATGTTGATCCGAACGGATATCTCGTCTACACATTTCTTGTGGTATTCGCTATCGTGAAGATCGTAACGCTCTTGAATACTAAAGACAAACTATCTCGAAAAGTGTTGGCTAAACTGGCAGGATTCATCTTTATAATTGTCTTGATCATTATTCATTTAACAACATCTCATCCAGTTATGCCTTTTCTGGCTGTAACTTTTATTCTTATCTACGTTTTTGAAATCAAAGACCAATCCACAAAGTTATTTTCAAGACAACAATGAACGAACTTGCTTTAAAAGAACTGCTTTACAAAATGGCCGATGATCAACTGATTCTTGGTCACCGTAATTCTGAATGGACTGGCTTTGGCCCCTTACTGGAAGAAGACATTGCGTTCTCCTCTATGGCGCAGGATAAAATTGGTCAAAGCCATGCCTTGTATTCCATTTTACATTCATTAGGTGAGCAGGAACCTGATACCATTGCCTTTACCCGTCATGCCGATCAATTTCATAATTGCCTGTTAACAGAGTTGCCCAACGGAGAGTATGATTTCAGTTTGATCAGGCATTTTTTATACGACACCGCTGAGATTATCCGCTTTGATATGCTCACACAGTCATCCTTCAAACCCGTGGCTGAACTGGCTGTGAAAGTCCGTGCTGAACTTCGCTATCACACCCTTCACGCTAATACCTGGGTAAAGCAATTAGGCAGTGCTACTGAGGAAAGCATAAGCAGACTTCAACATTCACTTGAGTATGCACTTCCTTATGCCTTAGGGATTTTCGAAGAATCCCCTTACGAAAAAGAGCTTATTGCTGAAGGTATCTTTGGTGGAGAACAAGCGCTAAAAGAAAAGTGGAAGACCAAAGTGGAAGAGGTTATCAATCAAACACAACTTCAGTTACCGGATTGGAAAACAATGCAACCCATCCTTGGCGGAAGAAAGGGAAAACACAGTGAACACCTGCAGCCCCTGCTGGATGAAATGAGTGAGGTCTTCAATATTGATCCCACGGCTGAATGGTAGTGAACTTTATTCCGGCATCAGGGTTTTAATGTTAACCATGCAGACCATTTCAAAAGAAAAAATTTACAGTTGGCTGGAAGAGGTTAAAGACCCAGAAATTCCTGTTTTATCTCTTGTTGACCTTGGTGTTATCACCGGTGTTGGCATAGAAGATGAAACCGTTCACATTGAAATGACACCAACCTTTGTCGGTTGTCCGGCCATGGATATGATGAAACAGGAAGTTATTGAAGTACTAAATAAGCATGGAGTAGAAAACGTTTCTGTAAATATTTCCTTTAAAGAACCCTGGTCTTCAGATAAGATATCAGCAAAGGGAAGGCAGGCGTTGAAACAATTTGGGCTTGCCCCGCCCCCACCCGGAAATCTCTTTACGGATATTGACATTCTGGAGCATGCCCAGTGCCCGCGCTGTAATGGTTCAAACACCGATTTGAAAAACCCCTTTGGTCCCACCTTATGCCGGTCTATCCATTATTGCAATGACTGTAAAGAAGCGTTTGAACAATTCAAGCCACTTTAACGCTATTTTTTGCCATTTTTCATGATTTTAGCACGCGCATGACAAATGTCAATCGCAGGGACATAACTTTTATTACTTTGTGCCGTATTCGTAGCAGGACTTTATTTATGAAAAGATTTCAATCGGTATGTTGGATTTGCCTTATTGGTGCACTGGGTGCCGGTAGCGGGTGTGTCCAGCAAAAAGCCAATGAAAAATCAGCTTCATTCTCTTTAACCGATTCCCTCACCGAAGTATACCTCAACCTGCAGGACAGTATATTGACATCGTGGAATTTGATGATTAACGATGACAATAAAAAAATAAAGGCCATGCATAACCTTGTACATGAGTTACAAGTTACCGGTCAATTTGATGCTGAAAAGTTAAAGACCCTCGACCATCGGATAGATCAACTGAAAAGAATACGGTACACGCCTAAAAGCATCGTTAATGCAGACGTTGTAGATGAATATGATTTTGCCTCTAATTCATTGGTTACTGAACTGGTTGTGTTGGCCGAGTCACATTCAGCTTATGCCTATAATACTACCATGCAAGGATTGGTTGAGGAAATACGAATGGCCGAACAACGGATCGAAAATTACAGGGCAACTTACGATGCTGTAGTTAATCAATACAACAAATTCATTTTGGTGAATAAAGAGCATATGAAAGAAATTGATAATTCAAGCTCCGTTGAAAAGAAACCGGTTTTCCAAATGGTTTCGGAATAGCACCTCTACCTTCGGAACTTTCATCTGCAAGTTGTAAATTCGGCCAATGGGTCATCTTAAAAAACTGGGCTTCTTCACTGCGTTCATACTTCCAGCACTGGTTGTTACTGGTTATTATGCAGGGTCATATTGGAATTTTATGGCTATTGTTTTCGCATTTCTGATAATTCCAGTCATCGACCAAATTACAGGGTTAGATACTACCAACGTGGATGACAATCAGGTTAAGATTATCAGTGAAGAAAAATACTACCGGTTTGTTACGTACATCTGGACGTTCGTTCAGGTAGCATTTTTGCTGTGGGGGTGCTTTGTCGTCACGCAAGGAGAGCTTCAGTCACCTGTGGTATGGGCAGGATTCGTGTTAAGCTTTTCGTTGGTTACCGGTGGCATTGGCATTACCGTTGCCCATGAGCTTGGTCATAAAAAATCAGAACTCGAACGGTTTTACAGTAAACTACTTCTAATGACCGTGTGCTATATGCATTTTTACATTGAGCATAACAGGGGGCATCATGTTTATGTAGCCACTCCGGAAGATCCGGCAACGGCACGAAAAAATGAAAGCTTTTATACGTTTTGGTTTCGTTCGGTATTTATCGGGTACCTGCATGCCTGGAAGCATGAACGAGACAGCCTGCATAAAAGAGGGTTACCGGTGTTTCATTGGAAAAATAACATGATTTGGTTCTCGTTGTTGCCTATACTTTTCTGCTGCCTGATCACGGTGGTTATAAGTTATCCATTCGGAAGCATCCTCTGGCAGATTCCCTTATTCTTTTTTATACAAAGCTTTTTTGCCTTTACCCTGTTGGAATTGGTAAACTATGTTGAGCACTATGGCATCGTTAGGAAAGAAATAGCACCCGGAAAATATGAGCGGGTTAATCCGCTTCATTCTTGGAATGCAAGCCATCTGATCAGCAACTTTTTCTTATTTCAATTGCAACGGCATTCCGACCATCATGCTAATGCAATCAAACGCTATCAGGTACTGAAGCATTATGATGAAAGTCCACAACTTCCGTACGGTTATCCAACCATGATTTTAATGGCGTTGGTACCACCGTTATGGTTTTCGTTTATGAACCCCCGATTGGAAGATTGGTCTGTTAAAATTTACCAGCAGGCTATTCCTCAGTAAACCGGATCTCAACCCTGCGGTTTATACTTCGGGCCTCATCGGTTTTCTCATCTGTAATAGGTCGTGCTTTTCCAAAACCAAATGAGCTGATGCGTTCAGGCTTTACTCCCTTCGAAATAAAATAATCAGCAACACTACGCGCCCGGTTCCGTGAAAGTGTAACATTATAATCATCTGATCCAACAAAATCAGTATGACCAGCGAGCCTAACGTGAAGTGCAGGATTATCGGTAAGAATTAAAATTACCTGGTCTAATTCCGGATACGATGATTTCAGTAAGGTATAACTATCAAATTCGAATTGAATATTCTTCAGAATATAATCCTTATTTAATTCAATTTCTTTAGATTGAAATTCCTGCACTTTTGCTATGGCTGCGGGTGGCGCATCCAGCGGAGTAACAGAAACCTCATCAATGTAGTAGTAGGCACTTGATGCCAGCATGCTATTCTTCCCTATGCGATGCGACAATTTTGTATGTTGAGTGGCCTTGTTCGTAAAGAAATTACCAATGGTGAGATAACGCTCTCCTCCGGCTGCGATATATTCCATGGTGGCTTCTTCCCAACTTCCGGTCGCCAAATCTAAAGCCGAATCTTTTTCCACGGACAATGTGGGCACAATGTCGATAACCTGATCATGATTAAATTCAATTCGATCATGGGTTAACAATAAGCCCATTCGGTTGATGGTATAAACAGCATGAGAAGCGAGTTTGAAATAAAACGACACCTGGTATCGCGAACCGGCTGTTAAAGGCTCAGCCAATTCACTTTGAATATACTCGCGATAATTGTTATCGCCATTCATCCAAACATAAATCCCTACATAACCCTTTCCTGTTTTAGCATTGGATGATCCGGCCCAGTTATAGGGTACATCAGCTTCGCCCCAACTGCAGGCGTGAAATTGATCAGGAGTACCTTTAGTAGGCGAGCTCCATCCTGGTATTATAAAATCCTTCTTATTTGCTGAGAAACTATGTGGACAACGGATCAGTTCCTCGAAGCTTGGGTTCGGTACCAGGTTTTGTCCGAACAGGCATGCTGACAGGAAAAACCAAATCCAGCTCAGTGCCCATACTTTCATTTGTAATATGTGACCTCCACCCTGAACCGTGGGTCGATAGCGCCTAAACGATCGTAAGCAGACTTAGAAATTTTTATAATCAGTTTATCGGTTAAAGCCGTGTCCGGAAGTTTGCCGATAACCCGAACAAACACTTCACGATTGTTCATTTCATTACGCACCTTTAAAATGGTACCCACCGGGGCTGTTCGATGAAGAGCTAGATACTTACGATTGGCTTCTGTACCGTCAATCAATTCAGCAAGGCCCGATTGCTTTACCTCATCTTTGTTGGTAACTGATTCCGAAATGGTAATAACCGGACTCTTCTCCTCAGGTTGAACAATTTTAACTTCAGGTTGCTTAACCTCCTGCGTGTGTGTAATTACTACATCAGGTTGTTTTATCACCTTCTCTTCAGATGAATACATGGGTTGTGCAACAAAAAGTGTCTGTCCTATCCTCAGCTCTTCTGCTGTAAGGTTGTTCCATTCCTTAATCTGCTGAACGGTTACACCATACTGACGGGAAATGCTGAAGAGCGTTTCTTTCTCCGCTACAGTATGCACTGTACGTTGCGATTTAAACTGAAGATCAACAGGGGCACCTATGGTAGTATTAGCTGTACTGGTAGATTTAATCACCAGTTCCTGTCCAAGGGCCAGCGTATTATCGCTGAGGTTGTTCCACTGCTTTATTTCATCCACGGTAACGCCATAAATTCTAGAAATTGAAAAGAGTGTTTCCTTTTCAACAACCTTATGTACGGTTGTTCCTTTGGCCACTTTGGGTTTTGGGATATAAGGAACCTTAAGAATTTGCCCTATTTCCAGGCCAGCATCAGCTGTTTTATTATACTCAAGAATCTGAGTTACTGTAACACCATAGCGCCTTGAAATGGCGTAAAGCGTTTCTTTCTCGCTCACCTGGTGAACAATAAAAGTCTTTCCGTTTATGGTCTCTATCCCAATCGAGTCTGCCCGGGGATTAAAAAATGAGAGACCGGTTATTACTAAAAGTTTAAACATAACTCTGTAACGAACCTGTCGTTTACTTATTTTGATACGAAATTACACAAACTTAAAGGTGTAAAAAAGGTTCCCTGCACAAACCTTCCCACCGTTATATGGCATAATCATCAAATATGTGGCCAATTAAGGCAACTATTTGAAACATATCCTCAGCATTGAACAAGACGGAACCAGTTGGGTTGTATAATGGTTAATTTTGTGCGTATTTACCATATAAATATCCGGTATCACATGAAGCAAATCCTTTTTGGCCTTCTTCTTTTGGCCACCCTGGTCGCCCAGGCACAACAAACCAAGGTTATGGTTATGGAAATCAAGAGTGAGATTGATCCCCGAACCAACAGGTATGTTGAACTGGCCCTGAATAATGCCCGTAAAATTGAAGCTGATATTGTCATCATTGAAATGGATACGTATGGCGGGGTACTTACCGATGCCAAAGAGATAGTCGATAAAATCATGCAGTATAAAAAACCGGTTTGGGTATTTATCAATTCCGATGCAGCCTCTGCCGGTGCACTTATTTCCATCGCGTGCGATAGTATCTACATGTCTCCGGGAGCCAGTATAGGAGCTGCTACGGTTGTTACCGGAACCGGAGAAAAAGCTCCCGATAAATATCAATCCTACATGCGCTCCATCATGCGTTCGACAGCCGAAGAGAAAGGACGTAATCCACGTATTGCAGAAGGCATGGTGGATGAGAGCATTGCCATTGACAGTATTACGCTGGAAGGTCAGATCATTACCTTCTCTACCTCCGAAGCCATAAAAAATGGTTTTTGCGAGGCCAAAGTTGAATCCATTGAGGAGATTCTGAAAAGGAACAAGATAGAAAACTATGATCTGGTAAAGTTTGAATTAAAGGCTTCCGATAGGGTAATAGCATTTTTTTTAAATCCATTCATAAGCGGCATCCTTATACTAATTATCATTGGTGGAATTTATTTTGAATTGCAAACTCCAGGAGTCGGCTTTCCGATCTTTGCAGCAGGTGTTGCACTTATTTTGTACCTGGTTCCTTATTACCTGAACGGACTCGCAGAAAATTGGGAGATCATTGCACTTTTTGCCGGACTCGCTCTAATTGGTGTTGAAATTTTTGTGTTGCCAGGTTTTGGTGTTGCCGGAATAGCCGGCATATCGCTTACCGTTATTTCATTGATTCTTATTATGATCAATAACGATGCCTTCGATTTCAAATTTGTCCCTGCCAATGATCTACTTTATGCTGTAGCAGCAACCTTTGGCGGGATGTTAGGGGGGATTATTCTATTGTTTGCCGGAGGGGCTCGCTTTTCAAACTCAAAATTCTTCAAACGCATAGCCTTAACCGATACACAGGAACGTGAACAAGGTTTTACCGTAAGTGCCTCCACAATATCATTGAAAGGCAAGCAAGGTACTGCGCACACAGTGCTGCGTCCCGGAGGAAAAGTGATGATTGACGGTCAGCTTTATGATGCCTTTACGCGGGGAGAGTTTTTAGAAAAAGGAGACACTATTGAAGTACTGGATGATGAGACTACATCGTTGCGGGTTAAAAAAGTTTGATCATAAAGCCTTTTTTCCAACTATTAGAACGGTTTTCAGACCGGCATTGCTGAAAAAAAAGACCATCGGGATAAATAACCCGATGATCTCAAGAAATTCCTTACTGGCTTAAAATCTTAAAAATCCTTGTATGCCGTACCGTTCAGGAAATCAGTACGGTAGTTATTGTACAAATCGCGGACACGATAGTTAAATGAAATTCGGGAGCCGTATACAGTACCTACACCTTCAACCTCGTAGCCATTTACCGTTTGCCGGGGTATGGTAATTTTATCGTAATTAATGTTACCCCGAACACGGATGTTCACACCATAAAAATTATCTACCCATATAGCATCAGAACTTCTGCCAGATCGTTCTATCCAAAGTGTATAGCTGGTAAAGTCATTGAACGTTTCGCTGTACTCTTCCATATCATAGCGACCAATAATGCGATCGCGTGAATCGTATACAGGTTCGGTGTAATAAAACTCGCAGGCCGACAAACCAAGCAGCATAGCGAAGAAAATAAACCGTTTCATAAGTATTGAATTTGGTCTATTGTCATTTATACAACTATGAGGCCAATCTTCTACAATCTTTTCTGAAACCTTCGGGGCCACAACTCCGTAGCGGGCAGTAAATAAAAAAGCCCCAACCGTCTGTCAGGGCTTTTCAAAGGTAAAAAAGTGTCCTGATTAATCAGGATTGATAAAAAGGCATACCGGTGCCGGCAAAAAATATTTACCACCAACAACCACTACGAATGGAGTAAAATACCAGTCACACCGGAAATGCCATACCTTTGAAATCATTGATTGCAATCGAATCATTTCTTTTAACCAACAAGGTTAATCTACATTGTCGTGTAAAAATTTATTATTACCCAGAATATTGTTGTCGTCATTCAAATTGAATTTTGAAATAAACGACTCGGAAGAATGAGGAACGTTGTCCATTTTAATTCCTCTTCTCAGGTATGCCGGCAAGGCCCACTTCTCATTAAATTCTTCTTTGGTCATTTCCTGCTTGCGTGCATGCTTGAGTTTCTCTTTACGTTCACGGGCCTGATCCTCCAGGCGTTTACGGGTATTCCGTAGTTCCATCATTCCCTCCTCATTAATTACCTGGTCGCTGTACTTCTCAGGCTCACGGTCAAACTCATCATCGTGTAAACCAAACAATCCGTCCTCGCCATCATCTTCAATTTCGTTATCCGAATGATCATCCTCAATCCGGTTAAACGGGCCCTTGAATACCACTTCATGTTGCACAGGCCTTTCCTCTTCATGCTGTTCCTCTCGCAACTCTTCTTTCTGCTTGAGCTCTACTTCACGGGGCACACCAATGGGTTGATCCTGTTCGAACAACCAGATTTGGTTGCGCTCAAGATCGTGTACCTTTTTAGTTTCCACTACTACTTTTTTTTCCGGAAGCACCATTTGCTCTTCTTCCTCATGCTCCTCTTCATGATCAAAGCCAGTAGCAATAACAGTTACCCGTAGCCTGTCGCCAAGGGCAGCATCAACACCATGACCGAAAATTACTTCAGCATCCTGTCCGGCTTGTTGCTGGATGTACTCGGTAATTTCCATGAGTTCATCCATTTGCAATTCAGCTTCTTCACCAGAAATAATAGAGAGCAGAATTTTTTTCGCTCCCATAATATCACAATTATCGAGCAAGGGTGATGCTAATGCACCACTGGCTGCATTGCGTGCACGATTTTCTCCGCGTGTTTCGGCAGTACCCATAACGGCAGGACCGGCATTGTACATCACCGTCCGCACATCCTGAAAGTCAACATTCACATAGCCGGTAAGTGTTATGATTTCAGCGATGCCCTTTGCTGCTGTAGTCAATACATTATCGGCTTGCGCGAAGGCTTTGCCGATAGCAAGATTTCCATAGATCTCCCGCAACTTATCATTAAGAATGACCAATACGGTATCGCAACTTCTGCGCAGTGCTTTGATACCGATTTCGGCTAATTCCTTTTTCTTCTTGCCTTCAAAAACAAAAGGCGCTGTAACAATACCTACCGTAAGAATGCCCATGCTTTTGGCAATCTTGGCAATTACAGGGGCGGCACCCGTTCCGGTACCTCCGCCCATGCCCGCGGTAACAAAAAGCATTTTAGTTCCTTCCAGAAACTCGCGAATCTGTTCTTTGCTTTCAATGGCAGCGCCTTTACCCACTTTAGGATTAGCTCCGCAGCCAAGTCCTTCGGTAAGGTCAACGCCAATTTGCAATTTGGTAGGCACAGGACTGCTGTTAAGCGCCTGTAAGTCGGTATTACATACCACAAATTCTACGTCTTTAATTCCTTGACGGAACATGTGGTTCACGGCATTGCTGCCTCCTCCACCAACACCGATCACCTTGATGATCGAGCGTTGCGAGCCCGATTGGTGTTTGGGGATGTCGAATTGGTACGATCCGGTTTCAATCATGATTTTATTGTTTTAGTGGTTGATTCATTTGTGTCAATATGACTTTCAATTAATATTCATTTTTACTGTCCAGGTCATCAATTAATAAACTCTTGGTTTTCGTAAGAATATCATTAAAGAAATTTCTGGATGAGATCGGGCGTTTGGTTTTTGGTGAAAGTTTAACCAACTCCCGCGCTTCGCGGTAACGATCTTCACGTTCATCAAGTGAACGGAAGCCTGCCAATACAAGACCAACAGCAGTAGCATACATCGGACTCTTAACCGATTCAATTTTACTTTTGCCGAGGTGTTCGTTTGGATAACCGATACGGGTATCCATACCGGTCATGTATTCTACCAACTGTTTCAGGTTGCTTAATTGTGCACCGCCTCCGGTAATTACAATGCCACCCGCCAACCGGTTTTCGAAACCGGAGCTGATGATCTCAGCATGGGCCATCTCAATAATCTCCTCCATCCGTGCCTGAATTATATTCGCTAGGTTTTTGGTGGAGATTTCTTTTGCAGAACGATTGCGAATGCCCGGGATGGATACAATTTCGTTAGGACTTGCCTCTTCGGATATTGCCTTTCCAAACCGGGTTTTCAATTGCTCGGCTTGCTGCGGCAACACCATCAACCCTTGTTTAATGTCATTAGTTACTATATTTCCACCAAAGGGTATTACTGCTGAATGACGAATGATGTTATCGTAAAAAATAGCAATGTCGGTGGTGCCACCGCCAATATCAATTAAACAAACACCAGCTTCTTTCTCTTCTTCACTGAGCACTGCAAGACTTGAAGCAAGAGGTTCAAGAATAAGATCTTCAATTTCCAAACCAGCCCTGCGTACACACTTATTAATATTATTGATGGCATTGGTTTGAGCCGTAATAATATGGAAATCGGCTTCGAGGCGAACACCCGACATACCTACAGGTTCTTTTATGCCTTCTTCATAATCAACCATGTAATCCTGAGGCATAACGTGAATGATCTGACTACCCGGAGGCACTACCATTCGGTACATGTCTTGGGTGAGTCGCTCCACATCATCAATTGTAATCTCCTCTTCTTTCGCTGAGCGGGTAATGCCCCCATGCTGAATGAAGCTGCGGATATGCTGACCGGCAATGCCCACATTCACAACGCCAATATCAATTCCAGCCTGATCGCCTGCCTCCTTGATGGCTCTTTCAATAGCATAAACTGTTTTATCGATATTGAAAACAATACCTTTTACTACACCCTCCGATTCGGCCTTGCCCATGCCGAGTACTTCGAGTTTACCGAACTCATTTTTGCGGCCCACGATGACACATATTTTTGTTGTGCCTACATCCAGTCCGACAATTATTTTTTCCTGTTCCATGATTGTGTTATTTATAGTGGTTGTTTCGTTTAGTCATTTATTCAGCTACAATTTGTCCGTCAAATTCAAGGCTTATGCGTTTGTATTTATTCCAGCCCATTTGGGGTAAAATCTCCTTATAAAATATCTTCAACTTCCGCAGTTTGGTTTCCAGCTTATCAGCATGACCAAACTCAATGGTTTGGTTACCCACTTGCGGAATAATAAAAATTCTTCCCTTGCTATCGATATCTAACTGAGCAACCTGAGCGCGCCAAAAATCATCTTTACGGATAGTTTGCAGCATAGTCATTAACTCATGCCCATCATCGTGTTTTAGAATATTATCTACCGATAAAAACTGACGCACATAGGGGCCACTAATCAAAACAACACGTGACGTGTATTTTTCAGAAACCGGCATAATAGTACCATCCTCTCCGATATAAGCATCTGGTCCATCGGCACGAACAATCCGTGCAACCGGTCTTCGCAAGGTTACTTTCACTACCAGGTTTCCTTTTACATCACTGTAAAGTTGTGCTGTATTAATAAACCGGTCGGCTTTAATTCGATTTTCGATTTCCTTCAGGTTTAACCGATTTAAATTTGCACCCTTCAGATTGGCATAATCCAACTGCATCAGATCAACAATATCCTGCTCATCTATAAAATGGTTCTCGCGAATGTTTTCAATTTTTATGACAACATCCTTAACCGTTACGTCACTATTCTGGCGCTCACTAAAACCAATAACCACAAAGAGCAACACCAGCACAATGCCTATCTTTACCTTTTTGCCAATGTTGAACTTAATTTTCATATCGTTTTTCCAACATAGTTTTAATCGGTTGCACAAACGTATCTATATCACCTGCTCCTACCGTGGCGATAATTTCCACTTCATGTTGAGCTAGTTTCTCCATCAAATCAGCTTTGCTGCACCGTACTTTTACCGGGCTGGTAATTCCGGCCATCAGCATATCTGAATCAACCCCTGCAATAGGAAGTTCACGTGCCGGGTAGATGTCCATCAAAAACAATTCATCGGCCAGGCTCAGGCTTTTTGAAAATCCTTCAGCGAAGTCGCGTGTGCGTGTAAACAAATGTGGCTGGAAGACCACGGTAAGTTTTTTGCGTGGATACATTGATTTTACAGATCGCAGAAAAGCATCAATCTCGGTAGGATGATGGGCGTAGTCATCAATAAAAATCACCTTATCGTTTCGGTACACAAATTCGAATCTGCGTTTAACGCCATGAAAGGTTTCCAACGCTGTTTTAATTTCAGCCACCTGTAAACCACAGGACAGCGCAGCAATAGCAGCCGCTACTGCATTTTCTACATTATGAAAACCGGGGACACCGAGCCTGATTCGTTCAACCTTAGGACCGAAGCCTATCAGGTCAAATTCAAAAAATCCGCTATGCGCAGTAATGTTGCCGGCAAAAAATTGCCCCCGGCTCATGCTGTAAATATTTTTTGTTAGCGAGGTTACATCACCGGCTAACTTTTCGGCTATAGATTCATGTATAATTAAGGTTCCACCCTTATTAATCTGTCTCACAAAATCTTTAAAAGAAGTAATCATGCTGTCGTGATTACCATAAATGTCAAGATGATCCGGATCGGCTGAGGTGATGATGGCGATTTCAGGGAAAAGTTTTAGGAATGAACGATCAAACTCGTCCGCCTCTGCCACCACAATAGTATCTTCTCCTATTTCACCATGCATGACCAGGTTTGATTCATAATTGGTGGTTATACCGCCCAGAAAAGCAACCATATTCTTATTGGCTGATTTAAGAATATGTGCCACCATAGAAGAGGTAGTGGTTTTACCATGCGTACCGGCCACCGCAATAGTCTTGTAATTTTTGGTGATCAGTCCTAAAATTTCAGATCGCTTCAGAATCGTATATCCTTCCTGTAACAGGTAATTGTATTCCTTGTGATCCTTGGGAATGGCAGGGGTAAATACTACCAATGTATTTTCCTTCTCACGAAGCACTTCTGTGGGGATATTTTTTATCGAATCATCGTAATGCACCACCATACCTTCGCCTTCCAATTGCTTTGTTAAACTGGTTGATGTTCGATCGTATCCGGAAACCACTACGCCCTTTTTGATAAACCAACGGGCAAGCGCACTCATGCCGATACCACCGATACCGAGAAAATAAATGTTGCGATATTTATCTAAACCATTCATTGTATCAATTCACTAACATGGCTAAACTCTGTCGGTTGCTTTTTACCGGCTCAGCTTCAGCACCAATCAACTTTTCAATTTCGTTAACAATATCCCGGGTGGCATACGGCTTCGCCATCTGGCTAATATTCGATTTCAATTTTTCAATCTGTTGGTCATCGAACAACAGCTTCAAAGCTTCTTCAACCAACTTATTGCCGGCTTCTTTGTCGGTTACTATTAAGGATGCATTCCGATCGGCCAGCGCTTTTGCATTTTTTGTTTGATGATCTTCCGCAACATTTGGGGAAGGCACCAGTATGCAGGCCTTACCGGTAACACACAATTCAGATACGGCAAGCGCTCCGGCCCTCGAAATCACCACATCGGCTGCACCATACGCTAAATCCATTTCCTTTAAAAAATCATAAACCCGTATCCTTCTTAAATCATATTTATCAAGACTGGTTTTAATGGTCGAATAATAGCCTTTACCGGTTTGCCAGATGATTTGAATGCGTGCATCTATCAGTTTTTCAATTCCGTTTAAAATACTTTCGTTAATGGTACGGGCGCCCAGGCTTCCACCTATAATCAACAATGTTTTTGTGCTGGCTTCAAATCCGAATTGATTCAAGGCGCGCTCACGCTTTCCGCTCACATCAAGGATGTCTTTACGAACCGGGTTTCCGGTAACAACAATCTTTTCTTTTGGAAAATATTTATCCATACCCTCATACGCCACACAAACTTTACTTACACGTTTCGCCACTTGCTTATTCGCAAGCCCTGCAAATGAATTTTGCTCCTGAACGACCGATGCAATTCCCAGGCGTGTAGCCGCCATCATTATAGGGCCGCTGGCATAACCACCTGTACCGATAACTGCATGGGGCTTAAAATCTTTTACGATCATCATGGCCCGGATATAGCTTACTATCAACTTAACCGGGAACAATAGATTTGAGAATTTCAATGAACGTTGTAAACCACTTATCCACAAACCAATAATCTTATAGCCGGCTTCCGGAACACGTGTCATCTCCATACGCCCCTGGGCACCGACAAAGAGTATCTCCGTATCCGGATGACGCTCCTTAAACTCATTAGCGATGGCTACAGCCGGGAAAATATGCCCGCCCGTTCCGCCTCCGCTGATGATTAGTCGATATGGTTCTTTTTCTTTCAATTAGTTAGAATTCAGTATTTAGTAATTAGCATCCAGTTAGTATGAACTATTTTTAATCGATTTTATATAACCCTCCAAAATTCTTCCAACTTCGTCAGCATTGATTTTCAAAGCACTTGTATCAACATATTGAAGATCATGAGCAAGCATTAAGAAGTATTCAGTTTCAGAAAGCGACCCTTGGCTAATATTTAAAATCCTTACTTTATCTTTGTTGCTTCTCTTCTTAAAAGCCTCTGCAATATTTGCAGCAACAGAGACTGATGAACGTCTTATTTGAGAAGTCAATCCAAAGATTTCTTCTTTTGGAAAACTAGAGCTTGCCTTATAAATCGCAAGCGCCAGCTGGTGAGACTTTTGCCACACAATTAAATCGCGAAACGATTTTGCCGGTTCCCTATGCTCTCCTTGTTTCATCATCTATTCACAATTCTAAATTCTAAATTCTTCATTCTAAATACACACTATGCTGCCTTAGCTTCCACATTCTTCCCTTCGCGTTCATCAGTCTTAATTGTTTTTTGAGACCACGTTTCATCACGCTCACCGCGACTTACACTTAATATTATCCCAAGGGATAGACCCGTAAACACCATGGATGTTCCGCCCATACTGATCAGGGGCAATGTCTGTCCTGTTATCGGGCCCAGTCCAACCACAACACCCATGTTGATCATGGCCTGACAGACTATATCAAAACTTAATCCCGCTGAAAGCAAACCTGCAAAAGCGCGTTCGCTGTTATATGCTGCTTTCATACCCCTATGCAATAAAACGAGGTAAAGAATAAGCACTACTACACCACCAATCATTCCGTATTCTTCAATAAGAATGGCGTACACAAAATCAGAATACGGATGAGGTAAAATATTTCGCTGATCACTATTACCCGGACCCTTGCCGGTTACACCTCCGGTAGCTACAGCTATGTGTGCATGTTTGGCCTGAAAGGGAAGTTCCTTTTCACCTTTCACATATTCAACAAAATCAGTAATACGGGTAACTACCGTACCACCACGAACACCAAACTTAAATGCCAGCGAACCAAACAATACGCCTACAAACAATAGCATAGCCAGGTACTTGGATGGTACACGGCCAATAAACATGATCAACATGCAGGTCATGAGCAACAGCACGGCAGTTGACATATTGGTTAGGGCAATCAATCCGCAGATGATTCCACACCAGAATAAAATGGGAATCAGTGACTCTTTTATATCGTCAATGTTTTGCTGACGCTTCGATAACATGCTGGCCAGGTTTACAATCAAGGCCAGGCTGGCAAAATCAGAAGGTTGAAATGAACCGATAATCGGAATCTGAATCCAACGGGCAGCATCATTAATGGTAGAGCCGTTTGTAAACGTGTAAATTAAAAGGGGTACACTAATCCAAAGAGCGATGCGTGAAAGACGAGAATAATACCGGTAATCAACCCGATGAGCAAACCACATGGCTGTTAAGCCAATCAGCACATGCATGGTGTGCGTAAGTAAATATTTTTCAGGACTTACTGCACGCTTGTAAGCGAGCGTACCAATGGAGCTATACACTACCAAAATGCTGATCATCGATAAAACGAATACTACCGCCCAGATTACCCGGTCGCCCTGCAAATTTTCATCAGCCCATGTTTTTAGTTTATTCATACCAATTGATTTTCAACCTCTTTCTTTAATTCCTGAACCGCTTTACGAAACTGGTCACCCCTATCCTCATAATTTTTAAACAAATCAAAACTTGCACATGCAGGTGATAGTAACACAACATCACCGGGCTTAGCTTCCTGCAGTGCCATGCGAACTAGAGCTGAAACATTTTGTGTTTCACGAATGGTTTTTACCACACCACCAAAAAAATTCCTAAGCTTATCATTTTCTGTTCCGAGGCAGATAAGTGTTTTAACTTTCTTGCTTACGTCTTCTTTAATAAGATTGTAGTCATTGCCCTTATCGATACCACCAGCAATCCAGATAAGTGGTTGATTGTAGCTGCCGAGTGCATATACAACCGAATCGACATTTGTGGCTTTTGAGTCATTAATAAAATCAACACCATTTATTGTACCCACATGCTCAAGCCGGTGAGGAGCATTTCTGAATGTCTTCAATCCTTCACGAATAGCTTTAAGTTTTGCACCAGCCAAATAAGCAGCAGAAACTGCAGCCATCGTATTGATGAGGTTATGCGGTCCTTTAAGTGTGGTGTCGGATTGTGCAACACTGAAACTTTCATCAAAACTAAATTGCATTACCGCTCCATCGTAGTAAACCTGGTTCTTCCCCTTCAAACTGATACTCACCAAATGTGGGGTTGGCTTCTGTGTTTTCAGTGCTGCAGAAATCACGGTATCATCAGCATAGTAGATGAAGTGATCAGTGGCATCCATATTCTGCATGATGCGGAATTTAGAGGCTACATAATTCTCCATTTTATACTCGTAGCGATCGAGGTGATCGGGTGTAATGTTTAATAAGATGCCAATGGCAGGTTTAAAGGTTTTTGTGCCATCCAACTGGAAACTGCTGATTTCCAGCACATACCAATCGTGATTGCCATGGGCTACTTTACGCGCCAGACTCTCACCAACATTACCGGCCAGGGCAACACTAAAACCTGCAGCTTTTAGTAAATGATAAGTAAGTAACGTAGTAGTTGTTTTTCCATTGGTACCGGTAATGGCAATTACCTTTCCCTGGATAAACCGGAATCCAAACTCAATCTCATCAATGATTTCAATTCCTTTTGTCTTTGCCTTCTTGATGATTTCAGCTTTCTCCGGAATACCAGGACTCTTTATTATTAATGAAGCGTTTAGAACTTTCTCTTCGGAATGCTTACCTTCTTCAAAGTCAATTTTATTCCTAACCAGGTCATCGCGATAGTTATCCTTTATCGCACCCTGATCAGACACAAAGACTTCGTAACCTTTTGCTTTTGCCAGCAAGGCTGCTCCTGTTCCGCTTTCTCCAGCGCCCAATATGACTACCCGTTCGTTCATCGTAATTTCAAAGTGGCTAAACTTAGTATGGCCAATAAAATCCCCACAATCCAAAACCGTGTTACGATTTTGGCTTCATGCAAATTCTTTTTCTGGTAATGGTGATGCAGAGGAGACATCAGAAATATTCTTCTGCCTTCTCCATACTTTTTCTTTGTGTACTTGAAGTATGCTACCTGAATGATTACCGAAAGATTTTCTATCAGAAAAATCCCGCAGATTACCGGAATTAATAATTCCTTACGTACCGCTAATGCCAACACGGCAATCACTCCGCCAATGGTTAAGCTTCCGGTATCGCCCATGAACACCTGGGCCGGATACGCATTGTACCATAGAAAACCAAGACAAGCACCTACCAATGCGGTAGAAAAAATTACCAACTCACTCAGGTTGGGTATGTACATGATGTTGAGGTAGCTGGAAAAATCGACACGACCGGAGAGGTAGGCGAAAATGGCTAACGTAAGCGCAATGATTCCGGAAGTTCCCGCTGCCAAACCATCTATACCATCGGTTATGTTGGCACCATTCGATACCGCAGTAACTACTACAATCACCACCAGTACATAGGTTATCCAGGTGTAAGCATCCGGTATAAACGGAAGCAGATTTTTATAATCAAATTCGTTGTTCTTCAGGAACGGAATAGTTGTTTTTGTTGATTTTACATCCTTGTATTTCAACAAACGCTCCTGGTTTTCGTCCTCATCCTGAAACAACATCAAGGTGCTAATGCTCGCCAACGATTCTGGCTGAACTTCGCGAACAACAACTGCATCGCTAAAGTATAGGGTAAGTCCAACAATTAATCCTAACCCAACCTGACCAACAATTTTGAAACGACCGGCAAGACCTTCTTTATCCTTTTTAAATACTTTGATATAATCATCCAGAAATCCGATGAATCCCAACCAGATTGTTGCCACGATAAGCAGGATCACATAGATGTTATCCAATCGTGCAAACAATAATGTGGGTACCAGAATGGCCGCGATGATAATGAGTCCGCCCATGGTTGGGGTTCCCTTTTTTTGAATTTGACCTTCCAGACCGAGGTCACGAATTTCTTCACCTACTTGTTTTTTTCGCAGCAGGTTAATTAAGGACTTTCCAAGTGTAATGGTGATCAGCAAAGAGAAAAATGCAGCCATACCCGCGCGGAAGGAGATGTACTTAAATACACCGGCTCCGATCAGGTCGAATTGTTTGTCTAAATAATCGAATAGATAGTACAGCATTTAATTAATTTTCAATTTGTCAATTAGCCGATTCTCAATGCAGATCATTTACTTCCCTTTTTTGAAGTTGACACAATCTTGTTTATTACTTTCAAAATACTTTCTATATCACTCAGTAGTTTACCGGGTTTAGGGTAACTTGAAAAATCACATAACTCTAACCAGTATTCTGTTTCTTCCGCTTCCTTCTGAGCCACTTTCATTTTATGAATAAAGTCGGCTTTACTTTCTGCTCCTTGTGCTTCTCTTACGTTAGCCCCGACAGAACATCCTGATCGCAATACCTGATCAGCAAAAGCAAATCGCTTTTTGTCACGCAGTGTCTCAGAAAATTCCATTATCTCCAAGGCAAACTGGAAAGTCATTTTTACAATTATGTTTTCACTATAGTTCCTCATGTTAATTGTCTAATTGACTCATTAAGAATTGAACATTAACTATTAACGAGTTTTAACATGCGTTCCACCACTTCTCTGTCGTCAAATGGATGTTTCACACCCTTTATTTCCTGGTACGTTTCATGCCCTTTGCCTGCCACCAGTATGATGTCCTTTTCATTGGCCATCATGCAGGCAGTTTTAATGGCTTCCTCACGATCGGCTATCACTAATGTTTTGCGTGCATCGCTGGGACCAATTCCGGTTTGCATTTCGCGAATGATCTCCATGGGGTCTTCATCACGTGGATTATCAGACGTGAGTACTACTTTATCACTAAACCGAACGGCTATACTGGCCATAAGCGGGCGTTTGGTTTTATCACGATTTCCTCCACAGCCAACTACAGTAATCACCTGCTCATTGCCAGTGCGGAAAGATTTAATTGTTTCCAGTACATTCTTGAGCGCATCGGGTGTGTGAGCATAATCCACAATGGCAATAATTTTTGAACCGGGCAAAACCAACTCAAACCTGCCGGGAGCACTATGAAGCGATGAAAGGATGGTAAGGCTTTGATCAGGATCCTGCTCGAACAACATGGCTGTACCAAACACTGCCAGAATGTTATATGCATTGAAATCACCAATCAGCTTAAACCAGATTGGTTTGTTCATCAGCTCCATCTCCAGTCCTTCAATGGTGTTGCTGATCATCCTGCCTTTGAAGTCGGTTAACTTTTTCAAACCAAAGGTGTACTTGGTGGCTTTTGTATTTTGAAGCATTACCATGCCTCTTTTATCATCAGCATTTACAAGCGCGAAGGCATCACCACTTAATTCGTCAAAGAATTTCTTCTTTGCCTTGATATAGTTTTCAAAGGTCTTATGGTAATCCAGGTGATCGTGGGTGATGTTGGTAAAAATTGCCCCGGCAAACTTCAACCCTGCAATGCGTTCCTGATCGATGGCATGCGAACTGACCTCCATAAAGGCGTAGGTGCAACCAGCATCCACCATGTTCTTAAGAAGTTCATTGAGTTGAACCGGATCAGGTGTGGTATGCGTAGAAGGAAACACCTGGTCAACAATGCGATACTCTACCGTGGAAATCAAGCCGCACCGATGACCCAACGAACCGAACAACTTGTATAACAATGTGGCCACGGTTGTTTTTCCGTTCGTACCGGTTACACCAATCAGCTTTAATTTTTGTGACGCATTGCCAAAAAAGTTAGCAGCAATAATTCCCAGCGATTTCGCGCTATCTTTAACTGTGACGTAGGTTGTTTTTTCATATAGGGTTTCAGGTAAAGTTTCACAAACAATTGCGCTCGCTCCTAAATCCACCGCTTTTGAAATAAACTGGTGCCCGTCTGACTGTGTGCCTTTAACAGCCACAAATAAAAATCCGGGCTTTACTTTTCGTGAATCAAAGCATATACCATTCACCGTTACATCCATATTACCGGAGGTTGAGGTGAGTGACACTTTGTATAATATATCCTTCAGTTCAGTCATTTCTTTTCAATACTGGCTACCCCAGTTGTATATAAATTCTGTCGCCTTTTGAAACTTTACCGCCTGCCGTAATCGATTGGCTCTTTACCCTTCCCTTTCCTTCATAGATTACTTTCAATCCCGCTTGCTCCAACAAGTACAGCGCATCACGGAAGGTCATGCCTTGAACATCGGGCACAATACCCTGGCCGATTGTGTTCTTCTTCCAGCTGATTGAATTACCATTGATGGAGCTTCTTACCCAATCTTCCTCAGAAGATGAATGATTTGAAATGCCGAGCACATTACAAAGCATGGTTAACTCCTCCTGATTACCTGCGCGGATAACCGGAAATACACCGGGCTCAACATATTTTTTCTCCATCGCCAAATGCAGGTTGATGTCGCGGGAATAAATGTTGTCGGCAATTTCTTTAAAGACCGGAGCGGCTACGTTACTTCCGTATTGATGCCAGCCTCGTGGATTTTTAATGAGCACAATGGCTGAATACTTTGGCGCATGGGCCGGGAAATAACCAACAAAAGACGTGATGTACTTCTTGGTATACTTACCATTCTCCAGGATTTGAGCAGTTCCGGTTTTTCCGGCAATGCGATAGTGTGTTCCTTTTATCCCTTTGGCTGTGCCGTTTTCCACCACACCCTCAAGCAAAAGCCTAACTTTATTCAATGTTTTGTCAGAACAAATTTTGCTGACGATCACATCGGTTTCATAATTTTCCTTTTCACGATCAGCGCGTTTTACAGACTCCACAAAAACAGGCCTGATCATTTTTCCATTATTGGCAACTGCGTTGTACATGGTCAATGTATGCAGTGGTGTGATTTCAATTCCATAGCCATACGCCATCCATGGTAAGCTGATGCCACTCCAACCTTTTTGTCCGGGCCATTTGAATTTAGGGTGAGGCTCACCCGTTATCTGGATACCCAAAGGTTGATGGATTTTCAAACGTTCAACATGATCCATGAATTTCTGCGGGCGTAAACCAAAATTTTTATCGGCTAACCTGGCCATGGCTACGTTGGATGAATGCTCGAATGCCTGGCGAACTGTTATCTTTCCAAGACCACCTTTTTCATGATCGCGAACAGTGTTCTTATAAAATTTGAATTCACCATTGCCTGTATCAATGCTATCCGATAACTCCATGTTGCTGTCTTCCAACAGGGCAATCATGGTTATTAACTTGAACGTTGAGCCCGGCTCAAACAATCCACCGGTAGCATAATTGAATTTCTCGTAAAAGTTTCCACGCCCATCACTACTCAGGTTGGCAATGGCTTTAACAGCCCCCGTTTTTACTTCCATCACTACCACCAAGCCGTCATCAGCATTATGCTGCATCATTGCCTTATGCAAGGCCGTTTCGGAAACATCCTGAAGGTTGATGTCTAATGTTGTCTGAATATCCAGGCCATTGATGGCCTTTACATTTTCAGTATCAAAAACCGGTTTCCAAACACCACCGGCAATTTTCTGATAATAGGCATAGCCATCCTGACCGCTTAGCTGATCATTAAAACTGTATTCGAGTCCAGCACCTTTTTCGTTTTCATTTACAAAACCAATAGTGCGCTTACTCAGGTTAGCAAACGGCCGATACCGGATATCCACCTTTTCAAAAATTACGCCTCCGCGCAAGCGACCTTCACGAAAGATTGGCCACTCTGTCATCATTTTTTTATCCTGATAGCTGATTTGTTTTCGGTTAACGATCACATACTGTTTACCCGATTTACGCGCATCAATCAACATTCGCTTATAGTCGAGGTATGGCTTGTCTTTGTAATAGGCAGAAAGTTTTCGTGCAAGCGAATCAACTCCATCATTAAATACTTTCTCATTCGGGAGCGTGGCATCAAAAGCAACTTTATAAAAGGGCAGGGAGGTTGCCAGTAAACTTCCGTTATCGGAATAGATGTTACCGCGGGTGGCTTTTACTTTTTTGTAATCAAAAGAAATCTGCTCACCCAGGGCGACCCACTTTTCGCCTTGCACCATTTGAATGTGGTTGATCTTCACCACCACAGCAATGGCAAAAAGCAGCACAAACAAAAAAGCTACCCGAACACGCAGTAATATGGATTTCTTAATATTCACTTTTCTTCACAACAATTTTATAGGGCGGACGAAGCGTTTCCCTTAACCCGTATGGACTCACCTTACGCGCCACTTCCGACTGCTTGCTGGCAAACATCAGGTCAGCCTTCATGGTGGTATAGTCCGCACGCAGATCCTCTACTTCGGCCTGTACATCGTTAATTTTTCTAACAGTCTTTTCTGCATAGTGCGTATTGCTGATGTACAGCAAGCCCAGCACCATTACGAAAATCATTTTCGGTAAATGCTGAACCGGAAATCCTTCTTCGAAATAGTTTTCCAGTTTTAATTTTTTCTCCAATCCGGAAAACACACCACTTCCGTTACTTCCTGAGCTTTTTACTTTTGGTTCGATTCTGAATTTATTGTCTGCCATAACTTCACCCCGCTCCCTCTCCTTAAAGGAGAGAGCAGGTTTTTATAGTTTTGTTGCTATTCTCAATTTTGCACTGCGTGCTCGTTTATTTTCGTTTACTTCTTCTACTGAAGCTTCAATCGGTTTCCGGTTTACAGCTTCAAAGGGCTTGAGTACGTTTCCATAAAAATCCTTCTCCACCTCACCGTACACTTTACCCTTGTTTATAAAATTTTTTACCATTCTGTCTTCCAGCGAGTGATACGACATGATTACCAATCGCCCGCCCGGCTCCATCACTTCGCCCGCCTGGTGCAAAAAATCTTCCAGCGCCTGCATTTCGTTATTCACTTCAATGCGCAACGCCTGAAACACCTGGGCGAAGTATTTATTTTCTTTTCCACGCGGAGCAAACCGGCTTAACAACTGTTTCAAATCTTCGGTACGTGTAATTTTTTTTCCAACACGTTCCTGAACGATAGCCTTGGCAACAGTACGGGCATTTTTTATTTCGCCATACATGCCCAGCATTTTATGCAGTGCAGGCTCATCGTATTCGTTTACCACATGTGCTGCGGTTACCGTACTGTTCTTGTCCATCCGCATGTCAAGCGGCCCTTCATATCGCGTAGAAAACCCGCGTGACGGCTCATCAATCTGATGAGACGAAATTCCAAGATCGGCCAGTATGCCATTCACTTTGGTTACTCCATTCAACTTCAGGAACTTTTTCAGGTACCTGAAATTGGCGTGACAGAATGTGAAAGAACGGTGCGCGATTTTTTCTGCCTCACGCCTGGCATCGTCATCCTGATCGAAGGCAATCAACCAACCGCCTTTTATATGTTCCAACATAGCCAGGCTATGTCCGCCACCACCGAAGGTTGCATCTACGTACGTTCCTTCGGGATGAATATTCAGCGCTTCGATACATTCGTGGAGCATGACCGGCTTGTGATAGTCCGATGCCATGTTCACTACACATCAAGGTATTTTTGCGCCAGCTTCGACAACTCACTTGGGTCTGCGATCAGGTGCTTCTCATAGAGCGCGGGATTCCAGATCTCAACTTTGTTACCCATACCTACCAGCATCACATCCTTTTCGAGTTGGGCATAGGTGAGCATGTTTTTGGGGAGTAAAAAGCGACCGTTGCTGTCTAACTCAACTGTGGCCGTGCCACTGAAAAAGTTGCGCTGAAGCGTACGGTACTCCTCATTGAACTCGCTTAATCCGGAAATTTTGGAGAACACCTTCTTGAATTCCACCATGGGGTAGAGTATGAGGCAACGCTCAAAGCCCCTGCGCAATACCAGCTCGCTGTCCCCTTCGGGCAGTTGAGCCTTTACGCGCGCAGGCAGAACCAATCTGCCTTTGGCATCGAGCTTACTTTCATATTCACTGGTGAAAAAGGTCATTGACGTAGTGGTTGTCTATTCCTTAATAACAAACGTAAGTAATTTTCTTCCACTTTCAACCACTTTCACCCACTTTTTTACATTTTCAGACAAATCACCCCATAAACCACCCGATTTTCAGTTAAATCGAACGGATTTTGAGTTCTTTGCACGCGAACATTTTAGAGCAAAAGCCTGTTTTCAACCTTTCAACCTTACGTTCTATGCGCTTTTTATCGGTTATTTTACTTCTGCTTATGGCTTGCTCTGGTTCAGAAAACACATTGATTCCTACCGGCACCTGGCGGGCCGTGCTTGAATTGCAGGGCCAGAAATTGCCCTTTACGTTCGACCTTGAGAAAAAGGAAGATCAGTATGTGGCCTGGATCAGAAATGGGCAGGAAAGACTCTATTTAGATGAGGTTGAAGTAACTGCTGACTCCATCTCCATGAACGTCCATATTTTTGATGCGGTATTCAAAGCCGCCATCAAGGGAGGGGAGATGGAAGGGCTTTTCATCATTCAATACGCTGATAATTACCGCGTTCCGTTCAGGGCCACGCACGGAGCGGACTACCGGTTTGCACCAACCGATACTACAGCTTCTGTTGTGGATTTCTCCGGAAAATATGCAGTGGAGTTTTTTAATGAAACCAATACGGTTAATGCACTGGGCATCATTACCCAAAAAGGCAATTACGCAGAAGGCACATTTTTGACCCCTACCGGGGATTACCGTTACCTCGAAGGAAATGTCGTGAACGACACACTCTGGCTCAGCGGGTTTGACGGAAATCACCTCTATATCTTCAATGCCGTTAAATCGGGCGATACCCTTTCGGGGATACATTGGCTGGGAAAATCACGGAACCGTAAATGGACTGGCCTCAAGGATGATTTAGCCAAACCACCCGCTTCCGAATCACTTACCTATTTAAAAGAGGGAAACACAACCCTGGAATTCACCTTTCCGGATGTGAACGGAAACTCTGTTTCGCTTCAGGATGAGCGTTTTAAAAACAAAGTTGTGATTGTACAGATACTGGGATCATGGTGCCCGAATTGTATGGACGAAACCCGCTTTCTAACCGAATGGTATCCGAAAAACAAGGATCGTGGTATTGAAATCATCGGGTTGGCTTATGAACAAAAAGCTGATTTTGATTACGCCAGCGGAAGGATTAAGAAAATGAAAGAGAAACTAAACGTTCCCTATGACATTCTGATCGCAGGAACCAACGCCAATGCCAGCGAAACGCTTCCTGCTCTCAATCGGGTAATTGCCTTCCCAACCACTATCTTTGTGGGAAAAGACGGACAAGTAAAACACATTCATACCGGTTTTTCCGGACCGGGAACGGGTGTTTACTATGAACAACAACAGGAACGGTTTAATGAAGTGGTTAATATGTTATTAAATAGTCGCTAGCTGCCAGCTACGAGTCACAAGCTAGTGGCTCATAGCTAGTAGCTAGCGGCCTGAATCCAAGCATGAAAAAAAGAGTTGTAGTCGGTTTATCAGGAGGGGTTGATTCCAGCGTAGCGGCTTATTTGTTAAAAGAGCAAGGCTACGAGGTTATCGGCATGTTCATGAAAAACTGGCATGACGACTCGGTAACGATTTCCAACGAATGCCCCTGGCTTGACGACAGCAACGATGCCATGATTGTGGCGCAACATCTTGGTATTCCCTTTCAAGCCATTGATCTCAGTAAAGAATATAAAGAGCGCATTGTCGATTACATGTTTGCTGAATACCAGGCCGGACGCACGCCCAACCCGGATGTACTCTGCAATCGCGAAATCAAATTCGATATATTTTTAAAGGCTGCCCTGAAGCTTGGCGCGGATTACGTGGCCACCGGACATTATGCCCGCAGGGAAGAAATTGAAGTAAACGGCAAAAAAGTTTATCGCTTGCTGGCCGGAAAAGACCCGAATAAAGATCAAAGCTATTTTCTTTGTCAGCTTACGCAGGAGCAATTGTCGAAAGCGCTCTTTCCGGTAGGCGAATTGTTAAAACCGGAAGTGCGCGAAATCGCCACGAAAGCCGGACTGACCACTGCGAACAAAAAAGATTCACAAGGCTTGTGTTTCGTTGGCAAAGTGCACCTCCCCGATTTTCTGCAGCAACGCCTGCAACCTAAAAAAGGGAGAGCGATTGTTATTCCGGAAACGGCAAAGACCTACAGCAACGGCCAGTCGATGAACGATTTGTTCTCCTTGACAAAACCTTATGTTTATCAACAAAGTGAAGGCGAAGTGGTGGGTGAACATAACGGGGCACATTTTTATACCATCGGTCAGCGTAAAGGGTTGAATATTGGCGGGCAACCCAAGCCGTTGTTTGTGATTGGTACCGATACCGAGCATAACATTTTGTACATGGGAATGGGTGAAGATCACCCCGGATTGTACCGCAAAGGTTTGTTTGTACCCAATGAAGATGAGCATTGGATTCGCGAAGATTTGAAATTATCTGTTGGCGAATCGAAAAAGTTCCTCGCGCGCATTCGTTACCGCCAGCCGCTTGAGCCTTGCACACTCCATAAAAAAGAAGAAGGGTTGTATATCATTTTCGAGCGACCACAAAAAGCCATTACCCCCGGCCAGTTTGCTGCTTGGTATGAAGGTGATGAGTTGATTGGATCCGGAGTTATTAGTTGACCCAGAAATACATTACCGCAAAGACGCGGAGACGCAGAGGAATTAAAGTTCAAAACTTAGCGCCCCTGCGCTAAATTTGTATAACCGAAATTTTATTAAAGAAAATTATTGAGACACAAAGAGTACTCATTTTGTCTTATCTTAGATTTTATGAAACACCTCACACCACTCTTTGCATTACTCCTATTCGCAGCCTGTACACCAAACTCCAATCAGGAAGAAAATACATCCTGGCAACTCAGGCCGTTTGTAAAAGTTGATTCCCTCAATCCAGTACTCGAAGCATTGGCTAATACCACATTTTATTGTCCGGTAAGAAAAGACACCGTGCGTTGGGAAGAGAAAGATGTGTTTAATCCCAGCGCGGTGGTGCGCAATGGAAAAGTATACCTCCTCTACCGTGCAGAAGATACCGTAGGCAAACATGCGGGCACCTCCCGTCTCGGGCTTGCCGTTAGTGAAGATGGTTTGCATTTCACGCGCATGGCAGAACCGGTATTTTATCCAGACGAGGATAGCATGAACATGTATGAATGGGAAGGTGGTGTGGAAGACCCGCGATTGGTGGAGGATGAAAAGGGACGGTATATCCTCACCTACACCGCGTACGATGGAAACCTGGCGCGGCTGTGCGTGGCCAGTTCATCGGATTTGATTCACTGGACAAAACACGGGCTTGCGTTTAAAGATCATCCGGAGCTGTGGTCGAAATCGGGGGCGATTATTACGACCGGGCAGCAAGATCAGTTTGTGGCCACGAAAATCAATAACCACTATTACATGTATTGGGGGGACACGGATATTTTTCTGGCTACCTCTGATAACCTGGTGGATTGGACACCGGTGTTTGATGGAGATGAGTTGCTTAAAGTATTTAGTCCACGACCTGGCAAATTCGACAGCGACCTGGTAGAGCCGGGGCCGCATGCCATGTTACAAGAAGATGGAATTTTGTTGATCTACAACAGCCGGAATAAATTGGAGAAGGGTGATCAGCAATTGCCCGATGGCAATTATGCAGCGGGGCAAATCTTATTGAATAAAGCGAATCCGGCAGAAGTGTTAAAGCGGTCTGAAAATTATTTTATCACACCCGATAAAGATTATGAAATCACCGGGCAGGTAAACAATGTTTGCTTTGTGGAAGGATTGGTGTATCTCAAAAACCGTTGGTTCCTGTATTACGGCACAGCCGATTCAAAAATAGCGGTGGCTGTAGCGGATTAAATGATGTCGCTCCTACGGAGCTCATAATACCTTTATATTCTCAGCTAATAATATGCCGCTCCTTTGGAGCTCTGTCTGATTATCTATTGTTACCAGGCTATTAAGATGCCGCTCCTTTTTAGAGCTCTATCTGAAAATCTATTGTTACAAAGCTAATAGGTTGCCGCTCCTATGGAGCTCTGTCTGAATATCATTGTTGCGAGGTTAACAGGATGCCACTCCTTAGCAGCTTTATCTGAATATCATTTGTTACGAGGCTAATAAATGCCACTTCTTTTTAGAGCTCTATCTGAAAATCTATTGTTACAAAGCTGATAGGTTGCCGCTCCTATGGAGCTCTCTCTGATTATCATTGTTACGAGGTTAACAGGATGCCACTCCTTAGCAGCTCTCTGAATATCATTTGTTACGAGGCTAATAAATGCCGCTCCTTTTGGAGCTCTATCTGAAAATCTATTGTTACAAAGCTGATGGGTTGCCGCTCCTATGGAGCTCTGTCTGATTATCATTGTTACGAGGTTAACAGGATGCCATTCTTAGCAGCTCTATCTGAACATCCATTGTTACGAGGTTAATAAATGCCGCTCTTTTGAAGTTCTGTCTGAATATCCATTGTTACGAAGCTAATAAAATGTAGCTCCTTTGACGCACTGTCTGAAAATCTATTGTTCCAAAACAAATCGGTTGCCGCTCCTTTGAAGCTCTGTCTGATTATCATTGTTACGAGGCTAATAAAATGTAGCTCCTTTGGCGCACTGTCTGTAAATCTATTGTTACAAAACAAATCGGTTGCCGCTCCTTTGAAGCTCTGTCTGAATATTTAAATTACGAGTCCCGGAGGGACGACATCTTATTAGCTAACAGAATTGAATTATAGAGTTCCAGCCCCGGAGGGGCGACATCTTGACCTATAAATTCTCTTTCACCACCTATGTCAACAGAAATAGCTTACTCCCTGGCAAAACCTGAAACCCCACCCGACACTACGTACTTCATTGCTACCGGACCAGAAATATTTAGGGGAGTAACCCGATCCCTGGAAATCACAAAATGATCGCCTGAGAAATTATATGCGTGTGGTAAATAAACGGAGATCATATCTTTCAATCCCAATTCACTCAGGTCGGCTTGTGTTACAAAGCCGATTTGATGAAGATTGTTTTCCTTATTCAAAAGTACCAGCACGGGCTTGCTGAATTTCTTTTTATCACCCACAAACGCTCCAATCAAATCTTTGATAGAAGAATAAATCAGCTTAACCATGGGTATGCGGTTCATGCCATGATCAAACCATGTGGAAAATGTTTTGAACGCCAGGTTGGAGGTAAAATAACCAAATACTGTAATAGCCCCCAGAATAATCACAAAACCAAGACCCGGATAAGGCAATCCTAAAAGGTTATCCAGCCAGGTGAAAGAGATGTAAATTACATACGCTGTAGCCACTAAGGGCACAATAAACAACATACCGCTAAAAAAGTAGCGGATAATTTTTCTGAAATTTGTTTCCATAGTTTTTAAATTAAAAAGGCTTCCATCCTATTCGGACCGGAAGCCTTTGCATTGTGTTAGATATTTTCTTACAACGAAAAGCCCAGGAAGCTTAAGAAGCCTAATGACATCAATCCTACCAATATAAAGGTGATGCCCAGTCCACGAAGTGGGCCCGGAACGTTCGAATATTTCATTTTCTCGCGGATACCCGCCAACGCCACAATTGCGAGCAGCCAGCCAATGCCTGAACCTAATCCAAACACGGTTGCTTCCGGCAAGGTATACGATCGGCCGATCATGAACAGTGCACCACCCAAGATAGCGCAGTTTACGGCAATCAACGGAAGGAAGATACCGAGTGAACCATACAGGGCCGGTGAAAATTTCTCAATCGCCATTTCCGTTAACTGTACCATAGAGGCAATTACGGCAATGAATACAATAAATTGCAAAAAGGTCAGGTCAATGGTAGCCAGTTCAGGGCTGATCCATGCCAATGACCCTTGATTCAAAATATGGTTTTGAATCAACCAGTTAATGGGTACCGTAAAGCCCAATACAAACACAACGGCCACACCCAATCCAAAAGCAGTTTTTACTTTTTTGGATACGGCAAGGTATGAACACATGCCCAGGAAGTAGGCAAAGATCATGTTGTCAATAAAAATGGAGCGTACGCCTATGCTGATAAGATTTTCCATAATTCCTCTTGATTAACCTTCGCGATAACCGTTAAGTGAACGTTGAACCCAAATGATGATACCCACCACAATACAGGCACCGGCCGGTAACAACAACAATCCGTTTCCGGGATATTTAAGTCCGATGGATTCAAAAACCTTAAATCCAAAAATTGCGCCTGAACCAAGTAACTCACGGAAGAAAGCCACAATCATGAGGATGATTCCATAGCCCAAACCGTTACCGAGGGCATCCATAAAGGACGGACCGATTTTGTTACCCATTGAAAATGCTTCCAAACGACCCATCACTATACAGTTGGTGATGATCAATCCCACGAACACCGAAAGCTGTTTCGAAATATCATAAACAAACGCTTTCAACACCTGGTCAACCAAAATCACAAACGTTGCAATTACGGCCAGCTGCACCACAATACGAATACGAGAAGGTATCGTGTTGCGCAACGCAGAAATTACCATGCTTGATGCAATCAATACCACCACCAAACTTACCGCCATGGTAAAGGCAGGTTTCATTTGTGTGGTTACCGCCAGGGCCGAACAAATGCCCAACACCTGAACAGTAATCGGGTTGTCGATATCCAACGGGTTGGAAACAAGCTTGCGGTTCTTTTTCGAGAACAGCGGTTCGCTCTTTTTTACTTCTTTTACTTCAGCTACTTCCGTACTCATAGTTACTTCGTTTCGTCTGATGATTCTGTTTCTGTTTTTTCAGCTACTGGTTCTTCAACCACCTCTTCTGCTTTCGCGGAAGCACTACCGGCCTTCACCCGCTTCAGGTAATTTTCATATAACGAAAGGTAACCCGACAACATGGTGTTAACACCTTTCGCGGTTAGTGTAGCGCCTGACATACCGTCAACCTTGTGCATATCATCGGTGTAGTCAACGCCTTCTCCTTTCATCATGGTAACGGCAACCAACGTTGCGCCATCATAAATGGACTTTCCTTTATAGCGATCCTGAATATCTTTTGAGTCGATGCGAGCACCCAGGCCCGGAGTTTCTGCCTTGTGCTGAAATGACACACCTTGAATGGTATTCATATCTTCCTGCAAGGCCACAAATCCCCAGATGTTATCCCACAATCCAAAGCCAAACACAGGCAACACCACGAAATCAATTTTATCGGGATTGGATTCATTGCGAAACTCATAGACTGGCAGCTTACGCTGATCGGCAGGCTTCTTGTATTCGGCTAACACCACCACATCAGCAGCGTTTACGCCCTCTATTACGTTGCCTTTCGAGTCAACCACAAACGATTTAACCTTCTTGGCATACTCGCCTTCAATATTAGTGTTTTTGTCCACCACCATTACGGTGCCCAGGATGTTTTTCTTCTGCTCCAGGGCAATGTTTGCCTGTTGGCGATCTTTCAATCCTTCGGAAGCAAGCGCCAACAAACCACCACACACTACCGTGAGTGCAGCGGCATATAATACGATGTATAAATTAGACTGTCGCACGGCTTAATCTGCGTTTTTTGTTTGCACTTACTACAACATAATCAATCAATGGCGCCATTACGTTCATGAATAAAATCGCCAGCATAATACCTTCCGGGTAAGCCGGGTTAAACACCCGAATTAAAACCGTTAGTAAACCAATAAGCAATCCGTAAACCCATTTACCGGCCTCGGTCTGTGTTGCCGTTACCGGATCGGTAGCCATAAAAACAGCTCCGAAAGCCAAGCCACCGATTACCAGGTGATAATGTGCAGGCATAGCCATGAATTCATTTACAGCAATAAGGTTCAGGAAAGCACCCATACCCCATGCACCTAAAAACACTCCGGCAATTATTTTCCAGCTACCTACTCCGGTAGCGATCAGAATAAAGGCACCAATCAAACACATAAGTGTTGAGGTCTCACCGATGCATCCAGGCATAAAACCAAAAAACATATTGCTAAAACTGTAGAGATTATCTGCCCAGCCTGCACCAAATGAATTAAAGACCTGCACCACGCTCTCTCCTTCGGCTGAGGCTTGCGCAGCTACAGCCAAGGGAGTAGCACCGGAATAGGCTGCTACTGTTTTGGCACCTGCCGGAAGATAGGTCCACACCTCACCGGAAATTTGTAACGGGTAAGCAAAGTACAAGAACGCACGCGCAGTAAGAGCCACGTTTAAAATATTCATCCCTGTTCCGCCAAAAGCTTCTTTCGCAATGACCACCGCAAAAATGCTGGCCACTGCAACTTGCCAAAGTGGAATATCCGGAGGCATAACCAATGGAATAAGCATACCCGTTACCAGATAACCTTCATTTAAGGGGTGCTTGCGAAGAACAACAAAAACAACTTCTACCAATCCTCCAGCCACATAAGCAACCAAAACAATAGGTAGTACCTGAATTAAGCCAACAGTAATAATCTCACCTGCTGTTGCTGCCTGACCTAACGCCAGAAAATGCTGATAGCCCACATTCCAAACGCCAAAGGCAAGACAGGGAATCATGGCAATCACCACCGTCATCATCATGCGTTTCAAATCAACGGCATCACGTACTTGAGCTCCACGGACAGCCGTAACGGTGTTGGGTGAATAATTGAATGTGTCAAAAGCTTCAAACAGGTAGAAGTACTTATGATACTTCCCTCCCTTTTCAAAGTTGTGTTTGGCTTTATCTAATGTATCGCGTAAAAACTTCATATCAACTGTTTGATATTAACTCAATTCCTTCTCTCACGATGGCTTGCACGTTGTGTTTTGAAACATCAACAAATTCGCACAGCGCCAGGTCTTCTTCTATTACTTCATAAATGCCCAACGCTTCCATCTCATCGTAATCTTCAGCAATTATTGCTTTTAACAAGTACGTTGGCAAAATGTCTATCGGTGTAACTTTTTCAAAAACACCGGTCTGAACAAACGCCCGTGGTTCGCCACGGCTATTACTATCCAGCACAAACTCTTTTTTTGGAGTAAGGAATGACAGTAAACCAAAGGCCCGATGGAAGCTAAGCTTATTAGTAGTGGGCTTGATCCACCCTAAGAATTCAAAATAATCGCCTTCCGGTATTACGGTTACCAATTGATCAAAGAAACCAACGTAGCCATCGTTTTCAATTTTTGTACCGGTAAGCACATTGCCTGATACCACCCGCACATGGTCTTGCTTCAGGTTATTAGCCAGGAATTTTTTCACTGAAGCACCAGTATAGGTTGCGTAATACTGTGGCTCTTTAACTTCAGAACCCGCAACCGCTACTACCTTTGAGGCATCATAAATACCATTCAGAAAAAGTTTTCCGATTTGAATTACACCGTATGGTGAAATCGTCCATACAACATCGCCTTTATTGATGGGATCAAGATGATGAATCTGAACGCCCACACAACCAGACGGATGCGGACCGGAAAATTTGTTTAACTCGGCACCCTTTACTTGCGAGAATACCGGGGAAATTTCACGCTCTGAATGAACATTAACATGAACAGGGCCAGACGTGAATTTTTTCAGTATATCTACCCCAGCCTGAAAGTAGTGCTCCTGACCTTTGTATAATATGTTATAATCCGGTGCCAGTGGACTTGAATCGAAACCTGAAATAAAAATCGACTTTGGTTTTTCATTCGGATCGGCCACGATACCAAAGGGACGCTGAACAATATTTACCCAAACACCACTTTTCAATAATTGCTCAAGAGCCTTTTCGCGTTTCAGATTAACAATATCCGATACAGAGTACTTGTCAAATTGAACATACTCAACTGTTTTGTCGGCCAGAATTCTAACCTCCAGCAACTTACGCTTTTCACCACGCCTCACTTCAACAACTTCACCACTTACCGGAGCGGTAAACACGATGTTCTCGTGTTTCTTATCATGAAAAAGAACGGAACCCGCTTTAACCGAATCGCCCTCTTTTACCACCACTTTCGGCATATAGATGCCATGAAAATCAGTAGGTTTTATGGCGAATGTTTCAGGTTGTTCAATAGTAGCTACTTTCGGTGTGGCTTTACCAGCAAGATTAATGTCGAAGCCCTTCTTTAACCGGATGAATTTGCCCATGAGTACGGGTTAATTTTTGTTTGATCGGGGGCAAAATTAGTGATTAATCTGACATTAAAAAGGCTTTTTGATGCCAGTCGGTGCACAGAATTTCACCCTGCAAGTAACAACATTTTCGGGCTGAAAATGTTAGCCTTTTGAGCTTCCCAGCATCCTGGAAATCGCCATTCGGATTACCTGGTCAACCTGCTCATCAATAGTTATATGGGTGGTGTCTATAACCACGGCATCATCGGCTTGCCGCAGCGGACTTTCAGCACGTGTAGTATCGATAAGGTCTCGTTTTTTGATATTCTCAATAACATCGTCAAGGTCAATCAGCCTGTCTTGCTCAAGCCATTCGCGCTGTCTGCGAAAAGCCCGCACCAGCATATCGGCTGTCATGAATAATTTTAGTTCGGCTTGCGGAAAAACTACGGTGCCAATATCACGGCCATCCATTACAATGCCCTTATCCTTACCGAGTTTGCGTTGCTGGGCAACCATGGCTTCACGAACTGCCTTTATGGTGCTAACCGGACTTACCTGTTCGGATACCCGCATCTGACGGATTTCCTGTTCAACACTAAGTCCGTTTAGGAAGGTTTCAGTAACTTTTTTTGTATTAACCTTGAACGAAATATTGATTTGTTGCAGCGCCCTGTCTACTTCTTTTGGATTAGTTAACGCTACGTGGTGATCCAGAAAATAAAGCGTTACCGCGCGGTACATGGCACCCGAATCAATGTAGCGGTACCCAAGAATTTTCGCGACTTCTTTGGCCGTTGTGCTTTTTCCACAGGCCGAGTAGCCATCAATGGCGATAACTATTTTATTCAACTTCATCAGCAATCTTTTTGCGGACAGGGAATAGGTTTACCGGGCTTGAGCCTTTTATGTTTTTTGTTTGATGCACAATCGGTAAAGATGATTACCAACAATACCAATAATATTGGAAAAATTCGCTTGAAAGAAAGGATGCTTTTCATGCCGGCAAGTTAGGATGAAACCGGAACTTTGAAAAGTCAGTTCAACCCTTAGTCTTGTCCTGATAACTCATTTTAAAACCAATCTTCTGACCTCCGCCCAGATCGGGGGTGTGTTCAATTTTCTGATGGAGCGTAATAAACCTGACTTGCGGATAAGGCGGAGCCATCAGATCATTTTCAATGGCAATAGCCACGGCAAGTTTTACCAGTGCATTAAGATTTTCAGTCTGAAGCGGCCCGTCTGAAACTTTATTAAAGAGAAATGACAGCCTTCCTTCACCCTCAACAAAAAAACGGTTTTCATGATTTACCATTAATCGGGCAAGCAAGTAACCCGGATCATTTATGCGATTAAACTTAAGTGAATCGGACATGAAATTGTAAATCATGATTTGTCCATAATACCGGTTAAACTCATTTTGCTGCGTGTATGAATCTTTCATTACAAAATGTTCTGCATCGAACGTAACCACGTTCGTATGCAGCACAAAAATGAGCAGGTCGCCCGCCACTTTAACGTGAAACTCATGATCACCCACCTGTTTAAAATATACGGTGACATCATCATCTCCCGGATGAGCCTTTTTACTTAGCTCATTAACAATCCGTTCCGATTCATTGGCCAGGATTTTAAAAGCCGCCAACAAATGCTTATAGGTTTTTTGCTTAGCGGTGGACTTACTCTCCAACAACCGCGTAATATATTCGATGTGATCCTGATCGTTTTCCATGATAACGTGTTGAGGTATGCAAAATAATGAAAATACTGAACCCATTATCTTTAAATTAAAAGAACGCCAGTGCCTTATTTTGCGTTACAGCAATATCCGTTTTAACTTGACAATTCGTTAATACTAAAGAACTATGGCAGAAGAGACAAAAAATGGTAAAGCCGAAAACCTTTTTAAAAATTTTGGTAAAAAGGTGGATAAGTTTTTGGAAGAACTTGATGAGGCCGGTGGAAAACTCAATAAAGAGTTTGAAGGCAAGTATGAAGAGTTAAAGCAAGCCGCTGAAAAACTAAAAAAGGAAGCAGAAAATAAAGAGCGCTGGAAAGAAGTAGAAGCCAGCCTGAAAAAGGCCGGCAAAGAATTGGAGAATGCTTTGAAAGCTGCATTTAAGAAGAAGCAGGATAAGTAATTGGGTTGGTCTCTTTAACCGCTAAGACGCGAAGAAACCGCGGAAGTTTTGCGCCTCTCCGTCATTGCGGTAAAAGATTTACGGCCGTGCGCAATATGCGGTGCAACATAACCGGGAAATGATCCCAAGCCAAGAATTGCGCGGATTAAATTTTTTAATGGTTGTATCACTTATCGTAATCGCTCATGGGTTTAGCGCCTTGAAACATTTCCTGTGTAACGGGTGTGCCACCATAGTTTGCTGCGTCATAGTCCACCAGCACTTTCCATACTTCATCTTCTTTGCGAAGCACAACCTGAAAATACCCGTAGTACGTTTGCTTTTCAAGTTTCTCGTTGGTCATCTCGTACTTATAAAAACCGTCTTCAAAGGCACTGATCTTTGTTGCTATTCTGCTCAGGAATCTGAATTCCATAGTGCGGGTTAGCTTTCTTTCGGCAATGCGTTGGTACGTTGCCTGGGCCTGCCTGTAAAATTCGTCCTTACCGCGTATCGTATTTCTGTCGTACGAGATCTGAACAACATCCGCAGACATAACCGAAATAAACTTATCAGCTTGGTTGGCATTCATGGCCTCCAGTTGAACCCGCCAAACCTGGTCGTTGATTTCGCGCTGCAAATTTTGCGAAAAACAGGGGCCCGAGGGCATAACCGTAATGAAAAGAATAGCATTAAGGGCCTTGGTTATAGTCATGTTGCTTGTGGTGGATTGTGGTTACTAAACGGACATAAGACATAAAACGTTTTGTCCAATTTTCAACAACCACGCATATGCGGTTGGCATTCTAACCGCGGAATACTTTGCACCTTCCGCCCCTGCCTGCGCAGGCAGGTTTGGATACCGAGTATGCCGATAAGCCGCCTTAAGGCGTGGTAGGAAATGACGTAGGTGTTGGTTGAGGCCATACTATTTTTGGTTATGCAGTTTCATGTAAGCCAAGAAAGCCTCACATTTCCAAAATCTCGAAATCAACAAATTTTAATGAGGCTCAATCTTTACTATGCCATTAGGCTGGGCATAGACAACCTTTCCACTTTCATAAAGCTGGTTGGCGATTTCCAACGCTTCAAAACCCGTTTTCACTTCTTTTACCCTAAAATATTGTGTAGCATATTTTGCTTCAACCAATTCCAGGTTCTTGGACTTCGCATAATTGATAAAATCAGCTTCGGAAATAACGTCCTCTATATTCTTTGTAAGCACTTCACTTAACAGGATGAAATAGGAATTCGGGTCATTGGCAGAATAGTAAAATACGGGCGTAGCCGAGAAAATATCCTGATCATCATTCAATACGCTCAGGTAATCATTAATAACGGCACAATCCGTCACGCTTTCGTTTATTCTCACACTAACCTGTTTGTAGTTACTTGCCAACACATTCTTATCCAAAAAGGTGTATTTGCTCAACATCAACTCGGCTGCTTCTTTTGTTACTTCATCTTGCGCAAACACAATAAATATTTCAGATAGCGATTGCTTGAAGTAAACCTTTGAGTTACCGGTGGTGTAATAGAAATATTCACTGCTGCATAATCTCACCTTAGTCACCGCTTCGTCCCTCTCGCACGAAGCCAATAATGCAAGCACTGTGAATAGCCCTACCGGAAGTTGAATGAGTCTTTTCATAATTGCTTTCTCCTTTAGACACACCTGCTGGCCAAAAAGTAAAAATACCCACTAAAATTTGTCCTTTACGCCTCAATATCACCCGAGGGGACGTTGAGAAAACAAATTGCATATTAGTTCAAAACACCTCTGTCTGCAACCTCGCAGAGTCCTCTTTGAGAGACTCAAAACATCAACGTTCTCTAGCGAGTGACACTGGTTGGGACAAAATCAATCTGAGTGAAAGATTTTTCCCGTAGCATATTTGAGTATGGTCGTAGGTCTCCTCAAACATAAAATAAGAAACAGAGTCAAAAAAAGTGCCGATGACAACAACAGCCAATAGCTTAAATTGAATCCAGAGTCAGTTTGAAATTCGGCCTCCATCTTCTCTGGAAGAAAGACAATATCAACGGTGTCGCCAATTTTAGCCCGAGTTAATGGCGCATCAATAATAACAATAGCAGAATCTTTGTTGCTGTCTGGGAGCTTGATAAAATAGTCATTCCGAATCCTCCCATTCCTCTTCACTTTAATAACCTTTCCAGGAGTAGTTATTCCATTTTTTTTAACTCCATTTTTTCCAATGTCAATAAAAAGCTAATTGCTATAAATCCTATTAACAGAATACTCGTAGCTAAAACAACACCCAAATACTTAAGATAATCATCTTTACTCATAAATCAACTCATCTAAATTCGAATGTCTCAACCTACTCATACCATCCACAGGGTACGTTGAAGAAACAAATTATATAAAGCTCAAAACATCAACGTCCTCTAGCGAGTGACGTTGATGGGGTGTAAAAAAGCTGCGTTTAAGAAGAAGCAGTAGATTAGTTGTTCGTTGTTGGTTATTAGTTGTTGGTAAATACAATCGCATGATTATAAGCTAACAACTAACAACCACCAACTAAAACGACCACGCTAAATCTTCACCGTCTTCCACTTACCCCTTCTGAAAATAAGTATGCCCACAACCGCCAGTGCCGACTCGGCTACAACAATAGCCACATACACACCTTTCGGGCCCATGTTAAGTATTATTGCCAACACATACGCCAGCGGAATCTGAAACATCCAGAAGGCAAAGAAATTTAAGATGGTAGGCGTGCGTGTATCGCCTGCACCATTAAATGATTGCGCCACCACCATGCCGTAAGCATAAAAGATGTACCCGATGGCCACAATCTGCAAGCATTGTGTGGCATTGGCCAGCACCACGGACTCGGTGGTAAATAATTCAACAATGGGTTTGGCGAGCGTCATAAACGTTACCGTAATAAACGCCATAAACAACATGTTGAAAAATCCGGTGCGCCACACCGATTGCTCTGCACGCTCGGGTTGTCCGGCTCCCAGGTTTTGTCCTACTAATGTTGCCGCTGCATTGGCCATACCCCATGCCGGTAAAATGGCAAATACAATCACCCGTATGGCTATGGTATACCCAGCCAATGCCTCACTACCAAAGGTTGAAACAATACGCACCAGAAAAATCCAGCTTGCAGATGCAATAATGAACTGGCCTGTTCCGCCTGCCGAAACTTTTATCAGTCGCCCGATCAAACCAAAATCAATGGGAAGATTCTGACGGTGGATTTTAATCAGTCCCTTGCCATACACTAAGTGCGAAACCTGGTACGCTACACCAATGCCTCGTCCGATAGTGGTGGCAATAGCTGCACCTTCAACACCAAAGGCTGGTATTGGGCCGAAACCGAAAATAAAAATCGGATCGAGAATAATATTCAACGCATTGGATAGGATCAGCACGCGCATGGCCAGAGAAGCATCACCGGCACCGCGAAAGATGGCGTTGATCAAAAAGATCAGCATAACGGTTATGTTGCCACCCAACATCCAACGGGTATACCCCGAGCCCGATGCGATAACCGATTCGGATGCACCCATAAGGGCTAGAATATTTTCAGAGAAAAATAATCCAACGATGCTGATGGCGATAGAGATTCCAATAGCCAGGTAAATGGCTTGCACACCGGCTTTTGCTGCCGCAGGAATATCACCCTCACCCACCCTACGGGCCACCATGGCAGTTGCGCCCATACTCAACCCAATGGCGAGTGAGTATACCAACGTAAGCACCGATTCAGTAAGGCTTACGGTGGCCAGGGCATCAACACCCAGGCGGCTCACGTAAAAAGCATCCACTACGGCAAAGAGCGATTCCATCGACATCTCCAGAATCATCGGAATCGACAACATAAAGATGGCCTTGTCAATACTGCCGGAAGTATAGCTCTGCTCCTCACCTTTGAGTGCCTGCTTGAATAAACGAAATATGGAAACTGCTTTTGTAAAAAAAGACATACCTATGAAGTTAAAGAATGATAAATAAGGAACACAAAAAAGATTTGGTGCGAAACCAAATCAAATCCAGTGACAACTCCTGACAGGATGCTGTACGGATTTTAGAAGGTGGACTTAATGAGCTTCATGGGCAAAAATGGTTGCGGCTTGTAAGGCCGATGGCAAAGATCACGAAAAAGCGGAGAAAAGGTTGCTGTATCGGTATTAATTTTTCCAACTTTTATAGCCGACACCGGGTCTATTAATGTGCATGGATACCTAAACGCACAATTCCGATGAAAAGATTGGTTCTGATTCTTCCATTAATTATTTCGTTTGCCTGTCAGGATGCTGGAGTTTCACCCGACAACCCGCCCAACCTGAGGACGCTTTCTGCAGCTGAGGTTCAGGTATCGAAGAGTTCAAATGACTTTGCGTTTAACCTTTTCAGGAACCTGCCTACACCAGAAACCGACAATTCATTCATTTCGCCACTCAGCGTAAGCATGGCGCTTGGCATGTTGCTGAATGGTGCCGATGGTGACGTGCGCCAAAGCATACTCAATACCATTGACTTTAAGGATTATACGGCTGAAGAAGTGAATGAGGGATTCAGAGATCTTACGAAGCTACTGTTATCAATGGACAGGAAAATAAATTTCGGCTTGGCCAATTCAGTTTGGTACCGAAATGATTTAACCGTTAAAAATCAATTCTCATCCGTGATCCAAAACCATTATGATGGAATAGTAAAAGGTTTGGACTTCGCCAATCCTGCCTCAAAGGACATTATCAACGCCTGGGTGGAAAGTAAAACAAACAACCGTATTAAAAACCTGATTAACCAAATTAACCCGGATGAAGTGATGTTTCTGGTGAACGCCATCTACTTCAAGGGCGACTGGACACACCAGTTTGATAAATCGAAAACAAAGAAAGCACCCTTCACTACTTTGAACGGAACAACAACCCAGGTTGACATGATGTTCTCAAAGGGCGTTTCGATGAAATATAAATCCACCTCCGATTTTCAGTTGTTGGATTTGCCTTATGGCAATGGTCAATTTAGGTTTACGATTTTGTTGCCGCATGAGTATGCAGGCATACTGGATTTAACAGAAACCATCAATGCCCAAACGTTCAACAGCACTATTAATTCAGCAGACTCCATCAGCGCAGAACTTGAACTACCAAAGTTTAAAATGACCTGGAAAGATGATCTCAAGCCATCACTCGCGCAAATGGGAATGCTGATGGTTGGCTTTCCTCTTCTTTTTGAAGGGCCAACTCCCCCTATTCAGGTGGGTCGGGTAATTCATCAATCGTTTTTGGAAGTTAATGAAGAGGGTTCAGAAGCTGCTGCAGCAACTGCAATAGGAATGGAGTTTACCAGTATTGGGCCATCAAGACCAACTAAAATCACTATTGATAAACCCTTCCTGTTTATGATTCGGGAAAAACACAGTGGCGTGATTTTGTTCATGGGCCAGTTGACTGATCCTGGAACGTTGCAGAACTAAACCATTGCAGAGTCGTAAACGATTACTTTTGTCCATAATGAAGAACACTCTTCCACAAATTTCTTGTGGATCGGGTGTTCCTGGTAGATGTTCTGGCCCTCCACATCGTCAAAGATCATCAGTTCTGATACACTAAAACTGTTGTCGACTACCTCGCGCTTTTCAGTTGAGGCGGGTACACCAATGTGAAGTTCGCGCACAGTTTCAATACCGCGCAAAGTGCGTATACCGGCAATAAGCTTATCGCGATCAGCTGTTGATTGCGGATTCTTCAACCAGAAATATACCTGATGCTGGAGTTTTGATTTTTGCATTAACGATGTAGGTGCTGCCACAGCACTTACGCTGAGCAGTGAGGCGGTGGTGATAAAGGTTTTTCGGTTCATGTGGTGAAGTACGGGAATTTTTGGAACAAGCGTAAAATTAATTTCGTCAACGGAAGGGCCTGAAAGCGCAATGGGGTGAAGCAATCCCCATCGTCAGATTGGTTCTAATTAAATGGCGTGGAATTACTTTAGCTCACGAACAATTTGTGCACTTAATATAGACCTGTCAGCGCTCCTCGCAATGGCGCGCTTCATGCATTTTTGTATCATAGAATTCACTATCTTTTCCATCTCATTCAACTACACATGCACTTTTTCCAAACCGATAAAACCAAACATTTTATCCCACAGTACAAACAGTTCCTGGAAGAACACCTTTACCCGATTGAATTGCATGTACTGACAAAACCCTTTCGCCAGTCGTTACCGAGACTGCAAGCGCTTCGTACAAAAGCAAAAACTTTAGGATTGTTTAATCCGCACCTTACAGAAAAAGACGGAGGCCTCGGACTCACACTGGTGGAGTTTGCACAAGTCAGTGAATTGCTGGGCACATCACCCCTGGGTCATTATATTTTTAACTGCAACGCACCAGATATTGGTAACATGGAGCTGATGCATGAATTTGCTTCGGATGCATTAAAAGAAAAATACCTTAAGCCGTTGCAACGTGGTGAAATTCGCTCATGCTTTGCCATGACCGAACCTGAATTTGCCGGGTCGAACCCGGTGAACATGGGTACAACAGCCAAACGGGTTGGTGATAACTATGTTATCAGCGGCCATAAATGGTTTACCTCCAGTGCCGATGGTGCAGCCTTTACCGTTGTGATGGCGGTAACTGATCCAGAAAACAAAAATCCATATGAGCGTGCCAGCATGATTGTGGTACCATTACCGCATGAAGGTGTTGAATTGGTTCGGAATATTCCGGTAATGGGTGATGCCGGTGAAGATTACCTTAGTCATGCCGAATTGAAATTCAACAACTGCACGGTACCCGTTACCAGTCGTGTGGGTGAGGAAGGAAAAGGTTTTGCGTTAGCGCAGGCCCGCCTCGGGCCGGGCCGCATTCATCATTGCATGCGATGGATCGGCATCTGCGAACGTGCATTCGATATGCTGTGTAAACGTGCCGCCACCCGACAGCTTGATGAACATAAAATGCTCGGTCATCAGCAGGTTATACAACACTGGATTGCCGAATGCCGCGCGAACATTACAGCAGCGCGTTTAATGGTGCTGCATACCGCACACGCCATGGAAGCGCATGGCGCAAAAGCTGTAAAAGAGGAAATTTCTACCATCAAATTTTTTGTTGCGCATGTATTGATGGACGTGCTCGACAAAGCCATACAAGTACATGGAGCATTGGGCATCACCGATGATACCCTCCTCTCCTTCTGGTATCGTCATGAACGAGCCGCACGCATTTACGATGGACCCGATGAGGTCCATAAATCGGCTCTTGCGAAAAGCATTTTAAAACAATACGGATTGAAATTTTAATGAAACAGCTGACACCGGATCAACCCGTTGCTGGGCGTGAACATGAAATGCCCGATGTGCATAAGTTGAATACTTATCTGAAAAGCATAGCGCCCCATTTCGGTGAAGTGCTGGAGATCAACCAATTTCCAAGCGGGTATTCCAACCTTACCTTCTGTTTAAAAACAGCAATGCAGGAATATATTTTACGCAGACCACCGCTTGGCGCTAATATTAAATCCGCACACGATATGGGCCGTGAGTTTATGGTGCTTACGCGATTAAAGGTGCATTTCGGAAAAATTCCATCACCCATTATCTATTGTGAAGATGAATCGGTGATTGGTGCCCCCTTCTACATTATGCAGCGGTTGCATGGTATCATTCTGCGGGCCAGTCATGCACAACAACTCAAGCTTTCACCGGAAATTTTCAAATCCATTTCAGAAGCATTGGTGGATACACTGGTGGAACTTCATGCCATTGATATTTACAAAACCGGGTTAGATCAACTCGGCAAACCGGAAGGTTATGTACAGCGACAGGTGGAAGGGTGGATTAAGCGCTACTATACTGCCGAAACAGATTCAATCGAACACATGAACCAACTGGCCGATTGGCTGAGGCAACAACAACCTTCACCACAGCAGCCTGCGTTTCTTCACAACGATTTCAAATACGACAACGTTATTCTTGATCCCAACAATTTAAGTAACATCATCGGTGTACTGGATTGGGAGATGGCCACCGTGGGTGACCCGCTGATGGACCTTGGTGCAAGCTTAGCCTATTGGAGTGAGGCTGGTGACAATCCGGTGTTGCAAAGTTTTAATCTTACAGTACTACCCGGAAATTTAACACGACAAGAAGTGGCCGATCGATACGCCACAAAAAGTGGTCGCGATGTTTCGGGTATTCATTTTTATTACGTGTTCGGATTATTCAAGAATGCGGTAATCGCTCAACAGATTTATGCGCGTTGGAAACAAGGGTTTTCTAAAGACCCTCGCTTTGGCGGATTGATCCACGTGATCAAAGCGTTAGCGAAACAAGGTGTGGAGACTTTGACCTCTCAGAAAATATAAAATGGTTACTGGTACCCTGTTGCCAGTAACAGGGAACCCGAAACCCGAAACACGGAACTGAAATATGTTAGCACTTACCCAACACTTCCCACTCAAACGCGCCTTCATCACGGGCGCAGCTTCAGGATTAGGTAAAGCATTGAGTCTTCACCTGGCAGTCGATGGCTGGACAATTGGAATCAGTGATGTGAATACCGAAGCACTAAAGACTACACATCATGAAATTGAACAAGCTGGCGGAAAACCGATTTCCTTTCAACTTGATGTATCCGATAAAGTAGCATACAAAAAAGTTGCCGATGATTTTTTAAAGCAAACTGGAGGAATCGATTTACTCGTGAACAATGCCGGTGTGGGCGATGGTGGAAAGTTTGAAGAGTATTCGCTTGATAACTGGGAGTGGATGGTTCGGATTAATCAGTTTGGTGTCTTGTATGGTTGTTATCACTTCATTCCCACCTTTAAAAAACAGCAATCGGGGCAGATCATGAATATTGCCAGCATTGCCGGTGTGAGTTGTGCGCCACAAATGGGCGCCTACAACATGACCAAAGCTGCTGTGATCGCGATCAGCGAAACGCTATATGGCGAATTGATGGACGATAATATTCGCGTGTCATGCGTTATGCCCTCATATTTTAAAACGAACATCGCTGATGGTGTGCGCGGAGGTGAGCGGATTAAAAAAATTACGCAAACATTTATTGAGCGCTCAGGATTTCAGGCAACAGAAATTGCACAGGAAATTTTAGTGCGTGCCGGAAAGGGAGAGCTCTATATTATCTTACCCAAAGCAGCGCGCAAAATCTGGATAATGAAGAGACTTATGCCAACCCGGTTGAGAAGGATAGTAAAAGAAAAGTATATGCAAGCGATTGGGAGGATTCGGTAAAGACTGAGACCCTATGCCATTCTGGCGATCCGTTTCAGCAAGAAGCAATCCCAATCTTTAAGTATAGTTCAGATTATACAGTGAAGGATTGCTTCTTCACATGGTAACTATGGCCATGCGACAGGAGCAGCGTAATGTTCCTCGCATGACGATAGAGATTTTTTACCAGGTAGTCTGACTGATATTTTTAGCCGCCTTTAAAATATCCCTTCGGCTTACTTGCCCAATCAGCACACCATTATCCACAATGGGTAATCTGCGAATCGGGCTGTTCAAAAATTCATTGGCGGCTTCAACCACATCGCTGGTGGATGATAGCGTTTTCACTTTTGCTGTCATGTAATCCGAAACCTTGCGGTCGGAAGTGGGCAGGTTATGGTACGCCTGATCAACGATAATCCGCAGGCAATCCTTTTCAGAAATAATACCCACAAGTTTGCGATCTTTATCCAGCACAGGGGCGCCTGATATGCCTTTATTAATGATGATATCAATTACTTCCTGGATGGTCTGGTCAGGTGAGAAGGTTATTAAACTTCCAGCATTAACCATGTACTGGGTTACCGATTCATACTTGGGCTGTCCCGCAGCCATTTCTTCCTTCGATTTCATTGCCGGTTTAAAATTCATAGGGCGTAATAGGTTTAGTTGTGGGGTTTAGTTTAGCTGAAATAAGGGCTGAAAATCAATTTTACTGGGTTCAGTCCCATTCCTTGTTTTATGAATGTACAAAAAATTTCCAAACGAAAAATACGCCTGGTAACATACCGGGTAGACTGTTTGATGAATATCAAGGCAAAAACATGACGATAATCATAAGAATTAACGCCCGGTACCTATAGTTTTAAACTTAATTAATCCCACCCGATATGAAAAAAGATATTATTTCCATTTTGCTTGCCGGAGTACTTGTACTGTTAGTAAGCATGGGTATGTTATACATGGCCATCTTCTTCTTTCCAACACTTATGGAAGAGTATTACAATGCCGTGTTCAGGTCTTCATCATTTGAAACCGACTGGTTGTTTTACGCTCATCCTTTTGTACTCAGTATTGCGCTGCGGTGGTTCTGGGAACGCTACAAGGACTTGTTTAAAGGAAGTGTACTGCTACGGGCCCTTGAAGTTGCCCTGGTGTATGGTGTTGTAGCAATGATACCTGTATTATGGCTTACCTTCAGTGCTATTGATATTTCCTTTGTTATGATTTCTACCTGGTTGGTATATGGTATTATGCAGGCTTTCGTTGCCGGAATTGTGTTTGCATCAATGAAACCGGGCGCTTAGGCAAGCACTTCAGGAATTTCAAACTTCACGGTGGTTCCGTGACCCTCTTGTGATTCGATGGCCATTGAACCGTGAAGTTTTTGCAGTGTCTCCTTAACAATATACAAGCCTAGTCCAGAACCGGCACCTTCATCGGTGGCACGATAAAACATTTTGCCCAGGTTGGAGAGATGCTTTTTCTCTATCCCTTTTCCGTTGTCTTCTATGCTTAGGTTTACCTTATCGTTATTGATGCTGGCATTTACTTTTATTACCGGATCCTTACCGTTCTTATAACGGATAGCGTTTGAGATTACATTGTTCAAAATTATTTTAAGCCTCCACTTATCGCAGTAAAAAGGCTTTTGCTGCTCCACTGAAATAACTTTCTCAACTGTTTTGCCATTAAGGTTTGAGTAATCCAACTGTTCGAAAGCCTCTTCGATCAGTGATTCAAAATGAACCGGTTCGCGCTTAACCTCCAGCCGGGCATTTCGCGATTGATCTAAGATTTCTTTAATAAAATAATCTTGCTGCCGGGCACTTTTCTCCATCATGTCCAAATACATAGTTTTGAGGTTTTGCCCCTTATCAGATTTTGCCAGGTTAATAAGCCCTAATATAGAAGCGATAGGTGCACGTAAATCATGCGAAACGCTATAAACAAAATTATCTAGTTCTGTATTTCGCTTAATCAATTCTTCATTGGTGAATTGCAATTTTTGCTGAGCCGACTTTCTATTTTGAATTTCTTCTTCCAGTTCTTTTGTACGCTCATGAACCATCACTTCCAGGTTCTCATTAAACTTCTTTAAGTCTTCCTGCGCCTGTTGCCGCTCATGAACAGCGGATGACAGCACCAGGGTAGAAACAGAAATAACAAACACATAAACCTGCACAAGTAAAATGGAATCGCCTGTTAGCTCGGGTAAATAAAATGGGCCTGTTTGTTTACTGGTAACATAAATGGCCGTTAACGCAACTGTCATGTACCCAAGAATGGCAACAACGCCTTTAAATCGAAAAGCCAGCCACAACATAAACGGGATGGCTACAAAAGCCATGGCAAACGGTGCAACGTGTTGAAGGGCTTCAAGCTGTAACAACATGAAAACACCAGTAACTCCCGCTATGAACATTAATCCCTCGCCTAACTTCAGAAGCTCTGGCTTTTTTAGTTGTATGGTAGAAACAGAAAGCAGTATGGGAGCAAACAATAAAATACCAACCACATTTCGGGTCCATAACGTAAAGGTAGCGTTAACCCATTCTGCCGATCCTAAAACATCAGCAAAACCAAGTGCGAGTAGACTACCGCCCGTACTAATCCATGAAATGATCAACGCAATAAAAACAAAATGAAAGGCATGAATTGCTTTGGCAAACGGAAAAGAACTTTTGACAAGTCTCTTAAAAAGAACTTCACCGGCTAATGCCTCAAGAATAATTGAAGTAGTGATAATCGAGACCACCATCATCAGCAACTGCACGGAATCAATAGAACCAAACCAGGCACTCTTTACAATAATTATCAACGAGCCTATGGCAATGCCGGGCCATACTTTACGCCCATAAAGAATGACCAACGCCAGGGCAACACCAGCGGGTGGCCACAGCGGCAACGAACTGGTTTGCTGAAAGGTGAGAAAAAAACCGATTTCAGCAGATAGGTAGTAAAACAAGGCAACTACCAGAATGCTGAAATCAACCGACCGAATGATGCTCTTTTCCATAAGGGGGGCATTTATCCAAGATACATACTAGGGAAAAGGTGCGTAAAACCCCCAAAAAAGCAAACCAATGGTAGCACCGGACGATAGAAGGTTAATATGCTCGTTAACAGGCATCTAACAATATTCGTTTAGCGTGTTAAATGAAGTCAACTGGACTGGTCAAACCCCGAATTAAAGCTCTTTGATTGCGCCACCTCAGTTTGTACTTTTAAAGCATGAGAAAACTAATTTCACTCCTAATTCTGATTTCAGGATCAACCCTAGCACAGCCAACCTCTTATGGAAATTTCAAAGTGGCCGATCAAGAGATCATCTACCAAAAAGTATTTACTGAAGATTCCATTACCGCAGCAAAACTTGCCGAGCATTATAAAAAGCTGGACTTTGTCTCGAACCTGAAACAGACAAGTACCGGAGTTCAGTTTGACATGAATGACCTTATTGTTGATTACAAAAAGTTCCAGTTCAGTCAGGTGGGTACCCCTCCCATTATTCAAACCGGAAAATACAGTGGCAAAGTATCGGTTGATGTTCGTGATGGGCGATACCGTGTTACCGTAAACCAAATACAGATGACCGGTAACATCGGGTATAAAAATATTCCAACAAAAGAAAACCTCACCAGCTACGCCACCAAAAACAGTGGCACACTGCTTCACCCTGACTGGTGCAAACCCAATACGCTGGGGCTATTAGACCAGGCCTTTACGGATAAGCTTCAGTATTCGGGTAAAGACAAGGAGGATTGGTGACATAGAAATTAATAAGCCTTCTCAAATCTGTTACTGTCATTGCGATCGGCCATATGTGGAGAAGCAAATCTTGATTTTTGATTCTGAACACTGGATTGCTTCGGTCGTTCCTCCCGCGTAATGATGTACTTTCTATCATTTATGATGGACACTAATCAATTCTCTTTCGCCACTGCTTTTTCTCACCCCGTTGCTTTTTCTCCTGAATCCGTTTTTGAGTAGCCGTTTTGGAAGGCTTGGTAGCCTTGCGTGTTTTTCTGATTGCAAAGGCCTTCTTTAACAGTTGATCCAATTTCTGAAGAGCCTCCTCCTTATTTTGAAGTTGAGACCGCTTTTCCTGAGCGGTTAGCAGAAGCACACCTTCTTTTGTCAGGTGCGTCCTCAGTTTAATCAGCAGTATTTCACGTTGCTCATCCGAAATAGCATTAGATTGTTGCACATTCCATTTTAACGTAACCTTACTGTTAACTTTGTTTACATTCTGCCCACCCGGTCCACTACTGCGCGAAGTTGTAAAAATTAGCTCATGAAAAAGGTTATGATGATTTAATGTATTCACTCCTTAATTAAAAACTAAAAAATTCCTGAAACTATATAGAAAAGAAAAAGTACCACCAGTAAAATCACAATCCATTGATTCAGTTTATTGGCTTTCGGAAACTCATACCCGCATATCGGGCACGTTTTACTTTTCGCATCAATATTCATGGCGCATGACGGGCATTCCATTTTCTTCATAAGGAAAAAACTTTACTGCTTACGTAACGCCAGATACGTCCATAACGCACCCGCAGCATCCACCACACCAAAACCAATAAGCATAGGAGAAGCCCAACCGATAACTACAAACACAATAAACCAAACCAATACTGCTATTCGTGTATAAACTGTAAGCGTTAAAAAGAGTGAGTTATTAGCCGGAGCCATAAATATGTAATACAAACCAATGTTAAATACCAAAACACCCACTACATGTATCCAGGGTTCCGTTGTTTCAAGGAATTGAAAAAGCGGGAGCATTACATTCGGGAATGCAATCAGTATAAGACCGAGCAGCAGCAGGTAGAACCCAAAGTAGTAAACAGATTTTGATGCAGGTGTCATATATAGTCGGTTTATGGTAAGACTGATAAGAAAATGATCAACTTAAATTTCCACGGCACGCCCATCTTCCCAAACTAAACCTACCTGAGCGCCATACTTCTTAACCCAACTTTTGTCGGTAGCAAAATCAAAAAGTTCAATAAGTCCTTTGGATTTCATTTCAAGCAGCTGTGAATCTGAAATACCCCGCATACCGATGTACCCTCCATCTGCAAAGAAAAAATCTGCACTGTTTGTATGTCCACTCTTTGCAAGATAGGTTTTTAACTTTTTTAACCGGTCTGATATCTCAGCATTGATATCCAATGCCTCCGATATTAACTCATCAATATCCTGAATGTCACCATCATTATTAAAATCATCCTTCCGAAGAATGGCGATCGGGTTGATCCTGATTTCACCTGAATACCGGTTTACCATAATTACATTTTTTTCAGAAATTCTGTGCGCAGCACAATACCACCACCGTTTATCCGGCAATGAACTTCGTCCGAATGGTCGGTAAGGCGTATTTTCTTTATTACGGTTCCCCGCTTCAGGTATAATGATGATCCCTCAACCTTAAGATCCTTTATCAGGGCTACCGAGTTCCTATTCTGCCGGATGTTGATATTACTGTCCTTTACCTTCATTACCTTGGTTGATTTACTAGTGCAAGTTAAGGAAAATGACCTCGGTGTGATGCTGGAAAAATAATATCTTTGCGCCCTTATTTAAGAAAGTATGATTTCAGTAGATGCAGTAAGCGTAGAGTTTAACGGTTCGGCCCTTTTTAGCAACATTACCTTTAACATAAACGAGAACGACCGGATAGCCCTGATGGGTAAAAACGGAGCCGGAAAATCCACCTTACTCAAAATTATTGCCGGGGTTAACAAGCCTACGCGGGGCAAGGTAACTGCCCCTAAAGATGCTGTCATCGCCTACCTGCCTCAACACTTGCTTACTCCAGATACCGCCACGGTTTTTGAAGAGGCGTCTAAAGCCTTTTCAAAGATCAACGACATGAAAAAGCGGATTGACGAACTGAATCAGCAGCTTGAAACACGAACCGATTATGAGTCGGATGCCTATGCCCAAATTATTGAGGAGGTTTCTGAACTTAGTGAGAAATATTACTCCATCGAAGAAATCAATTACGATGCTGAGATTGAAAAAACACTGATGGGCCTTGGGTTTTTGCGGTCAGATTTTACCCGCCCCACCAGTGAATTCAGCGGAGGATGGCGCATGCGCATTGAGTTGGCAAAAATACTGCTCCAAAAACCTGATTTGATATTACTGGATGAGCCCACCAATCACCTGGATATTGAATCGGTACAATGGTTGGAGGATTTTTTGAAGAACAATGCCAAAGCGGTGATCGTGATCAGCCACGACAAAACCTTTGTCGACAACCTGACTAACCGAACCATTGAGGTAACCATGGGCCGTATCTACGACTACAAGACTAACTACAGCCATTACCTTCAGCTTCGGAAAGAAAGACGTGAACAGCAGCAAAAACAATTTGATGATCAGGCCAAGCAAATTGCGGAGATACAGGAATTCATTGAGCGCTTTAAAGGCACCTACTCCAAAACCTTACAAGTACAATCGCGAGTAAAAATGCTGGAGAAAATTGAAATTGTAGAAGTGGATGAAGTTGACTCATCCGCTTTGAACCTGAAATTCCCTCCGGCACCGCGGTCAGGAAATTATCCGGTAATTATTGATAGCCTCACCAAAAAATACGGTGATCATACCGTGTTTGCCGATGTTTCCCTCACCATTGCCCGAGGTGAGAAGATCGCTTTTGTTGGAAAAAATGGAGAAGGTAAATCCACCTTGGTGAAAGCTATTATGAGCGAAATAGATTTTGAAGGAAAATGCCAGCTTGGCCACGGTTCACTGATTGGTTATTTCGCACAAAACCAGGCTTCGCTATTAGATGGAGACCTCACCGTATTTGAAACCATAGACCAGATTGCACAAGGCGATATTCGATCGAAAATAAAAGATATTCTTGGCGCCTTTATGTTTAGTGGCGATGCTATTGATAAGAAAGTAAAAATGCTATCGGGTGGAGAAAGAACTAGGTTGGCCATGATTAAACTCCTGCTTCAACCGGTTAACCTGCTCATCCTGGATGAACCAACCAACCACCTGGATATAAAAACCAAAGACATCCTAAAAGACGCACTCAAGGCTTTTGACGGAACCCTTATACTGGTATCGCACGATCGCGATTTCCTGGATGGCCTTGCTACCAAGGTATTTGAATTCGGAAACAAGCGGGTGCGCGAACATTTTGAAGACATCAATGGGTTTTTACGCAATAAAAAGCTTGAAAATCTCAGGGAAATAGAACGGAGTGTAGCCCGTTAATTACCGGTATTTTTTAGAAATGCAGGTATTCCAAATTAAGCCTGTTTTTCTGTACTTTTCCGAATGACTAAAATTGCGCTGATATTCATTCTCTTTCTTGGTGCGCAAACTTTTACTCAAGGCCAACAACAACACGTACTGGATAGTCTTGAAATACAGGTAGGCCAGTCAAAAACTGATTCTGCTAAAATTGATTTTCTAAATGAGTTATCCAACCGGTATTTAGCATACCAACCACAAAAATCGAAGCAATACGCGGAAGAGGCTCTTCAACTTTCGCAAACTGTTGGCTATAAGCGCGGTGAAGCCATTGCCCTTAACCGGTTAGGTGAATATGAATTCAGGCAAGGAAATTATGCTAAAGCTATTGAACTCACCACTGCATCACTTAAGCTAGCCGAGCAGTTAAATGATTCCTCCACTATGGCTATGGCATATCGTGTGTTGGGCAATATCAATACGTTTGGCTTCAAACGTTTCGACCAGGCACTACAATACCAGCTTAAAGCCTTTACTATCTACGAGAAGTTAAACGATAAAAGAAATATCGCATCCTTTTACGGTAACATTACCTGGATATACGGAACCACCGGGCAAAACCTGGAGGAAGGCCATCGTTTAGCAGATCGTGGAATTCAATTATCCGACTCCTTAAAAGATTATCAGCTTCTTAGCTATAACTATAATTCAAAGGGTCTGTTATACTTAAAGGAAGATCGACTCGATTCCGCCCTAAGGTATTTTATACTATCCAATAGCACAGCTGAGAAGTCGAATGACAATGCTGTAATTGCGTACAACAAAAGTATAATAGGTGAAATTTACCTGCTCAGAGAAAACCACAAAACTGCTATTGATTGGTTCAGCCAATCCTTGAAGGAGAGTCGTGAGCTTAATCTTAGAGAGGTGCTTAAAAATTCATACCTGGGCTTAGCCAGATGTTATGCGGGCATAAAAGACTATCAACGTGCCTATCAATACCACCTTCAGTATGATGAACTCAGTAACACAATTTTGAATTGGGAAACTACACAGAAAGCTCTAATCACGGAGCTTGAGTTTGCCGAGGAGAAAAGAGAGGCCAAAATTGCCGAACTGGAATTAGCCAATAAACAGGCCCGACTGGAAAAAATCATCTATATCATTTTCTTTGGAGTAGTTTTAATCGCTATGCTGATCATTACTCTGCTGGTTACCAAAAACAATCGTCAACGATTGGAAACAAACAGGTTATTACAGGAAAAGAATGAAGAAATTGCCTTACAAAATGAAAGGCTCAGGCAAACCAATACTGTAAAAGACAAGCTATTCTCCATTATCAGTCATGACTTACGAACACCATTGGCAAGCTTAAAAGGATTATTAGCCATGGTTCTACGTCATGATATATCCGATAAGGAATTCAAAGAATTAGGCCCTAAGCTCAACAACCTTGTTATTGGCACCAACGAAACCCTGGAGAACCTGTTCCAGTGGTCGCATTCACAAATGAACGGATGGGCCCATCATCCGAAGCTTGTTAATTTATTTGATCTTGCTGATCGTTGCCTTGCCCTATTTAACGAATCCGCAAAAACAAAAGGAATTCATTTAACCAATACTATTAATAAAGATCAAACCGTTTTTGCTGATGAAAACCAGCTTGAGTTAATCATACGCAACCTCATAAACAATGCTATAAAATTCACGCAACAAGGTGGACAGGTAATACTTGACGCTAAAGAGGAAGCCAATCACATCGTAGCGATTCGAATATCCGATACCGGCATCGGTATGGATGAAGATCAGGTGCGGAATTTATTCAGCATAAAGGAGATTCATAGCACCCGGGGTACTTCAGGCGAAAAGGGCACAGGCCTTGGCCTTCAACTCTGCAAAGAAATGACAGAAAATAACGGAGGAATGATTACAGTAACCAGTGCTCCCGGAAAAGGAAGTGCCTTCACCGTACGGCTTAAGGCAAGTGGTTAACGATTACGCCATGCTTAAACCCTGAATTACCTTATCGGCACGCTTGTAGGCGAGTTGCTTCTTAAACGCAAACCACTTCTCATCATTTAATTTGCGCATAATATTATCGGTGGTGCGTTGTACTGTAAGGTTCCACAGTCCCTTCGCTTTCATCGATAATCCATAAGGCAAAGTTCTTACAGAAAGGCCAAATCCTCCATCGAGGTACTCTATGTGGTGCCAGTAACCGCTCGGCATAAAAATCGTGTCTCCATGTTCAATCACCGTGCTCATCCCTTTCACATAATTCAAACCTGGGTACGAGTCGTAATCCGGATGATCAACATCAACCGTTGAGTGAACGTTGAATGGCAAACGATATAGTAATTCAGATTGATCAGGTGCAAACAAAACCACTCTTTTCCTGCCGTGGAATTGCGTAAGAAATACGTTGCTCATATCAATATCCTGGTGCATACGAACAATCGAGTTCGATGGACCAAAAAACATAAATGGAATTTTAATATAACCCGAAGCTATTTTAGGATAATCGAAATCCTTTAATAATTCAGGTTTGTGTTTAAAAACCGGGAACAGAAATAAGCGTAGGTCAGTTGGTTCACGCTCGATAAGGTTCAAATATTCATCGAACCGCATAACTGCGTTTGGCACCTGTAACGTTTTAGAAAGATCTTCCTTTCGGTTGCCATAAAGACCAACCTCAATATTCCCCATGGTTTGCTTAAAAAAGTCCATGGTCCATTTGGTGTAGGCAGGATATTGCTTCCACAAACCGCGCAGTACAACAGGCTTTTGTGGCTTGTAAAATTCGCGTTGAAACTCTTCGCGGGTGATGGTGGTGCCGTCTACTACAGAAACCGGGGTTTTTATATCCAATGCCATACTACTATGAATTAATTCTTAAAATTAAGTAAGTATCTAAAATGAATTATCCTCAACATAAATAATTTTCGCTAAAGCCAATAAAAAAGGAGCCTGCTGGCTCCTTCTTCCATCTAAAACATTTACCGTTACCCAATTGACACGCGCTTGAATTCAGCTACAGTTAGTCCTTTGGTTACGCTATCAAGATACTGAGCCACCGTTTTGCTGTTATCCTTAACGAATAGTTGGTGCAATAAGGTGCTATCCTTAAAGAATTTATTCAACTTACCCTGGGCGATTTTCTCTACCATGTTTTCCGGTTTTCCTTCGGCCAGAATTTGGGCTTTGGCTATTTCAAGTTCCTTTTCGATAATACTTTTATCAACAGATGATTCATCAACAGCCACCGGATTCATGGCAGCAATCTGCATACCTACATCCTTACCCGCATCGGTTACATCTTTTCCATTAATACCTTTAAGCGATACCAACACGCCCAATTTCGCGCCAGCGTGAATGTAGGGTACCACCGTTTCGCCTTTCATGTGAATAAATTCGCTCACTTCAATCTTCTCTCCTATTTTGCCTACAAGTTCCGTAATCTTTTCGTTAAGGGTAAGATCGCCAGCCTTTAACGCCAATAGCGCATCTTTGTCGGCAGGTTTGTTGGCAAACGCTGTATCCGCAACCAACTTTCCAAGTGATTGAAACTCCTCGTTCTTTGCCACGAAGTCGGTTTCGCAATTTAACGCGATCAATACGGCTTCTTTCTTATCATCACTTACCTTAACAAATACAGAACCTTCCTTAGCTTCTCTGTCAGAACGGGAAGCAGAAACCTTCTGTCCTTTCTTTCTTAATATTTCAATAGCTTTCTCGAAATCACCTTCTGCTTCAGTAAGGGCTTTTTTACAATCCATCATACCGGCTCCGGTCATTTGCCTGAGTTTGTTTACATCTTGTGCTGAAATTGACATCTCTTTATAATTTTAGATTTACGATTATTAATTCTATAACGGCTTTAAAAAAATAAACACCGACTGAAAGGCCGATGTTTATCTATATGTTATCGGCCACTGAAAGGATTATCCCCGGCCAAACGACAATATTATTTTGCTTCTTCTACGGCCGCGTCTACTTTTCTCTTTTCGTCTTCTTCTTTCTTCAAAGAAGCTTCTTCTTTCTCCTTCTTACGCTCATTCAACGCTTCTTCAATCGCACTTCCGATATAGCCGGTAATAAGCGAAATTGATTTGAAAGCATCGTCATTGGCAGGAATTGGGAAATCTACAGAGGAAGGATCTGAGTTTGTATCCACCATGGCAAACACCGGGATGTTCAACTTCTGAGCCTCTTTCACAGCAATATGCTCGCGCTTTACATCAATGATGAATAAGGCTGCGGGAAGCCGGTTCAAATCAACAATACCGCCCAACTGCTTCTCCAGTTTTGCCTTTTCGCGGGTAAGCGTAAGGCGTTCCTTCTTTTGCAGGTTCAGGTAAGCTTCATCTTTCATAAGCTTATCGATCTGTGAAAGTTTCTTCAATGACTTACGAATAGTGGCAAAGTTGGTAAGCATACCACCTAACCAGCGCTCTGTTACGTAAGGCATGTTCAGACGCTTAGCTTCTTCAGCTACAATATCCTTAGCCTGCTTTTTGGTAGCTACGAACATGATTTTACGACCTGAACGCACAATGTTCTTCATCGCAAAAGCAGCCTCTTCCAAGGCAGCCAACGATTTATGCAAATCAATGATGTGGATACCGTTATTCTCCATGAAGATGTACTCTGCCATCTTCGGGTTCCACTTGCGGGTTAAGTGTCCGAAGTGAACACCCGCTTCTAATAAATCCTGATAAGTTAATTTCTTTCCCATGTAAAGTTGATGTTTACGATTAACGTTTGCTGAATTGGAATCTCTTTCTGGCCTTCCTTCTTCCTGGCTTTTTGCGTTCTACCATGCGTGAGTCACGGGTTATAAAACCTTCTTTTCTCAGCAACGGTTTGTTTTCGGCATTTACTGCTACCAAGGCTCGTGAAATACCCAATCGAACCGCTTCAGCCTGGCCTTTAATGCCACCGCCTTCTACGTTAATGGTTACATCGTACTGATTCTCGGCTTTAAGCGCCACTAAAGGCTGCTTAACCAGTGTCTGGTGAATCTCAGATAGGAAGTATTCCTTGAGATCACGGGCGTTTACCTGAATGTCACCTTTGCCAGACTTTAAATAAACTCTGGCTACAGAAGTCTTCCTTCTACCCGTTGCGTTGAAAATCTCCATGAATTATAGTTTTATTTCTTTTGGTTGTTGTGCTATGTGTGGATGTTCTGTGCCTACATATACATGCAGGCTTCTGAAAAGTTCGCGTCCTAACCTGTTTTTTGGCAACATACCACGTACGGCATGCTCTACCAATCTTTCAGGGTGCTTCGCACGAATCTGAGAAGGTGAATGCTCGCGCTGACCTCCCGGATAACCAGAGTGGGTGTAAATCACACGGTCGGTCCACTTCTTGCCAGTCATTTTTACCTTGTCGGCATTAACTACCACTACATGGTCGCCACAATCGACATGGGGAGAGTAACTGGTTTTGTGCTTGCCCTTAATAATATGGGCAATCTGGCTCGCCACCCGACCCAATACTTTATCCTTGGCGTCAACAATGACCCATGCTTTCTCTACTGTTGCCTTATTGGCGTGAGCTGTTTTATAACTCTGATGATCCACGGTTTTTGCTTTAAAAAATTAACAAAATACACCCTTCCTTTAAAAAGGGACACAAAGGTAAGATGATGCAATCTGAAATGCAAACAAGGGCCTGCTTTTGCCCTTTTTTAGTGCAACCCTCAACCTGGAAAGACTACCGGTTAAGTTCTAATTGACGTATAAGAGCCTGAAAATCTTTTGGATAAGGGGCCTCCAATGAAACCCGGACTTCTTCCATTGATTTAAAGGTTAACGATCGGGCATGTAAGGCCATTCGCTTCATCAGGGGTTGTTCATCTGAATTTTTCTTCAGATTGAACCCCCTTTTAACACTGGAAAGAAAGAACGGCTTACCCCCGTATTGCTCGTCCCCGGTTATAGAAGCATTTAAGGTAGCCAGGTGTATTCGAATCTGATGCATGCGACCGGTAATCGGGCGGCACTCCAGCAGGGTGTGCAGCCGATAAACCTGCAGGGTTGAAAAATAGGTCTGGGCGGGTTTACCATCCCTTTTGCTGATTTTCACAATACCATCATCCGATTTGGCAATGGGGGCATCTACCAGTTCATTCTTAAAATTATGGATGCCGTCCACCACGGCATGGTATATTTTCTCTACTTCTCGCTTTTCAAACTGAATGCTCATGTGGCGGTAGGCTTCCGGATTTCTGGCAAACAATATCACCCCTGAGGTGTCTTTGTCTAACCGGTGGCAGGCCTGAGCACGCGGCTCATATCCCCGGGCCAGTGCCAAAACGTTTGTAGTATCTATTCGGTCTTCCAACGTGGCTATAAAGGGAGGTTTATTGATGGCCACAAAGTTGTCGTCCTCCCAAATGATTAATTCCCTGAATGTGAATTTTGGTTTCAATAAATCTTAAGTATACGTGAAAAGAATAGTCTATTGTTTTGATTTTACAGGCTCAGGAATTTCGTTGGTATCAGATTTAATGCGTGGCAATTTAAAACTAAAGGTGGAACCTTTTCCGGGACTACTTTCTACCTCAGCTTTTGTATGATGATTTTCCAGAATATGTTTTACAATGGCTAACCCTAATCCGGTGCCACCCTTCTCGCGGCTGCGACTTTTATCCACACGGTAAAATCGCTCAAATATTCTACCGATGTGTTCAGGTGGTATGCCCTCTCCAAAATCGCGAATGTGCGTGGTCACAAACTTTTTACTCAGTTCAAAACTTACTACTACTTCACCACCTTCATGCGAATGCTTGATGGCATTGGAGACCAGGTTAGTCATCACCTGAAATATTCGTTGCCAATCGGCATAAACAATAATCTTGTTGGGGTTACCCTCTATTCGAAATTTAATATCACGTTTATCAGCCTTTTCTTCAAATTGTTCAAATACTTCTTGAGTAAGCTTGTATAGATCAATGTTTTCAAAATGCATTTTGATTTGACCTGTCTCGATGTGCGATAGCGTAAGCAGATCCTGCACAAGTGCATCCAGACCATCAAGACTTTTAGCGGCCTTTTTTAAGAACTTACTGCGTACAGACTTGTCATCCATGGCACCATCTAATAATGTATGCACAAAACCCTGGGCAGCAAAAATGGGTGTTTTAAGTTCGTGCGAAACATCGGCAATAAACTCTTTTCGGAAAGCTTCCAGCTTACGCAGTTCATCAATTTCCTTTTGCTTTAGCTCTGCAAAGGAGAAAATCTCTTCGTTGATTTTTTCCAAAGGATTAAGGGCTCCGGACTTTTGCTTATTCAGTTTATTCAGCTCCTTCTTTCTCAATTTTTCCATGAGCCGGTATATCTTGTTGATCTCCCGAAAAATCAAAAATTCCAATACAATAAAGATCAAAATGTAAGATACCGAGAAGCTTATCCCGAATGCCACAAACAGCAACGTGATGTTGGCGTCTTTAAACAACGTAAGAAACAATGTGGTAATAACGGCAATGCAGATTGCCAGTAACAAAGCCAGTACCCTGGAACTATATACCATGATTGAGGTTCAACCTCAAAATTCAATATTCAACAGGTAATATCAAAGCTATCCCTAAAAGGATAAAGCACAGTGATATTAACAGCAACGACTAATTCAGGCTGAACTTATAGCCAACACCCTTCACGGTGGTAATGTAGTCTTCTCCGATTTTTTCACGCACCTTTCTTATGTGCACATCAACCGTTCGGGCCAGTACGTAGACATCCGACCCCCAGATGTTCTGAAGCAGATCTTCACGGCTGAATACTTTGTTCGGGTTTTTAGCCAGAAAATAGAGCAGTTCAAATTCCTTCTTGGGCAAGTTTATCTCCCTTCCATCAACCTTAATGGTGTAGCTTGTACGGTCAATCGTTAAATCACCAACTGAAATTGAACTTAACGGACTGGTCTTCTTAACTTCTCTTCTGAACAATGCCCCTATCCGACTTACTAAGGCGCGTGGTTTAATGGGCTTTGTAATGTAATCATCAGCACCCACATCAAATGCGGCTACTTCTGAGTATTCTTCCGAACGGGCCGTAAGAAAAACAATAAAGGTTTTTTGCAGTTCGGGTATTTCCCTTAACAACCTGCAGGTTTCAACACCATCCATTTTGGGCATCATGATGTCAAGCAAAACCAGATCGGGGTGAAATTTTTTAGCTATTTCAACAGCCCGGGCTCCATCACCTGCTGTTTTAACCTCGTACCCATCCTTTTCAAGATTGTACTTCAGAAGTTCCTGAATTGGCTCTTCGTCATCTACCACAAGCACTTTATGCGCGGGCTTGTTTCCCATTGGTTAACTTAATTTTCCATCAAAAGTAGACAGAAATGAGGGGTTAAAAAACCACCCCCCTATTCTTAACAATTCCTTAATAACCTCTGGAATAAACTTCATTTACAGGAATGGATGCTGTTTACTTAAGTAGTTGATGTAGGCCTTCAAATCACTGTTAAAATCATCTCTCCATTCGGTCCAGAAATCATGTTGTTTGGATTGGTATCTTCTGAAGGACATAAAGTAGGCATTGTTAGGCAACGCATTCAGGTGTCGCTTTGACGGGTGAAGCAACACCGTAAACGAAAGTGAATCTGCTGATTCCATGATGGTGCGAATGGAGTTTTCTTTAATCGTTAATTTTTCCTTTTCTGATTTATCAGCGATGGCAGTATATACACTATCGAGGTATGCACAGCCGCGCAAAATATGATCTACATACGCCAAAAATTCTTTGTCTTCCTGTATATACGATTGGTATGGCTCACTCTGCTCACCGTACTTACTGATGAGAAATTTCTCAGCTCCACGATCACCGATAAATGAAGCGAGGTTTTCATTAAAGTCGATGCTGTCCTTTACGAAAATGGTGGCATGAACCATCTCATGAATAATCAGGCTGGCCAGGTCACCTTCCGATTTAAGCAACATGTTACTGAGAATAGGATCGGTAAACCAACCCAGCGTTGACCAGCCCCCCGGGTTTCGTACGTTTACATCCCAACCCTCCGCCTCAAGTTGTTGCTGTTCTGCCAACGCCCTGTGCTTTTCAAAAAAACCTTTGTAAGGAACACTTCCCAAGACAGGAAACCGCCATTCTTTCTCTTTCAATTTAAAAGGTTCGCTGGCAGTAACCACCCACATAATCTCTTCACCTTTTTGATCGAATAAGGTTTTATAGTTTTTAGAATCCTTTAACCCCAGGGAGTCGATAGCATATCGCCTGACCTCTTCAACAAAATGAAGCTTTTGTTTTAATGAGTCAGGAAAAGCAGGGTCGGCAAGATACACTTCCACAGGCTTGGCATTCCACACAATGTTTAACTGGCCTTTAGCTTGCCGGAATCCGTAAGCGACTAAATCCCAAAATATCAAACACAAAATGATCAGTAGCGAGGCGAGGCTGATCAGCAACCATTTTAAAACCTTGAACAATATTCTTGACATACGAAGGCAATACCTGATTAAAATGCAGTATACATACTTTTACCTATCCAAACGTTCAGATTAAACTGCTTATTACAGACTAGTGAACACTGACAACTTCTGTCGGAAAAAAGCCAACCCGTTTGTTTTTGGTTGAGGTAGTAGTAATTTCAACCCGTTATTGAGAAATCAACGAGTTAAAGTTATTATTATAGAAACGATACACCATGAGTGACGCAAAAGAAAAATTAAAGGCACTTCAGTTAACCATCGATAAACTGGAAAAAACATACGGTAAGGGTACCGTGATGAAATTAAGTGATGAAAAGATAATGGATGTACCCGCTATTTCAACAGGTTCGCTGGGCCTTGATTTAGCCTTAGGTATTGGTGGTATTCCGAAAGGACGGGTAACAGAAATATACGGACCTGAATCATCGGGTAAAACCACGCTTACCATGCACATGATTGCAGAGACACAAAAGAAAGGTGGTTTGGCTGCCTTTATTGATGCCGAACACGCCTTCGACAAAACCTATGCAGAAAAATTGGGTATCGATACCGAAAACCTGCTGATCTCCCAACCCGATAATGGCGAACAAGCGCTTGAAATTGCTGACCACCTGATTCGTTCAGGAGCCATTGACATTATTGTTATCGACTCCGTGGCGGCCCTTGTACCAAAAGCAGAGTTGGAAGGCGAGATGGGTGATAGTAAAATGGGATTGCACGCCAGGCTTATGTCACAGGCCCTCCGGAAACTTACCGGTACCATCAGTAAAACGGGTTGTGCTTGTGTTTTCATTAACCAGTTGCGCGAAAAAATTGGGGTGATGTTTGGCAACCCGGAAACTACCACAGGTGGAAATGCTTTGAAATTTTATGCTTCCGTGCGTCTGGATATCCGCAGAATTGGTCAGATAAAAGAAGCTGCCGATGATATTACTGGTAACCGTGTGAAGGTTAAGGTGGTAAAAAACAAAGTGGCACCTCCGTTCAAAGTTGTTGAATTCGATATCATGTATGGAAAAGGTATCTCGAAATCAGGTGAGATTGTAGACCTGGGTGTAGAACTGAATGTGATTCAAAAAGCAGGTTCATGGTTCTCCTATAATGGAAATAAGCTTGGTCAGGGTCGTGATTCAGTTAAGCAACTTATCGAAGATAATCCTGAACTGATGGATGAGCTGGAAGGAAAAATAAAGGAGAAGATTAGCGGTGTGGAGGGCAAAAAAGAAGTGGAAGTAAAGGAGAAGTAGTCACCAAGTCATTGGTCATTAGTCACTAGTTGTAATAACCTGATGACTAATGACTAATGACTGTTGACCAATGACCTCTTAAGCCCGAATAGCAATTACCGGATCTAACCGGGCCGCCATAGCTGCAGGCACAATTCCAGAAACAAGTCCAATGACAGTGGATACCCCAATACCAAGAACGATATTTTTCAATGACAGGGTAACTACCAGGCTACCCATCGGAATAAAGGTTATCAGGTAAACCAGAAACAACCCGGCCAATCCACCGATCAAACACAGGAAGATCGCCTCAAACAAGAACTGGAACAATATAAAGTAGTTCTGAGCACCTACCGATTTCTGCAAACCAATTATGGGTGTCCGCTCTTTTACAGAAACAAACATAATGTTGGCAATACCAAAACCGCCCACCAACATAGAGAAACCGCCAATAATCCAACCGGCTATTCCCACAATATCAAACACCCCGCTAATAACATTTAAAATTGCCTCTGGTCTGTTAAGTGCAAAACTATCTTTTTGTGTAGGTCTGATACCCCGCTTACTTCTTAACAATCCCCTTACCTCATTTTCCAGTTCTACCAAACCAATGTCTTGATCAGTACCTTTCAACGCTATGCTCGAGGGCGCTTCATTCCACCGGCCAGTTCCGGTAGGGTAAAGTTTTCGAAAAGCATTATAGGGTATAATCGCTCCGTAATCATTGGTGGTGTTTCCAAAAAAACCTTGTCCTTCCTGTTTCACAACTCCCACTACCGTAAACTTCATGTTCTTGATCTTAACACTTTTGCCAAGGGGATCTTCCCCACCGGGAAAAAGTGCTTTAGCAACTTCGTAGCCAATTACCACCGAATTCCTTCCGGCAGCCAGTTCATCGAGGGTTAAGTATCGTCCCTTCTCTACAGGCACTTCATATATCAACTCGTAGTTCTCCGCCCCGCCCACTACCCGTACCTGTCCGATGCTGTTATTGTCGCGCTTAAGAATAGAGTTATTTCTGTCTGATAGAACGGTAATGGCACTAGCCGTTTTGAGGTTTTCCTTCAGGAACTTGTATTCAGCATAAGATGCATTGGGCCTTCTGAAATACTCCCACCACTTATAGTCTCCACCCGATTCGGGCAGCCAAGGCATTTTTTGAATATAGATCACCCCCGTGCCCACAAAACTCAGCCCCTCTTTAATATTTTTTTCCAGCGAATCGACCAGGGTGAGTACTGCTATAATGGCAAATATTCCAACCGTTACACCCAGTAAGGATAGTATTGTACGCAACAGGTTGGACTTTAAAGCCTGCCACGCAAAACGAAAGCTTTCTAAAATCTGACGAATAATTTTCATTATAACAGGCTTGTGTTAGGAACGTATAGCGATCACAGGATCTAATCTTGCCGCTACCGCTGCAGGTACAATTCCGGATACCAAACCAATTACGGTAGAAACACCTAAACCCAACACGATGTTCTTAAAAGATAATGTGACTACCAGAGTACCCATAGGAATAAAGGTAATTAAATACACCAGAAATAATCCGGCCAGTCCGCCAATCAAACAAAGAAAGATTGCTTCAAACAGGAATTGAAATAAAATGAAGTAGTTTTTAGCACCTACAGATTTTTGTAAACCAATTATAGAGGTCCGTTCCTTCACTGACACAAACATAATGTTGGCAATTCCAAATCCACCCACCAGCATTGAGAAACCACCAATAATCCATCCGGCAATACCAACTACATCGAACATACTACCTATGGCATTCAGCAATGCCTCCGGACGGTTAATCGTGAAACTATCCTTGTCGATTGGTCGCAACCCTCTACGGGTGCGGAGAAAGCCCCGCATTTCATTTTCCAATTCAACCAGGGCAATGTCCTGATCGTATCCTTTTACACCAATAGCTGAACCTATTTCATTCCATCTACCGGAACCGGTTTGATACAGCTTTCTAAATGAATTATAAGGAATAATAACCTGATAATCTTTAGAGCTAAAGCCCATAAAACTCTGCCCTTCTTGCTTTACGGTGCCAACTACCACAAACTTCAAATCCTTTAGTTTTATCGATTTTCCAATCGGATCTTCACCGTTGGGAAAGAGGGCTTTAGTTACTTCAAAGCCAATAATGGCCACCTCCCGGCCATTTAAAACTTCTTCTGGCGTAAGGTAGCGTCCACTCTCAACGGGCACTTCAAAAATTTCATTATAGCCTTCGCTTGCACCGATCAACTCAACTTGCCCAATACTGTTACTGTTTCGTTTAAGTGTTGTATTACCTTTCTCAGAAAAAATAGAAATGGCACTGGCGTGTTTCAGGTTATCTCGTAAAAATTTAAACTCATTATGTGACGGGTTTGGTCTTCTGAAGTATTCCCACCACTTATATTCACTCCCCCCCTCAGGCATCCAAGGCCACTTTTCAACGTACAGTACCCCGGTACCAATAAAATTCAAGCTATCCTTTATGTTTTTTTCCAGAGAATCGACCAAGGTAAGTACTGATATGATGGCAAAAATACCTACGGTTACTCCAAGTAATGACAACACTGTGCGCAGAAGATTGGATTTTAATGCAGCCCCTGCAAACCGAAAACTCTCCAGAATTTGTCTTAATACTTTCATGGATACCCCTAACGTCAAATTTAACGGTTGGTTAGTCGGCCATTGTTTAACCAAATTACGCCTATTAGACTAAAAAGCGGGTTATTTGTTACCAAAGTGAAAAAGAAGGCCCTACTTTCGTAAATATCAACTATTGCCTTAATTTTGCAGCCTTAAAAAAATTAACTGTTCATTGGGCATACTTTGCATTTAAAATATGAAGCTATCTGAATTTAAGTTTGATCTCCCCAACAACCTGATTGCTCTCCGTCCTGCCGAAAACCGCGATGAATCCCGCCTGATGGTGGTGCACAAGGATTCCGGTAAAATCGAACACAAAATTTTTAAAGACGTTGTCAACTATTTCGACAATGGCGATATCATGGTAGCCAATGATACCATGGTTTTCCCGGCAAGGCTTTACGGTCGTAAAGAAAAGACAGGCGCAAAAATTGAAGTTTTCCTGCTTCGCGAACTAAATGCTGAAATGCACCTGTGGGATGTATTGGTAGACCCTGCCCGTAAAATCCGGGTGGGCAATAAGCTCTATTTTGGAAATGGCGACCTGGTGGCTGAGGTTATTGATAACACTACATCACGTGGACGAACCATCCGTTTTCTTTTTGATGGCGATGCCGAAGCCTTCGACAAGGTAATTGAAACACTGGGTGAAACCCCGCTACCCAAGTACATTAAACGTAAAGTTGAAGCAGAGGATAAAGATCGCTTCCAGACCATTTTTGCAAAAAATAAAGGAGCTGTTTCTGCCCCGACAGCCGGTATGCACTTTACCCGACAATTGGTAAAACGCCTTCAACTTAAGGGTGTTGATATGGCATATATAACACTCCACATTGGTTTAGGAACTTTCCGGCAAGTTGATGTAGAGGACCTGACCAAACACAAAATGGATTCTGAGAATTTCGTGGTGGGGACGGATGTGGTAGCGAAAGTCAACAAGGCACTTGACAACAAACACCGGGTTTGCGCCATTGGAACAACCTCTATGCGGGCACTTGAATCTGCTGTTTCGGCCAACAACCGGTTAAAAGTAAAAGATGGCTGGACGGATAAGTTTATTTTCCCGCCTTACGATTTTAAGATTTGTAATGCCATGATCACTAACTTTCATATGCCTGAGTCAACTTTGTTAATGATGGCCGCAGCATTCGGAGGTTTTGATTTAGTTATGGAAGCTTACAAGGTTGCCAAGAAGGAGAAATACAAGTTTCTTACCTATGGCGATGCCATGCTGATTATCTGATCAGTGGTTTCCTGAATGGCAAGTCTCTCAAATTGAAGAAATTTCTTTAGCGTTTGTGGGTATTTGGTGTTTTCGTGCCTTTGTGGCCTGGCCTGAAATATCTTTGCCACTAAAACACCAATTCACTAAAAGTTTAAGAACCACTATCTACCTCACGTATCAGGTAAAGGAAAAGTGAAAGGGCAACCGGGTAAATCATGAAGTAAAGAAACGAGGCATTCATAATCCCGAAAAACATACTAAAGGGTGCCAATAACAGAACTACTCCGGTAACAACAATCAGTGTTTTTCTTCCTTGCGTCATGTACGGATCTTTGATGACCTGAAACATGCGGTATACCAAATAAGTAACCACAGCTACATTAAATGCGATTAACAGAAGTCGAAGGATCACCATACTGTTTTTTTGGTATTTTGGAGGTAATATATGAACAATAACGAATACGCCCTTATAGTTGCCGGGGGAAAAGGCACCCGTATCAAAAGCAAAGTACCCAAGCAATTTCTTGATCTTGATGGCCTGCCCATTCTTATGCATACCATTAATGCCTTCTATAAATATTCCCCAGCAATAAAGATGGTGCTGGTATTACCCGAAGACGACTTTCCGCTTTGGGAAGAACTATGCCTGCTACACGATTACCATAAACCCCTAATTCTTGAAAAAGGTGGTGAAACCCGATTTCAGTCGGTAAAAAAAGGATTGGCCAAAATTGAAACGGATGGGTTAGTGGCTATTCATGATGGCGTAAGACCGTTGGTTAGTGAGGATATTATTGGTGCATCGTTTCGCCTTGCGGCTGTTCACGGTTCGGCTGTAGCCGCCGTTCGGCTGAAAGAGTCTCTGAGAATGACGGATCAGGACAATACTAAAGCTGTGGATCGCTCAAAATTTCGGTTGATTCAAACCCCGCAAACCTTTAGCGTGGAGTTGATTAAAAAAGCTTATGAATTAAAGGAAGATGCAAGCCTTACCGATGATGCCAGCGTAGCAGAAAAAGCAGGTCATACCATTTCACTTTTCGAGGGCAGCTATGAAAATATAAAAATTACAACCTCTGAAGATTTGGTAATTGCCGAAGCGCTGCTGACTTCAAAAAAATAAAGCTGGCTTCCGCCAGCTTTACCATTCATGTATGATTGAATTAAATTTCTCTAATATTCATCTTCATTGAAAAAGAAATCCTCTTTAGTCGGATAATCCGGCCAGATCTCCTCAATGCTTTCATAAGGCTGTCCATCATCTTCCAATTCCTGCAAGTTTTCCACCACTTCCAATGGCGCGCCCGAACGAATGGAGTAATCAATCAATTCATCTTTCGTTGCCGGCCAGGGGGCATCTTCCAGGTAGGAAGCAAGTTCAAGGGTCCAATACATAGTTTCTGTTCTCCTTTAATTTTCCGCAAAAATAGAATTAATTAGTCCATAGTCAATAGACATGGGTAGATAGCCAAAATCTGCAAAAGTAACCCCTATCTACAGCCGTCTATTGGCTATGGACTATCGAGTAAAAACGCCATATTTGCGCCCTCAAACGACTATTATGGCTGACGAAAAAATAATTTTCTCCATGACGGGTGTGAATAAAATCTATCCACCCAATAAACAAGTATTAAAAAATATCTACCTCTCCTTCTTTTATGGTGCCAAAATTGGCGTGCTCGGATTAAACGGCTCAGGTAAGTCCTCATTGCTCCGCATTATTGCCGGAATCGATAAAGAGTTTCAGGGTGAGGTGGTTTCCGATCTGGGGTATTCTGTTGGACTGCTGGAACAGGAACCTCAGCTAGATAAAACCAAGACCGTAAAAGAAATTGTAGAGGAAGGTGTACACGAAACTGTTGCGCTGCTGAAAGAGTTTGAGGCCATAAATGAAAAGTTTGCTGATCCCGCGCTGATGGATGATCCGGATGCGATGGATAAACTTATTCAACGACAAGGCGAGGTTCAGGAAAAACTAGATGCCATTGGTGCGTGGGAACTGGATCATAAACTGGAGCGTGCCATGGATGCGCTGCGTTGTCCTCCACCTGATGCGAAAGTTGAATATCTATCGGGTGGAGAAAAAAGACGCGTAGCACTTTGCCGGTTGTTATTGAAAGAGCCTGATGTGTTGTTATTGGACGAACCCACCAACCACCTTGATGCCGAATCGGTGCTGTGGCTGGAAGAACACTTGCGACAGTATAAAGGAACAATTATCGCGGTAACGCACGACCGTTACTTTTTGGATAATGTTGCCGGATGGATTTTAGAACTTGATCGCGGAGAGGGCATTCCCTGGAAAGGGAATTATTCTTCATGGCTGGAACAAAAACAAAAACGATTAGCCCAGGAAGAGAAATCAGAATCCAAACGACAAAAAACGTTGGAACGCGAATTGGAGTGGGTACGCATGAATCCGAAAGGAAGACAGGCCAAAGCCAAAGCGCGTTTGGGTGCATACGAAAAATTACTGTCGCAGGAAACAAAAGAGCGCGAAGAAAAGCTGGAGCTCTACATTCCACCTGGACCGCGCCTTGGAAATAAAGTGATTGAAGCTAATGGCGTAGCAAAAGCCTATGGTGACAAGTTGCTCTATGAAAATTTAACATTCTCCCTGCCACCTGCAGGTATTGTCGGCATTATCGGACCAAACGGTGCAGGTAAAACCACGCTCTTCAAAATGATTGTTGGTAAAGAAAAACCCGATGCCGGAACATTTGAAGTTGGTGAAACGGTTCACATTGCTTATGTAGATCAGGAGCACGATGATCTTAAACCTGAGGATACCGTGTTTCAAGCCATAACAGGTGGTAACGACCTCATCATGCTTGGCGGAAAGGAAATGAACTCACGAGCCTATGTTGGTAAGTTCAACTTTAACGGAACCGATCAGCAGAAAAAAATAAAAGAACTTTCTGGGGGTATGCGAAACCGTGTACACCTGGCCATAGCGTTGAAACAAGGTGGTAACTTATTGTTACTTGATGAACCTACCAACGATTTAGATGTAAACACCTTGCGGGCACTGGAAGAAGCGTTGGAGAACTTTGCAGGTTGTGCTGTGATTATCTCTCACGACCGTTGGTTCCTTGACAGGGTATGTACCCACATCCTTGCCTTTGAAGGTGACTCACAGGTATTCTGGTTTGAAGGAAGCTTCAGCGAGTATGAAGAGAATAAGAAAAAACGATTGGGTGATGATCAACCTCATCGGATACGATATAAAAAGCTAGTCAAATAGTAATTTGGAAATGTGACGATTTGAAAATTTGAAGATTAGCCACTTGCTTCTTCAAATTTTCAAATTGATCAATTTTCAAACCTGCCTGTCGGCAGACAGGTCTTCAAATTATGAAAGCATTTTACACGATAACTTTGCTCATCCTTAGCAATGCCTTTATGACCTTCGCCTGGTATGGGCATTTAAAATTCAAGGAAATGAAGTGGAGTGCAAGCCTGCCACTCATTTCCATTATTCTTATCAGTTGGGGTATTGCCTTGTTTGAATACACGTTACAAGTACCTGCCAACAGAATTGGTTTTAAAGGATATGGTGGCCCCTTCTCACTCGTTCAGCTTAAAGTAATTCAGGAAGTAATTACCCTGGTTGTTTTCGTAGCCTTCTCCCTCATCTTCTTTAAAAACGAATCCTTCCGCACCAACCATCTTATTGCCTTTGTGTTTCTGGTATTAGCAGTGTACTTCGTTTTCAAAAAGTGATTACTTCTAAAAGGCTCAGGTTTAGCATGCCCAAATTGTAGAATAATTCTACAGTTTATTTAAAAATGCTACACAGCTGACCTTGTTCAGATCGGTATTTTAGTGTCAAAAACGACATTAAAAGGTTCCGAAATATTTAGCATCACATTTGAGTATTGTCAGACAATTAAACATTACTCATATGAAAACTCTAAATTTTATCTCGACCCTGTTGATTGTTGGCTTAATCTGGGGTTGCGACACAAAGGAAAAACAAATGCTGCTTTCAAAAGTAGACTCGTTACAGGTTGAATTATCCACCAGTCTAAAAAATGTACAGACCCTCCAGGAAATAGGGTCGCTTATTGATTCCATTGATGCCAGCAGGGAAATGCTTCGCACCAATGTTGTAGAAGGAACGTCCTATGCAAACTACAAGGGCAGACTTGATGAAATCAACGTGTATATCCGGGAAACCCGGTCGAAGATCGAAGAGTTGGAGAATTCCCTGAAGAAAAACTCAGCACAATATGCTGCTACTGTAAAACGCTTGAAGAATGAACTGGAGCAGAGTAGCCTTCAGGTGGCTGCACTACAAACTGAAATTGAAAAATTCCGCACAGAAAACAGCACGCTAACAACTTCACTGCAGGAAAAAGAGACTGTGCTTGTTGCTCAAAATGAAACCATAAAGCTGAAAGACGAAAATATTGCTTCGCTTGAAACTAAAATTTCAGAAATAAACCAGCTGTCAAAAACAAGTCAGGCCGAGCTATACTTTGCACAAGCCAGAGCGCTTGAGACGGCCGCAGACAGAACCAAATTTGCTCCAAAGAAGAAAAAAGAGACCCAACGAGAAGCGCTGGAACTTTATCGGATGTCATATTCCTTGGGAAATCAGGAAGCTCAGTCGCGCATTGCAGAATTAGAGAAAGATTTAGGATAAGCAGACAGGGTTATAAAGGGTTAGGTGTTTGCTTCAATGGCGCCCGTTCGGGCGCCATTTTCTTTTATAAAGGCCATGGATCGATGAAGCCCTTGCCTCTTTCATACATCACAAATTCGTCTTCTCTAAGCAAGCAAGATTCTAGTGCCAGTTTAATCATCGTTTTTTCCATTTGTGTCCCTATAATTACCAGCTCGTTTAAGCGATCGCCCCACTGCGGATGCCATTTCTTCGCAATTGTCTCGCGGTTGGCATGGTAATCCGGCCTTTTTCTACGTTCCCTTTCAGGAACAGTTGCCCACCACTTTCCGTATACCTCGGCTTTTGACGAACCACCAGCCTGACTCCAGAGTATGGCATGGTCAGGTCGGGATGCCAGCCAGAAAATACCTTTACTGCGCACAATGTTGCCGGGCCATTGGTGCTGTACAAAATTCCAGAAACGTTCCGGATGAAAAGGACGATGATCGCGAAATACAAACGAAGAAATTCCGTATTCTTCTGTTTCAGGTGTATGCACATTGTTCAATTCCTTTATCCAACCTGCAGATTGCGATGCCTGGTTATAATCGAATAATTTTGTATCCAGAATATCCTTCGGCTCAATGTTGCCCATTTGTGTTTTAATGATGCGGGCATCGGGATTCAACTTCATCAAAATACCTTCTAGCAAGCGCAATTGCTGAGGGTTAACCAAGTCGGTTTTGTTTAATATAATTACATTGGCAAATTCGATCTGATCGGTTAACAGGTTGACAATGGTGCGCTGGTCTTCTTCATCATCAGTTAGTTTCCGGTCGTACAACGACTCAGCACTACCGAAATCCTTAAAAAAGTTAAACGCATCAACAACCGTTACCATAGTGTCTAATCGGGTAAACGGAGTCAGATCATTTAACGGTTCACCGGTTTCAAAACTAAACGTTTGTGCTACGGGGATAGGTTCGGAAATGCCCGTGCTTTCAATCAGCAGGTAATCAAACTTTCGCTGGCGCGCCAGTGCACTCACTTCTTTAATCAGGTCTTCGCGCAGCGTACAACAGATGCAACCATTGCTTAACTCCACCAACTTTTCTTCTGTTCTGGAGAGCCTGACTTCATTCTTTACGAGTCGTGCATCAATGTTTACTTCGCTCATGTCGTTAACAATTACTGCCACACGCAGGCCTTTGCGGTTGTTCAGCACATGATTAAGCAGGGTGGTTTTACCAGCGCCAAGAAACCCGCTGAGCACAGTGACAGGAAGTTTCTTAGGTTTTAAAATGGATAGCATGGTAATAATTTAAGGTTGGAAGTAAACAGTCATATTAATCTTTGGTTGCGTACAATTATCTTTTTCCGGCTTCTGCCAAATTGCTGATCCGAGCCTCAATTTGTACAAGCCTGGCTTTCAGCTCCTGCTGCACGGCCAGCATTTCCTGCGCGGAAATATCGCCTTTCCGGCTATGGTCATGGTGGTGCTCATCCTCCCCATGGTGGTGATGTTCGTCATTTCCAGGAACTTCAATCAGGTCTTCACTCCACGCTTGCAACGCTGCCTGCAAAGCAACAATTGAGTCCTGCGCGATTAAAGAATCAGTCTCCATTTTTTTGAGTTGATCGTTTAGCTTACTGGCTTGCCCAACCGCTTCGTTATGGATAGCGGCTGCCTCATCATAAAGCTTTTGCTCCTCTTTCGAAAGGCCCGAACATGCCAGTACGAGTCCAAACATAAGGGTGAAGTATATTCTCATCATAGCTATAAGGGTTTACTCAACAAGCCTGGCTTCTGTCAGTATAAAATTCAAATGATTAACGTCCGCATCATTAAGTTTCAGTTTACCTTTTACTGTAATAATTTGGTCTGCCTTAAACTTCAATGGCTTTGAAGAAAAGAAAACCTCGGCTACTGATTCCGGCCCTGCGCCTCCACAGAAGAAACACGCGGCATAAGGGTACTTTGAAATGACGATGGTCTTTTTATCATCAAACTCAAAAGGCATGTAATGACCCCGCAACTGAATTTCAGTTCCTTCCATGGCCCGGATGCGCGAATCGAAAAACGGAGTCAAAAAATGCTCCTTCAACTCTTTATAGTACTTCGATGTGAATTTGACTTTAGCAAAATGCGCCCATCCGTCTTCGGGGGAGAGAGTGGCATTTTGGGCATGTGAAGAAGCACTTAGCAAAAACAAGACGATGAAACTAATCCTTAACATGGACACGGGCATAATTCTTAAATGCAACAATGTTGCAAATATAAACGTTCCACCACATGGGTCAAGGGCTGGCCCTGGAGTAAATCAAAATTGTTTTAGCCAGGTCTTAACTAAAAATCACCGCCTTATAATTGGCAGTGATTTTCACATCAGGCAACAATTTTACATTAGTAACCGGTATTCTTCCGGCATCAGGGCAATTAATGAAGCTTTCGGTTACCGGTGTTGTAGGGACAGTGCCGGCAGCCGCTTTTGCAACAATACCCTCGTTTCAGGTGATAGGCAGCTGTAAAAACAATCTTGCCATGCTCTACATAAAAATCCGGTTCAAGCGTACCAGTCTCTTCAGTTTTTCTTTTTGTAGTATTTCTTCTGGGTATATCCATGGTAACGGCAATCAAAACAGTAAACGAACACCACCAGCAACATTAAACCGTTGGGCTGAGTAACCATATACTTCAGCGTAATCTTTGTTGAGGAGGTTGCGGAAGTCGCCAAACAATTTCAGCCGGTTCAATACATCATACTCAATATACACGTCAATCAGCTGGTAAGCTTCCAGTTGCACGGTAGTAGTGGTAAAGGTGTTAAAGTCGAAAAATAAATCGTTGCGTCTGCCAAAGCTATTAACACGTAGTGTTGCCGAAAGTTTATTAGTTACCTGGTATGCTGCGTTAAACCCTATCGTGTGCTTTGGCCTGCGAATAAGATCATTGGGTCTGGTTTCTGTACCCTGACCAACCGGTGTAGTAATTTCACCTTCTACATAGGCATAAAATCCGGATAAGGAGAGTTTATTCCATTTATAGAAAGCTTCAATTTCAATGCCCTGATCATTGAGTTTATCCCAATTTACATAGTTGGTTGTGTAGGCTATTACGTTATCGATCTTGCGCTGAAAATAAGTGGCGCGCACATCAAAACGCTTGCTTGCTGAAAACCACTGAACACCTGCTTCAAAACTTGTGCTTTCTTCTGGCTTTAACGCTTCATTGGCTCCAAACGGGCCATACAGTTGGGTTAATGTTGGTGTCTTGAAGCCCGTGCCGTAATTCATAAACACTTTTAATTGATCGGTTAAAAGGTATGATGGGTTAACGCTGTAGGTAAAATTATTGCCATATACCGAATGGTTAACAAACCTTACGCCTGCCTCGGCCGAGAAGCCTTTAATGTTGTTGGTAAAGAATGAAACATACGGACTGGTTATGGCAAAGGTTGGGTTTTCCAGCGTAGCATTTGTGGCAATCATTGTATAATGCTGATAGCTTGCACCACCCAGTAGTTGAAAGACCCGCGCTACATCGTGCCTTATAAACAACTCACCATGGGTAAACCTACCATCGTAATTGTTTAACCCAAACATGTTAGTGAACGAACGTTCCGTTCTATTGTTTGCAAACAGCAGGGAAACAGCTCCCTTGTTGTACTGGTATTCACCGGTAAGTCCGTAATGAAATGTTGAGGCTTCGTAAACAGCATCTTTCTCATCAAAAAATGCTCCTGCATCAAATGCTCCGCTAAAATTGTTGTAGCGAAAAAACGGGCGGAGGGTTAACTTATCGGTTGCCTTGAAACCCGCACTGGCCTGCAACGCATTCTGGTGCAAACCATCTTTATCAAAACCCGCCACACCGGTGGTATCCCGTGCTTCACTTAACCCATCGGTTTGAAAGCGTGTGTAACCAATGCTGTAATCTATTCTATCAGAACTTCCAGCAAGACCAACATTAGCACGCAGTGTATTAAAACTTCCATAGCTTAAGGTTCCATTACCGCCTATCGGCTTGCTCCCTTTTGTTTTGGTGATAATATTAATGACACCGGCAATGGCATCGGTGCCATATAAGGTAGACTGACTGCCTTTTAGTATTTCGATACGCTCAATCTGATCAATAGACAACAAACGGATATCAAAAGCACCATCAATACCTGACGGATCGTTAACCGGAATCCCATCGATTAAAATCAGCGTATACTTTCCTGCAGCACCGCGCATAAAAACCGATTTATCTTTAGCCGGATTGCTGTTCGCACCGTTTACAACAAGGCCAACCTGCTCGTTTAACACTTGCGATAAATCCTTCCCTGCACTACGCGAAAGTTGTTCCTGATCAATTACCGTAAGCACTTTACCTGTTTCGGAAACATTCTTAGGAAATTTGGTGGCGGTTACCACAACTTCACGAAGTGTAGTTGATGACAGTGAATCTTGCTGGGCATTTGTTTGCGTTGGTGCCCACCACCAAAAGGCAATTACGGTCATTGCCCAAACTTTGATCTCTTTTTTCATGGTTGAAAAAGGTTTAAGGTTGAAAAAAGAGTAAAGGCAGAAAATGAAACGTTGATGACATGATGCGATGAAAGCATCCTGTTACATCATTGAATCACAGTCGCTTTTACCCGAAGCACTGAACTAAAATGTGTATGGGCAGGTCTCCTGACTTACATCACTTGTCTTCGCCTTCCCATGCTGACGGTACCGTCAGCACAGTGGCTTGAAGATTTAAGACAAGCACTTACGATGCTTACAGTTGCGGGAACAGTCCCCGATTTTCACGGAATTCCCTTTTAATCTGTTCGGATTGTACTATCCAAACAAGAACCAATACAGGTGCAAGTATAAACAATTTTGTATTCTTTAAAACTTAACAATTTGATTCACCAAAAAAACACGTTTAATAGAAAAGCTTGCCTATATTGAAAAGTTATCGTCCCCAAATCAAGTAAACAAAATTCTATGAAGTTAATCGCCAGCTCCGTTCTTTACATTACACTACTCTGTACCGCGAATGCGCAGTCGGAGTGGGATTGGTTCTCAAGAAATAAACTTCCACTCTATAATCCGGGAGCAACGAGTTTCACAGACTTCAGGCTTATTAACGGAAAAGCTGCTGATGGCTATTTGCCCGGCTATTACATTACCCTCGATGGAGTTCAGAAAGATGGCGAGGTTCAGTATAATTTTCCGTATATAATGGAACGTATGTTGGCCTTTCGTGTAGATGGCCATATTACTTACTTCCGTCCTACTGAAGTTAAAGGTTACTTTGTTGACGGGCTTTATCGGGAAAGCGTAACATTCAATGCGTCCTTGATAAAAGGTGCAGAAGGTCTGCATACTTTTTTTATGCTACCAAAAGAGCCAGGACCACTGAGCCTGTACTATTACACCAATCAGGAAATTGTTTGGGATTTTGAACCTGCAGACGATCGGATTTTTAATGTAAAAAGTTATTTCGAAGCGTTCTCAAAATATAATACCATCCAGGAATCAGACATCAAAAAATCACCCAACGCTGATATTCTGAAAAAGGGCAGTGAGGTAGGATTTCTTACCGACCGTTTTGTGATTGGCTTCCCAAACAAAATGGCTGAGTTAATTAGTGAGTGCCCTGCTGTAGCCGCGAAAGTAAAAGCTAAGGAATCAGGGTATAAATCAGCTAACCTAAGAAAAATCATTCAGGAGTATAATGCATGTGTTGAAAAGAAATAGATCAACGCAAAGTCATCATTTAACGCAGCGTGTACCGCACACCAAAAAATCCTTTCAACCCCTGAACAGGCGCATAGTTGTAGGCGGTATCGAACGTATAGCCGTTCGGATTGTTTAAATCAATGCTCCGATCAAACGGGTCGAAGGGGCGCATGAGCGGATCGTTCGGAATAAAGTTTAACAAATTTTTCACGCCACCATAAATTTCCCATGCGTGCTTTTCGTTTTTTGATGTGAGCTTTCGGGTAACCTGGAGATTGATCAACGGAACCACTGGTGACATATCGGGGCGGAAGTCGTTGGGCAACACCGGCAAATGCATTGGTCCGTTTATGCGACCAGTGAGATCTATCATCCAATCACTTCCCACGGTCGACCAACTCAACGCCATTGTTCCTGAAAAACGCGGAGCAAACAGTTGCGGTACTTTCTCATCACCATCTGGCAGATTATCAATATTGTATACATCCATTACCGTTACACCCAGCATGGCTTTAAAGCCATTTATGAATTGCGCATCGGCATTAAGGGTAACACCTTTGGATATGCTGTGACCATCCAAATTATCATAAATGATTTTGTCAGGGTCGGTTAGAAAATCCCCTACAATTTTATTGGTGAAATACGTGTAAAAAACCGAGCCATCGAACATAACAAAGCCCGAGGCAAACGAAACGTGCCGTGAATAATTCAGGTTAACATTCCACGATTGCTCAGGCTTAAGTTCATTCAGAATCACCACTTCGCGCGAGCCGGTAAGCGCGGCATGATCTTCGGTGAATAAATTCACTACACGATATCCGTTTCCACCGGTTAACCGAAAAACACTGCTTTGGCCTGGAGAATATTTTAAACTGATTCGCGGTGTTAAAATACTTCCGTGAATATTGTGATGATCATAGCGCAACCCGGTTAACAGCGTAACAGCTCTGGATAGATTCCACTCATCCTGTAAAAAAATTCCAGGCAGCCAGGTAATGGCCGGAGTATTCATCCCATCTTCATCGCCCGTGCCAGGAGTGTTGTCATCGTAATACATATACCGGAAAGGAGCTCCGGCCAGGAGGTTGTGTTTCCCCGCAGTGTGATTCCACCGCAATTGTGTAAACGCTACATGCTGTCGGGCCAGGTACTTTACTGTTCCATAATATGAATCCTGATGATGATAGTTGTAGGAGTAATCAAATCCAAGTTTATCTGCCAACGGATAATATCCAATCACTTCCCAACGGTTGGTATTGATGGATTCGCCATAATACACATCGGTTCCTCGATACGCTTTGGTCCACAAAAGTTCTCCGCCCCATCTATCTTCGTTAAAATACCGCCACGCCAGCGATGCATTTTTTCCACCCCGAAGCGGCATGCTCCATTTGTTGAATAATGAATACCGTTGTTGTAATGGAAGATCAGTAAAGTTGTCGTTATTGATGTCGCGCAGTTGTTGGTAGGTAAAAGCATTTATCCCCAACAAAGATGACAACTTGCCCAACTTAAATGCAGTGGCCACATCGGCATTGAATTCGCCTACGCTGGTTCCATACACATCGGCATGAACAGTTGTTGCGCCAGCCGGTTCAACGGTAATAATGTTGATCAACCCACCTACAGCTTCCGAACCATACAACGTTGATGCCGGACCCTTTACTATTTCAATTCGTTTTACCAAACTATTTGGTATACCCGATAATCCATACACGGTAGATAAGCTGCTCACGATGGGCATGCCGTCAATCAATACCATGGTATAGGGGCCTTCCAATCCGTTAATGTGAATATCACCGGTGTTGCACACGTTGCAGTTTACTTGCGGTTGAACGCCATTGATCAGGTTAAGCGATTCAAAAATATTGGGTGTTGGATTTTTACGAAACAAAACAGGTGAATACACCTCTACAGGAATGGGCGACTGTAGTTTGGTTACTTCGCGCATAGTACCCGTGATCACAATTTCATCCAATGTACCAGTGTCTTCTTCTAGTTCAATAACAAGCGGTTCATATGCTGAACCTACCGTTACAACTTTTGTAAATGTTTTATAGCCTACTGAAGAAACCTGTAACGTATACCGGCCAGGAAAAACGTTGAAATTGAAACTTCCCACTTCATCGGTTGTAGCACCTTGTGAAGTTTCCTTTAACACCACATGCGCGAACTCTACTGGTTTACCCCTGCTGCTTACCACCCCGGTAAACGCAACGTCCTGGGCCATCGTGCTGGCAGCCAGCCCTATCAATACCCACCCAAGCAGCGATTTTAGAAACATTTTTTAGATTAGTCTAAATTTTTATTTATGTAACACTAATTAAAAATATTGACGCATGCAAATTTCCGATGTAAACACACCTTGTCCCACCTATGGAAAAACCCAATTCGGGCCCATTGATGGTTTCGCAGCTTACCCGAATTAGAGTTGTGCTTGATTACCGCGATTGGTATTAACTGGAGTGTATTGCAGTTGTATTTGGGGCAACCGGAAACAACCGCCCTAAAACAAAAAAATCCCCGGACTACTCGCTGTCGGTGCAGCTTCATCCGGGGTTTTGTCAACAACAGCTTCCATTATTTCTTCATCCACACTTCCCTGGGCAATTGTAACAACCAGTTTACAATCAAGAAGGAGGAGACAACAATCACCACACCTAAGAATAAAATGAGTAATAGCATACGCGTGTGGCTTAAATGAGTTTGGCGAATTGACTTACTTTCCATTCTCCATTGATGATAAGTGCTTTTTCAATGGTTATGGTGTGTGATGCACCGTTTGTGGTGAAAATGATATTCAGACTCGAATGGCCAAACTTCCCGGAAGGGACACTTGAACATTCCACGCGATCGAATTTAGCTGCACTCCAATCAATGCCTCTCGCTTTACCTTCTTTCACAATCTGCTCGAATGACATGGAAAGGGCCGGATAAATCTGCTCCAGGTAGACACGTGCAAAATCCCGTTTTGCTGCTTCTAATGTCGTACCGTATATGGCAGCATCTGCATCCATCAACTCGTAAAAATCCTTTAGCTTAGGAAACAGTTGTTGGTATTCGCTTATTGAGCCATGACGGAATGCTTCCAGCGCCTCACGGCCTACCTTATCATAAGAAGGGACAACACCTGTTCCTGACAAGGGCATAAAAGAACTTAACGTTATCGCTAATGTTGAAATTGAAATGGTGGTTTTCATAGTGAATTATGGATTTGTTTGTTTGGCTAATTGTAATTCCAGGTCTTCTCTGGATACCGGAGGCGGCACGAGGTTATTTACTGGTTTGATAGATTGCAGGTAGGCAAATATTGCTATCAAGTCATCATCCGTAAAGTTCCTATACATTTCCCATGGCATGGGGGGCAGCAAATCACGACTTCCTTCCAGTCCTTTGAATTTGCCTTTTCGTATGGCGGTTTTGAACTGCTCAAAGCTCCAACTGCCTGTTCCTGTATCATCTGGTGTAAGATTCGCAGCATAAGAAATTCCCCAAGGGCCAACAAAACCTGTGAGGCCTCCGTTGAACATGATCCACTCGTCACTGTAGGTCTGTATCGGGGGAAGTTTTTCATCCTGTGGATGCCCCGACAAAATTCTGTCAGGATCCAGGGTGAGTCCGTGAGCACCCATAATTTTAGGTGAGTGACAGTCATGGCAAGCACTGGTGGTCACCAGGTATTCGCCCCGTTTTACGAGCTCCTTATCGGAAAGCTCAAAGGGCTTCGCATCGTCTTTCGTGCGGAACATACAGCCGGTAAGTTGCAGCCCAACAATGGCGATAAGGGTTGTTCTAACAAAAAGTTTCATCTTTTTTGAAGTTTGGTTTTGGTGTGTTACACGAATGAAAAAGCTTCATTGTGCTACGCAAAACCAATCTCTTCCTACGCAAGACCACCTTTTGTTTATCATTCATGTTAAAATTATTGCATGGGGAGTTGAAACTCTAAACAGTTCATTTGCGTGAAAGCACTTGTTTGGAATCCTGTAGCCAGGTAACCACCATATGAATCTACCCAATCACCTTATTGTTGATAATCCGAATATCCCGGTTATCAAACACCATAAACCGGAAATGATTGAATATGGTAAGTTTACCGAAACGCATGTTGAGAATTTCGGCTCAGCGGGAAATACTTCAGTTATCAAACTGAAGGACATGTATCTACCTAATTTTTCGTTGCGGGTTATTGAGGCACAGTTTTCGGAGGACGCAGCCTTCTACAATGAACATGGGCACGGCAATGAACTCCTTGGCAGTTGCGTTTTCTTTAAAGCCAGAATACGAACCATATTACCGGGAGAAAGGCACGGAATGGATTTGTATCACCGCACGCACAATTTCAAGTACGATCCCAACAACGAGTTTCTTCATCTCACTCCTGCAAACTCCCCCTTGAGTTTTGTCCATTTTTCATACACTTCCGACTATCTCAACCAGATACTTCCGCAGAATGAAGCATGGGCCGAAAGATTGAAAGAGAGTATTGTCAAACGGGAAAGAATAATCGGCAAAGAAGCGCTACCGATCACACTTGCCCAGGATCATGCACTTCATAATATTTTTAATTGCCCGTTGAGCGGCAAGTTGGGCGAGATGATGATTGAGACTTCTATAGTCCAATTGATACTCATTCAATTGAATGGTCTTTTTGGACAAAATTCATCATTGGCAAAAAGTAATGACAAGCAAGAAAATTTAATTGCCCACGAACTCAAAGACTACCTTACACAGAGTTATCTTCAGGATCATTCGATTGAACAATTAGCCCGGCAATATGGAGTGAATTCAAATAAGCTGATGGCATTGTTCAAGAGCGCATTCGGTAAGAGCATATTTGAGTATCTCGGTGAACTTCGAATGGAGCATGCCATGCACCTGCTCAAGGAAAATAATCATCGGGTTATCGATATTGCCCGCACATTAGGCTATAAAAATCCTAACCACTTTACTACAGCTTTCAAAAAGCGATATGGGGTAACACCCACTGAACTACGGTGATTAGGTTCGGTGGCGCTCTCACCTGATTCAGAAAATCAGTACTGTGAATTAGTCATAGCGTATTGGCTATAAAGTTTACTTCTTTACCAGCACCGCTTCCTCCAAAATAAAATTCACATGCTCAATATCGGAAGCATTGAGTTTGAGTTTACCCTTGATGGTAATAAGGTCATCTACCTGGAATTTAGGTACCGTCCCCTTAAAAGAGACTTCAGCAATAGACTCCGGGCCTCCGCCACCACAAAAGAAGCACTGGCTCATGGGGTATTTTGAAAGAATGATGTAGTTGCCTTCTTCCGGGGCAAAGGGAACATAAAAACCCTCTACAGTAATTTCTTTTCCTTCAAGTGCTTTTAATGTTTCCGGGAAACTGGGGTAGAACAAATATTCGCCAAGCTTTTCGTAGTACTTGGGCTCAAATTTGGTTTTGGCAAATTCATTCCAGGCATCAAATTTGGGCTGCGCAAATGAAACTAATGCTACAAATAAGAAAAGAGTTGTGCTACTATATTTTTTCATCATTTCAATTATTCAAAATTCTAAATTCAAGATTCAAAAATGCTTTCTAAATTTTGAATTTAGAATATTGAATCTTGAATTAATTACCTGCCAATACTTTCGAAATATCTGTACGATAAGCCTGCCATGCCGGTATTAGCGCACACAACACCCCTAACAACAAACTTCCCGCCAAAATTATCCATTCTTCATGGTAGAAAACAATACCGCTTATCCCGGCTTTCTGGGTTTCGGTCACAAGGGCCGTCATGATCATTAACACCCCATGCCCCAGCAACAACCCGATTACACTGCCAAGCAAGGTAAGCAATACGCCTTCCGACAAAATGGTTACCACAAGCTTTAACCGCGTGGCGCCCATGGAACGCATGATTGCCAAATCGTAGCGTCTCTCTTTTAATGAATTGTACAGTGCAATAAAGATGCTCAACGCAGAGATAAAGATTAATACATACGCAAACGCCATCAGGATATCCACGCCTACCCCTAAAATCGAAAACAACCGTGCGGTTTCAAAAGCCGGTGAAGCGGCTTGTAAGCTACTCTGTCCATTGACGAAGCGCGGTAATTGAATAGCGCCCATGGCAGAACGATACTGTATCAATAACGATGTTATTTCCTTTGTAGAGTCACCAGCCGCAATAGAAGGAACCAACGGTGAAGCAACAAAAGAAGTATCCCGCTCGTGGTGTTGATGATCTTTTTCGGTATGAAGATCATGAACATGCCAAACACTTTCAATGGAAGTAAGGATGAGATTATCCAACACCGTATTGGAACGCTTCAATATTCCTTTCACCACAAAATTGTGCTCATCGTGGGCATGACCACCAACCGTGAGCCCGTGCGCACTGGCAAATTCATCGTTTAGCTTAAACTTAGTCATGGCGGCTACGTTGGCACCAAGAACTACTTCCAGTTCATCTTTAAACCATTCGCCTTGTTCAACCTCAGCGTTGTACAACTCAGCATAGCGTTGATCTGTTCCGATAATACGGTAGGCTTCATAGCTATCGCCCAACGCTAACGGAATGGCATTTTTCACCAACCGGTTTTTAGCAATGCGCTCCGCTTCCTTCAGATTAATGTTACCGGTAGGAAAGTCAATGTGAAAAATATTACAAAGAATTAATTGCAGTGGACTACCCTTTGCCCCTACCACCAGGTCAATGCCACGGGCATTCTCTGAAATCTTTTCCTCTAATTGCTTATTGAACAACAACAGCACAACAATTACCGCAATGCCAAGCGAAAGCAAAACAATGTTCAACACCGTGTTCAGCGGTTTTGCTTTTAAATAATTCCAGACAAGTAGTACGATGTTCATCCGTGTAGGCTAATCTGTTTTCCGATTTTATCTTTCAAGCGTTGATCGTGTGTGGCTACCAATAAGGTTGCCTGATGTTCATTCGCTACATGAATCAACAAATCAATTACCTGCGCACAGCTTTTGTCATCGAGCGCTGAAGTGGGTTCATCGGCCAAAATAACGGGAGGATTATTAAATACCGCCCGTGCAATGGCCACGCGCTGCGCCTGCCCCTGGCTTAGTTCGGTAACCTTGCTGTGCTTCTTTTCCGCAATTCCCAGGCTTCCTAAAACATCATCTACCTGCTGGTGTTGAAAGGGAAGTTCAGCGAGATAGGGCGCCAGAATCAAATTCTTTTCCACCGTGAGTGCGCTGATCAGGTGATTTCGTTGAAACACAAAGCCCATGTGTTTGCCGCGAAAATGATCGAGGGCTGTTTCAGAAAGTGAGGATAATTCCGTTCCTGCCACTTTAACTGATCCTGAATATCCACGCAACAGGCCTCCCAAGATGTGGAGCAAGGTAGTTTTTCCACTGCCGGATTCCCCCAACAGCAAACAATGTTCTCCTTTATTAATGCTGAAATCCGGAAAGGCAATTCCCTTCTGATTCCCGTAGGCAAATGACAAATTCTTAGTGGTTACCATAATGCGGCTCAAAAATAAAAGTCTGGGAGATTAAACCCGCCAGACTTTAATTTATTTATTGTTAAAGGTTAATGTTCTACGTCATTGCGAACTGAAGGGTTAGGCAGTGTGCCGGAGTGAAGCAATCTCAAAGTACGCAATGAACTAAACGTAAAATCTGGGATCGCTTCGCTCCAACCCTTTTCCTTCGCTTCTGCTCGCGATGACGTGAATTGAATTAATTTTTAATCGGCTCATAATCTTTAAACGGTGAAAGCGTTACCTTCTCCATCAACTCGCGGTACTGTTTCCATGTAGTTTCATAGAAGTTGTTCACACGCTTTGCGACTTCAGCAATTTTATCTTCTGCATGTTTATACACACGCCTGTCGGTTTCGCTTATCGGATCGCGCGAACGGCCAATGTACCCTTGTGCAGTTTGAATATACGATACCGGTGTTGGGTCGGGTGACCGTACAATACCTTGACGGGTATCTACTTTACCCAGTATAAAATCAAATAAGGCATTCACAGAATCTTTAACTGCTTTTGTTTTATCAGTCGCTTCTTTCAGATCGGTTCGTTTTGAATCTTTAATCTTCTTCTCATACTCCTCCATAATTTCCTTTGATTCGCGTAACCTATCCGTAGCCGTAGTTGCTACAGCCCTCAGTTTCTGCAAGTCCTTGATCATTGCATAACGTTGCTCATACACAGAAACCGGAACATCCATACGCGGATCGGTTTTTACATTGATTGACGTTGAATCTTTCTGGTCACCATAGGTCAGGCGTAATTTGTAGGTACCCGGAAGAACAGGAGTTCCACCAAAGCCACCAAAACCTCCTCCACCACCCATACCACTACGAGGACGTTCACGCGAAGGCTGACGGTCACTCTTCTCATTCAACATCCAACTCATTCTGTAAACGCCATTGGTTTCCGGTGCTTTCTGTCTTATTGTATTTACCAATTCACCTTTTGTGTTAAATATCTCCAGCTTCACTGAGTCATACTTCACATTCGATTTAGGCGCAGGTGCAGCAGCAGGTTTAACTTCTTCTTTGCTCTTTTTAGCCTTCGGGTCTGCAACTGGCTGAGGTGTTGAAGGTGCGGAGGGTTTATTTACAGAATAGGTTATCATGGCACCCGACTGCCGGTTTTGCCCGTTAAAAACTGCATTCGCATCGAAGCGTGGGCCTGATGGTTGCTGGATGGATACCAGGTAAGCATCCGGAGGTGTAAATATATGTGCTGACTTTGTCGCTACCGCGGATGACTTGGCCATCTCGCGCAGTGGACGAACATCATCCAATACATAAATGGCACGGCCAAATGTTCCGATAACCAGGTCATGTTCGCGCGGATGGATCACCATATCAATCGTAGGTGTTCCGGCCGGATAACCGTTTGTCCACCGGGTCCAGTTTTTTGCTCCGTCAATGCTTACAAACAAGCCGTTTTCTGTTCCAAGAAACATTAGTTTTGGTTCAACAGGATCCTGAACGACAGATAACGTGAAATTGCTTTCACCAACCTGAGCGGGTGTAACAAGGCTCTCCCAGGTAGTACCATAATCTTTCGTGCGAAACAGGTAAGGTTTGTAATCGAACATTCTGTAATTATTCACAACAGCAAATGCTTCACCGGCATTGTACGTGGAGGCTTGCAGTTGTGCCACCCAGGCATTCTTAGGCATACCCACAATTTTTGCCGTTGTGTTCGACCAGGTTTTGCCGCCATCTTGCGTTACTTGTATCTGGCCATCATCGGTACCTATCCATATTACACCTTGTTTAACAGGACTTGGTGCAATAGTTAGTATGGTACAATGATTTTCTGCACCGGTAGCATCCATGGTCATGCCCCCACTTTCGTGTTGCTTCTGTTTGGATGGATCGTTGGTTGTTAAATCAGGAGAAATAATTTCCCAGGTATCACCTTTGTTAGCCGACTTGTGCAGAAACTGGCTACCGTAATAAATAGTTGAATTGTTAAATGGATCTTGCGCTAAAGCTGCATTCCAGTTGAATCTGAGTTTCATATTTGCATCAGGATGCGTAGGCCTCAGGTTTTTTGTAAAGCCTGTTTTCAGATCGAACCGTGCCAGGTTTCCGCCCTGCGACATAGCATAGCCGTAACGATTATCATCCGGATCGGGAGCTGCATCAAAGCCATCGCCAAACAAAACTTCCTGCCAGTACGAGTTTCTGATACCCGCATTGCGCCACACATAAGCGGGACCAACCCAACTTCCGTTGTCTTGCATACCGCCATAAACATTATAAGGATGATCCATATCTACATTAATATGATAGAACTGACCTACCGGAATATTGTCGGCAAACACCCACGTTTTACCCATGTCGCGGGAAATGTTTAATCCACCATCATTACCATCAATGATGAAGCCTGGGTTTTCAGGATGGATCCACCAGGCGTGGTGATCGGGATGAACTCCGTAATAAGGCAACAATTCTTTAAATGACTTTCCGCCATCTTCGCTAACACTAACCCTAGAGTAAATAGAGTATAAGCGGTTTTCATTTTTGGGGTCGACATAAATCTCGTAATAATAGAATGGACGGTCACCAATTTCATTTTTATCATTTATCATGGTCCACTTCTCACCGCCATCTTCAGAACGATATAATGCATTCTTCTTGGACTCAATCAACGCATACACAATGCTTGGCTTGCTTCGCGCAATGGCAAGACCCATCCGACCAAGATCACCTTCAGGCAATCCATCTTTGCTGGTTAACTTCTTCCAGGTTTTACCGCCATCGTACGTTACGTGTAAGCCTGATCCCGGGCCACCGGAAGTAAATGTCCACGGCATTCTGCGGTGCTCCCACATGTTGGCGAATAATTTATTTGGGTTGGATGGATCCATCACCAATTCTCCACAACCGGTTTTGTTATCAATAAAAAGAATTTTCTCCCATGTTATACCTCCATCTGTAGTTTTATAAACGCCACGTTCAGGGTGCTCACCCCAGGGTGAACCTATAGCGCCCACATAAACGGTGTTCGGATTTTTCGGATCAATGATAATGCGGTGTATATGGCGGGTTTTTTCCAACCCAATTTTCTTCCAGGTTTTTCCGCCATCCAATGATTTATACAAACCATCTCCACCATTTAAACTGTTACGTGGGTTGCCCTCACCGGTACCCACCCAAACCACTGATGGATTATCTTGCTGAATAGCAATGGCTCCTATGGAAAGTGTTGTTTCCTTATCAAAGATGGGTTCCCAGGTTACGCCTCCACTGGTAGAAAGCCATACGCCACCCGATGCCGCACCAGCATAAATAATATCCGGGTTGCTTACCACTACATCAATAGCCGTAATACGGCCGCTCATGCCTGCCGGACCAATTGCTCGCGGGGTTATACCCTTAAGCTTCTCCATATCGAGCCTTTGCGACCAAAGTGGTGCCACCAAACAGGCACTCATAAATAATAGTAATAATCTTTTCATAGGATGAGTTGATTTAGGTGGTCAAGATACAATCCTTCACAACCATTTGAAGGGGCTGTTTTTTAAGCCCGTATTTTTTAGGATAGAATGTAGGTGGGTTATATAGACGGAAATTGGCGACTTAAATAAACTTAGCGGACAATAGGGGTAACCACCTTCTGGATTGTCCTATGTTAAAAACCGCCTAAAACCTTAACTTGCACTGAAACCACTTTGGATGGTGCAATCATCAGATACAGAAAGTTTTAGTGCGGTCCGGTCGGGCGACATTACTGCTTATGAAATGATGTTTAAAACCTATTACCAACCCTTGTGCCGCTATGCCAACACCTTTTTGGGCGATGCCGAACAGGCAGAAGAAATCGTTCAGGGAACTTTCATTGGCATTTGGGAAAAGCGACAAGCCATTGACATCACCACTTCAGTTAAAGCTTACCTGTACCGCGCTGTTCGCAACGCCTGCCTGAATGAAATCAAGCATCTGAAAGTCAGGGCAATGTATGCCCAGGGAGAGCTTAGGACAGGCGAGCGCTATTATGAAGCATCTGATCAGAGCACCTTACGTGACGAACTGGAAACAAAAATTAAGGCAGCCATACAAAGTTTGCCTGAACAATGCCGCATCATATTTCAGCTAAGCCGGTTTGAAGAACTGAAGTACCAGGAAATAGCTGATCAAATGAACCTATCGGTGAAAACGGTAGAAAACCAGATGGGTAAAGCCTTGAAAATAATGCGCGAACAGTTGCAGGATTACCTGCCGCTGATCACCATACTAATGAACTGACTGTTAGATCCATGAGCCAACAGGAGCCATACGATATAGAAGATTTAATCGGTAAACACATTACCGGTGAAGCAACTGCTGAAGAAAAACAGGTGGTGTTGGAGTGGTGTGCCCTATCGGCTGACAATCAAAAATATGTTGACCACGCTCAACTCATATTTGATAAATCTCAATTAGAAGATGGTCATGTTTACGATGTGGTGGCAGCCTGGGAAAAGGTAAAAGATAAAATTGAGTCAGGCAGGATTCGAAAGCTACCCGTAATTAACCTGTGGCGTATTGCAGCCAGTCTTCTACTCATAAGTGTACTCTCCTATTTTCTGTATTGGCAATTTTTCACTGCTGAACAACTTCAATTAGCAAGCGAAGATGAAGTTATTACACAAGCCCTTGCCGACAACACAGAAATATCGTTGAATAAAAACAGCTCTGTTGATGTCACATATAACGAACGCAAAAAGACGGGCATCATCAAATTAACAGGAGAAGCTACCCTAACCATTGCGCCAGACAAGAAGGTGAATTGGGTTGTACAAACTGATGATGTCTTTATTCGCGACATTGGCACCACTTTTAACGTGAAGGCTTACCCTGAAACTGATTTCATAGAGGTTTCGGTACTAGAGGGTGAAGTTCAATTTTACACACAAACTGATGAGGGTATTCTTATTCAGGCAGGTGAGAAAGGATTGTACGATAAATCCACCAAACAATTCTCCAAAGCAGAAGCTGATCCAAACGTAATCTCCTACAAAACACTGTTGTTCACATTCAATGACATTGATTTAAAATCGGCTGTCGAACAGCTCAGTAGCGTGTATAATCGAAAGGTTATTGTTTCCGGAAATATTGAGAATTGCAGGCTAACCGTAGATTTTGCAAATGAAGATCTCGATACGATCTTATCGGTAATTGCCGAAACGCTTAATCTTACGGTTACCGACAACGGAAATGAGATTGTACTTACCGGTGATGGTTGTTTGTAAGAAACCTTATTCCCTATACTCCGTTAGCCTGATCATTCGTGTTGTGGTATGAGGTATTTTTTTGGCCTTCTCATCGTATTTAATGGCGTTCACGCCATGGCCCAGCAAGTTCCGGTGTTGGAGCGAACGGTAACACTTACCGCACAGGATGAACGGCTCGACTCCTTTTTAAAGAGACTATCGCACGAAGCGGGTTGCGTATTTTCCTACAGTGCATCTGCGTTGGATGTTCAGCGCAGCGTTACCTATCAATTCAACAATGAAACAACCCGCGAAATACTGGAAACTGTTTTTGAGGGTCAGGTCAGGATAAAACAAAAAGGTGTTTACGTTATTTTAACACCACTGCCAAAATCTTCGAGAGAAGTAGTGATTAGCGGATATGTGGTAGATGAAGCCTCAGGAGAAAAAGTAGAATCCGCAACAGTCTATAACCCGGTAACCCTCCGTTCAGTAACCACCGATCAATATGGCTATTTTGAATACGTTGTAAAAAAGCCAACACCGGATGACTACAAGCTGGTTATAAAAAAAGTTGATTATGTGGATACCGTAATTGTCGCACAGAAACAATCTTCGTTTCAAAAAATTTCTATCAAGATTGATAAAGAGAAGTTGAACAACGTGGGTGAAAGTATTGCGAGGCCTGCCGCTAAAGTCTGGGCATGGACAAAAAACTCTGTTGCCAGCATTAACCTGGGCAACGTGCGCGATACCATTCATCGCACATGGCAGGTCTCTTTTGTACCGTTCGTGGGCACCAACCGGAAACTAAGCGGTAGCGTTACCAACGATTGGTCGTTTAATATTTTAGGTGGCTATTCTGCCGGAACCAATAAAGCAGAATTTGGCGGAGTGTTTAACATCAATACCGGAAATGTAAAGTCTTTTCAGGCTGCTGGTGTGTTCAACCTTAATGGTGGCGAAACAAAAGGTGTTCAGTTGGGTGGCTTATTCAATCTGAATATTCAATCGGCCAGTGGAGTTCAGGCGGCAGGATTTACCAACCTAATCATGCGGTATGCACATGGCGCTCAACTTGCCGGTTTCCTGAACCTGGCCGCCAAACATACTGAAGGTGCGCAAGTTGCAGGTTTCGCCAACATAAGTAGATCCATTAGCGGTACACAGGTGGCTGGTTTTGTAAATGTTGCTCAGCATGTAAAGGGATCACAAATCGGGTTTCTCAATATTGCTGATAGTATACGCGGTGTGCCCGTAGGGTTTTTGAGCTTTGTTGCGAAGGGCTACCACACGCTTGAACTTGGAGCAGACGAAGTGATACCTGTCAATATTTCCTTCCGCACCGGTGTGCGTGCATTTTACAACATCATCTCTGTTGGCATGCGGCCTGAAAAATCTGATTCTGTCACCTGGTCGTTTGGTTATGGTGTGGGCACATCACCCCGAATCTTAAAAAAACTCTACCTGAATATTGAAGCAACTGCCAATCAGGTTAATAAAGGAAACGTAGAAGCCCTGAACCTTGTAAACCGAATTTATACCGGGCTGGATTTTCAAGTCGCACGTAAGTTTGCGCTTTATGCCGGGCCAACGCTTTCTATCCGGGTATATGACACCACCTTCAATCGACATCCGGAATTATTCACCTACTACACGCCAACAATTCAGTCTGAAAAGGCTTACCCTCAGGATGACCTGGCAACGCAGGTATGGTGGGGCTTCCGGGTAGGTGTACGATTTTTTTAGAAGATTTACTCAGCTCATAGGGGTAAATACCAAGCCAGTTGTCAGTAGAGCAAACTGACTTCAAACCCTTATGAAAATCCTAAAAAAGATCGTTGTAACCGTTTTCATTTTTACAGCAACCTGGCTAAACGCCCAAACCTTAACACAAACCCTTCGGGGAAAAATCATTGATCAGGTTACCCAAACACCACTGCCGGGCGCCACAGTTATGGTGCTGAATACTGATCCGTTGGTTGGTGCCACCACGGATGTTGATGGCGATTTTAAAATATTAAAATTACCCATCGGCACCTATACCATACGGGTAAGCTTCATCGGGTATAAAGATTTTGTTCTCCCCAATGTGGTCGTCAATTCAGGCAAAGAAGTGGTACTAAATATTCCCATTGAAGAGGATATTGTTCAAATGGATGAAATAGTCGTAACAGCCGTTGAAAAAGACCGGACTATTAATGAAATGGTGCTGGTGAGCGGAAGAACTTTTTCAGTTGAAGAAACAAGAAAATTTGCTGCAGCCATAAACGACCCGGCACGTATGGCCGCATCCTTTTCCGGTGTGGTGAGTACCGATGATGGCAACAATAACATCTCCATTCGGGGTAACAACCCCAATGGTCTTTTGTGGCGCATGGAAGGTATTGACATTCCCAACCCGAATCACTTTGTGTCACCGGGCGCTTCGGGTGGTGGCATCTCCATTCTCAGTTCGCAATTGCTGACGAATTCAGATTTTATGACAGGCGCTTTCGCTGCTGAATACGGGAATGCTTTATCGGGTGTGTTTGATTTAAGCTTACGCAAAGGAAACAACGAGAAAAGGGAACTGACTTTCCAGGCAGGCTTTTTGGGTGTTGATTTTGCCGCTGAAGGTCCAATTGCTAGAAATTACAAAGGCTCCTACCTGATAAATTACCGGTATTCAACCTTATCTATTCTATCAAAAGTGGGTGTGCCGCTCGGTGATTACATCACCAACTTTCAAGATCTTTCAGTAAACATTCACTTACCCACCGGGAAGAAAAGCGCCATAACCATTTTTGGCTTTGGTGGCTTGAGCGATCAGAAGAATGAAGCCAAAAAATATTCACTGGCATGGGAATATGATTACGAACGCTACAGTTCAAATTACTTTTCCAACACGGGCGCATTAGGTATTAAGCACGCGTATATGATGAATAAAAATAATTTTCTTCAAACAACGGTACTGGCATCAGGTAATGAACTTGGCGACATAACCTATAAACTTGATGATGATTACACCAATCAACGGTGGTACGATGGCAACTTCACCAATTCAAAAATTACCCTTAGTTCAGTTCTAAGTACAAAATTATCAGCACGGTATAGCATGCGTAATGGAATCTACCTGAACCAACTTAACTATAGCCTGAGACAGCAATCCTTTCACACCGATGTTAACCAATTCCTGACGGATATCAACTCGAAAGGCAATACACAAAGTATTCAAGCCTTTTCACAAGTAAACATCAAAGCATCTGAGCAATTGACAATCAATGGCGGTGTGCATTACCTGCAATTACTCTTAAATAATTCATTCTCTGTAGAACCACGGGTAAGTGCATCGTATGCACTGGATGAAGTACAACGATTCAATATTGGATATGGACTCCACAGCCAGGTTCAACCCTTAGGAACGTATTTTGGTGAGCATGAAGAAAACGGAGAAACCGTTAAGGCGAATAAAAACCTGGATTTAAGCAAGTCGCACCACTTTGTAGTAGGGTACGACCGTTCACTTAATCCATATTTGCGGATAAAAGTTGAAACATACTATCAGCACTTGTTTAATATTCCGATCAAGGCAGGTATAAATGAAACGTATTCTATTCTCAACCAGGAGTGGTCGTACGAAACAGCTCCGCTCGTAAATGATGGTAACGGTAAAAACTACGGGGTTGAGTTTACATTGGAGCAGTTCACCCATAATAACCTTTACTTCCTGTTGTCAACTTCAGTCTATAACTCTTTATACAAAACCAATGAAAACAAATGGCGAAATACACGCTTCAATGGAAATGCCAACATCACTTTTACTGGTGGGAAAGAGTTTATATTGAAGAAGGATCGTGTGTTGGGGATTAACCTCCGCAGTATTTACAGTGGCGGATTGCGAACTACCCCAATCAACCTGGAAGAATCCATCGCACGTGGTGAGACCGTGCACTATGATGAACGAGCCTTTGAAGATCAAAACCCTGCTTATTTCAGAACGGATTTACGAATGAGCTTAAAGCGTAACAAACCTAAATCAACGCACACGCTGGCCTTGGATATTCAAAACGTAACCAACCGGAAAAATATTTATGGAAAGTACTTTGAACCATTGAGTGGAGAAGTTACTACTGCCTACCAAACGCCCTTGATTCCGGTGTTGAGCTATAAGATTGAATTTTGATTTTAAAAAAAGACTTTAATCACAGAGATCACAAAGGATTGCACGGAGTTCACAGAGAATAACTTTGTGCTCTCTCCGCCTCCTCAGTGCCCTCTGTGGTTAATTTAAAACAGGTTAATTACACCCCTCACTATAATCACTTAACTCATAAATTTTTTTGTATTTGCTTTTGTCAAGCAGCCACTCCAGTGCTTTCTGTTTATCGGTTTGCTTTTCATAAAATGACTCAGCAATAGCATACCCGATATAATACCCCAGATCGTGCATACGACTACCCGCACTACTGCCATTGTAAAGCCAGGGTTTTAAATCGGTGCTCTTTTGTTTGACAGCCTCATTAAATTCATTTTGTATTTCACAGGCGTGGGCTTTACCATACTCATGAATATGCGAATTAATATTCAACCCGGTAACCAACTCCGTAACAAAATCTGCAACACCTTCATTCATTACCGAAACTAACAAATCTGTATTTCTACCTTTCTGCCGGGTATGCACCGCCTCATGCGCTACCATAGAAACAATATCACCAGTGTTTCCGATAATGCTGTTTAACCAGGGTGTTAGTTCATCTTTTACAACCTGTTTGTCAGCCGCAGCAATCTCCGATCCTATCAGAATTAAATTACCACTAGTGGTGCCACCCGTACGCAAGCATCCTATCGCAAAACAAACATCCGGAATTTTAAATGCAGGCAATTCACGTTCAAACTTTTTAAGAATTCCTTCAATCTCATTTTTCCGGTCAACAATGTTCTCTGTCAACGGCCTTACCGAATTCCAGAACTGAGGATATCTGCCAATAATCTTCACATACTCGGCTGCAGTAAACTTGCGGATGCGGATAAATGTTTTAAAGTGATTTGTTGCCTGGTCAATATATTCTGTTTGAATGATGGTTACACTATCCTCTTTCGATTGGGCAGTGTTTAATTTATCATAAGCCCTCCAGAAATTATTAATGTCAGTGGTGCTGATAGAAGAGTGCTGACCTAAACAAAAGCTGCTTACAATCAACAAGTACACAAATAAAAATATACAACGCTTAGTAGGCATAACGGATTTCTCTAAAGACAAAAGACTTAAGTTCTCCTTTTAGCAGTACACAGAGCTTGCCTTCTTCTGTAACACCTTTCACTATACCCTGTTGTGTTTGATGGTCAATAACAAATTCATGAAGTTCATCACGCCAATATAAATTTTCTTCATATGCTTGTTTCAATTTTTCCAATTCACCTGTCTTCAAGCGCAAATACCTGGCCTCTATCTTTTCTACCAAAACCGAAAAAACAGTATTTAAGTCAAACACTTCTTCACGCTCTAAATTCATTGAGGTTGCTTGCGGCATCGGAAAAAATCGTTGGTTTACGTTTAACCCAATCCCCACAACCGATCGGTCAATGCGTTGATTAACGATTTGGTTTTCGATAAGGATTCCACAAATCTTTTTATCGTTAACCATAATATCATTGGGCCATTTGATTTTAATCGTTTCATCCGGCAAAAAGTGCAGAAGACAATCGTACAGCCCTAATGAAACTGCCATACTGAGGTAAAACTGTTGGTGAAGGGTGATAAAATTCGGCTTCAGACCAATTGAAAAAGTAAGGTTCTTTCCCGGTTCGCTTACCCAGATACTACCCTGCTGCCCGCGGCCGGCCGTTTGGTGTTGGGTTACTACTACTATACCCTCAGTTGAACCCTTTTGCTGCATCAGGCGTTGAACTTCAAGGTTTGTAGAGTGACATTCTGGCACAAATACAAGATGCTGACCTATGAAAAGGGTGTTGGCAGGGATTTTATACAAGTAATTTGTTGTAATTTTGTTCGAAAACCGAAGATAGCTTAATGGCGAAAAAAAGAAAGGGTGTCAGTTCTGAAAAACTTTGTGACGCCATAGTAAAAGGAATGCAGGAAAAGAAAGCCCTCGACATCCTGATATTAGATCTCCGAAAAATAAAAAATGCCGTTGCCGATTTTTTTGTGATCTGCTCCGGTGGATCAGACAAGCAACTGGATGCCATTGCCGATTCTGTGGACGAGGAGGTGTTTAAGGCCCTGAAAGAAAATCCACGGCATGTGGAAGGTAAGAACAATAAAGAATGGGTATTACTCGACTACTTTGATGTTGTAGCCCATATCTTTCGCAACGATAAGCGGGAATTCTTTGCTTTGGAGAAACTATGGGGCGATGCCGATATAATTGAAATTGAAGATCCGGTAATAACCAAATAAACCGGATCGCGTTAATGAAGTGAACTTTTTGAACCGAGAACGAGATGTCTGACAAACGAGATAATAAAATACTCCCCCCCAAAGCACCTAAAGGAGGAAACTACCAGTTGTGGGTAATTCTGGCTACCGTAGCCATCATTATGGCAGTGATGTATTTCAATACATCCAATACCCTGAAGGAAAAAGATCTTAGGGAATTAAAAACCATGATCGAAAGCCGCGATGTGCGCAGTATAATTTTAATTAAGGATAAGGAAATTGTAGAAGTTACCCTGTCTTCAAGTGCACTGCAGAATGCCAAATATAAAGAAGACATTCAAGGACCTATGGGCCAAAATAATGCAGGGCCTCATTACAAGGTGAAGATCATTTCAGTCGATAATTTCGATCGCTGGTACAACGAACTTGTAAGCAAAATTCCCGAATCGGAACGTCCGGAATACCGGGCTGAAACCCGGGTTGATTATTTCAACATGTTTTTCAGCTGGGGATTCCTTTTCCTGTTGCTATTTGGTTTTTGGATGCTCATGCGCAGGATGACCGGTGGTGGTGGACCAGGCGGCCAGATCTTTAACATTGGAAAATCAAAAGCTGCTCTGTTCGATGCGGAAAACAAAGTAAAAATAACCTTTGAAGATGTAGCTGGCCTGGAAGAAGCAAAAGAAGAAATTCGCGAGATCGTTGAATTTTTAAAGAGTCCGTCAAAGTTCACCAAGCTTGGTGGTAAAATTCCAAAAGGTGCACTATTGGTAGGCCCTCCGGGTACCGGTAAAACCTTATTGGCAAAAGCCGTTGCCGGTGAGGCAGCTGTGCCGTTCTTCTCCCTTTCAGGTTCTGATTTCGTAGAAATGTTTGTGGGGGTGGGGGCTGCCCGTGTTCGCGACTTGTTTAAACAAGCCAAAGAGAAAGCCCCGTGTATTGTTTTTATTGATGAAATCGATGCAATAGGTCGTTCACGCGGCCGCGGACAAATGCCGGGCGCCAACGATGAACGTGAAAATACTTTAAACTCATTATTAGTAGAGATGGATGGTTTCGCCACCGATTCAGGGGTGATCATCCTTGCTGCTACCAACAGACCAGACGTACTAGACTCAGCCCTTTTACGCCCCGGTCGTTTCGACAGGCAGATCAGTATTGATAAGCCGGATGTTGTAGGTCGTGAAGCAATCTTTAAAGTGCACTTGAAGCCCATCAAAACAGATGCTTCGGTTGATGTAAAGAAACTATCAGCCCAAACGCCTGGTTTTGCCGGTGCCGAAATTGCCAACGTATGTAATGAAGCAGCACTAATTGCTGCCCGGAGAGATAAGAAGGCTGTGGATATGCAGGATTTTCAGGACGCCATCGATCGCGTTATTGGTGGCTTGGAAAAGAAAACAAAAATTATCTCACCGGAAGAGAAAAGAATTGTTGCCTACCACGAAGCGGGGCATGCCGTGGCCGGATGGTTTCTGGAACATGCCGATCCGTTGGTGAAGGTAAGTATTGTACCACGGGGGGTTGCTGCATTAGGCTATGCTCAATACCTGCCGAAAGAACAATTCCTGTATCAGACGGAGCAACTGATGGATGAAATGTGCATGGCGTTTGGTGGCCGTGCAGCTGAAGACATTACGTTTGGAAAAATTTCAACCGGTGCCTTAAGTGACCTTGAACGGATTACTAAAATGGCGTACAGCATGGTAACCATTTATGGTATGAACCCGGAAATCGGAAACATGTCGTTCTACGACTCAAAAGCTTCTGATTACGCTTTTCAAAAACCCTATTCCGATAATACCGCACAACGGATTGACGAAGAAGTAAAGAAGATCATTGATGAGTGTTACAAACGCACTAAAGATTTACTAAGCCATCATCGTGAACACCTTGAGGTAATTGCAAAAGAACTGCTCGAGAAAGAAATTTTATTCCAGGCCGACCTGGAAAGGCTTATTGGAAAACGTCCATTTGAAAAACCGACTACTTACCAGCAATTTACGAATGGCAGCATGGATAAAAAACCAGCAGAAACTGAACCGGTAGCGAATGCGCCCGTGGCAGAACAGGAAAAACTGGAAGAAGAAGCAAAACCGGCTGAAAAACAATAAGTATCACTGGTAGATCAGTAAGACAGCCAATTGTCATGCCGGCCCACGAGCTTGCCTACCGGCAAGCAGGCCGGCATCTCAGTTTATTGTTATGGGATCGCGGGTCAACGCCCGCGATGACTCAGGTTTCTTAAAGATGCCTGAGTTTTTTATTTTTAGTACGGTGGTTTACACCAACACACTATGATGCAGGAACTTTCGCTTGGAAATAAAAAGATATTCTTCGCCTCCGATTTTCATTTGGGCGTTCCTGACCATGCTTCCAGCGTTGCCCGCGAAAAGCGTATAACAGCCTGGCTTGATCAAATCAAACATGAAGCCCACAGTATTTATTTACTGGGCGACATTTTTGATTTCTGGTTTGAGTACAAACACGCCATTCCCAAAGGCTTTATTCGCTTGCAGGGTAAACTGGCAGAGTTGCGCGATGCCGGAATTCCCATCATCTTCTTCACCGGCAATCACGACATGTGGATGTTTGATTACTTCCAAAAGGAATTGGGTATTCCCATTTATCGGAAACCGATAGTGTTGAGGTGTAATCAACAAAAACTCATGATTGGCCACGGTGATGGCCTGGGACCAGGAGATACATCCTACAAAATCCTGAAAAAGTTCTTTAACAGCAAAGTGTGCCAGTGGCTGTTTGCACGCATCCATCCCAATCTTGGCATAGGCATTGCACAAGTCTGGTCGCGTAAAAGCAGAATAAGCAACACCAAACGGGAAGAAAAATTTGAGGGGGAAGAAAATGAGTTTCTGCTAACCTATTGCAAAGAACTGGAAAAGAATGTTCACCACGATTTTTACATTTTCGGCCATCGGCACTTACCACTCGATTTACACGTGGGTGAAAAAAGTCGCTACATTAACCTGGGCGAATGGGTTCATTTCAATACCTATGCTGTTTACGATGGTGAGACAGTTAGTCTTAAAACTTTTCAGTCTTAACATGAGGGTACTTTTTCTTTTGTTGCTCCTCACGTCAATTTCTAAAGCACAGGTCAAGCCACTTACGGTACTTAAATTTGACAAAGCGGTTGAATATGCTTTCGTGGATCGGCCAGGAGATTTATACATTCAATTTGAAAACGGGAGTATCCGTAAGTATGATACTCAGGGCAAAATCATAAACGAAACATCACCCGCTGAAAAAGTTACGTTGTTTGAGCCACGTGATGGATCACGCGCCTTTAGTTATCACCGTAAAGGACAATGGTACAGCTTTGCCTTATTTGGTTCTTTTAATAAAGAAATTATCCCTGAGGAATTTGCCATCGAGCCGTGGTTGGTTTGTTCATCAGGTGATAAGAATTTATGGGTAGTGGATGCAGCCGATTTTAGCATAAAAAAAATCAATACCGGTAAGGGAACAATTGATGTGGAGGTTTTGCTGTCGCGGGATTTGCATAAGAGTAAAGAAGATCTGATTATGATCCGTGAGTACCAGAACTTTTTATTTATCCATAATAAAAATGAAGGCATTGAAATTCATAATGCCATCGGCAAGCGAGTAAAAATTATCCCCGGAAAGGATATTGAATACTTCAATTTTTTAGGTGAAGAACTTTACTACCTCCAAAATAAGAAGCTCATCTTTTACGACTTATATGATACCAGCATCCGCGCCCTGGACGTAGAAGACAACGTGAAGTTTCTGCTCATAACAGACGAACGGATGTTCAAGCTATACGCGGATAAAGCCGAGATATTCGCTCAAAATCCCTAAACCTTAGTTCATAATCGGACGAAAAAAGTGTTCATTATTGAACATCTTTGTACATTGGAGAACACCGTAAACGCGGTTAAGGCCTTGAATTCAACTAAATGTATTCTGGCACATATTTTCCATAGTAAGCACTCACTATAAATCTGAACCATGTCAACTGAAAGCACACGCCAGCCCGAAAAACAAGGAAAAATTCTGATGATTGATGACGATGAAGATGTTTTGCTGGCCGCCAAAATGCTGCTCAAAAAACAAAATCACCATGTTATCATTGAAAAGAATCCGAACAAGATTCCCTTTCTGCTGAATAACGATACCTACGATGTAATTCTGCTGGATATGAACTTCAGCAAAGACATTACCAGTGGTAAAGAGGGGTTTTACTGGTTGGAAAAAATTTTAGAAAAAGATCCAACCGCAGTGGTTATTTTAATTACTGCCTTTGGCGATGTGGAGATGGCCGTACGAGCCTTGAAACAAGGTGCTACCGACTTCATTTTAAAACCTTGGCAAAACGAAAAACTGATTGCTACCATTTCTACTGCCATCCGTCTTAAGCAATCGTACAACGAAGTGGATAAACTTCGAAAGGCGAAGGAAATGCTGGAGGAACAAATCGGTAAACCTTTCGGTGAAATCATTGGCGAAAGTTCTGCTATTAAAGAAGTGTTCTCCATGATTGACAAAGTAGCCAGAACGGATGCCAATATTTTAATATTGGGAGAGAACGGAACCGGGAAAGAATTAATTGCCCGGGCTATTCACCAACGATCACTACGAAAAGACAACAGTTTTGTATCCGTTGATATGGGTGCCATCACGGAAACACTTTTTGAAAGCGAGTTGTTCGGTCATAAAAAAGGAGCCTTTACCGATGCAAGGGAAGACAGGCCCGGAAGATTTGAACTGGCTAATGGTGGAACTTTATTTCTTGATGAAATCGGAAACCTGAGCATGGCGCTGCAAAGCAAGTTGCTCAGCGCATTACAATCCCGACAGGTAACACGTGTGGGCTCCAACCAGGCCATACCAGTTGATATACGCCTGATTTGTGCCACCAACATGCCGCTTCATCAAATGGTAGAAGCCGGAACCTTTCGGCAGGATTTACTATACCGGATCAATACGGTTGAAATAAAAGTACCACCCCTGTCGGATCGCGTAGAAGATATTGCCTTGCTGGCACAACATTATCTTGAATACTATTCACGCAAATACCACAAGCAGGTAACTACCATTTCCAGCAATGCCATGGATAAACTTAAACGTTATGCGTGGCCTGGAAATATTCGTGAATTACAGCACGCTATTGAACGGGCTGTTATCATGACAGATTCTCCTTCACTTCAGGAGAGCGACTTTCTGTTTAGCCGGCCGGTTTCTTCGCTTTCGGCAGAAACCCTGAACCTGGATGAAGTTGAAAAAGCAGCCATTACCAAAGCCCTGAATTTGCACAGCGGAAATATTTCAAAAGCCGCTGATGAATTGGGATTAACCCGGGCTTCACTGTACAGAAGAATGGAAAAGTATGGACTATAGGTTCAACTGGAAATCACCGGTTGTTCCCCGGATATTTTTTCTGGCGATAAGCATATTGGCCTTTGGCTACTTTATGTTTGATCGCGGAAGTTATATCGTGGCCATAACCTTCCTGGGCATTACTATATTTCAAATTAAGCAACTGATTGACCTGGTTGATCAATCAAACAAAGATATAGCCTCATTTTTAGACTCCGTTAGCTTTGATGATTTTTCAGCCTCTTTTAAAACCGACAGCAAAGACCCCTATGTGCAACGTTTCCATGATGAACTGAATGAAGCGCTTGCCAAACTGAGAAACTCCCGACAGGAAAAAGATACCGAATATCTTTTCTATAAAAATATTGTAATGCACGTGGGTATAGGTTTGGTCATATTCAATGAACAAACAGGAAAAATTGAAATTATCAATAGCGCTGCCCGCAAACTTTTGAAGGTAACAAAGGCTGAAGTACTTGATGACCTGAAAGAAATTGACGGCAACCTGGTTCAGGTATTTCAGAAACTAAAAACCGGTGGACGTGAGTTAATACGGCTGAAAATCGGAGAAGATATTTTTCAACTTTCCATATACGCCATTGAGCTTACCATGCGTGGCGAAAATATGAAACTCATTTCACTGCAAAATATTCAAAGCGAACTGGAAGAAAAGGAAATGGAAGCTTGGCAAAACCTGGTGCGCGTATTGACACATGAAATTATGAATTCGGTTACACCCATTTCGTCATTGGCGGGCACCATGGAAGATGAAATTCGTGATCACGTTAACGCCAAGGAGGATAAGCCGCTGCAGAAAGAACAGATTGCCGACATTCACCTTTCGCTTCAAACCATCAGCAAACGAAGTGAAAACCTGATTCAATTTGTGAAGGAATTCAGAAGTTTGACTCACATTCCAAAGCCACGACTACAATCATTTTTAGTCTGCACCTTGTTGGATGAAATTGCCATACTTCACAAAAAAGAGTTAAACGAAAAAAATATCAAATTAATCATTGAGTTGGATCCGCCCGACTTAACCATTCTGGCCGATCGGGGTTTGGTTGAGCAAGTGCTTATTAACCTGGTGAAAAATGCCAGCCAGGCATTTGAAGAGCAGGAAAGTAAACAAATAATCATTCGGGGTTATTTCAATGATAAAATGCGGCCGGTAATTGCTGTAAAAGATAACGGCACAGGCATTGATCCCGAAGCGCTGGAAAAGATATTCATCCCCTTCTTTACCACTAAGAAAACAGGTTCAGGAATTGGCTTGAGTTTATCACGGCAGATCATGCGGCAGCACCAGGGATCGCTAACTGTAAAATCAACTGTTGGCGAAGGTACTGAGTTTTTTATGCGGTTTTAAGCGCTTTTAAGTTTACACTCACCCCCTTCCTTTAATTGGTTCGGATTTAATACATTTACAAAATTTTTTACACGCTATGTCTGAAGTATCTGAAAAAGTTGCCAGTATTCTTATTGATAAACTGGGTATTGCAGAGTCCGAAATAAATCCTGATGCTAATTTGGTGAAAGACCTGGGTATTGATTCCCTTGACTACGCGGAGATTGTTATGGATTTCGAACAAACCTTTGATATTCGCATACCAGATGATGATGCTGAAAAACTGGCAACCATAGGGGCAGCCGTAAAGTATATTGAGGACAAACTCAAGGAAAAGAAGTAACTCCGGCTTCTTCCTACTGATTATTCCCTTCCGATTCGAAGTAATTGCAGAGGCGCTTCATTTCATTAGCCATCTCTTGTCGCAACGGTTGAAAGGAATCCTGACCCGGATAATTTATTATACACCAACCGTTTTGTTCTTCATACCAACGAACCAAAAACTTTTTATCCTGTTTTAGCAAAATATCCATCTCATAAATTTCTTCCTCATGCTTGTCGAGTAAGCCTGTAAACTGAAGAAGAATATGATCTCTTTTATAGAGTTCACCCTTCACACAATCGATACCGCTCAGTTTCATCAGTAACCTGGCTTCCTTATTCCAGGCTTTGAACTTGAACGTTCTGGGCTGAAATTCTTTCATTCGGCAATTTTTAGTAATGTTGGCTTGTGAACGAATTTAAGAAGCTATTATTCATTATCAATAAATATTCAGGCAAAGGATTTCAACCTCACGTTGAAGGTAGAATTTTAGATGCTTGTGAAAAGAATGATGTGGAGTGCACCATTGAATTTACCAAAAGCCGTGGGCATGCTACCGAACTGGCTAAAAACGGAATCGGAAAATATGATGCCATTATTGCTGTGGGTGGCGATGGCACCGTGAATGAAGTTGCTCAGGGATTGGTTGATTCCGATCAACCCATGGGAATTATACCGAAGGGATCAGGCAATGGACTGGCACGCCACCTTCAAATCCCCCTGAAGTTGTCTCGATCGGTTCAAACACTTTTCAAAAGTGAAATTCAAACCATGGATACCTTTCTCATGAATGGAAAACTCTCGGTTAATGTATCGGGCATTGGGTTTGATGGGCATGTAGCAAACTTATTTGGAAAAAATAAAAAGCGTGGATTTTGGGGATATGCCAAACTGGTAATACGTGAATACGTTCGTTTTAAAGAGTTCGACACCGATTTCATGTATAGTAATCAGGCACACACTTTCAAAAATAATTTTATTGTGGCTATTGCCAATTCATCACAATATGGCAACAATGCCCGAGTTTCACCACAGGCTTCTGTTACCGATCAACTGCTTCATGTCGCCCGAATTAAAAAAGTTGCTTTTCATCGTGGCTTTCGATTCGCTTTTCTGATGTTTACCCGCAAACTCCGCGACAACGATCTGTATGAATCCTTTACTTTGAAAGATGGTGTCATTACAACTGCACAACCTGTAGCCTACCACATTGACGGTGAGCCATGCGGAACAGAAAATGAATTTTGCATTGTGCTCAAACCCTCATCCTTGAAAATTCTGACACCGCTTAAGCAGAATAACAAGTCACGCATATAGCTTAAAGGATAGCTCTGCAAATTTTTACACAAACGGCTTTACCACTTTTATTGCTGATCCGTTAACATTACCGTAACCAAAATCAAAGTTTATGATTAAAAAATTACTTATGGTGTGCGCATTGGCCGTTTACGGTCAGTTTGCTGTATCGCAAGGTATTACACTTCCTCCCAGTGGCGATAATCAAAAGTCGAGTGTAAGTCAGTGGATCGGGCTCGTAAAAGTTACCATTGATTACAATAGTCCTGATGTACACGGTCCAAATGGTGAAGACCGTAAAGGTAAAATCTGGGGAGAGGTAGTTCATTATGGCTTTATCGATCAGGGATTTGGCACTTCCAAAGCCGCGCCCTGGCGAGCCGGTGCAAATGAAAACACTACCATTTCCTTTTCACACGCTGTAAAAATCGAAGGTCAGGATGTGAATGCGGGTACGTATGGACTTTTCCTTGCCGTTGAAAAAGAAGGCCCTTGGACTTGGATACTCTCCAAAGATGCCAGCAGTTGGGGAAGTTACTTCTACAATCCGGAATCAGATGTTGTGCGTGTAAAAGTTACACCACAGGATTGTGAATACACTGAATGGCTCACGTACAGTTTCGATGATCGGCAGCGTAGCTCTGCTGTTGCCTATTTACAATGGGAAAACAAGCGTGCTGGCTTTAAAATTGAAGTACCCAACACCAATGAACTTTACGCAACCAAAATGCGCGATGATATGCGGGGTACTACAGCAGGCTTTCAACAACAACCCTATCTGAACGCTGCAAGTTTCTGTGCACAAAACAAAGTGAACCTGGATGAAGCGCTGGTGTGGGCTGAACTAGCAATCCGTGATCCATTTTTTGGTCAGGAGAATTTCAATGCTCTTTCTGTAAAAGCTCAAGTGCTTACAGCCATGGGGCGTGATGCAGATGCAGAAAATACCATGGATAAAGCTATTGCCCATCCAACGGCATCTGTAAACGCGGTTCATCAGTATGCCAGAACATTGTTGGTTTCCGGGAAAACACAGAAAGCCATGGAGGTGTTTAAACTAAATGCCAAAACTCATCCAGAAGAAAAATTCACAACAAATGTTGGATTAGCCCGTGGTTACACAGCGCTAGGCGATAAGAAAAATGCAATTAAGTATTGGGAACTGGCGATTAAAAACATTCCGGAGAATCAAAAACAAAACCTTCCCTTCTACGAAGGGGAATTGAAAAAACTAAAAGGCTAATTTGATTTATTTAATAAAGTCCTTCATCTGAAAAACGGATGAAGGACTTTCAATTTCAGAGTTCTCGATTAAAGTGACTACTGCGCTGTTATTGAAACAGGACCTGGTGTGCTGTTACCGGTATCAATAATATAGCGCCAGCTCCCATCACTTTTGCGGTTCCATACCGAAACATAATTACCGTAATACACCGTATCGCGCAAGCCATCAATTGTTTTTGTGTGAAGCTCATAGCCACCAAACGTGTAGCCGAGGTTTCCGCTTGCTTCTGCTCGAAGCGGGTACCAAACCAGCCTTTCGTTTCCGGGAGGATTTTCTTCATACCATTTCATTAATGCAAACTTGCCAACAACAGGTTGTTTACCTTCAGCAGGTTTAATTACCTTTTCGTCAGCATAGTAAATAAATGCTTCGGCAATGCCTTTTTCACCGGCCATTATATTGAAATCCTTATCGGTCTGAATCAATGAGTCACGCAATTCAGTAGTATTTAATTCACCTTTGCAGGAGTATAGAAAGAAGATTACCAAAAGAGCAGAAATAAAGAATCTCATGAAGCGGATGGTCTTATCTAAAATTGAATGTACAGGATTGTAACGATATTCAAAAATTATTGTAAGTATCAGCTTCCATTGCTGAAATTGGCGTCATTGCGATCCGCCACAGGCGGATAAGAAATCCCAATCTTATCATGTAATCACGAGATTGCTTCGGTCGTACCTCCCTCGCAATATCGTCAACTTAATACTTTAGGAGTCGTTACGGATACGCATAAAAATTATTTCAGTATTCATGCCATTGGCTTTTGTGACTTTCCCAAAACCTTCGGATTATTAGGCAAAGATTAGCCCTTTGCTTTCGGATGATGAAATACGCCACGAGTACACCATCCTCGAAAAATCGAGAAAGGATCCACGGGCGTTCGGAGAACTGTATGAAAAGTATTTCGACAAAATCTTCAACTTCATCTACCGCCAAACCGATGACGAAGACCTGACAGCCGACCTGTGTTCACAAGCCTTTTTAAACGCCCTGAACAACGTAAATCGGTTTGAATTTCGGGGTGTGCCTGTGTCGGCCTGGTTGTACCGCATTGCCGCCAATGAAGTAAACAAGCACTACCGGAAGCAAAAAGCAACTCGTGTGTTCAGCATTGAAGAAATTCGTGTTAAGGAATTAGTGGAAATGGGATCCGATGGTCCGGATGAAGAACTGGTGCAACGCATGATCGGCTATTTAAAAGAATTACCCACAGAAATGCTGGAAGTACTAGAGCTGCGGTTTTTCGAAGACAAAGACTTTAAAGAAATTGCCTACATTCTTAACATTACCGAAAGCGGGGCAAAAATGCGCACCTACCGTGCATTGGACAGACTACGGAAAAACTTTAAATTAAGTATCAAGTACGATGGGAAGAAATGAAATACGGCTGCGGAGGAATATGATGAGTACGGGAAGAATTGCGCGACACCGTAATTATTCCGAGCTCATGCGTCAGCACGATCGTGATACGCGGCTGAAACGTATTCTTCGCGTATTTACGTATTTCCTCATTGTATTATTTCTGCTGATCATTCTGATTATCGTTATGCGTTGGGAAACGAAACAAACAGAGAAATCAACTAAAAACACTTCTACCGAAATTTTTCATTTACACAACAGTGACTTTAGTACCCATATGTGATTACGAAGGTGTATCAAAACACCTGACCTATGGAACCCAAGAAAACCCCAGCGAAAGATGTACACCGTTATTCCAGACATTTCTTCCTGATTGGTATTTGCATCAGTACCGTGTTGGCTATTATGGCCTTTGAATGGAGAAGCCGGATTCAATCTCCCACTCCTCCACCTGACCTACCGGGAGAATTGACTTACACCCCTTATGATATGCCTGTAGTTATTGTTGAGGCAGCGGAAATACCAAAACGCAAAGAAATAAAGGTTATTGATCTGAGTAAAATTCAAGTAGCTGAAACTGAAGACGTAACTGTTGATGACATAATCATTGAAACCATTGCAGAGGCTCCTGCAGGATCAATACATATTGATGTACCACTTGAAACCCCAATCGATACCTTTCTTATTGTAGAAAAAATGCCAGAACCCATTGGCGGATTTGATGCTTTCTACAAACACCTGGGTAAATCTGTTAAATACCCTACCGTTGCCAAACGCACGGGTACTGAAGGAAAAGTTTTTGTTGAGTTTGTTATCAATGAATTTGGTGAGCCGGTAAACTTTAAAGTTGTAAAAGGAATCGGCAGCGGGTGCGATGAAGAAGCCATTCGTGTACTGAAACTTGTTCGATGGGAACCGGGTAAACAACGTGGTAAACCTGTTGCCGTGAGAAAAGTATTACCCGTTCATTTCAAATTAAACTAGGCCCTAAATTCGTCCTAAGGAAACTCTGGCGCCACGGTATTGTTAGGTAAAGATTTATCCAATAAATGAAGGATCAAAAGTAAATCTACATCAAACGCAGGAAAGACCGCTAACTACCCTTACCTTTCAGGATAATATCCTCATTCATGGACCAATCCTTCTTCATTATTCTAGGCGTTTCGTTAATAGCCGCTTTTATTTTATTTACTTACGTTGTTCCAGTTAGTCTGTGGATTACGGCCATATTCTCAGGCGTAAGAATTGGTTTGGTGGATATGGTGTTTATGCGCTTCCGGAAAGTGCCGCCCGCCCTTATCGTGCAATCGTTGATCCTGGCTACCAAGGCGGGTATAAAAGGAATTACCTCTAATCAACTGGAGACGCATTACCTGGCAAAAGGCCACTTACAGCAGGTTATCAAAGCCTTGATTGTTGCCGATAAAGCCAACCTGAACATGAATTTTAAGGAAGCTACTGCGATAGACCTGGCAGGACGTGATGTGTTAAAGGCTGTTCAACTATCGGTTACACCTTACGTGATTGCCGTACCGGCTATTATGGGTGTCTCGGTGGAAGGGATTCAATTGGTGGCTGTGGCTCGCGTAACGGTACGCGCCAATATTCGTCAGTTAGTGGGTGGGTCGGGAGAAGAAACAATAATTGCCCGTGTAGGCCAGGGAATTATTTCAGCCATTGGTAAAGCGCCAAGTTACAAGGACGTGCTCAGTAATCCCGACAGTATCTCAAAAGAAGTACTCGGGAACGGACTTGATGCTGGCACCGCTTACGAGATTCTATCTATTGATATTGCTGACATTGACATTGGAAAAAACATCGGGGCTTTGCTGCAAATTGATCAAGCCAATGCTGACTTAAATATTGCGAAAGCAAAAGCTGAGGAACGCAGAGCTATGGCTGTTGCCTTGGAGCAGGAAATGGTTGCCCGAACGCAGGAAGCACGCGCCAAGGTCATTCTGGAAGAAGTGAAAATTCCTGCCGCTATATCCGGGGCTTTCAGAAACAGAAAACTCTTTAACTAATTTTCCGACACTCAACGAGCCAATCCCACGGATAGGGATCTTTCATCCATGCGGGTGGAGAATCAAATTCCGTATTCCAATCGTACTCAACTTTTTCGAGTGTTGTAATCTGTAAACCAGCCTGCTTCAATAACACCTCAAGCTCAGGTTGCGCATAATGCTTTGTGGGTACACCGTTGATGTGCATAATGCCGCGAACCAGATCGCGCTTGCTCGCTTTGAAATAGGCGAACTCAGTTGCAGGTATATCATTAACTCCTACTCCTTCCTTTTCATACATGCGGATTAATTGCCAGGATGAATAAAATATAGACTCAAAAGAAGGGATAACAATTACAGCATGTCCTCTATGCTTCAGCGCTTTTTGAATATTGGTAAACATCACCAGGTTCTTTTCTACTTCCGGCAGCATAATCACATTGCAGCAAAAAGCAAACTCAGCTGGTAGGAGTTTTAAATTCTTTTTCGACAAATCAGCACGCTTAAAAGAAATATTGCTGAAGGGACGCCTTCTGGCAGTAGCCAGGCATTCGGCAGAAATATCAAGCGCGAGGATTTCTTTAAACAGAGGGGCCAGATAAGGAAACGCCTTCCCTACCCCGCAACCAAAATCGATAGCGCGATGATCCTTGTTAGCATGCTTCTTGAAATAGCGTGGAAGAATTCTATTCTTATCGCTGTTAAATACATCAAAAATTTCATCTTCATAACTGGGGGCAATGGTGTTCCAATGCTTTTCCTGATCCATCGGTAATGGGATTAATGAACGTTAAGGTCAAAAATATACTAATTAGTAGAATTGGCGCAAAGTTGTGTGGAGGTGAGCACAACTTGCTAATCTCTACTTATACCAAAATAAAAAATCCCGGCCATCGTTCGATAACCGGGATTTACTTGTGCACTCGCAGGGATTCAAACCCCGAACCTTCTGATCCGTAGTCAGATGCTCTATTCAGTTGAGCTACGAGTGCAGGCCCAAAATTGGATTGCAAATGTAAATAATAAATTCAACCGGCAAAAAACAGTTTTTGCCTCACCAAACAAAAAACCTATTTTTGACCCCTTATTAAACCCTTGGAAACGTGATCTATAGAAAACTATCCCTTATTGTTCTCCTTGCAGGCATAATTCAGTCCGGTTTTTGCCAATCAACCATCGAATCAACTGAAAAAGTGAGGAAAGGAAGACCTGATATACCGGGTACATTTTTAGTGGACTTTGGATTTAACATTCCATTTGGTGAAGCGGGTAATTTCAATACCAACTTCTGGGGAAGCAGAACCTTGAATCTTTATTACCAATCGGATAAGCGGATTGGCAGCAGCAAGTTCAGTGTACACCCTGGTGTGGGGTTTGGTCTTGAGCGTTATAAATTCAGTGATAACGCCACCTTGCAGTACAAAGCCGGACCCGGTGGAGCCTTTGACTCGGTGGTTTTCGTACCCGCTGCCTCGCGATTTACGCAAGCCAGTGAGATTAAAAAATCCATGCTGATCATGAATAATTTCGATATTCTCCTGGACTTGCGCTTTACGGTTAATCCAAACGATCCGAACCGGAGTTTTAAAGTTTCCGTTGGTTTGAAGGGTGGCTTTATGTATGATTCCTTCACCAAGATCAAATACCGGGAAAACAGCGAAACAAAAAAATTAAAAGACAAGCAGGACTGGCAATTGAATCAATTCCGTTATGGTGCTACGCTGCGAATCGGGGTTGGGAATTTCAACGCCTTTGCATATTACAGTTTATCACCTATTTTCCAGAGCGGAGAAGCACCTAAGGGTACCGAATTAAACAACTTTACTGCGGGCATTTCAATTGCGGCCTTTTAATTTCATTTTCCTGTAAACACAGGTTTTCTTTTTTCAAGAAAGGCACTTACACCTTCGCGGTAATCGTTTGAGGTGCCGGCAATTTCCTGGCAGTATGCTTCGTATTCGAGCATATCGTTGAGTGATGTGCTGGTTGATTTGTTCAGCATCTTTTTGATAATGCCGATGGATTTTGTCGGAGCTTTGGCATAATAATCCGTGTACGATTTCACAGCTTCGTCAAGCTGAGTCATGGGAACTACTTTATTGATCAGGCCAATCGACAGTGCTTCCGTAGCGCCTACACGCGATCCCGTACTACACATTTCAAAGGCCTTTACCGTACCCACCATGCGCGGTAGGAAATAGGAAGAACCTGAATCAGGAACCAGGCCAATATTAATGAACACTTCTATAAACGTAGCTTCTTCAGCCGCTACAATTACATCGCACGCAAGTGCCAGCGAACAACCTGCACCAGCCGCCACACCATTAACGCGACCAATAATAGGTTTAGGCAATTCCCGCATGGCGCGAATAATAGGGTTATAGCGCTTGTGCAGCGATTGAAGAAACGAACGCTTTTGATTGCCGGAAGCTGCTTTTAAATCCTGACCGGAACAAAACGCTTTCCCTTCACCGGTTAATACCACTACCCTGACCTGGTCATCTTTGGCCACAGTCTTCAGCGCATCCTGAAGTTCGAAGGTGATTTCATCGTTCAGTGCATTGTATACCTCCGGACGATTTAGGGTTATGAAAGCAATGCCTTCGTTAACAGTGTATTTTAAAAATTGAAAAGTACTCATGATGTTTTACTTTATTCAGAACAATATTAACATACCAAAAAAACCGATGGAAAAACCTGCTACAGAACCAACCAGTACCTCACGCGGTGTATGTGCATTGAGTTGCAGGCGGGCAGACATAACTACTCCTGCAATTACCAAGGCTAGCAGCGTTGCAAAAAATATAGCAGGGTCATCAATTACCTTATTTAACGGAAACAAAATACCAATAACCCCCCAAATACCCAGACTATGAATACTGGCTTTGTAGAAAAATGTTATCAGTAGAGCAAACAACACAAAGGCATCAATAATCAGGATGAGGTTAAATACATTATCTCCAAAACTGATTTTAAATTTTGCTGACAACATATACGTGAATACGGCATACAATAACCCGATCATGAGGAAGGGTTTAATCCGTTCACCACGTTCTTCCATCGTCATATCCTTGACAACACCCAACAATCGGAACATTCCAATATTTACGGCAGGCAACAAGAAGGTCATCAAAAACAAAAGAAAAATAAATGTGTTGATGGACTGAACGAATGGATAAAGCAAAGCTGGAGATACAAAGGCCAACAAAGTAAACAGGTAGGTGGCCATCAGCAAAGGATGAAAAATAACAGAAACAAAATACGCCAGCTTATTCACGTTACATTTCCTTTCGTAACCGTGCCACCGGAATATTCAATTGTTCACGATACTTGGCTACCGTTCTTCGGGCAATGTTATATCCCTTTTCGTTAAGGATAGTTTCCAACTTATCATCTGAATAAGGTTTGTTCTTGTCCTCGCCCTCAATAATGTCTTTAATAATTTGCTTTACTTCACGGCTGCTTACTTCCTCGCCCGAGTCTGTTGAAATCCCTTCCGAAAAAAAGTATTTCAATTGGTAAATCCCAAAATCGGTTTGAACGGCTTTGCTGCTGGCCACCCGTGAAACCGTAGAGATATCCATATTAATCATCTGTGCAATGTCTTTCAAAATCATAGGCCGGAGTTTTGTCTCATCTCCTTCCTGAAAGAACTCGTACTGAAAATCAACAATAGCTTTCATGGTTTTGAGCAATGTTTGCTGGCGCTGTTTAATAGCATCAATAAACCACTTGGCCGCATCCAACTTTTGTTTCACAAAGGTTACTGCCTCTTTCAATTTTTTATCTTTCTTATTGCCTTTGTCGTAAGCCTTAAACATGTCGGTATAGGAACGGCTAATACGCAACTCAGGTGCATTGCGCGAATTCAGGGCCAGCTCTAACTTTCCATTGTTATTGGTCAGAATGAAATCAGGAATAATAACTTGATTTTTTACCATACCGGAAGAGCTTCCGCTTCCTGGCTTCGGATTTAACCGGATTATGAGCTCAACCGCATCGCGAACAAATTCCTCATCTTCCGTTCCCAGCTTCTTTTGTATTTTCTGGTAGTGCTTTTTAGTGAATTCTTCGAATGAATCCGTCAGGATTTTTTTGGCCACAGCCACATCAATATCATGGCCATTATCCATCCTGTCGAGTTGAAGCAACAGGCACTCCTGTAGGTTTCGGGCGGCAATACCGGCCGGGTCAAAGGTTTGAATTTTCTTCAGTACACTTTCAACTTCCTCAAGCGTGGTTTCAATACCTTGGGAAAAGGCAAGGTCATTGACAATCGCCTCAAGATCTCTGCGTATGTAACCATCCGCCTCAATACTTCCCACCAATTGCCTGCCAATGGCCTCCTGGTGCTCGTTCAAGCCCAGGTAGCCCAACTGCGTCATTAACTGCTCGTGCAAACTGGTTCCCATAGGAATAGGCATTTCGCGGTCGTCATCGTCATCTCCTTCGCCATCACTTTGCGTCTTATAGCTGCTGTATTCGTCATCGCGGAGGTAATCCTTGATATCAACCTCCTCTTCGCCACCGGAAGTTTCCTGGTATTCCTCTTCTTCCTGCTTATCGTCTTGCAAAGGCTCATCCTGCCCTTCTTCCAGGGCCGGGTTTATCTCCAATTCTTCCTCGATGCGGCTTTCCAACTCGGCAGTAGGCACCTGCAGAAGCTTAATAAACTGTATTTGCTGCGGAGAGAGCTTCTGTTGTAACGATTGGTTTAACCCTAATTTTTGCATCGCACGTATTCCGGTTTCTCTGTTTCTATCATGATTGACAAAGTTATCAATTCACCTTGTTCCTGAAAATACCAGGTTCGCTGGTTTGATGGAAAAGAGTATTAAATCATTCTTTTTGAATAAACTTACAAATTGCCGTTTTTTGCGCCTCATTACTTCTGACATGAAACGCTCGAAAATAAAGGAACTTCTTTCCAGCAAGCCAAATGGCCAAATTATCACTGTTAAAGGCTGGGTGCGAACGTTCCGAAATAACCAATTCATTTCCCTCAACGATGGTTCGACCATTCAGAACCTACAGGCGGTTGTTGCTCTAAATACATTTGATGACGCTACGCTCAGGCGGATAACCACAGGCGCCTGCCTTTCTGTTACCGGGGAACTCATTCCCTCTCCGGCTAAAGGACAGACCATGGAACTAAAGGTAACTGCGCTTGAAATCTTAGGTGACTGTGATGCTGAAAAATATCCACTTCAACCTAAAAAACATTCACTTGAGTTTCTGCGGGAGATTGCCCATTTGCGCTCTCGCACCAATACCTTTAGTGCCGTGATGCGCGTTAGGCACGCGATGGCTTTTGCTGTTCATAAATTTTTTAACGACCGTGGATTTTTCTACATCCACACGCCCATTATAACCGGGTCGGATGCAGAAGGTGCGGGTGCCATGTTTAGGGTAACCACGCTGGATCTCAACAATCCTCCTAAAGATGAAAGCGGGCATATCGATTTTAAAGAAGATTTCTTTGGCCGCGAAACTAACCTGACTGTTTCAGGTCAGCTTGAGGTTGAAACATACGCCATGGGCTTGTCGGAAACCTACACGTTTGGTCCAACCTTCAGGGCAGAAAATTCCAACACCACCCGACACCTCGCTGAGTTTTGGATGATTGAACCCGAGATGGCCTTTTATGATATCAAGGATAACATGGCGCTGGCTGAATCTTTTTTAAAATACTTGTGCCAGTATGCTCTGGATCATTGCGCTGAAGATCTTGACTTTTTAGACAAGCGTGCGAAAGAAGAAGAAATGAGCAAGCCGCAAGATCAACGCAGTGAACTCGGTTTGCTTGATCGATTGAAATTTGTGTCGGAGAATGAGTTTGAAAAACTAACTTATACAGAGGCTTATGAAATCCTGAGAAATTCCAATCCAAACAAAAAGAAGAAATTCCAGTACCTGATAGAAGAATGGGGGGTTGATTTACAATCGGAGCATGAGCGCTACCTGGTGGAAAAACACTTTAAGAAACCTGTAATTCTCTATAACTACCCGGCTGCTATCAAAGCCTTTTACATGCGCCAGAATGAAGATGGTAAAACGGTTGCTGCTATGGATGTGCTGTTTCCCGGAATTGGCGAAATCATTGGTGGTTCACAACGTGAAGAACGCTACGACAACCTTGTCAAGCGTATTCAGGAACTGGAACTCCCCGAAAAAGAACTCTGGTGGTATTTGGATTTGAGAAAGTTTGGTTCAGCACCACACAGTGGTTTTGGTTTAGGTTTTGAACGCCTCATTCAGTTTGTTACGGGCATGACAAACATACGGGATGTTATTCCATTTCCGAGATTCCCCGGTAACGCTGAGTTTTAGAGTTAGTTGATCAGTGAACTACTTGCTTTTAAAAGCCAGTAATGGCGCGTTGTTTAAGAAGCTCAATTGTTTCGTTACACTTGGTTTCACAAGTTTTTCAAAGAATGTATGCTTATGCGGAAACATGGTAAGCATATCAATCTTAATCTTTGTGACATACTCGCTAATAGGTGGCACTGCTTTTTTATTAACCAGTACACGAACCAGTACATTTTTGTAACCTGACTTTGCAACCACTTTATCAATTTTCTCCTCCGCAGCAGTGGCAGCCGTACGATCTTCAGCAACGTGAATGATATGAATCACGGGCTTCTCACCCTCCACAATATTCAGCAAGGTTTTAAATTCTTTTTGAATGTTCAATAAATCGGAAGCATATACTACTGATTTCAACTTTTTGAACTTGACGTCAGCCGGTATAGCCAGTACCGGCACACTGCTTGCCTCAAGCATGGAAGCCGTGTTACTTCCCATAACCACCTTTTTCAAACCTGACGCCCCATGCGTACCCATTATAATCAGGTTTGACTTATTCTTCTTGGCAAACTTTGCCACAGTATCTACAAATGAAGAGCCTTGTTCTATGGCGTGCTTTACAGGCTTTCCACCTTTGTTCATCTTGTTAACTTCGGCAAGCAAGACTTCAAAATCTTCATGGGCAATTTTTACCAGTTCATCAATAAGTGAACTCAGTCGTAAACGCATGCTTGCTGCATGCTGAGCAATATCAATAACATGAAGGAGGGTTACCTTTCCATTCATTTTCTTGGCCATATCCAATGCGTACCGTATGGCAACTTTTGATAGGTCAGAGAAATCGGTTGGGACTAAAATATTCAACATTGCTTTTTTTGTTTTGATACATCCAATTTGCAGAAAAAGGCTGAATTCACCTAACACCTTCGGTCAGTTTCCAGGCTGATTTATATCAGTGGTCGGCTACCCTAAAAACAAACTTAAGCCCTGACCATGTTTCATTTATCGCACACACTTTTATATCCACCAATCCATTCGTCAATCCGAATTCCCGTATGATATTCTCGTCCAGATCAGTAGGCATTTTTGATGATTTTTTTGGCCAGGAAACCCAAATCATACCGGTTTTCTTCAGGTGCTTTTTTGCACGGAGGAAGGCTTTTTCAAAACTATTTCTGCTGCTTGTGAAAAGATGAATCATATCTGCTTCAGCTTTTAACATTTCCATAACATGGACATCATCCGGCAAAGGGCTTATCAGATCAAAATAATTGGGTATAGGGCTCAAAATATAAACCCGATAACCTGGCTTGATACCAAGTTTTTTAAGCAACGGAGTTCCGGAATATCCAGCCATGATTAAAAAAGAAACCCTGACGGAATTCCGTCAGGGTTGGAGTTTTATTAAGAGAGTCGGACTAGCGATTTCCCATTTTATCCATTTCCTTTTCAAAGGTTTCTTTAAACTTTTCATAGTCGTAGTCAATCTTCAGGCGCTCTTCTTTAGACAAGCTTTCATGGTATTTGGAAACGATATCGCTTGCTGAAAGCTCAATGGCTACGTAGGTCTTAAAATTACCTTTATCGGTCTTAACCTGCTTCTCGCAGATAGTTTTAATTCCAGACAAGGTTTGATTCACGATCGTACGGTTTAACTGTTCGAAACGTTCTTCCAACTCTTCTTTGTTGTTAAATTCTCTTGACACCAGGTAGTTGTCGGTTACTGTTTTCACAGTAGATTGAATACTGGCCGCCAATTCAGCACGGGCATTATCCATGGCCTTCTTTTTAGAAGCTACCAGGTCCATGCTTTCACCTAACGAATTCGCGCGAAAGAATTTGTTATTGGTAAAATAATCAGACCCGGAACATGGAATATTTATTTCCGTTTCGCCCTTAGGCAATTTCTCTTTTCCCTTACACCCTATCATTACGGCACCAGCCAGTGCAAACAGGAAGAGCGATGAATACGATAACTTTTTCATATGGATCAATTTTGGTTCTACGGTTTACTTAACAATTATAAGACCAATTTAGGCAAAGCCTGTCAATTTATTGTAAAACATTGTTCAATAGTTCGGCCATGCGTTCCTTTTCAAGGGTTTCAATAGCCTTGTTATAGGCATCCTGACTGGATCGGTCATAATCCAGGCCATAGCCCTTTATACGATCTAAGGTTGTTGCATAAATTATACGCCCCTCGCGCGCTTCGGTAACACGAATAACGCCAGTCAGGAAGGTGATATAAATACTTCCTGAAATAGAGCCCTTCTCTGAATCGGCACTAACCTCCATCATCAAATCAGCTTTACCTCTTTCATCAGTAAACTCAAACCCTGCATTGGTCAATAAATTCTTCAGCCGATTGGAAATTTGTGTTGAGTTCTTACCAATTCCCAACGATTTTTCAGAAGCCACCAGGTAGACTACAGGTCGTTGAACTTTGAGTATTACCTGCGAGCCGGGAGCTTTTAAGGTGGACGAAATTAAATTGTATACTAACGAACCGCTTGTGCCGCTCATGGCATCCAGGTTGAGTTTTACACCTACCGTTTGTTCTAATTCACGTGAGGTGATTTTATTGATAAGTATTTTTGCACGACCTTGTTCATCGGTTGTATAATTTGAAAAAACTTCGCCCTGTCCCTTTTCAAATGCTGCTACTAACGGAAAAAATGCAGCAGGTTGACGAGTATCATTAAAAAACACCTGAGCCGTTACGGCTTGCCCGTTCAGGTTCATTCTTCGGTTAATTAGCATCTCAGTCGGTTCAACCTGAACCTGAATTTTATTCAGTGATGACTTTATAGAAGCATAAATTTCATTGGTTAATAAAACTTCCCGATCATCAATTTTTATCGGTATTGGTTCGCCTAAATATTTTTCAACACTGCGGAAAGCTTGAAAATAAAAACCAATGGCCTGAAGCCTTGCACCCTCCTGCTCGGCCTTGCGCGCCTTTGTTAAAAAATCCGTTGCCAGCGTAACCGCATTACGTTTTTGTTCTTCCTTTATCTGCCGGTACCGTTCTTTCGATAGCCTGTAATACACCCAATAATTCCGGTCATCTTCATAAGCTCCGGCTTGTTCAAACTCTTCAATTTCATCGGCTACAGAGGTTTGAATAATTTGCTCATAACGTTCCTGAAAATCCTTACGATTTTCCTCTAATGTGCTCAGGATGGAGGTGCTGGAAACAGTAACTTTTATTTGGGATACGAGGTCATCCAGGGCACTCTTTTTGGCTGCCTGGACGTAATTATTGGTACCGTCCTTAAAACTCTGGCCGACCCCTGTATAGTAGCGGGGTTCGTTTAACTGACCGGTAAGCCAGGCCGGCTTTGGGTCAACAGGCTGAACCTTGGGGCTACAGGAAAAAAGAATCAAAAAAAAGAGTGTAAAAATGCGGCTCACGAAATTTTTACTTGATTTAACACGTTACCTTAATGCTACTTCTGTGCCAAAAATTAAGGCTTTGAGCAAATCTAAGCCAAAATGATTATAATGTTGACTGCGGATATTTTAATTTAGTGTGAAAATAAGCGGAATATGAGAAAGTTAGTGGCGATTATTTTAGGGCTAATGATTTTAGTGAGTTGTCAGGAGAACCAACCTGCACTATCAGAATTTACAGGGAATGAAATAACCTATACCCTTCAACCCGGCTCTGACTACCCGATTAGCGGTATAGTAACCTTTAAGGAGCGAAAGGATGGGTCGACTACTGTTGTGGTTAACCTTGACGGAACCGAAGGAAATGTTCAATTGCCTGTGCATCTTCATCTTGGTAATATCAGTGAAGCAGATGCTGATGTTGCTGCCTTATTAAGCCCCGTTTTAGGAAAATCCGGTAAAAGTGAAACTCGTTTAACAAAATTAGCAAACGAAGAATCCATTACCTATGCAGATTTAATCAACCTGGAGGCTTGCATAAAAATTCATCTTGCAGAAACCGGACCTGACCGTAACATTATTTTAGCCGGTGGAAATATTGGTGCCGCAGCATTAAGCGGTGATGGCGGAAGAATGAGTATAAGTGTTTGCAAGAGTGAATAGATTCAACCTTAAAGTATAAATAAAAATGCCCTGAAAATCAGGGCATCTCTTTATTCTCCTCCTCCTACTTGCCATTCATACGAACTCACCATTGAGGTGTAATACTCCCGGTTCATGCGGGCAATGTTGGTTACACTTATTCCTTTAGGACACTCCGCTTCACAAGCTTTTGTATTGGTACAGGCACCAAAACCTTCTGCATCCATTTGTGCCACCATACGCTCTACACGCTCTTTGCGCTCAGGCTTTCCTTGTGGCAATAAGGCAAACTGCGAAACTTTAGCGCTAACGAAAAGCATGGCTGAGGCATTCTTACAAGCTGCCACACAAGCGCCACAGCCAATACAGGTTGCAGCATCAAATGCTTCATCCGCAATTTTCTTAGGGATAGGAATCTCATTAGCATCGGGTACACCACCGGTATTTACGGAAACATATCCACCCGCCTGCTGAATCCTGTCGAAAGCACTGCGATTAACGACCAGATCTTTTATTACCGGAAATGCTTTGGCGCGCCATGGTTCGATGGTAATGGTTTCACCATCTTTAAAACTGCGCATGTGCAACTGACAGGTTGTGGTTTGAAGCGGGCCATGCGGATGACCATTAATATACAAGCTGCACACGCCACAAATGCCCTCACGACAATCGTGATCGAAGTGTATAGGTTCTTCACCTTTCTTTATCAGGGAAGTATTCAATACATCAAGCATCTCCAGAAATGACATATCCGGTGAAACATGGTCATGTTGATAGGTTTTGAAACCTCCCTTATCGTTAGGACCTTTTTGTCGCCAAATCTTTAATGTAATCTTCATCATATTACTTGTAACTGCGTTGAGTCAATTTTACATTTTCAAAAACAAGTTCCTCTTTGTGAAGTACCTCAGGCTGATTATCCCCTTTGTATTCCCAGGCCGAAACAAAAGCAAATTCATCATCCTTTCTTCTTGCTTCTCCTTCTTCCGTAGCGGATTCTTCACGAAAGTGTCCTCCACAGGATTCGGAGCGGTGCAGGGCATCATCAACCATCAATTCACCTAACTCAAGGAAATCCGCCACCCGGTTGGCTTTCTCCAATTCGGCATTGAGCTCATTTCCACCACCCAGTATTTTTACATTGTTCCAGAATTCTTCACGCAATTCCTGAATCTGTTTTTTCGCTTTCTTCAAGCCTTCTTCATTGCGCGACATACCGCAATGTTCCCACATAATCAGCCCAAGTTCACGATGGAATTCATCAACAGTCTTATTGCCTTTAATATTTAAGAGACGGTTAATTCCTGCCTGCACCTTATCCATTGACTCTTTAAAAGCCGGATGATCGGTCCCAATTTTCTCATTCCATCCAATGGTAGCGAGATAATCGCCAATAGTATATGGAATTACAAAATATCCGTCAGCCAAACCTTGCATGAGCGCACTTGCTCCAAGGCGGTTGGCCCCATGATCGGAGAAGTTTGCTTCACCCAATGAGTACAATCCGGGAACGGTAGTCATTAAATTATAATCAACCCACAAACCCCCCATGGTATAATGAACTGCAGGGAAAATCATCATCGGTGCTTCATACGGATTATCACCGGTAATTTGCTGATACATGTCGAACAGGTTACCGTACTTTGCCTCTATGGTTTGTCTGCCATCGCGCTTAATGGCATCAGCAAAATCAAGAAATACGGCCAAACCACTGGCGCCTACTCCTCTACCTTCATCGCACACTGTTTTAGCATTCCGGGAAGCTACATCGCGAGGAACCAGGTTACCGAAGGAAGGGTATCTCCTTTCCAGAAAGTAATCACGTTCCGATTCGGGTATGTTCACAGCATCCTTTGCCTTTAGCCCTTTGATCGCGGTCTTTGGAACCCACACGCGGCCATCGTTGCGTAACGACTCTGACATGAGCGTTAGTTTAGATTGATGGTCACCGGAAACAGGTATACAGGTTGGATGTATTTGTGTGAAGCATGGATTGCCAAACAACGCACCCTTTTTATGGGCACGCCAGGCTGCTGTTGCGTTACAGTTCTTGGCACTGGTGGAAAGATAAAATACATTTGAATAACCACCGGTACAAAGCAATACGGCATGTGCACTATGTGATTCAATTTTTCCGGTTATTAAATCACGCGTAACAATACCGCGCGCTTTTCCATCAACAACTACAACGTCCAACATCTCTGTGCGCGTATACAATTTTACTTTGCCATTGGCAATCTGCCGGTTCATAGCCGAGTAAGCGCCCAGCAACAATTGCTGCCCGGTTTGGCCACGTGCATAAAAGGTTCGAGAAACTTGTGCGCCACCAAAAGAACGATTAGCCAACAGTCCACCATATTCACGGGCAAACGGAACACCCTGCGCTACACATTGATCAATGATACTAACGCTTACCTCAGCCAATCGATAAACATTTGCTTCACGAGCCCGGTAATCTCCTCCTTTTACTGTATCATAAAACAGACGATACACACTGTCACCATCATTCTGATAGTTCTTAGCAGCATTTATACCGCCTTGCGCAGCAATGCTATGGGCACGTCTGGGACTGTCGTGATAGGTAAAGGCTTTTACATTATAACCCAGTTCTGCTAATGAAGCCGCGGCCGATGCTCCGGCAAGACCGGTACCAACAACGATAATATCGTACTTTCTTTTATTAGCCGGATTAACAAGCTTCAGATTAAACTTATGCTTCGTCCACTTTTCAGCCAGTGGTCCTTCCGGGATTTTGGAATCTAAATTCATAATAACGATTACGTTCGATTGAGTTTATAAATCAAAAAACATGGCGATGGGAATCCAGGCAAATAATGCCGGAACAACAACCGCAAAAGTTTTCCCTACGAAATTTATAACAGCGTTATACTTCAGATGGTTTAAGCCCAATGTTTGAAAAGCACTGGCGAAGCCATGCCACAAGTGGAAACCAAGGGCAGCCATACAAAATACATAAAGCGCTACATACCAGTCTTTTGAAAACCACAGTGCAACAAGCGATGCCAGATCGCGAACTTCTTTGCCGTCATACATGACCGTACTGACACCTCCAAAATGCATCTGCGCCCAGAAATCCTTTAGGTGAATAACCAGAAAGATGAGAATGAATGTACCCAATATTCCCATGTTCCGTGACGCCCAGATGGATGACTTTGAAGAAGTGACTGCATAACCCTCTGGCCCGCGCGCTTTTCTGTTCATAATGCTTAGGATCAGTGCCCAAATCACATGGATAAGAATAAAAGCAAAATTCCCCTTCGATACGGTTTGTATCAATGTATTGGTACTCATGAACTCCGCATAGATATTAAAGGATTTGCCGCCATCATCATGGAGTAATTGCAAGTTGCCAATAAGATGAACGACCAGGAACAAAATAAGAAAGAGCCCCGTTAGGGCCATAAGGATTTTTTTGCCAAGTGTACTCGACAAAAATTTAGTAAACCACCTCATAAGTATTTGTATGCTTAAGTCTAACGATGTGACCGCATAAAAATACTTCCGGAAGGCTTACCAACCAAAGATGACTTTAGTTTAAAGGGAATCTAAATACAGGGAATAAGTTTTGTTTAACGCATCCACTCGAAGACGAAAATGATAAGCGCAATAATTACCAGCATAACCAGTAAAAACCACTCGCGCTTTAAAAAGCCAACTACCTTCTCAACCATGCGTTTCATCGGATCTGTTTCTTTAGTTTCACCGATAGCTTACCAAAAACAAGCCTAAAATATTATATAATTGATTATCAACTTTTTACATATTTATTACTTTTTCCATAATGGAACAAATTTCCCATTTTAATACAATAGTTCATTTATGGGAATAGATTTAATCTGTTAAAGCCATTATTTTTACAGTTTTCAACCACTACGAAAACAACCTGATGTACCTGATTTTTGACACGGAAACCACGGGGGTTCCGCATAACAAAACTGCGCCCATAACCGACCTCGATAACTGGCCAAGGCTTGTACAGTTGGCCTGGCAACTGCATGACCATACGGGTAAACTCATCGCCCAAAACAATTACCTGATCAAGCCAGAAGGTTTTAACATTCCCTATAAGGCTGAACAAATACACGGCATTTCAACCCAACGGGCAATAGAAGAGGGCCACGATCTGAAAACCACACTGGATTCATTCTTGAATGATCTGGAACGGACATCAGTATTGGTTGGTCATAATATCGAGTTTGATATCAATATTATTGGTGCTGAACTCATCCGGAAAAATATTGATCCGGAAAAATTTCTTAGCCTTGCTAAAGTTGACACCGGGTTATCGTCTATTGAATTCTGTCAGCTGGCGGGTGGTATTGGCGGCCGGCTAAAAATGCCGCGACTGGTTGAACTCCATGAAAAACTTTTTGGAAAGGATTTTGGCGATGCTCACGATGCCTCATACGATGTTGCCGCAACGGCCCGGTGTTTTTTTGGTTTACTTCAGAAAAAAGTTGTCAATCCATTTGATACAACACCATTACCGGAAATTGTTTACGAAGAGCCAAAACTGGATGAAGCCAATTTTGTAAAGCGAAAACGAAAAAAAGATGCTGGCTACTCGCTGGATGATGATCAGGCTAAAACTATTGACAGTCCTTATTGTCACTTACACGTTCATTCACAATACTCTGTTCTACAAGCCACACCGGAAATCAAAGCACTCATCACCAAGGCCAAAGCATTAAACATGCCCGCAGTTGCCCTTACCGATTTTGGCAACTTGTATGGTGCCTTCAAATTTGTTCGTGAAGCATTGGCACACGAAATAAAACCGGTTGTTGGTTGTGAGTTTTACCTTGCCGATGAACGAAAGAAATTAAAATTCACGAAAGACAATCCAGATAAACGCTACACGCAAATACTGCTTGCAAAAAATAAAAACGGCTATCAAAACCTGGCCATTCTTAGTTCGCTTGGGTTTACTGAAGGTTTATACGGCATTTATCCGCGAATCGATAAAGAGCTTGTTGCCCAATATAAACAAGACCTGATTGCCACCACCGGAAACCTTTCCAGTGAAATACCTCACCTGATCTTGCATGTTGGTGAACGCCAGGCTGAAGAAGCTTTCGTATGGTGGCATAAACAATTTGGTGATGACTTCTATATCGAACTAAACCGACATGGCCTGGCCGAAGAAGACCATGTGAATGAAGTGCTGCTGGGTTTTGCTCAAAAATACAAGGTGAAATATTTTGCAGCCAATGAAACCTACTACATCGATAAGGAGGAATCGAATGCGCACGATGTTTTGCTGTGCATAAAAGAAGGCGAATTCAAATCAACCCCGATAGGTGAAGGGCGCGGACATCGGTACGGGCTCCCCAATACTGAATTCTATTTCAAATCGCAGGATGAAATGAAATCTATTTTCCGCGATTTGCCTGAAGCCATCGAAACCATTCAAGAAATTATTAATAAGGTTGAAGCTTATTCCCTTGAACGACAGGTAGCCCTTCCAAAGTTTGAAATCCCGAAAGGATTTGCATCAGAAGATGATTACCTGAAACACCTGACCTATGAAGGCGCAAAAAGAAAGTATACCGAAATCACAACCCAGTTAAAGGAACGCCTCGATTTTGAACTGGAAACCATCAAAAAAACCGGGTACCCAGGCTATTTTCTCATCGTGCAGGATTTCACTTCCAAAGCGCGTGAAATGGGTGTTTCGGTTGGCCCTGGTCGCGGTTCAGCGGCAGGATCTGCTGTTGCCTATTGCATCGGCATCACAAATGTTGACCCCATAAAATACGACTTGCTGTTTGAGCGCTTCCTGAATCCCGACCGGGTTTCACTACCCGATATTGATATTGACTTTGATGATGAAGGCCGCAACAAGGTGCTAGACTATGTAATCGACAAATACGGTAAAGACCAGGTAGCCCAAATTATCACCTATGGCACCATGGCTGCCAAATCATCTATCCGTGATTGTGCGCGTGTTATGCAACTCTCGTTGGCCGATGCCAACTTCCTCGCCAAAATGGTACCGGAACGACCCGGCACTACACTTGATGCTGCCTTTAAGGAAGTGAAAGAGTTGGCTGATTTTAAAAACGGCACTGACCTGAAAGCCGATGTCCTCAAACAAGCCATCGTACTGGAGGGCTCTGTACGAAACACCGGCACGCACGCCTGCGGGGTTATCATTACCCCCGATGCCCTTACCAAATTTGTTCCGGTAGCTACGGCAAAGGATTCCGACATGCTGGTAACACAATTCGATAACAGCGTGGTGGAAAATGCCGGATTACTCAAGATGGACTTTCTGGGGTTGACTACACTATCCATTATTAACACGGCATTAAAGAATATTAAAAAGAGTAAAGGAATTGAAATAGATATTGATTCAGTACCCTTAGATGATGAAAAAACCTATCAGCTTTTTCAGCGTGGTGAAACCTCCGGAACATTTCAATTTGAAAGTCCGGGTATGCAAAAATACCTGCGCCAGTTAAAGCCCGATAAGTTTGAAGACCTGATTGCCATGAACGCCCTCTACCGACCAGGCCCCATGGAATATATTCCTGCATTCATCAACCGCAAGCATGGTCGCGAGCCGATAAAGTACGATTTGCCGGAAGTGGAGGAATTTCTTGCTGAAACGTATGGCATTACGGTGTATCAGGAGCAGGTAATGTTGCTTTCACAAAAGCTGGCCAACTTCAGTAAAGGCGATGCAGACGTGTTGCGAAAGGCCATGGGTAAAAAGCAAAAGAGCGTTCTCGATAAAATGAAGGATAAGTTTATTGAAGGATGTAAAGCCAATGGGCACGCACAGGAGATCTGTGAAAAAATTTGGGTAGACTGGGAGGCCTTCGCGCAGTATGCCTTTAATAAATCACACTCCACGTGTTACTCGCTGGTGGCGTATCATACGGCTTATCTGAAAGCTAACTATCCTGCTGAATATATGTCAGCAGTACTGACGCATTCGCAGAGCAACCTCGATAAAGTAACCTTCTTTATTGAAGAGTGTCGCAACCTTGGCATACCGGTATTGGGCCCTCACGTTAATGAATCCGGTGTTTATTTTGAAGTAAATAAAAATGGAGAAATACGGTTTGGGTTAGGCGCTATAAAAGGTGCGGGAGATTCAGCTGTTGAGGCAATCATACAGGAACGCGATGCTCATGGACCGTTTGATGATATTTTTGATTTTGCGAAACGTGTTAATCAACGATCAGTAAACAAAAAAACATTTGAGTGCCTGGCATTATCTGGTGCATTCGATTGCTTTGAAGGTATCCATCGCAGGCAGTATGTATATGCCAAAGATGGTGACGCCAGTTTGATTGAAAAAGCTACCAGGTTTGCTGCCAAAACTCAACTGGATGAACAGAGCTCGCAAGTAAGTTTATTTGGTGGCACGACAGGAACAGCTATGCCAAAGCCCAAGATTGAGTCAGTGGAACCATTCAGTGAACTTGAAAAACTGAATCTTGAAAAAGAAGTAGTTGGCATCTATATCTCCGGCCACCCGTTGGACAATTTCCGGTTTGAAATGGATGCCTTCTGCAATACGCTGTGCAACCAACTCATCGACCTTGAACCTTTCATTGGGCGTGAAACAAAAATTTGCGGTATTGTTACCGCGGTTGAACACCGCACTACCAAAACCGGCAGGCCGTTTGGAAAATTTACCATTGAAGACTACAGCGGAAACTTTACATTCACTCTTTTTGGTGAAGATTACCTGAAGTACAAAAACTTTATGATGCAAGGCTGGTTCCTGTTTATTGAGGGCATGATCCAGCGCAACACCTGGGGAAGAATGGATGTAGAGTTCAGGATCAGAAGCATCGAACTTTTGAATGAGCTAATTCAAAAGCGATTACAGGGCCTTGCATTACGATTGCCCGTTCATGCCATTACTGCTGAGGTAGTCGACAAAATCGAAGAACTTTGCAAGAAAAACCCGGGACAGGCTGCTTTACAGCTTTTTATAAAAGATGACTACGAAGCCTTGCAAGTTGAGTTGTTGGCCCGTACCTATCGGATAAACGTTACCAATACCTTGGTTCAGGAATTTAAAAAGTATGCAGAAATTGGGGTTATCACAACCAATGCCCAGGTACGCTGGTTGAGTGAAATTGTTCAGGAAGATAAGCTTGAGGTGCTGGATGAAGATGGAACAATTTCTTCTACATTTGTGTTGGACTCAGCAGAACTAATTAATTGATAACTTTTTAAAACGATAACATGGGCAAAACTATTGAACTTACTGACTCAACCTTTGATCAAACCATTAAATCCGACAAACCCGTTCTGGTAGACTTTTGGGCCGAATGGTGCGGACCTTGTAAAATGATTGGCCCCGTGGTTGAAGAACTTGCCGGAGAATATGAAGGCAAGGCTGTAGTGGCAAAACTTAACGTTGATGAAAATCCTCAAACGGCTGCAAAATTTGGTATTCGTTCTATTCCTACTTTGTTGGTATTTAAAGGCGGCCAGATTGTAGACAAACAAATTGGTGCTGTACCTAAATCGGTGCTCGCTCAAAAATTAGCTGCCCAGGTTTAAGTGCTCAAAAAAATTTCAAAATCAAAGAAGCCACGATGCGCATAATGCCAGTGGCTTTTTTCATTTTCGTCCATTCACTTTGCCTTATGAATTAACCGCCAATTCTCGGTTAATTTTTATCTTTGTCCGAATAGGTTAATCATGAAAAAGGCTTTAATCATTCTTTTTGCGTGCACATTCTATTTTTCGCACCTGTTTGCGCAATCTCCAGGAGGTGTTTCCACGAACCTTAGGTGGTGGATGAAAGCAAATGCCGGCACCTTTACTGACAACGGAACAACACCTGCCACAGAAGGGCAACTGGTTCAGCAGTGGAATGACCAAAGCGCCATTGCCAATCATGCGCGGCAAACCACAAATGCAAACAAGCCGGAATACCGAACAAATGTTATCAACAGCAATCCCGTATTAAGATTTGCCAGCAATCAATTTCTTGATGGCTTGGCAGCCCCTGGTATCGGCCCTACAGAAAGTTTTTATATGTTTCTGATCTTCCGACAAAACTCCTATACGGCAGGTGGAACAAATGATGGAAATGGAACCTTTATCATTGATCGCCCTACTGCCACCCAAAACCTCACTTCTTTTAAGATTGTGAATACGGACAAGTACATGTATCAAAAGAGAACGGACGGAGGTGCCAATCTAGGCGGCCCTGTTTCTATTACATCCGCACCTACCAATAGGTTTACGATTATCGACTATTTCAGGGAAGTTAATGTGAGTTTCGGCATCTACATTGATGGCCGTTTGGACGTTACTGCCGGAGGCGACAATACCAGTATTACCGGTCCAATCATTCGCATTGGCCGTCATGCAACAACTGTCAACGGAGGCCTCAATGGCGACTTCGCTGAAATGGTAGTCTACAATACGAATCTTTCAACTGCCGATCGTCAAAAAGTTGAATCGTACCTGGCCATAAAATACGGCATAACGCTCAATCAAACCGTTGCCAGAAATTATGTGAACTCGGCAGGTACCGTTGTTTACCCGGCAGCCACAACACATGACGATTATGATTTTGATATTGCTGGTATTGCGCGCGATGATGGCTCTGCCCTCAACCAAACTTCATCGCAAAGTCAAAATCCCTTAAGTATGGTTAGGATATTCAACCCGTCTTCTCTTGACGATGGGGATTTTCTGATGTGGGGCCATAATGCCCCAACCATTTGGAACTCCAATAATGTTCCGGCACCATATACCAACCGGTTAACGCGTGTATGGCGTGTTGCTGAAACAGGAGAGGTTGGCACATTTAGTATCTCGTTTGACCTAACCGGGTTAGGTGTTGATATGACCGACCCGAATCAGTTTGCATTATTAGTTGATAACGATGGAAACTTTAGTGATGCATCGGTTCACACCACCGGAAGAACCATTAGTGGAAATGTAGTTACGTTTACTGGGGCAAGTATCAATACCAATCAATATTTCTCACTTGCATCGGCACCTGTTCCCGGTCCCGGTGGGGTGGCCGGAACTACTATCTGGCTGCGTGCCGATGAAGATGTTTACGTAAATGCAGGAACCACATTGGCTACTAACGGTCAAACTGTGCAACAATGGAATACCCGTGGTGGTATAACAGGTGCCAATGCCACACAAGCTACTGCAGGGAACCGCCCGACTTTCTTCACTAATATTGCCAATGGCAACCCGGTTGTTCGATTTGCAACAACACGCTTCCTTAATTTTGGTGCGTTGGGTGTTGGCTCTACCAGTAACCTTGCCATGTCAGCCGTCTTTCGACCGGCTACAAACAATGGTGGTACAATTGGCAATACAACCGGAGGCTATATTGTTGACAGAACATCAGCAACAACACCGGTAGTATCGTTAAAAATATTGTCCAACAACAAGGTTGGCTTTCAGCAGCGGGTTGATTCAAATCCCCCATTGGGGGGTCCCGTAACAACCAGTGATTTTTCAACCACTACACCTCAGATCATTGACTACTTCCGCGATTACGCAATAAGGTTTGGAATTGCCTATAACGGACAACTGGAAGATATTCAGGCAGAGGCGGGTGGGGCGTTAACATTTCCAACCCTACGAATTGGCGCCCGTGAAGGCGGAGCGAATGGACTTGATGGCGATATTGCTGAATTTATATTTTACACAAGGTCACTAACAACCGGAGAACGAAACCGAATTGACTCGTACCTGGCAATTAAATATGGCATAACGTTAAACCAAACCACGCTTACAAATTATACAGCCTCTAATGGAACAACAGTGTACCCGGCAACCAGCACCCATAGCGGATATGTGAGCAATATAGCAGGCATTGGGCGCGACAATGTTTCACGATTGCTGCAAACGAATTCCCAAAGCGCCAATCCGAACTCCATGGTTCGTATACAAAATCCAAGCAACCTGGATAACCTTGAATTCCTGATGTGGGGAAGTAATAACGGCAGCCTTACAACCCCCAATTCAATTGATGTTGACGGTACGCTTATAGAAGTAAGGCTTAGCCGGGTTTGGAAAATAGCCGAAACAGGTGAAGTAGGCACGGTTACCATTAGCGTTGATCTGGCAAATGTACCTGGGCCGAAACAAGAGGCTGATTTACGGTTGTTGATTGATCGGGATGGCGATGGCTTTGCCGATAATGATGTGACACCCCTTACCGGAACATTGGCCGGCTCAGTATTTACCGTAACCGGTGTAAACTTCCAGCACAATGACTTATTTACGATCGGATCGGTTAACAATGTATCCACCCCATTGCCTGTTGAACTTCTCTACTTCAAAGCAGAGTATGAAAGGCCTGTTGTTGTTACTTCATGGGCAACAGCAACGGAATTGAACAACGACTTCTTTACACTGGAACGTTCTTCTAATGGTGAACATTTTGAAGAACTGGCAATCATTCGCGGGGCAGGAACAACAAACGAAAGAAACAATTATTTTGAAATTGACCCATCGCCCTATTATGGCAAGACTTATTATCGTTTAAAGCAAACCGACTTTGATGGTACGGTTACCTATTCAAACATTGTACACGTGAAAACTGATGATGACCCCTCCATGGTTCTGACGGTTTATCCTAATCCAAACAAAGGAAAAGTGCTTAATTTTTCGCTAAACGATAAATCTTTTCAACTCCACAACATTGAAGTGTATAATCAACAAGGTATTACTTTAGAATCGCAAGTTATACAATCGCCTTCCGTTGTTGTTTATACCGCTGAATTAAAGTCGGAATTACAACCTGGAATTTACTTCATCAAAGTTCAGTATAACGATACAGTAAAAACAGTGAAGCTTATTGTAAACTAGCTTTTTTTAGAAAGGGAAGTATCTTAGATTTTTCATTAAGTTCCCTTCAATCGTTCGGCACTCTCAAGGCGGACCAAATCGTTGTAAAGGTCTTTACTTACTTTTCCGGGTTTGCCATCGCCAATAATCGTTTCATCCATTTGCGTAATGGGTACAATACGTTTTGAAGTACTGGTTAGGAAAGCCTCCTTCGCCTGAACAATATCATTAAGCGTAACGCTTCCGATTTCTATTTTGTACTTCTTAGCGGCTAACCGAAGCACATGCTTTCGCGTTACACCTTCCAGAATATTTTCACCGGGCGTAACAACCGTGTTGTCTTTTCTTACCATAAAGAAGTTGCATCTCGGGAATTCTGATACCTCGCCTTTATAGTGATACAAGACATCCGCTGCTTTTTGCTCAAGAACTTTGTTTTGTATCCAAATACCCACTACATAGTTTATGGTTTTTACATGTGGTTTATCGCGAAGGTATTCGTGCGTAATAATTTTAATCCCCTCTGTTGGAAAACCCGCGGCAGGAAAGTTCATCGGCTTTTGCACCATAATCAGATTTGCCTTGTCCGCCAATTGATAGCCATCGGGTGAGTATCCACCTGTGAGGATAACTTTTATAGCCGACATTGGAATATTATTCTTTTGAATCAACTCAAATATTAATGCTTTGAGCTGCTCGGGTTCGTAAGGCACTTTAAGGTGCATTTCCTTTGCTGATACATACAATCGCTCCAGGTAATCTTCAATAAAAAGCGGGTAGCTATCCATCACCCGAAAAAAATCAAAGATGCCATAACCCCGCTGAATGGAAAGATCACTTACGTGAAGAAAGGCTTTATCATCAGGAACAAAAGAGTCATTTAAAAACGTATACATCACTTCTCAATCAGGTTATGTTTTTTAAGGATTTTAATCACATCATCATGCGGAAGGGCTTCAACCTTATTACCATCTTTACCGGTCATGGTTTTAGCCATAAGTAATGAATTTATGATTGCTTCTTCCGTTGCTTCGATAACGGCCATGAATAAAGGTGACATCGCATCGTTTCTTACAACTATTACTTCATCGGTAAACGATGCCTTTTCATGCTTAATCCTAACGCGTTCATCTGTAGAAAAAGCAATTACATAATCGCCACTTCCGTTGGAAGCAATGCCACCGGTTTTGGCCAGGCCCAACATAGCCCGTTGCGACAACCGTTCCAGGTTGCGTGCATCTAGCGGAGCATCGGTAGCAACCACGATCATACACGATCCATCCACATCATCTTTTAGTTGGCCACTCAGGTAATATTTTTTCAACGCTTCACCTACCGGGGCGCCATCAATTTGTAATACGCCACCAAAATTGGTTTGCACCAAAACCCCTACTGTGTATCCACCGGAAGACTTCGGCAAAACACGAGAGGCTGTACCAATGCCTCCTTTAAATCCGAAACATACTGTGCCTGTTCCTGCTCCCACATTACCTTCTGCAACGGCTCCACCTTTTGCATTACTCAGCGCATCAAGCACATGTTCTTTTTTAACATGCCTTCCGCGTATATCATTTAAGTAGCCATCGTTGGTCTCACCCACTACAGCATTTATTGATTGCACCCTTTCGTTTCCAGGCTTTCCTAATGTGTACTCAATTACAGCATCCATAGCCGTGGCAACACTCAGCGTATTGGTGAGCACAATGGGCGATTCGATGTTACCCAATTCTTTCACTTGTGTACTGCCGGCCAGTTTACCGAAACCATTGGCCACAAATATTCCGGCCGGAACTTTATCCTGGAAAAGATTGCCTTCATGCGGAAGGATAGCGGTAACTCCGGTACGTATCGAAGATCCTTCAATTAATGTAACATGGCCAACGTTCACGCCCTGCACATCGGTAATAGAATTCAACTTGCCGGGTTGCATCACCCCGATCTTAATACCCATGTCCCGCGCACGTTGTTGACTCCATGCCGGAGGAGCAATTAGCAAAACAAACGGAATTATAATTCTTATGAGCATACGTTTATGGTATCCATAACTTTGTGATCTAACAAGCATATTCGAAAATCGTCAATCATCAATCTTCAATCGGAATTCAATCTAAAGTTTAACCTGCTTTAAGCGTTCAACCATTTCCAGTACTGCGGGACAAACCAATGTATTTTTATGTGTTAAGTCCATGATTTGTATCATCTTTTTCCGATCGGTGTGCGGATATTCGCGGCAGGCTTTCGGCCGATCGTTATAAATCCTACAATAGTTGTCTGCATCTAAAAACGGGCAAGGTGAGGATTTTAGCACATAATCCTTGTCTTCATCAATGCGTAAATATTTTTCGATAAAATCACCCGGCTTCATACGCAGCGCTTTCGCCACGCGCTCAATATCGGTTTGATAAAAAATCGGGCTTGTGGTTTTGCAGCAATTGGCGCACGTCAGGCAATCTATTTCTTCAAATACTTCATCATGAAGCTGGTGGAATATTTCATCCACCTTCCTGGAGTCTTTTTTCTTTAATCCCGTAAGGAGTGTTTTGTTCTCCTTAGAAAAACGTTGGGCTTTATTATTAAATGAGGTTAAATCCATAAGGAAAGTTCAAATATCGTAATTCTGATTTATCCTATCTTAGCCCCATGGAAACGCGCGGTATTATTTCACACATTTCACGACACGTTACCCTTTCGCAGGAGGAAGAACAGTTTTTTACCTCATTGCTTATACCGGTAAACCTCAAACAAGGTGAATTTATTGAACAGGCGGGGGAAATAACAACCAATTTCATCCATGTGAATACGGGTTGCCTGATGACGTATTTTACTGATCCCGCTGGCAACGACCATGTTATCCAGTTTTCAACTTCCGGCTGGTGGACAGCCGATCTGCACAGCCTCACCCATCAGCAGCCCTCTATTTATTCAACCCGCGCCTTGGCCGACAGTGAGATTCTTCTACTCCCGAAAATCCGGTTGGAAGAATTGGTGGAGCGATACCCCGTGTTTGAACGCTTTTTCAGGATTATGTTCCAAAACTCATTGGTTACGCATCAGCATCGTATTGTTCAGGCTTTTTCGTTTACAGCCGAGCAGCGCTATGATTACTTTCAACAAAAGTATCCGCAACTGGAGCAGTTCGTTCCGCTCAAATACATCGCTTCTTATTTGGGCATAACACCTGAGTTCCTCAGTAAAATCCGCAGAAAGCGGATGGAAAAGTGATTTCTTAATCTAGTTCAAGCCTATACGGTTTCGTTCTTAACCTGGTTCAACCTTGCCAGTGAATGGGTGGGCATACCTTTGTGTTATCATTTTGAACATAAATTTTAACTAAAACAATAACACTATGTCAACCGAAACAGCAGTAACAACAAAGTGGAATTTAGACACTACCCACACCGAAGTACAATTTAAAGTGAAGCACCTGGTAATTGCCACCGTAACAGGTTTCTTCAAAAAATTCAGCGGAAGCGTTGAAAGTGAAACTGATGATTTTGATGGCGCATCAGTCAATTTTAACCTGGATGCAACCAGCATAGACACCAACAATGCAGATCGTGATGCACACTTGAAATCACCCGATTTCTTTGCGGCAGAGCAATATCCTACCCTTGATTTTACCGGAACATTGAAAAAAGTATCTGGTAACGACTACAAGCTGGATGGCGCGCTGACCATTCGCGGCACAACCAAAGCTATCGTACTAGATGTAGAGTTTGGCGGTACTATGGTTGACCCTTGGGGCAACACCAAAGCAGGGTTTGAAATCAACGGAAAAATAAACCGTAAAGATTTTGGCCTGAACTGGAATGCGTTGACCGAAGCCGGTGGAATGGTAGTGAGTGAAGAAGTGAAAATTCATATCAACGCTGAATTGGCTAAAGCATAATAAGATAAGGTTTGGTTTGTAGAGAGGCCTTGCAGGAAACTGCAGGGCTTTTTTTATTCCAAATACCTTCAAACCGGGATTGCTAAGCCGTTTAAAAAATTCCTGATACAGGTTTTCATAATAACCTCTACTTTCGAAATTGAAGCACTAAACCAATACCCATGAAAAATCTTTATCCGCTACTCTTTTTAGTTCTTGTGTACGGTTCAACCTTTGCGCAACGTGTGCTGGAGGGCGAATCGGCCGTTACCACCAATAGCACGGTTACGGTAAAAGGAAAAATAATTCCTTACACCGCCACGGCTGGTACACAACCCGTTTGGAATGCCGAAGGAAAACCGATTGCCTCACTATTCTACACCTACTACGAGCGCAGCGACATTAAAGACAAAGCCTCCCGCCCGCTGATTTTTTCTTACAATGGCGGGCCTGGTTCTGCATCGGTGTGGATGCACGTTGCATACACGGGTCCACGTATTCTTGAAATCGACAAGGAAGGTTACCCGGTACAACCTTATGGTGTTAAGGAAAATCCGCATAGCATTCTTGATGTAGCTGACATCGTTTACATCGATCCGGTAAACACGGGTTATTCCAGAATTTTGGACAAGGACGCCAAGCGTGAAGAATTTTTTGGTGTCAATGCCGATATTAAATATCTGGCTGAATGGATGACTACGTTTGTGTCAAGAAAAAATCGTTGGCAATCACCCAAATATTTAATTGGTGAAAGTTATGGAACAACACGCGTATCTGGTCTTGCACTGGAATTGCAAAACGCACAGTGGATGTACTTGAATGGTGTGATTCTGGTTTCCCCGACTGGCCTTGGCATTAACCGGGGCGATCAGGTAGAAGCCGCCAACCGCCTTCCTTATTTTACTGCAGCAGCATGGTATCAAAAAGCATTGCCCCAGGAATTACAACGCAGGGATTTGACTGACCTGTTACCTGAAGTAGAGGAGTACACCATTAATGAAGTTTTACCGGCCATGGCACGTGGTGGATTTCTGGCTGATGCTAAACGCAAACAAGTAGCTGCAAAAATGGCCTATTACTCTGGCATTTCAGACAAAGTTATACTCCAACATAATCTGGATGTGCCAACCGCATTCTTCTGGAAAGAGTTGTTGCGTGATAAAGGGTATACGGTTGGCCGACTGGATTCACGTTACCTTGGCATCGACCGTAAGGATGCAGGCGACCGCCCTGATTACAACTCTGAGCTAACCTCATGGTTACATTCATTCACCCCTGCCATCAATTATTATCTACGCGAAGTGTTGAAATACAAAACTGATGTGAAGTACAATATGTTTGGCCCGGTAAATCCTTGGGACCGCAGCAACGACAATACCGGAGTTAACCTGCGGCAGGCTATGGCCGCCAACCCGTATTTGAATGTAATGTTTCAATGCGGTTACTTCGATGGCGCCACCACTTACTTTGAAGCGAAGTATACCATGTGGCAACTTGACCCCAGTGGTAAATTAAAAGATCGTTTTCGTTTTGAAGGCTACCGCAGCGGCCACATGATGTACCTGCGCGAGGAAGACCTGGCCACTTCAAATGAACACATCCGTGATTTTATTTTGAAGTCGACCCCGAAGAAGGGTCAGCCCGCGAAGTACTAGATACCATCTCCTATGTTTGTTTTAGAACAAATGTAGGAGAAGGCTTCTTACTAACAGGTATCCTTCCCTTCAATGTGCAGGATACCTAGCTTTTCAATACCTGTGGCAACTGAACAGTAAAGCGACTGTAAGCCCCAGTCTTTGAATCGACCGAAACATTACCTTTCATTGGCCGTAAACATCGGCTCAATATATATAGACCTAAGCCGTTGCCCCGCGATTGCTCCGTTCCTTTAAAAAACATATTGAAGATATTCGGACGTACGCTCTCATCAATACCAATGCCATTGTCTTCAACTGTAATTTCAATCTGTTCACCTGCCTGAGCAATACTCACAGCCAACCGCTGTTCAGTCACATCGCTCAATGAACCAAAGAAAAGTGCATTATCCACCATATTGGTAATCACTACCTCTAAAAGATGTGGATAGGTTTTAATGGAAATAATATCGGGACAGGAAAAAAGAACCTGTACGTTATTTCGCTTAATGTCAGCTGTGAATTTTTTAAGTATGCGTTCTGCCGCTTCCCGCAGGCTGACTTCACCGTAATCGCTGGGTTGATTTATTTCGCTGATCACGTTCAGACTTATGAGAAGTCTGTCCATACGCGTGTTGGAATCTAAAATTTTTCCAAGCAATTCTTCCTTAGGAATATGATCGGCCAGGCTGCATAATCCATAAATGGAGGCCACGGGCGTGCGTAAATCGTGCGATGCCTTATATAAGAAGGTATCCAGTTCGGCATTTGCTTCCCGAAGCATTTTAGTGCGTTTGGAAACAATGTTTTCAAGGTTGGCGTTGATCATGCGAATCTCATTATTCGCAACTGTCAATTTTTTCTTTTGACTACGAAGCCGGGCGCTGAGCCGTACCAACAAAACAATCAGGATACTGAACAAGGCCACCACCCCAAGGGCAATAAGAATACGCTGCCTGAATTCACGCTGTTCCTGTAACCGCAGCGCTTCGCTTTCAGTTAACCGGGTTTCCAATGTGCTGATGTCAAAATACTTTTCCTTAAGTTCATCCAATATTCTTTTGAATTCACTTTGGTTGGAAGTAAAGCGACTATCGTTTTCCTGTATTATCCTTTCCAGGATGGCTATCTCTCCCAAAAGTTTCTCTCTGGATTCAGGATCAAGATCGGCTAAGCCTGAAGAAAATTTCCTGTTTAGCGTACCAATTTGTAACTCAAATTCAGCGCGTTGATTTTCCAACTCCTGACTTTCACGGTTGGCTTGTTCAATCAATAATCGCAAATCCTCGGACACGGCAGATGTATCACTGATATAAACCCGTGCCGGCCGTTCAGCCCGAACTGATTCCTGCATGGCACGCAACAACGTATTGAAGCGACCATCAACAATCCTTTTGTCTTCCTCACGTAGATCATTTAAGGGAATATCACGAATAACCTGATAAAACGAGCTCAAACTTTTTGTGGTGTCCAACTGATCGAGCGTTCGTTGATAAGAAGGTTTTGTAGCCTCAGGTGAAGGTACAACTTGCTTGCTTTCTTCCTGTATTATCCGGCTAATAGTCAGCGTGTAGGTATTATTCCTTGAAACCAGACTCATAGGTCTGTAGCCCACAATGATAAATTGATCCATAGAGCCCATCTGCTCATCCGGATCAAGCGGAAGTTCAATCCGGCCATCATTATTGGTAACAACTTTTAACCTTCGAACACCCGTGTAGGTTACTTCGATCTTTGCCACAGGTTGCTGTTGATCAGTAACCACAAGTACCGGCACTAACCTGTAATTTTTTTTTCGAACCGTAATTTCAAGGATGCCTTTACTGAAATTCCAGGAGGCTGGTTCCAGCCCTTCATTGTTAACCTGTACGGAACGAATGGGAAAATCTGATTCGCTCATCTCAACAAAATCATATCCACGCTCGCCTGTATTGACTTTTATGGAATTATTAATCAGCAACTCCAGATTTTTATAAGGCTTCAACTGCTGATCAAACGCTTTTACCTGAACGCGTTGTTTCGTCTGAGCAATCAAAAGTGTGATCGGTAGTGTGCACCACAAAAAGAACAGCAGTGTGAAGGTCTTGATTGGTATTGTATTGAAGATGCGCACCGGTTGCATCAGGGTTTAGTTAACACTTAGTTTAATTGACGTTAAGCACTTACGTTATTCTTTTGTGTTTTCGTGTATTGGTGGCTATTGACTTCACGCCACAAAAACACAAAATCACCAAGCTCCACAAAGGTTTTCTAACATCTCGCGTAAAATCAGTTCTTAAGCGTTTGAAAGATATCCTTAATTATCACAACTTCATGAAGTGTAGCCTCTTTTCGTTGGCGGGGGATTTCAAATACAGCCATGTTCTCAATCCCATCTTCATCAATTACGTAAACACCGTACTTACTGAAATAAGGGATGCTAAGTGAAAATTTACCGTCTGAATCAGAAGTAATCTCCTGAACAATAGCTTTACGAACCGTGTCTACTAACCGAATGCGGGCATTTTTCATAATGCGCATACTGGAGGAGTCACTCCATGAATGATCCATTTGCTTAAGTATACCGGCTACCACAAATGGATAGGTTTGCATGTCCATGTCAAACTCAAACACATCATCATCCAGGCCGCCAGCCTTTCGGTTTGAACTTAAAAATCCACGCAAACCGGACGGATCAGAGAAAGCAAAAGCAAAATCATCATGCGGTGAATTAAGGGGATGCCCCAGGTTTACCGGTTCATCGGTAAAGGAATCGGTTATGGTTGTTTTAAAAATATCTAACCCACCCAGACCCGCATGACCATTGGAAGAAAAATAAAACATACCGCTGTGCACATAAGGAGACACTTCGTTCATCGGTGTATTGATGGATTCGCCCAGGTTGACCGGTGTAGCCCATTTACCGTCTACCCATTCTGATCGATAGAGATCCATTCCACCCTTTCCTCCACTTTTATCAGAAGCAAAATAAAGTGTTTTACCCTGGTCATCGACAAAAGGATCGGTGAATGAACAAGTTATCTCATTGTATGGAAATGCACCGGTTGATTGCCATTTTCCATCACGCAACTCGGCAAAAAATAAACCTAACATTCTGATGCCTTGCGAATTTTTTGTTGGCAACGATGCGGTATAAACCATTTTTTTTCGATTGTCATACAGGGAAAATGAACCGACATTTCCATTAACCGGAACCGCACTGGCATAACTATTTGGGTTGCCATAAAGTTTACCCCAGCCCTCTTGTAAGGTATCGGGTTTTTCCATGGCCTGATAAAGTCTGAAGAAATTCTGTTGTGTAGAAGCATCAAGCTTTTTTACTGGCTTATTGGTTTCACGATTGGAGAGAAACAATACACCGCCATCAAACGACAGGGCGTTCCATTCAGAAGCTGGTGTATTGATGGATAAAAGGCGGGTAGCAAAGTGAATAGAATCTTCATACAGGTAGTGCATGTTGGATATGCGCCACAGTTTTTTTTGAATCCATTCGTTATCCGGCTCCATGTCCAAAATCTTTTGATAGTTCAATTCAGCCTGTTCATAATTTTTTAAAGAAAGCTGGGCTTCCGCCAAATTTAAATAATCCACTCGTTCGAACTGGTCTCCGCGCGAATAAGCCCGTGCATAGGCATCTGCACATTGTTGATAATCCCTTAGCAGAAAATAACATCGCCCCATCATCAGGTAAGTGTTGCCTGTTCTTTTGGATCGCTCGTATAATTTCAAAGCCGGAACAATTTCTCCCTTTTCGAAATGTTCATTTGCCAGGGTGAGATCTGATTTAAATAGCTGAACAATGGACTGTTGCGCAAGTACATGATTAGATAGAAATAACTCAACCAACAAAACCAATCCCAAAACAACAAGCACTTTCATTGCTCTCATAGTCGTGGAGATTTAATGCCCGACCGCTCATACCGAAACAGGTATTGGACCATCAATTCATGCGAACCGTTATTTAATTGTGTAAGCGAACCCATCGGATAATCATAGGCATACCCAAATTGCAATTGGGGCACTACACGAACCTTCATCAGATAACCCAAAGAAGCATCTAACCTGTACGATACACCTGCGATAAGAATATCCTTGTAAATAAAGGTCATGGCCGCATCCGCGGAAAGCGGTAAATCATTGGCGTACTTTAACAAAAATGCTGGTTCAAATTCCCAGGCGGGGCTAACCGTAAACCGGTACTTTAAAAAAGAAAACAAATTGATGTTTTTAAGGTCTATCGATTCGGTTTCATTTAACGATGTTGTTTTTGGTAATAACTCCGGAGCAGATATACCCCAATGAAATCTCTTGCTACGAAAATACACCCCTGCACCCACTTCAAAGAAAAGCTCATTGATAATTACATTATTCAATTTCGGATCAGGGACCCCAATTGATCCATAATCCGATCGGATATGAAACGCGCCTGCTTGCAAGCCAAACGAAAGAAAGGAATTGCTGGCCACTTTCAGGTGGTATGCGTAACTCCCTTGTACAGTCAGATTTCTATGAATACCGATCTCATCATTCACTACCAGTAATCCTAACCCAACTTTTCTTTTTGCAGTAAGCGTGTGAAGAGAGAGCGTTTGAGTTTTTGGCGCTCCTTCCAGTCCGCTCCACTGGCGTCTGTCGATAACCATAGCGCTCAAGGCTTCATCAACACCGGCATAGGCCGGATTGATAACAAGCCCGCTAAACATATACTGTGTATAATGCGGATTTTGCTGAGCGTTGCTCCCCCAAACACCGGCAAGCATCATGTAAACAATGATTAATGACTTTTTCAATATTTTACACAAGATGCTCATTGTACCAGTTCAACAAATCCTTCCCATCTAAACTTTTCATTACCGGTGGTTGCTTCTATAATATAAAAGTAGGTGCCCGTAGGAACCAATGAATTACTTTTATTCTGTCCGGCCCACACTACCGACTCATTATTATAGCCAGTAGCCTGATAGATAACGCTCCCCCACCGATCGAATACCGTTACTGAATTAGAGGATGCCCGCTGCAAATTTCTTATCTCCCAGGTGTCATTAACTCCATCACCATTGGGCGTTATCAATTTAGGAATCTCAACTTCGAAAGAGCCTGGTTGTACGGTAACTATAAAGGAACATCGCGTTGAGTTGCCTAATCCATCGGAAGCTGTATAAACAACTTCTGTAGTACCCACACCAAAACTACTTCCCGGCTCATGCGATTGTTCAACGGTAAGCGTGCCACACACAATGGCAAAAACAGGCTCATCCCACGTTACAATCGCTTCTCCATTTATTTCCGCAGTGGCGGTTATGTTCTCCGGACAACCCGTTAGTTGTGGTGGCTGATTGAAGGTAACTACAACATTAAACTGACATACGGTTTCGTTTCCACGGGCATCGCGGGCTGTGTAGGTAACTACCGTTGTACCAATCTGAAATTCAGTGCCGGGATTTCGATTACTTGTAAAACTTGTTACTCCACAATTATCTGAAGCCGTAGGTGGAGTCCAGTTTACGGTTGCGGTACAATTAGTATTAGCTGGGATTGTAATGGATGCAGGACAGTTGGTAATTACCGGAGGTGTTACATCTTCCACCACCACAGTAAAATTACGGGTAGCAACATTGCCCGATCCATCCGTTGCGGTATAGGTAACTACCGTTGAACCGACATTAAATTCCTGACCGGGAAAATGGCTGCTCACTAAACTTGAAACACTGCAATTATCAGAAGCGGTTGGAGGTGTCCATGTGGCAACAGCTTTGCAATTAGCGTTCGCAGAAAGGGTTATATTGTTTAATGTTCCGTTAATGACTGGTGGAATATTGTCGGTTAACGTTATAGTAAAAACACAGGTAGCTGAATTATTATAGATGTCTAATGCGGTATAGGTTACCGTGCTTGTTCCCAGCGTGAATGTGCTGCCTGGAAATACGGTGATATTTCCAGGTAATGTACTGGTAAAACTGGCCACTGCACAATTGTCAGAAACAGATGGAGGCGTCCAGGTTACGGATCGGGAACAACCTGAAACAAGGGGTAGTGTTATGTTTACAGGACAATTGGTGATCACCGGAGGAATTAAATCCGTGGTGCCCGGTGCACAGCAAAGCGCTCCACCATTTAAACTGGTTCCGGCAGTAACCGTAAATAAACCATAAACACTTTTCACAAACGTTCCTCCAGAGCAAGCCGTTTGTATGGTGGTGTGAAGAAACCCGTTGATGTAAATGGAAATAGTTGAACCTGTAAATTTGTCGTTGGGATTTGTGCCCGTAAAGGAAAATACCTGTCCTGAAAACAGAATATCATTAAAAACTTCTGTGGCTCCATCCGTAACACGTATAGTTGAGCCGGATGCCCCGGTATACCGAAGCGATAAACTTTTAAGGCCGCCTACACATGCCCCGCAACTGGCCACCGGGGGGCAATCGCAACTTTGGCCAAACGCATAAGCATGCGCCAGCACAAGCAGGAAAACCATTACATAGTGAACCCTGACTCTCATTACTGTTAAGGGTAGGTAAAAAACTACTCCGTTTAAAAAATCTATTGTTTTACCTCAATCCAGCGAAAAAAATAAGTGAGAGGCGCCAGTATTAAGGTATATGATTATTTTCAAAAAACATTTAGCGTGAAAGTTCACAAATTTCCGGGTAAAAGAAAAGGAATATCCAAATAACAAGGAATACGAATTGGCCTGTTGGGGGCAGAATCTCTTAAAAGGACCCTTATGTAACCAAAATCACCCAAGGTTATTATGAACATTTATAGCTTTGAGATTAATTAAACGTTATCCTTCCAAATGAAAATAGTTATCCTGAAGTGGTCCATTGGTATCGCCCTGGGGGCGGCAGCCGGTTTTTTATACTGGTACTACATAGGTTGTACCAGCGGAAGTTGCGCCATAACTTCTTCACCTGTTAACAGCACCTTATATGGCGGACTTATGGGTGGGCTATTATTGAATATATTCGAATCTAAAAAACAATCCGATGAAACCGGAAAAGCACCTGATCAGTAAAGACGATCCGGCATACGAGGCCATTGGCAACTACATCCACAGTAAAGACAGTGTGGTGGGTATTGATGCACGGCATACACATATCATTATCATCAATAAGCTGCTTGAACTGGAGGATAAAATTAACACTATCGAAAAGAAGCTGACTAAAAAAAAGAAATCCAAATCAAAGAAATGAAGAGCACTTTATGTTATAGTGCGCTCTTTTTATTCGTTATTATACTTGTTGTATCCTGTAACCAACCCAAGCAGGAAAATCATTCTACAGAGTCAATCCCTGATTCAGTTATTATTAAAAAAGGAGACCAACTTGTTTCACTAACCTTCGATACGTTACGCAATTCCCTGCTGACCGCTATTGGTGAACAGGGCTTTGCATATGCTATTCAGTTCTGTAACGAGAAAGCGTATCCGCTTACGGCAAGCCATGCCACCCCGGATATTATAATAAGAAGAACTTCTCTGCAGTATCGAAATCCATTAAACCAACCCGATAGTCTGGAGCATACTGTATTTGAAGAATTCAAATCTGGTAGCCCACGTACCAAACTCATCCGAACCACTGGTGAAGTGCATTATATTAAACCGATTATAATGCAGGCCATGTGTTTAAATTGTCACGGCTCACCTGATCTGGACATTAAGCCGGAAACAATGGCTGCAATTCAACGCAATTATCCACAGGATAAAGCCATTGGCTATGCCGAAGGCGAACTGCGAGGCATTTGGCACATCATCTTCCGTTCCGAGCCTGACTAACTGCCTCGATACAATTTTTTCCTACGTAACAAAAGTAACGGATCAGAAAGAGAACTCTGCTGATCTTTGCATCATGTTTAACCCGAACCATTGTAACAATAAATTTAGAATAAATATATGTTTGGATTATTTGGATTAGGAACCAAAAACTACGAAGAACTTCGTGGTGCAGAGTTTAAAGCAAAATACAAAGCTACACCAGGTGCCGTGCTGATTGATGTGCGTACACAAGGTGAATTCCGTTCAGGGAGTATTTCCGGTGCACGGAACATCGATATTATGTCGGCCAATTTTGCTCAACAAATTTCAACGCTCGACAAGAACAAAGAATACTTTCTGTTTTGCCGCAGCGGCAACCGCAGCGGTCAGGCCTGTAACATGATGGCCAAGCAAGGATTTAAGGTACACAACCTGGCGGGTGGCGTTAGCGACTGGCCAGCATAATGTGGGGTTTGGTTTGAGTGAAAGCCGCCACCGGAAACGGGGCGGCTTTTTGTTTTTTAGTAACTTGCTATTCTAGTCGATCTACTCCAATTACTTGAGCAAGATTTACACTCATCATCAGTCATCTTACTTGCTAATTGCCCTTTAAAATAGTCATCACCTTATGCAGAATAACTTTTGCAGCGTGTGGTATTTTAGTTCCAGGGCCAAAGATGGCAGCCACTCCTTTTTCATAGAGAAAATCATAATCTTTCTTCGGAATTACACCACCCGCAATAACCAGTATATCTTCCCGCTTTAACCGCTTAAGTTCATCAATCAACTTTGGTATCAATGTTTTATGACCAGCCGCCAGGGATGATGCCCCTACAATATGTACATCATTCTCAACCGCCTGACGAGCAACTTCTTCCGGAGTTTGAAATAGTGGTCCGATATCAACATCAAAACCCATATCAGCAAACGAGGTAGCAATTACTTTGGCGCCCCGATCATGGCCATCCTGACCCATTTTGGCTACGAGTATTCGCGGGCGTCTTCCATCCAGTTTGGCAAATTCGTCTGTGAGTTCCTGTACTTCTTTAAACTCAGCATCTTCTCCTCGTTGTTGAGAATAAATTCCAGAAATGGTTCGAATGGTTGCTTTGTGTCTTCCGAAATGTTTTTCCATAGCATCCGATATTTCACCCAAAGATGCACGTTTCCGGGCGGCATCTATTGCCAACGCCAACAAATTTCCTTCGCCTGTCCTTGCGCATTCAGTCAGCGCATTTAACGAAGCTTCTACAGTTCCCTGATCTCGTTCACTTCGTAACTTTTTTAATCGCTCTACCTGCGCGTGAAGCACGGCAGTATTATCCACTTCCAGCGTTTCAATGTCAGAAGGTTCTCCGCTAACATACTTATTAACGCCTACCAACACATCTCTTCCTGAGTCAATGCGTGCCTGTTTGCGTGCAGCAGCTTCTTCGATTCGCATTTTTGGAATACCTGTTTCAATAGCTTTTACCATTCCTCCTAAGGATTCAATTTCCTCCATATGCTTCCATGCTTTCTCGGCTAGCGCTTTGGTCAGGTACTCCACATAATTCGATCCTGCAAAAGGATCAACAACACGAGTCATGTTGGTTTCATCCTGAATGTACAATTGTGTGTTTCTTGCAATTCTTGCCGAAAAATCACTGGGTAAAGCAATTGCTTCATCCAACGCATTGGTATGCAATGATTGCGTATGACCACAGGCCGCAGCCAGGGCTTCAATACAGGTACGGGCAACGTTGTTGAAGGGATCCTGTTCACTCAAGCTCCAGCCCGAAGTCTGACTATGCGTGCGTAAGGCCATCGACTTGGGATCTTTCGGATTAAATCCTTTCACAATCTTTGACCACAATAAACGACCTGCGCGCAGTTTAGCTATCTCCATATAATAATTCATGCCGATAGCCCAGAAAAAGGATAACCGTGGTGCAAATTCATCAATGGAAAGACCTGCTTCAATACCGGTTCGGATATAGGCCAATCCATTGGCCAGCGTATAAGCCAACTCAATATCTGCCGTTGCACCGGCCTCCTGCATGTGATAACCCGAAATAGAAATAGAATTAAACTTCGGCATGTACTGGCTGGTGAATCGAAAAATATCACCGATGATACGCATAGAGGGCGCAGGTGGATAGATGTATGTATTGCGCACCATGAACTCCTTTAGAATATCATTTTGAATGGTGCCACTAAGCTTCTCCATTGAAACACCTTGTTCCTCGGCTGCTACGATATAAAAAGCCAGAATGGGAATAACCGCACCGTTCATAGTCATTGAAACTGACATCTTATCCAGCGGAATCTGATCGAACAGAATTTTCATATCCAGTATAGAGTCAATCGCAACACCTGCCTTTCCAACATCGCCCACTACCCGCGGATGATCTGAATCGTAACCGCGGTGTGTTGCTAAATCAAAAGCTACCGACAAACCCATCTGTCCTGCTGCCAGGTTTCTGCGATAGAAGGCATTGGATTCTTCGGCTGTTGAATACCCGGCATACTGACGGATCGTCCACGGACGCGTTACGTACATCGTAGAATAAGGACCTCGTAAAAAAGGAGGTAGCCCGGCAGCGTAGCGCAAATGTTCTGCTTCTGTTAAATCCGTCAGATCATACCTGCCTTTTACTGGTATGCCCTCGGCCGTGAGATTAGATTCTGATCCAGTGCTTTTAGCACGTTCAATCAAAGGAAGTTTAGTTATATCAAGTGATGAAAAATCAGGCCTCATAATGCATCTTTTAAAACTAATTGTCAGTTTTTCTCAGCTGGAGCAAAAATCCTATCCTGAATGACGGACAAAACTTCTACCGCATTGGATTTAATATGAATGAAGTAGTCCAGTCCTGCAGCCTGCAGACTTTCCACCAACATTGGCGGATAACCGGCCAGTACGAGGATTTTATTAGAATTATTTTTCCTAAATGCTTTTACACATGCTTCTGCATGAAGCGTGTAATCATCATCCGAAGCACACAATACAATAACCTGTGAGTCACTGCTCAGTGCAGGCTGAATTCCAGTCAATGGATTCTCATGAAAGTGCTCAGCTGAACTGAAGCCGGCTGCGGCAAAGAAATTTTGTGAAAATGCCACCCGCGCTTTACGCATGGCAAGGTTACCAAATGCAAGCAGAAATATTTCCGGGACCTTACCGTGTCCATTGGCAAATTGCTGTGTTCGCTGTCGCAGAATTTCAAAACTCCTCGTGGCATGCTGCGCAACCAATACATGATCGTTTTCCTTATGCTCGTCTGTTACCGCAACAGGAAGTGTTTCAGCAGGATTAGCATACTGATTAATACCCACATACACTTGCTTTCGGGTATGGATATCCTGCAATTTTTTATCACGTACACTAGCTATTCTCAGCTGAACTTTATTCTGTTCAAAAGCCTTTACAAATCCACCTTCCTGTTCCACTTCTTTAAACAAGTTCAAGGCATTTTCATACAACTTATGGGTGAGCACTTCTATGTAATAAGCGCCTCCGGCCGCATCAGAAACCTGATCGAAGTAGGATTCAGCCTTGAGAATATTGGAAACATTCAACGCCATGCGCACATTAAATTCATCTGGTGTTGAAGAAGTATTCGTATGCGGTTTGATCAGTAGTCCATCGCATCCTCCAGTAACAGCAGCCATAGCTTCGGTGGTATTGCGCAACATATTCGTGTGGGCATCATACCGTGATTTCGACCATATTGAACTAACGGATAAAATAGTTGCTTTCACCTGATCGAGCGAATAGTGATTTATCAATGTAGCATACAAGGCCCGTAACGAACGCAACTTGGCAATTTCAAAAAAGTAATCGCCATTAATAGCTGTTCTGAGGTGTACCTCACTAAAGATTTCCTTAGGTGAAAGTCCGGCATCTGAAAGTAGATCCGTATAGGCCACAACTTTGTTCAAAAGAAAAGCAAGTTCCTGGGTTACATTTCCACCGGCATCAACAAAAGTATTTGACCGAACTGTGAGGCCCCTGAAACCCGTAGCTTTTTTTGTTAACTGAAGCTGACGTGCAAGCGATTGAATCGTGGAGGTCTGAATCTTAGTTTCTCCGGTGATCCATTTTTCCAGTATGTCTGCATCACAAAAACCATGAATAGCCCCCAACGATACTCTTCGCTTTTCAAGGTACTTAAAGTACGCTGCAATAAAATCAGGATCCGGCTCCGACAGGACAAAGGATATATGAACAACAGTTGGATCAACTGAGGCTAAAATCTCATCAAATAAAAAATTGGTCGCCCGATCAATACTAAATATCAGTCCATCGGCTCCTTGCTGAATACATCGCTCTGCCTGTAGCTTTTGTTGCTGCGCAGAACCGGTGCTTACTTCAGCGTAATTAATCCACTGGACATTCAGCGGTTGTACTGACTTAACAAACGCGGTAAAGTCAGCCAGTGGAAGAACATCCTCCTCTGTATAAAATGGATCCACTGAAAATCCTTCATAGGTATTCCACACCAATTTTTTGGAGAAATCCGCTCCCTTTAAATCCTGAATGACTTTATCCATCCACTGTTGTTTGGTGATCGCGGGGAAATCTGAAAAAATTTGTTGTTTGCTCATGAATAATCTGGGTTCACACTATCCTAAAACTTAATGGTATTTTGCCGGCAAAAATTCTGGAAACTGGCCCATAATCTTCACTGCCCCACTTTTTAAAATTTCATCAAATTAAACTCCTCCTTATCGTTTTTCACAAAATTCAACCAAAACTCCTTTGGTTGATTTAGGATGAAGAAAGGCTATATCCAGGCCCTCAGCGCCCTTTCTGGGTTTACTATCGATGAGTTGTACACCTTTAGAAGAAACTTCTTCCAGTTGTTTTTCAATATTCCTTACAGAAAAAGCAAGGTGATGCATTCCCTCGCCCTTCTTTTCAATATATTTTGCTATCGGCCCATCCGGTGCGGTGCTCTCTAATAGTTCAATTTTTGTTTGACCGACCTGAAAGAATGCTGTTTTCACTTTCTGATCTTCAACCTCTTCAATACGATAGCATTTTAATCCAAGTACATTTTCATAAAACTCGATTGCCTTTTCCAAATCAGCAACTGCGATTCCAATATGTTCAATGTGTGAAATTTCCATAATGAGTGGCTTAAAGTTTTTAATTTAAATATCCTTCCATTAAAAAAAGGGTGCTGTTTATCAGGTAAGAAAACAAACTTTTGATAATAGATTTTCTTACCTAAAAATATGCAAACGATTGCTAAGGTAGTATTAAATCTTAGGGTGAATCAAGTGTAGAACTACCGAACGGTATAAAAAGAAAACATTCCTATCTCAGGTTTGAATACCTTGGTATAAGAATGTTTAACATGGGAGTAAAAGTGGAGCCGCAGGGAATCGAACCCTGGTCCAGAGAAGATCATAATCGTATCTTCTACATGCTTAGTTGACTTTGATTGTCGGGAATATGCCGGCAGGCAACAGCCAACGCATTCCGTAGTTACGGTATCTTAGCTGCATGATGTAACGTCACACAGAGCAGTTCTGCAAAACGACACCGCTATATCAGCACCTGCAGAACAGCGCACTGAGCGATGATGGCCCCCCAATTCTTAATCGGGGTAAGCTAACCCAACGTTATGTCAGATTAAGCAGCCATGGCGTAGTTAGTCTCGCCACGTATGGTTTAGGACTATCTTTTAAGGCTCTCATCCCATGAGCCTGCATGCTTACACACGTTATAACACATCCTGTCAAAACCGGTCGGCCCCTAAATCAATGAACAATTATCAATTGGTAAGTTTTCAATTTACCAATCAATTGCAATATTAATCAATTGATGGACATAAAAGTTCCCTTATCGCCAAAAGCTAATTGCTAATTGCCAATTGAATTTTAACTTGCAAGCCCATGGATAATTTTGTTGTATCGGCACGAAAATACCGCCCAACCGGGTTTGCTGAGGTGGTGGGTCAGGAGCACATCACCACAACGCTTAAAAATGCCATCGATAATAATAAATTAGCCCAGGCACTCCTATTCTGCGGACCCCGCGGAGTAGGGAAAACTACCTGCGCCCGAATAGTGGCACGACTGATCAATGGCTTTGAAGAAAAGGCCGAAGTAAACTCCCTGAACATTTTTGAACTTGATGCCGCCTCCAACAACTCTGTTGAAGATATTCGTAACCTGATTGACCAGGTGCGCTACCCTCCTCAGTTTGGCAAGTTTAAGGTGTATATTATTGACGAGGTTCACATGCTGTCGAATGCAGCCTTTAATGCATTTTTAAAAACCCTGGAGGAGCCACCATCATACGCCATTTTCATACTGGCTACTACGGAGAAACATAAAGTGATTCCAACCATTCTTTCCCGTTGCCAGATTTTTGATTTTAACCGCATACAGATATCCGATATCGGTGATCATTTAAAAACTATTGCCAAACAGGAAGGTGTCGATGCGGAGGATGAGGCATTACACCTCATCGCCCAGAAAGCGGATGGAGCGTTGCGGGATGCACTATCAATTTTTGACCTGATGGTCACGTACTCATCCGGAAAGGGTATAACCTTTAAGGATGTTCTACAGAACCTGCATATTCTCGATTACGATTACTACTTCGCAGTAGTAGATACACTACTTTCCGAAAATCATACACAACCTTTGCTGATTCTTGATGAAATACTCAGAAAAGGTTTTGACGGACAAAATTTCATTGTTGGGCTGAGTGAGCATTTGCGCAATTTGCTGGTATCGCAAGATGCCCGCACTACCGAATTGATGGAGGTGCCGGAAAGTGTGAAGAAGAAATACGCTCAGCAAGCCCAGGCTGCCTCTCCCTCATTATTGCTCTCGTGGCTTAACATAGCCAATCAATGCGACATTCAGTATAAGAGTAGCAAAAACCAACGCCTTTCTGTTGAACTGGCGTTGATGAAGATGGCCCACGTTCAGGCTGTTTTCAACGTTGATGCTTTTCCTCCTCAGCCCGAGGCATTAAAAAAAAAATTACTGACGAATCCGTAAAAGAACCCGAGGCTGCCCCTTTAGCAAAAGCCCCAGAAGAAATTCCACAAACTAACAACTTACCAAAGAAAGCAGTTACGGAAACAGTTGAACCAACATTGCGTTCAACCTCACGCAGTAAGAGCACGCCAAAAATTCCTGCTCTTAAAAACATATTACAATCGGGTAACACACCGGTTGAACCTGAACAAAAGGAAATCAACCAGCCAATAGCCAATCAGCCTTATACTTTTAAACGTCTGCAGGAAGTTTGGCTGGAATTTGCTGAGCAACGAAAAAAATACCGGGCAGAGTACCAGCTCCTAACGCAGCAAATTGAACTTCAAGAATCAACCGTAATTGTACACCTTCATAATCCCGTTCAGGAAACCTTGCTCAGTGATTTGAAAAGTGATTTGATGCAATATGTACGGGAAAGTTTAAATAATTACGCCATTCAGATAACCGGTGAGCTAAAAAGCAACGATAGCAAAAAGGTTATATATACCAACCGTGAGAAATTTGAACACCTGGCAGAAAAAAACCCTAACCTGATACTCTTGAAAGATCGGTTAGGGCTTGATCCGGATTTTTAAAAAAGGCTATTTCTTCTCTTCGTAATTCTGAAAAGAATAGGCGAATCCAAAATTGAATACCTGACTAACTTGGGCTCCGGGATCCTGATCGAAATCGTATATAAGAATTCCGCCTAATCCAACCGTAATGAATTTATTGACTCTTGCAGAAAGCATCAAGTCTAAACGATGATCAATCAACTTTGCCTCCAGGTTTTCATAGTTGACAAACATCATATAACGCCACTTTAAATTTAAATTTTTGGCTATCTCCTTGTCGAAGTCTGCCGCTAATTGAAAGGCCAGCCACTCCATACGTGTTGACTCACCAACCAGTACACCGTAGGGACTAATCGGATCAACTTCGTCAAATCGGCCGTTATTGTCGCTAACAATAGTAATGCGCGGAGAGAATGGTGATAGTCGGAGGTAGAAGTAATCCACCGGTTTGTATTGAAAACCCCATGCTGAGGTAATAAATGCCGGAGCCAGAAAATCAGAGATTAAATCCTCGGTATCATCATCGTTGTAAATGAATCCTTTAGAAAACTGACTTAAAAAGTTCAGTGACGTAAACAGACTCCACTTATCGGATAGCTTATAACCCACTTTGGTATCCAGAAATATCCGGTCCAGGGTTTTACGAAATCCTTGGCCACTGTTATCGACAAATCCATAGAGAAGGCCTATTTCATTGTCCCAGGTTATTTTATCGTTTGAATAGTTGGCCTTGTAATTAAAGGCCCCATTCAAGCCTATTGAGTTTATTCCTCCTGCCTTCCAATTAGATGAAAATGATGCCTGATTAACATTAATATTGAAGAGCAACTTCTTCTTCCAGTTTGAGGTGGTATCGGGCTTGATGATTTGAGCTGATCCAAAAAAAGAAATCAACAGAAACATAATTGTGCTGGCACCTGTGATGAGGATAGTTTTCATAGATGAAATGAGGGTTTATAACAGATCTTAAAGAACAACAGAGACTAAATATTGTTCAATTTGATTTCTTCGAGAGCGATTTCGGTAAGCGGTTTGGTGATAAACTTAATTACATGATTGTTGTTAACAATCTTATCAATATCACGCTTATTGTCAGAGCTGGAAAGAATAATCACCTTGCACTTATTGCGCACAATTTCATTGAATTTTTCGAACTCGTATAAGAACACAAAACCGTCAACAATCGGCATATTAATGTCCAGAAAAATCAGGCTCGGCAGGTTCTCAGCCTTATTTTCGTTTTCTTTCAAATAATCAAGTGCAGCCTTACCCGAGCCCTTCGCTTCAACCCGCTTCGAGAATTTGGTGATTTCGATAATACGTTTACTGATAAAATTGTCGGTGTCGTTATCATCTACCAACATTACTAAATCAATGGATTTTGTATCCGTTTCCATCCCAATAAGAGTCAATTACATTGCTTTAAATTCTGACAAAATCGCAAGTCACAAAAATATCCTTTTTTAGATACTTTAAGCCAGTCCTTACTAAAATCAAGGGGTTGACGTAATAAATTCACAAAAAAGGAAGTAAAATTAAGCTTATTTCATCTGAATCTTAAGCTTCTCGCCCGTAGCAACATTAAAATCCTTTTTCTGATTCCAGTCCATCAGGTCTTTTATGGTAACGCCATACTTCCGCGCAACACTGTACAGCGTATCGGATGGTTTTACCTCATATACAATAAATTCATCTTGCTTTGCGGTATCCATAAGGCTATCAGGCTGAGCCGGATCTCGAAGCATTAATGTTTGACCGGGCTTTATTCCGTCTTCCATCTTCAACTGATTCCAGTTCACAATGTCCATAACCCCTATTCCATATTGTTTGGAAATGGCATAAAGGGTTTCACCGGCTACCACAATATGCTGGGCAGGAAAAGGTTTAGGTTGCATGGTTGTAACTATTTCGTCAACCTTACCAGGGGTTACATCCTCTGTCTCAATAACGGGTTCAACTACATTAGTAATCGTATTTTCCTCCTGCTTCGAGGGCTCAGAAACTGAAGTCGGCCACTCCGCACTTTTGTTTGTAGAAGCGGTTGGATTTACCGACCAACTAAAAAATTCACCTGTCTCTACCTCAACTGTACTGGCAACAACCGGTTCAGCAACCGCAGACTTTTGGGTGCCTGACAATACCACCAGCGTGCCAGGCTTAAGCGATAAGGTTGGCAAACCTGGATTTAACTTTGCCAATCTTTTTAACTGAACTCCGTATTGCTGACTTACTGACCACAGCGTTTCATCGGATTGCTTTACTACATGTGAGGCTATCTGGGTTTTTGATCTTTTCTTTTTCAGATAATAATACTGTCCCTCAACCAGTGGATCGCTGATAGAAAGATCGTTACATGCCAGAAAAAAAGATAACCCTACACCGGCTCGTTTGGTCAGAGCAACCGCGTTTTCGCCAGCATGCGCCTTAATGGCAGGAATTCCATTAATAGTTTTTTTATCACTTTGTAGGGCAAGGGCCGGTTTAGCATCAAGCTTTTTGTGCGAATTGTGTTTGTTATGATCGGTATTTACCTTTTCAACAGAGGCATAAACAGCCTGAGCCTCACCTTTAACCGGTATGGCTACGATATAATTTTTATCACCCGGTATAGTTCCCTTCTTCACCCATTTATTAAACTCCATCAGGCTTTCCTCCGGAACAGAAACTTCTTTTGCAATTACTGATAACGACTTACTGTTACGGCTTTCGTAGGCAATAATGTTTACTTCACCCTGCCCTCTCACTGCGCCTTCAAATGCAATTTTATGTGCCAGAAACTTTTTTACGTACCAGTAAGTCTGACTGGTAATCTCCATATGCTTTGCTCCGCTCTCATAATCTTTCACGGCACGCATCACACCACCAGCTCCCATTTGATAGGCTTGCAAAGCATATAGCCAATTGTTAAAAAAAGTATTGTTCTTTTTGAGATATTGTGCAGCAGCCCGAGTGGATGAAACTATGTTCATGCGTTCATCTATTTCCTTATCTACACGCAACCCCATTTCTGCTGCTGTAAAATCTTTAAACTGCCAGAACCCCACGGCATTCGATACCGATACAGCATCGGGTATCAAGGCGCTTTCCTGGATCACCAGGTATTTGAAGTCGTCTGGCAAGCGCTCTTCTGCAAATATTTTCTCGATGATGGGGAAATATGTTTTTGCCCGATCAACTTTTATGTTGAAATATTTAGGGTATTGGGTAAGGGCGTCAACATCCTTTTGAATTTCTCTACGCGCATCGTCTCGGATGGTGAGTGTCATACCCGCAAAGTTCATCTTATGCGGAACCTCCTGAGTTTGAGCTAATACCACATGCAGAAGTAAACTAAAAATGGCTGTGAGTCGCATACTGCTAAGGTTAAAAAATATTCAGCCTAAAAAATCAATCCTTCACTTTACGTGCAATCATAATGCCATCACGCACCGGCATCAGGATATTTTCAACCCGGGTATCGTTTTGGATCTTTCGATTGAAGTCCATGATGGCCCGGGTGTCTTTATCCGGTTTTTGATCCAACACCTTACCACTCCACAACACGTTGTCAGCCAGGATATAACCTCCCAAAGGTACGAGATTGAATACTAAATCGTAATAGCGGGCGTAGTTTTCTTTATCGGCATCAATAAAAACAAGATCGAACGGACCTTGCAGCTTTGGAATAATATCCAACGCATTGCCTATCTGATAGTCAACTTTCTTCGATAATCCAGCCTCGTTGAAATATTGCCGAACCCTTTCCTCGAGTTCCTCATTAATATCAATGGTGATCAGCTTTCCATCAGGGGCAAGGCCCTCGGCCAGGCATACTGCCGAATAGCCCGTATAGGTTCCGATTTCGAGGATTGCCTTTGGCTGAAGCATGCAGCTTATCATTGCCAGCAATCTTCCCTGCAAATGTCCGGAAAGCATGCGTGGCATAAGTACCTGTGCGTGCGTTTCACGATTGATCCGTTTTAATAGCTCACTTTCAGATGAAGTGTGTTGCTCGGCATAGCGTAACAAATCGGCATTGAGAATATCCATATTACGTTGGAATCATTTTTAAAAAACTTAAATCATCAGCGTCAAACATTTCCTCGGCTATACGCCTTAGTGTTGCCGAATCGGTTTCGTTGATGATTTCAAAAACTTCCTGAAGGGATGGCACACGATCTAAATCAAGTGTCGACCGGCCCAGCAACATCATCATATTCTGATTGTTTTCCTCTGCCATGGCCATTTGTCCTTTCAATTGTTCCTTGGCGGCCTTCAACTGACGGCCATTGAGTGGTTTACTCTTAAACTTATCCAACTCTTGTTGAACCAGTGTTATACACCGCTCAAGTTTATTAGGCTTCGTACCAAAGAAAACAGCAAACATTCCGGTGTCGGTATAAGAAATGTAATGAGCATCAATAGAATAAACATACCCATGCCGCTCGCGCAGTGCCATATTGAGACGGGAATTCATACCGGGGCCTCCCAACATGTTCACCAGTAAATAAAATGGAATCCTGTTATTATGATGAACCGGATAAGCCGGGCGTCCGATCGCACATTTGGCCTGCTTGACAGGGCGTATCAGTTCTTTATGTTGTGGTTTATACTTTCCAGCGGACTTTCTTTTTGCCGTTCGCCTCGAAGACATTACACTAAAGTATTTGCGAAAAGTTTCCTCAACTTCAGATGGTGCCAAGTTGCCCACACAGCTGAACACAATTTTTTTTGTATCCATTCGCTGTTTGAAAAATTCTTTAAAGTCTGCACGCCTAAATGTTGAAACAGTTTCCTGGCGGCCCAGGATGTTCATTCCCATCGGATGTTTACCATAAATAACCGATTCGAACTCATCTTGAAGGGAGTCATCAGGGTTATCAAGGTACATGGCCATCTCCTGAAGGATAACACCCCGCTCCTTTTCAATTTCCGGTTCTGGAAAAACAGAATTGAAGGTAATATCTGCGAGCACATCAACTGAGCGCTCAAAATACTGATCACGAACGGAGGCAAAAAAAACTACCTTCTCCTTGTCGGTATAGGCGTTTAATTCGCCACCCACCGAATCAATACTGTTAATAATCTGAAAAGCCTTTCGCTTTCGGGTGCCTTTAAAAGCCATGTGCTCCCAAAAATGCGTTAGGCCCTGAGTGGCTTCGCTTTCATCACGACTGCCCACATCCAGAAATACGCCACAGTGAACTATTTGGGTATGGTCCACCTGCTGATAAACCAAGCGGATTCCATTAGGTAAAACAACACGATGCAATTCTTTCATACCAGGTGCTAAAATACCATGTAAACGACTACCGTCCCAACTGCGAACACGGGTGACCGTTCACGGGCAAGGATTTGCTTTGTGTTTGGTCATTTTACTTAATTTGAAAAGATTGAAAATGGCATATCAATTGTAAACTCATCTGTACTATGGAAACTCAACGCGTTAAAACCTGTTTTACAATTACCTTCACCGATGAACAATTCAACCGGGCGAAAGAATATGTTGAAGATATGAAGCGTCATCCCAACAGGGTTTTCTGGCGGGGTAAAGAAGGCAAGACCGATCAGGAACTGATTGTGGAACAAATTGCCCACCGGATTTTGTCTGGCTTTTATAACGATGATCCGTTTAATGCCGGGCGTTATATCGTGCGCATGGATGCCGGTATTAACGGCAATTGAATCATATTCGCTCCAGAACCTTTTTAATTAAGGCCTCAACAATTTTTTCAGGGTCTTTCGCGAATTTGTTTTTCATGCGGTTGGCAATAATGGCATTAACACTCAGCATTTCATGACCGAGTAACCTGCCCATAGCATAATACGCGGCTGTTTCCATCTCAAAATTAGTAAGCCAGAAATCACTGGTTTTATTGTGGTAAAAATTGAGGTCATCCAATAGTTTAGGCATGCGAGTAGTTGCCCTAACCTTTCTTCCCTGCGGGGCATAAAACCCGGGTGTTGTAATGGTGTTACCCCGTATCATGTCATGAGCGATACGGTTAAACAGTGTTTCAGATCCTTGCACAACATACGGACGAAAAGGGATTTTTACCTCTTTCTGAATATCCGCAGCGATTGATTTTTCAAAAGTTGTGGCCGGTAAATCGTAAAAGGTCATCAGGTTATCCAAACCAACGGCATAATCAGTAGCGAGGTGTGCTCCTAACGGGATATCTTCCTGTAAACCACCGGAAGTTCCAATACGAATAATTTTAAGCTTCTTTTTGCGCGATTTCGGCTCACGGGTTTTTAAATCCATGTTTACCAACGCGTCAATTTCCGTCATAAAAATTTCCACATTATCGGTACCGATGCCGGTACTGATTACTGTGATTTTCTTTCCATTGAAATGACCTACGTGGGTGATAAACTCACGTTTGTTCATTTCAAATTCTACCTCATCGAAATACTGGCTTACTTTATACACCCGGCTTGGATCGCCCACCGCGATAATAATATCCGATACATGTTTGGGTAATAAATTGAGATGGTAGACACTGCCATCTTTATTCAGAATTAAATCGGTTTCAGATATTTTTGGCATAGGTTATTGCTTTATGGGTTGGGCAGGATTTCCAAATACGGTTTCACCATCTTTAACCGGGGCAATAACTACAGCACCAGCACCAACCCGCGCACCTTTGCCAATAGTAATGCCGGAAACAATTGTAACACCCGATCCGATAAACGCTTCTGGCTCAATGCGAACACCCGAATTAATAATTGTTCCAGCACCCAGCTGAACAAAATCCGCTACAACTGCTTCGGCCCCAATAAGCACACCACTTTGCACGATACAATGGCTGCCCAGTTTTGCTCCCACACCAATTTTAACACCGGTATCAATAAGGTTACCGTGTCCCAACTCCACATGGTTGGCCAGCAACGCATCGCGATGAATAGCATTTACAGGTTGCACATGGCGAATGTCATTCAGCATTTTCACCAGGGTTTTCCGAAACCGGTTATCATCAACGGCCACAAACGCTTCACATTTCTTTCCAATCAATTTTAAAAATCCATCATCATCTGTACTACCAAGCACAGCAATGCCGTCAATTTCCTTTCCGTGACGCTGCTTATCGTCATCTAAAAATCCATATACCACATTTCCGTTTACCTCAAAAATTTCCCGGGCTATTCGCCCCAGGTAGTTTGCGCCAAAAATTATTACAGGATTATCCATAGCTGTTTGTCAAAAAACAAATGTACTTTCATTGCAACAGCCTCACAAGGACGAAAATCAGTTGTTTGTGAAAAGTTTTGAAAACCACCGATCAAGCGGTGAGTTGTACATAATCAACATTATAAAAAAAGGAAAGAAACCTACACGATACCTGACATACGTACCAAAGTTTGGAGCAGAAAGCGCAAGGAATACACACAACATGGCGCAGTAAAGCAGTACGGAGAATAGCAGCAAGCGATCAGGCGAGGCCGTTAGTTTACGTACATTTCTGAAGGCCAAAAAAGTAAGAAGTAACAAAAGCAAGTTCTCCAAACTCACTACCAACTGAAAGACATTACTTGCTTCCCAAATAAAGGGGCGAAACAATCCAGAAATCAACGCCCAGGGAGCATGTAGCATAATACTCCCTATTTCAGGCTTCAGATTATTAAAATGAACCATCTTATCCGGATCAGATTTCTGATAGAAAGCGTCATAGTTTTCGACCACCACTTCAAGGATCCGATGCGGGTAAAAATTAGGATGAACAAACGTAATCACAAAAATGAAAACCATTAGCAACACTACCAGCAACACAAATTCGCGGTAAGCGGAAACTGCCGAGGGTTTCATTCTGTTTTGTATAAACCACTGCGTTAACACAGCCGACAACGCTACCGGCAAAAAAACTGCTGCATAGTAATACTTGAGACTCCACAAAACCCACACACAAACCATAGTCATTGCGATTTGTAACCAGGTAATTTTATGGCTTTGCCAGATAATAAGAAACAAACCTGCCATTAAGTAGAGAACGGTCATGGCAACACTTTCTTTAATAATTCCTGCACTCCAGAACACACACGAAGGGAAAAACAAAAAAGCAACTACAGCAGATAATGTAAATGCCGGGTAACTCAGGCTTATTTGTTTCACCAACCACCAGGCCGCAGCAAATGAAAAAAAAGAAACGTAAATCGAAATTATCCAGTAGTTGTTATTGGTGATAATTGAAAATAAACTCACCAGCTTAACGAAAAACAATGTTCTGTTCTCACCTGAAAAAGCCTGCTCTTTTTCAAACCATAAATAGCGGAAGTACTCAACCCAATCCGCCCTTCCAATGTCCGCCAACCGGATACTTTCCTGAAAAAATGAAAACGTATCACTGTCCACATAGTATCTGCTGTAAATCAGTCCCAATGCAATACCTGCACCCAGTTTTACCAAAAGTGCCGGCCAGTAAAATTTATCGATAGAAGACATGTTATGCTTAAACCACCACCAGGCTAGCAGAAAGATAACAGCACCATGAACACAATAGAGAATGATCGTCATACCGGTTGGATTAATGAAGCACCTACGGCACAGTCGAGGCATCTTCGCTTCATGCAATATGCAATGTACAGCTCAATAAGTGCTTGAGAATCGAATGATGTTTTAGCGGTATAGCCTAACTCAGTCCATTGCCGGGTTATGGTATTTTTTTCAGCGGGTATTTGTTGTAGCCAATCCACAGCCCGCTCCATATAGGAATGGTAGTCATGTGTTATAGCATAAGCCGCCAGCAAGGGCACAGCGGTGTTGATAATAAGATTTTGAATACTGGATCGCCCCAGTACAGGAACACTGTTGGTCACCTTGCCAAACTGGTAGTGTGCTTTCCAATAATCCGATTGTTGAACAGCGAGCCATGCATATAAATCCTTAAAGTCTATTGTGTTAAGAATAGTGGAGAATATATTTTTTCGCTGATGAATGACAGCTGCCAATTGGGCTAACCGTACCGTAGGAAAGTTGGCAGGCCTTAACCGCAAAAAACGCCATTGCGATTTGTGAAGCCGTTTACTCTCAAGTCCATATTTTTTTTCAAGCAGCTTAAACTCCCGAACCAATAACCGTGTGTATTCATCGATTCTAACTTTTTCTAAAAAACCAGCCTGACCAAAAAGTAAGGCCTCAACTTGGTGGGGTTGATCGATGTGCTTTAATAAAATCTTGTACGACAGAGATTCTGCTAATCGCTGAAATGAATCAGTATTGACTTTAAATCCAAAATTTTTACTGAGTAACTGATACGCTGTTTCTTCCCAATCGCCTTGGTTGCGCTGCAACATTTCGATAACTACACTAGCTTTTGTTTCCAGTCGCTGCGTTAAAGCCTTATCCAGCATCGATAATTTTACCAGATCATCTACCTTACGCCACAACGATGAGCATGGTATACGCTCAGCGCTGGTGAACAATTTTTTATACGTACTCCAAAGCGATGGGTCTACTTTGTTTTTTAATTCCAATGTCGGCATTGCAGAGTTGTCCGATCGACTGATGGGTTTGTCATTTTCCCACACCACATGCAGTATTACTTTTTCGTAGGCAGCATCATCACCATGCCTGTGGTCGTTCCAACCTGAAGCTTTGATGTGTATTTCCACACTTCCACGCCACTCAAGGTTACCTATTTTTATTTTGGCCTCGCTAAAATCCGGGCCGGCATGGGTGTTTCGCATGCCCGGATGAAGCACTTGCACCAACTCGCAAGAAGTGGTTTTCAATTCCTTCTTATCGAAGTACTGGAATTGCCAGAGGTAGTGAAGGAAGGATTCGGTCATTTTAGAAGCAATAGAAATACAGAAACCACAAAGGGCACGAAGTTCTACACAAAGGCCTCAAAGTGGTACAATTCAGCACTTTTTGATTTGTGAACTTTGTGCATTCTTTGTGTACTTTGTGGTTAAGCTTATTTTTGAGATAGCCTCTACAGTTGTGTCGGCCAGATTTTTCATCGCCAAGAGTTGGCTTTGTGCTGCAAATTTACAGCGCTTTGATCCTTGTTCAGAGTGCTTTCCCAATCGAATGAGAAGACTCTCTGCTTTTTAACGCTTTGTCGGATTAAATTCTCTGCCAGGTCAACAATTTGTCGTTGAATTTTCTTCGGAAGGTATTCGAATCGAATTAAAAATGTAGTTACATCCATAAAATCCTCGTGACTTAACAAATCTACAATTTTTCCGTTAACTCCAGAAACACACGCATCTGTTCCTGAACCGCTTTGGCTTCCCTGGATGCCGCTTCTGCAAAATCGCTTCCTGAAGAAGCGTAAATGATAGCACGGGCAGAATTCACCAACAGGCCGCACTCCTTATTCATGCCGCACTTTGATACCATTTCCAAATCACCACCCTGTGCCCCAATACCCGGCACCAGGAAGAAATGCTCCGGAGCCAATTCACGAATGTGCTTCATTTTATCGGCTTGCGTAGCCCCAACCACAAACATTAATTGATCGGGAGTGGCCCAGGTTTTAGCTTTGATTATTACCTCTTCATACAGTCTGCGGTTTGTAACTTTTGATTCCATCAATTGAAAATCCGCACTACCGGGATTAGAAGTATGCGCCAACAAAATCACCCATTTGTCTTTAAACTTCAAAAATGGCTTTACAGAATCTTCACCCATATAGGGCGCTACGGTTATAGCATCGAAATTCATCTGTTCAAAGAAAGCCCGTGCGTACAGTGAAGAGGTATTGCCAATGTCGCCACGTTTGGCATCTGCAATGGTGAAACAATCTTTAGGGATGTAGTCCAATGTTTTCTGTAAGCTCTCCCAGCCTTTTGGGCCAAGGGCTTCATAAAAAGCAATATTGGGTTTGTAGGCCACACAATAGTTATGCGTAGCATCAATAATAGCTTTGTTAAACGTAAAGACAGGATCCGGTTCAGTTTTTAAATGGGATGGAATTTTTTCCAGATCAGTGTCTAATCCAACGCAGAGGTAGGATTGTTTTTTTTTGATTTGATTAAAGATCTCGTGATAGTTCAACTTATCTGTTTTGACAGGCAAAATAGCCAATCGAAGCAAGAGTATAAAGCTTTGAAAAATTTATTTGATTTCGCATCTTTAATTAAATAAAAGATTACATGCGGCAGATCTTAATTCTTTTTCTTTTTATAAATGCAACTGTTCTTAATGCACAAATATCCGGACAAGTAAAAGATTTTAAGTCACAAAAACCCTTAAAAGGTGCAGAGATATTCGTTGATGGAGGATTAACTAAAGTTGTCACAGATGAAAACGGTTATTTTACACTGGAGGGACTTCAGCCGGGAACACACAAAATTGCATGTTTCAAAAAGGGATATAGAACTGATGCCAAAGTTTTATCCGTAAAAAAAGGCGAAAACATTGTTCTGTTTATTCTTAAAAAAAATTATAATACAAAAAAAATAAAAGACAAGGCCATTATTGCTGAAGTAATTTCCAACGTAATTCAGCAAAATGAACTGTTTCCTGAGTGGGATCAAAAACTTGTTACTCAAACAATATCTCTAAAAACTCAGGATTCAAAAATTTTTGGAATGATCTCATTTCAAAATTTAGCACTTGGATACGCTGTAGAGTATCATCTGCTTGATTACACAGGAAAAACTTCAAATCTCTTAACAAAGTTTACCCCTCTTCGAGGTTCTGAATCCGATGAGAACCTTTGGGCCGAGAATCGATTTGCGCGTTTTAAACTTACTGCAAATAATTTTCTTGAATCAGTCTTACAAAACACCAATTCAGTTTACGGTTATCACGTGTTCGATGTCAACAATCAAATACAAATGCTGGATAACCAATTAACTATTGGACTTAGTGGCGAAAATAATATTCTCAAATTAGATCAACAGCTAAAAATTATATTTACCGTTGATGAGCAAACACACAACTCCTGGATTGAGGCCAATGGCCGCGTTGTCTTTGATGACAATGGATTAATACAGAATAAAGATTCAGTGCAACTAACCGGGACATTCGCTGATAAATCATTATCTGGTCTTTTACCCATAGAATATTCGCCACCTGTTGAATGGAGGCGGTTTAATCTGGAACCCTATTTTGAAAAAGCTTACGTGCATACTGACAAGCCGTATTACTTTCCCGGAGACACGGTATGGTTCAAAGTGTACATGAATTATAAAACGTTACCACTTATTGAGTCATTAAGCAAAGTACTCTACGTTGACTTAATTGAATCACAAGATGATAGGAAGCCGCTGGTTACCAAAAACTTAAAAATTGAAGATGGTGAAAGCTTGGGTGAATTTGTATTACCTGAAACACTTACATCTGATTTTATTGCTTTACGGGCATATACAAACTGGCAACGCAATTACGGTACAGATCAGATTTTCTTAAAATACTTTCCCGTTGTACAAAGAAGTGTTAACCTGAGGAACCAACGGACTGATTTTGAGAAAGACAATAACGTTTTGATTTACTTTGACAAACCTGGTTATTCTAAAAGAGACAAGATTCGTCTAACGGTTTCCGTTGTTGATGAAAATAATATACCATCTTCTGCATGGATGTCTGTATCCGTGACCGACCTATCAATGGTTAGAGTATTACAGGATTCCTTAACGATAACAAAATCATTTGAAATAAAACCCTATCCGATCCCAAGTAAAATTAAATATCCTATTGAACAAGGATTAAGCTTAAACGCAAGGTTTATCAGCGAAAATAATAAGCCCATAGAGGCTTCTCTTACACTAATGTCAGAGAAGTTTGCCCAAGCTTTTGAATTCAATACAGACATTTATGGTAAATTTTCAATACATGGACTTGACTTCACAGATTCTGCCACCGTCAGGTATTCTGCTAAAAATGATCCATTTCAGGTATTCGGCAAAATTGAAATACTAAGGGAAGATCCCCTACCCCTTGAATTAAAATGGCCAAAACCCTCAGAAAATATTGAGAAAGCTGATTTTAAAATTGATAAAAACACAACCTTGCTAAGAGAAGTTATTGTTGAGGCAAAAAGAATTGCCGTGCAGCAGAAAAAAACTGAGCAAGATAAAATTAAACGAGTTAAACCCTTTGGTGAGCCTAACTATGTTTTGGAGGGAAATAGACTAAGAAGAGGTGCGGTTAATGTTATTGAAATGATGCGTGGTCAAATTCCAGGATTGGCAATCGGCTTCAATGGTGCAAACTACTCCATTAGATTTACCCGTTCCGGCTCCATTAGTCTGGACACTAGTCCAGCTGTTTTTATAGATGATATACCCACCGGTGGGAATATTGAACCAACACTATTGGCAATAAATCCCTTTGATGTTGCTGCCATTGAATTTATTACCCGGCTAACTTCTGTTGGTGGAGCGCAAGGGGCTAATGGTATTATTGCAATTTATACCAAGGCCGGGGGATTGCGTGGAAGATTTATTGAGGATGAGAAAATAAAAATGTTTTCTTTAAAGGGATATGCCACGCCTTCAAGGTTTTCAGGTATTGATCATAAAAAGACTTTTGTTCCTCAAAATTCTGATTTCCGATCAACCATTTATTGGTCTCCTTCTGTTGTTTCCTCCCGAAAAGCAGGTCCAGCCAGAGTTGACTTTTTTGCCTCTGACTCTGCCGGACCTTATTTAATTACAATTGAAGGAGTTACTGATAAAGGAAAGCCATTCAGACATGAACAACTATTGGAACTAAGCTCTGAAGATTAAGAGTGAATAAGTTTAACAGTGTAATTACCTAAGGTCAATAACCTCAACCCCCGGATACTTCTTCGGATCAAACGTAAAAAAGGCATCAGCTACCGCAACGTTTGGCGTGAACTTAGAGATGGTGTACTTGTATTTATTTCCGCTCTTATCAAACATGGTCCAGCTTTGAATACTTTTATCCTTCTTACCGATGTTCATTTTAATTTTAAAATACTGGGCATCCTTTTTCTCAGGCACCAGGTCAATCACCTCACACAATACACCATTTTCAGTCTGATCCTCGAGGTATAAATACTTAAAGCCCTTTTTATACAACTCGTAAATCTTTGAGGGATTTATCTCATCTGCATCGGGATCGTAATTATCAATATTCACTTCTTTTGCCGCGGGAAGGTATGTCCACACGGTAGTGCCGTTATTAATGATTTCCTGATCGTCCATAGCCAACCGGAATTTGTCACCCTTAACAGTGATTTTACCTTTAAACTCCTCCTTTATACCTTCCGTTTCATTGGTCATGCTTGACGTTATGTTGGCTTCAAATGAAGTATAGGCTTTGTATCGTTTACTCATCGCCTCCAGAATTTCAAGGGCTTTAGGATCGTATTGAGCAAAGGAGGCCTTTACAAAAAGAGCCAAAAGAAGGGTTACAAAGAGCTTTTTCATTAATTATCCGAAGTTTGATAGCACATTTAAACGGACTGCAAAAATAGGTTACTGCCCGTGTTTTTCCTTCAATCCATTCAATAATTGTTCCAAACTCAACTCGTCTTTAATAAGGACTTCGCGTGCCTTGCTCCCCTCAAAAGCACCTACAATACCGGCCGCTTCAAGCTGGTCGATAAGCCGGCCGGCCCGGTTATACCCCAATTTAAGCTTCCGCTGAAGCAATGAGGTACTACCTTGCTGGTGCATAACGATAAGTTTTGCTGCCTCCTCAAACAACGCATCGCGTTCAGAAAGATCAACCGTAGAGGCTCCGCTTTCCTCATCCTCGTATTCCGGTAACAGATAAGCTGAATCATAACCGCGTTGAGAGCCGATATATTCGCAGATGCGTTCAATTTCGGGTGTATCAACAAATGGGCATTGCAAACGGATAACATCAGACCCTGATGACAGTAACATATCGCCCATGCCTACCAACTGATCGGCACCACCGGTATCCAGAATGGTTCTTGAATCTACTTTTGAGGTTACCCGGAAGGATAATCGAGCCGGGAAGTTTGCCTTAATCACACCGGTAATAACATTAACCGAGGGACGCTGAGTGGCCACCACTAAATGAATTCCTATGGCACGCGCCAATTGTGCCAACCTTGCGATAGGTGTCTCCACTTCCTTACCGGCCGTCATCATCAAATCGGCCAACTCATCAATCACCAAAACAATGTAAGGCAGAAAACGATGACCTTCTTTCGGGTTAAGTTTACGCCCAACAAACTTTGCGTTGTATTCCTTTAAGTTTCGGGCACCGGCATCTTTTAAAATTTCATACCGGTTCTCCATTTCAATACACAGCGAGTTGAGGGTATGAACCACCTTGCGTGTATCGGTAATGATCGCTTCTTCACTGTTGGGAAGCTTGGCCAGGTAATGCCGCTCAATTTTGCTGAACAGCGCCATCTCTACTTTCTTCGGATCAACCAACACGAATTTCAACTGCGATGGATGACGCTTATATAATAAGGAGCCGAGAATAACATTTAAACCAACAGACTTACCCTGACCTGTAGCACCGGCCACCAGCAAATGCGGCATTTTGGCCAGATCAATAACCAGCACTTCGTTGGAGATGGTTTTTCCCAACGCAACCGGCAGTTCCTTATCTGTTTTTTGAAACGCGGCAGTGGATAGTACCGAGCGGATGCTCACCATCTCGCGATTCTTGTTGGGCACTTCAATACCAATAGTACCCTTGCCGGGGATGGGGGCAATAATTCGAATACCCAAGGCGGATAGACTCAAGGCAATATCATCTTCCAGGTTTTTGATCCTCGAAATTTTAATACCCGCATCGGGTACAATTTCGTACAGGGTAACGGTGGGACCAATGGTTGCCTTGATGCTGGAGATGCCAATTTTAAAGTTGGTAAGAGTAGCAAGAATTTTATCCTTATTTTGATTTAGCTCTTCTTGGGTTACCTGAACTTTGCCTGTATCATATTCATTTAACAATTCAAGCGGAGGAAATTTATAATTGCTCAGGTCGAGGGTTGGATCATAAAGTCCTTTATCCTCCACCAGCTTCTCCGCCAACTCATCGGTTTCGGTTCGCTCTTCAATAATAAAATCAGGTTCAGCTTTTTCTTTCTTAATTATTTCCGGTTTGGCTACTTCGAGTTTTACCTCCTGTACAGGTTTTTCCGGTTCAACGGGCTTCACTAAAACAACAGGCTCAGCAATGGCCTCATCTTGAGTAACCTGTTGCGGCCAATTATCTTGATCATCCAGGTATGATTTATCCATTTCCTCACCGGCCAGTATAGCATCATTGCCCATCGGTTTGGGATCAGCCGGATTAAAAGCCGGTATGGAGGTTACATTGAAAAAGAAGATAATAAAAATGAATAAGGAGAGCACCAGCAGCAAAAATGTTCCCCAGCCCAGCAATCCATGCGACAGCATGGCCAATTGAAAGCCGAGGCCACCGCCCAAAAAGCTCCACTCGGTAACGCCATCAACATTTAAGGTTAAATAGCCAAACAACAAGCAAAGCCATAAACTTGTAAATACACTAAAGATCAGTGCACTTGTAATCGATAATAAGGTGCGTTTAAACGCCAGCCTGAAACCAATCAGAAATAGAATAAATGGAACCAGAAAGGCCGAGATACCAAACCAGTGAAATATAAAATAATGTGAAGCAACGGCTCCGTATAATCCTAACCAGTTTTCTGTTTCTAAACCTGAATCAAGCAAGCCGCTTTGTGAGAGTCCTTCTACCACGCTGTGATCAGCCTTACCTGTAAACAAGTACGAGAGAAAGGCAATGAATAAAAAAACAGATGTTATAAGCACAACAAAACCCAACGCCAGCACAAGTTTTGGGTCTTTCAAAAACTGGATGTCGAACTTGCTTTTAGAGGCTTTGCTTTTTCTTTCTTTCTCAGGTTTTTTAAACGTGTTGGATTTGTAGGTGTTCTGCGCCATCGATAAGTTTAAAAAGTACTCAAAACTAAGGAAAAACCTCGAAACCTGAGATTTTAAGGGGAGCAATTTCTGTTAATGCACATCTATAGAGGGTTCCTAACGATTGTGTATCTTGGTAATTCACAAAAGTCCCATGCCTCGCCTAATCCTGCTCTTTGTTCTGATATCCTGCCAGGTGGTTGCTCAAAGCAGGATTGACAGTATGCTTAACATTGTTAATAAGAACCTGAATGATTCAATCCACGCCAGAACGCTTGTTAACCTTGGGGTTGCCAGCGAGCGAAGGGATAACATAAAAGCCCGGAAGTATTTTAAAGAAGCCATTGCCTTGCATGAAAATGGAGTAGGTGGCACTTGGATAACGTCAGCTTATGTTCGGTTGGCTGGTATATACGTTTCCATTGGTAACCGCGACAGCGCCCTGTATTTCTTTAATTACGCTAAAAATCACCTCGAAAAAAATCCAAACAAAAAAGCCTTATCGGCTTATTTAACCGGATGGGGCATATTTAATAATACATTCGGACAATATGACGAAGCGTTGGCAGCCTATGAAAGAAATGCTGCGCTGGGCGAAGCGGTTATCGGAAAGGAAAGCATGGCTGGCAATTACCTGAACATGTCGAATGTGTATGCTCGTCTCAACCAGGCATCCAAACGCGAAGAGTCAATTTTCAAAGCGCTAGCGTTGTTTGAAGAACTGAATAATGAAATGGGCCTTTCTTTTTGCTACAACTCGTTGGGAAATATTTTTTACGAACAAAAGGAATATGCAAAAGCCGAACAATACTATCAAAAATCGTTAGACATCCGCATAAAGCGAAACGATAAGCGAGGCATGGCTACTATGTATAATAATCTTGCCAACATTGCCATGGATACTGAACGTTATGCCTATGCGCTGGAATTGCAACAAGCATCCTTAACGATTAACGAACAACAACAACAACAGGAAGAGGTCGGCAAGAATTATGTAAACCTTGGAAAGATTTATCAAAGAATGAACCGGCTACAGGAGGCACTTGACTATTTTGATCGGGGTGAAAAAATTTTTAAAGCGCTCGGTATAACGCGACACGATGCCTTTATCTCAGCAGAGAAAGGACGCATCTATACCCAACAAGCCAATGAAGATCAAACCCGAAAGTCACTTGCGCTTCAAAAACTAAAAGAGAGTGTCGCCCAGGCGCAAGCCAACGGTGAGCTAATCAGCGAGTTAAATGCCGTTACGTTTCTACGGGAGTTTTACGTTCAGGAAAAAAATTTTGAAGAGGCTTACAAACAATTGATTCGTCAGCATGAACTAACGGATTCGCTCGAGGGAAAAGAAGTAAAGCTTCGGATCTCTCAGTTGGAAACGCAATACGAAGTGGCGCAAAAAGAAAATGAAATCGCCTTGTTAAAAGCACAGCAACAAGTACAGGAAGCCGAGCTCGACCGCCAACAAGCCAAACAAACCATTATTGCTGTAGCCTTGATTTCTGTAATCATCATCAGTTTACTCTTTGTAAACCGCTACCGGGTGTTGAACCGCACCAGGCGCCAGCTTGAAATTGAAAAAATGCGCAGTGATATTGCGCGCGACCTTCATGACGATTTGGGTTCTGCTCTTTCCAGTATCAACATCATCAGCCAGATCGGACTAACCCAACAAAATGGAAATGCGGGCAATCATTTCCAGCGTATTCATGAGCAATCCGGACGCATGATGGAAAGCATGTCGGACATTGTGTGGGCCATCAATCCGGAAAACGATACGTTGGAAAAACTGATCATAAAAATGAAAGAGTTCGCAGCGGAAATTCTGGAACCGAAAGGCATCACCCTTCACTTTCAAATACCCGAACAAGCGAATCACATTCGCCTGAATGCCGAAACAAGAAAGAACCTGTTTTTGATTTTCAAAGAGGCCCTGAACAATGCCGCCAAGTACAGTGCGGGCAATGAAGTACGGGTGACCTTAACACTCGTCAACAATACGCTCACACTCCTGGTAACCGACAATGGAAAAGGTTTTGAAGAGGCTACCATCAAAGCGGGGAATGGGCTACGTAATATGGAGTCGCGGGCACGTGAGATGCATGCACGGTTACAGCGAAAAAGCACACCGGAGCAAGGCACAGAAGTTTTGGTGGAAATACCCCTCACATGATTGGGGTATGTATTCTTAAAAAACGTTCGCATTACTTTATATAAATTTTCATTATGGCTGTTAAGGCCCTCATTTACGAAGACAACCCACTACTCCGGGAAAGCCTTTGCAGTTTAATCAACGCAAGAGATGGATATGCAGTAGAAGCCGCCCATGATAATGTGTTGCAGGCCACTGAACACATCAACGTCATGGAGCCAACCATAGTATTGATGGACATTGACATGCCCGGCATGTCGGGCATAGAGGCCGTGAAGCAAATCAGGAAATTCAACGGTACGATACCGATTATCATGCTCACGGTATTTGATGATAATGAGCACGTATTTGAAGCGTTAAAAGCCGGAGCCAGTGGGTATTTGCTGAAGAAACATTTATCCGAAAAATTATTTGGCGCCATTGATGAAGCCCTTACCGGAGGCGCACCCATGTCGCCCAGCATTGCCCGCATGGTGATTGAGTCGATGCGCAAAACCGGAAAGGAAAATCAATACCAACTCACCCCGCGTGAAAAAGAAATTCTGGCTTCCCTGAGCAGTGGCAACAGCTACAAAATGATTGCTGCGCAATTGGAAATAAGCCTGGATACGGTGCGCACGCACATTAAAAAGGTTTACGAAAAATTGCAGGTGCATTCGCAAACAGAGGCGGTAAGCAAAGCGATTAATGAAAAATTAGTCTGAGAATGCACGTAAATTTCGTCCAAATATGCTCCTGATTTTATTCTTGTGCTAAGCCCATCATTTGATTATCTTGAACATGAAACAAAGCCTGCACAATCACAAATCAGCGCATGGAAAAAGTTCAACTATTCAAACCACACAAAGCCCTGCAGGATTTTGTAAGCTATATTTTGGTGATTGATGCAATAGCTGATTCAGAAAACTTGATTTGTCATTATCCTCCAACTCCGCATCATTGTATCGTCTTGTACCTCAGCGGGCCTTTGAAAGCAAAAAAAATTGATGAGGACGAGTTTACTGAAAGACCAACCTGTGTTGTGGTCGGTCCGCAAGTAACCCGTGTCAATCTTATGGTTAATAAACACCATAAAGCTGTTAATATTGGTTTTCATCCTGGAGCCCTTCACAGATTATTGGGAATGCCCATGCACGAACTTTATGATGATGGTTTTGATGGCCATTATTTGTTAGGGCCGGACGTTGAAAGATTAATTGAATCTTGTTCTTTATTAATTGATCTCTCGGCAATAAAAAACGAGGTGGATAAGTTCCTGCTTAACAAACTCAGAAATCTAAAAGATATTATGCCATTTGATTTGGCCATGTATCAATTAATCAGGAAGAATGGAAATGTAGTTATCAGCGATGTGGCATCGTTGGCCTGTTTAAGTTTAAGACAATTTGAAAGAAAGTGCTATGAGCGTTTGGGTATGTCACCCAAGATGTATGCACGTATCGCACGCTTTGCAAATGCATACAACATTTTTGAACGCAGCCATACCATTGATTGGGCATCTATTGCTTACCAAAGTGGTTACTTCGACCAAATGCATTTCATTCGCGATTTCAAGCAATTTGCCGGTGTAACCCCAACATTGATGGAAAACGAAATTGCTAATGCCCCCTTTAAGTTTCAGGCTGATTACAAGATCTAATCCCCTCATTTTGTCGTTTTTGTACTATCTGTTTTTATCCCCGCAAGAGATCTTTGTATTGAAAAATTACTGAATCATCACATCATCGTGTGATTTTCAGATAATCTATTTCTGAGATATTAGAACTCAATGCATAACTCTATGAAAATGAAACCCAAACTCATCATCCTTATGGTGATTGTTGTGGCTGCTATTAGTTTTTCATTCATTCAAACCTGGCAATATTATTATTCTGAAATTCCGCGCATCTGGACAAACGAAGCGCTGAAGGATTGGGAATTGCCCAATGCGAACCCGACATTCACAGTTGAACCTGTAAGCGAAGAGTTCTATTTTGCTTTGCCCGAGCGTGTGATCTATAAAACCTACCCGGTGTATCATCCCGATTATGAACCTGAAGGGTATTGGGAATGGCTGCATGAGCAAGATGCACAAATTGTATTTGATGCATCGCAACTCAAAACCGAAGCAGACTGGATCAAAGCCGGTGAATTACTATTTGATTATCCGATTGATACACTAGGTGCCGTTATCAGTACGAAGCATGTGCGCAACAGAGAGTTTTATACAGCCTCAAGAATGCCCATAACCCCTGAAGGCATTATGCCTTTTGTTCAGTGGGTAGTGGCGGGTAAAGGAAAAGTGTATTTAGGAAATCTATCCTGTGCGATGTGCCACACACGCGTGATGCCCGATGGCAGCACCATTAAAGGTGCCCAGGGTAATTGGTCGGGAGATAAGGCATTTGCTTATGCGCTTGAGGCAGATGACGCCCCAGAAAGAGCAGTAAAAGGCATTACAAGTTTTTTATTCAGCAGCCCTTGGGCAGTAGGTGACCCGCACGGCAAACTGCTCGCCAGCGGAAGGGAAGAAATTATTGGGGCCTACAAGGCCGTTCCCGAAGGTGCCTTCGGCAGGCAGGGAACCAGCATCTTGTATCCTCCGCAAGCGCCTAACCTAATTGGTGTGAAAGACAGAAAGTATTTAGATCATGGAGGGCTTAGTCAACATCGAAACATCGAAGACATGATGCGCTACATCGCTATGAATCAGGCGCTGGACTTTTTGAATTTCTATGGTGATTACAATCCGATTGGCTTAACCAAAGAAAGATTATATAACGGAAAGCCTGTCATTTTTCCAGGAACATATGACCGTCATTCTGAGGCGCAACTCTTAGCCATTGCAAAGTATGTATATTCCCTTACCTCAGAATCCCAACAAACCATCAGCACTTAGTGAAAAAGGGAAAATCATTTTCGTCCAACAAGGTTGTGTTACCTGCCACACACCTCCCCTGTTCACCAACAACAAACTCACACCTGCTGATGGCTTTGCTATACCTGATGAGCATTACAGCAAGTACGACATCTTTGACATCTCTGTAGGTACCGACCCCGGTTATACTATGAACACCCGAAGAGGCACCGGCTATTACAAAACGCCTTCCCTCCTGGGGCTTTGGTATCGTGGGCCATTCATGCACGATGCTACATTAGCGAATCTTGAAGATTTGTTTGACCCAGCGCGGCTAAAAGACGATTATGTACCTACCGGCTTTAAACCACACGATGTAAAAACTAAAGCCGTACCCGGACATGAGTTTGGAATGGATTTGAGCAAAGCAGAGAAAGAAGCATTGATTGCTTACCTGTTAACCCTGTAAGTCATGAAAGCAATTTATTTATTAACTGCCCTTTTCATTTCACTATTTAGTGCAAATACGGAAAAGGGAATTGAGCCGATTCGATTTCAAATTAAGAATGCGGGCATTACGGTTGCTGGAACAATCAGCGATTGGGAATTTGATATAGTTTGGGACGCTAAAAAATCAGCTAACTGTAAAATTACTGGCCGTGCTAATCCAGCTTCCATTGATACCGGCATAAAACTCCGCGATAAGCACCTTCAAGGAAGACAATATTTCCATGCAGAAAAATTTCCCTCCATCACGTTGCAATCCAAAAAAATACTTTCGAAAGGGAAGGGAAAATATTCGGGAATATTCGATTTACAAATCAGAGGTGTGATCAAAGAAATAGAAATCCCTTTTACCGTAATATCGAAAAATGATAAGTTGATGTTTTCGGGAGAATTTATCATCAACCGCCTGGACTATCATATTGGAGAGAAGAGTATGGTATTAAGCAATGATGTAACTATTTTTATCGAGCTTGTTAAATGAGAAAAATGCAACAGTCATGAACTTCCAAAATCAAATTATCTGGATCACCGGAGCATCGTCAGGACTAGGCCGTGAAATGGCCCTGGAATTTGCCCGTCATGGGGCGAGTGTCGCGGTTACCGCAAGACGAATGGATTTATTGGAGGAACTGGTAGTCGAAATCGAATCCAGTGGCGGGAAGGCGAAAGCATTTTTTTGTGATGTGATGGATGCAAAAAATATCGAAGCGTGTGTACAGCAAATCATTACACACTTTGGCAAGCTGGATATAGCCATCGCCAATGCTGGAGGGGGTGTCTTTGGTAAGATTGAAGATTTAACCGAAGCCGACTGGCAGCGTCAACTAACCTTGAACGTGACCAGCCTTGCACTCACTGTAAAATATTCTCTGCCCCATCTGCGGCAAACAAAAGGTAGAGTGGTACTGCTCGGCAGCGTTGCTGCATTTGTACCCAATCCTATGGTTGGTGCGTACGGAGCTTCGAAAGCTGCCGTGCATAATATTGGCGAAACATTACAAGTGGAGTTGCTGGGAAGCGGTGTAACCTGCACCACCATACATCCTGGATTTGTAGATAGCAATATCACCCGTATCGATAACGAAGGAAATTTTCATCCAGAGAGGACAGACCCGCGTCCAGCCAACTTAATGTGGCCAACCGATAAAGCTGCAAAAGTTATGGTGAAGGCTATCGCGCAACGAAAAAAAGTATATGTGTTTACAGGTCATGGAAAAATTGGTGTGTTCTTAGGAAAGTTCTTTCCATCTGTGGCGAGAAAGATGATGGCTAAGAATAGTCCTGAAACATAATAATGTTGTAACTTTAATTTAAGGAAAAAATCATTTAACTATTGTGACTGCTCCTGCATGGCAATTGAAGATGTTTATTGTCTCTCACTGTCAAAAAACTACAGACATTAAAAAAACAAACTCAAAAGCTACATACCCAAACCGAACCATGAAAATAATTCTCTTCTTACTGGTATTTACATGGATGCTGCATGCCTGTGAGCCAAAATCTGATCCAACTGCTTTTTACATGCCCGGTGAATTTGAACCACACGAAGCTGTATGGTTGGGCTGGGAAGAGTATGACACCACCCTGCATGAAGTTGTTTATGACATTATAAAAGGATTGGAAGGTAACGTGCCTATGAAAATTGCTGTTGATTCCGACAGTCTTAAACGTGTTGCACAAACCCGGCTGTCAGTAGCAGGAATAGATACAGGTGCCCTTCAGTTTTATGTTACTCCCGGAGATCGGTATTGGATACGCGACCACGGCACGGCATTTTTAGTAAACCAGAACGGTGAGTTGGCCGCGGCAGATTTTGGTTGGAACCTTTATGGGTATTACGCCTGGTGGAAGCTGCGTGAACCGGAGCGTGCAGACAGTATTGATTATTGGGAAAAAGAGACGCTCAATGGAAAAACCAGTAAGGTAGATAGCCTGATGGGTGTACTTACCGGAGCGCGCCACATCAAATCCAATCTTATTATTGAAGGCGGATCACTTGAATCAAACGGGAAAGGTGTACTGATTCAATGCGAGGCGGTTACACTTCAACGCAATCCCGGCTGGACGAAAGAAGAAATTGAAGCCGAGTACAGGCGGGTGATGAATGTGAAGAAGGTGATCTGGCTCAAGCAAGGTCTTGCCGATGATGAACACATCTGGCATTTGCACAACCGGAAGTATGTAACGATGGGCACAGGCGGCCATACCGATGAATTTGTTCGGTTTGCTGATCCCCATACAATCTTGTTGGCATGGATTGATGAATCTGAAAAAGATCTGCATCCCCTCAATCAATTAACCTACGCCCGGATGCAGGAGAATCTAAAAATTCTGGAAGCCTCCACGGATCAGGACGGGAAACCCTTTCGTATTATTAAAGTTCCTTTACCCAGTCTCATTGAACAACCGGCAGTGGTGGTTGAAAAATCATCACCTATGGAATTCTGGAAATTAACCCCGAAGGCTTTTCTGCCGTCAGAGCGCCCGGCTGTAGGCGATACCTTAATTCGGATTGCTGCATCCTCTTACCTTAATTTTTTGGTAAGCAATGGGGTGGTTATCAATGCCAGCTACACCCAACATGGAACACCAACCGAACGGGAAGAAAAGGTGAAAGAAATTTTCAGTGAAGCATTTCCTGATCGGAAGCAAGTGTGGATAAACGCATTACCCCTAAACTGGAACGGAGGTGGTATTCATTGCAGTACGCAACAAGAGCCCAAAAAACGATGAACAAATCCTTGCTTGATCGTGTAACCTTTCCCTGGCTTGCCTGGGCATTGCTATTATTGATACCCATTACCTTTTTTGGTTTCTATCCAACTTATTTCAGCAAACTCTCCGGTTCTCTCCCATCCGTTTACCATATCCATAGTGGCATGATGCTGTTGTGGCTGTTCATGGCCATCGCACAACCTTTTTTAATTAAGCTCAACAAAATCCGGTATCACAAAACAATTGGCAAAATCAGTTATGTACTGATGCCCTTGATCATAGCAAGCGGTTATTTCATTATTCGTTTCTCGTATCACCGTGCTTTGTCGGGTGAGGCAGTTGTCCCACCCGATTATTATCCAAAAGATTTGCCTTTGCACATTAAGGCAGCTGATTTCGTAGTGATCAGCAGTGTGTATTGGATTTGGTTAATGGTGTACTATATACTTGGGGTTTCCTTCAGGAAAAATGTTGTAGCCCATGCTACGTTTATGCTGGCTGCTGCCCTAACCATTCTTGGTCCGGCTGGTGATCGGCTGATCGGTCATATTTGTGATGCCATGGGCTGGCCTTTTAATGCTATTGCCGGAAATTTTGTATTTGGTTTGGTGGCCGCAGTATTTATCGGGCTTTTATGTATACATAAAAAGAAAAACTTAGAACTACAGCCAACCATTTCTGTGCTGGCAATTCATGGTCTGGGAATTTTTCTCTTCTATTCCATGCCGTATCATCCGTTATGGACCCGGTTTGCTGCATTTTTTTTCAACACAATCTGATTTGTCTACGACCACTCGCAACCTTACTTCAACACGGTCACTGTACAGACAGTCCTATCACATTATTAGGGTATTTTCCTTCCGGCATTTTCTAGCGAAATTTCAATACGTTTAATTGTCTTCTATGTCACGCCTGATAGCCCTCTTATCGCTGATACTGGTCGGTGAATTATGTTTTGCTCAAATCACCAGCACGTTCGATACCGATGCCGAAGGGTGGACAGCTGCTCACACAGGAGGAACTGTTGCTACTTCAACGTTTCAAAATGCCGGTGGTAACCCTGGTGGATATGTATCAGTTGCTCCACCTACAGCAGGCGGAACCGTAAACACCGGTTTTGCCTGGTATTGGAATGCACCAGCACAATTCTTTGGTAACTACGATTTCTCGTACGGTTCAAATTTTAAAGTTGATCTGCAACAATCCGTAGCCGGTACAGACAATTCACAAAGTGATATTATAATTTATAGCGGAGGCAACTCTATACACTATAATTTTCCTACCAAACCAGCGGTTAGCCCGGCATGGTCAAGCTATTCAATCGCGCTTGACGAAACAGCTGGTTGGCGCTGGAATTCAGTTGCAGGTGCATTGGCCCTAAAACCTCAAATCAAAATCGTACTTGCTAATATTACCGGCATTCGTATTCGCTGTAAATATATTAACAGCACTGGTTATACCAGTGGAATTGACAATGTAACAATTGAAAAAAGAATGTTACCTGTAGGTCCAGTTATTACTTCGTTTTCACCAACTTCAACTTTTCCAGATGAAACGGTTACTATAAATGGAAGCAATTTTGGAACAATTCCCACGAATAACATAGTTTACTTTGGTTTGGTTAGGGCCGAGGTACTAACCGCAACTGCTTCGCAGCTAACCGTTAAAGTACCAAAAACTGCAACATTAGCACCGGTTTCTGTTATCAACACGTCTACTGGCTTAACTGCTGTCTCTGCGCTTGATTTTCTGCCCTTAACAGTTACCGATCCGGATTTTATTGGTCACTTGCTTCCAGGATCATTCAGTAACAACGTAATTATTCCGTATGGAGATTTTAACGATAACGGATTAGCGGGCGGAGCCATGGGCGATATTGATGGCGATGGATTGTTGGATATTGTTGCCTTTCAAGATCCTGGAAGTTTCGCTATTTTTTTAAATCAAGGTCACACGGGAGCATTATCACCAACATCATTCTCTTCTAAAATTGAAATTCCTTCCGGTGAACTTGGACAAGGTAATTCCAATGGTACTATCCTTAAAGACTTTGATAATGATGGTAAGTTAGATATTGCCACTTACTTCCGAGGCGCAAGCCCATCACTAACAGGAGGCTTTGCCGTAAGTCGTAACATAAGTACGCCAGGCAATATTTTATTTGAACCAGCCGAACAGTTTTATAATGTTGGAATTTTTTGCTCAGGCATGGATGCGGCTGATCTGGATGGTGATGGCCTGTTGGACTTTCTGCTAAACTCAAGCGGCTTATACTATGCGCGAAACATCAGTACACCCGGCAATATAGAATTTGCCACACTCAGGTTTTTAAATTCATCAGGTGGTGCTGTGTCAACTAAAGATTTAAACGGAGACGGGAAACCCGAAATTATGGTAGTGGGTTCCAACAGTTTTGATCTGTTGGAGAATCTATCCACGCCAGGCAATGTACAATTTGCAACACCTGTAAATTTTCCAGGCAGTGCCGTAAGTGGTATTACCATGGCCGATCTTGACAACGACAACAAATCTGACATTCTATATTATAGGATTAATGGATTTAATAATTATGATCTGGTAATTAAAAAGAATATTCATTCTACAGGAGCATTAACAACTGCTTCCTTCGATTCAGATATTATCATTTCAAAAGTTAACCGTGCTTATTCGCAACGGGTGGCCGATTTAAATGGTGATGGCAAACCTGACATCCTGATTGGTCTTAACAGTGGCAGTACAGGTTATGGGTTTGGGGTGTTTGAGAGTAGAGCTGAGCCCGGTACGCTAAACACTTCTTCCTTTTTACCTCTTGTCGAATATGAAGAAACATCCAATGGATCTTTTGCCATACCGCTAATTGGCGATTTGAATGGTGACTTATTGCCCGATGTAGTTGGTTTTGCGAGTAGCGATGGTGGCGAACATGGTCTAATTCTCTACACCAATCAAACAATTTCAGCACCCAACATTTCAGTAAATACAGTTTCACCCTTGACAGCACCCGTTGGAAGTACAGTTACGATAACCGGGAATAAATTCTCTGCTGATATTACAAAAAATACAGTCTGGTTTGGTGGCGTAAAAGCGCAAGTGCTCACAGCAAGTAAAAACGAAATTACCGTTACTGTGCCGCCTGGTGCAGGCTATGAGCGTGTAAGCGTTACCCGCGATAACAGAACTTCACGTTATCACTTACCATTCTCTACTACATTCTCCTCGGGCGTAACTTTCGATGGTACATCATTCGCAGCACCTGTCACCTTTCCGGTAACCGGTGCCGATTATGATGTAGAAGCCGCTGACTTAAATGGTGATGGAAAACCAGAATTGATTGCCGAGTCGCGTGTCGTAACAGGTATAATCCGTAACTATGCCTGGTCATTCGAAAATGTGCATACGACCGGACCCATTTCATCCAGTTCATTTATCATAAGCGACACCACCAACGAGTCCGCCTTAAACCTTCGCATGGTTGATCTGGATGAAGATGGGCGGCTTGATATTTTATCTCAGCAAGCTTTGTTCCGCAATACAACCACCACCAATGAAATTGAGTTTGATAACAACGTTAACGGTGCAGGTGGTGGCAATCAAAACTGGGCCGATTTTGATTTAGATGGCAAAACGGATGTGATTGCCGCCAATACAGCTGGTGCATCATTATTGTTATATCGCAACACCTCAAAACCTGGTCCGTTCCGAACGGGTGCATTTGCTACTTTTGGAACCGCATTAGGGCTTACCAAACCTGCCGCCAATGGCGGAACTGCCGTTGGTGATTTTGACAATGATGGCTTAGTAGAATTTGCAAGCACGAATCCTACATCAGATAACATGAGAGTATGGCGAAATAATGGTGGCTTTCCACTAAGTGCAGCCCAGTTTTCGGTTGTTGGTGATTTACCAACGGGCGATAACCCGGGTCGATTATACGCTGGCGATTTCGATCGGGATGGAAAACTTGACCTCCTCCTTTATCATGGCACCGGAGCCAGTAATACTTTACTTACTATTTTTCACAATACCAGCACAGTAGGCAACATCAGTTTCACACGAATTGATTTAACTAATCCAAGTGCAACTACGGTTGCCACCATTGCCGATTTAGATGGCGATGGAAAGCCTGAAATTATTACCACCAGCGAAAGCGGAAATCGTTTTTCAATCTTCAAGAACATTCACACTTCCGGTGCATTAACAGCCGCTTCATTCGCAACTCCGTTCAACACAACTGTAACCGCACCACGTGGCATTACCACTGGCGATTTGAACTTAGATGGCAAACCGGAAATTATTCTTACCCGGGCCGCAGGGTTTTTAGCTGTATATGAAAATCTTATCCCTACTACTTCTATTACAATTTCCACACAACCCATTACTCCCAACAATGTTTGCGAAGGCAGTTCCACCTTGTTCACCACTGCAGCCACTGGCACCACCAACATCACCTATCAATGGCAAAAGTTTAATTCCGGCACTTCGCTTTTTGAAGACTTAACCAACAATGCCGTGTACTCCGGTGTTGCAACCGGAACGTTGTCAATAGCTAATGTAACTTCTACGGAAGCGGGCAATTACCGGTGTTTGATCAAAGGTGATTTGGCTGCGGATGTTTTCACCAATGTAGCTACTCTTGTTGTAAACACGCTGCCTGCATCTCCTGGTGTTACAGATGCTTCAACTTGTGGCTCAGGCTCAGTAATTCTATCAGCATCTGGTGGCACACCTGGCAATTACAGGTGGTACACACAAACACCACTCGCACTGATTGCAGGTGAAGTAAACGAAACCTACACCACACCGGTGCTGACAACCACCACTACTTACCTTGTTTCTATTGCGGATGCGTTCTGCGAAAGTATTCGTGTTCCGGTTACTGCAACGGTGTCTTCCGTTCCAACACAACCTGTAATTGCTTCGAGCATTACACCAGTTGGTAATGCCGTTACCGTGTGCAGCAGTGCCACTCTCACCTTAACGGCACCTGCGGGTTTTGCAACATACACCTGGTCGACAGGCGAAACAACTCAACAGATTACGGCCTCTACCAGCGGAAATTATTCTGTTACCGTTACGAATGCCGAGGGTTGTGCCAGTCCGGCTTCTGCTTCACTCAATGTTACAGTTATTCCCGAACCGTGTAACAACCAGCCACCGGTAATTATTTCCGCGTTAACGGGATTGTACATTGAAGGTGTTGTTCGGATTGACCTGACTCCTTTATTAAGTGATCCGGATGATAACCTGGACCTGGGCAGTCTGCGGGTGTTGAATACACAAACTACAGCGGGAGCATCTGCTTCTATAAATTCTTCCAATGAACTGATTTTGGACTATGGCGGCATCTTGTTTACGGGTATTGATCGCATCTCCATTGAAGTGTGCGACTTGCTGGGTGTTTGCACACAACAGCAGCTCACCATTCATGTAGAAGGCGATATTATCGTCCGAACCGGCTTCTCTCCAAATGGCGACACACGAAACGATTTCTTTCAAATTGATTACATCGACCTGTTTCCCGATACGCAAAACAACCGCGTAACCATTTACAACCGTTGGGGCGATGTGGTGTTTGAAATTTCTAACTACGACAACCAAACTCGCGTGTTCCGTGGGTTGAATAAAAACGGTAATGAACTTCCTTCGGGAACGTATTTCTACAAACTCGAATTCACCAGCAGCGGGCGGAAAATGAAAACGGGGTATCTATCACTCAAAAGATAGAATAGCCGAATCCAATCATTTTCAGTTTAAAAACATACTCTGCACGTTATACCGCGAAATATCTACCGGAATTCAGGTAGATATGGTCACCAAAAAAGTAACGGCTTTCCTGTAAGTATAAATCCCTATGGTTTAAGCATAAAAAAACAGGTTGATTTGGTTGTGTTTAAATAATTGCAAACCAAAAACCCTTTATGAAAAAACATAACACCTACAGTTTGATGCCGATGGTATTGATCGGCATCTTCGCTTTACTCACCTCATGCGAAGGTCCGGAAGGCCCCGCGGGTCCAGCAGGCCCTGCCGGACCCCAGGGGCTTGCCGGTACCACCGGTGCACAAGGCCCTGCCGGCCAAAATGGCAACGCCAATGTTATTGCCAGCAGTTGGATTACGAATGTGTGGGCGGTTGAATCAAACGGATACAGAGCTCATCGGAATATTCCTGCATCTGAAATCACTCAAAACATTATAGATAATGGAACTATGTTAGTCTATACGAGACTAAGCTCAGCGAGTACGTCTATAAAACTAATACCATGCCCTATTTATAATGTCACTACCGGGCAACTTGCTTACATAATTGACGCTCTTTTTAAGATAGGGAACTTTGATGTACTAGCTGGTGCACCTCCAAGTGGAATTAGCGGAATTGAGGTAACCGCCCCCAACTCTCAAGTACGCTATGTAATTATACCGCCAGCCAGCAACGGCCGAACAAGCTTACCGGAAAACCCGGAGGATTATTACGCCACCTGTGCCTGGTTAGGCATTGAACCATAATAGCAAAAACATCGTCACGCTGTCCGGAATTACAATCCGAACTCCTCTCTTCTTCGCAGGGTCCCGCAAGGGACTCTGCGCAAGAATTTCCTTTACATCAACCCATAATCCATCGCAAAAGCCACTACCTCTGCGGTCGACTTGCTGCCGGTTTTGCGCAGCAGGCTTTGCCGGTGGTTGTCAACCGTTTTTTGTGAAATGCTCAGCGCATCTGAAATTTGTTTGCTGCTTAAGCCTTTGGTGAGCAACTTAAGCACTTCGCGTTCGCGTGTGGAGATTTTGGGAAGCTCCTGGAGATTAGATTCTCTCGCTTCGCCATTGAAACACAAAAACATACGACTGGTATTATCGCGCAAATCCAGCAACGTCATGGAAGCAACCCCGCCTTGCTTTACGTGCGACACATCCGTAACCAAGGTAAGTATGTACACCAACTGACCAACCTCATTAAAAACAGCATCCAGGTACTGGATTAAGGCCCAGTAAAATTCTCCCTGTTTGTTTTTAAGCCGGATAAATATGGACGTGCGAATGTGTTTGCGCTCATCGTCAGCCAAACGTCCACAATGCATGGCATAGTATTTCGAAAAAGCAAACATTTTTTCACCATCCTCAGGGTGCATATGTTGAAATAAAACCTGGGCAGGTGCATTCACAAATTCATGAAATTGCAACGGCAACATTTCTTCCAGCGCGCCACCGGCATGCAGGTGCGTAAAACTTGTAGTGTCTGCGATAAACCAAAAATAACGACCGATAGAAAAGGTATCGATGTGCTCTACGCGGGCGCGAAGTTGTGCCAATGCCTGCTCAGCATCGCGGTGAGGAACATCAAGCTTGTGTTTGCTGAATGTCTCAACATTAACCTTAGGGAGGATACGGGTTTGTTTAACCATACATAACGTTCGGTGCTTACAATGCTCGCGCACATATACAGAATAGGGATAAATCCCTATGTTTGAAGATAGTGAAATTGTCTAAATCCTCCAAGGGCTTAAAGATCCTGGGGGGATTACCATAGTTTTTCTAATCGAATTCTAATCTAGAAACCCAAACCCCCGCGCCAGCTTCAGCAGCGACTGAACGTTATGGACATTAAACTTGCGGAATAAATTTTTGCGGTGCGTTTCAACGGTAAGGTCACTTAACACAAGTTGTTTGGCAATTTCAGGCCCCGACAAACCACCCGCCAGCAAATCCAGTATTTCTTTCTCCCTGCGGGTTAAGGATGGCCTTTTCACTTCCTCAAGGTACTTGTACTGCTCCAGTACTTTCAGGTTGGCATCTTCACTTAAATATACATTGCCCCCCATCACTTTCTCCAGCGCCTTCAGCAGTTCTTCCCGCTCCATATTTTTAAGCAAGTAGCCGTTGCCTCCGCGTTGCAACAACCCGGTTATCATGCCAGCTTCATTAATAGAGGTGAGCCCAACAATTTTCACGTTGGCATAGTGTTTCCGAATCCGCTCACACAGTTGTAATCCATCCATGTCCGGAAGGTTGATATCAAGCAAAATAATATCAGGCACGTTAACCGCCAGAAATGCCAATGCCTCCGCTCCACTTTTGCAAGCACCGATTACTTCTACCGTAGCCTCCGACTGCAACATGGCTTTAATGCCATCCTGCACCAAGGGGTGATCGTCTATAATAAGCACCCGTATCATACATCTTGTATTAAGAAATCCATCATTACCGTGGTGCCCACATTCTGCTGCGAGTCAATACTCAGTTTACCATTCAGGTAGGCAACCCGGCTCTGCACACTTTCCATGCCCGCGCGCTTTTGGTTATCTGCTTCGGCCGTATTAAAGCCCCTGCCGTTGTCTTCCACCTGCACACTTAACCGGTTTCCATCGCGCACGATCTGAACAATGGCTTCAGTAGCCTGTGCATGTTTTATAATATTGTTCAATAGCTCTTGCATGATCCTGAACAACATAATTTCAGTGGTCGTGTTTAACCGTTTATCCATGCCATGCACTTCCAGACTTACTTTTAACAACTTGCCGACAGAAATATTGGCACACAAATCTTTCAACGCATTCACAAGCCCCATCTTCAACAGTACTTCCGGCATCATGTTATGCGCTATGCGCCTGATTTCTTCCGAGGCATCGTTTACCAGCGTGTAACTTTTTTGAAATAACTCCTGCTCGCGTAAAGCGGGTTGCTCGTGATGAAGGGAGTTGAAATACATTTTAATGGTGGAGAACACTCCGCCCAATCCATCGTGCAAATCTTTAGCAATGCGGGTGCGTTCGGTTTCCTGCCCGTTGATCATAGACTGCAACGACACTACCTGCTGCTGGCGTTCCAGAAATTTTACACGGTCTTCCTGAAGTTTCCTTTCTTTTTCTGCAAGCGTTTGCTTTTGGCGGCTGTAACCGGAATAAATAATCAGAATGATGATCAGCGCAACAGCTGAAATTCCTGCAATTAAATACATCCTGTTCCTGCGCACGGTTTCGAGTTCACGTAACGTACTCTCCGACTTCAGGGTAGCCAGTTCCTGCTCCCGCTTCTGATGTTGATACCGCGATTCCAAGCCGAGTATTCGTTTTTGAGTTTCCGCATTGGTATTGCTGTCCACATAAATTTTATGAAGTTCAGCATACTGTAAAGCACTTTTATAGTCACCTCGCGATGACGCTACCCGCTTCAATACATCATAACTGCCGGCCACATCATCGTATTGTTTCAAAGGCTTACCCAATGCAATCACTTCATTGGCATAGTGTATCGCCTCATCGTACCGGCTGATCAGGTAGCATGCATTGGCTAGACTGCCGGCCGCGGTGGCAATCAGGTAATCATTTCTGATTTGCCTACAAAGACGATACGCCTCCTGATACGCTACAAAAGCTTTGGTATGATCCTTCATCGCCTGGTGATAATTGCCTTCATTCATAAAGACAAAATTGGAAATCACCATATTGTTAAGCGATTGATTAAAGAAAATAGCAGAATCAAGATGTGCCTTGGCCAACGTTGTGTTCTTCAATTTCAGATACGCATCTGTAATCTCCAGGTGAAGGATAACCCGGTAGCGCCCCTCGGTTGGATAGTTACGTATGCGCAAAGCCTTTTTCGCATACCCAATACCGCGTTCATATTGTTTCTCGGCAATCAGGTTACGGCTTATGCCGGAAAGGATTTGTGGAAAAAGATTACGCACTTCGGTTGATGAGGATTGATCGATCAATGTCTCGGCCTCCAGCAAATATTCTACAGCCGATCCATAGTCGGACTGGTAATTACTGAGTATACCCATGGCATTGTAAGCATTCACCTGTAATAAAGTATCCTGCAGCAACGGCCAGTAATCCAGTACAGCATCGAGGTAAAACCGTGCACTGTCGTACCGGGCCAGGTTGGTGTACGTCATGCCCATGTTGTAATGTGCGCGGGCGCTTGCCTTTTCATCTTTTAATTGAGCGGTAAGCCTCATGGCCAGCTGTGCATACTTAAGTGTTGAATCGTACTGCCCGCGCTCAAAAAAGTAGCGCTGTAATTGCATGACCGCTGCAACCGATGCTGAATCCGGGTTGGGTTTATTTATGATGGCCAGCAGGCTATCGGTGTATGCCGTTGACGATCCCTGACCATGGGCTGTTTGGACCAGCATAATGCCAAGCAATGCACATACTACACCAACCATACGGAATGAGAGAACCACACGCTTTTGGAAAGGACACGGCAGAAAAACTACTACCGGAATTCCGGTAGTTTTTTCCGCCAAAAAATGACGGTTTTCAGGTATTGAAGCACAGCAATCCAAATGGCAACTTTATCATGGTTGAACACAGCAATACGTAAAAAAAGAGGTTTGTAAATCAAGCCGCAACCGAACCGCACTAGGGATAAATCCCTATGGCATGAAGATAAGAAATTGTGTAGATCAAAAAGCCAAAAGTGATCCAAAATGGAAACAGCAAACAGGACCGAAAGCCCCGAAGAAACCAAACGCCTGGCCATCATTACGCTTGTTTGCGTTATTGGGTTTATCACCACTATCCTGGTACTTCAAATTGCTTTTTCAAGTATCCTTGAAGATGGGGGGTGGTATCCTAACTACCTGACGCTTTCAACTTTATTAAGCCTGGTGTGCCTGGTCGGAATTTGGAAAATGAAGCGTTGGGCTGTATTTGCCTACACGATACTCGCTGTATCCAATCAAATTATTTCTTTCATGGCAGAGACGTGGGACCTAACGGCACTAATTGTACCCGCCTTAATCGTGATTTCCTCATTGGCAAACGTGAAGAAAATGAGCGGCTCTTCAAATTCCTGGATGGTAGGATCACTGGCCGGAGTGGTGGCCATTGCTTTGCTGTATTTCTTCGTTGTTCAACCCGGAGTGGAAATAAACGCCCAACGGACAGCGGAATTAGAACAAAGACTAAGGGAATTGGAAGAGAAAGATGATGATGGCAATACTGAAAACTTTCTGGCCGCTGCAATCAGTCTGCGGGAAGCAGCACGACAAGTAAATGAAGCATCGCCTTTGATAGTAGACTCAGAAACGCGCCTGGATGGTGCAGAAGTTCTGCCCAACAATACCTTTCGATACAACTATACACTGGTAAATGTAACGAAAGCTCAAATCGATACCCTTGATGCCAGGAGGCAACTGGAACCTGACATGATACACGTCCTTCGAACAAATGTTGGCGCTCAGGTATTCCGCGATCATAAGACTACGGTGGTGTACCGCTACCACGATAAAAATGATGCTTATGCTTTTAACGTTACCGTTACCCCCGAAATGTACAGCCTGTTAAATATGCCAGTACAGACTAACAACTAACAACTACTAACTAAGAACTAACAACTAACAACTAACATCCCATGAAAAACCTACTCCTCTTCTCGCTACTCATACTGCCCCTCACCCTCTCTGCCAAAATCTGGATTGTGGACAGCAACCCGGGCAGCGCCAGTAAAGATTTTGTGAACTTGCAGGAAGCCCACGATGGCGCCAGTGCAGGTGATACGTTATACCTGATTGGATCGGGGGTGAGTTATATCTCCTCGAAAGTAACTATCAACAAACGCCTCATCATTATTGGGTCAGGGTATTTTTTGAATAACCCGGAGACGCAGGTATCCATGCTGAGTGCTTTCATGATTCAACCTTCAGGATGTGGAGACTTTATTATTGATTTTGTGAATGGCTCTCAGGGCTCGGCTTTAATAGGTGTAATCATACGTGGAAGAATAAGTATATCAACTAATAACATCCTGATTAAACGAAATCTATTTGAAGATGAAAATCCAATTGGAGTTTGTGGTACCCCACGAATTACTGCCAATGGATCAAATCTTCTTATCGTACAGAATTACTTCAGAGAAGGCGTGAATGGGCGCGGAGTATCAGTAGCAAATGGAAACTCAAATATAAAAATCACTAATAATTATATTTATTCTACAGACAATAGACCTATTAAGGCCCCAACTTCTGGGGTGGAAATAAATAACAATATTTTAAGTGGGGGACCAGAAGCAAGTAATGCTGTAATTCAAAATAACATTTTTGTAAGTAATAGTGGAGTGGAATCAGCAATAGGCTCAGTCATAAGGCACAACATGGCAACGTTCCCTGGCATATTACTTCCTGCCGGAGATGGCAACGTTAGTAATGTTCCTCAAAGTTCTGTTTTTATTGGTACGGGTACTATAGATGGCAAGTGGAAACTCAAAGATGGATCCCCTGCAATAGGTTCCGGTTTCGAAGGTGTGGACATGGGCATGTTTGGTGGTGATGAGCCGTACATGCTCTCGGGTATTCCGCCCATACCCACCATTTACCAACTCAACGCCCCGGCCGTAGGCGAGAAAAATACCGGGCTGCCTATTACGATCAAAGCAAAATCGAACAATTAAGATGGCGCTTCGCCTGCTCATTACATTGTTGCTCAGCAGTACGGTAGCACTTGCGCAAACCATAACACGGGTGGAGTATTTCTTTGATACCGATCCCGGCTTTGGCAACGGAACGTCCATTCCCATTACCAGCGCGGCTACCATCACACAAGGCTTTACCATTCCGTTAGGTATGGTAAGTCAAGGCTTTCACGCGCTGTACATTCGGGCAAAAGATAGTAATGGTGCATGGAGTATTCCGGTCATCCACCCTGTTTATGTACAACTCTCCGCGCAAAGCGCCAGTGTTACTCCGCTTTCGCGGATTGAATATTTCTTTGATACCGATCCCGGCTTGGGTAATGGCATAAACATTCCTATCACAAGTGCGATCAACATCACGCAAGGCTTCACAGTGCCGTTGGGCACGGTAAGTCAAGGCTTTCATGCGCTTTACATACGTGCCAAAGACAACAATGGATTGTGGAGCATCCCGGTCATTCATCCTGTTTATGTACAACTCTCCGCGCAAAGCGCCAGTGTGACTCCGCTTACGCGGATTGAATATTTTTTTGATACCGATCCCGGCTTGGGTAATGGCATAAACATTCCTATCACAAGTGCGATCAACATCACGCAAAGTTTTACCGTTCCGTTAGGAACCGTGAGCGAAGGCTTTCATGCGCTTTATCTCCGCGCAAAAGACAGCAACGGGTTGTGGAGCATCCCGGTCATTCATCCTGTGTTTGTACAAAACAATGCGCAGTCGGCCCCCACGCCTTCGTTAAAACGGTTAGAATATTTTATTGATACCGATCCCGGGCGCGGCAATGCCGAACAGGTGGCGTTATCAGCTTCTAACACTACCGAAAGCATTGTCATCAGCCTGGCGAATGTGCCCGATGGCTTTCATACACTCTACCTGCGCACTGAAGATGTGAACGGACGCTGGAGCCTGCCATTGGCGCGACCGTTCTATGCACAGCAATCGGGGCCCGGTACAGTAATTACCGTATTGGAATATTTTTTTGATGATGGCACTACCACCACTTCGCCCCGCACGTACACTGCCTTTACACCGTCTGCCAACGTTGATCTTTCGTTTAACGCACCGCTCAATGAGTTGCAACCCAGCACGAACTACGATGTTTACATCACCGCAGTGGATAACAGCAACAAGCGCAGCAAGAAAGCGAAGCATGCGTTCATCACTCCTGCCGTGATCTGCGATCCGCTCAACACACCATCAGCTTCGGCCATCACGACCTGCCTCAACACAAGCGCGAACTTAACCGCCACCGGTGCCGTGGGTGCCGAACAATACGCGTGGTATGCGGTGGCCACAGGCGGAGAACCCTTGTCGGTTACCGCCACCGGTGCATTTACTACGCCCGCTGTAGCGGCCAACACTACGTACTTTGTTTCCATCCGCAACGGCACGTGCGAATCGGCACGCGCAGCCATACCGGTTACGCTTTCGTTCAGTGCACAACCCACCATCACCACTTCCTTCCCGGTAAACGGCAGTCAGGTAACACTTTGTTCGGGCAGCAGCATTATACTTTCTGCGCCCAGCGGCTTTACCGGTTACGCCTGGTCGAACGGGGCCACCACACCATCCATTACCGTTTCTGCTTCGGGCACTTATTCAGTATCGGTTACTGATGCCACGGGCTGCACGAGTGTACCCTCTGAAAATTTTGAAGTAATCATTCAGGCCCTGCCATGTTTAAACCGGCCGCCAGAAATTGAAGCGACCGTTACCGCGGTATGGATTGAAGGCAAAGTTTCCATCGACCTGAACCCACTCATCAGCGACCCGGATGATAACCTGGATATTGCAACCCTGCGTGTGCTTACGCCCCAATCGCAGCGCGGTGCCTCAACCTCATTAAACAATCAACTGCTTACGCTGGATTACAGCGGAGTGTTGTTTGCCGGATCTGATTTTGTGGATTTGCTCGTGTGCGATTTATTCAACGTGTGCACCCAACAAACCCTGCAAGTAGAGGTGGGTGGCGACATTGAAGTGTTCAATGCCATTTCGCCCAATGGCGATACCAAAAATGAAATCCTGTTTATTCAATACATCACCACCTTGCCTGATGCACAAAACAACCGTGTAACCATTTACAACCGCTGGGGCGATGTGTTGTGGGAAGGCAGAAATTATGATAACACGACCGTTGTATTTACAGGTATAAATAAAAATGGTAAGGAGTTACCCTCAGGCACCTACTTCTACAAACTTGAATTTGCCAACGGGCGACCGATGAAGACGGGATACCTGGCATTGAAGAAATGAAACGGTAATACACGTTTGGTTTGTGTGGATACAGACCCGAGTGATAAATCAGCAAGTGAGCAGATTACAAACCATTAGTAATATGGAAACAACAATGCCTACAACACCTACAGCAAAACAGATGATTATGCTTTGCTTCACGGTAAGCGTAATGTTTGTCAGCATCACTTCATTTGCTCAGGACAAATGGCTTGGCTTTTACGAAAGTCCTGCCGACAAAATCCTGCTTCAGGTTGAGCCCAAAGACAAAGAGGGCTATTTCCGTGGGCGACTGTTATACCAGGATGTGATCATACCCATGAAAGCTTTAACGCTACTGGGTGTAATGGTTGGTGAATATCAATCCAATGGAGCAGATAAACAATTTACGCTTACCCGGACGGGCGATGTATGGGCCTTCTCTATTGACAATCAGGATTACTCACTTAAGAAAGTACCCAACGCTGAGTTTCCTGCCGATGCAACAGTAGCCACCCAGGTTACCAAATCCAGGTTGCCACCGCCACAGCAGGCAGCCACATCAAATGCAGCACCTGTTACTGCAACTTCCACAGCAGCATCTGCCGAGGTGATCATCCCGGAAAACTTCAGCACAGTCATCAAAGATCCGGGCGGCACGTTTACCGTAAACATACCCGATGGCTGGCAATCCAAACTGCAAGACGATGTATATGTGTTAACCAAAACCGGAGAAACAACGGAAATCGGGATTGCGGCTCATCACTATTCGGACCGACAGCAAATGCTGCGCGAAGGCAATGGTGAAGAGTTTGAAGATATCTTCAATTACATTACTGTAACCGTACAGCCGTACGGCACGCAACATGTACGCATGACGTCAAGTGGTAAACTAAAAGGCAGGAATGTGGTGATCGAAGCACTTTTTCTCTACTCGCCCCATGGCGGAGGGGCTATGGTCAGTGCAACCATGTATAGTAAAAACCTTGTTCCGGAACATTTTCGTTTAGTGGAACAAATTGCCCAAACCGTGGTATTCGAAAAACCGGTGGAAGACAACACGTGGCTCAACCGCGTACGCGGTAAACAGTTGCTGTACCTGAAAACCATTAGTGGTGGAAGTACCAAGTACTACTATAACTTATACAGCAACGGGCGGTATGATTATGTATATACGTACACCTACAATTCGAATAGTTTCTACGGTAGCGACAACGATCGCGATCAGGGAACCTGGAGAATTGTAAACCGGGGAAACAAAGCCGTGCTGATACTTAACGGAAACAAAAAAGGGATGCAGGAAATTGTATTGGAGCAACGGCCCGCATCAAACGAACTCACCGGAAATGGTGAACGGCTTTTCGTAAAGGCTATTGAATAGACAAAATAGTAGCAACTAAATACACTATAAATATGAAACACACACACCGCTTAACACTACTCCTGCTTGCAGGAATTACCCTTTTCAGTTCAGGCACCTATTCACAACCTGGTGTGCAGGTAGGCTTTATTGGTCTGAATCATAGTGAAGGCTTTATTACCAATGACTCACTGAGTACACTTGGAGGCCCTTACGGTTTTACGGGAGGGATTCTATTCGAACTACCGTTAACAGGCACTCTTTCATTGCAGCCAGCGCTAAACTGGGTAAGTAAAAACTGGAGCGATGAACTTGATGATGGCATTGAAATCACAAAAACAAAAATGGTAATTAACTACCTGGAAATACCTGTGCAATTGGTTTTACGACAACCACGTGAATCAGGCTTCTTTGTAGGACTGGGGCCTTCCTTTTTTTACGGGCTTTCCGGAAAACGGACCGTCACCATTGATGGAACCCAAACAAGAAGCGATGATTATGTATTCGGGAGTGAAGAAGGTGAACAACGAATAACACTCGCCTTTAATGTTATGGCGGGTTATGCTTTTGGTAAGCTAAAACTAAATTTCAACTACAGTAGAGGCATCACCAATCAGCCCGGTGAAGGAGCAGACTTTGGAAATGAAGATCACTTCGCATTGCGTATTGGGTATTTGTTTTCAATCAACTAGAGCCAACCCGTCAGAAATTCCAGTGGGCGACCCGCTAAAACAGGTTACTTGACGCTGAGAAAATAACTTCTGATCTGGTCCTGAAAGTAACTTCCACGTTTCCAAAGAATTAACACGAGGGGTGCTCCACCAATATTAAGTTGTTTGGCATGACACACGATTGTCAGTATATTCAGGTTTGCGTATTTCCATTTTATCTTGCCTATGCGCTTTTTGATCCGGTTGGTGTGTGTGTGGCTGTTTGTTTATGGCTCAGGGCAGGTTACCGTAGCCCAGCAAGCGGACAGTCTGCTGCAGTTACTGGACAAGTCCACCTCACCTGAGTCAACCATTCATCTGTATCAGCAACTGGCTGAGCTGGCCTCCGATGAAAACACGGCATTGGCATACTACCAAAAGGCGTTAGCCACTGCCCGGCAAACCAAAAACAACAACCTGATTGTGGAAGCATATACCCGGTTGGGTAAGCACCACCGCCTGCGCAGCGATTACCTGTTGGCGATTCCCATTTATAAAAATGGGTTAAGTGTTATTAATGACTCATCGAGTCCGGTTCTACTTGACACCTATCTTGAACTGGGCATTGCATACCTCCGCTTGTCTAAACTCGACTCAGCGGAATATTATTTAAAAAAAGGTATCAACATCACTTCGGCACATCCGGATTCACACATGCAAGCTTCCCTGTATAATATGATGGGTAACCTGATGAAGGAAAAAAACGATTACAAGGAAGCAATAACATACTACCTCAAAGCCACTGAAATTTTTGAACAGACGGGTGATGATGATGGACTCACACAAAGCCTTTCGAACATTGGCAATCTGCAAAACCTGTCGGGCGATTACGACAAGGCACTTGACTACGCGTTGAAAAGTCTTGCGATTGCTGAAAAGATTAACAAGCAACCGTCCATCGCATATGCCAACCGGTTGCTGGGCAGAATTTATCGCAGGCTTGGTCAATTTGACAACGCGCTGCTTGCTTATGATCGTGCCCTACGTGTTTATCAAACTTCAGCAGCAAAGCGCGATGTTGCAGAAACCCTGACCAGTATCGGAAACATCTATTACGAAAAAGAAAACCTCGAGAAAGCAAAAGCAAATTATCTGAAATCCCTGCAGATCAGCAAAACCATTTCCGATTCAGCCAACATGGCGTACAGCTATTCGGCTTTGGGATTTGCCTCCTATGAACTAAAGCGCAATAAAGAAGCCGTATTCTATTTCGATTCCGCTATTCGTGTGGCCAAACAGCTAAAACTTTTTCCATTGGTCATGGATGGCTATCAGGCCCTGAGTGAATTGTATGCTGGTCAAAAAAACTATGAGCTTGCGTATGCCTATCATCAGCGTTATGCATCATTAAGCGACAGCCTGAGCCAAATGCAAAACAAACGGGAAGCAGCTGCACTGGAAGCACGTTACCAGAACGAGAAAAAGGAAAATGAAATCCGGGCATTAAAAGCTGAGAATGAGATCAACCAATTGCGGCTGCAAAAACAAAGCAGTCAACGAAACTACCTGATCGGCTTTCTCCTCCTTTCGCTTATGGTGATTGGCATGTTCTACTATTTATATCGCGAAAAGCAAAAACTTACCAAAAGGCTGGCAGCACTCAACGAGACACAATCCAGGTTCTTCGCCAACATTTCACATGAGTTCCGCACTCCGCTTACGCTGATTATTGGTCCGCTTCAACAAAAAATTGAACAAAACCCTTCATCACCGGAAACAAAAGATTTTAAAATGATGCATCGTAATGCGTTTAGGCTGCACCGGCTAATTGATGAGATACTTGATTTATCAAAAATTGAATCGGGCAACATGAACATACAGGCAGCAGAAAGCGACCTGAAACAATTTTTAAAAACTGCATACGCGTCCTTCGAATCGCTGGCCAACCAGAAACAAATCAACTATTTATTACAACTACCGGATGCAGCTATTGTCGGATATTTTGATCGCGATAAAGTGGAGAAGATTGTTTATAATCTTTTATTCAACGCGTTAAAGTTTACGCCAGAAGGTGGTACGGTACAACTCATCGCTTCGGTGAGCGCAGACCAACTGACGATACAGGTTGCGGATAGCGGCCCGGGCATACCAGAAGAAAAACTGCCCCACATTTTTGATCGCTTTTTTCAGGTAGAGGAATCGGCAAGTATCCATGGCGGTACAGGTTTAGGGCTTGCATTATCAAAAGAATTGGCCCATGCACATCACGGAACGTTAACAGCAGCCAACCAGAAATCGGGCGGAAGTGTATTTACATTAACGTTTCCCATTGCACAGGGCTACTATAAAAATGAATTATCGCCAACGGTTTTATCACCTGCTGATTTTTCATTTAAAACGTACCTCGAAGAGGAAGTGCTCTATGACACAGCCGTTGATGCTGAAACTGCCTTGCCCGTATTGGTGATTGCTGAAGATCAATCCGATATGCGCGAATTTATCCGCCAGGTTATGGCTGATCACTATCAAATCATATTGGCTGAAGATGGGAAAGATGCCTGGGAGAAAATTCTGCAACACGTTCCTGACCTGGTGATCAGCGACCTGATGATGCCCGGCCTGAATGGCAACGAACTGTGCAAAAAAATTAAAAGTCATGAAGCCACCAGCCACGTTCCGGTGATATTGCTTACCGCACGTGCCGATCAGCAAAGCAAACTGGAGGGACTGCACACCGGTGCTGACGATTACCTGACCAAGCCATTCGATGCGCGTGAATTGCAGGCGCGTGTTCAAAACCTGATTACGCAACGGGAAAAATTAAAAGTACTGTTTGCCCATCGGTCTACACCTTTTACTCCTGTTGCTGACGAAACCCCTGAATCACAATTTGTAAATAAGGTAATCGGTATTCTCAAAAAGAATTTTGCCGATCCGGACTTTGGGGTGGATGAATTTACCCGTGAGATCGGCATGAGCCGTATGCAGTTGCACCGCAAACTCAAAGCCCTTACCGATAAATCGCCTGGTGACTTTTTACGGCTTTTCCGGTTGGAGCATGCCAAAAAGCTGCTTTCCGCAAAAGGGATATCCGTAAGCGAGGCCGCGTATCAATCCGGTTTTAATAACCTTCCCAATTTCAGCCGACTCTTTAAAGCGTGGGCAGGTGTAACACCTTCCGAATACATGGAAAATCCATCCAAAAGCCCTGGTGTTACAAATCCGCAAGACATTGTTACAAATCCGTAACACCGTAACGTAAGTCGTCAATATTTTTAACTGGGCATCTATCCGAAAAGATTTGGGTAGTAACCGCTGGTAATAAACACATTTAATGGGTTCCCAATCCGGCAAAAATTTTCCTTTTACACAATGCAAAGATTAACCGCACTAACCTTTATCTCCTGCGTATTGGCGATCGTTTCGCAGGCGCAGATTGCCAGTACATTCAACACCAATGCTGATGGATGGATTTTGCGAAATGATGGAAAAAGCATATCGGCAACGGTTACCCATCACGCAACTGGTGGAAACCCCGGAGGATATATTTCAGGGGAAGTTCCTGTTGATAATTATCCTGCTTTTTTCTGGCAGGCTCCTGAAAAGTTCAGGGGTAACTTAACATACCGGTCTTTCGGACAAACCCTCACCTTCAGTTTGCAACAAGCGCTTTCAGGAGATAATGGAGAATTCAATGGAAATTATGATGAAGTCAACTACCCCGATGTCATTATTTCAAACGGCTCTCAAACGATCTATCTCCACACCAGCCCAAAACCAGAACTGGCACCAGGATGGAGCACGTATTCAGTAACATTAAGCACCTCCTCGGCCTGGCGCACCGGCTCATCCATGCTTAGCGGACTGGCCACGAATGCACAAATAAAAGCTGTGCTTAATAATGTCACCACACTTCACATTCGGGCAAACTACAATCTATCAGCCAATACATTGGGCTTAAGTAATGTTTCATTAGGGCAGCGCACGCTTCTTACTCCACCTTCGATATCAGGAATTTCGGACACATCAGGAAAACCAGGCAGCATACTTACGATCACTGGAAATAATTTTGCGACCAACTCTGATGATAATCTGGTTTACTTCGGTGGTGTATTGGCTACCATATCCAGTGTCAGTACCACTCAATTAGTGGTGACTATTCCTACCGGAGCAACATACGACTATATCAAAATAGTAAACAAAGTAACCGGCCTTACCACCAGCAGCGCAAATCCTTTTGTTCCCACATTTAATGACGGTGGTAGAATTATAGCAGCTTCCTTCAAACCAAAAATTGAAATACCTACATCATCCGACAATATGTTAAGCATGAAAGTTGCCGATATTGACGGAGATGGGTGGAACGATCTGGTAATAACAGAAACTTCAAATACGGTTTCCATATTCAGAAATAAAGGAACAGGAAATGACCTTACGGCAGATTCATTCGAAAATAAGGTGACACTATCCGGTGGCGGCAACCAAACCGGATTATTTATTGCCGATGCTGATGGAGACGGAAAGCTGGACATCATCACCGGATTCAGTAATGGCTTTCAAAAGAGCTTTGCCACGTTTCGCAATACCAGTTCACCTGGAACCATTTCTTTTGAAACCGTAGAATTATGGCCTGGGCTTGTCTATTCCGGTATTACATCCGAAGCCATTGATCTGGACGGTGATGGCCTTGTAGATCTCATGGGCCAACACGGCAACAGTTCTGCTGCTCCCGACTTTTGGGTTGCGCAAAACATCAGTACACCCGGCAATATTGAGTTTGGAGCTCCCGTTGGTTTCTTTGGATCCAGTACAGTTGATGCCGGAGTAAACGTTACCGCTGGCGACCTCAATAGTGACGGTAAACCTGATCTCATTATAAAATATGGATTTGGTGGGGGCTTTGCGATAGCAGAAAATACTTCAACACCGGGTGTCATTTCTTTCGGAACACCCATTGCCTTTGTACGATCTTCCTATGGAAGATTGGTGATCGGTGATTTTAACAATGATGGAAAAAACGACATTGCTGTGAGGCATGGCTTTTTCAATGACGACATTATCCTCTTTATGAATAACGATACGGATGGAGCACTAACCGCATCTGATTTCAGCACGCAGGTAATTATCGACAGTGAACTTTTTGCGGGTGGAAATATCTCCGTAGCTGATGTCAATGGTGATGGTCGGCCGGATTTTGTGCTCACAGACGGAACATATTTCGGTGTGTTTGAAAATGTTTACATGGGTGGAGTGTTCAATGCCAATGCATTTGTACCGGCTTACCTGGTGGGCACGGAAGGCGCCTGGTTAAATGAAGCTCCACCCGTGATTGCTGACCTGAACGGTGATGGCCAACCGGAAATTATCGTGTATGTCACTGCAACCAATCCCAGGGCATTTGCTATTTATGAAAATATCAACGCACAGGCCCCGGTAATCTCGCTGAATACCATTACTCCGTTAAGCGGTCCAATTGGAAGTTCCGTAACCATTACGGGCAGCAACTTTTCCATAGTACCTGCGGAAAATAGCGTCATGTTTGGTGCGGTGAGAGGAACGGTTACTGCTGCCTCGGAAACCAGTTTAACCGTAACTGTACCGGCTGGTGCTTCAATGGCAAAAATTTCAGTAACCCGCGATCGACTCACATCAACCTATCACCTGCCGTTTACCCCCACATTCTCGGGAGGAGTAAGTTTTGATAATACTCACTTCGCCCCTCCGGTATCATTTCCAGTTAGTTCGGTGCAATACGATCCAGAAGTTGCCGACTTAAATAATGATGGCAAGCCTGATATCATGGTGAATGGGTCTGGTAATGGATTAACTTTTCGCAATACCCATACTAGCGGAAGCCTTTCAGCCACTTCATTAACAGCAGGTACCACAGCTAACTCTGCATCTCCGCCACGGCTAATGGATTTAGACGGAGACGGCAAACTTGACCTCGTTGGTGGGAGTAATGTCTTTCGAAACATCAGTTCCGGAGATCCTATTGATTACTCTACATCCGTTTATATCAGTCCGGGCGGGTTCTTTTTTAACGATTTCGCTGACTTTAACCGGGATGGACGAATCGATTTCATCGGTGTAAATGGTTCTGTTGTATCATTGATCGAAAACAGAACAACTGTAGGTACATTTTTAGGACTTACCCGGGCAAGTTCTTTCAGTAACTCCATTCAATTTTCAAAACCTGCAGTTGGGGGATCGGTTGTTGCTGCCGATTTCGACAGCGATGGAGAAACGGACATTGCTGCCACCAACCCCGGCACAGACAATGTTTCGGTTTGGAAAAACAACGGTGCTTATCGAATTACCACTACCCAGTTCACAACTCTGCCGGTCATTACTGTTGGTGATAATCCTTCGCGCATCTATACCGGTGATTTTGACCGGGATGGAAAAATTGATTTACTGATTATCCACTCAACCGGTACAACCTCAACACAAATTACCATACTGCAAAACCAGAGTACGCCCGGTAATATTTCATTCAGTGCACCCCTTAACCTTATCAACCCATCGGCATTAACCGTTGCCCATGTTGCCGATCTGGACGGTGACGGCAAACCCGAAATCATTACTACCAGCGAAAGTGGTAATCGTTTCTCGATCTTCAAAAACATTCATACTTCAGGAGCGTTGACAGCAACTTCTTTTGCGGCCCCTTTCAACACAACGGTTACGGGCCCGCGTGGCATTACTACTGGCGACCTCAACGTAGATGGTAAGCCTGAAATTATTCTTACGCGTGCAGCCGGGTTATTGGAGGTGTACCAAAATCTTATCCCTACAACTTCCATCACGATTTCCACGCAACCCATTACTCCAAATAATACTTGTGTGGGTAGTTCTGCCTTATTCACTACCGAAGCCACTGGCACCACCAACATCACCTATCAATGGCAAAAGTTTAATTCCGGCACTTCGCTTTTTGAAGACTTAACCAACAATGCCGTGTACTCCGGTGTTGCAACCGGAACGTTGTCAATAGCTAATGTAACTTCTACGGAAGCGGGCAATTACCGGTGTTTGATCAAAGGTGATTTGGCCGCGGATGTTTTCACCAATGTAGCTACTCTTGTTGTAAACCCACTGCCTGCATCTCCTGGTGTTACAGATGCTTCAACTTGTGGCTCAGGCTCGGTAATTCTATCAGCATCTGGTGGCACGCCTGGAAATTACAGGTGGTACACACAAACACCACTCGCACTGATTGCCGGTGAAGTAAACGAAACCTACACCACACCGGTGCTGACAACCACCACTACTTACCTTGTTTCTATTGCGGATGCGTTCTGCGAAAGTAATCGTGTTCCGGTTACTGCAACGGTGTCTTCCGTTCCTACACAGCCTGCAATTGCTTCAAGCATTACACCGGTCGGCAATGCCGTTACCGTGTGCAGCAGCGCCACGCTTACGTTAACTGCACCTGCAGGTTTTGCAGCATACACCTGGTCGACAGGCGAAACAACTCAACAGATTACAGCTGCTACCAGCGGAAATTATTCTGTTACCGTTACGAATGCCGAGGGTTGTGCCAGTCCGGCTTCTGCTTCACTCAATGTTACAGTTATTCCCGAACCGTGTAGCAACCAGCCACCGGTAATTATTTCCGCGTTAACGGGATTGTACATTGAAGGTGTTGTTCGGATTGACCTGACTCCTTTATTAAGTGATCCGGATGATAACCTGGACCTGGGTAGTTTGCGGGTGTTGAATACACAAACTACAGCAGGGGCAACTGCCTCTATAAATTCTTCCAATGAACTGATTTTGGATTATGGCGGCATCTTGTTTACGGGTATTGATCGCATCTCCATTGAAGTATGCGACTTATTAGGTGCTTGCACGCAACAGCAGCTCACCATCAATGTTGAGGGCGACATCATTGTGCGCACAGGCTTCTCTCCTAACGGTGATGATCGTAATGATTTCTTCCAAATTGATTATATCAATCTGTTCTCCGACACGCAGCAGAACAAGGTTACCATTTACAACCGCTGGGGCGATGTGGTGTTTGAAATTTCGAACTACGACAACCAAACACGTGTATTCACCGGGCTGAACAAAAATGGAAATGAATTGCCTTCAGGTACGTACTTCTACAAACTTGAATTCAAAAGCGGGCGACCGGCCAAAACAGGGTATTTGTCGTTGAGGAAGTGATTTGATTTGCTACGGGCTTGGAAAATCCGCTTCTCCAGGTCCTTTTGTTATAAATCAGCAAAACATTGTTACAAATCCGTAACGGTGCCGGGAGGTATCGGGGTTAATTTTGTGTAATACTAAAACCTATCAGCCATGAAAAAATACCTGCTTGCTTTGTTCATCGCAATAATCTCTATCAATGTAAGCGCTCAAACGCTTTCTGTAATTCCAAAAATCGGTATCACGGTATCAACTATATCGATGGAGGAAACTGATAATGTACCCTTTCCCGGCTTTGAAGATGAAATCAAGTCGAAAATCGGCTTTACGATAGGTGCTGCACTTAACTATTCAATTAATGACAGGATTTCAATACAACCAGAACTCAACTTTATTCAGAAAGGCTATACAGAAAAGTCCACTTCAACCTGGACGGAAGATGATGATGGACGCTTCATCACCACCGTAACTACATCCACAACAAAAAACACATTAAATTATCTTGAAATACCAACATTAGTGAAGATCTCTTTCGGAGGCGACACAAAATTCTATGTCCTTGCAGGTCCATCTTTTGGCATTGGACTTGGAGGAAAATATACGTATGACAGCAAAATAACAGAGTCATACGATGATGTTTCAGACACCTTTAAGAGCAGCGGTAAAGGAAATATCAAGTTTGGTGACAGGCCAGAAAACGCTGAAGGTATGTATATTGACAATCGCCTCGACTTTGGTCTTCAGTTGGGTGGAGGTATTTTGATTGCCCGGAAAATATTGATTGAAGCCCGGTATGGATTAGGCCTGTCGAATCTTTACGATTCGGAAAATAATCCGGAAACAAAAAACAGAGTTTTCCAACTAACTGCAGGCATACCCTTGACGCTTCGGTAAGTCATTTTTTCTGGGACACGTGGCCCTGACAAAAAACACAATGTTTAGGCGCGTATGAGTTAAGTGCGTTTCAATTATCTTGCATAAAAGACACTACCATGCGCGTTTATTCATGCTGGCCTTTATGCCTCTCAACGTTGCTTGCTGCCAGCCCTGTTACAGCTCAGATTTTAAGCACCTTCAATACTGATGCTGAAGGATGGACTGCCATTGATAACCTTACCGGCCCTAATCCCACGTATGTTACCCTGGGCGGAAACCCCGGTGGGTTTATTCAGGTGGTGGATGGTGTAGGAGGCACGGCTACTTATTTTGTTGCCCCTGCTAAATTCCTGGGTGACCGGTCAGCGTCCTTCGGTCAACTGCTACAGTTCGATTTACAGGTTTCGGTTATCGCCAACAGCAGTACCGCAGGTGTACGGTTAACGGGCGGAGGCATAATCCTGGTGAAGTTGCTCACCCCTGAGTTTTTGCTTCCGGTTGTTGCACCCGGATGGTCATCTTACGCTTTTCGTTTAGATGAATCAACTGCATGGCGGGTAACGTCTACTACTGGTCCGCTTGCTACCAACACACAAATTCAAACGGCATTGGCTTCACTCACTGAATTGGCTATCAATGGTGAATACAGCACGGTTGGTGCCGATGGTGGCGGACTGGACAATGTGGTGTTGGAAGAGGGCAGTGCGCCACCCATAATCGTCTATAATGCGGTATCACCAAACGGGGATGAGAAAAATGAAATTCTGTTTATTCAGTTTATTGATGCAAGCCCACTAACCCAACAAAACCGGGTGAGCATTTACAACCGCTGGGGGGATCTTGTATTCGAAGCAGAGAACTATAACAATAGCAACCAGGTATTCAAGGGCCTGAGTACATCAGGAAATGAATTACCGAATGGAACCTATTTCTACCGGATTGAATTTGCCAGCGGCCTGGAAACAAAAACCGGTTTCCTGTCATTAAAAAAGTAAGCTTGCCATGTAAGCCCTTCTTACCTGTAAAAGATTACCTTCACCAAATCATATATTCATCATCATCCAAAACGATTAAATCTTATCCTTATGCAAAAATTAAAATCCCTAACGCTAACGCTTTTTGGTACACTACTCTGGTTTGCTGCCTGTACCCCAGCCGAAAAACAGGTAAGCTTGCCCGATGTGGCACCACCCGTTGCCACCATCATACCGCATGAGCTCACCAGCAAGCACGGGGATGTTCGCACCGACAATTATTACTGGTTGAAAAATCGCGAAGACTCCACCGTGATCAATTACCTCACAGCCGAAAACAATTACCTCGACACCATGATGGCGCACACCAATGATTTTCAGGAGGCCTTGTTTAATGAAATGCGCGGCCGTATTAAGGAAGATGATTCTTCAGTGCCCTACAAACTTGATAATTACTATTACTACACACGGTTTGTTACCGGTGGCGAATACCCGATCTATTGCCGCAAAAAAGGTTCAATGGATGCCCCTGAAGAAATTATTGCCGATGGTAACGAATTGGGCAAGGGGCAGTCGTTCTTTAGTTTCTTTACCTCTGTGAGTGTTGACCACAAACTGGTGGCCATTGTTATGGATACCGTGGGAAGAAATTTTTATACCGTTAAGTTCAAGGACCTTTCCTCTGGTAAAATGCTGACCGATAAAATTGCCAATACCCGTGGTGGTTATACCTGGACCAACGATAACAAAACAATTTACTATGCAGTACCCGATGAAAAAACATTACGCAATTACCAGATTAAACGACATGTATTGGGTACCGATACAACAGCTGATCCTGTTATCTATGAAGAAAAAGATCAAACCCTGGATGTGGGTATTGGTAAAACCAAATCGAAAAAATATTTTATTATCTCTTCCGGTCGCACCGATGCTAATTTTTCACAATACATCAGTGCTGACAACCCAGGCAAGCCGGTAGTTATTGAACCTCTTCAGGATAATGTGCAATACAGTGTTGATCATGCGAGTGGCGACAAGTTTTATATTTATACCAATCTTGATGCTACCAACTACCGCCTGGTGGAAGCGCCCATCAATACCCCTGGCAAAACAAACTGGAAAGATCTGATCGCACACCGCGAAGATGTTTATCTGCAGGATGTGGATTACTTCAAAGATTACCTGGCACTGGAAGAAATGAAAGCAGGCCTTGCTTCCATCCGCTTAATTAAATGGGCCGATAAATCAGAACACACCATCGACTTTGGCGAATCGGCTTATTATGCAGGCATTGGTTACAATCCGGATTTCAACACCAATTTGATCCGGTTTAACTACCAATCCATGACCACGCCCAACTCCACGTTCGATTACAATATGGACACCCGTGAAAAAGAATTGAAAAAGGAACAAGAAGTGCTGGGTGGGTTTGTTAAAAATAACTATGCCACCGAACGCGTGATGGTGAAAGCACGCGATGGAGAGGAAGTTCCGGTATCAATAGTATACCGTAAAGATGCTTTTAAGAAAGATGGCACTTCACCCGGTTGGATTTACGGCTACGGTTCGTATGGCGCCTCTATGTACCCAACCTTCAGCGTTGCCCGAATCAGCTTACTGGACAGGGGGTTTGTTTATGCCATTGCTCATATTCGCGGTGGAAAAGAAATGGGTGGTGCGTGGCACGATGACGGTAAAATGCTGAACAAGAAAAATACGTTTACCGATTTCATCGACTGCTCAGATTGGTTGATTCAAAACAAGTACGTTGCAAAAGATAAACTCTTTGCCTCGGGTGGTAGTGCCGGTGGCCTGCTAATGGGTGCCGTGGTGAACATGCGGCCTGAATTATACCGCGGTGTTATCGCGGCCGTTCCTTTTGTGGATGTAATAACTACTATGGAAGATGAAAGCATTCCCCTAACAACATTTGAATGGAAAGAGTGGGGCAACCCGAACATCAAAGAAGAATACGACTACATGCTCTCCTACTCCCCTTACGATAACGTAGAGAAAAAAGCTTACCCCAATTTGCTGGTCACCACTGGTCTGCATGACTCGCAGGTACAGTACTGGGAACCCGCCAAGTGGGTGGCCAAACTGCGCGCGATGAAAACCGATAACAACAAACTCTATTTATATACCAATATGGATGCCGGCCACGGTGGCGCCAGCGGCCGTTTCAGAAGGCTACGCGAAACTGCGCGAGAGTATACGTTTGTATTCGATATCCTCGGTATGAAGGAGGTGATTGAAACAAAGCCGAAGGTAGAGAAGTTGTAATATCATTGCCATGGCTTGAGTCGACACAGACCACGTAAAGGAAAATTCAAACTAAAACCTCCAACACCAAAACCTCCGGGTTAATATCCTGGAGGTTTTTATTTTTTTTACGCCATTCATCAATTTTATCAAAAATTACTTTCTACATTCGGTATCCTAAAATCTAAAACCATGAAAAAGACTCTTTTAATTATTAGCGTGATTACACTTGTAGTAACCAGTTGTAATTTTTCGGCTGGCACCAAAGCCGATCTTGTTTCCGGGCTTTCTTCATCCTGGAATGGCTTAAGTGCTGAAACCATCTATTTTGTTGATCAGGAGGATCAATCCATTGCCAACAAACAGGTTTCGTGGAATACCGAATGTTCCTTTGTATTCGAGGGCATCAGCAATTACACCTTAAAAGATGGCAATGCCTTTCCGGGCATCACCTTAACAGTAACCGATCCTTCAGGAGCAGAAGTGGTTGCCTTTGATGATATGCTGGCCAGCTACACAGAAGGTGTATCACCCACCGATGCAGGCGTACTGCGTGCCACCCTTACCGTAGGCGATCCGATGAAAGTTGGCGAAACCTATACGGTAACGGCAAGGGTATTCGATAAGCAAAATGCAGAAGCAGAAATTGTAAGTAAAGTTTCTGTTAAAGTGGTTGAGTAGCATTGTCGTTATTCTCTGGTCTGTGTCAGCACAGACCAGAGATAAATTCTTACTCTTTAACCAAACTAAACCGGCTTCCACTATACTGCATATCCTGCAGGTTAAGTATTCGCCCGCCCCGCACAGCCTCAAACCATGCATGATACTTACTGGTTTTTCCTTCCCAACGGTTGGGTAAAATAATTTCCCAGTTAGACACGGTGGCCTTTCCTTTATATTCCTGCGAATAGGTTGACATAGAGCCCACCATGCCCGAAGCACCCTGGTGCTTGCTTGCATAATCTCCGTTGGCAAAAAATTCAAACTTATCGCTCATAGCAACGGCACCCATGCCTGCATACGCACCGGTGTAAGCATTGTAATAATTGGCAGCAGCACTGCCCCCGCCACTCCATTTACCTACAATGTCGTTTAACGCAACGGCAAACCTGTTGTACCGGCTCATGCCCGGCAATTCAGAATCAAATTCTTTCTCTGCATTCGGGAAGGTCTTTCGCAAGGTGGCTTCTTCGGGCATCACCGCCACCACCGGAAACATGTTGCCATTAGAAGAGGTGACAAACATGGCCAGGAAGCAGTTCTTACCAGTTTTGGTATCAATGGCGGTACCTTCAATATAAGGAGCCTGAAATGATGAAATGACTTCACCATGATCGCGGTATTGTTTGGTAAGAATGCGAAACTCTTTGACCAGATAATTATCCCAGTAAAAATCCCTTCCGGCATGGCGCGAAGCATCATTGTATGAAATAGGATAATACAGGTGAACCCTGCTTGCGCCTTTCGTTACAACCACTTTGTCATCTTCGATGGTAGAAACCCAACCATCATCCCAGTTGGTTACCGAAAAGGTAAAGCTGGAGGTTCTGACGGGTTGAACTGTTGACTGGTTGTTAGGTGATGATGTTGCTTGAGTTTGTTGACTGAACGTTGCTGTTGTTGAGGAAGTATTTTGTTGAACAGGAGGCAAGGTTGTTTTTGTAGCAGGTTGCTGTTGGTTTGCAGGCTGATTAGAAACAACTGGTAAGGAATTTTCCAAAGCGGGCACACCTTCCAGCTTACCAAAATACAACTCTGGGTTTTTGAGGTTAGAAAACCAGTACATAAAATAGTATTGTCCTTGTTTAACCAGCCAGGCATACTCGGGCCGCTCATCCAGCGGTCTGATTTCCCATCCTTTCGAATTCAAAGATACTCTGATGGCATCGGTATGATTAGTACCGGGAGGGAGTTTGAACACCTCTGCATCGCTTACCGTAACGTTGAATTTTTTCGTCTCCCCTTCCAGGAAAGTTGACACCAACGAAACATTGAACAGCCGTTTATCCTGCCGTGTACCGGCCGGAAGGTCAATGCCCGTATAGGCAGAGTTGGAAACAGGAAACACGTTTTTTTGAGCAAAAACCGAAACTGACAACAGCAGGGATAGTATCAGGTTGAGTTTTTTACTTGCCATAACCATTCTCTTTTATTTAAACGATTCCCAAATTTCGAAACCTGAGCGAAATTCCACCTAACGCATTAGTGGCATTGGTTAACGGTTATGTTGTATTATAAAAAAAGTTGATTTCTGAGTACATTGGTGGTGTTAATTAAGTTTTGCATGGCGTGGGGGCGTTTTTTACAATGGTGTCTACTGGTGCTGCCCGGCCAGGTGTTTTGGTTTTCCGCACAAGCCCAACCGTCCCTTGCCCAACACCTTACCTTTCCTACGGGCACCATATATGAAATCCTTCGCGATAGCAAAGGGTTTGTGTGGTTTGCTGCCTCCTCAGGGCTCTATCGATATGATGGCTACACTACCGTTGTGTACAAGCATGATCCGGAAAATTCAAATTCTTTAAGCGACTCGTTTATCACCGCCTTGCAGGAAGATCATGACGGAAATTTGTGGGTAGGTACCCTGAATGGCGGGCTTAATAAATTTATACCAGCCACCAACACCGTTATCCGCATGAACAAGTCATCACCGGATAAAATTGGCATTCGGGTCAAATCAATGACCGACATCGAAGTAGATGAAACCGGAAACATTTGGGTGATAGCAGGAAAGGTTTATAAAATAAATCCTGTTACACTGGTAATTGATAGCCTTTCGCCTGCACTGCCACCGAACTTTGAAATTGCCAAGATTTTCTTTGGCAGCAACGGCACATTGTGGGTGGGCTCTAATGGCGATGGATTTGGTGTGCTCGATAAATCAACCGGGCAATTTGAAATTTACCGGGTTGCCAACCCAGACGCTGCTATTGCGACACGGGCCAATGTAATACGCGCAATAAAGGAAGATGAACATAGCACCCTCTGGCTCGCCACCTATGGAGGCCTGGTGCAGTTCAATCCTGCTACAAAAAGCATCCGGCATTGGGTTAATAAACCAGATGACCCTTCCAGCCTACGGCATAATTCGTTATGGAATATTTATCCTGACAAACACGGAAAAATCTGGATCGCTTCTTGGGGAGGAGGAGTGAGTTATTATGATGTAAACCTGGAACAATTTGAAAACAACAAGTTCAAACCAGGAGGTCTGTTCGGAATCAACAGCAATGAAATACGTTCTTTCTTTGCCGACTATGATGGAACGTTTTGGTTTGGAACAAATGGCAATGGCATTTACAAACTTAAGCCAATTGAAGCATTGGCTGTAATTCCCGGTTCGGGGCAATTGAAACAACCGTTTCGGACAGTTATTGCGGGCAGGCGTTATCTCTACTTTCTTTCCGATCAGCACGGATTAATGGCATATTCGGAAAATGAAGGTTTAGCATTCACCCTGCCACCGTTCCGTGACCGAAAACCAAACGGGCTGGGCGGCAACTACGTTTCATGGGTTACTGAACGCGATGATGGAAAGATTTTTATAGGAACGGACTTTGGTATTACCGAGTATGACCCCGAAAGAAAAAAAGCAAATTACTATTTCAATATACCGGGTGATAATACCAGCCTTAGTCACAATTCTGTTAATTCTGTTTTTGTTGATTCGAAAAACAGATTTTGGGCCGCCACTCCGTTCGATCTTAATTTATTTATACCGGACACACGGCAGTTCTTTAAGTTCCGTAAGCCGGAGTTTTTTCAGAAAAGCATTCTGCAGTTTTTAGAAACCGAAGAAGGATTATGGATTGGAACGGCAACAGGCGGCCTGATTCTGTTCAACCCGGAGAAAGACAGCATTCAACAAAGCTTTCAACAAAAAGCAGGTGGTGAAGGATTAAGCAACAATTACATCAATACATTATACAGAGATCATAAAAACCACATCTGGATTGGTACTAGCCAGGGATTGAACCGCTATAATCCAAAAACTAAAACAGTTGAGCGCATTCATACTTCCACCAGCATGGATGCAAGCGCGATCAACAACATTGTTTCCGGAGCAGGCGATGAGATTTTAATTCAATCAGGTAACGGACTTTTCAGTTGTTTATGGAGGGATGGAGACTCTGAACTAGTATTCAACAGGTTGCCATCACCAATTCCAACAACAGAAGTTCCCGTTATGGGTGTAAAAAATAAAGACTATAACCTGGTTATAGCCGATCAGGTTTATCGTTTACCCTATACTGCTTATGTTCCATCAACAACAGCAGCACCGGTTGTTATTACACAATTTGCCATTGATCCAAACAATAGTAACCCGCTTGATTCTGCCGAATTGAGTATCGATCCGGCTCACCGAAAAAGTATTACGTTAGGTTACGATCAAAACCTTTTTTCCATTGAGTTCTCCTTGCTTGATTTTACCGATTCTAAAAACAACGAATACGCCTACATGCTGGAAAATTTTGACAACACCTGGACGTACAGTGGCACGCGCAGGTTTGTAACGTACACCAATATCAGTCCGGGCACGTACGTATTTCGTGCAAAAGGAAAAGGACACAACGGGGTATGGAATGAAGAAGGTGCCTCCATGATTATTACCATTCTTCCGCCACCGTGGAAAACCTGGTGGGCATTTACCGGCTACGGGCTGATATTTATCGGATTGTTGTGGCTTGCACGAAAGAACATCGTTAACCGTGAACGCCTGAAAGCACAAGTGGCGTTGGAGCAAAAAGAAAAACAAACCTTGCGGGAACTGGACCATCTGAAAACAAAATTTTTCTCCAACATCACACACGAATTTCGAACACCCTTAACCTTAATACAAGGACCGGCCGATCACCTACTGGAAAAGACCACCGATAAAGAGGCCACTCAACATCTTAACCTGATCAAATCAAATGCTCAGCGCTTACTAAAACTGATCAATCAGTTACTCGACCTGGCGAAACTTGATGCTAAAGAAGCTAAACTGGATGTAAAACCATTGAACCTTGCTTCGTTGTGCCGTTCAACGATGGCGCAATTCACCAGTCTTGCCGAATCACGTAACATTACTTTTCAATGGCAGCTAACTGAACCTATACCAAACGTGCAGGGTGATGTGGAGAAAATTGAAACTATCCTTATTAACCTCATTTCAAACGCCATGAAGTTCACTTCATCAGGCGGACAGGTGAAGGTATCTGCAACTTTTGAGGATAGCAAATTCTACTTCCGTGTGGAAGATACCGGTCGTGGTATTCCTGCCAACAAACTGCAACATATTTTCGACAGGTTTTATCAGGTTGAAGCATCAGACAGCAGTCATGCAGAAGGCACCGGTATTGGCCTGGCTTTAGTAAAAGAGTATGTCGAGTTGATGAGGGGAATTATCCATGTGGAAAGTAATCCAGGAAAAGGTACGGTATTTACTGTTACGTTACCTCTCCAACCGGTAACAATACTGGCAGAAACTGATACCGAAGAACACAACACGCCAATTATTCAGCAGGAAGCAAACGAAACCAATGGTGCAGCACACCTTCCGAGTCTCTTATTGGTGGAAGACAATGAAGACATCCGTACTTTAATAAAAAGCTGTTTGGGTGTGTCTTATCGATACAGCGAAGCGCGGCATGGAAAAGAGGGACTGGAAAAAGCCAGAACGGAAATTCCGGATATGATTATCAGCGACCTGATGATGCCCGAAATGGACGGACTTGAATTTTGTGAACGCATAAAAAAAGATCCAAACACCAACCATATCCCGTTTATCATGCTCACGGCCAAAGCTGCTGATGAGCACAAACTTACCGGTTTACAAACCGGTGCCGATGATTATCTGGTTAAGCCTTTCAATAAGCAAGAGTTGATTTATAAAGTACAAAACCTGGTGAAGCTTCGTGAAAAACTTCAGGAACACATTAAGGTTAACCTGCTTACCAAAGCCACCCCGGTAAAGGCCGTTTCGGCTTCCGAGCAATTTGTTATGAAAGCCAAAACATTTGTGGAGACCAACCTGGGCGATGCGTCACTTTCGGTTGAGCGATTGGCGGAGGAATTGAACCTGGGCCGTGAACAGTGTTACCGGAAAATCATGGCCCTTACCGGCCTGTCACCATCAGCGTTTATCCGAAAACTGAAACTGCAACGAGCGGCCCAACTTCTTGCCGCAAAAGCCGCCCCCGTTTCGCAGGTGGCCTACCAGGTAGGGTACGAAAACCTTTCCCATTTCAGCAAAGCCTTTAAAGAAGAGTTTGGCAAACTGCCCAGCGAGTATACCAACCCCTCTCCTGCAGGAGGGCAGGGGTGAGGTACCACAAAACAACCACACCGTTAAGCAATGTCACATAACCATTAGCACCAATTAAAGCGATAGGCTGAGCTTTGTTGCGTTGGTAAAAGACCAAAACCATGCGCAAAAAGCTACCCTTACTTCTAATCCTGGCCGGACTCCTAACCCTGATAGCCGGGGTTTTCATGATCTTCGATAACGATCAGAATACAGTTTCCCTGGCACAGTCTAACCTTACCAGTAAAACGCTAAACGTGCAGCCGCCCGCACAACCTGGAAACGAGCTCTTGATTGGTGCACTGATGATTACCGGTTTGGGATTAACCACATTCGGCTACTATGCTTTGCGAAAACAAAAACAAGCCTCCGCTAAAAACTCCATCACCTTTGATTTCTCAAAAACCGACCATCACAAACTGCGAGAAGTGGTTGGTATTTGCCTGATCATAGGTAGCACCTTCCTTTCCTGATTAACACAACTATGAAATACAAAAAATACAGCCATATGAAAACTTTATCGATTATCGGATTGATTACATTTTTATACTTACCTGCTTTGTCCACTGTGCGTACAGTAAGTAATGATGCTACCCGCCCGGCACAGTTTAATGGAACAGGGAACGCAGGATTTGTTGCAGCCCACACTGCTTCTTCCGCAGGTGATACAATTTATGTGTATGGTTCACCTTTCGATTATGGTACCCTTACCGTTAGCAAAAGGCTTGTGGTGATTGGAGCTGGCTATGGACCCAACAACCAGTTCGGGCAACCCACACGGGCAAGTCAAATCAGTTTGTTCCGTGATGGCTCTACAGATCCTTCCAGTTCGGTAATCACGGGGTTTTTAATCAGCGGAAGCATTACCTGCACTGGAACACTAGTAACCAACAACGTAACTGTATTCCGTAACCGTATAGGTAATTATATTTATCTATATATCAATTCTACTCTTCAAGCTACCGGTTGGACAATTTATAACAATATCGTATACCAGGTACTTGCTAATGCCACTTCCAGAACCGCAGCCTCAGCAACTAATATTCTTATCGCTAACAATATTATTACCGGCAGCGTTACGAACTTTAACAGCAATACAGTTTTAATTGATCACAATGTTTTTCTCGGCCCAACTAATTTGATTGCGCTTTGGAATGCTATTGTAACCAACAATATTTTTGTTCGCTCCAGCGGAGATCTTTTTGCGAGTGAAGTAATCTTCAACACCTTCAATAAAAATATTTCACTACAAAACACGATCGGACCGGCTACGTATAGTCCCACCAATATTTTCGAATCAACCTATACCAGTACAGGCGGGGGCTCTAACTCCGGCAGTGGCAACCTGGTAGGCACTAACCCCTTGTTTGTGAACGTGCCCAACAACAATACCTATGATGCTACCTACAATTATCGCCTGCAGGCAGGCTCTCCGGGTAAAGCACCTTTTAGCACGGATGGTTCGGATGCAGGTATCTATGGTGGAAGCTATCCTTTTCCATCGGGAGGAACTCCGGGCAGTGGTTTCGATACCTCTCCTATGCCACCCATTCCGCAAGTAACAGCGGTGAACATCCAAAATGCAACCATCGCACCAAACGGCACACTGAACGTGCAAGTACAAGGCAGGGTGAATAACTGATTGGGTCAGTAATGCAGTAGGATGGTTATGAAAATTACAATTCTCAGATCGGATACTCTTAGTCCAAGGTCGATAGTCCTTAGAAGAAAGGTATCTATTGACTATCGACTAAAAAACTATGGACTTTTTATCCTGTGCTGCTTACTAAGTGTAACAGCCTTCACCCAAACCATTAACCGCGCGGAATATTTCATTGATACTGATCCAGGACACGGGAATGGAATAAATGTTACCGTTTCAGCACCAGCGGCCACTGTGAATTTCAACTTTTCAATTAATACAAATTCCCTGAGCATCGGCTTTCACCAATTAGGTTTCCGGGTGCGGCAAAATAATGGCACTTGGTCGCATCCCAATCACACGCTATTTTTTATCACTCCGGTAATAACCACGGCTACTAACCTGGTAAGTGCTGAGTATTTTTTCGATGCCGACCCAGGCTTTGGAAACGGCACATCTTTTTCGTTCACCCCGGGTAACTCTGTAAACATTCCTGCACTGAATGTAAATATTGGCTCCTTGTCGCCAGGTTTTCATTTTATAAGTTTTCGCTTTCGCGATGACCGCGGCCGATGGACACACGCCAGTGCGCATAGTTTTTATGTGATACCGCCTGTAACTGCTGACCCCGCAACCAGCATTACACGCATGGAGTATTTCTTCAATACCGACCTGGGGCCGGGAAACAATACTTCTATACCTATTACAGCAGGCAATCCACAAAGCAATTCATTACCCATAACCATACCGGCATCACTTACTCCCGGCTTCCATCAAATCGGCTTTCGCTACCGCGACAACAAAAACCGGTGGAGCCATGCTGAAACAAGAACGTTCTACGTACTAAACACAACTGCTGTGGTGAATCGTCAAGTCGTGGCGGCAGAATATTTTATTGATGACGTGCAAGGCACAGGCACTGGTACGCGCATACCGGGCATTGTACCTGCGGCTGATCTTAATCAACTCGTGGCACTTGATATGACCGGTGTGCCCACTGGCAACCATACCCTGAGCATCCGCATTAAAGATTCACAGGGCGTGTGGAGCCTTTTGGAAACAGCCAACTTTACGGTATCGGCCTGTACACCACCAGCTCCCCCGGTGGCCCCCGGTGTAAGCCGGTGTAATGAGGGCACTGTTACCTTAACCGCAACAGGAGCCACAGGCGCGCAGGTGTACCGCTGGTATGATGACCCAATATTGAATAACCTGTTATTTACCGGATCTTCATTTACAACGCCTTCGCTCACCGTCTCAAAAAATTATTACGTCAGCATTTTTGATCCGGGTACAAGCTGTGAAAGCGCGCGAATAACCGTAGCCGCTACGGTAATCAACATCGCAAAACCCACCATCAATCCAACGGGCAGCCTCTCTATTTGCCAGGGCAGTTCGGTATTTCTTTCTGCCCCTTCCGGGTTTACTCAATATATATGGTCAAAAGACGGAGCTACGCTAAACGAAGCCACACAACAAATACTGGCTACACAATCAGGAAGCTATACGGTACAGGTTGGTGATGGAACATGCCAGAGCGAAGCTTCCGATGCCGTTACCTTATCGGTTATTGCGGCTCCCGCCAAACCGGTAATAACGGTTACCGGCAATACCACCATTTGCGGAACGGGTACTGTGGATTTAACCGGGCCAAACGGATTTGAATATGTATGGTCGAACGGGGCCACTACGCAAACCATTACGGTAACGCAAACCGGTGTGTTCTTCCTTACCGTAAGAACAACGGGTGCCAACTGCCCAAGCTTGCCTTCAGATCCGGTGGTGGTATCGGTACTAACACCTCCCTGTAGTGGCGGTAATCCAACCAATGCCCCTCCTGCAGTAAATCCAACACCGCTGGCTTCACAAATTGAAGGCAAAGTGGAAGTTGACCTGACCACGCTGGTGAGTGATCCGGATAACAACATTGACTTTTCAACGCTGCGCGTAATCAACAATGTTACCGCACGCGGTGTAGCGGCAACCATTGATGCCTCTTACTTTTTACAAATTGACTATACCGGCAATCCGTTTACCGGTACTGACCGCATAACACTGGAAGTATGCGACCTTGCCGGATTGTGTGTTCAACAGGTTATTGATATTGAGGTGGTCGGTGCCGTAGTGGTATTCAATGGTCTTACACCCGATGGTGATGGCTACAACGATTTTCTGTTCATCAAATACATTGATGTGGTGGAAGGCGCTTCACAAAACCGCGTGATGATTTTTAACCGCTGGGGCGATGTGGTGTTTGATATTGAAAATTATAACAACATCGACCGCGTGTTTACCGGGTTGAGTAAAAACGGTTCGGAACTTCCTTCAGGCACATACTTCTATAAAATTGAATTGTCGGGTAACAAACCATTAACCGGCTTCATCACCTTAATGCGATAACGATGAAAAAATTTATACACATGTTGGGTGCGTTTAGGTTAGATCCCTCCCACAAGGCTGATGATTCAGGTCATCAGCCTTGCCGCACCACCATCAAGCCATTCAAGATACTTGCTTTATTGATGTTTATCATTCTGAAAACCACACAAGCCCAGCAGGATCCATTGTATTCGCAATATATTTTCAATCCTTTTATCATCAACCCGGCTTATGCCGGCTTTAGCAAAGACCTGACCGGATTGGCCGCTTATCGTGTGCAGTGGGCCGGCATGGATGGCAGCACTATAACCATGAATGCCTCGGGGCACATGGCCCTGGCCGATAACCGCATGGGGGTTGGGCTAACAATACTTCAGGATAAAATTGGTACGAATAAAACTACAGAATTTCTTATCTCGTATGGCTACCATATAAGCTTCCGTAACGACAGCCGCGTGTCATTTGGTTTACAAGCCGGTGCCATAAACTACCGAAACGATTTCAATGACCTGACCATTGATAAAAATGATCCGAAATTTCAAAGCAGCATCAGCGAGTTCAGCCCGAGTTTTGGGGCCGGTATTATTTATTCCTCCGATAAATTTTACCTGAGTGTTTCCGTTCCGAAAATGCTGGACGGAAAAACAACAACGGATGACAACATTGATGTGGTACTGTACAGTCAACAGTTTTATGGGATGGGTTCGTACCTGCTCACGCTTTCACACCGCCTTAAACTCAAACCTTTTATTATGGCCCGATACACTGCAGGTGCACCAGTGAATACCGATTTTGGTGTTGCGCTGAATGCTGACGACAGTTATACGTTAGGCTTGTTTACCCGAAACCTGCATACCTATGGCGCCATGATGAAAATTAACTTAGGCGATATGCTGCGGGTAGGATACATATTCGAATTGCCTACGGATAAGTCGGTGGGGTTAAACTATACAGCTCATGAAATTACCGTTGGCATACGAACACGTTTGTTACGGTTTCATGACCTGAGCACAATTTCTGACTTTTAAGTACGATTAACTGCTCAGTAAACGATAATTCATAAACTTCAGTTTATGCAGTTTCCCGATCTGGCACAGTCTAAATAATATGAAAATAATATTTTCCCTTTCCTTCATTATAAGCTTGCACCTAAGCGGATATGCACAAGCACCCAGCATCACCTCCTTCTCACCAGCCTCCGGCCCCATTGGTGCCACGGTAACTATTACCGGAACTAGCTTTAGCACAAATCCATCAAACAATATCGTTTTCTTTGGAGCATCGCGTGCTGTAGTTACCGCTGCAGCTACAACTTCGCTTTCAGTTACTGTGCCTGTTGGTGCAACGTGCGAACCCATAACTGTTAGCACGGGTGGTCTAACGGGCTACTCAACACAGCGGTTTATGGTTACACATAGCGGTGGCTCCCTAAGCTTTAATGAAAAGATATGTTTTCCTGTAGGAAGTAACCCACGCGAAATGGCTATGGCCGATCTGAACAATGACGGACACCTGGACCTGATTGTTACCCTAACAGATGTATCTACAGCCGCTCTTTTTTTCGGCAATGGTAACGGAACTTTTCAGTCGCCAGTTTCCATTACCACCGGAAGCGGTGGTGCTTTAACGGTAGGAGATTTCTCCGGTGATGGTGTTCTCGATCTTGCTTTCGCCAATTACAGCGCATCGGCCAATGCAACAGCGAGTGTACTCATCAACAATGGCACTGGAAATTTTCCGGTAACGGATACTTATTTTCTCAGTAATCCGCCTGTGGGTATAGGCAGCGGGGCAGTTTACATTGCTGATGCCGATTTTAACCTTGATGGAAATGTAGACCTGGTTTCGGCAATTGATAATATTCCCGGAAGTCTGAGTGTTTTGCTAAATAACGGAACATCGTTTAACCCAAAAGTTGAATACCCAACTAATGATAATTATCCGTACAGTGTAACCGCAGCTGACCTGAATAATGATATGTACCCCGATTGGGTAATAGCAAATTTCTTCTCTCAAACTGCTAAAGTATTTATCAACAACGGTACCGGAGGTATCTTAAGTGAAGCTACCTATGTCACCGGCTCGGGCTCTCATGAAGTAGAAATAGCCGATTTAAACAAAGACGGTCACCTGGACTTGATTGTGGTAAATGCCACGGGTAATAGCCTGAGTGTTTTATTAAATGATGGATCTGGAGGCTTCAGCCCCAAGACAGACTATCCAGCAGGAACGGGCTATCAACCGGATGTTGAACTAGCCGACATAGATGGCGATGGAAACATCGATGCCGTAGTGGGCTCAAGTGGCACTCAAATTTTTATTATGAAAGGCGATGGCGTTGGTGGTTTTGACATCCCGCAGTTGTTTGAAGTGGGTAGCAGTCCTTTTGGGATTGCTGTTGGCGATTTGGATGAGGATGGAGAACCTGATATAGCAACTGTTAATTTTGGAGAGGGTACCATATGCATCTTACTTTCGAAACCACCACCGTCACCAGAAATCAATATTTACAATGCGCTCTCTCCTAATGGAGATGGAAAAAACGAAAGCTTTTTTATTCAGCACATTGATCTAATACCCGAAACACAAAATAACAGCGTACGCATTTTCAACCGTTGGGGTGATGAAGTGTGGAGTGGGAAAAATTACAATAACACCACGGTAAAATTTGAAGGCCTGAACAACAACGGAAAGGAACTGCCGGGTGGAATATACTTTTATAAAATTGAGCTGGGTAACGGAGAAATAAAAACAGGTTTCATTTTACTTAAACGTTAACTAAACACCCATGAAAAAACTTCTTGTTGCCGTGTTCTGCACCATGCTGCCCTCGCTTACTGCTCATGGCCAGCAAGATCCGATCTATGCGCAATACCTCAATAATCCATTTGTACTCAACCCTGCTTATGCCGGCCAAAGCACTGTATTGTCGGCTTCACTTCAATACCGAACCCAGTGGGCTCAGTTTGAGGGCAACCCGGTTACCGCCACACTTACCGGCCACATGCGGTTGCTACGCTTTCATGACCTTAGCACGATTTCGGATTTCTAAATACACTTAAAAAGCATTCTAACCCCTTAGCCAAATTTTTACTCAATGAAGCGACTAACTTTTGCTACCTGTTTATTACTTATCGCTATCGCTGGATTTACACAATCAAAAGTTACTCCAGTTACGCGATCTGAGATGGCCGGCATTGAACTGCCCGCTGGGTCTAAACAAGACAAACGCATCCTGGCAACCGCTTCGGCCAAAACATTGCTGGACATGACAGCGGAAGAAAATAAAATTAACCTGGAGGAAGATGTGGAAGTTTTTACATTAGTCGGAACTGTTGGGTCAGGCACCGTAGAACAGGTAAAGCTTGCCACTCAGCAAGCAGGTTGGCAACTTACCTCTCTTTCAGGCCAAGCCAAGTATTGGGTGCTGCGTAAAAATTCCTCCTCCCTGCTCATGTATCTGGAATCCAACAAAAGAGACACGCAACTTTATTTATCGCGAATAAAGACAGACCCGAACAATACACCAACAGTTGTATCACAAAACACTCCTTCGCAAAATAAAACAAACGATCAACCCGCTAATTCAGAACCCATAACTACTGCACAAAAAGAAAATACTGATCAAAGAATTACAGCCGCTCCTGCTTCATCACCTCCTTCAGGATATAAATTTACCACCATCAACTTTGATGATGGTTGGGTAAGCAACGAACGTGAAGATTGGGTGGAGGTAACAAAAAACAACGTGCGGGTTCTTATTCATTATCCCAACCCAACAACCAATGAATACATATCCGATCCGAATGAAGCGAAGCGTGTTGCCTGGAATACCTTGGTAGCACCACGCTATAGTAATCTTCAAAATTATTTCGTAGCAAAGTGTGCACTTTCCTATATCCAGGGATCATTTATATCCGGAACACTAACGGACAACCAAACCGGGCAAACGGTATATGTGGCACTTTTTAAACGCGACAGAAGTCCATGGATGGAATTTATTGCACCGAACATTACTGCCTTTGGGCAAGCTACCGGCTTTGATATAACTACCCTTAATGGGTATGTTGAAAATGAAGCATGGAATCCATTGCACAAGTTTGAGGGTTATAACAAATTTGCCGTAGCAGCTTCAGACCTAACCGGTACATGGACAAACAACTTTAGTGGTTTTACTCAATATGTCAATGCCTATACCGGTGCAGATGCAGGAATGAACACGCACTCCTCTTCGCAAACTTTTGAGTTCCTTGCCAATGGTACCTACAATTGGTCAATAGGTGTTGCCAGTGGATTTGTGGGGAGTATAAAATTTTCTGGTGCCAAATCATCCGGAAAATTCACCAATCCAAACAACTGGCAAATTCATTTTTCAGACCTGGAAGGAAAACCAAGATTGTACAATGCATATTTCTCCAGCATAAAAGGAGCGCGTATTTTATGGCTGCAGGATACTGGCTATGGTGATTTCTCCGGCTATGGAAGGAAAGAGTAAGTTGGATTATCAGGTATTTTAAAACTTTAACGATGTGAAGATTTTTTTTCAAGTGCCTTTACTATTCTCTTCACAAACCCCGGCCCTTCATACACGAACCCAGTGTAAAGCTGAATCAAATCCGCTCCTGCATTTAATTTATCAATCGCATCCTCCACCGACATTATTCCACCCACACCTATAATGGGGAAATCAGACCCAAGTTGATTCCGCAAATACCGGATGACTTCAGTTGAATGACGGGTTAAGGGTTTACCGCTCAATCCTCCCGCTCCGATTTGCTGAACAACATCAGCCGATATTGATAATCCATCGCGAGAAATAGTAGTATTGGTGGCAATGATGCCGTCCGTTTTGGTTTCTTTTAAGATTTCAATCACATCATCCAGTTGCTCAACCGTAAGATCAGGTGAAATTTTTAATAAAACTGGTTTGTAAATAATTTTAGAGGCTACTTGTGCTTTAACAAAGGTCAGCAACTTTCGTAAGGGTTCCTTTTCCTGCAAGTCGCGTAAGCCTGGTGTATTCGGTGAACTTACGTTCACGACAAAATAATCTACTACCGGGTAAAGTGCTTCAATGCAATAGGCGTAATCATCCAATGCTCTTTCATTGGGTGTATTTTTATTTTTACCGATGTTACCCCCAACAATAACACCCGACTTTCTTTTCTTTAATCGCTCAACGGCTGCCAGCACGCCTCCATTATTAAACCCCATACGGTTAATCAGGGCTTGATCCTGAGGCAGCCTGAACAATCGAGGCTTATCATTACCGGGTTGGGGTTTGGGCGTTAATGTTCCGATTTCAATAAATCCAAAACCAAAGCAGGCGAGTTCGTCAATGAGTTTGGCATCTTTATCAAAGCCGGCTGCCAGGCCAATGGGGTTTTTAAACGTCAGTCCCAGAATGTTCCTTTCCAACCCGGGATGTTGGCTGTTAAACAACAGCCGAAGAATTGGTTTAAAGCCCGGAATGGCTCCTTTCAACCGAAGTACGCCAAAAACAAAATGATGGATTTTTTCCGGATCAAAAAGGAACAGGATGGGTCTAATCAGAAAACTGTACATATGCAAAAATAAACTCTTAAAGGTAGTGATTACCTGAATGTGATCAGAGTGTAAACCCTATGGAGAAATGCCAACGCAGCTTACGCACTTCACTGTTGTTGGATACAGTAACTTGCACAGGGCCTATCAACGACATGTAACTGGCCGTTACACCATAACCAAACTGATAAAACGCTTGTGTAATGTCATCTTCGCTAAAATTAAAATCAAAAAGAGTCCTCCAGTAGTCAGAGGAGTCGAATCCGGCTGCGATCAAATTTACAGCGGGTGACAGGTAAACATTTTTATACAACTCGGTTTGAAGCTGTGTCCCTACAGTAATCACCTGAGGAGCCGTCAGTTCACCCTCCCGCAAGCCCATAAAAACAAAATTGTTTAGCCGAGGCCGGTTAATGCTTCCCCCAACGATCATGAAGTCCCCGGCTCCCAGCAAGTATGATGAGTAACTTTCGGAACGGCTGCTTAAATCCTGTGTGAAGGCAAGCTGTGTAATCAGTTGCAATGTCATTCGGCTGCGCAATGTAATATTTCGTAGTCCTTTAACAGTAAGTCTGCCGTAGGTTTGTACGTTACCTTCCAGGGGCACCTCGTCTCCATTGGTTAAAAAATTCAGATTATAGGGAGCATTAAAATTAACTTTTGCTTCCGCCCTTATCCACTTACCCTGTGTAGGAAAAAAAACTTTATCCAATGTATTGTAGTTGAAGTGCACCTTTGCCCCCAGGCTGCTCAGGTTATAGTTAATAACTTCAAACGGGTCAGGATTGGATTGATCGCGCGGATCAATCTTTGGTTTTAACTGACTCCATTGCCAGGCAGGACCAAAACCCCAATACGCATTACGCGATAAGGTTTGATTAAGTACCATATTGAAATAACTGTTTCGGTTAATCAGATCCGATATGGCCGTTCCATTTATATAGGTATTGAGCAACACATTCTCCGCATAGAATTCAGTAAAATGCCACCAGCGCATGTGCTTACCGAAGTAATAAAAATAATTGACGCGTAAGCCCGGATTTTCAGCCAGGTCAACCGTGGTGAGAAAGCGTGAAGCCGGGAGTAACACATTTCGTTTTGTAAAATTCAATAATAAGCCAGCGCCACGCTCCGAGTCGTAATGAATGGCAAACTTAACAGCATTGGCTGATTTTTCTCTACCCCGGATTACCATCTGCGATTGGCTGCTGTCGCTTTCAATAACGTAGTTTACTTTATCAAATAGCCGGGTGCCTTGTATACGATAAACTGCTTCACCGGCATCGGATCGGGTTATTGTTTTACCCGGCTTCAAATCAAACCGCGCTTTCACGAACTTTTCATTTTGTTGAGAGACACCTTCAAACCCGATATGCTCCAAAGTATAAGTAGGTGTTGAAAAATTTATCCGTTGAACCTTACGGCCAGGAAAATCCTTCATGCGTTGCACTAAGGCCACTAACTCAGGCATGGCCACAGCAACGGCAGAATCCCCGGCTGCCAACATCGCATCGGTATGTTCAAAATCCATGGTACTGTACGTGAGGAAGGGTAAAACATTCACGTATATATCACACTGATCGCGCTCTTTTTGGTAGTCAATGTTACCCGCCAGGAAAGTAGTTTGCAGTAGCATAGTAAGGGCCGAGGTGAGTTCCTTTTCCTCATACAATCCTCCACCTACATCTACGGCTATTACGTAGTCTGCGCCCATTTCACGACAATAGGTAACCGGAAAGTTTACAAACACACCTCCGTCCACGAACAATCGATTGCCAATCCGAACGGGTTCAAAGACAGTGGGAATGGACATGCTGGCGCGAACAGCCGTGGCGAGGCTGCCACTGCGCAAAACAACAGGCTCACCCTTAATAATATCAGCGGCAACGCATAAAAAGGGTGTTGGTAATTTATTAAAATCAGTAATCGTGCTCACCGGAAAGAACAGGTTCGACAGCAGTTCTTCAATTTGTTGTCCTGCCACAAAGCCCAGCGGCAATCGGGGTTTCAAGCCATCGAGCGACAACTCATATATGTACCTGCCAAATTCGTCCTTTTCTTCAATATTAATATCCCTGAACTCCACCGAATTGGAGAACATGGCTGTCCAGTTAATGGCTTTAGCTATTGAATCAATTTGGTTGCCGGTATATCCGGCTGCATACAAGGCCCCAACAACAGAGCCCATACTGGTGCCCGCGATATAATCCGGCACAATACCCAACGAATCCAAAACCTGCAATACCCGAATGTGTGCAATACCTTTTGCACCCCCGCCACTTAATACCAAACCGATCTTTGGTTTAGCTGACTGGCCTAATCCAGGTGAAAAAACGGAAAGAAAAAGGAGGTAAAAAATGATCTTGATAATCCTGAACATATAGAATGCTAACGATCAAGAGTAAAACTAACCTACCGATACCAATTAACAATGCTTATAAAAAAACTATCCACACCAGTGGATATAGTGTGGATAGTTTTCAAGACAAAAATTACTTAGGCTATCAGAATTTATAGGTTATTCCAAAAGTACCTCCGGATGAAGTACCTCCCCCAAACTGGAGATTGACACCAAAATTATCGTTGAAGAAATACCGGCCACCAACTTGTGCATACAAACCAAGCCCGGAAGATTCCCTACCTATGTAATCATTATCTGACCAGATATAATACCCCATAGTTAAACCTGCATAGAAATCCCATTGGCTGGGTATATCTAAAATCGTATTGAAGTGGTAGTTTCCATTGAAGCCAAGCACGATCAGGTTCTGATTATATTTGTTTCCGGCAGCTGTATATCCGTAATTCTGGAAAGAAATCACCGGACCAATAGTAATATCCTGATGTACACCAAAATCAAGCCCTGCATAAATGGGAACACCCCAGGTTGAGAAACCAAGACCAGCGTTGAGCTGTTTTCCACCTTTTCCAAGAGGTGCTTGTGAAAATGCTGCTGAAGAAACTAAAAGTAGCATGAGCATTAATAAATTGATCCTTTTCATTGTCATGAGATTAATGAAGTTTTTAAAATTAATTTTTGCAAATGTATCAAATAGAAAGGTTAAAACTAACCAGAAGCCATTTCAAAAATAGAAGTTCGTTAACCTGAGTAAGCCGTCCCTGACAATCAATTAGATCGATTATCCGCCTGATTCTAATAAGTGTGTTGAATTGACATACAGGGAAAAACTACATTAAATAGAAAAATTCATTTCTAACGCTTCATTTTCTTCTGTGGTTTTTCCTTTTTCGTTTTATCCGGAAATTTTTTGAAGGCATTTCGAACCGCCATGTCGATCAAATCACCACCGCGTGCACGGGTTGCATCTACGGCTCCTTCTGCCGACCAAATGGTGATCTTTTTTTGAGCATCATCTATCATGACAATTAATGATCCTTGACGAAATTCCCGTGACCAGCTTTGTGCATTGCTAACATCTGCCGCATTGGTGGTGGGCATTTGTCCCATCGGCCCAAGCTGTACCACATCCATTCTAACGGATGTTTCCAGCACATAACTCACTCTTAACTGGGCTGTGGAGTCGTCAATGAACTGATATCCCCTAAGGCTTAGTTCGCGTATGGTAGCCTCTTTAAATTTCGTATAAAAGGCTTCCTTATCAATGGTATTTTCTTCACCCACCACAATATCGCCCTTCACTACGGTAAAGGTATTATACGCTTTCAGGTCGACCCCGCTTTGTGTAGATGAAGTAAAACTTTGAGCGCTAACAATAATCGGTGCCAGAAGAAAGAAAAAGAGCCATTTTAATTTCATGATTTTTCTTTTTACCAAGGTACAACAAATGGAAATAACTTTAACTGCGCGGGTGAAATTCTGTAATCACCTGTCGCAGATAATCTCTGTCCAGATGTGTGTAAATTTCCGTGGTGGTGATGGATTCATGGCCCAACATCTCCTGTACCGCACGTAAATCGGCACCACCTTCAATTAAATGCGTGGCGAAGGAGTGACGGAATGTGTGCGGACTAATGGTTTTCTTTAACCCAATTTGTTCTGCCAATCCTTTAATCATGGTAAATACGGAAACCCGGGAAATTTTTTTTCCGAAACGATTGAGAAAAACATAGGCTTCAAATCCCTTCTTAACAGCTACATGAACCCTAACTTCCTCCAGGTAGATTTTTAAATGCTTCATCGCACTACGACCAAGCGGTACCAACCGCTCCTTGTTTCCTTTACCAATTACCCTGAGAAAACCAACATCAAAATAAATGTTGTTTATTTTAAGTTCAACCAGTTCAGAAACCCGTAAGCCTGAACTATACAGTACCTCAAGCATGGCGCGGCTGCGGGCACCTTCCGGTTTCGACAGGTCTATGGCTTCCAGCAATTGTTCAATCTCCACAACATTCAATGTGTCGGGCAACTTTCGTCCGATTTTGGGGCCCTCAATTAATTCCGTAGGGTCTTTTTCAATCAGCTCCTCAAACATCAGGTACTTATAAAAACCCTTTATACCTGATAAAATGCGTGCCTGGCTATAGGCACTCATGCCCAACTCATTAATATATTGCAAAAACGCCTGTAAATGCTTCGAAGTGATGGTAAGTGGTGAAAGTTTCAGCTTATTCAGCTCCACGTATTGTTTCAGCAATTCCACATCATGCACATAGGCTGCAATGGAGTTTTCTGATAATGAACGTTCAAGCTTTAAATAATGACCAAAGTGCTTAATGTGTAAATCCCACATGTTTTAATCAAAATTCAATATTCAGTATTCAAAATCAAAATCGCTATACGTGACGCCATTTACTGTCGACTATGGACTATCGACTAAATCTATGGACTATTGATCTAAGACTCGCTATCTTTCGACTATGAAAATTCAAATCATTAACGGGCCGAATTTAAACCTGCTGGGAGTGCGGGAGGAAGACATTTACGGAAGTCGTGATTTTGAAAACTATCTGGAGGAACTAAAGCGCAAATTTCCACAAGCCGAACTTCATTATTATCAATCTAATATTGAGGGCGAGTTGATTAATAAACTTCATGAAGTTGGTTTTAGCTTTCATGCCATTATACTGAATGCCGGTGCCTACACGCACACATCAGTAGCTATACACGATGCCATAGCCGCCATTAAAACCCCGGTAACCGAAGTACATATATCCAACATTTATGCCCGTGAAGAATTCCGGCATAAAAATCTGATTACTTCAAAATGTGTTGGATTAATTTCAGGATTCGGTTTGTCCAGCTATGATCTTGCCATTCAGAGTATCTTGACTTCTAAGCCTTAAACTTCCGCTCCTGGTTATGGTATCCTTCTACCCCGGCCCATCCCGCGTTTACTCTAAGCTACCCGTTTACCTGAAAGATGCTTACACACAAGGGATCATGAGCATCAATCACCGCAGTGAGGAATTTGTTGCCATCTCTAAAAAAACAGTTACCCTCTTAAAAGAGAAACTGAATATACCAAAGTCGTATTCCATTTACTTTGTCTCCTCAGCCACCGAGTGTTGGGAAATTATAGCCCAATCACTAATCGAAAAAGAAGCTGTTCATATTTACAATGGAGCGTTTGGCGAAAAGTGGTTTCAGTATACCAAAAAATTAAAACCACATGTAAAATCCTTAACGTTCAATCGGGATGAAGGATTGTTACCGGAAAAGCTAACATTCAATACTCCCGAAGTTATTTGCCTAACGCAGAATGAAACATCCAATGGAACGCAGGTTAAACATGAAATTATACAATCTGTTCGTAAAAATAATCCGAATAGTCTGCTTGCCATAGACGCCACCTCCTCCATGGGGGGCATTGCCCTCAACTTTGATGCTGCCGACATCTGGTTTGCTTCGGTGCAAAAATGTTTTGGTTTACCGGCAGGCTTAGGCCTATTGATTTGCTCACCCAAAACCCTTGAACATGCCCGTTCTGTAAATGACCAGCAACATTATAATAGCTTGTTATTTTTGGACGACATGATGAAAAACTGGCAGACATCATACACACCCAGTGTAGTAGAAATATATTTACTCATGCGGGTTATTGAATCCGTTAAACCCATTGATAACATTCACAAAACGATCATTAACCGGCATCAGAAATGGGAAGCTTTTTTTGACTCAAAAAGTGAGCAGTTAAACCTTTTGATCAAAAACAAATCGGTGCGTTCACAAACCGTATTAACTGTTGAAGCCAAACCCGAAGTGGTTGAAAAAGTAAAAGTGAAGGCAAAGAAATCCGGAATTATTTTAGGAGAAGGCTATGGCGAATTGAAAAACTCAACCTTCCGCATTGCCAATTTTCCAGCCATCCAACGCAAGGAGATCGCGCTACTCATGGATTTTCTCCACGATTTTATCTAGGTAAAAATTATCGTATGGTGTAAACGAGCATCCTCGCGTTCAGGTTTCAGTAAATAATTTATTTTCATTTTTGCTAAACCACTTTTCCTTGCGCTCGTACAACGGCTCATAATCATTCCATTCAATCCACATGAAAGAAGTACTATTGTCGGTCAGCCTCATGCTGATCCTGTCTTCGCTTTTTGCACAGACCATAATTCCACGTGCCGGGATAACCTTATCCAGTTCGGCCTACACGCCCAATAGCGACTTTGTTGAAAAAACAAATCAACAACACTTAACCGGTTTTACTGTTGGTGTAGGATACGATCTATTTATCAACGATCGCTTTAGTCTGCAACCCGAAATAAATTTCATTCAAAAAGGCCAAAAGCGTGAAGACATTGCCTATCCGGATAATTATGAATACAAAATGAAATCTGAGTACCGTTATAACTACCTGGAGGTTCCTGTTCTGGTAAAAGTCAAATTTGGTGGTGTTACTAAATTCTATTTGAGTGCCGGACCATCTATTGCCTTAGGGCTTGGAGGCAACTATAAATTCACCAGCACGTTTGGCGGATTACCCCTTGACGAGGATGTGAAGAGTAAAATCAAATTCTCCGATAAACCTGATGATTATGACGGTGATGATATTTATGTTGACAACCGCCTCGATGCTGGCGTGCAGGTTGGTGCAGGCGCACTTCTTTTTGGAAAAGTGACGGTTGATATCCGTTACGGCTTAGGCTTAACGGATATCTACAAAGAATATGACTCAAAAAACAAGGTTTTACAATTTAGTGTAGGTGTGCCGTTAAACTTATTCTAACTGTATTTTGCCTAATCTGCAGAATACGTTAGCAGAAGAACTTTAATAAAATAAGAAAGCCGTAAAAAGGCTTTCTTATTTTTCAAGAAGACCGATACCCCATTTCATAAACCGATTTTGAATGAGGCCCTAAAAATACACGGGCATAAATCCGGATAATCGCCAGTCCATCTATAATAAAACTTAAGGCGGTTAAAAAAGCCAGGATCATCTGATCTTCATAAATATGACTGAAAATTAAATCTTCACCGATAAAGGTAGGAGTAATTGGAAAACCAGATACAGCCAAACAGGAAATCAAAAACACCAACGCTATTTTAGGATGCCTGTACACATGGCCATGAAAACGATTCATGTCGATACTACCTTCCAGATTCCTTAATCGCCTTAAAGCAAAATAACCAATCAGCCCAAATACACTTATGCCGCTCAGGTAAAGTACGGTATGGGTGTAATCAAAATGAGCGTTAAACGAAATAGAAAGCGCTACCCAAAAATGATTAAGCAAAACCAATATCCAACTCATACGGGCATGCAGCCGCTCAGTAAATGACTTTAGCACCATCGCAACACCGATGAGTGAAAACGTAACCGGTAAATAAGGTTGCACGGTAACCGGCACCCATTCTTTATTAATCAGCAGAACCACACCTAACACAAATACAGGAACAAAAAATAGTAGTACGCGGGTAGTATTCAGGTACCCGAGCTTCCTTCCAACCCACTTAATGGGGTTCCATAAATAGTTGTACATCATAGCATCCAGGTTCCACTCTTTCAGACAAAGCATATAGATGGTAAACTCAATTCGCTTAGGCAGTGAGTCTTCGATAGTATGGTGGCGAGGAATGAAATTATAAAACTGTTCCCGTATCTGGTAACTCACCACCGAAGGCGAAACCAGAAGTTGATAGGTTCTTAAAAAAGCATTGCCGGCAAAATGAAAAAGAGCCAGGTAATGAAAACCTGCTGCTACTTCAATAAAAATTAAACCGATTTGAGCTATGGATGAATACGCCACCTGACTTTTTACAGAGGATTGAACGCGCGCCATGCCGGTAGCCAGTATACTGGTTAACAATCCCATCAGTCCAATTAAAATACGAATAGAAAGTTGGTGTTCCCAAAAAGGATATGTTCTAAGAAGTAAAAAAACACCAATATGAACGGACAGTGAACCGTAAAAAATAGCGCTGGATGGTGTGGGGCCTTCCATGGCCCTTGGCAACCAGGTAGAGAAAGGTAATTGTGCTGACTTCGCTGCGGCAGCAACAAGCAGCATCAATGAAATAAATATTCCTATCCGGCTATGTGCCTGCAGATGATCATGTACCAATTCATAGTTATTCAATTTTAAGAATGTAATGTTTTCGTGAAACAAATGATGGCTCATCCACATGGCCAGCAACAACCCCACATCTCCAATACGGTAAATAGAAAATACCTTTACTGCATTTTTTACCGGCAAGTACCGATCACGATAGAAGGCAATCAGCAGAAAAGAAGAAATACCCAGTACTTCCCAGCCAACAAATAAAGTTTCAATGTTGCCACTGAAAATAATGATGTTATAGCCCAGGTAAAAGAAAAGTATGGTGTTGAAAAAACGTTTATAACCTGTTTCACGATGCAGGTAATACCGACTGTAAATGGTTACCATAAACGTAAGCACCGAGCCCACAAACAAATAGGTAGCAGTAATCTTATCAAAATAGAAGTCGATCAAAAATTCGTAATCCAATGACTTAAAAAGCACGAACTCTTTAAGATTCAGTGTTGGGTAGCCGTGCCATAACCAGTACACTAAAAATACCTGGAAGCCGGCCAGGTGTATGCCTACTGTACCAAATACAATTTTTGAAATCAGTCCTTCCTTTTTAGCAGGAATAAACAAGCTAAGCACAAAGCCAAGAAAAGGGATGAGAATGAATAGTTCGAGAGTTTGTGTCATGTCGATTTAGCTTATCAGTGAGTAAACAGGTATGTTTTCGTGATGTGATTCAATAAGCTGTTCTATATCCGTTACTGATTTTACAGTATCACTCAACGTAGTATAAGGTTCAAAGAAACCTTCCCTAAACACATAAAGCATTTTTGTCTCCGGATGGATAACCACCAGCTTTACCCATTCATGAATAAACCATTCGTATGTTTCCGGTAAATGCTGAATCGTTTTTAATACGACTTCCGGAAAATGTTCTGTAATCATTAACAAACGCACGGGATCGTGCACTTCAATCATCTGGCTCGGCAAGCCGGGCCGAAGGTCGCCATCAATACCATTGGCCACCCCGAATAATCCCATCACATTGTGCGGTAATTTTGTGCCCGCTCCCAACTTTTGGTTATCGGTTCTGGAGAAATAATATTCGAGGTTGATACCACCACAAACCGGGGCTGCAGCCTTTATAATATTTAATAAATAATTTCCTTCCGGGTCAACCCGGTAATCGAATGAATTTAAAAAGGCACGCCTGTCGAGAAATAAATGCCGTGAAAGTTCTCTGCGCCCGATAATGCACAATGCATTAGTAGCATGATTCAACTCGGGACGAGGCTCAAATAAAGATACCGAGCGGATTTTTATCTGCTCATGTATTTCACGGATATCACTATCCGTGTTAATAGAATCAAAACGCCTTGATCGTTCTTTGGCATTCAGGTCGAGTGCATTAAGAAATGTGCCCTCATTGTACCTGTGAAGTTCTTTATTTGACACCAAAAGTGCATCTTCATCAAAGTACACAATCTCATCGCGGGTGGTGTCGTGCAAGGCACCAATAAACTGGGTTTGATTGGGGATGACAATACCCTTTTCCGACAAACGCTTCCGAACTTCAATGTGGTTAGCCATGAAGCAAATAACCCGTGAATTAACCGACCCCGCTCTACCAGAGCACGCGCCACAATCATATGCGGCATAGTGTGGGTTGTTTACGCTGCTTGAACCATGACCAACAACATAAACCAAGGATGCAAAGTCCTTTACCAGGCCTATACTTTTTAAAAGTCCTTCCACCCGTAGTACCATTTCGTCAATGGTAAAACCAACCTGCAGTCCCTTCTCCGTATGCTCAGGATGTTTATTTTCAATAGTTAGCCTGGAGTGTTTGTCCATGTGATGAAGCGAAGTTGCCGTAGCGGGCCCCATGGAAGGTTTAAAAATATTCAGAAACAATCGGAAGGCTGACCAAAAACCAATAGTCTGCGCAATTAACCATCCACCAAAAAGGGAGTGGGTGTTTTTCAAAAAGTGCGCATCTGTTTTATGCTTTCGCCTGATGCCAATTTCCTTTATCAGATATTTTGGTGTTACCGGTGCGGGGCAAAGTTTTGTGTAAAACTTTCCGTGGTCGGGCTGAAAATAAAACTCAACCCCAAAAAAACCGGGTGTGCCGAAGGTTTCGCAATTCGGGTCTCCCCTTTCCAGGTAACGCCTCAACGAACATTCCCGATCATCAATACAAAATAATGCCTGAAAACTCTTTTTTCTGATTACTCCATTTGATGACTGATTTTGAATACCCGTCAAAACTTCATCGTAGTAACTCCATTCAAAAGCTTCCTGCCACAACATGGTCACTTCATCCAATTCCGTTACCACCACTTCGGCAAAGAGATTTTCCGGTTGATCCGGTAAGGCTTGATCCAGCGGTAACCACGATTGACCAAAATGATAATCCAAAGCATCAATTTCCAGCAACAATTCAAAGATGATCAAGTCATGCAACGAAATTTTACGGTGATCAAGCAATGTTTCTGGGTAGGTCTCCACGGTTGCCACCATGCCCGACCACCCCTGGTGGGCAAACTGTTGATCAAAGATGTATTGTTCATACAGGTTTTCCTTGAAGCCAACCAGTATCCGCATCAACTGTTGAATACCGCAATGACCTTTAAGCAAAAGTTCTTTGGCGCGGGGTGTTCTGAAAAAACTTGTATAACTGGTTTTCTCCAGCTCACGAATGGAGGCAAGAAATCCTTTGTGCCAAACCGGAAAGTTCCAGATGGCAATACCCTGATCGAGGTAGCTGCAAAGAATTCGAAATAGCAATGGATGCACCAATGAATCAAGATCAACCTGATGGAGCTTCTTCCAATTCGATCGTAACGTTCCGATGCGCGGTGAAGGTCGTTGATAGTTACCGGTAAGTAATTTATCCTTCCATTCCTGCAGGTTATCTCCACCCTTCTTTTGGGTGATAATCCGGTCAAGCACCAGATCCTTAATACGACCGGTTTTATAATGGTCGCGATACTCCGCCAGAGTTAATGATACCTTGTAACCCAGTATAGCGGATGCACTAAAAATAGCCTGATCGAATTTCAGGTATTGAAAAGCGTGAAGCGTATTGTGATGAATGAAGTCTTTAAGCGGTGCCTGTGCCGGCAGGTAATGTTTTAGTTTGTGTAGTACTTCGTGCTCATCAAAAGCATGTGAAGTTGTTGAGGTCATAATATAAATGCTGAAAAAAGTTATTACGTAAGTAAAAGGCAATGACCTGAAAAGGTCAGATTTGAATTTTTACTTCAGATACGTAAACTTCGATTGGTCAGGTAAAGAGAAGCAACACCTGACAATTGCCATGACGCAAAAACCTTAATGCAAATATCTGCACTGTAACAAGTTGAATTCTGCTTGAGCGAGTGGAAAATTGGAGTAGATCCCGATTGCTTTTCTGATCCTTTCTCCCCCTCCTTTTCTTCAATAATAACCTGAATTATGCGCTTAATGCCCGCTTCAGATTTTTGCGAGTAAAAGGTATGAAAAGAGTTAGCGTCTGAGGTATTTGTAGCAGAACGGCTAAGTACCGAAACCAATAGAAAGCAAAGCACAAGAAGGCTAGCCAAAGGTCTTAATCTGTTTCGGTTCATACTACAAAGGTATGGAAAAGGTTTGCCCGGAAGCAAATCCTTCAAGCCAACGATCGAAAACGTACCATAAGCAAACAAAGTTCAATGCCTAACCATCCACACTTTAGACCTTAGATATCCATCACGTAAACGCCATTCTACATATCACTACTTCGATTGCATTTAAACTGAAGCCTTGATTTCAATATTACATGGAAAAGATTCAAAAACCTGTATGGTTTTAATCGTTTTACTACATCATTTGAAAAATTCAGAAAAATATGCAGACCTTTGATGAAGGTTTTTGTTTAAACCTTCAAAATTCATCGCTTTGCGGTCATTACTGGTTTTCTTATTCTGTTTTGAATTGGTCGCTTCCTGGGGAGCCTCTGCTTTCGCAGCCGGGCATCATGAACCAGCCGTAAGCTTCAACCACTTTTCAGAAGATTTCCACTCTACCGATCTGATCCTGCATATCCTTTGCGAGGAAACAAATTCGGAAGAACGAAGTGAAAAAACTTCGCATACTTTCGTTATTGTTTTTGAGGTCTTTAGTGAACTGGAAAAATTTGAATCCGTTGAGGTAACCTGGCGTATACCACACAAACTGTTCAATTCATCCCCTCCCAAGTATTCCCTTCATCAGGTTTTTCTGATTTAAGTCGTTTTCATTTTAAGTAATCATACCGCTGGGTATGCTTTACATGTGTGTGCTTCACGCACCTATTACTTTCTCAATCAACATAATCTGGTAGCCCCGCTACCTACATCATCAAAAATGAAAACATTAGAAATTCCAAAAGACGGACTGGAAGGATTAAAACAAAATTGGCGAGTAGATGCACTCTCCGGCTTCCTTGTATTTCTGTTGGCTTTACCCTTAAGCCTTGGCATTGCCAAAGCCAGTGAGTTCCCTCCGGCCATGGGTGTGCTCACCGCCATGATTGGTGGGCTTATCGTAAGCTTTTTTGCAGGTTCACGATTAACCATTAAAGGACCGGCCGCAGGATTGATAACCATTTGTGCCGGAGCCGTAACCGAAATGGGCGGTGGCACACAAGGTTGGCAACTAGCCTTAGGCGTTATTGTTGTTGCTTCGCTTCTTCAAATTGTATTTGGCTTTTTAAAATTTGGAGCGCTTAGTGATTTCTTTCCGCACTCTGCTGTTCACGGCATGTTGGCCGCAATCGGGCTAATTATTTTTTCAAAACAAATACACATTCTTTTGGGCATTGATCCGGCAACCTTAAAAGGATTAGAACCAATTGAATTGTTTGAACGAATACCTGACTCAATACTGCATGAAGATTTTCGCGTTACCTTCATTGGGGTTGTAAGTCTGATTATCATTTTCGGATTGCCGCTGCTGAAATCTAAATTCTTAAAACGATTTCCGGCTCCTGTTTTCGTTTTACTGATAACCATTCCGCTGGCATGGATTATGGATTTCAAGCACACAGAGCCAGCTTTTGACATGGTGCAGATCGGTGACTTTTGGAGTTCTGTTGGCTTTAATGCCAACTTCTCCATGATTGGCACTTTTGTATTTTGGAAATATGTGATCATGTTTTTGTTTGTAAACAGCCTCGAGTCGCTTCTTACGGTTAAAGCTATTGATGGACTTGACCCATGGAAGCGCATATCAAACCCAAACAAAGATTTAGTGGCGGTTGGTATAGGCAATACCGTGTCGGGTTTGCTTGGGGGCTTGCCCATGATTTCAGAAGTTGCGCGTAGCTCGGCCAATATTTCGTTCGGGGGCCGAACACGATGGGCCAATTTTTTTCACGGTTTCTTTTTGTTAATCGCCATGCTATTGTTCATACCCGTAATTGAAATGATACCCAATACGGCCTTAGCGGCTTTACTGATTGCGGTAGGGTATCGGCTGGCATCCCCAAATGAGTTTTTTAAGACTTACAAAATTGGTTCTGAACAATTGGTGATTTTCATTACTACCATACTTGTAACCATTGCCACCGACTTACTGATAGGTGTTGGCGCAGGTGTGCTCATGAAGTTTATCTTTCACATTGTTAATGGCGCACCCTTGCGCAGCTTATTTAAGGCGCGTTATGAGCGCACAGAAAACAATGGACAGTACCTTGTAAAAGTTTTCGATGCAGCTATTTTTTCAAACCTTATTGGTTACCGTAAACTCTTTCATTCATTCGAGCCGGGTAAAAAAGTACAATTAAATTTCTCGGAAGCACGCATGGTTGACCATAGTTTTATGGAAGCCTTTTATCATTTTCAGGAAGAATACCAGCATAATGGCGGTCAAGTAATAGCAACAGGTTTCGATAATTTCAGGGCATTTTCCAACCATCCTCTGGCGGGGCGTAAATATGATCCTGCTAAGCAGACTTTAATTGAAATAAAGCTTACGCCCCGCCAATTAGCCTTGCGAAAATTCAGCGAAGAGCAAGGGTATACGTTTTATCCTCAAAAAATAAGAAGCGTACTGAAGTACAAGGATTTTCCAATTGAAAAAGGAACGCACATCCGTTATGAAGAAAACCTGATGGAAAAATACCTGGACCAGGGAAGAATTACAGTTTCAGATATTACCCTTACGGAAGGCGCAGGACAGGCTGAGCACCACACACCTATTACCGTAGTAATGGTAAGCGAGCTGGAACAGTCTATTCCCGATTTTGCTTTAGAACCCGAAAATCTCTGGTCGGCTTTTTCTGAACTCACCTCCGGAAAGGATATTGACTTTGTGCACCATCCGGAGTTTTCAAAAAATTATTACCTGCGCAGTGAATCAGAAGAAGCCACACGCGCATTCTTTACAGAGTCTGTAATCACCTTTCTGGAAAGTCACGATAAAATTCACATTGAGTGTCACCGGAATAAACTTCTTCTGTATGAAAAGCGTGACCTGCTGGATACTGCAGAAATACTGCATCTTGAAAAATTCGCAGAAGATTTTCTTGACGTCCTGAATCAGAAAGTTAGTTCACCGCTGAGTTTATAATACATACAATCATTACCCTATTACAAGTCCGGCTTTTTTCATTTAGCTTTGCGCTCTAGTTGATTCCTTATGGCCGACCTCAAAGAAATCTTTTCCGTTACCCTAATCCTGTTTTCCGTTATTGATATCATCGGGGCGATACCGTTCATCATCACCATTAAGAAACGCGAAGGAAGGATACACGCTGAAAAAGCTACCATTATTTCAGCGGTGCTGATGGTTGGGTTCTTATTTTTAGGACAATCCATCTTAAAACTATTTGGGCTGGATGTTGAGTCTTTTGCGGTAGCAGGTTCCATTGTTATTTTCATTGTAGCTATGGAAATGATTTTGGGTATTACACTTATCCGTGATGATCCGGATGCCAAAGGTTCGGGATCAATTGTGCCCTTAGCGTTTCCGCTTATTGCCGGAGCAGGCACATTAACTACCATTCTTTCGCTTCGTGCCGTATATGAACAAACCAACGTTCTTATTGGCATATTGCTTAACCTGGTTTTTGTTTACCTGGTGTTACGATCATCATCCTGGCTGGAACGTAAACTGGGTAAATCTGTGTTTTCAGTATTGCGCAGAGTCTTTGGCGTAATTCTTCTGGCAATTGCCGTGAAGATTTTTAAGGATAATGTTTCCTTCCAGTAATATAATTAATGCTTTTGAACATAGATGTATTAAATTTGAAATCATGAAGGCATTAAAAGTTGAATTACCGGACGATCTGAATCTTACTGAGCACGATGTTAAAATGATGCTTGCTGGACAACTTTATGAAAACAAGAAGTTAACGTTGGGGCAAGCTGCGGGTTTGGTTGGTATTTCAAAGCGAGAATTTATAGAAACCATGGGGAACTACGGATTTTCCCTTTTCAGTGAGTCTGTCGAAGATTTCAGAAATGATTTTCTGAATGCATAAGGTTGTAATTGCAGACACGAGCTGTTTGATAGTACTGCAAAAACTTGAGTTACTAGTCATTCTTAAAAATCTATACACTGAAGTTTTAATTACTTCAGCTATAGCCGAAGAATATTCTTCACCTCTTCCATCCTGGATTATAATAAAAAATCCATTGAATCGTGTTGAGAAAGTTTTTGAATCAAGCCTTGACCCGGGAGAAGCCAGCGCCATTGCCTTGGCCGCAGAAATACCTGACGCTATTTTGATCCTTGATGACTTACAAGCCAGGAAAATTGCCGCACAGTTATCGCTGAGTTATACAGGTACACTAGGTGTCCTTGCTAAAGCAAAGAAAAAAGGATTTATACCATCTATTAAGCCCATCCTTTCTAAATTAAGAGAGGTTAATTTTAGAATATCTACTGAAGTGGAAGAAGATATCCTGATTCAATGTAACGAGAAATGATCCGCATTTACACCGATGGCGCAGCACAAGGAAACCCCGGCCCCGGAGGCTATGGCGTAGTGATGAAATACAATCACCATGTAAAAGAATTGTCTGAAGGCTTTCGGTTAACAACGAATAACCGCATGGAATTACTGGCTGTAATTGCCGGACTAGAGACTATAAAAAAAGAAGGTATACCCATAACCATTTATTCCGATTCAAAATATGTAGTTGAAGCTGTTGAACAGGGTTGGATTTGGAATTGGGAAAAGAAGAATTTTGCCAAGAAAGCCAACCCCGATTTATGGAGACGCTTTATCCCACTCTACCATGCCTACAAACCAAAATTTAAATGGGTAAAAGGTCATGCCGGCCACCCGGAAAACGAACGTTGTGATGTGCTGGCAGTAGCGGCCGCCCAAGGCTCATCGTTGCAGGTGGATACCTGGTACGAAAATAACCGTGACCTTGCTGCAGAATAATCGCGCCCTTGGCAATTCATTTTTGCTTGTTATCTTGAACAGCTAAAACGGTAGTATTGGAGCCTAAAATAAACTTTTCGCCTGGTTCACTGCAGGCATTAAATGTCTGTCTGGCCATAATCATGTTTGGCGTTGCGCTCTCTATTAAACCGCATCACTTTTATCAGCTTCGTCACCAGAAAAAAGCATTGTTCACCGGGTTAGCATCGCAGTACCTGTTGCTGCCGCTAATCACCTACCTGCTCATTATTATACTAACACCTTCACCCTGGATTGCGTTAGGAATGATGCTGGTGGCCGCTTGTCCGGGGGGAAATGTTTCCAACTTCTACACCATGATCTCGCGGGGTAATGTTGCTCTGTCTGTAACCCTTACCGCGTTTACCTCAGTACTGGCCTTTATCATTACACCGGTTACTTTTTTATTCTGGGCATCTCTGGTTCCCGGGCTTTCTTCGCATCTGCGCCAGCTTGAAATTCAGTTTCTGGATTTATTCCTGAATATGATTGCCATTTTATTACTGCCCCTGATAGTAGGCATGGTTTTCAATAACCGTTTTCCTAATGCTGCTGAAAAAATTTCCAAACCTGTTCGGGTTACATCTATTTTAATTCTGGTCAGCTTTATAGTAGTAACACTTTACTCCAATGCTTTAGTGTTCAAAGAATATATCATGCTCATCTTCTGGTTGGTTATGCTCCACAATGGATTGGCACTTACCGGTGGGTATATACTCAGTTACCTTCTCAAAAACCGTGATGACATGCATCGAACGGTAGCCATTGAAACCGGCATTCAAAACTCGGGCTTAGGACTTGTTTTAATTTTTACATTTTTTAACGGCAACGGTTATATGGCGCTCATTGCGGCATGGTGGGGTGTATGGCACCTCATTAGCGGATTCATCGTGGCTTATATTTTTCAACGAAAAAGCATTCATCAAGTAACATGACTCCTTCCTGGCGCTATTTTTTATTGAAAGCATATGTACGTTTAGGGCTGAAAGTTTATTTCAAGAAGTGGCAGGCTGTTAATGCACATCATATTCCTGAAACGGGGCCTTGCATTTTCGTACCTAACCACCAAAATGCATTTTTGGATGCCCTGCTGGTAGTATGTGGTACTAAACGAAACCCCTGGTTCATTGCGCGTGGCGATGTTTTTAAAAGTCAGCTCGCCATCAAACTCCTCACCTTCATGCGCATAAAACCCTTGTTCCGTTTTCGCGATGGCCATGAAGCCATGCGAAAAAATGACAGAATGATGAACGAGTGCATCAATTTGCTTAAGGATGGTGAGTGCATTCTGATTTTCGCGGAAGGAAATCACAACGAACCCTGGACAACACGTGAACTACAACGTGGCTTCGCCCACATGGCGCTTCAGTATACAGAACAAACAGGTGAGGATATTAAGCTGATTCCGGTTGGCTATCATTACGAAGATCATCAAGGTTTTCGTTCACGGGTTTTGGTAAACTATGGCGAACCAATTTCGGTGCAGCAAATAATCCATTCATTATCCGATAGCCGTGAGAAACTAACTGCATTGGCTAAACTTACCGGTGAAAAAATGCGATCACTTATTCTTTCTATTCCAAAAGATGAAGACTACCCGGAAAGAAAAAATTTCCTCATCAACAACCGGAAACACAAAGCGGATATGCTGGAACAATTACAGGCCGACCGTGCGGTAGTGGCCAGTTGGAAAAAAGGAGAACCAGGAAATAAAGTGAATAAACCTTCACGCTTTCACTGGTTTAATCCCTTATTCCTCTACGGAAAAATTGTTCACCTTATTCCAGAGGTCATCATCAATTGGATTGTGAGGAACAAAATAAAAGACGATCAGTTTATCGGCTCAGTTAAAGTAGCCATAGGGATTTTTCTTGTACCGATCAGTTACCTGTTGCTGACAGCAATTTTTTATGTTGCCACCAAAGAGCCCTTATGGACGCTGGGATTTTTTACTTCTTTACCCATCAGTGGTCTACTGGCGTACAACCGCTAATGCTCCATCATTTCAACGCCCAATGTTTTTAATTCCTCCAGTATCGGCTTGTATAACTCCGACTCGGTTGGAATAACAACACCCTTGATTTTTATTTTATCCTGCAATAAAAGTTTTGCGGCTATACCCATGGGTAAGCCAACTGTTTTTGCCATAGCAGTATAAACAGCATCTTCACCTTTCACCACCAATGATGATTGTATGGTTTTTGATTTACCGTGGAAATCAGCCACAAAACGATGGATCATAACAATCATATCTTTATCGTTGCTGGCTAAAGCCCATCTTTTGTTTAAGATGTGCTCCAACACCTGTGCTGGTGTTCCTTTTACTAATCCTATCTTCTCATCTGTAAAAAATCCTGACCACGTCAGGCGTTTCATTTCCGGGCCATCGGCCGCAAGACCAAACTGACGAATGATCTTATCTTCAGTTGCCTCTATTTTACTGCCTTCCAGAAATACATCCAAAAAATCGCGATGCGTCATGGATGCTATTCCATCGATTATATAAGAGTCATCGCAACACCCTAATTGTACCAGTATGTCCCACGTTGGGCAAAAGCCATGATTCCGAAGTGTTCCGCGCAACATGGTTTGAATACCTTTTAGCTGGTACGTTTCAATATATTTTAATGAATCGCGATTAGCATAGCCTTCGAAAGCTCCGTATCCCGGAACGCTGACATGACTGATTCTTTTAAAGAGTTGCTGATACGGTATGTACTTTACTTTTCCCTCCTGTAGAAATTTGGCGGTACTTTGCCCGGCCATAACCACATTGCGCGGATTCCAGGTGAATTTATAGCGCCACGGATTTTCCGGATTAGTTTCAGGTGCAATCAGTCCGCCCGTAAAAGATTCGAAGGAAATAATCTTTCCGCCTTGCTCATGAATGCTGTCAATAATTTGCTTGGCACTCATGTGATCAATGCCCGGATCAAGTCCGCACTCATTTAAAAAAAGAAGACCTTTCGAACGAGCTTCTTCATCCAGGCCTTTCATCTCATCTGCAACATAACTGGCCGTGATCAGGTGTTTGCCCAGATTCAGGCAATGACGCGCCACTACCGGGTGAAAATGCGGTGGCAAAAGGGAGATAACTAAATCTGCAGAAGCCATGGTATTTCTACTATTCTCTTCGTGCTCTATATCAAACATCATGGCAACGCCATGCGTAGAATTTCCAATACGGAGTTTGGCGGCCTCTAACGAATAGTCGGCAACCATAACTTTCCATGAGAACTGGGCCGCGACTTCTAATAGGTATGCGATTAATGAAGATGACGACCGGCCTGCACCTAAAACAAGAATGGTTTTCATAACCGGCAAAGTAGCCGAAATAGAGGGTTTGTAGAATTCCATTCCAAAAATTTTTAACTTACTCTCCTAACCCGTTCCGTATGAGTGAATTCAGTATGTTTAAAAACTTCGATGACCTTGATCAGGAATCGAAATACCTGGCGCACAAGGCAAAAGATGCAGCCAATCACGCCCATGCGCCCTATTCAAAATTTACCGTTGGAGCGGCCCTCATTCTGGATGATGGTTCTGTAGTGACCGGTGCCAATTACGAAAACGCTGCCTATCCATCCGGCATGTGTGCCGAACGGGTAGCCTTTTTTGCAGCTTCTGCCCAGCATCCGGGTAAGCGTATAATGAAAGTAGCTGTGGTGGCTAAAAAGAAAGGTGGTAAAGACCTTCTACCGGCTACGTCATGCGGTCCGTGCCGTCAGGTGATGCTTGAATTTGAAACCAACCAAAAGAAATCCATCGCTATTGTTATGCAGGCTGATGATAATACCTGGGTTATTGCTCCCTCAGCAGCATCCTTGCTTCCGTTTAGCTTTACAAAAGACAATCTGGACGTACATTCTAAAAAGTAAAAGTGTCCCATCCCAGGGTTGGTCATAGTTATAAAAAGGCTCAAAACAGCTTAAAAATGACGTTTATTGGTTAGTACCGGTAGACAATAGCTTACCTCCTATAACCTGCAGAATTTTTTATCTCTAATTAAAATCGATTTGGTGCTCCTGTATTTAACTCATGTAATATTTTGCATAGAATTAGGCCTGTCAGGCATTTATGGTGACCTATTTTTGAGGCCAGTTAAAGAAAAAAGAACCTACTCTCATGCAGGATATTGACATAGTCGACCTGAAAAGGATTTCGGAGCTTATTTACCAGAAGTACAACTACGACTTCCGGAACTATGCCATGTCATCGTTCAAGCGCAGGGTGCAGCGCATAATCGAGTTGAAGAAGCTTACTGTAGACGGCCTGATCAAAAGGCTGAATGACACTCCCTCTTTTATTAATGAGTTTCTGGATGAACTGACTGTAAATGTTACGGAAATGTTCCGCGATCCCAGTTTCTGGCGAATTATGCGCGAAGAGATTATTCCAGCTATACTCCTGAATCACAAGCAATTCAAAATATGGCATGCGGGCTGTTCCTCCGGTGAAGAAGTTCTTTCCATGGCCATTCTGTTAAAGGAGATGGGCATTTTAAACAGCGTACAACTTTACGCCACCGACCTTGATGTAAATATTATGGAGCGGGCTAAAATGGCCACTTATCCCATTAAAAACATGGAATTGAATGAGAAGAACTACATCCGGTTTCAGGGAGCAGGTGCACTCAGCGACTACTATAAAGAAGAAAACGGTATGGCTGTTTTCAATAAAGACCTTCTGGCTAACGTAAACTTCAGAAAGCAAGATCTGGTGTTGGGTGAGCCCTTCAATAAATTCGATTTGATATTGTGCCGTAACGTGATGATTTATTTTAACCAGACGCTTCAGAATGAAGTGCTGAAAAAATTTCACGAAAGCTTATTCAAATACGGCTACCTCGCCATCGGATCAAAAGAATCACTGATCTGGTGCGACTATGCCAACCGGTTTATTGTGGTGAACAATGAAGAAAAAATTTATAAAAAGATAAAAGACTAGGCTGATCCGGATGAGCATGTTTACTTTAAATAACAGCTACAAAGCCGTTGTTATCGGTGGATCAGCCGGCAGTTTCCAGGGGGTTGTAAAAATCCTCGCCCAACTGCCAAAAGGTTTTCCACTTCCGATAATCATGGCCCTGCACAGGCTCAAACACGTGCGCCATGGTTTTATTGAAGCGTTGTCATTAAAAAGTGTTGTGCCTGTGGTTGAACCAGATGATAAGGAGCCAATTAAAAAGGGTGGGGTTTACCTGGCACCGGCCAACTATCACTTGTCTGTTGAATTGGGAAATAACTTCTCCCTGTCAACCGAAGAAATGATGAACAATTCACGGCCAGCGATTGACATTACACTGGGCTCATGTGCCTATGTGTTTAAAGATAAGCTGATTGGCATCTTACTGTCAGGAGCCAATCGCGATGGCGCCATGGGAATGAAATACATAAAAGATCGTGGCGGTCTTACCATCGTGCAGGATCCTTCAGAGTGCATGATTGAAACCATGCCGAAAGCTGCCATGGCACTAACCCCGGTTGATCATGTGTTGAAAGTTGATCAGATTGTTGAATTTTTTAAAGAATTAGATAAGCACTACCGATGATGCAGTTATTTAAAGACCGGCTCCGAAGCAGCCATATATTAACAGCCCTGTTTTTTCTGGGTGTATTGGTCTCTGTCTATTTCCTGTATAGAATCCCTTCAACACTATACCTCACCGATGGTTTCGCCAGACTGGCAACACCTTACATCGTTATTGCTATAACATTTGTGTTGGGGATTGTAGCGCTGGTATTTGCCCTGGAGTACAAAAAAGAACTTATCGTAATGCGCGACCGCATAGTTTCATCGCGCGATGAAGCTGAAGCGAAACAATCCTCTCAAGCCGCATCATTCAACATCGGGTTAATTCAAACGGCACTTAAAAATGCAAAATCCACTAACGATATTTTCCATCAAGGACTTCAGGCTATTGGCAAAGTATTGCAAGTTGGCCAGGGAGCCATTTACCAGGTGGCAAAGAAGAATGACCAATCAACAGTAAATTTTATTGATGGCTACGCATTCACCCTGGAAGAAGGCAAAACCATTCAATTCGATTTAGGTGATGGATTGATCGGACAGGTGGCGGCTGATGGAAAAATCATGCATATCGATGAAGTACCGGAGGGGTACATCAATATCATTTCAGGATTAGGAAGTTCATCTCCAAGGTATTTGCTCATTGTTCCTGTAAAAAAGGAAAACGATGTGTTGGGTGTAATTGAACTGGCCTCTTTTTCATCTTTCGACAGTGCCCGGCAGAAATTTGCTGAGCAGGCCGCACAGCTATTGGCCGATAAATTAAGTTCTAAAAATTAAGCGGGAATCAGATTATGTATAAACTGTATAAAGATCTTGACATAACCTCAAAAATAACGATCCTCGTTCTCATTCTGTCGATTGTTGCTGTGGGGGGAATTAGTCTGTTCACATTCGACTTCAATAAGAAAGCCACCAGCGAAAAATACATATATAGCTTGAATGCTATTACAGAAACCCGTGCCCATCATATTAATCTCTTTTTTGAAACCACGTCAAAAGCAATAACTACCATACAAGGTGGTATCGACAATGCCTCATTAGGCGACTACCTGACTACACAGAAAAATGTTTACGGGTTTTCACAACTCTACTTGCTTTCTGAAAACGGATCAATACTGGAAACAACGGATGAATCATTAGAAAGTCGCATGTTCCAGGATCCGGATGGTACCAGTTTTTCCAATGGTTCACGTGGCGTTCATTTCAGCACCGTATTCAAAAATGAAGGGGATTATTTTCTCTATGTATTCGCTCCGGCCACCACCTCCGCTGGTGATGGGTTGCTGGTGGGTAAAGTAATTCTAAACGCTGTATTTACTCCTTTAACCAACTATACAGGACTTGGTAATACCGGTGAAGTTATACTTGGTCGTAAAGATGAAGCCAACAAAAAAATTCTATTGGTAAGTCCGCTCCGCGCAGAGCCAGATGCTGCCATTAAATTATTCAACCTTTCCGATAAACAAGTTGCTGCATTCAGCAGTGCCCTTGAAGGTAAGCAAGGAAATGCAGAGGGTATAGATTATCGTAATGCCGAGGTGTTTCAGGTTTGGCAAAAACTAAATCAACCGGGTTGGGTGCTTATTGGTAAAATGGATATCCGTGAGGCTTCGGGAGATGCAGTTGAGCTTACAGAGGTATTTTTGACGATCGGGCTATGCGTAATTCTGCTTGCCATTGGTGCCAGCATACTTTACTCACGCACCTTGCTACGCCCTATCAATACCATGACCACAGCGCTGGAAATGATATCGCAAGGAATTCTTCCTGAGAAAATTGATGACGATCACCGGGATGAGTTTGGGGGCATGGCCGTAAAAATTAATAAACTCACACAATCCTTGAGAAAAAATGCCGACTTCGCACAACGCATTGGGGAGGGTAAGTTCGATACGGAATTCACACCAGCCGGTGAAAATGACTTACTCGGCATGTCGTTGTTGAACATGCGCAAAAACCTGGTCGATAACGAGCGCAGAGATACAGAACGCAATTGGATTGTTCGAGGTGTGGCCGAGATCAGTGAAATGCTAAGGCTTCATGATTCCATCGACTCGCTAAGCGATGACGTGGTAAAATTTATTCTCGACAAGATTGGAGCAGTGCAGGGAGCGTTTTATGTAGTAGATGACGAAGGCAGGGAGCCCATCATTGAAATGCGTGCCAGCTTTGCTTACGGAAGAAAAAAATACCTTCAGCCTAAATTCAAATTTGCCGAAGGTTTGGTGGGCCAGGCCGCGATAGAAAAAGATACCATTCTGCGCACCGAAATACCGGATGATTATGTAACCCTTACCTCGGGCATTTTAGGCGACCAGCGCCCAACGTGTATTCTTATCGTTCCGTTGATTACCAACGAAGAAGTTTATGGCGTATTGGAGTATGCTGCACTCAAAAGGTTTGATCCTTCACAAGTAAAATTTGTTCAGGAATTAAGTTTAATACTTGCACGCACCATCTTCAACATTAAGGTAAACGAGCGCACGCGCAAACTACTGGAAGAATCGCAAGCCATGAGTGTTGAGCTGCAGGAAAAGCAAGAAGTGTTACGACAGAATGCGGAAGAAATGCAAGCCACCCAAGAAGAGTTGGAGCGTACCAATACAGAACTTGAGCATCAGGTTGAAGAAGTAAATCGTACACAAAAGCGGATGCAGTTACTTCTTGAGAATGCATCTGAGGTTATTACCATTTACGAAGAGGATGAAACAATCCGCTACATCTCCCCTTCTGTTGAAACCATTTTAGGATACGGGCAGAAAGAAATGATCGGCCATAATGACTTTGAAAAGGTTCATGCCGATTATAAAGATGTATACCTCGGCCTGTTTGAGCGGATGAAAGAAAATCCGGATGAAAAAGTAACGGTACAATACGAATACAAAACCAAAGATGGAAGTTACATCTGGATTGAGGCCACCGGAACAAACTTTATGTCGAACCCGGCAATTCATGGCTACATCCTGAATGCCCGTGATATCACTGAAAAAAGAAGAGCTGAATTGGAGCAACGCATGCGCAGTAAAATGCAGGCGTTATCAGAAAACTCACCTGATCTTATTACACGTTTGGAGGGCGAGGCTATTTCGTATATCAACCCGGTTATTGAATCCTATACCGGAAAACGTCCCGCTGATTACCTCAATAAAAAATTCCGCGAAGCTGAACTGGACAATTCTATTCTTGAAGGCTGGTTAAGCATTGTTGAGCAGGTTAATGCCTCCAATGAAACTGTAGCTACAGAAATGGATTTCCCTTCGGAGTTAGGTAAGCGGGTAATGCAGGTCAATGCCATTCCGGAATTTGATGAGTCTAACAAACTTGAATCGGTGCTGGTGGTATCACACGATATTACCGAGCGTAAACTGATTGAACTTGAAATTCAGAATAAGAACAAGAAGATAACAGAAAGTATAAATTACGCCAAGCGTATTCAAACGGCTATACTTCCGAACTCACGCGTTATTAACAAAACACTACCCGACTCATTTATATTATACAAACCACGTGATGTAGTAAGTGGTGACTTCCCTTGGTATATGCAGGTGAAGAACGACATCTACATTGCTGCGGTAGATTGTACAGGTCATGGTGTTCCGGGTGCTCTCTTATCGCTGATTGGCTACTTCCTGCTTAACGATATTGTTCGGAGCCGTAAGGTTACTGACCCCGGAGTTATTCTTGATTTACTGGACGAAGGTGTAACCAAAACCCTCCGTCAGGATGAAGATGCATCCACCAAAGATGGAATGGACATAGCCCTTTGTAAAGTAAATATGGACAGCCGCGAAGTGGAATATGCCGGAGCCCACCGTCCGTTATACATTATGCGCAATGGTGTAATGGAGGAAATCAAGGGTAATAAATTCCCTATAGGCGGGGGTATTTTCAAGAACCAGACTAATTTCACCAACACAAAACTCACCCTTAAAAAAGGCGACTCTATATACTTCAGTTCCGATGGATACCCCGATCAGTTCGGAGGCCCGGAGGGACGTAAGTTTGGACCTAAGCGGGTGCGCGAAATCATTGAACAAGTGCACAAATTACCCATGCCTGAGGCCGGAAAAACATTCGAACAAGAGTGGGAAGGCTGGCGTGGTGAGACCAAGCAGACAGACGATGTACTGCTCATAGGCATAAAGTTTTAACAGATGTATGAAAAACACTCATTTAGAGCTATTTAAATCATGATATTGACCCAAATCTTAATAAATTCGAAACCCAAATTATAACAGCGACATGAACTTCATTTACGAACTGCACCGAACCATGATGTCAGAAAAACTGATTCTGGTGTACCAGGGCGATTTCACCCAGGAAACAACAAAGTCTATTCTGACGATGGCGGAGCGGAACCTTGACTCTTCCGGTGAGGGATCAAGCACCAAACGCAAGGTGTTTAATGTGATGGTTGAGGCCCTGCAAAACATCGTAAAGCACAGCGATGAACTGGTTGACGGTGAAACCCGCAGCCACGCAGCCATCTTTCTTATCGGAAAGCAAGCCAACCGTTACTCCATAATGTCGGGTAACCCTATCCGCAAGGAAAATATTGCCAAGCTGGAGAAGAAACTGGAGCATATTAACGGGTTGGACAAGGATGGTTTGAAAGATCTCTACAAGGAGATTATAAAGAACACAACCATCTCCGAAAAAGGAGGCGCCAGTTTAGGCTTTGTTGATATGGCGCGGAAATCAGGTGAAAAACTTGAATTCTCATTTCCGGAGATGAATTCGGAATACTGCTTCTTCTGCCTGAAGGTTAACGTGCCACGAGGAGAGGAATAATATTGATTAAAAACACTAACAGATAACTGACTATCACCATGGAAATTTTAAATTTAGAAGGAGCTGAGGATACCCCAAAAATTATTCTTGATAAGAAAAATGGAATATTTGAAATCTCCGGCCGCTCATTGCCCGAAGATTCTGCCGAATTTTATCGCCCCATTTTAGAATGGATTGGCAACTACAGTGGAGACCCTAACCCATCAACTGAATTCGTTTTTAAACTGGAATACTTTAATACCGCATCATCGAAATTAATCCTGGATGTGCTTTCCGCCCTGGAAGATATCAAGGGCATGAAAATTATGTGGTACTATCACGAAGACGATGAAGATATGGAAGAAGCCGGCCAGGAATTTTCTGAACTGGTTGAAATTCCTTTCGAGTTCAAAACGTACTGATCTCGAAACAGTATGAATTGCTGTCGGTTATCTGTATTATGCATGAGCAAAAACGGATAACCGATATTTTTTAATCCTGAACCATGAGTGAAGAAATACTCAAAGCGCTAACACAACTTTTTGCGATCATCACCAAGCAAGACGGTGGTGTTTCTGCCAACGAGCGTCAATACGTTATTAACTTCTTCCAGACAGAACTTGACCAGGACACGATAAAGGAATACCTGGCGCAGTATGACGAACAGTCTGGCTACGGTAAAACCGGTGATGAGGCTGGCAAAAAACTTACCTCCGTAAAAGAGTCAGTTCGGGTATTGGGAATCTGTAAAAAGATCAACAAAACCCTTACTCAAAAACAAAAAATTGTTGTGCTTATCAAATTATTGGAGCTTGTTGCTATCGACAAGAACTTCTCGGCACAACGTATGGAAATCATCAACACCGTATCCACGGTGTTCAATATTGAAAAGGAAGAATATGATTTAATTGAGAGCTTTATCACTACAGAAGATCCAGGAACACTTCAGTTCAAGGATATTTTGCTGGCAAATAATAAAGAAGCGGCCGAAGCCGGTAAAAGCCACAAGCATATTCACGCCCACCTGGAAGGTAACCTGGTATTCCTTCGTATTCGCAGTGTGGATATGTACTACACCAAATATGTAGGCGAAGAGTCTAACATGCTCAACGGGTTTATTATGCAACCCAATCGGGCGTATCTGTTCTCGCACGGCAGCACTATCAAAACACAAGCGGGTGATGCCTTGTACTATAGTGATCTGGTAGCTGACTTCAACGATGAAATCAAGACCACCAAGCTTTCATTTAATGCGCGGGTTGATGTCTTGCAATTCCCCAACGGAGCCATTGGCCTACGCGATGTAGTGGTCTCGGAAGGCCCCGGAAAACTTATTGGCATTATGGGTGCCAGTGGTGCCGGAAAAACAACACTGCTTAATGTGTTGGCGGGTCTGGTCCCTCCCACGAAAGGTAAAATCCTCATCAACGGATTTGATATTTATGAGGAGAAAGAAAAGATACACGGTGTTATCGGCTATGTATCGCAGGACGATCTGCTGATTGAAGAATTGACTGTTTACCAAAACCTGTATTACAACGCCAAGTTGTGCTTTGCTCATTTCACCGAAGAGCAAATTCAACAACGCGTTATGGAGGTGCTGGAGAATCTTGGCCTCGACCAGCGCAAAGATCTTAAAGTTGGTAACCCCTTGGAAAAAACCATCAGCGGTGGCCAGCGCAAGAGACTCAATATTGCTTTAGAGCTAATCCGTGAGCCGGCTATTCTTTTCCTGGATGAGCCTACATCCGGATTGTCTTCTCGCGACTCAGAAAACGTAATCGACTTACTCAAAGAACTTTCCTTAAAAGGCAAGTTGATTTTTGTGGTGATTCACCAACCATCATCCGACATCTACAAGATGTTCGATAAGATGATCATCATGGATACGGGCGGATACCCTGCCTACTACGGGCCTCCGGTAGAAGCGGTAACCTACTTCAAACGTTCTACCCTGCAAGTGGATAGCAATCGCGGACAGTGCGAAACCTGCGGTAATGTAAACCCCGAGCAGATCTTCAACATCATTGAAGCCAAGGTAGTTGATGAATACGGTCAGCCAACAAACAAGAGGAAGATCACTCCTGTTCAGTGGCACGATTGGTTCAAAGAGCGCTTTCGGTTAGCCAAAGTCGAAGATGTTAAAGAGGAACCTCCGGGCTCGTTAAACATACCTGCCAAAATCAAGCAATCCTTCATCTTTGCTACACGCGATACGCTTTCCAAACTCAGCAATAAACAATACCTGCTTATTAATTTGTTGGAGGCTCCGCTTCTTGCGTTTATCCTGGCCATTATCATTAAGTATAAAAGTGCACCAGGCGGAAAAGAATACATGTTTCGTTTTAACGATAACTTCCCTGCGTTTATACTCATGAGCATTATTGTAGCCCTCTTTATGGGGCTTACCGTAAGTGCCGAAGAAATTATACGCGACCGGAAAATTCTAAAACGTGAATCGTTTCTGAACTTAAGCTGGAACAGCTACCTGGTTTCTAAGGTGAGCATATTGTTTACTTTATCCGCCATTCAAACACTAATGTTTGTTCTGGTGGGTCACCTTATGCTGGAGATTGAGTGGAGAATGATTGTGCCTTTTTGGTTTGCCCTCTTCACCGTTTCGTGCATGACCAATGTTCTGGGGCTTAACATATCATCCGCCTTCAACTCTGCCGTTACAGTGTATGTTATGATTCCGCTGCTGCTGATCCCTCAAATGATTTTGAGCGGCTTACTTTTCCGATTTGACAAGCTTAATGATCTTATCAGCACGAAAGGTAAAGTACCCTTAGTGGCAGACTTTATGGCGTCTCGCTGGGCCTTTGAAGCGTTGGCAGTATACCAGTTTAAAAATAATTCGTATGAAAAGCCATTCTACGATTACGAGAAATTTGAATCACAGGCTGATTTCAGATCATCGTTTCTGGTGGATGAACTTGAGAAAAAGAGAAAATTTATCAATGAGAATATCCTGTCAAAGGATGATTCCATTAAGCAAATTATTAGGACAGACTTAGAGATTATCCGTAAGAGCCTGAAAGATGACTACTTCAAAAGAGGGTTGGAGAACATGGATATGGAAAACCCCTGGACCGTAGGTAAGTACACCACAGAATTTGACCGGCAACTGGAAGAATTTCTTTTAGCCTACAAGCGCTTCTATCAGGATATTTATAACAAAACGGTGGCCGCACGCGAGCAGTTGATTTACAAAATGGAAAATGACAAAAATGCTCCTTACAATCTCAACGATTACAAAAACCGATATTATAATGAAAGCCTGGCCGATTTGGTAAAAAATGTCTCAACGAAAAACAGGATACTGGAATACAAAGGAGAATTAATTCAACAAATTAATCCTATATTTCTTGAACCTAAAAATACCGGGGCATTGAATTACAGAGCACATTTTTTTGCACCAACCAAGAATCTGTTTAACACAACCTGGGATACGTATTGGTTTAACATTGTAGTTATTTGGTTCATGGCGATTGGCTTTTATATTACCTTGTACTTTGAATGGCTAAGAAAATTTATTGATATGTTTGGCAAAGTAAATTTGCCAACGAAGAAATAGCATTCCTGTACCTTTTTGGTCAGGAATGGTGAATTATTAACTTTGTAACCTCATAATTTTGAATCTATGAAAATTGTGAAATTTGGGCTAATAGCAGTGCTTTTGGCAGCATGTGGTTCAGATAAAAAATCTGATGAACAGGCTTTCCTTGAAACACTGGATTCAGGTAAATCTGAAGGACCCACAATCTCCGAAGCCGTTATTGGCGACATTTTACAACAGATACCAAGTCCGTTGGAAATTTCTGTTTTGCTGAAAGAATCCGGTAAGAAGTACAATGCTTCCCTGTTAAACTCAGCGGATAATCTACCGAAGTATAACAGCAATTATAAGAAAGCTCTCAATCTCGGAATCTATGGTACCGATTTGGGATACACCAATATTTACGAGCAAAACCAGGATGGTGTAAAATACATTTCATCGATTAAAAGTCTGGCGGATGGACTTAACATCGGTCAGTTTTTCGACATTGAAACCATCGGACGGTTAGCCACCAACAGCAAAAATCTGGATTCCCTGCTACTCATCACCACCCAGAATTTCAACAGTATTAACCATTACCTGCAAACCCAGGGGCGGGCGAATTTGAGTGTACTCTTGTTAACCGGGGGTTGGCTTGAGGCGGTGCACATTACTTGTAACGTGGCCATGAGCGATCCGAATAATAAAGAACTTCAGGAGAAGATTGGAGAACAGAAGGTAATTCTGGAAAATATTATGCTTCTGTTATCTTTTTACAAGGATAGTGACCAAAATATGGCATCCTTATTGACTGACATGAGCGAGCTCAAGGCAGCATTTGACAAGGTGAATATTACATACACTTATAAGGAGTCAACATTTGAAGTAGTTGATGGTGTTATGGTTATTAAGGATAACAGCACAACAACTATTGATATTACCCCGGATGATATTAATAGCATCCGTTCAATAATTAGTTCCGTAAGAAATAAGATCATTAGCTAAGATAAATGAGCCCTATGAAAAAGTTAATCTTTTTTATTTTGTCAGTGTTTTTAATCAGTACATCCGATGCATCGGGGCAATGTAATGCTGAGAATTTATCCAACGATTGCATTCCCAAACTTGCTTCGGGTTTCAACTTTTTGAAAAGTTATAAAATCGATGGTGTTAACGGATCAAAGGATAAGGTTGAATACTCGTATGTATTCACTAAAGGAACACAATACATGATCAATATTTGTGCCCCTGCTCAACCTACTGATGGAATTGTAGTTACCCTATTCGATTCAAACCGAAATAAAGTGGCATCCAGCAAAATCAACGGACAATTCATCTCAGCGATCGCGTTTCCTTGTAACGCCACAGGAATCTATTACATCCAGTATACGTTTGACGGATCGTCTAAATACTGTGGCGGAAGCGCCCTTGGATTTAAGCGATAACCAAACAAACAAAAGATAATAAAATTAAACCCTGACGAATTCGTCAGGGTTTTTCTTTGTTTATCGGTGTCAGCGATAGAACTTAGACTTCTAATTAAATATCATGCAGGAACTTGAATTGGAGTTTACATTCAGAGCCAGGTATTACACCCTTGGAGAATTGAATTCCAAAACAAAGCAGGTGTGGTTTGTTTTGCACGGTTATGGTCAATTGGCCAAATACTTTTTACCAAAATTTGAAAGCCTGGAAAAACATAACATTTGTGTTGTTGCCCCCGAAGGACTTTCACGATTTTACTTGGAGGATGTAACCAAGCGGGCTGTAACTGGAAATAACCGTGTTGGAGCCACCTGGATGACGGCAGAAAACAGGTTAATGGATATCACCAATTACTTACACTATCTTCAGAAAGTATACAACACAGTGATGAGTAAGAGTACCACGATACCCGTAACCTTATTTGGGTTTTCACAAGGCTCGACCACGGCATCACGTTGGGCCATCAGTCATCCTGAAAATTACCAGCGACTGATCCTCTGGGCAGGTATCTTTCCACCAGACATGGATTTTGAAAAAGCCCATGAAATTCTTTCGCATAAACAAGTAACACTTGTTTACGGAGAAAAGGATCCATTCATTAATGAAAGTCGATTAAAGGAAATGACAGACCTTACCGGAAAGTTAGGCATCCAGCCACCTGTGATAACTTTTAATGGTGGACATGAAATTCATGAACCTACCCTTCAACAATTACTCTAAATTTCCTTTTTAACAATTGTACTGCTGGCCTGTGCTGTAGGAAAAACGGTAATGTCGGCAAGCATGACATGATCCGGCTGTTGAAGTGCAAAAAGAATGATGTTGGCAATATCTTCTGCCACCAAAGGCTTAAACCCTTTATAAACCGAACCAGCCCGGTTTTCATCACCTTTGAAACGCACCAGCGAAAACTCAGTTTCAACCAATCCAGGATTGATGGAAGTTACTTTTATACCAAATGGATTCAAATCCATGCGCATACCTTTTGTTAAGGCATCGACTGCAAATTTACTGGCTGAGTAAACATTACCATTCGGATAAACTTCTTTACCAGCGATGGAACTCATGTTAATGATATGCCCCGACTTACGATTGGTCATCGCGGGAATCACTTGCTTCGAAACATACAGCAATCCCTTCACATTAATATCAATCATGGCGTCCCAATCGCGCACATCACCACTTTGAATAGGATCAAGGCCATGAGCATTCCCGGCATTATTGATAAGCACATCAATGGATTTCCATTCTCCTGGCAAAGAATCAAACGCCTTTTTTACAGCTTCCTGGTCACGAACATCGAATGTTACTGTATGAACTTCTGTAAAGTCACTAAGCAGGGCCTTTTCCTTCGCCAGTCTGTCTTTTCTTCGCCCACAAATAATAAGCCTGAAGTTATTCTTTGCCAAAAGGTGAGCTGTGGCCAGGCCAATGCCCGAGGTAGCTCCTGTTATTAGCGCAATTCGCTTATGCATTATTGAAACAGTAAATAAACGGTGACAGTGTTGGTATTAATACGACTCAGTGGCGCACCAAACTTATTGGTTGCATTGTCCAGGTGGTTAATTACGCCACGGGAAAAGCGAATTTCCGGTGAGAACTTGAATAGCGGGAAATAAAGATCAAAACCTAATCCCGCCTCAACGCTAAAATTAAACGGAGTGACTTCCAATTGATCGGAAACATTTTCAATTTCCTTTTTTCCGGAAGCTTCAATGCCAGGTTTTATGCCGCCAATCATGTACATTCTAACATTGCCTCTTCGCATAGATTTATATTTCACCAGCATGGGAAACTCCACCATGGTTGTTTCTACTAATTCCGTTTCACTCGATCCGTCAGTAAATCGGTAAACCAACGCGTGCTCATAAAAAGCCACCTTGGGTGTTATACGAAAGTCAAGAAACTCATGTGCGCGATAATTAACTATAAACCCAAGTGAAAATCCGGGTTTCCATTCAGGTGTTACGGCAAACAATGTATCAAAGGCTGGCGTAACAAACTGATCGCTGTAATTGACCTGATAAGCTGTAGTATGTAGCCCGATTAAAAAACCATAAGTGATTTTGCGTTTCTCATCATAGAATGGGTTATTCTTTCTGGCATAGAGAAAGCCCTGTGCCTGACACATGCCTGAAAAAAGTAGAAACCAGATAACAACTACTTTTGTGCGATGTAAATAGAGCTTATTCCGAATGTCAGCGGTTTGCATGAAACGTTTTTATATCCTGCTTCCTTGAGTATTGTTAAAAAGTCATCTCCATCCGGAAAGGCCTCCACTGATTCAGGAAGATAGCTATAGGCTGCCTTATCACGTGATATCCAACTTCCGATTTTAGGCAAAATGGTTTTAAAATAAAAATTATAGCCTTGTTTGAACGGAAATCGTCTAGGACGTGAAAACTCCAATACGGCCAACAAAGCTCCAGGCTTCATAACCCGCAATATTTCTTTCAATCCTTTATCGAGATTCTCAAAGTTACGCACTCCAAATGCAACGGTTACAGCATCGAATTTATTTTGTTCAAACGGAAGATTCTCTGAATCTGCCTGAATCATTTCGATAACGTGCGCTATTCTTCGTTTATCCATCTTCTTCCGACCCACATCCAACATGCCAGCAGAAATATCTACTCCGATAATTTTTTCAGGTTTTAATGAAAGCGCCTGAATAGCAAAATCTCCTGTTCCGGTAGCGACATCCAATAAAACTTTAGGATGAGTGGGTGCTAACAGTTTAATGGCCTTCTTTCTCCAGCCCCTGTCAATTCCAAGGCTTAAAAAATGATTGAGAAAATCATAACGGTGGCTGATGTTATCAAACATGCGGGCCACCTGCTCTTTCTTTGTTGCTGTTTCGTCTTTATAAGGAACAACTTCCATGATTCTGATTTTATAGAGAACAATTTTGAGCGGCAAGTTGCTAATAAAAAGTAATAAAAAAGCCTCCCAAAAGGAGGCTCAGGTTCTAATTTTTATGCCTTTCTAATTTGAAACTACTTTAAACTCCACTCTTCGGTTCAATTCGCGGCCTTCTTCCTCGTCATCATTGCTGGCCAAAGGCTTGGTTTTTCCAAAACCAACTGCTGTTATTCTGCGGGCATCAATACCCTTTTTGGTAAGGAAATCCTTTACTGCCTCAGCCCTGCGCTGCGATAAGGTCATGTTATAGGCTGCTGTGCCTATGTTATCTGTATGCCCGGCAATTTCAACTTTCATGCCCGGGTTTTGCTGCATCATACGTTCAAGCTTATTCAACTCGTTATATGACTCCTGTTTAAATGTTGCTTTGTCAAAATCAAAATAAAGGTTTCTAAGTATGGATACCATGCCGGTTTGGAGCTTACGCAATTCAACAGTGCGGGTAACTTCCCTATCTTGATCTGAGGCTCCGTCCAAACGAACATTTTGATTAACGAACATATAGCCCTCGCTTTCCACCGATAGTCTATAGTCTTTAGCCCCTGCTTCACTAATTCTAAACTCTACTTTTCCGGTTTCTTTTGGTGAAGAAGGAACGATGATGTTGTCCCGTAAACCTTCCAGCCTGATGCGCGCATCAACAGGCTCTTTTGATTGTGCATCAACTGCATTGACTATATACCGCAATGGAGTTGTTGATTTCTCTACCGCAGGATCGGGATCTTTTTTAGCAACTGGCTGATCCGGAATAGTGATCATGTAGATGTCGTCATACCCTAAGCCATCTTCCCGAACGGAGGAATAATATGCACGCTTTCCATCCTTTGTGCTGACAAAGAAAATATCATTATCAGGTGTATTAATGGGGTAACCCATATTCTCAGGCTCTGACCATTCGTTAGTGGCTTCATCAAAAACAGATTTGTAAATATCGAAACCACCCATGCCCTTTCTTCCCTTTGAACTGAAGTAAAGTGTTTTTCCATCGTAATCGATAAATGGTCCGTCATCATCAGCGGGGGTATTAATTTTAGGGCCCAGGTTTTTTACACTCGACCATTCACCTTTTGAATCTAATGTGGCTTTATAAATATCCAATCCTCCAAAACCACCTGGACGATTACTGGAGAAGTAAAGTGTTTTTTCATCAGGAGACATTGTAATTGACTTCTCCTCGAAACTGGAGTTAATGATGCCCGGTAATGGAACAGGTTCTCCCCATGAGCCGTCAGCCTTTCGTTCCGTATAGTAAATATCACCCCCATTGTCAGTTTTGTAAATGAACAGCGTTTGACCATCGGCCGAAAATGCCAGGTTCGAATCATGATAAATAGAGTTAACTACGGGGCCAATATTTTCGGCTGGTTGCCAAACTCCACCTACCTTTTTAGAAATAAAAATATCTTCAAAAGGTTTGTTGTCTGTGTCCACATTTTGGTTGAGGTTTCCATCTCTTCTTCTTGAAGTAAAAATAATTTCGTCTTCAGCGGCATTGAGCACGGGTGCGTAATCATCCCATTCGGAATTAATATCACGACTGATATTTACAATGGAATAATTTTTTGGACTACTTACAAATTCTTTTCCGCTTTCACATTCCTCAATATTTTTATCAACCGTAGCCAGATCAACCCGGTCGCGGCCCTGATAGTTAGGACGTTTGTTAAAACGATCTTTATACCGATTGTAAAATTCAATTGCTTTGTCGAATTGCAAACCGTATTGATAGCTTTGACCAATAAGGTATTCAATATGAAAGCGATAGTTGGGATCTAGTTCGTAAACACGCATGAAATATTGAACCGCTAAATCCTTTTGGATGGTCATTAAATGATATCGACCTGCCTCGAAGTTGATGGTAAGATTCTCCGGATCCAGATCGGCACCTATGACGAGCACACCGCGAATATCATTATCGGCCTGAGAGCCTTCACGCATCTCTTCTGCAAGCTTCAGGTAATCCTGAGCTTGTTGTTTGTTATCCTGACTGTAACTAATGACAAACGTCCCTGCAACAGCTAAAAAAACCAGTACATACCGGATGCTGAACATGCTAAAAATGGGTTTACGATTAATGGTAACTATAGCTCTAAAAAAATTAAGTATGCCAATATAGGAAAAAGCGCTTTTAGAATAACACAAATATCCTCCATAAAGCACTCAAATCTTACATTATTAGTATTTTGGGGTGAAAGCTTTACTTCAACCAAAAACCATGATTATCCGGGAGGCAGAATTCATATCCAGCATTACAAATCTTAGTAGCTTACCGGAGAAGAAGTTACCGGAATTTGCCTTCATCGGCCGCTCCAATGTGGGTAAGTCCTCGCTAATCAACATGTTAACCGGCCGAAAACAATTGGCCAAAACATCTTCAAAGCCGGGCAAAACACAAACTATTAACCACTATCTGATCAACGGTGCCTGGTACCTGGTTGACTTGCCGGGTTATGGATGGGCAGGAGTAAGCCAGGAGAAAAAAGCGGGCTTTGGAAAAATCATTGAAAACTATGTTAAGAAAAGTCCCAACCTGCATTGTCTTTTTGTTTTAATTGACATTCGACTGAAGCCACAACCCATTGATCTTAGCTTTATTAATTGGGCCGGAGCGCAAGAAGTACCCATCACTTTTATTTTCACCAAGGCCGATAAATTATCCAAAAGCAAGGCAGAACAAAACCGTAAATTATTTGAACTTGAACTTTTGAAAGACTGGGAAGAATCACCACCGGGTATTATCACCTCGGCCGAAAAGAAGACAGGCAAGGACGAGGTGCTTGACTTTATCGATGTAACGCTAAAGGCAAACCGCTAAAATTATTAGTTTTGCGCCCTGACAAAACACAATAACATGAAACTTGAGGATATTGCAACGATTTCCGGAAAAGGTGGCCTCTTTAAAATTTTAAAACCTGCAAAATCGGGGGTAATCCTGGAGTCGATGGATGATGCTAAAACCAAACTTGTTGCCACCGCCCACCATAAACTTTCGGTGCTCAGTGAAATATCCATCTATACCACAACCAAAGAAGGAACTGCGCCCTTGGGTGATATTCTAAAAAAGATGAACAAAGAATTTGGACAAGATCTTGGGTTAGATAGTGATGCTGATAATGCTGAACTAAAATCATTCATGAAGTCGGTACTTCCGGAATATGATCAGGATCGTGTTTACGTATCCGATATAAAAAAATTAGTACGCTGGTATGATATTCTGCTTACGAATGCACCAGAAATTTTTGCTGAACCCTCTGGTAAAGCTGAAGATGAAAAAGCCAGTTAATACTGCTCAGCCAGCTCCACCATATTCTTTGAACCAACATAAAACGGTGTTCGTTGATGCAGCGATGTAGGCTGAATATCAAGAATTCTTTCCTTACCGTTAGATGCCTTGCCTCCCGCCTGTTCGGCTATAAAAGCCAGTGCGTTACACTCATATAGTAGCCGCAATTTTCCGTTAGGGTCTTTTGCCGTTGCCGGGTAAATGTAGATACCACCTTTCAATAGGTTTCGGTGAAAATCAGCCACCAGTGAGCCAATGTATCGACCGGTGTAGCCTTCATCTTTACAGAAATGCAGATAGTTGCGAACCGATTGTGAAAAGGATTTATAGGAGCCTTCATTCACAGAAAATATTTTTCCATTAATAGGCTGGCGCATATTCGGGTGCGAAAGAAAATATTCACCCAAGGTAGGCTCATAGGTGAAACCATTTACACCATGCCCGGTAGTGTATACCAGCATGGTGGAGGAACCATACAAAATATAACCTGCAGCTACCTGTTCCGATCCTTTCTGTAAAATATCTTCCTGTTGAATGGGGGTACCCGGTTTACTCTTTCTTCTGTAAATAGAAAAGATGGTGCCGATGGAAACGTTTACGTCAATATTGGATGAACCATCTAGTGGATCAATAGCAATTACATACTTGCCATCATTATTAAGATCAAGATAGGTTTCACTTTCTTCTGAAATCAAGGCACAAGCTTCCCCTCCTTTCATCAACGCTCGTGTAAAACGGATGTTGGCCAGCACATCAAGCTTCTGTTGCTGTTCTCCGCCTGTATTCGTTGAACCGAGTGAACCCATAATATCAATTAAACCAGCCTTATTTACTTCACGATTAACCACTTTTGAGGCTAGTGCGATGTCACGAAGTAGTTGAGATAGTTCACCACTGGCGTAGGCAAACTGATTTTGCTTGCTCTTAATAAACCTGTCGAGTGCGCTGCCAATGGGCTCAGCTATTCTGGATTCTTCCATCATTGGGATTAAACTTTTTTTCCGTTGATCTTTACAGTCTGTAAAATTAACCTGCAAACGATTTAGAACAACGAAATATGAAGGTTTTTAAATTCGGAGGGGCCTCCCTTAGAAATGCGCAAGCCGTGCGCAACATGAGTACTATTGTTAGGGATTATGCCAATGGCCCCCTTTTAGTGGTCGTTTCTGCCATGGACAAAACCACAAATGCCCTGGAGCGTGTTGTGTATAATTTTTTAAGGGGCGGAAACTATCAATCAGAGATCACCACTATTTTCGAGTATCACCAAAACCTGGTAAACGAATTGTTTGAAAATCCGCAGGAAATACTTCACATACTTGAAGGTTTAGCTTCGCAGCTTACTGAAAAACTCCGTACCACCAGTGATGAGGACAAGTTATACGATCAGGTGGTGTGTTTCGGTGAAATTCTGTCGTCTGTTATTGTCCACCATTATCTGGCCGCAGTGGGTATAAAGAACATGTGGAAAGATGCCCGCCAACTGATTTGTACTGATAGTACCTTCCGGGAGGGAAAGATTAATTGGGCCTTAACCGAATCCAGCATATTGTCCCTGCGGCAAGAATTGGAAACTCATGCAATCATTACACAAGGATTCATAGGTGGAGATGAAAGCGGAAATACCACAACGCTTGGAAGAGAAGGTTCGGATTTTTCAGCCGCCATTTTTGCTTCATGTCTGCTGGCCGATTCCGTTACCATTTGGAAAGATGTGCCCGGAGTAATGAATGCCGATCCTAAACGGCTGCCGGCAGCCATCGTGTTTGAAGAATTGCCGTATAAGGAAGCTGCCGAGATGACTTATTATGGCGCTTCTGTAATCCATCCAAAAACCATAAAACCACTGGCCCTGAAAGGTATACCCTTACTGGTAAAAAGCTTTACCAATCCTTCATTGCCCGGTACAAAAATTCATGATTGTAAGGTTGAGCACCTGCCACCGATGATTGTTTTTAAGGACAACCAGTGCCTGATTTCGTGTAAAGTAACCGATTTTACATTTGTCAATGAAGATCAACTCAGCGCTATCTTTTATGCCCTATCGGAATTGAACGTTAAATTAAACGTCATGCAAAACTCTGCTATTTCATTTTCATTTTGTATCGACTTTCGGGAAAACAAAGTTATGGCGCTTATTGAAAAACTTCAGGAACGTTTTGAGGTATACTATAATACCAATCTTACGTTAGTAACCATCAAAAATTATGATGAACAAAGTTTTGAAACCTACAGAAAAAAGCCCGGAGTAATACTTGAGCAATCATCCCGATCAACGCTACAGGTTTTAGTAAAAGAATAGAAGATTTTACTTAATCTTTAGATGGTTCTGCTCAAGGTGTTGCAGAAAAGATTCTGTGGAACGGTCCAAAATTTCAAAAACTTCCTGAAATCCGCGCATACCACCATAGTATGGATCCGGAACTTCATCATGATTATCGCTGGCATCAAAACTGCGCATTAAAAATACCTTGTGTTGATGTTGGTCGGCCTTTGGCAAGCGCAGTATATTCTGGTGATTGCTCTTATCCATAGCCAGGATGAAATCAAAATATTCCAAATCGGCAGATTGAAGTTGACGACCCCGATGATCAATGACAATCCCATTCTCCAGGGCGTTAGCCAGCGTGCGCTCATCAGGCGTATCACCAATATGATAGTTTGATGTGCCACAAGAATCAATTTCCAGAAACTGGTGGTAACCCCGTTGCGATACTTTGTGCTTAAAAATTGCTTCTGCCAGCGGGGAGCGGCAAATGTTGCCCAGGCATACAAAAAGTACTTTTATTTTAGTCATATACGGTGATTTGTTATTGCTTGCGTTAAGCAGCCAGTTTTGGTGGTTAAAATAATACACCAAGTGGTTACAAAACACTTCAGCTTCGGTATATAATCACGCATAGCACACTTTTACCGCCTTTTGGTTTGAAAAGCCCTACTTCACTTGCTCGAAGGGGGCTTTTCTTATTATACCCCTTCCTATCGCCACATTGCCCTGTCAATATTTTTATAGATTTGTAAAAATCTCATGCTATGGAATTTATTAAGGTAACTGAACAGTACCAACCTGCTATCGCCCTCATTCAACTAAACAGACCAAAGGAGCTTAATGCTTTAAATAAGCAACTGATGGAAGAAGTAAGAGACACCCTTCAACTGCTGGATAAAAATGAAGCGGTAAGGGTAATTATTATTACCGGTGATGAGCGCGCATTTGCAGCGGGTGCCGATATCAAGCAAATGGCCGATAAATCAGCCATTGATATGTTACTGATTGATCAGTTCAGCACGTGGGATCAAATACGAAAAACCAAAAAACCAATCATTGCTGCCGTGTCGGGTTTTGCATTAGGAGGTGGCTGTGAATTTGCCATGACCTGCGATATGATTATTGCTTCAGAAACTGCAAAGTTTGGTCAGCCAGAAATAAAAATTGGGACTATACCCGGTGCCGGTGGAACACAACGCTTAACCAAAGCCGTTGGAAAAGCTAAGGCGATGGAGCTGATTTTAACCGGAAGATTCCTTTCGGCTGAAGAAGCGCATTTTTATGGATTGGTTAACAAAGTAGTGCCGGTGGAAATGTACCTGCATGAAGCGGTTGAACTGGCAAAAGAAATTGCCCAAATGTCGCCCGTGGCTGTTCAATTGGCCAAAGAAGCTATCAACCGTTCATTTGAAACACAACTGGATGAAGGACTCGCCTTCGAACGAAAAAACTTCTACTTAACATTTGCCTCTGCCGATCAGAAAGAGGGGATGAATGCTTTTGTGGAAAAGCGGAAACCATCATTTACGGGTCGTTGATTAACACTCATGGATCAACCGGATACAAGGCCCTTTAAAGTAGAACGAATTGCTTCATGGTTTGTAATTCTGGCTATACTTATTTTCTGCTTGAATTACTTCAGCAATTTTCTCCAACCCATTGTCATCGCTGTTATGATATGGTACGGTGTGTATGAGCTAAAACGCGTACTACATAAGATAAAAATTAAAGGAAACTCATTACCCAATTGGTTGCTCACCACTTTTGCTTTTCTTATCATTCTTTTGATAAGTTTCGGGGTTTTCGAAATTCTTACTTCCAATCTTGAGTTGATCATCAGGAAATCGCCCGAATATGCGGAGAACTTTAAGCGAATGATTTCCGGGCTTCACACAGTAGATGGTTTTCAGGATATACAGGAGCGAATCATTAGCAAGGCTAAAGAGTTTGATATTCAACCAATACTTACCGCCTTTTTAAATAGTTTGACCAATATTGCTGGTAACACCATTGTCATCATTATATATGTTGCCTTTCTCTTAGTGGAAGAAAAGTTTTTTGCGAAAAAATTACAAGCCGTAACAGCAAGCTCAACAAAACAGGAGAAGGTCAATTTGGTTATGGATCAGATAACGCAAGCCATCAGAAAATACATTTCCGTAAAAACACAAATGAGTTTACTCACGGGGGTATTAAGTTATGTACTGCTCCTTCTTTTTGGAGTAGACTTTCCGGTGCTATGGGCTTTTCTGATTTTCTTGTTGAACTTTATTCCCTACATCGGCTCATTTATCGCAACCTCCCTGCCGTCCATATTTGCTATGTTTCAATTCCAATCTTTTGCCATGCTGTTTTGGGTGTTCATGGTCATTCAGGCTGTGCAATTACTGGTGGGTAATGTATTGGAGCCCAAAATAATGGGCCGAACCCTTAACCTGAGCCCGCTTGGGGTTATGCTGGCCTTAACTTTTTGGGGTGTTATTTGGGGCGTACTGGGCATGTTTCTTTCCGTCCCCATCACCTCTGTTATGCTGATCACCTTTTCGCGTTTCGAAAGCACCCGATTTATTGCGATTTGGCTTTCTGAAACAGGCGAAATTGAAAACGCCTGAAGCAATACTGATAAGCATCATCGAATTCTAATCCCTGCGGCAAAGCTATTTACACGTATGAATGAGGTAGGTTTTACTAGGAAAAACCTGAAATATTTACAATCTTAATTATCTTCTTTGTGATTACGAATGGCCACACTTAGAACTAATAAACAGCAGGAAGATAGCAAACTGCAACAATTCCATCTCAAGTTAGCATTAGATGCGGCTAACCTTGGCATTTGGGATTGGAACCTGCAAACGGGTGGCGTACGCTGGTCTGACAACGTTGAACAAATTATAGGACTGAAAAACAAATTTGATGGAAAGGCGCAAACCTATCTGAATAGCATTATTGAGGAAGACCGTGCTTTCGTTGCCGAAACCATTAACAATGCCATCAAAAATAAAATTGATTTTTCGGTAGAACATCGCGTATTGTTAAAAGGCGATGTCATTCGATGGATTGAAGGTAACGGAAAAGTCATTTTTGATGATTCCGGAAGGGCCCTCTCACTAACCGGTACCGTACGGGATGTCACGGATCGAAAAAAAAATGAGGAAGATCTGAAGCAACGCGATCAGCTCTTTGCCACATTGGCGCATGTAACCAGTGAGTTCATACTTCATGCCAACTGGGAGGATGCGATTTCATCCGTATTGCAATCGTTGGGCGAAATGATGAATGTTGATCGGGTTTATATTTTTCAGAATGATTCACCGGTTAACCACCATACAGAGACAACCAGTCAACGCTACGAGTGGAATTCTTCTGATGCTGAACCTCAAATCAATAATCCTCAATTGCAACATTTACCTGTTGCAGCAATGCCAGGAATTGAATTGCTGGAAAAAAACAAACCTTACCATGCATTAACAAAAAAAATTCAAAATGAAGATTTAAAAACATTACTGGAAAGTCAGGCAATAGTTTCTATTCTCATCTTCCCCATTTTTGTTAAGAAAGAATTTTGGGGATTTATTGGTTTTGACGATTGCCGGCATGAGCGACATTGGATCGAACTTGAATTTTCTGTGCTGCATTCATTTTCCTCCAGTCTGGCAGGAGCCATAGAACGGAAACTTTCTGTAGAAGCGCTTGCGCATAGCGAAGAGAGCTACCGCAATCTTTTTGATGCTGTGGGAGAGGCCATTTACGTTCACGATTTCAATGGCGTTATCCTGGATGTAAACCAACGGGTACTTGAACTCTATGGCTATACCAAAGACGATTTGATAGGCCAGACGCCCGCCATTTTTATGGCCGAAGGAATGAACGACCTGGAGGCTTTAGCTGTAAAATTTCAGGAAGCCATTAAGGGTATACCCCAAACCTTCGAATGGTGGGGAAAAAAGAAAAATGGCGAAGTGTTTTTAAAAGAAGTGCACACCAATAAGGGGTTTTATTTCGGTAAAGCCGTAGTTATCGCAACCGCGTGGGATATTACCGAGCGCAGAAAGATTGAAAATGAAATTCGCGAAAGTGAACAACGTTTTCGCACACTGCAGCAGGCTTCTTTTGGTGGAATTGGTTTGCATGATCAAGGGAAAATAATTGATTGTAATAAAGGACTTTGCGATATAACCGGATACAGTTATGAAGAGCTGATTGGCAGTAATGGTTTCAACCTGATAGCTCCCGAGTGGCAGGAAACTGTCAAACAATATGTCATATCAGGTTACGATAAACCGTATGATGTTGAAGGAATCCGAAAAGACGGCAGTCGTTATTTTCTTGAAATACAAGGAAAAGAAATTCCTCATCAAGGAAAAAATATTCGTGTAACCGAATTTCGCGACATCACTTCCCGAAAGTTAGCTGAAGAAAAAATCAGGGAACAAAATATAAGGTTAACACATCTGGCAGAAGACCTTACCAAAAAGAATGATCAGCTTGAAGAATTCACGCAAATTGTTTCGCATAACTTGCGATCTCCCGCAGGCAACATCGTATCGTTACTGAATCTTTTTGATCAGACAAAAAGTAATGAAGAAAAAGAAGAATATTTCGGATTATTAAAACAAACCGGTGATACCATTCTTGGCTCGCTGAATGAACTCAATGAAGTATTAAAGATTAAACAAAACCGCGACATTGAGCGACAGCATATTGGTTTTTCCAATGCACTCGAAAACGTAAAGAAAATGCTGACGGGAAAGATCATGGAATTGTCTGCACAAATTACCGCTGATTTTGAAAGTGCCCCTATGGTATATTTTCCAGCCATTTACCTGGAGAGCATTCTGCTCAATCTACTTAGCAATTCATTGAAGTATAACAATCCATCCCGACCTTTGTTAATATCCTTACGATCCGAAGAAACTGAACATCATGTGGAACTTCATGTATCTGATAATGGACTGGGCATAAACCTGGAGCGCTATGGACACCAGATCTTTAAAATGAGAAAAACCTTTCATTATCATCCTGAAGCCAGAGGTATTGGGCTTTTCCTGGTGAAAAATCAGGTTGAAGCCATGGGCGGAAGCATTTCTGTAATAAGTAAAGAGAACAAAGGCACCACCTTTACTATTCAATTCAAAAAATCAGTTCACAACTGATGAATACGCTACCAACCATAGCGCTTATTGATGATGATGAAATATTTCAATTCACCACCTCACGGATTATTAAGCTAACCAATTTACCTTTTAACATTACCCAGTTTTTTAATGGCGAACAAGCCATCACCTACCTGAGTAAAAATGCTGCATATACGGATAAGCTTCCTGATATTATTTTATTGGATATTAACATGCCTGTAATTGATGGTTGGATGTTTTTGGATGAATTCAAGACTCTTGCCAACAATCTAAAAAAGAATATTACCATCTACATGGTAAGTTCTTCCATTGCTCCGGAAGACATCCGGAGAGCAAAATCAAATCCACTCGTATCCGACTATCTGGTAAAACCTATTTCATTGGAAACCCTTAAGCATGTGCTCGTACCCAACTGAACTGACCTGGAAATTAATTTTACAGGACGGCTGATTTTACATTAGATTTTTTCAATACATTTCTGATCCGTTAACGGCCCTGTAAAGTGCATAAATCAGCGCTTATTGGTTATATTTTTGGTACACTTTTACTGAATTCCATTTGTGTAAATGCTCAAACCAAAAAGGATTCGGAGGAGAAAAAATCCATTACCAAAAAAGCCTTCCAAGAAGGTCTGAAACTTATCAGCACTACCCCAAATGATACAATTGTCAATATTCAGAGTACCGATCCATTTATTGAGCATTCGGGAAAAATTATCCGTTATATCTTTATTGAACGTATCGGTTTCGAAAAATCAATTTACGACAGCACTAAAAAGGTAAAAAAAACGGTAACCAATATCGCTAATGCATTGCACAGCAATACGCGCGAAAAAATCATTTATCAACATTTATTTCTGCATCAACATGAACCGGTTAATCCTGCTAAACTCAGCGATAATGAACGGTTTCTGCGTGATCTTGATTTTATACTCGATAGCCGAATTGTTATAATACCAGTTGCCGGAACAGACTCAGTGGATTTGACGGTGATAACCCGCGATGTCTTTAGTTTAGGTGGAAGCCTTGGCGGAAGTTTACCATCGGCTCCAAAAATAAGTGTATTCGATGCTAACGTTAGCGGCCGTGGTCAACGTATTGAATACACGGCACACATTAACCAGGAACGAACACCAACAGTAGGTCATGCACTTTACTATAGAAAGAGTAGTGCTTTTGGAAGTTTTGCAAATATTGAATTAGGATTTACCCAATTAAATACAGGACGGAGCTATGGTGAGGAGAATGAATACGCCATTTTCACCAGAATTAACCGACCACTTGTTTCGCCTTATTCCAGGTTGGCTGGCGGTTTTGAAATAAGCCGAAACTGGTCGGAAAATGTATTCAACGATCCAGACAGTGTATTTATAAAATACCGATATTCTGTGTTTGACACGTGGTTTGGATATAACTTAGGAATTCATCGAAAGATTGCTGACCGTAAACGGTTGTTCCTGGCGGTACGCTATTTTAATGGCAGCTATCAAGATCAACCAGAACAGGCCGAGTATCTGGAAGAAAGACTTTATAATGATCTCTACGGAACCCTTACTGAATTTACATTCTATAAGCAGGATTATTTCAAAACAAGATATGTATTCGGTTTTGGACGAACCGAAGATGTTCCCTATGGTATTTCGCTGGCGGTTTCCTCTGGCTATTTCCGTGAAGTAGCTATTGAAAGACCTTATACAGGAATTAAATTCAACTATTCATGGGCCAGCAAGAAAGGAAATTTTTACAAACTCACAGTACAATCGGGTGCTTATTACCGTAACAAGGAGGCGGAAGATGCAGTCCTTCAGGTGGGTGCAGCATATTATACGCGCGTTTGGAATATGAATCGGTATAAGCTCAGAAGTTATATCTCAAGCTCCTACACTAATATTTTCAACCGCAAGGTGAGTGAGCCACTGCACCTTAATAAAAATTTTATTCCTGGTTTTAATACCGATGATCTGGATGCAAATAGTCGAACGGCAACACATGTTGAATCTACTCTTTTTACACCCTGGATGTTATTGGGCTTTCGATTTGCTCCTTTTGTCTCCGCTGATATTGTTCACTTAAAATGCCTGTCGTGTGGCCAAATCGATAAAACATTTCTGGGTATCAGTTCAGGGTTAAGAACCCGTAATGAAAACCTGATTTTCGGCACTATGGAATTAAAAGCAACCTACGTTCCTTCCAATGCATTCGGTGAGCCTGAATTTATTTTCAGCTTCAAACAAAATGTTCGAATAAAAAATACCGGTACTTTCGTTCGAGCACCATCCCTTATCCGTTATAATTAGAATTCAATAATGTATATTTAAAATATGAATAAAATTATTTCACATCTGTTTGTACTGGCAATACTCGTCACTCCCCTAGTAGTGAATGCCCAAGGTAAGAAAAGCCGTTTGCAGCCTGGTAAATTTTATGAGGCGGGCGAAACCCTTTATGCACCGCGCTTTGGTTTCACAGCAAAGGTACCTGCGGGTTGGCAGGGGTCCCTGCCTCGCGAAAGTGAGGTTTTTCTGTTGCAAACCACAACTCCGGATGTTTTTGGAGAAGTCTACGTATTTGGTCGTGAGGTAAGTGACCTGGCTTCGTTGAAAAAAATTTGGATAGAGGGGACTGATCTTAGCGAATCCATTCGCATTAAAGCTGTGGATCCTGTTATTAAAGGGGATATGATCTCATCAGAAGTCGTAGGTGAAGGTCAGTCTATTAACAAAGGCAACCGGGGTTATATCGCTGCACGTTGTAATCCAGACGGTCCGTGCATTACTGCCTTTACCATAATGCCTAAACAGTTTTACGAACCTATAAAGAATGCCATGGAGCAGTTTCTGTTAGCTGCCACTTTTGAGCCACCCAACAACGCTTCTCCTTACGCCACTTTAAATTGGAACGAATTTCTGGCCAATAAAGCATTGGTAACGTATGCCTATGTTGAGGGGGGATCAAAAGATAGTGAAATTCATCTTTGTGCAAACGGAAGCTTCACGGCAACAATTAAAAAAACAGGGTTTATGAAAAACCAAAATCCGCAATATCATGGTAAATTATCCGGAACGTGGTCAACTAAGGGAATTGGTGAACAAACCAATATCACGTTTACATTTTCTGAAAAAAGTAAATTGGCACCCATTGAAATTGCGTTAACTATTAAGGAGGACAAGGTTTACGCTGGCGATGAGCGCTACTTTGTCGCACAGTCAACCAAGTGCAAATGACTTATCGGGGCTTATAAGCCTCAACTGTAACCACCTTTATTAAACAGCCTTTTGGTAAAGCCTGTTCTGCTTTTACATTATTAAAGATTTCCGTAAGCTCCGGAACCAATCGGTTATCAGTTCTTTTTGAAACATCATTGAGTGTCTCGTTTTGATGTGCTGCTATTACGCGTACCTGGTATAGCTTAACAAGATGTCGCTGTTGCACTGTTGCAGCTTTAAAACTGGTTAAGGATTGGTGCATTAATTTTTGATGAGTAGGCAAGGCTATGCCCGTTAGTTGATAAATATTTTTGTTATACGTTAACCAAATCAACTCCATAATGGCAATATTATTTTTGTTTACACTTTTCAATCGGACGATGTGGGCCGGAAGGGAGTTAATTACAGTATCGGTAGCCTGAAGTACCGTAATACTTTCTTGCTTTTTAACCTTCTCCAACAGCTCATCGGCCTGTTGCTCAGGCGATTTGGAATTGTCTGTGAGTTGCAGGGCTACTATACTTTCTCCTTTTTCCTGCATAGCGGCAACAACGGAAGGTTTATTTACCGTGGTCCACCGGGAGGGAGTAATACATACGAAGTCCAAATCCGGCTGAACAAATAAACTATCTATAAAAACTCCTTGCGCAGGGTTTGTGCCAAAAATCAACCCATTAAAAATCCGGGTAAACTGTTGCTGAGAATGAACTACCGGTGCTGGATTAACCGGTTTATACATGCCAGCTGAATTCCTAATCGCTGCTATACGGGAAGGCGTGTACGGATGATCACTGAAATAACTTCGCTTTTCAGCTTCACCGGTTAGCACGCTAACTTCTTTAGCCAATCGCTCCAGCGCATCCGCCAGGGCATCGGTTTTATAACCAGCACTGGCAGCCAGTTGAATACCGAACTTATCGGATTCGGACTCATGACCTCTGCTGTATTTGGCAATATAAGATCCGGTGACAAGGCCTATGGGTGTATTAAGAATATTTCCCAGCTGTGTTCCGGTAACGGAATTAATCAGGTTGCCCGGTAGTTTCAGTATGCCTGTTAACATACTTTTTTGAATCTGCTTAACGGAGTGGCGCTGCATAACATGAATTATCTCGTGTGCCATAACACCGGCCAACTCATCTTCTGTTTGCAGTAGTGGCAAAATGCCACGGGTAACATAAATATAGCCTCCGGGTAAAGCAAATGCATTGGGCTCTTCCGAATCCGCCAGGTAGAAATGAAATTCAAAAGGTTTGTTCTTGAGTCGGGAGACTAATTTCTGACCTACTGAGTTGATCAGCCATTGAAGAGAATCATGCTTGTAGATTCCTATTTCCTGTTCAACCAGTTTTGAGTTTTCTTCGCCAAGTTTCCGATCCAGTGAATAATCCTGTGAAACAGAAATGCTATAAACACAGGCCAGTATAACCGACAGCAAGCCTTTCATGGTGTAAAAAACGGGAAGTAGTCTATTATTTATCGTTATAATAGAAATCTGTATTCTTTAACAATCCAAAATTGAGTGAAAAGTAAAACACATTTACATCCATCTGGTTGTAGGGTATGCTGTCCTCATTCGTAGGAACATAATCCTTGTTAAAGAAATTTGAAAGATAATATTTGAATTTAAGTGTGGCACCATTGGTTAACTGAACGCCTGCCATCAGGGAGTGATTAAACGTGGTAACCTTATCGCTAAACCATACATTTGATTTAGAGACTTTATCTTCATCCACAAATCGTTTCTCTTTATACGTAATGGGCACTTCCAGTTCGTAACCGAAAAACAAGAATTTATCAGACAGGTTGCCAATCTTCACACCTATGGGTATACCCAGGTTATAGGTTCTGGCTTTAAAGCGCACATTAGCATTGTCAGGATCGTCATAAATAAATCCAATGTTTCTAACCGATAGGCCTGTGAACAGACCAAAGTTTTCAGATTTATCAATGTTTACCCAGTTCTGAATGTTAACTACCGGTGAAAAGCGCATAACGCTACCCGTTTCAGTTCCGTTCTGACTGATACCGGCCCATGAAAAAATCAGTTCACCACTGGTGGTTGTATAAACTTTTTTTGCATCCTGCGCAAACGTGGTTGTGATGCCTATAAGGATGAAAAAATAAAATAAACTACGTTTCATATGAGTTCTCTTAAAAGCTTACAAAATATTTCTTCTATTTTAATTTAAAGTTCACACTGCCGCCCAGGTTGAATTGATAAATGGTTGACCCGGTAGACACTCCCGCACCGGAGCCGCCCGTTCCGAAATAAAATCCTCCTCCAGCCCACTGTACCGGTGACAATAATTGAGCATGTAGCCTAAGGCTTACCCGTTCAGATGTAGAAATTCGTACACCAAGCCTACCGCCAATGGCAAATTTGGTAACGCTTTCCGAAGCCAATGATTCGTCAGGACTTGACCACGCCACGCCCATATCTAAGGTTCCGAAACCAGCAATTTTATCATTAAGTGGAGCATATTTAGTACCCCCAACCAACGCGTAATTGATACCCACTTTACCATCATAGCGGGCATCTATACCCTGGTAATAGACATCCGTTTTCAGGTTCTGGTAAATCAATTCAATGGCTGCCGTTTCGGCTAAACCAAATTCAAGTCCAAGTCCCCATTGAAAACCATCTTGAATTTTACCACTTCCATATTGGGTATCAAATTTGTCGGCAAAGGTGTAGCTCTCAAAGGTAAGCAGGGTAATAGTGGGTTGAGCCATAAGGAAAGAGGCCGCAAACAAAGCAGCAGCCAAAAGGGATAATCTTTTCATAATATAGGTAATTCAGGGTCGAAAGGTAATTAATTTATTTGCTAGAAAAGCAGGTTTTATCAATAGTCAAATATTATTTTTCTCAGACTTTATTAAAGATCAAAACCCATGTTTCATATGTTGAGGAAAGATTATCTTTGACCTCTTAATTGTAACCCTTTAACTATTTTAACCATTATGAAAAAACTTATCCTATTCGCTGCCATATGCTTTTCCCTGACCGCTCTCGGACAGTCTAACAAGGAAGACATCGATTTCATACAATCCATCTATGGAAAAGAAAAGAAAATCATAGCAGCTGACTTCATTCAGGTGGAAGATGCTAAAAAAGATGCATTCTGGAAGCTTTATGATGAGTATGAAACCAAACGAAAAGAGTTGGGAAAAAAGCGTATTGCGCTTCTTGAACAGTACGCCCGTGAGTACAACAATATGGACGATGCCACAACCACTAAGATCATTAAGGATATCGCTGCATTAGGTCTTCAAACCGACAAATTAATTTCAACCTATCATGCTAAAATGCAAAAAGCTGGAGGTGCCAAACCAGCAGCCCAATTTTTTCAGCTGGAGGTTTACTTTCTCAGTGTGATTCGGGTAGCCATTATGGAAAGCATTCCTTTTATCGGGGAGCTGAAATAATTATTAGTTTCATTACAGTTTAAAAAGCCATCCCCTAAAACGGGATGGCTTTTTACTTTATTTGTATACCCGATCTTAAAGAAATAGTTGCCAATTTCCCATATGCGTTCCTGGTTACTCTTTGTACTCGTTTTTTGGCTGTTGGGTAACAGTCAAGCTCAGCAGAAAGATTCTATCCAGGTTGACATTATCGACCTGTTGTTCGGTAAAAAGAAACAAGAAAAAGTAGATCAGATCAGGGCTGAACGCAAAGTTTACTTCTCCATTTTACCTGCTGCTGTCAGTGTTCCTGGAGGTGGAAGAGCAGTAATCACATCCATTAACGCAGCGTTCTATACCGGAAACGCTGAAGAAACCAACCTGTCAAACATATACCTTATCCCTTACACAAACCTGGGCGACCGGTATGGTTTATATATACGTCCGAATATTTGGTTTCCAAAAAACACCATAAACTTTATAGGCGACTACCGGATAGCCCACTTTCCACAATATACCTGGGGGCTTGGAGGAGACACCCCTGAATGGGAACGCTCCCTCGTTGATTCCGACTACTTACGGTTTTATCAGAACGCACTCTTCCAGATTAATAAAGGCTACTGGTATGTGGGGCCAGGTTATGCCCTGGATTATCATTACAACATCAGTGAATCTGAATATACAGGCGAAGGGCATCTCGACCGATATGAAGACACCCATAATTCCTCAACAACTTCCTCAGGTGTTACTGCAAACCTCGTTTATGATGCTCGAAAAAATGCTATCAATCCTCCGAATGGTTCATATATAATTATAAGCTGGCGATGGAACGATACCAAACTTGGAAGCACCTACACCAACAACTCCTTATTCATTGATGGAAGAAAATATATACCGCTGAGCAACACCCGCATGAACCTGATCGCGCTGCGATCCTATTACTGGACTATACTCAACGGTGAAACACCATACCTCGATCTACCTGCTACAAACTGGGCACCCGTAAGCGGTATCTCGAGCCGTGGTTTTGAAATTGGACGGTACCGTTCAAACGCCATGGTATATGCCGAAGCCGAACACCGCTACCAGGTATCGCGAAACGGACTCTGGGGATTAGTGGGTTTTGTCAATCTCGCATCGGCTTCTGAATTTGATACCCAGCACTTCAGACACTGGCAACTGGCCGGAGGTGTTGGTTTACGTACCAAACTCAACAAGTTCTCCAATGCCAACATTGCTATAGATTTTGGGTTTAGCCAAAACTATTGGGGAATATGGCTGAACATTGGAGAAATGTTTTAATCAAGGCTAAGTAGCCTGACAATCGTCATAAAATTCACGAAGAATTTTTACATAACTTTCGACCTAAATCACAATGATGATGAAATCAATATTCACGTCAGTCATACTGCTGATTTCAGTGATAGCCTATGGCCAGGTATTTACCAATAAAGAAGTAGGAAAAAAGAATGAAGCATTAGCCGATAGTTTAAAACAAAGTGATTACCCATACTCGCTTCCCATTTGGGGCGTTAAGGCCACCAAAGCCGGCTATAATCTCCCCTATTCTGCCGGGCTGAGCATGCAATATTTTGCGCAAGAATCATTAGTCATTATTGATAATCTTTCAGTTGGCTTTAACAATGGGACAATGTATAATCTGGATGGAATAGTTCGGTTTGATGAAGCCAAGGCAACAGCCAGTGCATTTACCGTACGGCCAGATATATGGCTATTTCCATTCTTAAATATTTATGGCATCCTGGGCAAAGCGCAAGCCTCCACCAATGTGAATTTTGGCGTATGGGTGCCTGACGGATCCGGTGGAGAAACGGAGGTCCTATCTGCTGGAACAGTTGTGGAATTCAATACCTCTACTTTTGGTCTTGGCTTTACCCCTACCATTGGTGTGGGCGGAGGCTTTCTGGCGCTGGATATGAATGTTGCGTGGACGGATGTTCCTCAACTCAGCAAACCTGCGCAGTCTTTTGTTTTCGGTCCGCGGTTTGGTAAGAATTTTAAGCTTAAAAAACCAGAGCGTAGTTTTGCTGTATGGGTAGGAGGATTTCGCGTTAACTTCAGAAGTGAAACAAATGGTTCGTTAAGTCTTTCTGAAGTGTTTCCGGAGGGTGGAGGACAGATTGGTGCTAAAATAGATCAAGGCATTGAGGGCGTTGAAAATGCCCAAACTCAAGTTGATACCTGGTGGAATAGTCTTTCCCAGATTGAACAAAGCAGCCCTGTTAACAAGGCCAAATATGAAGCGGCTAATGCCGCATTGGACAGGGCCGGTGAAATTTTGGCTGCAGCCGATTTGGCTGTCGAAAATATCACCACCTCTACAGTTCAGTACTCCATGAATAAGCAGGTAAAAGATCGTTGGAATTTTATCGTTGGCGGTCAGTACCAAATAAATAAACACTTTATGCTCCGGTTAGAGTACGGTTTCCTCGGATCCAGAACACAAGTTATGACGGGTGTTCAGTATCGTTTCGGACTCTAGTCGTTTAGGCTGGAATTTTTCTTGTTCTTTTCCTTTTCCTCCATACGGGCACGTGCCTTGGCCACGCCAATGGGTATACCCACAGCAAGATAAATGGAGGTGTTGTATTGATCTGCAGATGAATCATCAATAACAACATCCGTTAAACCGTAGTAATACCGGAAGGAAATATTCATTCCATAACCCTTAAACAGGCGATAACCAAACCCGCCTAGTAAACCGAAATCAAGCCGGTGAATCTGGTCACGAATATCCACCGCATATTCTAAATCATTGCCCTGAACTTCGGCTGTAAAGTAATCGTATGCCTTGGCTCTCAAAGCCGGCATAATTCCTCCCTCCACAAAGAAATGATCGCTGACCTTATATTTCATGGCAATGGGCACGTTGAAGTAATTGATTTTGCGCCACACTTCCCCTTCGGCAAATGCATTATCCAGATCAGGATTATCCAACAGGTAGGTCGGTAAACCCGCGCTACCAAGGTTTGATTTTACAAGGACACCGGTTTTAAATAACCAGTTCGGGTGTTTGGTCTTGATATCAAAATAAAACCCGATGTTAAAACTATTTTTAAAGGCTCCCCCCTCCAGGCCTCTGATGTTAGAAAAGTTAACCCCACCATCAAGTCCAAATTCAATATTCCCGGTGTTAAGTTTGTCACCAAAAAGCAATGACATAATCACCTGGCCTTTGGCTCCAAAGGTTAAGATCAGCAGAAAAGACAATACTGCAATAGCTCTCATGAAACACGTTTTTCTGTAAATATAAAAGCCCCCAGAAGATATTGCCAACATCCACACAGAAGGAAAGAAGTACAACCTGATTCATTTCGCTTCAGCATATTGCAATTTCCACCAGCCTTTTCTGTTTCCGATTTACAGCGAACAACACTTTGACTTCTATAAGCAATACATTAAGAACTACAACCTTCCGCTAGACCCAAATAAACTGAATACCTACCCGGTATTCTGTGCAGCGCTTAACGACCTGGTAGAACGCCTTGGCGTAAAAGGAAAAATGAACTACCTGCAGATACGGAAGTTTGGCTGGCTGTATGCAGAAAAAGTTGTGAATGAGACAAGGGGGTGAAGAAATAACAGAACAAATCGCAAATTTCAAGACAAAGCAATGAACTCAAAAAAATTAATTTCTCTTTCGTTATTCCTGCTGGCAATTGTTTCCAAATCAGCCTTCGCCCAGTGGCCGAAAGACATTACTGCGAAAAGCGGTGCCGTAATCACGATCTATCAACCTCAGCCCGAAGCAATGAACGGCAACAAAATTGAAGGTCGCGCTGCCTTCTCAGCGGTGGAAAAACCAAATGACGAGCCTGTATTTGGTGTTTTCTGGTATACCGCTACCATGACAACTGATCGGGATACTCGTACCATCACCCTGGAAAGTATTCTCATCGATGATGTAAAACTGCCCGGCATTGATGATGCCCAGAAAATTGACAAACTCAAAAAACTGCTGGAACAGGAAATTCCCAAATGGAATCTTACCAGTACTGTGGATGAAGTGGCAGCCACCATTGAACAGGAGAAAGCCATCGTCAGTACGGATCTGAAGAACGATCCGCCTGCTATTTACTATACCATTGAACGCTCAACATTGGTGCTGATAGATGATGAACCAAAGTTACAGGATGACAAGGAATTGAAAATGAAACGGGTGATCAACACCGCTTTTCTCATTGTTGAAAATCCGGATGATAAGAAGTACTACCTCTATGGCGGCTCCTTCTGGTATGTTTCATCTTCTTTAAAAGAAGGATATAAACCGGTAAGTCCGCTGCCGAAAACCATTGGCGCATTGGATCAGGAACTGAAAAAGAAACAAACAGAAAAAACGCAGAAGCCGGAAGGCGATCCTCCAGCCATCATTGTCAGCACCACACCGGCTGAACTGATTCAATCCTATGGCACAGCCGATTTTGCCAACATCAGCAACACCATGCTGCTGTACGTTTCAAATTCTGATGATGACATTTTTAAAAACATGAACGATCAGCAGTATTATGTGCTCTTGTCGGGCCGTTGGTACAAAGCCCGCAACCTGGAAGGACCTTGGGCCTATATCGAGGCCGATCAGTTGCCGGAAGACTTTGCCAAAATCCCTGAAGGATCAGAAAAAGATAATGTATTGGTGAGTGTTGCCGGAACGGAAGCCAGCCAAGATGCTATTCGCGATGCACAGGTTCCGCAAACCGCTAAAGTAGACCGGAAGACTGCTACAACTTCCGTAACCTATGATGGCGAACCGAAGTTTGAAAAAATTGAAGGCACATCACTTGAACTGGCCATGAACACAAGCAGTACAGTAATCAAATCAGGTTCAAAGTATTATTGTGTAGATAAAGGTGTGTGGTTTGTTGCCTCCTCAGCCAAAGGCCCATGGAAGGTAAGCGATGAACGGCCCAAAGATGTCGACAAGATTCCAGCCAGTTCATCGGCTTATAATGTGAAGTACGTTTATATCTATGACTCTACACCCGAAGTGGTTTATGTGGGTTACACTCCAGGCTATATGGGCTGTTATGTGTATGGGCCCACGGTCGTGTATGGAACAGGGTATTATTATTCACCATGGTACGGACCATACTATTATCCTCGCCCGGTAACGTATGGTTTCAGCATGCATTACAATCCGTGGACGGGCTGGAGCATGGGTTTTGGGTTCAGCTACGGTTGGTTTTCGATGAGCTTTTATGGGGGTGGCGGATACTGGGGGCCTCCCTATCATCGTCCACCCTATTATCCTCCCTATCATGGTGGCATGTATGGCGGACGTGGGCCGGTGTATATTCATAACGATGGCGATATCAACATTGACCGGTCGAACAATATTTACAACAAAAGGAATGATGTAACCACAAGCGATGTTAAACGTGGCCAGGGTGCAGGTAAGCCTACGGCAGGTACCCGCGATCAGAACCGCCAGCAACAGGCTGGGCAGCAACCTGCGGGGCAACGGCCATCACAACAACCTTCAGCAGGACAACAGCCTGCTTCCAACAGGAAAAATGATGTCTATGCTGATAAGAATGGTAACGTGTATCAGCGGAAAGACGATGGAAATTGGAACCAGCGAAGCGGAAATCAATGGCAGCAGACACAGCAGCAGCCATCGAATATGAATCGTGATTACCAGAACCGACAGCGCAGTGCTCAGCAAAACTCCAACTTCAACAGCATGAATCGTGGTGGTAATATGGGTGGAAACTATCGCGGTGGCGGTGGAGCGCGAATGGGTGGTGGTGGAAGAAGGAGGTAAACTTCTAGAATCCTACCGAAAGTGTGAGCAATAGAAACGGATCATCAAAACCAAGATTATAAACATACGTAGTCAGTTCCCAGTTTTTCAATCCGGCTCCTACTATAAGTCCTTTTTGTAATTCAACATCCGTTTGGTAGAGCCGTGTGCGTTGGCCACTTAAGCCAAACCAAAGCCAGTCCTTCGGAGCAAAGGTGATGTCGGTCCACATGTAGAAGAAATCATTGTTTCTTGTTTTCGGGTCAAAAAAATTCTCTAGCTCTGAGTAGAATTCGAACCCTTTATAACCCAGGGTAATCTCAAGTCCTGCTGCAATTCCATTGGAAAGCCCGAACACACCACCAGCCATCGGTGTTATGGTGTACTCAAAATCATCACCTCCCATAAAGTTGTAGCCTATCCATCCTGAAAAAGTTTCCCGATCTTCATAGTTGTATCGTGCTTCGAGGTGAAGTTTGTTTTTATCCGCTTTAAGGATGGGAAGCACAAAAAAATCATTCGGAATGAAATAGAAATTAGCATCTGCACCAAAGTTCCATTTCTTTTCTGGCGCTGCTGTTTCATTCTGCCCAAATGCAGCTATTGAGCCAACTACCATAAGTAACGCGGGGAGAATTCTATTTTTCATTTACCAGCCATTAACGAATAACTAACAACTAAGCACGAACAATGAATAACCAACAACCAAAAACTAACAACTAAAATTATCCTCCCAACGCCATCGTCAACGCCACCAGGGCCACACCAATTAAGGTATAAACCAGCGCAGTAAGTACCCGCCTGAAACCAGCATAACCGGCCAGCAAGAATCCACCAATAAACAACAGCAGCAAAGCTACTCCGTTAGATGCACGCATGGCCACAGGTAATTCATCAATAAAAGCAAAGGGTAAGGCTACCGGAAAGGTGCACAGAAAGACCAATAAAAAAATCTGTACACCTGCCCAAAGGTCTGTTGGTGTAATCAAATTCTTCTTTGACGGCTCCGGTAAACTTTTCAGCCTGATGCTGATCGCGTTTAATTCTTCACTGGTCATCAGGCCGGCAATGGCAGGCTGAATTTCATCCTTCAGTATTTCACTGGCTTGATTTGCAGTGTCGGCCTGGTGAATTTCCCGGATCACTTTAATGGCATGTCCGCGTTCGATGGCCACGTTCATCAGGTACATAATAGCATCCACCAACCCCCATGCTACATTACAGCCCAACGCAGCCCATAGTAATTCACGCACATCTTCGCGCGCATCGGTGCTTGCACTAATGGCCCCGGTGAACGTGAGTACCATGATTAACCCGAACAGCACTTCAGCAATGCGGTCTACCGGATTCAGTACTGCCGCTTCCTTCACTTTGTCATTCCAGAAATTTTTATTTGGTTTCATGCAGTTGGTATAAAGTATAACATCATTCCCATGATTATATAGACCAGCAGAAGCTGAACACCCTTGTACCAATTTGATCGGCCATCACCCGCAACGACAGTCGCGAGTATAACCGACAGAAATAAGGCCACAATCAACGGTCGGGCAAACGTTAAGTTCATTTGCGAAGGGCCAACGAACGTGCTTAACAATACCAGCAGAGGAGCTACAAAGAGCGCTATCTGTATGGAACTGCCCAGGGCAATACCAATGCTTAAGTCCATTTTGTTTTTGGCTGCCATCGTTATTGCTGAAATGCTTTCGGCAGCACCACCTACAACGGCCAGAAAAATCATACCGATAAAAACGCTTGACATACCCAACACTTTTCCTGTTTCTTCAGCGGCACCTACCAGCACTTCACTCATAAACGCTGCCAGCACGGATGCACTTACCAATGTTACCAATGCACGGGTAATGGACCACCTTCCTTCATGCTCTTCTTCAGCCACTCCTCCTTCGCTTCTGAAAAAATCAGGGTGTGTCTTAATCATAAAAAATAAGTAGAGTATATACCCAGCCAACAGTACACAGGCCAGGTAAAGGTTTAATGTATTTTCACTTTCAACAGCAGGCTGCGCTGAGGTGAGCAGATGAAAACCGCTGGGTATGGTCAGACTGATCACGGCAATCAGCATCATCGAACTATACACACGAATACTGGTGATGTTATAATCCTGGTTGTGGTATTTTATTCCCCCCACCAGAAACGATGCTCCCATAGCCAGCAAGAGATTCGCTAAAATGGCTCCGGCAAGGGAAGCCAGCACCATTACATGTAAGCCAGCCTTCAATGCAACCACGGCAATGATTAATTCGGGCAAATTTCCGAATGTAGCATTCAACAAACCGCCTATAGCATCACCGGTGTAGGTGGCCAGGTTTTCGGTGGATGTGCCGATCAGTCTGGCAATTGGTATTATTGATAACGCTGCTGAAAAAAATATCAGTGGAGCAGAAGCTTCCCTGCCCTCCAGCAGGAGGGTTATCGGAATAAACAGGAAGAGCCAGTGGATTCCGGGAGTAAGAATCTTTTTAAGCATAAGCGGTCAGGTGTTTGGCTTGAATTCATTCAAGCCAACTTTACCATCTTTTATTATCAATTGAGTGCTTTGCGGAACTTCTTTCCAAAGGTGTTGAAAGTCACCGATAGGCTCTGAAACCAGACACCGGGCATGAGCTTTTAACCTGCCGGCAATTGCCGGATTCACCTTTTCCAAATCCTTCACATCCGGGCTGTAATACAAACTTGGTCCATCACCATCGCTGCCATAGCGAAAACCCCATAGCGTTTTTCCATCGGAGATGCCCAGCGTCATCCACACCGCTTCATTCACGCCATGCTTACGTGCAACACTTTCTACATAACCTACCATTCGGGCTATGGCAACTGGCGGATCTTTCTCCAAACCAAAGGTCAATGCCAGGTGAAACATTAACTCAGAATCGGTTGATCCAAAAATATTTTCAAAATATTCATCTCCAACCTTCATCAATAATTCCTTGCGGAACTTTTGCAACTGATCGATCTCACCATTGTGTACCAATAACCAGTTCTTATAGCGATACGGATGGCAATTGGTTTCCTGAATGGTAGCCAATGAAGTAGCGCGAACATGAGCCATAAACAAGTGTGATTCAATGTTGGTGGCCAGATCGCGAAGATTAAAATCATTCCAGGCCGGACGAATGCTGTGAAAGAGTCCTGGTTCAGGATTGATTCCATACCACCCCACTCCAAAGCCATCGCCATTGGTGGGGGTTAGTTCCGAACGTGAGCTCAGGCTTTGATCAATCAGGTTTTGTTTGGGTTCCAGTAATAATTCCTTCAGACGAATAGGCCCTCCGGAATAAGCAAGCCAGCGGCACATAATGAATTAATTTAATTGGTTACCTGCACAAGCAGCCTTGACGTATACTGTTCATGCCATTAATTCCCAAGCTAAAAACTAATAAAGTTAATCCCCATGATTAAAATCATGGACGGAATCATCAATTCCAATTTAATCAATTGATACCTTTCTGTTTCCCAAGAAAAGTCATATGAACCTATCAAAAATTCAAAAACTTGATGAGGCTACCGTTAAAGTCTCCAAAAAAATAAAAGTATTAAATACCCTATTGTGGCCCGCTGAAGCAGAAGATAAATTTTTACAAGGATGGAGAAAGGGTAAACCAGAATTGCCTCAAATTGCTTTAACCAAGCCTGATGTTGTTGACAATATCTCAGTACTGGATTCCATTGCTGGAAAATGTGATGAACAAAATCCGGTGGAAAAATTTCTAGCCGAAACCGCGTCCAGCTATGCTGATGCAGGACGCATGCTAAATCATATCGGTACACCGGAATTCACCCGGTATTCAACCCGTATCTACGGAAGGCCAGACATGGAATATAAACACCAGACGATGACCGCCATTGACGGAGCAAAATTTTTATTGGATGTTACTGAAAGACTGATGGGCAATCAATCCATTCAACCCACTCAGTTTGATATTTCAGCAGCGGATTTTGCCGGCTGGTTAAAAAGTGAAGTAGATGAATTTTTTGATAAAGATGCGGTAGAAGTTGTCATTGATCAGAATATGTCATCCAAAGCGCTTGCCGGTGCTACCCGCATTCGCGTAAGGGGCAGTGCCATGTTCTCCCCTTTAGACAAAGACCAATTACTATTCCATGAAGCGTATGTGCACACTGCCACTCAGTTAAATGGAAAGAAACAAACTAACCTTAAATCGCTTGGTCTTGGTGCCCCGCGCACCACCCGTACGCAGGAAGGAATTGCTGTATTGGCTGAACTAATTACGAATGCCATGGACATAAACCGTCTGCGCAGGATTGCCTTACGCGTCATAGCTGTGAAAATGGCATTAGAGGGTGCCGATTTTATTGATCTGTTTAAATATTTTCTTGAAAATGGTCAATCGGAAATAGAATCCGTGCGCTCTGCCCAACGCATATTCAGAGGCGGTGCTGTAAAAGATAAAGTTGTTTTCACCAAAGATGCTGTTTACTTGCAAGGGCTATTTGAAGTACACACTTTTCTGCGTATTGCTATTCGGGATAACCGGCCAGATCTTGTTCGCAATCTGTTTGCCGGAAGGCTAACCATAGCCGATGCGGTACGGCTACACCCTTTATTTGAAAGTGGCTGGCTGTTATCACCGGTCTATATGCCGGGCTGGGCTACGGATTTAAGAAGACTCGCTGCCATGATGGCCTACTCGGCCTTTGTGGGAAATATTGCACTGGAGAACGTTACGCTTCAACGAGCCATTGAGTTGGAAGATGAAATTAAAGCGTTATCGGTTAGTCAGTAATGATCCTATAACCTCCATAGTAGTCATCGCGGGCTTGACCCGCGATCCTTGGATTAGCACTTAAGATGTACTTCATAAAGCACTAAGCCTGCAATAAAAAAAAGAAGCCACCCATGGGTGGCTTCTATCCAATCTTTTCGATTCGGAAAATCTTTATTTAATAATCGCTGAGGGGGCAGGTGCCTTTTTATTAGCCTTGGGCTTATCCGCCAATGATTTGTAGAAGAACAAACGAATGATTTCACCATCAGTCAACGTTAATGAAGCGCTCATTCCATTGGTTACATCGCGTAACTCCTCTTTAAGTCTGCCTTCTTCGTTTTGATAAAAGTTACTAACGCGTTTGTCAAATTCCTGATAGGATCCATCAACTTTCTGAACCTGCAATGGGCTGGCAAGCTTGCCATTGGCTACATCAATTTTGCCCATAAAACAATCAGAATAATTGCCATTCCTGATCGTAATAATTACTTCATGCGTTCCGTCAGCAACCGGATTGGCACCTCTTTCTTTAAATAACGAAAACCATTGACCAAAACAGTCGGTTGGTGCAGAGGTTGATGATTTACTTGAACTAGCCTGCGCATAAAGAGCCACCGATAATAGACTAATAAGAATGGTGAAAATCGATTTCATACTTTTTTTAGTTAAGGAGATTCAGTTTTAATTACAGCTAAGATAAGCCAATTTTTAAGTCGTTTCAAAGGAATAACTATCCAATAATTCTTCAGAAGGAACGGCTTTCACAAACACCAATTAGCCAATAATGTATAACTATTACCATGATTAAAATCAGGGCAGCACAGTAGCTTTTGTTGGTTAATACGTTTAGAATCTCCTTATATTTCGTGTCCAATTCCTACTTTATGAAATCAAAAACAATTATTGGCATATCCTTGTTGCTATGCATCCTGTGGTTATCAGGATGTAAAAAAGCCGAAATAGTGGCCCCTCCACCTGTTAAAGTAAACGTGGTGAAAGCCATCCAAAATGACGTTCCCCTGTATGAAGACTTTGTCGCCCAGGTTTATGGGCAGGCGGATGTCGATATCCGGGCCCGTGTAGAAGGCTGGGTTACGAAAGTTAATTTCAAAGAAGGGTCAGCTATAAAGAAAGGTGACCTGCTCTATATCATAGACGATATTGAGTATAAGAATCGGGTCGACCGGCAAACCGGTGAATTAGCCCGGGCAAAATCCGAACTTGTTCGCACACAGAATGATTTAAGCCGTGTACAGCCACTAACTGAATTAAATGCACTAAGTCAAAAAGATCTTGACAACGCCAAAGCTGCCTACCAGGCTGCCCAGGCACAAGTCAGTGCTGCTGAAGCATCACTCAGCAATGCAAAAGTGGAGTTGGGTTATACGCGTGTAACCGCACCTTTTGATGGTATTGTAGGCATCTCCAATGTTCGCGAAGGCGACTATGTAAGCCGAATGGGTAGCTCCTCAGTACTGACAACGATTTCCAGTATTGGCGGAGTGCGGGTTCGGTTCCAGATCAGCGAACGCGAATACTTGCGCATCGCGCGGATGACCCCCGAAGAATTATCCTCAGCCAGGAAAAATGTTCAATTAATACTAGCGGATGGTTCACTCTACGCTGAAAAAGGTGAAGTGAATTTTGCGGATCGAGAGATTGATCCTAAAACAGGAACCATGACTATCGAAGCTACATTCCCGAATCCAAAAGGATTATTACGCCCAGGTCTGTTTGTAAGAGCAAGAGTGCTTTTAAGCACAGTAAAAGGTGCTGTGCTGATACCCCAGCGCGCTGTCTATCAATTGCAAAGTATGGCACAAGTTTTTACCGTAACCGATTCAAGCACCTTAAAAGTCACAGTAGTAGAAACCGGTAATAAAATCAATGATGCCTGGGTTATCACCAAAGGAATAAAAGCAGGTGACAAAGTTGCTGTAATTGGCACAGCCGCGTTAACTCCCAATTCAAAAATTGAAGAGGTGGCCATGCAGTGGCCAGAGGCTGCCAAAGGCAATCAATAACAATTAACCTCAAGAAAAAGTATGAGCGAATTTTTTATCCGAAGACCAATCGTAGCGATGGTGATCTCCATCCTGATGGTCATCATGGGGTTAATTACGTTGCGCAGTATTCCCATCTCCAAGTATCCGGAAATTACACCACCCATGGTGCAGGTAACCACGCTATTCAATGGTGCCAATGCAGTAAACGTTGAACAAGCCGTGGCCACACCCATCGAGCAACAAGTAAATGGTGTGGAGAATATGTTGTACATGAAATCCATCAACGCAGCGGATGGTTCACTTACCCTACAAGTATCGTTTGAAGTTGGTGTGGATCTCGACAACTCGAATATGCTTACCCAAAACCGGGTGTCTCAGGCCAGCGCCAAAATGCCCAATGAAGTAAAGGCTTATGGCGTTACCACTAAAAAATCGTTGGTATTTCCAATGATGCTCGTTTCATTATCATCTCCCAATGAAACGTTTGATGGTGTATTTCTGAACAACTACGCCAACATTAACATTGTTGATCAGTTAAAGCGCTTGAAAGGTGTGGGCGATGTAACGCTGTTTGGCGGAGCGGATTATTCCATGCGCATCTGGTTAAGTCCCGATCAACTCACCAAACTCAACCTCACCGTTACCGATGTGATGAACGCGGTAAAAAAGCAAAATGCAATTGCACCGGGTGGTAAGTTTGGCGGTTCACCTGCACCCAAAGGTGTGGAGTATACCTATAGCGTTCTCTTACAGGAACGACTGGTTACCGAGGAAGAATTCGGAAACATTATTGTAAAGGCCGATGAGAAAGGCTCGATCGTGCGTCTGAAAGATATTGCCCGGCTGGAATTAGGTATTGAGAATTATAACTCCTTCAGTCGTATTAATAAAAAACCAGCTGCAACCATTGTGGTGTTTCAAATGCCAGGTTCCAATGCTTTGGATGTTGCCGAAAGTGTACAGAATACCATGGTTGAGTTGGGTGCTCGTTTTCCGGAAGATCTAAAATATGACATCTCTCTAAATACAACCCGCGCGGTGTCCGTAGGTATTGAAGAAATTATTCATACGTTGTTTGAAGCGGTTGTCCTGGTAATTCTTGTTGTGTTTTTGTTTTTACAGGATTGGCGGGCAACATTGATACCGTTGTTAACGGTTCCTGTTTCCTTGATCGGAACGTTTATCATTTTCCCGATGCTGGGTTTCTCCGTCAACGTATTATCCCTGTTGGGATTGGTGCTCGCGATCGGTCTTGTGGTCGATGATGCTATCGTGGTGGTGGAGGCTGTAATGCACAACATCGAACATGGCATGAAGCCCAAAGAAGCTACGCAGAAAGCCATGAAGGAAGTAGGCGGGCCGGTAATCGCCATTGCCCTGATTCTTGCCGCGGTGTTTGTGCCCGTAGCATTTGCCGGTGGTATTACCGGTAGGTTGTATCAGCAGTTCGCGATCACAATCGCAATCTCGGTATTGTTCTCAGCTTTTAACGCCTTAACACTTAGTCCTGCACTAAGCGCCATCCTGTTAAAACCCAAGAAAAAATCAACCGGTTTGCTGCAACGATTCTTCGATGCGTTCAACCGAATGTTTGATAAGTTCACGTTAGGCTATACGGGAGTAGCGGGAATCGTAGCCAAAAAGTCAATTCGCTCTATTATTATAATAGGCGTGGTCGTAGGCGTAACCGGAATTCTGGGCAAAAATATTCCCGGTGGTTTCGTACCCGAAGAAGACGAAGGATATTACCTGGTGAACATCCAGCTTCCGGATGCGGCCTCTATGGAACGCACCGATGAGGTCGCCAAAAAAATTGAAGAAATTATTAACAACACAGAGGGAGTTGCCTACTCCACTATGGTGGTCGGTTATAGTATGCTTACACAATCGTATTCCACCAACAATGCATTCGTATTTATTTCCTTAGAGCCCTGGGAAGAACGCGAGAAAACCGCCAAGCAATTAATTCAGCAAACGAATCTGGCCTTTCGCACTACAATTTCTGATGCTACCGCCATCGCTTTTGGTCCGCCACCCATTGAAGGGCTTGGAACATCAGCTGGCTTTACCTTGCAACTCCTGGATCGTTCCGGTAACACACCACAGTTTCTGGATGAACAAGCGCGCAATTTTATAGCTGAGGTTAAAAAGCGTCCGGAGATTGCCAATGCGTTTACACTCTACCGGTCGAATGTACCACAAAAACAAATTGTCATCGACTACGATAAAGCAGAAAAACTGGGAATCGATCAGAATGAAATAACCAGTACCATCTCGACTTACCTTGGCAGTAGCTACATCAACGACTTCAACCGGTTTGGAAGACAGTACAAAGTGTTTGTTCAGGCCGAAGCAGAAGACAGACTCAGCCCGGATGATCTCGCACGATACTATGTTCGCAGCAAGTCTGGGGAAATTGTGCCACTCAATACGTTAGCTTCTGTTGAAGACATTACAGGACCCTCCTACACCAACCGTTTTAATATGTTTCGTGCTGCCGAAATTTCCGGGGCGCCAGCGGAAGGCTACAGCTCAGCTGATGCGCTGAAAGCACTGGAGGAAGTTGCCGCAGGCCTTCCCAAAGAACTTGGTATTGCCTGGAGTAACATGAGTTACCAGGAAAAAGCAGCTGAAGGTACTGGTGGCACAATGTTCTTGATGGCATTAGTATTTGTTTTCCTGATTCTTGCTGCACAGTATGAAAGCTGGAAGCTTCCATTCAGTGTGTTGCTCGGTGTACCGGCTGCCGTGTTTGGGGCCTTCTTAGGATTATACCTAGCCGGCCTCTGGAGCCCGAGCTACGTAAACAATGTGTTTGCGCAGATCGGACTTGTGATGTTGATCGGCTTAACAGCCAAGAACGCTATCCTTATAGTAGAGTTCGCGAAGATGCTTCATGAAGAGCAGGGTAAATCGTTATTTGATGCCGCATTGGAATCTGCCAAACTCAGGCTTCGTCCTATTCTGATGACTTCTTTCGCCTTTATGCTGGGTGTAGTTCCATTACTAACCGCTTCAGGTGCGGGTGCTGAAGCAAGAAAGGTAATGGGTATGGCTGTATTTAGCGGAACCTTAATCGCCACCATCATTGGAGTAATTGTAGTGCCTGCATTATTTGTATTCATAGAAAGTATCGGTTCCAAAAAGAAAGGAAAATCCGATACCTCTGTTTCACCTTCTGAACCGGCTCATTGATATGAAGAATAGAATTTTAATCGTATTCATCTTGTTGGTTCTTGCCGGATGTGCCGTAGGACCAAAATATTCAAAGCCTGATGTCAAAAAAAATCAGGCTTATACTCAAGCCACTGTACAAACCGATTCCATCACTAACCTAAAATGGTGGGATGTGTACCAGGATACCGTGCTGCAATCACTGATACGAATTGCAGTTGATTCCAATCTTGACATTCGCACCGCTATTGCGCGTGTAGATGAAGCCAAAGCTATCCTTGGCTTTAACCAGGCGAACATGTTTCCTTTCTTGGATTATTCTGCGCGCGGACGAGCTTCCGATTTCCGCAGCGCAGCAGAAGGCGCAGGTGTTGCCTTTTCCCAAAACTCATTAGCCGTGTTGGGAAATGTTTCCTGGGAAATTGACGTGTGGGGCAAGCTCCGTCATGCCAACCGAGCAGCCTATGCCGACTTACTATCGACTGATGAAACCCGAAAGTCGATTTATATCAGTATCGTTGCACAGGTTGCCGAATTGTATTTTCAATTGCGCGGATTGGATGAACGGCTTGAGATTACACGCAGAACATACCAGACACGCATGGAGTATTTGAATATTATCACACTCCGGTTTGAAAAAGGTGATGTGTCTGAATTAGATAAGCTGCAAGCTCAAAACATTGCAGCTGCCGCACAGGCGCAACTTTATAGTATTGAGCGGACCATCATCGCCACCGAAAATGCGCTCAATATCTTAGTGGGACTTCCCTATTCCCCCATTACCAGGGGATTGCAAAACGATCAGCAACAACTGCCGTTGGATATTCCAAGTGGAATTCCTTCTGAATTGCTGGAACGCAGACCAGACATCCGCTCGGCAGAGCAGCAGCTCGTGGCACAGACCGAACGTGTCGGTATAGCTGTTGCCTTGCGTTTTCCATCACTGAGTTTAACAGGAATATTGGGTGTTGCCAGTCCTGATATTTCGAACCTGTTTACAGCCGATGCATTTTTGGGATCTGTAACAGGACAACTGACCGGGCCGATCTTTCGCTTCAATCAAAATAAACGAAGAGTAGAAGCCGAAAAAGCCAAAGCAAAACAGGCGGCCTATCAATATGAAAAAACAGTACTCGTTGCCTTTGCAGAGGTTGAAAATTCACTGGCTGAAATACGTACCTACCGCAATGAGTTTACCGCCCGGCAAACCCAGGTAGCCGCAACCGAACAGTCGCTTACCCTCTCAAAAGCATTATACGATAATGGGTATACCTCGTTCCTGCAGGTATTGGATGCCGAGCGTGAATTATATAACGCACAATTTGAAAAATCTCTAGCACTGCAATACCAACTCATCTCAACGGTTAGACTATACAAAGCGTTGGGGGGCGGTTGGTGAATAAACATCTACTAACATGAAGAATCTCACTTGCATTTTATTTTTTCTAGTGGTCACTGTTTGGACAAGTGCGCAACAGACTAATGAAAATATTGATCGGAAAAATACCATTAAAGTTGATCTTACTTCTTACTGGCTTTATCGCAATGCCGTAGTCTTTTCGTACGAGCGTGTAACCAAAGCTAACCAAACCTTTGCCGTAACGGCCGGCTATCAGCAATTTCCACCGGTGTTGGGAGCTATTTCAGACAATGTTAATATCCAACGCGAAGCCAATTCAACCGGATTAAAATTTGGCGGTGAGTACCGCTTTTACCTTGCGAAGGAAAATAAATACGGGGCACCACATGGCGTGTACATCGGCCCTTACGCTTCATATCATAATTATTCCAACGACCGTTTCATCGAAGTGAATAACAATGGAACATTAGAGAATGGAGAAATGAATACCGATTTAGGTATTCTTAATATTGGTGTTCAACTGGGCTACCAGTTTGTACTCAACAATCGCTGGACAATTGATTTGGTTTTTGTTGGACCATCTGTTTCCAACTACAGATTTAAGTCAAGCCTTGACGGGAATTTCTCTATTGATCCGGATGATATTACCAACGAAATTATTCGCGCGCTCATTGATAAATACCCAGCCTTTGAAGAATTGATAGATGAAGGCAAGACTACTTCCAATGGAAAGATTAATACCTGGGGTTATGGATATCGCTACCAATTACAGATCGGCTACCACTTTGGCAGGAAGAAAAAATAATTATTCAATTCTTCTAAATTTTTCTCACACTGTTAAAAAGGCACACGTTAATTGATTATCGTTATTAACAATTTTATTCTTTATTCTTAAGCTATACATAATGAAAAAAAATTTACTTCTTCTGATTATTAGTTCACTGTCGATCATTTCCTTGGAGGCACAAAAAGTAACGACAGATTATGATACCAGTGTTGATTTCAAAAAATTCAAAACCTATGCGTGGCTTGCGCCTGGTGACAGTATATTAAACCGTCACCGTGCAGACAAGCCTTTTGGCGATTACGTGATGTACTACGCTAATCAGGAATTGAAAAGTCGTGGGATGCTCATGGACACGGTGCAACCCGATGCCATCTTCATATTTTTTACCAGCGTAGAAGAGTATACTACCTACTCTCAAAGCCCTACACTCAGTGTCGGTGTTGGTGTTGGTGGCCCAGGCTATTATGCATATGGTGCTGCTCCTGTTGCCGGTGGTAAAATTACAGCTACCACAAAAGAGGATGGAATTCTAAAGTACGTGATGCACAGTACTGAAACCGGTACAGTAGTGTGGTCGGGAATGGTAGAAAAGGAATTCAAAATGTCGGATGATGTTGCTGCACTCATTGGTGAAGTGGCAACAAAGATTTTTAAAAAGTATCCACTCAAGAAACTATAGTAGAAGCATAATCAGAGCTGAAAGAACCCTTGTTAAAGTGCACACAGGGTAGATTCTGATTTATAATTTAGGTTTCAACAGGTCAGCCTTGTTTACTTTTTAATCTTGACTATATTGAAAGCCGCTTGAGGAAGTAAAACACCGTGACACTCATGTTAAACCTGCAACCCGAACCGTTATGATGTGGATGTTGTGCCTGAAAATATCACTGATCATTTTCATCGCTGGCAACCTGCTGGAAATGGGGTTAAGATTAAATCCAAGGGACATTTTGAAAGGTCTGAAAGATTACCGCTTTGTCGCCAATTCGCTTGTCTGGGGCTTTGTTGCAGGACCATTGCTGGCGTTAGGCATAACAAAAATAATTCCGCTGGAAGAACCCTACGCATTAGGTCTTATCCTTCTGGGCATGGCGCCCGCTGCTCCTTTTCTTCCGATGCTTGCAGCACGAGCAAATGCTGATCGTGGGTATACTGCTGCGTTTATGTTTCTCATCGCTATAACTACAGTATTATTTATGCCCATTGTAGTGCCTGTAATGACTAATGAATTATCAATTACCGCGTGGACGATTGCAAAGCCGCTTTTGCTTATGATTCTGCTACCCATGGTCACTGGAATGCTTCTCCTTCGAAAATATAAACACCTTTCGACAAGGATGATTCCGGTGGTAAAAAAAGTTGCCGGAATTTTTGCCCTGACAACCCTTTCACTTTCTGTTGTAATATTTTTTGAGGGCCTCATTGCGCTATCTGATGTGAAAATATTTTTAGCGCAGCTTGTGTTCTTTTCTGCCATGATGATATTCCCGTATTGGTTAAGCCTGGGACTAAAGCAGGAACACCGCGTTATCATCAGCATAGGACTGGCAACGCGAAACCTGGGTGCTGCAGTTGCCCCACTGCTTTCCATTGCTGAAATCGATCAGCGCGCATTCATCATGATTGTACTGGCCGTTCCCTTTATGCTTGGCTTTGCCCTGTTATCGGCTAAATTATTTGGGTCTGTTAAAGTAGAGTCTGCACAACTCTAAGGTTCCAGTAATTAATGTGATCTAAGAAAACGTTAAAAGGCAACACGCATCAGTACTTTGATGATATCAGCCAATGGCATCATCGTTAGCACGAGTGGTAAGACCGGTGCCAGTGTGATCATCACCAGGGAAATGATGTCGCTGCGTGTTATGGGCACGGCACGCATAGCCTCCACCGTCTTATAAGCTGTTGTCAGATCGGAAAGTCCCTGATCAACACACGCTTTGGGGGTAAAAAAAATTTAATCATGACATCTTTGTTATTTATTTTTATTTTCTGCTTTTGTTGCCTTCTTCTCTTCTTTATAGGTCTTTCTGTTTTCTTTTGACATGATCATGGTCTCTTTCAGTCCATTTAATAAGGATTTAATAAGCACATTCACAAATCCTTTATTCATATCGCGCTGAACTTCAAAACGAACTACACGGGGAGGTGCTGTTGAAGATACCGGGTTACTATTATTTAATACCGTATTGGCAGCAAAAGCCAGTATGGCACTTTTCCACTTTGACTGTTCATGAAGTTGAAGATCAACTTCCAGGCTGTCGTATAAAAATTTCATGGTGCCGGATGCTTTTGTTTCCTCCGCCACTCCGCTGAAAGAAATTTCACGGGCAATGCCGGCATTAATTTTTGCAGGAGTGTAAGCCTGAATGAGGGGATTCAGATCCGGCAACTTGAATTGTTCTAACCTTCCTTTAAACGTGAATTGTGGCTTGTTGTATAAAAACTCCAATTCGGTGTTGAAATGAACTTTATTATTAATCCAGGCATCGGCTTGCATAAGAAGACCTGATTGACTGGAAAGTGTAGATATGTTTTTTACACTTAAACTTGCGCGGGAAATGTTTACGGTGGCCAAGGTACCATCGGGTTTTCTTTCGGTGTTTTCCAGATGAACATTTGTTGCATTCACTTTTTTAATAGCTAACGGCATTTTTATTTCCCCTATGGTCTGCCCCAGATAAACAGGATACCGCGTTGAATCCATGGGCTTGGTCTTATCCTTATAAATAGATGCTCTTACATTATCAATGGAAATTTCATCGACAACTAATTTCTGAGCATAAATAAGGGAGTCAAAATTCAGTTGAAGAATATCTATTGTGCCTATTGAGCCAGAGAACTCCGTGTGCTGATAGGTATACTTCCGTTGCATGGTTGCATGACTAACATTGGGTTTAAAACTTATATCCTTAAGCTTTAAATGTTTTTCCTTATAGCTCAGTTCAAAGGACTGTAGGGTAACATGAAAAAGACTGTCCACTGTTTGTATATCCAGATTATTCAAACCAGTAGTAAAATCACGAAAGTGATACTGTAATGAATCCAAGGTAAGTTGCACGGCTACTGAATCCAATCCGATTTTAAAATCACTAAATCCAATTTTCTGAAAAGATCCCGTTTTCAAATGACCATGAAACTCGCCAACGGAAAGGATTGCATTATTAACAAATGCCAGGTATTCAGCAGGCTGTTGACTTATCTGAACATCCTGCAACCTGATGGTAAAATACTTGCTGTTGAATTCCCGTTGCTTATGTGTGTTAATGGTATGAAAAGATGCATCAATCAACGCAAATTCTTTTAAGTAAAAAGCCGAAAGCTTCTCTTTACCTGCTGTAGTCTTTGTTTCTGTTGTCTCAACAGTATCCTTAAAAGGTAGTATGATGTGCCGCTTCCCATTGAGGTTAACTTCAACAAATGGTTTTGTAATCGAAATGCGTTCCAGGACAAGCCGATTTAATTTTAATAATGTACGGATCTCCACATTTTCCAGGGTGATTTCCTTCGTAGTTAACCGGAAAGAACTATTAATGTAAGGGTAGTTCTTTAATGGTATATCCCGCGGCTGCACCGAAACATCAAATACCCGTATACTGCCTTCAACAAGGTTAACCCGTAGGTTTTCAAACTTCAATTCATATATATCGGCAGCAAGACTTGATTCAAAACTTTTTATCAGCGCTTTTGATAACAACCGGTTGAAATTGAAGTATAACAGGGTGGCTCCTGTAACAAGAATAAAAAGAATAGCAATACCAACGATTCGTAAAAAAGGTCTTTTTTTCTTTACCGAATTCATGTCATTTTTTATTTAAAAAGATTCAAAAGAATTTCAGTTACAGATATTGAAACTAAATGACCTATAAAGGTATTGCTATGATTTTTATCAGTGGTCATTATCCTCAAATAAAAAATCTAAATCCTGATTGCCTGCTTATTTTGACACATCCTAATTTAGTTTTAAATGTTCATACTTCTACATACTTTAGTAATACTAACTTACTTAACCGTGGAAGAAGAACTTAATATACCCGATACTGAAAAGGCTGAGAAAAAGGCTGGCAAAAAACAGATGCAAATGGAGCGTATCCGCACAGCCTTTGAGCGCCTACAGCTTGCCTGGGTAAGAACAAGCCTTACCATGATGGCCATTGGTGTAGGTGGATATGAATATTACCTTAACCGGGTTGAACAAGGCAAAGCACCAATGTTATCGTTTATATCGGGTCGTGAGTTGAGCATTTACCTGATTGCAAGTGCGTTTGTTATACTGGTATTGGCAACGCTTCAACACCGGAAAAGTATGGCAACATTAAAAAAGTATTATGCAGAATCGCGTTACTCTGTATCTGAAGTTTTAGCCTACCTGATTCTTACCCTCATACTCTTTCTTGTGCTGGTATTAATAATTAAACTTTAACCTTTCAGGTTGTAAGCTGAATAACTGATGTCACGCACTTCGTGATGCCTTAGTGCCTTTGAGTCTTTGTGGCAAGAAAAAATCTACGAAATTAGGCCACGAAGACACCAAGTCACTAAGATTTCACAAAGAAAAAGGCCACGTGCGTAACATCAGTGAATAATATCCTGGAGAATTTTCAGAACGGATACCCAATGGCAAAGTTGATAGCCGGCTTCCAGAAATTAAAACTACTTGTCCAGCGTTCCCCTTGCGGGAAATAGGGTGTTCGTAACGTGTACGCAAAGTCAAGCCGGGCGACAATGAAATCAAAATCCCACCGCAGTCCCCATCCGGAGCTCACGGCAATCTCATCCATGAACGTGTTGAAACGAAACGTTCCGTTGGGGCGTGACGGATCATCGTTGAATAGCCAAATATTCCCTGCATCTACAAACAAAGCACCCTTCAGACTGCCGGCCAGTGTAAACCGGTACTCTGCATTTGCTTCCACGCGAATATCACCGGTAAGGTCGGTGAATCCTTCTGGTGGCAGTTCACTTCCCGGCCCGACTGACCGTGCGATGAATGAACGCAGACTGTTGGTGCCGCCCACAAAAAACTGTTTAACATACGGAAGGATATCTGAATTGCCGACAGGCACGCCAACACCGGTGCTGAACCGGGTAACCAGTTTTGACCGCTGATTGAAATTAAACCCATAACGCAAGTCTACACGTGTGCGCACATACTGCGAGAACGGAACACCCAATAGCGTATACCTTCCGGTAGTGTCTTTGTTTGCATCGGAAGCAGAGAATAGTCCGTTGAGCAGATTACCGGCCAGGTCAATCCCGCCAATGAATACGAACTCATTTCGCCTCCGTGCAGGTGTCTGATACGTAAACTCATAGGAAGTACCTACGATAAACTGCTCATCGAAACTACGCTGCACACCCGGGTTCTCCTGCAGGTATTGATTAAACTCATCCGACTTGGAAGCTTCCGGTATTTGTGTAAAGATTACTTCAATCGGATTGAAGGTATGTTGAACCCTGTCATTTTTACTCCATCGGTATCCAAAATTGGTATACAACGAATTCAACCGGTACAAATCCAATCGGTTGAACAAGTTATACCCCGCAGTAAGGGATGTCTTTGGCAAGCTACGCTGACCGATGTTGAGCAGAAACGAAGGATAAAATCGCGGTAACTGGTAGTTCACTTCCAGTCCCATTTCGTACGCGGGATTCACCTCACCATCCACAAGCTGCACTTCGAAGCGTCCGCGCAGATTCACTTTTAAAAGTTCCGCACCTTTGTTTTTGTTACGATCGGTGTAACTAAAAATCATGCCTGGTCCAAAGTAGTTGGTTGACCGGAAGATGGCATTGAATTCAGCGGAGTAAGCGTAGCGCTTCCGTTGCGATAAATACAGGATCACATCCAGTGAGTCGGTATTGCCGTACGGGGCAAACTTAATGTTGGTATGCCGAACGATCGGCAACTCATTCATATACCGTACCGTGTGCATATAATCTGTACGGGCATACCGTTGACCAGGCTTCAGGAACATTCCGCGCTGCAATGTTTCGAAGCGAAGCGATCTTCGCTGCGAGATCAGGTAATACTTTCCGTAGGCAATCGTATCGGTTGTTGTTTGTTCCAGGGTGTGATCATCATGCAGGTAGATGTTGCGGATGGTGTAAGGTCTTCTGGATTCCGGTGGAGTATCAGGTTTCACGGTAATCAAGGCCTTGATCTCGTGATTACCCGAAACGGAATCAGCCCTTACTGTAATAAATTCGGGATTGAAATAAATATAGCCTTGCTCCTTCAACTCCCGGTCTATACGGATGCGCTCATTCTTCACATTTTCCAGGGTGTAAATGTCTCCGCGTTTCAGCAACGATTCCTTTTGTGTGACGCTGATACGTTCCGTCAGATCAGTGACCGGTTTCGGAAACTCAACAGATTCAAACCGGTAAGGTTCTCGAAGGGTAATGGTATAAACATATTTCGCTTTCCGTGATCCAACAAAAACAGTGTCATAGTGTACACTGATTTGAAAATAGCCATTGTGGTAAATCCTGTTCTGAATGGCGGCTGATACCTGCACCGGATTGGTTTGCGAAAGCAATACTGGCGCAGCGATTTTATTCTTCCAGAATTTCTTTGCCCTTTTTTTGTCCGACAGTGTATTGTTCAAGGCCAATGAAGGCCGCATCCATAAAACCGTATTGTTTGGCTCCGGCTTTAATACCCCGCGGATTTCATTCATCAGTTTTTTCTTCGGGGCATCCTTCTCGCTAAACGTTACTTCATGCCCGGTATACAGCGGATCACCAGAGGAAACATTTTTCATGCCGGTACAGCCGACAAGACCCCCTGTCAAAACCAATGCTAAACGATATAGTACCAACCGGATCATCGCTGCTTCCTGTTCTTTTTCTCCTCCCTTGAAAACTCACGTATGAAGATCAGGGAAATACCGGTATTGCGGATTTCCTGGTACACAATATCATACGTTTCGTTATTGAATAACTTCAGCTGCTTGTCACCGTTGCCGGTGAGGTCGTAAATAATCGCCACATCTCCGCGGTAGTTTTTTGTTCCTGTATTTGCCCCTGACTGATCGGCATTGATATCAAAATCACCGCCAATTTCAAACGACAGGCGATCATCCATGATGCGTTTCGATACCCGAAAATCCATGGCCGTTTGTGTTTTACCTCCGGGTGCGGAATAATCGCTGTAGGATTGTATACCCACATCAATGTTGAATCCCTTAATGTACTGATTGGCAAACTTGTTCAGCTGGCTCGCCAGCAAGCTATTCACACTGTTCGATAGTGCCGTAGTAGCCACTAAACTGGAATTGAAATCTGAACCGCTCGACTCCGGCAAGAAGCCACCGAGCACGAGCAGTCCGAAAACCTGTTTGTTTAATTCCGATTCATACTCCGGCTGCCGGAGGCGATCCAGTTTGTTGGCCAGCACCGGGTAGCTAGCCTTATCATTTGCCGGAAGGTCGAGTGAAAAAGAGATGACCGGCCGCTCGATGGTTCCGTTAATGTTGATGCCCACTTCATAATTAAGTGATCGCTTATAGGTTGATTTTTCATTTTCACCAATCTCATGACCAATCAATCCTAACGAATTTGATTCCACCGTGTGCACAGCTTTAATATTCAGATCACCGTTCTGCGGGCTTCCGTTCCAGGTTACCGAGGAGCCTTCCACCAAATTGAAGTTCTTTTTTACCAGGTCATAAAACGATAAGCGGTACATGCCTTTTCGAATCGTATAATTTCCCGAAAGGCTGAGATTGCCGGTACGGTCGTACCCGAGTTCGAGTGCTGCGCCTCCACTGGCCTCCAGGTAATCACCCGACTGTTCATCAATGATAATGCGAATAGTTGCCTTGTCCTCTACCGTAATAGAAGAGCTCATGTTAAAGGCAGGAAGGCTGGCGATTAGCGAATCATAATACGACAGTGACTGCTCCAGCGCGAGGGAATCTCTCAGCAAAGAAGGTTCAACAAAGTCAATAATTCCTTCGGCCTTCAGCAGTTCAATGTCTTCGCTGGCCGTAACGAACCTCAGCGTTGTAGCATCTTTTATTTTTAATCTTGCCTGAACATCGGTATCCTTCTCATCACCCTTCAACCTGATATCACTGTCCAGCACCAGTAATCCGTGAACCTGGGTTTTCACTGAGTCGGGATTATTGATCAGCGTATAATTATCACTAGTGATGTGCAGGTCGTACACATAGGCCTGATAATCCGGTGAGCTAATTTGTCCGTTTATCACCAGCGGATTCTGATCCGGATCATACAGTTTGAAATCATCAAAGAACAATGCATTGTTGGCCAGAGTTATTTTATCATCCTTAATGAAAAAGGTCAAACGGGGATTGACAGTGGTTAGGCCCACGTTGAGCAATTGCAGGTATCCGTTAACCTGGGGTTGCTGCACCGGACCGGTGATAGTCGCCTCTCCCTTAAGAGATCCGTCTACATTTTCAATGAAGCCCGAAACTATGAAGTCGAACAAACTAAGTTCATTGACATCCACATGGAGAGAAGCATCTACCTCCGATTTATCAAAAAAATAGTTGCCTTTTAAATCAACCGTGTTTGTTGTGCTGGTCAGCAGAAACTCAAACGGCACTTCATTTTCATCGCTCACTGCTGTAGCGGTAACAGTTATTGGACTTGACGTATACAGGCTCAGGCTGTCCACCCTGGCGGAAAGATTCACTTGCTGATTGCGGATATAGGAAAGCGCTGCATTAAGGTATCCCCTGCTGATCACCGTGGTGTCCGGAAACAATAAAATATCCAGCTTAGTCAGGTCTAGGTTTTTCAGTTTAACGTCAAACGCATTCAGGTCGCCATTCATGCTGATCAGCACACTGTCGCGGCTGAGGTTAACCTTATTCATGACTACATTATCCTGACCGATAAAAACAGCATTCTCCGGATCGAGGGTAAACGCATGATCAAACGTGCGAAGTGAATCTGTGTACACAAACAGCCCGCTGTCGGCATTAACCAGGTGCGCCTGCCAGTTCAGCAACGTCAGCGAATCAGTCGTGAGGAGCAGACCGGTGCTGGCTGCTTTTCCTTTCTTGCGAAGGCTGCCCGACAGATCACCCAACTGAACTGACCCATAAAGAATATTATCTGCATTCACCTGTACTATGGCACTGTCGCGCAGCATGATCAGGGTTGACGTCAGCGTATCCAGCGACACACCATATCCTTTGAATTTTCCGGATGAAGCATTTAACGAAACAGTTTGTTCCTGCTCATTAAAATCTCCTCTCAGAATAAGAGAGGAAAATTCATCAACATCAACACCCAACAATTGAAAAAGATTAGCCCGCTCAAGCGCCACAGTTACACTGGCTGTTCGATTACTTTTTTGTGAAGTGCCTTCACTACCTGGTAAAATATTCTGTGACCACGACTTTACTGCATCAGTTGCCTCGCGGATATCAAAGTTGGATTCCAGTTGAAGTGTTCCGTAATCGGAATAATAACGGATGGTACTTGCCGAAGGTGAAAGCGCTGCCTTGAACGTAAGTGAGTCAATGAAGAATTCCTGGAGGTCACTTTTAAACAACAGCTTATTGCCGGCCAAAGATCCTTCCAATACATCATCATCAATAGTTAAAGTTGACTGCGTTATTCCTTTTATAGACAATGTGCTGTCGAGCTTCAATAATTTTCCCAGGCTGAATCCGTCAAACTGAATGGTGTTGGTTAGCTTAACCGTATCAGCAAAAGAAAGTTGTGAATGGAATACAGACCGGTATTCCGGATCATCGATGTACACTTCAATTATTGCCTCTGATTTCCTGACACTGCTATTTAATTCTATCGCAGTAATGGGTTCATCCAGCAATACGACAGAATTTATTGTTCCGTCAATCATCATGTCTGTATCATCCCCTGCTTTCCCTTTTGCTTTAACCACCAGATCGACAGGGCCTATCCAGGGTAAGTCCATCCACTTACCGGCATCCAGGTGCTCACCGGTCAGTGTCAGATTGAAACCGACATTGCCCGGAGGTTGTGATACCAGGCCATTGACAAGAAGATTACCCCAGGGGGAAATAATTTTACCATTGACGCTTGCTTCCTTGATGGATCCGGAACTTGCTAACTGTACAGAAAGTTGAGAAGGCAAGTTTAAAGTATTTAAAAAAGGAGTCAGCATGCTGGTAAAAGCAGCGTCAACCGATGCGCTGATTTCGATATCCTTCCAATTGATTTTGTCCTTATTCCAGGCATCATGGATAATTCCTTGCGCCTGCAACCGGCTGTTACCCGACTGCAACATCAACTGACTGATTTCACCTTTTCCTGTGATGTAGCTTCCTTCGGCAATGAGTGTGGTGGAATCCCAGTTGTTGAAATAATTCATCACCGAGTCGCTCAGAAAATAAGCAATGTCTTTTGGGTGAATTTGCACATCCGCTTTGATTTTCCCATTGAGATTTTCAATTGATTTGGTTGAATCAATAGCATACCAACCTGCCAGATCTGCTTTTACTTCATTCATTCCGGAAAGCACATTTAAGCGGGACACCTCCAGTCGGTTGGGGTTCATACGCACCTCTGCACCGAGATGATCGAGTTGAAATCCCGGAAGTCTTGCCGACATTTCCTGAACAACTGTAGTCAGTGTATCGAGGCTGTATAAGGATGACCTAAGCTGAAGCTGCATGTCATTTACTTCAATATGATCGGAATCAAATTTAGGAGTCGTTGTAACTTCATTCCTGTGAAAGGAAAAATCACTTGCGGCAATTTGCAGATCGTCAACAGCCATGGTAATTCCGGAACGGCTGTAATCGCTGGTTAACGTGATGGTATCAAGACCAACGCTTGCATCAGCAACCTGCTCCTGGTCTAAGCTTAAAATATTCACAACGGCATGCTGCAACAGAACCTTGCCGGCTTTGATGGTATTCGGATGAGAAGCGTATTGAGCTGTATCCACAGTTAACTTTTCCAGGCGGGTAGTAACGGTTATTCCGTTTACTGCTGATGCATAACCAAATGTGATATCTTCCAATTCAACAGAACGAAACTGAAGCACGACCGGTTGTGGCTCAGTGGTTGTAGCCTTATCCGATGAAAATGCATTCACGATAAACTGAATGTTCAATCCTTCATCATCCTCTTTCAGTGTTCCATCCAGGCCGGTGATACGCACACGGTCGAAAATAATTTTTCCCTGCATAAGATTAAGTAAGCCCGAATTGACCTCCACTTCCCGCACAGAAAGAATCTTGTTCCCCTCCCGATCCCACAATCCAAGATCGTTGATCAGCACATGGGCTTTTACAGAAAAAGAAATTCGTCCGATTTCCACGCGTGTTTCCATTTTGGAAGACAGGTAGTTGGTAACATTGCGGGTGATTTGTTTTTGTATGGGAGGAAGGTGGATGAGCGCAATCAGCACGCAAAGAAAAATAAACATGCCAAGAGCAGCTTTTCCAAGGAACTTGATTATAGCATAAAATAACCTTTGGACTTGCATCCCATCACCATTTCATTCTTGCTGCATTGCACGTTAATCGACACGGAAAGATACCGATTAACTTGCTTATTGGCCATGTTAAAAATCTTAATGTCATCAAAACAGGAGCCGGTTAATTTCCTGTGCCACGATCCTTGGGAGGAGTTGACTTGTTCAGGTATTGTTTTATCCGGAACCGGAAGATATTATCGGAGGTGAAGAAATCTCCATCCAGTGTGTTTTTGGATCGCTGCAATGTATACATAACTTCAAGGCGTAATCCATAGCTAAATCGATAACCTAAGCCCGTCCTGATACGGAGGCGGTTGGCAAATCGCTCGTCAACATCTTTATCCATCACCACAAATGCTTCCACATCTACAACTGAATACCAAAGTTTATCACCAGCATACATGGTGGACTTATTTAATGGAATTACAGTTTCTGCACGAAAGCGGGAGCGCGTGCTTTGACTCCATACATCAGTTTCCTGATCCTTTTGATTGCGTTGTTCAAACCGGATTAACAATCGCGTGAGAATTCTCTTATTGGGTGTAAAGTGTATACGTGTGCCCAGCATTTCGCGCACTTCGGTAGTGGAAATAGTTTGGTTCTGAAAGGTCTCGCCAAAATAAAGGGCACCCATCAAATCGAAGTTTTGACTGATGGAGTATTCCGGGGTTATCTGAACATCAAGTGAACGCCATTTAGGTTGTTCGAGCACAGTAGCATAGGTACTGGCCAACTCTACATTCCAACTGTTGGCAAATGGAAAGTTGAGCATGTATTCAAACCATGATTGCGTGCTCTGACCAGTACACACAGTTGCATGCACAGCAGAAAAAATAAAAACCAAAATGGAAACTCTCATAGCAAACAGCGTAGATGCACAATCTGCTAGTTGAAGCTTCTCCGGTATAGTGAATCGTAGTGACCCTGGTGGTCATATATATCATTCTGACGGGCATACTCCTGCCATGCCTCAATCATACGATTTTTAATATCGGGGTGCTGGGTTGATAAGTCCGTTGTCTCACCCGGATCTTTTTCCAGGTTAAATAATTCCCAATCACCCGTACCCATTGGAACAGGCAGACGAAGAATCTTCCATTTTCCCTGTATATAGGCCTTCATCTCAAACATCTCATACCCTATTCCACGATCAGTTTGAATTTCTTCAACGTCTCCATGCAAAATTTGCGCTACAGATTGACCAATTATCGGGTGAATTTTGTGACCACTAAACTCACTTGGATATTGCGTACCAGTCAGCTCAAGCAAAGTCGGCATGATATCCGTTACATGCACCAGGGATTTATTCCATTGCCCTGCATGCTTCATGGTACCGGGCATCTTAATGATTAATGGAGCCCTGATACCTCCTTCACTGGTGAATAACTTAAAAAAACGGAACGGAGCAGAAGAAGCCTGTGCCCAACCCGGTCCTTGAACAATGTATGACCCAGGCAACCCACGATTATCAAGAGCGTTGTTGAATGAAGCCAGGTAACGACCATCCTCATTGCCCGGATAGGTCTCAGTAACCGCCCCGTTGGCCCCATTATCTGACATAAAAATGATCAGGGTGTTATCATACATTCCCTCCCGTTTCAAATAATCAAACACCCGACCAATGCACATGTCCATGTAATCCACCATGGCCGCATATACTTCCATGTCGCGGGCGTATTGTTGTTGAACTTCTTTCGGTAATGAATTCCACGCAGGAATAGCCGGGTTTTTCCACGGCTTGATATCCGGTTGAACAATACCCAGTGCCTTCAGATTATTTAATCGAAGGGTATAGAGCGAATCCCAACCAAAATCAAATTTTCCTTTGTACTTATCGATATACTCTTTGGGTGCATGCAATGGATCGTGAACAGCCGTGTACGACAAATACCCAAAGAAAGGTTTTCCATCTCCTTTATTCTTATCAATAAACCGGATCAATGAGTCGGTGTAATTATGGGTTGAATAGAAATCAGCAGGCAATTCAACTTCAACTCCATTTCTGGAATATTCCATGTGTTGTGGAGGCGCCAGTGGTTTTCCATCCCGATAGTGACTGCCTCCGCCCGTACCCAGGATAAAGGTTTCTTCGAACCCACGGTCGTATGGATTTTCACCTTCTTCTTCACCCAAGTGCCACTTACCAACCATGTAGGTGTGGTAGTTGTTACCACGCAGTAATTCCGGAATGGTAACTACTTGTTTGCTTAACGCTCCCGAATATCCCGGCAAGCGTTGACGGTGAAGGGCCGGATAATCCATTTCCGACATGATGCCCAGGCCAGCCACGTGGTTATCATTACCCGTTAACAAGGAAGACCGTGTAGGTGAGCAATTAGGTAGTACATAATAGTTGGAGAAGAGCATACCTTCTTTGGCCATCCGACCCAGTACAGGTGTTTGTATCTCACTGCCAAAGGGGCCAATGTCACTAAATCCCAGATCATCGGCTACAATGAGCAATATATTTGGTTGCGATTCAGCAATGACGACTTCCTTCTTTTGTTGGCAGGAGAAAAGAAGAACTGAGAAAAGAACAATCCAATACTTCATAATGAGTTGATAAGGTGGTAAAAGTACTTACATTGTCTCATACAATAAAGGGAGTAAGAAACAGCTGGATATTTTGGGGAGTAAATTATTCTTTGTCAACTATCAGTTAATAGTTAACACCGTGTATGCCTGTCGATCAATCATCAATTAAATACATATTTCACACTGAACTGCAGTCGGTTGGCACGCCCCTCGGAATCATTTAAATCTTTGCGCAACCCCCACAAGTATTCAACACCGGCCATAGCGTTTTCTGCAAAATGCCAAAGTAAATTGGCGGCTGCATAATCGGCACTTTGAATGGCTGAATCCGGTTGCCCGGCCAGGTTATCCACACTGCCTGAGTTATACACAAAGACGGAGGAGAATTTATCATTCCAACGATGATCAATACCGGCCGTAAATCCGTATTCGGTAAGCGCTTTCAGTTCGCCATTACCATCAAGAGCAGCGGAGATGCCGCCACGCGTGCGTCCAATACCCGGTCCATAGAGAACCTGATAAAAGAATCTGTCCTTCTTGCTGTTAAAATTGAGTTGGCCTGAAAAGTTTGCACCAAACAAATTGACTTCATCGGTGCCTCCACTGTTATATCGGTATACCAGTTTACCTGCATAACCTGAAAGCTGTACATGTCCCCAAGGTTTTGTAAAACGATAACGTGCCGTAAGATCGGGAAGCGGATTCTCAAATTTTCCAGGTTGTGCAGGTGCCTGGGCGTTGATGCTGGGTTGTTCTACTGCAATAGCAAAATAAGCATCCGCAGAAAAGTTGTGCTTGTATCGCAGCATAGGATGACGGGCAAATGCATAAGCTCCGGGCTTTTCAAAATCGAGTGTGTTGGGAATAATGTTCTCGTCCATAAAAGTTGACCACCACTGACCCGCCAGCCACTTGCCGTTAATCTCCACAAACGCATGCCGCAGCCGGAATGCTCCACCACTTCCATAAAAATCCCCTTCTACATAGGTACGAATCTCACCTACTTTTGATGGAGACATTACATCCAGGAATAACCGGGTTTCCTTAGCATTCAGGTTTGAGGATCGGCCTTCTGAACCATCCGTAGGAATTTTTGTAACATCAAAAAAATCAGGTGAGGAAATTGGGTTGAAATCATGAATAAGATCGAACTTCACGTATCCGCCAACCTTAACCTGAGTTTTCGTTTTAGGAATTAGCCACCATCCGGGCGGTAAGTCTTCAGCGGTTTCACTGGTTTGTTGCCCATATGTTGCTAGTGACATCAGGAAAAATATCCCGATCAAATAAGATTTCTGCATACGTGGCTAAAGATTAGTTGGATACTTTGCCTACCAGGTCATCCACCTGTACCTGTCGATCATTCAATGCCTGTGTTGGCCGGTTGTTGGGTCCGATGCGGGATGCAAAAGCATTGATCTGCTCGGCTGTTAAGTACACCGGATCACGCAACACCAGCCATTGCACATTCTCACTGCATGGCGGTGTGGTTAACGAACCGGTATAGTGGTAAGCGTAATTATCCGCGGGTAGATGAACCTGTAATTCCAGGTTCACATCGGTAATATGTTTGGTTTCGCCTTTGGCATTCGGAAGGTTGGCAATGATCTTTTCGAAGTTCTTATTGGGCTCCTTACCTTCCTGAAACAAAATGCCAACAACCGCCAGGCTTCCATCCTCACTTTGATGCACCATATGCATTTCCATGGGTGCGTGCTGACCGTCAATCGTATGCTCGCTTGGTGTGTGGAAGTGAAATTGCTTTAGCGAATAAACTTTATTGTTAAAGGTAAATGTACTTCCTTCATCTACGGTGATCTGAATGGTGTGTCCATTATCAATAATATCTTCCATGTGCTCGTTGTGCGCAATACGAAGCGATGTGGTTTTGTAATCCAGCTTCCAAACCGCTCCACCTTTAGCATCTGACTTTACAATGTTGATAGGTGACTGATGTTGACCATTACCACACAACGCATACACGGGGCTTAAGCTTGCCCAATTGCCGGGGCCGTCTTCGCCTTCATAACCCCAATGTACAGGGCGGGCGGTTGTTGGCGTTGCAGGCTGCTGCTCTTGGGTTGTTTGTGATTCTTCTTTTGGTTTTGTTGAGCAGTGTGATAGTAATAGGGTCAACACGCATGCAAGCGCCATGGCAACCAATGGGTTCTTTGAGTGGGTCATACAGGCTTATATCGTTTAGGTTTTAATTTAATTAATCCGTTGTGAGTAATCCTGATTTTTTGCGTCAATCCTCATCTTCTGTGCCGGCATATTAAGGATCGTGGTAGTTCCATGGTTCACGCCCGAACTGAATTTTTCAAAATTGATCTCTCCGTCAATTGGGTCTTTGCCAAGTAAACTGGAAAATACTTTTTTTGTGTAGAGATTGGTTTTCTTATCCACCCAAATAGTCAGCTTATCACCTTGTACATACACGTTTTCAGCGATAGCTTCCAGTTTGCCGTCTTTCTCCGAAACGCTTGCTTTGCTGAAAAAATCCAGCAACTGTCCCTTCGTCATAAAGGTATACGCCATTGAAAGTTCAAGTGCCTTTTGAACATATTCCGCCTTGTCTTCAGCCGCATTCTGCTGTACGCGGCCACGAACACCCGGCTTTTGTTTTACACTGCTTTCCGCGTCTACTACTTTGGCTTGCAACTTTCCCTGGTCGTCAAAACTGAATTCGGTGATCGTAGTAAGCTTTACCTGGCCATCGATGGATACATCAGACTTTCGTTTCCAAATGTACGCCTTCAACTTTTCGGTATTGGCTTCGTCTGCCTTGCTGATGGCGAGCGCCAATTGCTCTTTATCAACTTGGGAATAAGCGGGCAGTATAAATGCCAGCAAGAGAGCCAACGTGCTGATTAGATTTTTCATAATGAATTTGTTTGAGATGAATTAGTAGAGAAGCAGCCCTTGGGTCGGGCTGCTTCGGTATAGATTTTACTTTTTCTGTTCAATAACTACTTTGTGAAGTTTTCCATTAAATTTATGAGAACCACCATAATCGGCAACCTGTGTCCCTTCGTCCATACCCACATCGGCCAGGTCATCCACGGAAAATATCCCGGGTTGTGTGCGGTTGATACGGCCTTCGCCCACTTTATTCCCGTCAACATACAACGAGCCCACGCCTCCTTTTCCCGGACCATCGCCACCGTATTTAAAGTCATACACCAACGTGTACTTTCCGGGTTTTAAAGTTTGTGTAGCCATAATGGTAGTTGATTCAAGGCCGAGGAAGTTATAGGTGAATGCGGGTTTTCCATTTCTAACATAGAAGGATAATCCTCCAAATCGCCCACCCTGGCAAACGATTACACCATTTCCATTTACGCCAACTTCTACATCTGCAGTCATGCTATAAGAAGTGTTTCGTAAATCAATAAACACGTCAACAGCAAGCCCGCGCATACCTTCGCTTAGTGTCATCGAGGTTCTGCCTTCCATGATGGTGGGCCTGCCCATAGCTGCAGCACTCATCCGTTCCAACGTACGGTCATCGATGGGAAGCACATGGTACTTTTCTGCTTCCTTCATGAAGAGATTTTGCAATTCAGTGAGTTTAGACGGATTCTGCTGGGCAAGATCATTGGCCAGGCTAAAGTCTTCTGTGGTATTATAAAGCTCCCATTGATCTTCCTGCAAACTTGTTTTGGCTTTATATTCCCACGGAGCTTTATGAATGGTGCGCGCATACCAGCCATCATGGTAAATGGCACGATTCCCAAACATTTCAAAATACTGCAGGGTATGCTGTTCGGGTGCCGTGGCCTTGGTAAACGTATAGGCAAGGCTGGTGCCTTCAATCGGATCCTGAACAATACCATTTACTTCTTTGGGTGCAGGTATTCCACTTATTTCATAAATGGTAGGCGCTATATCAATGACATGACCAAACTGACTTCTGATTTCGCCCTTTGATTGAATTCCCTTTGGCCAATGAATCACCATGCCATTGCGCGTGCCGCCAAAATCGGAAGCTACTTGCTTGGTCCAGGTAAACGGAGCATCAGTAGCCACAGCCCAGCCTGCTGCCATATGCGGGTAGGTGCTTTCAGAACCCCATTCGTCATAATGCTTCAGCATGTCGGGAACTGTTTCAGGTACCTGGTTGAAATAGGTCATCTCGCTAAACATACCATTCATCTGCCCTTCGGCACTGGAGCCATTGTCACCGGCTATATAAATGATGATGGTGTTTTCCATTTCTCCCATGTCCTCAATGGTCTGAATAAGCCGTCCGATTTCATGATCGGTGTGTTCAGCAAAGCCGGCATATACTTCCATCTGACGGGCAAACAATTTCTTTTCATCAGCGCTTAGGGTCTCCCAATCCTTTATATCCTTTGGCTTTGGAGCAAGCTTCGTGTTCTCAGGTATAATGCCCATTCTTTTCTGACGGGCAATAATCTCTTCACGCAATTGATCCCATCCGCCATCGAACTTGCCTTTGTATCTGTTGATGTATTCTTTTGGCGCATGATGCGGTGCATGGGTGGCACCCGGTGCATAGTAGATGAAGAAGGGTTTATCCGGCTGCAGTGATTGTTGCTGCCGTACCCATGATACGGCCTGGTTGGTCATGTCAGTAGTGAAATGATAACCTGGATAGTTCGGAGTTTCAATCAAAGTTACGCCATCGTAAATAAGCGGAGCCCATTGATTGGTTTCACCCCCTAAAAATCCGTAGAACTTTTCAAATCCTGAGCGCGTAGGCCAACGGTCCTGCGGACCGTTATTTGAGATCTCCCACGGTGGAACCTCGTGGCATTTTCCAAACTGTGCCGTGTTGTAGCCATTCTGCCTGAGTACTTCAGCCATCGGAGTTATTGTTTGCGGACGCACTGCGGTGTATCCGGGATAGGTGCTCGCCAGTTCGGTAATCACGCCCATGTTGTTGGAGTGGTGATTATACCCGGTAAGCAATGCCATACGTGTAGGAGCACATAGCGCAGTAGTGTGAAAACGGTTGTAACGCAAACCGTTTTGTGAAAGCTTATCGATCGTAGGCATGTTTACCGGTCCGCCAAACGATTCGGATACTGCGAATCCCATGTCATCGATGAGGATGACCACCACGTTGGGGGCATCCTTCGGGGCCTTCAAGTCAAAGCGTGGCGGAGGGGTAGTGTTGCGTACATCAAGCTCTGAATAACGTGGCCGATCCGGCTCACGAATGGGCAATACGGTTCGATCAAGTCCTTCAGGATTTTGACTTGCAACTGGTTCAGGCTTCTTGGGTTCGCATGATATCAAAACAGACAAACTGATTAGTGTAATTAACGAGAGGAATCGAAATGGAATCATGGAGATCATAGTATGGTTAATTAACAAAGATTGACAAAACAAGACTATACTTATAAACGGTACCGTTTAATGAACCTTAAGGTTTGGGCGCTGCTTAATAAAATTCTGTGCCAACTCGCGTACCTCGCCTAGGAGATTTCTCAGAAACAATTCATTCATATTTTCCTCCGTGATACGGGCATAGAACATATCACGTGACAGGTCATAAAAAGAAGCTACCAATTCATGATGGTTCCGCAGGTCGATAAAATCCGAAAACAATCGCATGATTTCCGGATCAACCATGGCGTTGACTGTTTTATATAAATCAAGGAATTTTTTGATGTGCCGGTTACGCACCAACTGCATATGAAAAAGAATGGACGGTTTAAAGGCAATCAGAATGTAAAATAAGTCAGGATCTAGCCTGGCAGCGTTTCTGAATTGCAACGCAATTTCTTGCGCCTTTAACACATGGTAATCAAAAAGCTGATCAATAAATGAATCCAGATCACCGAAATAATGATAAAACCCGGATTTGTTGAGATCCAGTATTCTTGCCAACCGCTCAACCTGCAGACCTTCCGGTCCTTCCTGACTGAAGGTTGTATAGCCGATTTCAATCCATTTTTGCTGGGTGTTAACAGATCGGGCCATTAGCGGTAGGTATTTATCAATCAAGATAATTTATTTCCATGACCGATCAATTTGTTTCGAAAACTTTTATGTGCATCCGGCCGGCAGCGTATGCCTGGTAGCATAAAAAAGACCTTATATGCTCCGTTGGTCAATCAAAACGGCCCGGCATTCGGTCATGAATCATGGAACCTTTGCTATCATTCTGTTACCTTTAACACCAAAGTCTCCAAAACAAGTACCGTATGTTTCGTTCAACTCTTTTGTTTTTGCCAATTGTCTTACTATTCCCTGGGTGTGGTTCCGGGAGCAACAACATGCCCGTTGAGGCTCCTCCGGGCATGGTATGGATTGAAGGCGGAACGTTTAACATGGGTGCTGCTGAGCAATGTAATACAAGAGATGCCCAACCCTTTCACACCGTGCAAGTAGATGGCTTTTGGATGGATGAAACCGAAGTGACCAACGATCAGTTTGCTGCTTTTGTGGATGCAACCGGCTACGTCACCTTAGCCGAACGCCCGGTCGACTGGGAAGAAATGAAAAAAATGCTGCCGCCCGGCACGCCCAAGCCATCTGATGATATGCTGCAGCCCGGATCACTGGTATTTACACCACCCGATCACCCGGTTATGCTGAACGATTATTCACAATGGTGGTCGTGGGTTAATGGTGCCAACTGGAAACATCCCTCAGGCCCCGGAAGCAATCTTGACGGAAAAGGAAACCATCCCGTTGTTCATATTGCTTATGAAGATGCCAAAGCTTATGCAACCTGGGCCGGTAAGCGATTGCCGACAGAAGCCGAATGGGAGTTCGCTGCGCGTGGCGGAATGGACCAGCAGGAATTTGCCTGGGGCGGTGAACTTGTACTGCAAGGCAGGTTTATGGCCAATTATTTCCAGGGCGCTTTTCCAAATCAAAACACAACCGAAGACGGGTTTGAAGGAACATCACCGGCTAAATCCTTCCCACCTAATGCTTATGGATTGTATGATATGATCGGCAACGTTTGGGAACTTTGCTCAGACTGGTATGCCGTGGATAATTTTGAAACTGTACAGTATCCACCGCTTACAAAAAATCCTACCGGGCCTAAAGCTACGTTTGATCCGCATGATCCGTTGAGCATCAAGCATGTTTCGAAAGGAGGTTCTTTTTTATGCAGCGAAATGTATTGCAGCAACTACAAACCCAGCGGCCGGCAAGGTTCAGCCTATGACACAGGGATGTGTCATACCGGATTCAGGTGCGTGAAGAATTAAAAGAACTCAATTCGATGTGAATCAAGCAAGGAGCATTAAATTCCTTTTTGTTGTGCCGGTCAAAAGGCAGCTATAAGTGTTCTAATAACAACTGTTAAGAGACGCCTCGTTCCTCGATGTGACAATATGGTCAATTGGACTAAAGATACTCAGGAAAGTACTTTTTCTAAATGCATTTTCATCCTGTACACATTAAGATGGAATTAAAAAAAATTCCTATCAAATAAAAAAAGCCCATTCGTTTGAATGGGCTCTTAACTGAAGCAACCACCTTACTTTTTAACCGGAGGATACTTCATAAAAATCTGCTTCACGGCATAATTAATATTCTGCTCACGCTTTTCTGTGCTGGCATCTTCGTCAATAGTTTTTGTTGCACGACCCTGCCACACAATGTGTTCCTTCGCTGCATCCACCATATTAATAAAGAGTGTACCTTCAATGTAATCGTTATAGTTTATCTGAGTTGTGGAAAATCCACCGGCATAACCAAAACGACCATAGTACCCGCCATAACCAGGGCCTGTTGTGGTAGCTGTAGCCTCAGTTTTTTGCTCAGCTTTTACGTGCATATCAATCAACACGTCAGGATTATCCGATTTGGTAAATCCCTTAGCTGCCATTTCTGTATCCACAGCGTTAATGATGCGACTACGGTTCAGATCACCAACGGGTAATTTTTGTGAGTCCTCACTGTAGGCATAGGTCTTATACTGTGAAAAATCAATTTGCTTATCGTAGTCATATGTCACCTTTAATGAACTACACGCTCCGCTCAGGAGTAAAAGAGAAAAGAGAAAGTACTTTTTCATGGATGTAGACTTTTTTGATTTATGACTCAAGGTAGTAAATGGTGCAAAGAATAAAAACTAACTAACTTAGGATCATAACTGATAATAGTCAGTAATCATTAAAAAGTTTCACCTACCGCAAAATAAAACCCCATAGCTCCATTTTGCCCAAATGCCATGTCCATGGCCAGATTAAGCCGCCCTGTTCGGTTTAGCATCAGGCGGGCGCCAAACCCTCCAGCCAGTCGATTAGCTTCAAATAGCTTCAGCTTAGGGAGAAATTCATCTCCTATTTGTATGGCTTCACGGGAGGTAGTGGTTGAACTGACAAAGACTACTCCGCCAAGTAATCCATTGGCGGTAACAGGAAACCGATATTCGCTTTCCAAAGTTACCCAACCCGGCCCCCGAAATCGTCCTGCCACATATCCTCGTCCTATTCGGTTACGCATATCATATGCACTGGCCGGCAAATGAAGATAAGGTAATTTGCCAGAAGTCAGTATATGACCAATTCCCCAAAACCCGATCAGATGACGGGGCTTTGTAGCTGACAACTGCTTATAATATCGTGCCTCCAGGTAAAACTGATCTGAGTTTGCTGTACTTCCTAAAAACTCCTGATTGTTGCGAAACATAAACTGGACAAAAGCCCCTTTGTATGGATTGACGGTATGATCCCGGCTATCATAAACCAGGTTAATACTGCTGCCGGATGTGGCATAGCTGGTGGTGTTTATTCCTTTGATGGTGTTGAATGCATAGTGACTGGTTACCACCGGCTCTGCTGCATTAAGGTCAAGTGCTAAATCCTTAATGCCATAGTGATAGTCAAGATGATAGCCAATTCCCACATAAAAATTATCTGCAACTTCCCTTAAGGCCGTGTAATAAAACTTGGTTTGGTTAAAGGTGAGTGGTTGTGCACCACCCAAAGCAGCCGTTGTTACACCACCCCAGTTCCAACTCTCTTTAATGGGTTGGCTGTAATCGCTGCCCAGTCCATACGTATTTTCAGAAAAAAAACTGTATTTAAAGTCAACAAGCATTTCCCAGGTGTTGTTGGCGGTCATTATTGTTCCTTTGACGGAGGCCACAAACTGATTTTTTGTAGTAAGCTGAAGGGATGCATTCAGGTTGGAAATACTGGTAGTCTTTGGATCACCCAAAAAAATGGCCCCTGTACCGCCCACTCCATAAAAAGCGCCAAGCGTAGGGTTTGCCCCAAAAATCGGTATAATAAATTTCATAAGTTTTCCTTTCTCCGGCAGTCCACTTTCATCTATGGAAGAACCCTTGCCTCGAATAACCATGCGTAAGTCAGTCAAATCCAAATAATCAGGCGAGGCTTTGGTAGGATCATTTTGAGCATAGCTGCCTACTGAAAAAAACAGAACAAGCCCAGTGATAAAGAAGAATTTCATTTTTTAAACAATCTGCTATGCTACGGCAATTACAATTTGTAAACTATGATAAAAATCAGAAATTTTGCTTAATCACTTTTGAATATTATTCTACTAACTCAACTATTGCAAAAGCTTATGAAAAAGCGCGCTCCAATTTTACTAACAATTCTCCTGCTTACGATGGCCTGCAGTTCCGTTAAATTAGTTGATGTTCAGCTAGAAAAAGGATTCATCGTAAGTAACTACAAAACCTTCGACTTTCTGACTATAAATACCGGTGGTGATGCGGTTAGTCCGCTGGACGGACCTATTTACCGGGCTAATCTTGAGCATATAAAAGCATCCATTACCAAAGAATTAGAAGCCAGAGGCATTAAAAGATCAACCAGTAATCCTGAATTAACAGTGAACATCGGAATTGTAGTAACCGAAGAAATTCAAACCCGTGAAACTAGCTTCGCTAACCCTGCCGATCGGACAGCCTACATGGGTCAGCGCAATTATCACTGGGAGGCCGGTGAAGTGGCGGTGGGTACCTATAGGGATGGAACGTTAACCATTCACCTGGTTGATGCGGCAACCAACAAACTTATGTGGAAAGGATCTGCAGAATCCGTTCTACCCAATAAACCAAAAGAAGTGCCTACGCTTATTGAAGATGCCGTAAAGAAACTATTTGAGAAAATACCTTAACAATTTAGCTTGCCATTAGTGGATTGATTACTTGCCTGGTTTTCACTACCTAAAAGTAAACCCTAATCCAACGGTGAGGGCATTAAACTCCTGAACAGAATAATTTCCATACAAGTAAAACGCAAGAATGTTTAAGCGCATACCGAGATCAAGCCGCATGCTGTTGTTTTTAAAGTTGGCTGAATAGGGATTCGTTAATTCAAATTCTGCCGGTGAGCCGTTAAAAAATGTGTAGCTACCCTTTACATCAGCAGTGGTTTTAATACCGTTATAGCCCACGCCACCAAAAAATGTTACGAAAGAAAGCTTTTTGGAAACCAAAGCCTGAAAAAGAAACGCGTTAAACTTGTAAATCGCTTCCTGAGTTGTTCCAGCCGTTGCCGGAGGAAATTCAGTAGCTAACCCGGAAAGATTAGTCTTACCTTCAAAAGCGGTATAGGCTGCCATAACAGACAAATCAAATGGAAGCATTTTGATTGCCGGTATGTGTTGCTTTATATCATGCCGCAAGCCTAATCCAAATAACTTTGTTTCCGTGCTGCCAATTGTAACTTTTGGAACAAATCGAATCATAACATCGGTACCTTTAATTAGTCCCACGCCAATTTGAATCATGGGTGAACCAACAGGTGCAACCTTTATTGTTTCCCTAACATTTAATCCTTCCGGACCACTGAATGAATCCTGCGGATCAATAAGATTTCCGGGTGAATTAACATTTCCATCATTATCCAAATCATAATTCAGATAATAAGTTGTTCGATCTTTTGGTCCTATAATGGTAGGGGCATCGCCACCAGCATTGGTGGTATTTGTGAAGCCTGCAATGGTTGTAAGGTCCAAACTCAGAGGATCAAAATAATCTCTCGACTTAGGGATAAAGACTGGAGTTATTGCAATATTTATGTCAAAGCCTCCCAACTTATGTGGTTTGGCGGTATGAAACCACGCTCCATTTAATGCATAGGATAATCCTTCAATCATAGGACTGATATAGGCTGTGATCAATTTACCTCCATCTTCCTGGCCGGCTTGAAGAAAGCGAATAAGATCATCTTCATTCTGTGCCTTTACAGAACCAGATAAAAGTACCATCACAGAAAGTGATGACCCGAAAATCAGTTTGGATAGTGTGCTCATAAATGTGGATTACTCGTTGTTACTTGCACCATACATTCCTTTATGGAAATTTTGGTAAGCTCATTTATGTAAAACTTTCAAATTTATTTGCAAAGTGCAAGAGAAACAGCACATTAATGTTCATATTTTTGAGGCCAATAGGTCTATAGTAGGCTAAGGTTTATGCATGTAACAAAAGTTCATTTAACGGTGCCATCATTTCTGTTTTTATGAAAAGAATAGCCGTTATCACCATGGCGCGCAATGATGAGTTTTTTCTCAACTGTTGGGTAAAATATTATGGCGGGCAATTTGGCGAAGAAAACCTGTACATCTACCTAGACGGGTTGGATCAAAAGCCACCTCAAGGAGCCGGAAGAGCCAATGTTCATATTGTTGAAAAGCAGGGTATTAAAGTTGTTTCTGCCGAAAAGCTCCGTCTTAACTATTTATCAGACCGAGCGGCAGAACTGTTTAAGATCGGGTATGATTTGGTTATTGGCTGCGATTCGGACGAATTTTTGATCGTTGATTCAAATACGGGGAAAAGTTTACCGGAATACTTGTCGTCTCTTAAAATCAAAACTTCTGTTTCGGCACTTGGGCTTGATGTAGGTCAGCATTTAAAAGAAGAATTTCCGCTTGATAAATCCAAGCCCATTATACAGCAACGCCAGTACGCGCTTATCAACTCCCGGTTTACCAAAACAAACATCATTGCAAAACCTGTTCGATGGGGTCGCGGTTTTCACCGCGTGCGTGGGCACAATTTCCATATTGATAGAAATTTATACCTGTTGCATTTCGGCAATACCGATTATGAAACCCTCATGGCAAAATACAACTCGCCAGACATCATCGCGCGCGGTGAACAGGCACATTTCAAGCGTGCCCGCATTAGTGTAATTCAATCTATTTCAACCAAAAAATCAGTTGATGGCGACACACTTTTTGGTTGGGCCCGCATCATTCAAACCACTTTCCGCCCGTTTTACGCCTGGAACAAACCAGCCATGCTTGGCCTGCGATGGGTGATAAAAATTCCGCAGCGATTTAAAAACATCGGAATATGAAAATTGATTTGGTGTACTTGTGGGTGGACGGAAGCGATGAAAACTGGCAGGCAAAAAAAAATGCGGCTTTAGAGAAAATCGGAAAAAAACTTCCGGCATCCGCAGCGCGTACAACCCGGTGGACAAACCACGATGAACTACTTTATTCACTGCGCAGTGCTGAAAAATTTGCCCCCTGGATAAATCATATTTTCATTGTTACCGATAGCCAGGCACCGAAATGGCTTAATTTAGAAAACCCAAAAATTAGTATTGTCGATCACAAAGAGATTATTCCAAACGAAAAATTACCATTGTTCAACAGCAATGCAATAGAGATGTTTTTGTGGAAAATCCCGGGCCTCTCGGAGTATTTTTTGTATGCAAATGATGATATGTTTTTCGGAAAGGAGGTTCAACCAGATTTCTTTTTTGATAAACATGGAAATCCGATTGTAATCATGAAAGAGCGCAGTCGCAATTTCAATAAGTTAGATGATCATTCGCAGGTAAATCACCGGCTGTTCAGCATCAAAACGGCACGAACAATAAAATTTGTGTACAAGCAATTAGGCATTAAGTACAACGTAACATTCAAACACGCCATTGAGCCCATACGCAAGACTTGTATGGCTGAAAATTTTCAGATCTTAGAAAAACATTTCATGCAAAGCACAATCACACCCTTTCGGGATGTGAATAATCTGCAGCGAATTATTATGCCCTTGTATGACAATGCCCGGAAGCAAAATACGATTGTACTGAATTGGCGTGTAGGTAAAAAAAGAATTGAATATGATCATAAAAGAGATACATTTTTAACCCGGCTTTTTCACAAGCTTTTATGGTTAACGGCAACAATTTTTGGCTTCGTTCAATACGATTGCTATGATAAGCAATGGAACCTGATACGAAATATCAAAAAATATCAACCGACTTTGTTTGCGATAAACGACTTTTCAGATAAGAAATCGTCTTTTAAGCAGGCCTCTGAATTTATGAACAATATGTTCCCGGCTAAATCTGAATTTGAAAAGTGATAAACCCTCGCATTTCTGTTATTATTCTTAATCGATAATACTTAACGATCATTTTGCATTGGTCTGGAATATATCCAAGAACGCGTTATTGACTGATAATTGAAAATCATGAAAGGTTACGTAATTTTATGGGATTTTAACTGCTGGCCAGTAAACTAACCATACTCAATTATCAACCATGAATCTCAAATACAGAATATTTAAACTATTCACTGCTTTTCGGTTTTATCTGAGCTCCAGCGAAAACATATTTTATCTCTTTTATTACCGCCATATTTACCGACCGGCCAAAGGTACACTCGCTGAATTTATTGATGACTTTTCCCGCAAACATGCCCCGGTTACGTTCCTCCAGGTTGGTGCCAATGATGGACTGGTGTCTGATCCGCTTCACAAATTTATAAAACGTGATAATTGGCGTGGCGTAATGCTGGAACCGCAGCCTGAAGTTTTTAATCAGTATTTGGTAAAGACACACAAAAGAAGGCCCGAAATCACCCCGATCAATGCTGCGCTGGACACCCGGGATGGCACAAGTACACTTTATATCCTTAACGTGAGCGCTGAGCGGTGGGCAACGGGTTTGTCATCATTCAATAAGTCCGTATTGGTAGACACAATTAAAAACGGCTCTATAGCAAAGAAAGCCAAAAAAAGAGGTGTCAAGTTACCCGCCAATGTGGAGGATATGATAGAGGGCCGCCAAATAAAAACCATTAGCCCGGATACGCTGCTTAAGCATTTTGGCCCGGAAGGTTTTAAACTGCTGGCTGTAGATACAGAAGGATATGATTTCGAAATTTTAAAAATGCTGGATATAAGTAAGGTAGCCCCTCAGGCAATTATTTATGAGGAAAATAATTTTGACCCTAAAACAGCCAGTGACTGTCGCCAATACCTTACTGACCTGGGTTACACATGCCGCTCAATCGGACGCGATGTGGTGGCTGTGAAAGCACCAGCAAAGACACCATCATAAAACAAGTCAATATTACCAGGGACATGCTGCTTCGAATTCACTGAAAATTTTCAAAACCAAACAATATTTTTCTTTCTTTCCGGGTCTTACTTAAACACTAAAAATTCTACTATTCACTTGAAGGAAAAGACCAACATAAGAAAATTTTTCGCAAGAGTCATATCCGCTTTAGTGCCGAACAAGTTTTTACGACATCGTGTGCGTGGGCTGATTGAATTCGGCCTGACGCGCGCTGCCCGGATTGCCCGACAAAACCGTACTATGCGCGCTATTCTACCGGCACATTATTTAACCGTATGCGCGATAGCGAAAAATGAGGGATCATATTTCAGCGAATGGATTGAATGGCACACCAACCTCGGTGTAGAAAAGTTTTATATTTACGACAACGAATCGATGGATGCTACACGAGAGATCTTGCAGCCACATATAGATTCAGGCCTGGTTGAATACCACTTCATTGCCGGTAAGAAAAAGCAAACCGCAGCCTATGATGATTGCCTTGCCCGGCACCGCTATGATTCACGGTGGATTGCATTCATTGATATAGATGAGTTCATTATTCCCATAAAAAATAAAACCATACCTGAATTTTTAAAGGATTTCGAAAAATTTGCTGCCGTAGAAATCAACTGGCTGTGCTATGGTAGTGGCGGGGCGAAAACGCGCGTGCCAGGTAAGGTTATGGAACGTTTCCGTACACATTCGCACCCTGACTCTGATTTGAACCGGCATATCAAAACCATACTGAACCCGCGGTTGGCTTTGAATTTCATTTCTTCCCATCACCCTACACTTCTTTCCGGCCGTACCGTTGACACGAGCGGTCACACTGTGCGTCAGTACTTTTTCAAACGCCCGCCCTTGCACGACAAAATCAGGATTAATCACTACGCTGTAAAATCGTACGAGGAATTTTTAGAGAAAAAAAAGCGGGGACGCGGAATGTCACTTAATTCGCGAGAGTTGGATTACTTTGATAAATTCGACCGGAACGAACTAACGGACGACAGGTAAATTTGTACTTTAGGAGAATGAAAGGTTTGGTGAAGCGATCTACCGGATCATGGTATGATGTTTATACAGAAGACGGACGTCTGTTGCCGTGTCGCACACGCGGCAAACTTCGCCTGGAGGGCTACAAAGAAACCAATCCCATTGCTGTTGGCGATCATGTTTTGCTGGAGATTGAGAATAACGAAGGCATCATCACCAAAATTCTGGAGCGGAGAAATCATATTCAGCGACAATCCGTAAAGAAAACCGGGCATGCACATGTTCTGGCCGCTAATATTGATCAGGCCGTGTTGATCGTAACCATGATTCTGCCCCGCACTTCCACTGGGTTTATTGATCGATTCCTCGCTACGGCTGAATCGTATGATATTCCTCAGTTATTAATATTTAATAAGCAGGATGTTTTGAGTGAGTCCGATTTGCCGGCACAACAACAACTCATTGAAATCTATGAAAAAATAGGTGTGCGATGTTTTAAAATATCTGCCCTGCAAGACGATGTGGGTGTTGTCACAGAATTACTGGAGGGAAAAACAAGCCTTATTGCCGGACACTCCGGTGTTGGCAAATCAACCCTGCTCAATAAACTCTCTCCTGAAATCAAACAATCAACTGCAGACATTTCTGGTTTTTCAGAAAAAGGAACCCACACCACCACGTTTGCTGAAATGTTTAAGCTAGATAACACAACGTTTGTCATTGACACACCAGGAATAAAAGAATGGGGATTAGTAAGTATGAAACCCGAAGAATTATCCGACAACTTTCCGGAAATGCGTGCCTTACGCTCTGCTTGCAAATTTGGTTATCGTTGCTTGCACCTGAATGAACCGGGCTGCGCGGTTAAACTGGCTGTTGAAACCGGTGAAATCGCGTTAAGCCGATATTCCAATTATTTAAGTACGTTGTCTGGTGAGGATAACCGGAAATAGGAATAGCCATTTTATGAATAGGTCATTGACTTATTTCTCCTCAATAATTTCAGGTACCAAAGCACAATCTGAAAATTCACCAATCGCAGGTTTAGTTTAATCTCATACCGGATTCTCCGGGTTAAGGCCATTTGCTCTTCTCTTGATTTATTCAATGAAAGTATCTTTTCACAAACTTTATACGTGCTTATGGAATGCTTACTAAACACTTTAAACTGACCAGTAGATTGAGCGTTTCTTACCATACGCTTTTTAAGAAGCACATCTTCGGAGTAGCAATACTTAAAAAATCTTGATGACCGAATCCAGAAATCAAAATCTTCATAACTTAACGACTCATCATAGCCCCCTAATTTCTCTATTACCGTTCGGGTAAACATTACCGTTGGCGGGCAAATAAAATATCGTTGAATAATTTCCCTGTAAACATCGCCTTGCGGAATGGTGTTGTGAGGAAAATTGTCGGAATGGTTTTTCAGAAACTTTCCCTCCTCATCTATGATTATCGCATCCGAAAAATGTACGCCAAATCCCTCGCCTGCCTCTTCTAAAGCTTCAACCCCAATCCTCACCCGGTCAGCAAGCAATACATCATCAGCCGCAAGATCAATCAGGTATTGTCCTTTGGCCAAAGTCAATCCTTTATTAAACGCACGGCAATTGCCAACATTTTCCTTCAGCAACAACACTTCCAGTTGTGGATACTGAACCTTTAATTGTGTAATTGTATCCTGACTACCATCCGTACTGGCATCATCAACAACAACAAGTTGCAAAGGTGAATACGATTGATTGATTACCGACTCAACCGCTTCACGAACAAAACGTTTTTGATTATAACTCAGGCAAATTACAGTTACCAACGGTGTGCTCATGCTTACGCAAGATCTTTGGTAAAGGTGAGCTTCGCAGTAGGATTCGCGCCTAGGCGCAACTTAAAATCGAGTAAGGAAAAGTTAGGTTGATTGTCGAGCGCGGATGTTCCCAGATCCAGCAACCTGATTCCATGTTGCTGGCACCAGCCATACATGCCATCAATCAACATCACTACGGGGCTCCAGGCATCATATCGGGAATGGTGTGCGGAATAGAAATTATACAAAATATCATTCGTAACCCGGATGGCAATGCTTGCTGCTGCGCGTTCGTACCCCTTCATTACTTCAAAAAATATAAATTCCTCTGGAAACACTTCTACGGTACGTTCCAGCATAACCTGTGTCATGGAAAGCGTATATCCCTTTTCTTTTCGGGCGTTTAAGATAAACTGAAAAATTTCATCAACGGGATTTATGGTGGCCGATGTAAATACAAACTCAGCTTCACGCGCCTGTTTCAATTTTCGAACTTCCCATTCATCCATTTTTGTTTCCAGTGGCTCGTGTGAAACCGGTATCACGGCACCCGCCTCCGCAGTTTGAACATGATACCCGGCATTACTCAATAACACGTAAAGTAGCTGCAGCTGATCGGATTGATATGCTATGGGTGGATTGGTATAGACAACTTGTTTGATCCCCAGGGCCCTTAATGCATTTTCAACAAATCCAATAAAACGAAATATGATTTCTGCCGGAATCGATTCAGTAAAGGCAAATGATCCAAACGAAGCTTTTAATGGGCTAACGGCAACATGATCTTTCACATGCACATGAACAATACCTTGAATGGTTTTATTTTTTTGATTGAGAACATAGAATGATCGCCAGCCACTTTCAGCCTGCAACTTCAAATGCCTGTTATCATGAAAAATTGAGGCTTTGAAATCTTCGCGATAGTCAGCCGGTGGTGCCTGATCCGTAAAGTGGTAATCGTTCAATAGGGAATTCCGATTTTCTTAAATATAAAATGCATAAGCCATGCAGGACCAATAAGGAGGAATTGAAGATCCTTAAAGAAGGAGGGTTTTTTACCTTCTACTTTATGGCCATAAAATTGGCCAATCCACGCCAGCACAAATATACCCAGACAAATGGCCCACAGGGGGGCAAGATTTAATCCAACGATAACATTGACCAGAAACAGGCATAGTGCAGAGAAAAGCATCATGCCCAGGCTTAATGGAATAGACAATGTTACATAATAGATTATCGCGAGTACCAGCACAACGGTTGCCCAGGTAGCATATGGACTGTCCCCCAAAAAACCTCTCACAAAACCGGAGGGAATAGAGGCAACCAAACCCACTACACTAAAGAAAATAAGCGGAACACAAATCCAGTGAATGGCTTTGTTGGTTTCGTTTTGATGACTTTCACCATATTCAGAAAGCAGGGCATCAATTCGTCTCATTGCAGTTTTATTTATGTGGCTGAAGTTAATGATCTATTTACAATCCTCAAATCAACTCAATTTTGTTTTTACCCTGGCCCAATCCTTTATCTGCCAAAACACTTTTCCTGTGGTTAAATGGTTGCCTTTAACGTCATGAATTTTAACCTCACAGGGAATCACCACAGCTTCCTGCGTTTGTAAAGGCTGGATTACTTTTTCCTTTAGCCAGTCAGCCGAAATGGCAAACTCAGCAGTGGCATCCATCTTTCCCTGGTAATGATAGTCCATTTCCATGCGTTGCATAATAATACGGTACTTCTTCATGTCCAGACTGCTGAGTAAAAGAAAACCAGTAGTGAATTCTGATATGGTAGCCAAGCCGCATGCGTGCAATCCTTTAATGTGATTGAAATTGTTCCGCTTATACGGCATCAATGTTTTCAGTCGAAATTCATCTACTTCCAAAACTTTGAATCCATGCGGCTTATTGAATGGGATCATCCGGCTAAGCGACCAGTTGAGCAGCCAGAGATGGAACTTTGATGATCGGGCTTTCAGTAGAATTTCATCGGGATTTAGCATAGGTCGAAAAAAGTTTGTACCCGTTAAAGATAAAATTTTTGCAACCCAATTCACCAACTTCCGTTAAGTGATTTCAAACAGATCCTGTTTTCCGCCCCCTAATCCCTGCCTGTACACTTTTACGTTAACCGTACTGCCATGAAAAAGAAAATTTCATTGATTGATATTTTATTAATGTTGCCAGCCTTGGCGGCCCTGCTTTATGGGATTATAAGATAAGGCTGTATTTTGCGGCATGAAGAAAATAATTGTTCTTGGTGCCGGGCTTGTCGGTAAAGCCATGGCCATTGATCTGGCCAAATCCTTTGATGTTACCTCCACCGATATAAATGAGGATGCGCTGAACAGCGTTGCTGCGCATGGCATAAAAACTAAAAAATCAGATCTCTCAAATCTCAAGCAACTCGCTGACCTTATTAGGCCGTTCGATCTGGTTGTGGGGGCAGTGCCCGGTTTCATGGGCTTTCAAACCGCCAAAACCGTAATTGAAGCCGGTAAAAATATGGTGGATATTTCGTTTTTTCCGGAAGACCCGTTTCTCCTCGATGAGCTTGCCAAAAAAAATAACGTAACCATTGTTACCGATTGTGGTGTTGCCCCCGGTATGGGCAATGTTATTCTGGGCTACCACAATAAGCTAATGAAAATCAATTCCTATGAATGCCTGGTAGGCGGGTTGCCTGTTGTGCGTGAATGGCCTTACGAATACAAAGCGGTGTTCTCCCCTATTGATGTAATTGAAGAATATGTTCGTCCGGCACGGTATGTACAAAACGGAGCGGTGGTCATAAAAGAGGCACTAAGCGATCCTGAACTTATTCCATTTGATCAGGTTGGTACATTGGAGTCGTGGAACTCCGATGGCTTGCGTTCACTGATCAAGACCATGCCGAATATTCCTAACATGATTGAAAAAACTTTGCGCTACCCGGGTTGTATTGAATACCTGCGTGTGCTGCGTGACACCGGATATTTTTCTTATGATGAGATTGACATTAAAGGCGTTAAAGTGAGGCCCATTGATGTAACCGCTAGACTCCTTTTTCCTAAATGGAAATTAAAACCTGGTGAAGAAGAGTTTACTGTGATGCACATTCGGATTAAAGGTGAGGAAAATGGCGCTTCAAAAACGTATCAATACAACTTGCTCGACCGAACGGAGAAAGCTACCGGAACACTTTCTATGGCACGGACTACCGGATACACCTGTACGGCTGCTGTTCACCTGGTGGCAGAGCATAAATTCAATCGTAAAGGCATTTGTCCTCCCGAGTTTTTAGGAGAAAGTGAAGATGATTTCAAATTTATTTTGAATTACCTGAAAGAACGCGGAGTGAACTATGAAGTAGACATAAGTAGTAAGTAATAAGAACTACAGACTGAAACTTAATACCACGTAAAATTTAATTTCTATCTTGGCCGAATAACCACAGACTGATGCAGAAAAAACAAGCTACTTTATTCCAGGCCCTGCTTCCTATACTTGTTCTGATTGCACTACTTACCCTCAACGTAACAGTATTTGGTTCAGATGCCATTGGAGGTGCCAACCAGATTGTGTTGCTTCTGGCTGCCGGTGTTGCCGGTTTAGTGGCCTGGCAGTTAGGGTATACCTACACGGAAATAAATGATAGCATCGTCAGGAGTATAAGCTCGGCCATGTCAGCTATTATAATCCTGCTTACTATTGGCTCATTGTCCGGAACATGGTTGTTGAGCGGCATTGTTCCTGCCATGATTTATTACGGAATCAAAATTCTTAATCCCACCATTTTTCTTTTTGCAGCTTGTGTAGTAAGCGCAATAGTTTCCGTAGCCACCGGAAGTTCATGGTCTACTATCGCTACCGTAGGTATTGCCCTGCTGGGTATTGGTCAGGCGCTTGACATTTCCGAAGGTGTTGTGGCAGGTGCTATTATATCCGGAGCATACTTTGGTGATAAAATGTCGCCACTATCCGATACCACTAACCTGGCGCCTGCTATGGCCGGTACGGATTTGTTTACACACATCCGGTACATGGCCTATACAACTATGCCCTCCCTTATTATTACGCTTGTTATATTTTTGATTTGGGGTTTTACATTTGATACATCAGCCTCTCAAACCGACTCAAGTGCAGTACTCACTGCATTGGAGGCATCGTTCAATTTAAGTCCACTGCTCTTCATAGTTCCGGTCCTTGTTATAGTTATGATTATTAAGCGCGTTCCAGCTGCACCCGCATTGCTGATTGGAGCACTGTTGGGCGGCTTATTTGCCGTTATCTTTCAGCCCCAGGTAATTAACCAGGTTTCGGGCATCGATGGCAATTATTTAAAATCATCATTTGTAGCTGTAATGAATGCCTTATCAACAACCATTCAGGTTAAAACGGATGATGCGCAGATCAATGAATTACTGACCGGCAAAGGCATGTACGGTATGCTGAACACCGTTTGGTTGATTATATGCGCCATGATTTTCGGTGGCGTGATGGAATCCTGCGGGTTGTTAAAACGCATTGCTGATGAAATCATCAAGTTTGCGCACTCCACCGGTTCATTAGTTACTTCTACTGCCGCAACATGTTTATTCTTTAACGTTACCGCTTCCGATCAATACATGGCCATTGCCGTGCCCGGCCGCATGTATGCCGATACCTATCGCAAGCGCGGCTTAAAACCAGAAGTGTTAAGCCGAACGCTGGAAGATTCCGGAACGGTTACTTCGGTTCTGGTTCCCTGGAATACCTGTGGCGCTACGCAAGCCGGTGTGCTGGGCATCGCTACAGCCGTGTACGCGCCTTACACATTTTTTTGTATTATCAGTCCGTTCATGACGGTACTTTTTGCTTATTTGAATATTAAGATTCGCAGGCTGGATGACAAACAGGAAAACACCACATCTTAACGGCAGCATAACTATTTCCCATGAGGAGATCAATGACCTTCCATTGCGCTCATTTTCAGGAAAAATTGTTTTACTTCAGGAGGAAAAGAAATTAAATCGTGCGTTTGATGAAATACGCGAGCATGTTTCTATAGGCTTTGATACCGAAACACGACCTAGTTTTAAAAAGGGTGAGTTACATAAAGTTTCTTTGTTGCAGATAGCTATCCCCGACAAGGTATTTCTGGTACGCCTAAATCAAACCGGTTTTACGAAACACATTATTGATTTTCTTGAAAATGACAGCTTAATAAAAGCTGGTGTGGGCATCCGGGATGACATCAAAGCCATGCAAAAACTGTCTCGTTTTGAGCCCGGTGGCTTTACTGAACTGTCGGCCCTGGCGAAAGAAGCAGGTTTACAAGTGGAGAGCGTGAAAAAGCTTTCTGCTTTATTGCTTGGCTTCCGTATATCAAAAGGTGCCCAAACATCCAATTGGGAGGCGCCAACCCTCACCCAAAAGCAATTGGAATATGCCGCTACTGATGCCTGGGTTTGCCTGGAGATTTATAAGAAGTTAAAAGGTTAAAATAAGGAGACTTCCGCCCGTCTATTTAGCAGTATCAGATAGTTGCTCATCTTTTTCAAGTTCACGATTCACATCATGGATAACTTCATCCAGCCTTTGGGCACTTGTCTGAAGGTGCTGCAGAAGATCACGCGAAATACCTTCGTTTTTGGTATCTGTCAGTAGATGAATTAGACCAAGTATTGAGGCAACCGGTCCCCGTATTTTGTGAGCATTCATAAATGCGAATTGCCTCAGTTTGTCATTCTGGTTTCGAATAACCTCCGTTCGATTGGCAATCAGTTGTTCAAGATTTTCGTTGATAGCATAAACTTCCTCATTGGCTTGCCGTAGTTCTTCAGATTGGGCCTCAATTTCATGATTTAATGCCAGTAACTTTCGCTCATCTTGTCTCTTCTGTACAATTACCTTTAAAAAAAACACCACTAACATAAGTACGAATACCAATGCACTGATTATCCATGTTAAATAGAGTTTTTGTTCTGCCAACTCTTTGCGGGTCGTTTCCAACTCTCTTTCCTTTATCAGGTTGTTATACCTGCTTTCCAATTCAATAGCATAGCGTTTGGTCTCTTGCGTCTTTATACTGTCGGATAAACGAAAATACGCATCGTAGGTATCCAGTGCTTCTTTAAGCTTTCCTTGGTTTCGATAAATGATGATAAGTCTGGATAACGCTTCATATTTCATCTCTGCATTTTTCTTTTGCTCGGCATACTCAATAGACTTTAGTAATGAACTTTCGGCTTTTACGTAATCTTCAATTCCGATATAGGCATAGCCAAGGTTTTGCAGATTATTGATCAACTCAACGGTATCACTTAATTGCTCATTTAATTCGAGTACCTGTTTAAGTTTTTCTATTGCCTCGGTAAAGCGATTTTGTTCATTAAAAATAACCGCTATATTATTCAGGTTGAATCTTTCCTGTCTTTTGTTGTGAATTTCCCTATTGAGTTGCAGGGATTCATTCAAGCTAACCAACGCCTGGTCGAATTTTCGAAGGTCTTTTTCAGTAACCCCTTTATTGTTTAAAATTAAAGCTAATGTACCCTTAGTCCCCTCCTTTCGGGCGTAACCTTCTGCCTCTACGAAATACTGCAATGCTTTTTCGTAGTCTTGCAATTTCTTAAAACTCCAACCAAGATTATTATAAACCCGTGCTTTGATATCGTAATACGCTGGCTTTTCTTCTGCTACTTCAAGAGCCTTGAAATAAAATTCAATTGATTGCTTTGAATCGTTCAGATTAAACCAGCAATTTCCTATTCGATTTAGAGCGTAAGCCTTTAACAGATTGTTTTGCTGTTGCACACTGATTAAAATCAACTCTTCAAAGTACGAAATAGCTTCTGTGGGTGACTGGCTCATAGAGGCTTCTCCGATGGTTTTGAGTAATTCAATTCGTTTCTCGACAATCTCCTCTTTCAACAATACATTCTTCAGGCTATCCAACGATTGCCCCAAAGCTGTGACAGCAATTCCAAACAGTAGAATCGTTACTGCGATTTGAACATCTATCCAACGAAATATCCGTTTAACTCTCATAAAAAATATGCAAGTTATAAGAAAACAGAAATGATTTGTAGGTTATAATCACCTCGAGACTAATGTATTAAGCCCTGAAAGCCTAAAACATTTTTCTCTTCAAACTCCTTCGTGCCAGCAACGAACTGATAATGGTGAGAACAGCGCCCAACAACATGGCAGCCCCTGGCAAATACATTGGTGCACCTGCACCAGAAAAATAAGCAAACAAGTTGTTCATTAAAGGCGGGCCAACAATAGCCGTAATACTCATTAAACTGGTAAAGCCCCCTTGCAATTCACCTTGTTCGTTGGGGGGCACTATGCCCGACATAATTCCCTGAAGTGCCGGACCGGCAATCCCACCAAAACAATACACCACCGTAATGGCATACATCATCCAACCCTCGGTAGCCAAACCGAACAATAAAAATCCAAGGGCATACAAACTTAAGCCAACATAAACGCTTCGCTCCTGCCCCAGCTTCGGAATGATTAATCGAATGAGCCAACCTTGTACAATGGCCGACACTAACCCAACCACACCCAATGAAATGCCAATGGCACGTTCATCCCATTTAAATTTCTCAATTGAATAGTACGACCAATTACTCTGTACTGCATGACTGGAAATGTAAAGAAAGGCCAAGGACACAAATAAGCCTGCAATCACCTGGTGGCGAAAAAGACTTTTTAATGTACCGACAGGGTTGGCTCGCTTCCATTCAAATTTTCTGCGGTTCTCAGGTTTTAATGATTCGGGCAATATGAACAATCCATACAACCAATTCAGCAATGTAAGCGCGGCTGCTACCATAAACGGAATGCGCGAACCATAGCTTCCCAACAATCCGCCAATCACCGGACCGATAATAAATCCTAACCCGAAAGCTGCACCGATGATACCAAAATTCTGTGCCCGTTTTTCGGGTGTACTGATGTCGGCAATGTAAGCACCTGCGGTAGTGAAACTCGCCCCCATAATACCGGCAATTACACGTCCAACAAAAAGCCAACCCAACGTGGGGGCAAAGGCGAGGAATAAATAATCCAACCCAAAGCCAAACAATGAAGCCAGCAAAACAGGCCTGCGTCCGAAACGATCACTCAATCCACCAACAATAGGCGAACAGATAAACTGCATGATTGCATAAACCGAAACCAACCAACCTCCGTAAGCTGCTGCTTCACTCAGCGAACCATGACTAAGTTCCTGTATCAGCTTTGGTAATACCGGAATAATTATTCCAAGACCGGTAACATCAATAAGCAACGTGATAAAAATGAAGCCAAGGGCAGGCTTTCGGGAAGTGGACATGAAAATCTTTTTTACAAGTTAAGTTTTATTGATATTCCTTAAAATCAATTTCAATTTTCATGACCTGCAGCAATTTGATTTTTTCAATAAACCTATCTTTAGCCGCCATACGAACAGCAACCTTCATAAATACCTTTTCTGAAAAGTTATGATCCAAAATATTCAATTCAAAATCTTTAACCAGGCGCATGACCTCAGGTGAAAAAGCATAATCGTACATTAAATCCATTTCTTGTCTCACTTCCTCAACCACAATGGAAGCTTTGCTTAAGGAATCCGCAGCAGCAGCACGATAGGCGCTTATCAAACCACCCACACCTAGTTTTACTCCACCAAAATAACGGACCACCACAATAAGCACATTGGTAAGGTTGGCTGAACGGATTTGACCGAGAATAGGATCACCAGCCGTGTGGTTCGGTTCACCATCATCAAAGGCACGAAACCGGCCTTTATCCGCACCCAACATCCAGGCATAGCAATGGTGTCGGGCATCAAAATATTTCTTTCGCAGCGCGCTTAGATTGGCTTTGATCGCCTCCTCGGTTTTTACCGGGTATGCAAAAGCCAGGAATTTGCTCCCTTTTTCCTTAAACAGGCCTTCGGTGGGTTTTTCCAGCGTACGAAAACTATAGTCCTGAAGGTGCAACGTTTAGACGTGATTTAACGTCAAAGTAAGGTATCCTTGACAGTTCGTGCAACCTATTGTAAAATGGGCTGTCTCTATACCTGAAAACTGAAACATAAAACCATGCAAAAACTTAGTATCCTATTCTTCCTGCTGATCGGTTCACTGGCATCTGCACAAAACCGTGAAACCATTAATGTTGAGCCCTTTAATAAAATTTCGTTTGGCGTATCCGGAAATGCTTACGTTAAGCAGGGGTCTGCACAGCGCGTGGAGATTGAAGCATCCAAGGAAACACTGGAGAAAATTGAAGTAAAAGTAGAAGGCGAAAAACTGGTTATCCGTTCGAAAGAAAGGTGGGGTAGCTGGAGCTGGGGGAAAGAAGACCGAGTGACCGTATACATCACCTCCAAAGATATTCGAGCATTAAGTGTAAGTGGCTCAGGCGACCTGGAAACCCAAACCAAAATTGTGACCGGTGACCTGGATCTTAAAGTAAGCGGAAGTGGATCGTTGAAAGCGGAAGTAGAAGCCAATAACCTCGATGCCAGTGTATCAGGTTCTGGAAGAATAAAATTACGTGGCAAGTGTAACAACATGGAAAGCGGTATCAGCGGCTCGGGTGACGTTGAGGCAGATATTACCATTGCCAATAAACTGGATGTAAGTATTTCCGGCTCTGGAAAACTGATTGCCACCGGTAAAGCTAATCTTGTGAAAACAAGCATTAGTGGTTCAGGAAGCATCCGTGCTGTTGAGTTTGAAGTTGACTCGGCCGATATAAAAATTGCCGGATCGGGAAGTGTTGAGATTAATGTTAAAAGTGAACTCAATGCCAACATCAGTGGAAGCGGCAGTGTGCGTTACAAAGGCAATCCCAATCATGTAAATGCCAACTCCAGCGGAAGCGGAAAAGTGAGAAAAATATCTTAGATGAAAGACGCAAGACTTAAGTAGCCAGACTTAAGAAAAGAATAGTATAGCAAAGCGGGGCATAATGTCCCGCTTTTTTAACGTCATGCCGGCACTTGAGCCGGCATCTCATAGATGGTTTGGGATCGTGGGTCAAATGCCTGCCTTTGCCGAAGCGGCTACGTGCAGGTAGGCCCGCGATGAGTAAAAGGAGTTATCGGATATATTTTAGGACTATCGAATTTGTTTATCGTTAACCAGCAGCCTTACTGTCTTTTAACAACCCGGTTACGATAAAAAACTGGGCAGCAATATAGGTGAGCATAATCCAAAAACCGGATAACGTAATCGGATCTAAAAATTTATTCACCGCGAGCAGAGAATCTGAAATCATAAACAGAATTGCACCGCCAAATGCATAGGCAAAACTGGCGGATGATGTTCTTCCGAAACGAAATAAAGCGTTCAGCACCATTAAAGTAAGCACAGCGGCATAGATCAGCACCGGTACAGTCATATCGCCCAAGGTGCTGTAAAGCACAACAACAAGACCTGATCCGTAAAGAATAATTGGAAAAGCAAAACGAATACGCTGCAGTCCTTGCAACGAACTTGTCTCATCGTCATTTCTGAATTGTCTGAAAACGAAAATGTAGAACACATGTGCGATCAAAAATGAAATAAGTCCAAGCATAAAAAATAACTCACCCTGCTTCATCAGCAATACATCTCCACCCCATGAAAAAATAAGTGCCAGTATCACCATAAAAGAAGGTGTGTTGTTTTGCTCGCGAACCGTGAAATAATAGTATCCCAGCAATAATAACAGAAGAGCTGGTTTGGTTACCAGGTGCAGCGCAGGCATCGCAATAAGTTGTGATAGTAACTCTCCCATTGTTGCTAAAGCAAAAAGAGTAAGGAATATTTTTTTCATAGATTACTTATTGCTGATGTTACGCACATGCCCTTTTTCTTTGTGAAATCTTAGTGACTTGGTGTCTTCGTGGCCTAATTTCGTAGATTTTTTCTTGCCACAAAGACTCAAAGGCACTAAGGCATAAGGCATCAGGCATCACGAAGTGCGTAACATCAGTTATTGCTTAAAAATAAGAAGATGCTTTAAGGTTTTTGTACCTTTTGCATCCGTGTGTGCCGAATCCAATGGGTGATAAGGTAAACAAAAGCAATAAAACAAAGTACAGAACAAATGAAGAACGTTATAAAGAAATTATCCGGATCATTGGCAAAAATGAATCCGGATGCCAATGCCCCCACCCCAATACCCATCTCCATAAAAATGTATAAACTGGATATACCCCTGCCCTTATGGTTCTCATCACTTAAGTCTGTTGCCCAGGCCAGCAAGGTTGGTGATGTTGTACCTTGTGCTATACCGTAAACCATAATAGCAATCATTAAATCTCGCGGAGTTGATCCGAACGCCAGCAACAACATCGATACGGTAGCAATAGCCGATGATACCATCAATACCCTTCGCCTGCCGTAGCGATCGGAAGCCTTGCCGGCAATTAATCGCACAGAGAGCGAGGCAACGGTTAATATAGTAAAGAGTAAACCCTTGTTTTTGATCCCGACAAATTCTCCAAAGTCGGGTATCACGGTATACACCGCCCCGTAGGAATAAGCGGTTAGTAACATAACAATACACGTCACCAGTACCCTGGGTTCCAGCAAATCACGTTTGTGAATTTTAAATACTTCGGTAGTGAAGCCCTGCCGCTGCGATAGCGTTTCCTTAACACCCATGACAATAAGGATGGATGAAATGGCAAAACCAGATGAAGTATAGAACATGGCATCAAGTCCGAAGTTGTTGGCCACTGCACCACCAATAGCGGGGCCGGCCGCCATACCTACCGTGCCTGCTGTTCCCAACAACCCCATAGCCTCACCACGCTTGTTGGCTGGAATAATATCCGACAAATATGCAGTTAAACCGGTAGGTGTAAAACCAGTTGAAAACCCATGAACCAATCGAAGTAACAGGAAACCAAATACCGTTGAAATGGCAGGATAGAGCATGCTGCTGAAAAAGCAAACCATAGAACCAATTATCATCACCGGCTTGCGGCCCACTTTGTCGGCCATCTTTCCGCTGAACGGGCGCGATACCATGGCGGTAACAGTAAATAGCGAAATGATCAAGCCTTTATATTGGGCGCCACCCAGACTTGTAAGGTATGCCGGAAGTTCCGGGATCAGCATATTAAAGCTGGCAAAGAACAGCAATGAACTCGCACAGAGCAGCCAGAACTGACGGTTGTAAACAGATGGATTACTTTTCAATTTCTTCGGCAAGTAAACGGTCTAATTCTTTGCTGATGGAAGATTCGCTCGGGCGCATGGCATTCAGGTTTACAAAGTTGCCATTTTTATCAATCAGTATGTAGCGGGGAATTTCCTTAATATCAAATAATGCAGCAGCGTTAGAATTTGATCCAATGCGAAAATGATTGGTGAGGAAGGGGCGATCAATGTTATATCGCTTAAGTGCTTTTCGCCACGCCTCGCTATCATCATCTATCGAAAGATAAACAAAAGCTACACGTGCCTTATACTTATCTACCAACTCCATAGAGGCGGGCATCTCACGTATACAAGGTCCGCACCAACTTGCCCACACATCAATATATACCGGCCGGTAGCCTCGTGCAGCCTGTAAAAATTTATTGAACCGCTCTTCATCTTCTTTGCCGCTGAGGTAACGTTCCTTTTCTGATGCTATATAGTCTGTAAACTGATCTTTCAACGGTTGCGCCTTTTCAAGATCGGCCACAATGGATTCTTCAAGAGGTGTGGCTTTAAGCACGTTGTAATTGTTCCAAAATGTTGAATCGTAATCTATGGAAAGCAACTTATCCCGGTCTGGCTCTTTTCCTTTAAAAGGTTTTATGTCTTTGGTGATAATATCGGTAGTAATCAGTTCAAGATGATAGTTATGTGTAAATTTCAACATGGGCTGATAATTCCTTCCATCCTTAAGTGAGTGGTACAAAAAGTACTTGCCCTCTACCTTCTTAAAAATAGAAAATGTGTGAAGCGTGTCCATGGAAGACATACGGGTAAAGTCTGACTTAACAATAGCATAGCCTTTAGTCGTGATGTGCAACGTGCCGGTTTGTGTATTTCGCCAGGTAATGCCGGTACTCAGCGGTATGGTGTCCTTCTTTAATTTATACCGGATTACATATACTTGCTCACCGTCATACTCGGTTATCCCCTCCAGGGTAAATTCATACGCTTTTAATCTATTGCGCAATCCGCTAATTTCATATTGATTAAAAAATCCCACCATGGATGAAGAGGAACTTCTGGCCTGGTAGCCAACCGGATCTGCACCCATAATGGAATATAATGCGATGGGCGCATGGCCGCTGGCCACTTTGGTATTGTCATAACTCCTGCGCAACTGGTTTACACGCACTTCATCTTTCCATCCCGGAAAGGGTTGCTGAACTTTGTATCCTTTTCGCTTGTATACATCGGCAGCAGCTTCAATTAACCTTCCGTAAACCGAATCATCTTTGCAATAATGCCGGTAAAAAGTCTGGTAGATGAAGGGCTTTGTGTAATAATTGTGTTTGATGTTGGCGAAGGCTCGTTTCACAATGCCTTGTGGCGATAAATCTTTTCCAAAAACTACAACATCCTTTAACATGGTTTTTGATTGCTTCAGCTTGATGTCTAATTTCTCGGAAGGATTCTGTACGATTTCATTGTCGTACCCCACACAGGAAATTTTCAAGGAATAACTTTTGGAATGATAGGAAGCCGGTATCCGAAGGGAAAAATATCCATCGGCATTGGAACTTGTTCCCACCGATGAACCTTCAATACCAATGGAAGCGTATTGAACAGGCTCCCCTGTGGTTGCATCGGTTAGGCGGCCTTCAATAATGTAAACACCCGATGGCTGTGCACCGACCATCCAAACCGGAAGCAACAGGAAGAGGGTGATGATAACCTGCCTTATCATTTCGTCACAGAGTCTTCCTGCATGCTGAGTAAAAAGCCTTTGATAAAATCTTCTAAATCTCCGTCAAGCACGTTCTGCGCATCGGTACGCTCCACACCTGTACGGGCATCCTTCACTAGTTTATATGGATGCAATACATAGTTTCTGATCTGCGAGCCAAAATCAATTTTCATTTTTCCGGCCTCAACCTTATCACGTGCTGCATTGCGCCTGTCCATCTCGGCCTGGTACAACTTCGACTTCAGCATTTGCATGGCGCGCTCACGGTTGGCGTGTTGCGAACGTTCTACCTGGCATACAATAACAATACCCGATGGTTTGTGCGTAAGCTGAACTTTGGTTTCTACCTTGTTTACATTTTGCCCACCTGCACCCCCCGAACGGGAAGTCTGGATTTCAACATCAGCCGGATTTATTTCTATATTAATGGTGTCGTCCACTTTCGGATAAACAAAAACGGAAGCAAACGATGTGTGCCTGCGCTGGTTGGAATCGAACGGTGAAATGCGCACCAACCGGTGTACCCCTATTTCTGATTTCAACTTGCCATAGGCGAAAGGCCCATCAATTTCCAGGGAAGCAGATTTTATACCGGCCACTTCGCCCGGTTGGTAATCGATTTGCGATACCGTGTAGCCTTGCTTCTCGCCCCACATAATGTACATGCGGTTGAGCATGTCAGCCCAGTCATTGCTTTCTGTTCCACCGGCTCCGGGATTTATTTCTATGATCGCGCTAAGTTGATCCTCCTCGTGGCTGAGCATCTTCTTGAACTCAAGTTCTTCTACAGCCTTTTCCGCTTTGGCATATTCACGATCGAGTTCTTCCTCCCCCACATCTCCGGCTTCATGAAATTCATTGAGCACGTCCAGATCTTCCAGAAGTTTATGGATACGCTCGTAAGAATCCGTCCAGATTTTCTTGGCCCGCAGGGCTTTTAACATTACTTCAGCCTGTTTTGGGTTGTTCCAGAAATCAGCCTGTTGGGTAATTTGTTCTTCGTCTTTTACTTCAATGATCTTACGATCGTAGTCAAAGATACCTCCTCAAAGCCGCTGTTCTGGCCTTCAAGTCTTTCAACTGTTCAATAGTCATAGTGGGTATAGTTTGATGGTTGCTGTGTTGCAAACGGGCAAATATACTTAAAAAAGCAGGGATCGGCAGATTCAAAAATCGTTACTAAAACTCAGGCGACAGAAACATGTAAGGTCTGCGCTAAAAATGCACTTTTATGTTTTTTAAATTCCCATAGTTTCGGATTATCAAAAACGCTAAACCTAAACGCATCCTTCGGGACAAACCTTTTGCTGAATATGGAAACCCTCCGCCAGTTCTTCAGACATTGCCTGCTTTTTCAAACCAGAGAGTCTATAAATATTGTGTATGGCATCATAACATGGCTATGCTTCGGACTTTTTGCTTATTCGATTTACAACCTGTTTACCCTGGAAACGTGATCCATCACACATGAGAATATCCAAAACCTCAACAACCGCCCACGTTAAAAATCTTAGGAAAGGCACCAAAGATATCCCGCTAAACCTGGAAGAAACGTTCAACTTTCTGGTGGGGTTATTAGAGCCGGTGAACAAACATTTTGAGGTCAAAGCAAGCAATAGTCAGCACTATGAATTATGGACCAATCACATCTACCGCAGCCGTGGATCAGATGCCCGCTATAAAAAGGGCTTCATGTTTGCCTCTGTGATCATATTTTCAAAGTTTGTCAGCTTCTATTTCTATCCGCTTTATTTAAGTCAGGAACTGAAAGATAACCTGAGTGAGGAGCTTAAACCTTACCGGTCAGGCGAGACCTGTTTTCACTTTAGTAAGCCGGATGCCCTACCCCTGACTGAACTTAGCAAACTCATTGAAGACGGGCTCCACTTTTATAAGGAGCAGCGTTGGGTATTCTGATGATCCGCAAAAAAAAACTAAATGTCATGCCGGCCTGCGAGCCGTCATCTCATTGATAGTTTGGGATCGCGGGTCAAATGCATGCCTTTGCCGAAGCGGCTACGTGCAGGCAGGCCCGCGATGACTATAAATCAAGTTATAGGTATGTTTACGGATCATCGTTTTGGGTATAAATAAAAAAACACCCGGCTCGAGCATCACATTTACTTTATTGTTACTTATGCGTTTCTTTTTATGAAACGAGAACTCGCATTAGCCTACGCAGCCTTGGTGGCGGTCTGTATTATTTGGGGAACCACTTACCTGGCACTGCGCATTGCCGTACTTCATTTTCCGCCCTTACTTTTTACAGCCATTCGGCAAAGTATTGCCGGGTTCTTACTGCTCGCCATCCTGTTAGCCATTGGTCAATTTAAACTTCCCCCCAAAGCGCACCTCATAAGAATGGCCATTGGTGGTTTTTTAATGATTTCCATGGGCAACGGGCTTGTGGCATGGGCAGAAATGGAAATACCCAGTGGTATAGCTGCCATTATTTGTTCCCTCATGCCGGTAATGGTAATCCTTATTAACCTGGCGGTAAACCGCGAAGAAAAACCAACATGGCCGATCGTAATTGGAGTACTCATCGGCATGGCGGGTATCGTTACCATTTTCAGCGAACACGTAAATGAATTTGCCAAAACAGAATACCAGGTTGGCATTGTACTCATATTACTGGCGGTGTTGGGTTGGGCCCTGGGCAGCATCTGGATTAAAAAGCAACCCGCTGATTCAAACCCTTTTGTAAACGCTGGCTTGCAAATGCTTTTTGGCGGCTTGTGGCTTTTCCCCTTCAGTTTTTTGTTTGATGACCTGCAAAACGTTCACTGGTCGGGCGAGTCGTTATATTCGCTGCTCTACCTGATCGCTTTTGGTTCCATTATCGCCTATGCATCGTATTTGTATGCCTTGAAAAAACTTCCCATGACCATTGTGTCACTTTATGCCTATGTAAATCCATTGGTGGCAGTAATACTGGGTTGGTTGATTCTGGATGAAAAATTAAATACAACGATCGGAATTGGTATTTTAATAACCATCGGTGGTATTTATATGGTTAACCGCGGGTATCAGATCAGTCGCTTATGGAAACCCAAAACGGTTAACTAGTTCGTTTTTTACGATTTGAATTATCGCTACTTTTAAGAAATCATTTCATCATGACAACATTTGCCTCCATTCCGGTAAAAAAAACTTCTCAATCCCGCCTAAGCGATATTGATTTCACCAAACTCGAATTTGGTAAATACATAGCTGATCACATGCTGGTGGCCGATTATAAAAATGGTCAATGGCATGCTCCTGAAATTGTTCCGTACGGAGATCTGAAAATGAGCCCCGCCATACTTTCACTTCATTACGGCCAGGCTGTTTTTGAGGGCATGAAAGCCTATAAAATGAAAGATGGTAATGTTTCCATTTTCCGTATTCATAAACATCATGAACGTCTGAATAAATCGCTTGCGCGGATGTGCATGCCTGAAGTACCTCACGATTTATTTGTGCAAGGATTAACAACACTTATTGAAACCGATCACGATTGGGTACCCCGCACAGAAGGCTCCTCCTTATATATACGACCACTTGTATTTGCCAGTGAGGCCCGATTAGGTGTAAAAGTTTCAGATGAATATAAGTTCATTATAATGACCAGCCCGGTGGGGCCCTATTACAGCAAGCCCTTGCGGGTAAAAGTTGAAGAACACTATGTGCGAGCCGCTGAAGGCGGAACCGGCTTTGCCAAATGTGCCGGCAATTATGGCGGGGCATTTTTGCCTACGCAGCAGGCACGCGAACAAGGTTTCGACCAGGTATTATGGACAGACGCAAAAGAACATCACTACATTGATGAAGCCGGTACCATGAACGTGATGTTTGTACTGGATGGAAAACTTATAACACCAAAGCTAACATCTGCCATACTGGATGGCATTACCCGCGATTCCATTATTACACTCTCACATGATTTAGGCCTGCCAATGGAAGAACGTAGAGTAAGCATCTCCGATCTGGCCGAAGGTTTCAACAACGGAAAGCTCACCGAAGCCTTTGGTGCAGGAACAGCAGCTGTTGTTGCTCCTATTGCCACGATCAATATCCACGGTAAAGATTATCAGCTTCCGCAGGCTGGAGCAACCAGTTTTCAGCAGCAGGTAAAACAAAAACTGCACAACATTCGTATTGGTGCTGAAGCCGATGAGCATCAGTGGAACCACATCGTACAAATAGTATGAGCGAATTTCCGAAAACAGATAAAACAACCATTACACGTTTGCCCAAGCGCGGTGCGTATGATAAAGAAACCATTTACGCCATTTTAGACGAAGCTCTTTTCTGTACGCTCGCCTTCGTACAGGAAAATGAACCTTTTCAAATTCCAACTGGCTTTTGCAGAATAGGTAACAAACTTTACATCCACGGCTCAGTGGGCAGCCATTACATGCGTGAACTCGCAGAAAAAAAATTACCAGTGTGCATCAGCGTAACGCTCATGGACGGACTCGTACTCGCGCGCTCTGCGTTTCATCATTCAGTGAATTACCGTTCGGTAATTATATTCAGCAAGGCAGAACGTGTAGACGATGATGAGGAGATCTATAAGGCCTTGGAAGTATTCACCAACAAAATGCAACCTGGTCGCTGGGATGATATCCGCCAACCCAATGAAAGCGAGTGGAAGAAAACAATGGTACTCGCCTTTGCGATCGAAGAAGCGTCAGCAAAAATTCGTACAGGCGACCCGAAAGATGATGATGAAGATTATCAATTGAATATCTGGGCTGGTGTAGTACCCTTGGAAACCAAGCGTCTCACACCTATTGCCGATCCTGCATTGAAAGCAGGGGTTGAGTTACCAGAATACCTGAACTAGACATCACTAACGTACAGTAAGCAATGAGCTAAACGCATCGCGTTGCCAACATCCGATCCCTATCACCTTGATACAGCACACCACATAGTGTGGAGGTTATCCACAATGTGTTGAAGTGTGGCGTCCTAAAATAGGTTGACCAAAACCCCAGGTCACCATGGACAAATCCAAAAATCAACCCGGCCGAAAAAGAAACGGCAAACAGGTCAGTTTTGACTTCAAACTTTACCTGATCAACAAGATTAACAACGGACGTATTTCCGTAAATTACGCTGCCAAGAAACACAATGTTTCCAGAAGCACCATCCAGTACTGGATCAAGAAACTCAGTAATTATGAAGCTAAAGCCAATCACGTGAACAAGGATCAGGAAAT
>DDTK01000010.1 GCA_002344065.1 Flammeovirgaceae bacterium UBA2366
GAATACAGGCAGGCTCGTACCTCGTACACCCCTCTCCTGCAGGAGAGGGGAAGGGGTGATGTGTTAATGTGTGATGCTATATTAATTTTAGGACGTCAAACGGATACTCGCATTGAGAAACCATCGTCACTTAACCATTCGCTCAACCCGATCTTTCACGGAGTTGCCTGTATAGCGCACATACACAACATAAAGAATGAGTGCGATAACGAGAATGATGATGAGTTTTATAATGCGCTTGAAAATGGAAAAGAAGAGCACAACAATCAGGACTATACCAATGGTAAGATACAAGGGGCTGGAGAGTACTTTGTCGACAAAATCCTGCATAAACGATTTTCCTGTTGATGTTTTAATAAAGATAATATTTACCTCACAGGTAACAAAGTGAACCTATCAAGGGCGCTCATGATTAGATACTATCAACCAGTTTGTGGTTCAAAACAAAACCAACTACCATAATTGGCATTGCAGGTTAGTGTTTCAATTCATGCTCAAGATCACTCTTGGAAGCAAACCACGTGTTGTGTGTGGTCACATAAGGAGAAACAATGAGCCAAATCACCACTGAAATTGCCAGCAGCGGTATAAACAGAATAGGTAATGCAGTTGCTGCAATAAGTAAAAAGGCTATAATGAAGGTTTTCATAATGATGTTGTTAAGTGAATACTTCCCTCTCTTTAACCATAATAAATGTACCAAATCAGAATTTCCCTGCCCATGACGAATGACATGCTTTTCAGGGATAATTATCATATACATCAAATAACCAATTTTTGAAGACCACCATGAACTAATTTATTTTAAACACTTTTCTTTGGCCAATGGCAAAGACAGATCAAATGTTAACTTTACAATCAGACTAATTAAACTCAAGAGATGGCGACAACTAAAATCACGGTTAACAATAATGGTTCATTAAAAATTGAAGGCGACTTTGAAATTGTAGATATGCAAGGCAATGCCTATGGTTTACAAGGACGAACACTGGTTTCGCTATGTCGTTGTGGGCAATCTAAAAACAAACCTTTTTGTGATGGCTCGCACAAAGGCCACCTCGAGCACGAAGCCAAAGCCTTTGAACTACCCCCGCGCAAAGTTTAACCGGCCGCCATGCGTAACGATTACCGGTCTGTTTACGTGGCCTTCGACCCGCACCCTTCTTACAAAGGTGCGTCAACGCATATTCATCATATGTGTGATGTGCTGGCAGGTGCACACCCTACACTGTTATTACTCACACTGAAAAGCAATCAACCTCCAATCTGGACGGAGCACATTCATCAATACTGTTTTGAATCGGAAGAAGAGAATATACTGAAGCGTGCCACAGCTTTTATGCGCTGGACAAAATCAATTCTCGATCAACAATACAACCTGGTGGTGGGCCACTTCCGCGATACCTGGGGCGGTATGGCCGTGTTGGAATTTCCGCACATACGCCCGCTGTTTGAAGTAAACGGACTACCTTCCGTTGAGTTGCCATATCGCTATCCGTACATCGCAGGGGAAACGTTGCAAAAGATTCTTCGCATGGAGGAACGGTGTTTGACGAAGGCCACTGCGGTAATAACCCCTTCGCACACAACGAAGGCATGTTTGATGTTGCGTGGTGTAGAGGAAGAAAAAATCACCGTCATACCCAACGGTGCTGAAGTGCCTGAAAAAGTATTACTGCGCCCGGCAGACCTTCCTGAGAAATACATGGTGTATGTGGGAGCGCTTCAACCCTGGCAAGGCGTTGATGTGCTGCTCCGGGCTTTACGCTACCTTCAGGATTTACCAGTGCCGCTTGTCATTTGTTCATCCTACACCGAGCATCATGCAAAGCCGTACATCAAGTTTGCGGAAAAGATTGGTGTGTCGGACAAGGTGATCTGGCGGTATCAACTGGATAAGCCAGCGTTAAACAGTGTGCTCACGCATGCATTGTTCTCCGTAGCACCCCTTACAGAATGCAGCCGAAACCTGGAGCAGGGTTGTTCGCCCCTGAAAATTCTGGAGAGTATGGCGTGTGGTACACCCGTTATTGCTTCTCAAATTCCGGTGGTGAGTGAGATCATCAGTCATGATGAGGATGGCATTCTTTGTCGTGCAGATCGTCCTGCAGAATTGTCGCGCACCATGCGCATTGCCATGGATTACCCGGAACGCACCCGGCAGTTGGGTGAACAAGCCAGACGAAAAATTCAACAGGAGTTTACCTGGTCGCACGCACACCGTACGTTGCAGCAGGTTTATGATAATGTTCTGACCTTTTCTTTTTAACCTCCACTACCATGAGCATCAGCAAAGCCAATCAGTTTTACCAGGAGCTTACCCCGCAGCAAAAACATTTTGTCGACAACAAAATCATTAATACCACCTTGAGTGTAAAACACTGGATTGGATTTTTGAGCAAGGCAAGTGCCTATGATGAATACAGCGATAAGGCCAGACAGACATTGTCCGTAAGGATGTCGTTAGTAACGGTAGGCATTATCGGCCTTGTCATTTTGGCGTTTGTAATGGAGAACTATTACCTGTTTGCACTTCCTGTTATTTTGGGAATCTTTCTTTTTAACATGGCCCAAACGAGAAGTCACTTTGCAAAACGCGATATCAACAATTATCTGCGTTTGTTTTTCATGCCTTTTCTGGAGGTTGTACGGCAGAAAGCCGGTGAAGAAGCCAAGCTTTCAGCTTCACTTGATTTTCGCGATCCGTTTAAGGCGCTAACCCCATCGAAGGAGGAAGTTAATGTTCATGGTCGGAAGCGCTACATCAACACATACGAACCGAAAATGATCATTGCAGGCGTTACGCTTTTGGATAGTTCCTACCTGGAAGCGGTTGTGATGGATGAAATTAAGAAAGTAAGCTACACCAACCCGAGAGGGAAGTCCAAATCGAAAACAAAAACAGTGCACCGCATTTTTATCCGGCTAACGGCAAATAAAAATGTGTACAAGCGCAATGAAATAAATATACCACCACAAGTAGAGTTTAGCGAAAATACCGATAGTTACCTGTTCAAACTCAAGGAAAAGAAAAAGGAGGAAACATACGGTGTATTAAAGCCCGGTGTGTTTTTTAAAGAATTGGCGTTGCTCTTTGGATTGCTTCAACCCCTTCACGGTGCTGCCGCAGAAGGCCAGACCACATCAACAGAAGCAATACCTGCTGCAGCAAGCGGTATCGCAGGCACCGGCAGCAGAATCACCGAAGCCTTGGTGTGGAACGATTTACTTTTTAACAGCTATGATTATGACAGCGTTTCCAGGCGTGGCAGTGGATTGCTGGGAAGTGAGAATGAATCACGAAATATTTTTGATAGCTAGATGAGCATCCTTTGGCTCACCGAAAATTATCCGCCACAGCGCGGAGGCATGGCCCAGTCGTGCGACAGGATTGTTGATCAGCTGCGCAAACTCGGGCATACCATAAATGTATTGCATTTCACAGATCGGGGCATTCCCTTTCAGGTAACGCAACAACTGAATGGGTGGTATGCAGTCGCTCCCTTTGAAGACAGTGAAGCACACACGCTCAATGTAACCTGGGAATTTGTCAGGCAAAAATCCATTTCGGCCATCGTTTGTTTTGGTGGTTACTTACCGATGCTAGCCGCGCCAGTTTTTTCAAAATGGTTATCGGTGCCGTTGCTCACCCTGGTGCGTGGTAACGATTTTGACTCCGCGGTTTTTACACCACGTAAACGTGATATGATGCGTGATGTGCTGGAAGCCTCCCGCGTGGTGAGTGTAGTTTCAAAGGACAAGATTGAAAAAATAAAAAAACTTTTTCCGCACGTGAATGTGCAGTATGTACCCAATGGCATTGATATAGAAAGCTGGAATCCAACGCCGAGTGAACTTGCATTTGCCGAAACATGGCGAAAGGAAAACAGTGAACATAAAGTTTGCATTGGCTTATTCGGACAGTTAAAAGCCAAGAAGGGTGTTCGTTTTTTATTTGATGCCTTACGGCAATCTGAAATGTTGGAGCGGATGCACTTTTTACTAATCGGGGAAGTAACCGATGAAACCGGGCAGCTCATAGCCTCCAACGAGTTTTCCATAACCTCTTGTCCCTTTCTCGACCGGTATGAGTTGCTGAAGTATTATTTGTGTTGCGATGGCATTGCCATTCCTTCATTTTATGATGGCATGCCCAACGTGTTGCTGGAAGCCGGTGCCCTGGGCATTCCGGTTATAGCTTCCAACACAGGCGGCATGAAAGACATTATCACAGACCGGCAAAATGGCATGGTGTTTACACCCGGTGAAGCCTTATCATGCCGGAAATCTTTTTTTGATTTTGTAAATTTATCAGGTGATTCCCGCGCAGCGCTGGGCGCCCAACTGAAAAGCACCATACATACACAGTATACCGTACAACTTGAAACCAAACGATATGATGAACTTATCAAAACGTGGCTGGATAGTAATCACACTGCTGTCCGCCTGCACGCTCAGTAGCTCGAATGAAGGTTCTGGCCAATATTCTATTCACTCCGCAACGGATGCAGAGCTGGCTGCGATCAGTATCAGTTCTGATGAAATTTCTGTAAGGGATGCAGACGGCCAACTCATTGGCGTGGCGAAACGCAGCGATAAGCGAAAATATTATGATCCTTCCAACACCATGGTGTATGCTGTTAAACTTGATGATGATGGTTTTAAACTTCGTGATGGCAACGAACAACTGATCTGGAAAATCAAACTGTATGAAGACAAATTAAAGATTGCCAACAACGAAGAGATGTACAGTGGCTATGAAGTTAAGTTGCGCGATGGGAAATTGAAATTGGAGCGGAACGAGACAGAGATTAAATCAATTCGGCTTAGCGAGAGTACCGATTGGTATGATGTGGAAGGACGCTACAAAATTCAAGGCTTCGGACAATCGCTGGCCGCTGGCATTTTGCTAATCGATGATTTGAAAGAGCGCGAAAAGTTTATCATCATGGCCGAGCTCGCCAAGCGGGGTCGATGAAACTTTTCTATGCGATGGGAGGAGGACTGGGCCACCTGTACCGGGTGCGCACCTTCATTGACCAGGCTCACCTCACATCGATTAAGGTTCTGACTAATAATCCGCTGGCGGAAAAATTATTTTCACACGAGGAGATCGTGTTTGTCGAGCACGAAACCCCACACGGACTTACTCAACAGATTCAATCTACGCTAAACATTATACCATTCACGGAATTATATGTCGATGCATTTCCTGTGGGGTTGTTTGGCGAATTACCAGCCCTGAACCTAAGAACAGTTTACCTGGCCAGGCGATTGAACTGGAGTAATTATAAATTACTGGTTAAGGCCGGACAACTTCGTTTTAATGAGACGTTGCTTTTTGAGGAATTGGAAGAAGAGCATTTGCAGTTTGTCAGTGAAGTCTCAGAAAATATTTCTCCCATTGACCTTAACTATCCGCAAGCTGACAGCAGCAGAATTATTTCCAGGAAAATTATTCCACAGGCAAAACCGGTTTGGCTCATTGTTCATTCCTTCATCCGGGAAGAGGTTGAGTCACTGGTGCGGTATGCCAAAGAAGTTGCCCGTTTGGAAAAGCAAGATCCTGTATTTATTGTACTGAGCGATCAGCAGATCGTTGAGGAAAATGTGTTTTGTTATGCCTGGTTTCCGGCTCAGGATTGGTTTCCGCTTGCCTCACGGATTTTTACTGGTGGAGGTTTTAATGTGTTGAAGCAAGCTGTTCCTTATGCAGAAAAAATTACCGCCATTCCCTTTCCCAGACGCTATGATGACCAGGCCTGGCGCATCAAAAAGTTTAAATCAGCATTATTGATGACCTGATGTAGAACAGCATCTTATTTCATTGAATTTTTGGGTGGTTTAGCAAGGGTTTGTTTAACTTCGGATACGCTATTACACCAATGAACCCCTCAATCATGAACAAAATCGTTAAATACATAACGTATTTCGTTGTGTTTCTAATTCTGGCTGTCGTGGCCATATTAAGCTATGTAAATGCAGCCATGCCCAATGTGGGCTCCGCAGAGGATTTGAAAATTGATTATACTCAGGAACGCATCGAACACGGACGATACCTGGCGAATGCTGTAATGCTTTGCATGGACTGTCATGCACAACGCGACTGGACGAAATTTACGGGACCACCGAAAGAAGGAACACTGGGCGCAGGAGGAGATGAATTCAATCAGAACGATGGCTTCCCCGGAGTGTTTTATGCGAAGAACATCACGCCCGCTGGTATCAGCAGCTATACAGATGGTGAACTTTTCAGGGTTATCACTACGGGTGTGAATAAAGATGGCAAGGCCATGTTTCCGATAATGCCCTACCTGCATTATGGTAAAATGGACCCGGAAGATATCTATAGTGTCATTGCCTATATTCGTTCGCTTGAGCCTGTTCAAAATGAAATCCCTGAATCACAACCAGATTTTCCTTTCAGTTTAATCGTAAAGACTATACCGCAAAAAGCTCAACCACAAAAACGCCCGGATAAATCAGACTGGATTGCATACGGTGCCTACATGACCAACGCCTCTGGTTGCATTGAGTGCCATACACAAGTAAGCGGTAGCGGACAAATCATAAAAGAGCAGGCCTTTGGCGGAGGACGTGAGTTTGTTTTTCCGGACGGATCAGTACTGCGAACAATGAATATTACACCCGACAAAACCGGTATAGGCACCTGGACGGAGGAAAAATTTGTACGGATGTTCAAACAGTATGCCGACTCTTCCTACGTTGCTCAAACGGTGGCACCCGGTGAATACAACACAATTATGCCCTGGATGATGTACGCGCACATGGAAGAAGACGACCTGAAAGCCATATTCGCATATCTCCAAACCGTTAAGCCGATAGAAAATATTGTGGAGCGTTTTACACCACCATCTGAGTGATACATGGATGCTTAAAATATTCATTCAACCTAACCTCAATCAGCCATGCTCAAGAAAATTCTACTCGGTATTGTTTTGATACTTGTAACAGTTGTTGTGATTTTAGTAATCACCGTTAACCTTCGCTATAACCGCACCTTTGATGCGCCTTATCCTGACATCCAGGCCAGTACGGATTCCGCTATGATCGCGAGAGGAAAGTATCTCGCATACGGTCCGGCACATTGTTCCTTTTGTCATGCACCTATGACTGAGTTCCAACGTGTAGATCGTGGAGAAGAAGCCCCGCTAAAAGGCGGATTTGATTTCAAGATGCCCTTTGGAAATATGTTTGCTCCTAACATTACACCGGATGAAGAAACAGGAATCGGAAAACTTACGGATGGACAAATTGCCCGTGCGTTGCGCTATGGAGTTGCCCGGGATGGAAGGGCCATTATTGACATGATGCCTTTCTATGATATGAGTGACGATGACCTTAAAGCCATTATCTCTTTTCTTCGTTCGCAGGAACCTATTCACAATCCCAGACCAAAGCATGAGCTCAATTTTATAGGCAAAGCAGTTTTTTCATTTCTTATTAAGCCCATGGGCGATGGAGATGTGCCCCCTGCCCCTGCGCCTGATTCAACAGCCACCTATGGTGCATATATCGCCAACAGTATTGCTAACTGCGGAGGTTGCCATACCCCGCGCGATATGATGACCGGAGCATATACGGGACCTGGGTTTTCTGGTGGAAACAAATTTGAAATCATCGATGAAAACGGAAACATCGTGAAAGGCAAACATATAATGACACCAAACATCACTCCCGACAAGGAAACCGGACGTATGGCCGATTGGACTCAGCAAGATTTTATTAAACGTTTTCGCGATGGCCGGGTCATTCCGGGCACACCCATGCCCTGGGGGCCCTTCAGCCGCATGAGCGACATGGAACTTATTGCACTTTATAAATATCTTCAGACAGTAGCTCCGGCAAGAAGTGAGTACATGCTCGGTATTCAGAATGGTGATCCGTTCTAATCGGTAAAAGCCCCGAAGGTGGTTAACTACTATATGGTTTGTTTTCTAAGAGCTTGAACTTTATTTATTTCGTTTTAACAAACAGGTGCGGAGCCGGTATTGTCTTGTAGTAGATCACACTTAAAAAGCCTTTATCGGAGGCCCGTTTGATTTCCATTTTTATGGCATCACCCTTTTTTATTCCGCCTGCCTCTACCGGCTTTTGAGCTACTAATGTTGCCGTACAACCATTCCAGGTAAGCTTGTAATCTTCGGTCATCTTTCCATCTTTAAATTCACTATACCGGTTGGCGGTTACAACAGCCTTAACATCTCCTAGTATAGTTTCGGTTACGTATTCGCCCATCACCAACTTGTTACACCCATTGGTTGCGGCAGGATAGGCTTTTAGTGCTGCAAAAGTCTCATCGTTTTCCAATGCAGCACAATTATCCATAAGGGTCATGGCCAGATCTAATCCCAGAACAGTCATGGCTTTGAACATATTGTCAATCTCTTTGTAATGCGTTGTCAGCCGCTCTTCCAATGATTCTTCATTGGCCTCAAACACGCGCTTCATGCATTCGTCCCAATCCTTCTCTTTGGTAACTTCAAGACAGCGGCAAATCGCATCGCCAAAACCCTTTAATAATTCTGTATTTGAATCAATTGCAAGCAACTTAGGATCAACCTCTACTTTTTCTTTCTTCTTATTAAGCCGTGCAAATTCATCGGGGCAGTTTTTGTAGGCCTCATTACGCACAGCGGTCATTGCTTCGAAGGGCTCCTCTTTAAAAGTGCCCTGTTTGCGCAACTCAGCCTCAACCTCATCGGAGTACTCAGACAAGCACCCCAGAATTTTAAAGGGAAGTTGTTTTTCCGTAAAGTCATCCGTGTTAATACTTTTTAAACATTCACAACCTTCAGCCGCTGCTTTGGTAATGATATCTTGTGCAGACAGGGACGTAAAGCTCCACACAACTAAAGTGAGTGGTAGAAAAAGCCGGTTCATTTCATTTTTGGGTTTAATGATTTTATTAAAGGTATGAACCGAGCATGGATAAATAATGTAGACACCCCCTACATAAGCATGTGGGCGAGGGAGTGTGTTGATCGTTTAGTTTACCTCAACAGGACGAAGGCAAAGCTCCAGTATTCTTCTCTTCAATTCCGGGAATACAACTTGAACGTCAGGGGAAAGATCAACGGAAAGGGGCTGAATAGTTTTTACAGAAACCACAAACAAATACACATCAGGCAGTTGGTCGAGTAGCGTGAGTGATTCAACTAAGTCTTTTAGCCCGATTTCATGTGTACTCATGGCTTTAGGAAAATCAGAAGCAAATCTCGGGCGAATGAGTTGAATTGTACCCGCAGGCTTATCATCCAGGGTGGCATCAATAAGAATAACCCGCGGATACGATTCGATATATTCCATTAATTGAAATCCGGCCGTACCGCCATCCAATACATCGGCCAGTCCGGGAGTAATTTCATTTTTTAATTGCTGAGCAAGATGAACGCCCAGTCCTTCATCACCCATCAGGTAATTGCCAACACCGAGGATCAGTGTATCAGATGCTTTATTCATACTCATTATGTTTTCTGAACATCCGCTTGTGTCCCTAAATCATTAGCGTCATTGCGAGGAACATTAATGAGACTACTCAACTACACAAATTGCTTTGTGACGAAGCAATCCCCCATTCATAGTGTAAACTAAACGGGAAGTTTGGGATTGCTTCTCCCGACTTTGTCGGGATCGCAATGACGGTCAAATTAAATTCACGACTGTAAACGGATACTTGTTTTATTTTTTCTTTTCTTCTTTGGCTTTGTCGGTTTCAAAAATTTCTTCTTCAATAAATTTCCAACCACCACCCATCGATGAAATCTCTCCGCGGCCTTCTACATAGTCGTGATAGAACACCAGGTACACATGCACTACCGTGAACAGAATGAAGAACCACATCGTCCAGTGATGAATTTGCCGGAGCATGAAATCACCACCCACTACGGCAGGAACCCAGGCGAATAAATTCGGAAACCACCAATCGCTGGTGGCCGAGTACAATCCGAAACCGGTAAGGCATTGAATACCAAATGCAATAAAGGTTAAGAAATAGATGAAGCCTGCCACACGGTTATGACCGATGGTGTGCAACTCACTTCCCTTCGTCATAAAAATGTCAGTTTTAATTACCGCCCACATGTCTTTAAAAAATTGCCTGTTGGTAGGAATAAAATTTTTCCAACCGGCATACTTATTTCCGACAAAGCCCCAGTAAATTCTGAAAGCAAAGTTGAAGAAGAAAATATAGGCAGCTACAAAATGAATGAACCGAACGGTGCCCATAATATAAAGGTCAGAGGCTTCTTTACCGGACAGTATGGCTAAGGGATTACCAATATAAAAGCCGGTGGCGATCAGCACCAGAATGCATAATGCATTCAACCAGTGGTATACCCGTACCGGCAATTGCCAGACAAACACGCGTCTCAGTCTGTGTGGTTTTGATATTACAGTTGTGTTCATAACGCTAACATTATAAAACCTTCACTTTATTAATATGCTTTCCTTCTTCATCGTATAGGTGCACGGCACAGGCCAGGCAAGGGTCGAACGAGTGAATGGTGCGTAGAATTTCCAACGGTTGATTCACATCGTGTACGGGTGTGTCTTTCAATGCAGATTCGTAGGCTGATGGGTTGCCATCCTTATCGCGCGGTGAAGCATTCCAGGTAGAAGGAACCACCAGTTGATAGTTGGCAATTTTTTGGTCTTCGATTACAATCCAGTGCGCTAATGCACCGCGCGGTGCTTCGGTATGCCCAACCCCCATCGCTTTTTTCGGCCAGGTTTCGGGTTTGAATTTTTCCGTATTGGCCATGCGGGTATCACCATTTTTGATGTTGGTAATAAGTTGATCGTAGAATTCAAGTCCCCAACCGGCTACAAGCTTAGCTTCCAGTCCGCGGGCGGCTGTTCTTCCTAACGTAGAGAATAATGCGGTAGCCGGAACATTCAATGCTGATAGTGCATAATCTACCACTTCTTTGAATTCGGGTCTTCCACTGGCATAACCAACAAGCATCCTTGCCAGCGGACCTACTTCTACCGCGTGTCCTTTCCAGCGTGGAGTTTTCAGATAACTGTATTTGTCTTCGGTGTTAAGAAAATCAAACGGAGGTTTTGGGCCGGTGTACTTTAATTTGGTTTCACCTTTCCAGGGGTGTAAACCTACACCATCGCCACCGGCATATTCATACCAGCTGTTGGTGATGTATTCTTCAACTTCGGAATCGTTACGCAGATCCACTTCGTGTATCTTGCTTAGATCTTTATTAAGGATTACCCCGGAAGGGAATTTGTAATTTCCCACATCGCGATATCCGGAAGTAGACAAATCGCCATAGGCCATGAAGTTTCCTAATCCGCCACCAATAGCACCCCAATCCAGGTAGTAAGGAGCAATGGCGAGGAGATCAGGAATGTAAACCTGTTCAACAAACTGCTGTGCATCTTTTAAGAGTTTGCCTACATAGGCAAGACGTTCAGCATTAATACCGCTGGCATCATCCAAACTTATCGAACAAGCCATACCGCCCACCAGAAAATTCGGGTGAGGATTTTTGCCACCAAAAATGGTGTGCACTTTGGCAATTTCTTTTTGCCATTCAAGTGCTTCCAGATAGTGAGCAACACCGATCAGATTTACTTCTGCCGGGAGTTTGTAAGCGGGGTGGCCCCAATAGCCGTTGGCAAAAATTCCAAGCTGTCCACTCTCCACGAATTTTGTTAAGCGCTTTTGCAGATCGGAGAAATATCCGGGTGAGCTTTTTGGCCAGTTTGAAATGCTTTGTGCAATCTCCGATGTTTTTTTTGGATCAGCCTTTAAGGCACTCACTACATCTACCCAATCCAACGCGTGAAGGTGATAGAAGTGAATGACGTGATCTTGTACATTTTGTGCACAGAACATCAGGTTACGAACCAATTCGGCATTGGGCGGAATGGTAATATCCAGTGCGTCTTCAACTGCACGTATTGAAGCGAGTGAATGAACCGTTGTACAAACACCGCATACCCGGCCAACAAATGCCCACGCATCGCGCGGATCACGGCCGCGAAGAATCTCTTCAATTAAACGAACCATGGTGCCTGAGCTGAAGGCATCGGTTATTTTTCCGTTGTTTATTTCTGCTTCAATCCGCAAATGGCCTTCAATGCGGGTGATAGGATCAACTACTATGCGTGTCATGGTTAGTCTTCTTTAAGTTGTTGTTCAGATTCTTTTCCTTCGGAGATCAGGTTGTTGATCATTTTGCCTTTTCGCAAATTGGTAACTACCGCATGAGCAGCGATACCCGCTGCCGTAACACCCAAGGCAACCTTGCCAACGGTGTCTGCCGTGGCCTCAATACCAAAGCCCGCAATATTGGGTAGACGCTGATAGAGCGGGCCGTTATCCCAGAAACTTTCCTCGCTGCAACCAAAGCATCCATGACCGGATTGAATCGGGAAGCTTACACCATTGTTCCACCGCATAACACCACAGGCATTGTATGTGCTGGGGCCTTTGCACCCAACTTTATACAAGCAGTATCCGCGTTTAGCATTTTCATCATCGAACGATTCCACATAAAGTCCGGCATCATAGTATGGCCTGCGGTAACAGCTGTCGTGCACACGTTTTGAGTAGAAAGCTTTGGGCCTTCCAATGCTATCCAGCGCAGGAAGTGTTCCGAATGTGAGTATATGCACAATCGTACCCGCCATCACTTCTCCTATAGGAGGGCAGCCAGGCACTTTTATAATAGGTTTGTTCTTTATGATTTTGTGAATTGGCGTTGCCGTTGTTGGATTTGGCTTAGCTGCCTGAACACAGCCGTTGCTGGCGCAGCTGCCCCAACAAATAATTGCTTTAGCACCTTCAGCAACTTCGTGTAAAATATCAAGCGATGATTTTCCACCAATCATGCAATACACACCATCAGCACCTAATGGCACAGAGCCTTCAACACACAAAACATACTCACCGTAATGTTCTTTCATGGTTTTATGCATGGCTTCTTCGGCCTGGTGGCCTGCAGCTGCCATGAGTGTTTCTGTATAGTCGAGCGATAGCTTATCCAGAATGATATCGGCTACAATAGGATGTGATGAGCGAATGAAGGATTCACTGCAACATGTACATTCCTGGAAATGCATCCAGATAACCGGCAGCCTGGGTTTTGTTTTAAGTGCCTCAGCTACCTGGGCAACACCGGATGATTGCAGGCCCATGTAGGCGGCAATCATGGTACAAAACTTCATGAAATCTCTTCGGGAGTATCCTTTCTCCGAGAGTTCTTCGTAATAAGTTTTGCGTTTGGTAGAAGTCTCGATGATCATATTAGTTGTTTTATGTGGAACAAGTCTAAATAAGTCCTCGGTTTGCGTTGGGGGAACTAAAGCATCTTGAAAAATATATTCTCTGATTAATTTTTTGACTGATGATTCTCAGCAGTAATCAATGATTTTGCTCATACTGATTTTTGATAAAAATGAGGTGATTTGATTTCATCAAAATTGAAATGCTATGAAATCGATTCGCTCAATTCTGCTGGCAGTAGCTGCGGCATTGCCCTTTGTATCACTGGCACATGAAGGCCATGGTCATGAACATCCCTGGAGCCCCGGACATTTTCTGGCTAACCCGGAGCACGCTATTCCATTAGCCCTTGCTGTGGTGTTGATCACCGCGTTTGTGGTGAAGCGTTATGTAATTGCGAAGCGAGCTCGCAAATAAAAGTGTTAGTTTCTTTTGCAGACGTAAAAAAAAGAGATATGCACGAACTATCCATAGTTATGAGCATTGTTGAAGCTGCTGAAGAGCAAGCCCGAAAGCATGATGCCAAAGCGGTGGAATGCATTGACCTGGAGATCGGAAATCTTTCCGGTGTGGATGAACATGCGCTTGAGTTTGCCTGGGATGTGGGCGTGAAGAATACTTTACTTGAGAAGGCAACTTACAACATTAGCAAGGTAAAGGGATGGGCGCAGTGTTCTAATTGTGATTGTGAATTTGAAATAAAGGAATTGTTCGATCCTTGTCCGCTTTGTGGCGAGTACTTCATTAATATTCTTAGAGGCAAGGAAATGAAAATACAGTCGATAACCCTATTAAATTAAAATACTATGTGTGCCACGTGTGGATGCGACCAACCCGGGATGATAAAAATTACAAACGTGCGTGACGCACTGTTCCCACAATTGCATCATAATCATGATGTACACCAACACATCAACACGTCTCAAGAGCACAACTCAAAAAGAACTCAAATAGATTTGGAGCAGGATATTCTGCAAAAGAATAATTTGCTGGCCGAACGCAACCGCGGTTACTTCGAAGCCAAAGAAATTACGGCCTTTAATTTGGTGAGTTCTCCCGGCTCTGGCAAAACAGCGCTGCTGGAATGTACCCTGCGGGATTTAGGTAACGAACTTGACTTTTATGTAATCGAAGGCGATCAGCAGACCACCAACGATGCCGACAGAATAGCGAAGTACAACACACCTGTTATACAGATCAACACGGGCAAAGGCTGCCACCTGGATGCTACCATGGTGAAGGATGCATTGGCAGAATTAAAACCAAAGGAGCACTCGGTTGTATTCATCGAAAATATTGGCAACCTGGTGTGCCCGTCTATGTTTGATTTGGGCGAGCAAAAAAGAGTCGTCATCATAAGCGTTACAGAAGGTGAAGACAAACCACTGAAATACCCCGACATGTTTTCCGGGAGTCAGCTGTGTATTATAAACAAAATTGATTTGCTGCCCTACCTGAAGTTTGATTTACCGAAACTGAAAGCATACGCCAAACGAATAAATCCTGTGCTTGAGTTTATTGACTTGTCGTGCAGTACTGGTGAAGGACTTGGGCTGTGGTATGCCTGGCTGAAGAAAGAATTGAAAACAAATGAGGTAATCGCCAACTGAATGGCGAACATCAAAACCTAATGAAAACACTCCACATCCATATTGAAGGACAGGTTCAGGGTGTGGGATTTCGTCCGTTTGTGTATCGGCTGGCTAAAGAACTAAACCTTAACGGATGGGTGAATAATGGAGTTGATGGGGTTCACATTGAAGCAGAAGGACATCCGCAAAACATTGTAAATTTTATCAGCCGGCTAAAAGAGGAGGCCCCTCCCGTATCCTGTATCACTTCCATTACTTATCGCGAGATAAGCCATCAGCATTTTTCAAGATTTGAAATTATCGAAAGCAAAGCTGATGGAATTCCGAATTTGCTCATCACCCCGGATATCGGCTTGTGCGATAATTGTAAATCGGAAATCAATGATTGGAAGGACCATCGCCATCAGTATCCATTCACCACGTGTACACACTGCGGTCCTCGGTACTCTATATTAAAATCACTTCCTTATGATCGGGCCACCACAACCATGAATTCGTTTACCATGTGCCCGCAATGTGAAAAGGAGTATTATAATCCGGCAGACAGAAGATATTATTCACAAACCAATTCCTGCCCCAATTGTGCTATACAAGCATGGATGCTGAATTCCGATGGAGATCGTATTGCAAGCAGTTGGGAGGAATCATTTCCCATACTGGTCAATGCACTGGCGCAAGCAAAAATTATTGCCATGAAGGGTATTGGTGGCTATTTGTTATTGGCAGATGCGTGCAATGAAGATGCTATCCGAACGCTTCGAGAACGTAAGCACAGGCCAACTAAACCCTTTGCCCTGATGTATCCCGATCTTGAAACCCTTCGGTTAGATGCTGAAGTAAGTGAACAGGAGGCGTGGGAATTCACCAGCATTCAAAGCCCTATTGTGTTGGTTAAATTAAAAGCAAAGCCTGCATCAAATCTTTGTCGGGTATTACTTGCGCCCGCACTGGATACAATTGGAGCCATGCAGCCGTACACCGCCATGTTTGAATTACTGATGAAAGCCTGGAAGAAACCATTGATTGCTACCAGTGCGAATTTAAGCGACTCACCTATCTTCTATAAAGATGATGAAGCTATAAAATCCCTCGGCTCTATCGCAGATTATTTCCTGATACACAATCGTGAAATTGAAACCGCCCAGGATGACAGTGTACTAAAAATTACACCTAAACACAGCCAGCGTATTGTAGTGCGCAGGTCACGAGGCTTTGCACCGACTATGGTGCGGAAAGCTTTTACGACCCAGACTATTCTAGCGCTTGGCGCGGACATGAAGAGTGCATTTGCGCTGCAGGCCAATGGAAGAATTTATACCAGCCAATACCTGGGCGACCTGGAGTCTTATGAAAGTCAGGAAAGTTTCAGGGCAACCCTAGATCATTTGATCAAACTTGTTCGTGCGAAACCCGATCGAATCGTTATTGATGCACATCCAAATTATTACTCCTCGCATTTGGGCAAGCAATTGGCCTCCGAGTGGAGAGTGCCAGTGACCAGAGTACAGCACCATAAAGCCCACGCCTATGCAGTATTGGCTGAAAATGATTTATTGAATAGCCACGAACCTTTATTGTGCGTGGTGTGGGATGGAACGGGCTATGGTGATGATGGCAATAGTTGGGGAGGAGAGTTTTTTGAACGGAATAAAGGCGATTTAAATCGCATAGGTCACCTAGGGTATGCCCCGGTTTGGTTAGGCGATCGTATGGCGAAATATCCGAAACTGGCAGCTTTATTCATAGCAAGGGAATCAACACATCTTCAAAACCTGATCCGTGATAAATTTTCACCAACCCAATGGAATTATTATTCTAAGGTTATTCAAACCGAGCCTGAAGTTTACACCTCAAGTATGGGCCGGTTGATAGATGCCGTAGCGTGCTTGCTGAGTGTCTGTGAGTATAATTCCTTTGAGGGACAATCGGCTATGTATTTGGAAGAATTGGGCCGAACAGGCAACACCACAGCGCGCTATCCGGTAACCTGGAAGAATACGGGTCTTGATGTTGCAGATGTATTGGAGCACATTGTTAATGATATTGAGCAATCAATACCCTCCGAACAAATTGCGTTTAAATTCCATGCCTGGCAGGCAGATGTTGTTTATTCCATTGTTAAAACAAAGGGATACAAAAAAGTACTTTTTAGTGGTGGGGTATTTCAAAATGCGTTATTGACTGATTTAATTATCGACCGGCTGAAGAAAAATGAATTGTATTTTCATCGCGACCTTTCGCCAAACGATGAAAATATTTCATTCGGGCAACTTGCGTGTGTAACTGATGCAAAAACTGAGCGAACCGAAAGAGCTAAACAAGAATTAAAAGATAACCCAATAGAATATGTGCTTAGCCATACCGGGTAAATTAGAAGAGATCACCAACCAACTTGACGAGACCTTCCGTTTTGGGAAAGTATCGTTTGGGGGCATTGTGAAAGAGGTCAATCTCTCCATGGTGCCCGAGGCTAACATTGGCGATTACGTATTGGTACATGTGGGTGTTGCCATTGGCACCGTGGATGAAGAAGAGGCAAAGAAGACCTTTGAATACATTAAACAGATTGGCGAACTGAATGAATTAAATGAACCTTCTGAAACATGAAGTATTTATCCGAGTACCGAGACGCAGCACTGGCCCAGGAACTCCTGCGTGATATTAGGTCCATTGTTACCAAACCATGGACATTGATGGAAGTATGCGGAGGTCAAACCCACAGCCTGGTAAAGAATGGTATTTTAAAAATGTTGCCGGAGCAGATCACCATGGTACACGGACCGGGCTGCCCGGTGTGTGTAACACCTATTCATATTATTGATGAAGCTATTGAACTCTCACAAAAGCCAAACGTGATTATGTGTTCGTTTGGTGATATGCTGCGTGTGCCGGGCACAAAAATCAGTTTGCTCGAAGCCAAGGCCAAAGGTGCCGATGTACGTATGGTTTATTCTCCACTGGAGGCGGTGAAGCTTGCACAGGAAAATCCTGATAAGGAAGTTGTATTTTTTGCCGTAGGCTTTGAAACCACAGCACCCGCCAATGCGCTTTCTGTCGTGCAGGCAGCGAAACAAAATGTAAAAAACTACAGCATACTCGCGTCTCATGTTCTGGTTCCGCCAGCTATGGAGGCCATTCTTTCTGATCCTGAAACAACCGTGAACGCTTTTCTGGCAGCCGGTCATGTGTGCACCATTATGGGCTATAACGAATATGATCCGATTGCTGAAAAGTATAAGGTACCTATTGTAGTAACAGGATTTGAACCCATCGATTTGTTACAAGGCATTTACATGGCTGTAAAGCAATTGGAAAATGGTGAAGCTAAAGTTGAGAATCAGTATATTCGGTACGTGCAACGCGAAGGGAATACACACGCACAGCAAACCATTGATGAAGTCTTCGCAGTGTCTGATCGGGAATGGCGCGGAATAGGAACTATTCCGAAGAGTGGTTGGGAAGTAAATGAGGCCTACCAAGCGTTTGATGCACGAAGAAAGTTTAACTTGGTTGAAGAAATTTCAGAAGATAACACTACCTGTATTGCTGGTGAAATTATGAAAGGAAAAAAGAAACCATTCGATTGTCCGCATTTTGGAAAAGACTGCACACCCGAAAAACCGCTGGGCTCCCCGATGGTTTCGTCTGAAGGCGCGTGTGCTGCCTATTATCATTTTTCACAAGCTGAAGTGTTGCAGTCGTGAGTCAGCAAAAACTTTCCATTCAGTTAAATTGTCCGCTCCCCAAACTTGATTTTGATGTGATCACGCTGGGTCATGGCAGCGGTGGCGTTTTAACACACCGCCTGCTCGACACCGGTGTGTTCAACATATTGAAAAATGATTTACTCAACGAGCAGCACGATGGTGCGATACTGAATTTTAACGGACCGGTTGCATTCACTACAGACAGCTATGTGGTGACACCGATTTTTTTCCCGGGCGGAAACATTGGTGAGCTTGCCGTGAACGGATCCATTAATGATTTAGCGATGTGTGGGGCCGTACCCGAATATTTATCGCTCAGTTTTATTTTGGAAGAAGGCTTGCGCATGGATGAGTTTTGGGAAGTGTTGGTCGGAATAAAAAAAGCAAGCGATGCATCAGGCGTACCGATTGTTACCGGAGACACAAAAGTGGTTGAGCGTGGCAAAGGCGACAAAGTTTTTATTAACACTACAGGCCTGGGGCGAATTCATCCGAAGGCAAACATTCATGCCAACCGTGTAAAGCCGGGTGACAAAATTTTAGTGAGCGGACCAGTAGCACAACATGGTGTAGCAATATTATCAGTGCGCCAAGGCTTAGAATTTGAAACCACCATCACCAGTGATACACAACCACTTCATACACAGGTTATAAGGTTGCTGGATGAACTAGGTGAAGATGTGAGATTTCTTCGCGACCCTACGCGCGGAGGGGTTGCAACGGTGTTGAATGAACTGGCCACCCAATCGGGACATGGAGTAGAAATTATTCAAAAGGATATTCCGGTAAGCGAACAGGTAGAAGGTGCTTGCGAGTTGTTGGGCCTTGATCCGCTGTATGTTGCCAACGAAGGAATTTTTATAGCCGTAGTCGCTGAACATAAAGCGAATGATGCGCTGAGCATCCTTAAAAGCTTTGATGCCTCCTCTTCTATTATTGGAAATGTTACTCAAGAGCATCCCCGGCAGGTTATTCAGCACAGCCGCATTGGCGGAAGGCGCATTGTGAGCATGCTGCCGGGGGAACAGTTGCCCAGAATTTGTTAGACTACTTATTCTTTGCTACCTACAGGCAACTCAACTTCTTCACCCCACACATATTTGTTAAACCATTGCCAGTTGTGCCAGGTAGCAGCGAGTCGTTCTTTAGGTTTGGTGATACCATGACCAAATCCTTTATAGACGATAAGTTCAGAAGGAACATTTTTGTCACGAAGACCCTGTAGTAATTCATACGCGTTAGGAATCGGCACACGTCTATCGAACTCACCATGCTGAATCAACGTTGGCGTTTTAGCCTGATTAATGTAGGTCATGGGTGATGTTTTGCGATAGATTTCTTCATTATCCCAGGGTGTGGACTTCAAATACTGCCGTGTAAAAGGATGAATATCGGTATTAACATAGTACGTCATCCAATTGGATATACCCGCACCAACCGATGTTGCTTTGAAAACATCTGATGAAGTAGTTAGAAAAGCAGAGATGTATCCGCCCTGACTCCAGCCCATGCATCCCATTTTGTTTTTGTCGATCATGCCTTTTGAATCAAGATATTCTATTCCCGACAATACATCCCACGCATCGCCCACACCAAGGTTGTCTACGTTGAGTGATCGAAAGGCTTCGCCATAACCGGCAGAACCACGGTAGTTTGGCCGCAACACCAGCGCACCCTTATCCAACCATTGTACAATCGGGTATACGTAGCCCGGCACCGGCTGTGGTGTATCGATACCGGTGGGTCCGCCATGAACAACAACGAGTAGCGGATACTTTTTTGCAGGATCATAATTTTTTGGTTTGTGCAGAACACCTTCAATCATAGCACCATCCTTGCTCTTCCATGACACAATCTCACTTTGTGCAGCTTTCCAGTTTGAAATCTGCCCGGTCATATCGGTGATTTTCTCAACTTTGGGCGAAGCAGTTGATGTGATAAAAATTTCGTTGAGTTGATCATTACTCCGTGCATTCACAGCGAATCGATCCCCACTCTTTGAAAAGGATACTCCAAAAATCTGATCAGGAGTATTTAGGAAAACACTAACATCACCGCTCCTTGGGTTGATTTTGTACATCGGCCTTTTGGTTTTATTCCAGGTGGTGAAATAGATACCTGAATTTCTCCACACTAGGCCGCCAATTTGCTCGTCAAAGTTTTTAGCAAGCTGACGAGTTGCTTTTGTATCGATAGAAACTGAAAACAATTTATTATTCCTGTAATAATTGGAAGTGGTGTCAGCCAAACTTGTTGTATACAAGAGTTCCTTAGAATCAGGCGACCACTCTTGTAGATTATCATTACTGGGATTATTCACCAGCAGTGTAATTTCTTTCGAGTTTAAATCGATCAGCGAAATGTCAGACTTGAAGAAAGAATTAATTAATGGATCGGGTTGATGACTGAAAGCGATTTTATTTCCATCAGGAGAAATCAGAAAGGAAGTGACAGTAAATTTTCCTTCCGTAAGGCGCGTGGCTTTTGGCCATTCAATACAACCGGCTTTTGTTTTCAATGAATCTACAGATTCATGACACGGCATCTCTGTTGGAGACGGCCGACCAGGATCAAAATCGATCTGCCACAAATGTGAAAGCGTAAAATCTTTGTCATCGGTTTCAAAAGCACCATATCTTTTTTCAACTTCCTTTTTGCTCTTATCAGCTTTTTCAGGTTTTGAGAAAATCAGGGTTGCTCCATATGGGTGCCATTCGAAATCATTAATATTTTCCTCTTCATTGGTGATTTGCTTCGCTTCTCCGCCATCAGCGTAAATCACATGAATCTGATTTTTATTTCCACGGTCGGCTAAAAAAGCAATCCACTTTCCATCAGAAGACCATTTCGGACTTGTACTGCTCCCTTTTTGTGTATTGGTTAGCTGAAATGATTTCTGACCGTTTTTGGATAGCCAGATTTCAGTGTCGTATCGATTATCATTCCAGTCGGTAGTTTGAACGGTGTAAGCCACATGTTTACCATCTGGTGAAATTGAAACAGCGCCAGCATTTCGTAGCGCAATTACTTGTTCAAAAGAAGGAACCTGTTGAGCCACTATTCGGAGAGGAAGCCACAGTAAGAAGCAGACCAGATAGATGTTTTTCATGAGGATTGTGGACGGTTTGTTGTATTTACAATGTATCGACACTTCGGCCAATGCCCAAATTCAATTCTTTTAGAACCGCTTAAAGTTTGGTAAAATCGTTGATTTCAATCCAAAATTCGGAACAATACGCTGCATGCATAATATTTTTTGCTGTTTAGTATGCGTGCATAACAAACTTTTCTATATTCGTATCCCTTTCGGGGGATGTTATGACGAAAGAAGAAACGGTAGACTATCACATTCGCTCAGCCTGGCTGGCCATAGCCCGCATGTATAACCAGCAGGCGGCAAGGCACAATGCTACTATGGCTGAAGGTTTTGTGTTGCTGAATATTGATGAGGAAGGAACGCCTGCAACGAAAATTGCACCGCTTATGGGTTTGGAGCCCAGGAGCCTGACACGATTATTGAAGTCGATGGAGGAGCGGGGCGCGATTTACCGGAAAGTGGATGACACAGACAAACGTTCAGTTCGCATCTTTTTAACAGAAGAAGGAAAAAAAGCGCGTGCACGGTCGCGCGATACGGTTCTTCGTTTTAATGAAGCTGTGCGCGAAGAGGTACCACAAGAAAAACTGTATGTGTTTTTCGATGTGATTCAAAACATTAATAAGATTATCGAACGAAATAATATTTACGAACAAACGTATAGTTGATCGTTGTTGGTTCATAGTTCTTAGATGAACGAGACCAACAACCTTCAACCAACAACTAATAACTACTTATGAAAAGATCTATCCGCAAAGTTGCTGTTCTTGGTTCAGGTGTAATGGGTTCTTCCATCGCATGTCACTTCGCTAACATTGGATGTGAAGTGTTGCTGCTTGACATCGCACCGAAAGAACTTACCGAAGAAGAAAAAGCAAAAGGACTTAGCTTAGATAATAAGCTGGTGAAGAACAGAATTGTTCAGTCATCATTTGATAAGTGTATCAAGTCTTCACCCGGTCCGATTTACAGTAAGAAATTTATTTCGCGCGTTTCCCTGGGCAACTTTGACGATGATCTCGCGAAGATCAAAAGCTACGACTGGACGATTGAAGTTGTGGTAGAAAATCTTGACATCAAGAAAAAAGTATACGAACAAGTAGAGAAATACAGAACCCCGGGAACGCTAATTACTTCCAATACTTCTGGTATCCCAATACACCTGATGGCCGAAGGCAGAAGCGATGATTTTAAGCGCCATTTTGCGGGTACACACTTCTTCAATCCGCCCCGTTACCTGAAATTATTCGAAGTTATTCCTACTCCGCACACCGATCAGGAAGTAACCGATTTCTTACTCCATTATGGAGATCTGTACTTGGGTAAAACTTCTGTGCTGTGCAAAGACACCCCTGCTTTCATCGGAAACCGGGTTGGTGTATGGGGCCTTTTAAAGGTCATCGACTCCATGCAGAAGTACGACCTGAATGTAGACGAAATTGATAAGCTAACCGGCCCGGTAATTGGCCGCCCAAAGTCGGCAACGTTCAGAACCTCTGATGTTGTTGGACTTGATACGCTGGTGAAAGTGGCGAACAATTTATATGCAGGTTTGCCCAACGATGAAGGCCGCGAAATTTTCAAGTTGCCTGATGTGGTGAACAAACTTGATCAGAATAAATGGCTCGGAGATAAAACCGGTCAGGGTTTTTATAAGAAAGCAAAAGACGCAAAAGGTAAAACTGAAATTCTTACGCTCGATCTAAAAACACTCGAGTACAAACCGAAAGCAAAAGCAAAATTTGCAACGCTTGAGACTACAAAGACGATCGACAACTTACGTGATCGTTTCAAAGTTTTGTTGGCGGGCAAAGACAAAGCCGGAGAATTTTATCGCGATTGCTTTTACGGATTGTTTCAATACGCATCAAACCGAATTCCCGAAATCAGTGATGAACTTTTCAGAATAGATGATGCAGTATGTGCCGGCTTTGGTTGGGAACTTGGACCGTTTGATACGTGGGATGCACTCGGTGTAGAAAAAACTGTACAGGCCATGGAAGGCATGAACTACAAACCCGCACAATGGGTGTACGACATGCTGGCAAACGGCAACAAATCATTTTATAAAGTTGAAGGTGGTCAGCGCAAGTACTATGACATTCCATCAAAGTCATACAAAGTAATTCCTGGAAAAGAAGCCTTTATCATTCTTGAAAATCTGAGTGACAAAGTCGTTTGGAAAAATGCTGAAAGCAAAGTCACCGACCTTGGCGATGGCGTTATCAACTTTTCCTGGAGCAGCAAGAGCTACACCTTAGGCAGTGCCGTAATTGAAGGCATGAATAAGGCCATTGACATGGCCGAAAAGGACTACCGGGGCCTGGTGGTAGGCCACCAGGGGCCCGACTTCTCGCTTGGGGCCAATTTGGGGCTCGTTTTCATGTACGCCATCGAGCAGGATTATGACGAAATCGACTTTATGGTGCGGGCATTCCAGAATTCGGTGATGCGCCTGCGCTATTCTTCCGTACCCGTGGTGGTTGCCCCGCAAGGGCGCACATTAGGCGGAGGATGCGAAATGACCATGCATGCCGACATCGCAGTAGCTGCCGCGGAAACCTATATTGGATTGGTGGAAGTAGGGGTTGGTTTGATCCCCGGTGGAGGCGGAACGAAAGAATTTACCAAGCGGGTAAGTGATCGTTTTCTGGAAGGCGATGCCGAAATGAACGCGTTACAAGCTGCATTTATGAACATCGCAACGGCAAAAGTGGCGTTGTCTGCCGAGGAAGCCCGTGAAATGGGTGTGCTACGAACGCAAGATCGCATCACCATCAATAAAGACCGGCAAATTCTCGATGCCAAGTCAGCCGTACTGGAATTAGCCGAAGCGGGCTATACCATGCCTGTTCAGGCTCGTAATATTAAAGTGTTGGGAAGGGCAGGGATGGCGCTGTTCGCAGCAGGTGTTAACGGAATGAAAATGGGAGGTTACATCTCTGATCACGATATGAAAATCGCCATGAAGATTGCGAATATTATGTGCGGAGGTGATTTAACTGCTGCACAGGAAGTAAGTGAACAATACTTACTGGATCTGGAACGCGAGGCTTTTGTTTCACTTTGCGGAGAGCGTAAAACGTTGGAGAGAATTCAGAGCATTCTGACTGGAGGCAAACCTTTAAGAAACTAGACATTAGACGAAAGACACAAGTAGCATGACTCAAAAAACCTGCTGCTTAGTCTTACTACTTACTACTTAAGTCTTACTACTAAAAAAGAAAAATATGGACGCATACATCGTAGCAGGTTTCAGAACCGGAGTGGGAAAAGCAAAAAAAGGAGGCTTTCGTTTTGTAAGGCCCGATGATTTAGCAGCAGATGTGATTAAGCATCTTGTTAAATCCGTTCCAGGATTGGAGAGCAACATGATCGATGATCTGATTGTCGGCAACGCGGTGCCCGAAGCAGAACAAGGCATGCAGATGGGAAGAATGATTTCCCTGCTTGCGCTTGGTATTGATACGCCCGGTATGATTGTGAATCGCTACTGCGGAAGTGGTGTTGAGACCATCGCCATTGCAAGTCAGCGTATACAAGCCAACATGGCTGATATCATCATTGCCGGAGGAACGGAGTCCATGTCGTTGGTTCCAACGATGGGTATTAAAACTGCGCTCAACTATAAAATTGCAACAGAGAACCCGGCTTACTATACCAGCATGGGTTTAACAGCCGAGGAGGTTTCAAAGCAATTCAAAATTTCACGTGAAGAGCAGGATCAGTTTTCGTATGAATCGCACATGAAAGCTGCAGCCGCATGGAAAGATGGAAAGTTTAAGGATGAAGTAGTGCCCATCACCGTGAAGGAAGTGTATGTGGACGAGAATATGAAAAAGAAAACCCGCGAGTTTGTGGTGGCCACCGATGAAGGTATTCGTGCGGACACGACCGTAGAAGGATTGTCAAAATTGAAACCGGTGTTCGCCCTGGGCGGAACCGTTACCGCGGGTAACTCATCACAGACTTCCGATGGCGCAGCATTTGTTTTGGTGATGAGTGAGCGCATGGTAAAACAATTTAATCTAAAACCGATAGCGCGCATGGTAAGCTATGCGGCAGCCGGAGTTGATCCGCGCATTATGGGCATTGGTCCGGTGGCGGCCATTCCGAAAGCATTAAAACTTGCCGGAATGAAACTGGATGACATTGATTTGATTGAACTCAATGAAGCCTTTGCGGCACAGGCGTTAGCCGTAGCGAAGGAACTGAACATTGATCGTAAGAAATTAAATGTTAATGGGGGCGCCATTGCAGTCGGACACCCTTTAGGATCGTCTGGCGCGCGCCTGTCGGTACAATTATTCAATGAACTCCGCAGACAAAAAAAGAAATACGGAATGGTAACAGCCTGTGTTGGAGGCGGACAGGGAGTGGCGGGGATTTATGAACTATTGTATTAGACGTTGGACGTAAGACTTTAGTAGTAAGACAATGCACAATTTTAAGGAGTTAAAAGTTTGGCAATTATCACGACAACTTGTAAAGGAGATTTATGAGTTGACAGCAGACTTTCCTTCCTCGGAAAAGTATGGATTGATTTCTCAACTCCGCAGGTGTGCAGTTTCTATTCCATCCAATATTGCCGAAGGAGCAGGACGAAATACAGATAAAGACTTTGCACAGTTTCTAAACATCAGTTTAGGATCGGCTTACGAGCTTGAAACACTCTTGATACTTTCTTTTGATGTTAACCTGATTAATCAGGAGCAATTAGACTTGTTAGTAATTAGAATTTCTGAAGTACAAAAAATGACTTTTGGCTTGATCAAGACGTTGCGCCAGGAGTCTTATGTCTAACGTCTTGATACTTATGTCGAATTAAACAAGCATGGCAACCGAAGTAGCAACCAAAAACGCAATCAAAGGAGGGGAGTTCCTGATTCGCGAAACGCAAGCAAATGAAATCTTCATCCCCGAAGAATTCAATGAAGAACAATTGATGATCAAGCAGCAGTGCGAAGATTTTCTGAAGAAAGAAATTCATCCACGTCTGGATGAGATTGATTCCATGAAACATCCGGAGTTGTTGCCTTCGTTACTGGATAAGGCCGGTGAGCTCGGATTATTGGGAACATCAGTGCCGCAGGAATACGGTGGATTCGGTATGGATTTCAATACGGCTATGCTGGTGGCCGAAGTTTTGGGCGCAGGTCATTCCTTTGCAGTTGGTATTTCGGCACACACCGGTATCGGCACATTACCGATTTTATATTATGGAAATGAAGCGCAGAAGAAAAAATACATTCCCAAACTCGCAACGGGTGAATGGAAGGCGGCTTACTGCCTGACAGAACCTGATTCAGGCTCTGATGCTAACAGCGGAAAGACAAAGGCTGTGCTTAGTGCAGATGGAAAGCACTATGTTATCAACGGCCAAAAAATGTGGATCACCAACGGTGGCTTTGCCGATGTATTTGTGGTGTTTGCAAAAATTGATAACGATAAAAATTTAAGTGCCTTCATCGTGGAGAAAACCTTCGGTGGTATCACCATGAATGAAGAAGAAAAGAAGATGGGTATTAAAGGATCGTCTACCCGCCAGATTTTCTTCAACGATTGCAAGGTTCCGGTTGAGAATTTACTGAGCGAGCGCGAAAATGGATTCAAGATAGCGGTGAATATTCTGAATATCGGAAGGATTAAACTGGGTGTGGCTGCCGTTGGCGGAAGCAAGATGTGCATTTCCACCGCGGTGAATTATTCGAAGGAGCGCAAGCAGTTTGGTACACCGATAGCCAGCTTTGGTGCAATCAAATACAAAATTGCAGAAGCATGTACTAAGATTTTCGCTTCGGAGTCGGCACACTATCGTGCTTCACAAAACATTGATGATGCTTACAACGCCTTTGTAGCTGCAGGCATGGAGCCAGGCAAAGCCAGGTTAAAAGCGCTGGAAGAGTTTGCGATTGAATGTGCCATTCTAAAAGTGCACGGTTCAGAAGTACTTGACTATACCGTTGATGAAGGTGTACAGATTTACGGAGGTATGGGATTTTCTGCTGAAGGACCGATGGATCGCGCGTATCGCGATGCGCGTATCAACCGGATATTTGAAGGCACCAATGAAATCAACCGACTGCTTACCGTAGATATGATATTGAAGCGTGCCATGAAGGGAACATTAGATCTTATGAATCCGGCAATGGCCGTTCAAAAAGAGTTAATGTCGATACCTGATTTTGGAGCAAGTGATGAAGATGGTGTGTTTGTGAAGGAAAAGAAAGTATTGGCTAATTTAAAGAAGGCCGGACTGATGGTGGCGGGTGCAGCCGTACAGAAATTCATGATGAAGCTTTCGGATGAGCAGGAGATTTTGATGAACCTGGCCGATATGATGATTGAAGGCTATGTAGCAGAATCTACATTGCTAAGAGTTGAAAAACTTATTGGCATACGTGGAGAAAAAGCTTGTGAGATGCAAAAGGAATTGGCCATGATCTACTTACACTATGCGGTAAACAAAGCAGCTGCTGCCGGCCGTGAAGCGATTACTTCATTTGCCGATGGCGATGAGCAACGCCTGATGCTGATGGGCTTGAAGCGCTTTACCAAAGTTGATCCTTATAACCTGAAAGAGGCAAGAAGGAAAGTGGCTAATTATGTGATTGAAAAAGGCATTTATCCTTTTTAGACGTAAGACATAAGTAGCAAGACGTAAGAAATGACCCGGGAGCAATTCCGGGTTTTTTATTTTTATGCTCAGGGCAGGTTATTGTTCGATCAAAACCCTGATTTCATTTTCTAAAAGGGCATTGCCAGGACGCAGGGTTTCTATATTATGAACATCGCCATCCTTGCTAAGCAAAATATAAGCAGGGGTTTCTTTGATTTTATACAATCGCTTAAATTCTGCATCTGAACCAATCCGATAGTTTATGGTTCCATCCGAAAATAAATTGTATTTGGTAAGGAGTTGCTTCCATCTGACTTCATCATTTTCTAATGAGAGCATAACCACAGAGAAATCTCTTCTGAATTGCTTTTGCAAACGTTTGGCGTGTTCCAGTTCAACTACACAAGGTAAATCACAGGTGCTATCCCAAAAAACAAGAAAGAGTATTCGATTACCCTTGTTGTGTTCTTTGAACCAATTAAATTTTTCTACTCCGTTTTGGCCCCCATCAGTCGTGCTCCATTCATACTGCTGGTAGCGAATAAATTGTTGATTCAGCGACTCCCCTCCGCCTAAATCGCGAATGATTTTGTCTTCCAGTGGTGTTGTTTTCAGGATTGTATTGGTTTTCCAATAGGAGGAGTCATAGGGGATTTTCAGCAAGTCGTCCTTTCCAGGTTCACGACCAACAAATCTTTCTTCAACACCATGTTTAATCTCTGTGGACATCAATTCAATATGATACTGATGAACACTTTTATTTGAAACATGATTTTCACCCTCACGAATAAAGTGATAAGGGTAGTATTTGTTATCTGTTTTTCGATAATAGGCAGATGTACGGATTATATTGGCTCCCTCTGATTTTGTTTCTTCTGTTTTTACAATGGCATAACGATCAGTAGTTATATATAATGTTCCTGATATTACTGGCAAATCAATATAACCGGAAGTAGTGAGGATAGAATCTTTTCTGCTGGTATATGCGATGAGATACACCTCTTGTCCATCATAAACGGTAGTGGCATCATAGGCAAAACTATAACGATCAAAATCCACCCTCAGATTACTAACCGTGTTATAAAATGAAAGTTGCTTGCCTTTTTCCTGTACTTGATAACCTACAACATCGGCCTGTAGAATGTTGCTGATGGCAATAGGCTCATGACCTTGTGCAGCAATAGTATTGTCCAGACTTCTCCGCAGTTGTGTAACCCGTATCTCTTCCTTTTCGCCCGCCATACGTTGTGCGGATTTATACCCACGATGTTTCCAGACATCGACAGAAGCCTCAATTAATCTTCCATACTCTGAATCGTCCTTACAGTAATGACGGTAGAAAAATTTTTGTAAAAAGGGCTGCGTGCTGTAATTGTTCGCGACATTGGAGAATGCTCTTCGTACTATTCGTGACGGGTCAATTAATTTTCGATAGACAATAATCTCATTAAGTTCGATAGAAGCGGGTTTAAGCTGAATCAAGTTTAGATTTTCCAGTGAGTTAATGATCAGGGACTCATATCCTACACAGCTTATTTTTATAGAAAAAGGTTCTTCAACCAGCAATGAAAACTGTCCGTTAAGATTGGAGCTCGTTCCTTTTGATGTACCCACAATGCCAATGGATGCGAAGGGCACAGGCTTACCTGTTTCCTTATCCACAACTTTGCCCTCTACCACCTGCTGGCAAAATGCAGTTGCACTAACTAACATAAAAGGGATAAGCCACCGATACATATTCTTTTCTAAAATGAGCCCTCAGCGTTTTTGGTACGAAGCACCATCGCATGAGCGCGTTGAAATTTACTTAATAGTAGGGTTTTGATCTGCAATTTCGTACACTTTGGCTGTACAATATTGAACAGATTTGAATGATCTTTCTCATGCTCCACTCATTTTCAGGTCAAAAACATAGATTTTACAAAATGGTTAGGTTTTTGAAAATGAAGATCAAAACTTGAACTATGACTAAATCTACCTCAAACGCACTTCTGATAATTTTACTGATATTCACTTTTCCAATCTGGATTGGAATTGCCGGTGGCCTTTTCGGATTGGCCATGGGTTTATTCGGAGCGATTATTGGAATTGTAGCAGGCTTTTTTGGAATACTGGGTGGCGTGCTTGGGGCTATCTTCGGAGCAATTGCTGAGGTATTCAGCTGGTTTTTTGGTGGAATTTTTGGCTGGGACGTGGGTTATTTTCCACACGTTCATTTTCCCCGGCCCTTAACTTTTCTGCTGATCGTTTTCGCCATTGTATTGTTAACACGTTCGCGAAAAAAGGAAGTTAAGAAGTAGGATGACGGTTATACAGCGCAGGGTTTAAATAGAAGTGACTATATACAGGATAAGTTCGGATGGCCCTAAGTTTGGGTCGCTGCCCCTCTGCAAATTCAACTTTATAATAATACTCAAAACCCTTTTCAATACGCACGGCCTGACGAACCATATACCATTCCTTATCGTATGGGTTCAGCACTTTTACCTCAATCTTATAGAGGCCCGCACTACTTTTTATGCGTACAAAATTTTCAGGTTGTTTATTGAAAAGTTTGCCATTAATGTACACCTGCATAGACGACTGCCTGGAGGTTTGAATGGCGATGCTGGAAGAATAACCGAAGGCAGAACCAAGCACAAGGGTCATCAAACTTATTAAAACCAACTTCTTCATAATCTTCTTCTTTAAAACAGTGGCTGCAAGCATCATGCCAGCGACACACCTACTCTATTCAACGCAAGGGCAAAAAAAGGGTTCCTTTTGTTTTGATCAATTACGCAGGTAATTAACATTAATTTATCCTTAACTCCCGCTTAAAGCCCATTATAAAATTTTTCAGGGCTTGTTGCCAGGTCAGGTCTGCATCCCAGCGGGTTCCCAAAAAGACATTGTTGAACTGTATTTGTCGGGCATAGAATTTATAAACAGGGGTGCTTGCAGGAATGGTTTTCAGTTGCTCCTGACCATTGGGATAGGTAACGGAGACCAGTGCTGTTTCTGCTTCGCCTACTTCAAAGCCCAGCAATTGTTTGGCAACGGGTCCCCTGGAATGAATCAGGCATAGAATATAGAACATACCCTGTTTTCGCAACTCAGTTTCAGGAATTGTATTTTCAACGAGTGTATACTTAAAGGGATAGTCCTTCATAATTTCCTCTAACTCACGGTCCAGTTGTTCGTCTCCGAATTTTTGTACCGCCAGCCGGTCAACTTTTAAGTCGGTGGCAAATGCTTCCGTTCTTCTTCCGGTGATTACGTTAATGGTTAACCCCGTTTCAGCAATGTCACCAATCAGTAGGTTTTGTTTTCGAAAAGAATTTATGGCGGTGCTGTAAAGTACACGAAGCGTTTCTTTTAGATAAGCATCTTCCACCACCCAGGCGCTTTGACCCTGTTCAATCAAATCTTCACGACCAGTAAAAGCTGTAACAGCCACCTTGTAGGTTGCGCCTGATTTTTCAGCAATAACAAAGTTGTTGATTTCGCGCCCGGTGAAATACTCGCTAAAGGCTAAGGTAACATCACGCCCTGCAAAAACCCTGTCGATTTCAAAATAGGCAACAGCATCTATACCCGTTCGTGACAGGCTTGCGTGAATCTCATCAATTTCTTTTTTTGTTAAGTTGGGGCTGTAGAATACAGCACTTCTTGTGCTGAGAATTTTTTCAGGCAGCACACCAGCAGGCTTCAGTCGACTCAATATAGCCTGATCGTTTACCTGGGCAATCAGGAAACCGGGAACAACAAGAAAAAAAATGTGAAAGATTTTCATTTCAACATATAACGCAAACCTTACGATAGTATTTTCAACGGTCAAAAGATACCAATAAAAAAACCATCTTCATTTATTTTAACCGGATAGGAAATCAAGTCAGCTGATCGTGACGAAGACTCCCGGCCGGTCTGAAGCGAGAACCTGTAGTTGTGCCAGGGACAGATAACTTCACCAAGATAATTGATATGTCCTTTGCTAAGTGAATCTCCATTGTGCGTACAGCGATCCTGAACCGCAAAAAACTGATTGTTATGAATCACCAGGCATATGCGCTTTTCTCCGATGACCACTAATTGTGGTTTATCGTTTTGAATGCGCGTGCGGGCAACAGCCTCATCCGGAAATATTTTTATCCATTGCATACCTCAGCTTTGGCGAAGATCACCTTTTTTCTACCTTGATTCAAATTAAAAATCAGGTTGAATGAAAAACATCATCAGTGGAATTTTACTTTTTGTGTTCTTGCCTTCTTTCGCGCAAATAAATCCCAAACTTCAAACAAAAGTTGAGCAGCTGGCGACAGCTATTGAGCCGCGAATGATTGAATGGAGAAGGGATATTCATCAGCATCCTGAGCTGGGTAATCGCGAATTTAAAACGGCCGCGAAAATAGCGGAACATCTAAAGTCACTGGGTATTGAAGTTCAAACGGGCGTTGCCCATACAGGTGTAGTTGGGATTTTGAAAGGAGGAAAGCCGGGCCCTGTTATTGCACTGCGTGCGGATATTGATGCCTTGCCGGTAACGGAGCGCAACAGTTTGCCCTTTGCATCAAAGGAAAAAACTGTTTTTAACGGCCAGGAAACAGGCGTGATGCATGCTTGTGGTCATGATACACACGTGGCGGTATTGATGGCCACTGCAGAAGTGCTTGCAAAAAACAAAAGTGAGTTAAAGGGTACCATCAAATTTATTTTCCAACCCTCGGAAGAGGGGCCACCGGCAGGTGAAGAGGGCGGAGCAGACTTAATGGTAAGGCAAGGAGTATTGGACAACCCAAAAGTGGATGTAATTTTTGGTTTACATATTAGCTCTATTACTCCGCTGGGCAGAATTACGTATCGACCTGCAGGTACTATGGCAGCATCAGATTGGTTTTCGATAAAAGTAAAAGGCCGACAGTCGCATGGAGCTTATCCATGGATGTCGGTTGATCCTATAGTGGTAAGTGCACAAATTATTACCGGGCTTCAAACCATTGTGAGCAGACAAACAGAACTGACAAAAGAAGCCGCTGTTATAACCATCGGGAGATTTCAAGCGGGTATTCGTGAAAACATTATTCCCGAAGAAGCTTTTATGGCGGGGACCATTCGCACGCTGGATGAAAGCATGCAGGAAAAAATTCATGAAAAGATAAGGCTAACAGCCACTAAAATTGCAGAGAGTGCTGGTGCAACAGCTGAGGTAGTGATTGATAAAAAGACTCCTGTTACATATAACGATCCGGCACTTACGGAAAAAATGGTAGCGAGCCTACAAAAAGCAGCCGGTGAAAAAAATGTTGTTCGTATTAATGCGGTAACAGGTGCTGAAGATTTTGCCTTTTACCAAAAGAAAGTTCCTGGCTTTTTCTTTTTTATCGGAGCCATGTCACCCGATCAGGATCCAGCGAAAGTACCGGCTCATCATACACCCGATTTTATGATTGATGAGCGTGGTTTATTGATTGGATTAAAGGCCATGCTGAACGTGACGTTGGATTATATGTTTATGAAGTAGCTTAGTTTGTTGGCATGGGGAATGGTCCTTCTTTCAGGCATGTAATTTTTACAGTTTTTCCAGCCATGCACACGGTGGCAAAATCCTTTCGCTCAACGTACTCAAGGAGCACAGCCCTTCCTTCCCAAAATTCAAAATTGTAAAGAGGATCTTCCGTAGCCCCTTTCGGTAGAGGAGGCGTTCCGCACCAACCCCATTCCCAAACGGGAATAAGCTTTGTTCCATCATTTAATTCGAACACAAAACCACAGCCATCTAAATTGCTAAGGTCGCGAACAATGGCCGGAACAGAGCAGCTGGTTGGTATAGGATCTGGACCACACTGAAAAGCTGTACTTGTAAAGATGGTGGCTACTAAAAGGCCGTACACTAGTTTCTTTTTCATCAGACACAGTTTTCTTTTAGACACCATGTGCCGGCAATTCGTTGTAAGAAGGCTTTTAAATCCTAAACAACATAGAGTACCAACCCTTTAAGGTATTCTCCTTCGGGATGGTTCATAGAAACCGGATGATCGGACGGTTGGGAAAGAAGGTGAAGTACTTTTACTTCTCTTTCAGCCTGAATAGCAGCTGAAGTTACTGTATCATAGAACAATTGCTTGTCCACCACCTGTGAGCAGGAGAATGTAAAAATGATTCCACCGGGACGGATAACTTTCATGGCCTCTGCATTCAAGCGCTGATAACCTTTTACCGCCTGGTGCCGTGCATCACGGTGTTTGGCAAACGCGGGAGGATCAAGCACAATAAGATCATAAACGTCCTGTTTGTTTTTTAAAAATTCAAATGTGTCAATAGCCGTGCATTCGTGTTGTTGCGGATCGTAACCATTGAGTTTGATATTTTTTCGGGTAATATCAATTGCTTTTTCGGAAGCATCAACCGAGTGAACAAGTGAGGCATCAGCTTTTAGTGCATAAACAGAAAATCCACCTGTATAACAAAAAGTGTTTAACACATTTTTTCCTTTTGAAAAATCTCCAAGTAGTTTTCGGTTTTCCCGCTGGTCAAGAAAGAAGCCCGTCTTTTGTCCGCTTTCCCAGTCAACCAGGAATTTGTTTCCATGCTCATGAATTACGTGAGGCACCACACCCATGCCCAGCAGGTAGCCATCGGGCTGATCATCTTTGATTTTTCCCGGTAAGGTTGCGCGACTTTTATAATAGATGGCTGATAGTTGCTCCCCCATTACTACTTTTAATGCCTGTGCAATTTGTTCACGGTCGTTATGCATGCCCGCTGAATGTGCTTGAATCACAGCAACGCCTGAATAGAAATCGATAATCAATCCGGGCAGACCGTCACCTTCACCATGAATCAAACGAAACGCATTTGTTTTTTCAGAGGGGAGCCCAACAGCATGACGTAGCGTCAGTGCCCGGTTGATTTTATCCTTCCAAAAAGTATCCGTTGGTTGCTCTTCTCCGAATGATAGCATCCGAACGGAAATGCTTCCGTTTTGGTAATGACCAAACCCAAGCGTAACCCCTTTACTGTCGCAAACCTTAACCCAGTTACCATCTTGTGCGTGTCCATTAAGTTGCTGAAGGGCACCCGAAAAAACCCAGGGATGTTTTCGAAGAACAGATTGCTCACGCCCCTTCTTTAATAAAATATTGCCCGGTATGTTCATGGTGCCAAAATAGTTTGAAAGGTGCAAGTAATGATTTTATATTAACACCAGTTAAATAAAGGAAAACAAACCAAAATCCGAATATTTTCGTATTTAGTGTATCAATAGAATCAGGAGGCGTTGAGTACCCGGGTAGCACATTTTGACAATCAGCAACTGACAAAATTTCCCCTGAAGGGCCAAAAAGGCGCTTTGTACATCAATTTGCCAGATTTTTGCACAGAACAGATCAGTAAAAATTAAGAGCCATGAGAAAATTCACATCACTTTTTGCTGCAGCTATTTTGGGTAGTGTATTGACCCTCGGCTGCTATGAATATTTAAAGAAAGATGAGCCTGTAACCATTCAATATGTTACCGAGCCCCCGATTTCAAAGGTAACCTATCTTGACAAAGCTACCGGCACGACAACCGTGCCAACCGATTTCACGGCTATTGCCGAAAAGGTTACACCAGCGGTGGTGCACATTCGCTCAACACAAGCAAGAACTACACGTGAGCAGAATCAATCATTCGATCCCTTCCGTGATTTTTTTGGAACACCGCGTAATTACGGCCCGAGCCAGAGCTCAGGATCAGGCGTCATTATTAATGCGAGTGGCTATATCGTTACTAACAATCACGTGGTTCAGGGAGCCGATGTTGTTGATGTTACCCTGAACGACAACCGTTCATTTAAAGCAGAAGTGATCGGTACTGATCCTGACACTGATCTGGCACTGATAAAAATTAATCAAACAAATCTGCCCTTTATTCCTTTTGTGAATTCAGATAATGCCCGTGTAGGCGAGTGGGTGTTGGCGGTTGGCAATCCATTTAATCTCAACTCAACCGTAACGGCAGGTATCATCAGCGCAAAAGGAAGAAATATTAATATACTTGATCGAAACACGCAGGAAGGAAATACAGCCATTGAATCATTTATTCAAACCGATGCGGCCATAAATCCAGGTAATAGTGGAGGTGCGTTGGTGGATATGAATGCCGGCCTGGTAGGCATAAACACGGCCATTGCCAGTCCTACAGGAGCTTACTCGGGTTATGGATTTGCGGTGCCCTCAAACATCGTAAGCAAAATTGTTGAAGACCTGATGAAGTTTGGCGTAGTACAACGCGGTTGGTTGGGTATTCAGGTAGGCAGTGTGAACAGTGAGTTGGCCAAGCAGTATGACCTGGAAGTAAATGAAGGCGCTTTTGTTTCCGGATTTGCTGAAGGGAATAAAAGTGCAGCGAAAGAAGCAGGCATTAAGGAACATGATGTTGTTGTTAAAATTAACGAAACGCCAATACGCTCAAGTTCGGCCCTGATTGAAACCATTGGTCGTCACAGACCGGGTGATAAAGTAATGATTACCGTGAATCGAAAAGGAAAGGAAATTACTTATCCTGTAGTATTGAAAAACCGAGATGGTAATGTTGGTGTTATTAAGCCGGAAGAGCGCACCGGCTTTGTGGCCCTGGGTATTGATGTGGAAGATGTAGATGCAAAAACATTAAAGCGGCTTGAACTTACCAACGGGGTGCGCATAAAAACGCTGGGTAATGGTAAATTGGCAAAGAGTACTGATATTCGCGATGGCTTCATCATTACCAAAGTAAATGATGTGCCGGTGAAATCAACAAAAGAGTTTAATGAAGAGATGAAGAAAAAGAAGGCTGGTGAATTGGTAATTCTAACCGGAACCTATGAGGATTTTCCGCGTGAGTTCAACTACGCCTTCAGAATGTAGAACTAATCGTTTACGAAATGAGAAAACTGTTTAGAAAAGGAGAACGAGTAAGAAGTAAAAGTGATGGTAAAGTGATGGAGGTATTGCGTTACCTGAAAAACAATTTAGTAGAAGTAATGACCTTTGATCTTGAGTCAAGAGAAGTGAGGAAAAAGCAAGTTAAAGAAGATAAGCTTTCCAGGGCCGCCTAGGCACGAAAGGATTTTCTAAATACAACAAAGCTGTTTGGTGACGCAGTGTTGCGGTCATCAAACAGCCTTGTAATAAAACAATTACATTACCTTTGCGGTTAAACAAAAAATTCAACCGCCATCAAAAAGTTTGATATCCCCGCCTATTATCGCTCGGCCATTACCGGAAGAGTAAAAGAGTCTAGAAGGCTAAGAGATTTGCGTAAGCAGGATTTCTCCCCGACTTTTTTGGATTTTGGTCCTGTTGGTTTTTACATCGCCCGCCATTTTGGTTTTTGCTATGGTGTTGAGAACGCCATTGAAATCAGCTACAAAGCACTGGAAGAGAACCCCGACAAGAAGGTTTACCTGTTGAGTCAGATGATCCATAATCAGGAAGTAAATAACGATCTGGAGAGTCGCGGTATTCAATTCATCATGGATACTGACGGGAAGCAATTTATTCCCTGGGATGCAATCTCCAAAGATGATGTGGTGATTGTTCCGGCTTTTGGTACCACATTGGAGATTGAGCATTTACTGCTTGATCGGGGTATTGAAGTTCAAAAATATAACACTACTTGTCCGTTTGTAGAGAAGGTATGGAACCGTGCCGAAAAGCTTGGCAAGGATGACTACACTATTATTATTCATGGAAAGCCAAAGCATGAAGAAACACGGGCCACGTTTTCACACAGCGCCCATAGCGGTGCTTCCATTATCATACGCGATATAGAGGAGGCCAGGAGCCTGGGGGAATACATAAAAGGAAATAAACCGGGCACCATGTTCTTTGAAGAATTTGCCTGGCGATTTTCTGAAGGGTTTGATCCGAATCGTGATCTGCAACGGGTTGGTGTGGTGAATCAAACAACCATGCTGGCCTCCGAAACACAAGCCATTGCCGAATATTTCCGAAGCCTGATGATGGAGAAATATGGTGAAGGGAACATCAAAAAACATTTTGCTGATACGCGCGACACACTTTGTTACGCCACCAACGACAATCAGAATTCTACGTTTGAGTTGCTGGAAACTGATGCCGATCTGGCTATAGTGGTGGGTGGTTATAACAGTTCAAACACCTCGCACATTGTTGAGCTTTGCGAACGAAAATTCCCTACGTTTTTTATTAACTCAGAGAACGAAATAAAATCGTCAACAGAAATCCATCACTTCGATTATCCAAATAAGGTAAAGCGTACTTCCACAAACTTCCTGCCCCAAAAGGAACAAGTTAAAATTGTACTTACCAGCGGGGCTTCCTGCCCGGATACCTTGGTTGACCGGGTGTTGCAAAAAGTGATTTCTTATTTTCCCGGAAGCCGTTCGGTGGAGGAAGTAATAGAAACTTTAACCTTCAAACCTCCATCATAGCTTGTTTTGTTTGCTGCGGGTGTTGAGTACATTTTCTAAACGCTGCAAATTTGACACATAAAGATTGAACAGTAATCAAACGGGAAAACTTTGGGATGCTCTTAGTTCCGAAGAAAAGGACGAACTCCTTATCTCTTATGAAGAGAGTTTTGATCCAAAAAATTTACTGAGCCATGAGGAAGTCAAAGCACAGCATCAAAAATGGCCAGGAAAATAGTTTGGACTAAACGGGCTAACAGCAAATTCAATAAAATCATTGGTTATTTAGAGGAAGAATGAAGCCCCCTCAATGTCACTCGTAAGAGGACGTTGAGGAATTTGAGATCAACTGCAGCCGTTGTTGGTGTTGCGCCCAGGCAAGTGATCCACCAATAACGTTTTTGCTGGCTAATCGTTAAAAGTTGTAGCCATTTTCAGAGGCCAACTAAATAATGAGTATGAACCAATTGATGCTAACTTTATACCTGTTGACCATATTTACTCCTATAGCCTCTGCACAAGGTAAACTGGAGTGGAGTGAGACGAAAAAGCTAACCATTGCCGACTTCAAAGGATCCCCGTCTGATCCATCAACAGAACAAACGCTGGTTGTTAGCTTTGGCCAGGATTTAAACCTTGAGAAATCAAAAATCAGCAGTTTAAAAACATTCAACGCACAAGTCACCAACTATTTTTCGCAAGACAGCTCATGGATTGACCGGACTGACCAGTCAAGACTGCGTTATGTAATAACTCATTTTGATATAAATGAGTGGATGGCAAGAGCGTTAAGAAAACGACTCAACGAAAACAGGGAATTGGTTTTACGGGGAGAGCATCAAACCATTCTGGATGAGATCAATAATGAATTTGAAAAGATTAAATTAGCGTACGATAATGAAAGCAACTACGGCAACAACCCCATTGGTCAAATGAATTGGGAGACCAGAATAAACGAACAACTTATTGCATTGGCAGACTACTGCAAAACATGTGAGCCAAAAGGGAAATGAGTAGAAGCCCCTCAATGTCACTCGTAAGAGCTTGCCCTGCTACAAGCTGGGACGTTGAGGAATTTGAGATCGGCTTTTAATTTTGAGTATGATCAGCGAGAAGAAACCAGAAACCATGAAAGACACCAGCGCACACGATGAACGCATTGCAACCATGACGTTCGCTTCTGTATACCCGCACTACGTTACCAAAGTGGAGCGCAAGGGCAGAACGAAAGAAGAGCTGCACGAGGTAATAGCATGGCTAACGGGTTTTGATAACAAGAAACTACAGGAGCTGATAGAAAAGCAGGTAACGTTTGAAACCTTCTTTCAAAAGGCAAAACTAAACCCGAACGCAAACCTCATTACGGGTGTCATCTGTGGCTATCGGGTGGAGGAAATCGAAAACCCGCTTACCCAAAAAGTACGGTATTTAGATAAGCTGGTGGATGAGCTGGCAAAGGGAAAGAAGATGGAGAAGATTTTGAGGAGCGCGTAGCGAACGAATCGCTGCGAGCCATCATTCAAGGATGCCGTCAAGCCAGTGTATAACATTTAACACGAACTGAAAATTTTGCGCGGCACTTTTCACGTTCATCCCCACTTTGCTTTTTCCTTGCAGTTGCGCGGTAAACATGGCCGCCTCACCAAAAACAACCACCCGGCCTTTTCCATAGTTCATGTACGCTCCCTGTACCAGGTTTTCGGCCGAGGTAGCGGGTGTGTCTTTAGTAAACACCCAGGCCGTTTGGGGCATCAGCATCTGGTACGTTGAATTCAATGTCGTGATGGGGTGCGCACCATTGGGTATTTCAAAAGCCTGGCCGGCAAAACTTTGCAGTGAGGTAACGGCCTCCTTTTTATCTCTTCCATTTGTGATCACGTTTTCAATCAATCCTTCACCGATGGAAAAAATATCTTTTCCTCCGCCCTTCTTCATGGCAAAACCATTGTAAAATTTAAACCCGAACGATGCGGCTAATGCTTCTGCCGCACCGGGAAAGGGCATATGGTCGGCAATCAAAAAAAGACAACCGCCTTCGTTTACCCATTCGTTTACAACGTTAATTTCAGTCTCTGTAAAGGCTGATGGCGTGGGCAGTGTCCAGCGTTGAAGATTATCCGGGTGTAAAGCATTCGCGATAACAAGAATTTTTCCTGCATGCAGCTGATCTTTTGTAAACGGCTCCGCAGAAGCCCTGACAACGTAACCATCTTTTTCAAGAAGCCGGGCAAAGGGTTTAAACCTTCCACTCATCGTATGGAAATTTCCATGGGCCTCATCAATCAGCACAACGGGGCCCTGTGCGTTTACATAGGCCGGATTTAAAATGATGGGATTATATAGCGTGTCGGCCACTTGCTGGGCAAATGCCGATACCGAAAGCAAGAGCAATAGAAATAAAATTAGTGGTGTGATTGTTTTGTGCATGATCAAAGTTAGCGATAAAAAATCCGAACGAGTCGGATTTACTTTTTATAAACCGGCTTCAGCACGTTTATATCGCCATCTGTTTGGGGTGGCGTTAATCCCAAAAGAAAAGCTATAAAAGGATATACATGAACATTTTCAAAGGCCGCCACGGTTGTGCCTCCTTTTATGTTTGGGCCATTGGCATAAAAAATTCCCTGCATCTCCTTTACTTCGTCTGCATCGTAGCCGTGCACACCAAAAACCGGTGATTGAAGCCTGCCGAAGTTGCGGCTGTTCACCTGTATATAAGAACCGGGGTTGGCAACAATCATTATATCGCCTACTCGATCATTTTTATAATTCCAATGATTGGGAAAATTTTCTCGCTTAAAGACCTCAAAATTTTTTTCAACAACTTTTAATGCCGCGTAAAGTGAGTCAACGTTGTTTGTGTACAAATGCGCCTGCGTTCCTCCATTGATCACGCGAACGGTGGTATCGGCCAGGTTAATGAACTTGCTTAGCGTGATGTAAGTTTCTTCTTTCTGCTTCAGCTCATACATGCCATGATCAGAAACCAGTATAACATTTACCGGAAGTTTGGTCTTCTTTATTCCTTGCATCAGATAACCTAGTAAACTGTCAGCCTGGAATACAGTTTTTTTAAGCTCTTCAGAATTTGGTCCGGTGTTATGTCCTTCTGTGTCCACCAATGAAAAATACAGCGAGATAAACTGCGGCCGTTCTTTCCTGGGAAGTTTCAACCAATCTATCACCTGGTCAACACGTTTTGTGTTTGGCATCTCTTGCTCATACTTGTAGTAGTAGGTAGGGAATTCACCGAGTACAGGAGCTTCCGATCCTACCCAAAAACAGGAAGCGGACTTTAAACCTTGTTGTTGCGCCAGTTGCCAAAGCGGGGTGCCACCGTAAAAGACAGGATTTTCTACCATGTCGCGGTTGCGCATGGTGTAGTTGAGGTTGAGTTTTTTATCGTAGAAATAATTGTCAACCAAGCCGTGATTTCCGGGATAAAGTCCGGTAACCAGGGTATAGTGATTCGGAAATGTTTTGCTGGGGAAAGACGGGATCAGTCCATCAGCGGCTGCACCTTTTTGAATGAACGCGTTAAAGTTCGGCAGGTCATATTTCGAAACATAGTCGTGCCGAAAGCCGTCAAAGGACACAAGAACAACGTAAGGATTTTCTTTTTTCTGTGCGGCTACAGTATACCAGGCAAAAAGAAAGAATAGAATAACGTATCTCACCGGTAAATCTTTCGGCTGAAAATAGAAAAGATATGTTAGGAAGGGGCAAGAAAAAGGGGCAAATGCCCCTTATTTTACTTTAGCGGAACTCTTTTTCTTTGACTCTTCCACCCGCTTACCGCTGCGGTGTTCGCCAAGAATGGTAACGTCTTTTGTGATTTCGTACATGCGAGCTGCCTGCATCATAGCTTCGCGGGTGTCACGGATGATAATGGTTCCTGAAGATTTTGATCCTTTGTTGCGGATCTCGATATAAAACCCGTCTTTTTTCTTCTTTGGTAATACTGGAGGTCTTCCCATGATTTGTTGTTAATTATTGATGAATAATGGCCTTTTTTAGAAGCATTTTTATAACCGAGCCTTGGCCGAATTAGTTCGACAACCTGCAAGATGGCTATTTTTTTCGGATTTTTAGTGTAAAACCTTGTCTATTTCACTGTATTACAGGTTATTGGGCTTGTTGCCCGATTTGTAGTACATCGTTTGGGGCGTGCTGCTTATTGCCAAAAATAATGCTTCGCTTTTTAGTCTTTTTACCGTGCGTTTTCACTCTCCTTAAGGCCTCATCGCAAGAGGTGCCTGTTGTCCTTGACACCATTCGTGAATTGGATGAGGTGATCATAAAGGCCTATGCCTATAACCGACCACTGAAAGAAATTCCAGCTTCTGTGGCTTCTGTTGGGCAACAGGATTTCCAACGGTTTAATATTTCTACACTTGTTCCGGCCATGAACATGGTACCTGGGGTTCGACTTGAAGAACGATCGCCCGGCAGTTATCGTGTATCCATTCGTGGCAGTACGCTTCGTTCACCTTTTGGTGTGCGTAATGTTAAAGTTTACTGGAATAACATTCCGCTTACTGATCCTGGAGGAAACACATACCTGAACCAGCTTGATCCTGCCATGCTTGGATCGCTTGAGGTTTTAAGAGGACCGGGATCAAGTTTGTATGGCGCAGGAACCGGTGGCGTTTTGTTACTGAAAAGTCCTTATCCTGAAGAGGGACATGCTTTACATGCAGGATTGCAACTTGGCTCTTTTGGTAGTGAACAATTTTCTGTTTCGTATGAAGAAGGTAAGGAGCACTCGGGTCATCAGGTGCAGGTTATGCATCAGCAAGCCGATGGCTACCGAAATCAAACAAGATTTTCGCGCGATGTGATAAATAGTGTTTTTCGTTTTGAAACAAACGACAATCAGGTTTTGGAAACATTTATTTTCTACAGCGATTTATTCTATGAAACACCGGGCGGCCTTACGCTAAATGAATTTACCACCAATCCAAAACAAGCCCGTCCGGCTACAGCAACACTGCCGGGCGCGGAAGAACAGAATGCTCACGTATCGCTTCGATCGTTTTATGTTGGCGTTTCACACGAATATGCTTTTAGCAAAATACTTCACAACCAGACGAGTGTATATGGTAACCTGGTTAATTTCAAAAATCCCTCTATCAGAAATTATGATCATCGGAACGAACAAAGCCTGGGCGCACGTTCAGTAACAACGTTTAAGCAAAATGTGAGCAACGTTGATATTACTTTATTAGCTGGTGGAGAATTTCAATATGGATTTTTGCCGGTGAAGTCGTATGAAAATTTGCAAGGTAAAGAAGGCGCTTTGTTGTTGGATGACGAGACGGATGTTTTGCAGTATAGTATCTTCGGTCAGGGAGAGTTGCGTTGGAAAAAAATCAGTGCAACCGCAGGATTAAGTATGAACGGCTTGCGATACAACTTTCAGCGGCTTTCGGATGCAGGATCAGCACCGGAACAAATCACATATGATCCGGAGTTTATGCCACGCCTTGCTTTTATGGCTAAACCAGGGAAAGACATTTCGATTTACGGAAGTTTAAGCCGTGGTTTTTCACCACCTACACTAGCCGAGATTAATGCTTCGAATGGTGTTTTCAATCGCGATCTTCAACCCGAAACCGGGACTAATTTTGAACTGGGTGTGCGATCAGAATTTTTCAGAACCGTGAAAGCGGATATTACATTCTATTCTTTCGGACTAAAAGAGACCATAGTCATTAGACGAGAGGAAGACGGTGCTGAATATTTTGTAAATGCCGGAGAAACGAAACAAGAAGGGATTGAGTTTTCGGCTAACTACAGCCCCGTTTTATCAGGGAGGGGACCGGTAAACAAAATTATGGTGTGGTCAAGTTTTGCATATAATCATTATCGATTTGGTGATTATGTAAAAGGGCAAGATGATTTTTCAGGAAACCAACTAACCGGTACACCACAACATGTTTGGAGCGGTGGTATTGATGTTGCCTCGCGGATAGGATTGTATGTTCGGGCAACGATTTTGTATACCAGTAAGCTGCCACTGAATGATGCCAATACCGTGTATGCGGAATCGTATACAATACCAGGATTTAGACTGGGCTATAACCACAAGCGTTTTGAAGTTTATGTTGGTGGCGATAATCTTCTTGATGAAAGTTATAGTTTAGGTCACGATCTGAATGCAGCAGGAGGCAGGTATTACAACGCAGCGCCTGCGCGTAATTTTTACGGAGGCATGAAAGTTAATCTCGCTTTTTGATTTTTTTCTTTTTGAATTGAGCATCAATCATTTCAGCCTCGTATAATAACGCACGAACCTGTCGTTCATCAATAGCTTTCACACTTTTGAAATACAGACAATAGACTTGCTTTCGCCCTTCAGCCAGTAAAGCTCCATCATCATTGGAAAACAGATTGCCTTGGCAAAATCCAAGGGTAACTCCTTTGCTTGCATATTCAGAACATTGAGGGCCACGGTAAATGCTTGGTGGCCAAATGAAGCAAATCATACGATTGTGAGTGTAAAACGGAACACCATAGTTATTCTTTTCACTGGCTTTGGGCAGGCATTCCAAAACAAGATTGCGCAGACGCTTAACAATGAGTTGCTCGTTCCGGGGCAAGCCAAGGATAGTTTCATCAACCGATTTCTTGTTTGCTTTCATGTTGAGTAGCCTGTTAAAATTAGAAAGCATTTGTGTCAACCCGTTGTCAGCAGAGGTTATTTTTTTCAACTTTGTTCACCGTGCATCAATTTCCAATTTCTGTTAAGGGGCATGTAGAGAATCACCTTCATTGTAAGGTCACAGGTTTCCGTCCGGCTTCAGGCGGTTGCATTAATCATGGTGGAGAACTTGTTACCGACAAAGGCAGTTATTTTTTGAAGTGGAATGACGCTCATCGCTACACGGGCATGTTTGGCGCAGAATCAAAAGGGTTGACTTTACTCGACTCCGCAAAATGTATTCACATTCCAAAAGTTGTGTTGGTTGATGAAGTGGATGACAAGCAGTTTATTGTTATGGAATTTGTGCGCGCGGCACATCCAAAAAAAAACTATTGGGCCTTGCTTGGTGAGCGGTTGGCGCAGCTTCATCGAAATACAAATACGCAGTTCGGACTGGATCATGACAACTATATAGGTTCCTTGCATCAGTCCAATTTCTTCCATAAAGACTGGATTCAGTTTTTTATTGAACAGCGTCTTGACAAACAGGTTTCGTTGGCAGAGCGTAATAGCAGAATGGAAAAAGGACAGCATTCCCGGTTTGCTACTCTTTACAAAAAACTTCCGGAACTTCTTCCGGCAGAAAATCCGGCCCTGCTCCATGGCGATTTATGGAGCGGTAATGTAATGGTAAATGAGAAGGGTGAACCTTGCCTGATTGATCCAGCGGTGTATTTCGGACACCGTGAAATAGAATTAGCCTTTACCAGATTATTTGGCGGATTTGGACGTGAATTTTATGAGGCTTATGTCGCCTCATTTCCACTTCTTCCCGGATTTACCGATCGTGTTGATATTTATAACCTATATCCACTTATGGTTCATGTTAATCTTTTTGGCGGAGGCTATTTACAACAAGCTGAGCGGATATTAAAACGATATACATAACCTGGTTTATTTCTATCAGCTACTTTCAGTAAATTCAAAGCATGGTTATCCGCCTGGCCTGTTCAGTTTTTTTATTGATTGCATTTTTTACAAATGCACAGCAATTCTCCACACGGTTCAGGAGGATTGATCAGGTAACACGCGCTCATCACAATAACCTTTTTACAATAGTAAAAGATAGTGAGGGGTACCTTTGGTTTAGCCTCGATAATGGACTGGCACGGTATGATGCATCCAATATCATACGCTATACCGGCAAATCGCTGTTAGATGAAAATAACAAAAGACCAGTTGCCCGAATAGTTTTTGAAGACTCCACTAAAAATCTTTTCACAATTACATCAACCGGAAAGTTGCTTCAATACGATAGACTTAGAGACAGATTTCGCCAGGCAAATGACAGCACAACATTACTGGGCAGAACAGCGAAGGACTTGCTCATTCAGGGTCACAAAAAATATTGGATTGCACATTTGGGTGAAGGGCTCGCATGTGTTGATCTAAACAATAAATCAATCAAATGGTATAAAAATGATCCGGCTAACCCCAGAAGTCTACGAAACAATTTTGTAACAGCATTAGCCTATGATAAGCGCGGAACAATGTGGGTAGCAACAACGGCAGGACTTTTTCGCTTCAATCAACACACTGATGATTTTGATTTCGTGGAACTCTCAAACAAGAATACGGATGACACATACCGATATCGGGTAATTCGTTCATTAGCGTACGATGGCTTATCGGATCGATTGTTTATTGGTACGTATGGTGGACTTCATGTAATTAACCTCACAGATAATACACAGGAACATCTTATTCACAATCCCGGGAATACAAACTCACTTTCCATTAACTCAATATTTAAAGTATTGTATGATTATCAGAATAACGGACTATGGATTAGTACCTATGGAGGCGGATTGAATTATTATAATCTTGATACTCGAATCTTCAAACGCTGGTATCACGATCCGGCAGATCGAGAATCAATAGGCTCTGATAATATACCAGGTATTTACCTGGATCGGGAAGGTTTGTTGTGGATCACTACTGCTGAGGCAGGACTTTATGTACTGAACACAAAGCCCGAGAGTTTTAATCGAATAGTGCATCAGGCAAAGAATCCCAACTCCATTTCAAACGGATTGCCTCGTGCAGTGTATGCGGAGAATGATTCGATAGTCTGGATAGGCTTTAATGGTACAGGATTAAACCGGATGAATCTGAAAACCGGATATACTACCCGCTATGCGCACGACCCTCAACCCGGGAGCCTTGCCCACAACGCTGTGATTGCTATTGATGAGGACCGCTATGGACGTATTTGGGTAGGACTGGAAGGAGGAGGTGTCGCTATTTATGATTATAAAAAGGAATCATTTCAACACCTTCGTTACCAGGCTGGAAAAATTGGAATTCTAAATGATGCTACCTCCGGACTTTTAGTAGATGATGATTGGGTGTGGATCACCGCTTTCAACTCACCGCTTACAGCATACAATATGGAAACCGGAACGTATAAGCACTTTAATGCTGACTCGCTTTGGAAGCTCGACATAAGTTTTCATTCGGTTAAACGTATACGAAAATTTGACGACAACATCTGGTTTGAGACCAATCACGGAACTGTTGTGTTTGATAAGCAATCCCGAACATTTCAAAAGCTTTCCAGTAAAGATGAGCAGGTCTACACGGTATTTGTTAATGAAGGCTCTGAGGCTTTTAATTATACACCGCAGGAGGTACAGTTGCTGTTGACCGGCAACCAGGTTCATGTGGCTGAATACCGTCCGGGCGATTCGTTGCGCACCCGATTGATTTACGATGGAGGTCACCACACTAATGGATTTATTGATCTGGTAATGGATCGCAACAAAGTGCTTTGGATTGCAACGGAGGGTAATATGGTAAGCTACAATACACATACTCAACAGGAACGTATTTTTGATGCAGCCCATGGATTGGAAGTCGCTGATCTCAATATGGGATTTGATACCGACAAGCAGGGTAGAATTTACACAAAGTCAAACAAAGGACTGGTTTGGTTTGAACCATTGGCGTTAGATCAAAAAACCGAAGATCGCTTTGATGTGAAGTTCACCACACTGAAAATCTTTAATCAGGAGATAACCGTTGATACCGATTCGTTAAAAAGAAAAAACCGGTTTAATAAGCATATCTCCTATACAAACGAGATCACACTTAAACCATCAGAGAATTTTTTTAGTTTATCGTTCACAGCATTTCATTTTCAAAACCCATCGCAAGTAAGTTATCGGTACAGACTTAGGGGTTTCAGTGATGACTGGGTGGAGACTGGGGCAACAAACTTTGTGAGTTTTACAAGCCTTAATCCAGGGTTCTATACACTTGAGGTAATGGCAACCACAAACCCACAAGTGTGGGGTAGTAATCTGGCTACTATCAAAATTGATGTTTTACCACCCTTTTGGCGTACCTGGTGGTTCATGGCAGGCGTGTTGGGGGTAATGGGTGTATTGCTTTACGGTGCACACCAATACAGGGTTAATCAAAAGCTTCAGTTAGAACGACTTCGAACTAAAATAGCGAGCGACCTTCATGATGAAGTAGGCTCAAGCCTTACCCGGATTTCTATCTATTCTGATTTACTTGACAATGGAGTTGATGATAGTGAAAAGAAAAATTACCTCACCAACATAAAGGAGACAAGCCGTGAAGTAGTCAGCACCATGAGTGATATTGTCTGGTCTGTTGATAACCGAAGTGACAGGTTAGGAGACCTTCTGTTGCGTATGAAGGACTTTGCGGTGCAGTTGCTCTCTCCAAAAAATATTGAATTTGAATTTGTGGTAGATGTCAGTGATGATAAAATCCTTCTTTCCCCCCAGGTAAAACAAAACCTGTATCTGATTTACAAAGAGGCTTTGCACAATATTGTAAAGCATGCCCAGGCGAAACATGTCAGTATACGCGTTGAACAATCGGTGCGTAAAATAGCCATGCAGATAACCGATGACGGTGTAGGGTTTTTGGAAGATGAAGGCAAAAAGGGTAATGGTCTGCGCAGTATGAAAAAGCGCGCGACAGATATTTATGCCCAGCTTGACATGAAAATGGAGAAGGGTACCTCCATACATCTTAACTACCCCATAAAAGGTTAGCCCCCCCGTTTATGGGGTTGAAGGGGACTAAGAATAGCTGGAGTTTTAGTTAAAAATTACAGCTATGAAAAAACTAATTTGTGCTTTGGCGTTTAGTCTGTGTATTGGTACTTGGGCAAATGCCCAGGTTAAAATCAGTGTTTTGGCCGGTCCGAGTTTAACAAATTTTATTGGTAAGGAGGTTAAAGATTGGGGCACGGTTGATGAAAAACCAAAGATGGCTGTTCGGTTTCATGGTGGCCTGGTAGTTCAGTATCCATTCAACGAAAAGCTGAGTGCGGTTTCAGGGTTGCAGTACTCCACTAAAGGGGCTGTTTATGAAGGCCAGGAATCTGGTCAACAGGGAGAATTCACAGCACAGTACAACAAAGTATTGAGCTATCTTGATATTCCATTAGCAGTACAATACGCGATAAACGAGAAACTTGGAATTCAGGCAGGAACTCAGATTAGTGTATTGGTTAGCGCAAAGGTAAAAAACAGTGAGGCGGTTCAGGATAATTTTGGACTGCCGGCAAGTGAAGATGCAAAAGATGATTACAAAGGATTTGATATGTGTTTCTCAATCGGCCCGATTTATAACATTACTGAAAAACTTTTGGTGCAGTTTCTTTATCAACACGGATTGATGAAAATTGGTCAGTATAAGGAATTTGGTGCTGATGTAACGTATGATATCCGTAATCAAGGCTTTAAAATATCTTTGATTTACATAATTAAAAATTGATATGATTTTGGTCGGTATTGTTGAGGACGATAATCAGATACGCAGCCTGCTGCAACAATATCTCGACCGCCAACCTGGGTTTTCATGTTCGTTTGTTCATAGCTCAGTAGAAAGTTTTCGCAAGGCCCTCTCACCCGAGAATCAACCCGATGTTCTGTTAATGGACATCGGGTTGCCGGGCATGTCGGGCATTGATGGGATGAAACTCATCAAGCGTGACTATCCGGGTATCGACATTATCATGCTCACCGTTTATAATGATCCTGATAAAATTTTTCAATCCCTATGTGCAGGCGCTACCGGATATTTGCTTAAGAACACACCCCTTGAAGAAATTAAAGAGGGCATTGAATTACTTACCCGTGGCGGGTCGCCCATGTCGCCACAAATTGCGCGCAAGGTGATCGATTTTTTCAATACCGAAAAGAAGACGGTGTCCTCTCCGCTATCTGAAAAGGAAAAGGAAATTGTAATTGGTTTAGTGGATGGGCTCAGCTATAAGCTCATTGCCGATCGCATGAGCATCTCCCTGGAAACGGTGCGGTTTCACATCAAAAACATTTACAGAAAATTACATGTCCACAGTAAAGCTGAGGTTATCAGTAAATCACTGAAGGGTGAAATCTGACATTTTTCAACTAAATATTACACGATCGCAAAAGTATAGAAGAGGTTGGTTAAGTTGGTTTGCCTAAACCGTCTTCATGATCAGCAATTTCTTCAGAATTGCCCTTCGTAATTTTCAACGCAGAAAGTTTTATTTCTTTCTAAATCTTCTAGGTCTGTCCATAGGGTTTGCTGCATTCGGGGCCTTGTTCCTGTTTACGGCTTATGAAGCATCATACGATAACTTCCCGGGAGCCCACCAAGTGTTTCGAATAAAAGGTATCCGCATTAACCAGGATGGGTCATCGCGCGAATCGGTTTATGCTCCTTTTGCTGCGGGGCCGGATTTAAAAGCTTCATTCACCGAAGTGGAGTACGAAACAAGAATCATAAAAACTGTAGGCATGTTTCGGTATGCTGATCGGTGGACCAAATCGGAAGAGGTGGCCTATGTGAATCAAGATTTCTTTCGCGTGTTCGCGATTTCGTTACTAAAAGGAAAGACCGATGATGCTCTATCACAAATCAATACGATGGTTTTGTCATCATCTTTTGCCAAAAAAGTTTTTGGCGATGAGGATCCGATAGGCAAGCAGCTAAACTATAAAGGCCGATTGTATTACGAAGTAGTTGGCGTTTTACCCGATTTCCCCAAAAACAGTCATTTGAAGTTTGATGCGCTGCTTTCATTTAAAAACTATGAAGCCGTAATGCGCAAGGACATCGCGCCTGAACCCTGGCGATGGGATATACCGGTTACATACCTGCGATTAAGTAATGACGGGGATCCAACTGCTTTGCAGGAAAAGATTCCCCGGTTGATTGATGAGAAGACGGGCGAATACTTGCGACAGGTGAGTCAGCAATTTCGAATTGAGTTGCAGCCGGTAACGTCTATACACCTATACTCCAATCTGGAAGGCGAGTTGGGTGTAAACGGGGATGGAAAACTGGTGATGTATTTGAAGAACATTGCGCTGATCATCTTGTTGCTGGCATTTATAAACTACGTCAGCCTTTCCACTGCAAAATCAATTGAGCGATCGCGCGAAGTTGGTGTGCGAAAAGTGTTGGGAAGTGCACGCGCGCAATTGGTTATTCAATTTTTAGGAGAATCGTTGATGCTGCACAGTGTAGCTTTGATTTTCGCGATCATTATAGTGATTATTGGCCGGTCGTATTGGCCGGAGTTTATTCTACCCGTTGAAGATCTTTTGCAGATACCCAGTATGTTCTGGATACTTCTGATAACCATCTTATTCACCGGTATTGTGGTTACCGGGCTGTACCCCGCCTGGATGATATCAGGCTACGATCCTGTAAGCGTATTAAAAGGAGCGCTACGCGGAACGGGTCGTGGGGTAAATGTCCGGAAGGTTTTGGCGATTACACAATTTGTAACCTCACTGGTGTTAATTGTATGGATTTTTGTGGTGGTGGAACAATTACGGTTGATGCGCACCACACCTCTTGGATTTGAAACTAACCGTTTAGTGATTCGTGATTCGGAAGTATACGATTCTCTGTTCGACAGAAACTCAACACAATACAGGAAGGAACTAACCAGGCTATCGGGTGTACGACAAGTTTCTTACGTTGGAATGATACCGGGTGACCATAATCTCGCCTATTCAAGTAATGTCAGAACGCTGTCTGCTGCGGCTGAATCAGCTATCACACTTGAATTTATTATGGTAGATCAAAATTTTGATTCAACCTATGGTTTGAAAAGTCTGGCTGGCACAGGGTTTAAAGAGGAAAGTACTTCATGGAAAGAAATTATACTAAATAAAAGTGCCATGCGAGCCGTTGGCTTTAATGACCCTGAAGATGCTATAGGTGAGCGAATTCTGTTCTATAACGACACAGCAAAAATTGTTCGTGTAGTTGAAGATTTTCATTTTCATTCACCCCGCGAACCCATCAAGCCAATGGCTTTTTTATTTGTTCCGCATCTGGGGTATTATTTCACCCTCGATATAGAGCCAACAGCAGCGCCTTCAGTAATTCAGGGAGCAGAAAAATTATTTTCCATCATTTATCCGGGCCAGCCTTTTGGTTATAAAATGCTGGATGATCATTTTGCCACACAGTACACGTCTGAACTTTTACTTGAGCGCCTGCTTTATTTCTTTTCCGGTTTGTCAATCTGGATTACCTGCCTTGGCCTTATCGGTATGGCAACCTATGCTGCGCAGTCCCGCAAAAAGGAAATAGGCATTCGTAAGACATTAGGGGCCACCTCTGGAGAAGTATTGGTGCTGTTGTGGAAAGATCATTTTATTGTGGTTTTAATTTCGGCTCTTATTGCCACACCTATAGCCTGGTATATTGCACGCGAATGGTTGTTGGGTTTCGCGACCCGCATTGAGCTCTCGGTGCTCCTTTTTCTTACTCCGGTGATTTTACTTTTGTTGATTACCTTGCTGGCCGTTTCTTTTCAAACCCTAAAAGCAGCGCTATCCAATCCTGTGGATAGCATTCGCTACGAGTAATATTTTTCTTGTAGTTTTACCCGCTTTTTAAATTGGTCATATGAAAAATGCTTTGATGTTTACTCTTTTTCTTCTGCCTGCACTGCTTGTTGCACAACGGGAAATTACCATTGATGACTTCACTACCAGAAACACATTTGCCCAGCGTTCGGTGTACGGAATAAACTGGATGAACGATGGAAAGTTCTATTCGTCACAAGACGGCAATAAAATTGTTAAGTTTAACATCACCACAGGTCAGGCCGTTGAGACATTGGTAGATGGCGATGCGCTGAATACCAAACTTAATATTCAAAGCTATGAGTTCAGCAGCGATGAAAAGAAGCTGTTGCTGCTTACGGAGCGGGAAGGAATTTACAGGAGATCGTATAAAGCAGAATATTATATTTATGATCTCACCAGAATGTCTATTCAAAAACTTTCGCTGGGGGGCAAGCAATCATACGCAACCTTTTCACCCGATGCCACCAAGGTAGCCTTTGTGCGCAACAATAATCTGTTTTATGTAGATCTGACCACCATGAATGAGATTCAGGTTACCAACGATGGCAAGTTTAATCATATCATCAACGGTAGCACGGATTGGGTGTACGAAGAGGAATTCAGTTTTGCCCAGGCTTTTTACTGGTCGCCCGATGGTAAACGGTTGGCCTTCCATCGTTTTGATGAATCGAACGTGAAGGAATACAATTTGCAGAAGTGGAACAAAGGCGCGCTTTACCCGGAAGATTACCGCTTTAAATACCCCAAGGCCGGTGAAGATAATTCGGTAGTTGAAATCTGGATACATGACTTATCTGCCGGAACTAACACGAAGGCCGATATCGGAACGAATAAGGACATATACATTCCTCGTGTAAAATGGACGAACAATCCATCCGTACTGTCGGTACGAAGAATGAACCGCCTGCAAAATATTTTAGAGATTCTTCATGTAGATGCAACGTCCGGTCGTTCAACCGTGGTGTTAACAGAGAAAAACGACAAGTACGTTGATATTGATTATTGCGATGACCTCACCTACCTGAAGGATGGAAAGCATTTTATTCATTCCAGTGAACAAAGTGGGTACAAACATTTGTACCTGTATACTATCGATGGCAAATTGGTGAACCAGATCACAAAGGGTAATTGGGAAGTAACTTCCGTTGTAGAGGTTGATGAAAAATCAAAGCTTGTCTATTACCTGTCAACAGAAGGGGATTACTTAAACCGGCAACTTTATTCTGTTTTGCTTGACGGTAAACGCAAAACAGCGCTCACGTCAACCCTTGGTGTACATACCATTAACATGAGCAGTGATGCGCAGTACTATCTGGATTACTTTAGCAGTGCATCACAACCTTTGTCCGTACGGTTGTTCCAGACAAAAGGCAACAAACAGTTAAAAGTGCTTGAAGAAAATGAACCGCTACGCAGCCGCATGGTTGAGTATGGTTTAGTCGCGAAAGAATTTTACAAGTACCCTTCAGCTGATGGTGCAACCCAACTGGACGCCACCATGATGAAACCGAGAGATTTTGATCCGGGTAAGAAATACCCTGTAATGGTTTTTCAATACAGCGGGCCGCGCGCCTCGCAGGTTCGAAATGGTTTTAATCCTGATGCGTGGGGTCAGCTTCTTGTTCAGAAAGGATACATTGTTGTAACCATGGATACCCGCGGCACGGGTTTCAGAGGCGAGCAGTTTACCAAGCAGACTTATAAGGAAATGGGTAAGCTAGAGCTTGAGGATTTGTTGGCCGGTGGAAAACATTTGGCTTCTTTGCCCTATGTGGATGGCAACCGGCTTGGCATTTACGGTTGGAGTTATGGTGGCTTTATGGCCTCGTTGGTCATGACAAAGGGTGCGGGTGTTTATAAGCTGGGTATTGCCGGGGCGCCAGTAACTAACTGGCGATACTATGATAACGTTTACACCGAGCGGTTTATGCAACAGCCGAAGGACAATGCTTCCGGGTATGATGATAATTCACCCATCAAATATGCTGATAAACTTCAGGGTCATTTCTTATTGATACACGGCACCGGTGATGATAACGTTCATTTTCAAAATTCAGTAGCCTTGCAGGATGCGTTAATCATGGCGGGCAAACAATTTCAGTCTTTCTATTACCCGGATGATCCGCACGGAGTGCGCGGGGCAAAAAGGCGCCATCATTTACACACCATGATGACGGATTTTATTTTGAAAAATCTTTAATTATTTGGGGGAGATTGTTTCTTGTTTGAATTTAATCTGAGTATCCTCTTTCAATCCTTAAATTGGCGTCATTGCGATCCGCCACAGGTGGAGAAGCAATCCCAATTTAAACGCTGAAACGAGATTGCTTCGGTCGTACTCACAAATCTGAATGTCAGCCTGATCTTGTCGAAGGCTTATTTTTCAAGTTTCTTCAGTCCTGTATCAATCTCTTTTTTTGAGAGCCATTTACCATTCAACACAACGCCCTCAATAGATTGGGTGTGTTTGATGTCGGTAAGCGGATTGTTGGTTAGGAGAATAAGATCAGCAACAGCACCAGTACGGATTACTCCGCTATCGGGGAGCTTTAAATACCTGGCAACATTAACGGTACCCGTTTTAATGGCTTGATATGGAGTTAGTCCGCAATCCACCAGGTAGGCAAGTTCGTGGTGTGTTGAAAATCCCGGAACATTAAATACCTGTGGTGCATCGCATCCTAAGAGCAATCCAACATCGTTTTTTTGACATTCAAGAATAAGTTTTCTGCGAAGCTTGATAAAGCTTTCTATATTCTTCGTGTTGTAGTTTGGATTAGCCTGTAGTGTTTTCTTACTCTGAATCCACTGATCAACAACCTTTGGATTCATGTATTTGCTGTGCGGATGGTTGCGGAATCCTTCAGCATCATAGGTGGGTGAGAACCAACGCTCGGCAAGTGATTGTGTGGGGACCACCCAAATGCTTTTTTCTTGCAGCGCTTTCATAAGTTTTGGAATACCGGATTGATCGGCACGGTGGCCAACAAACATTCCAAACAGGCCGGCCTGTTGTTCAGTAAGCGTATCGATGCCCGGCACCATTGCTTCTACAAATCCATCGAGGTGATCGATGGAAGAATAACCAGCATCAATGGCGCGCCACACCCCAACCGCAAAGGACACGTGCCCAGCAAACGGAATTCCTAGTTCGTTAGCAGTTGAAGCAATGGCAGGAAACGTCTCAAGGTTAAGACCGGGATGTAATTTCAGAAAATCATAGCCTGCTTCTTTTTGCTTGCGCACCATTTCCGCACCGGCTTCGGCAGTTTTTACACTGATGCCATTAAAGGATGGCCCTGTAGTATAGAATCGTGGCCCGTTTATTTCCCCGCGTTGAATCATGCCACGAAGTTCAAGGTGACGGCTGTGCCCCAGCATGCCGCGTATAGTAGTAATACCATTGGCAGCGAAAAGGAACAACACTTCCTTCATGGGCTGCAGGTCATCAATAGGTGGTACATGCGCATGCATTTCAGCCAATCCGGGCATGAGGTACTTACCCTTACCATCAATCACCAGGGCATTCTTTCCGGACTTTACTTTGCTGCCTATCGCAGTAATTTTACCATCTTTAATAAGAACGGTTTGATTGGCAATCACTCGTTCCTCATCCATAGGAATAACATTAACCGACCGGATGATAATTTCCTGTTGACGCGAGTCAACCCATTGCTGCGCCATAACATGGGAGGCAATGAACAGAAGGATAAGGGAAGATGATAAGCGGATCATAACGGTATGGCAAAAGCCTTTTTTGATTGGAAGGATAAGTTATCAAACTTTAACCGTACATACATATCATTTCGTATTTCTTACAATGCCGGAAAAGAAAGAAGATAGAAGGAAATTATATTTTATTGCGATCGTATCCCCATCTCCTTTTTTTGAAGAGACTTTGAACGTAAAACGCTATTTCAGTGAACAGTATGCAAGTCAAGGTGCGTTGAAATCACCTCCGCACATTACGTTACACATGCCTTTCGAATGGAAGGAAGACAAAGAGGAGATGCTGATCAGTAAGTTGGAAAACTTTTTGCAGTTGCAAAAGGCATGCTCCATTCGCTTTAAAAATTTTGGTTGTTTTTCCCCGAAGGTAATTTTTGTTGATATTGAAAAGACGGAAACATTGAAAGTGTTACAAGCGAATCTTCAACGCTTTTGTAAACAGGAATTAAAGTTGTTCAATGCAAACTACAAGGAATTGCCTTTCAACCCGCACCTTACCGTTGCCTTTCGCGACTTAAAGAAACCCGCCTTTAAAATGGCATGGGAAGAATTCAGTAAAAGGAAATTTGAGGGAGAGTTTAGTGCAGAGGCTGTTGCGCTGTTAAAACATACAGGCAAGCAATGGGAAGTTTTCAGAACATTTCACCTTGTGGGATAATTATTTTGAGTTTACTGTTCGCAGAAGGCTCCTTTCGCAACCCACAACTTTTTTATTTCAAATAAGAGTGTACCTCCTTTTACAGCTGGATCATTTTCAAATACTTCAGGTTGTATATCGCCTTTCATAATCAGGATTCCTCCTTCCTGATCGTCAAAAATTCCTTCAGTGATTACGTTTCCATTTTTTGCCAGTTGCTTAAGGTATTCATCATGCCTTTTCAGCAGGACAGGATAATCACCCACGGTTTCTTTATGAATGTTGGAACGAAAGCGGATGAAATTATAGGTCACCATTTCGTAAGGTTCTTTTGCCACACATACACCACCTATGCGCGGTTGATAGGGCAGAACATCAAGTTTCCAACGGTTTGCCTGAATGCCCGGATCGGTGCTAAGCCATGTGTTGGCTTCATCAATGGATGTTGTGTTCAAGATGAAAATTCCACCACCCCCATCAAATGGCCCGGCTACAATAAGTTTACCTTCTGTGGCCAACCGGGTAATGTTGGCCATGTGCCCCTGCATGAGTTTGTCAACGTCTTCCTTTGGCAATTCTGCTTTATCTGTACGGGTGTTCAGAAAAACAAAGGTGTAGCGACTGCTTTGGGCAGATGACCAAAAGCAAACCAACGAAAACAATAAAAGAAAAATGGAACGCATCTTCATGGTTAAATACTATTCCTGAGTTTACTCAGAATTGTTTTATGCTATGAAGCTAAAGCAAAAACCGTTGAAGTGCTAATGGATTTTAGTCAAAGCTTTAAATAGTCGCTGAAAATCCTTTTCGGTATTATATACATTTGGCGCAACGCGAATGGCATTTCCCCGAAAAGAAACATATACTTTATTCCTGATCAATGACTGTTTGATTTTCTCCAGATCAAGGTTGGCCGGCAGACGAATGCCAAACAAATGAGCTCCCCGCCAGTTTTCCTGTTCAATCAAAAATCCTTTTTCAGTAAGCTTTTCAATGGTGTCTTTTCCGATTTCTCGGCAATATTCCTGTACCCGTTCAGGCCCCCAGTTGTTCAATTGCTTGATGGCATTGAGCAGCATGGGCACTAAAATAAAATTGCTACGCTCACCCACCTCGTAGCGAAGGGCACCTTCGTGGTAAGCGTCTTTATAGTTTACAAGCCCTGCAAAATCTTCACTGTTTAACCGGGTAATCCAGTTTTCTTCAATGGGTTTACCATTGTTGAAATACTCACCATAGTAAGCTAGGCCGATAGAGTATGGCCCCAGCAGCCATTTATAACCTGCACAAACGAGGGCATCAGGTTTTATTTTTTGTACATCGAAAGGCAACGCGCCAACCGATTGTGTTCCATCCACAATTAACAACGCGCCCGCATCCTGTGTACGTTTGCGAATGGCTTCTAAATCGAACCGCGTTCCATCGGCCCAATGCACATGACCAATGGCTACAGCTTTTGTATTTGTGTTGATGGCCTCAAGAATTTTTTCGTTCCAACGTTTCCCCCGCTCAGTGAATCCATCTGGAGGAGAAATGCTTTTTACTTCCGCCCCGTTTTCATCACACAAGCTCTTCCAGGGATAGTAATTGCTGGGAAACTGTTCAGCGGCCACAATGATATGTTGCCCCTTTTTAATATCCAGGTTACGCACCACATTGGCCATGCCATATGATACTGATGGAATGATAACGATGCGGTTCGGATTTTCTGAATTGATCAGACGTGCATATTCTTTGCGAAGCAATTCCGTGTCGGAGAAAAAATCCTGTTGCGAAATTGAAACCGGATTTCTTTTTTTCCGAAGCGCCTTAACACCAACTTTTTCCACGCTTTTCAATAGTGGCGACATATAGGCACAATTCAGGTAACTGACATTTGGTGGCAAACTGAATTTGGCGCGTTTCGAGGTCAGCATGATTTTATTTTTTTGACCAATCAAAAGTGTTCACCAGATGCATGATGTCTTTCTTCATGTACTCGATGGCCGGTTTAAGGGAGTCGTTATGCACCTTGGTATTAAAGTAAAGCGCTCCGCGTAAAAAGTTTTTAGTTGAATCGGTAATGGTAAACTGCATCTGGCTTGGTACTTCGCCCTGCAACTCAGCAACAATGGCCGTTCGTCCGAATGCATTTTGGGTAATCACTTCATCGATGGCTGATGCCTTGATCTGATGTTTGGCAACGAGTGTATACACATCGTTCATGAATTCTTTTAACAGTTGTTCGTTACTGTTAATTTCCTTGTAGGTGATATGAATATTCGATTTCAATGCGGGGTAATAAAGCTCAATCCAATAGCGCTCATGAAAACCGGCCGTGTCGGGAAGTAAGCGAGCGTGTTTGGAAAATTCGAAGGTATACGGAAAAGAGTCGGGCAATACCTGGTAAGAGGGTTCAGGCAAAATCAATCGGTTATACCCCATAGGTTTCGGCAAGTAATCCCGCTGGCATGAAGACAGAATAATAAGAACAAGCCCAAATAAGAAAGCGCGGGACAACCGGCCACCCATAACCCGCGACCCGTAACCCTTAAAGACTCTTTTGTTCATGAACATGCACCTTCACCCGTTTTATGCGCTTCTTATCTACCGCCTCAATGGTAAAGGTAAATTGATTATACTGAATTCGATCACCCGCTTTTGGAAAACCTTTATTTATTTCCAGGATAACTCCGCCCAGCGATTCGCTTTCACCTTTTATTTCATCAAACGTGTTCGGCTCAACATCCAGTGCTTTGCAAAAATCATGAAGCGAAGTTTTTCCTTCAAACGCAAAAGTATGCTCATCAATTTTCTGATAGGCCAGTCCGGCCTCATCAAATTCGTCATTGATTTCTCCGATAATTTCTTCAATCACATCCTCCAGCGTTATGAGGCCGGCCGTACCTCCATATTCATCAACAACCAGCGCCATGTGAATTCGTTTTTCCTGAAAATCTTTTAGCAGTGAGTCGACCTTTTTGGTTTCCGGTACGAAAAATGGAGTGCGCAATAATTTTTGCCAGGCAAAACCGGCATCTTGATCCAAATAAGGGAGCAAGTCTTTTATATAGAGGAGTCCTTCTATCTTATCCAGCGACTCGCGATACACAGGCAATCGCGAAAAGCCCGATTTATTGATGAACTCCATGAGTTCGAAGAAATTCAGTTCGCTATCAACCGCTGAAATATCAATGCGGGAACGCATGACCTGGCGTACACTGAGCGTACCAAAGTTTACAATGCCGCGCAAAATTTCTTTTTCTTCAGCGCTGGTTTCATCCGAACTGGTGGCCAGTTCCAGGGCTTGATTTAATTCCTCAACTGTGGTTTGATAGCCTTTTTTCTCTACCCGCCTTTCCACAAAATTACTCATGGTCATTAACGGTGCGGAGATTGGTTTGCAGATTACGATGAGTATACGCCATCCGGCTGCCATGAAGCGGGCGAAGGAGAGATTGTTTTTGGTGGCATAAACCTTGGGTACAATTTCTCCGAAAAAGGTGAGCACAAAAGTTATCACGAAAGTGACAACACCCACAATAATCTCTTCGGGTTTTCGTGTGCCTGAAAGTTCCCACATGAGAAAGGTGGCCAGTGTTACAATGCCCACGTTCACCGTGTTGTTCATGATCAGAATCGTAGCCAAAAGTTGCCTGGGTTTGCTGAGCAGCTCAAGAATTGTCTTGTCGCTACGCTCATCACTTTCGCGACAACGGTCAAGATCTTCAGGCTTAAGGGAGAAAAAAGCAACTTCTGATCCCGAGACAAGTCCGGAAATGATCAAAAGCATAGCAATAACAGCAAAGCTGATCAGGTGCATCAGGCTAAGGCCTGACAAAAGTTGAAGTAACGTATAACTGGGAGGCTCGTCCAATCGATTTTAAATTTGGTGAAACAAATCAGAAGGGAAGATCATCCGATCCGCCCGTTTCGGCAGGCATGGACATTCCTTCTGATGAAGATGGTTTAGATGCGGAAGCATAATTTGATTCTCCACCTGAGCCACCACTGCTTTTTGTGGAAAGCATAGTCATGTTATCAGCAACTACTTCTGTAGTATAACGGGTAACACCTTCTTTCTCCCATGAGCGGGTGCGAAGTTTTCCCTCAATGTAAACCATGTCGCCTTTGTGTAAATATTTCTGGGCAATCTCGGCCAAGCCTCTCCACACCACAATGTTGTGCCACTCGGTAATTTCCTTTTTTTCGTTGGTGGTTTTATCGCGATACGTTTCAGAAGTAGCAATACTAAAATTTGCCACAGCAACACCGCTATCCAGATTTCTTACTTCGGGATCCTTGCCGAGCCGCCCTACGAGTATTACTTTATTTACACCTGACATGTTTGTATTTTTTTAATGACTTGCTGTAACGAAAGAAGTCATCGCAATAGCAGTGTTTCGATGCCGTTGCAATGACCACTAAATCTTCACAAAAGTACCAATCTTAAGGCAACTATAAAAGGCGGAAATCACTCAGAAAACGGCTAATAAGAACAGGTTTGGGGAGTTGACCTACTTTTTTTATCGAATAGAACCTGAGATTCTCGGGAATCGCCACAGGCTTTTTTGCGAGCTCCAACGTAATGAATTTTGCCTGAATGTTTTGATGACTAAGTATATGCTTGAACAGGCCTGATGTCGAAACATCGCTTATTAAAGGTTTTAGTTTTTTTAAGAACAGATCATCGTTCAGCAGGTGTTCGGTTTTTACCAGACGAGATTTTTCTATCAGGTAAAAATCATAGAGCCCCTTCCATATATCGTTGCCCTTTCGCAAATTCATGAGTAGAGAATTTCCTTTTCGGATAACGATATAATAAAAGTATCGCCTCCTGCTTTTTTTAGAGGCCAGCTTGTATGGTAATACTGATTGAAGGTTGTTTTTGTTCGCTATGCACGTAGCATTAAAGCTGCACGTTGAGCATTGCGGATTTTTAGGTGTGCAATGCAGTGCCCCAAACTCCATAACCGCCTGATTAAAAGTGGCCGGTTGCTTCTTGTCAAGCAGTTGGTTGGCCAGTGACGAAAAATATTTTTTTCCTTCGGGTGAATTGATTGGTTTATCAATGCCGAACATGCGTGCTAGTACCCGAAAAACGTTGCCATCCACAACGGCTACTGCTTCTTCAAACGAAATGGATGCAATTGCTGCAGCAGTATATTCACCAATGCCCGGTAATTTTTTCAACTCCTCGAAAGAAGATGGGAAAACGCCCTTGTGTTTTGTGGAAACCTCTTTGGCTGCTTTGTGGAGATTGCGCGCCCGAGTGTAGTAGCCGAGTCCCTGCCATAACCGCAGAACTTTTTGCTCCGAGGCAGACGCCAGGGCGTGTACATTCGGAAATTCCCGCACAAAATCTTGGTAATACGGAAGCCCCTGACTAACCCTTGTTTGTTGCAGGATTATTTCAGACAACCAAATCTTATAGGGGTCTTTAGTGTTGCGCCAGGGCAGGCTTCGCTTGTTTTGCTGATACCATTCAACGACTTTTTTAGAGAAATACCGAGCCTCCATCCCCCTGATTATCAATTTTTTCAATATTAATTTTTAATTCTGAAGCCACAAATTAACTTTGGCCTCCCATTTAGATTTTAAACATTTACGAACGTGACCAAAGCAGACATAATAAACGAAATCGCTGAGAAGACAGGAGTTGACAAGGCAGATGTAACAGCATCTGTAGAGGCTTTTTTCAGTGTTGTAAAAAATAATATGTCCAACGGCCATAACATATACATTCGTGGGTTTGGCAGTTTTATCAATAAGAAAAGAAAGAAAAAAATTGCACGAAACATTTCCCGCAACACCGCCCTGGTAATTGACGAACATTATGTACCCAGTTTTAAACCAGCCAAGATTTTTGTAAACAAAATCAAGGGTAGTGAGAAGGTAAAACTGCACGCTGAAAAAGCTTAACCGCACTATTGCTTAAGCGCCCGGCCGGGCGTATCGCTATGCTTAGAAATCGGATTATTTTAGTAGTTGTCAGTATTGCGCTGATTGTTCTTCTGTTCATGCTGCCTAAGGTTGTTGTGAAGAATGACGAGCAACCCGTAACCACTGAATCCGGAGTAAACACACCGGCTGATCCGCATGGTGCTGCACCGGTAACCCTGCAACAGGCTATTGCCCGTTTACGTGCCGGGCATACCACTTCAGGCTCTGGTGAAAAAAGTGCTATCTTTGCCGACTCTTTAGCAGACCTGTATTGGGAGGCCGGCAAGTTTGATAGTGCTGCCTGGTATGCCAATGAAGCTGCAACGTTCTTTAACACCATGGAAAGTTGGATCAAAGCCGGGGATAGTTATTATCAGGCGTATACTTTCGCGTTGGATCAACTCAAGCAGGATGAACTGGCAGAGAAGGCCCGCCAGTATTTTGCCCAGGTTTTGAAAAAGAATCCGGGCAACCTGGAGGTAAAAACCAAAATGGCGATGACTTATTTGTCATCCGGAAACCCCATGCAAGGCATTACCATGTTGCGTGAAGTGCTGAATGAAGATCCTAAAAATGAATCAGCGCTTTTCAATTTGGGCATGCTTTCGATCCAATCCGGTCAGTACGACCGGGCCATTGAGCGCTTAAAGGAACTAACGGCTATTAACCCTGGCCATGTTCAGGCGCAGCTTTTACTAGGTGTTGCCTATGTTAATAAGGGTGAGAAAAAGCTCGCACGCGAGCAATTTGAAAAAGTAAAACAACTGGATACCGATCCGGCTGTACAAGCTACAGCAGATTCGTATCTAAAGGACTTAAAATAATTGTTAAACCGTCTCTCTCCGTAAGGATAGGGACAAAAACCAAAATCATTTTATGCCAAGCGGAAAGAAAAGAAAGAAGCACAAAATGGCAACCCACAAGCGTAAAAAGCGCTTGAGGAAGAACAGACATAAGAAGAAGTAATCTCTCTCCAAGAGGGAGGTTGCTTTCTGTTCGGGAGCCGTACACATCTGAATTTTTTAACCTTAAATCATTATCGTTTTGAGTAACGAACTAATTATCAGTAACACTCAAGACGGATGTCGTATAGCCCTGCTGAGAGATAAAGCTCTTGTCGAATTTCATGATGAACAGGAGGGAAGCAAATTCACGGTAGGTGATATTTATCTGGGCACTGTAAAAAAAGTAGTACAGGGCCTGAATGCAGCATTTATAGATGTTGGCTACGATAAAGACGCTTTCCTTCACTACCTCGATCTGGGACCTCAATTTGGCTCGTTACAAAAGTTTACGAAGCTGGTGCGGGCCAAAAAGATCTTCGGCAAGCTGGAAAAATTTACCCTTGAACCGGACATTGATAAGCATGGCAAAATAGGCCAGCAAGTGGCAAAAGGTCAGCTTATTCCGGTGCAGATTGTAAAGGAACCCATCTCTACAAAAGGGCCTCGATTATCCTGCGAGTTATCATTAGCCGGGCGATACCTGGTGTTGGTGCCTTTTTCAAAAACCGTAAACGTTTCGAAGAAGATTACCAGCAGCGAGGAGCGTAAACGCCTGTTGCGATTAATCCAATCCATTAAACCGGAGAATTTTGGGGTAATTGTTCGCACCGTGGCCGAAGGGGCCGATGTTGCCGAACTCGACAAAGACCTGCGAACCCTGGTGAAAAACTGGGAGGATGGCATTGCCCACTTGCCGGATGTTCAGCCCAATGAAAAAATTATTGGAGAACTTAATAAAACTTCTTCCTTGTTGCGTGACTTGTTGAATGAGTCGTTCGACAATATTCATGTTGATGACAAGAAGATTTACGAGGAAGCCAGGGCATACATCCGATCCATTTCTCCAGAGCAGGAGAAAATCGTAAAGCTCTATACAGGCAGGACAAAAATTTTTGAACATTATGGTGTTGAAAAACAAATTAAATCTGCGTTTGGCCAAACGGTAAGCCTCAAAGCAGGTGGTTACCTGATTATAGAGCATACTGAAGCACTGCATGTTATTGATGTAAACAGCGGCAATAAATCAAACCGGGAGGAGAACCAGGAGACAACGGCATTATCGGTAAATATTGAAGCGGCAAAGGAAATTGCACGACAGCTTCGCTTGCGCGATATGGGTGGAATTATTGTGGTGGACTTCATCGATATGAAGAACCCCGATAACCGCAAGCTCATTTACAAAACTATGCGCGATGAAATGGCTTCGGATAAAGCCAAATCAACGGTGTTACCGCTTTCTAAGTTTGGGTTGATGCAAATTACACGTGAACGGGTTAGGCCGCAGGTGAATATTGCGACCCTGGAAGCATGCCCGAGCTGCAATGGTACCGGAAAAATAACGGCCTCTATTTTAGTGTCGGATTTGATCGAAAAAAATCTTGATCATTTATTGGTGAAGCAAAATGAATCTAACCTGGTGTTGGCCGTTCATCCTTACCTGTATGCTTATTTTACAAAAGGAATATTTTCACAACGTGTAAAATGGTTTTTTAAGTACAAGCGCTGGGTACGCCTCGAAACGGATACCTCCATGGGTGTAACAGAATATAAGTTTCTCAACAGAGAAGGTGAAGAAATTCTGGTAAGGGAATAATCAACACTTTGGTTGAGCATAGGCGCTAAGCTCCTTGATTTTCAAGGAGCTTTTTTCTTTGCCGGGCAACTCTACTGCCATGCATAAACATGACCGGCATGTACAGAAAATAGACAAAGCCTGACAGATTATTACCCAAGCGTGTTTCGCCAAAAGAAAGAGCCAGCACTACGGATAACGCAGGGATACTAGCCATTAGCAGGTTGGTTTGGATACTTATGCGGGTATCAAATTTTTCAAGCTCATTGAGTTCAAGTTCAGGGGCCTTTTTAAGTGCATAGCGATACATGAGCATGAGCACCAGAAAGATGGACATTGCCCCTGTGCCATAGATAGCCATAAGTTCTGAAACCGTACCATCCTCCATTGTAAAAAGGAATGGCTGCCAAATCTCATTACTGTTTCCATGCTGCATGATGTGAATAAAATTCGTGAACAGCATTACTAATAGGCGAGCAAGAAATTTTAAGGGATAAACATAGAACAACACGATAAAGAGGAGGAGTGTGTTAAGAAATACAATATAGGCGTTGCGGAAGCCGTAACGGATAAAAAAAGTAAAATGCTCATACCAGATAATCGAAATTAATGCAATACATAAAGCAAAGGGAATGATGTCTTTGGTGAATTGCTGAAGTTGATAGTACGTTACGGGTGGAGTCGTTGAGATTAATAACAAACCAATGGCAATGGCAAAAACAGCATCACTGAGCGTTTCTATCCGGGTGGTTTCTTCACCCCGGTAACGAAACTCTTTGTTCATGCCGATGTAATGACCCTTAAGACTACTGCGCATACAATCAGGATAACCCAATAAACCTACTTAATTAAGGTTTATTATCAAAAGAATAGATTTCTATACCTGTTTATTGGATGCAGGTGGGTTATTAATAAATGGTGATGACTGTTGGTGTAACCGGATGGCTTTGCGCGACAGGATAATTGCAACGATTAGCGAGACCAGCGCACCTAACCATATTCCAGGAATAAATGAAATGAATAAGAAGTAGTCGTATGCCCCATGAAAAAGAGTAGCCACACCTAAGGCTAAAAAGCTATACGCGATTTCTTTTCGATGTGTGAATTTTGCTTTTCCTAAATAATACCCCATTAAAATCGCGAAGGTGGCATGGGCAGGAACGGCAGTGAACATACGCACAATGCCTGTGGCCACACCGTATTGGAAAACATAGAGAATGTTTTCTAACGTAGCGAAGCCCATCCCCACCATAATAGCATACACAATTCCATCAAAGGGTTCATTAAAGTTTTTGTTGTTGTATAGAATGAAGCGTATAAAAATGAATTTGCTGAACTCTTCTACAAGGGCAACTTTAAAAAACGCATTGGCAAACTGATGGGCAACATCGGTTTCCGAAAGCGTAACAATAAAATCGAGCGGCCAGCTAATGGAAAGCGTTACAATGGTGCTGGCCCCGCCATAAATAAAACTGGTTAGTAGTAACCCGAGGGGTTCGGGCTCATGTTTATCCTTCAGGTAGATGTACACCCCGATGGCAATACCGGGAGCAAGTGCGAGCGCAAGAAGGATAAAGAAATTCATAACTTATTCCAGCACTTCCTCTACTTCATCCATTTTAGCTTTGCTGTACTTGCCACTGGTTGCATAAACAATTTTTCCATCCTTATTAAGCACAAAAAAGTAAGGAACATCTTTTTTTTCAAAATCAAGCGCCTCTTTATACGACTTTAGTTCGCCTTTATAAAACAAGATGTAGGGCAGCAACTGAGGATCAACATTTTTAATGGCTTTTCGTTTTGCAGTTCCGGTAGCCGCTGCATTCACCCCTGTAAACATCGGTATAAAATAGACGTTCACATCATGCCCAAAACTTTCAAAAAGACCTTTATTTTTTTGAATGAACTTTTCAAAGACAGGTTGGAACCAACTGTTCAATTCATCTTCCGATTTCTTTGAATAAGCAAGACCCAAAAGCGTGAACTTACCGGCCACCGCTGTGGGTAATTTCACCACCTGATCTTCTACCGTCTCCGCTTCCATGTACGGAAAGGGTTTTCCAATTACCTGTGAAAGACTTTCTGTGGCGCCAACCAAAAAGACAATTAGTATAAAACAAGCTGATTTCATTAACCTAAAGTTAGCGAAACAAAACGAATATTGTATTTACTGATTTAGTTAGAAGTGATCTCAAAAAATGTTACCGTCATTGCGATCCGCCACGAGGCGGAGAAGCAATCTCGATTTTTGATACTGAACACTGGATTGCTTCAGCCGTTCCTCCCTCGCAATGACGTACTTTCTATTTTTGAGATGGGTTCTAGTATGCCTTAGTCAGCATTAGTGTTTTAGCGCTTTAGTTTTAGTGGCTTGTGCATAAACCGACTCTTATGCCACCAAAACACAAAATCACCAAAATTAGGATTCTATTTTAGTCTAAAATTACCCTGATCAACACGAAGTTCTTTTTTAAGCACTTCGCGTGTATCAATGGTGCGAAGGGTTTCAACATAATACCATTGTGCTTTTGCTTTTTCAGGATACAAGGTTAGTAGTACATAGCCATGGTCAATACCATTTACATATTTTAGATGCGGATTGAATTTCTGATAGAGTTGTTCGCCTAGTTTAGCGGTATCCAACGGATAGAACTCATCCCAGTTTGATGATGAAATGCTGGGCGTTCCAAATTCAGCGGCCAGTGCTCCTGATGAAGTTTTGGAATTGTATTTTTTCAAATCGGCAACCACTTCAAAAGCCCAGGAAGCATGCGTATCGCCCGTAAGGAATATTATATCCTGTATTTTATTTTCAACGATATAATCTGAAATTTTTCGCTGCTCTATCGGGTAGCCATTCCAGTTGTCGGTGCTCTTTGCGTTGGGCCTGAAGGATTCATCAAGTGCTGAGAAGATCACCTGGTTGCCAATAATTTTCCATACAGCGGTTGAACTTTTCAGTCTTCCTAAAAACCAATCACGCTGTTCGGCACCCAGCATGGTTCGGTTCATGCTCCACAATTCCGGATCATCTTTTCCCTCAGCCTGTTTGGTTCGGCCTTCCAGCCGTTCATCCAGCATTATAATGTCAGCAAGTTTACCGTATGAGAATGCCCGGTAATGTTTGTCGCCTTCGCGGATGGGGATCCATTCATAATAAGCTTGTTTGGCTGCTTCTTTTCGCGCATTGAAATCACCTTCTTCCGGTTGATGATTTTGTGCGCCCTCAGCGTAGGTGTCATTGGCCACTTCATGATCATCCCAGATAGCAATAAAGGGGTGGCGCAAACTTATTTGCCGTAAACCTTCATCTAATCGGTATTGTGAATGTCGTGTACGGTAATCTTGTAAAGTAATAATTTCATAAGGAGGCATATTAATCCGGCCAATGGTTGTATCGCCATATTTTCCGATGCCGTATTCATAGATGTAATCACCCAGGTGAAGTACGGCATCCAGCTCTTTTTCAGCAATGCGTGCGTAGGCATTGAAATAACCGAACTCCCAGTTACTGCAGCTCACCACTGCAAATTTTAAACTATCCTTAAGGTCTATCGTACTTGTTTTTGTTCGGCCTGCCATGGAAGTAGTACCGAGTGCTTTAAAACGATAGTAATAAGTTTGATCGGCCGACAAACCGGTAACATCAACTTTAACAGTATAATCACGTGCCGGGCTTGTTGTGAATACCCCTTTTGCGGTCGGGACAGAAAAATTTTGATCGAGTGACACTTCCCATTCAACATCAATGGATGGAAGGGAATCTTCGGGTGTTACACGCGTCCAGATGATAACCCTATCGTGCAATGGGTCGCCTGAGGCAACACCATGATAAAACGGTTTTAATGTAGTGTTGAAAAGAACGGCCACAGGCTCAACAAGTGGTTGGTATTTCTTTTCTTCTTTTGTTGAGCACGAGGCGATAAGGAATAAAAGACTGGCGTATATGGATAACCTCATAACCTGAATTTTTTTTAAAGCTAATAGACAGGCATTAAAACTCCATTATGCAGAAATCAACAAGTGATTAAAAATGTGTTTTGAATGTCCTATGCCCTAATTCTGAAAGTAAGTCACACGCAACTTTTATGTCATAATATTCGTCTTTGCTCCAAACCCGATTCTATGCTCCGTATTGTACTTATCTGTTTCTGTGGTCAACTTTTTGCTCAACCGGGCATTGAGAAAAGTGTAAAACTATTTAAGGAAGGTAAGTTTTCAGAAGCTTCAAAAGGCTTTTCTGTTACAAAAAAAGAAGATGCTGATTACCACCAGGCGCGCTATTACCTGGGTATGATTGCATTTGGAGAAAAGAAACTGGATGAGGCACAACGATATTTTGAAGAAGCCATTCAGGCAAAAGGCAACGTGGCCGATTATCATTATTGGTTGGGTAGTACGTACGGGAATATAGCCCGTGATGCCAACGTTTTCAAGCAAGGTACACTTGCGCCAAAAATCAAAAATTCCTTCGAAACTGCGGTTAAACTAGATCCCAATCATTTGGATGCTCGTTGGGGTTTGATTGAATATTATTCACAAGCACCCGGGTTTATGGGAGGAAGTTGGGAGAAGGCTGAGCAAACCGCACGTGCTATGATAAAAATAAAACCGGCAGAAGGTTATCGTGCTCTGGGAAATGTGTATAGCAGACAAGAGAAGTGGGGAGAGGCCGAACAGGCTTACATCGCTATGCACAAAGCTGATCCGGCTTACGGTATGGCATTGGCCAACTTTTACATTGGTCGGCAAAATCATGAAAAAGCATTTTTGTTGTACAATGAGGCCCTGGAGGAAGATGCTGAAAATATGCTGTTGAATTATCAGGTTGGTCGGGCAAGCGCACTGTCAGGTAAGTACCTGGATAAAGGAGAGGCATGCTTAAAAAAGTACCTGCAATACACACCAAAGCAAAACGAGCCTTCTCATGCAGGGGCTTATATGCGATTGGGAATGATTGAAGAAAAGCGAGGCAGGAAAGCAGAAGCAAAAAAACATTATGAAAAATCACTTCAGCTTGACGGACAAATGAAAGAAGCGAAAGAGGGATTATCCCGCGTGAAATAAGAAAGGCTGCCTTTTGGGGCAGCCCTCTTAATAGTTCTTTTCTAATGGATTAGGCATTCTTCCACTTAATGGTGCAACCAACTGCTTTTGTTTTGGTAGCAGGAACTTCTTTGGAGGTCAGTAATGATTCAATGGCTTCTTCAACATATTTCTTTGTTACAGCCGAAGCATCACGGGAGTTGTCATCAATAGCCCCGATATAGGCTACGGTAAATTTTCCACCATCGTTCTTTAGCAAAAACACGTGTGGTGTATTGGTAGCACCAAAAGCTTTAGCCACTTTCTGGGTTTCATCGAACAAATATGGAAAGTCGTACTTCTTTTTCTCGGCAAGTTTCACCATTTCATCAAATGAATCACCCGGTGATATGGAAGGATCGTTAGGCTGAATAGCAATTACGGGAAATCCCTGAGATGCATATTTCTTGTTAAGGGCAATGATTCTGTCGTTGTAGGCTTTGGAGTAGGGACAGGTGTTGCAATCAAAAATTACGATGGCACCTTTTGAAGAAGCGTAGTCTGACAACGAGACCATTTTACCGGTTACGTTTTTCATTTTAAAATCGGCAACGGTGTCGCCAATGTCATAACCACTTTTTAGAGGGCTTGCAGCCACGAACAACACACAAGCCAGGGCAGCAAAAATTGTTTTCATCATATTCATATTAATTTTGGTTTATTATAGTAGCTCTGCGATTAATTTCTCAAGATCGCCTTCGTGGAGTTCTTTTTCAATAAATTTTCTTTGACCGGTTTTCCCGTTAATAATGATGGTGGCCGGTATGGCTCCTGACCAGCTTTTTTCGATTTGGTTGATCCATGAATTGGGATCTTTTTCATCCAGAATAAGCACTTTTGATTGTATCTTTTTCCGTTCAACAAACCGATGCACAACTTCAGGTTTGGGGTTCAGGTCAAGGTCGAGGCTTACCAGGGTCACTTCAACATCCTTCCGCTCTGCACCAAGCTTTTCAAACAAGGGCATCTCTTTAACACAGGGACCACACCAGGTAGCCCAAAAATTGATAACCTTGATATTGGCAGTCTCGCGGTTGATATGATCTTGAAGTTGCCGAAGTTTTACGATTTCAGCTGACTGGGCATAAAGCCCGATGGGAATAAGGAAGCTAAGTATAAGAATGGCTCTTTTCATGTAATTGTTAACCCGCCAGGGGCAAAAGTTGTTCCGACTTTTTGTTTAATGGTGTGTGGTGTAAGGTCTTGATTAACGGTGTGCAAAATAGCTAAAATTCAGGCACTTAGAAGTTAGCAAATAAGGAGCCGAAAAGAATTCCACAAAATCATGCAGTTATCCACATTACCGTAATGTTTTCACTTAAATGATTATATATCAATCAGTTATATCAACTAGAATCAATCAATTCTTTGTGGACAACTTTTCGGTCTTAATAATCCCGATCAAAATCCTTGCTTCTTCTAATTCACAGATATTCAGAATTGTAGCGTAGCATTTGAGAGGTTTTAGCTATTTTTTGAGCCATGGAAAATTCAACAAACCGGGTTACCCAACTATTCAATATCCAACTTCCAATAATACAGGCCGGCATGGTGTGGTGCAGCGGCTGGCGCCTGGCCTCCGCAGTTAGTAATGCAGGAGGGCTTGGCCTGATCGGCTCCGGTTCGATGCATCCGGAAACGCTGGAAGAGCATATCCAAAAGTGTAAGGCGGCCACTGCTAAACCTTTTGGTGTTAATGTGCCGCTGTTGTACCCGCAGATAGACAAGTTGATGGAAATTATCATAAAGGAAAATGTAAAAATCGTGTTTACGTCAGCCGGTAATCCTTCCACCTGGACGGGCCATTTGAAAGAGAAAGGAATTACAGTTGTGCACGTAGTATCCAGTGTAAAATTTGCGCGTAAAGCAGAGCAGGCAGGGGTTGATGCTGTGGTGGCCGAAGGCTTTGAAGCCGGAGGGCATAATGGCCGGGAGGAGACCACAACATTTGTTTTGATCCCCCTTGTTCGGGAGGCCGTTTCAATACCGCTTATTGCCGCAGGCGGTATCGCTACGGGCCGTGGAATGCTTGCTGCCGAGGTGCTTGGTGCAGGCGGTGTGCAGGTGGGTAGCCGGTTTGCAGCCAGCGCAGAGTCATCGGCACATGAAAAATTTAAGGAAGTAATAGTGAAAGCAGGAGAAGGAGATACACTGCTTACGATGAAGCAACTTACTCCTGTTCGACTCGTGCGTAATAAATTCTTCCATCAGGTTATTGAAGCTGAACAGCGTGGAGCCAGCCTGGATGAAATGAAACAGTTGCTGGGCAGAGGTCGCGCAAAGAAGGGAATGTTTGAGGGCGATCTGGATGAAGGAGAGTTAGAAATCGGCCAGGTAGCGGCCGCTATTCATGATGTGAAACCGGCTGCGGAGATTTTGCTCGAAATCTGGAATGAGTATAACGCACTGAAGCAGCAACTTTGTAAGTCTTAGCCGATGAAGTTTATTAAAATAAAAGAAACGTGTCTTTACGTTCACGATCTGGAGCAAGCCAGAAAATTTTATGGTGAAATTCTGGAGCTCCCACTGATAAGCTATGTAGTTGGCAAACATCTTTTCTTTCAGGCAGGATCATCCGTACTGCTGATCTTTAATCCGGAAGATTCAAAAACCAAAACCACTCCACCGGCACATTTTGGTGGAGGCAAACAGCATTTTGCTTTTGAAGTGGAGGGGAGGGAATATGAAAAGGCCAAAATCTGGATAACTGCAAAAGGGATTACAATCATTGATGAAGTAACGTGGCAAGGCGGCAGCAAATCGTTTTATTTTGAGGATCCTGAAGGTAATGTATTGGAGATTGTTCCCGACAAGGGAGTCTGGCCCGACTAGTTCAGAATTTTTGCGAGCACATGCTCGGCCGATTGTATTTTGGTATTGGCAACGTTAAGAAACTCAGGCGCTACCGAAGTTTTAAACACATTGGTGTACCATTCTGAGTATGCGGCATACTGAATGCAGTTGCGGGTTATCTTGCCGTCAATCAGAATGTTGATGCGTTCAGGATAGGAGAAGGATAATTGCAGGAGTACTTGCTGATCGGCCGGGAGTTCATCCACACAAACAAATTCTATTCCCCGGTAAAATCTCGACTTCACTTTCATCTCACGTAAATATCTGGCATGTAAAAATAGTAACCTTTGCGCATTTAGATTGATTAAACAGATTAAGGTTTAATGCATGGTAAGATTAACTTCATGTTAATTTTTTGAATATTCGCTTGATATACGAAAACTGCGGACACGTTAAGCCGCAAAGAAACCGCGCATACTTTGCGCCTCAGTGCCGCTGCGGTAAAATAAATGAACCTATGCTATCTTATATTTAGGACTTTATACACATGCCTGGATTTTTTGAAACACCTGTTGAATTCCTGAAAGGCGTTGGTCCACAGCGGGCCGCGTTGCTGAACAAGCAACTAAACATTTTTACCTTCGGAGATTTAATCCAGCATTACCCCTTTCGATATGAGGATCGCACCCGGTTTTACGCTATCCATGAGTTGAGTGAGGAGATGCCCTTTGTGCAGGTTAAAGGCAAAATAGGCAGGAAGGAAATGGTGGGTACAGGTTTTAAAAAAAGACTGGTTGCTTACCTGGAAGACGAAACGGGTGAAATGGAACTCGTGTGGTTTCAAGGCATAAAATGGGTGCTTGAAAAGGTGAAGCCGGGCATTGACTATGTGGTTTTTGGTAAGCCTGTGAAGTACGGTAAGCGATTTAGTATTGCGCATCCGGAGCTGGAGGCACTCACAACCAAGAATGAAAAAGGCGGATACTTGCAGCCCGTTTATTCCATCACCGATATACTTCGCAAGCGTCATCTCGACAGCAAAGCCATCAGTAAACTACAGCAGGAATTACTGGTACAGGCAAAGGATAAATTTCACGAAACCCTTCCACAGACTATACTTAGTCGGTTCAACTTTATGGATAAGAAAAGTGCAATGATTAACATTCACTTTCCTGAAAATCACGAGCAGCTCATCGCAGCGCAACAGCGACTTAAGTTTGAGGAATTGTTCTATATTCAGTTAAGACTTATTAAACTTAAACTTGTTCGCAAAGAAAAGTATAAAGGACAGTCTTTTAATGATGCCACCCTGTTAACGAAATTCTACAACGAATTTCTTCCCTTTCAACTTACCTCCGCACAAAAAAAAGTGATCAGGGAAATTTATACAGATATGAAATCAGGCAAGCAAATGAACCGGCTGCTTCAAGGCGATGTGGGTAGTGGAAAAACGATTGTGTCTTTTGTGTGTATGCTGATCGCCCTGGGTGGCAACGCCCAATGTACATTAATGGCGCCAACAGAAATTCTGGCGCAGCAACATTTTAAAACATTAAGCAAGTATGCTGAGCAAATGCGTATCACCATTGCGCTACTAACAGGCTCAACAAAAAAAGCTCAACGCAAAGCAATTCATCAAGGCTTGCAGGAGGGCTCATTAAAAATTTTAATTGGTACGCATGCCTTGATAGAAGAAGAAGTACAATTTCAAAATCTGGGCCTGGCCATAGTTGACGAGCAGCATCGGTTTGGTGTAGCACAACGATCAAAGCTGTGGGGTAAAAACAAAACTGTTTATCCGCATGTGTTGGTAATGACGGCAACACCTATTCCGCGCACTTTGGCCATGACCTTATATGGCGATCTTGATGTGTCGGTGATTGATGAGTTACCGGCTGGTCGTAAGCCCATCAAAACAATTCACAAATATGATTCACACCGGCTGGAAGTAAATGGATTTTTACAGCAACAGATTAAATCGGGCAGACAGGTATATGTAGTTTATCCCTTAATTGAAGAATCTGAAAAACTTGATTTAAAACATTTAATGGATGGTTACGAAAGTATTTGCCGCGCCTTTCCGGATGAGGCCATCAGCATTGTGCATGGCAAAATGAAACCCGATGCCAAAGAATATGAAATGGCGCGCTTTGTTAAAGGCGAAACCAGTATAATGGTAGCCACTACAGTAATAGAGGTGGGTGTAGATGTGCCCAATGCCTCAGTAATGGTTATTGAAAATGCTGAACGCTTCGGACTTTCACAGTTGCATCAGTTGCGCGGACGGGTTGGAAGGGGAGCAGAACAATCGTATTGTTTGTTAATGACGAACTACAAATTGTCAGCCGATTCAAAGGTGCGGATTGAAACCATGGTGCGTACCAACAACGGCTTTGAAATAGCCGAAACAGATCTTCAGCTTAGGGGCCCTGGCGACTTAATGGGAACGCAGCAAAGTGGCGTGCTTGATCTGCTCATTGCCGATTTAGGTAAGGATACAAAGCTTTTACATGCTGCGCGTGAAACAGCCCTTCAAATACTTGAAAATGACCCTGATTTGAAGAATTCTGATAACCGATTAATCCGTGAACAGGTAGAGCGGATGCGTAAATCAGTTGTTAATTGGAGCCGGATAAGTTAGACGAAAGAATTCGTTAAATTTGGTATTCGCCAAGCCGGATGCACCTAAAAATACTTGCCTGTTGCCTTCTTATCACCATCGCTGCAAAGGCCCAGCAGGGCAATTACTTTCTCACCCATTTCACACCCGATAAAGATAATTTTAATAATGCCTGCTTCGATCTGGCACAAGACCAACGCGGAATTTTTTATTTCGCCACACAGGGCGGAGTGCTGCAGTTTGATGGACGTAACTGGGACATTATACAGACATCGGGTGCTGTGTATGCTATTGAAGTTGTAGGAGGGAAACTATTCGTAGCAGGATCCAAAGGATTTGGAAAAATTGAGACCAATGAATCAGGTCTTCCGACTTATCAAACCATCTATGAGTCAGAAGATGCCAGAAATATTTTTCAAATGCGGTCAGTAAATGATCAGGTTTATTTTTTGAATGACAGAAACCTGTTTATTTATTCACCAGCAGCCAACGAAGTTAAGCTGGAGGCTTCTTCAAAAGATGAAGATTGGATTGGGCTGCATGAAATCTTCGGAAATGCCTTTGTAAGTTCTGAAGATCGCGGAATTTTCACATTAGGGAAGAATTCACTTATACCAGCCAAGTTGTTTCAGGATCAAACCTCATTGGTGTTTGCTGAACGCCAACAGAATGTATACCTGTTGGGCACTTCTGAAAGCCGACTTTTTCTACTTCAGGATGACATGCGCCTCAAAGAAGTTAAGGTTGCTGACTCAACATACCTTTCAACCAGTGTTATGATAAACGCAGCCTGGGTAAATAGTGATCTTGTTGCTTTGGGTACGCTTCGCGGAGGTATAGTTTTTATAAATCCTAACACGGGTGAAACGGAGGAAATCATCAATTACAACACCGGTCTTCCTGACAATGAAGTTTACACATTAATCAAGGATCGAAATCAGAATATATGGGCATCGCACACCTACGGGTTTACCCGTATTGCACCTTACCTTCCCTTTCGTTCATTTCGTTACTATGCCGGGCTTCAGGGAAATTTACTGTGTGCCATTCAGCATAAAAATGAAGTGTATGTGGGCACCTCTCTTGGCCTCTACAAATTAGTGAAGGAAGAATTTTATGATGAGATAACTTACTTTGTTGAAGTTCCGGTTAAGACTACAAAGAAAATGCAACGTAAAGCGAAAGCCGAACCGGAACCAACGCCTGTAGAAACTAAACCAGATTCGCAGAAGGGTGGAATTTTTGGCTTTCTGAAAAAAAAGAAGAAAAACGAAGCAGAGCCAATCACCACCACACCTACACCTTCACCCGAGACAGTTGAAGAAGTGAAGACCACAATAACATACAAGCAGGAAAAGCGAACAAAGAGAATTTTGCGCTCGTCACACTTCGTTTACAAAAGAGTAGAAGGCATTGATGCTAAAGTTACTCAGCTTGTTCAATGGAAAGGCAAGTTGCTAGCCGCAGGATTGAGTGGCGTTAGTGAAGTCACATCGCAGGGCATTGTGCCGGTGATGGAATATCCAACCCGGTTTCTCTTTGCATCGGAATCAACAGGTAAGCTTTTAATATCAACCTATGATGACAAGCTACATGAAATGGTGTTTGATAAAGCCGGTTGGAGAGAGGAGCGATTAATATCCAATATTGATGACCCCATTAGTTTTATTTTTGAAGAACCGGGTAAAGCATTTTGGTTAAGTGGTTTAGATAAGGTGTTCAGGGTAAATCATGATGCGACAAAACCGGTAATGAGTTTAACAGTTGCCAATTCAAGATTCGAAAGACTGATTGGCACAAACTATAACAACCGTGTAATCTTCTCAAGTTCTTCCGGATTTTTTGCTTACGACTTTCAAAATCAATCGCTTCAACCAATAGATTCTTTACCACGGCCTGAGGTTGCTTTTGCAGAAGGCGAGCGACTATGGTTCAGAGATGACCACGGATGGTTTGCCTTGAACAATAATGGAAGCAATGATAATATTGAATTGCTGAACCTCTTTTCTGATATCCGCTTTATTACGGCTGATGAGCAAACAGGATACCTGTGGATAATTACGGGTAATAATGAATTGTTCCGGTTTAATCCCAAAAAATTATTGCCTACTGAATTTTCCTATCCTCTTTTTTTACGGAGCATTGAACAGGAGAACACATTAGTTCCCTTGGGGAAATTAAAAATGGATCAGGAAAACAGTTCACTTCGCATAGAGGTGGTAAAGCCCGATTACATTGGCGCAAGATCAGTGGAGTATCGGTACTACCTTGAAGGATTGCATACCCAGTGGTCGGAGTGGTCGGTTAACAACAACATTATCGACATTGCATATTTACCGAATGGAAAGTACCGGTTGCTGGTTCAGGCAAAAGATATTTTTGGTCGCGTTACCACCATGGAACCGTTAAGCATGGATGTATTGCCACCCTACTGGCAGAGATCCTGGTTTTATGCACTTGAGTTTTTAGTGTTTGCATCACTGGTTGTTTTATCGTTTCGATTAAGCAACCGCTTTCGGTTTGTGAGTCGTGTGCTCTCACTGCTTTCGATCATTATTCTGATTGAGTTTATTCAAACAGCTGCCGGCTCAACTTTTGAAACAGGAAGCAGTCCGGTGGTAGAGTTTCTGGTACAGGTGAGCATAGCGTTCATGATTCTTCCGGTGGAAGGATTTTTGCGAAGATTTATGCTTCGCTCCATCGATAAAAACAGTCAGTATAAAATAGATGAACCTGTAAAGGATCAAGGAATTAGTACGTTAGAAAAATGAAAACAACTCCCGATTTTAATTCGCTTCCTCCGTTTTATCGGAATTATGTAGCTCATGTAGAAACACTGGACATGCTGGAAGCTCTTTCGGTATCAGGTGATGCTATGCAACTTTTGCTGGCTAAAACCCCTGAAGATAAGGGTGTGTTCAGGTATGCACCGGAAAAATGGACAGTGAAAGAACTGCTTTGTCACATGATGGATGCTGAGCGCATCTTCGCGTATCGCGCCCTTCGGTTTGCCCGAAACGACAGCACACCCCTGGCTGGCTTTGAAGAGAATGACTATGCTCCACAAGCGAACGCACACGCCAGAAGTATTCAACAGCTGGCTGAAGAAATGAAACGATTGCGCGCATCTACTATCGATCTGTTTGCAAGCTTTACAACTGAAATGTTAGGCCGAAAGGGTACCGCAAATAATAGCGTGGTTTCCGTGGTAAACATTGGCTATATCATAGCGGGGCATGAAACCCACCACCGAAATGTATTGATTGAACGTTACCTGAATTAACGATGAAGCATATTTTCTATTTTTTCATTATTGCTGTGCTGGCGGGCTGCTCCCCGCTATCGAGGCAAAAACTCAACAAGAACTTTACAGAAACAGAACGAAAGTTTCAGGATCATATCGGTTTTGTTTTGTACGATCCGGCAAAGAAAGAAACCCTGTACACCTACAACGGAGAAAAGTATTTTACCCCGGCATCGAACACAAAAATATTTACACTCTTTTCATCGCTAGTCTTGCTGGGCGATTCAATTCCGGCACTTAACTACATGATCAAAGGCGACTCACTGATTTTTTCAGGGACTGGTGATCCATCTTTTTTGTATGATCAGGTTTATAACAATAATCGCACACTCAGTTTTTTACGGGGCACCACTAAAGAGCTGTACTACTCGGGCGATAATTTTTACACATCATCACTTGGCCCCGGTTGGGCATGGAGTGATTATAACTATGCTTACTCAGCAGAACGCTCACCCTTGCCGATTTACGGAAACACCTATAAAGTAACACAACCCACATCAGCCGGCATTCGGGTTACACCTACCTATTTCAAAAAGTATTTTTGGTTGGCCGACAGTATTGAGCGGGCCTCATCGTTTGTTCGTGAAGTGGGCTCAAACCGAACCGATTATTTTCCCGGTAAACTTATCGGCAATGGTCGGGAGTGGTATATTCCATTTAAGTCAAACGCATTGCTGGTTACGGATTTGTTAGCCGATACGCTTAAGCGCCCGGTTTATTTATTGAATCGACCTGTTGAATGGAAGGAGAGGAAAACACTATATAGCGTACCGGTCGACAGTGTCTATAAAGTAATGATGCGGCAAAGCGATAATTTTTTAGCGGAACAATTATTACTGATTTGCTCCGCAGTAATCAGCGACACGTTGCAGCAGGAAATCGCCATTAAGCATATAACAAAAAAACACCTGTTCGATTTACCGGACAGCCCGGTTTGGGTAGACGGCTCCGGTTTATCGCGTTACAATTTATTTACTCCACGAAGTGTTGTTGCGTTGTGGGATAAACTTTATACTAAGGTTGACCGCGAGCGACTTTTCTCACTGCTGGCCATAGGAGGTAAGTCTGGAACATTAAAAAATGGATACCAGCATGAACCACCGTATGTTTACGGCAAAACCGGAACGTTGCGCAACAATCATTCGCTTAGCGGATATTTAGTAACAAAAAAAGGACGTACACTTATTTTCAGTTACATGAGCAACAATTACACCGTGCCTGTGGCTGATGTGCGAAATGAAATGGAACGGTTGTTGAAACAGATTTACGATAACTACTAAAGAAATGGTAAGACGATTTGCGTTAGGATTTATCATATTGTCATTAGTCACCTGTCATTGGTTAAGTGCCCAGGATAGTCTTGATATAAAAATCGGGCAGATGATTCTGATAGGTTTTCCAAAAGCAGAAGTTGATAAAACGGTGTTGGAAGAAATCCGGCAGGGCAAAGTGGGTTCCATTATCTTATTTGAGAAAAATATTCCTCCGAAAAATTCATTTCATGCACTGAAAAAAATTACCTGGACTTATCAGCAGGCAGCATCAATCCCACTTCTAATAGCTATTGATCAGGAAGGAGGGCGCGTAAATCGTTTAAAAGAAAAGTACGGATTTCCTCGATCGGTAACGGCTGCGCAGCTAGGCAAAATGCCGCTGGACTCTGTTCGGTTTTATAGTGAAACAACAGCCGCAACATTGGCAGGTCTTGGTATTAATGTAAACTTTGCCCCGGTAGTTGATCTTGCTTCAAACCCGAATAATCCCATCATTGCAAAAGTTGAGCGGGCCTATTCCGCCAACCCCGACTCGGTTGCCTTATATGCGAAGGAGGTGATTAAAGCACACCGGAAAATTGGTGTAATCACCACACTCAAACATTTTCCCGGGCACGGCAGTTCAAAAGACGACACTCACCTGGGTATTGCCGATGTTAGCAATACCTGGAATGAAACGGAGTTAGTTCCGTATCGCGCACTTATACAACAAGGCTATGTAGACGCCATCATGACGGCACATATTGTTAATAAGAAACTGGATGATTCCGGAAACCCGGGCACGTTATCCGGTAAAATGATCAATGACTTGCTGCGCAAAAAGTTAAACTATAACGGTGTTGTGTTTTCTGACGATATGCAGATGCATGCGATCGCGAAGCACTACGGCTTAGAGGAGGCCATCAAACTTTCCATTCTGGCCGGGGTCGACATTCTGACTTTCTCAAACAATATTTCGGGAAGCCAGGAGCGCACCGTGGATGTGGTTCATCGGATCATTCGTAAATTCGTACAAGATGGAACCATTCCGCAAGCGCGCATTGACCAATCGTATAACCGCATACTTGCATTGAAGAGAAAGTTAAGTCAAACCTCAGCCGAGTATTATCGGGAGCAATTGGTTGAAGCGAAGAAGGAAGTTTTGAAAGCGGAAGAGATTTCGCGTGATAATGTGAGGAGGGCCACGGAAAGTGAAAAGAGTGCCCAGGAGGCTTACGAAAAACTGAAAGAACAACAGCCTAAATCGAAAAAGAAGAAAAAGAATTGAATGAGTTAACGCTACTACTATGATTGCACCTAAAGACCAGCAACAGCCCAATGAACGAACAGCATTAATACGAGCCAGGATAACAGCATTGGTTATTGCATCAGTGACTATTGTTTCGCTCTTGTTCCTCGTTTATGCATTTATTCAAAAAGCAGAAGCGGAGAAAAATATGCAGGAAGCACAAGTGCAAAAGCAATTGTATGAACAGTGTCAACAGGAAAACCAAAAGGTTATCCAGGCTGCTCAGGAGAGTCAGAGAATGGCAGAGATGGAACGTGCACGAGCCGAAGAGAATTATTTGCGCTCATTACAAGAATTAGAAAAATTAAAATCGAACCGAAAATAAAAGGCTATGAACTCAAAGCTCACCACCTATATACTGGTAGCCATTATTGTTGTGCTGGCAGGCTTTGCCTATTACACCAACAGTCAGGTTAATGAATTAAAAAGAGAAGCCACCGTGTGGAAAGCTAAGTACGAAGAAGCATTGGAAGATATGGAGGATGCCTTTAAGCGGTTGGAAGAAAAGGATGGTCAGTTAAAGGCTGCTTTGGAAGAAGCCCAGCAAGCCAGGAAAGTTGCTGAGGAGGCACTTCTTTCTGCACAAAAATCATCGCGCAAATAAGCATGAAACCTTTTGAGGTTATTGAGCCCGCGCAGGCACGCGTACCGATTTTGCTCAGCGTTCCGCATTGCGGCACGGCATTTCCGGATGAGTTGAAATCAGATTACAAGCAAGGTCTTATTCAGGCGCCTGACGATACCGATTGGTTTGTTCACCGGCTGTATGATTTTGCCCCCGCCATGGGCATCACCATGATCCATGCGGTGTATAGCCGTTGGGTGATTGATTTGAATCGCGATCCGCAAAGCAAACCGCTGTATTCTGACGGACGAATCATCACGGGTCTTTGTCCCACCACAACATTTTTCGGAAAATCGATCTATAACGATGAGCGAACAGAAGTCTCTGTAGAAGATATTAAGTATCGGGTTGAAAAATATTATAACCCATACCATGAGAAACTTAACGCGTTGCTTCAATCGCTCAAGCAAGAGTTTGGTGTAGTGTTGTTGTGGGATTGTCATTCTATTCGTCAGCAGGTGCCTACCATTCACAAAGAAAAGTTTCCGGATTTGATATTAGGCGATGCAGACGGAACCTCAGCTTCACCAGGGTTGATTGAAACGGCCATTAAAAACCTTGAATCGGGTGGATATTCGTTTCAGCACAATTATCCTTTTAAGGGCGGTTACATCACACGGCATTACGGGCAGCCATCAGAGAACCAACACGCGTTGCAGTTGGAGATGAGCAAGGTGAATTATATGGATGATGGGGAAATGGTGTATGATAAAGGCCGGGCCGAAAAGATGCAGCACGTATTGCAACATACATTGGGAGAGCTGATTGATAGATTGTGAAGGTGTGAAATTTAGATGTTGCTCCTACGGAGCTCAGGAATTTCTTCATTCGGATTTAATGAGATGCCGCCCCGCTGGGGCTAGTGTGTTTTGTGGTTTTGGGCAAGTGAGATGTCGCCCCTCCCGGGCTTCATTGATTACGCTTAAAATTTGACGCAACAATTGATCTTATTATAGAAAGGAAAACTAAATGATGCTTATTTACAAGTCAAAAATTTACATTCGGGTTATTGTTTATGTGATTTTAACAATAATAACTGCTTCTTTACTGAAGTATTTAGGGTATGACGAGATGCGTCCCTATTTTATTGTTATAACGATCTCCTTTGTTCTATTTATTCTTTTTGAAACAGAGAAATCCTACAATCTTTATGTTGATACGGTCAAAATCTCAATTGATAGTACAATCTTATTCTGGAAGTCAAAGGTGAATTTTAAAATAGAAGAAATTGATATTATACGATTTGGAAGGGGTTCGCGTAATGAATCCTTTATTGTAATAACCTATCATAATGAAAGTTATAAATATGCCGTCCAAGGGCTAACATGGGCAGAGGCTTAAGAAATTGGTGAATATTTAAAAAAAAATGGATGTCGATTAGTGCTGAATTTGCTTTAAACTCTCTAAATCAGCTACAATAAATTTATTATTAGTGGGGCCAAGACTCCGACTTGAAATGTAATCCTTTGGATCCCTGGATTTTTTCGGTTATTTTAAAGCCAACTCCGCCAAGCTCCGTAGGGGCGCCATCTTCTTAAAAATATGGATTAGTTTAACCAGAGCTCCGTAGGAGCGACATCTTTAATCCTTTAAAAAAATCAAACTGTTCTTTTTTCTTTCAGGGTTTAGACGTCCCTTTTTTGGTCACGGGATTTCGTTACGGACGGCACAACTAATCAAAACCAAGCTCCTTTAGAGCGTTATATTTTTTATTTCTCTAATACATGTTTGGCATGCCGCCCCGCTGGGGCTAGTGTGTTTTGTGGTTTTAGACTAGTGAGATGTCGCCCCTCTGGGGCCTGGAGAGAAGCTCCGTAGGAACGCAATCTTAATAGAAATTATAGAAATGGTTTTACCGGGAGCTCTGTAGGAGCGACATCTTGTCTTATCAAACCTTTTCTTCCGCCTAACAATATATTACCTTCACAATTCCAATTTCACTATGCCAAACACCTATTCTCAACTGTACATTCAAATCGTGTTTGCGGTAAAAGGTCGGTTAAGCCTAATACATGAAAAAAACCGGGACGAATTAGAGAAATACATAACAGGCATCATCTCCAACCTCAATCAAAAATTGTACGCTATCTACTGCATGCCCGACCATGTTCATATTCTGGTAAGTATTAAACCTGATGTTCGCATTTCGGATCTCGTTCGCGATATAAAAGCTAATAGTTCACGGTTTATTAACGAAAGGAAATGGATTGCCGGGAAATTTCAGTGGCAGGAAGGTTATGGAGTGTTTTCGTACAACCATGTACAACTCAAAAATGTTGTGAACTATATTTTGAATCAACCAACACATCATCATGTGAAATCCTTTCGCGAGGAATATATTGAGTTGCTCGAGGAATTCAACATTGCTTATAAACCAGAATATTTATTTGAGTTTTCTGATCACTAAATGAAATACTTCCAGTTTAAATACCTGTTGCAGCAAGAAGGCTGGTTACAAAATGCCTACGTTAAAACCGATCAGCACGGTATTATTCAATCGCTTTCCACCACGCCCCCTCAGGAAGCTGCGGCCATTGAATACGTTAACGGTTTTGCAATGCCGGGTTTTCAAAACGCGCATTCTCATGCATTTCAATTTGCTATGGCCGGAATGGCGGAAAAACATAAGCCTGGAACAAAGGATGATTTCTGGAGTTGGCGTGAGGCGATGTATGAATGTGCCTTGCGCATGACTCCAGATGAAATGGAGCAAGTGGCTACTGACTGTTATAAGGAAATGCTGCGCTGTGGGTATACAAATGTGGCCGAGTTTCATTATCTCCATCACGATCAAAACGGAAAACCGTATACCAACCTTGCTGAGATGGGCGAGCGGTTGTTGTCAGCAGCAAAAACAGCCGGTATAAAAATTACGCTCGTACCGGTTTTTTACCAACAAGGTGGATTTGGTATGGAGCCTCAACCCCGTCAACGAAGATTTATTTCTAAAACCATTGATGAATATTTTCATTTACTGGATGACACCGCACATGCCGTAACAAAATGTGCTGACGCAAAGCTTGGCTTTGGTGTTCACTCGTTGCGTGCCGTTAAGCCGGAAGATGTCATCCGCACGGTTGAGCAAGGCCCCAAAGAAATTCCCTTTCATCTTCATGCAGCAGAGCAATTAAAAGAAGTTGAGGACAGTGTAGCTTTTCTGAAAAAAAGACCGATTGAATGGCTGCTTGAAAATATATCCCTGAACGATCGTTTTCACATGGTGCATTGTACACACATGAATGACAACGAAGTTGCGGGCCTGGCGAAAAGTAAAGCACACGCTGTGCTTTGCCCGGGTACGGAAGGAAATTTAGGTGATGGCATTTTCAGACTAACCGATTATCACCGCCATGGCGGAAGCTGGTCGATCGGCACCGACAGCCACATCAGTTTGAATCCCCTGGAAGATCTGCGTTGGCTGGATTATGCTCAACGTTTCACTACCCATAAGCGCAATACTTTTGACGATGGTGCCACTATTCTGATTTACACCACCTTGCTGGCTGGCAGACGTGCCATGGGAAATCCAACACAAGCCTATTTCGAGGAGGGTCAACCGTTGGATGCTGTCATTTACAATGCTAACGCCCCCTTGTTGGAGCAGGCAGGTTTTGATCACGCATTGCCGGCAATCATTTACACAGCGGATACCTCGGCTATTTTGGGGACTATGGTAAATGGAAAGTGGATTGTCCAATAATCAATTGATTTTGGGTATTCCTAGGGTTCTTCGCTTGAACAGAGGCCCTAAAATGATTTAAAACTTCAGATACAGCAGATGATTTCTGCCTTCATTCAAAATTTCTTACATAGTTTTGAAAAACCTGAAATTCTGCCAAAGACCTCAATTGGGCACGTTAAATTTGTTGCCTTAAATTATGCGTTACACCCTCTCCATATTTGCATTATTACTATGTTTTGGCGGTATTGTTGCCATTTTTTGGTACCAGGAATTACAATATAGTCTGCCAACACCTGTTCCGGCCAACTATAAGGCTATTCCTGTTGGTCATGTAGTACAAGATGTAAAGCTTGTGTCCGCACTTCCCGAAGGACCTTTGTTTTTGCATTTCTATAATCCCGATTGTCCCTGTTCAAGGTTTAACGCCAATCATTTGAAGTCATTAATAAGAATGTACCAGGACAGCGTTCAATTATTCATCGTTGTTCCTTCCGCAAAGGCAAAGAAAAAGGCGGTTAATGAATTTGGTAAACACCTGGAGTACATTGTTGACGATCATCAGAAAATTGCATCTGCCTACGGTGTGTACGCCACACCACAAGCGGTGCTGGTTGATCGTGAAGGAAAATTATTTTACAGGGGTAATTACAATAAATCGCGCTACTGTACAGTTAAGGCATCCAATTATGCTGAACTGGCTTTAGTAGCATTATTAAATAATCAACGTCCACCGCTTTTTGATTTCTATGCAACTGAGGCATACGGTTGTGAATTACCAGAGCGTGACGAACTAACGAAATTGAATTTCTTTTAACACATTATTATGGAAACAAAAAAGCTAACAGCAGCCGACAGGAAGGAGATCTTTGAAGCGATTAAGAAAAAGTCGGATGGGACGATGACAATTGCACTGGTTGCTTATTTTGTTTTCGGCATTTTCCTTTCATTCTTTTACGATACGTACCTGGTAGCCTTCGGTGTGGGCGGGTTGAGTTTAGCTGCTTATTTCATCACCAAAGCTGTTTTACCAACTAGTAATCTATATCAATATGTGCTGGGCGCTGTGCTGGCCGTATTTGCTGCTCAGTTTATTTATCAGATGCACGGTTTGTTTGAGATGCACTTTTTTGTTTTTGTAGGGTCCACCTTGCTCATCACCTACCAAAACTGGCGCCTTCAATTACCGCTCATTATTCTTGTTGTAGTCCATCATGCTTCATTTGCTTATTTGCAATATCTGGGTAATAGAGAAATATATTTCACCCAATTGGAGTACATGGATTTGCAAGCCTTTTTGTTTCATGGCGGACTGGCCGCAGTAATTGTAGCCATATGTGGTTACTGGGCGTACGACCTGGAGAAAAAAACTATTTCCGAGTTTACTAATAAAACTGCACTGGAGGGCCAGCTTAAAAATGTTACCAATAACATCGCCTTTGCCGAGCAGATCAGTTCTGGCAATTTAACCGTTGAGCATAATCTTACCGATACCACTGATGAATTGGGAAAGGCCCTTGTAAAAATGCGCGAGAATCTTTTAGCAGCGAGTATAAAAGAGAAGCAAGAGCGTTTCATAACCGTTGGCATTACACAGGTGGGCGATGTTATCCGCAATAATTCAGATTCTCTTCAAAACCTGGCCGATGATTTTATACGCACGGTGGTAAAATATATGGGCATGAATCAGGGAGGATTGTTTTTGTTAGAATCAGAAGGCAGCGAAGAATACCTGAACCTGACAGCCTGCTATGCCTATGAACGAAAAAAATACCTAAGCAGACGTGTTGAAATTGGTCAGGGATTAGTGGGCCAGTGTTTCCTGGAAAAGGATATCATTTATATGACCAAGGTTCCTCAAAATTATGTTCAGATCACCTCAGGACTAGGGGAAGCTACACCGGGCTGTATTGTTATTGTGCCGGTGATGACCAGCGATGAAATTGTGGGTGTTATGGAATTAGCCTCATTCAAGCCACTGGAAAAATATCAGATTGATTTCCTGAAAAAAGTTGCCGAAAACATTGCTTCATCTATTGTTTCATCGCGTGTTACCGAACGGGTTAAAAAACTTCTTGCAGAATCGCAGCAACAAACCGAGGAAATGAGGGCGCAGGAGGAGGAAATGCGGCAGAATATGGAAGAGTTGCAAGCCACACAGGAAGAAATGCGTAGAAAGGAATTACACGCCCGCGAGATTCTGGAAGATGCCCAAATGAAGGCTGAACGTACAGCGGAGATCAGGGCGACCATGAAAAAGCTAGTAAAGGATGAAGATTTAAAAACAGGAAACTGGGAAGTTTCTCTTGAGAAGACCCTTAAGACGGCAGCTTCATTCCTCAAAGTTTCACGTGTGGGTATGTGGCTGTATGATGCAGCAACACAAACGCTTAAATGTGAAATGATGTGCAATCAAAATGGGTTGCAGATTGCGAACCGAACTAAATTAAACGAAGCTGATTATCCTCGTTTTTTCAAATCCTTTTATGCCGAAGAGGATTTGCGTATCGAGAATGCACCAGACCATGCTGTAACGAGCGAATTAAACGAGGCTTATCTTAAGCCCAATCGTATTGAATCGGTCTGTGGAGTACACGTATTTAATGATGCGGCCATCATGGGAATGATTCTTTGTGAACATCAGGATCATCGCGCATGGACGGAAGAAGACGGATCATTCCTTCGCAGGTGTGCCGATTTGATTTCCTCTGCTTACAAATCCAAGATAATAAGAGAACTGTCTAATAGTGTTTCTCTGAATTGAGGATATTTCATTAAACGTTAAAATTTCTATTGCAGACTATGGGGTAATGGTTAACTTTCCCTTATCTAAACCAGTCTGTTTATGATTAGAAAATTTACCTTTCTAATACCGGTTGTTTTATTGACAGTTGCCTCTTTTGCCCAAAAGTCAAAATCCACGGCCACACCTGCTGCGCCCACTTTTAATAGTGAGGATTACAAAAGCCTGAAATGGCGCAACATCGGCCCATTTCGTGGTGGCCGCTCCAATGCGGTTTCGGGTGTTATTAATAACAATCAAATCTATTATACCGGTTATACCGGGGGTGGTGTTTGGAAAACCGAAAATGCTGGCTTGTCGTGGTTCAATATTTCTGATGGGTTTTTTAAGACAGGCTCAGTGGGTGATATCGCAGTGAGCGAATCAGATCCGAATGTTATTTATGTAGGCATGGGTGAACATGCCATACGAGGGGTGATGACCAGCTATGGCGATGGTGTTTACAAATCAACCGATGGCGGAAAAACATGGAAGAATATTGGACTGGAAAAAACGCGCCACATCTCCGATGTGATTATTCACCCCACTAATCCGGATATGGTATGGGTAGCCGCACAAGGTGCTGCGCATGGCGCAAATTCGGATAGAGGAATCTATAAGAGCACCGATGGCGGCCAAACCTGGAAAAAAGTTTTGTATGTAGATGAAAATACAGGTGCATCATCATTAAGTCTTGATGCTAACAACCCTAGAATTTTATATGCCGCTACCTGGCAGCACCGCAGGTTGCCCTGGCAAGTACAAAGTGGTGGCGCTGGTTGCAACGTGTGGAAATCGGTTGATGGTGGTGAAACCTGGAATAAAATCAACGAAGGATTGCCGGCACAAATGGGTAAGGTTGGTTTAAGTGTTTCACGTGCCAATCCTAATCGTGTATATGCGATCGTTGAAGCGGAGAAATCAAAAGCAGGCGTTTACCGTTCAGATGATGGCGGTAAAAAATGGAACCACATGACCAGCGATCAGAACCTGACGTCACGTTCGTGGTACTACATGGAAATCTTTGCTGATCCCACTCAGGCCGATGTGGTATATGTGCTTAATGCACCCATGATGAAATCCATTGATGGTGGTAAAACATTTCAATCTGTAGCCGTTGGCCATGGCGATTGCCATGATTTATGGATCAATCCAAACAATGGACAGAACATGATTTTGGGTGATGATGGAGGAGGCGAAATAACGTTCAACGGATGTAAGAGCTGGTCGAGTATTGACAATCAGCCAACCGCACAGTTTTATAGGGTAATTACCGATGAAGTGTTTCCTTACAAAGTTTATGGAGGCCAGCAGGACAACACCTCAGTAGTGATTGCCAGCAGAAATAATTATATCGGCATTACCGATAAAGATTGGTTTATCGGCCCGGGATGTGAGTGTGCATTTATTGCTTTTGACCCAAAGAACCCGGTTCTATTATATGGCGGTTGTTACCAGGGAAGCATTGATGTTCTCGATTTACAAAGCAACCATGCTAAAGACATCCGTCAGTATCCTTCTAATGTATTGGCCTACGATGCCAAAGACATGAAATATCGGTTCAACTGGAATGCGCCCATCATCGCTTCACCGCATGATTATAAGACAATTTACCACGGAGGAAATGTACTGTTTAAAACAACTGATGGCGGATTGTCGTGGGAAGTAACTAGCCCAGATTTAACCCGCAATGAAAAGAGCAAGCAAGGTCCGGGTGGCGCTCCCATTACCAATGAGGGCGCGGGTGGAGAGAATTACAATACACTAAGCTATGTCATAGAATCTGCTCATGAAAAAGGAGTGATTTATACAGGAAGTGATTGCGGTTATGTTCAGCTTACACGCGATGGTGGAAAAACCTGGCAGAATGTTACTCCGGCCGGACTACCTGAAAGCCTGATTCATTCTATTGAAGTTTCTCCGCATGATAAAGCCACGGCATACGTTTCTGCTACACGTTACAAATTCAATGACTATTCATCCATGAGTTACAAAACCACTGACTACGGAAAAACATGGACGAAGATCAACAGCGGTGTTGACAACGATGATTTTATAAAAGTAATTCGTGAAGACAGAAAGGTTAAGGACCTGTTGTATGCTGGGTCGGAGAGAGGATTTTATGTTTCCTTTAACGGAGGCACAAGCTGGAATAAGCTGCAATTAAATCTACCGGTTGTACCCATCACCGATATGACTTTTGCTGATAATGACCTGGTGGTATCTACAGCAGGAAGATCATTTTGGATTTTAGATGACCTGAGTGCAATTCAGCAATCCAAAGGAAATTTTACCGGCACAAAATTGTATCAGCCCAAACCTACTTATAAATACGAAAGCTTCACCCCATCGTGGATGGATGTTCCACCCAATGTTGGTTCCAATCCGATGAACGGAGTAATACTGGATTATTATCTTAAAGAGAAAGCAGATACCAATGCGGTGGCTACATTGGAGATTTTGGATATGAACAACAACGTAATCCGCAAATACTCCAGCAAGAAAGATGAGAATTTCAAACCTTACCCGGGTGGCCCGGCACCCTCACCGGTGCTGCCGGCCGGTGCCGGCCTGAACAGGTTTGCGTGGGATTTTCGTGGTGAAACATTATTGGATATCCCCAATGCCTTTGTGTATGGCGATTACAGTGGTCATCGTGTGGCCCCGGGTAAGTACAAAGCCAGGCTTTCAATTATAGGCGAAGTTTCGGAAGTAACATTTGATGTGATTCAGGACCCTAATCTGAAGCAGGTAACATCCGAACATTGGAAGGCGCAGCAACAATTTATGGATCAGGTGAGCAAGTCCATTAAAGATATTCATCAGGCAGTGATTGACATGCGAAAAGTTAAAAAGCAGATTGAGCATTATAACGGATTGCTGAAAGATAAAGCAGATGCCAAAGTTGTTTACGATGCCGGTATCGCTCTGATAAAGAAGATTGATGAGTGGGAAGCTAACCTGGTGGAAACCCGTCAAAAGAATTTTCAGGATGTAATCAACTTCCCAAGCAAGTTAAATGCACAATATTTTGATCTGCGTTTTGCAGCAGATACACATGACCCAAGATTGACAGCGGGTGTAAAGGAACGCTATGCCGATCTGGAAAAGCAATGGAGTGTGTATAAAGAGCAGAAAAATGCTTTGATCAGCACAGATGTTGCCAATTATAATAAGCAGTATAAAGATTTGAATATTCCTGCTGTTATTACCAATTAGAATCTTTTGCGTTCATTGCGCCCTTGCGGTTGAAAAAGACCCCAAAGGCGCAATGAATCAAAGCTTTCTCTTACCTCAGGTTATCTTTGAACAACTTTAAAATCCGCTTATACTCATCCGTCCAGCTACTCGGCTCAACAAAGCCGTGGTCTTCCAGCGGATAGACAGCAAGTTCCCAATTGTCTTTCCCAAGTTCAATCAGGCGTTGTGATAAACGCACCACATCCTGAAAGTGCACGTTCACATCAATCATGCCATGACACATCAATAACGCACCTTTTAATCCTTCGGCATGATAGATGGGTGAACTTTTTGCATACGCCAGACTATCGGTGTATGGAAGGTTAAGAATGTTGGAAGTATAGGGATGATTGTAATGCGCCCAATCTGTTACCGGGCGAAGCGCAGCGCCTGCGGCAAAAACATCCGGGGTAGTAAACATGCCCATCAAGGTGATAAATCCACCGTATGAGCCACCGTAAATACCAATGCGTTTTGCGTCAATACCATGTTCTTTAACCAGCCACTCCGCACCATCAACATGATCGGTCAAATCCTTTCCGCCCATAAATTGATAAATGCCTGTGCGCCAATCTCGACCGTAACCGGCACTGGCGCGGTAGTCCATATCAATCACCGTATAGCCTTTGTCAGCCAACAGGTTGTGAAACATGTATTCTCGGAAATAGCTGCTCCACCACTTGTGGGCATTTTGTAAATAGCCGGCACCGTGAACAAAAATTACAGCAGCGCCATTTGGCTTTCCGGGTTTATATAAACGAGTGTAAACATCTGCACCATCGCGGGCCTTAAAGGTGGTGAGCACGGGATCGCGCCAGGCGTAAGATTTGAATTCAGTGGTTAATGAGTTGGTGAGTTGCTGCGGCTTTGCGTTTGTTTTGTTTTCCTGCAGAAATAACTCCCATGGTTTATTGCTGTATGAGTAACGAATGGCAAGCATTTTTTCATCGGGTGAAAGCGTTACTTCGTTTGCCCCGGTTGTAATGGTTAAGCGTTCGGCTTTACCTCCTGTTACCGGAAGTTTATAAAGGTGTTTTTCCCCCGGATGTACTTCGTTGGTGATCAGGTAAAAATTTTTCTTGTCGCGCGAAGGTGCAATCTGCTGCACTTCATACTTACCCGATGTAAGGGCCTTTTTATTTTTTGTGGAGATCGTGTAGGTGTACAGGTGTGCATATCCTGATTCTTCTGAAACAAAATAAAGTTCGTTGTTGGTAATCCAGCCAACCGTAAAACTACCCGGGCCGCCAATCCACGCATCATCATGCTGCCGATCGATTAATGAAAGCTTTTGAGTAGCAACATCCAGCAGCATGATCCACCGGTCTTTATTGTCGGCAGCGCGCAACTGAACAACAGCATGTTTGCCATCATCGGAGTAAACCGGACCGAAAAATGAAACGGCTCTTGCCTGCGGCTTTTTGTCTTTACTTTCTTCTTTTTTAGGATCCACCAGGTATGCAGGAACATCATGGATACCCGGCACTTCTTCGGTTTTTACCTGAAGTACCGTATCGCGTTTGATATCATAGACAAAAAACTCCTGCGTGTTTTGCGGAGCACCAACTTTTGTGCGGGTGTTTAAGTCTTCTGTAAAGCCACTTTCGGTAACGTAGTTCGGAACGATAGTGGCTTTAGCGTTGGCATTTTTTGTGAGGGCAAAGGTTACGTAATTACCATCCGGACTTACTCTTGCCTGCCCTAACATTTTATCATCCAGGTAAATTTCCTTGGGGCGTTTGGGTTGTTCCGTTTTTTGATGGTTGCGCGTAGCTTCACGATTCTCTTTTCTTTCCTTCAGAATCTGGATGTAGGCGAGCTGATCCTGCTTCAGCCACTTTTGTTGTTCGGTTTCTACCGGTGATGATGGTTTTTTTCCGCGTTTAAAGTCGGTGAGCTGTGTGAAGTTTCCGGTTCCGATTTCCCACGAATACAGGTTTTGATCGTATGTGTAGATGATCTTTTTCTCATCCCCCGAAAAATAGGGGTTGGTTTCCCGGCCGGTTGTGTTTGTTATCTGAGCTGTTTTATTGGAGGGGATATCCAGGATAAAGATGTCGCCATTATTTTCATACACCATTTTAGTAAATGCTTTATTGTATGGACCCGAAGCAGGAAGACTTAATCGTTCGGCTTTAGAAACCTTTTGGGGGGCGCGGTTTTGAAGAGTGATCTTGTACAGCGAATCACCCGGGGCATTTTCAGGATTCCAGTTAAAGTAAATCGTTTTACTGTCGTGCGACCAGCGTATGTTGGAAGGTGAGGTGCCAATCCATTTCGGATCGCGCATAATTTTTTCCACCGTCAGCTCGGTAAGCTGGGCAGTTGCCGAGATTGAGAATAGCAGAAGAAGAAAACCGGTAAGCGTACGCATAAGCATTTTGTTATTTGACGACAAGATAGAATATATTGCAACTGGAGTTTATCACTTTTACACGAATGACAATCCGCAAAATTCGCCCGGAAGACAATGTACAAGTGGCCAACATTATCCGAACCGTTATGCCCGAGTTTGGCGCCAGCGGTCAGGGCTTTGCCATACACGATAAGGAGGTGGACAATATGTACACAACCTACACCCAACCCCGAAGCGCATATTTTGTATGTGAAGAAAACGGAAAACTGGTAGGGGGTGGCGGTGTAGCACCGCTTGAAGGAGGCGATGCCGACACCTGCGAATTGAAGAAAATGTATTTTCTGCCACAAGGCAGGGGCAAGGGCTGGGGGCAACATGTGCTGGAAGCATGTTTGAAAGCGGCCACTGAAATAGGATTTACTTTCTGCTACCTGGAAACGTTCAACACGATGAAGGGCGCCATGAAGCTGTATGAGAAAAATGGTTTTGAAAAAATTCCCAAGCCTTGTGGCAATACCGGGCACTTTGCCTGCGATACGTTTTATAAGAAGAAACTTCAACTCGCATGACCACCGAACTGCTACTCCGTTACCTTCACTTCATCAGCATTTTTGCTATTGCAGCAACCCTGGTAGCCGAACACCTGCTGCTAAAGAAAGAGCTAACCCGAAATGAAATTGGCAGGTTAGCACGCATTGATGGAGTATATGGTATTGCCGCATTGATTTTGCTGGGCGCAGGATTAACCTTGTGGCTTGGAGGTTTTGGCAAGCCGGCTGAGTTTTACAGCAAGAACTGGATTTTCCATCTGAAGCTTTCGCTATTTGTATGCATTGGATTGCTTTCCATTTACCCTACCATTTTCTTTTTGAAAAACCGAAAAGGCAATCCGCAGGAAGTTGTTACTATTCCCAATAAAATTTTCTGGATGCTGCGCTTTGAACTTCTTTTGCTGTTTATTATTCCGCTACTGGCTGGATTGATGGCGAAAAGTGTAGGGTATTTTGGGGAGTAGTTCAAAAAATCTGCGAACGGTTATTGTTGTCGGGGAGGTTTTAGTACCTTCCTATTTATAACCCTCCCCCTATCTGGCAACTCTTAAATCAAGTCGCTCACTTTATTTAGCCGTTGGTGCCTTTATCGGTCTGCTGTTGGGTTTTAGCCTTGGATTGTGGGTTTATAAAAATCAATCGCAGCAGGCGCTTGAGTCTATTCCCTACGCTTCGTTGCTTGGGAAACTCTGGCTATCCGCGTTGATCACGTTGGCCATTCCATTGGTTGCCTCCTACCTTTACGCAATCATATCCTCCATGTCGGATGGAAAGTTTGCCGGAAAAATTGGTGGACATGCATTAGCTTTTCATTTGCTCATCATGGTGATGGGTGTGGCCTTTACCATGCTGGGTAGTTATTCGTTCAATGATCTCATTACCGGTGGAGTAATGCTTACCACAAGTGATTTGTTGCCGGAACACATTGCCAAGTCGGATAAAACATTTACCTGGTTGGCGTACTCAGATGCATACCAGACCTTTGCGGCAAAACTGATTTTACCCTCCTTGCTTGTTGCGGCCATTCTGGCCTTAATTCTTTCACGTTTTTTTTCCAAACAACATGCATGGATGCTAAACCAGGCAACTAAAGTTTCTCAAAGCTCTATGAATGTGATGAGCTATGTGTTGTTGCTAATGCCAATAGCCGCGTTTGCATTAACCTTTGCCATGACAGCCGAAACTGGCTTTGCGCTGGCCGGACTGATGGGACGCTATGTGTTGGCGCTGATTATCATGTTAATTATGCTCACCTTTTTTCTTTACGGAATGGTGGCAGCATTTGGGCAAGGCCCGATTAAAAAATTTATACGCGCCTTGTTTCCGGCACAGGTCGTTGCCGCCAGCACCCGATCATCGTTGGCTACCATGCCTGTATTATTGCAGCGCGCAGAGCAGGAAGCAGAACTGCCGCCTACCGTTACGGGATTGGTTATTCCATTGTCCGTTTCCGTATTCCGGTTAAACCGCTCCGTTAGCTCTGTCTTTTCCTATGTTTTTCTTACAACCATTTACAATATCCCAACAGATGTTTCTTCAACTATATTGTTTTTGTTGTTGATCACGGTGTTGAGTTTTGGCAGTCCGGGTGTACCAAGCGGAGGCAAACTTGCCACGATGCCTGTTTTTCTCGCATTGGGTGTTCCATTGGAAATGATTGTGCTCACCAAAGCGATTGATGCTATACCCGATGTATTTAAAACGGTGCTTAACGTAACGGAAGCAATGGCTCTTGCTTCGTTGGTTACACGATCTGCTTCAGCTTCAGTAAATCCTGTATCCCATGACTGAAAAAATATTTTCAAGATACCTTTCTCTTGGATCGCTAATGGGTATGGTGGCGGGTATTGTGCTGGGATTATCACCATCCGCCTGGCACGTGGATAGGTTGTTACCCTACGCGGAAGGATTTGCCAAACTTTGGATTATTGTTTTGCTGTTGCTCGCTATTCCGTTAGTGATTACATACCTGTTGTTGAGTTTACTTCAATTACTGCAATCGAAGTCGGCCGGTAAATTGGCTTTACGCGGTTTCAGTATTCATGTGGTGATGCTTGTGCTGGGTGCCGTTGTATCCGTTCTGCTGAGTGTGGTGTTACTGAGAGTGATGCCACCGTTTTTTTCGGGCTGGTCAGCAACAACTACAACGCAGGTGATGACACTAACGATCACCCATCAACTCTCACTTATTCAGGTGTGGATAGCAAGATTGATCATTCCTGTTATTGTCCTAACAATAGTGTTCGCTGTGCTGATAAATTTTTTCTCATCCCTGAAAGACAGCATAGTTGATCGTACAACGCGTATCAGTAAAAGACTTTTTATAGGGTTGCGTTATGTGTTTATGGCATTGCCATTCTCAGTGGCTAGCCTGGCGTTGATAATTACTTTGCGCAATGGCGCACAGCTTGCCGGTGTAGCAGGATTTTACATTGCAGGAGTTTGCCTGGTGCTGATTTTGTTTACGATCATTCAATATGCTGCTGTGTTTTTCTTTGGTCACATATCCATTAAGAAATTTTTTCAGGCCTTGTTACCTGCACAATGGGTTGCGGCCAGCACCTGTTCATCATTAGCTACCTTGCCGGCACTGTTGGTAAGTGTAAAACGCATGGGTGTTGCGGATGAAGTGGCCGGTTCGGCTGTTCCGGTTTTTGTTTCCTTCTTTCGCGTAAACCTGATGGTGGCCAATCCATTTTCGTTTTTTCTGTTGTCACATTTGTACAACTTACCTGTTACGTTACCCCATGTGTTACTTTTTCTTGGTTTGATGATGCTTACCAGTTTTGGAAGCCCTGGTTTACCTCAAACCGGCAACGTATATAGCTTACCTGTATTTCTTGCTGCCGGCATTCCAGTGGAGGGTGTTGTGTTACTAAAGGCACTTGATGCTATACCCGATGTTTTTAAAACCGTATTGAATGTTACCGAAACTGCTGCCGTAACATCCTTAACGGTTCGTTGGGCTTCGCGGGGCGAAACAGTTGTACCAAAACTTCATCCACAACTACCGGTATGATTTATTTTCTGGTTACGCGAAGAAACCGTCACCCGATCAAGAACTTTTTGCGATCGCGGGGAAAACACTATGTTAATCGCATCACTGTAATTTATTATGAGAACCTTGAGCTTTTGCGTTCCCTTAAGGCCGGCTCATTTATTTTTTCTGATTTCGATTTACTCAATCCAAAACAACGCGAGGTCATCACACGGATTTTTGCTCAACTGAAAAGCCGATACCCAAACCTGAAACTATTTAACGATCCCGCCAAGGTGCTGCTGCGTTATGATCTACTCAAGCGCATGTATGCACTTGGTGTAAATAAATTTGATGTAGTGCGGGCAACAGAATCTTTCGACCATCTGAAATTTCCATTATTCATCCGGGAGGCCGATCGGCACACGGGGGCCCTTACTCCTTTATTACATAAAGCAAAGGAGGTGAAGTACCATCTTCGTTTGCTGAGAGCATTGGGATATGTGCCTTATGATTTATTGATTGTAGAGTTTGTGGATGCTTCTGCTGGCGATGGAGTGTTTATTAAGATGTCGGGTTTTGTGCTAGGCGAAAAAATTATGCCCCGTTACCTGAACTACAGTCCGGGCTGGATGGTGAAGTCTACCGTGCATCCGGAGGATGCCTTAATGCAGCAACGCCATGCAGATGTGCAGGAATACATGCGCACCAATCCGCATAAGGAGTGGTTACAGAAAGTGTTTAAAGAGGCCAACATTACCTATGGCCGCTCCGATTACGCATTAGTTAATGGAGAGTTACAACTATGGGAAATCAACCTGAACCCTTCTTTTGTTCGTCCTCCGCGAAAGCGAAAGAATGATCCCTCACCACAGCGACTGATGCGTGATGAGTTTTATAAACAGTTTTTTGTAGCGCTGGAAGAAACAGATTATGCTGGTGATGAACACCTTGAACTTTCCATCACCAAGGCCGACCTGTATGCGATGCGCACTTCATTGTGGTACCGCATCAAAATGGGTTTTCGCACACGACTGGTAAAGAAAAAACCGCACTATATTTTAATGCGTAATATTAGTTATGCTGTTGCCAAACTATGGATAAGGATTTTCAAAGCGTGAGTTCTTCCGGTTCCTTTCCTATTTCGTAACTTGTCGTTCTGCTTCTAACCTTAATCAACATGGCGTTACGATTAAACCTCATTCATGCGTTTACTTTTGTTTTGCTTAGCGCAACAGCACAAGTAACACAAGTTGAAACTGTTATTCAAAAAGGTCATGACCAATCGGTGCTGTGCCTGGCGCTGCATCCCGACAGCACCATTCTGGCAACGGGCAGCCGTGATAAATCCATTAAACTCTGGAACCTGAACAATACCCGCGAAATCAGAAACCTGCTTGGGCACACGGCTTCCGTGCGAAGCATTGCCTTTAGCCCTGACGGAAAAACCCTGGCCAGCTGTGCCAACGATGAAACTTTCCGGTTGTGGAATATCCAAACGGGGGAAACGCTCTATCGCTCTGAACCGATGGGTGATCTGCTTACGTCCATTGCCTTTCTGGCAGATGGTAAACATTTACTGATCGGAGGTTATCCGTGGGAAGCCTTTGTGTTCAGCATTCCGGAAAGGAAAATTATAAAGAAGATTAAAGTAGGTCCGAATAAGGGGACGGGCTCAGGTGTACAGTTTGCCGTGAGTGGTAATGGTGAATGGTTTTCCATTGCCGAGGACAACCATACCGCACAGGTTTTCGATGCTAAAAGCTTTGAATTAAAATACACCCTTAAACGCGAAGATGGCTATTGCGGAGGTTGTCCATCGTATAGTGTTTTTAGTAAAGATAGTAAATTTCTGTACCTCGCCTCACATCGTGGTGCTTTGAAGAAATATGATTTGTCAACAGGTCAATTACAAAAGGAAATTCTTCCTGAAATCAGCAACATTCAAGGGCTGGCGATTAATCCGGATGGAACCCAATTGCTGATCGTCCATGAAAATGAAGCTTCAGTATATGCTGAATCTAACGGTGCATTACTCAGCACCATGACAACGGAAGACAAAGCCAAATTCAATCGTGGCATGTTCACCCTGCAGAACGACCGTGTGATCTTTGTAAAGGAAAATAACATCGCGGAAGCGCGAACATTGAACGACACACCACACAGTGTTTTCACCGGCATACTCAATGAGCGCGACAAGGGTGGCGTAACGTACGATCCAAACTTTTACTGGGAGTCGCACATTGCCCGGTACATCCGCATAAAAAATGAATTAAAGATAGCGCCCGATGGCAAGTCGCTCATTCGTGGGAAGTTTGGCACTAAACTAAAGCTGTGGGATATGGCCAGTGGCCAACAGCTAAATGAATTTGTCGGCCATGATAAAGCGCCTTATTGTTTCGACTTCAGCGGAGACGGAAAATTAATGGTGAGCAGTGGTGCCGATGGAAAAGTTGTACTGTGGGATTTAGTCAGTGGCGATTCGTTGAGAAGCTGGAAGGCCCATCGCGAACCGGTATTTGATATTCGCTTTAGTCCGGATGGAAAAAAAGTGCTAACCTCCAGTTGGGATGCCACCATAAAGATTTTTGATGCAAACACCGGTAAGCAGTTGCAGTACATTGATCTGCAAAACAACTCGGGCTTTGTGGCCGCCTGGCATCAAAACAACCTTTACTTCTTTGTAGCGCGTTTAAACAAAACATTGGAGATGTGGGAACCCGATACAAAATCAGTAGTGCGATCATTTGTTGGCCATACCGATGGCATTTCATCTATACAGCAAAGCAAAGATGGCCAGCGGTTGCTCAGTGCCAGTTGGGATGGAACTGTGCGTCTGTGGGATATTGCCACCGGGCTGAGCATCATGAAACTCTCCAATCATGAGGGCAGCGTCCACACGACCATCTTCAGCAATCATGAACAATGGATTTTCAGTGCTGGTGCAGATCGTGTTATCAATGTATGGAATGCTGTGAACGGTAATTTACTCTACCAACTCAGCGGGCACCAGGCCGATGTTACCAGCCTGGCCATCAGCAAAGATGATAAAACACTCATCAGTCATAGCCTGGATGGTATTACCAAATTTTGGGACCTGGAGAACAAAAAAGAATTTTATGAACACATTCACCTGGCTGAGCGCGACTGGATGGTAAAAACCCGTGACGGTTATTTTTCCATCACGGCAAATGCACGCGACAAAATTCATTTTGTAAGTGGCCTTACTACGTTTGATGTGGAACAATTTTTTGAAACGTTCTTCCGCCCCGACCTGCTGCCGGGTTTATATAAAAGTCGTGGAGCGGGTACTCCACAAAAAACCCTGCAAGGGAAATTACAAAACTCTCCACCACCCGATGTGCGTGTAGCGGTACTGCCCACTGCTGATGGGAAGCGCGCAGAAGTGTTTGTGCGCATTACCGAAAAGGGCGGAGGAGTTGATGAAATAAAGTTGCTGCATAATGGCAAGAGCATTGCGTTAAGCAAACCACCGGAACGTAAAAAGTATAAGAAGGATGAACAGGTTATTGTGAAGGAAGAGATTGCCCTGGTGGGTGGTGAAAATACGTTCAGTGCTTCGGCTTTTAATCTTGACCGGGTGGAGTCGGCAACACATAGTATATCGGTGGTGGCCGAGGTACCCATGAAGCCTGGAATTTGCCATCTGTTTGTAGTGGGTATAAACAAATACAAAAACAGTAAGCTTGAGTTGAACTATGCACGGCCCGATGCTGAGTCGTTTAAGAAGGTGCTGATGGAAAACACAAAGGGCATTTTCAAATCATTGGAAGTGCATGCGCTGTATGATGAAGATGCCAGCAAGGCAAATATTTTACAAACGCTTGATAAACTGGCTGCACAGGTTAAGCCCGAAGATGTGTTTATTTTTTATTATGCCGGACACGGCAGCATGGCCGACAATCGTTTCTTTTTCATTCCATCCGAAAGTATCCGACTTTATGATATTAAATCACTGGAGAAGGAGGCTATTCCGGCATCAATGCTTCAGGAAAAATTCCGGAACATTGCAGCGCTGAAGCAGATGATTATTATGGATGCGTGTCAGTCGGGCGGGTCGGTGGAATTGCTGGCCACGCGCGGTGCGGCAGAAGAAAAGGCCATTGCCCAATTATCGCGCAGTGCGGGCATCCATGTGCTGGCATCAGCCGGCAGTGAACAGTTTGCCACGGAGTTTGCAGAATTAGGCCATGGACTATTTACCTATGTGTTGATCAAAGCCCTGCAAGGTGCGGCCGATGGCGCACCACTGGATGGCAAGGTTACTATTTACGAATTGAAATCCTACCTCGATGACCAGGTGCCGGAAATGACACGACAACTAAAAGGCAAACCGCAATATCCGTTTACGTTTTCACGTGGGCAGGATTTTCCGGTGATTTTGAAAGAGGATTAATGATCACACGTCAGGTTTTTAAATACCCAGGCTAAGGCTTAAGCTTATGCTTTTTTGGAATTCGAACGGCCCCATGGCTTCACGATCAAAGCCCTGCTTGGTTTGTATCCATAAATTTCGCCCGGTAAGCGATACCATTGCATTCCGTAACCCAATCCTTTCGGCAACGTAATCAGGTAAACGTGAGCCTACGGAAACATCCCGCAACTTAGTGAAGGAGGCATCAAGGATTAGCGGAACTCCGCTATAAGAAATTATATCGCCACCGTGACTTAGGTCCAACAGTGCGCTAAGCCAAAGATTTTTCCAGGTTAGTTGATTGAATATACTGCCTGTCCAATCGGGATTGGGTGAACCAAGTAACGATCCTCCGGGAGTACCATCATTTGATCTGATGCTTATGCGACTGTTGCCCCAGATTAATTTAACGTTGTATTCAATGTATTCTCGCTTTACGGGAACAGCACCTGCGATCAGTTCAACACCTTTTTGCGTAATATTCTTGACATTAACAAAAGTTACCGAGCCACCAGAGCCGGTAGATGCTACCGTTCGGTCATAGATCAGATCATTAAAATGTGTAAGACTGAACTGAATTCGGTTGTTAAGCCACCCTGTATCGAAACCGGTTTCCAGGGTACGTTTATTTTCAGGCAGTGCCGGTTCACGTACAGAACGTGCAAACGGAAAATTTTGATTAGTCATAAAGTAACGCTCTCCATAACTGAAGCGAAGTTTACCGAAAGTAAGTGCTTTCGAAGAGGGCTTGATCAGGTTGGAGAATATCAGATTAGCGCCAACCGTATAGTTAGACCTACTATCGTTAATAGCGCTATGTTCCTCGTTGCGATACGAGTAATTGACAAACAGTGTTTCTTTCCAACCTACTTCAGTACCGAGCAATAATGCCGGATTCTTATAGCGTTCAGAATGACTCAATTCAATTGACCCACTTGTTGTTTCATTATAACCGTAAACAGAAAAGCGGGAATGATTGAATTGCATCCCGACATACCCAGACCATATTAGATCAGTTATTGGCTTGAGCTTCCAATCAGCAACTACATTTGAATAATTTCTTTTTTGAAACAGCTCATAACGAGTGATGCTTTTGTCATTGTCAACGATAAATCCATTTTCATTCATTAGATCAATCTCTGCATAAACCCATTGTGCTGTTAGTTTCACCCCGCTTATTACCTCATACGAAGCCATAATGTTGCCTTGTACAAAATTTCGGTTTCCTGTTGTGGTTTGTGTGGTAAATCCTGCCTGGCCCTGGTAACTTACCGAAGAATTATATTGTTGGTAATAATCATTAAGCACCAGCCTTACCTTTAACTTGTTTAAATCAACGCCAGTGTTGACGGAAGCATTATGATAGCTAAATCTGGCGCCAACATCATTACTTAACTTGGGTTGCAGCGAAAAATTATAGGAAATGCGCGTATCAACGGCACCAAAATCTTGTCGATACGCCAATGACCAGGAATGATTCCATTGATGCAGATCATCGGGAAGCCCAAAGTTCTGTGTATCAGCATTCCAACTTCTTGTACTATAGGCGTTAAAGTCGAACTCAGGTTTTACAGCGCCTACCCCCGTTTTCGTTTCAAGCACCACAACCCCATTGCCGGCTGCTCCACCGTACATGTTGGCGGTGTTTGCACTTCCGCTGGCACTAATGCGACTAAACTCAAAGGCATTGAAGTTAAATGATGATGTGGCCAGAGGGTTCAGGGGTACACCATCCACAATAAGCAGTGACTGATTGGAACGAACACCGGCTGTAAAAAAATGTGCTTGTGCGGGAGCTGATAAGTTAGGTGTTTGGCCTCGTAGCAAATGGAATACCGGTGCGCCTGCTGAAAGATGAAGTATGAACGGATCATCAACCGAGACAATAAAATTGGTAGCCGATTTTAATGGTTGGGTATAATACGGTGCGAGCTTTATTTCAACTTCCTGATTAACGGAGTCTACAGGTTGGGTCTGTTCTTCCTGAGCATACACCATACGAGCAAGAAAGATCAGCAGCACAACCAATAGGGGACGATTCAGTTGTAACATACGTGTTTAGGTAAGCGTGCTAAGATAAGGAGGTTTTTGATGTATTTATTGTTCACAGCTGGTGCTGATCGTATATTCTCTTTCTGTTCCGCTCTCGCTGATCTGTGTCTTGCGAAAAGCAATCCCAATATTTTACATTTTGTTTTATTATGCTCCATGGCATTGCTTCGTCATGCCTCGCGCTTTTCTTCCTTATTCCTCGCAATGACGTTACCCCCCGTCATTGCGAACGGAAGGGTTGGGATGTGGGCTGGCGTGAAGCAATCCCAAGCTTAGCGTTAGTTCTCACTATACATTGTGGGATTGCTTCGTCACGGAACGATTTGTGCAATGGATTTAGACTCATTGGCGTTCCTCGCAATGACGGAAATACATTAAATTGAAAAATGCAAAGAGGAGGCTGCGTTTATATCATGACTAATATTGGAAATACTGTGCTGTACACCGGAGTTACCGCTGATTTAGTAAGTCGGGTTTTGGAGCATAAGTCAGGGAAACATGCCGGCAGTTTTACCTCACGGTACAATGTTAAAAAGTTGGTATACTATGAAGTGCTTTCTTCTATTGAGGAGGCGATTGATCGGGAGAAAAAGATTAAGGGAGGATCGCGAAAGAAAAAGGAGGAGTTAATTCATTCCATGAATCCGGAGTGGCGGGATTTATTTGAGGTTATTAATGATTGGTAGATAATGTGACGTAAAAAATTCTCCACGTCATTTCCAGCGGAAGCGTGGGGATGTGTGATGGCGCGAAGCAATCCCAAAGCATTTGGCACCTCACTATTTAGAGTGGGATTGCTTCGTCACCGGAACTATTTGTGTAGTTGAAAAGTTTCCTCTACGTTCCTCGCAATGACACTAAAATTTTCTCGTCATTGCGAACGGAAGGGCTGGTTGTGTGTGAGCGTGAAGCAATCCCACAATATGTAGAGAGGGATTGCTTCGTCACGGAACGATTGTGGGAATTGATTAAGTTTCCTCAACGTTCCTCACATTGACGATTTAACTTTTTTCTGTTTTAACCCTTGCTTAACCACCTGCGCTCCAGCTGAACACATACCAGCACGAACAATCCTAATGAAACCGATAGCGCAAGATCTGTAAGTACCAGCGGTGCGAGCGAAAAGAACACTCCGAAAAAGGGAACATAGATTACCACTAATTGAAGGATCAGCGTCAGGACAATAACGATTGTAAATACAATGTTTGACGTTAACGAGAATACGGAATAACCGGACGCCCGTAAGCCAAGGGCATGACCGATCTGCGTGAACCCTAATGTAGCGAACACCATCGTTTGCCAATATGGGTCGTCAGGCTGACCGGCATCAAAATAGATGAAGGCTATGACCAATGAAATAATCCCGATCAAAAAGCCAGTCCAGGTAACATGGATGACAGCCGGTTTATTAAGCACCGGATCTTTCACCGACCGTGGGGGCCGTTGCATGTTATTTTTTTCTGAAGGCTCCATGCCAAGCCCCAGGCCCATCAAGCCATCGGTTAATAAGTTCAGGTAAAGCAATTGCAGCGGACTTAACGCAATAGATATTCCAACAAACGGAGCGAAGAGCATCACCAAAACTTTTCCCAGGTTGCCCCCGAGTGAAAATTTAACAAACCGGATAAGGTTATCGAAAATTGCCCGCCCTTCTTCTACGGCTGTAACGATGGTAGCAAAATTATCATCCAGCAACACCATGTCTGACGCCTCCTTGGAAACATCCGTACCGGTAATGCCCATGGCTACACCAATGTCGGCTTTTTTCAACGCTGGGGAGTCGTTAACACCATCGCCTGTCATGGCCACTACATCACCTAAATTCTGAAGTGCGGTCACAATCTTTAGCTTATCCTGCGGTGATACCCTCGCGAAAATGCTCACTTCTTTAACTTTTTCTTCCAACTCTTTATCAGAGATGGTGGCAAGCTGTTCACTGGTAAGATATCCCGCCTCGGTAGGAAGGCCGAGTTCACGGGCTATGGCCATAGCGGTAAGGGGATAATCTCCCGTAATCATCACCGGCCTGATGCCCGCCTGAATACATTTTTTAACAGCCGCCTTCACGGAAGCCCTGGGCGGATCCATCAACCCCACCATACCCGAAAAAACAGCTTCTGCTTCAATGGTAACAGAGTCGTTTACCTGATAGGTACCTTTCAATTCCCGATAGGCCAGCCCCAGTATTCGTATTCCATGCGATGCGAGTTCATCGTGCGTATTTTTTATACGGTTTACCCATTGCTCACTCAAGGGCTCTATTCCTTCTTTTGTTTTTACGTAGGTGGATATTTTCAACAAACTGTCTACCGCACCTTTCATGAACGCAACATGTTCCGATTGGCCAAGTTCAGCCAGTTGAGGAATTGCAGAACCGGATAGTTTATGAACAGTGGTCATGCGCATCCGGTCGGAATCGAAAGGAACTTCTCCTACCCGCGGAAGTTTTGCTTCAAAATCCTGTTTGATCATGCCTACCTTTAATGCGGCATCAACCAAAGCTGCTTCGGTTGGTTCACCAATAACGGTTTTGGAATTTTCGGTAAGCCGGATATCCGCATCGTTACAAAGTAACCCGATGAGTAAGTTGAGTTGTATGTTGGGAAATTCAACACCTTCGGACGGAAAGGCCCGGAGCGACACTTCGGTAGCTTCCAGGGTAGTCACCGTCATTTTGTTTTCCGTTAGCGTGCCGGTTTTATCAGAACAGATTACGGTAACCGATCCTAATGTTTCTACGGCAGGGAGCTTCCGTATCAACGCATTTCGTTTCAACATTTTTTGCGCACCCAGCGCAAGCGTAATGGTTACCACGGCCGGTAAACCTTCCGGTATTACTGCCACGGCCACGCTTATGCCCACCAAAAACATATCCGATAACGCTTCGCCTTGCAGCAACCCTACCACCAGAATTACACCTGCGGCTATGCCTCCGGCTATGGCTAACCATTTGCCCAGCTGATCGAGTTTGTTTTGCAGGGGTGTTTTTCCTTTTTCAACATCCTGGATCAAATTGGCAATCTTTCCGATTTCAGTATGCATGCCGGTGCGGACCACCACGGCTTTACCACGACCCATCGTAATGATGGTGCCCATGTAGGCCATGTTAAACCGGTCGCCCAATGCGGTGTCAGCTTTACCGAGCGCCTGCGATCGCTTATCTACCGGATCAGACTCACCCGTTAACGCAGCCTCCTGAATTTTCAGGCTTACAGTTTCTATAAACCGGACATCAGCCGGCACAATGTTTCCGGCTTCCAGCACAATGATATCGCCAGGCACAAGTGTTTTGGCAGAGATTTCATTCGTTACACCATCGCGGATAACCCGCACGAAGGGAACGGTAAGTTGCTTGAGTGCAGCCATGGCTTTTTCAGCCCGGTACTCCTGCACAAAACCCAAAATGGCGAACAGTACCACAATGGCCGCAATGGCAATGGTTTCAATTTCTTTACCCAGAAAGCCAGAAATGATAGCGGCAATAATCAGGATCACTACCATGGTTTCCATAAACTGGCTGAGCAGCATTTTCCAGGCGGGCTTCTTTACCCGCTCTTCCAGTTCGTTGGGCCCGTATTCGGTTAATCTTGCCTTCGCTTCCGCGGCAGAAAGGCCCGTTTTTGCCGATGTTTTTAATTTTTGAATGACATCTTCCGTGGATTCGGTGTGTATGTTTTCGTAGAGGCGCATTTCAGGTTAAGGTAACAAGACCATGAGTTAGCACCTAAAATTATCTTTTGGAATAAGTGGGGTAGAATTTTAAAAATAATTTACGGAGTATTCGCCTAACGTCTTAAGACCCAAAGTATGCCTCAGCGCCTTAGCCGTCATTGCGAGCCTGGCTGCGGTAGGCAGGCGGAAGCGTTGGGATGCGTGGTGGAGCGAAGCAATCCCATTCTTCACGTTTGGTTCTCACTATGTGTTGAGGGATTGCTTCGTCACGGAATGATTTGAGAAAATGATAAGGCTTAGTCAACGTTCCTCGCAATGACGACTTAATTTTTTTAGGCTCCGTCATTGCGAACCTGGCTGCGGTAGGCAGGCGGAAGCGTTGGGATGAAAGGCATCCCTGTGGGGCAATGACGGGATTTATCTTCACGTTTAGTCACGATTTAATTTTACTGGGCACCCATCCACTTCAGCTTGCCTTCTGTTGGTTCTTTGAAGGCATCACACATTTCCAGGTATTGTTCCATTTCGTCTATGCTGCTTTGAACGAGCGTTGAACTAAATTCATAGGCTCTTGTCATCATGTGAATGTACGGTTCAGCCATTTGTTGACGCGTTAGTTTTCGCAAGGCGCCCATGTAGTCTTCACGATAGACAGTTGGTATAATAATTTTTGAAAGACCTTTAGAGGAGAGTTCTGCATTCATCATCACTCGTGCAATTCGTCCATTTCCATCCAGAAAAGGGTGTACTTCGCTAACCAGAAACATCATGTATACCGCTTTCGCAAATGGATCCCTGAGCAGGGCATACCATTCGAAGCCTTTTTTTAGGGTGCCATTCACCAAAGTCCAATCCACAAATTCTGTATTGCCAGCTCTGTTATTTCTGTTCTTAAACTCACCTGGTTTTTTTGATGTGCGGGATTGTAGGAGCACGGCATGGCGGTTTCGCATCAAGTCAAGAAATTCAGTGGCTGTGCCTGGACAAACAGACATTTCTTTTTTACTGGATACTATGCGGTACGTTCCTAGTATATCATGTGAGTCTTCATCCCTTGCAGGCAGCGGTGTTTCTGTGCGTATTATTTCTTTTGCTTCCCCTACTGTAAATTTTGTTCCTTCAATGTAGTTTGAAAAGTAACCTTCAAAGAATGCAACTGTTTTATAGTTGCTGAGCGAGCCTAATGCTTTATGCTCTGAAAATACTTTTCCCGCCAACGCTTCATACAAACGTTCAAACAATTGAATCCTTGTAGGATCAAACGGCTCACCAAGTGATCGTGCTACGGCCACAGGAGATGTTAAGTTCTTTGATTTCCCGGTAGCCAATAAATCGCTGATCAACTGATTCAGTTTTTTGAATTCCTTCTGCATTTCTAAACCCGTTGAAATCTCCCTGGCTTTATCACGCAGTGTATTTAATCCTTTCTCGCCCCTTGCTCTAATGATCGTGTCGAGCTTTTCTTCAATTTCTGAAATGGGTAAGCTTTTAGACGCTTCACCCTTCTTTCTTGTCTCCTGAAGATTTTCCAAAAAAGCCCTCGCCTCTTGTGAGGCAAACAGATTTTCAAAAAATGGATTATCCCCTTCTATGGGTCCAGATCCTTTTAGGAGGTGTACGGATAAACCCGGCAAAAGAACGTTTGATGAATAGGAGTAAGTCAGGTAGATATGTCCCTGGGGTGTTGGTTTAAATTCCAACGCACTTCGATGACTTAAGAGTGCATTGGGAAACAAGTTCGCCAGAATGCTGTACCAATTTCTTTTTATTATAACTGCTGGTTCCTCCTCCAGGTTGGAAGTGTAAATCCGGGGTGCAATTTTTCGAATTAGCTTTTCTTTCCGTAAAGCTGTAATTCGCTTTGACTCCTTCTTTTCAGAAGAAGCAAAGATGATTTCCTGGACCTTTGAGGGGGTAATTTTTCCCACTAATTCACGGATTTTTCCTCAATTTGGGCAAAATTTCAGATTAAGTAACCATTATTTGGGTAATATTTCGTTTTAAAAGCAAACGGAAGGGTAAAATTTCAGATTAAAATTAAATTTTCGGCCAACATGCGGGAAATTTTCCGATTAAGTCAATCAATAGTTGAGTTAACTACGCTATTCATTTTTTCTTTGATGATCACCATTCTCTCATCGGCAGTCTCATAGTATAAGTGGCCTCTAATAGCAGACAGAATCCTCTCATCGGTCAATATCTTTTCAGTGGCTTGTTGTAAATATGCGAACACCTCAGGTTCTGCTGCCCTGATTTGTTTAACCAACGTTGTTGAATAGTTGAAAAGATACACGATGTCTTCCAGATCGGCACTGGCATAAACATCATGCAGACCCCTGTCAAAAAAGGCATCTATTTTTGAAGCAAGAAAATAGGGTAAGGGCATAATGTTTATGTTCACATCGTCAAGCTCAACAGCTATGGCCTGTTCAAAGCCAGGCTTAAACCAACGGTTACTGGGTGCCCAGCCTACTGACTGAGTAGACATCACATCAACGAGCAAATCATCAAAACGAAACCTGCAAATGATATCGTCTTCATGTGTTTGCCTGAATCCCTTTGCTACAAGTTCTTCACGAAGTTGTTCCAGTTTCCCGGCTGATGTAATCTGAAAGGTAAGATCAATATCTTTTGTGGGGCGAACATCTTCTGCAGCCGGATCATCAGCATACAAACTCACCATAGCTCCACCCACAAACACCACACGGGAGTTCAGCTCACCCAGCGCCCGTGCAATTTTTAATGTTGCTTGCCGGTTAATGAAGTTATTCTTCAGCATATGCGTTTACGGAGCATGTCCAACGCCAGATTTTTTTCACGTACTTTCCCAACACGCACGGCATCAACAAGTGCAAGCAACTCATAGAGTTGGGCATCCAGTTCAACAGCCTGCATTACCGTGTTGAACAAGGGTTGAATACCATGCCCGCGCACAGTGCCTTTTGCATATGGCCATACATAGTGTTCGGTGCTTTCAATCAATCTTTTTAGGGGTGCAGCACTGTGTGCAGTTGGTACACCCCGTACCATATTGCCGGGTTGTTGCGGAAACACAAAGGGCACACCGTATTGCAGCAAATCCATGAACGACTGGCGTACAACCTTTCGCCCGTTGTCATGCAGCAGGCGGGCATAGTGCGAGCGCGACAGGGAAGCGCTGATTTCAGACTGGCTCATAAATAAGGCACGTGCCAGCGAAAGCTGCGTCCATGGTTTGCCCTCCTCCAACAGTATTTTCAGCAACACCACGATGTCCTGAGGGCGCATGGCAGGTAAGGTTTGTTTCATAATTATTGCATATTCCGATATGCAATATCGATATTAAATCAATTAATTATCAATACTTTATGGCAAAATATCGCATATCGCGATATGCGATAATGGATCATTTGACAAGATTTTTCAATTTTCTCATCAAAGGCACGGGTATCTGATAAGAAAACCCGCCTACCACCACCAGGCGCGCAAAGAGATTATATAAAAGAATAAAGCCCCACCAAAATGGCGGGGCCTACTTCCTTTCAAGCCGGAACTTCTGCGAAAAGAAGTTCAAGCCGGATGAAAGCGATTCACTTATTTGATGGCGTTGCTGTAAAATATTTTTAATGCCTGCTCAGTAAATTCCGAGGCTAACCGCAACGTTTCCTGCTTGTACAAGGCGTTGTCACATTCTGCATAGTGCGATACGTTTACTTGCTGTTCCTCTTTCCAGATTACACCATAATATGCTGGTTTGTAGTTTACCATGGCCACGTTGCTTTCCTTGAATTTTTTATCCTTAAACACAGGAGCCTCTGAGTCAAATGAGTCTCCTTTTAGTTTTACAATCAAAATGGCGTCTTTGCCCATGCCCTCACTGCTAATAAACTTTAGTTGCGTGGGCGACATCAACGGAGTAGCGCCATCCATTCCGAATGCCGTGCCCAGTTCAAAATCAATTTTGGCTTTAACCGATGAAAACCCGGCCAGGTTCGATGAGGCAGTTTTCATATCCAAAAACGGAAAAGCAAAGGCTACATCAATGATAATGGCCCCATCCAGATCGCGTGAAATTTTAGGACTCTTGTCAAGAAAGGCACCTTTTTCACGACCGTCTTTTTTTTCTTTCTTCACGAAGTAACTGTAACCTTCCGGTGTGCCACTCACATAGCCCGGAATTTGCGCATAGCTAAGTTCACCGCCTTCTTTTTTGATCCAATCGGCATACTCACCAGATGAGGCAGCATTATCAGCCGTAAGTATTTGAAACCCCTTGGCTTTCAGGTCATCCGTAAATTTCTTGTATACAGCGTTGGTGATTTCCAAAAAGTCGGGCGTGTCAACACCACTCAACGCAACTACCATTGAAGTTTTCGTGTTGTTTTTCATTGATCCGCCAATGGATGAGGCTTCAGCCGATGCCAGCACATGAAAAAACGTTCGAAAGCTGGCAATGTAAACCTTGCGAGGTGCGTTTTTTAATTTGTTTTCTGCATACCCGCCTTTGTCGGTAACATGGTCGGCCGTTAGCGGTTGCGCTTGGGCTAAGGCTGCACTAAGCCACACGCCCATCAGTAAGATTAATTTTTTCATTTGGTTCCGGTTTTTTTACTAATTCAAACCTAAGGGGAAACAACCGGGTGGGCACCTCCGCTTTCTACGGAATTATACTACCGTACCAGTACGGAGCTTGTATCAATCAGTAATCTTATTCAATCAACTTATTCGCAAAAGCATATTTGAGTAACCCAACAATATTGTTGGTGTTGGCTTTGCGAAATAGATTTTTGCGGTATGTTTCAACCGTACGTTCGCTGAGAAAAAGTATTTCAGCAATCTGTTTGTTTGTTTTCTCTTCAACGATAAGCTGAAGCACCTGCCGCTCGCGTTCTGAAAGCATTTCATTTGCGGCATCTCTTTGCATTACCTTCTGCGTCAGTTCGGCACTAATGTACGTGTGTCCCTGACTGATTTTATCAAGGGCCATGGTGAGCTCGGATGGGGTTACGTGCTTTAGTAAAACACCCTGCATTCCGGCAGCCAGTGCCCGCTTCACCACAATCCGTTCATCGTGCATGCTCAATAGGATCCCTTTTAGCAGAGGGTTGTGCGATTTGGCCGCTTCAAACAACTGAATGCCGTTCATACCCGGCATTTCGTAATCGGTAATGAGGGCATCAACCTCATGCTGCCGGATAAACAACAGGGCTTGCTGTGGGTTGGTACATGTGGTGAGCACTTCGTGCGCGGTTTCAAGTAAGGCGCGAATGCCTTCAATTAAAATGCGGTGATCATCAACCAGGATCAATTTCATATCACGCCACTTTACGTTGTACATCAAGCGGTACTTCCATCAGCAGGGTGCTCCCGCGTTTACCCGGCTCCGAATCTACCCATACCGTACCCTCATGTAACTGAATTCGCGACTGGATATTTTTCCAACCGTTACCGTTTCCTTGATTCAGCATTTGCGGGTTAAAACCAAGGCCATCGTCTTCAATGGTCACGGAGAGCGTTGGCGCATCGTGAATGATGTTAAGGTGTACCTGTGAGGCTGTTGCATATTTTGAAATATTTGTAATCCACTCCTGGCAGGCCCTGTAAATTGAAACCTCAAGGATTGAATTGAGTCGGTGTGTTTCTGCAGCATGAACGTGCACCTGCAACGTGCCGATTTTTGAAATCCGTTCCGCCAGTTCCTCCAGGGCCGGCACCAATCCTTCGCTCACCAGGGTATGCGGCAGCAGGGCAAAGGAAATGTTGCGAATTTCCTGATGCATTTGATCGAGTAAATCCGTTGCGTGTGTTCTCCAATTTTCTTTGGCCTGGTTGATGCATAATTTAGCGGAGGCAATCAGCTGACCAAAACCATCGTGAAGGTCGCGTGCGGTTCGTGCCCGTTCTTCTTCTTGTGATGACAAGACGGCTCGGGTAAGCTGAGCCTGAAAATCTTTTTCGCGTTTAAGCAAGGTTTCGCGTTGTTTCATGGTAACCTGTTTGCGCCACACCAAGATCAACAAGATGCTAAGCACTACAATAACCGACAGAAAAATAACCAACTGCCTGCTTTGTTTTAGCTGTCGTTGTTGCTCGGCCAACTGAAGCTCTTTTTTTTCGGTTTCATAGCGAAGCTGCATGTCGGCCAGTGCATCGGCAGTAGCCCGTTGGTACAGGGTATCTTTTATGTTGGCCAGCAGTTGAAAATATTTCGAAGCATTTCTAAAATCCTCCAACGCCTCATAATTCTTTGCCAGTGCCTGATAAACGCCTTCTAATTTCAGGGTGAGGTTATTTTGCTCGGCCAACTGTAAGCCGGCCAGCCCGGTTTGTATACCTTGCTGATAATTTTTGAGCTTGTAATACAAGTCGGCCATCACGTACAAGTCAGCTACCTGATAAAATACATTACCGGTTTTTTCGCGGTAGGGTTGTGCCAGCGTAAACTGTTCAAGCGCCAGTGCATACAGCCCCGCATTGGCGTACAGGTTACCCAGAATGAAATAACAATTTGCCACCAGCCCGTAGTCGATATATTTTTTAGCCAGTGGCAGACCTTGTTCAATGTAATGCCGTGCGCTGTCGAGGTTGTTCAATGCCCCGTAACTGGCTGCCATGTTGTTGGTGATGTAGGGCATAATCCATTCCTGCTGTGGTTCAAGCTGAGCCAGTGCACGTTGGCCATGCCGGATGCAATCGCGGTAGCGTTTCAACTCCAGGTAGGCCCACATGATGTTGGAATGTACTTTCATTTCATCGGTTTTATCGGGTTGGCGTTGTAGCAGCCGAAGCGTTTCGTAAAGACAATCCAGGCCCTGTTGGGGTTGGCCTACGGTAATGTAACTCTTGCCAAGGGCTGCATTGATTTTAATGCGTAAGGAAAAATCGGCTTCACTCACTTCGCGCTTTGCTTCAACCAAATAGTATACGGCCGAGTCAACGCGGCCTGAAAAATTCAACACTATGCCTTTGTTTAACAATGCGTAAGTGCGGTAAGGTGCTTCTTGTGGGTGTTGCCGGGCCAGTGCAAAGGCATCGCGCACGTAATTTTCCGCCTTTTGGTAATCACTTTTGGCATACCGGTACACGGCCTCGTTCAGGTGCCGGGCCTTTTCTATTCCGGTGGACGTGCGCAGCTTTATTTCAAGGGAGTCGGGTGTGGTTTGGCTGAAAGCCTGAACGGAAATCAGGAGCATCATTACGAGCCACCAGAGAGGCAATTTTTTCATACGTTGTACGAGTAATGTGAAAGGTACGCAGAAGCAAGGGATTGAAAAATGGACACCAGCCGCTGGCCTGTGTAATGCGGCATGGGCTAGTATTCTTCAGTTTGCTAAGCAAATGGCGGCCCTAAGCGCACCCGCCTACACCACCGCTTCAATGCCACCGGGGGTGAGGGCCAGCGGTGGGCCGAAGCCAACCACCAGCTGGCCTTCCACCACAAAGGGGCTGTAGCCGAAGCGCTCCTGAAACACTTCGTGCAGGGCCAGGCAGCGCAACACCTGCCTATGCACGCCCACCATGCCCGGTTTTTGTTGTTTGTTATACCAGGCAATTAACCCGGCAGGGCTTTGTTGTTCAAACTGAATTTTGGCCAGGGCAATACCCGTTTCATCGGCTGGGGTGGGCGATAGGGCGTGGCGCATGATGGTTGTTTTTGTACCGATTAAAAGATGCACAAACAAGTAAGTAAATAAGTGTTAAGAGGAAAGTTTATCAAATGCCTGAATTACAACTCACTGCGGAATCCTCTCTTGCTCAAGTCTGATATTTGGTAATTTATTAGAACTGAAAAGAACAGACTCATTTTCAGAAAGATTTTTCGAGTCCTTGAAATCCTTGAACACCATCACTCCAATAGTCTCCTTATGACCTGCGGGGTAATGTGCTTGGCTATTTCACTTTAAATTTCAATTTATCTTCGTTGGATGAACCTATGGCTTGAATTTTTTTAAATTTCTTAAAACTTCTCGCTCAACCCTGTCAAAATCAGGAAGTTCTCTAATTTGATCCTCCAACGACTTTTGCCATTGCCCTTTATACAAAGGGATTTTCTGAGCAAGTTTTTTAAAAAATTCTCTTGGATCAAGGTTCTTGAGTTGGCATTTTGTTCTGAACTCAGCCGTATAGGACTCAGGTTCCAAGCCTTGCGTTTGTGTCAAGTACCAGATATGAAAATTCTAGCTTTTCGTTTCTGGCTATGTCTATTTTGATTTTTTTATTACTTCCTATTCCGCCTAAAGGCCCAACGTAGTTTATATAGAAGTTAAGCCCACCATCCTCGTGCAGTATCGCATCATCGGTTGCTGACAATGGAATGTTTACTGATTCTTTAATCATTGAAAATATTTCATGGAACCATGAAAATATTTGTTCGTTTGTACAGTCCTCAATAAGGGTAAAATCAAGGTCTTCCGAAAATCTATAGTTTTCGAAATAGACTTTCTTTAATACTGTTCCTCCCTTAAAGACCATAACTTTTGATAGATCTGCATGTGATGCGATCCCACGTAATACCCATGAAAGAACGTAGTCCTTCTCAATCTGTTGATCTCTAACTCCTTCTTGAAAAGCTTTTTTCTGAATTTCTGCTCCTTTTATCATGTTGTCAATGCTGAAGTAATTGTTTCAGATTCCAAATTCTGTCGTATACTCCATTTGCTAATAAGTTTTCCTGTATTAGGAAGTTGGGTGTCCAATAGTACATAAGATGCAGTTCTGATTTTTTGAAGATTTGAAATAATCGGATGTTGAATTCCTACTAGTTCCAGAATAAATCCTAATCGCTTTATAACTGCCTGCGATTTAAATTGAACAGCATACGAGAAAAGTCTATCATATTTTATTTTTTCTCTTGATTGAAAAACTGCTTTTGCGATTTCAACTATGCCACCGGCATATTCTGGTTTGAATAGACAATCAATAAATGTTTTTTCTAAATCTGAGCATGGGACTTTATTAAAACTGTCAATCCACGTTTCGCTAAAACCAAAAAAGTGGTTAGGATTATGATAAATGAATTGAAAGGGTATTTTTTTAATTTTTATCAAAGAAGGTCTTACTTGCTTTGACACAACAATCTGTTCTTTTAAAGATGGTTGGGTAATCAAATTATGGATTTGCAGCGCTGAATAATAACCGATGTAATAGGTTGCATCCCCTACGAGACTTCCTGCAATCAAATGCCAGTCGGGCATGAAGGTTGTCGCATCTGCTTCATACGGAATTACGTAATAGACGCCCTTTTTAATCCGCATCAAAAGCCCTCTTTTTGCCATGTCCGTCACCAATTCCAGTACCGCGCTCTCGCTTGATGTCGGTAGTGCATCAATGGCCTCGGCAGTTTTGAACCACAATTGATTGCGCTGATTAAAGTAGGACAGCAATTTTTGGGACGCCACTCCTATATATTTAGGTTTCATATCATTACAACCAGTTTAAACCTGTTTACAATGATACAAAACATAATCGAAATTATTTATGATTCATAGCATAATAGCCAAGGTTAAATCTGGCTATAGTGATACAAAACATAAATAAATAGCCTGAAACTACTCCTTCCTCGATAAATTCATTGCCGGTGTATTCGGGTATATTGTGTACCGCTTTCAGACGCCACGGCCAACAGTACCCGTTCACCTGTTAGTGGTAACATGTTCCGGAGTTAGCGGATCACCAAAGCCAACCACCAGGCGGCCTTCCACCACAAAGGGGCTGTAGCCGAAGCGCTCCTGAAACACCTCGTGCAGGGCAATGCAGTGCAACACCTGCCGGTGCACGCCCACCATGCCCAGTTGTTGTTGTTTGTTATACCAGGCAATCAATTCGGCAGGGCTTTGTTGTTCAAACTGAATTTTGGCCAGGGCAATACGCGTTTCATCGGCTGGGGTGGGCGATAGGGCGTGGTGCATAACGGTTGTTTTTTTAGAGGGTAAATGATGCACCCAATATCCGCAGGGGGAGTGACAGGTTGTGGCAGGGGGTTAATGAAGTCAGGCCCTAAAAGTACCGAAACACGTTACTTACAAATTCAGTAAGGGACTTTGCTTATATTGGAAGTGCTGAAGTGTTACTCAACAATATCACTTTACTGATAATCGCTTATTTGTGTTGTTTTTATGAAATACAATTCCGGCAATATTATCTTGACTTCTTGTTCGGATGACTCTTTCTGCCAATAAACGATGAAGTTGACCTTAGCTTGTTTTAGCATATAACCCTTTTGTTTATGGGCTTCAATTATGTTGAGGAAGTGCCTTGAAAATTTCAAAACCGAATATCCTTTTAGTGTTGTGCACTCGTCACCATTTATTCTTAAAATATCACCACTAGTAAGTTGCGTGATATGTTGTTGCTTCGTAATAAAATAGTCTAACCAAACATCCTTGAATGATAGATGCATTACTAGCTCGCTTTGTGGTGAATAAGTTACTCTGTTCTCAATTTGTTCTAAATTTTCTGCTGTTATGCTGTCAAAGTAATTTCCGTTCAGGTGTATGGTTAAGTTTTGTTTTGCTCTTGTCATAGCGACATATAATTGCCGTCTGGCTTCGTCTGTTACAGGATTAAAGTTTTCAAGCATAAGAAAAACATTGTCAAACTCTTTTCCCTTTGCTTTGTGAATTGTTGAAACGAAAACTGTTTCTCCATGTTCGTTAAAGAAATCCTCCATTTTGGATTCACGAATGAAAACCTCTAAATCGGACTTGTATTTTCTCATTGGATTGGTCTCTTCAAAATCTTTAATTATATTATTGCACACTTCCAATTTTGTGCTATTACGAAACTTGTTTATCAGTTCTCGTTTTGCGTTTGCCCAAACATCATCGCTAATAATGAAAACATCATCAGCTAAATTCAGCTTGTCCAAAAAGAATCTGACTTCCAAAAGATTATATAAACTGAAGCCGTCATTCGTTTGAATCAACTTGGCTTGCATGTCATGTTTTAAAAGAAGTCCAGTGATTTGCAGTGCTTCATCATTTGTCTTTGTAAGCACACATGTAGTTCCTATAAGCCCAGTTTTGATTATGTCATGCACAAGCGGAGTAATTAGATTTCCGCTTTGATAACGAACCAATTTTATTCTTCCATTGTCAGTTTGCTTTGCAATAATTGGAGTTTCTTTTAATCGGTGGCGAATTCTCGTTACAAACTGATTCGTAAATTCAACAAGGTTGCTTTTGCTCCTGTAATTTTCAACCAATTCATGCTTGACTGCTTTGTTCACATCAATAAATTGTTCAAGATATTTTGCGCTTGCTCCTCTGAACTCATAAATGTTTTGGTCATCATCACCAACTGCAATCACTCTCATTTCTTCATTCTGCTCCATCAAAGCATTTATCAGATTGTATTCATCTTCATCCATGTCCTGTGCTTCGTCTATCACCAAAACAGTTTTGGTAATTCGGCTTGCTTCAACTTCCTTGTTCTTAATTTTCTCAATCGTCTTTTTCAAAATCACATCTGACTTTTCCAAACTTCCAACCTTCCCTAAAAGGTCAAAGCAGTAGGAGTGAAAAGTTTTTATCTCAATGTAGTTTGCTGCATTGCCAATTAACTTCAACAAACGCTTTTTGAATTCTGTTGCTGCTGCTCTTGAAAAAGTTACCATGAGCAACTGTTCATGTTTTACATCTTCCATCAAAAGCAATGAAGCAAGTTTGTGAACCAACACTCTTGTCTTACCGCTTCCAGGTCCAGCCGCTACAACAATTTTTGGTTCACTGTCATTGATAATTTTCAACTGCGTTGGTGAAAGTTCTCCGAAAAGTTGCTTGAATTTTCCCGGAGTCATTTTGAGTTTCAGGTTGTCAATCTTGCTTCCTGGAAAATATTTCTTTAGAAACGAAGCATAATTGAGTTGAAAGTAGTCCTCTACAAATTGAAGAGCATCCTTATAATCGCCAATCATTTTCTTTGCATACTCTCCGACAATATGAATTTGCTGAACTTTGTTTTCGTAAAACTGATTCAGTTTCCGATAATCTTCCTTTGTGTATTTTTTATAGTTGTCTTGCTCAACTCGTTCAATTGTGAGTTTATTATAGACAACAAGAAACCCTCCTTCAATTTTAATGGCATCAATCCTTGACAAGTAGAAAAGAGTATCCTCTATATCGTCAAGGTTAATTTTCATTTCAAATAACTTTAGCTTCGTTTCAAACTCGTCTTTCAACTCGTGAACTGAAAACTCAACAAGAACTTCTTCCTTGACTTTATCATCTTCTGAAACATTTTGATTGCTTTTCTCATAGAGATATTCAACAATGAACTTTGCCAACTCATGTCTCTTCTCTAATTTTTCTTTCAGCGTTTCTTTTGGATGCAGAGCTAGAACAACAACATGATTTTTTGAGTATTCAAGATTCTGCCGCTTAATCCAATTCTTGATTGCCCAAAAGTTGATTATGGTTTTTAGCTTGTTTGTATTTACATCGTTACAGCCGTTTGCTTCTGCTTCTTCGTTTAATTCTTTAATGTGAAATGTCTTTTCCTGTTCCTCAAAAATTGGAAGTAAGAAGTTTTCAATCTTGCTGAATGCTTCAACTATATTGAGAGAACGATTTTTGTTTTCTCCTTTCTTGATGAATGCAGTCAAATCCTTTGAATCAGCCAATATCTTTTCCTCACGAAGAAGATTTACAATGTTTATCACTTCTTCTTTTACAATTCCCAAATGATCGCTGATATAATCAATTCTTGATTCGGCTGATTCTTCGGTTGATTGCTTTCTACTTTTACTTGAAAAAAGCTTCTTGATAATTCGGATTCCTTTTTCTTTTTGCTTCTCCTCAAATCGTTCCGAAGCATTGATTTTGTCAATGGCTTCTTGTGCATTCTTTGAAAGAATACTGTTGGCAAAAACTCTCGGCATGTTTTGCCCTCGCTTCAAATAGCCAGCATCTTCCAATGCTGCAATCGCTGTCGTTACTCTTGTCTCAATCTCCACAACATTATCATCCCAACCTGCTTTTCGTGCAATCTCCAAAGCAGAGTTTGAAACTGTTGAACGGAATCTTGTAATCTCTTTTATTGCTTTCCAAATCTGTTGAATCTCTTTGATGGAAAGTTTGCTTTGATTTAGCAGTATGAAATGTTTGCCAAGGTCTTCCTCGTTGAATAACACGAAACAATCAGCAACAATATTTTCATCTCGTCCTGCTCTGCCTGCTTCTTGAATATAGTTTTCAAGTGAATCAGAAATTTCATAGTGAATCACCATGCCGACATCTTTCTTGTCGACTCCCATTCCGAAAGCAGAAGTTGCTACCATGATTGGAACTTCACCTGATATGAAAGCATTTTGGTTTGCTGTTTTCTCCTTCACATCCATTTTACCGTGATAAGGTTTTGCATTAAAACCATCTTCGGTTAATCGTTCCGCAAGTGAGTATGCTTTTCGTGTTCTTGAAACATAAATGATAGTCGGACAATTCTTCTCCTCAATCAGATCTCTTGCTGCCTGATACTTTTCTTCCTCGTTTCCTTTTTCAAAAACTTTGTATTGAAGATTTGTTCTTGATGCTTTTGAAGTGAACAGTTCAAGGTCAAGTGAGAGTTTTTCTTTGAAGTAATCACGAATGTCTTCAATGACTTTTTGCTTTGCAGTTGCAGTGAAGCATGAAACAGGAATTCCATCTTCAAGATTTTTCTTTTCCTGAATTTGTTTGATGAAATCACCGATGTATAAATAGTCAACTCTGAAATCCTGTCCCCACGAAGAAAAGCAGTGAGCTTCGTCAATTACAAAACGAGCAATCTTTCTACCCAAAATCAATTTCTCAATTGTTCTTGAACGAAGTGATTCGGGTGAGATGTAAAGAATGGAAGCAGAGCCATCCTCAACTCGTTCAAACGATTTTGCTCTTTCAATCGGGTCAAGCAAACCATTTATGGTAACTGCCTCAACAATATTTGCTTTTTCAAGATTGTCAACTTGGTCTTTCATCAACGACTGCAAAGGAGAAATTACAACTGTCAAACCTTTTGAACTTACTCCGCTCATCAGCGCAGGAACTTGAAATGTGATTGACTTTCCGCCACCTGTTGGAAAAACTGCAAGGATAGATTTATTATCAACCGCTGCTTTAACTGCTCTTTCTTGCAGTGGTTCGCCTCCGTAAGTTCTAAATGAATCAAAACCGAAGAATCTTTTCAAGCCCTTGTGTATATCTAATGCGTGGCTGCAATACGCACAGCCACTTACGCATGGTTTGTTTCGCAAACGAAACATTATTCGTTCAACTTCGGGATAGTTTTTCAGTACCCATGGCGGTGTGATTGAATGAATCTTTTTGTGTTCAATGAACGAACTCACAAGTGATAAGCAGTAAGCAAGTTCAGTCGGGTGTTCTGAAATTATTTTCGCAAGGTCAACTTGTTCGCAAATTTCATTTTCAAATTTTTGACGAATAAGTTTTTCAGTGTCTATTCTTGCACTTGTGTATGCTATGAAACGGAAAAAGGAGGTGAATTCCTTTTTATCTTTTAAAAGCAAATAGAAAATTTGTTTTAGGGTTTCGTCAGTTTGTTTGAAAGCAGCAATTTCATCATTGAACAAATCTCGTGCTTTAATAGAATCATTCAGAGGATTGTTTATATCCTCTGATTGAATTTTGTCGTCTTTTAATAAAGCATGATACGGCTTAGTTGGAAAAAGCAAAGGAGATAAAAACAAAGTGTCAATGATATTTGCAGGGTTCACTCCTGCATCAGTGAGTGCTTTGCCGATATACTTTATATCGTGGTTGAAAATGTTGTGTCCGCAAATGAATTGCGTTCCGTTGAGAAACTGGATGAACTCAGCAACCGAAGTTTTGTGAAAAGAGCTTCCATCACCCTTGATACTTCCAATGTCAAGAATCTTTAGGCTCGTTGGCTCAACCTCCGTATCAATGAATGCAATTGAGTTCATTCGTAGCTATTCAATAAATAATTAGCGTACTTATTTGAGATCAACACAGCTACTTCTAGTAATACTGTCAGCGGCTCTTGTAGCTAAATTCTATGTTGTTTAGTTTAGTCTATTCAAATTTAAGTTGTTTCAACCCAAGTGATGATAGATAATTGAAAGTCGAATCATAGTACTCAGCCTTACGCGTATGATCCTCAGGATCACCATTTGGAACGACTATTACCATTCCTTGTCGTGCACGCGTCAATAAAACCCTGTAAGCATTGATTAAGTAGTTCTTCCTTTCCGCATTGTGAATGTTTTGCCATTTCTTTCCCTTAAAGGAAAATGTTTTCCATCCGTCATCCGAATAGCGCAAGTCTCCATCCCAAGTGACACATGTCCAGTCGAGCTCTAAACCCTGAATTTGAAACTCTGTAGCCACATCTTCTAAATAGTACGATGATCGAACATCATCTTTTCCATCTAGGAACCAATTTACTGGATTCATAGGAGACCGAACATCAATTGCAAAAGGTTTTAGTCTTTGGGCTTGTGAGGAAACAACAAGTCCGTACCGCTCACTACCTCGAGCTTTCTCTTTTAACCACTTTTTAGCTTTTGAAAGATCCCTTGTAATCACAATTGGATATTTTGACTCAAAGGCAGACAAAGTCATTCTGGCTTTTTCGAAATCAAGGTTAAGCAATTGTTTGACAAACAGTGATAAATTTTCTGCCCGAAAAGATCGCATTGATACAGCCAGATGTAGATCTGAGTTATAATTAATCTTTTTCTTATTGTTTAAAATATGAATTGTTTCACTTGCAGCATACTCATCATTCTCAAGGTTAGGGGAGATAAAAATGTCCCAATCAGAAAATTTAGTATCAATTGCTTTTAACCATTCTGAAATTCCAGCTTCACCAGTATTTATTTCTTGTCCACCACCTACCAAGCAAATAACGACAGCCCAGTCCTTATGTCTATCAAGGCAAGAAATGAGAAACTCCGGCTCGGAAAAGTCAAAATCAGCCAATCCTTTTTTCTGTCGCATGAATTTGACAGTCTGTTCTTTATTCCATGCGCGTTGCGCTTCATCAAAAATGGCAACATGATCATATGGAGCATCTTGACTGACCACATAAGCATCTCTGTAATGGTGAATAATTTGGATGAAGGATTTAACAGCCTGTTTAGCTTCCTTCTTTGAAATCCTAATACCTCTATCAGCGTCCTTTTTTACCCTGTCTCTTGCCAGCGCTTCTTGAAGTATTGCAACTAATGGGGCGTTGCCAGATAAATAGACACTTGTATTCCCGTTTTCTTTATCGAGATGCTCTGTTGCTACTTTTAGACCAACAAGTGTCTTGCCAGCACCTGGAACTCCTGTAACAAAGCAGATAATTTTCTTTTTGTGGGATTTGGCATAATCAATTGTGGCGCCAAGTGCTGAAGTTGTTTTTGTTAAATTCTTTGCCTCTGCATCGCTTCGAGTTATTTCATCAACGGAATGACTGTTGTAAAGAGACACTGCCGCTTCAATAATGGTTGGAGTTGGAAAGTAGCTTCCCTTTGAGAAGAGTTCTGAATCAATTCGTGAAGTCGTATTTTTGAAATACTTAAGTGTGTGTTCAATTCCTTCTCTTAAATTATCCTTTGAAAGTTTGATAGGGATGATCAGATTGTCATCGTGAGATGTTTGAGCGATTTCGATTATGGACTTGGTTGCCTCTGTTGCAACTAGAACGGGTGCCAAAATTGCATCATGACTTGGCTTATGAAAGTTTTTTAAATCTAAAGCATAGTCCCAAACTTGCTCAATATCATAACTTAAAAATTTAGATTCTCCTACTTTAAACTCAATTACGAAAACAACATTCTCAATGATCAAGATGCAGTCTACTCGTTTCCCCATTCGAGGGGTAGAGAATTCAAAAAATATTTCACCATTAAGATTAGTCAATTCCTTTTGAAGTATGCGAATCTGATGTTCCCATGATTTGTTTTGAGTTTGTTGAGAGTTAAACTCATTGGAGAGTGTAATGGAACCTAAAATCTCCTGTATGCTTTGGTTTAGGAATATCGCTAATGAGTTCTTGTAGTAATAATTGAGCATCAGGAGCTAATTGGATTTCTAAGATAATAAATTGATATGCCCCATGCACATCCATACATCAAACTTGGCGAGTAAATGTTAAAGTGTGACGTGCACTGCGTGAGGGATGGAGGCATCTGTTTGAGCCCGAAGTGGCTATGTGCGGTTGGCTGGCGAGTGCCGACAGCCCGACCCGCAGGGGCACGCCCCAATAAAAAAGCAGCCCGTGTGGGACTGCCTTTTTTAGTGTTATTGAGTCACCCTTCGACCCTTCGACAGGCTCAGGGTGACAATACATTCTTTTGGGGGTTAATTTTTCTTATCTGGTCTTCTGTATTTAACCGGTGGTGTTGGCTCGGGTTTGATTTCGAGCGCCTGTGTTTTTAACAGGTTCAGGGCTTCCTGCACGGCACGTTCCAGCTGCGGGTCGCGGCCGGCAATTACATCGGCAGGTGTTTGCTCTACGTGTATGTCGGGCGGTATGCCCACGCCTTCTACGGCCCACTCGCCATTCACATCGTAAAAGCCACCGCGTGGCGCCACCATGCGGCCACCGTCAACAAAGGGTGGGGTGTCCCACGTGCCCACCAGGCCGCCCCAGGTTTTGGTGCCCACCAGCGGCCCGAGTTTCATTTTGTTAAACAGGTAGGGCAGCAGGTCGCCACCGGAGCCAGCGCGCTCGTTGATGAGCATCACCTTCGGCCCGAAGATGCCGGCATTGGGCGTGAGGAAGGGGCGGTGATCGCTGGCGCGGCTGTTGAAGTAGCCGTGCAGTTCGCGCGCCATAATGTCAACCATGTAGTCGGCCGCGGAGCCGCCCCCGTTGTTGCGCTCGTCAATGATGGCGCCCTTCTTGTGTTGCTGCGCAAAGTAGTAGCGGTTAAAGTAGGTGTAGCCGCCCTGCCCGGTGTTGGGCACATACACGTAGGCAAGCTGGCCGTTTGAAAGTTCGTCTACTTTTTTGCGGTTGCTTTCCACCCAGTGCATCATGCGCAGTTGGTTGTCGTTTTCAACGGGCACCACGGTAACCACGCGCGAGCCATCGAATGAAGGTTTGTTGTTCACGCGTATTTTGATCTGCCGGTTGGCGGTGCCTTCAAACTGTTTGAATAAATTTTGCGAAGTGGTTAATGGCTGACCGTTTACTTCCAGCAGGTAATCGCCTGCGTTGATGTTGAGGCCGGGTTCGCGCAGCGGTGCGTTGAGGCCGGGGTTCCAGTCTTCACCGGTGTAGATTTTTTTGAAGCGGTAGTAGTTGCCTGCAGCTTCATAGTCGGCCCCGAGCAAACCAATAGGCACATTTTTTACCTCCGGGTAATCGCCCCCGCGGGTGTACGAGTGGCCCACGGCTACTTCACCACCTACAATGTCAACAATGTAGTTCAGGTCTTCGCGGTGGCGCACGTGATCCACCCATGGTGCGTACCATTTATACACATCATTCCACGGTGCGCCATGCGTGTTGTTCACGTAGAGGAAGTCGCGCTGGTAGCGCCAGCCTTCGCGGAAGATTTGTTTCCACTCGGCCATGGGATCGATTTTGATTTTAAGCGAGGCGAGCGCATCCAGTTTTCCATCGCCTGGTTTTTTGTTGTTGTCGGTTGTGCCCAGTATGCCCCACGTGCTGTTGCTGCGGTACAGCAATGACTTGCGGTCGTGTGAGATGCTGACTTCGCTAACGGAACTGAGGTACGTTTCGGTTTTCAGGTCTTTGAAGTTGTAGCGATGCAGGGTTGCGCCTGGCTGGTTGGGCACGGCTTCGGCATAAAACACATAACCCTCCGGCCCGGGATAGAGTGCAGTGTAGTTGCGTTGCGGAACATCCACCGCGAGGATGCGCTGCGCGAGGTTGTCCATATCAATTTTCACTGCATTGGTTTTTGTTGGCGCGGGTGCCGGTGGTGTTTTGCCTTTGGCTGTTGCCGGAGGTGTGGCCGGTTCTTCTTTGGGTTTTTCTTTTTCATCATCGCTGCGGGGCGCAAGCGGTGAGGTATCGGTTTTGCTGAGCACGATTAAATAGAGCGCACGTGTTACGGGACGATCATACGAACTCATGTCGAGCCAGCCGGTATTCAAGCCGTAGTTGGTGCTGGCGAGGAAGTACAAATATTTTCCGGTAGCATCCCACACGGGTGAGATGGCATCGGCCATGCCATCTGTGAGCTGAAGCGTTTGGCCGGTTTCCACGTTGTGCGCTTTGATCACTTTGTAGTTGCTGTCAATCAATCGTGCGTACGCAATCCACTTGCTGTCGGGCGACCACACCGGGTTCATCGATCGGTTGGGATGTGCGTAGCGTTCGGTGTCGGCTTTTTTGGTTACGCCCGAGTTGACATCGGTGTAGAGCAAGTTGTAATCGGTATCGGTGTAGGCAATATACTTTCCATCAGGCGACCACTCGGGCCGGAAGAAGTACGTAGGGTTGGGAATGGAGATGACTTTTGGTTTTTCCAGTCCTTCCTGGTCGGTGATGTAGAGTTGGTATTCACCGCTGGCATCGCTGAAGTACGCAATGCGTTTTCCATCAGGCGACCACACCGGAAAACGATCGGCCGCACCGGAGGTGTTGGTGATGTTGCGCCAGTTGCCTTTCTCTTTCGGCACGGTAAAAATTTCTCCGCGGTGTTCGAACAACGCGCGTTGGCCTGTCGGTGATAGCGATGCATTTTGTAAGGCAGTGGCGCGCACATCTGCCCAGCGTTCGCGTGCCCAGTGAAAATCACCGCGCACGTGGATGGTGAGTTTTTTCGTGGTACCGTTGGCCGGATTGAGGGTGTGGAGATAACCGCCTTGTTCGTACACAATCAACCCGCCACCGGCATCGAGGCTTTTCACATCGAAGTCGGCATGAAAGGTTTGTTGCTTCAGTTCGTTGGTGGCCGGATTAAACGACCACACGTTGTTGGCGTAGTCGCGCTCGGATAAAAAGTACACCACGTTGTTCAACCACGTGGGATCGGTGTGGCGTTCGTTGTCGGTTTGGGGCGTCATCTTCAACGCAAAGGTTTTTAAATCCACGATCCAGATGGGCTTGGCCTGGCCCCCGCGGTAGTTGCGCCACTCCGGATCCCAAAAACCAATTTGCTGATAGGCGATGTGGTTTCCGTTTTCTGAAATTTCTCCGGCCACGGCACGGGGGATGGGTAATGCTTCGGGCATGCCGCCTTTCTTATTCACTTTAAAAATTTTTGATTCCTGGGTAGGCAGTGAACCTTCACGTGCGGAGGAAAACAAAATGAATTCGCCATCGGGTGTCCAGCCGGTTACCTGGTCGTTAAACGGATGCCAGGTGAGGCGCTCGGGTTGGCCGCCTTCAGCAGGAATCACATACACATCGGTGTTGCCATCGTACTGGCCGGTGAAGGCAATGTGTTTGCCATCGGGCGAAAAGTGCGGGTTGGCTTCCATGCCTTCATTGGAGGTGAGCCTGCGCGCATCGCCCCCGTCATTGGAGACGATCCATAAATCGTTGGCGTACACAAAGGCAATGTGTTCGTTGCTGATGGTAGGCTGGCGCAGCAGCATGGTGCCCTGTGCAAAAGTGTGAAGCGACAGGAGGGAAGTGAAGAGGAGTAAAAGCGTTTTCATAAGCGTGACGGTTAAATCACAATGAAGGTAGGGGATTTGGTTGAGAGGCGGGTTGCCGCTGGCGTAAAACAGCTACTGATTAACGAGGATAAACTTTTTTTGACGCGAATACAACTTTATGGGTTAACCGGTAGTCTATTGAGCACGAACACTTATGAAAACCCTCAGTTTACGCAAAGTCCTGTTTTTGGCTATCGGTATTATGGTAGCGGTAATGATCCTGATTACCACCAGTGTATTTGGGGTGACCCTTTAAATATTGAGTTCAGGTGCGTATGTGTTTTTGTTTGAGTCAACTCAGACATTTAAACACATGAACACAAAAGCACCTTACTTCTCCTTGTATTTATCAAACCATCCTAAAATATAACCAGCCTTGTTGATCTGGTTGCTTGGGCGGTCGGCAATGCCGTGACTGGCTTCTTGTATGCGTACTAATGCCGTTTCTACTTTATTCAATTTTAACGCAGTGTAATATTGTTCCGATTCGGCCATGGGTGTACGATAATCCACTTCACCGGTAAGCAACATGGTTGGCGTTTTAACATTTTTAGCGTACGACAGCGGAGATCGTTTCATGTAGTGATCGACATGGTCCCACGGAAAGCCCGGGAACCAGTATTTGTAAAAGAACCCTGGGTTATCGGCATACAATACAAAGCTGTACCAGTTGATTACCGGCTTGGCTACTACGGCCGCCTTGAAACGGTTGGTGTGTCCTACAATCCACGCGGTAAGCACACCACCACCGCTGCCACCGGTTACGAATAAATTTTTATCGTCAATAAATCCTTTACTGATCACCGCATCTACTCCGGAAATGAGGTCATCATAATCTTCGCCCGGATAATTGTGATGAATGAGGTTACCGAACTCGGCACCGTAGCTGGTTGAACCGCGTGGGTTGGTGTAGAGCACTACATACCCTTTGCTGGCAAAGAGCTGAAGTTCAAAGGCAAAGCGTGAGCCGTAATTGGCAAATGGCCCGCCATGAATTTCAAGAATGAGCGGATACTTCTTTTTTGGATCGAAATCGGGCGGGTAAATAATCCAGCCCTGTACATCGCGTTTATCGTGTGATGATTTAAACCAGATCTCCTCTACGTTGCCAGGTTTTTTTTGTGTGAAGAGATCATCGTTTACACGTGTGATGCGTTTGGCTTCACCGCCCCCGCGAACACCAGAAGCTAAATCAGCCGGATGATCGGGTGTAGAGTGTGTAAAGGCATAGCGACCATTCGGGGCCACAGTAAAGGTTCCGCCACCATAGGGCCGGTCAATGGTAAGTCCGCCAACGTTGTTGGTGAGGTTGGTAACTTTTCCGGTTAAGTCTGAGTAGGAGATGAGTGTATTGCCCTTATCGTCATATTGAAAGAATAATCCTTTATTATCGCTGCTCCATTGAATGTTTTCAATGTCGCGATCAAGTGAAGTGATGATTTTTCGTGGTGAGGATCCATCACGGTTCATGATATAGAGATCAGTAACCTGGTAACCCTGATACGCATCGTCAAAACCAACATAAGCAATGAGTTTTCCATCGGGTGAAACTTTAGGGTTTCCATCTGGCCCCTGCCGTTTGGTGAGTGTCTTTAAAGAAAGATCACTTACGGAAATTTCATGAATCTCGCTGTTAGCCGGATTAAATTCATGATCGGCATGACGGTTGGCAGAAAAAATAATGCTCTTGCTGTCGGGCGCCCAGCAGTAGTCGCCACCATGGTTGTAGTTACCGGAAGTAAGCTGGCGGGGTGTTCCGCCATCGACTGATAACACAAACAAATGGCTGTAACCATCTTTCAGATATCCGGCACCATCAAAACGGTAAGTCATGTTCTCAATGTATTTAGGAGAAGCTGCCCACCTGGCACCGGCAGGTGCATTGGGTAATGCTACCAGTGAAGTGGGTTTATCTTCTACGAAACTGTTGAAGGCAATGTGTTTTCCATCGGGCGACCATTGAATGTTGCCGATGGATTGTTTGAGGTTGGTGATTTTAGCCTCGGCACCATTGTCGAGCCAGCGCAGGTAAAGTTGTATCGATCCATCCTTGCTGGATTTATACAAAACGCGTTTACCATCGGGTGACCACCGTGGTGAAAAATCATTTTGATTACCGGTGGTGAGTGGCCGGTTATCCGAGCCATCGAAGTTCACGATCCACAAATTCGAAAAACTTTTATCGGCCATCACATCGTTGTAATTGCGCACATAAATGATTTTCTGTCCGTCTGGTGAAATCTGCGGATCCGACACCCACTCGAGTTGGAATACATCCATGTAATCGAGTTTGCTCTGCGCATTTATTTCATAGAAGAACAGGAAGGGGAGGAGGAATAGAATTTTTTTCATGTTTTTATTTTGTTCGGGTGTTCAGGTGCTTGTGTACTCTTCTGTGTAAGTTACTTGTAAGGTACAAACCTACGCGCATAAACACCTGAGCACCTAAACGCCTTTAGTATTTCCAGCTTTTCAAGTCAGCACCCTTGGGGGCACTTTTTTCAATCCGTTTTAAAATTTTAGGCAAGTACATGGTGTTGTACCGCAACCGTGAAATGTAATTGGGATTATCATGGTCGCCATTCCAGCAATGCTCGGCACGGTCGCCATAATCAACTTCACCACCATAGAATGGATTTTTGGTTTTCTTTAAAAACTCTTCCATCAAATACACCGCATTATTCAGGTAATAATTATCCATGTCGCCACAGTAAATGTGAATCTTCCCTTCCAACTTTGGGCCGAGTGTTGCCCAGTCGCGTTCGAGGATATAGCGCAAGTCGTAATTTTCTTTCCAGTATTCGGCTACACTATGATCAATCTCACCAGTCACCTTATCCCACAACCGTTTCGGGTAACCGTCTTCACCTTGTGGTGAGTACACGGCTTCCCATATATCCCACTGCTGGCCCGAGCGACCTTTTGTACCCAGTGCCAGCTCACGATAATTCATTTCGCGTAAAGTTGCAGTAAGCTGACCTAAATAATTGCGATAGCCGGGGCGTTCGGTTTTCTTAAAATCACTTTCGTACCAGTACGCATTTTTATCTTTATAAATATCAACCAGGCAATAGGCGCGGAAGTCAATCGGATCAGGGCATGCGGCAAAGCATCCATTGAATTCATCGGGATAAAACATTTGTACCGCCAGTGCCTCCCAGCCGCCTGTTGAACCACCATAGGTAAAGCGCGCCCAACCTTGCCCGATGCCACGAAATTGTTTTTCGATTTCCGGCAACAGCTCATACATGATGGCATCCCCGTAAGGACCTTGCGAAGCCGAGTTCACCGCATAAGAATCGTCATAGTATGGAGTGGGGTGTTGTATTTCAATCACAAGGAAGCGTGGAAAATTTTTGTTCGTCCATTGCTTGTAAAAGTTGTAGGCTTCCTGTGCCTGGATTTTTTTGTATCCGTAAATTCCAAACCGGCCGATATAATCAGTGGTGTCCATGTTCGGATCGGGAGGCGTTTCGCTAAAGCCACCGAAGTCGCTTGGAAAGTGCCCGTGATAAATCATCAGCGGATAGCGCGCTTCCGGATGATCATCAAAACCTTCAGGCACCAACACATGTGCGCCCAAATACATTGGTCTGCCCCAGAACTCCGTTAGTTTTTCACTCTGAATTTTTATGTGGCGGATATACCTGGTGTCTTTTGGTTCGGTAACCGGTGGAATTTTCATATCCATCACTACGTTAATCGTTTCTGCTTTCGTTGGATCAACCGAAATCTTCACCGGAGTATTGTAAAAATTTCCGGGCTTACTGTTCCATTGTTGGCCTTCGCCCTGATCGGGAGGAAGTTTTACGGTGTGCCCGGTTTTCAGGTTAAACGTTTCGTAGCGGTTGAGCAGGGCCTGAACATAATATTCACCAACCGGAATATCTTTAAGCGATTGTATGGGATAACCGAATGCAGAGGCGTCAATAGTAATTTTATCACCAGGTTTCATGCCTTCCACATCCACACCAAAAACAAGTTGGGTTGTGGGCCCATCAACAATCTGGTTGCGGGGTTCGGCTTTTGCATTATTCGAGAGCATGAGTAAAAGCCTGCCATCCTGCGCCTGGTCACTGAGTTCCTGCGTAAACGAAATGGCAAATTTTACAGATTTTGTTTGCGATGAATCATAGGTGGTGCATTGTATGATGAGAATCACCAAAACAAGCAAGAGTAGGGATTGCTTTTTCATGATAGGAGCGGATTGGCTATCAAGATAGGATGCTCAAAGTACTTCGCCAAGCGTATTTTTTTAAAGGGTTTTGCTTTATTTTAGGCCTCAACTCACTGCCCCAAAATGATTTCTTTATTATATATTGCAATCAATAATTTACCGTCAGGCCTATGACCATTCACCTCATCGAAGACGATGATATTTATGCCGAGTTTATAAAACGGTCGTTAAGTCAGGATGCTGCGTATAGTGTTACCACTTTTCATTCAGCCGAAGATTGTCTTGCAGCCCTGAACGGTGGGCCGATGCCCGATGCCTTTATTGTGGATTATAAATTGCCCGGGAAAACCGGTATCGATTTTTATGATGACATTAAGGATAAGATGAGTGAGGAGCAGCGTCTTATCATGATGAGCTCCATCGATGATGGTAATATGGTGCTGAGTTTTATTAAGAAAGGGGTACGCGATTATGTAATAAAGGATGACACGGTCATTGAATCGCTGAAAGCCATACTGGACGGTAAAGAAGACGACTACTATCTATTTAATTAACCCGGCAGATTTACCGGAACAACAAGCCTGAATATGCTTCCAACGCCTTCCCGGTTAAGGCACGAAATTTTTCCACCTGTTTTTTCGATCATAGCACGCGAAATAAAAAGCCCGAGGCCGGTTGAACTTTCGCCACCGGTTGGCCGGGATGTAAACTTTTTGAATTTTTGAAATAGGTCGGGTAGTTCATTCTGTTTAAAACCAAAAGCCTCATCTTCAATTTCAATCAGGGCAGTTTCATCACTGTGTTTACGCGCACGCACCCAAACTTTTTTGCCGGAATAGGAAAATTTTATCGCGTTGGATAACAGCGTGTCAACCGCACGCTGCAGGCAGTGCTTGTCGGTATGAAGTAAAATGTTTTCACTCTCCACCATAAGCTTAATACCTTTCTTGGAGGCCACGTTAAGAAAACTGGTTACAGCAGATTGAATGAAACTTTGCAGTTGAATAGCTTCCGGAAAGAGGACGATTGAATTGCTTTCAATGTTACGGTAGTCTACCAGGTTGCGGATCATGTCCAGTCCGTCAGCTACCACAATGTGCATTTTTTCCAAAAAATTCTTTTGCTCTTCAGTAAGGTTGCCAGGCTCCATCTGCAAAAGCTGAATAAGTGCGTACAGTCTGTTTAAGGGCGACTTAACATCATGCGAAACGATGCTGATGAGCTTTTGCTTTTCTTCCTGGAGTGTTTCAATTTGCCTGAGCAAATCAACAGGATCCAACAGCGCAGGGTGTTCGGCTTCATCCATAAGCGAAACGAAAGTTAAAAACTTCCGGTAGATTCTGTATCAGAGGCGAATGCGGATTTCTTCTTTGTGGTTAACCGGCACAGAAAATGGTACGCCTTTGTATTGCAAGCGTATGGTCCCTTTGTAATGAATCTGAAATTTTTTGCCGCCAATTACGGCAAAAACAGCATCCAGCAACCCGATTTCCTTCATGTTCAGTTTTACTTCCAGCGGAACGGTAAACTCAGCCTGGGCCGGAACTTTCAGTTTCATTTGCTGGTCAATTACCGCAGCCTTTTTTCCATCCACAAAAACCTCCATGTCAATTTTCTTCACCATCATACGGATGTTGTTGGGGTTATAGAGAATAGCGTTGGCTTTAAGCAAGGGCTCGGAGGTAGCATCAACGATAACGTCTTTAATTTGTCTTAGCTGAACATCTTCTTTGGGTTTACACCCGGGAATTACCAAAAAAAGTATAAAGACGCTAAGTGCAATTGACCAACGCGTACGAATAGCGAAAAGCCATCTCAAAAATGTTAGGGTCATTGCGATCCGCCACCAGGCGGAGAAGCAATCTGGATTTTGGATACTGAACACAGGATTGCTTTGGTCATTACCTGCCTGACCGGCAGGCAGGCTCCTTTGCAATGACGTACATTCTATTTTTGAGATGGCTTTTAATAACCAACAACGCGCAACCATATTTGTGTATCCAATCATAGCGGTAAGTATAAATAATCTCTTTCTAACTTTGTGGAATGTATACTGATTTTGAAATCATTGCTGATGGCCTTGCCGAACAAGGATATGCCGTAATTGATCAATTTTTGAGCCAACATGAGGTTGAGGACATTTTACAGGTAAAGGAATTTAACGATAACCGGTTGTTTAAGAAAGCCGGCATAGGCAATAGTCAATCCGTACAGATACAGGAGGGTATTCGTGGGGATTATATACAGTGGCTTGATAAGGAGACGGCATCACCACCCATTAAGGTTTACCTTGATAAACTGGATGCACTAACACAGTTTTTAAATCAGGCCTTGTTTTTAAGCCTTAAAGATTTTGAAGTGCATATTGCCCGCTACCCGGTAGGAACTTTTTATAAGCGCCATCTCGATCAGTTTAAGCAAGACGATCATCGCAAGCTTTCTGTCCTTTGTTATTTGAATGCCAACTGGAAGGAAGAACATGGTGGACAGTTGCGCATGTACCTGCCCGAGGGTCCGGTAGATATTTTTCCGCTGGCCGGACGATTGGTTTGCTTTCGTTCCGATCAGCTGGAGCATGAAGTATTGCCCGCAACCCGTGAACGGTTAAGCATTACCGGTTGGATGCTGGACAGACTGGCTGAACTTAAACATTTATAGTCAGCGCTTGCTTATTTTATTTTTGGAAATAGTGCGCTGGCGGGAACACTTAAAGCGATTTACTTCATTGAGCCGTTTTGCACGATGCTTCGTGCTTCTTCCCTGTACACGGGCACGCCATAATTTCCAACTGGAGGCTTTCAGGTGATGGCGCATGAGTTCAATGACTTCCTTTTCACTTAACCCGAATTGGAATTCAATGGCATCGAAAGGGGTGCGGTCTTCCCAGGCCATTTCAATGATGCGGTTAATGTCTTCTGCCGTACGCATGATGTAGTAACACCTGCACTTACTAAAAGTTATACGTGCTTATGACTGCTGTACTTTTCAAGAATCCATTTTGAAACGCCTTCAAGATATTCGGGAGAAAGATCATCCTTATACATCTGACGGATAAATTCCACACGAATTTCGCCTTCTGAAAAACCCGGATGCTGTGCCCGGATGCGGTCTTCAATTTGCGTATTTACCTCTTGAATTAATTCAAGACCGAGACGCACACGTTCTTCCTGCGGTTTGGAAAACCATATTTCCCGTTGTTTTTTTCTGATATGATCTGGGGTATCGTTCACAGCAGTCCAAAGGTAGTAAGATTGAGCTCCTGAACCCACTTGCTCAGGTATGCCCGATCAACATTGTTTTCCAATAAACTTCTGATATCATCTTTTTGTCGGTCGCTTTGAATTTCCTGAATCCAAATTAGCTTGGAGAGAATAAGATCTTCAACAGAAACCAGCCACGCTTCATGACCAAAAAGTTTTTGCCTTGAACGTCTTTCAAATTCTGTTCTCCGAAAGGGAGAATTTTTTCTAACAACAAAATCTATTTTTAATCCTGAGCGATTATCAATGGCATTAAACATTCCTTTTCGCTGTAGTTGCTCTTCCACTGCTGGCTTGTGTAGATAGAACTGATCTTTGAATATTTCATAAAATGAGCTTAACGATTCTTCTGAAAGTTCGATAACAATATCAATATCACGAGTGGTTCTAGCCACGGTATAAGCAAGCATGGCCATACTTCCAGAAACCATATACGGAATGTTTCTGGCATCAAGGGCAGCTGTAATTTCTTTAAAAAGTTCGGTTACTGACATCGCCTAGGACTCAAGTTAAGGAAATGCGGAATTTATTTTTGTGGTTTAAAAAATGGCGGCTGTTGATCTTCCCATTCCGTTGCCTCCTGGTAAGCGCGAGCCACGAAAAGAGGTGCAGCCTCGCCATACAGCTTTCCTAAAAACGAAATACTGGTAGGTGAACCGGTGTTGTTAAACCCGTTGGGCACAACCACACACGGGTGCCCGGTTAAATTGGTAGTGAGCAATTGCGTGCCACCAAAACTCGGACTGATAATCACATCAAAATCTTTGGTGACTTTATGATACTCTTCAATGAGTTGCTGACGAAGCCGCGATGCGTTTATGTACTCCACGGCAGGAATAAAACGAGCCGTACGAAACGTGTTTGGCCATGCCCACCGCACTTGATTGGAAAGCAAACTGTCGCGATTGGATCGGGTAAGTTCGTCAAATGCGGCAGCCGCCTCGGCTGTTAACATTAAACGTATGGCAGCTACCGGAATGGAGGCCGGGAGTTCCAGTTCAATCAATTCAATGCCAAGCGATTTAATTACCTCGAGTGTTTTTTGATCATTTTCCTTGCCGGGATAACTGGCCTCGAAGAGGGATTTTAAATACCCGACTTTTAATTTTTTGATATCCGTTTTGGCGGAATAATTGAACACTGAGGCAGTGGCACTTTTATCCAGCGCATCTTCACCATGAATAACATGGTAGACTAACGCTGCATCAAAGGCCGAACGACAAATAGGCCCGATTTTATCCATGCTCCAGCTAAGTGCCATAGCGCCATAGCGACTTACTGTTCCGTAACTGGGCCGCAGTCCGCTGGCACCACACCGGGTAGAAGGAGAAACAATTGAACCGAGTGTTTCAGTACCAATCGAAAAGCCAACCAAACCGGCCACCGTTGCTGAAGCAGAACCGGCCGAAGAACCGCTTGATCCTTGTTTCAGGTTCCAGGGATTTTTGGTTACGCCACCAAACCAGATATCGCCCAACGCCAGCGCACCCATGGAAAGCTTGACAACTAAAACGGCTCCGGCTTCATCAAGTTTTTTAACCACAGTGGCTGTTGTAGTTAGTTGCTGATCAACATAAGGTTCAGCACCCCAGGTTGTTTTTGTTCCTTCAACAGCCAACAAATCTTTTATCCCGTAGGGAATGCCATGCAACGGTCCGCGGTATTTTCCTTTGGCAATTTCTTCATCGGCTCTGCGCGCCTGTGCCATGGCACGCTCTTCAAGAATGGAAACAACGCATTGCAATGTGTCGCCATATTTTTTTATCCGGTCGAGATAGAGTTGAGTTAGTTCGACAGATGTTATTTTCTTTGATTTCATCAACACCGCAAGTTTATACACAGGATAAAAAGCGAGCTCCTCTTTATTAGCCGGAAGCGAAACGTCTTTTGGCAATCCCCAGTCAATCGGTTTCTGCAGCGTTTCTTTTTTAAATCCAGAAGGCACCGGATCGAACCACAACGACATGGGTATATGGTTTTGCAGATTGTACTGGTGCAGGGTTTGTATAGAGCGTTGATAGTCGCGAAGCCCTTGCAGCAGAGAGTCGCGCTCTGCCTGCGTAAAGGTTAAGTCGTAAAAAGGCTCAATTTCAGCCGTTGGGTGTGTTGATTGTGCTGTTAGAACCGTTACCGAAAAAGTAAATGCAACTATTATAAAAAGCCTGTAAATTGAACGCCTGTTCATACGCAATTATTTTTTTCCAAGATATGAAGGAATATTTTTTAAAGTTGTACCGATATAACACGTGGGCAAATAAAAGGGTGTTAGGCGCGCTGGAGCAACAGAAGGTAACGGACGAAAAAATTCTGACCCTGATGAGCCATGTGATGGCCGCACAATTGATTTGGCTGCACCGTATAGTAGGATTGCCCGCGCCCGATGTTGAGCTGTGGAAACTATATTCTATTGAGCGATTAAAAGAATTAAGCGAAGATGGATCAACCCGTTGGTTGCAATTTATTGATGAGCATGATGATTTTAACCGGCAACTTCGTTACCACAATTATGTCGGTCACGCTTTCGAAAACAATGTTGAGCAGATTATGATTCATACCGTAAATCACGCAACCTATCACCGCGGGCAGGTTGCCTTGTTGATGCGTGAACGAGGGTATGAGCCCATCAACACAGACCTTATTACATATGACAGGGTAATCACAGGTCAGCTGAAGGCCTGAACAATATTCATAATAACTGGTTTAATGAGAACTAAACAATCAAACTATGAAGAAAATCATTTTACTTTTCATGCTGTGTTTCATAGCCATGACAACCTGGGCACAGGATGGCATTACCATTTGTCACACACCGGCTACCGAAAAATTTGCACTCTTTGCTTCCAATAAAGATTTTAATATGGCACATGCTGATCCGCTTCCGTACACACACCAGAGTTCTGTAGGAAAGATGATTACCTTTAAAACACCTGATGGAAAGGATGCCAACGGATATTTACTTACCGCTAAAGCCAAAACCAACAACTGGATTTTTGTTTTTCAGGAGTGGTGGGGATTGAACGATCACATCAAGCGTGAAGCTGAACAATTGTATAATGATTTAGGAAATGTAAATGTACTGGCCATTGATATGTACGATGGAAAAGTTACGGATAAGCGCGAGGAAGCCGGTCAATTAATGGGCGCATTTAAACAAGATCGGGGCAACGCCATTGTTCAGGGTGCCGTGAATTATGCCGGTAAAGATGCAAAAATAGGAACGGTGGGTTGGTGCTTTGGCGGTGGCCAGTCCTTGCAAGCTGCGCTTACAGCGGGCAAACAGGCTGTTGCTGCAGTGATGTACTATGGCATGCCCGAAGAAAATGTTGATCGGTTGAAAACCTTAAGCTGCGATGTGCTGAACATCTGGCCTACGCAGGATCAGTGGATCAACAAGGCGGTGATGGATAAGTTTGAAGCCAATATGAAAGCGGCAGGGAAAAACCTGACCATCAAAGCATACGATGCCGACCATGCCTTTGCTAACCCGAGTAACCCAAAACATAACAAGGAGTTTACAGCCGATGCCCATAAAAATACACTCGAGTTTTTTAAGGCACGGTTGAAGTAGATAGGATTTTTTAATTTAAAATAAGCCTGCTAAAGTGATTTGGCAGGCTTTTTCATTTTTTAGACTACCACTCAAAACATTGTTTGCGGAATTTCAAGCGGTAAGTGGTAGATTTAATTTATAACCCCAACGACTATGAGAAATTCATTTTTGCTTATCGTGTTGTGCTTCAGTGTAGTTGTACACAGCGAAGCACAAAATGTAAAGAAACTTCGTCTTGAGCAATCGCTCGATATGGAAACTGTAGCGGACCCACAACTTTCTCCGGACGGGTCGGAAATCGTGTACGCACGTACCTGGATTGATAAATTGAACGACAAGCGGGAAACCGATTTGTGGATCATGAGTACGAATGGATCAAAAAATCGCTTTCTAATTAAAGGAGGGTCACCCAGTTGGTCGCCTGATGGTACCCGCATTGCTTATACCGCATCGGGTGACCCAAAGGGCACGCAGATTTTCGTCAAATACAAAGGCACTGAAGGCAGTACGCAAATAACCCGCCTCGAAAAGTCACCATCTAACATCACCTGGTCTCCTGATGGTCAGCAAATTGCTTTCACCATGATTGTTCCTGCAAAAAATCCATGGCCTGTAAAAATTCCGGGTAAACCAGAAGGCGCCAAATGGACAGAAGAACCAAAGTTTATAAATAGTCTTGTTTATCGAAGAGACCGCGTGGGATTTTTGGAAGAAGGATATGTGCACATCTTTACTGTACCTGCAGGTGGTGGTACTCCACGTCAGGTCACCCAAGGCGATTGGGACCATGGCACCTCAGGAATTTCCTGGACGCGCGATGGTAAGGAAATTGTATTCAGCAGTTTACGAATACCTGAAGCAGAGTATGCCTACCGTGAATCGGAAATTTATGCGGTTAATGTAGCAACGGGTGTGGTGCGTCAACTTACTACACGCAAAGGTCCTGATTTCGCACCGGTGGTTTCACCTGATGGTAAACTGGTGGCCTATGTCGGTTATGACTGGACAGATGATACCTATCGTGATTCACAACTATATGTGATGAATATTGATGGCACGGGTCATCGCTCATTAACGGCAACGCTGGATCGAAGCCCGGGAGGATTAATCTGGGCAGCGGATAATTCGGGCGTGTATTTCAATGCACAGAATGAAGGCAGCAGTAATTTTTATTTTGCTCCGGTAAAAGGAAACGTAAGGCAAGTAACACAGGGTAAGCAAATGCTTGCGGTTAACAGCCTGACAGCACAAGGAATAGCTGTTGGTACTCTTGCAGACTCAAAAAATCCCGGTGATGTTGCCAGTTTCACGATAGCCAATCCAAAGCCGGTTCGTTTAACAAATGTTAATGAAGATGTGCTGGGTACTGTTCAGCTTGGCGATGTTGAAGAAATCTGGTACACGTCCGTTGATGATTATAAAATTCAGGGCTGGATTGTAAAGCCACCGGACTTTGATCCGAAAAAAAGATATCCACTTATCCTGGTCATTCATGGAGGCCCTCATGCCATGTATAACCTCGCCTTTAATTTTACCTGGCAACACCATGCTGCGGAAGGCTACGTTGTTTTGTATACAAACCCACGCGGCTCAACCGGTTACGGCAGTGCTTTCGCCAACGCCATCAAGAATGCCTATCCCGATAAAGATTATGATGATCTGATGAAAGGTGTAGACGAGGTAATCAAGCGCGGGTATATTGATGATCGCAACCTTTTTGTATATGGAGGAAGTGGAGGCGGAGTACTTACCTCATGGATTGTTGGCCACACCGATAGATTTGCAGCAGCCTCAGTAAATTTTCCGGTTACAAATTGGCTTTCTTTTGTAGGAACAACCGATGGTGTGAGCTGGTATAAAAACTTTGCCAAGTATCCGTGGGAAGATCCTTCTGAACATTTAAAGCGTTCTTCCTTGATGTATGTTGGTAATGTAAAAACACCTACCATGCTTATGTGCGGTGTAAATGATTTACGCACCCCTATTTCACAAACAGAAGAATATTATTCGGCTTTGAAAGTTTTAAAAGTGCCCACCGTGATGATCCGTTTTAATGAAGAGTTTCACGGCACATCATCAAAACCGTCAAATTATTTACGCACTCAGCAATACTTGTACTATTGGTTTAACCAATACAAACGAAATGGACCTACTGCATCGAAGTAGATGGGATACCTGTTGATGATGGACAGTTGACAAATCGTCAATTGTCCATTATCAATCTGAAATTTGAATCAATACTGTTCCAGCATATACTTGATAACATCCGTAGTGGTAACGATACCCACTAATTTGCTTTCATCATCGTCAGCTACTACAGGCAAAGAGTGAAATTCTTCTTTGGACAGAATTTCAGCCACTTCTTTTATGGTGTCCGATTCTTTCACTGCGCGTGGTTTGTGTGACATCACCTGGCCAATATTCAACATATCGAACACCGCCTCATCTACATCACCCTCGCCTGCAAACAACCCGCTAAAGGTTAAACGGTTAATATCCGTTTTACTGAGCATGCCCACCAGTTGTGTACCATGCACCACCGGCAGGTGGCGGATATGATGCTTGAGGATGAGTTTGTTGGCATTGAGAAGGGTGTCATCCAATTGTACAGCCACAACATTTTTCGTCATGATGGTACTTACAGGCTCGCGCTTTTTCATGGCTCTCTGATTTAGTATCTCAAAGTACCACGACAACCTTTCAAAGCGCCTGATGAAGATCAGTTATTCCATATGATAATGGTCACTCCCAAACTACTTTTCCTTCGCTATGATACCACTTCGGATAATGGGGCAGATGGATTTTCTCTACTTCGTTACGCTTAACCTTTAGTGTGGGGGTCAGTAAATTATTTTCTACCGACCAGTCATCCTTCATAATAATAGCTTTCTCAACCTGCTCGTGTGATTCAAGTTCTGGATTTAGTTCGTTCAGTGTTTTGCTTATGCTGTTGATCAGGTGTTCTTTTGTTTTTGTTTTTCCACTTGCCGATAGAACGGTTAGGGCAATGGGCTGCGGAACGCCCATACCCACCACACATACCTGCTCAATATCCGGATTGCTGAGCAGTTTCATTTCAATGGGAGCAGGAGCAATGTATTTTCCCTTATCCGTTTTAAATAAGTCTTTAACCCGGCCGGTAATGGTGAGAAAACCTTCTTTCGAAATCTCTCCCTGATCACCGGTTTTTAAATAACCTTCTTCATCGAAAAGTTCTTTGGTAAGTTCAGGCTCTTTGTAGTAACCCAAGGTAAGCCCCGGACTTTTTACCCGTATTTCACCATTATCGGCAATTTTTACCGACAGCCCTTTAAGGGGTAGCCCTACGGTACCATGGCGGTTGTTATCGTTACGGTTGAAATGCGCATATACACAATCCTCTGTCATGCCATAAGCCTGCAGAATATTAACCCCTATTGATTCAAACCATTTAAGCAGATCAACAGAAATGGGTGCGGCTCCACTAAAGATTTGCTTTGCTCGTGAAAGGCCCAATCCTTTTTTGATTTTATTTTTAATAAGCGTACTCACCAAAGGAATGGCTAATAATGTGTTGAGTTTTTTCTGCGGTAACTTCTCCAGAATTTTTTCATGGAACTTGGCCCATATCCGGGGCACGGCAAAAAAATGTGTGGGTTGTGTGTCAGACAGATTTTTGGGGAACGACTCCAATGTTTCAGGAAAGGAAAAATTTCCACCCTGGTAAACACCCATAAGTTCAACACCTAAGCGTTCGGCAATATGGCTGAGGGGTAAATACGAGAACAACGTAGGATGTTTCTGAATACCCAATTCACCGATAGCCTGCGAGAGTGTTTTGTCAAAATTGGCAACACTATGCATTACGCCCTTGGGCTTTCCGGTAGTACCCGAAGTGTACATGATGGTTAGTAACTCTTCAGGCTGCCATGCATAGATGTTTTGAAGCGGTTCGAATTGCTTTACCCATTGCTCCCAGCTATGATCCTCGTCAATCCCGTAAGCGTTGATGCCAAGCTTTACCACGTTTGATGGGATACCCTGCCGTTGTGGGCTGTAATCATCAAGCTTTCCAACAATAACCAGCTTTGATTCACTGTGCTCCAATATCTGATGGATAGATGATGCTGTTATAGTAGCATAAAGTGGAACAGAGACATAACCCGCCATCATAATAGCCAGATCGGCCATAATCCAATGTGCGCAGTTTTTAGAAAGCAATGCAACCTTGCTTCCTTTTGGAAAACCCAGGGATTGAATGCCGTTGGCGATGCGTCTGATCTCGTCTCCGGCTTGTTGATACGACCACGTTTTCCATTGTCCGTTAAAGGGTTGGCGAAGAAAAAGTTGTTGTGGAATTTCTTTCTCCCATTTCAGAAACTGTGCTAGCGGGCTTGAGCTCATAGTTGGATGGTTTAAGGATTTACTATTTACTCAGAAAAGTGTGAAAATAAAAGTCCTTCTTTTCTACCTTCGCCACCATGAGTGAGCCCGCGAAAAAACTCTTTTTACTGGATGCCTATGCGCTGATTTACCGCGCGCATTTTGCGTTTACCAAAACACCACGGATCAATTCAAAAGGTCATAATACCTCTGTACCTTTTGGGTTTACCAACACCCTCATGGAGGTTTTGCAGAAGCAAAAACCAACACATATCGGTGTGGCCTTCGATACATCAGCACCAACCTTTCGCGATGAGATTTTTGAAGCCTACAAGGCCAACCGTCAGGAAACGCCAGAAGATATTCGCTATGGTGTACCTAAGGTGAAAGAAATTCTAAAGGCTTTTAATATTCCTATTCTTGAAAAAGATGGTTATGAGGCGGATGATATTATCGGAACGCTGGCGCATCAGGCGGAAGCCGCAGGCTTTGAAGTCTTTATGATGACACCCGACAAAGACTTTGGGCAATTGGTGACTGATAAAGTGAAACTGTATAAACCAGCCTACATGGGTAATGCAGTAGATGTGATGGGGCCGGAAGAAGTTTGTGCACGATGGGACATTGAAAATGTGAATCAGGTTGTTGAGATGTTGGGCCTGCAAGGTGATAGCTCTGATAACATTCCTGGCATTCCTGGTTTTGGCCCGAAAACGGCAGCCACATTATTAAAAAAATACAAAACCATTGAAGGAATTATTGAACACGTTTCAGAATTAAAAGGCAAACAGAAAGAACTGGTAGAACAGTATGGCGAACAAGCACTGCTCTCACGAAAGTTGGCAACCATAATTCTGGATGTTCCGGTAGCGTTTAAGGAAGAGGATCTGAAATATAATGGCCCAAATGAAGAGTTGCTGAAACCGATTTTTCAAGAGCTGGAATTTAAAACGATGATGAACCGATTGTTCGGTGATTCACCAACACCGGTTGCTGCACCCAAAGCCTCGCAACTTTCCATGTTTGGCCAATCTTCATCGGAAGAAATTGTAGAGGAAAAAACTGAGCCTGTAGCAGGTGAGCATAAAAGCTTTTTGAAAGAAGGAGTCGCCTACCAGGTAATACATGATAAAGTAAATGCAAAGACGCTGTTGCAGAAACTTAAGGACAGTAAAGAATTTTCAGTTGCGGTTGCTGTATCGGATGATCATACCATCTCGGTTATTGCTTTTTCTTGTAAACCCGGGGAGGCATTTGCGGTTAACGTGGAGAATGAACAAATCCTGAATGACTTTGCATTACTGTTAGCCGATGAAACTAAATTAAAAATCGGGCATAATATAAAAGCCACCGTACTCGCATTAAAAGATCATGGTGTAGTAGTGAGTAGTCCGCTGTTCGATACTATGATTGCCCATTACCTGGTGGAACCCGAATCTGCACACGACCTGCAAACCCTCTCAGAACTGTATTTTAATTACCGAACCATGGGCGATAAGGATGGAGAAGTTTTTGATCGCTTGTGTGAGCATGCTGACCTCGCGCTACAGTTGAAAGGTAAACTTCAGCCTGAGCTCGAAAAGCGTGGGCATTCCGGCCTGATGCGCGATGTGGAAATGCCGCTGGTACAGGTGTTGGCCAGCATGGAGTTTGAAGGAGTTACTATTGATGAAGATGTACTTTCCAAAATGTCGGATGATCTGAAAGCCGAAAGTGAGCGTGTGCAGAAGGAGATTTTTAAACTGGCAGGCCAGGAGTTTAATATAAGCTCACCAAAACAGCTTGGCGAAATTCTGTTTGAGAAAATGAAACTGGGCGATAAGCCCAGGAAAACAAAAACCGGTCAGTATGCTACGGGCGAAGATGTGCTCAACAAACTAGCCGGTGAAAGTGAGATCGTTAAAAAAATTCTTGATTACCGCGAATACGAAAAACTGCGCTCCACGTATGTGGATGCTTTACCGAAACTCATCGACAAACGAGATGGAAGAATCCATACCGACTATCGTCAGGCTGTAGCAGCTACCGGTCGGTTAAGCTCCAATAACCCCAACCTGCAAAACATACCCATCCGTACAGAAAAGGGAAGACAAATCCGAAAAGCATTTATTCCACGTGATAAAAATTTCGTATTCATGTCGGCCGACTACTCACAAATTGAGCTTCGCATTGCTGCATCGTTTGCAAAGGATGAGACTATGATTGAGGCCTTTAAAAACAAGCGCGACATCCACACCACTACAGCGGCAAAAGTATTTAAGGTGCCTATTGAACAAGTAACTCCCGATATGAGGCGAAAGGCCAAGGAAGTAAACTTTGGAATTCTTTATGGAAGCACAGCCTTTGGTCTGTCGCAAAACCTGAATATTTCACGTTCCGAAGCAGCCGAGATAATCAGTGCTTATTTTGAAGAGTTCCCGGCCATTAAACGGTATATGGATAACGCCATTCTGGAAGCGCGTGAGAAGGAGTTTGTAGAAACAATTTTGGGAAGAAGGCGATACTTGCGTGATATTAATTCCCGCAACATTACCACCCGTGGATTCGCTGAGCGCAATGCCATTAATGCACCCATACAAGGTAGCGCTGCCGACATTATTAAAATAGCCATGGTAAATATTCACCGATGGATGGTTAAAGAAGCTGTAAGATCACGCATGATCATGCAGGTACACGATGAACTGGTTTTTGACGTACACAAAGATGAGCTGGAGTTAATTAAAGATAATGTGAGTAAACTGATGAAGAGTGCTGTGCACCTGGAAGTGCCAATGGAGGTGGAGGTGGGCGTGGGTAAAAATTGGCTGGAGGCGCATTAAAAGCACAAATTAACAATTTGTTAATTACAATTTGTTAATTACAATTTGTTACCTTTGTTCTATGTCAGAGCCTATAAACCCCTTTCCGATTCACGGCTATTTTGGTCCTGAGTTATTTTGCAATCGGGACGATGAAAGAGATATGTTGATAGAGGCCGTGAGAAATGGTCGAAATATCACGCTCTTTGCTCCGCGCAGAATTGGGAAATCAGCGCTGATCCATCATGTCTTTCATTTCCTGCATCCAAAATGGAGTTGCATTTACCTCGATGTGCAGGAATCAGCATCATTTAAGGATTTTACCAACTTGTTTTTAACTAGTGTGTTGAATGGGGTAAAGCGTCAAAAAACGCTTTTCAATAAAGTTCAGGAATGGTTGTTATCTTTTCGACCGGTGCTTTCAACAAATCCACACACCGGTAGCTTTGAAGTTGAGATTGATTTTAAATCTGATGCACAACAACAAACCTCCATTAAAAGTGCTTTTCAGTTGTTGGATAGCCAAGGCCCTACCGTAATAGCTTTAGACGAGTTTCAGCATATTCATTCATGGGATGAAGGTTTTGCGGTTGAGTCTTGGCTTAGGTCGGAGATTCAACATCTGAAAAATGTTCGATTCATTTTTTCCGGCAGCCAGTTTCATTTATTAACTGAAATGTTTCAATCTGCCAAAAGGCCATTTTTTGCTAGTACACAGCCCATGAATATTGGTAAGATTGAGATGGAGCGGTATCGGATATTTATAGGGCGTATGTTTCAGGCGCATGGTAAAGCTATCCGGACAGAAGAGATTGATTGCATTCTTGAATGGGCTGATGGAAACACGTATAATGTGCAATTGCTTTGTAACCGGATTTTTTCAAAAGCAAGTAAAAAGGTTGAGCAAGCTATGATCGATGAATCGATTATTGAAATTTATGCGGAGAACAAGCTTTCGTACTTTGCTTTGCGAAACTCCATGTCAAAATATCAATGGCAGGTTTTAACTGCAATTGCAATTGAGGGAATGGTGTTTGCGCCTACAGCTCGTGATTTTCTAAAAAAATATGATTTAGGAGCAGGGCCTTCTGTTCTTCGTGCCATGGAGTATCTTCTTTCGAGGGAATTGGTATACCAGTACTATCAAGATGATGGGAAGAAATACTATCAGGTTTACGATATTATACTAATGCGCTGGCTTCAGAAAAGATAATAATGCATAAGACAATGGTTCCTTCATTAGATGAGATTAAACAGGCGCACGAACGCATTAAGCCCTACATTCACCGAACACCGGTGATCAGTTCGAATGGTATTAATGAATTGGCAGGGTGCAAAATCTTTTTCAAGTGCGAAAACTTTCAGAAGATTGGTGCCTTTAAAGCGCGTGGTGCCATGAATGCTGCGCTTTCTTTAAGCAAAGAAGCTCTTGAGAAGGGATTAGCCACACATTCTTCCGGCAACCATGCACAGGCGCTGGCGCGTGCCGCAAAATTATTGGGTGTGCCCGCTTACATTGTTATGCCCTCCACGGCCCCTGACGTTAAAAAGCGTGGCGTGAAAGGTTTCCAGGGACAGATTTTTGAATGTGAGCCAACTCTTGAGGCGCGTGAATCAACATTGGCTGATGTGATAAAGAAAACAAACGCTACCGAAATTCACCCCTTTAATAATTATGATGTAATTGCCGGTCAGGCAACCGCAGCAAAAGAACTTATAGAGGATACCGATAAACTGGATTTTATACTGGCACCCGTTGGCGGTGGAGGATTACTCAGCGGAACTGCTCTGGCTGTAAAATATTTTTCCCCAGGCGCACAGGTAATAGCCGGTGAACCTACGAGCGCAGATGATGCATACCGGTCGTTGAAAAGTGGAAAAATTGAACCTTCACAAGCGAAAGGCGTTGCCGATGGTTTACTCACTTCTTTGGGTGACAAAACCTTTCCGATTATTCAAGAGCATGTAAAAGAAATTATTACCGTTACCGATGCGGAAATCATTGCAGCCATGAGGTTGATTTGGGAGCGAATGAAAATCATTGTTGAGCCCTCTTGCTCCGTTCCGTTAGCGGCTTTACTGAAAGAGAAGAAAAAATTTACTGGAAAAAAGGTTGGGATTATTTTATCCGGTGGTAACGTTGATTTGGACCGGGCGTGTAAATTGTTTGCGGAGTATAAATAAAAAAACCTCAAAGGTCTTTAAGACCCTGGAGGTCTGAATATCTAGAACCCATCTCAAAAACATCAAACAGAATGTCGTCATACCGGCCTTGAGCCGGCCTACCGGCAGGCAGGTGTCTCACATTTCTTCTATTCAATTAATTGGATCGCGTATCATTGCCCGCGATGACAACCATTTTTGAGATGGGTTAAAATAATTAACTGATGTTACGCACTTCGTGATGCCTTAGTGCCTTTGAGTCTTTGTGGCAAGAAAAAATCTACGAAATTAGGTCACGAAGACACCGAGTCACAAATATTTCACACAGAAAAAGGTCATGTGCGTAACAGCAGTAATTAATTCGTTCCTTTTTTAAACTGATCAAACTTCGATTCCGTTGCCCGCTTAGGGAATACATTATCAGCACTATTAATATCCGTAGTTTCTTTGAAGGGATCAAGTACAATGTTCACCACTTCCTTATCCTTAACAAAAACTTTTGTTACCGTATTTTCATTCGTACGCCAGATTTCGGCTGGTATTCGGTCTACTTCTTTTGAGCCGTCTTTAAAGGTCCATTCAATGATAACAGGCATCACCAAACCACCCTTATTGGACAGCTTTACTTCGTACATATTTTTATTCTGAAGTTTGTTAAGAATGGCTTTGTCATCTACACGGTTTTGAAACTCGTTGTAGAACCGTTGATCGGTAGGTAGAATGCTAATAGGCTCCGGTCCTGCCGAGAAATCGTTGTACTCTTTTTTACCCGAGCCTCCTCCAACTTCCGATTTTTTAGCGGTCACCTGCTTTTCCATTTTAGTTTGTTCCGTGCGCAAGGTATACCACTTCACCTGATCAATAGATTGATCCACATTGTCGGTGGTGTAAAACCAACCCCTCCAGAACCAATCCAGATCAACCGCAGAAGCGTCTTCCATCGTACGAAAAAAGTCGGCTGGCATAGGATGTTTAAAAGCCCATCGCTCAGCATATTCTTTAAAGGCTTTATCAAAGAGGTCTTTACCCATTACCGTTTCGCGCAGAATGTACATCGCTGTGGCCGCTTTCTGATATTGCTCCGCGCCAAACTGAATAATTTGTTCTGAGTTGGTCATGAGCGGACGTTGCAATGATTTATCGCCTTTCATGTATCCCACCAATCCTTCGGGTAGTCCGCGGCTCCAATTATCTTTCGGGTAGCGTTCTAATTCTGTGACCAGTTGAACAAAGCTGTTGATGCCCTCATCCATCCAGGTCCACTGGCGCTCATCGTTGTTGATGATCATCGGAAAGAAGTTATGACCCACTTCGTGAACAATTACACCAATCATACGAGTTCTATCGGAAGCAGTATAACTTCCATCTTTCTTTGGCCTGCCGAAGTTGAAACAGATCATCGGATACTCCATACCAATAGAGGCAGCATGAACGGAAATAGCCACCGGATAAGGATAGTCGATCGTCATACGGGAATAAACTTCCAATGTATTTTTCACTGCCAGTGTTGATTCTTTTTCCCACAGCGGATTTCCTTCTTTAGGATAGAACGACATAGCCAACGGTGTTTTGTCATTGATTTTTACGGCTTGCGCATCCCAGATGAATTTGCGCGAAGAGGCAAAAGCAAAGTCGCGTACATTCTCGGCATGGAACTCCCAGGTTTTTTTGGTTTTTGATTTTGTCTTTTCTTTTTGGGTGGCTTCGGCTTGTGTTACAATGATCACCGGCTTATCGAAAGATGTTTTTGCTTTTTCAAAGCGTTCAATTTCAGTTTTGGTAAGAACATCCTTAGCGTTTTGCAAGCTTCCGGTAGACGCCACAATGTGATCAGACGGAACAGTAATTTTTACTTTGTAATCACCGAAAGGTAAGGCAAACTCACCCTGACCAAGAAATTGCTTGTTTTGCCAGCCGTTTACATCGTCAAATACACACATGCGTGGAAAGAACTGGGCAATGGTGTAAACGTAATTTCCATCTTCTGGAAAGAATTCTAATCCACTGCGCTCACCATCTTTCATGCGGTCGCCAATATTGTACGACCACTCTACCTGAAAAGAATATTTCTGCCCGGCTGCCAGCGCTTGTGGTAAATCTACCCGCATCATGGTTTGATTGATGGTAAATGGAAGTGCGTTGCCGGAGGCATCTTTTACTGATTTAATTTTGTACCCACCATCAAAATCATATAAACCCAATGAACCTGCAACAAATTTTGTAGGGATGGAATCGCGAAGATTAGAAGGTCGTGTTTGGCTCTTTAAACTGTTTGGAGCAATTACATTCTGATCTAATTGCATCCACAGGTACTTCAGGTTTTCAGGGGAGTTGTTATGATAGGTAATCGTTTCTGATCCGGTTATGGATTGGTTGTCGTCATTGAGTTCAACACTAATCACGTAATCGGCTTTTTGTTGCCAGTACTTTGGCCCAGGTGCGCCTGAACCGGTGCGGTATTCGTTTGGTGTGGGCAGTGTAGTACCGAGTTGTTCAAATTTACCCTGCCATTTGGCAGGTTCCTGCGCCCACAGTGTAAAGCCTAGAAATGCAAAAAGTAATACCAGTAGATTTTTCATTGTTTGTGTATTGATCTGAATAGTTAAATGATTTACTAGGGATATGTATTTTTCATAAGCACCAGTGCAATGCCTGCAATGGCGGAGGAGATTACGAGTTTCCAATCTCTTCGGTTCAGGGTGAAAAGGTCGACCAATATAAAGCTGATGACCATAAAGACGGAAACGATTATTATCTGACCCACTTCAAGGCCTACATTAAAGGCAAAAAGCGGGGATACAATACTTTTGTTTTTACCCAATATAGCCTGCAGGTAGTTTGAAAATCCCATACCATGTATTAGGCCGAAGAAAAGGGCATAGCCATAGTTAATATAGGTGGTGCGATCAGTCACCTCTGTTCTTCTGAAAATATTGGAAAATGCTGTGATGAATATGGTTAATGGAATAAGGAATTCAATAAGGTCACTGTTTACTACAATAATCTTTAAGGTAGCCAGCGCCAGCGTGATAGAATGCCCTATGGTAAAAGCCGTTACCAGGATCAATAATTTTTTCCAATCGCGCATCAGGTATATGGCACACAATGCCACCACAAACAGGATGTGGTCGTACCCGTTGGCATAATCAAGAATGTGATCCTTGCCTAAGGTAAAGTACAGTTGAAACTCACTCATGGGTTTTATAAAAAACCTGCAAGTATAATGCTATTTGAGAAAGTTTCATTCACTATAATGATGGGAGGTTATCTTTCAGCTTCACGGTTTTAGTTATTTTTGCATTCTTCTGACTATGGTTATTCTTTTTGCTTTCCTTTTCAGCTTTTGGGCACCCGCTCATCCCATTCATATTTCGGTTACCGAAATTGAGTTTGATGAAAAGGAAAAGGAATTGGAAATAATGATGAGAATTTTTGCCGATGATCTGGAGACTTCTATCCGTGTTGATCGAAATGAACCTGAATTGAACCTGCTGCATCCAACGAACGGACAGACAACAGATCAATTGGCGAAAGCATACATTCTGAAACGGCTAAGTGTATCCTTAGATGGTAAACCCCAAAAACTGAACTACCTGGGTTCAGAACTGGATGGTGATGCGTTGATTTTTTATATTCAGGTTACCCAGGTAAAAAGCTGGAGGTCAATTACCATTATGAATAGTGTGATTCTGGAAACTTATGATGACCAATCAAACCTCATACATGTTACCATGAAAGAAAAAACAAAGAGCCTTCGGTTGATGCGAAACAACTCTTCCGGAACACTGACATTTGATAAGTAAATCAGTACTACATGCAAAGCACATTAAAATTAGTAATTGGAGCAGGTGTGCTCATCACCTTTTTGATTGGGTGTAACCGCGATAAAGAAGAAACGTGCGCTTTTGTTCCACCGGTAAAAGACAGAGTATCGTTGGAATTTATCTCCCTTTCTGACTCAGTAGTGAATATTACATCAAAAGATGAGTTAATATCTTTTCTTAGACGGTATCCGGTTATCCGCGATTATTTCCTGCGCAGGTCTATGTACCCAAACGACTCTGTTTTTTTGGAGGAGCTTTACAAAAGATTTACCAACAACTACCTGGATACCTTGCGTGCAGATGTTAAGCGTGTGTTTGGTGACGAGCAGCAACTGAAACAACAATTTCAAGAAGCCTTTAGCAACATGCGCTACTATTACCCTGATGCGCAACTGCCGAAAGTCCAAACCCTGGTTACCGGTCTGGATAACGACATGTTGGTGAGTGATTCATTGATTATCATAAGCCTTGATTATTATTTAGGACCAGGAGCAAAATACCGACCCAATATGTATGAGTACCTGCTGCGGCAATATGTAAAAGAGAACATTGTTCCTTCCACCATGCTTCTTTATGGAATGAACCGCTTTAGTTATAATGATCTTGCCGATGATCGCGCCATAGCCGATATGATGGCCTTCGGTAAGTCATATTACTTTGCCAAACAGATGTTGCCCTGTGTGCCCGATAGTGTTTTTATTTGGTATACCGGGGATGAAATTAAGGGCGCTAAAGAAAATCAGGATATGATCTGGTACCGCCTGATTGAAGACCAGGTGTTGTACTCCACCAACCACATGGTGAAGCAACGCTTTTTAGGTGAACGGCCTTTTACTATAGAAGTGGGCGAGAAATGCCCCGGCCGTATTGCACAATGGGTAGGATGGGAGATTGTAAAAAGTTATATGAAGACCCATCCGGAAACATCGTTGTCGCAATTGATGGAAATGAGTGATGCTGATAAGTTGTTTAAGGAGTCGCGGTATAAGCCGGTGAAAAAATAAATTCTTAGCAGGTTTTAAGCAGATAGTTTTCGTTCATTATTTCTCACCAATAGAAAAAGATGCTTCCTGAAAAATAGCAGAAGTACAATTAATACCATGGCTGTGTGCAGGGTAATAAATAGTGGAGTTCCCATAATCCACACCTCAGCAAGAAATCCACGTTCCAACAAGCCGTTTAGAAAAACAAATCCGTAAACGCCAAAAACCAGAAGGGGTAAAATCATAAATCCAATATTGTAGAGCCAACCTCTTTTGTTCTTTACAGCCCGAAAGGAAGCGATAATTGGGGGAAGCGCCATAAATAAAACAACTGTGCACGCCACCCAATGGAAATAAGGTTCAGCCTCGGTTCCAAGCGTAAGGTTGCGCAGCACCAATCGCTCATCTCCGCCATTCATAAACACCGTCATGATGCGTGCCTGCGGTACATTGGCCCAGATTAATGCAAAGCCAAAGGATTGCCTCTTTGAATCATCATTACGGAGCAGAAGCATTCCGATCCATGCCAGTGTCATCGAAAACATTGGTCCTGCAGCCGTTGGCCAGTACCAATGCGGGTTGCTTTCCTTGCACGACTGACAAATTCTCCACGCGTTGAAGTCGCGATATTCGGGCCAACATCCACAAATAATCTTTCCCACAATAAAATGTGCTATTTCATGTGCTTCACCCATCAGCATGGTAAAGAGAAAGAAGGCAAAAAGATTTTTGGCGTTAAGTTGAAGCTTCACAAACGATTGTTTCCACTAAGACGACAAGCGTTATGTTGAGGTTGCACCTTTGTACTATCTTTGTGTCTAAAACTTTTTCATATGCGATCAAAAATTGTTGCCGGTAACTGGAAAATGAATAAAACGCTGGACGAAGCAAAAGCCCTTGCGTCAGAAATTATCGGCATGGTTGCCGATGAAGTGAAGGGTGAAGTAAAAGTTGTACTGTGTACACCTTTTCCATATTTGATTCCGGTAAAAAACATCCTGGGTAATAGTAGCCGTATTGCTGTTGGGGCACAGAACGCCAGCGAACATGAAGCAGGTGCCTATACTGGAGAAGTTTCATCTGTTATGTTAAAGAGTATGGATGTTCCATACGTTATACTGGGTCACAGTGAACGAAGACAATATTTTGGTGAAGATGGAAAGTTGCTGGCGAAGAAGATTAATGTTGCTTTAAAGCACGGCTTGATTCCAATTTTCTGTTGTGGTGAGCCGCTGGAAGTACGTGAGCGCAATGAACATGAAGCGCTGGTTTGCAGACAAATTGAAGAGGCACTTTTTCATTTAGATCAGGAATCGCTACAGAAAATAGTAATTGCCTATGAACCGGTGTGGGCCATTGGCACCGGTAAAACAGCCTCTTCGCAGCAAGCGCAGGATATGCATGCTGTAATCCGCAAACATTTATCCGGCAAGTATGGTCAGGCTGTGGCCGATTCTATTTCTATTTTATATGGTGGAAGCGTGAATGCCGCCAACGCTAAGGAGTTATTTGCATGTGCTGATGTTGATGGAGGCCTGGTAGGCGGTGCTTCCTTAAAGTCGCGTGAGTTTGTGGAGATTATTAAATCAATTTAATCAATTTGAAGATGTGGTGATTTGAAAATGGAAATAAGCAACCTGTTTAGTAAACGTTCAACCATTGGAGAGCCATTAAAGAGGTACACATATCAATTAACGAATCAGCCCATCTACAAATTTTCAAATTAATTCATCTTCAAATTACTTTATGTACTACTCCCGTCTTCAGGTAATCTGTACCCCCGATTTTTCAGAAATCCTCATGGCTGAAATAGCCGAGGCAGGGTTTGATACGTTCATGGAAACGGAAAAAGGTTTTGAAGCTTTTGTTGAACAAAATCAATTTGATAAACAAAAACTGCAAGACATTAAGGATAAGTATACGCCACTAACCCCAATTGTTTTTTTTATCGACAGGGTTGAAAAGAAAAACTGGAATGAAGAATGGGAAAAGAGTTATGAACCCATCATTGTTGACGACACTATAATCATTCGAGCGCACTTTCATAAACCTGAAAAAATATATCCATACGAAATCATCATCACACCCAAAATGTCTTTTGGCACCGGGCATCATCAAACTACACACCTGATGCTGAAAGCCCAGCTCAACATCGATCACAAAAGCAAACTGGTAATGGATGCCGGTACCGGAACAGCTGTGTTGGCCATTATGGCCTCAAAACTTGGTGCCAGAAAAGTAGAAGCGTTTGATATTGATAGCTGGAGTGTTGAGAATGGTAATGAGAATGCTGAAGTAAATCATTGTGTAAACATCAACATCCAACAAGGTAAAATCAGTGAGTTGACTTTTCCTGAAAGCTTTGACATCATTCTGGCCAACATCAATAAAAATATTCTGCTGGAAGAAATGCATGAGTACGCAACTCGTCTTAAACCTGGCGGAAAATTGTTGCTGAGCGGCTTCTATGAAAAGGACATACCCGATTTGCTTCACGAAGCCCAGCGGTATGATCTCCGTAAGGAGGGATCAGATACCCGCGATGAATGGGCCTGCCTGTTACTGGAAAAGATAATCCATTAGCTTGTACGGAACAGCCCTCCCAGCCGTTAAACCCTCATGCGGTAAAGCGTTTTAGCTTATTTGGGCATTATTTGCGAATTTCGAAGGTTTAAGTTCAGGTGAACCCAACACTCAAATATCTCTTTTACAGTTGTTTCTTCTCGGCTTCAATTGCCTTTGGGCAGAGCGGAAAGAAGACAACCATTGTCCTGAACTTTCCGGACAGTGTAGGCTATGTCCTGGAGAACACACGCAGCACAGAGGGAATCGTGATTGGCAAGGCTTTCCCGCTCGCCTGGAATACCCTGGGGCTTGATCAGCAACAACGTATACAAAAGCAATTTTACCGTATGAAGCGAAAGGGCTATAAACTTCGCCCCAACTTTGTACAATACTTCGGTGCCCTGGTAAATGCTGTTAATGTGGAGGGAGCCGATCCCCAAAAATTAAATGCTTTTCTCAACGTGGTCGATAAGGTGGTTGAAAATTATAAACCCGATAAAGCTCAGAAATTTCTTACCGCCTCCAATACTTTTTTTAAACATCATGCCTTGTTTTTTGATAAGACCTATCGTTTGTATGCGCGTGATGATGACTATGCATTTGAGTTTCTGGAATATATTCCTCCTCCAATTGATACAACCACTCAGGCTCAGGATAATTATGATAATTGGAACGATTGGCCGGAAGAGGAGGAAATTATACCAATAGATACTACGCCTTATTGGATGACCCAACCACCACCTCCCCTGGTTGAAGGTGCTGTTATACGTTTTAACCGGGTAACACTGAATTTTGTAACCGCATACGATTCTGTTTCTTTTCGCAATACCAAAGGAGTTTTTTCACTTACCGATAATTTGTTTGTAGGCGAAGAAGGAAGATTTGATTGGTCGCCAGCAGGGCTCAATCCTGATGAGGTGTATGCCAACTTTAAAGAATACAGTTTTAATGTTCGCAAACCTGAACTGAAGTCGGATTTGGTAATGCTGAATTATACAGGCAAAACGCCAGGTTTTGTTGCCGGCAGGTTCGAATTCCGATCACAACCACGCAAAGATTCTGTTGCTTCATCCTATCCACGGTTTACTTCGTATGAATCGAACCTGGAGATTAAAGGCGTGGGAACAGAACGCATGAAATACACAGGTGGATTTTCACTGCACGGCCCGTTGGTTAAAAGCAGCAATGTAAACGGTGATCTGGCAACGCTGTTGGTTCTCGATAGCATTGGAAACACAAAGTTTAAGGCTCGTTCGAAGGAATTTTTGTTTAAAGATTCAACGGTTGCAGCCGATCGTTCAGTGTTTACCATCTTTCAGGACAACGATTCGATAAACCACCACGCTGTTCGCCTGCGCTACGATTACAGTAAAGAGAAAGTAGTCGTGCAGGGAGAAAAAGGCAATATGCGCAACACCCCGTTTACGGCAACTTTTTTCAACATGGATTTCTCAGCTAACATGATTCGCTGGGACCTGAAAACGGATAGCCTCGATATTTATGCGCAGATGGGTAGCGGTATGGCACCTATGGTTATTGAATCGGCAGATTATTATGATCCATTGGATTATGCCGCATTGAAGGGCATAGGTTTCAATTTTCATCCATTGGGTATTGTGGCGCGTTACTGCATCGAAAATAATACCCGCGAACTCCATACGGGTGATATTGCACAACGCTATGGAATAGATATTCTGGCCACACAAAAGGCCATAGAGTTTCTGGCGCAAAAAGGATTAGTAGAGTACTGGCCGCAAGGTGATTTAGTAATCGTAAAGGAGAAAGCGATAATCCAATACCTGGCCTCGAAAGGTGAATCGGACTACGACAACCTGAAGATACATTCCGTAGCTGGTACTTACGCCACACTGGATTTACTTTCACCGAACAAGCCCAACGCAACCATAAATTTCACCGATCGCAACATGGTTGTTCGTGGAGTGGAAGAGTTTAGCGTGAGTGACTCACTGAACGTAATAATTAAACCAGACAGCGCTGTTATTACCATACTGCAAAACCGCGACATCAAGTTTAACGGCACCATCACAGCAGGTAACTTTGAAATCACCGGCAAAAGCTTCACACTCAAGTACGATAGCTTCTTCATTAACCTTACCCACATCGACTCCATTAACTTTTTTGCGATGGAGCGAAACGCACAGGGCCAAATGATTCGCAAGAAAATCAACAACTCCATGGTAGGTGCCGATTCCCTGGCCGCTGCCGAGGGTGGGCTGGGTGATTTATCGAAATCATCGGGTACCTTGTTCATTAGCAGGCCGAATAATAAATCCGGAAGAATGCGCATTCCAAACTATCCCAGGCTGGATGCTACAACGGGTGGTGTGATTTATTTTAACCGGCCAGAAGTGTTGAATGGTGTTTATGACCAATCCGTATTTTTTGCGATACCTCCATTTAAATTGGATAGTTTGAACGATGCCGATCCGACAGCGATTAACTTCAAAGGCACTTTTGTTTCCAGTGGCATGTTTCCAAGTTTCAAGGAAAAGCTGCATACCATGCCTGATAAGTCGCTTGGGTTTGAGCACATAGTTCCTAAAGGTGGCTATCAATTGTATAAGGGCGATGGTAAACTAAACGGTATAATCCGGCTGGACAATCGTGGCATACGATCAACCGGTGTGGTGAACTATTATGCAGCCACAGTGAGGTCCAATGATTTTGTATTCTATCCGGATTCTGTAGTGGCCAAAGGTGATCGCGCTATCGTTGAAGAAAAACAAATTGGATCAGTAACATTTCCACAGGCATCTTTTTCTGATTATCAAATGAAGTGGTTACCCAAGCAGGATCAGATGCGGCTGCGCAACACACGTTCTCCTTTTAATTTTTATGACTCCACCGCTCAGTTAACCGGTCAGGTTATTGTCTCTAAAAATGGCGTTTCAGGTTCGGGCCGGCTGGATACCCGCGGTACAGAAATTCGTTCCCGTGATATGACTTTTTCCGGAAAGGATTTCGGTGCACGTAATTCCAGGTTCAGGGCCAAATCGGCTGATCCAAATAAACCCCTTATTGACGGAACAGATGTACGGGTGCGATTTAACCTGGCACAGAACTATGCGGATATCAGTCCGGAGATTGCCGGAGAGGCTGCTATCGAGTTTCCGTACGCGCAGTTCAAAACCTCCATTCCCAACGCACGGTGGGATCTGACCACACAAAAAATCACCATGACAAAAGGTGAGAATGAGCCCATTGAAAATTCATATTTCTACACCACCCGAAAAGATCTTGATTCGTTAAGCTTTTATGCGGAGAAGGCAGAGTATGATCTAAAAACTCAGGAACTTAAAGTAAGCGGTATACCATACATTATCGTAGCGGATGCGAAGATCACTCCTGAAAACGGTCAGGTGCTTATTCTGGAAAATGCAAAAATAGGCACACTTAAAAATACCACCATAGTTATAGATACATTAAACGGTTATCACCGGTTAACCGATGGTGTGGTAGATGTTATCTCACGTAAAGAATTTTCAGGATATGCCACCTATCAGTATGTAAACTTTTTGAACGATACGTTTGCTATAAAAATGACCGACTTCCATCTCGAATCGGTTACTGAAGCACAGAGCACGAAGCGTATAGGACTTGGCCGTAAGCAATCAACAGCCTCTTTACAAACCGTAGCAACAGGAGCAGTTGCTGAGCGCGACCATTTGGTATTGGGAGCCGGTATGTTTTACAAAGGCGACATGATTATGTACGCTACCAAACCAGCGCTTACCCTGAACGGAAGCATCAAGCTTGATATCAAGAAAATCAAAAACTACAACGCCTGGATTCGTTATGAACAAACCGGTGATGAGACAGAAGTATTGATCAACTTTGACAATGCACTTACCGAGGATGGCCGCAGGGTTGGTGCAGGTCTTCACTTTGCTGCTGCCGACAATAACTTATACATCTCTTTTTTGAATGAGAAACTGGACGATGATGATGACTTCTTCCTTCCGAGCGGCACACTGCATTATGATGTGGAAAGTAAGGAGTACCGTATTGAAGACCGGGAGAAAGCCGCGGGCAATAAATTATCAGGTAAAGTATTTGCCTATAATGACGAAACAGCAAGTGTTCGCTTTGAAGGTCCGATAAATTTTTTCAGAGGGACAAAAGATTTTGATATAACCGCCAGCGCCATCGGGCAGGGCAATATGGAGAACAATGAGATTCGCATGAATAGCCTCGTGATGGTAAACACCACAGCAGCGTCCACGGCATTTGATATCATGGCACGCGATCTTCAAAATGTAATTAAGAATGAAGGTGCTGAAGAGGGGCTGGGTGATCCTACTGAATTACTGTATAAAATCGCAGACATTGTTGGAGAGCGTACGGCCAAAGAATATGAAACCCGATCTGCTCAAGGTTATGTATCACTGGGTGCTATTGCACAAACGGCCAAACCACTAACCTTTGCCAATGTAAACTTTAAATGGTCGCCTAAACACAGGGCTTTTTACAGCGAAGGAAGTTTAGGACTTTCCAATATCAATCGCCAGGATATTAACGGAGCCTTTGAAGGCTTCATGGAAATTAAAAAAGATGAAGACGGATTGCCTGTATTCAATGTGTTCTTTAAAGCTTCCCCAGACTCGTGGTACTTCTTTAGCTATGAAGATAATCGTCTGCTGATGTTCTCTTCCAATGAGGAGTTTAATACCACGGTTTACAAACGTACAAACTCAGGTAAGGCAAAAATCGGGGAAATGATTTTTGTTCCGGCTACGGAAGACGAAACCCTCGAATTTGTAAACCGTTTCCGTAACCAGTACTACGGTATTCAGGTACCCTATAATTTAAGTGGCGGATCAGCCATTAAAAAGAAGCAGGAGAAGAAGGATGATGACGATGGGTTTTAACCAAGGTGCACTGCGTAGATTAGTTTAGGAAATGGAATCCAGAGGAGTTCAGTACCTTAAGCAAAATGTATTTTATATCCACCTATGTATATCATCATTTGGGAATACAAAATCCACCCCGTCCACAAATCTCAGTTTTTGGAATACTATAAGCCCGATGGCCTGTGGACGAAGTTCTTTCGACAGGCTGAGAATTATATTTCTACTGATCTTCTCATGTCGGAAGCAAAAGAGCATACTTTCATAACGATTGATAAATGGGTATCCAAGGAATCTTATGAAACCTTTCTAAAGACACACGAAACCAAGTACCTTGAATTGGATTTGATTTGCGAACGATTAACCTCAAGTGAGAAACAGATCGGAAAGTATTTCGCATTCGTAGAATAAAAACTAATTTCACATATCTAAATAAATATCATGGTTAAGCAATACATTGAATCCAATCAACAACGTTTTCTGGATGAACTTTTTGAACTGCTACGCATCCCATCGGTAAGTGCTGATAGTCGCCTGAAAGGTGATGTGCGCAAGGCCGCTGAGTTTTTGGTGAATAAATTTAAAGAGGCCGGAGTAGATACGGTTGAACTATGCGAAACAAAAGGTCACCCTATTGTTTTTGCTGAAAAGATTGTAAACCCTTCCTTACCTACTGTTTTGGTTTACGGCCATTACGATGTGCAGCCACCCGATCCGCTCGATTTATGGCATTCGCCACCATTTGAACCGGTCATTAAGGATGGAAAAATTTATGCCCGTGGCTCCTGTGACGATAAAGGACAGGTGTACATGCACGTGAAGGCTTTTGAGACCATGATGAAATTGAAGACGCTTCCCTGTAACGTTAAGTTCATGGTAGAGGGCGAAGAGGAAGTGGGCTCCGATAACCTGGGAACTTTTGTTCGGGAAAATAAAAACAAACTGAAAGCAGACATTATCCTCGTGTCAGATACCGCTATTATTTCACTGGATCATCCATCTATAACCGCTGGCTTACGCGGATTGAGTTATATGGAAGTGGAGGTTACCGGACCTAACCGCGATTTACACTCGGGTGTTTATGGGGGAGCCGTGGCTAACCCGGTAAATGTTTTAAGCAAAATGATAGCCTCGCTGCACGATGAAAACGGTCGCGTTACCATTCCAGGCTTTTACGACAAAGTAGTTGAGTTAAGTGCTGCGGATCGCGAAGCGATTAATAAGGCACCATTTAGTTTAGATAATTACAAGAAGGAATTAGGCATTGATGATATACAGGGAGAAAAAGGTTATACGACATTAGAGCGTACCGGCATCCGCCCAACACTGGATGTGAATGGAATTTGGGGAGGCTATACCGGTGAAGGTGCAAAAACCGTGTTGCCATCAAAAGCGTTTGCAAAAATTTCAATGCGACTGGTGCCCAACCAAAGTAATGAAGAGATAACAGAATTATTTACAAAGCATTTCAATGCAATAGCACCGAAGTCTGTAAAGGTAAAAGTAACCGCACTGCATGGTGGTCAGCCTGCTGTTACACCAACCGACTCAGCAGCGTTCAAAGCAGCCAGTGCTGCTTTTCAGGAAGTGTGGGGTAAGAAACCCATACCAACACGCGATGGTGGAAGCATTCCTATTGTTGCTTTGTTTAAAGATGAACTGGGTTTAGATACCGTGCTGATGGGATTTGGTTTGGATTCAGACGCGATACATTCACCCAATGAACATTATGGGGTAAAGAATTTCTTGCTGGGCATCGAAACCATTGTTGCTTTCTATAATCATTATTCGAAGAGCAATTGATCACAGAAGCCATCTCAAAAATACAACCGTCATTGCGAGCTGCAGCGAAGCAATCCCAATTTCAACATAGAAAACGGGATTGCTTCGGTCGTTCCTCCCTCGCAATGACGTACTCTTTATTTTTGAAATGGCACCTAGTAACATTAAGCCATTAAATAAATGGTTAACGTTACCAAAGCATGAACTACACGCTACACATTTCTGCAAGCGCCATCAGCACCACGGTGCTGTTGGTGGTAATGTTTTCCATTTCGCTGATCACAGGGGTTAATCAACAGTATTTTGAAACGGTTGATTCCTACACCGCTTATCTTGATGCACTGCGCTCAGGTGATTCAGTGCTACGAGTACTATTAACCATTGATGGGTTGTTCATTGCATCGTATTGGCTTCTTGGAATTTTTTTAGTGCTTGCTTTATGGCGTGATGATCGTAGGTTTTTACTTGCCCTCTCAGTTGCTTGCATCTCTATAACAGCAATTTTGGATTTAATGGAGAACAGTGAATTCATCATGTTCATGGAATCACTGAAAAGTGAATTAGCGATACCTCCATCCGATATCCAAAAGGTAATGGTTATGGGTTTGGTAAAATGGGCCCTTGCCTACTTTGCATTTCTGTTTTTAGGTTTTGTTTTTCCTCTGACAACGAAAACAGAACGGGCAGCGGCATTTATCATGAAGTTTGTGCTTTTGCCAATAGGGATTCTTGTTTTTACACTTCCCGCTTCTCCGGCATTGCTTTATGCTCATCTGGCCAGGTTCGTGTTGCTGGTTGTACTCTTGTTACTTATTGCCACAAGCGCCAGGAATTGGGGTAAAAATGTCGTCCGCTCGTCATAATTCTTTGCTTTTTCGTCTTAGCGCAACAATCAAACAACTATTTTGCGCCTCACTGTGTTATGCTACCATTCCTAAAAGGAAACTGTTATGATTAAGTACATTCTTCCTGTTTTCTTCCTGTTTGCAACATCACTGTTATCAGCACAGATTCTCACGCCCGTACGGTGGACCTGGGAGACCTCTAAAACATCGGTAAAGACCGGTGAGCAGCTCGATCTTATTTTCAGAGTAACTACCGATAAGGACTGGTACGTTTATGCCAACGATTTTGATCCGGATTGCGGACCGTTATTAACTACCGTAACCCTTACTCCGCATGCCAGCTTTGAACTTGTAGGAACGCTAAAAGCCATTAACCCAATTGATAAGCACGATGAAATTTTTGATTGTGATGTAAAAATATTCAAGGGCAAAGGTGAGTTCAGGCAAACCATTCGTGTGTTGAGTAAAGACCTGATAGTAGCCGGAGTATACGAAGGGCAGACCTGTACTGAGGTTGACGGTAAATGCATTCCGTTTGATGGAGAGTTTTCATTCACTGGCCTTACTGTAACGGGTGAACCAATTAAATCAAAAAAAGCAAGCGAGCCGAAGCAGGAGAAAATTCAACAGGCCGAAGTAATTGAATCGCCAAAAGAAGAAGTACCGCCTGTTCGCTACGGTGCCGTGCAGGGCCCTATACTGGATAAATCGATTTTGGAAGGAGAACCAAGTTATGGTAACGAATCGTTTTGGGCGTTGCTGGTATTTGCTTTTCTGGCTGGCTTTGCCGCGTTGATTACACCCTGTGTATTTCCAATGGTTCCCATGACGGTTACTTTCTTTCTCAAAGACACACAGACAAAACGAGAGGGAATTAAGAAGGCATTAATTTTTGGAATATCCATAATCGTGCTGTACTCATCAGCCGGAACATTGTTTGCCATACTGCTGGGTCCTGAAGGACTAAATGCTATGGCTACCAACTGGGCACTTAATCTTTTTATATTTTTTGTATTTATAATTTTTGCGCTCTCCTTTTTCGGGTTGTTTGAAATTAATGCACCCTACAAACTTGTAAACAAGGTTGATCAACAAGCTGAAAAAGGAGGTTTGATCGGTGTATTTTTTATGGCGTTTACGCTGGTACTGATATCGTTTAGTTGCACGGTTCCGATTGTAGGCAGTGTACTGGCGTTGTCGGCTGGTGGGGAGGTACTCAAGCCAATTTTAATGATGCTTTCGTATTCTATCGCCTTTGCATTACCCTTTACCTTCTTTGCTTTTTTTCCTGAGATGGTTAAAAGCTTGCCGAAATCGGGCGGCTGGCTTAACTCCGTTAAAGTAACGCTCGGTTTTTTGGAGTTGGCGCTTGCGCTTAAGTTTTTCAGCATTGCCGATCAGGCTTACCACTGGCGTTTACTCGATCGCGATACAAACATTGCGCTATGGATTGTCATTTTTTCGTTATTGGGTTTCTACCTGTTGGGTAAGATTCGCATGCCGCACGATAGTTCGTTAGAAAAAATTTCAGTGCCACGATTACTATTGGCCACGGTTGTTTTTTCTTTTGTGATTTACCTGGTGCCGGGTTTATGGGGAGCACCGTTGAAAGCATTGGCCGGCTATCTTCCACCGCAGCACACGCATGATTTTGATTTGGTAGCAATGACCCGCAGTGTACGGAGTAATGAGATCTGTGACTTACCCAAGTATACGGACTTCCTGCACCTGCCGCATGGACTCAATGGCTATTTTGATTATGAGCAAGCGCTGGCTTGTGCACGTCAGCAGAATAAGCCATTGTTTATCGACTTCACCGGCCATGGTTGTACGAATTGTCGTGAAATGGAGGCTGTAGTGTGGAGTGATCCGACTGTGTTGGACCGGTTGAAAAATGATTTCATAATTGTAGCCCTATATGTTGATGACAAAACACAGCTCCCGGAAGCAGAATGGTTTACATCAAGTTATGATGGAAAGGTGAAAAAGACCATCGGCAAAAAGAATGCAGATTTACAGATTGCTAATCTTGACAATAATGCACAACCGTTCTATGTGTTGGTTGGAACGGATGAGCGCGTGCTTGCCTGGCCCTATGATTACGATAAGAGTGTGGAAAATTTTGTACGCTTTCTTGAAAGTGGCAAGAAGAAATTTGAAGAACTGTATAAGTAGTTTTACTTCTGCGCAGAAGATTTTAAGGGCTGTAGTAAATATGCAAGACCGTTAAGTTTAATCTCATAAAGGGTAGCCAGTAATTCTCCCAATTTGCCCTTCGGAAACCCCTTTCGATGGAACCACTCCACATAAAAATCAGGGAGGTCACACAGTACTGTGCCCTTGTATTTGCCAAAAGGCATCTTCATGGTTACAAGTTCGGTCAGTACATGTTTGTCCATAGTTGATTAATGACTTTAAAATTGAACAAATTCGCAAATTCTGCTACATTTACCTGAGTAAGCACAGGTTATAAACCTGAATTTTTTAATCTTTAGGCCAATTTTTTAAACCGTATAACTGAAACAATGGTCAACCGATGGTTCATTAGTTTATGTATTACCTTGTTTCTGGGGATTTTCATGTTCAGTGATTTCACCCTCCGCGAAGAATTTGCACACGAATCAGGGGAACCGTTGATGATAAATTTTGACTGGAAAACCCCAACGGTTTTGTACGGGATGATCGTAGATGATCTGCATGTAATTGAAGACAAAGTTAAGCGCAATCAATTTCTGTCCGACATTATGCGTGAATATAATGTTCCTGTAAAGCTGATCAATCAGGTAGCGGGTTTACCACGAAATGTTTTTGATGTGCGGAAGATTGCACCCGATAAGAAGTTTACATTCATTTGCAGCCCCGACTCCCTTCGTGTACCGAAAGTATTTGTGTACGAGCCCAACGCTATCGATTACGTTGTTTTTCGCTTCGAGGATTCCCTGCGTGTGGATGTGTGTCAGCGCGAAGTAACGGTAGTTGAAAAAACAATTTCTGGAATTATCAACTCATCATTATCCCATACTATTTATGAGATGGGAATATCGCATGAACTCACCAATAAGTTTGTCGACATTTTTGCCTGGCAGGTTGACTTTCAGCGCTTACAGCGGGGCGATCAGTTTAAACTAATCTATGAAGAGCAACAGGTTGATGGAAGACCAATTGGAATAAAAAAGATCAATGGTATTTACTTCAATCATTTTGGCAGTGGTTATTATGCTGTTCCTTTTGATCAAGGTAATGGGTTGGATTATTTTGATGAAGATGGTAAGAGCCTTCGCAAAGCGTTGCTCAAGTATCCCATTGAATTCACACGGATAAGTTCACGTTATTCAGGAAACAGGTTTCATCCCGTACAAAAAGTATGGAAGCCCCATTTAGGTACCGACTTTGCTGCGCCTGAAGGAACTCCTATACGATCGGTTGGTGATGGCACGGTAGAGGAGGCGCAGTATAAATCCAATAACGGTAATTACGTTAAGATAAGGCACAACGGCACTTACACTACGCAGTATCTTCATATGTCGAAAATAGCACCCGGTATAAAACCCGGCACGCGTGTACGACAAGGTCAGTGGATTGGCAATGTGGGCAGCACCGGCTTGGCCACTGGTCCGCATGTGTGCTATCGCTTTTGGAAAAATGGTGTTCAGGTAGATGCGCTTCGCGTGGAGCTTCCGCCTTCTGAGCCCATACTTCCAGAGCATCAATCGCGATTCGAAGCAACAAAAGCCGAGGTGATAAAGCAACTCAACGCTATTCCTGGTCCGCTACCGAATACGTTTGCTGCAGCATTCTAAGCTGGTATTGTGCCGGTAATACGCTACTCAGAAAAAATACAGTTAACTTTTCCAACTTTACAGGACTATTTTCGTCTAACTTATCGTTATCGAAAAGATGCGAAGTACTGCCCTCATACTTTTTTTAGTGAGTACATCTATCGTCAATGCGCAGAAGGTTGCATTGGTGCTAAGCGGAGGTGGGGCAAAGGGTATTGCTCATGTGGGGGTGCTTAAGGCTTTGGAAGAGAATGAAATCCCAATTGATTTTATTGTGGGCACATCTATGGGGGGCATTGTTGGTGGTGCTTACGCAGCCGGCTTTAGTCCGCAGCAAATAGAGGCCATGGTTCTTTCAGAGGAATTTTTGCGCTGGGTGACCGGGCAACCGGAAAAGGGGTCAAACTTTCATTACTATACTCATGAGGCTACACCGGATTTTTTACGTTTGAATCTTTCTCTTGATTCAGCACGAACATTTCAATTTAACACCAGCTTCACAAATGACGCCTCATTAAATTTTGCATTAACTGATAAAATTGGTGCAGCATCATCAGTTTCAGGCAATAATTTTGATAGTCTGTTTGTTCCCTTCAGGGTTGTAGCAGCTGATATCTTTTCGCAGAATCAGGTAATTCTATCAAAGGGTTCTTTAAGTGAAGCGCTACGGGCAACACAAACGGTTCCATTTGTGTATACACCCGTTCGGGTAGAGGGGAAGTATTTGTTTGATGGAGGAGTCTATAATAATTTTCCGGTTGATGTTGCTCAACGGGAGTTTAACCCTGAAATAATCATAGGCTCCAATGTCTCTTCCAAAATTTATAATGAATATCCCTATGATGATGATGACAACCTTATCAGTCGGTCATTGATTTATATGTTATTAGACAAATCAAATCCTGACGCCATTCCGGAAACAGGAATTTATATACAACCAGATCTTAAACCCTATACGGCATTTGACTTCTCGCGTGCCAGGGCTATGATCGATAGTGGATATTGGCAAACGATTCGTCAACTTGATGAGATAAGAAAAAAAATTGATGCCAGACAACCGGTAACCCAGGTTAATCAACTTCGGAGCGAATTCAGGGCAAAGACTAAACCCATTATTGCTGATAAACTGGAGTTTAGAAATTTCAGCGTACAGCAGCAAAAGTATATCCGGAGAATTTTTAACCTTCATGGCGACCAGACAAAGCCCTTGAAGCTGGAGGAAGTAAAGGAGGGTTATTTTAAGCTCGTAGCTGAGCCTTACTTTAATAATGTTTTCCCCACAATTAAGTACTTGCCAGAAGAGGCAAGCTATGTATTACAACTTACCAGGCGACCTCAGAAAAATTTTCAGGTAGATTTTGGCGGTGTTCTTGCCACGCGCAACATCAGCAATATTTATCTTGGTTTAAATTATTACTATTTCAGGAATGCACTCACGCATGTTTACCTGGGGCTGCAAACAGGAAGTTTTTATAAATCTTTTGTAGCGAATACACGAATTGACCTTCCTTATTTGGGTAGGTTCTATATACAGCCGGAGGTGGTCTATAATGATTGGGATTTTATTGAGAGCACAGATCTGCTTCAAAAAAGTTCACCAACAGTTCTTAAACGTTTTGATAGAAAATTAGGGATTAGCTTTGGTTGGCCTTTAGGCGATAGAATAAAAAGTGATTTTTCATTTTCCGGCTTTACAAATAGTGACCGATACTCCAACTCAAAATCATTTAACAGTTTAGATACCTTGGATAACCTAAGTCTGGATGGTTATAAAACCGGACTCCGTCTGACCATTAATGATCTGAATCGAAAACAATATGCCTCATTAGGTAAATCATACTCCCTTAGTGTTTATTATTTACACGTTCGTGAAAACTATGAGCCCGGAACAACCTCAGTAAGCCCGGTTCCGGTTACTAAAAACCATCAGTGGTTTCGGTTACGCGCAACAGCGGAACACTATTTTAGCAGGGGCTCATTCAGGCCGGGCTTCTATGCAGACGTAGTTTTTTCAAACCAACCTTTCTTTCAAAACTATTTTGGTACCATCATAAACACTCCGGCATTTTATCCGATCCAGGATAGCCGCACCTTAATATTGGAAAACTTCCGTTCAACAAATTACCTTGCCTTGGGTGCGCGCAATGTAATAGTGGTGCAGCCGCGCACCCTTGACATTCGTGTTGAGGGCTATCTGTTTAAGCCGCTCGAATATATACTGGAGGGCCAAAATCAGGAAGCTTACACAAACACATCCTTAACTACCCTTTTCTTTGCAGGTTCAACCAGCCTGGTCTATCATTCACCCATCGGACCAATCAGTTTAAGTGCCAATTATTATGATGATGCAGAGAACAAATTCGGCCTTTTGTTTCATGTAGGTTTTCTATTGTTTAACCGACATACATTGGAGGATTAGTTGCCGGTTTTTCTGATATTTTGCCATAAGCAGGTTAATCAGGTGTTTTGCGTTAAGCGAACCCTATGTATTATTTTCGGTCAATTTTGATTTTTTCGCTAAGTTTAGCCTTTCATTTTAAACCTATACGTGGCTTCATGAGAAGATATATACCCCTACTGCTCCTGTTAACAATTCCGGTTTTTAGCGGGCTAGCGCAAACCGTGCAATGGGCATCTAAAGTGCTTGAATTTTCTTCTGAGCTTACCCCCATACAATATTCTGCCAATCAGGTTTTAGGTAAGCCTAATGTGCTTCCAGCAGGCGGGCAAAACCCAAATGCATGGGCTCCTGACAAGCCTAACCGTAAGGAATTTTTAAAGTTGGGGTTCGACACACCACTTAGCATTCAACAAGTAGCGGTAGCGGAGTCACATAGCCCGAGTGCCATTAGCCGGGTATTGGTTTATGATGAAGCCGGTAAAGAGTATGAGGTAATGACCTTAAATCCGGGTGCTGTTCCTATTAAGGCCATGATGCGTAATATCTTCTTTGAGAAAACGCCTTATAAAGTTAAAGCCGTGAAACTGGAGTTTGATGGCGCAGCCGTACCAGATTACTTTGGTATAGATGCGGTAGCGATATCGGATTCCAATTATCCTATTGTTGCTTTTATACCAAAGCCTGCATTACTGGCTTCCGGAATTGTTATTGAACAGCTTGATGAAAATGTAAACAGTGAGTTCAGTGAGCTTAATCCAATTCTTTCTCCGGATGGCAAAACCCTTTACTTCAGCCGCAGAAACCACCCGGGAAATATCGGAGGTGTTAATGATAAAGAAGATATTTGGTACTCGGAATTAGGAGAAGATGGAAAGTGGCAATTGGCAAAAAATATGGGTCCGCAATTCAATAATGCGTACCCCAACTTTGTAAACTCCATTAATTCCATGACCCCGGATGGTCGCACGGCACTAATGTTACTGGGCAACAAATACCTGGATAATGGTAAAATGCAGGCTGGCGTTTCTGTAAGCACAAACGTAGGGGGTACCTGGACAAAGCCTGCAGCTCTTAACATTACCAACGATTATAACTTTAATGAAAAGGCAAACTATTTCTTAGCCAACAATCGTCAAACCATGATCCTCTCCGTTGAACGCGAAGACTCCAATGGTGATCGGGATTTGTATGTTTCTCTTATGAAGGCCGATAGCGTATGGACAGAACCTATGAATCTTGGTAGTGTTATTAATACAGCGGGTGAGGAATCCGCACCATTTTTAGCAGCTGATGATGTAACCTTATACTTTTCTTCCAATGGCTTTAGCGGCTATGGCGGTACCGATATTTACGTATCCAAGCGATTGGATGATACCTGGACAAATTGGTCGGATCCTGAAAACCTGGGCCCGGAGATCAACTCACCATTAGAAGACTTATTCTTTAATATTCCGAACAACAGTGATTTCGCTTATTACTCACGTGGTGTAACAGAGACCAATATGGACATTTTCAGGGTTAAGCTTCCGATTTTGCGTAGCCCTGAGCCTTGGGTAACGGTAAGGGGTAAGCTTGTTGATGCTGAAACAGGAAAACCCATAGGTGCGAAAATTATTTATGAGCGCTTGCCGGACGGAACGGATGTAGGTATCGCGCAATCAAATCCCGAAACAGGCGAATACGAAATTAAACTTCCTGCAGGTCATTTATATGGTGTGCGCGCAGAGGCGAAAGATCACATCTCAGAAAGCCAAAACCTTGATTTAAGAGATATTACAAGTGATGTTATAATTGCCAATAAAGATTTCACCCTACAACCAATACAGGTTGCGCGTATCGATGAGAATGCCTTGATTACACTCAATAACATCTTCTTTGATTTTGATAAAGCTGTTCTTAAACCCGAATCATTCTCTGAATTGAACAGGATAGTTACATTGATGAAAGAAAGAATAGGCATGAGTGTATCCATAACAGGCCATACCTGCGATATTGGTGAAGAGAACTATAACCTCGGCCTTTCTGAGCGCAGGGCCAAAGCAGTACAGAAATACCTGGTGGATAAAGGCATCGAGCAAGGAAGAATTGATGTTAAATTCTTTGGTGAAAGTCAACCGACTGTTCCTAATAGCAATATGGAAAACAGAAGAAAGAACAGAAGGGTAGAGTTTAAAATTGTGAAACTTTAATAAGTCGAAGCATGAGAGCTTTATTCATTTGTGTGTTCAGTATTTTTTCAATCACAGTATTTTCTCAGGCTGATAGCCTGGTGATTGCTCAGGGGAAAATCATAAGTGCTGATACCAAAGAGCCAATAGTGGCCCGCATCACCTATCAAAGTTTGCCTTATGGTAGCAGGCTGGGTGTTATTAATAACAGCTCATTCTCTTTTCCTCTATTTGATGGAGAACGTTATGCTATTACGGTTGATGCCGTTGGTTATGCATCCGTAAAGTATATGCTTGACCCGGCCGAGGCTAATGATGAAAAAAGAGTAGTAAAAGATATTGAACTTCATCACACTACCGGTAATCCAAACAAGAAACAAATAGTTGGCTCAGTTATGCGTTTGGACAACCTGATTTTCGAGGTAGCCAAGGCTAAAATTGATCCTGATTCTTATGCTGAATTAGATTTATTGGTAAGCATGATGAACGAACACAAATCGATGGTGATCCAATTGGAGGGGCATACGGATTACTTGGGGGACCCGGGTAAAAACATGAAACTTTCCCAGCAACGTGTTGATGCTGTGCGCGATTATTTAGTAGGAAAAGGTGTACACAAACATCGGATTAAGCTTAAAGCTTTTGGTGGAACGATGCCCCTTTCACATGATAGTACCCCCGAAGCACACAGATTAAATAGACGTGTGGAAGTTAGGATCTTGCACGAATAGGGCAGATCTAGAGCTAAAGTTTAGCCATCACCACCATGGCTTTATAACGAATGGTCTGAAGCTCTTTTTTGCATAGAGTCTTCTCCTGCTCTTTCAGGTTGCTTTCGTGTACAGCCAATAAAAGTATTTCAGATAACTCCTCAATACGGGGCGAAGCATAACGATCGATAGCACGTCCAAGATAATACACCGCTTTTTGAAGTGCCTTTTGATTAAAGGACTCTACCGCCAGGTTATAATAGAGCAATCCAATAAGTTCGTTCTGTGATACAACATTGTATAGATCGAATGAGTATTGGTAATAGAAAAGTGAAGGGTCAGCGGGTTGAATGCCTTGATGACGATACTGTTCTATGCGCAAAGCAATTTTTTCAGCCGAAGTAACAAATCCTTCCTGCGGATCAGTTACCTCCATCAATACTTCTCCTTCATGGGTTTGTGCCAGAATAAAAATGTGGTAATTGGTTTCTATTACCTGATGGTCGATTCTAAAATGATTCAGAATAAGGGAATATAAAATAGTTCCGGTAAGACAGTTGTAAGCGCCAGTATCAAATACTGAGGCAAACGTGGTGTTTGTTGTGAAGCGCTTCAAAAACTGCTGATGTGTACGATTGAAAACATGTCGCAAAAATTGTGTCTCACTCTTAGTGCTGGCCTTCTTTTTAGAAAGCTTATCAATAAAACTCGTCCATGCCGCCTGATCAATTGATGCATTTGTTGTAGCCAGGTAGGGTTGTAACGCATCTGCCGAAACAGCGGGCAATTCAGCCATAGTAGCCCAGCCAGCCTCAGCTTTTACGAAGCTAAAAATGAGCAGCAATATGACTGGTCCTAATCGCAATGTTACCGCAATGTTAATTTTATGTTACCAAAGTTAATAATACGGTAATATAAGTCAACCGGCTTAACAAATACTTAATATTGCCTGTTTTTGAGGATTTATGTCAGAAAGGCGCCTGATTATGTAGAAAAGTGTTTTTTGAAGGAATTTTAGTCTTTTCCGGTCCTAAAAGTGGGTCTAACCTTGAGTAAGCCAAATTACCCCGCTGTTTAAGGCCTTTATCTAAGGTAAGTATGAATCCATCCAGAAATCGGGCCCTCAGAGATAAGTAAATCCGATTTATTTCTTCTCCAAAATATTCCTTGCCGATCATAAGGAAATGACGGCATAGGTTAAGGAGTACAGCCAGTAATGATTGCTATTCTCGTAAAAAATAAATTCACAGGGCCTTTAAATTCATATTACGATAGGCTGCTGCTCTTGTCTTTAAATGCAGAGAATTAAACCTTCTGTTTTTGTAATTTTGAAGTCCATTCCTGTGTTATAGAAATAATTAAATAGACTCCTTTTTATGATGAAGAAAATTTTGATCGTTTTAGGCGTATTGCTGATCATTCTGGTAGCAGCTGCGTTTATTGTGCCCGTAGTTTTTAAAGATAAAATCAAGGCCGCTATTGACAAAGAGTTGGCTAAGTCAATTAACGCAGATGTTGTTTTTGATGTAGATAAATTTAGTCTTAGCCTTTTCAGGAATTTCCCCAACCTTACTGCAGAGATGCGTGACTTCGGTGTGTTTAACCGCGAACCTTTTGCCGGGGAATACTTATTTGCCGCGGAAGCACTTCAGGTTGAAGTAAACCTGAAAAATGCTTTGTTTGGTGATGAGTTAAGGATTAAAGGTTTAACCTTAGTTCAGCCCTTGATTAATATTATTGTGTTGGAAGATGGTCGTGCAAATTATGATATCACATTTCCAACAGATGAAGTGGTGGATGCAACTGAAGAACCAACCCAGTTTTCATTTGGCATCGATCACTGGCAGATTATTGATGGTGATATTGTTTATGATGACCGTTCATTACCATTTACACTCGCATTGAAAAGTGTTAACCATTCCGGTAGTGGTGACTTCACACAGGATGTTTTTGATCTCAAGACAAGCACAACAGCTGATACACTTACAGTTAAATATGATGGTGTTGAATACCTCACCAATAAGCGGGCCACCCTGGATGCTATTATTTCGATCAGTGAGGAGTATACTAAATATACCTTCAAGGAAAACACAACAAAGATCAATGACTTTGCCATGAGTTTTGATGGCTGGTTTAAAATGAATGAGAACGATTACGGGATGGATATCGCATTCAGCAGTCCCGAGAACACCTTCAGGAGTTTGTTGTCCTTAGTACCCGGCATGTACTCCGAAAGTTTTGCGAACATGAAAACGGAAGGCGACCTGAAATTCTCAGGCTTTGTAAAGGGAACATACAGTGACACCCAGATGCCGGCTTTTCAGGTTAACCTGAATGTACTGGACGCCATGTTTCAATACCCTGATTTACCCACTGCGGTTAATAACATTAACCTGAACGTATTGATCGATAACCCGGACGGCAACATAGACAACACGGTTATTGATGTGAAGAATTTTCACATGGATTTTGGGGCCAATCCATTTGATGCCCGTGCACTCATCAGCAAACTCTACCCCACAACGGTAGATGCGAATGTAAAGGCTAAACTCAACCTGGGCGAACTGAGTAAAATGTTTCCCGTGGAAGGCTTAGAAATGCGTGGCACTTATGCTATTGACCTTACGGCCAAAGGTGTATACGATAGTCTGAAGAAAACCATACCATCTATTGATGCAGCCATGTCGCTGGCTAATGGTTTTATAAAAACTTCAGAATTTCCTCTCCCTTTACAGGATCTGAAATTTAACTCCAGTGTACGGAATAATTCAGGAAAGATGGCCGAAACATTTATTGCCGTTAAGGACTTTTCCATGACCCTGGATGGGGAAAAATTCACAGCTGATTTATTGCTCCAGAATCTGGAAGACTATACATGGGACTTGAAAGCCAACGGAGGTATTGACCTGGAAAAGATTACTAAAATTTTTCCGGTAGAAGGCATGACCGTAGCGGGTAAGGTAAAGGCCGATTTGCAAACCAAAGGTAAAATGTCGGATCTGGAAGCAGAACGCTACGATAAGTTGCCTACCAGCGGAAATGCGTCCTTGAAAGACTTTAAGTATTCATCAAGTGATTTGCCATACAATGTTACCCTTTCGCAGGCTGAAATGAATTTCGATCCGCGTAAGATTGAACTCCGGCAACTCAGCGGTACTATCGGCAAAAGCAATTTTGCAGTTGACGGTTCAGTTTCAAACTACATCGGATACCTGTTTGGAAAAAATGAATTGTTAAAAGGCACGATGAACTTTAGCTCTACCCTGCTCGACTTGAATGAGTTTATGGTTGACTCAGGAGAGACCACAGAGACATCAGAAAGTTATGGTGTTATTCCGGTTCCGGAAAACATTGACTTTGTATTGAAGTCGAGTATTGCTACAGTGAAGATGATGGACTTTAACATTACCAATGCAAAGGGTGATATCATTGTTCGCAATGGTGTGGCTAACCTAAGTGGCTTATCGTTCAACTTATTGGGTGGCGCCTTTACGGTGAATGGTGTCTACAACACAAAAGACATTGCTCATCCTAAGTATGATTTTGGATTGAAGATTGAAAATATGGCAATTGCCCAGGCAGCAGCGGGTTTCTCTTTAGTCAAAACCTATGCGCCAATGGCAGGCCTGATGTCCGGTAACTTTTCTACCGATTTTAAAATCAGTGGCGAGTTACTGCAAGACATGATGCCGAATTTAAAAACGGTAAATGGTGATGGCCTTGTAAAAGTAGCCCAGGCATCACTTAAGGAGTCAAGTTTAGTTTCAGGAATCACATCGTTAACGAAGCTTGACGACACCAATGAAGTAACCCTACGGGATGTGCTGATGTCGGCTTCCATTAAAGATGGTAAGTTGAGCGTGAAGCCGTTCAATGTGAAGTTTGGTCAGTATACCACGGCTGTTTCCGGTAGCACCGGCATTGATGGTTCAATTGATTACAGCTTGAAAATGGATGTACCAGCAGGAAAGCTGGGCACACAGTTCAATAGCTTTGTAAGTCAGTATACCGGAGGCAAAAACGATCCAAATGCCATGGTACCGTTAAACATCGGGTTGGGTGGAACATTCCTTTCACCTAAGCCCACGTTGCTCATGACAGAACAAAAACAACAAGTTCAGCAAGCGGTAACTACAGCGGTTAAGCAGGAGGCAGAGAAAAAGGCAACCGAACTGGTTTCGGGTTTGTTGAAAAGCCCCGCTTCAGACTCGACTAAATCGGACAGCGCCAAGACTACTGGAGATCCGAAGCAAAAAGCAGCGGAGGAGGGAATCAAAACGATTCAAAATTTGCTGAAGAAGAAAAAGGGCAATTAAGTTTCAATCTCAGGGCTTGTAAAACTCTACAGGCCCTGAGTTTTTCATTTTTCCATATACGGTAACCTCTTTTGTAAAGAGGTTTTTTATTTTTCCGCAACCAATTAACTTATCCTTATGAAGATTTTAGTACAAGTATTTTTTATTTTATTACTAACAATACCAGCGGTTGCGCAGGAGAAAGTAGATACCACAACTGTTTCCCGAATAAAAAAGGAAGGTTTCGAAAACTCACAGGTCATGAGTATACTCGGTATGTTAACCGATGTACATGGACCGCGCCTTACCAATTCACCGGGCTATAAAAAGGCAGCCGACTATGCCAAGAAAACTATGGAGGCCTGGGGTTTACAAAATGTTCATTTTGATGTTTGGGATGAAGATTTCGGCCGCGGATGGAGTTTGAAAAAATTCAGCTTACACGCTACTGCTCCGGTGTATTTCCCGGTAATAGCTCACCCCAAAGCATGGACACCCGGCATTAAAGGAACTATGCAGGCTGATGTGGTTTACCTGGATATTAAGAAGGAAGAGGATATCGAGAAATACAAAGGAAAGCTGAAAGGAAAAATTGTGCTATTCAGTTTGCCCACACCGGTTAAACCTGGCTTTGAGCCCGATGCAAGGCGATTGGAGGATAAAGATCTGTTGCAGTTAGCGAACTCTGGCGCCACAGAGGCATTTACCGGAAGAAGGTTTACTGCTCCAACAGAACCGCAGCGATTGGCCTTTATGAAGTGGGATTTATGCACTAAAGAAGGAGCGATTGCCGTTTTGGAGGCCAGCCCCAGTTCGCGACTTGAAGATGGTACAGTAACAGTTGCAGCGGCCACCGTTCCCTACCCGGCAGAGACAGCATTTGCAGACAGACTTTCATCACGCCATCCCAATGCACCTAAAATTCTTCCACAAGTTGTTGTATCTGCAGAGCACTATAACCGTATGGTGCGCCAGATTCAAGGTGGTGTTCCGGTAAAAATGGAGTTAACATTGGAGACTGAGTTTACACCAAACGAAAAAGGCTTTAATGTAATTGCCGAAATTCCAGGTACTGATTTGAAAGATGAAGTAGTAATGATTGGCGCCCACCTGGACTCATGGCACAGTGGCACCGGCACAACCGACAATGCGTCCGGCTCGGCCGTAATGATGGAGGCTATGCGTATCATAAAATCATTAGGTGTAAGTCCGCGCAGAACCATACGAATTGGTTTATGGGGCGGTGAAGAACAGGGTCTATTAGGTTCGCGCAATTATGTGAAGCGCGTTTACGGTGTTCGTGATGGTGAAACCATTTCCTACAAACCCGGAGCAGAGAAGTTTTCAGTTTACTTTAATATGGATAATGGTACAGGTAAATACCGCGGTGTATACATGCAGGGCAATGAAAATGCAAGGGAAGTGTTTCGGGAGTGGCTCAAGCCATTTGAAAAATTAGGAGCCGCAACGTTAACCCCTCGTAATACAGGCGGCACGGATCATCTATCGTTTGATGGGATTGGCTTACCGGGTTTCCAGTTTATTCAGGATCCGATTGAATACAGTACCCGCACACATCATACCAGCATGGATTTGTATGATAAAGCCATTGAAGACGATTTAAAACACAATGCGGTAATGACAGCGTCATTTGCATGGCTGGCTGCTAATCGCGATGCGTTGTTTCCAAGAAAGTAGTTTTTAGGTGATCGTTGTTGGTTATTCGTGATCAGCGAACAACCAACAGCGATTAACGATTTACCAAGGTATACCGCCAACAATCCACCAGGTGATCGTTCACCAATCCACAGGCTTGCATATGTGCGTAAATCACAGTGCTTCCTACAAACTTAAATCCGCGCTTAAGTAAATCTTTGCTTAATGCATCTGATTCTTTTGTTGTAGCAGGTATTTGTTTTAGAGACTTCCATTTGTTGACAATCGGTTTTCCATTCACAAAACTCCAGATGTATTTATTAAAGCTTCCGAATTCTTTCTGAACCTCAAGAAACCGTTTGGCATTGTTGACTGTAGCGTAAACTTTTAATCGGTTTCGCACAATTCCGGGATCCAATAAAATTTTTTCCAAACGTTTTTCAGCAAACCGGGCTACCTTAACCGGATCAAAATCTGCGAAGGCTTTTCGGTAACCCTCGCGTTTTTTTAAAATGGTCGACCAGCTCAGCCCCGCTTGTGCGCCCTCCAGTATCAAAAACTCAAAATGTGTTCGGTCATCGTGTACCGGAACGCCCCATTCCTTATCATGATAATCAATGTATTGTTCGAATTTCAGGCACCAGGCACAGCGGATTTTTTCTTTTACAGGCATAAGTTGTTCAAGTTACAGGAACAAAGTAAGTTTGATAAAGTGACAACGGTGTGTCAGCATACTAAAATTAAACTAAAATCATTATGATTAAATCCATCGCATTATTTTGTCTGGCCGTGTTTTCCTACAGTGTATCTGCCCAGGATCCTGAAGCAAAGCTTAAAGAATTGAAGATTGAGTTGTTTAAGCCCGTTGCTCCAATGGCCAATTATGTTCGTGCGGTGCGTACAGGCAACTTAATATACCTCTCAGGCCACGGACCAACCCGCGCTGACGGCACAAATATTCAAGGAAAAGTAGGCAGGGATTTAACCGTTGAGCAGGGATATGATGCAGCCAAGCAAACCGGAATAGCGTTGCTATCTACATTAAAGTCAGAGATTGGTGATTTGAGTAAAGTGAAACGAATTGTTAAGGTGCTGGGTATGGTAAACTGCACAGAAGATTTTAAGGATCAACCGAAAGTAATTAATGGATTCTCTGACTTGATGGTTGCTGTATTCGGAGAAAAAGGAAAACATGCGCGATCGGCTGTGGGAATGTATGCGCTGCCTTCTAATATTGCTGTAGAGATTGAAATTATTGTAGAGGTTGAGTAATTCGGTCCAACGAATAATTCTGGCAATTGATATTGGCACAAGTAGTGTAAAAGCTCTTGCGCTTACTCAATCCGGAGAAGAGATTTTTCAGGATCAACAGCCGTACACAACGTATCATCCTCAGCCTGGTTTCAGTGAGCAACATCCTGATGAAATTTATCAGGCAGTAAAGAAGATTATTCGCGGTTGCTCCGCTAACTTAAAAGAAAATATTTCTGCCATAAGTTTCAGCAGCGCCATGCATAGTATTATGGCGGTGGATGAACAATCAAATCCGCTGACTCCACTCATCATCTGGTCGGATTTACGGAGCGAGGAAGAGAGCAAGCAACTACAAAACAACACGGAAGTTCTCAATCGTTTTGCTTACACCGGCACACCCATTCACCCCATGTCGCCCTTGTGCAAGTTGATTTGGCTAAAAAAATATCAACCCGAAGTTTTTGAGCGTGCACATAAGTTTATTGGCATTAAGGAATTTATCTGGCATAAATTCTTTCAGCACTTTGAAATTGATCAAGGTATGGCCTCGGCAACCGGATTACTCAAAACCGGCACATATTCATGGTTTGAAGAGGCGCTGGCGATAGCAGGGATAACAGCGGATAAGCTTTCAGTGCCAGTATCTATATACCATCATTGTTTACTGTCTAACCCTTCTATTTTAAATGAACTGGGATTTAGTAAGCCTGTTAACGGGGTTATTGGTTCAAGCGATGGTTGCCTCGCGCACATGGGTAGCTTCGCTCTTTATTCAGATGCACTTTCATTAACCATTGGAACAAGCGGGGCGGTACGATGGACAGTAAAGGACAATACCTCAACTCCAAAAGCACGTATTTTCAGGTATCACCTGGATGAACAAACACTCATTGAGGGAGGAGCGTCCAACAATGGCGCTGTTTTGATCGACTGGTTCTCAAAAAATTTTTTAAAGGAAAATATTAATGCAGAAACATTCATTCAGCGGGCTATGAAAGTATCGCCCGGGGCTGAAGGGCTGATTTTTCTTCCCTATGTTTTCGGAGAACGCGCGCCTGTGTATAATCCGGAGGCTTCCGGAGTATTCTTTGGTATCCGGCAGCATCACACAACCGATCATTTTATGCGCGCTATTGTTGAAGGCATTGGGTATGCACTTTACTCCATTGTTGATCACGCTGAAGCACAATTGAATTATTCTTACCTGGTAGCAAGCGGGGGATTTGCACATTCGCATGAATGGGTTCAGGTAATAGCCGATATTTTTGGAAAGCCCGTTCATTTAAATCAGCATGAAAATGCTTCTGCTGTGGGTGCGGCCATGGTAGGTTTTAAAGCTTTGGGTATTGAAACGACCTTGTTGGGAAAACCTATGAAGGTGGTAGTGCCTGATGCTAAATTGCATAGCGCCTACCAGAAATTTTATTCAAACTTTCGTGATTTATGCAAACGATTTTCGGATGAATCAGGAAAGCTTTAACGCGCCTATTCCCTGCAAATAGTGTGGCAGACTTCAGGAAGTTTGAAGAATAGTTTAATTTGTCGCGTCATCCGGCCTTTGATATAGAGCACTGATTTGGAACCATAATTTTTGGGAGTGGCTCGATGAGGATTTTACCTTTAAACCTCTTGCTATGCAGCTTGGCTTAATTGGATTGGGAAAAATGGGCTATAACCTGGCCCTGAATTTTAAACGGAACGGTCATGCTGTTGTGGCGTACGATACCAGCAAAGCTGCCATGGAGCGTATACAGGCAGAAGGTATTGCTACGGTTTCATCCATTGCAGAATTGGCTGAAAAACTTCCCGGCCGAAGAGTTATCTGGATTATGGTTCCTGCAGGTAATACGGTAGACATTATTATCAACAACCTGAACGACTACTTGCATAAAGATGACATTTTGATTGACGGTGGTAACTCCAATTTCAAAGACACACAAAGACGCGGCCGCGACCTGGAAAAAATCGGCATTCATTTACTCGACTGCGGCACAAGTGGTGGTGTAACGGGTGCTCTTCAAGGTGTGTGCACCATGATTGGCGGATCGCCTGAAGCGTATCAGTATTGCGAATCGTTGTTTACCTCTATATCGGTTCCGGATGGATCACTGTATTGTGGAAAAAGTGGCTGTGGACATTTTGTAAAAATGGTGCACAATGGAATTGAGTACGGAATGATGCAAGCCATTGCCGAAGGATTTGAAGTGATGAATAAATTCAATCCCGATTTCGATCTGGCCGCTATAGCCAAAGTCTGGAATCATGGTTCTGTAGTTCGTAGCTGGTTGATGGAACTTTCGCAACATGCCCTGGAGAAGGATAAAAATCTGGGGTCTATAAAAGGCGTAGCACATTCTTCCGGGGAAGGAAAATGGACAGTAGAAACTGCGTTGGAGATGGGTGTGCCCATTCCGGTTATTACCATGTCATTGCTCATGCGGTATCGAACCCAAAACGAAGACACTTTTTCTGGAAAGCTGGTGGCCGCACTCCGAAATGAATTTGGTGGCCATGCAGTAGAGAAGAAATAATTTTATGATTCGACAAGTGCTTGCTCAATATCCCGGATCAAATCATCAGCCTCTTCAATACCTACCGACAAGCGCACCAGGTTATCTGTCACATTAATCTTTGCACGTTCCTCTGCAGTCATCTTAGCATGCGAGGTTCTGACAGATGAACAGATGGTACTCTCCACACCACCCAGGCTTAACGCGCGTTTGATCAATTTTAGTCGATCCATAAAGGCATGCGGATCGCCCTGAACTTCAAACGAAAGCATGCCGCCAAAACCACCGGGCATCTGTGCTTTGGCAATTTCATGACCAGGGTGATCAGGGAGGCCGGGATAGTAGACCCTTCCGACTTTTTGATTAGCCTTTAACCAACCCGCAAGCTTCAAGGCATTTTCATTTTGCTGACGAACGCGTAACACAATGGTTTTCAAACTGCGCTCTACCAACCAACAGGTATGAGCATCCAACGATCCGCCAAAATGAAAGGCGCTGTTCCAGATTTGCTTGATGTGCTCTTTCGAGGCAACGGCTGCTCCGCAACAGATGTCGCTATGACCGCCAATGTATTTCGTGCCGCTGTGCGTAACCACATCAATTCCCAGGTCAATTGGGTTTTGATTTACCGGTGAAGCAAAGGTGTTGTCTATTATGGTGATAATACCATGCTTTTTTGCAATGGCCGATACAGCTTTTATGTCAGTAATGGTTAGGGTAGGGTTGGAGGGCGTTTCGATGTAGATCACCTTCGTGTTTGGCTTAATGGCATTCTCAAATTCCTGAGGGTTTGTTCCATCAACCAGCGTATACTCAATTCCGTAACGGGGAAACTCAACAGTAACAGCATTAAATGTTCCTCCGTACAGGTCGTTTTGCAAAACTGCATGATCGCCTTGCTTCAAAAAAGTAAACAGGGATGTCATGATCGCAGCTAAGCCTGAGCTGAATATGAGCCCATCTTCACCATTTTCAAGCGCAGCAATTTTTTGAGCTACAGTGCGTTGATTGGGGGTGTTGAAATAACGTGGGTATTGTGTCTCCCCTGTTCCTTCGTAATCATAAGCAGAGGCAGGAAAAATTGGATTGACAATTCCCTTGTGCACGGAATCACCAACGGAGCCAGCATGTACACTTTGGGTTAATTTCGATAATGAAATGGCCATGGAGTTTTTTCTGCTAAAGTAAAGTAACGGGATCAAACTTAAGTGTTGATTATTTGACTGACCGGTTGATTTATGGGATCGGTCAATTTTTGATTGATTATATTGCTTACTCAAATCCAATCATATCATGCGACAAATATTTCTTCTCTTGGCTTTTCTATCAGCAATTGCCACGAATGCCCAGGTGGGAATAATTAAGGAAAGCCTGAAACTTAAAAGTACAATACTCGGCAAAGAGGTTGAGTATAGCCTTTACCTTCCGTCCGATTATGACCAAAGCAACCGCAGGTATCCGGTGCTTTATCTTCTTCATGGCTACACGGATGATGAAACCGGATGGACTCAATTTGGAGAAGTTAAAGCCATAGCTGATCAACAGCTTAAAGCCATGGAAATGACCTCCATGATTATTGCCATGCCCGATGGAGGTGTAAGCTGGTACATTAACAGTGCCGATGGAAAAGTGAAATACGAGGATTTTTTTATTAAGGAATTTATACCACACATTGATGCAACACTAAGAACGCGTGCCGAAAAAGGATTTCGTGGTATTGCGGGATTATCTATGGGTGGGCACGGAACGATGATCATGGCGATTAAGTACCCCAACCTTTTTGCCGTTGCCGCGCCACTAAGCGCTGGAATTTTTACCCGTGATGAACTGCTTAATATGCCTGACGAAAATTGGGATAATGTGTTTGGCCCCCCCTATGGAAAAAATAAGGGAGAGGCGAGGGTAACCGATCATTTGAATAAGAACTGGATACTTTCACTGGTTAACGATGCCACTACTGATGACCTAAAAAAAGTGAAGTATTATATTGATTGTGGCGACAAAGACTTCCTGATCAAGGGCAACATGGAGCTTCATTCAATTTTGATTGATAAGAAAGTCCCGCATGAATTTCGTGTCCGTGATGGTGTTCATAACTGGGAGTATTGGAGAACGGCACTTCCTGAAGTATTCAGGTTTGTTTCTTCAGTTTTTCACCGGTAGATGCAGTTTTTGCAGTAAAAACGCGGTTTAGGGTAAGTTAATTGTTCATTAACATTTCATTATCAGTGAGTTACATTAAACTTTTCTGACGGATAAACGTTATATTTACAGTAACAACCACTAAAACGATGACAACAGCCACCCAAAAACTCCAGATTCTGGAGTCACTGGACGCCTTGGATCAGTCGCAGTCCGAAAAAGTTCTTGCGTACATAAAAAATATGCTGGTAACTACTCAGGATGAAAGTCAGTACAAACGCTTTAAACGCGAGGCCATGAAGGAGATTCGCAAGGCGTTAAAAACTGATCGAAGCCTGAGACTACAGGCTTAAGCGTCTGGTCTTCCCCTTTAAAATTTCGGACCTGATTTTGGTCCGGCACAGCCTTCTTCCCTCTTCAGAAAAATTGTTCACGTTTTGGTAACAGAAAATTGTTTTCTGTTTAATCCGATTTCCTTTTTTGACTTTAAACACTATTCGTGTTGAACATATTTTTCCCACTTTTCCAACACCGCAGTGAAGTCATCAGGTAATTCTGAGTTGAATTGCATAAAGGTTTTGGTTTTTGGATGAATGAATCCCAGGGTTTTTGCATGCAGTGCCTGTCGGGGAATTAGCTTAAAACAATTGTCAACAAACTGCCGATACTTGGTGAACACCGTGCCTTTCATAATCTGATCACCGCCATACATGGCATCGTTGAATAATGGATGCCCAAGGTACTTCATGTGCGCGCGTATCTGGTGGGTGCGGCCAGTCTCCAGTTTGCATTCAATTAATGAAACATAGCGAAGATCTTTCAACAACCTGTAATGTGTAATGGCATGTCTTCCCATGTTTCCTTCCGGGAAGGCAACCGTAACACGTCTGTCTTTCAGGCTCCGGCCAACATGAACATTGATTGTGCCCTCCGGAGGATCAGGAATACCCCATACCAAAGCATAATAGGTCCGCTCAATCGAGTGATCGAAGAACTGTTTCGCAAGCGAGGTCATAGCGTACTCAGTTTTGGCAATAACCAACAGCCCTGATGTATCTTTATCAATACGGTGTACAAGTCCGGGTTTACCTTCGTTGCCTGCTAACTGTGGCAGGTTTTGAAAATGGTAGGCCAGCGCGTTTACAAGTGTACCGCTCCAGTTTTGATAGGCGGGATGCACCACCATGCCTGCCGGTTTATTGATGACCAGTAACGCATCGTCTTCATACACAATATTGAGTGGAATGTTCTCCGGAACAACATCGGTGTCGCGTGGCGGCTCAGGAAAAGAAATTACAATCACATCGTTTGGATGGACCTTGTAATTTGATTTTACAGGTTTGTCATTGACAAGTACAAATCCATCGTCAATCCCTTTTTGAATTTTTGATCGCGACACATTGGCGAGCCTGTCATTAAGAAATTTATCTATCCGGAGCAGGCTTTGCCCTGGGTCAGCCACAATACGGTGGTGTTCGAATAGCAACTCTTCCTCAGCATCATCGGGTAATACAAGTTCTTCAGCCATTGTGTAAAAGTAGACAAAGATAAATTGATTAAACGATGATCCGTAAACACTCATAATTGCATTTAAAGTCATCGCGGGCATTGACCCGCGATCCTAAACTATGAATGAGATGTCGGCCTGCCTGCCGGTAGGCAGGCTCACAGGCCGGCATGACATTAAGTTATGTTTGGGATCATCAGAATTGATTATGAGATTGTAAACTTTTCTGCTAATGGTTTTCAATTTGATTTGATACTGGTTTCTTTGTCGCCATGATGGTTCGGTTGGTTTGGTTTTTATATTTCTTCGTTCTGGTTTCGTGTGGACGATTATCAGAAGCACAGAAAGATATTTTCGAGCAGGGTGTACTTGCTGGTGTGCTGGATTCAAAAAAAATTGATGAAGCCTCTGGTATGGCGGCCAGCCATACCAATCCGGGTATGTTATGGACACACAACGACAGCGGTGATAAGGCAAGAATATTTTTACTTGATTCGTTGGGCAGGCATCGGGCAACTGTATGGTTAAAAGGAACTGTAAACCGCGATTGGGAAGATATTGCTGTGGGACCCGGCCCCGAAAGGGATAAGACTTATGTTTACGTAGGGGATGTTGGCGATAATCTGGCCAAGTATGAATACAAATTTATTTACAGGTTTCTGGAGCCTGTTATTCCAACGAAAGACACAACCGTTGAGCTTGAGCAGGTAGATTCTATAAAGTTTAAGTTGCCGGATGGTACTCGCGATTGTGAAGCATTGATGATCGATCCGGCAACTAAAGATCTTTATATTTTTTCAAAGCGTGAGGCTGCTGTAAACCTGTACCGGTTGCCTTATCCTCAGTCAACTACCGAAAGTATGATAGCGGAGAAAGTTTTGGAGTCGCTACCGTTTACATTGATTGTGGCAGCCGACTGGTCAGCCGATGGAAAGGAAATACTAATCAAAGACTATGAACAGGTATACTATTGGCGAAGGAGTAATAATGAGCCGATTGCTGAGCTTTTAAAAACACAGCCCATTTTGTTGCCGTACCACCAGGAGCCTCAGGGCGAAAGCATTGCTTTTGACTATTACGGTAAAGGATACTATACCCTTAGCGAAGAGGCCCAAGGAGTCAAGCCGACCTTAATGTTTTATAAAAGGTTAGTGAATAAAATAAATTGAGAAGAAAAATATATGTGTATTCTTAAAGATAGTGTACAGGAAACACAAAGGGCTGTCATATTTTTTCGATAGCGGCAATTAATTCTTCTTTGCCTTTGGGTGTTTATTTATTCTTAACATTTCTTTCCAAAGTAATTTCAAGGGTAACCTTATGCTAATACTAAAATAACAGTGCCCTGTTATGTTCGCAGCTACTCTTAAGCCTATGCGAAACTCACTACTCATTTTTATCTTCCTTATTGTATCATTGAAAGCCTGGTCGCAGGCAGGCACTATTAAAGGAAAGGTTACAGATACCTTAACCGGTGAGCGATTGCCCGGTGCTACAGTTAAAGTGGCAAACTCAACGACAGGCGCTGTAACCGATTTGCAAGGGGAGTTCTTCTTGCGTGTTAAGACAGGAACTGTTGTTCTGGAGGTTAGTTATATTGGATATAAATCAAGTGAGCTGACAGTTGATGTAACAGTCAACATGGTATCTGTTGTAGAAATATCACTCACCAGCGGCATAACAGAATTGCAGGACGTTGTTATCACCGGGGTACTACAAGGACAACAACGTGCACTTAATCAACAAAAAACTGCAGATAACATAAAGAGCATTGTAAGCGCTGATCAGATTGGCCGATTCCCGGATCCTAACGTAGCGGAGGCGTTGCAACGTGTGCCGGGTGTGAATATCGAACGCGATCAGGGTGAAGGAAGATATGTTTTGGTTCGTGGTCTTGCTCCTCAATTTACCAACATTAGTATAAATGGTGAGCAAATTCCATCACCTGAACCTGGTGTTCGGTTCGTTGCCCTCGATGCTATACCGGCTGATCAATTGGCCTCTATGGAAGTTACTAGGGCAATTACACCCGATATGGATGGGGATGCCGTAGGGGGAAATGTAAACCTGATTACCCGTACCGCGCAATCCGAGACACCAACCATACGTGCTTCTTTGCTTGCCGGATACAATAGCATCGTAAAGCGATATAATGGACAAGGTTCATTGGAATTCAGTCAACGCTTTTTAAATAATAAGCTCGGTGTAATGCTGAACACAAGCTATTACGAAACCGACCGTGGATCAGATAATTGGGAGCGTGATGATGAAGAAATGGAACTTCGCCTCTATGAACTTGTGCGCACACGACTTGGACTTAGCAGCACAATTGACTATAAATTCAATACAAAAAATGAAATCTACTTTAGGAGTATTTATAACCGTTTTACCGATCGCGAACTACGGTCACGTTACATTTTTGTACCCAATGTAGATGACTCACCTTTTGAAGACAATGAGATTGAGCGCCTGACAAAAGACAGGCTGGAAAAGCAGATTGTTTCCAGTTTCAATCTTGGCGGCAAGCATCTATTCAATAAAATTAATCTCGATTATGAGGTGGCTTACTCTGAAGCTATTCAGGATACACCTTTCGATATCGAATTAGGATTTGTGGGGGAGGTTGACGGTCTCAGCATCGATTTTGAAAGTGATCCGGAATATCCTGCATTCACAGTTACCAACGATGTTCCGTATACAGACAATTCGCTGTATGAGTTTGATGAAGCTGTTTTTGGAAGCACGTATGCACTGGATATCAATAAGACAGCAAAAATAAACATCGGTATTCCGTTTAAAGCAGGGGCTAATGACGGTCTGTTGAAGTTTGGTGGCAAGGTTAGGTTCAAAGAAAAAAGTTTCAGGGTTACAGAGGACGTTTTTTCATGGGAAGGGGGAGAAACTCCAACCTTGAATCAATTTGAAGGAGGTCCTTCCAATGGCAATTTTCTTGGGCGCTACAGTTTTAGTCCTGGTGCAGATGTTGAAAAATTTATTCCCTTTTTTAACACAAACCGCAATGCGTTTGAATTGAATGTGGAAGATAAGCTTTCTGCTGAGGCGGTTGAGTCCTACAAAGCAACCGAAGACGTTTATGCCGCCTATCTTATGGCTCGTATTCAGTTTAATAAGCTAATGCTGTTGGGAGGATTCCGGTATGAGCTCACCAAAGTAGGGTACAACTTCAATACAGTAGTATATGATTTTGATGGCGATCTGGATGAAATTGTTTCTGAACAGGGGAAGACAGACTATAGTTTCCTACTGCCTCAATTACATGTGCGTTACGCCATTAGCTCAAATACCAACATCCGCGCAGCGTTCACACAAAGCTATTCCCGTCCGAATTTTGAGAGCATTGTACCCAGTCAGGAAATTGACTTTAGCGGTCGCGAAGCAACTATTGGAAACCCCGAACTTATACCTGTTGGTGCTACCAATTTTGATTTGTTAGGTGAACATTACTTTGGTACCGTTGGAGTTTTATCCGGTGGTGTGTTCTACAAGAAGCTGTCCGATTTCATTTTCAACAGAAGATTTGACGCAACACTTGATGGCATTGATTTAACAGTAAATCAATGGCAGAATGGCCAAAGCGCTGACCTCTTTGGTTTTGAACTGGCGTATCAGCAAAATCTTACATTTTTGCCGGGAGTATTGAGTGGCCTGTCAGTTTATGCCAACTACACATACACAACTTCAAATGCCAGTATTGAAGGAAGAGGCAAAGTTCGGTTACCAGGTCAAGCCAGTAATGTTGGGAATTTTGCACTCGGGTATGAAACCAAACGCCTGAATGTGCGCTTAGCCTTGAACTTTAATGGTGAATATATTTCAGAAGTTGGTGAAGAATCCGATGAAGACTTTTTTGTTAAAAGCAGGGTTCAATTTGATGCCACGGCTACGTATACCATTAACCCCCGTATTCGTTTGTTCGCTGAATTTCTTAACCTGACAAACCAGCCGTTTGAGGTGTATCAAGGCAGGGAAGATCAATACGTTCAGCGGGAGTTCTACTCATGGTGGAGCCGGGTAGGTGTTAAAGTTGATATTAACTAATCACAACAATCAATTACTTATGAAGTTCATCAAGATATTAAGCAATACATTTTTGGTTGGCCTGTTCATGATGTTGGCATCCTGCGCAGACAATACCCTTGACGTTGAACCATTGGTTGAGAATTACCCTTTCCGGTTGATTTTGGACACTGATGAAGGGGGAGATTTGCCAGATGCAGAAGACTATGGATTGGAAATAAAGTTTGCGGATTTTATTGGCGATTTGCCCTCGGCAGTGGTAACGGTTGATTATGAAATCTCAAATCTTACAGACGATATGATTGGCAATGTGTCAATTGATGAGATAGTTGCAGAGGTTGATGATGAAGAATACGAATTGGATTTTACGGCCAGTGCGAATGGTCTTTCCGGAACCATAACATTGAATTTGCCTGATGGTTCATTGCCGGAATCATTTGAAGTGGTGTTTAAGCTGCCAGGTGAAGAGGAGGTATTTTATGCTTCCGGTAGTTTTAAATTCTCGCTCAGTAACCTTCAGGCAGCCGGAGCAAACATAATTTTGGGAACTCCTGATGAGTTTGAATATGAGATCCTGGATCATGAATTGGCAGGAAGTTGGAAAATGGAAATAACGAATGAAGACGAGCTTGATGCGTTCAAAGAAATTTTCGGACCAATAAACGCTGATCTGGGTGCTCTTGAATTCTCTGATGTAATGGAAGGTGAATCAATTGAGGTGGAGTTTGAATTTGAGTTTGACGAAATGAAGATAGTATTGGTTTATCTGGACTTAGATGGAGAGGAGGTCGAGATTGAAATTGAAGCTGATTATGATTTTGATGATGGGGAATTGGAACTTGAGGGGAGTCATATCATTCTCGGAGATGATGGTGAGCCGGAAGATGAGCTGGATTTTATCATTGAATCTGAGTATTCAATTGAGGGCAGCATACTCACGATAACTTTCTTGAAAGTAATTGACGAGGATAACTTCAAAGATGGAGAAGAGTTGTATGCAGGCAGTGGCGTAAGTGTGTTGGAAAAGGATTAGCCATCGTATTTTTGGTCTATGAGATTTATTGTATTCACTTGTCTGTTCGTCTCATTCTCATTACTTACAGGATGTAAGCACCAACCAAAGGAAGCTGGAGTTGAAGGCAATTCTACTGCATTGATATATCCGGCTGTTGTTACTGAAAAAGTTCCACACGACACAGATGATCCGGCCATCTGGATAAATCCAAAAGATTCTACAGACGTGTTAATTGTTGGGACGGACAAAGGGGGCGATACGAATGAAGGAGGACTTTATGTATTCAACCTTGAGGGTAAAATTGTAAATCGCTTTTGGCCTTTGAAGCGCCCAAACAACGTGGATATTGCCTATGGCTTAAAGCTAGGAAAGGACACCGTTGATATTGCGGTGTGTACGGAACGTAACACAAATACAATTAGGGTTTTTACTTTGCCGGATCTAACGCCAATTGATGCGGGGGGAATTCCTGTTTTTGAAGGAGAATCAATGCGCGATCCAATGGGTATAGCCCTGTTCACTAATCGGGAGGATAATAAAATTTATGCTATAGTCGGCCGGAAGACCGGGCCACAAGACGGTTCCTATTTATGGCAATACCTGCTTGAAGATGATGGTTCCGGAAAAGTAATCGGTTCACTGAAGAGAAAATTCGGATTTTATTCAGGCAAGAAGGAAATAGAGTCCATTGCCGTTGATAACGAACTTGGATTTGTTTACCATTCAGATGAACAACATGGAATCCATAAGTCATATGCCCACCCGGACAGCAGTAATGTTGAACTGGCATTGTTCGGTACCTCCGGTTTCACGGAGGACATTGAAGGAATTTCAATTTATAAACTGAATAAGTCCACCGGATACATTTTGGTTTCAGATCAGCAGGCTGGCAAGTTTCGTGTCTTTCCAAGAGAAGGACAACCTGATAGGCCACATGAACATCCTGAGATCTTTGTAGTACCCCTAGCCATTGCCGAGAGTGATGGAAGTGATGTAACCAGTCAATCATTGCCGGGGTTTCCTCATGGTTTGTTCGTAGCAATGTCCGATGAGGGCACTTTCCAGTACTACCGTTGGGAAGAAATGGCTGGCATTACGTTGCAACTTAAAAATAAGTGAGGGATCACTCTAATCGTACAGCAGTGCCACAAGCCGTCACCATCAACATGCTGCCGCCTGAACCCAGTGTTTCATAATCCAGGTCAACAGCAATCACGGCATTGGCTCCAATGCGCATAGCTTCTTGGGTCATTTCATTCAGGGCTGTGTCTTTGGCTTCCCGCAGCGTGCGTTCGTATACACCAGATCTTCCACCAACAACATCGGTTATGTTGGCAAACAAATCTTTTACGAGGTTTGCACCGATAATGGTTTCGCCCGAAACCAGTCCGTAATATTCTACAATTTTTTTCCCTTCAATGGAGTGGGTTGTGGTGATAAGCATAATTTTATTCAATTAGTAGGAACCTCTGAGTGGGAGTGATTCCCACTAATTGAACGAAAGTAGAATTAATAGGTTTTGTTTAGATCACCCCTTGGGCTTTCATGGCGTTGGCCACTTTCAAGAAGCCTGCAATGTTGGCACCTACCATATAGTTGCCAGGCTTTCCATATTCATTGGCGGCAGCTAAGCAGGTATCATGAATGTTTTTCATAATGTCCTGAAGTTTGGTATCTACCTCTTCGCGTGTCCAGTTGGCACCCATAAAGTTTTGTGTCATCTCCAAACCGGAAGTGGCTACACCACCGGCATTAGAGGCTTTGCCGGGAGAATACATTACGCCATTGTCGATTAAGATATTGATGCCTTCGATAGTGACCGGCATGTTGGCGCCTTCGCCTACCAGTTTAATACCGTTTTTCACCAGGTTGTTGGCATCGTTGCCGTTCACTTCATTTTGAGTTGCGCAAGGGAAAGCACAATCGGCCTTGATGTTCCATAGTGGATTATGATCGGCCTTTGGATCAATATCGTGATAGACTGCACTTTTATATTTATCCGCATATTCTTTTATACGGCCGCGCTTTTCGTTTTTCAGGGTTTTTAAAAATTCCAGCTTCTCTTTGGTAATGCCCGCCTCGTCTATAATAAATCCAGAGGAATCAGACGCGGTGATTGCTTTGCCTCCCATCTTATTAATCTTTTCAATGGAATATTGGGCCACATTGCCAGACCCGGAAACCAAACAGGTTTTGCCCCTAATCGAATCGCCTTTGGTGTGCAGCATATTTTCAGCAAAGTAGATCAGGCCATAACCTGTTGCTTCGGTTCGGATTAAACTCCCGCCCCAGCCAATGCCTTTGCCGGTAAACACTCCGGTAAACTCGTTTTTGATTTTTTTGTAGGCACCAAACAGGTAGCCGATTTCGCGGCCACCAACACCAATGTCTCCAGCAGGAACATCTAACCGGTGGCTGATGTGGCGCGACAGTTCACCCATAAAGGCCTGGCAGAATTTCATGATTTCATTTTCAGATTTTCCTTTCGGATCAAAGTCAGATCCGCCCTTGCCGCCACCCATGGGTATGCCGGTTAAGGCATTTTTAAAAATCTGCTCGAAAGCCAAAAACTTTAGTACGCTTGGTGTTACCGATGGGTGAAAACGAAGGCCACCTTTATACGGCCCTATGGCACTGTTCATTTGCACGCGGTACCCACGGTTCACATGAATTTCACCCTTATCATCAAGCCAGGTTACACGGAAAGAGATCATACGTTCCGGCTCCAGCATCCGCTCCAGTATTTTTAACTTTTGAAGCTCTTTATTTTTTTCAATGGCCGGCCAGATAGAGACGATCACTTCTTCAGCGGCCTGTAAAAATTCTGGTTCGTTGGGGTTCCGTTGCTTAATAAGATCAAGGATGTCGTTCTGCATAGGGGGTATTTTTTATCCAAGTTAGCAGAAGTATGAGGAATGCAAACGTTTTAACAACCGGATTTTAGTATTTGGATTGAAGGCAATTAAACTTGTGTAATTTACAGGCATGGAAAAGAAAAGGATACATCCGGAGGGACCAGAATTATCAAGGATTATTACCGGGGTATGGCGTTGGCATGCCCTTTCGTCCAGCGACACCGAAGCATTGATTAATACATCACTGGAAAACGGCATTACTACATTTGATCATGCTGATATTTATGGAAATTATTCCTGCGAGGAATTGTTTGGTTACGCTATTGCGAACCGATCATCGCTGCGGAGTACAATTCAACTGGTAACCAAATGTGGCATTAAACTTCTATCCGATAAAAGACCGGAACACCGGGTTAAGCACTATGATACTTCTAAAGAGCATATTGTAGCATCGGTTGAGCATTCGCTTCAAAATTTAAAAACTGATTACCTGGATTTGTTGTTATTGCATCGCCCTGATCCGCTGATGAATCCCGCAGAAGTGGCGGAAGCATTTAGCACGCTTAAACAATCCGGAAAGGTTTTGTTTTTTGGGATCTCCAATTTTACAGTTACACAGTTTGAGATGCTTCAGTCATATTTGCCCTTTCCACTGGTGACCAATCAAATTGAACTTTCTCTGTTTAATCATCAACTGTTCTTCGATGGCACGGTGGATACGTTGATGAAGCATCACATTTCTCCTATGGCATGGTCGCCTTTAGGCGGGGGGAAATTTTTTACCGCGAGCGAAACCCAAAAGCAACTGGAAGCCCTTGCCCAACACTACACGTGTAGCTTAAGTCAGTTGTTGTTAGCGTGGTTGCTTAAGCACCCTTCAGGTATTTTTCCGATTTTGGGTACAACCAACGCGAGCAGGTTAACTGAAGGAGCTAATGCGTTAACTGTTAAATTGGATAGGCAGCATTGGTTTGCCATGTTAAAGCTGGTTACCGGTAAGGATGTAGCGTGAACCTCTTTGTTCAATTAATTGTATCTTTGGTATGATGAAGCCGACACTTGACAGCCCACCCCGCACGCTTATGGAAGTTTACAAAAGCCTTCCGGAAGGTACGTTGGTGGAATTAATTGAAAATAATATCTACATGTCCCCTGCGCCACTTTATAATCATCAAAAAACACTGCAAAAAATTTTTGTTACGCTTGACAGAGCTGTAACTGACAAAGGCTTGGGAGATGTTTTAATAGCCCCCTTCGATGTTTATTTGGATGATCAATCAAATGCAGTTCAACCCGATATTATTGTTGTTTTGGGAGGAAATCAAAAAATCATTGATAAGAGGGGTCATATTCATGGTGTACCAGATATGATTATTGAAATTCTTTCGGATGGAAATAAAGATCATGATAAAATAAAAAAGAGAGCACTTTACGAGCGCTTTGGGGTTAAAGAGTACTGGATGGTCGATCCTGAATCAAAACTGGCCATCGGGCTTACGCTCAAAAATCAGAAATATGAGCCCATCGCAGAACAAATCGGTAAAATCAGTTCCCTTCTGCTCAATACTGAAATTTCTTTTTAAGCTAAAACAGAGTTAAACTTCTGTTGTCTGGTAACAATCCTTCCTTCATTTTTGTATTCTTCATAAAAATTCATGGCGCGGGCATTAGCGGAGAAAAAAGTAAAGGATTCAACCGGTTTCGAATTCATAGAAATTATTGGTGCGCGCGAGCATAACCTCAAGAATGTTAACCTTTCCTTTCCGCGCAATAAGCTGGTGGTCATAACCGGCATCAGCGGAAGCGGTAAGTCATCGCTGGCTTTTGATACCATATATGCTGAGGGGCAGCGCAGGTACATGGAAAGCTTTTCGGCCTATGCCCGAAGTTTCCTGGGCAACCTTGAACGGCCCGATGTAGACAAAATCAACGGACTTAGTCCGGTTATTTCCATCGAACAAAAGACTACCTCACGCAATCCACGATCAACGGTGGGAACGGTAACAGAAATTTATGATTTCATGCGCCTGCTGTTTGCCCGTACGGCAGAGGCATACTCTTACCTGAGCGGAGAAAAAATGATCCGCCAGTCTGAAGACCAAATACTGGATGCTATTCTTCAGAATTTTAAAAACAGAAAATTAATCTTGCTGGCACCGGTGGTAAAAGGACGGAAGGGGCACTACCGAGAATTGTTTCAACAAATCCGCAAGCAAGGGTTTACCAAAGTTCGTGTGGATGGCGAACTGCTCGACATTACGGCTAAGATGCAGGTTGATCGCTATAAGATACACGACATTGAGGTGGTTATTGACCGGATTGTGGTAGATGCTAAAGATCGTGTACGTATAGGCCAGTCTATTAATCGTGGACTTAAGGAAGGAAAGGGTGTGATTATGGTGCTGGATGAGCAGCAAAAGGTTCATCATTTTTCAAAATTTTTGATGGATCCTGTTACCGGGCTTTCCTACGATGAGCCTGCACCCAATACGTTTTCTTTTAACTCACCCTATGGTGCCTGCCCGGTATGCAATGGGCTGGGCCAAGTGGAAGAAATAACAGAAGAATCTGTAATACCAGACAAGAAATTGAGCATTAGCCGTGGCGGAATTTTACCGCTGGGCGAATACCGTGACATATGGATTTTCAAAAAAGTTGAAGCCATTCTAAAACGATACAAACTCACCCTAAGTACACCCATTAAAGACATACCAAAAGATGTATTGAAGGTGTTGTTGTATGGCGATGATGTTCCGGTGGCCGTTGCCTCAGTGAAATATCCGGGCACGGAATGGAATACACGGTTTGAAGGCATCGTAAACTTTTTAGAAAAGCAACGTGATGAAGGATCCGAAGCCATTAAGCGTTGGGTTGAAGATTTTATGATAGTAAAAACCTGTCCCGACTGTAACGGGGCAAGGTTGAAAAAGGAATCTCTGCACTTCCTTATTGATGGAAAGAATATTGCCCAACTGGCCGCCCTCGACATAAAAAAACTCAATGATTGGTTTAAGAATCTGGAAAGCCGACTCAATGAAAAACAACGCACCATTGCCATTGAAGTACTGAAAGAAATCCGCAAGCGCATTGGCTTTTTGTTGGATGTTGGTCTGGAATACCTGAACCTCGACCGCCCGTTACGAACACTTAGTGGTGGTGAAGCACAACGCATTCGATTAGCGACACAAATCGGTACCCAACTGGTAGGCGTATTATATATTTTGGATGAACCCAGTATTGGCTTGCACGCACGTGATAATGTTAAGCTTATACGGGCATTAAAAGATTTGCGCGACCTCGGTAACTCAGTAATTGTAGTTGAGCACGATAAGGAAATGATGTTGGAATCTGACTACATTATTGATATCGGTCCGGGAGCAGGCCGCCATGGGGGTCAGGTAGTGGCTGAAGGCGAACCGCATTCTTTCCTAAAAAATGGAAGCACTACAGCAAAATATTTAAACGGAAAACTCGCCATCACTTACAACAAGCAAAGGCGAGCGGGAAGCGGCCATCATTTAAAGCTTACTGGCGCAACGGGCAATAACCTGAAAAATGTTGATCTGGAAATCCCGCTGGGTACGCTAACCTGTATTACAGGGGTATCTGGAAGCGGCAAGTCAACCCTCATTCATGAAACACTTTATCCAATTTTAAATAAACACTTTTTCAATTCACGAAGAGATCCTTTAAGTTATAATAAGATTGAAGGGCTTGAACACATAGACAAAGTGATTGAAGTAGATCAGTCGCCCATCGGAAGAACACCACGCTCAAACCCTGCAACATATACCGGTGTGTTTACCGATATCCGTGATCTGTTTGCTCAATTACCTGAAGCAAAAATCCGGGGCTACAAACCGGGAAGGTTCTCGTTCAATGTTAAAGGTGGGCGATGCGAAACCTGCGAAGGTGCAGGCTTGCGCTTAATTGAAATGGAATTTCTTCCGGATGTGTATGTGCATTGCGAAACCTGTAAAGGCAGACGCTATAACCGTGAAACATTGGAAGTGCGTTTCAAAGGCAAATCCATTTCCGATGTGTTGGACATGACCGTGGAAGAGGCTGTTACCTTTTTTGAAAACCAACCAAAGATTTTACGAAAAATTAAAACCTTAGCTGATGTCGGCCTGGACTATATTTCATTAGGTCAGCATGCCACAACCTTATCGGGTGGGGAAGCACAGCGTGTAAAACTTGCTACTGAATTGTCGAAACGTGATACGGGTAAGACCTTTTACATTTTGGATGAGCCTACTACCGGTTTGCACTTTCAGGATATTGCCCATTTGCTGAATGTGTTGCAGAAACTTGTTGACAAGGGCAACACCGTATTGGTTATTGAGCATAATATGGATGTTATCAAATCGGCTGATTATGTTGTTGACCTGGGCCCTGAAGGTGGTGAGTTGGGAGGACGAATTGTGGCCAGAGGTACGCCCGAAGCTGTTGCGAATAATCCAGCCGGTTATACAGGAAGATTTTTGAAGGCGGAGTTGAATTAACGTTATTGCCTTTGAATTGAAAGACAAAAGATGAATTCGCAAACACGCCAGTATCTGTTTGGTTTAATTTTTATTGCCGTAGGCGGGTATCAGTATTATATCAATGATATGCTGGAGTTCTCCATGTATGTCTGCGCAGGATCAGCCTTTATTGTAAATGCGTTAACAACCGAGCCGGGTTTGCTTCCTTACAAGAAGCCACTGGTTATTGTTACCTGGGTATTGATTGTGGCAACGGCACTCCAGTTTTTCTACCTGTTGCGCTATAAATTTTTCTGATATCCTTACGTGTAATTACTGTAGTGACAGTAGGTAAGGAACCTTTACCTTTACATATTGGATTAGTGCCTTTATGGTTGATAATAAGAAACGGCTTTATTGGATTTTGCAGATCAGCGGCTGGGCATCTTATGCTATCCTTCAAACACTGATTAGTGTAATGGCTTCTGAGCAGGGCTTTGGGTGGAGAAGAACTATTTTTTTCATAGCGGAGGCATCTCTTTTTTTATTCATCACCCATATATTCCGTTTGTACCTGAAAAGACGAAAATGGATCAGGCTCAGTATTCCAAGGCTCATTCCACGAGTTTTACTAGCTTCTGGGTTGTTGGCAGTAGTGGCATATTTTTTTAGAATCCCCCTTGGGTTTATCACCGGTCGTACTACGATAATGGACACCGCATTTAATCCCGACCAGGTGCTTGGACTATCGATTGTATACATGGTCTTCTTCTTTCTCTGGTCTGTGTTTTATTTCACCTATCACTTTATTGAACAGTATAACAAATCGTTGAAATATGAGGCTTCTATGGTGGAGATTGAATTGAATAACCTGAAGTCGCAATTGAATCCGCATTTTATTTTTAATGCTTTAAACAGTATCCGGGCGCTGGTAGATGAGAACCCCAAAAAATCAAAACAAGCCATTAATCAACTTTCTAATATTTTGCGCAATTCCCTCGCTTATGAAAAGAAGGGACTAACCAAGTTTGAGGATGAACTCAGGATTGTTAAGGATTACCTGAGTCTGGAGAGCGTTCGGTTTGAGGAACGGTTAAAAACGGATTTCAGTATCCACCCCGATTCTGCGGGATTCCGCGTCCCTCCACTAATGATCCAAACCCTGGTTGAGAATGGCGTTAAGCATGGTATTTCAAAATTAACGGAGGGGGGAGTAGTGCAACTCCGAACGTTTGTAGAGGATAATCGGTTGAGGATTCAGATTCGCAACAGCGGCCAACTGGTGAACGGGGTGCGCAAAGGAAAAGCTGGGTTGGGCATAGCCAATACCGTACAGCGACTAAAGCTTTTATATGGTGATGACGCCTCATTTAGAATGGTTAATGAAAATGATAGTTTTGTGCTCACAGAAATAGTAATACCTCAAAATCCGCATACCGCATGAGAGCATTGATAATTGATGACGAGCGCCTGGCGCGCAAAGAGTTGATGAAATTACTGGAAGAGCATCCTTCCATAGAAGTAATTGGTGAAGCAACCAATGCCGATGAAGCATTGAATATGGTAAATGAGCTAAATCCCGATCTGCTATTCTTAGATATACAGATGCCAGGTAAAACTGGGTTTCAGTTATTGGAAGAACTGGATTCCGTACCGCTGGTTGTATTTACTACGGCTTACGATGAGTTTGCCCTGAAAGCGTTTGAGGTGAGTGCCCTTGATTATTTGTTAAAGCCCATACAACCTGAACGTTTGGCGGAAACAATTTCTAAAATTGCCGAAAAGGAAAGAGCAAAAGTGGCCGCCACACGCCCCGAAGGTGAAAAGAAACTCGGACTGAACGACCAGGTTTTTGTGAAAGACGGAGAGCGATGCTGGTTTGTAAGTCTTTCCAATATCCGCTTGTTCGAGTCGGATGGTAACTACATTAAAGTATATTTTGACACCAACCGTCCGATGATCCACAAGTCGCTGAATGCGCTGGATGAAAAACTGGATGAGCGTGCCTTTTTCAGGGCCAGTCGTAAGCATATCGTAAACCTGAGTTGGGTAGAAGGTATTGAGCCCTGGTTTAACGGAGGGCTGATGGTAAAACTGAAGGGTGGTGATAAGGTTGAAGTTAGTCGCAGGCAGGCGGCTAAGTTTAAAGATATGATGAGCTTGTAATTTACTTCAGCACCAACTCAATCAGTTCTTTCTGAACGTTCCAGTCTTTAGCAAGCTTTAACATAGCTGTGGCCTCCATTTCAGTAACATAACCCTTTAGGTTATTGGCTTGCCAAACCATGTTTATGAGTTCAACCCGTTTATCTTTTGGGTAATCAGCGATAATATCGTTGAGGAAATCGCGGGCGCGTTCGAACGAGGTAAGGTAGTCTTTGGCGATAAACTCCTGCGCCCATTGATATTCTTCGTGGGCATCAAGCTCGGTGGCTGTTTTGTCCAGGTCATTTTTCTCTTCTTCATCTAATCCGTGATAATGAAAGATCACAGATTTAAGAAGCATGTATACGCGTTTTTCTTCAGACGATTTCATCGGGGGATCTTAAGCGGGAAGTTACAAAACTTCTTTCAGCTTGTATAACACCGGCTTGCTGGGGCTGGCATCCATTTCCAAACTGATAATCTGCAGATTCAATAAATAAAGCCCATCAGGAATATTATTCGGTACGTAGATTAACTCTGTGATCGTGGTTTGTTTGCGTGTTTCCTGTGGAAATTTCCAAAACGCCTTGTGGGCGGATAGTTTTCCTTCGTCAACTTCTTTGTCTAGACTGGGAAGGTCTATAAGAAGATGCTGGATACCTTGTTCAACCAGGTGCGCCATAGCTTCAGCCTCTACATACGGAGGGTTAGTGCCCGAATACTGCTTCGTTTGTTTTGACACCCCATTAGGAAGTGTTCGAATCACCAGGGCCCGTGTGCCGGGTGTTGAAGAAAGCATGGATTGAGTAATAACGAAATCTCCGGAAGGATTTTCCTTTGGCTCAACTGAAACAAGCTCCGCTATAAAATGAAAGTGATTCAGATTGTGATTTACGGTTGCTCCATCATCAGAGATATGTCCATAACATTCAGTATGGGTTCCATTACCATGTGGGGTAATGGTTAACTTTTGGTAATTAACTGAACCACCATCTTTCACGCTACCAATAAAATTGCCCGCCTTAATCGTTTCAAATTTTACGGACTCAGCCCAATAGCAGTTAGGGTTGTTTTCGCCTTCGCGGATGGGCAATGAAATATCCAGCGGCTCGTGTAAGTTAGCTAAGTACGTTTTACCGTTAAATGAAATTGTTACATTCATTTTTTCTCAACAAATAAATCGGAAGCAAGTTTATCAGCAAGTAATTTCCCTTTTCGGGTTAAGATTAAAACACCATTAGCTAATATCGCCTGATCGCGCTCTATCAACTGTTGAATATACGCACTATTTTGCTGAAGCAGATCAACGTTAAATTCTTGTTTGAGTTTAGTCAGGTCAGTTCCCCATTGTGTTCTTAATGTAGTAAGAATATATTCATTGATTTTGTTTTCTATTGTGAGTACCTCTTTTTCGGCCGGTATTTCATTTTTCTGGATTGACTTAAGGTATAGGTGATTATTGGCGATGTTGAATTGACGGATAGATCCATTATAGGAATGCGCACTTGGCCCTATGCCCAGATACTTCTGCTGTTTCCAGTAGCTGCTGTTGTGGCGTGAGTAGAACCCCGGTTTTGCAAAATTTGAAATTTCGTAATGTTCATAACCTGCCGCGCTCAGCGTACCCATCAATACTTCCAGTAGGTAAGCGGCAACATCATCTTCAACCGTTTTTAATTTCCCAATGGCGGACCACTTCCCGAAAACGGTCTTCTCTTCAATCGTTAGTGAGTAGCATGAAAGATGCTCAGGGTTTACTTCGAGCGCTTGTTGTATATCTTCTTTCCATCGTACATCATCCTGTCCGGGGATAGCGTAAATAAGATCAATACTAATATTGTCGAACCCTGCTTTCCGGGCGCTTTGAATAGCCTGTAGGGCAGTAGCCGAATCATGTGCCCGGTTCATAAATTTTAATAAGTCGTTGTGAAAGGTTTGTATACCGATGCTTAGCCGGTTAATGCCAACCTGTTTTACTTTTGTTAAAGTATCATCAGTAAGATCATCCGGGTTGGCCTCCAGTGTTATCTCTGCTGTTGAATTTAGTTGGTGAAGGTTCCGGACGGCATCTAACAGAGAATGTAATTCTTCGAATTTTAAGAGGGAGGGTGTGCCACCACCAATGTAAACCGTATTGATCACCTCGCCATTTAGAAAATCTTTTTGAAGATGAAGTTCCTTCACAAGGGCTTTCACCATCTCAGCCCTTACCTCCTGATTGGTTGAAAAATGAAAATCGCAGTAATAGCAGGCTTGCTTACAAAACGGTATATGAAAATAAAGACCAGCCATATCGGTGCAACGCTAATGTATTAAAAAATGAGTACTGTTCTTCAATTATTAGAATGCGTTACTATTCTATAATTTTGACCCCGCATGAAGCCAGTCATTCGCATTGTAGTTTTCTTTTTTCTTACACAACCTGTAATTGCTCAGGATTATTTTATTAAGAAGGACTTACAAACCGAATGGACAGTGTTTTCAGAGGGCAAGTACAGGGGTTATCAGGAAACCGATCAGATCAACGCCATCCATATTCTATTAGACCCCTCTCGGTACAAGGGAGACAAATTAATGGTGCAAAGTGATGAGAAGTTTAGCGTATTCATAAACAATCAATTATGGGATGACCAGACGCGTAAGTTTACTTTAGCTATGGATAGCCTGCCGACCAAAGCGGTAGTAAGTCTATACACCAAGGAGAGGATAACATCTCAAAGTCTTAGAACAATAATTACCACTGAACTTCCTGCTGTAGCCTTAAGTGGTCCTTTGGACAGACAAGGAAATGATGCACAGAATTTTGTGATAGCGGCAGGCCTGTTGTTAATTGTATTCTTTGTTTTTATTCTGCGCCTTAACCCTAAATTAACCTTCCATTATTTTTCACTGTCCAAATTGTTTTCATTACGCGAGAGTGATGAGAGCCAAATGTTTGCCCGTATCACCAGCAGTGCAAATGTGCTGTTTTATTTATTCGCCTCCCTGCTGGCAGGCTATGTGATAATGGTTATGTTGATTGGGTTAACCCCCAGGTATAAATTTCAGCATTTTCTCACCGCTCAGTCTTTTATTGATATTAGTTTGCGATGGCTCCAGGTTAGCAGCATTATAGTGATTGTATTTTTTTGCAAAGCGCTTGTGATTACGTTACTATCGATGCTTTTTGGTATACGTGATCAGGCGGGTTTTCAATTTTTAGGTTTTATTCGATCCACCCTGTTGATTGCCGCGCTCTTAGCGGCTTGCGCTGCCTTTTATTTTATCATAAATGGTAGCAATGAGGGCTGGTATTCATTTTTGTACGCATCACTTCGATGGATAATGGTGGGGTGGGTTATTCTTGTATTTTTAAAACTGATTAGACGGGCACCTTTCTCTGCGTTTCATTTATTTTCGTACATTTGTGCCACCGAATTAATACCTTTTTTAATAGCTGTTAAAGTACTTTACGAGTAGGTGAATCCAGTACAAGTTGATATGAGTGAAAAAGTGAACGACCGGATGCGTAAAGTTAAGAGCATCTTGGTAACGCAAGAGGCACCCACCGACCCTAACTCTCCTTACTTCAAATTGATGGAGAGATTTAATCTGAAAATAGACTTTCGTCCCTTCATTCAGGTTGACCCGGTTCCCGCAAAGGAATTTCGCAAACAAAAAATTGATATTCTTGATCACACAGCTATAATTTTCACCAGCCGAAATGCTGTTGATCATTTTTTTCAGATTTGTCAGGAGTTGAAAGTTGAAATGCCTGCCGACATGAAGTACTTCTGTATTTCTGACCAGACATCAAACTACCTGCAGAAGTACATCGTGATCAGAAAGAGAAAAATCTTTACCGGCCTTAAAACCACCCAGGATCTTCTTGAGATTCTTAAAAAGCATAAGAACGAGAAGTATCTTTTCCCGTGCTCGGATATTCGCAAAAACGACATCCCTGATTTTTTAAAAGACAATGGGTTCACGTTTACCGAGGCCATCATTTATAACACGGTAGCCAGTGATTTATCTGACCTGGAGGAAGTTTTCTATGATATCCTTGCCTTCTTCAGTCCTTCGGGCATTAATTCACTGTTGGTGAACTTCCCCGATTTTAAACAAAATAATACCCGCATTGCAGCGTTTGGTCCCACTACAGCAAAGGCTGTAAGGGATGCTGGATTGATTCTGGATATTGAAGCTCCTTTACCCAATGCACCATCCATGACAGGGGCTATTGAACTCTATATCAAGAAGGCTAACGGCATCAAATAACTAATTCATTCATTGGAATTTACAAATAGGTGTTTTTTATTACACTTTAATTACATGCGCTTTGAAAGTGTCGTAAAAAAGCATTTACTTTAACCTTGCATGTTATCACCTTAATGCTCAGGAAAGGTTTATATATAATTTTTTGCCTTCTGCTTGCCGGTAGTACCCGGCTTTTTGCACAGCAAGACGCGCAGTTTACCCAGTACATGTTTAACCACTTGTATCTAACACCGGCCGCGGCTGGTGCGGATGGTGTAACCCGGGCAACCGCATTTCACCGTAGTCAGTGGTTGGGTTATCAATCTACTTTTGGCGATGGGGGAGCACCAACATCACAATTAATTTCCTTTTCAACTCCCATTCATAAGTTAAAGAGTGGCTTTGGGGTGTATATATTAAACGACCGGTTAGGCCCTCAAAATAACCTGGAAGCCCAGGCGATGTACGCCTATCACCTAGGTATCAAGGAAAGCAGTAAGTTAAGCTTCGGAATAAAGCTGGGCATGTATTCGCAGTCATTGGACTTTGATAAATATCGGGCCATTGATCCATCAGATCCGTTTTTATTGGATAAGACAGGAAAGGAGTCCCAAATCCGCCCTGATCTTGGTGTGGGTTTAATGTACAGGAATGAAAAATTCTATGGGGGTGTAGGCTTTAATCACTTGTTAAAATCAGAGTTTGATTTTGGTGTGAGCCAGCGAAATGCGCTTGAAAACCATATGAACCTTACAGCAGGATATTTCTATGATGTGAATTTCGACCTCCAAATCAATCCTACCATCCTTGTAAAAACCGATTTCAACGAAACTTCAGTTGATCTTGCTGTTATTGCTACACTTCGAAATACGATGTGGGGAGGATTGGCGTTCAGATCATCAGAGGCGGCCAACCTACTTTTAGGCTATGCATTTCTAAAGGACAAATCGTTGCGCTTAGGGTACTCGGTTGACTTTGTGATTAAGGACAGAGCAGCGAAGGAAAATTTTTCGCATGAGCTAATGTTGTCGTATGAATTGCCGGTAATAGCAGGTGGCGTTAAAAAGATCGTTCGAACCCCCCGTTACAGGCATTAGGCGGTAAATTATTTTGGTTTTATGCGAATTTTGTAGAATTTGGTAAGCAATTTTTAAAAAATAGAGCTTTAAGCACTATTTTCGGGTCTTTATAATTTTGGCAAAACTGTAATTGATATATGAGCAAGTCGGTTTCTTCTAAACTTTTGTTACTCGTTGCGGGTATTGCTGCCAGCGCCTGTGGATTATTAGGTATTGGCGGTGGTGGTCGTGGTGGTGACCAGGGTGAATTGGTTGGTGTTCCCGGCAGACAAGGTTGGGTGATGACCATCCCCTACGGTATGGTGCCCATTCCGGCTGGAACATTCCACATGGGCCAGGCTGACGAAGATCCCGCATCAACTCAAATCAACTTTAACAAGCAGGTTACTATTGGTTCATTCTTTATGGATGACACCGAGATTACGAATAACGAATACCGACAGTTCACAAATTTTTACCTGGTAGATAACGGTAGCATTGAAGGATTTGAAACGATTGACCAGCAAACATTCCGCGATAAATATTACCCCGACACCACGTCATGGGTAAGAGATTTTGCTCACCATATGGGTGATCCGATTCAGGATTATTACTATTGGCACCCTGCTTACGATGAATACCCTGTGGTTGGCGTAAATTGGGATGCAGCAGTTTTTTTCGCTGACTGGAGAACAGCCTACTTAAATGACTTTAGAAAGAGTATAGGGGATTTCCCGATGCCTAATTTCCGTTTGCCTTCTGAAGCAGAGTGGGAATATGCCGCCCGTGGTGGTCGTGATTTGGCCAAGTATCCTTGGGGTAACCCCTACATCCGTAACTCAAAAGGTTGTATGCTGGCAAACTTCAAACCCGGCAGAGGTAACTTTTATGATGACGGGTTTGCGTACAGCTCACCAGTTCAATCATACTTTCCAAACGATTATGGTTTATATGACATGGCCGGCAACGTTTCAGAATGGTGTCTGGATGATTTCAACCCGGCATCCGTTCCTACTGTTTGGGATTTGAACCCTCAATACATTGATCCTCGAACTAATCCTGAAGATTCACGATACAATGCGAGAATCGCGCCTAAGAAAGTGGTGCGCGGAGGATCATGGAAAGATGTTGCCTACTACCTAGAAACAGGAACGCGTACTTATGAATTTAAAGATTCGACAAGAGCCTATATTGGATTTCGCTGTGCATTGACCCATTTAGGTCGCTCTTCAGGACGTGAATTTTAAATTGTAAAATCTCTATTTAACTTTAGTAAAACCAGACCCAAAAAAACTTAAACCCATACTACAATGAGCAAGAAAAAAGGCGGATTTGCAGAACTACTCTTTAAAACCATCATGCCAAAAGTCTATGGTATTGGTGCCGCGGTGGTAATTGTCGGAGCATTATTTAAAATCCTACACTTAACCGGTGCTGACCAAATGCTGATGGTTGGTCTGCTTACAGAAGCAGCAATATTCTTTTTAAGTGCGTTTGAACCACCTGCAAAAGAAACCGACTGGACTAAAGTATATCCAGAATTAGCTGAAGACTTTGAAGGCTCTATTTCCGCCCCTACTGTACGCAAGGCTGGTGCCGGTGCAACAGACTCACCGATTTTGAAAATTGATGAAATGCTCAAGACTGCCAAGGTTGATCAAAACCTTCTTGACAATCTGGGTAAGGGGTTAACAAACCTGGCCGACTCAGCCAAGCAGATGAATAATCTTTCTAATGCGGCTGTTGCCACCAACGAATATGCAACCAATGTGAAGACTGCCTCTAAGGCTTTGTCTGACATGAATACTTCGTATAAGACTGCTATTGATGCTGTTGGCTCAATGGCTAATGCATCAAAAGATGCTGGTGAGTATCACTCTCAAGTTCAAAAAGTTACTAAGAATCTGGCAGCTTTAAATTCTGTTTATGAAATGGAATTGAAAGATGCGGATAGCCATGTGAAGAACATGAACAAATTCTACGAAAGTTTAACCGGTGCGATGTCCGGGCTTTCAAAGGTGGGTGAAAACACTACGAAGTTTACTACTGAACTTGGCAAGCTTTCTGATAATCTTACCGCCCTTAATAAAGTTTATGGCAGCATGCTCACTGCTATGAAAGGTGGAGGTAACTAAAAAATTGATTGGTAGATAGGTTTAAGAAGAATTAGTATACACGATAAAACCAGATAAAAATGGCAGGTAAAAAAGAAACCCCCAGGCAGAAGATGATTGGTATGATGTACCTCGTACTAACAGCTCTTCTGGCACTTCAGGTGAGTAGTGCAGTACTTGAAAAGTTTGCCATTATCAATGAAACATTGGGTCAGTTGATAGAGGATACCAAAAAGGCAAATGAGCAGCAACTTGCTTCCATTTTGAAAGAGGGTGGTAAAAGTGAAAAGCCTGAGATAAAAGCGGCTGTTCAAAACGCGCAAAAAGTGCGCGAGATTACTGCGTCTACTAATGAGTGGATAGAAGGATTGAAGAAGGAAATGTTGAAGGTTTCCGGAACCGATAAAGTAGACGAGAGCCTGATCAACAATCATGGTTCTGCAGTAGCCACCATGATGATCGATAAGAAGAATAAGTGGGGAAAGGAATTTGAAACAACCCTAAACGAATATGTAAAGCAATTGAACGCGCTTACGGGTGAAAATTTTGGTACGTTAGCAAAGGCACCTAAAGATATGCCGGTTTTTGCCTCTGACCCTGACCATTCACGTAAAGACTTTCTAACATTTACTTTTGAGAATACACCGGTAATTGCGGCTTTGGCATCTGTTTCTCAAATTCAGACTGAAGTATTGGAATACGAATCGCAAGCTTTGCGCAAACTGGCTGAAAAGGCTGGCGCTGCCCGTGTAGCGTTTGAAAATATCATTCCTATGGTTCGTCCGAAATCTTCCATTGTAGCTGCAGGTGCCCCTTACGAAGCTGATATGTTTATCTCTGCTTCGTCTTCTGCATTAAGCCCAGAAATGACGTATAATGGAAAAGCTATTCCTGTTGAAGTAGATGCGCCTACCGGTATTAAGATGGGCCGTGTTAAGTTTACCGCAGGTGCCAGCAATTACGATGCACAAGGTTTATCAAAACAATCTTTTGAAGCGGTTATAAAACTTAATGATGAGGAGTATAAGCAAACGATTGAGTTTTTTGTTGCCAAACCGGTTATTCGTGTTACCACTGGTAATGCCCCTACGCTCTATATGGGCTGTGGGAACACTGTTAATATTGAAGTACCTGCTTTAGGAACTAACTATAATCCATCATTTTCAGTTAATGGCGGTGAACTTCAGAAAGGCGATAAAATTGGAAGAGTAACTATAATTCCAAGTCAAAGAAAAGTTTCCGTAACGGTATCTAATTCGGGTACAAACATTGGTACTGAACAGTTTGATGTAAAGCCAGTACCCCGCCCTCGAATTATAGCTAAAGACAACAATGGCCGTGATATTGATTTAAAGAATGGAGTAAAGGCTGGATCTATTGGTGGCCTTCGGGTTAATGCCGAAGCTGATGAAAACTTTAAGACTGAGGTTCCTAAGGATGCTAACTTCCGTATTCGAAATATGTCGGTGATTCTGGCGCGCGGAACCCAGCGCGTTCAGGAGATGACGTTGACAAGTGAAATTATTGATTTAAGCGCATGGCGTTCTTTAATGCGTCCGGGTGATCGAATTGTAATTGAACCTAAAACGGTCGTTCGTATGACGTTTAAGGGTAATGCTGAACCTGTGGTGGTTTCAGGCAATGATATTGTACAAATTCCTATTCAATAACAGATATTATGACAAGCACATTGAAGCGAGTTTTATTTGTGGCTGCCCTTTCATCTTCTATGTTGGCTTATGCACAACCGGAGGAGGTCCAGTACAACCCGAACTCATTAAACCCGATTCCACGCTATGAGCAACTCTATAAGTTGCGTGTATGGAGAATTATGGAGTTAGATGAGAAACAGAACAAGGGATTTTTTGCCAGAAATGGAGAGATTACTCAGCTTTTGATGGATGCTGTAAAATCAGGCGAAATAGCTGTAGTTTATAAGAGTGATTCACTCTCTGAAAAAAGTGTTTTGACGAAGGATGAGTTCCTGGCGAATTTGGTTTCTCAACAAGGGCAAACTTTTCCTGCGTGGGATCCTACTATGACTTATTATCAGGCTGATGTCGTATCCTTCAACGGAAAGAATTATGAGCTTCAAATCAATACAAACCAAGGAACCAACCCTGCACAATCGCCAGCAGGTGAGTGGTTAGTAACCACACAAGGTCAAGGCTTGACTTTTCTGGCCAGAGAGATTAAGGTATTAAACATTGCTGAAGATGTTATCTTCGACAGAAGAAGATCACGCTTGTATTATGATATTCAGGCTATTGAGATGCAAGCTTACGATCAGAATACCTCTACCTTTAAATCATTAGGATGGTTTAAGTACAAGGATGTTGAGAAGGTTTTTCGTAACAACCCGGCAAAGGCTGTTTGGTTTAATCGTCAGAACACAGCTGAGAATAAGAATTTTGCAGATGCCTTTTTATTGAGATTGTTCAAAGGCACAATTTATAAGATTGAGAATCCTGATGATGATGCAATAGCCGATGTTTATCGAAACAACGGTCGCCCGTATTATGAAAGTGTATGGGCTCGCGAATGGGCTGAGATGATGTTGATGGAAAAGGAGCACAACCTTTGGGAATTCTAATCTCGGTTAAGAGAAATGATCAAAACCCTGGCATAAATGTCAGGGTTTTTTGTTGGCGAGAAGCGTAATGGCCTTTGCTTTCCCAATCACGCTCTCCAATTCTTCTGCGGAAGCTTCTTTTATTTTTTTAATGGATTTAAAATGCCTAAGAAGCTTGGTCACTGTTTTTTCACCTATACCCTCAAGGCCATCCAGCTCTGTAGTAAGCTGAGTCTTACTTCGCTTTTGACGGTGAAAGGTAATCGCAAACCGATGGGCCTCATCCCTTATTTGTTGTAACAGAAGCAGGCCGGGTGATTTCTTATTAATGTGAAGCGGAATGGGGTCTTCAGGGAAATAGATTTCTTCAAGCTTTTTGGCGATACCCGCAATGGGTATTTTTCCATAGAGGTTGAGTTCTTTTAAGGCTTCGCAAGCACTACTCAATTGCCCCTTACCACCATCTACTAATATTAAGTCTGGGAATTCCAGTCCCTCTTCCGAAATGCGCTTGTAACGTCTGCCCACAATCTCTTTCATAGATTCAAAGTCGTTAGGGCCTGTTACGGTTTTGATGTTGTAATGACGATAATTTTTCTTGTCGGCTTTACCGTTTACAAAGCGCACCATTGACGCAACCGGCTGGTCACCCTGAAAGTTTGAATTATCAAAGCACTCAATAACACTCGGTAAATGCTGGAGATGCAAGTCCTTCTGCAAAATTTCAATTACTTCATTGTTACGTGAGCGCTTTTCAGCCCTGAGCAACTCCCGCTCCTTTTGCATTTCCAGAGCATTCTTCAGCGATAGTGACACTAGCTTTTTTTTATCGCCTATTTTAGGAACAATGTTTTCAATTCCTTCCGGTAAAAGGTGAATTGCCTGGCTGCTAAAAACAATTGAATTTGTTGAGGCTGTTTTTGAACGCAGGTCAAGCAAGGAAAATGCGAGTAATTCATCATCCGGTTCCTCTAATTGTTTCTTGATTTCAATTGTTTTGGAGTAGATGATTGCTCCCTCTTTGACAAGCATATAATTTACATAGGCAAATTCATTTTTACTCGCGATGGAAATAACATCAATGTCGGTAAGGGTTCGGTTAACCACCAGTGATTTACTTTGAAATCGCTCAAGTGTTTGTAGCTTTTCCTTATAGAACTGGGCTCTTTCAAACGATAAATTTTCAGCGGCATTTTTCATGTATTGCTGAAAGTGTTTTTCCACTATGCTCAGGTTTCCTTTTAAGATATTACGAGCCAGCTCAATATCCTGCAAATATTCTTCTTCGGACTGAAGACCCTCACATGGGCCTTTACAATTGCCGATATGAAATTCAAGACAGACTTTGAACTTCTTTTGGTCAATGTTCGCTTCGCTTAGCAATAGCGTGCAGGTACGAATGGTATATAGTTTTCGAATTAGCTCCAACACACTTTTCATAGCCACTACACTGGCATAAGGGCCAAAGTATTCACCCGCATCGGAAATGTATTTACGTGTAGAGATGATACGTGGGAATCTTTCCTTAAGAATGCACAGGTATGGAAAAGTTTTGTCATCCTTTAGCAGGATGTTGTATTTAGGCTGATTTTGCTTAATCAGGTTGTTCTCCAGCAGCAAGGCATCAAACTCTGTGTTCGATACAGTGTATTCAATTTTAGAAATTTCAGAAACGAGCTTTAGTGTTTTACGGCTTAGGCCGGTGCTTTTAGTGAAATAACTCGTCACTCTTTTCTTCAGGCTCTTTGCTTTCCCTACGTAAATGAGTTTGCTCTCATCATTATAAAACCGGTAAACTCCGGGTGAGTCGGGCAGGCGCAGGGTGTATTGTTTGAGCTCATCATGCAACATGCTGGTGAGCGTTAATTAAAATCATCCCACGGTTTATGATCAATAACCTGGATGGAGTCTGCTCCGGGGTAGCGGGCACAATCGAGTGTAATATCAAGGCCGGTTTTTGGTCTTTTGAATTGGCCTTTTTTATAATCCATTAAATCATCTTTATAGATCTTCGTCATAAACTTATCCCATATAGGACGTGCTGTTCGGGTTCCTTGTCCCATGCTCCAGGTGCGGTAATGAATGCTGCGTTCGTCACCACCAACCCATACACCGGATACAAGATTATGAGTAACGCCCATATACCAACCATCGGAGGCGTTATTGGTAGTTCCTGTCTTTCCTCCAATTTCATTATCGATTTTTAAATCACGGCTCAGTCCACGAGATGTACCGCCTTCTTCCTCTACACCACCCTGCAACATATAAATCATTTTATAGGCAGTTTGTTCGCTCACGGCTTCGCGCGTTTTTGGAACGGTGCTCTCAATAACGTTTCCGTTTTTATCTTCTATGCGTGTAATGTAGTAGGGCTCGGTATAAATTCCACTGTTAACAAAAGTTGCATAGGCTCCTGCCATTTCATATAGCGAAACATCACTTACACCAAGACACAGTGAGGGTACCGCATCCAATGGACTGGAAATACCAACACGGTGTGCAAAATCAACTACTGTTTTTTCTTTTATTTCCTTCATCACCTGGGCGGTGATGGAATTTACAGACCGTGCCATGGCCTGACGCAAAGTCATTTTTTCACCTGTTCCGCGTGTGCCGTCAGAGTTGGGCGGATACCACGTGCCACCCGGAACATTAAATACAGGTGATATATCGGTAAGCTCCAGGCAAGGGTTATAGCCAAGTTCAAGGGCAGCGCCATAGACAAACGGTTTAAAGGTAGAGCCCGGTTGTCGCTTTCCCTGGCGCACATGATCAAATTTAAAGTACTTGTGGTTGACCCCACCCACCCAGGCCTTTATCGCACCGGTGTTGGCATCAACAGCGATCAAGCCTGTGTGCAGAAAGCGCTTGTAATAACTCAATGAATCCATTGAACTGAAAAGCGTATCACGCTCGCCATTCCAGGTGAAAATGCGCATGGGCTTTTTCAGGTTCAACATAATTTTTACCGAGTCGTTATCGGTACCATACCGCGCTACTAAGTTTTTATAGGCATCAGTTTGCTTGATGCGTGATTGTAAATAGCCTTTTATTTCGTTTCCATTCTCATCAATCCAAGGATTTTTTCCTTTCCAATGAATATCAAAATCGCTTTGTAGAAATTTCATGTGTTCGGCTACGGCTTCTTCTGCGTAGCGCTGCATACGACTATCAATGGTGGTATAAATTTTTAATCCAGATTCCCATAAATCGATACCACGCTCCCTGCACCAAGCCATTAAATCCTGACCGATAACGCTTCTGAAATAAGTTGCCAGTCCTTCATTTTGATTTTGTACGCGGTACTGTAAAACAATGGGTAGTGCGCGAATGGAATCGTACTCCTCGCGGGTATTTATGTATTTATGATAATAGAGTTTTGCCAGTACCTCGTTTCTTTTGCGTAATGAATTTTCAGGATTTGTTACCGGGTTAAACCGGGTTATGGCTTGCAACATGCCAACCAATACAGCCGATTCCTGAACATTTAAACTATCGGGGGTTTTGCTGAAATAGGTTTCTGCTGCAACCTGTATTCCATAAGCATTGCTTCCGAATTCAGCTGTATTCAGGTACATGGCAATGATCTCTTCCTTGGTGAAATTTTTCTCCAGGTGAAAGGAGATTATCCATTCCTTGGTTTTTTGTATTACCCTTCTGGGCAGTCGGCCTAATTTGCCAAGCGTACCATCCAGGCCCATGTTGGGATTTTGGGTATAAAGATTTTTAGCAAGCTGTTGGGTAATGGTGCTTCCACCACCTGCAGGACGGAATGTAATCAGCCCTTTGAATACCCGCAGGTAGGCGATAAAATCCATTCCGGAATGATTGTAAAACCGGTGATCTTCTGAAAGAATGAGTGTATTGATGAGATCTTTTGAGAGGTCGTGATACGAAACCTGGCTGCGGTTATACCTGAAATACCGGCCGAGGGATACCCCATCTGCAGAGATAAGTTCTGACGATAGGTCGTTCTCGGGGTTTTCAATGGATTTTAAGCTGGGCATGCCACCAAACAACCCAAACAAATCAATACTTACAGAATAGATATAAAGTGGAAACCCCAGGATGAAACAGAAGAAAAGTATCCAGATGATTTTAACGGTTCGTTTAAACCACGGATGCTTTAACCCTAAGGCATTATGGATTTTTCGGGATATAGTTTTTTTCAAAGAATTGGAGGTACTCATCTAGGCCTTTTGTACGGTAAAAGATATCGAAATTGTTTTTCGTAATTACAAAAGTATTGAATTTATGGTTCTTTAAGGCGTTGAGTGAGGGCTGCTTTTCGGTAAATGTACGGTAGTACTCAAGGGCTGGGTTCATCCGCGACAGGTCAGATACAAAAGTAATTGACAGGCTTTCGTTGAGTATGAGGTTGCTTACTTTAAGGCCCTGTTCTTTAAAGAACGTCTGGTTGAAACCATCCAATGTTTTGGAGGTAATGTCTTCAATCTTTGCCTCTGTTTTATAAACCAATACAAAATAGTGTGGTTCATCGAATGAACGAATGTATTGGATCCCCTTTTCTTTTTCGCGCTTCAGCTCAAAATCACGCGAAGTGGCCAACAGCTTTTTGGCATAGTCAGTCACTTCGGTTTCGGGATTGTTTTTTATAAACTCATCCAGGCTGTACTGGTACTGGGCAATGCTTTCTATTTTACCAATGACCAGAATTTTTAATAACTGCAGGTTAGGCGTGAATGAAGTTTTCTCTTCGCTGAGCGCTTTGTTGAGCAGGGTTAAAGCTTCTTCAAATTGCCGGGCTTCAAATTTTAAGTACGCTTCTCTATACAGTACTTTTTGTTTTTCTACTACCTGACTTGACGCCAACAAATAATCCGGATTGATGAGAATTTTGGCAAACATACTTTCAGGGAAGTTGTCTTTAAGTTCCTGTGCATAGCGTTCAGCTTTTTCAGGTTGTGCATCTTTGTGCATTAGGTAAAGCTTGTACAGTACCTCAGGCCTGTAACCAGTCTCAGGGAAACGCGACAACAGTTTTTCATAGGTGGCAATAGCATTATGTTTCTCCAGAAGTTTGAAGTAATAGATGTCGCCTAACAGAAAATAAGCATCTTCAATTTTTTCGAGGGCTTCTTCAATTTGCTCGGGTGTTTTGGGAAGTTCTTTTGCAATCCGGTTATACTCGCTCAGTACCGGATCAGCCTCTACTGTTTCTTCAGGTGCTTCGGAGGTTTGCTGCGGTTGATTTTCCAATGCAATGGTGTTGGTTCGCTGTGCCATAGGTACTGCCCGGGAAGATCTTCGCCAATTATCTTCCAGTGGAATGCTGCCCCATATGCGCCTGAATTCCTGCTGCCCCAGGGCCAATGCCGAAGGGTTTCCAAAATACCAATCAGTTCCTTCTATAGATGTTGCCGAATTAAAAGACGAGCTGACCTGGCCGATGTCAATTCGGTTCCTTTTTTTCTTTTTACCAGATTTAGTCTCCGGTTCCTTTTTGCTTTCCAGCGCAATCTGGATTTGCGCCATAAGCGCAGCGGAGTCCAGTTTCGCCAGCACCAACAGACTATCTTGCCATTCTATCGTTTTCAGATGCTGAACAAACTCGGCCAAAATTTCCTGCCGTGATTTAATGGCCGGGTAATCTTCGTAATCCTTATTAAGCGTTGACACAGTGCTGTCATAATAGAGTTTGGCTGTTTCATAATTCTTGAGTGTGTCGTAATAGATTTCACCCAGCCGCAAATAGGCTTCGCCATCAATTTGTTTGTTATTGCCTTCGCGAAGCGCAAGTTTATAATTTTCAATAGCTTCTGTTATGTTGTCTTGCTTCCGCTCGAATACACCCATCTCATAATATATCTTGTCTTTGAATTCCTTATTCTTACTGTCCTTCAAAAGTTTTTTGAATGATTTACGGGCATTTGCAATGTTCTTGCTTTTTGAAATTTCTGCCACCTGTGCCATGTATAGCCGGGCGTAGAAATCAACTTCATATTCAGGATTTGTTTCAATGCATTTTCTGAAAAAATTATAAGCCTCTGCTTCAAACCCCAGCTTTTGATACACCTGCCCAAGGATGAAATAGACTCTTCCGGGTTTGTCCTTCTTTTTTAAAAGGGGTGCCGCTTCGGTAAGATTTTTTACAAACTTGTCATCATCTTCGCGTAGCTGATAATGATGTGCCTTTTGGAGGTAAAAATTTTTAAGATTGGTTTTGCTTAGTTTTTCTTTTTGCAAAAAATCGAATGTGGCTTCAGCATTGTTGTATTCACCATGTTCAGTGAAGGTGCGGGCTAACCATAGCAGGGCCTGATGCCGGGCATTGATATCCGCTCCTTTTGTATTAACATACTTGAATGTTTGAATGGCATTGCCCCAATCAAAACTATACAGCCTTCCCTTACCCACCAATATGTAACTATCATCAACCCATTTGCTTTTTGGATGCCGTTGGATGGCAATAGAGGCCATCTTAATGGCTTCCTGAATTTCCTTGTCATAACTTTTGGCAAGGGTTGAATCTAATGGCGGGAAAAGCCGAAGCACCCGGTTGTAATCATCTTTGTGGTTTTTCTGTATAGTTCCCTCGATTTTGGTAATCTCTTCTAAAGCATAGTAATATCCGTTATAGTGTGCTGTAGTGTTATGAAAGGCCTTACTGGTAAAGGAGTTTGATTCCGATGAGCAACCCATCAAAAGCAAGGCGGCAGACAGGGCCAAAAGGATATAAAGAATGATGAATTTCAAAGGCTTACAACTCAACGCATTAGAAACGCAAAAAACGAATATTCCATATTAAATCCCGTTAGAATATCTACTTTTGTGGGCTAAAATCGCGATTTGAAGCCAAAAAAGACATTATCTAACTGGTTAACCAACCGGTATCAGCTGGTGATCCGAAATGAGGAGAACTTTGCTGAAAAAACAAGCATGGGGTTTACCTATTCCAAGGTAATCCTTTTTTCGGTTATCATATTCGCCATCATATTCGCCATCAGCCTTTTTCTGGCCCAAACTATATTGGCGAAATGGTTTGATCCACGCTTTGCACAAATGCAAATGAACAAGCAGTTGATTGAGCTTGATCAAAAGGTTGATTCCCTTTACCTGGAAGTTGACAGAAAAGACCAGTTTATATTAGGTATACAGCGTGTGCTTAGCGGAGACACGGTAAACTTTAGTGATCCGGCAAAATATTTACGCGGTGACGGACAACCTCTGGTGAAACCAACAGAGATGAAACTTGCTCCTGCTGATTCCGCTTTCCGCAAGGAATTTGAGAAATCGGATCTTGCACTGATTACCTTGGCAAGTGTTAAGTACCGTGAGTTGCAGGAAACTTTTTTCTTTTCTCCGCTCACCGGTTTTCTATCCGATCATTACGATGCAAAAAGTGGTCACTACGGGGTTGACATTGTAGCCAAAACCAATGAACCGGTTAAAAGCATTGCCGATGGTACGGTCATCTTTGCTTCGTGGACTCAGGACTCTGGCTATGTGGTGATGATTCAACATAAAGGCAACCTGATTTCAGTTTACAAGCACAATGCTCAACTCTATAAAAAAGTTGGTACTTTTGTGAACGGAGGAGAAATCATTTCTATTGTTGGCAATAGCGGAGAGATGACCGATGGCCCACACCTGCATTTTGAGTTGTGGTACAATGGCAATCCGCTTAATCCGGAAGAGTTCGTAACATTTTAAACAGAAACAATCATGTTTACTTCAAAAGAAGAGAAACGCGTAGCCGAAGAAATCAGCAACTCCAGTAACACCATTGGAAAAGGAACCTTTCTGGAGGGCAATATAGAAACGTATGGTAACATTCGTATTGAGGGCAAAGTAACTGGCCATGTAAAATCAAAGTCAAAAGTTGCGTTGGGTACCTCTTCTCAAATTCAGGGAAACATTACCGCCCAAAACGCAGATATTGAAGGTGAAGTAAAAGGAAGAATTGAAATTGCAGAACTGTTAGTACTAAAAGCTACAGCCGTAATCCATGGCGATATTGTTACCGGAAAACTTGTTGTTGAGCCGGGTGCTGTTTTTAACGGTAGTTGTAAAATGGGTGCAACCATAAAAGAGATTAAGATTGGCGAAAACAATGGCTTCGGAGCAACACGATCCCTCGCAGGAACAGAAGCCAAAACCGTATAACAGCTACTTAAAGTATAGTAGCCTGGCCTTACAATTAGCGGTTACCATGGCCTTATTTGCCTGGCTGGGTTATCGGTTAGATCGTTACCTGGAGTTGCGATATCCGGTTTTCTTAATCACTTTCATTTTTGTTGCCTTCGGTGGCATGATGTTTCAACTGTACCGGTCAATTGATAAATCCTGATCCGTGCTTCGATTTCTTATCGCTATTGGGATTGTAGTATTAGTGGCCGTACTAGTGGTCATGGTCCTACCTGAGCGGCCTTCGTTCTATTTTCAAACCCTGGCTTTATTGGCTATTGGAACAGGAGGGCTTTACCACTTCTTGTCGAAAGTGCGCGCCAGCAACCCCGATTTCTTTGTTCAACTCTACCTTGCCACCATTGCGCTTAAGCTTTTGGCGTATGGAGTTTACCTGGGAATTGTTATTTGGAAAGACCGCCCCGGAGCCATCGAAAATGTTGTGTTTTTCATGATCGCTTACATAATCTTTACGGCACTGGAAGTGTTTTTTTTATGGCGCAAAGTGAACACTTAGAACAGCCCAAAAAAAAATCAAAACATTTCATTCTCATGGTTTAATTAATACCTTTGCGGTCGGATTTTAAACCCCCTAATCTGGCCAAAATGAGCGTTTTAACCCGTAAATTCAGTCTTTTTTCATTAATCGTAGCGCTCGTAGTTTCTGTTGTTTTTTCGTCTTTAGGTAAGGCTTCCGATTCGGCTGAAGAGGGAGGTGCATTCAACGCCAGTGAGGTGATTATTCACCACGTTTTGGATGACCACACCTGGCATTTTTGGGATGGGCACTACGGCACGTTATACCTGCCGGTAATTGTCTATTCATCCGAGCGGGGTCTGGACATTTTCTCTTCAAAGAATTTTTACGATGAGCACCACAATGTGGTGGAGTACAATGGTTATAAACTCGACCATAGCCATATTTATCTGGCCGATTCAGGTAAAGCGGTGTTAGATATTTCGATCACCAAAAATGTAGCGATGTTACTGATCAACGCTACGCTGTTAATAATAGTTTTCCTTTCCGCGGCTAAAACCGCAAAGAGAAATTCTGGCAAAGCACCCAGTGGCGTTCAGTCGTTTCTTGAACCCATCATTGTATTTGTTCGTGATGAAGTAGTGAAACCAAATATTGGTCACCACTACGAGAAGTTTCTTCCTTACCTGCTCACACTTTTCTTCTTCATTCTTTTCGGAAACTTATTAGGACTGTTGCCGGGTGCAGGTAACCTGACAGGAAATATTGCTGTGACGCTAACACTGGCTGTGTTTACATTTATTCTCACTAATGTAAATGGCAACAAAGCTTATTGGGGTCACATCTTCTGGACGCCAGGCGTGCCGTTGCCCTTGCGCCTTGTAATTTTACCTGTAGAGCTTGTTGGTATTATTACCAAGCCGGTCTCCTTAACCATACGTCTTTTTGTGGCCATTACGGCAGGGCACATTGTATTGTTAAGTTTGATAAGTCTGGCGTTTATTTTTCAAAGTATTGCAGTGGGTTTGGTATCAAGCCTTATTGTATTATTTATAAATCTTATTGAATTGTTGGTAGCCGGTATACAGGCATATGTGTTCACGTTGTTCACATCGCTTTATATTGGAATGGCTACGGCCGATCACGAACATCATTAGGATTAATTAAAGATATCCCTGGCGGAAGCGTCAGGGTTTGTTTCACTTAAACACATAACACAATGTTAACTGCACTTTTATTGGACATCAGCTATGCAATCATGGGCGCTGGTATCGGTGCTGGTCTGGCTGCAATTGGCGCTGGAATCGGTATCGGTAAAATCGGTGGTTCCGCTATGGAAGGTATGGCACGTCAGCCTGAAGCTTCTGGTAAAATCCAGGGCGCTATGCTGATCATCGCTGCACTTATCGAGGTGGCTGCTCTTTTTGCACTCGTTATTTGCTTGCTGATTTCGTTCAAAGGCTAATGGCTTGAGAAGAACTTGCTAGTGGCAATGGGCCAGGCAAGTTCTTCATTTTATTGAAACACTTAAGAATTTAAGATATATGGAACTTCTTACCCCCGGCACCGGACTCATCATTTGGCAAACATTTGTTTTCCTGCTTTTGGTGTTATTGCTGGCTCGATTTGCCTGGAAACCAATTCTGAGTTCTCTGAAGGAGCGCGAAGAATCAATCAAAAATGCTCTTGAAACAGCAGAACAAGCGCGTGCTGAAATGGCCCGCATTCAGTCCGATAATGAAAAGCTTTTTAAGGAAGCACGCGAAGAACGCGATAAGATTTTAAAAGAGGCACGCGAAGTATCAAACCGTATGCGGGATGAAGCGCAGGCCGATGCCAAAAAGGCTGCCGATAAAATTATTGATGATGCACGTGCCGCTATTCAAATTGAAAAGCAGGCAGCGCTAAAAGATGTTCGCGTGCAGGTGGCCATGTTCTCCCTTCAGATTGCTGAGCAATTGATGAAGAAAAATCTTTCGTCAGACAAGGCGCAGAAGGAATTGGTAGATGGTTTTATTAAAGAATTGAAACTTAACTAACCTATGGCCGAAGCACGGGTAGCATCGCGATACGTAAAATCATTGCTTGGATTGGCCGAGGAGCAAAAGTCATTGGATAAGGTTTACCAGGACATGCGCTTGTTTACCAAAGTGTGCGAACAAAATTCCGCTTTTGGTATCATGCTTCGCAGTCCGGTAATTCGCCACGACAAGAAACGACAAATCATGTCGAAGCTTTTTACAGGAAAAGTTGAACCCTTAACACTCGCTTTTTTTGACATCATTACCAGAAAAAATCGTGAGCCATTATTGCCGGCCATTGCGCGTGAATTTCACAGTGCCTACAACCTGTACAAAGGCATAAGCAAGGCAACCATTACAACAGCATACCCAATTGATGCACAACTACGTAGTGAAATTGAAAGTCTGGTGAAGAAGATCAGTGATAAAAATCAGATTGAACTGGAAGAAAAAGTAGACACTGAAATGATAGGAGGTTTTCTATTAACTGTTGGCGATCGCCAGGTAGATGCATCGTTGAAGAACAAACTTAAAGCATTAAAAATAAAGTTTAGTCAAAACCCGTATGTAAAGGGTTTTTGATCCAATAAATAACGAACAAAGAAACAAGAAGATATTATGGCAGAAATCAGACCTGAAGAAGTATCAGCAATTTTACGTGAGCAATTATCGCAATCGCGTACGGATGTTGAATTAGAAGAAGTAGGCACCGTATTGTCGGTGGGTGATGGTGTGGCTCGTATTTATGGTCTCACACAGGCGCAAGCGGGAGAGCTTCTCGAATTCGAGAACGGTCTTCGCGCCATGGTGCTTAACCTGGAAGAAGATAACGTTGGTGCCGTATTGTTTGGCGATTCAAAAGGCGTACACGAAGGTGACACGGTGAAACGTACCGGAAAAATTGCTTCCGTATTGGTAGGCGATGGCATGGTAGGTCGCGTGGTAAATACGCTCGGTGAACCGGTGGACGGAAAAGGACCGTTGAGTGGTGAACTTTATGAAATGCCTCTTGAGCGTAAAGCCCCTGGGGTTATTTATCGTCAGCCGGTTAACGAACCTCTACAAACCGGTATCAAGGCCATTGACTCCATGATTCCAATTGGCCGCGGCCAACGTGAGTTGATTATCGGTGACCGCCAGACAGGTAAAACTGCCGTAGCTATTGATACGATCATCAATCAAAGAGAATTCTTTGAAAAAGGTCAGCCTGTATACTGTATTTATGTCGCCATCGGGCAAAAAGGCTCAACCGTTGCATCAGTAGCGGCAGAGTTAGAAAAAGCCGGAGCTCTTTCCTATACGGTAATTGTTTCAGCAACAGCTTCTGATCCTGCACCAATGCAATTCTTTGCTCCGTTTACCGGTGCAGCTATCGGTGAATTTTTCCGCGATACTGGACGTCCGGCATTGGTTATTTATGATGACTTGTCGAAACAAGCTGTTTCTTACCGTGAAGTGTCCTTGTTGCTAAGAAGACCTCCAGGACGTGAAGCCTATCCAGGTGATGTGTTTTATCTCCACTCTCGTTTGCTTGAGCGTGCGGCTAAAATTATTAACAACGATGCCATCGCCAGCCAGATGAATGATCTTCCTCCATCCATTAAACATTTGGTAAAAGGTGGAGGCTCGTTAACGGCTCTTCCGATTATTGAAACACAGGCCGGTGACGTATCGGCTTATATTCCTACTAACGTGATCTCCATTACGGACGGTCAGATCTTTTTGGAGACCAACCTGTTTAACTCCGGTATTCGCCCCGCTATCAACGTAGGTATTTCTGTATCACGTGTAGGAGGTTCGGCACAGATCAAATCCATGAAGAAAGTTGCCGGTACGCTTAAACTTGATCAGGCTCAGTTCCGCGAGTTGGAAGCGTTCGCAAAATTTGGTTCTGACCTTGATGCGGCTACCAAACTTACCATTGAGCGTGGAAGAAGAAACACGGAGGTGTTGAAGCAAGATCAATATTCACCGGTTTCGGTAGAAGAGCAGGTGGCCATTATTACAGTTTCTACACGAGGTTATATGGACCGTGTGCCAGTAAATAAAGTGCGTGAGTTTGAACGCGACTTTTTGGAATTGATGCGCGGCTCACATCGTGATGTGCTTGATAATCTTAGGGCCGGTAAGTTTGAAGATGCTGATGTTGAAACCATAAAAAAAGTAGCTACCGATTTAGCTTCGAAATACTGATTGAACAATGCCTAGCTTAAAGGAAGTAAAGAACCGGATCACCTCGGTAGTTTCTACCCAGCAAATCACCAAAGCCATGAAAATGGTGGCGGCTGCGAAGCTGCGCAGATCGCAGGACAGGATTTTGCAGATGAGACCCTTTGCGAAAAAGATGGCCTATATTTTTCAGAACCTTTCGGCAGCTCAAACTGATGGAATTTCTGAAAACTGGTTTAACCAGGTGAGGGAAGAAAAGCGCATTCTCATTGTAGCCGTTAGCTCCGATCGTGGACTGTGCGGATCATTCAACACCAACGTGTTTAAGGGGGTATTGAAGTTGATTCACGACAAATATGAAAGTCAATATCGCCAGGGCAACGTTACCGTACTTTCTATCGGAAAAAAGGCAGATGATTATTTCACCAAGCGTAAGTTTCCTGTAGTGACTGATCATACAGGTATAATTGCCAATATATCTTTTGATCGTGTTGCTGCTGCCGCTGAATACATTATGGATTCGTTTCGTGCGGGTAGGTATGATAAAGTAGAGGTAGTCTACAACGAATTTAAAAACGTAGCCACCCAAATATTACGTACAGAGCAATACCTGCCTATATTATTACCGCAGGGCGAAACAAAATCAGCGGAGGTAGATTACATTTACCAACCTAATCATGATCAAATCATCAGTGGTCTTATTCCGAAGTCATTAAAGGTGCAGTTGTATAAGGCCGTGTTAGACTCCAACGCAGCGGAAAATGGTGCACGGATGACTGCCATGGATAAGGCTACAGAAAATGCCGGAGAATTGTTGAAAGAGTTACGCTTAACATATAACCGGACCAGGCAGGCGGCTATTACGAAAGAAATTCTTGAGATTGTTGGCGGAGCCGAGGCATTGAAGGCTTCATAATACAAAAAACGATATTTCAATTTTTAAGAACCCATCCAAATTTTCGATGGGTTTTTTAATTTTTTGGGCATAGATCTATGGTTAAGTTTAGGCGGCCTGCTTGTTTAATTACGTCTAAAATCTAACTTGCACCCGCTAAAAATTCGAATGAATCGAAATAGACCCTCCCTTACGTAACCCAACTTCACGTTCTGTTATGCAGGAACTATTTCACAATTTGCCGGGAGTCATATATGAGTATATAATTCGTAAAGATGGAAGCAGATCCTTTACTTACATAAGCGAAAACTGTATTGATATTTTAGGTCTGAAGGCTGAGGAACTGCAAAAGGACTCATCATTGTTTCGTCAGATCTTGTTGGAGGACGATCGTACTGCCTTTGAAGAATCACTAAGTGCAAGTCATGAGGGCGACAAAGCCTGGAATTGGGAAGGAAGAATTTCTGTGAACGGATCTGTTCGATGGATTGAAACACGATCTAATCCGGTAGCTTCAACAGAAGGGATCAAACGAAAAGGAATCATCATTGATATTACGGAAAGAAAGCTCCTTGAACAGGAGCAAGTGCTGCAGTATCAATCCGTGGTTGAAAATCGTGTAAAGGAACAAATAAGGAAAAACGAAATACTTTTCACGCAGTTATTTAACAATATACCAATGGCCGTGGTGATGTTGGACGCGGTAGGAAAAGTGGAGCTGGTGAATGCCGGGTTTAGCAAAATTTTTGGTTTTGAGTTAGCTGAGCTGAAAGGTAAAAACCTGAATGATTTTATTGTTCCGACAGAGCTGCAGAATGAAGGCATGGATCTGAATAATGTTATTTCAGCGCAAGGCATTATTCAGGTAGAAACATTTCGTAAACGAAAAACAGGTGAACGGGTAGATGTTCTTTTGTACGGTATGCCTATTTTGAGTGAGGGTAATGTTCTGGGTATATATGGAGTATACGTTGATGTTACCAGTCACCGGATGATGGAGGAGGAGTTAAAAGTCAGAAATGCTGAGCTTGATAACTTTGTGTATAAAGTATCCCACGATTTACGAGCTCCACTTTCTTCCATCCTGGGCCTTGTAAACCTTTCCAGGCTTCCCGGAAATACCGATGACCTTGCCGAGTACATCAAAATTATTGGTGACAAGGTAGAAGCACTTGATCATTTTATAGGTGATGTTTTAAGTCATTCAAAAAATCTAAAGCTTGATGTAAAATATGATAACGTTGATGTTAAAAGTATTTTGCTAAAAACAATTGAGGATTTAAGTTACCTGGAGGGCGCAAAAGATGTTGAGTTTGATATCTCCAGTGAGGTGGACTGTTTTTACAGCGATCCCTGGAGAATCTCAGAGATATTCAGAAACCTGGTTTCCAATGCCATTAAATACAGAGCCAGGGGCGTTCATAAGCCAAAGGTGACCATAAAAATTGTGCCCGATAGTAATTGGGTAAAAATTGCTTTTTCCGATAACGGAATAGGTATTGCCAAGCAGAATCTTAATCACATTTTTGAAATGTTCTATAGGGCCACAGAACAATCCGATGGCTCTGGCATTGGCCTTTACATTGTAAAAAATGCTGTTGAAAAATTAGAGGGCAGAATTAGAGCAGAAAGTCAGGTAGATATGGGTACAACTTTTTATATTGAATTACCTAATCGGATAAAGGAGAGTGAATCAGTTCAGCCTTAAGCGAGTGTATGACAATTACTGAAGTAAGCACAGCAAAACAGCGGCATGAGTTTCTTATGCTACCAGTTAAGCTCTATAAACATGAGCCTATCTGGATACGCCCTTTAGATAAAGATGTTGAGGCTGTCTTTGATCAGAAAAAAAATAAAACCTTTCAACATGGTGAATGTATTCGGTGGATTTTGCAGAATGATGCAGGAGAGACTATAGGCCGGGTAGCGGCTTTTGTAAACCAGAAAACAACAAATAAAGGAAATGATCAGCCTACCGGGGGCATTGGTTTTTTTGATTGCATCGATAATAAGGAAGCAGCCTTCATGCTATTTGATCAGTGTAAACAATGGCTTCAGGCACGAGGCATGGAGGCCATGGATGGCCCTATAAATTTTGGTAACCGCGACAGGTGGTGGGGCTTACTGGTTGATGGTTTTGACAAACAACCTAATTACCAATGCAACTATAACTTTCCCTATTATAAAGATTTCTTTGAGGCCTACGGATTTCAGGTCTATTTCTACCAACTTACTTTTGGCAGACCCATAATGGGTCCATTAGATGACCGGCTTAAAGAGAAGGCTAATCTGGCAGCCAAAGACCCGAATTACTCCTTTAGCTATTTGCCCAAATCAAAATGGGATACGTTACCTGAAAAAATTAAATTGGTTTACAACCGGGCTTGGGCCAAACGTGGTGAAATTCCAGAATTAACAGAAGCGCAGGCTCGCCATCTGGTAAAGCAAATGAAACCCATTATGGATGAGAAATTGTTATGGTTTGGTTACTATAAGCAAGAGCCCATAGCATTCTTCCTTTCACTGCCGGAAGTAAACCAGGTGTTCAAGTATGTAAACGGAAAGCTGAATTGGTTTGGGAAGCTTTTGTTTTTGTGGCATACCATAAGGCGTACCAATAAAAAGGCCTTCGGTCTTTTGTTTGGCATTGTGCCCGAGCACCAGGGGAAAGGGGTGGATGGTGCCATTATTGAAACCTTCAGGCAAATGGCGCAATCCGGTAGTTTTGCTTATCGCGATTATGAAATGAACTGGATTGGTGATTTTAATCCAAAAATGATTCGAGTGGTGGAACAAATCAATGCCCATGTAGTTAAGAAGCATGCTACATACCGCAAGCTGTTTGATGAGACCAAACCATTTAAGCGCATGCCTATTTTAGGCTAAACTATGGAACAAGATAACGATACACCATCACAGTTTTTATTGCGCAACCTGTTGAAAGGATTGTTGTGGTTTGCTGTTATTATCACAGTGTATATTTTATTGGAGGGTTACCTGGAAGAGAAGCTTTCGAACGAAATTAATAATCTTGCCAACAGGGAGATATTGTTGTTTGCCATCTTTACTGTTTCAGAAATAGTATTCGGTATTATCCCACCTGAGTTTTTCATGATCCTTTGGCAGCATCAGGGGGATTTAATCGTCTATTGCATCAATCTTTCAATACTGGCAGCAATTTCTTATGGAGCGGGTATACTTGGATATTACATTGGCATCACCTTTACCAAAACTGGATTCTTCAAGAAAATCAAGGACAAGTATCTGGTGCAGTATGAATACAGCTTGCGCAAGTACGGTATGTACCTGGTGTTGGTGGGCGCTATTACGCCAGTTCCCTTTTCGGCAATGTGCATGTTGGCTGGATCGGTGGGCCTTCCCTTTAAAACCTTTGCCTGGGTTTGTGTGGCTCGTATTTTTAGGTTTTCAGCCTACGGCTGGATGGTTTGGAATTTTCCGAATTGGTTTAACGGGTAACCCTCCCAGGATCCTTCATAAGAATTATATTAGTTGAATGTAAACGATTAACCGATTCACCTATGCGTACCCTGTTTCTTATCAATTTCATTATTGGCGTTAATTTATTTGCCAATGCTCAAACCATCAAAACCAAAGAGTTAGCAATTGTGAAAAAGACGTCTACTGAGCGGTTGGATAAACAATATGATACCTATAAGCAATCGGCATTACGCATTTGGGAATATGCGGAAGTAGGATACAAAGAATATAAAAGCGCAGCAGAGTTGGTTTCGCTATTATCAAAAAATGGGTTTTCCACAGAGGAAGGGGTGGCTGGAATACCAACAGCCTTTGTGGCCACCTATGGCTCGGGTAGTCCGGTTATTGGAATATTGGCGGAGTATGACGCTCTTCCAGGATTATCACAAAAAGCTGTTTCAGAAAAAAGCCCTGATCCTTCGCGCAAAGCCGGGCACGCATGTGGTCATCACTTATTTGGAGTTGCTTCAGTAGCAGCTGCGATTGAATTGAAGGAAACCATGCAAAAGACCGGACTGAAGGGCACGATAAAATTATTTGGTACACCGGCTGAAGAAGGTGGATCAGGAAAAGTATATATGGTTCGTGAGGGATTATTTAACGGTGTTGATGTAGTCATGCACTGGCATCCCAGCAGCCAAAACTCTGCAAATCCATCATCATCGTTAGCTAACGTTTCAGCAAAATTTCGGTTTCATGGGGTTTCTGCTCATGCGGCAGGCGCACCTGAAAAAGGACGTTCGTCATTGGATGCGGTGGAGGCCATGAATTATATGGTAAACATGATGCGGGAGCACATCCCATCCGACACAAGAATTCATTATGTAATTACACGGGGTGGCGAAGCACCCAATGTAGTGCCGGATTATGCTGAAGTGTATTACTATGCCCGTCATCCGAAACGAGAAGTATTGTCTGATATTTTTAATCGCATAAAGAAGACGGCTGAGGCTGCAGCTTTGGGAACAGAAACCCACATGGAGATGGAAATAATTGGTGGGGTGTTTGATTTGTTACCCAATGAAGTGCTGGCCAAACTCATGCATCAAAACCTTACAGCTGTTGGAGGAGTAAGTTATACAGCCGATGAGGTTGTGTGGGCAAAGGAAGTTCAACAAACATTGATCGGCCCATTGCAACCTGCCATTTCTGCAGCCTCGCAAATTGAACCTTACAAAGTTGATGCTTCCGGTAGTGGTGGTTCTACCGATGTAGGTGATGTAAGTTATGTGGTTCCAACAGTAGGCTTAAGAACAGCCACTTGGGTACCGGGCACTCCTGCGCACAGTTGGCAAGCGGTAGCTTGTGGCGGAACCAATATCGGGATAAAAGGAATGATGGTAGCCGCTAAAACATTAGCGCTAACGGGTATTGACCTGCTCAACGACCCAACACAAATACAAAAAGCCAAAGAAGAGTATCAAAAACGAATTGGTCCGAATTTTAAATACTCGGCATTGTTAGGTGACAGAAAACCAGCACTGAATTACCGGGACTGACCTATGCTGTTTTCTTTGTTGGACAAGTATTAAGCCCAACAATTGTGTATAGCGGACAGAAACTCACCACGCTGGTAAGCACAAACACTGCACCTAAAATTAATAGCACTAAACCAAGTGTACCGGTAACGGTATTGGTGAAATACAAAGCTGCAAACACAATAGCCAACACAATGCGTATGGCTTTGTCGGTGTTTCCCATGTTCTTTTTCATAATAATTGAGGTTAGATTAGTTCAAGTAGTTTAACAAGACCATAAACCACTACAAAACACACTAAGCAAACTATCAATAGTTTGAAAAAGTTTTTCATGGCTTATGATTCCATCATTTCAAATATGGATGAATTGATTGAATCCTTTTGTGACTTTAGTCACCGACTGATAAATGTCATGTTTCTAAGATGAAGCGAGTTTCAGCACGGCATCAACAAACCGATCCAGATCTTTTGTTGATGTATACACGTGTGGGGTTACCCTAACACAACTGATGTTTTCCCACTTAATAGATGTGGTATGAATTTGATGCTCGTTAAACAAGCGTGTTGTGATATCACCCGGGTCAAGACCATCAATGGAAAATGTACCCAAGGCGCACGCGTATTCGGGTTTCATTGAAATGTGAAGTTTAACTCGTGAATTTTTCACAACCTTTTCACACCAGTAGTTTTTCAGGTAACGTAACCGTTCTTCTTTACGTTTGCTGCCGATGCCATTGTGAAAATCAATGGCCTGGCCGATGGCTTGTTCGGGCGCGAAGGAACGTGTTCCCAGGGTTTCAAATTTTCGTATGTTACTATCGGTAGGTTTGTCATTGGGGAACAGTGGCCAAAGGCCGGCAATGTTTTCTTTTTTTACATACAGCATGCCGGTGCCAAATGGGGCACTCAGCCATTTATGCAGACTGGTTCCATAGTAATCTGGATTAAAATCTCTGATGCTGAAATCCATATGGGCAAAAGTATGGGCGCCATCAACAATAGAAATAATGTTTCGCTTGCGTGCTTCTTCACACAATTTTTTTACTGGTAAAATTTGGCCGGTCCAGTTAATCATGTGCGTGATGTGCCAGATTTTTGTTTTAGCCGTTGTGGCGTTTATGAATTCTTTAACCACCACGTCATCGTTTTCAACCGGCAGGTTAAGGCTGATCCATTTTATTTTTATGCCGTCACGCATTTCTTTTTGCTTCCAGGCTTGCACCATGTTGGGGTAATCCTGTTTGGTCATAACAATCTCATCACCTTTCGCCAAGGTTAATCCCCAGGTTACGGTATCAAGGGCTTCGGTGGCATTACGGTTAACCGCCACTTCTTCGGGTGAAGTTCCGGCCAGGTCGGCCAGTTTTCTTCGCACCGCTTCCCGTCCTTTATCTAAAATTTGCCACATGTAATATGTAGGTGCTTCGTTACTCAGGTGGTAGTAGCGATCTACTGCATCTTGAACCACTTTTGGTTGTGGACTTACACCACCGTTATTAAGATTTAAAATGTTGGGAGAAACTGTATAGGCCTGTGCCATGCGCGCCCAAAGTTCTTCGTCACCAACGGCATCAAGTGGTGAAAGTTTATTCAGGGAGAATAAGGCATCAGAAATGTCTTCGGCCAGTGCTTGTTGTGCAAGTGGTGTTAGGGCAAAAGTTCCTGCAAGGCCAATTGACCTTCGAAAGAATGATCTGCGTGAGTTCATAGCTTCAGGATTAGAATAGGAAGGTATCACTTTGCTCTCAAAAGCAAAATACCTTTTGTTCAAACGGCACTATGATCAATCGAGTAGCCGATCGATTACCTGAATAGCCTGATTGATTCGGGTTTTCCGATCACCTTGTATTTCAACCAAATTAGCACCTTGCTCTTGCAATTCCTTTTTATAAATGCCATAGAAGTATTCACGTTTATCAGGATGTTCACGTTGCGGATCATTTTCCCAGGGAACATCAATGCCTGTGAGTAAATGTAATGCATAGGACCGCACCCGCATCATTGATAAAATTTTTGGATCACAATTGCCATACTTGAATTCGCTCCAAACTTTAATAACGGTGAGGTCGGTATCACAGATTAGTATGTTATTGGCTTGCAAGGCAAGCTCATCTTCAGTAAAAAGCTGCCATTGGGCTATTGTATAAAGATCGGCCTGGGTGTAGGGTTGCTCCAATCTTTCAATGTACCCACGTGCATACTCGGGCACCCATACAGTTTTGTAGTGTTCAGCCAAGGCCATTGAAAGGTCTGTTTTGCCGGTACATTCCGGGCCAACAATGGCTATTCGTTTTACCTTTCCTTCTTTTGGGGTATACATGTCCTGAAAATGAGTAATTTTCTTAAAACTCTAATGATCGTTATCTTTCAGGAAATAAGCATACGGTGAAGCGTAGAAAAGCAATTAAACAGATTGGGTTGGGTTTATCAGCGGGGCTTACCTTGCCTTGGCTAAGTTCATGCAAACCAGATGGCCCCGGACCGGAGATCAAATACGATGGTATTGTGGGTATTATTGGTGCGGGTGCTGCGGGGTTGCTTGCAGCAGACATTCTTATCTCAAAAGGAGTAAAAGTGAAGATTTTTGAGGCATCCGATCAGGTCGGTGGCAGGGTAAGAACGTTCAGAAGAAGTGATGTGTCATCAGATTCGTTAACTGTATTTCCGTCTGCGTTACCCTATTCTGATTTTCCACTGGAATTGGGTGCTGATAAAATTATTGGTTCGGATTCAAAGTGGGCTGAAATTGTAAAGCTCATGAAGGTACCGGTGGTTGATTTCAGAACATCCAGTGCTGATGGCTATATTATTGATAATGCGTTTGTTTCAGAAGAAGATGCCCTGCTGGACGGAGACTTTGTAACGGCAAAAAATTTCAAGGATTCGTTTTCAACCTTTAGTGGTGGTGCTAATACTACGGTACTGCAGGCTGCACAAGGCGCAGGGGTTGCTACACGTATGCAGACTATTGTTAATTCATGGCTGGGTAATCGTTACGGTTCATCTACCGACAGGATAGGAGCAAACGCATTGGCTGAGGCCTTGGCGTTGATTGAGCACGACAGCAAAGAGTTAACCTCGAGCGCCAACCCACTTCAGGATGTTTTGTTGTCGCGGTATGTACGCCCGGTATCCAGTATTCAATTTAATACCAAAGTTCAGTCGATTAGTTACGGTGGAGAGAAAGTAGAAATTTCGCATACGAATGGTACTGATACGGTGGACAAGGTAATTGTTACAGTTCCAATTTCTATTTTAAAATCTGGTGATATAAATTTTTCTCCCGCATTACCGGCATCAAAAGCAGGAGCGATGAGCCGCATAGGAATGGATGCTTCTATCCGGTTTATTCTGGAGTTCAAACGGAATTTTTATGGTGAAGCTATTGCGGCCTTACTTGGGGGTGCTGAAGGTCCAGATTATCTAAACTCAGCAGTTGGTAGAAGTGAACTAAATAAAACGCTTTCTATTACAATTAATGGAGCCAAGGCAGAGCAATTATCAGCACTCTCAGGAACACAAGCGGTGCAACTCTTATTGGATGAAATGGATACTGTTTTTGGAAACAGTTTGGCAACAAACAATATCCGCAGAGATACGGCTGACAATTCATTGGTGTATACCATGAAAGACTGGACAAAGGATCCGTTGATTAAAGGAGGATTTTCATATCCACTGCCCGGTGGATCAAATGCTGATCGTACTGAATTGGCTGCCCCGGTAGGCGATAAATTGTTTTTTGCAGGTGAAGCAACAGACGATAAAGGCGAATATGGTACTGTAAGCGGGGCGCTGAATTCCGGTGAACGCGCTGCCTTTGAAGTGATTGAGGCCATTCTGGCCTAATCTGGCAAATCCTTATCTTTCTGGTCTGTATAAATACTATTTTTTAGGCATGTCAGTTCATCAGAAACATGAGGACCGGTTACACGGAACTTCACCGTTATTTAAAAAAGTAGAAAAGTATTTACCGGAAATGGTCTATGGCTCCATTGATGGCATTGTTACAACCTTTGCTGTGGTGGCTGGTTCAGCCGGTGCCGGATTAAGTATACAGGTAGTGTTGATATTAGGTGTCGCCAACCTGGTGGCCGATGGACTCTCTATGTCGATTGGAGCGTTCCTTTCCAAGCGCTCAGAGATTGATAACTACAACAAGCATTTGAAAATAGAGGAATGGGAAATTGATAATGTGCCGGATGTTGAGCGAAAAGAGATTGAAGATATTTATCGGGAGAAAGGATTTGAAGGAGAGGAACTTGAGATGGTGGTTAACCGGATTACATCGAATCGCGAAGTGTGGTTGCAAACTATGATGCATGATGAATTAGGGTTAATGAAGGAAACCAAGTCACCGTTTAAATCGGGACTATTTACCTTTATGGCTTTTGTTGTAGCAGGGGCCGTTCCGTTAATTTCTTATGTGGCTACACTCATGAATAAGGTAGAAGCGAGTCCATTCTTTATATCCTCCTTATTCACGTTTGTAACATTTATTCTAATCGGAGCAGCGAAAAACTTTGTAACCCAGTCTGGTTACGTTCGAAGTATCATTGAAACCGTAAGCCTTGGCGTTATTGCAGCAGTAGCAGCCTATGCCTTAGGCGATTTATTGGAACAAGTAATTCTTAGTTAAAGCGCACCAAGATTACGAACACCGGCAGCCCAGTACAGCATGGCCTTCTGTTTTTCATATTCAGCCATAAGCTTTACCAACTTGGTTTGAGCCTGAATAAGTTTTTCTTGCTGAATGTTGATTTTGAATAAATCACTTTCACCATTTTCAAAATTCAGTATTTCTGCCTGTAACAATCGCTCGTAGTTATTTACCATGTCGATCTGGTTGTTCATAATGGCGGCCGTGTTGACAAGAGCATTGTGCGTTGCATTTAAATCATTTACTATTTGTCGTTCGGCCAGGCTTCGTTCATACTGGGTTCCTGAAATTTTCAACTTGGTTAAGGCAAGTTTTGATCGTTCCTTCCGCAGCAACACAGGAAAACTAAAATCAACACCAAACTTGTAATTGTCGCTCAAGTTAAAATTTGTATTCCATTCCGGATCAAACGGTTGATTTAATAAATTATAATTCAGATCCAGTCGCGGTTTTAAAAATTCTGCGGCAAGCTTTCGTTCATTATCCAACTGCAACAGTGTAATTGAAAGTTTTCGCAATTCTGGATGATTTTGCCGCGCTTGTTCGGTTAGCTCTTCGAGCTCCTGTGAAGTAAGTACCAACAGATCTCGTTTTAACACCGGAACCATGTCAAGGGTTAGCTCCAACGGGTTAGCCAGACTATCCCATAAATAGGTGCTGAGCATTATGCCCGTATTCTGAAAATCCAGGATAGCTTCCTGTTGTTCAATCAGGCGCTGTTGTAATGTGATTTTAGCTTGCACTGTGTCTATAGGAGCGGCCTCACCCAGTTCGGTATTTATTTTTGTGCGCTGAAAGATTTCATCAGCAACCTGAACCCCGCGATTCAGCAATCTAAAATTGTAATAAGCATTATACCAATGCCAGTAGTCTTTAGCTGCATTTAACAAGAGGTAGTTTAGTTGTTTAACCTGTTCGGCCTGTGTAAGGTCTTTAAATAATTCAGCTTGTTTCAATGCCGTTCTTCGTTCATCGGTAATCAATCCGCGACCCAGGGGCAGTGAAACACCGGCATAGAATTGTTTATAGTTGAACTGATTGGGAACAAATCGTTCAGGATTGAGATACTGACCCTCATTGCGATCAACACCAATTTTTGGGTCAACAGGAAAGATTGTGGGGAATGCTATCGAACCATTAAAAATTTGATAGTATTCGGTATCAGAGAAATTTTTTGTGAGGTACTGAACTTCAATTTTCGGATCGAAATTGCCTCGTGCCAATCGAATCTCCTGTTTAGCAACATCGGTAAGCAGATCGGTTTGTTTAGCTATAGGGTGGTTGGCAATAATTATATAGTAGAAATTTTCAATGGTGAAAGGTCTGACAGAATCGGGCACCGTGAAAATAGCGTCAGTCAGATTTTGTCCAACCGTGTGATATCCCTTGAGCAAACAGATGAGAAAAATAAATAGTGTTTTACTTCTGCTCATAATTCTCCGCATCTTTCTTTTGCTTTCTTTCCAAGACTTCATCAAGCGGGGCAGCATACAGGCTGGGTGGGAAGCCGTTAAGCTGTCGCCAGATTTCATACCACACTGGAACATCATCCAGCATTACCCAACCCTTTGTGCCTGAACCTACCCGGAGTTGTTTTGGCCATGGCTCATCTTGTGAATCAGGTACAACGAGTATCCTGAATTCCCCCGGTCGTGAATTCACATAGTCGATCACTTTAACCTCACCACCAAACGTACCCACCGAAACACTGGGCCATCCTGAAAACTGAAGGGCCGGCCAGCCGTCAAAAACAATCCGCACTTTACGGTCTTTGCTAAGAAGGGGCACATCCATGGCTTTAACATACATCTCTACTGCAAGGTCGGAGATAACCAACGGCATAATGGTACACACCGCATCGCCTTCTTTTATGGTTTCACCAATACCGGCCTTTAAAGCCTTCACCACAACGCCAGACTGGGGTGCTAAAATCTGGTACTGGTCATTGCGGATTCGCATATTAGCGAGCTCATTCCTCAGCTTGGCTATCTCGGCCTCGGTGTCAAACATTTCAGCCTGCGTGTTGCTCCTGTCCGATTCAGCCTTGCTTATTTTGTCCATGTATTCGGCCTCTACGCGGTCAAGTTCAATCTTTGCACTCAGGTAATCGGCTTGTGCCCCTTGAAATTTATATTCAATTTCCTGGAATTTGGTAAGTGGAATGTTGCCCGCTTCAAATAGCTTTTTGTTTCGATCAAACTGGTTTTCTGAGTTCAGGAACTTGATCCGTTCAGCCTCCAGTTTGTTGGTAGCTTGTTCGATCTTATTGTTCATAGCATCACGTAAGGCACTGATTTGCCTTGAGAGCGCTTTTGCTTTTTGATCTTTTGCCATTAAGCTGCTTTCTTTTGCGGTAATCTGCTCCTGCAAGCGATTGAGCAATTGTGGATCGAAATACTTTTCACGAACTTCTGTAAGGGTAATGATGGTGTCACCCTTTTCTACGTACTCTCCTTCACGCACATGCCAGTGCTGTATTCTTCCGGCAATTATGGCCTCTATAGTCTGTGGGCGGTTTTCGGGGTTGAAAGCAGTAACGTTGCCGGTACCCCGAACGTTTTGCTGCCAGGGAACAAAAAGGATAATGAAAAAGATTATTCCAATAACCATTAGCCACCGCGCCAGTATTTTGCTTGATTGTGGCGATTTAATGGCCCGCAAGGAATAGAGTTTTTCCTGTGCAATAACTTTATCGATACGTTGACGTGAAAAGTTGAGCATACTATTCTACGTATTTGTTAATGATACCATCTTTCATAAGTTGATCAAACTTTCCAATGCCCTCAATTTTTCCATCACTTAACACCACTACTTTATCGCAGGCAGCCATGACCAACGGGTCGTTAGAGACCGCCACCAACGTCCAGTGATTTTTCCGGTCGACCACACATTGTACTAAATCCAGTTTCGACTGTCTTTTTAAACCATTGAAGAAGTCGTTGAGTATAAGCAGCCTGGGCTTTTTAGCAAGGCACCTGGCCAATATAAGCTTGTGGATGTTCGTGTTGGACCAGTTTTTGCCTCCACTGTTCAACCGGGTGTTTAGTCCTTCCGGTAGCCGGTTTACTTCGTCAGCCAACCCAACCTGTTCCAATGCCTCAATAGCATCCTGAACGCTTTCCATGGGCTTGCCCACAGTTATGTTTTCCAGTATGGTACCGTCAAAAATATCTTCCTGTGAAATATTTTTACCAATCTTATCGCGCAGGTGGGTGAGGTCGAGGTCACGGATGGAGTAGCCGTTTATGGTTACAACACCTTCAAAGTTGGAGTATATTCCGGAAATAATATTAGTCAATGTAGTTTTTCCCGATCCTCCGGCTCCGCTTATGCAAATATGTTCTCCCGGTACGATGTCAAGGTCTAAACCTTTTATGATATACCCAGATTCATCAGGATACTTATACTTCAAATCTTTAATCCGCACAGCAAAGCCTTGTTGGGGTTGCTTATCCTTAGTCATGTCCAGCCCCCCAATTTTTTCCAACGGAACGTCCGTTACAGTCGCCACCTTATCAACGGCTGTCAACAAATCGTAGAGCACATCCATGTACATGATTATTTTTTCTACGGAATTAAGCAGTAGGATGATGATCACTTCGGATGCTACAAATTGGCCAAGGGTAATCTGGCGATCGACCACCAGGTAAGTACCCACTACCAATAAGCCACCGGTAACAGCAGCTTTAAAGAAAAGAATGAATGAAAATTGTGTGATCAGTACCTTGAAATGCTGGCTCCTGAATTTCAGATAATTGTTTACGTTATAATCTGTTTTTTTGATGGGCAGATCGGTACTGCCGGCCAGCTTGAATGAGTTGATGGCCCGCGCAAGTTCTTCCAGCCAATGAGCCACTTTGTACTTATACTTTGATTCTTCGATTGAGGTATATAATCCTTTTGCTCCGGTTATATAAAAAATGATAACCAATATGCTGAGCAAACCGATGCTGAAGAAAACGAAAAAGGGGTGATAAAGTGAAAGCAGGAGCAGGCCAAACATAATCTGGATTACACCGGCCGAAAGATCAATCAGCAATTTCGGCATACCCTTTTGTATGGTCATGATGTCGAAAAAGCGGTTTACCAATTCAGGCGCATGATTGCCGATAATAGCCTCAGCCCGCAACCGCGGAATACGGAAAGCAAACTCCAGTGAAGCCTTGGCAAATATTTTTCGTTGCAAATGCTCGACTAGAGTGATTTGAAAAATCTGGATACCACCACTTAACAGAACGCCAATTATAATAATGGCGATAAGCACATAAACTGAGCTAAAAAATACACCTCCGGAGATGAGCTCAACGGTAGTTTGTATGCCTAACGGAAGCACCAGGCTTATAAGCCCGGCTATGAGAGCATAAAAAAGGATATAATTGATTTCTTTCCGTTCGGTATGCAACAAGCGGAATAGCCGACTGACCGGACTCAGCTTTTTTCCAGTAACGTTCTCGTCCAGCCCATAATCACTAACCAGCCCCTGGTCCCCAAGTATGAGAAAGAAAATAACCTCCCCATCTCTGTTGGTAAGCAGGGGTTGATTTTCGTCATAAGGTTCGGCAATGCTTCCCTTGTTGGTGAAGCGTGTTTGGATCCTCTTTTTTCTGGTGGGATGGATGAGAACAGGTTCTACCGAATCATCAACCCGTTTAAATGCCAATATGAAGTTTTCCTCTTCTTTACTGAAGAGCCTGAAATTTTCCAATTCAAGCTGATATTCCAGCATGAGAAAACGAATTTTGGTGGCGGCTTCCAGCAGGTCACGCTTAAACTCAGTAAATTCATCGAGGCTATAGGTTCGGTTGTTGGCTTCAACGAAGCGGAGAGTCTCAGCATCAAAAGAATGCTCGAGCAGTAATGAGGACTCGCGAAGTATCCGTATGGTATGATCATTACTCAACATGGTACCGGGTGTTAAGGGTATTGAAAGTTAACACATGCATGAATTCAAAAAGCTTATCGTAGTGCTTGTGAGGATTGAATTTAATATCGGTTAAAGAAGGCAAGTGTTCGGCATAATAGAGCTGGTGATTGATGCTGAGTATCAATGTGCTGGCCAGTGTGCTTGGAAAAGGAAATGCCGGGTTTACTTCCTTGATGATTTCAGCTATGCATTTACACACAGCTTTAAACGGTAAGAACACACCGTCTTTATTGTCACTATCAACTTGTTTAGTCAGGTAAGTTTTTTCAAACTCAGCCATTACTATACGTTGAAGGGCTTTTCCGTCCATCGCCTCTGAATAGACATCCTGTTTTGTTTCTTCCGTGAGTAACTTCAGACAGATTGTCAACTTTTCTTTAGGATCATGAATATTGTTGGTGGCAAAGTCAATTTTATACTTTAGCCACGTCCAGTACCAATCTATCAGGTAGAGCAAAAGTCGATGTTTATTTTCAAAGTAACGGTACACAGAAGCTTCGGTTGACTGTATTTCGTCAGCCAGTTTTTTAAAGGTAAAATCCTCAAAACCAAGCGTATCAATAAGACGAATGCTGGATTTTATGATTTTCTGACCCAGCTCTGTACTGTCCGGATCGCGCAGAAACAGGCTTTGTTGGAGTTTAAATGCTATTGTAGCCACACTTTCAAATATAATAGTAATGCTATCATAAACGAAAGTTATGCTAATTGGTTCAGAAGTGGTCTGTTTTTTTTGAAAAATGTTTGGGTTTGCGGCTTTGGGCCTATAGCCGCTTAAACTCCACAATAAAAGAGTCTGGGAATTTTTTCTGCAGTTCAGTTTTAAACTGTTCAGCCTTTTCGCGGTTGGGGAATTGCCCCAGAATAAGGGCATAATATTTTATTCCGTTTATGATTTTTACCTGCACCGTTACTTTTTTCTGGTACGAGCTTTTCAGGTTTTCCGCCAGCCGCATCAGATTTACGAGCTCCTGGTAGGTGCCAATCTGTACACCAAAGCCCGCTGGTTTGGAACGGCCAACTTCAAAATTGTAAAACTCTTTTTCATCAACAGAAACTTGTCCGATGGGCCTGATGGGATCGCTTTTCTTGCCGTCCCCCGCATCAATCACTTCAAGGCTAACTTCAGTCAATCCCTGATTCACAAAGCCTAACTTTTCTGCAGCAGCTTTTGAGAGGTCAATAATTCTTCCGTCAACATAGGGCCCACGATCGTTGATCACTACATCTACCGTTTGATTATTCGCGATGTTGGTAACACGAACCTTGGTTCCGAAGGGTAATGTTTTGTGTGCAGCTGTTAACTTACTGTGTTTGTATTTCTCTCCGCTGGCGGTTGGTTTTCCTTCAAACTTATCAGCATAAAAAGAAGCTTTTCCGGTTTGGGTTTGTGCCACCGCGTACCAGCCAATAATGCAGAATGCCAGTACCAATAATCTTGTCGTCATGATCTGTAGTTTTTCCACACTCAAAGTTAATCGCATTATTGGTAATTGGTTCATTGGTTAATCAGCAAATTAGCCTAGCTTTGCCCGGCAAATAATAGATCGTAAATTATTTGCCATGCCCCAAAATAACGCCAAATTCCTGTTTGAAGCCCTCACGTACGATGATGTACTTTTGGTGCCTGCCTATTCTGAGATTCTTCCACGTGATACCAATATTAGTGGAAAGCTAACCCGAAACATAAAGCTTAACATTCCTATTGTTTCTGCGGCTATGGATACCGTAACCGAGGCCGATTTGGCTATTAGCATGGCCTTAGAGGGAGGTCTCGGATTCATTCACAAGAACATGCGAATTGACCAGCAAGCTGAGCAGGTACGCAAGGTTAAGCGTTCACAAAGTGGTATGATTCTCGACCCGATAACCTTGAGTGTAAACTCCACAGTACAGGATGCAGAGAAAATTATGCGCGAGTTTAAAATCGGGGGAATACCGGTTGTGGATGGCAATGGAAAACTGTTAGGCATCATCACTAACCGTGACTTGCGTTTTCAGAAAGATCTGAGTGTTCCGGTGGAAAGAATAATGACCAAGGAAAATCTGATTACGGCAACGGAAAGTATTTCACTTGAAAAAGCAGAGATTATTTTACAGGAATATAAAATTGAGAAACTTCCCATTGTAAATAAAAAAGGAAAGCTAACCGGGCTCATCACATTTCGTGATATTCAGAAGAAGAAAAATAAACCTAATGCCTGTCAGGATAAATTTGGACGCTTGCGTGTTGGCGCTGCTGTTGGTGTAACACCGGATATTCTTGATCGTATAGAGGCATTGAAAAACGCGGGTGTTGATGTAATCACCATTGATACGGCACACGGTCATTCAAAGGGTGTTATTGAAGCCACAAAGCGCGTGAAGAAAAAATATCCTGAACTGGATGTGGTGGTTGGAAATATCGCCACCGGAGAAGCTGCCCGGGCCTTGGTGAAAGCAGGTGCTGATGCCGTAAAAGTTGGCGTGGGCCCCGGAAGCATATGTACCACGCGTGTGGTTGCCGGGGTTGGGCTACCGCAACTTTCAGCCGTTTATGAATCGGCAAAAGCATTAAAGGGTTCGGGTGTTCCGGTAATTGCCGATGGTGGCATTCGCTTTTCTGGTGATCTGGTAAAAGCCATTGCAGCCGGTGCCGATAGCATTATGATAGGTTCATTGCTGGCTGGTACGGAAGAGGCACCTGGCGAAGTGATCATTTATGAGAGCCGCAAGTTTAAATCATACCGCGGTATGGGTTCATTGGAGGCCATGGAAGTTGGTTCAAAAGACAGATACTTTCAGGATGTAGAAGATGACATTAAAAAGCTGGTACCGGAAGGAATTTCTGGCAGGGTTCCATTCAAGGGCCTGGTGTCAGAAGTACTGTATCAAATGATTGGAGGCTTGCGGGCCGGCATGGGATACTGCGGAGCTAAGAATCTGGAAGCGTTGAAGAAGGCGAGGTTCGTTAAAATTACGGCAGCAGGCGTTGCAGAAAGCCATCCGCACGATGTAACCATAACCCGTGAAGCCCCGAATTATAGCCGGAAGTAACTAAGCAGAAAAGGGCTCTAATCCCCCTTTTTTCCCTATAATTGCAAGGCCAATCATAACCTGATTGGCCTTTTTGTTGATCGTAGACAGCGTAAAGGGCCACTAGTTTATTGTTTCGGATTTCATGCGTATAAAAGCCTTAACCCGGTTGCTTTTCATGATTTCAGGTATTACCTGGGTGGCTCTGCTATTTACTGACCTTTCCGTTGTTTTCAGTGTTAAGACCAATATGGAGCCGGATATCCCAACCTGGCTACCCGGGCTTCTTTTTAACCTTTTTCTGGCAGCACTTTATTTTTTCTATAAGTACCGGATCGATCGCGATGAGCTTCTGAATTTTGTTGATCTGTTATGGCGGGTGTTTGCCACAGGTTTGGTTGTTACCGTAATCTCTCTATTAATCCGGTTAATTGATTATTTGCCGGGCACCACCAAGCTCACAAGCCTTTTTATTTATGTAGAAGCCAACTACATCATCAACCTGGGGTTGATTGCCGGATTTTTAATGGCAGCTTATACCGTTTGGAAACGATTAATTCTCTATCAGAAATCTAAATGGCTGCTACGGTTGTGGAGTTTCTTTGAAGGTGGCTTGTTGGTAGCCCTGGTTTACAACAGCCTGGAAATTGATGGACTTGACTGGCTGAACAATGTATTGCTTGGGTTGCTGATTGTTGTCGGTCTGGTGCTCTCAGCCAACATGAAATGGGTGGCTTACCTGAACTTCCGACAAAAGTGGACGAGTTTGTTGCTGCTGTTGCTGGCAATTTTTTATGTGATGTACTTATTCTACACTGCCAATGCGCAAGCTATAAGTGCGTTTGGTGAAGGAAGCGGATACGTAGATCACCGTTACCATATCTTCTTTCAATCCCTTTTCATTTTTGTCTCAGTCTATAGTGTTTTTTCCTTCCTGGTTATTTTGTTCAACTTACCCACCACATCGGTGTTTGAGCAGAAGCTTGAGGAAGTGGTAAATTTTCAGCGCATCAGTCAGTCCATTCAAACAGAACAAAGTGAAGAGAGTGTATACAATATTTTACTGGAGACTTCTGTAAGCACGGTGTTTGCTGATGCCGCCTGGCTGGAGATAAAAAATAATGATCATGATCACAGGCTGTTTACGTATCATATCAAAGAGAAGGAAGCTCATGATATTATCGAACATCTTAAGAAAGAACATGTAACAGGCATTTTGGAGCAAAGTCAGGATAAAACAAAAAATCTCTCCAAGCACCTGAGTTCTTTACGTGGCTCAAGATTTCGCTCCATTCTTGCTTTTCCGATCTATGTAAAAGGAGAAAACATCGGAACACTGGCTTTATTAAAAGAACTGTCGGATGGATTTAATAGGGAGATGACTAAAATCGTTTCTACGTTTGCCAACCAGGCCGGTATTTCCATTGAAAATTTCAGATTACTGGAGGAAGCACTACAAAGCGAGCGCTATAAGGAAGAGTTGAAGATCGCCAAGACGGTGCAAAAAAGTTTGTTACCACAGGTGTTGGATCAACATGGTGATTTTGATCTGGCTGCCTTTTCTGAATCGGCTGATGAAGTGGGCGGTGACTACTACGATACCCTTCGTATAAGTGAGCAACAGTTTGCACTGATTGTAGCGGATGTGTCAGGCAAAGGAACAACAGCAGCTTTTCACATGTCGCAGATGAAGGGTATCTTTCACAGCCTTGCCCAAAACTGCATTCAGCCTGCAGAGTTTATGATTCGCTCTAATAAAGCCCTGGCTAACTGTTTGGAGCGCGGGTCTTTTATTTCAGCAACCTTTTTTGTAATCGATACTATTGAAAAAAAGATAGCCTATTCACGTGCAGGTCATTGCCCTTTGCTGTATTTCAGTGCTGAAAAAAAATCAGCTGCTTACCTGAAAGATAAAGGTGTTGCCTTGGGTATGGTTCGCAACAACGGTTATGAAAAATTTATTGAAGCCCATACATTTTCCTATCAGCCGGATGACATTATGGTGCTTTATACCGATGGGATAACAGAGGCCAAGAATTCGAGAGGTGATGAGTTTGGGTATGATCGCCTGATGGACGTGATTGTGGAGGTGAAAGATCGGTCATCGCGCGAAATTCAGGAGCACCTGATTAATCGGTTGTATGAGTTTACCGGAACAGAGAACATTAATGACGACTACACGACAATGATTGTAAAATTTAAATAGTATCCTGTTTTAGAAGTTAAGCAGGCTAACATAAATGACTAAAAAACGTTAAACGACATGGTCCAGATTAAAAGAATTCAGGAAGAAGGAGCTGACATTATTGTCCCCATCGGTGAAATTGATGCCAGTTCATCCATTGAGTTAGATTTAACCATTGCCAAAAGCGTTGGTGAGGGATTTACTAAAATTCTGGTGGATTGCAGTGCCCTGGAGTACATCTCATCAGCCGGCCTGGGTGTATTCATGTCCTACATTGAAGAGTTTAGCGATAAGAATATAAAGATGGTATTGTTTGGCATGAGCGAGCGTGTGGTGAACACCTTTGAAATTCTGGGCTTAAGCGAACTGCTCGTTATAGTGGAGAATAAGGAAGAGGCGAAGAAGCGATTGGTATGAAATACGTGTATAAAGTTGGATGCAGCATTGAAAACCTTAAGGGTATTCGTGATTTCGTGAAGCAATCACTGAAAAATCATGGAGTCTCAGATCTGGATACCAGTGAAGTGGTATTGGCCCTTGACGAGATGTGTTCCAACCTGATGATACACGCTCATCAATGCAATCCCGATGATCTTTTTGAGTTACATATTTTGGCCGAACGAGGCAGCCCATTGATTGTGGAAATAATTGACGATGGTTCAGTGTTTGATATCAATCAGTTTCACGAACCTGAGTTGGGCAACATTATTCACGAAAAGCGTAAAGGAGGGCTGGGCATCCGATTGGTGAAATCCATCATGGATAAGATTGAGTATGAACAATCGGGCGGCAAGTATATTTGCCGTCTTTCTAAAAAGGTACAATTCGATTAATTTTTTCAGTAAGTCATGATCATAAGAAGTGTAGCAACAGTTCTGGTAATTTTATTTTCTTTTGGTGCATCGGCACAGAAGCCGAAGAAGAAGGCTCCAGCACAAGTGCTTTTCTCTGTAAACAACCGTGCGGTTTCAACGGATGAGTTTATCTACCTGTACAAAAAAAATCATCAGAATAAACAGGAAGATTATACAAAGGACAAGGTTGAAGAATACCTTAACTTGTTTATCAACTTTAAACTTAAAGTTGAAGAAGCCCGAACCCGCGGGTTGGACACCACCAAGGCTTTTATTAAAGAATTCATTAATTACAAGGAAGAGCTCAGACGTCCCTATCTGCCGGAAGGCAAAATGCTGGACAGCCTAGTGCTATTAACCTATAACCGTTTAAAGGAAGAAGTAAAAGCCTCGCACATCCTGATCAACGTCACTCCGGAGGCTGCACCACAAGATACTTTAAAGGCGTATAATCTGATTACAGAATTAAAGGCCCGCGTAAAAGCAGGTGAGAATTTTGGAACATTAGCTGAAACCTATTCAGAAGACCCTTCAGCACGGATGAATAAGGGGAGTCTTGGATACTTTACCGCCATGCAAATGGTTTATCCATTTGAAAGTGCTGCTTATAGTGGAAAGGCTGGTGATGTGGTGGGGCCAGTGCGCACCCGCTTTGGCTATCACCTGGTGTATGTAGAAGACCGGAAACCCGCCCGGGGTGAAGTGGAGGTGTCGCACATTATGATCCGCACCGGGGGTGAGCGTGATGATGCCCGGTCAAAGAATTTGGTTTTTGAAATTTACGATCAGCTTAAGGGAGGCGTAACGTGGGAAGAACTTTGTCTTCAATACTCTGAAGATGCCAATTCTAAAAATAGTGGAGGCAAGCTTCGGGCCTTTGGGGTGGGTGCTATGGCAGCTGCACCTGAGTTTGATGCCGTTGCATTTTCACTACAAAGGCCTGGCGAAATTTCTGATCCGTTTCAAACAGCTTATGGCTGGCACATTGTTCGGCTTGAACGCAAAATTCCACTTCCTTCCTTTGAAGAACTTCAGCCGCAATTGAAGCCACGCGTACAGCGCGATGAACGTGTACAGATTTCGAAACAAGCCCTGATGCAAAAATTGAAAAAGGATTTTCTTTATAAAGAGAATGAAGCGGGTAAATCAAAAGTTTTTGCCCTTGCGGACTCATCCCTGACAAAGGGTAAATGGAATGTAAAGCAATGGTCAGGAGCTGAAATAATTTTTACCATGAAAACCCGTTCTGTTCCGGTAAAGGAGTTTGTTCAGTATGTTAATCAGAAACAACGTGCCTCAGCCATGGCGCCAAAAAGTTATATGCAGCAATTGTATGATGCTTTTGTTGAATCGGTGATCAATCAGGCTTACGAAGACCAATTGGTTCGGGCTAACCCCGATTATGAAATGTTGCTTCATGAGTACTATGAAGGAATCTTGTTGTTTGATATCATGGAACGAGAAGTATGGAACCGCGCCAGCGAGGATACTACCGGTCAGCGTGCCTATTACACGGAACATGCAACCAACTTCATGGCTGGTGAACGAGTTTTAGCGGAGTTATTTTCAGCTAATTCGGCCGATCAGTTAACTGAATTAAAATCGGCTTTGGAGCGAAAAGACACCACGGCTGTAGAGGAGTTTATTAAGGCAAGGCGCATACGTCAGGAAAAGGGGGCTTTCCAAAAGGGAGACAGGCCGGTATTGGCCAAAGTAGCATGGGCCCCTGGAATCCATACGGCAGAAAACAACGGAATATATTACCTTGTGCGGATTTTCGAGCTCCTTGAGCCCGGCCCGCTGGCATTTGAGGAAGCCCGTGCCGCGGTTATTTCGGAATACCAGAATTATCTTGAAAAAAGGTGGGTTGATCAGCTTCGGAAAAAGTACACAGTAAAAACTAATGAGAAGGGTAAGCAAAACGTTTTTAAGCAATTGGTTCGGACATAGCACTTGGGTAGGGCTGGTTTTGTTGCTTACTTCCTGTGACCTGATCCAGATGAAACAGGAGAACCCAACGGCAGACACCAGGCGCACACCGGTGGCGCGGGTAAACCGTGCCTTTTTATACAAGGATGAACTGGGTGGAATTGTATTGCCCGGCACCAATAAAGAAGATAGCATCGTGCGGGTGGAGACCTATGTAAACAGTTGGATACGAAAGCAACTTTTGCTACAGGAAGCCGCCAGAAAAATCAACATCAATGAAGCAGAGGTAGAACGCAAAATTTTAGATTACCGGTACAGTTTGATAGCGTATGAGTACCAGGCGTTTTATATCAAGCAAAACCTGGATACGGCCATTGTGGCCTCAGAAATTGAAAAGTATTATAAAGAGAACCTCGACAACTTTATTCTGAAACAGAACATCGTAAGGGCAACGTTTATTAAGGTGCCAAAGTCTGCTCCGCGAACAAACAAAATCAAAGACCTGATCTTCTCAAAAAAGGAAAAGGATGAAGAAGAGTTGAAATCATATTGCCTGAGTTTTTCAACAGCCTACCATTTGGTTGATTCTACCTGGATGGTTTTTGATGAATTGGTGAAAAACTCACCGTTAGCTGAAATACCAAACAAGATTCAGTTTTTAAAGGCCAATCCATATTACGAAACGTCCGATGATACCTATCTTTATTTTCTTCGGGTGATGGAATACCGGATTTCTGATAATATTTCGCCCCTGGAATTTGTGCGTGATGACATCCGTACAATTATTTTGAATAAACGAAAAGTTGCGTTGGCCAAACAATTGGAAGATGAAGTTTATCGATCGGCTGTTAGTGACAAGGAATTTGAAATTTTTAAGTAGAAAAGTTGTGAAGAAGTTTAGTTATCTGTTTATCGCTTTTTTGATTGTGCTATCAGGCACGATTAAGGTTCAGGCACAGGAAGAGCCCACAGGTTTTATTGTCGATAAGATTATCGGCAAAGTTGATAATTACATTGTACTGAAATCAGAACTGGACAAAGCCTTTCAGGAATATGTTTCTAACGGAGGAAGCCCGTCAGCAGAAACGCGTTGCCAGTTTTTGGCCATGCTTCTGAGAAACAAATTAATGATGGCTAAAGCTGAAATTGACTCTGTTGTGGTTGGGGACTCAGAAGTGGATGCCAACACATCCCGCAGAATGGAAATGATTTTGGCGCAATATGGTGGTTCTCCGGTTGACCTGGAGAATAAATTTGGAAAAACACTGGAACAGATCAGGCTTGAGCTGCGTGATCAGATTCGTGAGCAAATGGTGGTGAACGAAATGCAGCGCCATATTACCAAAGACATTGCGGTTACTCCTGCGGAAGTAAGGCGTTTCTTTAGCAGAATACCAAAGGACAGCCTCCCCTTCTTTTCAGCTGAGGCTGAAGTAGCACAGATTGTAAGAATAGCAAAAGTAAGCGAAGCTCAGAAAGAGGTTACCAGGCAGGAGTTAGTGGCGATCAGGGATCGCATTTTAAACGGTGAAGATTTTGCCACGCTGGCGAAAAAATATTCAGCCGATCCTTCGGTGACCGTAAACGGAGGTGATATGGGATTTGTGGGACGGGGTATGATGGTTCCAGAATTTGAAGCAGCCTCTTTTAAATTAAAGCCAGGTGAAATTTCCATGCCCATTGAAACCATGTTTGGTTTGCATATTGTTCAGTTACTGGAGCGCAGGGGTAATGAGTATCACTCACGACACATATTAATGTCGCCCTCTCCTTCACCCGAAGACCTGGAAGATGCCAGGAAATACCTGGACAGTATTCGTATTTTAATTGTTGAGGAGAAACTTACTTTTGAAAAGGCGGCAAAGGAATATTCCGATGATGTGGAAACAAAAGGCAACGGTGGTTTTTTCATTGATGATGATGGCGGTTCCCGTATAGCCGTGGACGAACTTGATCCGGTTGTTTTCTTTGCTATTGACTCAATGAAAGTAGGGGGCATCTCTTCGCCATTGGTTTATCGTACAGAAACCGGTAAGGAAGCTGTTCGGATATTGTACTACAAGTCACGTGTGCCTCCGCACCAGGCATCATTAAAAGATGACTGGCAGCGCATTCAAAACGCAACACTCAATCAAAAGCAAAATCGTGCGCTTGAAAAGTGGTTCGACAAGGCCCGTAAAGATGTTTTTATCAGTATTGATCCGGCCTTTGATTATTGTGGTATTCTGGATGACTGACGCTCATGTAAAAAACCAGCTCTCATAAACTCATTTACGTTAGTTTTATTAAAATAGTGTTTACTCATGACAAGATTTGCATCGGATGTTGAAGCGGCAGACGCGTTGGCGCTAACGTACAAGAACCTCTCCAAAGAGATTTCAAAGGTTATTATCGGGCAGGATGAAGTAGTACGCTTTGTACTAACAGGTATTTTTTGCCAGGGCCACTCGTTGTTGATTGGTGTTCCTGGACTTGCGAAGACATTACTGGTACAAACTATCGCCACAGCACTTGATTTGCAATTTAAACGCATTCAGTTTACGCCTGATCTTATGCCATCGGATATTATTGGTGCAGAAACGATGGACAAGGAGCGTAACTTCAAGTTTGTTAAAGGCCCCGTGTTTGCCAACATTGTATTGGCCGATGAGATAAACCGGACTCCGCCTAAAACCCAGGCTGCCTTGCTCGAATCCATGCAGGAATATGCCGTTACCATTGCCGGTGTGCGTTATGAATTACCCAAACCCTTTTTCGTATTGGCCACCCAAAACCCGATTGAGCAAGAGGGAACCTACCCGCTGCCCGAAGCCCAACTCGACCGGTTTATGTTCGATATTCAGTTAACATATCCCTCTTTTACCGATGAAGTTCAAGTGGTAAAGAACACAACTTCCGATGAATCGATAACTGTAAATAAAACGCTTTCGGCCGAAGAAATAATGGAGTACCAGCATTTAGTGCGCAGGGTGCCCGTGCCCGATAATGTTATTGAATATGCGGTACGCCTGACTAATAAAACGCGCCCGAACACAGCAGGTGCATCGCCTATGGCCAACGAATACCTGGAGTGGGGGGCTGGCCCGCGTGCTTCACAGTTCTTAATTCTTGGTGCCAAGTGTAATGCCCTGCTCAACGGAAAATACTCTCCCGATATAGAAGACGTTCGTTCAATAGCCAAGCCGGTGTTGCGTCACCGCATGGTACGCAACTTCAAAGCTGAGGCTGAAGGAATAACGATTGATGGATTGATTGAAAAGCTTCTCGATTAATCAGTTTAGTATCTCATCTGTAATCGTCAGTAAGTTCCCATTTAATATTGTTTGATACTGCCGTAATGGCCGCCACGCAATGCCGCCAGTGGGCAGACCGTCCCAATTGAAGATTGAACCACAGCAAACATCCTGCAAAAATAAATTTGATGTATGCACATCTACTGTAGCGCACGCCTGGTTGGGTTGGTAAGTGCAGTTGCGCTCAAGGGCCAGGTAGGTGGTAGCATTTTTTTTATGAAGGATGATTCCGCGCACACCGGCATTAATGTAAACATAACCTGTAGTATTTAAATCAATGTATTGAGGCAGTGCCAGATTGATTTCAATTGGCTGAAAGAAAACAATGGGTATGGGGTCATCAAATAAATCGGGCGAACAGGAAGTAAAGAAGGCGGTGAGGAAAATGGTTAAGAATTTTGATGCACGAAAGCATTCGCCAAATCCAGACCGACAATTTTCAGCAGACCAGGTACGATTGTTACTTTTTTGTATAGTCATAAAATCCCTTCCCGCTTTTTCTTCCATGATGCCCCGCATCTACTTTTTGTTGTTGTATCCGGCTCGGCCTGAACTTAGGTTCCTGATGAAATGCATGGTAGATAGAGGTTGTCACCGAGAAATTGGTATCCACGCCAATCAGGTCCATCAATTCAAAAGGCCCCATTTTAAAACCTGCTGATTTCATGAGGCTGTCTATCGTATTTATATCAGAGACATTTTCTTCCAATAGCCTCAACGCTTCAACATAGTAATGGCGGGCCACACGGTTAACGATGAAACCGGGTGAATCTTTTGCCAGCACGGCAGTTTTGCCAAGTTTTTCTGAGAATTGCTTTAATAATTCAACAGTTGCATTGTTGGTTCCTGCCCCACTGATGATTTCAACCAGCTTCATAATGGGTGCCGGATTAAAGAAATGCAGCCCGGCAAACCGCTCGGGATGTTTTAAAGCCGCAGCAATTTGTGTTACCGGAATGGAAGACGTGTTTGTGGTGAGTATACAATGCTGGCTATTAATTTCTTCGAGCGTAGTGAATAGTTTCTTTTTTACATCAAGGTTTTCGATGGCAGCCTCAATAATTAAATCGGCTTTGAGTTGCTGAAGATCGGGCTGAGCCTTAATTCTGGCCAAGGCTCGTTCCTTTTCTGCCGACTGAATTTTACCTCTTTCAACTGCGGTACTTAGTGATTTTTCAATCAGGGAAATACCTTTTAGAATAAATTCGGATTGGACATCGTACAACAACACATCAAATCCAGCAACAACACACACCTGAGCAATACCTTGCCCCATGGTGCCTGCACCGGCTATACCTACTGTTTTAACTTCTTGAATACTCACTTTAAAATTCAAAATTCGTTATTCATCATTCAAAATGATATTGGTCACATTACTGTGTGAAACTGTTTCAGAAAACGTATATCATTCTCCGAGTACAAGCGCAGATCATTAACCTGGTAACGCAACATCGTCACACGCTCTATACCCATACCGAAGGCAAACCCCGTAAACTCTTCCGGATCAATACCACAGTTTTTCAACACGTTGGGATGCACCATGCCCGATCCGGCAATTTCAACCCAGCCGGTGTGTTTACATACATTGCAGCCATCACCTTTGCAGATCAAACAGGAGATATCAATTTCAGCACTGGGTTCTGTAAACGGAAAGAAAGAAGGGCGGAAGCGAATTTTAATATCCTTGCCGTACATCTCTTTTGCAAAATGATACAAGGTTTGTTTTAAATCGGCAAAGCCAACGTTGCGATTGACATAAAGGCCTTCCACCTGGTGAAAGAAACAATGCGCCCGTGCAGAAATGGCTTCATTACGATACACGCGACCCGGCATAATGGCACGTAGCGGAGGCTTTTGCTTTGTCATCAGCCTGATCTGCACATTGGAGGTGTGTGTGCGTAACAGCAAATCAGGATTTTTTTCTACAAAGAATGTATCCTGCATTTCACGGGCCGGGTGGTTCTCCGGAAAATTCAAGGCCGAGAAATTGTGCCAGTCATCCTCAATCTCAGGTCCATCCGCAACGTTAAAACCAAGACGTTCAAAAATTTCAATAATACGGTTACGGGTGAGTGTAAGCGGGTGCTGATTACCGATTTTATTCGGAATAGGAGGCAAGGTTAAATCAATATCTACTGATGAAGAAGATGAGCTCTCCAGCATTTCGGTTAATGCCTTAAGCTTTTGCTCAGCAGCTTGCTTCAGTTCATTCAGAATTTTGCCCACTTTCTTTTTTTCTTCCGGGGGCATTCTTTTCATCTCCTCAAACAATTCGCTGATAATGCCTTTCTTGCTGATATATTTCAAGCGGTATTGTTCAACACCTTGTTTATCAGAAGCGGTGAATGAATCAACTTCTATGGTCAGTGCTTTTATTAGGTCTTCCATAACTTTAAATCTTTCAAAAATACGATTTTAAGGTTAAACCGCCTGTTCGTCTTTATTCAACCGGGTTAGAATAAGCTGATCAAGCGCCACACTCAAGGCTATGGATAGCAACACCACCGTCAATAGCACGTAGTTGTCGTTCACAGAGCTCATAAAAATTGCTAAAACGATATATAGGGCCTGCACGGCACTAAGCAGTATAGTTGTTTTGCTGTGTGAAAAACCCAGCCGCATAATGCTGTGATGGATGTGACTTTTGTCGGGCGTGAAGGGTGATTGCTTGCGGGCAAGACGTAAAATGAAGATCCGCATGGTATCTACCAAGGGTACAATAATGAAACATATCGCGGGTGCTACCGAGCCGGTAAAGCGAAAGGCATGATCGGCCGGCAGGTTATCGTTATAATTAATAAAATGAATCGCGGTAATGGAAAGCATCATACCCACTACCAGTGCCCCGGTATCGCCCATAAAAATTTTTGAAGGTTCCCAATTGAAAATAAGAAAGGCGATAAGGGCACCAAGCATTCCAAAGGAGAGCACGGCAAACACACCATCACCGGCCAGGATAAACCAAACGCCAAACGCCAGTAAGGAAATGATGGCGAGGGTTGCTGCCAAACCATCTAACCCATCGATCAGGTTGAAAGAATTGGTAATAACGATAATAGTAAATACAGTAAAGACGTAACCCAGCATTTCGGGTATCTCATAAATACCGAACAGGCCATACATCGACTTTAACCGAAGGTCAAATAGCAGGATAAGAATAGTTGCCGCCACCAGTTGTCCAATCAGTTTCATGTATGGTTTTAAAGGCACCAGGTCATCGCGTACACCAATGAAAAATACCATAAACAACGCAATCAGAATCATGCGTATGTCTTTCCATTGACTGATGTCTGTCCAGATAAGCGAACCGATAAAGAACCCGATAAAAATAGCGATACCACCCATGGAAGGCGTAACCTTTTTGTGGATTTTCCTCCGGCCGGGAATATCCACCAGGTTTTTCTCTAATGAGTATTTAATGATCACCGGGATGATCAGAAAGCAAATCACAAAAGACGTAACAGCGGCCGCTACAGGGATAGCCATGAGTTTAGATATAGGGGGTAAAATTAAGGATTAAAAGGGGTGGGGATGGCCAGACCTATGAAAAATATTGCCGAATTAGTTTGGCAATGTAGGTTACCTCCTCATTTTTTAACTCTGCATACAACGGAAGAGAGAGCACCTGATTTTGCAATTGTGCTGTCACAGGAAATTCTGCCTCTGTATAATGCAAATGTCGATATGCTGGTGTGAATGGCAGCCCTTTCGGATAATGGATGAGTGTTTCAACACCATGTTCAGCCAGGTATTTTTTTAATGAATCGCGATACTGTGTTTGAATACAGAAAATATGGTAGGTGTGCGTAGAGTCTGGAAGTTCGTTGGGAAGTGCAAGTTGGGTAACCTCCGCAAGTAAGTTTTTATAGAGGTTAGCAAGCTCAGTTCGTCTTGCATTCCAATCATTCAAGTGTTTTAGCTTGACGGATAGTATGGCGGCTTGTAGTGTATCCATCCGGCTGTTCATTCCTTCCAGTTCATGATCGTCCTTTATCAACGCGCCATGGTTTCGAATTCTTCGCATTCTTTCAGCTAACGCGGCATCAGGGGTAAGGATACAACCGGCATCACCATACGCGCCTAAATTTTTAGTTGGATAAAAACTGAACGCAGAAGCGACACCGAATGTGCCAGCAAGTTTATTTTTTTCTTTGGTAAGATGAGCTTGGGCACAATCCTCAATCAGAAAAATATTTTTCTCATCGCATATTTTTTTCAGTTTATGTATGGGCGCGGCTTGTCCGTATAAGTGAACAACAATAACTGCTTTTGTTTTAGTGGTGATTTTTTTTTGAAGTTGCTCCGTATCAATTGTATAAAAACCTGGGTCAACATCGCAGAACACGGGTTGGGCACCAGTAAGAGAAATCACTTCAGCGGAAGGCATGCAGCCAAATGCTGGTGTTATCACTTCATCACCAGCTTTAATATTAAGTGCCTTAAGGATGATAAACAGTGAGTCGGTGCCATTGCCGGTACTGATGCTGTGCGGCATATGAAATAAGCTGGCGAATTCCTCTTCAAATTTTTTTATGGGAGCCCCACCAATAAACTGAGCATCATGAAATACCGATTGAATGGATTTATCAATTTCCGATCGGATGGATTCGTATTGGATACGTAGATTTATGAAAGGGATATGCACACCTAAAGTTAGTGGCTTTTAAATAGTTTTTGCTCCCATGCCCAGGCATGTTTAAGGGCATCTTCCATGGAATATTTGGCTGACCAATTCAGTGCATTGTTTACTTTGGTCGGGTCGGCATACACCTTTTCTACATCACCCGGCCTGCGCGGACCGATAACAAATGGAAGCGGGGCGCCTGTTGCGCGGATAAAGGTATTCACCAATTCAAGAACCGATGCGCCTTTGCCTGTTCCTACATTGAAAGCGTCATAAACATTTTTGCGTGAATCTTTAGCCAGGTAAGCCAACGCTTTCACGTGAACATCCGCCAGATCAACAACATGGATAAAATCACGGATGCATGAACCATCAGTTGTGTTGTAGTCGTTGCCAAAAACAGTAAGTTTTTTACGAAGGCCCGCGGCTGTTTGTGTAATAAATGGCACCAGGTTGTTAGGCACGCCAATAGGAAGTTCGCCCATAAGGGCGCTGGGGTGTGCCCCGATCGGGTTAAAGTATCGAAGGGATATTATGCGAAACCCAGTTGTGTGCACATCTTCTAATATCCGTTCGCAAAGTTGCTTGGTAGCACCGTAAGGCGATTCGGCTCGCTTGAAAGGCGCACGCTCATCTACCGGAATTTTATCGGGCTGACCGTAAACTGTACAAGAGGATGAAAAGATTAAATCTTTAACACCATGTTCCTCCATAACTTCCAGTAAGGTGAGCAGAGAGCCAACATTGTTTTGGTGGTATAGCAAGGGTTTCTGAACCGATTCACCCACTGACTTGAAAGCAGCAAAGTGCATGACACAGCTGAATGGTCCTTGTGTTTTAAATACGAAGTTCAGAAAATTTTTATCGCGACAATCGCCTTGGTGAAAGTTTGGAACCTTACCCGTTATCTTGTGTATGCCTGCCAAAAGTGTTTTATCGCTGGCCGAAAGGTTATCAACGATAACCGGATCATAGCCTGCTGCCATCAACTCAACTACCGTGTGTGCACCGATGTACCCCGCCCCACCTGTTACCAGTATTTTTGTTGAGTTACTCATGGTTATAGTCTTGATGTTGCAAAATCGCGATTCAGAAATCCTTTTACATCATAGATAACGGTATTATCCTGCTTAACGACATTCCAATCCAACGATTTAAATTCTTCATGTCCAACGGCCAGTACAATAGCATGATATTTCTTAGAGAGTTTAGTCATTAATTGAAAACCATACTCATGTTGAACTTCTTCTGCGTCTGCCCAGGGATCAAAGATATCAACGTTAGTGCCGTAACTTTTCAATTCCTTAATTACGTCCACCACTTTACTGTTTCGGATGTCCGGGCAATTTTCTTTGAATGCAATACCCAGCACAAGTATTTCGCTGCCGTAAACCGGTAATTGATTTTTAGCCATGAGTTTGATCACGTTGCCGGCAATATGAGCGCCCATATTGTCATTGATTCTTCTTCCGGCCAGAATTACTTCCGGGTGGTAGCCGAGGCTCTCAGCCTTATAGGTGAGGTAATACGGATCAACACCAATGCAATGGCCGCCAACCAAACCTGGCTTAAAGGGTAGAAAATTCCATTTCGTTCCTGCTGCTTCCAGTACTTCATGCGTATCAATCCCCATCTTATCAAAGATCAAAGCCAGCTCGTTCACGAATGCGATGTTGATATCACGCTGGGCATTTTCAATAACCTTTGCAGCCTCGGCAACCCGAATAGAGGAGGCTTTGTGTGTTCCTGCCGTGATGATTTTCCGGTAAAGCTGATCAACCTTTTCTGCAATTTCCGGAGTGCTTCCGCTGGTAACTTTTTTTATGGTAGTAACCCGGTGCAGTTTGTCGCCAGGGTTAATTCGCTCGGGGGAGTAGCCACCGAAAAAATCAACGTTGTATTTCAATCCGCTAACCTGTTCAACAATCGGAATACAATCTTCCTCAGTACAACCTGGGTAAACGGTTGATTCATAAATCACGATGTCACCTTTTTTAATAACCGCCCCTACGGTTTTACTCGCGCTTTGCAGCGGACGAAGATCAGGCTTACGGTATTCATCCACCGGTGTAGGAACTGTTACAATAAAGTAGTTAACTGACTTCAGGTCATTCAAATCATATGAATACGTGAGTTTTGTTGCGCTCTTTAGCTCATGGTCGTCCACCTCGCGTGTACGGTCATGGCCTTTCTTTAGCTCCTCAATACGCTCCTTATTAATGTCAAAGCCGACCACATCCGTCACCTTTCCAAACTCTACTGCCAATGGAAGTCCAACGTAACCCAGTCCGATAATTCCTATTCTATCCATTATTTTTTATTTCTTGATGTTGTAATATTCAACGTACCAGTCGATGAATTTGCCAATACCCTCTTCAATAGATGTTGCCGGCTTAAAGCCAGCATCACGCATCAGGTCATCCACATCAGCATAGGTTTCCGGCACATCGCCATCCTGAAGTGGCATAAAATTCTTGGCAGTCTTCTTTCCGAGCTTTTCTTCGATTACTTCAATAAACCGAAGCAGTTCAACCGGTTTGTTATTGCCGATGTTATAAATCTTGTACGGGGCAAAGCTACTGGCCGGATCGGGATTGTTACCATCCCATTGGGTATTGGGTTTAGGAACGATTGGAACGAGACGCGTTATACCTTCTACAATATCATCGATAAACGTAAAATCTCGCTTCATTTTTCCATGATTGAAAACATCAATGGGTTTTCCTTCCACGATGGCTTTTGTAAAAATGAACAAGGCCATATCAGGTCGTCCATAAGGACCGTAAACCGTAAAAAAACGTAGCCCGGTTGTAGGCAAATCATAGAGCGATGAATACGTATGCGCCATCAACTCATTCGATTTTTTCGATGCGGCATAGAGCGATAGCGGATGATCTACATTATGGTGTACTGAAAAAGGCATTCTTTTATTGGCACCATACACGGAACTGGATGATGCGTAGACCAGATGCTCAACTTTATTGTGCCGGCAAGCTTCCAGAATATTTAAGAAACCGTGCATGTTGCTTTCCAGATAGGCGTAAGGATTGGTAAGTGAATAACGAACGCCTGCTTGCGCTGCCAGGTTAATCACATAATTAAACTTACCGGATAAAAAAATCTGATCGATGGCTTTCTTATCCGTCAGTTCAGCTTTAATAAAAGTGAACCCCGGTGTTTTCTTTAAAATGTCAAGCCGGGAGTGTTTCAGGCGTACATCGTAATAATCGTTCAGGTTATCGGTTCCGGTAACCTGATATCCCTCTGCGCACAAGCGCTTGCTCAGGTGAAACCCGATAAAACCTGCTGCCCCGGTAACTAAAACTATTTTTTTGGTGCTCATTCAGCGTGCTAAAAAGGAGTGCAAAACTAACAATTTATGGGCTGAGACCGTTATTTTGAGCTGATTTTCAATAAACTTGTGCAATCCCCATAATCAGCATAATTGAACACAAGCATCATTATTCAGCTTCTCCGCAAAGAGTTTATTCTGGAACTCAGGCGCAAGTCGGTTATTGCCGGTTTAGGTCTATATCTGTTTAGCCTCATCTTTATTTGTTACCTCACCTTTAATCTAAAAGAGAATGTCATCAGTCCGTATACATGGTCGGCTTTGTTTTGGCTTACCATTTTGTTTTCGGTGGTGAACAGTGTGGCCAAGAGTTTTATCGGGGAAAAGAAGGGTGTATTTATCTACCTCTATACAGTGGCCAGTCCTCAGCAGATTATCATTTCAAAAATCATTTACAATACTTTATTGTGTTGGTTAATATCGGTGGCGGGGTATATGCTTTTTTCAGTTTTCATTTTTAATCCCGTTCAGGATAGTGTGGTTTTTATGGCAGTGCTGTTACTTGCCTCCATCGGGTTTTCAACGTCACTAAGTTTAATATCGGGCATTGCCTCTAAAGCCAATAACAGTAACGTGCTTATGGCCGTGCTGAGTTTTCCGGTGGTGATTTCTATTTTACTGATGGCTGTGCGGGCTACAAAAAATGCATTGGATGGAATAGATCGCGCTGCCAGTACGGATGAGTTGCTCAACCTGCTGGCCATAAATTGTATTGCCGGTGCATTGGGGTATATCCTGTTCCCGTATATTTGGCGCAGTTAAGAATTAATTTGTGAGTATCCGTAAAGAGTCCTAAAGTATTAAGTTGACGTCATTGCGAGGGAGGTACGACCGAAGCAATCTCGTTTTCAACGTTGAAATTGGGATTGCTTCGCTGCCGCTCGCAATGACGCCAATTTTAGGATTGGAAGCGGATACTCACAAATTAATTTTCAATTGGCAGATTCTAGATGTATCGGCTAACTAAATAAGTTGCTTACTTAAGAATTGAATGAAAGTCTGGTTAAAAGTAATTGCTGTACTCCTTCTTGTATATGTTCACACGGCAGGTTTGCTGATGGATGTACCACGACTGAATATTCTTAACGAAACAGTTCGTGCGCTATACTTTCATGTGCCGATGTGGTTTGGTATGGTGCTGCTGTACCTGATGTCAGTTTACTATGCCATCCGGTATTTAAAAAATCCAACACCCGAATTTGATGTCAAGTCTGTAGCGTATGCACATGTGGGTACTGCTTTTGGCATTTTAGGAATGATTACCGGCATGTTGTGGGCAAACTATACCTGGGGTTCGCCATGGCATGGCGACCCAAAGCAAAATGGAGCAGCCATTGCCCTGTTGGTTTACCTGGCCTATTTTGTATTACGGGGCTCATTAGACAATGAAGAACAACGTGCCAGGTTAAGTGGCGTGTACAACATCTTTGCTTTCGCGGCCATGATACCGCTCATCTTTATCATTCCCCGCCTCACCAGCAGTATGCATCCGGGTAGTGGCGGCAATCCGGGTTTTAATGCTTACGATCTGGATAGCCGTATGCGGTTGGTATTTTATCCTGCCGTTATTGCCTGGTTTTTAATTGGCTTGTGGATTGTATCCCTGCGGGTGCGAATCAAAAAATTAGAAGAAAAAATTATCGAAAGAGAATGAAAAATATCATCGTTAGAATTTCAGGATTAGTTCTGCTACTCGTCACCAATTTTGGATTTGCCCAAACAGAAGTTGAGATGGCCGACACGATGCGTTCGGAAGGTAAAATCTATGTAATTGTGGCCATCGTGTTAATTGTTTTAGCCGGTTTGGTGGTTTACCTCTTTATGCTTGACAGAAAAGTAAAAAACCTCGAAAATCGACTGAAATAAGTCATTTGAGGACTTCTTTCACGTGATTAAAGTCACTGGTTTTGCATTGTTTTTGGGTTAATTTTGAACCGGTTTAAGCAGGGGAGAAACATGAAAAAATCGCACATCTTCATCATTGTTATTATAGCGGTTGCCGTAGCCATCATTGTATCGTCAACGAATGATGCCAGTACCTATGTAACCTTTACAGAAGCGTATAAAATGGCTTCTTCCGGAAAATCAAAAAGTATTCATGTGGTTGGCGATTTAAAAAAGGATGCTTCCGGCAAAGTGGTTGGTATTGAAGCGGGAGCCGATAAGGTTTCTTTTTCTTTTGTGATGGTGGATGAGGGAGGCAAAGAACAAAAAGTATATTATAACCAGCCGATGCCGCAGGATTTTATCCGATCTGAAAAAGTTGTTGTGATTGGTGGATACAAAGGAGAGGATTTCCATGCAGAAAAGATCCTGTTAAAGTGCCCTTCGAAATACCAGGAACAAACCCTTAACGCGGGTGTTTAAAATTGTTGAAATCTCCGGTTTATCGTTTTCGATTTTTCTATCACACTACTCGGAATCGTAAATCATAAATCATAAATTCTGAATGATTCACTACTTCATTGGCAACCTCGGACATTTTTTTGTTATCACCTCTTTTGTTGCGGCCCTGGTGGCTTTCTTCTCTTACTTTAAAGCAACAGTAACACAGGATATTGATAAGAAGCAAGGGTGGCTGCTCAATGGCAGGATAAGTTTTTATGTGCACGCACTGGCTGTGTTGGGTATTGTAGTTACGTTATTTATCATCATTAAGAATCACTACTTTGAGTATCATTACGCCTATAGTCATTCTGATAAAAAACTTCCTGCACATTACTTAATTTCTACATTCTGGAACGGACAGGAGGGAAGCTTTCTGTTATGGATGTTCTGGCATGCGGTGCTCGGTATTGTAATTATACTCACGAATAAGTTCTGGGAAGGTCCGGTCATGACTGTGTTTTCCGTGGTGCAGGCATTTCTTACTTCAATGATTTTGGGTGTAGTACTTCCCGGGCTTGAATTAAAAATCGGCAGTTCACCTTTTATTCTGCTTCGTGATGCCATGCCTGATCCCATCTTCACGGTTCAGCCTGATTTTATTCCCCAAGATGGCGCAGGGTTAAATCCGCTGTTACAAAACTACTGGATGGTTATTCATCCGCCTACGTTGTTCCTGGGCTTTGCGGCCACGCTCGTTCCATTTTCATTTTGTATCGCGGGCTTGTGGTTGAAGCGTTACCGTGAATGGGTTCGTCCGGCCTTACCGTGGTCGTTGTTTGCCGGTGCTATACTCGGTCTTGGAATTTTAATGGGTGGTTATTGGGCGTACGAAACATTGAATTTTGGAGGTTACTGGAATTGGGATCCGGTAGAGAATGCTGTTTATGTTCCCTGGCTTATTCTCATCGCGTCTATACACACCATGATCACCTATAAGAATAGTGAAACCGCTTTGAAGGCTTCCATTATTCTGGTTATATCTGTTTTCATTCTTATTCTCTATTCAACCTTTTTAACCCGCAGTGGAGTATTGGGTGATGCGTCAGTTCATTCCTTTACTGATCTTGGACTTTCTGGTCAGTTGCTGTTGTACTTGTTGTTCTTCATGGTGGTGGCAATAGCCTTGGCTATTATCCGCTGGAAAGAAATTCCATCATCCAAAACCGAAATATCAACCTATTCACGCGAGTTCTGGATTTTTATCGGAGCTACAGTATTATGCTTAATGGGCTTTCAGGTACTGGTGCCCACCTCGTTTCCTGCATGGAACCAACTGGTAGAGTCCTTTGGCGGCACTTCCAATCTTGCCCTTCCGGGCGATCAGGTTGAATACTTTTCCAAGTTTCAGATCTGGTTTGCTATTGCCATTGGTTTCCTTTCAGCCATTGGACAGTTTTTCTGGTGGAAGAAAATTGATCGCAAAGAGTTAGTTAATCAACTCTTCGGTCCATTTGTATTAGCCTTACTGGGTGCAGTAATCATCATCAACATTGCCCGTGTTTATAATTTCGGGTATGTGCTTTTACTTTTTGCAGGATTGTTCACCGTTATCTCCAACGCAAAGATTCTTTATTCGATATTAAAATCAAGCCCCGCACTTTCCGGTGGTGCGGTTGCGCACATTGGTGTTGGCCTTATGTTGGTCGGCATCTTGTTTTCATCCGGGTATTCAAAAGTGGTTTCGCTGAACAATACAGGTATGTTGATTTCCCGCCAGTTAAGCGAAGAGTTTAACCGTGAAAATCTTTTACTCTTTGTACATGAACCACGCGACATGGCCGGTTATCAGATTGAATATATTGGCGAACGTATTGAGCCACGCTATAAAAGTGGCTTTATAAAAAAATCTGATGTGGAGTACACGGATGATCCCTATACGGTTGTTGCAAAGCAGGATATTACCTTTAAGAACAAATTGCTGTATAAGGCCGGTGAGCGTTTTGAAATAAATCCAGAGAACACTTTTTATGAGATTGAATTCCGTAAAAACGGAAAAGTGGTTTTTGTTCAGTACCCTCGCCTGCAGGTAAATCCAAGGTTTGGTAATATGGCCTCGCCCGATATTAATCACAAGGCAACACTCGATCTGTACAGTTACATTTCAGCACCGATGACCGAGGAAGCCAAAGAAGACTGGAGTGAACCTGAAGAACTCACCATTAAACGTACGGCCCAGTTTTTTGCCAATGATTACGTGGCCACAGTGGAGAGCCTCAACCGTATATATGAAATTGGAGGACAAAAAATTGATTCTTCTTTTGTTGCCATTAAGGCTGAAATTTTGGTGCGCGGTGAAAAGCAAGAGTATGTGGCCGAGCCGATACTGATTATAGGAACCCAATCGCGTGGAGGAATTATGCCGGGTGTTATTCCTGAGTTAGGTCTAAAAATTTCCCTTATAAATGTTCATCCGCAAACCGATGAGCTTACGTTGAATATTTTTACTCGCCAAAAAGACTGGGTGGTTATCAAGGCCCTTGAAAAGCCTTTCGTTAATGTTTTATGGATTGGTACCCTTGTACTTATGACGGGCTTTAGCATTGCGATGATGCGCAGGTTCAGGGAATTTAAATTGATGAAGACTAAAGGTCAGGAGTGAGGCAACAGATTCAATTGGGAGATGAAACCTTATCAGAGTAGCCCCGTTTCATGAGGCTATAGCCTTTTGGTGAAATCCCAATCCGTATGTTTAAAAATTACCTTTTAGTTGCCATCCGCAACATTAGTCGGCAAAAATTTTATGCTTTTTTAAATGTGATGGGCCTCACAGTGGGTATTGCCTCCTGTCTTTTTATTACCCTTTATGTTAAAGATGAAATCAGCTATGACCGGATGCATCCGGATGCTGACCGTATTTACAGGGTAAACCTGGATGCAAAATTGGCGGCACAGGAAATTGCCGTTGCCGTTTCGTGCCCGCCCATGGCTGCCACACTTATTCATGAAGTACCTGAGGTGGAAAGTGCCGTTCGGGTAGCATCCAATGGCAGAGTGGTAATTAAATATGAGGATAAGGCTTTTACGCAGGATCGTGTTTTTTCAGCAGATTCAAACTTCTTTACTTTTTTCAATTTTCCGTTGCTGGAGGGCAACCCTAAAAGCGCGCTGAAAGAACGCAACACCCTTGTGCTTACTGAAAGTGTTGCACGAAAAATTTTTGGATCAGAAAATGCCTTAGGCAAACTGCTGGCGGTAGGAAGTGACACGGCAACATATGTAGTAACTGGTGTAGCTAAGGATCTTCCCGGCAATGTTCATTTTAAGTTTGATGTAATCCTAACCGGTGAATCTTCCCCGGCATTTCGTGATCCAATCTGGATGAACAACTATCTGGCTACCTATCTTAAAATCCATAAAGGCTTATCGCACCAAACGGTAAAATCAAAGATTGATGATCTGACCATTAAATACATCGGGCCAGAGGTAGAACGTTTTATGGGCATGTCACTCGACCAATTCAAACAACAAGGAAGTCGATTTGGGTACACGTTAATCCCGTTAACGGATATCCATCTTCATTCAAACTACCAGGCCGAGATAGAACCACAAGGCAACATTCAATATGTTTATCTTTTTTCAGTTATTGCGATATTCATTCTCGTTATAGCCTGCATTAACTTTATGAACCTGGCCACAGCACGTTCGGCTGGTCGTGCAAAGGAAGTTGGCTTACGTAAAACCTTAGGTTCGCTAAGCCGGCACTTGGTTACACAATTTCTGGCTGAGTCTTTTGTGTTTAGTTTACTGGCAGCCACACTGGCATTGGGCCTGGTTTATTCCCTGCTTCCTTTCTTTAATACATTGGCTGGAAAAGAATTGTTTTTTGAAAGTTTGGTGAGTAATGATTTATTAATCCTGTTGTTTGGAATAGTAGTACTGGTAGGCCTGATGGCAGGGAGTTACCCGGCTTTTTACCTTACCTCATTCAAGGTTACTGAAGTGTTGAAAGGTAAAGTGCGCGAAGGAATGAAGGGCGGTGCCGTGCGAAGTGGGTTGGTTGTGTTTCAATTTGGTGTTTCTATTTTCCTGATCATTGCAACAGCGGTTATTTTTCAGCAAATGCAATATGTTCAAAACAAAAACCTGGGACTTAACCGCGATAATGTTTTGGTGTTAACCAACACACAAAACCTCCAATCAGCTGCGGAACCACTTAAGGAGGCTATTTTAACACAAAGCAGTGTTGTAGCGGCCAGTTACACCAACTCAGTTCCAGCCTTGAATACCGAAGGTGCCAGCCCGTTCCGCATTGAAGGATCAGAAGAGGATCACCTGGTGGTTCGCTATTTCACTGACTATGATCAACTTGAAACCATGGGCTATTCGTTACAGGAAGGCCGGTTCTTTAGCCGCGATTTTCCTGCCGACAGTACTGCCATAGTTATCAATGAAGCTTTAATGAACGAATTGGGTTGGAAGGAAGCTGTTGGTAAGGAGTTGTTCGGATTTAATCGGGGAGGCAGGGTTCCTTATAAGATTGTAGGTGTTGTTAAAGATTTTCATTTTGAATCGTTGCGCAACAATGTGCGGCCAACCGCCATGTTTTTAAATACCGATGCGGCCAGCTTCCTTACCATCCGGTTTGTGAATAACCCGCGCGAAACCGTTTCGGCTATCGAAAATTTATGGAGACAGTATGCCGGCAATGAGCCGTTTGAGTATTCTTTCCTCGATCAGGATTTTGACGCGCTATTTCGAAGCGAACAACGATTGGGTAATTTGTTCACCACGTTTACTGTACTGGCCATTTTCATTGCTGCATTAGGATTGATTGGATTAGCGGCCTTTACTGCAGAAAAGCGCACGAAAGAATTGGGTATTCGCAAAGTATTAGGCGCATCGGAGATAAGCCTGGTAAACCTGCTGTCGAAAGAATTCACCAAGCTTGTTGTAATAGCGTTGGCATTCTCCATATTTCCGGCCTGGTATTTCACCTCACAGTGGCTACAGGGTTTTGCCTTCCGCATTTCGCTAAGCATTTGGGTGTTTATTGGTGCAGGTGCAGTTGCACTGGTAGTTGCCTTGTTGTGTGTGGTGTTTCAGGCGTTGCGCACAGCACGCATTAATCCGGCCAAGTCGCTGCGGTATGAATAAAAAAGCCCGAAATTCTTCGGGCTCCTGCAAGCAGATTGGAATTATTAATTGTTTAAAGTTATAAAATTTTTGATAACTATTTTTTACAATCCTCATTGTATGTTGAAGATGCATCATGAAGTCCCATCGAAATAGCCTTTTTAATATCGGCACAACCTGAACCTGTCTGAATATTATTTTTACAAACACCAATCATAAAATGAATTTCCATTTCTTCGTTTTGTGATGGATTGAAGGATAGTGTTTTCTGCAGGGCCTCAATGGCGACTTGATCATTTGCCAGATAGTAATTAGCAACACCATAGAGAAAAAATGATTCTTTGTTGTTTAGTCTGATGGATTTTGTGAGATTAGGTAATGAGGCTGCGTACTCCTTCTTTTCAACGAGTATCGCCCCTGTTAACAAATTGATTGATTCATCCTCTGGATATTTAAGGAGATACTTTTTACATTCGTTTAAGGCCTCATTCAGACAATTCTGCTCAAAGCAAATATTTACTTTGATAATTATTGCATCAGGATGATAGGGATCAGTTTCTAGAAGGTTGTCAATAATCTTGAGGGCAGTATCATTTCTCTTACTGTTGAAATGACTTTGAGCAAGTCGAATGAGTATTTCAAAATCTCGTTTATTATAGAAAAGGGCGCTATCAAAATCGATTGTGGCTTTAATAAAATCCTCTTTTTCAAAATATGCCATTCCGCGGTATTTATAGGCCATAGAATCAAGTCGGTTGGTTTTTTCTATAACGAGGGAAAAATCTTTTATAGCGGAATCATAGCTTTTAAGGTTGAGTAATGATAATCCCCTCCAAAAATAAGCTTCAAGTAAACGTGGATTGACTTCTATTGCTTTATTAAACTCGTAATAGGATTGTTGATATTGTTCTAGCCGGTTTAGATAAACGCCTTTACGAAGTAAGTATTCAGTGGCGGTGGGAAGTAATTCAATTAGCTGATCAAATGTCGCTAATACTTTTCTTTCATTGTTCTTTGAGTAATAATACTGTAGGCTATCCAGATAGACTGTTCTAATACTATCTTGTTTTTTACATATGCTTAGTTGTGCGGTTAATGAGAACGAAAGTAAAGTGAAAAGTATTACCCAGGATATTCTCTGGAATGAATTCGGTTTGGGTATCTCTCGCTTTGATGTTAGGCGCAAATACACTTAGGGATTATTTAGCCTCTGTTTCTATTGGTGTGTTTTCTGTAACAGTATTGCTATTAGTTTCCTTTTCTTTAAAGAATCGCTTCTGCATAATCAATATCGTAACCACGCCTAAAAAGATAGATGAGTCGGCAATATTAAACACGGGACTGAAAAACTCGAAATAGCGACCGCCTACAAAAGGAACCCATTCCGGCCACACAAAATCAAAAATCGGGAAGTAGAGCATGTCAATTACCTGGCCGTGAAACCAGGCTGTGGGTGCATCGGCAGGCGCATTGTTCAACAATACACCATAAAACGTACTGTCAATAACGTTTCCAACAGCGCCACCTAATATTAATCCCATGCACCATAGAAATCCGCTGTGCATATTGCGCTCAGTCATCTTCCATAAGTACCATGAAATACCAAACATGGCCCCAATGCGAAAGATCGTTAATGCCAACTTGCCAAATTCATTTTCCCATTTAATACCAAAGGCCATACCGGGGTTGAGCAGGTAGTGAATGCGGAACCATTCACCGATAACATTAATCTCTTCATGGAGGTACATATTATTGAACACAAGCATTTTTGAGGTTTGATCAATAACCACAATCATGAAGGCAAGAAGGAAGTAGCGCAAGGCGTCCATTTATTCAACTTTATTTTATAACCCGAATCAACACTTTTAGTACACTTTCATCCATATCGACTTCCGCTGCATTGGCTACATTGTCCTTTATTTCAAGACTTACCGCCTGTGTTTCGGTGCTAATATATTGCTTAAATTCTGAAATGGCTGCTGTCATGGCCTCACCGTTACGCTCCACCTCTATGGAGATTTTATCCAATACCTCAAGGCCCATGTCTTTTCGCAGGTTTTGAATCCGGTTTACAAAGTCTCGGGCAATGCCTTCGCGCTTCAGCTCATCGGTTAACGTTACATCCAGGGCAACTGTAATGCCCCCCGCACTGGCCACCGACCATCCCGGAATGTCTTCTGAGCTTATCAGCACATCGTCAAGCACCAAATCAAAACCGCTTTTACGCAATACACCAGTTTTCTCAATGGCGTTAATCTCCTCTTTGGTAAATGAATTAATTACAGCAGAAACATCCTTCATTTTAGGCCCATATTGTTTACCAAGTTTGGCAAAATTTGGTTTTACCTTCTTCACCAATAGCCCCGAGGTGTCATCAATGTATTGGATCTCCTTTACATTTACTTCTGATTTGATGATGGTTTCTACCGTTTTTACACGCTGCGCAAATTTTTCATCAAGCACCGGCAGTAAAACTTTCTGTAACGGAGTGCGTACTTTAATCTTACTGTTTTTACGGATGGAATGAACGAGGGAGCAGATGTGCTGGGCGTAGTCCATCGATTTTTCCAGCTCATCGTCCTTTCTGCTTGGCTCAGCCTTAACGAATGTAGTGTGGTGAACAGATTCCGCTTTAAGCGGAGTATTAAATTGTTTGGCCCGGTCACGGATATTATCCGTAAGGCTTTTGTACAACCACTCACTAAAGAAGGGCGCGATGGGTGACATTAATTGTGCCGTAATCATCAGGCACTCGTATAGTGTTTCATAGGCCGCCCGTTTATCTTCCGATAAGTGTGCATTTGCCTCCGCTTTAGCGACCGTGTCAGTTGAAGAGGGTTGCCAGAAACGTTTACGGTTCAGACGTACATACCAATTTGATAAATGGTCGTTGACAAAATCCTGGATAGCACGTGCAGCCCTTGTCGGTTCGTAATCGTTATAGGCTGCGGTTACTTCCTCAATCAGGTTCTGTTCTTTGGTCAGTATCCACCGATCGAGTGGCGCGAGTTTCCCGAAGGGAACATTGTTCATTTCATCCTTCACAAAGCCATCAATATTGGCATATAGTGCAAAGAATGAATAGGTATTAATAAGCGTTCCGAAAAACCTGCGTTGTGTTTCGGCAATGCCGTCAAAATCAAATTTAAGGTTGTCCCACGGTGGAGCGTTTTCAATCATGTACCACCGCACTACATCGGGCCCGTATTTTGAAAGCGTTTCAAACGGGTTCACTACGTTGCCCTTGCTCTTCGACATTTTGTTACCGGATTTATCCAGTACCAAACCATTCGAGATTACATTTTTAAACGCAACCTTGTCGAACAACATCACCGCAATGGCATGAAGGGTAAAGAACCAACCACGGGTTTGATCAACGCCCTCGGCAATAAAATCGGCCGGATAGCTTCGCTCAAAAATTTCTTTTTTTTCAAAAGGATAGTGCCATTGTGCATAGGGCATCGCGCCACTGTCGAACCACACATCAATTAAATCCGGTTCGCGGTACATGGGTTGTCCGGAATCACTTACTAAAGTAATTTCATCGACAAAGGGACGGTGCAGATCGAAGTCAGAATTTTGAATTTCGAATTTTGAATTTTGAATGCCTGCTTTCTCTGCTTTAGCAACTTCGTTCTTGAGGTGCTCCATTGAGCCGATACAGATTTCCTCTTTACCATCTTTTGTCCGCCAGATGGGTAGTGGAGTTCCCCAATAGCGTGAGCGTGATAAATTCCAATCTACCAGGTTTTCAAGCCAATTGCCAAAACGACCGGTACCGGTTGATTCTGGTTTCCAATTGATGGTTTTGTTGAGCTCAACCATGCGGTCTTTCAACGCGGTGGTTTTTATAAACCACGAGTCGAGCGGGTAATACAGTATGGGTTTATCTGTACGCCAGCAATGCGGGTAAGTGTGCTCGTACTTCTCTACTTTAAATGCCTTGTTTTCTTCTTTTAAGATGATGGAGATAATGACATCGGTGGATTTGTAATCCGGGTGCGATTCATCTTCGTCTGTATAATTTTTTACGAAGAAGTCATTTTCAGTTAATGGTTTGTGTGTTTTGATTTTATACTGTTCAACACCTTCCTTTAATTTACTTCCGATTTCTTTTATGAATTTTCCTTTGCGATCAACTGTAGGCAATTCATTGTCGGCTTCATCGCGAATCGTTAAAGGTGGAATACCATGTTGTTTCGCTACGCGAAAGTCATCGGCACCAAATGTAGGTGAGGTGTGTACCACACCGGTACCATCTTCGGTCGTTACAAAATCACCAGCCACTACCTGAAATGCTTTATCGACATTGTATAGCGGTTGGATGTAGGGCATGAGTTGTTCATAACGAATTCCCACAAGTTTTTTACCTGGAAATTCCTGAACAACTTCAAACGGAATAGTCTTATCGCCAGGCTTGTAATCGGCAAGCTTAAGGTCTTTATTTTTTTCAGAAAAATATTTTCCAACAAGATCCTTCGCCAGAACAACACTTACTGGTTTAAAGGTGTAAGGGTTGAAGGTTTTGATTTGAACGTACGTAATTTTTTCACCTACAGCCAGTGCGGTGTTGGATGGCAGTGTCCATGGTGTTGTTGTCCAGGCCAGTATAAAAAGCCCCCTCTGTCCCTCCTGCAGGGGGGATGAAAGATGTTTATATAAGAATTCAGATTTATCATCTGGGATCACCTTAAACTGCGCCACGATAGACGTGTCCTTCACATCTTTGTAACAGCCCGGTAAATTCAACTCGTGTGAACTTAAACCTGTACCGGCAGCTGGTGAATAGGGTTGAATGGTATAGCCTTTATACAGTAATCCCTTATCGTAGAATTGTTTTAGTATCCACCACAGGGTTTCAATGTATTTTGAATCGTAGGTGATGTACGGATCTTCCAGGTCCACCCAGTAACCCATTTTCAGGGTGAGGTCATCCCATTGATCTTTGTACATCATTACCGTTTCACGGCATTTCTGATTGTACTCTTCAATTGAAATTTTCTTGCCTATGTCATCTTTGGTAATGCCCAATTGCTTTTCAACCTGCAGCTCAACAGGCAGGCCGTGAGTATCCCAGCCGCCTTTGCGTTTTACCTGGTAGCCTTGCAGGGTTTTAAACCGGCAGAAAATATCTTTTACCGTACGGGCCATTACATGGTGGATGCCCGGGGTGCCGTTGGCCGAAGGCGGGCCCTCATAAAAGGTAAATGTGGGCGCACCTTCACGGTTCAGAACAGACTTCTCAAAAATCTTTTCCTTTTTCCAGAAATCGAGAATGTCGGTTGCCAGTTGGGCGTAGTTTAATCCTGTAGGTTCTTTATACTTTTCGTTCATCGCTCAAAAACAGCCTGTAGTCGTTGATTTTCAATAAAATAAGGGCGTAAAGATAGGTACGAATTGTGAATTACGCCTGCCCTCCTCAGGCAGGAATTTCGAATATTTTGAGTCTATTCCGCGGACGGATGGCGATTGCTGATCTTGATTTTGTTAAGATCAATTTCCTCGTCTTCCGTTTCCGAATAGAAACCCGGATCAACCTCTTCAATAAGCATGTGCCCTTCCTTCTGGCGTTTAGTGCGATCAAAGGTCATGATCAACGAAGGCAACAGAATAAGGTTGGTGAACATAGAAATAAACAGGGTAATGGAGGTCAGTACTCCCAAAGCAATCGTTCCACCAAATGAGGAAAATGCAAAAATGATAAACCCAGCCAGCAAGACTATGGACGTGTACACCATGCTTTTGCCAACTTCCAATATTGTTGCGCTAACCGCTACGGGTATGAAGAAATTTTTGGCGTGCAACTCCTGCCGGTATTTAGCCAGGAAGTGAATCGAGTAATCAACCGAAATACCGAACGCAATACTAAAGATTAGTACTGTACTTGGTTTTAGGGGTACACCAAAGTACCCCATCAACGATGCGGTAATCATCATAGGGATAAGATTGGGAATCAGAGCAATAATGATCATGCGCAAGTTGGCAAACAAAAAGCCCATCGTCAGCGCAATAAGGACAAAGGCAAGCAGTAAACTTCCTTTAAGGTTTGATATAAGAAACGAATTTCCTTTAATAAAAAGCGGAGTGGTTCCGGTGATTCTTACGGAAATATCTGTTCCGCTGAATAAAGTATCAATTTTTGGTTGGATAACCTGAGTGATCAGTGAATCCATTTTGTCTGAACCTATGTCGGCCACCTGAAGTGAAATGCGCATCGTTTGTAAGGTAGAATCGACAAAGGCATTAAAAAGTCCGGATGCGTCTGATTGTCCTTTCAAATATGGAAGAATAAAGTTTCGTTCTCGGTTGTCGGGTAAAGAGTAGCGTGCGGGATTGTTGTTATAAAAAGCTTGCTTGGCTGCTTTAACAAAGCTTACAATAGACACAGGTCGGGAAATGTATTTGATGGAGTCCAGGAACTGTTCAAACTCGTCCAGCTTTTGAAGATTCTTTACATCAATCACACCCCTGCGTTTTCCGGTGTTCACCACCATCTCTAAGGGCATTACACCACTAAAGTGTTCTTCAAAAAACTTTAGATCTTGTTTCTCAACGCTATTTTCGGGCAAGTCATCCACCATGAAAGAAACGGTGTGAATCCTGTACATACCGATAATTGCAAAACCAATCAGAATAATAGTAGCCGAGTAAATCAATGCCCGGTGACGATGTACCGTCAAGTCAATGCCCAGCAGAAGATTGTCTATTAATTTAAAATCAAGGTGACGAAGATGTTTGGGTGAGGGTGGGGGCATCCACGAAAACACTCCGGGAATCAAAATCAAACTCACCACAAATGTGGCCATCACATTTATACCGGCTACAATACCAAACTCACGAAGAATAGTAATGTCGGCCGTGAGCAATACCAGAAAGCCTATGGCAGTAGTAAGGTTGGTTAGGAAAGTAGCAACGCCCACTTTACGGATAACCCGTGTAATCGCGAGCATTTTATTGCCATGCGATGCGTATTCGCTGTGATATTTGTTCATCAGGTAAATGGCATTGGGAATGCCGATTACCACAATGATGGGTGGTATCATTCCGCTAAGCAGCGTGATCTTAAAACCCATCAATACAATCGTACCGATTACCCATACCACCACAATACCGATAACAATAAGGGGAAAGATCATGGCGCGGAATGAGCGGAAGAAAATCAACAGGATAATTCCGGTTACCAAAACCGATAGTGCAAGGAATGTTTTCAGTTCAGCACTTACCCGTTCGGCTATAACTGAACGAACAAAGGGCAGGCCTGCATAGTGCAGTACGATATCCGTGCTTTCTGTGAAGTGCCCTCCACGTTTAATAATTTCATTGGTAACTTCTATGCGCCTGGAGGAATTCAGAAAATCTTTATTAATAGAAATAAGAATGGCGATAGCACCATTCTCCTGATTGGTGATCTGGCCTAAATAAAATTTTTGCTTTGCGGCTTCTTTTAGCAGACTATCCAGTTCCTGCTGACTTTTTACTTTTCCAGGAAAAATATCAACCAGTTTGAATTGTTTCCGGGCAGTATCTTTCTCCATCATTTTTATTTGAGGAAGCGAGATCACATCGTTAACACCCGGTATTTGTTTTACCGAAACACAGAACTCTCGTAGCTTTTCGAAATTTTTGTACTGATAGATACTACTATCCTTTAGGCCAATGGCAACAATGCCACCATCTTCACCAAACTGCTCTTTAAATTCGGTGAAGAATAGTTGTTCCGGATCATTGGCCGGAACAGTGCCTCGAAAGTCGTAGCTCATCTCTACCTTCCGCCCATGGTAGCCCATAAAAACCGTGATCAGCGCAATGGCGATAAACAACGGTAGTCTGTACGAAATGATGAAGTGCGCAAGAGATGTCCACATAGGTAAACCGGGTAAAACAGCCTGAACGACAAGGATTCAAAGCTAATGATTTGAGTGGAAATTCGTTATGGATTTAGTATTAATGGGTCTTGCCGAAGCAGTTTGGTAAGGGTTTCGTATAGCTCCGGAAGGGCGTACTTAAATTCGGCTGGCCGCTCAAAAAAATTCTCCACAGCCACAGCAAAAAACTCATGCTCGTTGGCACAGGCATAGGCGCGTAAAAAAGATTCATCGGCATACTGGGGCAAATGACAGAGCTGGTAGGCATAGGCATCAAACTTTTCTACCAGGGCATCATCAAAAAAATCATGCTCATCGTTGTGAATGATATTCTCAAGTCGTAGCGCATGGGCCATTTCGTGCAACCCAAGGTTTACTGAATCGGTTGGATAAATGTAGCCGTCCACAAAACTTTTCCAGCTCAGCACGATGACACCGAAAGCCGGATTTACTTCTCCTTTATGAAAACGTTTGGTCAGTGATGAGTAGTAGTCGGTAGGGTAAATCAGTATTTTAGAAAAGTGCTGTAAGTATACGCGGGGCAAGCCGAAGGTAAGCTGAACAGCACACGCCCCTACCATAACTTTCATTTCATCCGTAATAGCCTCGAACTGACGCGGAATAAATTTTTTAGACAAAATGAAGGTTAACAACTTTTGCTCGAAGGTATGTTGTTGTGAAGGATTCAACTTGTTGTAATAAGGAAAGTACTTTACCAGTGTTTCCTTATACGTTTGTGGGAAAGGAAGAATGGCGGAGCGAATCGGTGCAGCTCTTCTGCCGGCTTCTTCATAAGCGGCTTCTAATTGATGACGGTAGTACGTTGCAACGATTACGAAGCCAACTACTAGTATGAAAAAAAACATAAAGACTAAATCCTTTTCAGGATGTTATTGATGGAGCACGCCTCGGTTAAGGTTGTCTTCAGCGAGGTAATGGCAACGCGTTCCTGTTCCATGGTGTCGCGGTGGCGAATGGTCACCGTATTATCCTGAAGCGTTTGGTGATCTACCGTTACACAGTACGGTGTGCCGATGGCATCCTGCCTTCTGTAACGTTTACCAATGGCATCTTTTTCCTCATAAAAGCAACGAACATGAAATTTCAGCTCGTTCATTATCTCCATGGCCTTTTCAGGTAGTCCGTCTTTTTTGGTTAGCGGAAGAATGGCCACTTTGTTTGGTGCCAGTGGTGCGGGTATGCGCAACACCACACGTTCGCTGCCGTCAGCCAGTTTTTCTTCCTGGTAGGATTTTGACAAAACCGCAAGGAACATACGATCCAACCCAATGGATGTTTCCACTACATAGGGAATGAAGTTTTGATTGTCTTCCGGATCGAAGTATTGAAGTTTTTTTCCTGAATATTTTTCGTGGTTTTTTAAATCGAAATCGGTGCGTGAGTGAATGCCTTCCAGTTCGCGGAAGCCCATGGGAAAATTGAACTGGATATCACATGCCGCATTGGCGTAGTGGGCCAGATTGAGGTGATCGTGGAAACGGTAGTTGGATTCGCCTAAGCCAAGGGCATTATGCCACTTCATTCTTTTCTCTTTCCAGAATTCATACCACTTCATTTCTTCACCCGGCTTCACAAAAAACTGCATCTCCATTTGCTCAAACTCACGCATGCGAAAGATGAACTGGCGCGCTACAATTTCGTTACGAAACGCTTTTCCTATTTGCGCAATGCCAAAAGGTATTTTCATTCTTCCGGTTTTTTGCACATTAAGGAAGTTCACAAAAATGCCTTGGGCGGTTTCCGGTCTCAAATAAATCTTATTCGTGTCATCAGCCAATGAACCCATTTCAGTTGAGAACATCAGGTTAAACTGGCGCACATCAGTCCAGTTGCGTGAACCAGAAATAGGGTCGGCAATTTCAAGGTCAATGATGAGTTGCTTCAGGGCTTCCATATTTCCTGAGCCCATCGCATCTTTTAACTTTTCATTTACCTCATCAATCTTCTTTTGGTTTTCAAGCACCCGTGTATTGGTACTTATAAACATGGCACGATCAAAGTTTTCAAAGCGTTTAGCAGCCTTCTCAACCTCTTTTTCTATTTTCTCCTCCAGCTTTTCAATGTACCCTTCAATTAGTTGGTCGGCCCGGTAGCGTTTTTTGGAATCCTTGTTGTCGATCATCGGATCGTTAAAGGCATCCACGTGGCCGGAGGCTTTCCAGGTAGTGGGGTGCATAAAAATGGCGGCATCAATACCCACAATATTTTCGTGAAGCATGGTCATAAACTTCCACCAGTACTCTTTTATATTGTTCTTCAGCTCAGCACCGTTTTGACCATAGTCGTAAACGGCACTTAACCCATCATAAATTTCACTGGAGGGAAAAATAAACCCATACTCCTTGGCATGGGCAATCACATTCTTAAAAAGGTTGTCTTCCTGATTCGCCATAAGGCGCAAATATAAGACTTGCCAGACGATTAACGGATTTCTTCGGGAATCTAAAGTTAAATGGGTAAGGTTACAATAAAGGTGCTGCCTTTACGGGGTTGAGAATAAACATGAACGGAACCCGCTAACTTGTTAATAGTTTCTTTAACAATGTATAATCCCAACCCGGATCCTTGTGATGTTTCGTTGCCCCGATAAAACATTTCGAATACATTTTTCTGTATTTCAGGTGCAATACCCTGTCCGTTATCTTCAACGTGCAGGGAGAAGGAAGTGCCGATGGCGTGCTGGTAAATCCTGATGTACTTATTTTCTTTACGTGGATCATGGTAACGAATAGCATTGGAAATCAAGTTTGACAAAACCATGTGAAGTCTTTTACTGTCGTTTTGGATAATCAGATCCTGGGGAATTTCATTGATGAACGTGATGGATTGTGCTTCGGGACTAAACATCAGCGATTCCCAGATTTCCTGCGTAAGTTCATAAACATTTACCTGTTCGCGTGTTATTTGCATCCGGTTATTACGTGAATAGTCGGTAATGTCTTTGATAAACTTATCCAAGGCATTTACCCGGTGCGTCATCATATTCAGGTAACGGTTTACTTCAGCCGGATTGGGATTGTTTTTTGCCAGATTAATCAATCCGGTTACGGAAGAAAGGGGTGCACGTAAATCGTGTGAGGTGCTGTAGACAAAACGGTCAAGTTCCTCGTTGAGTTTTTTCAACATGCGGTTGCTGTTAACCAACTCGCGGCCGTTATGGTGATTTAAACTAATCAGCAGGTAAATGGCCAGAATGGAAGTGGGAAGAGCTACGGCAAAGTTAACCATGAAGTTTGCCATGAGCTGATCTTCGGAGTACATACGCTTGGGAAGAATTGAAAAATCAGCAAAGTAGGCTAATACAAATAGAGTATACGTAAGGGCTGCAAGGTTTACAGCAATTACCCGTTGTTTGTAATTAAAAACGGCAAATGCTCCAAGGGCTATGGGTAAAAACAGAATGTAGGCTCCTGTATTCGGGGCTTCGCTGGAAGCAAAGAGATACACTACAAAATTAAGGGTAGGAAAGATGATGTAGTAAGCTGTGCAATGGTTACCCTTGCGATGCATAATGATAGCAAGGGAAAGCATGGCAATGCAAAACAAGTATACTATCGTTGAGGGATAAACATTCCAGCTGAAATCTAAGGCCATATACATACTGCAGACCAGGATAGCAATTAATGCAAAGTGCCCGGAGAGTATTACCTGACGGTATTCCATCCAGGATTCGATGTAATTCTTTTTGCCTATGATCAGGTTGCGAATAGCTTTCTTCATTTTCACTTAAATCAACTCACAAAAATAGGCTGGTAGCCGGCAGGCAATATTTGCTTCTTAAGCTGGATATGCTCGATGCAAGATTTTCTCTCGGTTTTTAGAATTTCAGCTGTGGATGGACGGATCGCTAATCAGAAGATTGGTTTTTGAATCAGGTAAGCGGTAGATTAATTTGAAAATGAGTGCCCCTACCAAATTCTGATTTAACAGTAATTTGGCCACCCATTTTTTTTATGGTTTCACGGGCAATATAAAGGCCCAAGCCTGACCCTTTTGAGTTTTCGGAAGCCCGGTAAAACATATTAAAAACCTTTGGCAAATGATCCGGCTGTATACCAATCCCATTATCTTCTACATCAATTTGGTAATGTTGGTTTTGTTGATTTGCGCTTACCTGAACATAGCGCTCTTCTTTATGTCTATCATGATATTTCAAGGCATTGGCAATGAGGTTGTTGAGGATAATCCGTAGCCTTATTTTATCGGTAACTAATTCGAGGTTTGAGGGTATGTCGGTTTTTATTTTTACGGATGAGACCTCGTCAGCAAAACGAAGGCTATCCATTACCTCCTGCATTAGCTCAAGCAGGTTTACCTTTTCCTTAATGCTTTCTAGTCTGGCGTTACGAGAATAATCAATGATATCACGGATAAATTTTTCCAATGCATCAATGCGGCCGCGCATCATGGTCAGGTAGGTTTTGATTTCTTCCGGACGTTCAGCCATTTCTGCTAACCCCACGAGGCCCACCACCGAACTTAAAGGTGCGCGCAAATCGTGTGAAACACTATAAACAAAACGATCAAGCTCAGCATTACTTTGTTTCAGCTCTGCTGTGAGGTTCATCAGCCGGCTTTCATTTTCGCGAAGCGATTTCTCAGCATGATGATTGAGGTTTATCAGAAAGTAGACGATCAGCACAGAAACGGTTAGGGCAACTGTAAAATTAATCAGGAAGTACAATTCATCTGTTGCATCGACTCCTTCAATTTTTGGTAGTATTGAAAATTCTGACAGGTAAGAAAGCAGGAAAAGCACCAGGCTAATCAAAACACATCCAAGCCCCAGGTACCAATCTTTGTACGTAAAGAGTGCCATAGCTGCTAATGAAACGGGCAAGAAGAAAATATAGACCCCGCTGGCTGCAGGCTCAGAGGAAGCGAATAGATAAATAATGAAATTTGAAAGTAAAATGCACAGCAATGTGGCTTCCCGATATAACTTTTTTCTGTTTAGCCAGAATGTGGAAATGCCAACTATTGAAATAACAGAGTATAGCGGGATGTTTCGGTAGATGGCATAAATAATATCAATGGCTACATAGGTAATTCCAACAGCCATCAACACCAAAGCAATTTGCCCGCGAAGCATGGCTTGTTTATACAGCTTAATGGATGGAATAGCCTCCTTTCCAATGATAAATCTTCGCAATGATCCTGAGCGCATAATCCTCCTGAGGTATGAGGAAATCAGAAAATCTGATTTCTATTGGATAAAAATAGATAACTTATTGGCTCTTTAGCTATGCTGTTTAGAAAAATAGGTTTGGCCATTGCGTTTTCTCCCCGTGCGGAGGCCTTGTTAGCGGAAACCGTTCGCCTTAAAAATTTATGGCGTGCGGAATTAGTGTTGATTCATGTGGGGCAACATGGGCAGGCAGAGCAAAAGGTTTTAGAGGCCTTACTGGGCCGACACAACTTAACTAGCCAGGCGGTAACCGTTTGCTGGCGAAGCGGAAAGCCAAGTGAGCAAATTTTAAAGGCTTGTCAGGAAGAGGGTGTTGATTTATTGGTGGCAGGCGCGTTGCAGCAGGAGGGGTTGGTTCAACATTATGTTGGATCCATTGCACGCAGAATTTTACGGAAGGCTAATTGTTCTGTGCTTACCCTTGTTCAGCCATCCGTTAACCCTAAGCCCTTCGACAATATTGTTGTGAGTGCGGATGATCATGAAACGGTACACGACACGCTGACTATTGCCTGCCGGTTGGCCTTGAAAGAAAAATCAAAGTGGTTACATGTAGCCCGCGAAGTAAAATTGTTTGGCTTAACCATGTCATCGGTCGACCAGGTTACTGAGGAGGAGTACACACAATTACGGAATACTTTAATTGAAACGGAAGTTGATAACGTTCAGCGTTTGTTGGGTAAGATTAACCACGAAGGTTTAAAAATCAACATTAGGATACTGGCCGGTAAATCGGGCTTTGAAATAGCGCAGTTTGCCAAACGCAAGCAAGCCGACTTACTGATTGTTCCGGCTCCGCCAAAAAGACTAAGGTTATTGGACCGGATTTTCCCTCATGACCTCGAGTATATTTTTGCTGACTTGCCGTGCAATGTTTTGGTGGTATCATCCCCTACCGGAAAGGAGCGTAAACATGGGTAAGATTAGTCATACTGAAGTTGTGCAACTCTTGCTCCAATTAAGCGTAATGCTATTTGTAGGTAGGTTCTTTGCTGAAGTTGCACGAAAGTTTAAGCAACCGGCTGTAATCGGTGAGATCGTTGCCGGAGTTTTGTTGGGCCCAACCATTCTGGGTATGCTAAAACCCGATTGGTTTCTTATTTTATTTCCGGTTGGCAGTTCATCGGGTATTGTGCTGGCAGGAATTGTGCAGGTTGCCGTTGTCATGTTGCTGTTTATAGCTGGCCTTGAAGTTGATCTTAAAGTTGTTTGGCAACAAGGCAAGCAAGCCGTTTTCACCAGTTTGATGGGATTATTGATCCCGTTTGGCATTGGATTTATTTTCCCCTATTTCTTAACCGATTTCTTTGGCTATGCCAATGAGGGTGAACGAATAGTGTTTGCCTTATTTATGGGCACAGCCATGGCCATTTCAGCGTTGCCGGTTATTGTTCGTATACTGATGGATCTGAATTTGTTCAAGTCCCGAATTGGTTTGTTGGTTGTGGCATCCGCTATGGTGGATGATATTATCGGTTGGCTTATTTTCTCTGTTATCCTGGGTATGATCGGTCGGCAGGCCGATATTTCTTTGGTAAACACCATATTGCTTACGGTTGGTTTTGCTGTTTTTATGCTCACGATTGGGCGAGGAGTTCTTAACCGTGCATTGCCTTGGGCAAATAAGCGCATGGCATGGCCCGGGGGTGTGCTGGCGTTATCGTTAGCCCTATGTTTTATGGGTGCAGCTTTTACTGAGTACATAGGCATTCACGCAATTTTCGGAGCCTTTATTATCGGTGTTGCGTTGGGTGATTCAGAACATTTTTCAGAGCGCGCAAAAGAAATTGTTCATCAGTTTATCAATAACATTTTTGCTCCTTTGTTTTTCGTTTCGATTGGCCTTCGGGTTAATTTCATAGCCAACTTTGATCTGCTGCTAACGATTGTCATTTTAGTGATAGCCTTTGCCGGTAAAATTATTGGAAGTGGCTTGGGCGCTCGCCTTGGTGGCTTTAGCTGGAAAGAATCGCTTGCGGCCGGCTTTGGTATGAATGCCCGTGGAGCGATGGAAATTATTCTTGGCCTGATTGCGCTTGAAAATGGTTTGATCAATGAAAAGGTTTTCGTTTCATTGGTCATCATGGCACTTGTCACCAGCATGACCAGCGGGCCATTGATGAAATGGAGTTTAAGCCGAAAATGGAAAACCTAGACGGCTTAGTTGAAGCCTTTTTTCTTTAAATGCATCTCGGTCAGCGGAATTACAGCTATTAGACCCACCACCAAAAATCCGGATGACCACAGTATAGACTGTGCCAAGGGCATCAACGAATAGGTTACCAACTGAACAACACAAGTAAGAACCGAAACGATAAGAAATGCATGCGTACAATAGAGGTTGGCACAATCCCAAGCTTCCTGACTTCGCATTGACCGGGGTGTGCGGTAACCGTAAACAGGATTTATTTTCTTTGGTGGGAAACGCTTGAAAATATACGACAGTACGACCATCAAAGGCCCCAGCATAAGATGGATGTAAAGCAACTTCATTATAGATAATTAAATTGATTTAGCCCGTTCCCAATATACATCCATTTCTTCCAACGTCATTTCACCCAGTTTCTTTCCATCCCTGGCAGATTCACGTTCTAAAAATTGAAAACGCTTGATGAATTTTTTATTGGTTCGCTCAAGAGCTTCTTCCGGGTCGATGTTGATAAAGCGCGCATAGTTCACTAAAGAAAAAAGCAGGTCACCAAATTCAGCCGTAGCCTTTCCTCGATCAATTTTATCAGGTTCAAGCGCATTAAATTCCGCTTTAAATTCCTGCATTTCTTCCTCCACTTTTTCCCAAACCTGTTCTTTCTTTTCCCAGTCGAACCCAACACCCCGGGCCTTGTCCTGAATGCGAATAGCCTTCACCATGGCCGGCAGTGATTTAGGCACACCTTCCAATACTGATTTGTTTCCGGTGTTGAGTTTAATTTTCTCCCAGTTGGCTTTTACGGTTTCTTCATCGTTCGCAACCACATCACCGTACACATGCGGATGACGCTCCACCAGTTTATCGCAAATGCTGTTCAACACATCGGCTATATCAAACACACCTTTTTCGGAGGCAATACGCGCATAAAAAACATTGTGCAACATCAGGTCACCCAATTCTTTTTTTATTTCATGCAGGTTTCCATCCAAAATGGAATCCGAGAGTTCGTAGGTCTCTTCAATGGTCAGGTGACGAAGACTTTCCAGCGTTTGTTTTTTATCCCAAGGACAGTTTTCCCGAAGCTCATCCATAATGGTAAGCAGACGATCAAATGCCTTTACCTTGGCTTCACGGTTAGGATCGGGCGCGGAAAGTTGTTTTTTCATATACTAGAACTAAATAGCTTTTTAGGCTGTTGATAATCTGTTGAGTAACTTTGCCACAAGTTACGTTTCCATCATCAATCTAAATCGTAAATCTGAATTCAAGTTATGATTGTTCTTCTGCTGACCATAGGCGTGCTCGCACTTTTCTTTATCCTGATGTCGGTTCGACTTATTTTTTTAAAAAACGGAGAATTTAAAGGAACATGTGCATCGCAGAGTCCGTTTTTGAATAAGGAGGGTGAAGCGTGTGGCTTTTGCGGTAAAACCATTACGGCAAATGATCCTGCCTGTGGCGATCCGAAAGGACATTCCGAAGCTTTCCCGGAAGTAAAAAGGGCCTGATCTTGAAATCCATATCTTTGAAATTGTATTAATTCCTGTTACGCTGTGGCGCTTATCAAATCTATTTCCGGTTTCCGTGGTACCCTTGGTGGTAATCCCGGTGACAACCTTACTCCAGTTGATATTGTAAAATTTGCGGCTGCTTTTGGCACGTGGGTTATCTCCCGCAAGGGAAAAAAAATTGTGATTGGGCGTGATGCCCGAATTTCAGGTGAGATGGTAAGCACGCTGGTTTGCTCCACCCTTCAGGCATTGGGATTGGATGTTATTGACCTTGGTCTTTCCACTACACCTACTGTTGAAATTGCTGTACCGCTTGAAAAAGCCGGAGGAGGAATTATCCTCACGGCCAGTCACAACCCGGCTCAATGGAATGCCCTGAAGCTGCTCAATGAAAAAGGGGAGTTTATTTCCGCGGCTGATGGCGCTGCCGTATTGCATCTTGCAGAAGCCGATAACTTTTCTTTTGCTGAGGTAGGTAAACTCGGCAAGTACACACACAACGATTTGTATATCAAAAAGCACATCGACTTGATTTTGAAAAGCAAGTGGGTAGATGTGAAGGCAATAAAAAAAGCAAAGCTTACAATTGCTGTGGATGCCGTCAATTCAACCGGGGGAATTTCGGTGCCACCATTATTGAAAAGACTGGGTGTGAAAAAAGTAGTGGAATTGTATTGTGAACCCAATGGAAAGTTTCCGCATAATCCAGAACCACTTCCGGAGAACATTAAGGCAATTTGTTCAGCTGTTAAAAAAAATAAATGCGATTTGGGCATCGTGGTAGATCCGGATGTTGACCGTCTTGCTTTAGTGCAGGAAGATGGTAAACCGTTTGGTGAAGAATACACGTTGGTGGCGGTTGCCGATTATATTTTAAAAAAGAAAAAGGGAAACACTGTTTCCAATCTTTCTTCAACCCGGGCGTTACGTGATGTAACGGAGAAAGCAGGAGGTAAATACACGGCTGCTTCGGTGGGTGAAGTAAATGTGGTGCAGGTGATGAAGGAAACGAAGGCCATCATTGGCGGTGAAGGAAATGGTGGTGTTATTTTTCCTGAGCTGCATTATGGCCGCGATGCATTGATGGGCATTGCATTATTTTTAACACATCTGGCAAATTCGGGAATGAAAGCTTCCGCCTTGCGCAAAACCTATCCGGATTATTTCATATCTAAAAATAAAATCGAGCTCACACCGGGTATAAATGTAGATGCAGTATTGGAAGCTGTTCAAAAGAAGTACATGCACGAAAAGATCAACACGGCTGATGGCGTAAAGATCGACTTTGAGTCAACAAAAGAGTGGGTGCATTTACGTAAGTCCAACACAGAGCCAATTATTCGTATTTATGCAGAATCGCGGGATGCTAAAATGGCTGACACCTTAGCAAAAAGGATTATGGATGATATCCAGCGTTTGATCACGAAATAAGCTTAAGGCGATAATGATTTTTATCATCAACCTGGAAGTGACAGGTTGAATGTGATTTTCGTTATTTTTGCTCCGTAATCGTTTGAAAAATGCACATTTACCTCGATAACGCGGCCACCACCCCCCTCGACCCGGAAGTGTTTGAAGCCATGAAGCCCTTCATGCTTGAAGATTTTGGAAACCCATCTTCTACACACGCCCACGGGCGTAAGGTGCGTGCGGCCATCGAGTCGGCACGCAAAAAGGTTGCTGAGTTGCTGAATTGCTCCCCGGGCGAGATCATTTTTACCTCTGGGGGTACAGAAGCCGACAATGCTATTTTGGTATGTGCTGCGGAAACGTATAACATCAAGCATATTATTTCATCTCCAATCGAACACCATGCGGTAACGCATACGCTTGAAAATCTGACAGACCATGGTAAGGCTGGGTTGCACATGGTTAAACTCGATGAGAAGGGCCATGTTGACCTCAACGACCTGGAAGCGTTATTGAAAAAATTTCCCAACGCCATGGTTTCCTTGATGCACGCCAATAACGAGATCGGTAATCTGCTGGACATTAACCGTGTTGGTGAATTGTGTGAAGCCAATGGAGCTTTCTTCCATTCGGACACCGTGCAGACCGTAGGGCATTATCGCCACGACATGCGCTCGTTGAAAGTGTGCGGTATGACAGCCGGTGCACATAAATTCCATGGCCCCAAAGGCGCAGGCTTCATGTACATCCGTAAGGATAAAAAAATTCATTCCTTCATTCATGGTGGTGCACAGGAGCGCAACATGCGTGGCGGAACAGAAAATGTTTACGGTATTATCGGATTGGCAAAAGCATTGGAAATTGCTTACCGCGAAATGGATGAGCATGTGCGCCATATCACGGCTTTAAAATCGCGCATGATCGAAAAACTGAAGGAAAATATTCCAGGCGTTATGTTCAATGGCGACTCTGCTAATCTTGAGCGAAGCCTGTATACCGTATTGAATGTAAGCTTGCCGGAAGCCGATGACAGCAGTATGCTGTTGTTCAATCTCGACCTTAAAGGTATATCTGCTTCAGGAGGAAGTGCATGCTCAAGTGGAGCAACACAAGGCTCGCACGTGTTGGCTGCACTTTACCCGCAATCAAAGCGAGCGGCTGTGCGTTTCTCTTTCAGTAAATACAATACCACAGAGGAAATCGATTTTGCAGTGCACGAGTTAGCAGAACTTTATCGTGTTTCTGTATACTAAAAAAGTGACCGTTTCCGGTCAGGGTTGTTCGATTTCGAATGCATGCACAGCCAGAAAGTATCTTAAAGTGCTAAAAATTCTAAGGTTTTGCTTGGCTTGGTAATTGACTGGCATCCCCTTGTAAATTTTATCCCGGATAAGCCATGCTTAAAAATTACCTGACCGTAGCCATTCGAAATTTTTTACGCCAGCATCTTTTTTCGTTTATAAATGTAGTGGGGTTAGCCACCGGCTTGGTGTGTTCCTTGCTCATTTACTTGTGGGTTTCCGATGAGGTAAATAAAGACCGTTTCCATGCCGATATCGATCACATTTACCATGTGGTGCTTAACCTGCGCAATCCTGAAGGTACTATAACCTGGGCGGTTACACCCGGCCCGTTGGCCGAAGAGATTAAAAATAATATCCCCGAAATTGAATTTGTTGCCCCCCTTGCAGACGATGGCCCACGATTAATACAGGTTGATGAAAAAAGTTATTTACCAAACGGTTATTTCACGTACCCTGATTTCTTTAACATATTCAGTTTCAAAATTATTGAAGGTAATGCAATCAACCCTTTACCTGATGCCGGCTCCATTGCGTTAACCAAAAGCCTGGCGCAAAAACTTTTTGGTGATGAATCAGCTTTGGGTAAATCTGTAAAGCTGCGTTCAGAAAACGACCTTATCGTTACGGCCATTATAGAGGATGCACCGGCCAGCTCAAGCTTACAGTTTGAGTTTATTGCCCATTTTGACGTGCATAAAAAGTACCGGATACAAGATTGGGGCAACAGTGATTACCCACTCTTCCTGAAATTTCAAGAGGGCGAATTCAGCGCTGCTGAAACACAACAAAAGATACATAACCACCTGGTAAAGGTGCTTGAGTTAAATGAAGAAAGCGTTAGTCGTTTTCAATACTACCTCCAACCTTTTGCCGATAGGTACTTATACTCTTCGTTTGAAAATGGTTACCCGGTAAGTGGCCGAATAAAGTATGTGAAAATATTTTCGGTGGTTGCTGTATTTATTCTGGTTGTTGCGTGTATCAACTTTATGAATTTGGCAACGGCCCGTGCAGCTATTCGCAATAAAGAGATAGGTGTAAGAAAAGTAATTGGTGCGCAGCGCGGGGTGTTGGTTGCTCAATTTATTACGGAATCAATTCTGGTTGCTGCACTTTCCATGATCGTGGCGATAATTGTTGTGGAGCTTACACTGCCCATGTTCAACTATTTGGTATCAAAACAAATCGTTATACGGTACGGTCAACCTGCATTTTATATTCCTGCAACCCTTATTGTGCTCGGCACAGGCGTGTTGGCTGGTAGCTATCCAGCTTTGGTTTTATCTGGCGTTAACCCTGTTAAGGCATTAAAAGGCACACTGGTTTCTGCAGCACAAGGGGCATTATTACGCAAGACACTTGTGGTTTTTCAGTTTTCAATTTCGGTAATCCTCATCGTTAGCTCCCTGGTAATTTTTAAACAGGTAGAATTTATCCAATCAAAAAACCTAGGATACAATAAGGAAAACGTAATGGTAATACCCGGCAGGGGCATTAAAGATTTTGAAGTTTTTAAGCATCAACTTAGCGAAGTACCCGGTGTAGCCCAAGTAGCGCTGGCCAATGAAAATATTACGCACGTTAATAACCAAAACAGCTCATTTGTTTGGAAAGGGAAAGCGGAAGACAGCCGTATTTATGTGCGTACAATGGTAGTGGGTTATGATTTCATTGAAACTATGGGGCTTAACCTAATAGAAGGTCGGTCATTCAATCCTGCTTTTAACGATACCGCTAACGTGATAGTCAACCGTACACTTGCTAACCTGATGAGCGATAACCCGCTTGGTTTGGAAACCAACCAATGGGGCAAGCAAGGCAAAGTGGTAGGCATTGTGGAAGATTTTCACATCCGGTCGATGAGTGAAAGCATGGATCCGATTGTGATTATGTGCTTACCGGATTGGGCGGGCCGCTTTTATGTTCGGGTTGAGGGTGATAAAACCCAGTCTGCAATTGAGGGTATTGAGCAACTTTGGAAAAAGTCCAGCCCTGATTTTCCTCTGGCCTATACATTTTTGGATGATGCCTTTAATAAAATCTATAAGGAAGAACAGGTGATCAGCAAGCTTTCCGTAGGTTTCACCTTTATGGCCATCTTAATTTCAATGCTGGGGTTGCTTGGCCTGGCGTCTTATTCAACCGAACGAAAGAAGAAGGAAATAAGCATCCGCAAAGTGCTTGGGGCATCGGTGCCCAACCTGATTGTATTTATGAGTACTGAGTTTTTTATGCTCACCCTTGTGGCATTGGCAGTAGGTTGCCCGGTGGCCTATTATTTAATGAGCGAATTCCTGGCCGGTTATGCCTATCATACTACCATTTCATACATCATATTTATTGTTACGGCTGCAGGGCTGTTAACCATAACGCTTGGTGTAATTTTGTTCCAGGTGAGCAGTGCCGCGCTAACCAACCCTGTTGATAACCTTCGCAATGAATAGCAAATGTTATTTATGCAGAATGTTTGGAGGCACGAACGTTTTAAGATTGTACAGCATACACGTTGCTTCCAAACCGCTTGATAATTTCCTGCTCTAAAGCTTCACGGTTATCGGGGTGTGCAATGCGCATTAACTCATAAGCACGCTGACGTAAGTTTTTACCATACAGATAAGCCACACCGTATTCCGTTACCACGTAATGCATGTGTGCGCGTGTAGTTACTACACCCGCCCCCTGTTTCAGGTAAGGAACAATCTTAGAAGCACCTTTTTTGGTTGCAGAACCCATGGCGATAATGGGCTTGCCGCCTTCTGATAATGAAGCGCCCCTTATAAAATCCATTTGCCCGCCTACACCCGAGTATTGATAAGTGCCAATTGAATCAGCACACACTTGTCCGGTAATATCAATTTCAATAGCACTGTTAATAGCCACTACTTTCGGGTTGGTGCGGATGATCCGACCATCATTAACATACTCAGCTTCCAGGAAAGCAAATTGTGGATTGTCATCTACAAATGAATACAGATCACGTGAGCCAATGGCAAAGGAAGTTACGGTTTTACCCCGGTGCTTCTTTTTATATTTATTGGTAATCACACCCTTTTTCATCAGGTCAATCACACCATTCGAAAACATTTCAGTATGAACGCCAAGGTCTTTGCAGTGTGTTAAACTTTCCAATACGGCATCGGGGATTGCGCCTATACCCATTTGTAGTGTGCTACGATCTTCCACCAACTCGGCTACATACTTTCCAATGGTGCGGTCGCAATCGGTAATTTGTGCTGCATAATTAACCTCGGGCAGGTTGTCGTCTGTTTCTACCAGCGTATGTATCTGATGGATATCAATAAAGCCATCACCATGCGTACGGGGCATGTTGGGGTTTACCTGGGCAATAATGTGCTTGGCATGCTTGGCTGCTGCCCGGGCCACATCAACGGAAACTCCAAGAGAACACAATCCGTGTTTATCCGGTGGGGATATGTGTAAAAGGGCTACGTCAAGCGGAAGGATATTCTTTTCAAACAATCGCGAAATCTCACTTAGGAATATTGGAATGTAATTTCCCCGACCATCGTTAATGGCGCCCCGAATGTTTTCAGACACAAACAGCGAATTGATATAGAAACTTTCTGCATACTCTGGTTTGGCGAGTTCCAGTTCACCCAGCGTACTCACGGCCACCAGTTCAACATTTTTTAATTCATGGGCGCGTTTGGCCAATGCTTTTAACAAGAACTGCGGAGTAGCAGCGCTGCCATGCACAAAAACACGATTGCCCGATTGAATTATTTTTACAGCTTCGCGGGCCGATACAATTTTGGGATACATAAATACAAGATTTTGATACTACAAATAACAGTATAAGTTACTACGTTGCTACTGATTTACATCAGTTATTTCTCTAATTTTAGTCGCGATGAGCAGTTCGGTATCGTTTGCAGGATCAGGAAATTTAGCGTGGCATCTGGCGCCAGCGTTGGATAATGCCGGTTACTCCGTGCGTGAGGTATACAGCAGAAATCCTGCTCATGCTGCTGCCCTGGTTGAACGCCTTTATGAAGCGGAAGTAAAAGCAACACTGGATTTCTCAACCAGTGATTCGCGCATTTTTATTATTGCCGTATCGGATGATGCTATTGAAGAGGTTGCCCGGGAAATTATTTTACCCGATGATGCCATTTTGGTTCATACTTCCGGCAGTCAGCCGTTAAGTAAATTGGGCTATGCCGCCACACCGGATATTGGAGTATTCTATCCGCTGCAAACATTTAGTAAAGCACGAAAGCTGGAGTTTAAGGATGTACCGATTTTTATTGAGAGTGAATCGGAAGCCGTAGAGAAGGCTTTGCTTAAAATGGGTCATGCCATTTCCCGACAGGTATTCAGCATTGATTCAGAAAGGCGGAAAGCCCTACATATAGCGGCAGTCTTTGCCTCCAACTTCACTAACCACATGTTGCGCATTTCCAAACAAGTGGCCGATGAAAATGACATTGATTTTGATTGGCTGAAACCATTAATAGCTGAAGCCCTTAACAAGAGCCTGGCTATCGGGCCGGAGCTTGCGCAAACGGGTCCTGCTAAACGAGGTGACCTTGAAACACTGGACAGGCATATGGCCTTCTTACAACAGGATGAAAAACTCGCAGAGTTGTACCGGGTGATCAGTCAGCATATTGTTGACAGTGTTGAATAATATTTGGCCCAGGTAATTGTCTACACAGTCTTGATGCATGTAAATTTTTAAAAACCAACATTTTGGCTATTCACTCTGCTTGGTTGAATGTCTGAATGGTTGAAGTTTTTTGTACGTAAGCGATCGCCACAGCCACTCCAGCGGACCGAAGCGAAAGTAGGATAACCATATGGGGCTGGCAATCAACTGGAAGAGCCATATTGAAAAAACAACATAATAGAGTTCATAGCGTTGTAACTGTCCGTATAGCGAAAATCCAACACCGGTAAAGACAATAGCGCAAATTACCGACTGCATGATGTAATTGGTTAGCGCCATTTTGCCAACCGCTGCCAGTGCCTTTTTCAGGAATGTAAGAAAAGATGATTTACAAAAAATCATAACAACACCAATGTGTCCAAAGGCCATGGCAATTCTTCCGAATGGGTAAGTCAAATTTGCTTTTAATTGAGCAGGAACGGAAAAATTATCATTCAGTACTAGAATTGTCTCATAGTAATTCACGGAAAGGCCTATACCATAGCCCACCAAAATCATTACCAGGTAGGCTTTAAAGGAAAGACCTGCAGTAATTACATTCAATTTATATAAGGCTATGCCCAATAGCATCATGGGTAATACGTCCCACGGGTTGTAGTCATAATTAAAAACAGTTTGCACCATGCGGTTTATTGTGGCCAGGTGCATGACAAGGCCAAAGTATCCTTGCTGCATACTCTCCACATTTTTCTGCATCGCCTTTTCATCGGGCTTCATGTTGTTGATCACACCCTCCCAGGCTTCCTTTCCTTCTTTAATATTTTCCGGGATGGAGTCTGCATGAATTTTTTCAGCTTGTTGAAATTTTTCATAATTCCCCATGTGCTTGGAATATTGATAACCCTGCAAACCGAAACCACATAGTGTAAGAAAGGCGGCCATCAATATTAATTTTTGTGGTGATGTTTTACGGAAGGGGAAGAGAAACAAACCAAAAAGACCATAGGCAAAGAGAATTTCACCTGGCCATAGAATTAAGTAGGCATGGATGATACCAAATAAAATCAACCAAAGAGTTCTTCGGTAGTAAATATCAGCCACTTCAATTCCTCCACCCCGTTCTTCCATTCGGGATGTCATCAATACCATGCCCACACCAAATAACATGGAGAACATTGCGCGCATGGTACCTTCAAAAAGCATATTGTTTATTATCCAAACGCGAAGATTCCATCCCTCCGATCCGCCCATCACAGAAGGATCAGCGTATGCACTAAACACAAGGCCAAAGCCGGCAATATTCATTAGCAAAATTCCGCAAAGGGCAACTCCGCGTAATACATCCAGGGCATTAATCCGTTCAGAAGAATTAACAGGGCCCAGGGTTGGGGTCATACTCATTGGGGTAGGTTTTCTATCGAAGTTGGTAATAATTCGACAGATATACACAATAAAAATAGCGATAGCCTGAAAGGCCAGATTAAGGAATCAAACACTCAATAATTAATTTCTACAATTTTCTTGTTCTGCAGTTTATGCATGGGCTTGGGTACAATGGCCAAAATCTCTTCTTTCAGTGTTTTAATCAGTTTTGTTTTAAGGTGATCGCGATGCGTTACCAGGCTTACCTCACGTGCCGGGCTTGGTTCTTTCAGTCGTTTTACCTGGTTCAATTGGGCTTTATTGAATTCCATCACAGCCAATTCGGGTAAAATGGTTATGCCATCACTTTTATCTACCATCCTTTTTAGGGTTTCAATATTGCCGGTTTCGTATTTAAAGTGGAGGTCGGAATACTTACGTAGTTCGCACAGGTTTAAAACCTGTGACCTGAAGCAATGTCCTTCTTCCAATAACCAAAGTTGGCTGGGGTCGATTTCAGAGGGTAACACATACTTCTTATTGTTGTGCAACACATTTTTTTTAGATACATAAACGAATAGTTCTTCATAAAACAGAACGTCCTCTTTAATAGCATGATCGTTTAAGGGAGTTACTACAATTCCGCAATCAATTCGATTATTTTTCAACTCGTGAACTACCTCTTCGGTAATGGTTTCCTTAATAATGAGTTTTACCTGCGGATATTTTTCACTGATATTTTTGAAGAGTTGAGGTAACAGGTAGGGAGCAAGCGTTGGAATAATGCCCATGCGAAGTTCACCGGTCATGGTGTTTTTTTGTTCGGCTATCAGTTGGTTTATAAGCCCAGCCTCACGCAGCACAATACGCGCCTGTGCGATAATACCAACGCCAATTTCAGTAGGGACAACCGGTTGCTTGGTGCGATCGAAAATTTTTACCTCCAATTCTTCCTCCAGCTTTTGGATTTGCATACTGAGGGTGGGTTGCGTTACAAAACACTTTTCAGAGGCCAGAACAAAATGTCGCCATGTATCCAGGGCAACGATGTATTCCAGTTGGGTTAAGGTCATAGAGAATAACTATAAATTTATAAAAATAATCAATTTGATTTATAGTTAAAACACGTGTAACCTTACCGTTCTGAATTCAAAACATGACTATGGTCATTGCGGAAAAAGTCATGACCAACTATTATTAATGTTTCAAAACAATCAATTAATAACCTAGAAAATATGGAAAATAAAGCAGCAACAATGAATGGTGAAAGCAAGTGTCCTTTTCATGCGGGTAAGCAAACCGCAGGAGGAGGAACACGAAATCGTGACTGGTGGCCCAACCAGTTGAAATTAAATGTTCTACGCCAACACTCTTCATTGTCCAACCCAATGGGCGACAAATTCAATTACGCAGAAGAGTTCAAGAAACTAGACCTTGCAGCACTAAAGAAGGACCTGACTGCATTGATGACCGACTCACAGGACTGGTGGCCGGCAGACTTTGGACATTATGGGCCATTGTTCATCCGCATGGCATGGCATAGTGCCGGTACCTACCGTACTGGCGATGGTCGCGGTGGAGCAGGTGCCGGACAGCAGCGTTTTGCGCCACTGAATAGTTGGCCTGATAACACAAACCTTGATAAGGCGCGCAGGCTACTTTGGCCAATTAAACAAAAGTATGGTAAGAAAATTTCATGGGCCGACCTGATGATCCTGGCTGGTAATGTTGCTTTGGAATCGATGGGCTTTAAAACCTTTGGTTTTGCCGGAGGTCGTGAAGATGTTTGGGAGCCACAGGAGGATGTGTATTGGGGATCGGAAAGTAAATGGCTGGATGACAACCGTTACACCGGTGAACGTGATCTTGAAAACCCACTCGCTGCTGTACAAATGGGTTTGATCTACGTGAACCCGGAAGGCCCGAATGGAAACCCTGATCCGCTAAAAGCAGCTATTGATATTCGCGAGACGTTTAAGCGCATGGCGATGAACGATGAAGAAACTGTTGCGTTGATTGCGGGCGGTCATACCTTCGGAAAAACCCACGGTGCTGCCCCGGCAACACATGTTGGCCCTGATCCGGAAGCAGCCGGAATTGAAGAACAAGGCTTGGGCTGGAAAAGCAGCTATGGTTCTGGTAAAGCAGGCGATACCATTACCAGTGGCATTGAAGTTACCTGGACAACAACACCCACCAAGTGGAGTAATAACTTTTTCTGGAACCTGTTCGGTTACGAGTGGGAGTTAACCAAAAGCCCTGCCGGAGCACACCAGTGGAAACCCAAACACGGTGCAGGTGCCGGTACTGTTCCTGATGCCTTCGATAAATCGAAACGCCATGAGCCACGCATGCTCACCACCGATCTTTCCTTAAGGTTTGATCCGATTTATGAGAAGATTTCCAGACGCTTTATGGAAAACCCGGATGAGTTTGCCGATGCATTTGCGCGTGCATGGTTTAAGTTAACGCACCGCGACATGGGGCCTATTGCACGCTACCTCGGCCCAGAAGTGCCGAAGGAGGAATTGATCTGGCAAGATCCTATTCCGGCTGTAAAACATAAACTGATTGATGCGAAAGACGTTGCTGCATTGAAAGCTAAAATACTAGCTTCTGGTCTAACGGTATCACAACTGGTTTCTACAGCCTGGGCTTCTGCATCCACTTTCCGTGGATCAGATAAACGTGGAGGAGCAAACGGTGCACGCATTCGTCTTGCCCCACAGAAGAATTGGGAAGTGAACAACCCCACTCAACTGGCAAAAGTGTTACAAACGCTTGAGGGCATTCAAAAGGATTTCAACACAGGCGGCAAGCATGTTTCACTGGCTGATTTGATTGTACTGGCCGGATGTGCCGGTGTTGAGCAGGCCGCGAAGAATGCAGGTCACAGCGTAACGGTACCGTTTACACCAGGCCGTGGTGATGCTTCACAAGAACAAACCGATGTAGAATCATTTGAAGTGCTGGAGCCCATTGCTGATGGTTTCCGCAACTATATGAAGAAAAAATACACGGTATCCGCAGAAGAGTTGCTGGTAGATAAAGCACAACTGTTGACGCTTACCGCACCTGAACTTATCGTGTTGATAGGCGGTATGCGGGTACTCAACACCAACTTCGATAACTCGAAACACGGTGTATTTACCAAAAAGCCAGAGGCGCTCACGAATGACTTTTTCATGAACCTGTTGGATATGAGCACAATCTGGTCAGCGGTATCAGATGCGCGGGATGTGTTTGAAGGTCGTGATCGTAAAACGGGCACCGTGAAGTGGACGGGCACACGGGTGGACCTTGTATTTGGATCTAACTCGGAGTTACGGGCGTTAGCCGAAGTTTATGCTTGTTCTGATGCGAAGGAGAAATTTGTAAACGATTTTGTGACCGCCTGGACTAAGGTGATGAACCTTGATCGTTTCGATTTGAATTAATTACACCACCAGAGTTGATACGAGAGGTGGCCTGGTACAGGTCACCTCTCTATGAGTTGCTCCATCAGCTTTTTGATGGCAACACGGCATTTGCCTGTATCTAATGAAGATTTTTATGTTCAATTAAGAAATTGAGACAGTCCTCCCACCGAAAAGCAAGCTCGGGCTCTCGCTATTTAGCCCTCACTTAATATCTTGGTCGTCCTTAAGGTCGTTGTTATTTGTCGTGCTTCGCTAATAACGTCCACTGGGTAATTTGATAGTTCCAATATTTTAATCGCATTTCGTGTTCTTAGTTGACCCGCCTTTATCCTATGGTCGAAATGAAGTTCATTATTTTCAACTGTCTCAGTGAAGTGATACAAATCATATTCGTTGTCAAGCATGTCAGCCAACTCAATGTCATGGGTAGAGACAACCACAATATTCTCTTTGCGATTTAAATATGACAAAATTGCTTTGGCGGAAGCAATTCTCTCAATCGTGTTAGTCCCTATAAATACCTCATCTAATATAAATAGGTTTTGATGAGGGGATTCAACTTGCTCTAATAATGAACCCATAATATTAACTTCTTGAAAATAATAACTTTTTCCATCAAATAGATTATCATCTATCCTGATTGATGAAAATTGTTTTAGAATTGGTGAAGTGAATTCGTCAGCAAAGCAAGTATAAATTGTTTGAGCTAATAGTGAATTGATTGCCAAGGTTCTTAGAAAAGTCGACTTTCCGGACATGTTTGAACCGGTTATCAAAATGCTCTTTCCGTTTATTAATAGGTCATTTTTAACACAATCTTCAATCAATGGATGAAATATTCCTTTAGCGTGAAATTCTTTTGAACAGGAAACAAAGGTTGGAATGCATGTCTTGATATTCCCTGCTCTCAATGATGCTACTGAAATTGAGCTATCAATACCACCAACGTAGTCAAACAGTAGTTGAATTGATGCTTTTTTATTCTCTAATTCTTTTGTTAACCTAAAAAGGGTAAATACTTCTATTAAGAAAATTGCCTTTATTAGCTCAGTCAAATATGTCCCTAATTGACTTAGCTCAGATTGAATTCCAGTCCCATTGTCAAAGTTTATCAATGCTATTTTTTGCTGAAATGACTTTAAGTTTAACACGCCATCTTCAATTGACTTGTCATAAAATTGATCGCCCTTCTTTACTAATACCTTAGAAACGTTAATCAGGTTGTTCAATTGTGGAAATGACTTTAGAAATTGAAATGTATTATTCTTATTCCAGTAGTGTAAGAACATGTTTAATGTAACTGGAACAATAAGAGCTATTACCAGCACTGGAAATTTAAACGATAGCGCCATCAAACCTGCAACAATAGTAATGTCCAAGATAAGAAGGTTAAACCATTTTGGTTTTTCTAATAGTTTATCCTTCAATAAGGATGAGATATTGTAAGCTCCATTATTATTTAGTTTAATAAGTTCTAACTGAACTTCTTCTCTTAGTTGTTTATCCGTGGAGAATAAGCTGATGAGTCCTTCCGATTGGTCTGTGGTATTACTTGTTGGTTCGAGTAGTTTTTTATACAGGAACTGCTGTCCCACTTTGCTGGTTGTCCTGTCGATAAATGCAAAGAGTCCATAAAAGTCTATGTCCTCGATAGTTTGGTTAGTCAGTCGATGAAACTTGCTTTCCTTAATCGTGTCTGCATATTTAGAAATGCTGTCAAAGTCAAACGACTCTTTCTTAGGATTGCTCCAACCCGTCCGAATTTCTTCAATTTTCTTTTTTGTCCTGCCCTTGTTAACATGATGAATAACAAGAATTGCTATTATAAATCCTGTTAATCCAAAAATGAGATACTCCATCCTGTTGTTGTCGCTCGTTTAATTTGTTCTTGTAACCATACTGTCCGAAAGGCCTTGCCGTTAACGCTTGGCTATTTGCAGCGGCTGGCTTTTGAAAATGTATTTATCCACCGTGATCCAAACGTAATAGCGAAGATAAAACTTTATACTTACCGGCCCTTCTCTGAGCTCCATTCGAAGCCGTGTCTTTCGTCACCCGTCAATTAAAACTAATTATTTTTAAGCAGTCGTGCGATAGGGCATTTTTCATAGCAATTTTGTCCGCTTACACTAAACATAGTACACTCATTGAATGGCTTTGGATGTGGGCTCGCCCGATATTAAACAAAACTGGCGTTAGTAGTAGTTTTCTACTCCTTACTCTTCTGTCGCTCGTACCATACTGTCATTTCTTCGATCACCTTTTCTTCTGTCACGCTGTCGTGGAGTATTTCAGTATAAGTCATTCCCTTAATGTCTATCAAGTATTCAATCATAACTCGTCCCTTGTAATAAACCAATGGGTCAAGTTGTCCTGGCTCGGTTGGGAACCAATATTCTCCTTTCTTTTCAAATTCCTTAATCTTCGTTATTGATTCTATCAAGTCATAGTCGTTTGATTTTATGTCTTTTTGGTAAGCAACATATTCAGGATAGCCTTCTCCTTTCCAAGAAGGTGGGTGAGTGATTGGACTGAATCTCGTCATTCCGTATTTATTCATTTGATAAAAATGAATTGCTTCATGAGCTATTGTCTTTTTTAAATTCCGCTCGCTATTCCATCCGATTAAGATGTTCTTGTCAAAGTCTACTGGAACCTTTAGTAAAATATTGTTATGTAGACTTTTTGCCATGGCAAACCCTAAAAGTTTTGTATCGAAGTCATTATAAAATGTTCCATGGCATAAAAAGATGTCGAGTTGATGGCCGGATTCGTAAATCTCAGAGGTCTTTATTACTTCAATTGCATAGTCAATTGCAGATTTATATGTGTCAGGCAACGGGTTATTTGAATAAATATTAAAGTCTTTATAAACTACTTTCTCCGCAAATAGTAATTGTGGATAAAGAATCAAGGTTGCTATTGATCCGAATGATATAACTGTCGTTAGAATTGTCCCAATTAAAATTCTTTTTAGTATCTTTTTCATAGGGATTAAATTAATGTCTGAAGTGTATGTCGCTATGCTCCATCGATAATTACAGGAAAGTATATGTCGTTTGGCTCAACATAGTTGGTGTTATATTTTTGTCTTGTCCTGAAATAGGTTG
>DDTK01000014.1 GCA_002344065.1 Flammeovirgaceae bacterium UBA2366
CGGTAGGCAGGGACGGGTGAGGTTACAGTTAGAACATCAAACGAACACTCAGAAAATAAAAAAGACCGCTTGTTCCAAGCGGTCTTCTTTTATAAGAGATACCTTAGTGGTATTATAATTTCTTTTGGATCTCATTGATTTTACTCTGCGCTTCCTGTTTACCCAACGACAGCGACTTTTTGTAAAGCTCTAAAGCTTCCTGCAGGGTTTCTTTCTTCTTCTTGGGTGCAAGTTTGGTACGGTTAGCGGCTTCTTCAACGGCCATTGCCCGTGCATAGTACGCATCGGCTTCGCTCATTTTCGATTGAATCATCAACTCCTGTATACGCGCCTCAATCAACGCCAACTCCTGTTCTTTTGTAGCAATTTGAATTTCTTTATCGGCAATCTCGGCACTTTGCATTTCGGCCAGGTTGATCAGATTTTTATTTTCATTTCTGTACTTCTCAACCTGCTCCTGCAACGTTACTATTTCACTGGATTTTGCCTGTAAGTCGTCTTTTAGTTTTTTAATCTGGCGGGCATACGATGAAGCCATTCCCTGTGAATTCTTCAACGCATTTTCCAAATCTGATATTTTGCGTTCCGTGTCCTTTACGTATTTGTTCAAATCCTTCATGCGGGACGTGTAATCATCATAGGTAGTACCTTCTACCATATTAACACGTAATAATTGCCGGTTGGCATCAATGGAGTCCATCAATACACCAACTTCCATCAAGGTACTGGCAACGCGCTGCGAGGTTTCCAACTCAATACGCAATGAATCAACCTGCGATTGTAATTCAGCTTTTTCCTTTCCTCCGCATGCGCTCAGAATGACTATAGGAATTATCCAAAGTAGATGTTTCATAGTAGGGTTTTGTTTTAGTTCAGGTATATCACAAAAATACATTGCACATTCGTACAAACAGTTGCCGTTCAATATTATTTTTTAGCCCGCTGAATGCCTCCATCGGTATAAATAAGATTTACGAATAATCTTTCGGCAGTTGACTAAACCCCCTAAATTAGCGCCCGTTTTACGCGTTTTCCCCTACGGCATGTCCAAACTAATTACTGAGCGAACACGCATCGCTGACCTGAATAAACCTCGTGTCATTATAATAGGTGGCGGTTTTGGAGGGCTTGAGGTGGCTAAAGGCCTGAATGGCTTTAAGGCCCAGGTGGTACTTTTTGATCGGTACAATCACCATACCTTTCAACCACTTCTATACCAGGTTGCCAGTTCAGGAATTGAAACGAGCTCTATTGTATATCCCTTTCGCAAGCGGTTCGCCAAGCAAAACGATTTCTTTTTCCGCATGGGTGAAGTAATTGCCATAAAACCGGAGGAAAACTATATTGAAACATCCATCGGGCAGGTAAAATATGATTACCTGGTTATTGCCAACGGTGCTACCACCAACTATTACGGTATGAAGGATGTTCAGGAGAATGCCATACCGATGAAAACCATAGTGGATGCTATTCAACTCCGTAACAAAATCATCCGCAACCTGGAAACGGCCCTGCTCACCAACGACCTGGAATTGATGAACAGCTTGATGGATTATGTAATTGTAGGTGGTGGACCAACCGGGGTAGAACTTGCAGGAGCTTTAGCCGAACTAAAGAAACACGTTTTTCCAAACGACTATAAGGAACTTGAGTTCACCCACATGGACATTCACCTGGTGGAAGCAGGACCAAAGCTTTTGAATGGTATGTCGAAAGAGGCATCGGATAAGGCACTGGAATACCTGGAAGCCATGGGCGTGAAGGTTCACTTGAGTTGTGCCGTTAAATCCTACAATGGATACGAAGTAATGCTCAACACGGGGGAAAAACTGATCTCCCGTACGTTGGTATGGGCTGCCGGTGTAAAAGGAAATCCGATTGATGGTCTGGGCGCTGATGCGATTGGCCGTGGCGGCAGAGTTGTTGTAGATGCATTTAATCGTGTAAAAGGTTACGAAAATATTTTTGCTATTGGCGATGCGGCAACCATGGAAGGAGATGCTTCATTTCCGAACGGACATCCTATGATGGCACCACCCGCCATGCAGCAGGGAAGGTTGCTGGCTAAAAATCTGAAACAGCTCATGCAGAAAAAGCCGATGAAACCTTTCCGGTATTTTGATAAAGGTTCTATGGCTACCATTGGCCGTAACCGTGCCGTGGTGGATATGAAAGCCTTTAAGACACAAGGCTTTTTCGCGTGGTTTGTTTGGATGTTTGTCCACTTGATTTCAATCATTGGTTTCCGTAATAAATTCTTTGTGATGTTCAGCTGGTTCTGGAGTTACTTCTCCTACGATAAGAGCAACCGGTTGATCATCAGCAGAAACAAGGATGGCGTTAACTGATAGAATTAATTTTACTACATTCGTTTACAGTTCATGGCTTTAGAATCGTTCCATAAACACAAAACACCCCTCTCCGGTGCAGGTGTACTCATCTCCCTCGGCATAATTTACGGTGACATTGGTACCTCCCCGCTTTATGTGTTTCGGGCCATTGCCGGAGATCATGAAATTTCTGAGATGCTTATTCTCGGTGGATTGTCGTGTGTCTTCTGGACACTCACTCTGGTGACGACCATCAAGTACATATACATGGCCCTAAATGCCGATAACAAAGGTGAGGGTGGAATTTTTGCACTCTATGCCCTGGTAAGAAGGTACAAGGCGGGTTGGGTAGTTTATCCGGCTATAATAGGATGTGCCACGCTTATTGCCGATGGCTTTATTACACCAGCCATCAGTGTTTCCTCTGCGGTTGAAGGTTTGAAGATTTTTAATCCCGACCTCCCCATTATTCAAATTATCATCGTTATTCTCATTGCACTCTTCATCTTCCAGCAATTTGGCACCGGTGTGGTGGGTAAAACCTTTGGACCTGTAATGACGGTGTGGTTTGCCACCATCGGCACCTTGGGAACAATTCAGTTGATCCAGAATCCAATCGTGCTAAAAGCAATCAACCCGATGTATGCAGTAGAGTTGCTGACGGTATATCCGGGCGGATTCTGGATATTGGGTGCAGTATTTCTATGTACAACCGGGGCTGAGGCACTATACTCCGACTTAGGGCACTGCGGAAAAGAGAACATTCGTGTAGGCTGGGCTTTTGTAAAAACAGCATTGCTACTCAATTATTTTGGACAAGCTGCCTGGTTGTTAAAGCAAGAAGGCACCACACTGGGTGATCAAATTCCATTTTATGCCATCATGCCCGAATGGTTTCTTCCGTTTGGTATCGTCATCGCCACCTCAGCAGCCATCATTGCCAGCCAGGCGTTAATCTCCGGAACATTCACGCTTGTGAACGAAGCCATGAAACTAAAACTCTGGCCGATGACACGTGTGCGCTACCCAAGCCAATTAAAAGGACAGATCTATATTCCCTCCATTAATTGGATATTGATGTGCGGCTGCATATTGGTGGTTTTGTACTTTAAGGAATCAGCTGCCATGGAAGGCGCTTACGGGTTAGCGATAACCATCGACATGCTCATGACAACATCCTTGTTGGTATATTATTTCTCACTTTCCCGAAAATCTACAATTCGTGCCATTGGTCTGGCGCTTTTATTTTTCTCATTGGAGATTATGTTTCTGGTTTCTAACCTGAGCAAGTTCAGTCACGGTGGTTGGTTTGCCTTTATCATTGCCAGTGGTCTTTTCCTGGTGCTGTTTGTTCAGTTACGCGCGCGAAGGTTACGCACACGACACACCGAGTTTGTAGACTTGAAGCACTATGTAGATATGATTAAAGATCTGCAAGCCGATGAAACCATTCCGAAAGAAGCTACAAACCTTGTGTTCTTAGCCGTTGCGGATAGCAAACGCTACATCGACTCCAATATAATTTACTCTATTTTCAGAAAGCGACCCAAGCGTGCCGATGTGTATTGGTTTCTGCATGTAGACACTGTGGACAGTCCGTTTACTAGTAAGTATTCTGTCGATACCATAATTCCAAAAAAATGTTTCTTCGTAAGAATAAAGCTTGGCTTTAAAGCCGACCATCGTATCAATCTGCTTTTCAATAAAATTGTACACGAGATGGCCGACTCTGGTGAGATTGACTTGATTAGTCCGTATCCTTCGTTACACAAATACAGTCAAACGGCCGATTTCAAATTTATAATCATCCAATCGTTGGCTTCATCCGATAGCGAGATTTCAAACTTTGATCGTCTGATTATACAAGGATACCGTATCCTGAAAAAATTCAGTCTGTCTACCGAGGCGCACTATGGCATTGAAGCAGCAAACCTGGAGCTGGAAAAAGCACCTATACAGGTGGGGCCACCTGCTATGGTGAAGATTAAGCGCGACCGGGACGAAGAACGCTAATACCGACCGATAGCGGACACACTTGTTCGCGAATGGCCGGTTAACCCAATTAATGCCCTCTTTTAACCACCCTTTGGCCATATTTTTTGGTGGCATTGATTTCGTATAGCCTAGGCAAAATCACGGCTTATGCTAAGGAATTATTTCATAGTGGCCTTGCGAAACCTGAGCAAGCACAAAGCATTCTCCATTATTAATATCAGCGGGCTTGCCATTGGCATTTCATGCTGTGTTTTGCTGGCTTTATATATTAAAGATGAAGTTAGCTATGAAAGGCATTTCGAGGGTCATGAGCGCATTTATCGCATGTACTCGGTCTTTACCAAAGATGGTGTTCCGGAAAGCTTCCCGCGTACTTCCCCGCCAGTGGCGTTAGCCCTGGCTGAACAGTTTCCGGAAATTGAAAGTGCCACCCGCGTGGTAAGTCCACCTGAAGTTGAACAGCATTTACTTCAATACAGGGAGAAAACATTTTATGAAAAAACAGGCTTCCTGGTTGACTCAACTTTCTTCGATATTTTTTCTTATCCATTTAAAGAGGGAAATCGGTTCACCGCATTGGATGGCCCCTCATCTGTTGTATTATCCTCGGAAGTAGCATTGAAAATTTTTGGTAATGACTCGCCTTTGGATGAACTAATCATTATCAACAGCGGACAGTCTACCGATACCTTTCGCATTACCGGTGTGCTGCAACCTTTTCAAAAACCATCGCACCTGAATGCCGACTTTTATATGGGTATGAACAGCCGCGGATGGGGTGAATACATCAATTCGGTCACGACCTGGGCCTGGCAAAATTTTATTGTCAGTTATATCAAATTGAAACCAAACACATCGGTTGCCACCGTTGAAGAAAAAATTCCAGCGCTTATGGAGTTCCATGCCGGTAATGATTTAAAGAATTCAGGCCTTCAAAAAGAAATGGGACTCCAACCCATTGATGACATTCATTTGTATTCGGATTTCAAAAACTCCTTTGGTTTAGAGGAGCCCGGCAATATTCTTTACATTTATATACTAGCCTCCATAGGCATTTTCATTCTGCTGTTGGCGTGCATCAATTTCATGAACCTAACAACCGCCAAAGCCTCGCAGCGTGCAGGCGAAGTGGGCGTTCGGAAATCGTTAGGCGCTACCCGGCAGCATTTGGTTCGTCAGTTTTTAGGTGAATCCATGACGATTGTGGTGGCGTCTATGATACTTGCGTTAGGTTTTGTTCAGCTAACGTTGCCTTTGTTTAATAATGTTACCCAAAAAACACTAAGTATCGATTCATCTAATGTATTTTATATACTGGGTTCGTTGTTGGTAATTGGTCTGTTAACCGGACTGGTGGCTGGAAGTTACCCGGCTTTCTTTCTCTCATCCTTTCAACCAGCCAAAGTATTAAAAGATAAAAGGCTGAGTGGCGGAAGCTCCAACCTGCTCCGTAAAGGATTGGTGGTTTTTCAATTTGTAATTTCCATAACCCTTATTTCATCTATCGTTATTATTCAACGTCAGCTGAATTTTATCCAATCCAAACCGCTGGGATTCAATCCTGAATACAGAATCATGATACCGTTGCGAACCGATGAGGCCAAGCGTCAATACCTGCAAATTAAAAATGATTTTGCGGGTATTGCAGGTATTGAAAATCTTTCGGCTGCCCGCAGCCTTCCTTCCACACCCATGCTCAGTGACTTTGCTTTGTACCCCCAAGGATCAACAATGGACAAAGCAATTTTACACCGAAACTCCATTGTTGATGAAAACTATTTTGATGTACTGGACATCAAGTTAATTGCCGGACGAAACCTGGTTTTTGAAACCGATAGTTTCTCCTGGGAAAATCCAAACCGTAGAATTTTAGTAAACAAAGCCAGCCTGAATGTTCTTAATATCCCGCTCGAAGAAGCAGTTGGCAGTACCGTGCTCACTCAATGGGAAGGGCAAACTTTTAAACATGAAATTGTTGGAGTGCTTGACGACTTTCATCAATTTTCACTGCACCAGCCTATCAGTCCGCTTATTTTTTGGATACCCGCCAATCGTAACTCCTTTAATTTTATCGTTGCCACGGTTAATAAGGAAAGCTACAGCAATGTCATCAGTCAACTGGAGGGCAAGTGGAAACAGGTTATTCACAACACGCCTTTCGAAATAGATTTTCTGTCGGACAGTGTTAAGCGGCAATACCAAAATGATGAACGGGTATCCACCATAATCACAGCCTTTACTGGCTTAGCCATTATCATTTCGTGCCTGGGACTTTACGGTTTATCCGTATACGTTGCCGAACGTAAGGTAAAAGAAATAGGCATACGGAAAGTAATGGGGGGTTCGGTTGTCGGTATTGTTACCTTGCTCTCGAAAGAGTTTATGAAGTTGGTGTTGATTGCGCTGCTGCTGGCCGTGCCTATAGGGTACTTCGCCATGGATAAATGGCTGGAAGATTTCGCTTATAAAATTGAGTTGAATGCCATGGTGTTTGTACTTACCGGAATTATTGCCATAAGCCTGGCGTGGGTTACAGTAGGCTTCGAATCTATTCGAGCCGCTATTGCCAATCCGGTTGATTCATTACGGAGCGAATAAAAAGGAACAGGCTTAATCGGATAAAAAGAAAATAACCATGCTACTAACTTATTTAAAAATCGCCCTTCGCAACATTCAGCGCTACCTGTCATTCAGTGTGATCAATATATTCGGATTGACACTGGGGCTCACAGCATTCTTAGCCATTTCACTTTACATACTTGATGAACTTTCGTTTGATCGGCATCATGCACATAAAGACCGGATATACAGGGCTGTAATTCAGGCTGACTTTGACGGACAAACTAATAAATGGGGCGGTGCTCCAAACTTGCTTGGCCCCACGGCCATGCAGGAGATTCCCGAGGTTGAAAAAGCCTCCCGATACTTCCATCATAATTTTGGTGACATCGCGTTCCTCTCCAATGGTGTTGAGGATTTCTCAGAAACACAACTCTTCTTTGCTGATCCTGAGTTATTCAAAATTTTCACGTTCCAGTTCATTAAAGGAAATCCTGAAAGCGCCTTAACAAGACCCGGCACGGTGGTATTGAGTGAACGTGCCGCACAAAAATATTTTGCGGAATCCGATCCCATTGGCAAAACACTAACCATTGACAATACACAGTCATTAGAAGTTACCGGGGTATACCAGGACTTCCCATCAAATTCATTTTTGCAAGCCAATCTTATTGCATCCTTTTCCTCCCATTGGTTCGGAGAGGCAAGAAATCAAAGTTGGGGCAACGCAAGCTTTGATACATTCTTTTTACTGTATAATGATGCTACCAAACTGGCTGTAGACCAGAAGATTGATGACATGCTCAGAAAACACCTGGTGGAGGAAGACCGCTGGTTTAGTATTTCCCTTCAGCCGTTACTTGACATCCGGCTAAAATCAGGAGATTTAAATGCAACCTACGACCGCAGGGCTTATGGTGATCTTGGTCAAATAAAAATTCTGTCCGCCCTGGCACTATTGATTCTGCTGATTGCAGCGGTGAATTATATGAACCTCACAACGGCACAATCGCAGCGCAGAAACAAAGAAGTTGGAGTTGCTAAAACATTGGGCGCTACCTACCGACAACTCAACACTAAATTCTATTTTGAGGCTTCTCTGTTTGTGTTAATCTCCATGCTGTTAAGCCTCGTTGCTTTCACTATATTTTTACCGGTCTTTAATAGTATCAGCGGCAAAACAATTTCTCTTTCATTCACCTCCAGTGTAGAATTTTGGGTATTCTTTGGATTAATCTGGTTTGTACTAACCTTGGTTTCGGGTTCATACCCAGCGTGGTATTTATCTTCCTTCTCGCCCAAATCGGCTCTGCAAAAAACCAGCAACTCAAATTCGCAGGTCTTTATTCGCAAAAGTTTGGTTGTGCTGCAATTCTCCATCTCTATTATACTGATGATCACTACGGTGATGTTTTACCGACAAATGGACTATATCCAAAATAAGAAATTGGGCTATGAACCTGAACAGGTAATCGCCATCATGACAACAGCGGCCAAGGACAGAACTCAAGTTCCTGCTTTAAAAGCCGACATCGAAAGCATGACTAATGTAACAGCCGTTGCCAGAACTCAATCCTTTCCCGGTATTGGCACCAGCATGCGCAATATCGTTCGTGAAGGAAGTGAAGGAGATGGAGCTCCTTTGCTGACAACCCGTGCAACACATGAAATTTTGGAGGTGCTCAACATCAAACTTCTGGCTGGAAAAACATTACCGGAAATAAAAGATCCAAATGACACCACCGTACAAGTACTTTTAAACAAGGCTGCTGTCGACTACCTCGGCTTAACACCCGAAGAAGCCGTTGGTAAGCGGGTAAACATTCAGGGATTTCAGGGAAGCTCTGAGGTAGTAGGTGTTACCGAAGATTTTCACTTCACTTCTTTACATCAGAAAATTGGTGCCTTTTGTTTTCATAATGCTACGCGAACAGAATCATTCAACTATTTGCTGATAAAAGCGTCTTCCAATGATCTACCCACAACATTAGCATCACTTGAAGAAAAGTTTAAGAAAACAATTTCCGCATCCTTTGAATACACTTTCCTCGATCAACACCTGGCTGGCTTATATAAGTCGGAACAGAATTTAGCCCGGGTAGTACTGCTCTTCTCAGCCCTTGCAATTTTCATTGCATGTTTAGGATTATATGCATTGGCAGCTTTTACCACGGAGCAACGCACTAAAGAAATAGGCATCAGAAAAGTGATGGGCGCTTCTGTACATCAATTGATCTCACTCCTTTCAAAAGATTTCCTGAAACTTGTGGTTGTTGCCATTGCCGTTAGTATTCCTGTAGGCTATTACCTGATGAGCGAATGGCTGGAAGGCTTTGCCTACAAAACCAGTATAGGCATTTCAGTATTTATACTGGCCGGATCATTAAGCCTGTTAATCGCATGGATTACCGTTAGTTTTGAATCGGTAAAAGCCTCGCTCTCAAATCCAGTTAATTCATTACGAAACGAATAATAAAAGAAAGAATAATGCTTCTGAACTATCTAAAAATCGCGCTGCGTAATCTTCAACGAAATTTCACGTATTCGTTCATCAACATTTTCGGGTTATCCATCGGTATTGCCTGCAGTATTTTAATTATGCTTTGGATTGCCGATGAATATCAGTTTGATCGCTTTCATGAAAAGCGGGACAACTTATATAAGGTAATGATGAACCAGACCTTTTCCGGACGGATTGGCTCACAAATAGCTATGCCCTATCCGTTAAAAGATGCTCTACCAGAATACTCATCAAAAATCAAGCATACCGTAATTACCAATTGGGGCGAAGGGTTTTTGCTCACGGCCGATGAAAATAAAATCACCAAGGTTGGCCTCGCTGTAAGCGAAGATTTCCTGAAGATTTTCACCTTCCCGTTAATGCAAGGCGATGTGAACACGGCACTTAACGAACAAAATTCAATTGTGTTAACAGAGAGTGTTGCAAAAGCCTTGTTTGGTAATGAAGATCCGCTGAGTAAGCTGGTAAAAATTGATAATAACCAGGAGTTGAAAGTTACAGGAGTTATGAGGGACTTTCCCGATCAAACAACTTTTTCCAATTACCATTACCTGATTCCCTTCTCCTTTTATGAATCGATACAACCCTGGGTTCGCAATTCACGTGAACGGTGGGACAACAATTCCTTCCAACTTTATGTGGAGCTTGAACGGGGCAGTACACAGGAAGAAGTTACGGCCTCCATTAAAGATATTGTAAAGAAAAATAGTGCAGATACACTCACCCAGCCGCAAGTATTCCTCCATCCCGTATCCGACCTGAGGCTTTACTCAAAATTTGAAAATGGAAAAGCAACCGGTGGCATGATTGAATACGTAAGACTTTTCGGTGCCATCGCCATTTTTGTGTTACTCATTGCCTGTATCAATTTTATGAACCTCGCCACGGCTCGCTCAGAAAAAAGGGCACGCGAAGTAGGCATCCGAAAAAGTATTGGCTCACGAAAAAAAGAACTGGTCGCTCAGTTTTTAGGCGAGTCGTTACTCATTACAACATTTGCTTTTTTTGTGGCCGTTGTGTTGGTGGAACTATCACTACCGATGTACAACACCCTGGTGAATAAAAATCTTTTGATTGACTACACCAATCCATATTTGTGGACTGGTGCGGTGGCATTAATTCTGGTTACAGGAACACTTGCCGGCAGCTACCCTGCCTTTTACCTATCATCATTCCAACCGGTAAAAGTGTTAAAAGGAAAAATTCAAACCGGAAAGCATGTGAGTTTGCCACGCAAAATTTTGGTTACGCTACAGTTTGGCTTCTCCATCTTCCTGATCATCGGTACGATCGTTATCTACCAGCAGATCATGCATGTAAAAGACCGTGAAATTGGATTTGACCGCGAAAACCTGATGATGGTTTGGACCAATACTGAGTTATCCGATAGTTATGAAACTATCAAAAACGAATTGATTGCATCAGGTGCGGTTAAGCATGTAACAAAATCCAATAGCCCGGTAACATCCATCTTTGCCAACAACATTGTGGAGTGGCCCGGTATGGAACCGGGAACGAGGGTTGTTTTCAGCACCATCGCCACCGAATATGATTATGTGAAAACTATGGGGATTAAACTGCTGGAGGGCAGGGATTTTTCAAAAGAATTCAATGACAGCACCAATGTGATTATTAACCAGGCTGCTGTTGATGTTATGGGTCTTACAGAGCCGATCGGATCAAAAGTTAATATGTGGGGCGGGGAGTTTACGATTGTTGGCGTGACTGAGAATGTCATCATGAATTCGCCTTATGAACCGGTAGCACCCATGGTTGTTGTTTTCGATCCGGAATGGACCAGTACCATCACTCTTCGGTTAGAAAAAACTTCGGATTTATCCGGAGCGATTAACAAAGTTGAAGATGTATTTAAACGCTTAAACCCCACCTACCCTTTTGCCTACCGTTTTGCTGATGCGGAGTTCGATAAAAAATTCTCTTCCATAAACCTGGTTGGTAACCTGGCAAAAGTGTTTGCTGCCCTGGCACTGATTATCACTGCACTTGGGTTGTTTGGCCTTGCTGCTTTCACGGCAGAACAACGATCGAAAGAAGTGAGCATCCGCAAAGTGCTTGGAGCATCTGTAACCGGCCTGGTGTTAATGATCTCCAAAGATTTCGCACGATTGGTTATTTTTTCATTTGTACTTTTTGCCCCCTTGGCAGGCTGGTTCCTAACCGGTTTTCTTGAGGAATATCCTTACCGCATTACCATACCCTGGTGGATATATCCATTGGCCGGATTTTCCGCCCTGCTTGTTGCGTTACTTATTGTAAGCACACAAGCCTTACGGGCAGCGGTAAATAATCCGGTTAACAGTTTACGAAACGAATAAAATTATTACACACTTTAGAAATCTATGTTACGCAACTACATCCTTACCACCCTTCGTATATTAAGTCGCCAAAAGGTTTACTCGGCCATCAACATCTTTGGGTTAACGATTGGTATTACCAGCACCTTGTTGCTGATTCTTTATATTGTAGATGAAATAAGTTATGATCGTTTTCATACGGATGCTGACCGTATGTATCGCAGTGTGATGTCTGCCAAACTCAATGATCAGGAGTTTAGCACCGTCTACACCGGCCTGCCTATGCCGGAGGCATTGCTTAAAGATGTGCCAGCTGTAGAATCCGTTATACGCGTTACCAAATGGAATACAATTCCTGTGCGGTTTGATGACAAGACCTTTACCGAAAATCGTTTTCTATTATCGGATTCAAACTTTTTTAATTTTTTCAGTTTTCAACTACTGGTTGGAAATCCAAAAGAGGTATTAAATGGACCAAACAAAGTGGTAATTACCGAATCAACCGCTAAAAAATACTTTGGCTATACCGGCCCCGGTGATCTTTCACCAATAGGAAAAATGTTTTTCATAGGCAGCCAGGGTGAAACAAAAGCAGAAGTAACCGGCATTGCTGCCGATGTTCCGCACAACTCACACTTGAAGTTTGATTTCCTTCTTTCCATCACAACATGGGAACAATTAAATTATCCGATCTGGCTTAACAGTGCTGTTGTGTCATACTTTAAAATCAGGCCCAACACTACCATTGAAGACGTGAATAATAAATATGACTTTTTTGTCAATACGTACATCGCGAAAGAGGTTGAGATGTTTCTTCAAATGACGATGCAGCAATTGGGCGAAAGCGGGAGTTACATAAGGTTCAGCTCGCAACCGCTTACCAGTATCCATTTGCATTCACAATTTTCAGATGAACTTGAACCCAACGGAAACATCCGCTATCTCTACCTATTCGGGATGATTGCCATCTTTCTGATTGTGCTGGCATGTATCAACTTTATGAACCTGAGCACGGCACGGGCAGCCAATCGCGCCAAGGAGGTAGGCATTCGTAAAACCATTGGGGCATTGCGCCACAAACTTATTGGTCAGTTTATGATGGAATCGTATCTGTACACGATCATTGCCATTCTGCTGGCCCTGATGCTGGTTTCCTTTTCGTTGAATTTCTTTAACTCCATAACAGCCAAAAACATTGCGTTTTCTTCGTTGCTCAACCCGATGTTTCTGGGAGGTCTGTTTGTCTTTACAATAGTTATCGGTGCGCTGGCCGGAAGCTACCCTGCCTTTTACCTTACCGCCTTTAAACCTGCAGAAGTGTTGAAAGGAAAAGTACGGGCAGGTTTTAAAAGTTCAGGTATCCGTAATGCATTAGTGGTGTTTCAGTTTTTTATTTCCATCGGGTTAATCATTGCAACCCTGATGGTGTTTCAACAGCTCAACTATGTTCAGCAGCAAAACCTGGGGTTTGATAAACGAAACATCATGACGCTGCTTCACACCTTGAATCTCGCTAAAAATGGTGAAGCCTTTAAGAACGAATTGAAACTATACCCGGAAATTGAGAGTGTCACCTTCGCCAACCGCATGCCGCCCAACGTGGATTGGAATTCAGTATTCCGGATACCCGATACCGGCCAAGAACAAATGCTTACCGTGTATACTATCGACTATGATGGACTGGAAACTATGGGGTATCAACTCGCTGAAGGCCGGTTTTTCTCCCGCGATTTCAAAACTGACACAGCGGCATGCTTGATTAACGAAGCAGCATTCCGTCAACTTGGCTGGGATACTTATGAGGGTAAGAAGATTCTTTCCCGATTCAACACGATGGAAGGCAATGAGCTGGAAGTGATTGGTGTGATTAAAAATTTCAATTATGAATCATTGAAAAGCAACATCCGGCCCATGATTATTATGTTGGGACCAGAACCAAACTTTGAAGCCGGTATACGCTTTGCATCCGATGATATTCAGAGGAATATCAAATTGGTTGAAGAAGTCTGGAAGAAATACGCGCCTCAGGCACCGCTTGAGTACAGCTTTCTCGATTCAAACTTCGCTGCAAAATATAAAGCAGAAGAACGCATGGGTCAGGTATTCATCATCTTCACCGGATTGGCTATTATCATTGCGTGTTTGGGGTTGCTCGGACTTGCCACCTATTCGGCAGAACAACGTGCGAAAGAAATCAGTATCCGTAAAGTGATGGGTGCAACAGTGAGTCAGGTGGTGTTTTTGTTAAGTAAAGATTTCGCCAAACTCATTATTGTGGCTTTCGTACTGGCCATACCTTTAACATGGTACCTGCTTGAGCGTTATTGGCTTGAGGGTTTCGCATATCGCATTCATTTTAATCCATGGATTATTGCTACCGCTGGTTTGGTGGCCCTTGTTGTTGCTTTGTTTACCATAAGCATACAAGCTTTCCGCGCAGCTATGGGTAATCCGGTGGATTCATTGAGGGGTGAGTAAAACCTCACCCCTTCCCCTCTCCTAACAGGAAATGGAGAGGGATCCGAGCACATTCAATATATTTTTCTGAGTATCCGTAAAGAGTCCTAAACTATTAAGTAGACGTCATTGCGAGGGAGGTACGACCGAAGCAATCTCGTTTTCTACGTTGAAATTGGGATTGCTTCTCCGCCTGTGGCGGATCGTAATGACGCCAATTTTAGGATTGGAAGCGGATACTCACAATATTTTTATGGAATCGTGACCCCTGTTGCATCATAGGCATTGTAAACAAAAACCAATGCATATGAAAACGCTTAAATTCATTCCAATTGTAGTAGGGGCAGCTACGCTGGCATTCTCGCTGGTGGCCTTTACTTTAAAAGTAGAAAAGCCCGAAAAACCGTTGCGGGAAATCCCGAAAGGCTGTGTCTTTCTAACCGTTATGGGTGAAGAAAGATCGGACTCCAGCTTTATGTATAAAACTCCCGATGGTGTTACTACATCGGTAAATCGTGGGTTAACCTGGTTGGCGAAAGCGCAAAACAACAATGGTGGATGGGGAGCCGGTAGTCACAGTCGTCAGCATATTATGGATCCTCATGCAGTACAAACTGATCCGGCCACTACCAGCATGGTGGCGATGGCCATTTTACGAAGCGGCAGTACACTTACCAAAGGCGAATACACTGCACAGTTAAATAAAGCTCTTGAATATATCCTTCGCGCGGTGGAGCAATCACCGGCAGCCACATACAACATTACTGAACTTACAGGCACACAAATTCAAACCAAACTCGGTGCGAACATTGACGTGGTGCTGGCTTCACAGTTTCTGTCAAACGTGATAGAACATACGCAACACGACAAGGCACTGCAGGCACGTGTAAAGAAAAACCTGAACACCTGCGTTGCTAAAATACAGCGGGCACAGGATCGTGATGGAAGTATGACCGGTGATGGATGGGCGGGTGTATTGCAGTCATCGTTTGCTACCACAGCATTGGAAGCGGCTCAGGCTAATGGCGCCAATGTTGATGAAGATGGGTTGCGTAAATCGAGGGAGTTCCAAAAAAATAATTATGATGCTAAAACCGGTGAATCCAAAACTGATCGGGGTGCTGGTATAGTACTGTATTCGGTATCTGGCTCAACCCGTGCCAGTGCCAAGGAAGCCCGCAGGGTACAGGAAGAAATGGAGAGAGCCAAGGGCAGTGGCCGATTGGCTCAAAGTGCAGCACCTTCTGCTGAAAATTTAGAAAAGATTGGTTTCTCCAAAGATGAGGCCATTCGCTATGCAACAGCGTATGAAGTGTACGAATCTGCCAAACAAACTGCTCAACGCGATGATGTGCTGGATGGCTTTGGCAACAATGGCGGTGAAGAATTTATGAGCTATTTGCAAACCGGTGAGGGCATGATCATCGGTAAAGATCAAAGCTGGAAAAGCTGGTACGACAACATGAGTGGCCGTTTGGTGAAAATCCAGAACAACGATGGTAGCTGGAACGGACACCACTGCATCACCAGCCCTGTATTTTGCACGGCAACCTGTTTATTAATTCTGGCCGTGAACAATGATGTTGAAAGATTAGTTAAGATGGGTAAGGAGAATTAAACTCGATTCTGTTGTGGGTGAAAGGGCGGGAAACCGCCCTTTTTTATTTTAGGATCTACCGGCAATTTATTCAATCCGCTGGCAAAGTGATGAGTTCCGTCATAGCACCTATAAATCTCCTTCCCGTATCCATGAACTGAAACCGGTGTTCCATCAATTTACCTGTTTGCTGATGGATAGCTTACCCTTTCTTGGCAGCACAATCAAAACACAAACAACATGAAACACATGAAACTGATCTCGGGCCTGGTGGCTGCATTGATTTTCTTTTCAAGCTGCGAAGAGCAGGTTGACACAGGATTAACCGATGAAGCAGCTGAAAGAAGAACGCTTGATAAAATCCAAAAAAACCAGGGCATTAGTCTTGGCTTGTTCAATGTATTGGGTAACCGGATTGGCACGGATTCGCTGAAACGTCTGGTTGCCGCAACTAAAAGTAACGGGGAATTTATTGACCTGATGGCGGAGCAAACAGCCGGCTATTTCAAGGATGTGGTGGACATGAATAAGAGTGATTTTCTCATACCTGCAGTACCCATGCCTTTTATGGGTGAGGCGGAAATCACCTTGAAGCTAATTATGGCTGAGGAAGAAAAAGCGGGAGCAGCGCCTTATAATCCGGTGCAGGCATACGGTGACCTGGTGTTAAAGCGAATAAAGGAACAGGCAGCAAGTAACCCTCATAAAGAATGGATCCTTGTTGAATCGCTACAAGAACCCGGTACATCACCGCGGCATATACCAACCGAAAGCATGTCACTCAATTTTGCGAAAATGGAATTTCTGGCTACAGTACCCCACATGATTATAGTTGATAGTAATGACCAATCAGACGAAGAAGTTCTTGAGACGCTTAATGATCTGATGATAAGTAATGGCATACCACCCATAGCCATTGCATTGTTGCTACCTGCTGTTCAAAAAGTGAAAGAAGCGGCAGCAACAACAAATAGTGAGCCTTTTGATAAAGGTCTGCTCACATGGATTAATGATACTGTTGATCCTGCAATTGCTGGTACCCTGGACAGAGATATCATCAGAAGAATTCAGGCTACAGCATACCTTGCGGGCCTTCATGCGTTGACTTTGCCGAATTACGAAAATAAGAATCAGGATCTCGCCTCCCTTAGTATTCTGCATGCCCGTTTCCGTGGCGGAGTGATCTGCGCAACAGGTGACATTAAAGGCAAAGGCATTTAATATATTCATTGTTGGCTCAATCATACTTGTTTAGGTAGTGCTTGCAGCAGCGGGATTTGTACCCGCTGCTTTTTTTCCTGATCTTCAATACATCGTTATGACTGTAATGCAGTTAAAAAGTAAAAAAGCCAAATCGAAACGACACCTGTCCCTTGACGAGGTGGAGGAAATACTCATTTATTTCGCTACCTCCATTCTGGAAAAGAATAGCGAAGAAGCGGTTTTTTGGGATATGGCCAAGAATGTAATTGCCCGGCTAGGGTTTGTAGACTGTGTTATCTATACCATAAATACCCGTACACGCAGACTCGTTCAACAAGCCGCACATGGCCCGAAAAACCCAGAACAAAAAAAAATATTGAAGCCCCTGCAAATCCCTTTGGGTGCAGGCATTACCGGTTTTGTGGCTACAACCGGTATAGCCGAGCGGATTAGTGATACCCTGCTTGATCCCCGTTATATCGTTGACGATGAACAACGCAGATCGGAGTTGACCGTTCCAATTCTGGTTAATAATAAGGTAGTTGGGGTCATTGATTGCGAACACCCAAGGAAAAATTACTTCACCGAACAACACCTGCGCATTGTAAACGCCATAGCCTCCATTTGTGCTGTAAAGTTGAAACAGCTTGAATCACAAAAGGCAGTAAAGCGAAAAGAGTCTAAACTTTTGCAGGCGCAACAACAAATGGCTGAACTTAAGGTGCAAGCGATACGGGCTCAAATGAATCCCCATTTTGTCTTCAATGCATTGAATGCCGTTCAACACTTTATCACCAGTAACGACAAGCGGAACGCTCTACGATTTCTTTCAGCATTCAGCAAGTTGGTACGTCTTTACCTGAAAAATCTCGAAAAAGAAACCATCGACCTCTTTCAGGAAATTGATATTGTGGAACAATATCTTAAACTACAAAAGCTTCGGTATGAAGGAATATTTGAATATGATATTCAACTACCCGAAACCGTAAATGAGATTCATGTACCAGCACTAATCATTCAATTGATGATGGAAGAGGCGGTGGAAAACCTGGCCAAAAACCGGCTGGCCGGAAAATTATCCATTCACATTGCTGTACCTGATGATAAACGCGTAGCCGTTACAGTAGACATCGGCATCAGGCAATCGGGAAGAATTTTGTCTAAACTGGAAACACGCTATGTAAACGAAGTGACAAATTGGTCAAATCATATAAAGCTTTTAAAGCAAATCAGAAATTACTCAATTACAACAACCAAAGAAGTTCTACAACAAAAAGGAATCACACATTATGTCACAAACGTAGTCTTGCCGAATCTGCAATGAATTAATATTTCGCATGAAAAAAACGGTTATCCAGTCCTGCTTTTTATTGGTTTCCATGATTCAGGCTGTTGCGCAGACAGCTGAATTGGATAGCCTGATTAAAAACCTGGATAACCATAAAACTATTGATTCGGTGCGCGCACAACTGCTGCTCGACATTGCCGTCAAACTCAGACGAATAAATCCAAAAGAAGCTATCACGTATTACGATAGTGCTTATCGTATTGCCGGAAATTCAGCCACACCTTTAATTCAAACACGTGCCAATAACGGCATAGCCATTTGCTATGGCATGATGGGCGACTATCCTTCCGCAATAGAATATTTTCACCGCACACTTTCATTAAGCAAACAAGTCAACGATTTTGTTCGGCTAGCTGATGGTTACAATGGCTTGGGAATTGTGTACAAGCGATTGGGCGATTATCCGCAGAGTTTAGTGTACTATACACAAGCTCTGGCCTTGTATGATTCTATTCAGGATCAGATGGGGCTTGCCGCTGCACATGAAAATGTTGGTGTGTTATACGACCTGATGAAAGAACCCGGCAAAGCCATGGAATACTACCAAAGTGCAATTGCCATTTACGAAAAAGAGAATAAACCCATACAAATACTAACCGCCAAATCAAACATAGGCGTGTTGTATGTAGGTGAGAAGCGATATGATGAAGCCTTGAAAATTTTTCAGGATAATTTAAGAGTTTATGATTCGTTACAACGTCCGGCAAATGCCATTGTCGCTGCAACAGACATTGCCCATGTGTATATCCTGCAGGGTAAACTTGTCGAAGCAAATGAAATCCTACTGAAATATCTTGATCAAGCCAGGGAATTATCCATGAAGCAGGAAGAGGCCGACATTTACCAAAACTTGTTTGAAGTTGCCGTGGCCATGCAACAATATGATCAGGCTTTGCATTATGCGCGTAATTACCTGCAGATGGCCAAGGTATTAGATGCCAAAAAGTTTTACTCAACCGCATATTCATTGCTGTCGCGGGTTTATGAGAAACGTGGAGAATGGAATAAAGCATTAGAGGCCTATAAGGAACACAAGGCCTGGAGCGATAGCGTATTCAATGAAGACAATGCACGCGCATTTAAGGCCCAGGAAGTAAAGGTTGAGGTACTGGAGAAAAATAAGCAGTTGGCTGAACAAACCCTGCGGCTTGAATTTTTGCAAGAACAGGTCCAGCAGGAAATCCGCCAGAAGTGGTTACTGGCCATTGTCTCTGTGCTCTTGTTGGCTTCGGGTATATTGGCTTATCAAAAATTTACTGAGCGCAGACGAATGAATAATGTGCTTACCGCAAAGAACCAGCAAATTCTGAAGCAGAAGGCACACATCGAAGAAATGAATTATCAGCTTGAAAACAGAATGTTACGTGCACAAATCAATCCGCACTTCATTTTTAATAGCTTAAGTTCCATTCAACATTTTATAACCGCTGATGACAAACCAGCTGCATTGAAGTACCTCACCAAATTCTCGCACCTGTTGCGGCAGGTGCTGGAGAGCTCCATTACCGGAAATGTATTACTTAAGGAAGAGTTAAAATTGCTGACCATGTACTTGGAGTTGGAAGCTCTTCGGTTTGATAATGGTTTCACTTTTTCCATTGATGTGGACGAAAAAATCAACGCGGATGAAGTAGAGATACCTACCATGATTTTGCAACCGCTTATTGAAAATGCTATACTCCATGGGCTCATGCCTAAACCCAATAATCGTAATTTACGAATAGCGTTTAAAGCAGATGACACCAACTTGGAGATAACGATTGAAGACAATGGCATTGGCCGGACAGCAGCAGCTGAGAAGCAAAAAGGAAGACAAAAGGAAAGTCCCTCGCGGGGAATTTCAGTAACAGAGCAACGGCTTGCTTCACTGCGGGCCAAGCATGGGTGGCAAACTGATTTACACTATCGTGATTTAATTGATGCTTTCGGAAAGCCTGCAGGTACATGTGTTGTGTTACGACTTCCAATTTTAGAATCTGTTTAAACTAATATGAGAGCTGTTATTGTAGAAGATGAAATGCACAGCCGTGAAACGCTGAAAAACCTGATAGGAGAATTCTGTCCGGAAGTTTCTGTGGTAGGCATGGCAGGTTCGGTAGACGAAGCCATCCAGGTTATTCAGGCTACCAACCCAACTATTCTTTTTTTGGATATTGAATTACAAACAGGTACCGGGTTCGATGTTTTGTCGCGATTACCAGACATGGCACTTGATGTCATCTTTACAACAGCTTACGAACACTATGCCATTCGCGCCATCAAGTTCAGCTCTCTGGATTACCTGCTAAAACCAATTGATGTTGAAGAATTGCAATTGGCTATAAGCAAGGCACGCACAAGACAAAATGCCAACAATCAAAAACAACAGCTGGATACACTTTTGGCAAATATCACTGGTCAGCATATGAAAAAAATTTGCCTGGCTACAGCCGACCGGCTTGAGTTTGTTAAGGTAGATGAAATTACGTTGTGTGAAGCCAACGGATCGTATACCACTATTTATCTTAAAGACAGCCGGAAGATTATGGTTAGCCGGAATTTGAAGGAATACGAGAATCTGTTGATCGATGAGCATTTTATGCGTGTCCATAATAGTTACCTGGTCAATCTTAGAGAAGTTAAACAATATGTAAAATCTGAAGGAGGCTATCTGTTAATGAATGACAACAAGCAGGTAAGTATTTCACCCAAAAAGCGCGATGAATTTTTGGCACGAATAAGTTTGTGAAATCCGGGCTTAGTAGAAGCGATCTTAAAATGTTAGCGTCATAGCGATCCGCCACAGGCGGAGAAGCAATCTCGACCTAACTCCCACCCTAATTTCTGGCCGACAATCATCACGTGCATTTCGTAAAGTCACAGGGCATATTCGTCAATTCACCGGTAATGGAGTGTAGTCCGCAACCTAAGTTTGAGCCATAAATCAAACAAAACCATGAAAAATTCACACTTGATCGTTTCGATGTTTACCGGCTTATTGCTGGCTGCCTGCTCACCGGGCAGCGAAAATGAAATGCAACCAAAACCTTTTGTAAACCTGGACAAAGCAGACGTTTACAAGGGAACACAAAGCCCCGGTGATGTATGGACCTGGGCATTGGATAAAGAACAAGGCCACATGACTGCAACATGGGATTATGGAACCTTTGATGACATGAGTGATGATATCACCGTTCAAGGAACTTTCGAAACCTTGCCATCAGGGTTTTTAAAAGTAAAAATTACCAAAACAGAACCGGTTAGCCAGGAAATTCCGACTGATGGAACTGCGTGGTTTTATGCTTTGGAGATTCCTGACATGGCCATGATTGTTAAACCGGAAGGCAGTATTAAGGGTGACGTAATTGCATTGGTAGCACAAGGAGAATGCGCAAGCATTCCGGGCACGTATAATTATATCATCTCAGCACCTGGTGATAGATCAGAATACAATCCTGTTACCAGCGAAGCATTTGGTTACCTGGAGATAAGTAATAGTGGAGCAGGTTTTTCACTAGCCGGCTATAAGTTTAGTCTCGACTGTATTAATGGCGGTAACTGTACCTCCACAGGTCCTATCAATGGAATACCAACAGCAAAATGCGTTGGCGGTGGTGAAGTTGTGATCAGCAATGAAGGTAACACGGTTGCCGAAGGACAATTTACCAATGGTGGTGTTATGATGATGGACTTTGGCTATGGCAATGGTGGTGTGTTTGCCTTGAAAGCCAGTGCATCAGCAACCAAAGCATCGTTACTGAATAATACTTATGCTGGTGTTGCCTACATGCCAAAAAACAACAATGACCAAACGGTACCCGTACAGCTTTCATTTTTTGAAAATGATCTGGGTAATATGATCGGAACGGGCTATCCGTTTAGCGATATTGAAAAGGCTATCGTTTCAAACGATGAAGGTGCCATCGTTTTGGTAGATGATGTAATTAACGGAAGAGTTTTGGGCTCCATGAATTTTGATGAATTCGGTGATGTATCGCCCATGGCTGCTGCATTACTGGTTAATGGTAACAAGCAAATACTAATACTCTCCAGTTACGATGAGAAAAGCTTCGCTCCGTTCATATTGATTTTAGCAAAACAGAATTAATTTTCAATTGATTTACCTGAAAGCTGAGCTTGTGGATCTACAAGCTCAGCTTTCCTTTTTGTTACGATCTCAAATAGTCCAGTTTCGAACATTGCCCGCACGATTCTGTACACCTTAAAAAAACTTATGAAGCATTTGAATCCAAATCCTTTGGTTTTGAGCGTGAATTCACCACTATTAATCTCCTGATGCAACGTTTATAATCTTTCACAGTCTTTGCAGGTAACTGCTGAACTTAATAGAAGGTCTTTTACATAACCCTTGTTACCTATGCTCCTTAATTACCTGAAAGTTGCCCTGCGTTCCATCTTTCGCAACAAGCTCACCTCCTTCATCAATATTGCCGGTCTTGCACTGGCGCTTACCAGCGCCTTGCTCATTACCTTTTACGTAGTGGATGAATTGAGCTACGACCGTCATCACCGGGCTGCCGATCGACTGTATCGGGTAACACGTTATTTCTACGATCAGGATGGAAACGCCAGCTTAAAGTTGGCCAACGTGGCCCCGCCTATCGGTATGCTCATGCGCAATGATTTTCCGGAAATAGAAAAACTATGTCGCATGCTCCCCCTGAACACAACCGTAACGTTGCCGGAAGAAGGTGTGGAGAATAAATCATTTAGAGAACGGAACATTTTTATAAGCGAGCCGGAAATATTCGAATTGTTTGAGATAGAGTTGACAGAAGGAAATAAAGCCACCGCACTGGAAAAACCCTTTACCATTTTATTGTCTGAACCTGCGGCTGAAAAATATTTCGGCACTACACAAATACAAGGAAAAACCCTGCAGGTATTCGGTAATCCCGTGCAGGTAACCGGGGTGTTCAAACCCTTCCGCGCGCAATCCCATTTTCATCCCGACTTTCTCATTTCGTTCAGCACCCTGAATGATTCAACTATTTATGGAAGACGGGGGCTCGAAACCAACTGGGGAAACAATTCTTTTGGTACCTACTTTTTACTGAAGGAAGGCGAACAGTCAAAAGCACTCGAAAGCAAACTTCCGGATTTTCTTGACAAGCATTTTGGCACTTTTGCACGCGCTAACTTTGGGGCAGCACCCGATTTTGTTGCCTCAAAAGTCACCAGTCTTCAACTTCAAAAAGTTTCTGATATACATTTACATTCTCACCTGGATGATGAACTTGAACCTCCCGGTAACATCAACACCGTATACCTGATGGGAACCATCGGGTTGTTCATCATTCTCATCGCCTCTTTCAATTTTATAAATCTAAGCACCGCACAAGCAACCAAACGTTCCAAAGAAGTAGGCATTCGAAAGGTTGCAGGTGCTTTCAAAACCCAATTGATGGGACAGTACCTGAGTGAGTCTGTTTTAATTGCCCTGTTTTCATGTCTGCTTGCCCTTGGCGCAGGGTATAGTGGGTTAGAATGGCTCAATAGTTTTACCGGAAAATCCATTAATTACTTTGGCCAGCCACTTATTATTATCCTGTTGTTGGTCGGATCAGTAACGGTGGGGTTACTGGCCGGGCTTTATCCAGCGGTTATCATATCCGGGTTTAAACCGGCCGTCATCTTAAAAGGAAAACAAACCGGTGGTAAACCAATTCTCCGCAAGGCGCTGGTAGTGGTGCAGTTTGCGATCTCAATTGTGTTGATTATTGCAACTGGAATAATTTTTAGTCAGCTTCAATACCTGAATAAAAAGGATCTTGGGTATGCCAAGGATCAGGTTGTCACGCTTCCTTACTACAGTCAGCTAAACGATAATTATGATGCATTTTACAACGCCTTAACCGGACACTCGGCTATAAAAAATTCAGGGCGCTCCTCTCGTATTCCAACCGGCAGGTTACTCGATTCCATGGGCGCACAAATGCGCAAAGGTGATTCACTTCAAAGTGTAGGATCGCGAATTGCCTATATACGCATTGATCATACATTTTTCGATACCTACAATATTCCATTTGTCGCAGGAAGAAACTTTTCTAAAGAAGTGCGCACCGATGATTCGCTCGGTTACGTATTGAATGAAGCAGCCCTGGTGGCTATGGGTATCAATGATCCTGTCTCGTTAATCGATCAGGAATTTTCATACGGTGGTGTAAACGGAAAAGTGATTGGTGTTGTGAAAGATTTCCATTTTGAATCCCTGCACCAGGTTATCAACCCGATGATTTTTCTGATTCAACGACCAGCGTACAACAATCTTTCCATTCAGGTAGCCGGTAATAATTTTCAGGAAGGGTTAAACCACATTGAAAAAGTGTGGCGAGAATTTTTACCCGACCGTTTATTCGAATATACGTTTATGAACGAACGGTACAACAACCTCTATCAAAATGAAATGAAGCAAAGTCAGTTATTCACAGGATTTTCTTTACTGGCCATTTTTATTGCATGCCTTGGATTGTTCGGGTTGGCTACCTTTAATACCCTGCAACGGGTAAAAGAAATTGGTATCCGAAAAGTACTTGGTGCCTCTGTTCCCAGTATACTTACACTGCTCACGCGTGAAATTATTATACTGGTTATTGTTGCCAACGCTATTGCCTGGCCGGTTGCGTGGTACTTCATGGAGAAATGGCTTGATGGTTTTGCCTACCACATTAACATGAATGTATTGCTTTACCTTATGGCCGCGGGAGCAGCCATACTGATCGCCATCCTTACGGTTAGTTCGCAAACACTGAAAGCGGCTATGACCAACCCGGCTAATACACTGCGGTATGAATAGTTACCGATAACTACTTTTTTACATACTTCCAGTTACGCGATTTACCCTCGGCAAGCCACTCCAGTGTGGTGGCAAGACGCTTTTCACGAGTGGCTTCGGTTTTGGCTTCTGTTACCCACTCAAGGTATTCGCGTTTGTGTGATGGACTGAAGTTTTGGAAAGTGATCAGCGCCTTCTTTTTCTTTTTTAAGGCATCCATGAACCATGCGGGAGTCTTAATCGCTTTACTAACAGTCCTTTTCGGTGCAGCCTTAACACCATCGTCATTCAGTTTTTTAGCTTGCTTCAGAAAATCAATAATAACTTTATCAGGTGGAAGATCTTTTAAACTGGTTACCCTGCCAAAATTCCCCATAGCCTCACCCCCTGCTGCTTTATTTAATCCTAAATAGTTTTTCGGATCGCGGATTAATTTGGCTTTCCAGAAACCAAATGCACAATGCTGCTTGAAAGAAGCAAAGCTGAAATATTGACCCTTGTAATCAAAAGAAGGCATACCCCATTTTATTGTCTCTGTAACTTCCGGGCAGGCCTTGTGCACCAACGCACGAACATGATTCAAAATCGGTTGAGCAAAAGGTTGAGCCTTTATTATATAAGCATCGATGCGTTTATCTGTTTTTGTCATGGGTTTACGGGATAATCTTTACATATTGTCTCGATAAAAAGGCTGCATGCAAAACAAGGCTAATTTACACACTGCGAAATTATTACAAATTGAGATGGACCGGATTCGCTATCCAAAAGTCAGAAAATTTTTGGCCGACTACCAATTGTCGAAGCCACAGGATTTTGCGAAGCTAAACGCCATGTGTTACGACCCAGAGGGCCTGGATTACCATAGCCACCTGAAGACTTATACTTTTCAGCACCCCATTAACAAAGTATGGAATGCCTACAAAACCATTCGCCCCGACCAGGTATGGCGTGGCGCCATGGTAAGGTTTGGAATGCAGTATGCCCGCCACGATCACAGCATCACCTATGCCGATGATTCCCGGTATGAAGGACTTCAGGCAGGACAACTCATTATTCTAAACCTGCGCTTGCTGAACGGTATAATTAACCTGGCCGTTGGGCATGAGGTTATGCATGTTTGTGACGAAACTAAAGCCATTCGCATCAGCTACCTGGAAAACTCCGCTTCACAAGGTTCACAATTTATTACATTGGCCTCAGCTGCTGATGGTGGCACACAGGTAACCCATAAAACCTTGTACAAAAGCGGCTCCTGGTTTCGAGACCGGGTACTTTACCCTGGCCTGCATACAAAGGCCATTGGTGAATTCCATGGAAATGTTAGAAAAATGTTGGAGGATAATGTTTTGGCCTGACAAGGCCTGCGGCAGCTATAAGATAAATATGTGCAATAGATAAACACAGCTGTTGGCTGCAATAGGGTCGGGACAAATTGTGTTTCAAACAAAACGGCTGACAACTCACTAACAAAAATTCACCACGTGGACAAGTTAGCGGCTCGGTGACAACTTGGACTTTGAAAAAATAAACGTGGGACAGGTTAAAAAATAATACAGCCGACCCTTCGCATTTTAAAAAGATTGTGCTCCGAATTGCCCCTTGCATTTTGGCACATGCCATTGCCGCAAATCCTTCCCGCAAACCAAAGCAATGTCAAGAGCCAAATCCACCGCACAAGGGAGGTGTAAACCGACAAATCCAAGCAAATTTTGCGTATTTTGACAAACAATAATTTTTAGCATATAAAAGTGAAAAACGAAAAACTGACAAGGAAAGAAATCATTGACAACCGCTTAAAACAAGCTGGATGGAATGTGACTGACCGAACTCAGGTGATTGAGGAATTTGATATTCACTTGACAGTTGTTGAAGAACCGACAACTCCATACGCTGGACACCAATACAGCGACTATGTGTTATTAGGCAAGGACGGAAAACCACTTGCCGTTGTGGAAGCCAAAAAGACTTCAGTGGACGCTGAACTCGGACGAGAACAAGCCAAACAATATTGCTACAACATTAAACAAACACAAGGCGTTGACTTGCCTTTCTGCTTTTACACCAACGGACACGACATTTACTTTTGGGACTTAGACAATTACCCACCAAAGAAAGTATATGGCTTTCCGACACGGGACGACCTTGAACGTTACGCATACATTCGAAAAGCAAGAAAGTCGCTAGTGGGTGATATGATTAACACCAAAATTGCAGGAAGACCCTACCAAATTCAGTCTATCCGTGCAGTAATGGAAGCTGTTGAAAAACGGAAACGCAAATTTTTGTTGGTAATGGCGACTGGCACCGGCAAGACAAGAACCTGCATTGCCCTGGTGGACGCATTAATGAGAGCAGGTTGGGCAGAAAGGGTTTTATTTCTTGTTGACAGAATTGCACTTCGTGACCAAACACTGGAAGCATTCAAAGAACATTTGCCTAACGAACCACGCTGGCCAAAACAAGGGGAAAAAGAAATTGCAACTGACAGACGAATATATGTTTCAACTTATCCGACCATGTTGAACATCATTCGCAATGAGGAGAAAAGTTTGAGTCCGCATTTCTTTGACTTAATTGTCGTGGACGAAAGCCACCGAAGTATTTACAACACCTATCAGGAAATTCTTGATTACTTTAATACCATTACGCTTGGCTTGACCGCCACGCCAACGGATGTAATTGACCACAATACGTTTCAATTGTTTGAATGTGAAGATGGAGTTCCAACTTTTGCCTATTCCTACGAGGACGCAGTAAATCACATTCCACCATTCCTGAGCAATTTTCAGGTAATGAAAATCAAAACCAAGTTTCAGGATGAAGGGATAAACAAGCGGACTATCTCACTTGAAGACCAACAAAAATTGATGTTGGAAGGAAAAGAAATCGAGGAAATTAATTTCGAAGGAACAGAGATTGAAAAAAAGGTAATTAACCGAGGAACGAATGCCTTGATTGTCCGTGAATTCATGGAAGAAAGCATCAAAGATGCAAACGGAGTATTGCCAGGCAAAACAATTTTCTTTTGTATCAGCAAAGCCCATGCAAGACGAGTAGAAGAAATCTTCGATTCGCTTTTTCCCGAATACAAAGGTGAATTAGCCAAAGTTTTGGTAAGCGAAGACCCAAGAGTTTACGGAAAAGGTGGTTTGCTCGACCAGTTTGTTCATAATGACATGCCACGAATTGCCATTAGTGTGGATATGCTCGACACAGGAATTGATGTTCGTGAATTGGTAAATTTGGTTTTTGCAAAGCCTGTTTATAGCTACACCAAATTTTGGCAGATGATAGGTAGAGGAACTCGTTTACTCGAACCTGAAAAAATAAAACCTTGGTGCACACAAAAAGATAATTTCCTGATTCTTGATTGTTGGGACAACTTTGAATATTTCAAACTCAATCCGAGAGGCAAAGAACTGAAAGGACAAATTCCTTTGCCTGTTCGTTTGTTTGGTGTGCGTTTGGAAAAAATTAGAACCTGCCTGCCGGGAGGCAGGGCCCAAACACAAAGCAATGCTGAAATTGTAAACAAAGAAGTTCAGAAAATCAGAAAGCAAGTTGAATCGCTTCCGAAAAACTCGGTGGTGATTATGGAAGCCAAACACGAACTGCAACGCTTAGAAGATGAAAACTTCTGGAGCAATCTGACTGCTGACAAAATGGAATTTCTGGAAGCTGTTGTAAAACCATTGCTTCGCACGGTTTCAGATGTTGATTTTAAAGCCATGCGATTTGAAAAAGACATCGTAGAAGTTTCATTGGCTCATTTGGCAGGTGAAACCGAAAAGTTTGAAACGCTGAAAGAAAGCATCATTGAAGAAATTGGCGAGCTGCCTTTGAGCATCAACATTGTGGCAAGAGAGCAGGAATTGATTCGTCAGGCACAAAGCAATCATTATTGGGCAACCATCAATGAAGACAAGTTTGAAGAACTGATTCAGAAACTTTCTCCCTTGATGAAATTCCGTGAAGCGGTAATTCCTTTAGCTCCTGCAAAATTCAATTTGAAAGACATTGTTGCCGAAAAGGAATTTGTAGAGTTTGGGCCGCAACACGAAGCATTGAGTGTGGCCAAATACCGTGAATTGGTTGAAAAGAAAATAAATGAATTGGTTTCAAGCAGTCCGATTTTACAAAAACTAAAACAAGGGCAAGAAATCACCACGGATGAAGCAGAACAATTAGCCGAAGAACTGCACAACGAGCATCCGCATATTACCATTGATTTGCTTCGCAAGGTTTACAACCACCGCAAAGCAGCATTGGTGCAATTCATCAAACACATTTTAGGAATAGAACAATTAGAAACCTTTGCCGAAACAGTTACCAAAGCATTTGATGATTTTGTTTCCAAACACAGTTACCTCACTAGCCGACAACTCCAATTTCTTGATTTACTCAAGAATTTTGTTTTGGAAAAAGGAGATGTGAGCAAACGCAACCTGATTGAATCTCCTTTTACCATGCTTCACCCCGAAGGCATCAGAGGAATTTTCAATCAAAAAGAGATTGACGAAATTTTAAGTTTAACCGAACAAGTATTAGCAGCATGAGCAAACAAACCGATATCAAAATCTTTGAAGACAGAAAGGTGCGTTCCGTTTGGGACAATGAAAAAGAGAAATGGTTTATCTCCATTATTGATGTAATTGCCGTATTGACTGAAAGCGTTGACCCCAATGCTTATTGGAGAAAGTTAAAACAACGACTTAAAGAGGAAGGAAATGAAACCGTGACGAATTGTCACGGGTTGAAAATGCCTGCTCCTGATGGTAAAATGCGACTAACAGATGTAGCCGATACCGAACAACTCTTCCGCCTGATACAATCCATACCATCTCCCAAAGCAGAACCCTTTAAAATGTGGCTGGCTCAAGTCGCATCTGAAAGATTGGATGAAATGCAAGACCCTGAACTAAGCATTGACAGAGCATTAGAGCAATACATGAAATTGGGTTATTCTGAAAACTGGATAAACCAACGATTGAAAAGTATTGAAATAAGAAAGGAACTAACGGATGAGTGGAAAAAAAGAGGATTGAAAGAAGGCGTTCAGTTTGCAACGCTTACCGATATTATTACCAAAGCCTGGAGCGATAAAACCACCAAAGAATACAAAATTCTGAAGGGGCTGAAAAAGGAAAACCTGCGGGATAACATGACCAATACGGAACTCATTTTAAACATGCTTGCCGAAGCATCCACCAAAGACATCTCAGCCGCAACCAACCCCAAAGATTTTGAAGAAAGCAAGAAGGTGGCAAAGCAAGGTGGTAATGTAGCTAAGGTTGCACGCAAGGAGCTTGAAGCAAAAACAGGAAAAAAAGTAGTTACCTCCCTGAATGCCAAAACTGCTTTGCAATTGAATGAGGGTGACAAGAAAAACCGGAAAAAGAACAAATAAATGGCAGGAACATTTTCTCAAATATATATTCAGGTTGTTTTTGCAGTGCAAAACAGGGGGTGCATGATTCAATCATCATGGGAAGAAGAATTGTATAAATACATTTCGGGCATCGTGAGGAATAAAGAACAAAAAATGCTAGCCATTAACGGAATGCCCGACCACATTCATTTTTTTATTGGCATGAAACCATCGTGCTGTTTATCGGATTTAGTTAGAGAAATAAAGAAATCGTCAAACGATTTTATCAAAGAAAAGAGGTTTTCGAAATTCAAGTTTCAATGGCAGGAAGGTTATGGTGCATTTTCATACAGTCATTCTAGTTTGGATAATGTGATTAAGTATATCATGAATCAAAAAGAACATCATAAGAAGTTCACATTCAGAGAAGAGTATCTAGATTTTTTGAAGAAGTTTGAAATAGACTTTAAAGATGAATATTTATTCAAATGGATAGAAGAATAAAGAATCCGAAGGATTCAAATGTTTATAGAAATGGATTGTCCGATATTCATACGACCCCTTCGGGGTCGCATATCATTGTGGTTTCTGTTTTCTATAAACATCAAATCCCTTCGGGATTAATAAATACAAAACCGACCCAGAAAGGGTCAAATGTTTATAGAACCGACATTGCAGGTTTTCATACGACCCCTTCGGGGTCGAACAACATACCTATAATTAATTTCTATAAACCTGAAATCCCTTCGGGATTAAATACAAAACATCATGCTGCAAAATAATTCAACCCTAAAATCACTTATAGACAAGCTTTGGCAAAACTTCTGGGAAGGCGGCATTGCAAACCCTTTAACCGCCATTGAGCAGATTACCTACCTCATTTTTATGAAGCGTTTGGACGATCTGGAAGCCAAACGGGAACGTGATGCCGAATGGACAGGCGAAAAATATGTTTCCCGGTTTGCGGGTAAATTCAATATTCCGGGCAGTAACGAAAGTATTGATAAAAACGAATTGCGTTGGAGTGTTTTTAAACACAAGCCCGCAGACGAAATGTTGATGCATGTGCAAATGAAAGTGTTTCCGTTTTTAAAAGAACTGAACGGAGAGACTTCGCCTTTCACCAAACACATGGCAAACGCTGTGTTCATTATGCCAAAAGCCAGTTTGCTGGTTTCTGCTATCAACATTGTAGAAGAAATTTTTAAGGAAATTGAAAAGGATGCTACCGAAGGCGGACATGCTTTTCAAGACATACAAGGTGATGTGTATGAAATGCTGTTGAGTGAAATAGCCACAGCAGGAAAAAACGGACAGTTCCGCACACCAAGACACATTATTAAACTGATGGCTGAATTGGTGGCTCCGCAATTGGGGCAACGCATTGCCGACCCTGCCTGCGGAACAGGCGGTTTCTTGTTGGGGGCTTATCAATACATCCTTACCGATTTGGTGCGGAAGAAAGACCCTGCCAAGTTGCAAAAAGACGAAGACGGTTTTGAACGTGCTGCCATTAGTGCTGTGCTTACGCAGGAGATAAAAAGCATTTTGGATAAAAGCTTTGTAGGTTATGACATTGACACCACTATGGTGCGTTTGGGTTTGATGAACATGATGATGCATGGCATTGACGAACCCAAAATTGACTACAAAGACACGCTGAGCAAAAGCTACAACGAAGACAGCCAGTTCGACATCATTATGGCGAACCCACCATTTACAGGCAATATTGACAAAGGCGATATTAACGAAGGACTGAAACTGCCCACCACCAAAACTGAATTGCTTTTTGTAGAACGCATTTTTAACATGCTGAAAATGGGCGGAACGGCTGCCGTGATTGTGCCCAGCGGTGTAATACAAAACAGCGGTAAAGCATTTGAAGCGGTGCGAAAACTGATAATTGAAAAAGCCGAACTGAAAGCCGTGATTGCTGTGCCCAGCGGAGCCTTTAAACCCTATGCAGGGGTAAGCACCGCCATTTTGATTTTTACCAAAGGGGGCGAAACCAATAATGTTTGGTTTTACGACATGCAGGCAGACGGCTACACCTTAGACGACAAACGAAACAAAATTGCCGATAGCGACCTGCCCGATATTGTGCAACGCTACAAAGCAAGAGACGCCAAGAAAGACAGCGACAGAAAGCTGAAATACTTCATGGTGCCGAAAAAGGAAATTGTAGAAAACAATTACGACCTGAACCTGAGCACCTACAAAGAAGAAGTGTATGAGGAAGTGGTATATGAAAAGCCGAATGTGATATTCGGGAAATTGGAGAGCATTGAAGCCGATATACAAAAAGGATTGGCGGAATTAAAAGAATTGATGTGATGAAGGTTGAAAGATTAGGAAACGTATTTCCAGTAATAAGAAACGGTGCTAATATCAAGCAAGATAAAGTAACCGATGGCTATCCTATAACTCGTATAGAAACAATAGCTGACGGAACTATTGATTTAAGTAGGGTTGGATATGCTTCAATTCATGATGAAACTTTCTCAGACTTTTATTTGAAAGAGAACGACATTTTAATGTCTCACATAAATAGTGTTTCACACCTTGGAAAGGTTGCTTTGGTAAGTCGAATTAATGAAAAGGTGATACATGGTATGAACTTACTTTGTTTGAAAGCAGATGAAAGCAAAATCCATCCAACCTATTCATACTACTTTTTAAAAAGCCCAATATTCAGAAGTAAAATAAAGAGAATAACAAAGAAGTCAGTCAATCAGGCGAGCTTCAATATTTCTAATTTAAAGGATATTGAATTTCCACTCCCCCCACTTCCCGACCAAATCCACATCGCCAACCTCTTAAGCAAAGCCGAAAACCTGATAGCCCAACGCAAAGAAAGCATCCGCCTGCTGGATGAATTTTTGAAAAGCACGTTTTTGGAGATGTTTGGAGACCCTGTGAGGAATGAGAAGGGATTTGACCCAATAACACTTGGTGATTTATTTAAAGTATCAAGCGGTGATGGACTAACTTCCGATAATATGAATCCATCTGGCAACCACAATGTTTATGGAGGTAATGGAGTAAATGGAAAACATGATAAATACATGTTTGATGAACCACAAATTGTAATTGGACGAGTCGGTTTTTACTGTGGGGCAGTTCATTTAACAGAGCCAAAGTCATGGGTTACAGATAATGCACTATACATTAAGGAACTATACAAAGCTTCAAATATTCAATACCTAAAGCACTTTCTAACATTATTAAATTTAAATCGTTTCGCAGGTCAAGCGGCACAACCGCTCATATCAGGAAATAGGCTTTACCCAATTAAAACATTCTATGCACCAATTGACCTTCAAAATCAATTTGCAGAAATCGTAGAAAAAACAGAAGCCCTCAAAACCCAATACCAGCAAAGCTTGCAGGAGTTAGAGAATTTATATGGCAGTTTAAGCCAAAAGGCGTTTAGGGGTGAATTGAGTGTAAAACAATTAGCAAAAGCATAGTTAATGAAAGACAAACTGAAATTTTTAAAGCTCATTGTTCATTCTGAAACTCCTCCCGAATGCGGCATTACAGGTTTATGCGGTGGTTACGAGTTGAAAGAATGGAGATATAATCAGTTTGCCGATTGGTTATTTGATGAACATTTACTTGACTTTGCATTGAAATATTCAGAGTTTAAAATGGTTGATGGCAAATCTGCACCAAAAAAGTTGAGAGAAGCTGCTAAAATCATTTTTCAAACTGATAATATTAAGCGAGGTGAGTTTGGCGAATTATTGCTTCATGGTATTCTAAAAGAAGCATATGACACCATTCCAGCCATTAGTAAAATTTACTTCAAGGATGGTCCGAATGAAACCGTAAAAGGATTTGATGCGGTTCATGTTATTGCGGATGATGAAGGTCTTGAATTATGGTTAGGTGAAGTTAAATTTTACAATGATTTTTACCGTGCTGTTTATGATGTTGTTCCCGAAATAGAAGCCCATTTCGAGAAAATTTATCTTAGAAATGAGTTCGCAGCAATTACCAACAAAATTGATAAGTCCTTTCCGCATTACGATAAGTTGGTAAAACTACTTGACCCAAATACTTCATTAGATGATGTGTTCAAAGCCATTTGTGTTCCCGTTTTGCTTACTTATGATTCGCCTTTAGTTGCAAAGCATAGAGAATTTAATGAGGCTTATGTAAATGAAATATTGCCTGAAATAGAAGCTAATCACAAAGCATTTTTAGCAAAAGTGAAATGTCCAGTCAAAATTCATTTGTTCTTATGTCCTCTGGAAGATAAGGCAAAACTATCTAAAACACTCTTAGATAAATTGGCAGCATGGCAGAAAATCTAAACTTACTTGAAATCAACAATTTGTTGAGGCAAAATGCTATCAATCCACAGAATGCATTTTCTGTGATAAAATCAATTGCCAACAATCTTAATCAAAAGAATGAAGTCTATTTACAGGAAGTCATTCTTCGAGTTATTGAACAGCGTGAAATGTTTGGAAACTACCAATCTATCATAAATGATTTTGCCAGAGAAATTGGACTCTTTCCATATCTTGACCCTGAAGAATTAAATCTTGCTGATAAAATTGCGTATGAATTTCACCGACCTGATGGAGTTGAACAGGACAATATCGTTTTTCATAGAGCACAAGCAAGGGTATATTTTGAATTGCTTGATGGTAAAAATGTAATTCTTAGTGCTCCAACGAGTTTTGGTAAAAGTCTTGTGATTGATACAATTATTGCAACGGAACGATTCAAAAACATTGCAATAGTATTACCGACCATTGCTTTGATTGATGAAACAAGAAAAAGACTTTCACGATTTAGAGACCGTTACAAAATCATTACTCACTCAACTCAATCGGTAAGCGATAGAAATATTTTCGTCCTAACTCAAGAACGAGTTATGGAAATTGTAAACGAAGTTGATATTGACTTTTTTGTCATTGATGAGTTTTATAAAATTCAACCCACCCCACAAGACCAAGAAAGAAGCATTATATTAAATCAGGCATTTTACAAACTATTAAAAAAGGGCGGGCAATTCTATTTATTAGGCCCTAACATTGAAAACATAAATTCAAAAGTATTTCCTGAAAATGTTGAAATAAACTTCATCAAAACGGACTATAAAACTGTTATCACAGAGAAAATTAAAGTTGCCGTTCCTACAACTGACGAGGATGCCCTTTTAAACTTATGTGCTGAGTTAACAGAGCCAACTTTGATTTATTGTAAATCCCCAAAAAGTGCAAACAAGGTTGCAAAACTCCTTTTTGATTCGGGAAAATTCAAAACAAATCAGAACAACGAAAGTGCAATTGAATGGTTAGAAGAAGAATATCATCCGCTTTGGTTTCTTCCTAAAGCATTGAAATACGGTATTGGTATTCACCACGGTAAAATCCCACGAGCTATTTCTCAGTTTGCCGTAAAAGCATTTAATGAAGATAAGCTCCAATTTTTAGTTTGCACAAGCACCCTTATTGAAGGCGTAAACACAAAAGCTAAAAATGTAATCATCTACGACAACAAAGTTGCCAACGAGAAATTTGACTTCTTTACCTTCAATAATATTTGTGGCAGAAGTGGCAGAATGTTTCAGCATTTTATCGGCAGAGTATTTCTGTTTCATGAACCACCAAACGAAGAACTACCATTGGTAGATTTTTCATTATTCAGCCAAACTGATGAAGTGCCTGAGAAATTACTGATGCAAATGGATAATGATGACCTAAGTGAAAAGTCAAGAGAAAGAATTAAAAATCTAGCTCAAAATGGCATTCTGAATATCGAAATCATAAAAGCTAATTCAAATATTGAGCCTCAAAATCAAATTTCATTGGCTAAAGAAATTCGTGAAAATCCAAGACTTTATAAGTTCCTTAATTGGAAATCTTTTCCTGACCGTTTTCAAACACAGGTAATTTGCGATTTGATATTTCGTCATTTCATTGGAAAACCACAACCTTTAGTCCTATCTGCAAAACAATTAGCTTTTAGGATTAATCGTTTAAGGGCTGTGAGAACAGTAAGAGGAATGATAGATGCTGAAATAATAGGCAAGACTGATGCTGAAGATATTAATGAAACTATTGAAGATGTGCTGAAATTCACAAGAGACTGGATTCAATACTATTTTCCAATTTATTTGATGGCTTTAGATAGAATCCAAAAAGAGATTTATTCGGAAATGAGGCTTGAACCCGGTGACTTCTCATATTTTGCAACACAAATTGAATGCTTATTTACTGACCCTTTGTTTGTGGCTTTAGACGAATATGGCATTCCATTGCAGACAAGTAACAAGATTAAAGAAAGTCTTGACACTAATGGTAACCTTGACTATTTACTTGACCAAATCAGGATTTTACCAATTGAAAGTCTGAACATTTCACAATTTGAAAAAGAACTTTTAACCGATGCACAAAATCAAGTATAAAGACAGCCAACGCACAGGTGTAAGCAGATTTGCAAGCCCCGCAAGCCCAAGCATCCCGCCACGGGCTGGACAAAAGAGCTTCCACCTTTCCCACGCAGACAAAATTGAAACCGTTTACGGTTCACGAACACTTATAAAAAACAATTATGGAGTGAGTAATTAAAAAAAATCTCCTCCCCTTCTGAAAATAAAAAATACGAGTTGGGACTGAACTCAGCTGACGAACAAAGACCCGTCTATCAATTTCCCACCGCGCTGCACCCAAAAAAATATAACCCACGCTTTTGGCACTCGCCATTGCCACACACTCCATCGCAACACCTAAACAATGGCAAGAGCCAAACCCAACCACACCAAAAAATATATTCTAATTGTCAGTATGTACATCTATCAGTTTTACTAATGGGTCAACAGCGATTAGACCAGGTACTTCATCAACCTCAACAGTAAGTGTGTTGTTGATCGCATGGACAAAATGCTTCTTTAGATGCAAAACACTACCACGGCTGGAATAGATTCCTATTTCAATATAGTCCTTTAGGGGCAACGAATTAACAGTTGCATGGCCATCCCGGTGGGTAAGTGTTTCACCGTTTGAATCTTCAAACACTTTTTGACTGTTTACCGAACGAAATTTGGTGACTGTAAAATTTATAGCTACCTGATACTTGCCGGTTGGCAATTTGGTAATCGTATAGTCTTTAAGCCGATTATCATACAACGTTACGGTCTCAAAAAGATCGTGAATCAAATACGATAATGAATCGGGTGTGGCTTGCCGAAGATACTCCACCATTTCCAGCGGTATAGTATAGGGTGCGTGTTGAAGTTTTACTTTTTCCAGGTAAGCCCGAAGTGCCAGATTCAATTTCTCTTCTCCCAAAAAATCCCGCAAGGCATATAGTGCCAACGATCCCTTCTGATAGAAAATGTAGGACTTATCGAGTCCGGAATTTTCGATCAAGGGCTCCTCGTTCTCATCTTCAACTCTTCTTTTCAAATAAATATCCAGGGCTTTCCTTCGAAAAAGTTTGCCTTTTTCTTTGCCGTATGTTTGTTCCAGCACACAAAGTGAAATGTATTCGGCCATACTTTCCGTAATCATTCTGCTTCCATTTACATTTGCAGGAATCACCTGATGCCCCCACCATTGATGAGCGAGTTCATGCGATGCCCCCAGAAAACTTACGTTCAAGGCCAACGGATTGCTTTCGTCAATATCCATCACAAAACTTCGCTCCGATACCGGAATGGTATTGGCAAATGACTGTGCAAAGTCACCTGTCTTTCTGGAGTATTCAATAATCCTTACCTGCTTGTGCTGATAAGGACTAAAGTACTTTTCGCAATAGGCCAGTGTCGCCTTTAGACCGTTCATCATGTGCGTAAGGTTATAGACATGCGCGGGATGATAGTAAATTTCCAGGGGCATATTTTGATATGAGTCTCGTAACACCTGGTAGCGGCCGGATGTAAAGGCAAAGTCGTTGGTTACGTGGCTGGTGGATTGATACTGAAAAAAGTTTCGATTATCTGTGTTCCATTGCTTTATCAGGTACCCCGGTGCCAGCGCGATCTGATTAGATGAAGTACTCACAGTGGCCTGAAAGGAAATGTAATCGGAATCGATGGAGCGGTAATGGTTTTGTCGCGCGAGGCTGTCGTTGGGGTCACCTCGCAGAGAAGATGAATAATAGCCAAGTCCGGGATAGATGAGTGAGGTAATAAAGGTACCATTCTTTAGTACCGGAGAATTTTGAAACAGCCCACTATTGGGAATGTTCCTCACACAAAAGGAAAGATGCAAACTGTCTCCAGGTGCAAGCGGGTGCTTTAGTCGGTTCACATCAAATTTTGCGATCGTATCTTTTAAAAGGGTTTCATAGTCCGCATCCAGGTTATATTCGGTAAACGCATCGTGCGAGTAATTGACCAGCAACGTGTCGATGTACTGGTTCGATTTATTGAGAAGCGTGAATATACCAGTTGACTCAAATGATTCTTTCTCAGGAAACAAATGCATGGTTACCGCCACGTTGATAATGCGGGGCTGAATAAAGTTCTTAAGATGTCCATACTTTTTATCAGCCGATCGGTTGATCTGACTTCGCATTGTCTCGTGGGGTGCATGAAAAGCATTTTCAATTCGATGGATCATAAAACCAGTAGCAATGACCATAACGGCACCAATCGCAACAGCCAGTCCTAACCTGCCTCTTACTTTTTGACTTGCCATGTTTATTCTTGCCCGCAGTGTGGTGTTCGTTCCTCGCGACCACCCGATAACCGTTCCAAGAAATAAGAGTACACCAACCAGCAACCAATAGCCCTTCAGTATAAAATATGGGATCAACGAGTAGCCATGCCCGTTCATATCTGAGTAGTTCAGGAAAAAGCCGGGTTCTATATCCTGATTGAAGTGAAATACATGTGAGCGAAGGCCGATCATCTCCAATTGAGAAACACCAAAGAAACCGAGGATCAGCATAAACAAACCCACATAGGAATGGGCTATAAGGGTATGAACACAAACGGCTGCGAGCGTCCAGACAATAAATCCAATAAGATGGATGACCAGCAGATCAAAAAGGTAGTGACCGATTTCAAAGGTATAATATCCCGAATAGGCCTGTACCGCAATGCCTGACACAAAGATGATGGCTAATAAAACCAATTGCATTTTTACCAGCGCCAGCACCTTAGAAAGTGCAAACACTACATCACTCACAGGGGTAACATCCAACAGCTCATGCATGCGGGTGTTTCGCCCACGATGAATTAAAACACCCGCATATAAAAACGTGAGAAAATTGACCAACAGTGAAAAGAAGAAAATGGGAAACGCCAGCATGACCCACGTGACCGGAAGAATTCGGGTTTCATAGGGTGGATTCATTTGCGTGAGCAGGACAACAATAAATATCCCCCCAGCCAAGGCCATGCTGATAAATGAACCACTGCGAATGATGTACTTAAAGTCGATGTGTGAAAGCCTCCATAACAGCCGTAATTGATGAACCCAGTTAAAATTAATAACTACAGTCGACAACTTTATTCTGATAAGACTTCCAAAGTTGTTTTTCGTATTGCGTGTGGACCTGGATTTATAAGCGAATAAATTCCAACCGTGTTGGCTAAAAGAAAAATTCAGATAAGCCAGACCCAGCGATGCACACCCAATCAGCCACCAAAGCAGCCGGTTAAATAAGATGAGCTCTGAGAAGGGAAGTGGATTTTTGTTTTGTTCTTCCAGTGTCCAGTCCTTGGTTGTAAGAAGGGTTGCTGTTTCGCCTAGTGGTTCAAACAGTGCAACTATGAACGTGCCGGAGTTACCTGCTATTCTAAAGACCAATTCCCGACCGATCAACAATAAAGTAATGGCAATAAAGCCTGTATAGATATTGCGCGAAAGCACCACCAGGACAAATACCAGACTTCCAAAAAGAAAAATATTGGGAAGAAGATAGTGAGTGTATAACTGCAAGTACGTTTCCGCCCCGGTTTCCACAAGCAACTCCTGATGGGTTCCTGGCAACTGCGTTCCGAAATAGAGACCCAAAACAGTCACAGCCGCAATAATCAATACCATCGTGAGCGAACTCAGAAATTTTGCTGCCAGATAATCCCATTTAGTAAACGGGAACGTGTACATGACCTGGTAGGCCCGACTCTTAAAATCCCGATAAATTGAATTTCCAATGATGGCCGGAACAATAAAGAGAATGAGTTTATTGAACAGGATGATGAAAGTATACAGACTCAGCGGAGAATCAGCCACACGCTGTCCACTGGCCGCATCAAAGAGTCCCGCACTCGCCCCCATCAGCAATACAGCCAGGAGTAAAAGGATGACTGAAAAAATATAGATGGTTGGATTCCTAAACCAGTACTTTAGTTCGAACCAGAAGATAGACGCGAACATATTATGCATCTTTTTTCAGTGCAATGAAATACGCGTCCGCTAATTCCGGCTCGGCAGGCTGGAAATGTTCGGTGGGCTGGCTATCGGCATGAACGCGTACGTGAATCTTTTGGTCGTCCACATATGTAGATGACAATACCGGCCAGGCAGATTCGATGGCCTCCAGTTCATCTCTTGAAATATGGATAGCCCAAATTTTCCCGGCTAGTTCCTTCGTGGCATTACGTGGTGTTGTCTGTTGTAAAATCCTGCCGCCATTCATTATCGCCATTTCTTTGCACAAATCTTTTACATCGTCCACAATGTGTGTCGAGAAAATGATCGTAGCCGTTAAGGCCAGTTCACGCAATACATTTAAAAAGCGATTTCGTTCTGCAGGGTCCAGGCCTGCGGTGGGCTCATCGACAATAATCAGTTGCGGATTATTCAGCATCAGTTGCGCAATACCAAAGCGTTGTTTCATCCCACCCGAGTATCCGGCCACATGCTTTTTTCTTACTTCATACAAGTTGGTGAGTTCAAGTACTTCCTGCACACGCTTTTTGCGATCTGACCTGGAGTCGACTCCTTTCAGAATAGCGAAGTAGTCTAATAAATCTTCGGCTGAGATAGCGGGATACACACCAAACTCCTGTGGCAGATAGCCCAGTGTTCTGCGCAGCCGCATGGGCTCCTGCAGCACATTAATGGAATCAAAAAAAACTGTGCCCCGATCAGGCAATTGTAAAGTAGCCAACGTGCGCATGAGCGATGATTTCCCCGCACCATTTGGCCCCAGCAACCCAAACATGCCCATTCCAATATGGAGAGAGAGATCGTCCAGTGCCTTTACCCCATTGGAATACGTTTTAGATACATTTGAAATGGCTATTCCCATGGTTTTTTATTGGTAGGTTGGTTTCGAGACGATCATTACAGCCTTTTGTTACAGACTATATTTATAACAAGTCTACCCCAAAGCGGTACATATGGCAAAGCCCGCACAATCCGACTCGCGAAACCAAAGGTTCGCCAATAGTGCCGCACAACCAATTCTATAAAGTTATACCTGATATAACGACTGACCTAAATTTCCAGTAGGAAGGATCCATACAGCTAACAAAGTGGTTTATTTAATGACGGGATACTGTGTCGCCCGTAGTGTCAACAGGTTTATTTATATTCGTGTAGGCGGACAAATCCTACGGATTTATAAGCCACTAAACAAACCCAAAACGTTATTATTGAACTTCAATCTTACCGCAACAACAACACCTTACCATTTGCACCCATCAACGGCTGACCGTCTTTCATTACCGTAAGTCTGTAAATATAAAGTCCACCCGGTAGTTCATGGCCTTGATCATCTGTTCCGTTCCAGATTACACGGTTGGTACCGATATAAAATTGTGCTACTTCAAATGAAGCAACCGGTGTGCCTGTAATCGAAACAAGTTGCAGGCGGGCAAAATCCGGTATAATGTCACCCGTAATAACCAAGTCGAAGCGCACATCTGTTGGTGATGGATTAGGGTAAGGTGTCAACATGACTATACCGGTTTCATACGTAACCTCAAACTGAACAGCATACGGAATCATACCACTGCTGTTGTTGCGCACATCGCGCGCCTCAACGGCCAAGGTATAGATACCTTCCGGTAAATTTTCTGGTGTAAATACAATGCGGAAGCGCTCGCTATCGGTCTGAGGAAACCACACGACATCGTCCCGATCGAAGGTAATGTCTGTAGCGGTGGTGGCACCCGGCCAGGTAAGCCTGATTTTCATACCTTCGGTATCTGTCTTTTTGATAAATGAATTATCATCCCAAAGGGTGATCACAATTTCAGGATTAGGGGAAATAAAATCGCCACTTCTTAAATAGCGCCCATCCACCGTTACTTCCAGTACCGGGTTAAATACATCGGCTTGTACATTGAGGTAGCCGCTCAGCTTGAGGACATTATTTTCGTAGTACTGTTCGGGTACCAAACGTGGATTCACAAAAACATTCACATCATTCAAACCCGATTTGTTCAGAGTTTCTACATCCAGAAAGAAAGAAGTTGTTACCCCCGGCTCAGGCGCTTTAATTTTCGTGACACGATGTTCAGTCATACGATTAGCCTGGTTGAATATTTCAAATTGAACAGTCAGGGAATCGGTAAATGTCTTCTGTGAAATATTTTTAAATCCATACGAGCCTGTCCACACCTCCCCTTCCTGCAACTGCTGTTGCTCCTTTAAGCCGTTGAACACCAACACACCTTCAGCCACCGGGGTATAGAACACCAGCCACTTTTTTAATTGCGGAGGCGTGAGGTTTATCACATCATCAGTCTTGAAAATGATTTTCAAATACGGATAATCAGCGGCTTCAATAAAGGAAAGATCAACTGTGCCGGTTACATCGTTCAGCAATACTTGCTCATCACCGGTTAAGGTTGAACCTATAACATCAAAACTATAAACATCCGTTTGTGGAAGTTCGGATACCAACGCTTGTGTTACCAGGCTTTGCCATGCGCTGGCCGGACCAATTAGCGTGGTAGTCATGGTGCCGGAATCAAATCTTCCGGTAATGGTTCCGCTAACTTGCAGTTCCTGCTGATTAACAGGAGCAGCAATGGGTTTGAAGATACGGGCAGAACCCGGTGCTGTTCCTTTCTTACCAAAAATTACTATAGGTTCACCCGGCTGTATAGCATTAAGTTGTGCTGCAGAAATTCCCAAAGCTTCAAATTGTTGTTTGATTGAAACCGACCACAACGCCACACCCGGATCACCTATGGTGAACAATACAACAGAATCTCCTTCGGGCACATTGATCATGTACTGAAAAATATCATTCCCTAAACCGGTTTGTAATTGTGCTGCGGTAAAACTGTTAATTACCTGAGGACGTCTGCCGCACGCACGACCATCAAACGGATTGAAGAGCACGGCCGTGTAGGGAATGGTGGATTGTTTATCGAAGGCAATCAGGTTAATGGTATTGTCGCGGCACTTTATACCGAGATCCGCTGGGTTGTACTCGGCATTGTTGATTTTAACCGAAACATCGGTATGCAGTGCAGGATGGTCAGCACCATAGGTAAGAATATCAAAATTCAACACCGACTCCACGTATCCGAAGGTGCGAAGCTGTGGATCCTGCACTAATCCGAACGATTGATTTTTTGCATACTGCGGAAAGTGAAGTTGTGCCCAGCCTTCGGGTGAGTTGTTGATAAAGGTAAAGGATGAGTTGACCCACTCAGCTACTTCACCTTCCTGTGGTTCTTTAAACCTTGTGCGCCAGTAATAAGCCAGAGAATCCTGCGCAAGCAAATTCAGCGATTGTTCACCAATAACACCATTTACCGTAAAGGATTTTTTATACGGACTGTTAAACGTACTCACCGTATCTACCTCCACTTCAAAATTGCGGGCAGCACCCAAAATGTCCGTACTGGAAAAGGTGAGCGTTGTAGTGGACTGATTTACGATGGCATAGTCGTATGGGAAAAGATTTTTTGTAACGTTAAGCGGAATGAAAAGATTAAAGCTCGCTGAATTGTTTTCGGTATTCAGTTCAGGCAAGAGACCAAAAGGGTCAACTTCAATCTGGAAGATATTATTTCCAAAACCTTTGTTACGTTCCTGACGAATAGTGAACGCTAACGTATCGCGATAGAGAACAGGTGGATACAAGGTATCGTATGTTTGCGTTGAATTATCATTGAAGATGCGGGTAACACGAACGTGAACGGAGTCCTCTTTTGCGCGACCAAAATTTTGTGTGATGATATTGAGGGTAAAAGATTCACGTAATGCAGTAATGGGTTCGCCATCAGTCGATTCAGCAAATACGTTATTGTTATTTACTTCGTAGTCGGGCTTGGCCGCTCCAAAAACATTTACGGCCGGGTCGCCAAGCAATAACATCTGGCTTACTTGCGTGAGATTACCTTCGCTTGGAAACTGAGTTTCCATATAGCGTTTGGCCACTTCCCTTTGAATGTCACCCACGCCCTTGCGAATGAAAACAGAATCTGCAAAAGCAACACGATAAAAGAAATCAGAATAAAGTCGCAGTGTGTTAGCATACCCAAACGAAGTATGCGCCATAAACCCAGTAGCTCCTTTATTGGCAGCCAGCACCCAATCTTCACCAAAACGAATGGCTGTGGTGAAAAAATCAGCTGCGTTGCAACCATTAATTAGAAACATCGGATACTTGCCCGGATTGTTATACCCCAATGCCGGATTGGTTACAAAGCCTACCTCAAAGTCGTTTGTTTCAGGCGAAGAGTGTCCGAAAAACGTAATCAAATTCAATCCGCTATTCACCTCATCCGAAATGTTGATGAGTTCGCCAACATTGGTGGTGTTTTTAGCCTGGGCTTTAACGCTTCCACCGAGATAAAGATCCTCAGCAATGGATTGATACGATTCAAGATAATTTCTAAACAGTGTGGTTTCAAACGGAGTCAATCCTCCACTCAGATGAATTATGTTTTTTCTCCACAATGCATCAAACGGCAAGGCTTCCATTTCCTTAACCTTATTGAGATAGGCGGCCACTTGCGTGGGATTGGTGGATGAAATTCTTCCTGTGGGAACAGCCGGTTCATAATTTGTTCCACCTAGCCCGATCGTATAAACCATATCGGAAGCTGGTTTGCCTGCAGATGGAACAAGATCTTTGTAAACCGTAAAGGATGACGATGCAGGGTTACGATGATAGTTGAGCGACCAATCCAATCCTTTGCCAATAATGAATAAATACTTTGGTGAGCCATTGTCAACCATATATTTCATAAACCGGTGAATAGCCAGCGGAGAAATTTCACCATAGCTAAACTGATTGTAGAGTTGGTGAACATCTACAACCAACGTATCGTACGAGCCACCTGCTTCGGAAGCACGATAGCCGGCATAGGCCCGAACCACATCACTATATTCACCCGCGGGCTTCATCAGCAACGGGTGACTGATTACAATATAATTATGCTGAGACGGGTTGATGTTTCGGAAGTTTACACGTTTGATGCCGGTAACGGATCGCGTTAAGTTGGTTAACAAAAGTTTGCGTGAACTTTGTGTATTGGAAACAACCGGATTAAAGGTTGAAGCCGGTGGCTGATACCAAACTACATTAGCCGGATCAGTTACATCAAATAAACGGCTGTTGGCCGGCACATTGGTGAGGCTGATAAATGATTTACCGGAAGGATTTTCTGCCAGCTGAAAGTATTTTTCGGTAGCGCCTGTTGCCTCAAAGTTCTGCGGATAGTTGATTTTGATATACGATACACTGGCACGCGCTGCCGAACCGGCTGCCAGTAAACGCATACGCACGGTAATTCGTCCGTCAACGCCAATGTCCGTCCAGGCAAGCGGCAGATTAAAGGTGTGCACATTGAAATTGAAAACATCTTGCGTGCCCAGCAACCGAAGTCCGGATGCATTTGGGCCTGCATAAATCTCAACCCGATGAGCAGTGGTAATTTCTGCACGACCGGCTACCATCACTTCAAGCTGGGGAAGACCTGATGCAACAACACCATTCGTTAATCCTTCGAGCACATAGTCTATAGTTTGATTCTGCGAAAGCATTACGCCTGTCCAGCCTTCACCAACATCAAAAGAAGTTTTGCGAATGTATTGTTGGTAAGCAATGCCATCGGAATGTTGCTGGGCATTAACCAGCAGTTTTTCATCGGTGTGCGCAGTTTCCTGCGGAATGCCGGTAACATTTACTTCCCACGTTTTGGGTATTCGTTTACCCAACACGGCCAGGTTGTTATAGGTTAAGAAATAAACTGTAGTATCACTGAATAAATTATAATAGGTATGGGGTTGTGCCGAAGCAGGTTTATAGAGTTCGGTATCGGAAGTGCCATCATTCCTGCGCCCATAAAATTCAATGTAATCAGGAGGATTGAAAACCGCATCGGCCTCACCCTCCACATAAATGGCCTGCTCAGTTCCGCGATGAAAGAGTTGTAGCCTGCGCGGGTCAACTGAGCCAACTGGAAAACCAGCCGTTTGTAAATCCGAATACGTAATACGATAAATGCCGTTTTGCGCTACCGGGATTTTATAATAGAACTGGCCAGGTTGAATCCACTCGTTGCCCACCTGGGCAGGTAGTTGAAAGAATAGCAGGCAGGCGGCAAAAAAAAGCCCAAAACGCCTCCAAAAAGGTTGTATTCTCCTGATCGCCAACTTCTTCACGCTGCAATATACGGTAGGTTTGGGTTTTATACGCTGAACGGTAATCAGGTAAATTATTGAAAATTAATCTCTTGTTCCTAAATAACATCGGGTACTTCTGGTCATCAACAATTCCTGAGAAAGGATTATATTTGATATATGAATTGGCGTGAACATATCGTGTCAGATAAGGATGTGCTTTTGGGAAAACCTACTATTAAGGGCACTCGCATTTCCGTTGAACTTATACTTGATTTGCTCGCCAATGGCTGGACTGAAAAAATGCTTTTGGAAAGCTATCCATCATTAACAGAGCAAGATTTAAAAGCAGTATTTACTTATCTGAAGGATTGCATGGAAAATGAATTGTATTTTCCATTACCCAAAACAGCTTGATGGATTTTCTTGCCAATGAGAATTTTCCCTATCCTAGCATAACACTTCTGCGTGAGAAAGGATTTAATGTAACAAGTGTGTTGGAAGAATATTCCGGAATTTCTGATACAGAAGTTATTGACCTCGCCATAAAAAAGGATTTGATAATTCTAACCTTTGATAAAGACTATGGCGAGATAATATTCAAGCATGGTAAATTAAATCCACCGGCTGTTGTATTCTTTCGATTTAAGGGTGAAACACCTGAAGATGCAGGTAAAGGTTTGCTTACGATCATTGAAAATGAATCATTTCAATTACAGAAAAAGTTTACCGTTTTCGAGCGCGAGAATATTAGACAACGAAATTATTAATCATCTCAGAAAGATTTCTTGTGCACGACTTTATTACACTATGTTCGCTTATGCTAAGAAAAGCAAAGTTCACAACAAGCATCCTTGACTTCAACCACCTTCGAACAGAAAACCTTCAATATCTCCAAGCATTTTTACCTAAAAACTATACACTACTCCCTGCTCAACAAAAAAACAGCAGTCGTCTGCAGTTTAACATCATAGCTACAGCTGCCCAAATCAAAAGCGGCTATGTAATGAAGTTCGGACACCTTTCAGGGCATCAACAAAAACTATTTTACGTGCGCATACCCAAGGCGGCCAGCACTTCGCTGGGAAGCGAAATACTGAAGCTGATTATCCCCGACTTGAAAACTGAAACACTTACCTCCACTCAAATCAATTTCCTGGTGGATGCCTGGTTGCAAACCTCACTATCGGAACAACTTAAAACATTCACCGGATTTACCGTGGTTCGCAATCCAGTAGATCGCATTATTTCAGTATATCGCGATTTCTTTGCTCCTGATTCCACTAAACCTTTTATCTACCAAAACTATTTGGGTGGAGTATTACCTAAAACCTTATCTTTTGATGAATTTATTGACCGCATCAATCGGATACCCGATCGCTTTAAAGATCAGCACTTCAAACCCCAACACCTGTTTGTAAAACCATATCAGCAGAAAGGAATTAACGTTCGCGTTTTTAAACTGGAAAAACCCGAACCGCTTCAGCAGTTTCTCCAACCCTTCGGCATTATGCTACCCCATCTGAACAAATCACCTCAAACAACGCCTGTTTCGATTCGGGAAAACACCTTAAACACCATTAAAAAAATGTACGCTTTTGATTTTAAGGTGTACGGATATGACCAAAACTCAGCTCAGTACGACTAATTTCTTTAGAAGGCCGGTCATCAAAATCATCGAATAGAGCTCGTTTTAAGCCTTTTTACAAAAATTTCATTTTTTTGGCTTAGTACTTGGTCATACACAGTACTTCTGCGTTAGAAGGACTAACTGGTAAAAATTGAACTATGGATCTTGAAAATACACAAGTGCAGATGAGGAAGGGCATTTTGGAATACTGTGTCCTTCACATAATATCGCGGGGCGAAGTGTATGCCTCTGATATGCTGGACGAACTAACGGCTGCCAAAATGATTGTGGTGGAGGGAACCCTCTATCCATTACTCACACGGTTAAAAAACTCCGGATTACTGGAGTATAAATGGGTAGAGTCCAAATCAGGACCTCCACGCAAATACTATAAGCTTACGCTGGAAGGAAAAAACTTTCTGGAAAAACTTACCGAGACCTGGGAAGGCCTCATACATTCCACGGAAATGATTACTTCAAAAGCTAACACAACTTTATAACCAACTCTGACTCTGCGATTAATATGAAAAAGAATATCAGTATCAACATCAGCGGCATCATCTTTCACATCGAAGAAGATGGATATGAGGTTTTGAAAAAATACCTGGACTCCATAAATAAATACTTCTCCACATTTGATGACAGTAGCGAAATTCTGCCCGACATAGAAAGTCGTATAGCCGAAATTTTTCTAAGCAAGCTCAATGAAGGCAAACAGGTTATTACACTGGAGGATGTGAACGGTCTGAAAACCACTATGGGTAGCGTAAGTGACTTTAAGGCTGCCGAGCAGGAAGAGTATGCACAAAGTGAAACATCCAAAGATGAAAATAAATCAGAAAACAAAAGCTATTCGTCAACAGCTTCGCGCCAATTCATGCGCGACCAACAGCGTAAAATACTGGGTGGTGTTTGTGCCGGCTTAGGTAATTACTTTAATGTAGATCCGGTATGGATTCGATTACTCTTTGCGTTGCTCACATTTGGCTACGGCTTGATACTTATTGCTTATATAATTTTATGGATCATCGTTCCGGGCTCTTATGAGTTGGAAGAACCCAACGTTACCAAAAAGCTTTTCCGCGATGCCGACAAAAAAATAATTGGCGGTGTAGCCAGTGGTTTGGCTGCCTACCTGAAAATGGATGTTGTGGTAGTGCGACTGATCTTCGTCATCACCGGATTTTTCGGAGGCTTAGGGTTCATAGCCTACATCGTGTTTTGGATCGTGGTTCCTGAAGCCCGATCCTTAACTGATAAAATGCAAATGCAGGGTGAGCCCGTTACGCTATCCAATATTGAATCGAATATAAAAAAGGGCCAGGACGAAAAACCGGCTGAAGAGGAAAGTGTGCTGGTTAAAATTCTCCTCTTCCCGTTCCGTGCCATTGGTTGGGTATTTACCGGATTAGGAAAAATAGTTGGGCCACTGGCTGATGTATTGCGGGTTGGTATCGGTATTTTCATTATGCTGATTGGACTTAGTCTGGTTGTAGGCGTATTGATTACAGGCGGTGTATTGTTTGGTTTACTTACGTTTTCATCAGGCTGGATTATCGGGTGGCAAGATTTGAGTTTGCCCATGGAAGCCTTCAGCCGAGCTATACCATCGTTCACCGCGGCCATGGCATTTATTGGCGCCCTGATCCCCGGCATTATCATTATGCTCTTAGGAATATCCGCTATTGCCAACCGGATTGTATTTGGTGCCGCTGCCGGATGGAGTTTGTTTATCCTGTTCTTTATATCACTTGCTGTATTAAGTTTTTCTATTCCCAAAATTGCCATCGCCTTCAAGGAAGACGGTGAATACAAAGTTGAACAAACCTACGACCTGGGTGGAAAAACAGCCGTACTGACTATGCGTGAAACCGGACTGGATGATTACAAGGTAACTTCGCTCACCCTGAAAGGATATGAAGGAACTTCATTAAAACTTGTGCAGGTATTTGAGGCCCAGGGCAGCTCTCGTATGAAGGCTATTGATAATGCCCAGATGGTTGAATATACGGTTAGTCAACGTGATTCAATAATTACCTTCGATTCAAACATACAATTTAAGGAGGATGCCATCTTCCGAGCACAGCGGTTAAACATGACACTCTTTATTCCTTACGATTATCCGTTCGTGCTGGATGATAACATCTGGCGCTTAGTCAACCAGTACATCGATCGTGATCAACGAAGTGGCAACACCTGGATTATTACTAAAGATGGTTACCTCACCTGCACATCTTGTCCGGAAGAATCGACTAGCGATTCTTCCTGGGAGAGTGATTGGGATGATGATAATGTAACCAGCAGCAATTTAACGGACTTCAATGAGCTTGAGATAAGTGGACTGTTCGATATCAATGTAAAGCAGGGAAGTGGTTATGAAGTCGAGCTCATCGGTCCGGCATCAGAAAAAGAAAAATATAAAGTAGTTCGCATGGGCAACACGCTGGTAATTGATTACTCTGATGAGAAAAGATTCCGCTTGAGAAAGAACTCGCTGAAATTTGAAGAGATGAAAATCAACATTACCATGCCTGAAGTAGATAAAGTTGATTTGAAAGGTGCTGGTAAAGTATCAATTGCAGGCTTTACGGAAGATGACCTGAAAATTAAAGTACTGGGAGCCATTAAAGTAAAAGCCGATGTAAATGCCCGCAACCTGGCGCTTTATCTAAGTGGCGCTTCCGAACTTTCATTGGCCGGGGAGGGAACTAAGATGGATGCGAAAGTTATGGGTGCTTCAAAATTTAATGGTTACGAATTTAAAGTTAAAGATGCACTGGTTGAAGCCAGTGGAGCCTCCAAAGCCAGCGTATTTGTAACTGGTCGTTTGGAAGTTGACGAAGGACTGGCCAGTAAGGTAAGTTATAAAGGCAACCCCACCGAAGTAATTAAAGACTAATCGAAAGTACATATGATTATTTTACTCTTCCTGATTTTCATTTTTTTCATCGGTATGGTTATTGGTTCACTCTTCAAGTGAGCTAATTTGCCATATGAAAAAAATAATACTTGTGCTTATACTGGTTTTGCCAGCTATGCCTTTACTTGGCCAGCAACAAGGCATTAAAGGCAAGGTTGAATGGATCAGCGGAAACCAAATGCCGGGTCCAGATCAACCCCCCAGTAAACCGCTCGGTATAAAACGAGAAATCTGGATCTACCAGGCCACAACAATTGATCAGGTTTCCATGGATGGCGTGTTTTTCTCTGATATCCCGACTTTCTTGGTTAAGAAAGTAAAAAGCAACAAAAAGGGATGTTTCAAAGCCACATTACCCCCTGGCGATTACTCCCTCTTTATTAAAGAAAAGTATGGCCTTTTTGCCAACCGTTTTGATGGCCAAAACCGTGTAAACTGCCTTACCGTTAAACCCGGTGAATTCATTGAAATTACCATTCGGGTGGATTATGAGGCAGCCTATTAGGTTGTCAATCTTTTTATAGAACCCCGTGCAACCTGCTGCGGAAAAATGACATCTTATCTGTGAACCGTTTAAATGGAATTTAAGATTTACCGGGCTACTGAAGAGGAACTGCTAAATGGGTGTAAAAAGCGCGACCAACAAGCGCAAAAACGCCTCTATGACACCTATTCGTCAAAAATGTACGCGATATGCTATCGGTACGTCAAGGATTCTATGGAGGCCGAGGATGTATTGGTTACGGCCTTTACCAAGATATTTGAACGGATCGATCAATTTAAAAATGAGGGCAGTTTTGAGGGATGGATAAGACGGGTAGTAGTAAATGAAGCCCTCACCTACCTCAGGCGTAATCGCTCCATGTACCTGGAAACAGAACTGGAAGCTGCAGACCGCGAACCCGACTACACCAGCATAAGTGATCATCTGGAAGCTGAAGACCTGCTGAACATGATTCAGGAACTACCCAGTGGCTATCGGATGGTTTTTAACCTGTATGCTATTGACGGATACTCCCATAAAGAAATAGGAGAGCAACTTGGTATCAGCGAAAACACCTCCAAGTCGCAACTAAGCCGCGCACGAACATTCTTACAAAAGCTTTTAATTGAACGTGACTGGACCACACAACAACAACACCATGACACAACAACCTGACAACCTTTTCCGCGATAAGCTGGAGCACTTTCAGCTAAAGCCATCGGCTGAAGCGTGGAACCGCATTGAAGCTGGTTTAGCAAAACCTTCCAACAAATCGTTGTGGTTCAAAGTCGCTGCCGGGTTAGTACTCCTTTCTGTGGCTTCCTTCATACTTTGGAACATTACCACTAAACAAGAAAACGTTAATACAGCACAACAGGAAAATATCACTCAAAGCACAATAAACGATGCTGCTATTGCCGATAATGCTATCGCAACAGAAACTGCATTGGCAGAAGAAAAAAAACAAACACCAGTACCATCGTTAAAAGAAAACCATAAAAAAACAATTGCTAGTCACAACACACCGATCGCTGCAATTGATATACAGCCAGAAGAAAGTTTGCCTGCGTTAGAAATTCCGGCAGTAGAATATTTACTTACGCAAACCGACAACACCGAAGCTGAATCAGCTACCGGTGTATACCTGGTACTAACAGCCGATGAGGTAAATCAAAAATATTTACGGAAACAACAGGAACCTGAAGCAACCCCTGAAGAAAAAAATTCATCTCGTATACAAATGCTGATGAGCGTAGCGCATAACCTTAAAAACGGTGAGCATGCGTTGGGCGACCTGCGGCAGATGAAAGATGAAATTTTTGCGCTGAATTTCATCGATGAAAAAAAACAACAATCGAAAAAAAATTAAACCGAGATGAAAACAGTTTTTTTAACCTTAATTATGAGCGGCCTTGTGTTAACCGCATCGGCCCAACAAAAGCCCGATACCATAGTGGTTGAACTGGCCAAAACAAGTCGTGTAATCTTTACCATAAAAGACCGAAAGGATTTACCAACACTTCGTCAATACGACTTTCAGGCCTTGTTTACGGATATCCTTAATAAGATTGACAACACCCCGGTAGTGTTGCAACGTGATACGGTAACAGAACCCGCAGAAAATAAACGTGAATACGAAATCGTAACATGGGATAGTGATGATGATGAGAACTGGCAAAAGGAAAGAAAAAGCAGTTACTCACGAAGAACTCGTCATTCTATAAATTTTGACCTGGGTATGAACAACTACCTGAATGAAGGAAAATTCCCTGACGAAAACAATGAATTATACACGGTGCGACCATGGGGGTCTTGGTATGTTGCCATTAATTCCATCCAGCACACACATGTAAAAGGAAAACTGTTCCTGGAGTGGGGCGCAGGGATTAACTGGTACAATTTCAAATTTCAACATGATAACATCTTAATGACTAAAGATGAAAATGGTGTAATCTTTACAGCAGACGATCGCGATGTAGACTATGTAAAAAGTAAACTTACAGCCAGCTATTTAACAGCCTCACTTATACCTGTATTTGATTTTGGTGGCCGGGGATCAAAACCAAGATTCTGGGATTCCTATGGCAGCAAATTCCGATTCGGTCTGGGGCCTTACGCCTCCTACCGCATTGGAAGTCACTCCAAGCTGGTGTATGAGAACGGGGATAAAACAAAGGAAAAAGACTATGATAACTTTTATCTGAACACTTTCCGGTACGGCTTAAGACTACAATTGGGAATTCAATCTACCGACTTCTTTTTTAATTACGACTTAAATGAACTCTTCAGCACCAAACCCAATAATCCAAAGTTGAATGCCTTTAGCTTTGGCATCATTTTCTAGCCTACTGTTTAAAAGTTCTTAGAATTTATGCCCGAACGGCTTGACTCTTACGTCAAGCCGTTTTTTTCAATCTATCTTACCTAATGCCTGTTAGCTAAATACCCCCTTAGTCAGTATTTTTGGGTTCGCGTAGAACGAAAATCAATATGAGCACGGAAACGGTTAGCAAAGAAAAAGTTCAGAAAAGCACACCAGCCAATCATCAGGCACAATTACCCTATAAACCCACCAACAAAGTTCGTATAGTAACAGCTGCCAGCCTGTTCGATGGACACGATGCTGCCATCAACATCATGCGCAGAATTATACAGGCCACAGGTGTTGAGGTAATTCACCTCGGCCATGACAGAAGTGTGGAAGAAGTAGTAAACACGGCCATTCAGGAAGATGCACAAGCCATTGCCATGACCAGCTACCAGGGCGGGCACAATGAATATTTTAAATACATGTATGACCTCTTACAAGAGAAGGGCGCAGGGCACATTAAAATATTTGGCGGAGGTGGTGGTGTTATTCTGCCCGATGAGATCAAGGAGTTGATGGACTACGGCATTACCCGAATCTATTCTCCGGATGACGGTCGCGCCATGGGCCTGCAGGGGATGATTAATGATTTGGTTGAGAAGAGTGACTACCCTACCGGGAAAACAATTAACAATAAGCAATTATCCATTAACAATTACTTATCGATAGCTCAGGCAATTTCCGCTGCAGAAAATTATTACAATGAACATAAAGATTTTTTCAGTGAAATAAATAAAAAGGCTACTACTTCAAAAGCCCCCGTGTTGGGGATAACCGGAACGGGTGGTGCGGGTAAATCTTCGATGGTGGATGAAATTGTGAGAAGATTCTTAATCGATTTTAAAGACAAAACGATTGGGTTGATCTCTGTTGATCCGTCCAAACGGAAAACCGGTGGCGCGTTATTGGGTGATCGTATCCGCATGAATGCGATCAATAATTCGCGCGTATATATGCGCTCATTGGCTACACGTCAATCAAATTTGGCATTGTCTGCTTATGTAAAAGAAGCTGTTCAGATTTTAAAGGCTGCGGGGTTCGACTTAATTATTTTAGAAACATCAGGTATCGGACAAAGCGATACGGAAATTCTTGATCACAGCGATGTGTCGTTATATGTGATGACACCCGAGTACGGTGCCGCCACACAACTTGAAAAAATCGACATGCTGGATTTTGCCGATGTGATCGCGTTAAACAAGTTTGATAAACGCGGTGCTTTGGATGCGTTACGCGATGTAAAGAAACAATACCAGCGCAATCACCAGCTTTGGGATAAAAATCCGGATGATATGCCCGTGTTCGGCACCATTGCTTCGCAATTCAATGATCCCGGTACCAATCAGCTTTACAAGCATATTATCGATAAGATTGTAGAAAAAACCGGGGCTGATTTAAAATCAGCCTTTGAGATTACCCGTGAAATGTCGGAGAAAATATTTGTTATCCCTCCGCAGCGTACCCGCTACCTCAGCGAAATTTCTGAAAACAACCGTAAATACGATCAATGGGTTAACGAACAGGTAGTTGTTGCCGAAAAGTTATACGCCATAAACAAAACGATTGAGTCTATTGCTGCAGTTGACATAAAAAAGGTGCTTCAGGCTGAATTCGATAAGATTAAACTCAACCTTGATCCAAAAAACTGGAAACTCATTGAAGAATGGGCCGATAAAGCAAAACAATACAAAGAACCTGTTTTCAAATTCAAGGTTCGTGATAAGGAAATCGGTATTCAAACCCACACTGAATCATTATCGCATACGCAAATTCCTAAAGTAGTTCTTCCAAAATATTCAGGTTGGGGCGATTTATTACGCTGGAGTCTTCAGGAAAATGTTCCAGGAGAGTTTCCGTACACCGCGGGTATCTATCCGTTCAAGCGCGAGGGCGAAGATCCTACGCGTATGTTTGCCGGTGAAGGCGGACCAGAGCGCACCAACAGGCGCTTTCATTATGTTTCGTTGGCGATGCCTGCCAAGCGTTTATCAACAGCTTTTGATTCGGTAACACTATATGGTAACGATCCGGATTATCGTCCGGATATTTATGGTAAGATTGGCAATTCAGGAGTAAGCATTTGTTGCCTGGATGACGCCAAAAAACTGTACAGTGGTTTTAATCTTGCCGACCCTAAAACATCGGTATCAATGACTATCAATGGCCCCGCACCCATGCTGCTGGCCTATTTCATGAATGCGGCCATCGATCAGCAGTGTGAACTCTATATCATTAAAAACGGACTTGAAGACGATGTAAAGAAGAAAATTGCTGCACTTTATAAAGGCAGAGAAAATGAACGCCCTGCCTATCAAGGGCCACTTCCAAAAGGCAACGATGGTTTAGGATTAATGCTGCTTGGCGTAACCGGTGATCAGGTTTTGCCCAACGATGTTTACGAAAAAATAAAAGCAGAAACACTCACCCAGGTAAGAGGTACGGTACAAGCCGATATTCTAAAAGAAGATCAGGCACAAAACACCTGTATCTTCTCCACTGAATTTGCTCTTCGTCTGATGGGCGATGTTCAACAATACTTCATCGACAAGAAAGTACGCAACTTCTATTCGGTTTCTATTTCAGGTTATCATATTGCTGAAGCTGGTGCCAACCCGATAACACAGTTGGCCTTTACCCTGGCAAATGGTTTCACGTATGTAGAGTACTACCTCAGTCGTGGTATGGATATCAATGACTTTGCCCCTAACCTTTCATTCTTTTTCAGCAACGGTGTCGATCCGGAGTACGCGGTAATTGGCCGTGTGGCCAGAAGACTATGGGCTAAAGCTTTAAAGAATAAATATGGTGCTGATGCGCGTTCGCAGATGTTGAAGTATCACATTCAAACCTCCGGGCGCTCCTTGCACGCTCAGGAAATCGACTTCAACGATATCCGCACAACATTGCAGGCGCTTTACGCGATTTATGACAACTGTAATTCGCTACATACCAACGCTTATGATGAAGCCATCACCACGCCCACCGAAGAAAGTGTTCGCAGGGCTATGGCTATACAACTCATTATTAATAAAGAGTTAGGATTAGCTAAAAATGAAAATCCCTTGCAAGGTTCATTCATAATTGAAGAGTTAACTGACTTGGTAGAAGAAGCCGTTCTTACAGAATTCGATCGCATTACGGAACGGGGTGGTGTACTGGGCGCAATGGAGACCATGTACCAGCGAGGAAAAATCCAGGAAGAAAGCCTCTATTACGAAACCCTTAAGCATACCGGTGAATACCCGATTATTGGCGTGAATACTTTTCTCAGTTCTAAAGGTTCGCCCACCATCTTACCGCAGGAAGTAATTCGCGCAACAACCGAAGAAAAAGAATACCAGATTAGCATGTTGAGGAACCTGCATAAACATCATGCAGAAAAATCTTCCTTTTCAATGGAAGTTGTGCAGGAGGCCGCCATCAAAAACAAAAACATTTTTAGTGAATTGATGGAAGCTGCCAAAGTTTGTTCACTCGGACAAATTACAAAAGCACTGTTTGAAGTAGGTGGACAATATCGGAGAAACATGTAATTACCAGTCGATGGTCTTTCCGTCCATGGACTATGGACTATACATCTATCGCCTATTTCCCCATAAAATTCAGTTAATTCGCTGATAAATATCAGTCACGCCCAACTACCCGATTCCTACTTTTAAGATATGGGTATGTTGGACAGAATGAAGATTTATTTCTTTGAAACCGGCCAAATATCATTGTTTGGATGGCGGTTTTTAAAAGAATTCCTTTTACCTCCTTATGAACTCAAAGAATTGCTCCGGCAGTGCTATTTGATTGGAAATAAATCACTTGGTTTGGTTGGTGCAACGGGGTTCATTATGGGTATTGTGCTTACCCTTCAAACCAGACCAACACTTGTTGAATTCGGTGCCGAATCATGGATACCGTCTATGGTTGGGATTGCTATCGTTCGTGAAATCGGCCCAGTACTTACCGCATTAATTTGTGCCGGTAAAATCGGTTCAGGCATTGGTGCCGAACTCGCCTCCATGAAAGTAACTGAACAAATTGATGCCATGGAAGTATCGGGCACCAATCCATTCAAATACCTGGTTATAACACGTGTAACAGCCTGTATAATCATGTTACCAGTTCTTGTTGTTTTTTCAGATATAATTTCCCTGTCAGGTTCTGCTTTAGTAGAGTTTTTAAAAGGTAAAGTTACGTTTCAACTGTACATCAGCAACGTATTCACCTACCTGCAGTTTAGCGATCTTATCCCCTCCATCACCAAAGCATTCTTTTTTGGCTTTGCAATTGGTATTGTAGGATGCTACAAAGGTTTTACATCCAAGAAGGGAACTGAAGGTGTCGGTCGCACGGCTAATTCGGCTGTGGTGATCAGTTCCATGTTGGTTTTTGTCCTTGATTTTATTGCCGTACTCATCACCGATATATTTTATGACCTGTAATGAAACCGGGCGTAACCATAGATTTTAATAATCCAGTAATTGAAATAGAAGACTTATGGAAATCCTTTGGTTCCAATCATGTACTTAAAGGATTTAACCTTACACTACATCAGGGTGAGAATATTGCCGTAATGGGTAAATCCGGTTCGGGTAAATCTGTACTGATAAAATGCATTATTGGGCTATTAACTATCGATAAAGGAAAACTTAGTGTATTGGGCAAGGCTGTACCAGAAATAAATCACAAAGAGCTAGATGAGTTACGAACGGATGTAGGATTTCAGTTTCAGGGGAGTGCCCTATACGATTCTATGACTGTTCGTGAAAACCTTGAATTTCCTTTACGCAGACATCGTGAAAAATTGAAAGGTATTCCCGTGAATGACTTGGTTATGGAATCGCTGGAAAATGTTGGACTCGCCCATGCGGTTGATATGATGCCAGAAGAATTATCAGGCGGTATGAAAAAGCGAGTGGCACTGGCCCGAACACTTATCATGCGACCTAAAATTATTCTTTATGATGAACCCACCAGTGGATTGGATCCGGTGACCGGCAAAGAAATAAGTTTGCTGATCAATGAAATTCAGGAACGATTTCAGACAGCTGCCATTGTTATTACGCATGACCTGGGATGTGCCAAAATCACGAGCGACCGAATGATTATCCTGCATGATGGGATTAATTATACTGAATCAACGTATAGTGAATTAAATCAATCAACTGATGAGCCGGTGAAAGCATTTTTCACCTGACATCGTTGCGAACGATAGTATTATGGAAAAATCAACCTCAACAACCATCCGTCTGGGAATCTTTGTAACCTTGGGCGTCCTCATATTTACCGTTGCTGTTTACCTCATCGGACAAAAACAACACATGTTCAGCGAAACATTTCAGATAGCGGCTCATTTCAACAACGTAAACGGGTTGCAACCCGGTAATAATGTTCGGCTGTCAGGCATAAATGTTGGAGCTGTAACGGAGGTAAATTTTTTAAATGATTCGGTTATTGAAGTAAAAATGCGCATTAAAGAGAGTATAAGAATGCACATTAAACAAAATTCAATTGCCAGTATTGGTACTGATGGGCTGATGGGTAATGTTATCGTTAATATTTCACCTGGCAAAGGATTTTCGAGGTCAGTAAAAAATAATGAATTGATCCAAACCTATAGTCGCATTAAAACGGATGATATTCTAAATACGTTAAATGTTACCAATGACAATGCCGCCATGTTAACCCATAATTTACTGGAAATCACTCAACATATTAAATCCGGTAAAGGAACATTTTCGGCAGTTTTATACGATTCCGTACTGGAACGTGAAGTGCTTCTAACCATAAAAAATCTCCGGCTTAGTGCTGAGAAAACAAACTCGCTACTTCAGGAACTAAATACAATTACCAAACAGGTTAAAGAAGGTCGTGGAACAATAGGATCGTTGTTAAATGATACTCTCTTAGAAAATCAGGTACGGACTACCCTTGTTGGTCTTCAGAAAACGGGAAATAACCTGCAAGCTGTATCGGATAGCCTCCAAACTCTACTGATGGACATCAAGGAAGGTGATGGAACATTACCGGTGTTGCTCTATGATACAGCAGTAGCCAGTAATGTAAAACATTCACTCCGTAGTATTGAAGAGGGGACAGCTTCATTTAACGAAAATATGGAAGCACTAAAACATAGTATGTTTTTCAAAAAATACTTTAAGGAGCAAGAAAAACAGAAAAAGAAAACTAAAAAATAAAACCGGAGTCGTTGTCGACCCCGGTCTAAAACCAACTGATTCGTGATTAAAACTTAATACGATCGATTAAACCTGCACTGGTGTAAACCTCAAATGTAAACGAGTTTGATTCAACTTTGCTCAAGTTGAATACTTTACCATAACTACCGGTTACTGTTTCGCGGTACGAATTAACCAGATCTTGTTGAGCGTCAAAAATTCTCACTTCAACGGTTTCTTTACCTTGGTTAGCAATCATAATAGCAAACTTATTTGCATCGATTACTTTAGCATGTACCGCAGCTTTTTTTGCAGACACTTCAGCTTTTGCTACCTGTGGGGCATACTCCACTACAGCTTCCATTTTCTGGTCGCCATTCTTTACCTGTATGGTGTACGTTCCGGAAGCCATACCTTTAAAATTTACCGGACGAATAAAGCCCCTTAAATTTCTTACGGTCTCATTGTAAACCACCTTACCCTGATTATTGAAAATAGTAAGGGTAAGTGCTGAAGGTTTTTCGCCTTCATAAATTAATTTGTAAACTCCCGACTTTCCACTGATCACAAATAAGCCTGTATTATTCGGATCATCTTTAGCCAGTGAAGTCAGTGCACTAAACACGACAAGCGCAGCAAGCATTAATGATTTTGTTTTCATAGTTTGTTGTTGTTTAAATTATACTGCAAATGTACGGGCGTGGAAGATGCACGGACATGAATTGTAAGAAAACCGTATTTATTAAGCAGAAAAACGATTGCGGAATTTTTGCTGCTCGCTTTCGGGGATATTTCTCATTTTATCGACCGATTGCAACAAAAGACTGCTCAATTTTTTCTGCACACGTTTTCGGTCCGAAATAAAAAAAGCTGCTGGTTATATCAGCAGCTTCATTCTAATACATATATTTCTAAATCCTATTTTGACAACACTGCAACTCTTTGTAGTGGTTGAAGTGTGATGATCTCAGATCTGCTCTTTTTACCATCGGACACCCTGACAACATAATTGCCTCTTCCAAGTTGAGAAAGGTTGTAGCGCCTGGTGAACCCATTTCTGGATCGAACACTTTCTGAAAATACTTCCTTACCTTTTATATCGGTAATGGTTACACGTGTATTACTTTCCTTATCGGATGAATAAATTACTTTAACAACTGATTCGGTCTTAATGAAAGCAATTGAATTTTCCGCTGATTGGTCAGTGGTACGCATGGCAAACACAGCACTTGACACGAGGAGTGCGACAAAAATGGTGAGTACGTTTTTCATACAACTTTTTATTAGATAATGTATAGACGCTGATCCACACAATTAGTTGCAGGTAAACTGTTAAAAATACGTTAATAAAAAAGTTAACAGCTTACTTCTCGATTTTTATAATAGCATGTCCTTAACGGATTTTAATTAGAGAAGGATGAAAACTGAAATGAAAATTTTAAAAATAGTTATGTTGTTCATTCATGAACACAGTGCGTCCCAACAGCGAACACACCAGGTTAAAGGATTTTTAACTTGCTTTTGGAGCATTGGTGTACTATTTTCAGGGCCTTAACTAAAACATGTATTATGATGCGTAAGACTCTTATTTGGATGCTTTTGTTGCTCATAGCCAGTACAGGTTATGCACAAAAGAAAAAATCAAAAACCACGGATAAAACACCCGTTGAAACAGCCGTCCCCGCGGCCGAGGTAAAGCCACAAATACCCCCACCGGTTAAAGTCACTTCAGTGGAAGGTATTACCGAATACCGGCTACACAATGGGCTAAGGGTATTGCTTTTCCCTGATAACTCAAAGCAAACCTTTACCCTGAATGTAACCTACCTGGTCGGTTCAAAGCATGAGAACTACGGTGAAACCGGGATGGCTCATTTGCTCGAGCATCTGGTCTTTAAAGGAACACCTAAGTATCCGTTTAATATCATGAAGGAACTGGAAGATCGGGGTGGGAACTTTAATGGAACTACCTCACTGGATAGAACAAACTATTTTGAAATTCTCACGGCCACAGATGAAAACTTAAAATGGGCTATTGAAATGGAGGCCGACCGTATGGTAAACTCGTTTATCGCTAAAAAAGATCTCGATAGCGAAATGACAGTGGTTAGGAATGAGTATGAAAGTGGAGAGAACAGCCCGATTGGTGTTTTATTTAAAAAATTATCAGGCGCAGCCTACCAATGGCACAGCTATGGTAAGTCAACTATCGGAGAACGTTCTGATATTGAAAATGTTTCCATCGAAAGACTCCAGGCCTTTTATAAGAAGTATTACCAGCCTGACAATGCCGTTGTTGTGTTGGCGGGTAAATTTGATGAAGGTAAAACATTGAATTACATCACTGAGTTTTTTGGAGCTATTCCAAAACCCACACGCGAACTTCAATCTTTTTATACCCGAGAACCAACACAGGATGGTGAGCGTGTAGTTACCGTGAAACGTGTTGGTGATGTTCAGTATGCCGCTGTTGCGTATCACATTCCTTCCGGATCACACGAAGATTATCCATCCATTGCAGTGCTCTCGAATATTTTAACTACACAACCTTCCGGCAGATTGTATAAAGCTCTGGTCGATTCGAAAAAAGCAAGTTCAGTGTTTTCATTGACCCGGGCTACTAAAGAACCTGGTATTATGATGGCTTTTGCAGAAGTGCTTAAAGAAAAATCATTGGATGATGCACGCACCACGATGGTAAAAACATTCAATGAAGTGGTGAAAAATCCTCCAACCAAGGAAGAAGTGGATCGGGCGAAAGGCGAAATTTTAAAACAATTTGAATTGAATTTCAATAATGCCGATCGTATTGGGATTTTCCTGAGCGAATATATCGCCATGGGCGATTGGCGCTTATTCTTCCTTTACCGCGATAGAATTGAAAAGGTTACTCCAGATGATGTACTTAGAGTTGCTAAAGAATATCTGAAAGACGATAACAGAACAGTTGGATTGTTTATCCCTACTGAAAAACCTGATCGCTCAGAGATACCCGGTGAGCCGGATGTGGCTGCTTTGGTGAAAGACTATAAAGGAAAACAAGCTATTGCCAGTGGTGAAGAATTTGATCCTTCTCCGGCTAATATTGAAAGCAGAACACAACGCAGCACCTTACCTAATGGTATGAAGGTAGCTTACCTCGCAAAGAAAACACGCGGTGAGTCTGTACAATTGCGTATGACCCTACGCTTTGGTGATGAAAAAAACCTGGCAAACAAAGGAACAATAGGTCAGTATACCGCCAGCATGCTGGATAAGGGAACATCGAAGATGACACGCCAACAAATTAAAGATGAATTTGACCGGCTAAAAGCCAGGGTATCCATCTTTGGCGGAGCAACTTCTGCCAGTGTATCCATTGAAACAACAGGACCTAATCTGGCCGAAACATTAAAACTGGTGGGTCATATTTTAAAGGAAGCCTCCTTCCCTGCCGAGGAATTTGAGAAACTTAAAAGTGAGCGAATTGCAGGTATCGAATCACAACGAACCGAACCTCAGGCAGTGGCTTCCATACGTTTACAAAAATATACTTCTCCCTATCCGAAAGGTGACCCACGCTACGCTGAGGATTTTGATGAATCGTTAGCATCTATTAAAGCGCTAAAGCTTGATGATCTTAAAAAATTCCATAAAGATTTTTACGGAGCTAACAATGGAACTTTGGCCATTTCTGGTGATTTTAACAGTTCAGAAATAAACTCCATTATTACCGAACAGTTTGGAAACTGGAAGAGTCCTGCCAATTTCAAAAGGCTGGAGGCACGGATCAAAAAAGTACAACCCATCGATGAAAAATTGGAGACACCCGACAAAGCCAATGCTTTCTTTCTTGCACAATACACATGGGAATACAGTGATAGCGAACCAGATTACGCAGCATTGGAACTGGGCCAGTATATGCTCGGAGGCGGAACAGCCTCCCGATTGTTCTCTCGCATAAGAGGTAAAGAAGGTATTAGCTATGGTGTAGGCTCCTTCTTCAATGCAGGAAATCTGGATAAGGTAGGAACCTTTACAGCTTACGCCATTTACGCCCCAGAAAATGTTGGAAAGTTGGAAGAAGTCTTCAAAGAAGAAATTCTTAAAGCGGTTAACGAGGGATTTACTGCGGAAGAAGTGGAAGCTGCCAAATCGGGTTGGCTGCAGTCTCGATCAGTAAACCGTGCACAGGATGCGTCCGTGGCCTCTTCATTAAACAACTATTTGTTCACCAGTCGTACTATGAAGTGGGATGAAGAACTGGAAAAGAAAGTTCAGGCTCTTACAGTGACAGAAATAAATGCAGCCATGAAGAAACACCTGAATTATGACAACCTTAACATGGTAAAAGCCGGTGATTTCGCGAAAGCAAAAGCGAAAGCAGAAGAAAAGTAATGATCCAGGATACATTAAACCTAAAAGAGGCCCGACAAATGGGCCTCTTTTAGTTTAGATGAAATAAATCACGGCTGACCTCTTCACGCTGTAGTAAATGCATTTGAAATTTCACCCTGGTCAGCAACAGTCGTTCACGCTGGGCCTCATCAGCCAATAAGAATGTATAACGTTCGTTAATGTCAAGACTGAGTTCCTGGGCTATGGAGTATACACTGAAAAATCCCTGATGACGTGTGATCTTACGCTTAATCAAATATTCCTGAAACAACTCACCCAGTTTTCCACCCGCCAATTCAAGTTCGTTCACATTCCAAAAACGAACCTCCCCACCCGGGTACATTTTAGACTTATACGTGCGGAACAAGGTATCCATATGAAACACATCTACACACTTAACAATAATATCGGATTCCCCTCCCGGATATCGCTTGATAACGCTTTCCAGTTTCATAAGGGAACCAATCCTTTCAGTATTAATCGTGTGGTTGAAAAAGATACCAAAACTCACATCTGAATTTTCCGCATCCTGCAGGAGCTGCTGGTAGCGAGGCTCGAATATATGCAAAGGCACCAATTCCCCCGGAAGGGGCAAAATGGAGAGCGGAAACATGGGGATTGTCGTTGGTCCTGACATACTGATGTAACAAGAAAACGGGAAATAAGTTAATACGTTACCAGGCAGTCAGGGTTTACCCCAAACTCCTTGCTTAACCTTTCATAGCCTGGCAAAAATGAAAGGTTAATTAAAAACGAAAAACCGGCCACCTTACCACCGGATTGCTTTACCAGTCTCGCAGCTGCAGCTGCGGTGCCTCCGGTTGCTAATAAATCATCATGCACCAGTACATTCCAGTCCTTTTTTACTGCATCTATGTGCATTTCAATAGCCGCTGTTCCGTACTCCAACGAATACTTCTCAGCTAATGTTGTGTACGGGAGTTTACCTACTTTGCGCACAGGAAGAAAACTGCACTTCAATTCGCGTGCTAAAATGCCACCCAAAATAAAGCCACGGGCTTCTACAGCAGCAATGGCATCAATCTTTTGAGACTGGAACCGGTTCACCATCTCATCAACGGTTAAACGCAAAAGATCAGGATCAGCCAACAATGGAGTAATATCCTTAAAGACAATTCCAGGTTTTGGATAATCAAACACATCCCGGATAGCACCCTTTATCTTTTCTTCCAACAACATGAACGAATTTTATAACTTGCCAAAAATACAGGAGTGTGTCTGGAATCAAAACAAAACCATTAATTCATTTCAATAATGAGAATCATTACCCGAATGCTGGAAGATGAAGTGTACGAAGCATCAAATGCAGCTGGTCATACGATAACTATGGATATGCGGGCGGTTGAACTAAAGCAGGCCCAGTCCCCCACTGAACTACTGCTATCTTCCGTAGCGGGTTGTGGAGCGGTGGACATTGTGGTTATACTTAAAAAAAGAAAAAAAACGATTCAGGATTTTACCATTGAAACAACCGGGGTTCGAAGAGATGAAACACCACGGAAATTCACAGCTATACATTGTAAATACATTGTTACATCACCCGATGTAACTACTGAAGAACTTGATAAAGCAGCTGCTCTCTCCCTGGAGAAGTATTGTTCTGTGGCCGCATCGCTTAATAGCGAGATTACATACTCCGTTGAGGTGAAAACAAGTAACCAGAAGCCATAGTTGCTCATTGCGAGGGATTCTGCCTGCCGGTCAGGCAGGGAACGACCGAAGCAATCTCATGCTCACAATCGAAAATCGGTCGGCTTTTCAGTTTATAATGCTCCCATTGAGGATAACCATATCGATAAGGTCGCTCCCAAAAGCGTAGGGCAGAAAAGCTACGGAAGGCATGGGCTTAGTAATAAACACATTAGCTACCTTACCCAACGTGATGCTACCATGGGTTTGTTCAAGCTCCAGGGCACAGGCTGTATTTAATGTAGCGGCATTGATGGCTTCTTCCGGTGTCATCTTCATTTTAATGCACGCCAAGGCTGTCATTAACGACATATTACCTGAAGGGGCGCTGCCGGGATTATAATCGGAAGCAATAGCAATCGGTAAGCCCGCATCAATCATTTTTCTGGCCGGAGGAAACGGCAATCCTAAAAAGAAAGCCGCTCCAGGAAGTGCGGTTGGCATCACCGTGCTTTCCATGAGCAGTTCAATTTCTTCATCTCCAATATTTTCAAGGTGATCAACGCTTAATGCCTTTGTTTTAATGCCAACTTGTACGCCACCGGAGCGATGGAGTTGGTTTGCATGTATGCGAGGCTTCAAGCCGAAGTGTTTTCCCCGTTCAACAATTCGTTCGGTTTCATCAGCAGTAAAGAATCCCTGTTCGCAAAATACATCAATGTAATCGGCTAGTTTTTCTCCGGCTACGGCCGGAATCATTTCCTGAAGAATTTGTTCGATGTAATCTTCTTTCTCCATATCCTTCGGCACAGCATGTGCACCGAGGAAAGTGGTTCGAACCGTGAGGGCTGTTTCCTTACCTATCCGCTTAGCCACCCGAAGCATTTTCAACTCGTCTTTTGTGGTTAATCCATAGCCGCTTTTAATTTCCACAGCTCCCGTTCCCGATTTAATAATTTCATGTGCCCTTTTTAGGGAACGTTCAAATAATTCTTCTTCAGAAGTTTGCTGAAGTTTTTTTGCTGAATTTAAAATACCCCCACCACTGGCAGCAATCTGCTCATAAGTTGCTCCCTTAATCTTCATCACAAATTCTTCTTCACGACTAGCTGCAAAAACAAGGTGGGTGTGTGAATCGACAAACGAAGGAAAGACAAACCTGTTAGAGGCATCTATTGTCGTAGTTGCCTGATAATTTTCCGGTAAGTCATCCATAGTGCCATACGCTGCAAACTTGCCGTCAGCTATAGCGAGGTAAGCATTGTTAAAAATGGGCAACTTGCCCAAAGCAGCTCCTTTAAGAGGTAGTGAAATTTCTTCCCTGACTTGAACGAGCCCTTTGCAGTTAAGGATGAGAATATCCCAAGCCACGAAAAATTATTTACCGAAGGCTTCTACCTTGTAATCAAGATTAGTACTGTATACCGGAAAGCTTATCTTCAGCATGGCAAAGAATCCGCGACCATCAACACTTGGACGATAGCCAGCTTCCGCACCATACGACCAACTCAGCGTCCGGTTGAATTTTCCTTCAATACCGGCACGAAAACCGAATGTGTTGGTTTTTATGGCATCAATTGAATAAGTTCTACGATCCGCTAAAATGGGATCTCCGTTGGCATCTTTAGGGGTGTAAACAATATCATCAAGCGTTATCCAGGGTGAAATGAGTATGTCGAAATAAGTGGTTAAGATTAAATCGTCTACACCTGTTTCAAATTTATCGAAGCTTACTGCTACATTTCTGATCCACGTTAACGATCCACCCACGTAAAAACCTTTCGTTGAAATATTAGAGAAAACATCAATGTCGGTTGGCAGGCCATTACCCTCACTATTTTTAAGATCGGCCTGGGTTAACCCTTGAGCTTCAAGCGCCCGATTGATATCGGTTGAGCTATCCCAGATTATTCCACCTAAACGTGCACCATAAATTTTCCGGACTTTACACGGTATTTCAGCATTTAACGGAACACGTGCCGCCCATTTATTTCCTTTGTAACTGTTCTTAAACAAAAACATTTTTGTTTTAGAGCTCTCAGTAAAATCTTTGATGTGGTAGGTACCACCAAATTCAAAGTAATTATAAACCTCAGTTCGGTTGTCTACATCGCTGATTTTTTCGGCCAGATCGCGGGAAAAATCATAGAAAGTTTTGCTGTATGTTTTTCTGAAATGAGCTTTAAAATCCAATTTGTCATTCAGGTAATAATTTGCCTCAAGTCCAAATCCAGCGTTCACGTTGGTGGCAAATAACTCACCGTACAGGGGTTGAAAGTGTACAAAGAGCTTGTTTATGGAGTAAGGCTCGTCATAAATCTCTTCATAGGTAACGGCCGTTTTATCCTTGCGGTCATCCTGGCCAACTGCAACGGTTATCATAGCCATGAGGCATATTACCGTAAAAAATTGCTTCCCTGTACTCATAAGAAGGTTTCTATAAGAGGTAAAAGTAATAAAATTATGTCTATAAATAGTGGTCCATTACCCCCCGTAACCCCTCAGATGTAATATTCAAAACCAAATTGATCAATTAATGACCTTGGTTCTTATGCCTGACTTTTGCTTTCGAAGCATGCCTTGGCTCATAAATGAGTCGAAGAAAGGAGCTTAATCGCTCCCTTTCTTTTGAAACCGGTATCCCTTGCACAATGCCAATCATTAAGGCATCGTGGATTACTACCCGCATTTGAGGGCGTATAACCATTTCAAACTCGGAGCCCATAAACAACATGTTAAATTCAACGCCCAGAAAATTTCGAGTCTGAGGAATCATATAATGAAGGTTTGAATTCAATTCATAGGCAGATCTCCACTTATTGGTTTCAAAATCGAGATGAGCTTGCGGGCCTGTATAAATTAGCGTATGCCAATCCTTAAAGCGCTTCGCGGCTATAAAGAATGGATTAAACAAATTGCCTTGAAACAAATTATTAAAACCTATATTACTTAAATCAGTAAATTCCATTTCATTAATATACCCTAAGGCGAGTGATGTCTGAAGTTTTTCAGAAACCAAAAAAGTCCATTGAGCAGCCGTTTTTATAGACTCAATTCTATCAGAAGGCTTTTCGGCATTTAAACCATTAGGTGCGCGCATATAAAACGTTACCGGCACTTCAATCTCCAATCCAAGCCGGTTAACTGGTGCCCATTCATATTCTATTAAAGCTTCATACTGATCGAACCGAAGTTTATCCTTCATTCCAAAACCAACGTTCCACTCCTTCTCACCTTTATGGGCACCTAAATCCCGAATCAAATCGATATAAAGAGGTTCAGCATGCAGAACTTTATAAGGTAGCCTTTTCTCATCCGCTACCACGCTGGAGTCATAATCCTGTGCAAGACTATCGACTGTAAATAACAAATAACTTAATATAATAAGCTTACTTACTTTCATATGATCAACTAATGAATAGAAATGAATACAATACGGGTGTGTCCCGCAGAACTAACTAAAAAAAATAGAATAAAAGCGTTACGCTTCGGGAGGAGGATTATTAATAGAAATAAACACCTTCAGAACAGGTGCAGCATTGAAAGACAGATTTGCTATTTCCGCAATCATCAGATTTTGCCGAATAAGCAGGTTTGCATTCTTGAAAGAACTAAATAGTTTGATGGCACTACTAAAATGCTCGGATTCACTTTCACGTTCGTCTCCGGGTTGATTATCCTGAATATCGAGGCACACCTCCATAACAAACTCTGTTAAGGAGTTTATTGGATCGGGCGCAGTTAAAAAGATATCACTTTGCATTGTTTCCAGCGGATGAAACAAAACAATATTTATAATAACACCCAGAAAAAAATAAGCTTTTAACCTGTGCATACCAGTACAAACATAACGCTTTGGCAAACAAAAATTATACCACTGAAGAAAATCAATGCGGGGTGACCGACACCAACTCCCCATCCTTAAAGCGGATAAATGGAACATGCTGGTTGTCGCGTGAAAACTGAAAGTTATAACCTTCTGTCAGATAGCCTTTGATTTCCTTTCGGTTTAGGGCATCCTGAAAATACACTCCGTGTGCTTTAAGCATGTTTCCGGCAAAGAGCATAAAGTCATAACCGGTTTTTACATAATCTGTATAGGGTATGGTGCTGGTTACGCGACCGTGCACGCGAATAAATTTCTTTTGGAAGGCACTGTAGGCCTGGTTATCAAAAGCAGTAAAGTTGGAAGCAAACATAACCACCCCTAAAGAATTTAGCTTTTCGTAATCGGTAGTTTGATCTAACCAACTTTCTGAACCCAAAATCGTTACCCTATCCCCCCGCGTTGTAACACTGCTGATCACTTTGGAATAAATCACCGGGTCATCGGAAGCGACAAATACACACCCCAGGCTATCTTTTGGAAGAGTGAATTGCTTAGGGTATTTGAATTCGTCAAACTCCGTAGGTGTAGCAAGAATTTTAAGAATTCTTGCGGAGGACTCTTTCGAGAAACGTTCAACCTGAATAACCTTAAGATCTGTTTCCAGGGCCGTGTTTACAAAACTCATGGCCAGTACGGAATCGCGCTTGGTCTCACCAAAAAATACCATGCACTTTTTATTGCTGACCTGATAAGCTGCAAGAAATTTTGCGGATTGCACCCCCAGAGTTTCCAGTGAAGGCTGAAATAAAAATCCATAAGGATTGTCACGCACCAGATCAAAATTATTGGAGACAGGATTAAAGAGATTTATCCGGTGAGCCTTAGAGAAATCCTGAACAATTTTATTCTCTTCCTGAAATAAGGGACCGATAATCAAATCGGTAGTTTTTAGTTCTTCCCGCTCCAGCAGGTTTTTAATTTTAGCCGGGTTACGGTCGGTGTCATACGCCCGCAAACTTATTTTTATACCTTGTTTGTTTAGGGTATCAATAGCCAATTTTATGCCTTCATATAAATCCAGCACATACTGATTTCGCTTACGCGACAAATTAGGCTCAAGCGTATTCACCTGAAAAGGGAATAAAACTGAAACACTGTAAATATCCTTATGAACAGTAGGTGGAGTTTCGTCTACAAAATCAGACTTCTTGAGCTTAAATGTTGAAATGAGTTTATCCAACAATTCTTTTTCTTCCTTTGTATCGATGCTTTTGGAAAGTTCATGGGCCAGTTTTTCTCCAACAACAGCATCTTTGGGATATTCCTGATGCATGCGTGTTAGCACACTAACATCTGTCAAACTCGCCAGCCCACTTTTCTTAATACCCTGAACATCCTTCTGAACTTTCGGGCCCTTAATAGCGGCCAGTTGGTTCATCCCCTGAAAATACTCTTTGCTGTCAAAATGAATTTTAGCCAGCCAAAGATTAACTTCATCCAGCTGATCCCAGGTCGGATAAAGCTGCTTGATTTGCATGAGCATATCCTTAGCCACCGATTTATAACCCTGGTGGTAAGCACTTATGGCATAATAAAATGAGGCATATTCAGGAAAAGGATTACTCTTGTCGTAGGCTACTAAAGGTTTAAAACTCTCCATAGCCAAATTATACTTGCCTTCTTTATAAAGTGCTTTAGCGTTGGTGTATTGCTGCTGGTAATTTACCTGCGCACTAACCAAATTGACAATTGTTGCCAGCAAAACAATACTCAGAAATCGTATCATAGTTATTCCCATTCAATAGTGGCCGGTGGTTTTGAACTGATATCGTATACCACTCGATTAACGCCTTTCACTTTATTAATTATGTCACTGGAAATTTCTGCCAGAAATTCATACGGTAAATGAACCCAATCGGCTGTCATGCCATCCGTACTGGTTACTGCACGAAGCGCAACAACCTGTTCATAGGTGCGCTCATCGCCCATCACTCCTACCGAATGAATGGGCAATAAAACCGCACCCGCTTGCCATACTCTGTCATAAAGTGAATGCTGTCTCAGCCCTCCAATAAATATTGCATCAACTTCCTGCAAAATTCGCACTTTCTCAGCGGTTATATCGCCCAATATACGAATACCCAGGCCAGGCCCCGGAAAAGGATGACGACCTAAAATAGCAGGATCAATGCCAAGGGTTTTACCAACGATCCGAACCTCATCCTTGAACAATGTGTTCAACGGCTCCACCACCTTCATTTTCATCTTTTCGGGTAATCCCCCCACATTGTGATGCGATTTAATAGTAGCGGATGGTCCTTTGACGGAAACCGATTCAATAACATCCGGGTAGATTGTTCCCTGACCCAGCCACTTTACATCAGTTATGCGATGAGCTTCCTCATCAAAAACATCAATAAATGTTTTACCAATAGCTTTACGCTTCGCTTCGGGTTCACTCAATCCGCTTAATGAAGTATAGAATTTTTCCTTGGCGTCAACACCCTTAATATTGAGTCCCATGCCTTTGTACGACTCAAGCACCTGATCAAATTCATTTTTGCGCAATAAGCCATTATCTACAAAAATGCAATGCAGGTTTTTTCCGATGGCCTTATGGATGAGTGTTGCCGCCACAGTGGAATCCACACCACCTGATAAAGCCATTACCACTTTATCGTTCCCAAGCTTTTTTTTAAGATCGGCTACAGTAGTTTCTACAAACTGATCGGGTGTCCAGTCTTGTGCGCACGCGCAGATATGTACAACAAAATTTCGTAGTAAATTTTTACCTTCTGTGGTGTGCGTTACTTCAGGATGAAATTGAATACCATAAATGTGGGTATTCTTAACATGATAGGCAGCAACTTTTACAGATGGCGTGCTCGAAATAATTTCGAAGGAATCGGGAACTGTGGCAATGGTATCGCTGTGTGACATCCACACCTGGGTATCCAATGAAATTTCCTTCAACAATTCATTATGATGGTCAACCGTGGTTAACCGTGCACGGCCATATTCCCGGATTTGGGAAGGCAATACTGAACCACCGCTTTTGTGGGCAATCAACTGTGCTCCATAACACACCCCTAAAACCGGAAGATTGTTGAACGCTTTCAGATCAACATCTGGGGAGCCCGCATCACGGACAGAACAGGGACTACCGGAAAGAATTATGCCCTTAATGTCAGGGGTAATTTCAGGTATCTTATTAAATGGATGGATTTCACAGTAAACATTAAGTTCGCGTACCCTGCGGGCAATCAATTGGGTATACTGCGAACCAAAATCAAGGATCAGGATCTGTTCTGGCATGTGCAAAAATAACAGGCCGGCATGAGCCAACAAGGGAAGAGGAAAAATAGATTAGGGGTTACGGATTAGACTAAAAACCCGCTACTCTTTTGGAAAGCAGTACTCCTCCAGATATCCCCCGGCATCATCAATACCCTTGTAAAAGGCCTTATTTAAAAGCCGGCATCCCTCCTCTTTTCTGTCCAGTTCAACCAAAGCCACACCTTTGTAGAATAACAACTCAAGGTTCTGACCATCCAGACGAAGGGCCAGGTTGATATAGGTAAGTGCCAGTTCAAAAGCACCTTGTTCAAGGCAAACCGAACCCGCATATTGATAGGCGGGCAAATATCCTCCGTTAGCTAGTATAGATTGATCGAAGTGATACAGCGCACTATCCGGCTTTTCGAGTCCGTAGTAGGCGAGTCCCGTGTACAACTCAACCTCTTCATCGGTAGCCCATTGCTTCATTGCCTTTAATTCAACCAAGGCTTGCTCATTCTCGCCCATCTCTACCAACAGGCCAGCTCGCCACTTTAAAAGATCGATGTTCATGGCGTCCCATTCCAGCACCTGATTCAAATCATCAAGCTGAAGCTGCAACTCCCCTAACTCACGATAAATAAAGGCGCGAAGAATACGGGCACGCGGCAGGCTTTGGTTTTCCGGAATAAAAACTTTCAGATCGGCTAAAGCCTGATCAAATTCACCCAGATAGAAAAGACAAACGGCTCGCTTATACAGTATCTGACGCTGCTGAACTGTTTTTAGTTTAGTAGCCTTGGCTACTTTGTTGTATTGTTTCAGTGCACCAACAAAATCTTCGCGATTAAAAAGTGTATCGCCAAGCGCCTCTGCAACCTGTACCTTTGACGGCTTAGTCTGTGCAAACAGTCCTACGCTAAAAAGAAAAAACAGAATACCTATCCACCTCATACCGCCAACGCTTTGTTGCGTTCGCGTTTACGGTCATTTTCTTTTAAGTAAACTTTACGCAGGCGTATCGACTTTGGTGTCACTTCAACATACTCATCAGCCTGGATGTATTCCAGGGCCTCTTCCAGCGAAAATTTAGTAGCTGGAGCAATGCGCATTTTTTCATCAGAACCTGAAGCGCGAATGTTGGTAAGTTTTTTTGTTTTGGTAACGTTTACCACCAAATCACCAGCACGGCTATGTTCTCCAATAACCTGACCTTCATAAACAGCTTCTCCCGGATCGATAAAAAACTTTCCGCGATCCTGAAGGTTGTGCAAGCTGTATGGAATCGCTTCGCCTTCATCCATAACAATTAAAGATCCGTTGATACGGCCCGGTATTTCGCCCTTATAGGGTTGATATTCTTTAAAGCGGTGGGTAACGATGGCCTCACCTGCTGTAACGTTCAATAAATAATTTCTTAACCCGATAATACCGCGAGAAGGAATCATAAATTTCAAAATCATCCTATCACTCTTCGGCTCCATGTTGGTCATTTCACCTTTGCGCATGGAAACTGTTTCGATAGCCTTTCCAGCATCTGTTTCGGGTAAATCGATTGTTAATTCTTCAACAGGCTCACACTTTACGCCATCAATCTGACGGAAAATTACTTGCGGCTGCCCAATTTGTAATTCGTAGCCTTCTCTGCGCATGGTTTCGATCAACACCGATAAGTGAAGTACCCCACGGCCAAAAACCATGAAGCTATCAGCTGAACCGGTTTCACCTAAACGCAAAGCCAGGTTCTTCTCTAATTCCTTTTCTAAACGTTCCCTGATGTGACGCGAAGTAACAAACTTTCCTTCTTTACCATAAAACGGAGAATTGTTAATGGTGAAGAGCATACTCATCGTTGGCTCATCAATCGCAATAGACTTTAATGGTTCCGGCTTTTCAGGATCAGTTACAGTATCTCCAATCTCAAAACCTTCCAAACCAACAATCGCACAAATTTCTCCTGACGAAACAGAGTCAACTTTCTGTTTTTCAAAACCTTCGAATACATATAAATCTTTAATACGCGATTTTGTAATGGTCTTTCCATCACGCTTTACCATGGCCACTTGCTGACCCGTTTTTAATTCACCACGGTGAATTCGACCAATAGCCACCCGGCCGATGTAAGAAGAATATTCCAACGATGTTACCAACATCTGTGGAGATCCCTCTGCTACTGTTGGTGCGGGAATGTATTTAATAATGCCTTCCAATAAAGGTGTAATGTCTTCTGTTGGTTGTTTCCAGTCGGTGCTCATCCAGCCTTGTTTTGCCGAACCATAGAACGTAGGGAAATCAAGCTGCTCTTCGGTGGCATCCAGCGTGAACATCAGATCGAAAACCTGTTCGTGTACTTCATCAGGCGTACAGTTTTTCTTATCTACTTTATTTACCACCACAATCGGCTTTAAGCCTAATTGAATTGCCTTTTGCAATACAAAGCGGGTTTGAGGCATGGGGCCTTCAAAGGCATCAACCAACAATAAGCAACCATCGGCCATGTTTAACACACGTTCTACTTCACCGCCAAAATCGCTGTGGCCTGGTGTGTCAATAATATTGATCTTATAATCCTTATACCGTACAGAAACGTTCTTGGCGAGAATGGTGATACCACGTTCGCGCTCCAATTCATTACTGTCCATAATGAGCTCGCCAGGGTTCTCGTGAGCTTGAAATAAATGACCGGCATGCAAAAGTTTGTCTACCAACGTGGTCTTTCCATGGTCAACGTGGGCAATAATGGCAATGTTTCTGATTTTACTAACTTCCATAAATCTTTGAAATCCGCTTGTTTTCTGATGTTTAGCCTATTATGGCTTTAATTAAGGGGGCAAAGATAAGAATGAAAATTCAAGGAATAAGGTTCAGCATTCAAAGTTTTATAGGCAACGTGCTAATTCCTGTTCAATACACGACTGAAAAACTCATAAAGAGCCTCCATTATTTCATCGGCATCGGTTGCATAGTGTAAAGCTCCATTCTCCTGATTAAACCTTACAATCAGATCATAGTACTTTTCATCGTTGATGGAGTACGTATCCATCATGATCTTTTTTACATCTGGGTCAGCAATAACCTGTCGATAGGTTTGTGTACGGTTGTTTTCCCGCACATACTTTGCAAGCTTACGCCTGTCACGCTCTTCTCGCCAGAAAAAATAATCGATGGGAGAAATAACAGCTTGCAGGGGATCCATTCGCTTTGGTTCTTCGCGGGTGCGGTCTTCAATTTTGTTAGGATATAGCCGCGTGGCCTTAACGGTAATGTTAGCCAGCATCTGCACATTCTCTTTCAGCATAATCATTATGGCATCTTCTTCAAATAGAAGGGGAAGAATGAGTGGCTTATATCCAAGACTGGTGAATATTAATGTATCGATCGGCCGTGCTGCTATGCGAAAGCTACCATCGGCTTGGGTAACAATTCCAGTAGCTGAATTTTTTATTGCGATGTGAACATCGGGCAGGTTTTTTAATGTTACAGAATCAACAACAATACCACGGTAAACTTTTTGCGCGAATACTTGCGCAGCAAACAGAAAAAAAGCTAATGTGAGAAAAACCCTGATCAACCTTGAAATTTAATTGAGGATGCTAAGAATGATACAATAGTTGAACCAGAACAAAAAATTAAGAGTTAAACCGTAAAAATGTTCCCATGGGTAAATCCCTTCCATTACTGGATTTCAGAAAGAATTCTCCTGCTTCCGCATAATGCATAGTAAAATGAGTTTTAGCCACATTTAAACCAACCAATGATGAAAGCCCTACTGCATACATACTCAAAATAAAAAAACAGTTCTTCTCCTCCAGCAATTCACTACTCATCCGCACCAGTTCATTCAACTGCTCCTGAAGTGTCCACTTCTCCCCTTCCGGTCCGCGACCGTACGGTGGCGGATCCATAATTATTCCATTGTACTTATTTCCACGCTTTACTTCGCGTTGTACAAATTTGAAAGCATCTTCATATACCCATCGAATATCTGCTAAATTGTTAAGCTGCATATTTTGATTTGCCCAATTCAACCCAGGTCGGGAAGCATCAACATGAGTAACATCAGCACCAGCAGTTTTAGCTACCACGGAAGCGGCACCTGTATAAGCAAACAAATTCAACACACGTGGCCTTTCGGCCTTCCAGTTGGTTATGGTATCGTAAATGAAATTCCAGTTTTCGCCTTGCTCCGGAAAAATACCTACGTGACCGAAACTGGTAAGTGCCAGACGTAACGTAAGTTTTAAATCATTGTATTGATAGTAAACCTGCCAACTTTCTGGCATGCCCTTATTGCGGGTCCATCCACCTTTCACTTCATCGCTAAACCGAAATTTATCTTTCTGTTCACGGTCAAAGCGGGCATCCGCCAGTCGGCTCCACTCCTTTTCGGATAACACACTGCTCCAGATAGCCTGCGGCTCCGGACGAATAAGCGTGTACTTTCCAAAGCGTTCCAACTTCTGACCTTCACCCGAATCGATGAGTTCATAGTCTTTCCAGGAGGAGGGATAAAGTAGTTTCAGATTCAAGGAAATAAAGTTCAAAGTTCAGGTAAAAATAGAAAGAAGCTATGATTTTGAAATTTAATCATGGAACTTTACTCGTGGAGAAATAAGTATGGCGCACATCCACAACCAAGACCACGTGAAACAAACACGAAAAGACCTGCAAAACAATGCTATAACGGCAGAAGCTACCCTGTGGGGATTTCTTCAGAAAAGTCAGTTAGAAGGACGCAAATTCAGAAGACAGCACAGCATTGGTAACTACGTTGTCGATTTTTATTGCCCTGCTGAAAAATTAGTTGTTGAACTGGATGGTGTGGCACATTTTCATCAGTCAGGCTATGAAAACGATCAAGAACGCACTAAGTATCTTCAATCTTTAAATTTACGTGTACTTCGCTTCGAAAATGAAGAAGTGTTTAAAGCAACAGAATCTGTTTTGGATAAAATAAAAGCAGCATTTATAACCACCCCTGGCCCCTCCTTTGCCAAGGAGGGGAATAAGAATTCCCAACACAATGAAAATTCCCCTCCTGTTTCAGGAGGGGTGGCCGAAGGCCGGGGTGGTAAAAATTTACATTTTAAAATCACCAGCACTCAAAATCCAAAAATTAAAAGCCTGCTTGCGTTGGAAAAACCACGAGAGCGCAGAAAGCAGCAGCTTTTTATCATTGAAGGAAAAAAAGAAATTAAGTTTGCTTTAGAGGCAGGCTACCACATTGGCAATCTTTTCTTTTGCGCTGACATGGTGGGGTTGAGCGAACTGCAATCACTTGGGTTAGATGACAAACTGCTGATACCCGTTTCAAAAGAAGTATTCGATAAAATTGCCGTGCGCGAAAATTCGGGTGGTGTAATTGCTGTTGCTGAAATGAAAGTTCATGAACTTAATCAAATCACGCTGAGCAATACTCCCCTAATTTTAATTCTTGAAGGGGTAGAGAAACCCGGCAACCTTGGTGCAATTTTGCGCACAGCCGATGCAGCCGGAGTAGATGCCGTAATCATCTGCGACCCACAAACTGATTTTTACAATCCCAATGTCATCCGCTCAAGCTTGGGTTGTGTATTCACCAAACAAATTGCGGCTGCTACCAGCGAAGAAACAATTCATTGGTTAAAGAATAATAAGATCAGCATTTATTGCACCTACCTGAAGGCCTCGAAGTCTTACGATCAAACCGACTTTACAAAACCATGCGCCATTGTAATGGGCACCGAAGCAACAGGTTTATCTGATGGCTGGGTGAAAAACTCAGACGCCAACATTATTATCCCCATGCAGGGAAAAATAGATTCCATGAATGTATCCACCTCATGCGCGGTGGTGGTGTTTGAAGCCCGGAGACAACGGAATTCGGAAAAATAATTAAAGGAGTAGCCCCGTTATCAGAGCTTCTCCTTCAATGCTGATCTATTCATCGCCTAAAATTTGTGATGAGCTCTTTAAAATTAAGAGGATAAAGACGATCGAAATAATTAAGATACTAATTAAACTTAGTGCTAACATTTCCATATTCAATTTCTTAGTAACGAATTATCACAAACAAAAATTGCACCCAGGTAACCAAATTCTTATTGAGATGCTGAAAACTGTCAGTTTTAAAGTTGTTATGTAAAAATGTCATGACAACACTACATAACATAGTAGGCTCCTTCCATCTTCGGTAACTCAATATCAATACTTTTCAATTCAGTTTCCTCATTACGCTCACTTACCATGTGCCGCAGTGTAATCTCAATAGAGCGGGCAATGGTAGTTACCGGTGTATCCGTAGGCTTATTATCGAACGGATCTTGGAGATGAATAGCCATTTTTTCGATCAAAAAGAAAACAGACGAAATGGTTATCACCAAAGGGGCTTCGATAAAACCGAAATACTCCGTTAATCCAAAAGGAAGCAAGAGCACAAACAAGTACAACGCAAAGTGAATGTACAGGCTATACGTAGTTGGGAAGATAGTGTTTTTGATACGCTCACATTTTCCCATAGCATCGCACAAACGGCTTATGGTTTGATCGATTTCTACCTGTTGATAGTTATTAATTTTTCCATCCTCCAACGCTCTTCGAATATCACGGCCATGCAACAAGAGCAATGCGTTTGGAACATGCTTATGACGAGCCACAAACCTAAACTCCTCATCCGTGAGAAATTTTTTCACTGGCATTAAGGCATCGTGATTTCTGAGGAAATTACCCAAACTGTAGCACCACGCTGCCTGACGCATGGCAAATCTGTTTTTGAATTCAGTGGCTTGCTCAGGATATCCGACATCTTTATAAAATGTAATCACTTGCCGAACCAGTGTTCGGGAATCATTTACGATAGCGCCCCAAATAATTCTGGCTTCCCACCAGCGATCATAAGCCTGATTAGAACGAAATGCGAGCAATAATGAAATAATAGTACCCACAATAGCCGGTACTGCAATTGGTACATTAATATGATTGATATTAAGGTAATTATGAATCAATCCGAATGCCAACGCATAAATGCTAACGAAGATGAATTCAAATTTTATCTTACCAATTACATACTTTATCGGTATGTCCCTTTTTAACAGCATATGATTCTTTTTTAAAGTATTTAATTATCAATCAAACTCAACACAGGCACTCCCAACTTCTCTGCCAACGATACCTGCTCAACAACTTTCGTTGCTCCCCATCCCTTTCTTTCGGGTTTACGCGTTTCAACCAATAGATTAATGTTATTCTTCTCAATGGTCTCAACTAATTCAGGTGTAAGATCTTCCGTACGTTGCCCCTCCATCAATTTAGCTTGGCTCACTACCCGAATGGCAAAGTCTTTGTTTAGCATGTGTTGAATATCTTCCATAGAAATATGCGATGGGGAGTTATCAACATAAATGGCCTGATCAAGTGCCAATTCAGTAACACGCTCAGGTATGTGAAGTATAGGGCATTTACTGTTTAATAATGATTTTACAGCTTGCTTGTGAATGGAGCCGGTTTCATTTTTATACGAAGGTGTAAGTACCGTTAAACCGATGGTATGATGATTCATGATGTTCCGTAAAAGCGGACCAGACATGCCATATTGGTGATGCACCTGAAGCGATACCTGATCAAATTCTGCCACAAAATTTCTGCACTCATCAAGAACTTTTTGTTCCTTAACAGACGTTTCTGCTCCTGATTTTGAAGAAAACAACAAATCAGTAATACCATCTGGCATTTCAGACAACATGAGCAATACAATTTTTATATTGTCTTCACGAACATTTTTCACTACTGCACGTACAGCTTTTAGCGTGTCGTGCTTCAGTGTTGTTGGGATAAGAATGTTTTTCATAGCGCTTTTGTTTTGGTGAATGATATATCAAATAAACTGCACCTACCTAAAAGCGAGCTTAAACTAAGATTAGAATTTCTTAAGAATTCAGATTAGAATTTTTTAATGAGGGCGCGTGAACCGAATTATCACTACAGTTCCCTTCCCTTGCTCAGATTGAATTGAAATTTCTCCATGATGCATCCGGATAATTTTTTGTGCGATGGGTAATCCTAATCCATAACCAGCGTAGCGGGTTGCATTTTTTCCACGAAAGAATGGCTCAAAGAGATGCGGCACATCTTCTTTTGGGATACCAATGCCAATATCATTTATCACTATGGAAATGGCTGTTTCATCTGCCGTCAAGGAAACAAAAACCTCTTGATTATCGGAGTACTTCACGGCATTACTGATAATATTCATCAAGGCAAGGCTAAGCAAAGGCTTGTTACACGGAAGTGTTAGTAACACATCATCATCCTGATTTTCACCCATCCGGAAATGTACTTTGTTATCGGGGTATCGAATGTTCAAATCACCCATGATCTCCAGCATTACTTCGTCCATACGGGCTATGTCCAGTACTTGCTTTTCACCATCGTACCCGGTTTGTGTAAGTTTCAATAAACTTTCTGTCAGACTGGCCAATTTCTGGGCATAGCCCGAAATGTTTTGCAGCGCTTCTTCATACTCATGTGGTTCGCGCTTTTTACTGAGTAGTATCTCCGCCTCAGCCATAATGGTGGCAATGGGCGTTTTTAATTCGTGCGAAGCATTATTGATAAAATTGTTCTGAATTTCAAAAGAGGTTTCTAACCGATCCAGCATATTGTTGAACGTCTGCTTTAATTCTTCAATCTCATCAACCGATTTCAATAATGGCAATCGCTTGTGCAGGTTAGAGGCACTGATTCGATTCACCTCACGGGTAATTAATGAAATAGGCTTTACAACGCGATAGGCAAACACACCACCTACCAACACCGCAAATAATACTGAACCCAATGTGCCAAAAATCAAAACTGTACGCAGAAATATAATTCGTTCCTTACCTAGATCATCACGCGCAGTTACAATAACTATAAATGACTCATCGTCATCGTAGAAGAGCTGACCATAGTAGAATACATAGTCGTTTACACTCCAGGCTGATGATCGTTGTAATACCTCACGATAAAACTGATGGGGCAAACTCAGACGAATATCGTATTCCAGCGTTCCTGCGTCTGTATTCACCTTCAATACATAGTCCTGTTCATCGGCCAACGGATCAAGGTATTCCTCCTTCAACGACCGCATACGATCATCATTTTGTTGATAGCCTTGCGCGACAATACTGGCCCTGTCTTTTAAACGGCTGACGAAATATTGTTGTTTATTAGCCTTTACCAGGAAGAAAACTACCGTGCACAAAAGTATTACCGTGAAGGCGGTAAAGGCTGCATAGGTAAGCGCTATTTTAGTCCGCGTTTTCATCTACCGCTTCATTGCGGATAACATAGCCTAACCCTTTAATGGTGTGGATAAGTTTTTCCTTAAATGGCTTATCGATTTTTTTTCGGAGATAGTTTATATAAACATCCACCACATTGGTACTCATGTCAAAACGAATGTCCCAAACATTTTCAAGTAGCTGATTACGACTAAGCACAATACCCTTGTTGCGTGCCATATACTCCAGCAGCCTAAACTCCATGGCGGTAAGCTTAATGGGTTTTCCATCACGACTAACTACTTTTGCCACGCGATCAACCACGAGGTCAGCTATCTTCAGGGCATTCGCTTCCCGCTCAGAATAATTGGCACGCCTGGTAAGTGCGCGAACGCGGGCATCCAGTTCAGAAAATTTAAACGGTTTAACCAGGTAATCGTCTGCTCCGCTATCCAAGCCGGTAACAATATTTTCATTGCTGCCAAGTGCCGTGAGTAAAAGTATCGGTACAAAATTTTTGGCCGATCGGATGCGCCTGCAGATTTCCAATCCGTTTATATCGGGCAACATGATATCCAGTATCACCACATCAAACTGATGGCGCGATGCCATATCCCAGCCGGTATTTCCATCCATGGCAACGCTTACTTCGTAGTTCCTCTCTGCGAATCCTTTTCGCATCAGTGCAAGTAAGTTAGGCTCATCTTCAACAACCAGTATTTTCATAATTATATTCGCTTTACTAGCAAACAAGAGCAACCTAAAATGGTTTTGTTCTTTATCTCTTCAGATTTGCAGGAAGACAAGCGTTGAAAATAATAAAAAAAACCGAGTTTGTTGTTTCGCGGATTGCGTTAAATAAAATCAGTTATTCGATTTCATGCTGGTAGAATTTTGTTTTTCCGTAAAATGCCCGCGCTGATTAAGGTAATCATCAGTCCCACAGGTAATATTTCAGTCAACGTAAATCCAAAGCGAACGAAAAAATTATTTTTATAAAGTTCACCCATTGTCTTCTGATCCTTCCGCATCTCAGCGAGTTCAGTCTCTGTAGCACCATTCTTGATCATGTTATCAAGCTGGCCTTGCTGCCATTGCTCCATAAAATCACTATCCGTCAGGCTGTAGTATCCTTCCCAGGTTAACGCATACAAAACTGATGCGATGAGCGTAATAAAAATACCAATCTTAAATGCCGTTATAAAAGTGATTGACCCCTTAAGATGTTGATCGCGATAAGATTTAATGGCAAAAAAAATGAGTGACAGGGCAATTATCATGGTGGTAAAACCTACATACACCCCATTATCCATGTTCAGTATACCCTTCTCAAAAAGAGGTTGCTGAACCAACAACATTACAGAAACAATAACACCGGCTATGAAGCCATACGCGAGAACTAGTTTTTTCATAGGATTTTGGTTTTGACTCAAAACAATCTCAAAATGCCGTTAAACCGCTCACCCAAAAGGATGATTTGATGAAAAGTTAAGCGGAATAGTTCTAAAGCAGGATATGCATTTAGGGAATCAGCTGAAGTTCTTTGGCTCGCTGGATGGCTTGTGTGCGCCTTTTGGCATCCAGTTTTACAAAAAGATTGGCGGTGTGTGTTTTTACTGTATTTAATGATACAAAAAGCTTATCTGCAATTTCCTGGTTAGATAAACCCTTTGCCATTAACTCCAGCACCTCATATTCGCGCTTGCTGATGCCGGTTTCTGTTAAAATCCTTTCGTTGACTTTAAACTCACCAACTGGAGGAGCAATAAAAACTTTTTTCCTTCTGGTGAATTTGTTACCAACCCAGATGCCCAGTATAGTAAACAATAGACCGATTATCCCGATATAAATTTCAACCGAAAGCTGGTGATAAAAGAATTTATACTCCAGCATTTTTAGCATGAAAACTGCCGCAGCTAAAACTAGGCCATAGATGAAAATAGTTCGAGTCATAATTAATAGGAAGCTACCCAGCCCACCCTTCTCTATCCAAACTCCTATACTGTATAGCTTCCGCTAAATGCTCTACCCGAATGTCATCGGATGAAGCCAGGTCGGCAATGGTGCGGGACACTTTTAAAATGCGATCGTAAGCACGAGCCGAAAGACCGAGTTTTTCCATAGCGGTTTTCAACAGTGCTCTTCCCGAATCGTTGATCATACATATTTCTTTCACCACATTGGAGGGCATCATGGCGTTGCAGTAAATATCTTTCTGTTCCTTAAACCGTGCTGACTGTATTTCTCTAGCGTTGATTACCCGCTGGCGAATCTGCTCACTGGTTTCAACGGTACGTTTAGCAGTCATCTCATCAAAACTCACGGGCACCACTTCCACATGCAGGTCAATCCGGTCGAGCAAAGGGCCACTCACACGGCTCAGGTAACGCTGCACCACGCCAGGGCCACACACACATTCCTTCTCAGGATGGTTATAATATCCACAAGGACACGGATTCATACTGGCCACCAACATAAAGTTGGCGGGATAATCAATAGAAACTTTTGCGCGTGAAATCGTAACCCTTCTTTCCTCCATCGGCTGGCGCATCACTTCCAGTACCGTACGCTTGAATTCAGGAAGTTCATCAAGAAACAAAACACCGTTATTGGCTAATGAAATTTCCCCGGGTTGTGGATTACCTCCACCACCCACGAGTGCGACATCTGAAATAGTATGATGTGGTGAGCGAAACGGTCGGGTTGCAACCAATGCAGTGTCGCGGTTAAGTTTTCCGGCAACAGAATGAATTTTTGTTGTCTCTAATGCCTCGTTCAGCGAAAGCGGTGGAAGTATAGTGGGCAGCCGTTTGGCCAGCATAGTTTTACCGGCACCGGGCGGACCAATCATAATTACATTATGCCCACCTGCTGCGGCAATCTCCATCGCACGCTTTATGTTTTCCTGACCTTGTACATCGCTGAAGTCTGAGTCATAATCATTGAGTTGTGCAGAAAAAATTTCTTTGGCACTTACCTGTACAGGTTGCAGGGTAACTTTTTCTTCAAGAAAGTCGATGGCTTCTTTTAATGTAGCCACACCATAAACCGGCAGCCCATCCACAATGGCTGCTTCGCGTTCATTGTCTTTTGGAAGAATGAATCCTTTAACCCCTTCGTTGCGTGCTTGTATGGCGATGGGCAAAACACCTTTAATGGGGCGGAGTGTTCCATCCAATGCCAACTCCCCCATAATCACAAATTCCTCCAGCTTTTCGGTTTCAATCTGACCGGAAGCTTTTAACACACACAGGGCAATGGGTAAATCGTATGCTGAACCTTCTTTGCGAATATCCGCGGGCGCCAGGTTCACCACGGTTTTCTCCCGTGGCATGAAATAGCGAAACTGTTTTACAGAAGATTCAATGCGGTGTTCGCTTTCTTTGATGGCGCTATCCGGGAGGCCACTCATCCAAAAACGCGTGCCTTGCCCTACGTTAACTTCTACGGTAATGGTTCGGGCATCTACACCAAACACTGCGCAGCCGTAGGTCTTCGCCAGCATACTTACACGTGCTTTTCGAGAAGGACGATTAATACATGGACAATCTTGTAATGAATTTCATGAATCCGATCGGCAAAACCGAAATGGGCAACGCGAATTTCCACATCGGCCTGTGCGGCCAGTTTGCCACCATTCTTCCCGGTTAAGGCAATAACTTTCATTCCCTTGGCTCTGGCCGATTGTGCCGCCTGAATTACGTTAGCTGAGTTGCCGCTGGTACTCACTGCCAGTAAAACATCATTTGGCTGACCGATGGCGTCAACAAAGCGGGAGAAGATAAAATCATAGCCATACTCATTGCCCACGCATGACATATGCCCCGGATCGGAAATAGAAAGCGCAGGAATCGGATTTCTGTTCTCACGGTAACGACCGGTAAGTTCTTCGGCAAAGTGCATGGCTACACAATGCGAACCTCCATTACCACAAGCGATAATTTTTCCTCCCTTGTTAACTGCGTTAATCATAACCTGCGCAGCCTCATCAATTTTGAGGTAGTTGGCAGGTTCATTTAAAAAGTTATCGAGTACGGTTGCCGATTGTTGCAATTCCGTTGTAATAATATGACGGTTGTCCATTTTAGTTTGTTGGAGGTTGGGGCACTGGTTTGTTCTTCGCAGCTTCCTGCAGGTCGTACAACTTTGCTTTTAGATTATTGAGTTCTTTCGTTAGTTCATCCTTCTCGCGTTGATTTCTGCGGTTGTCACGATAATGAAGAATGACATTGGCAACCATAAGAAACAAGAGAATAAGCGAACCATATTTCAACATCCAGATTTTTCCCTGCATCTGGAAGAGAAACGCTACGTTTTCCTTTTGGCCATCCATATACAGGCTGAATAAAAAAATAAACAGATGAAGCGCCCCGAAAACGGAGTAGAAGATGAGACGGTTCTTTTTCATCATGGCCTTTTTAGATTGAGTGACAAACTTAGCTTTTTAACTAAAACCAAAAAATACAAAATCACCCGAAAACTTGCACAAAAAGCACGATCTCAAGCCTTCTGGATTTCACTGAGCTTCTTATAAAGGCCATTTTGTTGTACCAGATCATCATGCTTTCCACGCTCCACAATCTGCCCATCTTGCAATACAATAATTTCGTCAGCGTGCTGGATAGTACTTAGCCTATGCGCAATAACAACGGAGGTTCGGTTTTTCATCAGGTTGGTAAGGGCGTCCTGCACTAATCTTTCTGATTCAGAATCCAATGCAGAAGTAGCTTCATCTAAAATAAGGATTGGTGGATTCTTTAACACAGCACGGGCAATTGCTAACCGTTGTCGTTGACCACCCGAGAGTTTTGATCCGCGATCGCCAATAAGCGTATCATACCTTTCTTCCGTTTGCATAATAAAATCATGCGCATTGGCCACCTTAGCGGCATGAATCACATCTTCTTCTTTCACATTGGCCATTCCAAAGGCAATGTTATTAAAAATAGTATCGTTGAACAGAATTGATTCTTGTGTTACTACACCCATCAGTCCACGTAGTGATTCAAGATCGTAGTCTTGCAAAACTCTTCCATCCAACAAAACTTCACCATGTGTCGGGTCATAAAACCGGGGTATAAGATCGGCTAATGTAGATTTACCTCCACCAGAAGGCCCCACCAAGGCAATGGTTTTGCCACTCTGAATTTTCAGGTTGATATTTTTCAACACCATATCAGCACCATAGGTAAATCCTACACCCTTAAATTCAATGCAGTCTTTAAACTCGTTTAGTTTAATTGCATCAGGTTTATTCTTGATAGCAGGCTCAATATCAATAATCCTGAAAATCCTGTCAGCTGCAACTGTTCCTTTTTGTAACGATGTTATTCCATTAGAGAAATTTTTAGCCGGCTGAATCATGGAGGCGTAGAACACAAGAAATCCCATAAACTCCTGAGGTTGTAGTTCGCCCGAACCACCCAACACCAAGTTACCGCCATAGTAAAGAATAATGGCTACAATGATTACACCTAATACTTCAGACAAGGGAGAAGACAATTCATTCTTCCGTGCTATCGAAAGATTGACTTTTCGGTGATAGCTAGTCTCCTCGTCAATCTTTTTTAGAATAAAGTTGCGTGCGTTAAAAGCCTTGATTACACGCATACCCCCAAATGTTTCATCAAGGATATTAACAATCCTACCCATCGACTCCTGGCTCTGTTTTGCTTTACGCTTTAACCGCTTAATAATTTCTGCTACAAGGCCACCGGTTACAGGGAATAATATCAGTGTGAACAGGGTAAGTTTGTACGAAATCGCAAATAAAACCCCAAAGTAGACAATCAATGTTACAGGTTCTTTTAGCACAGATTTTAAACTGTTAGCTACTGAAGATTCAACTTCAGACATGTCGTTTGTGAAGCGCGACATTAAGTCGCCTTTTCGCTGGTTGTTGAAATATCCTATATCAAGGTTAGATACCCTGCCGAAAATATCCATTCGCATATTCTTGACAACATCCACTTTAATCCTAGAGGCGGTTAACCGTTCAAGATACCGCAGTGTGTTCCCTATAATGATCAGTACAACAATACCAATACAAATAAACAATAAAGTAGTGTGCGCCCCATATTGCTGTACGATGGATATGAAGTAATGATTGAATGTTTGTTCAATATATACCTTTGATAATTCAAATTTTTCAGGCAGGGCCGGTACGGTTGTACTTACCACAGGATCGAAAAGGATTTTAAGCATAGGCATGGTAAGTGCCAGGTACCCTGCACTGAAAATCACTCCAAAAATTGCGTATAGAAAAAACTTCACTATCCTGGATAAATACCCTGGAGCATATTTTAAAATCCGGAAATATATTTTCATTGAATTTAAAATTCGTACAATCGCTGTGCGATATTCCAGCGTAAAGCTAATGAAGTTATGGTTGAGTTGTTATTAAAGACCGCAGCAGCACTTTTACTGTTACGGATAGTGGCGGAAACATCTATAAATAAGTTATGTTTCAAGTGCCAACTGGCTGTGAACGTTCCCATAATAATTGTGTTGTCTACACCTTGTCCGATCGTGTTTCCAAAATTTGAATCTGTTAAATACGTTTTACGGTAGCTGTTGTTCTTCATGATGTCGCTACCGAAATTAAATCCAACTGTATCTCTGCCAATTTGCATGGTTATCACTTTTGCTGCCAGATTAAGCTTAGGCACGGGTTGATACCTGATAATTCCGATAAACTCTTTGAAATTGGCGCCTAGAGGATGGGCAATAGGTTGATCAAAATTGGAATAGCTTCCGGATTTTGTGTTGTGTGAATAGGTATAAGGTCTAACGATATTAGTCTCTGCCTGAAGATCAAGATTAGAGACGCCAAACGCATCGATATATTTTGCTCCGGCTTGTACGCCAAATTTGTTAGCCCACCATCCTTCCCCATCTTTCACAAAATCCAATAAGAACTCATCCAACACAAATTGTCCGTAAAACTGAATATTTTTAAATGCATTCCATTTAAAATCAGCACCCAGAATAACGTTGTCGCTGCTACCATTTTGTTGTTCTATAGCCCTGAAAAAAATTACCGGATTCAGATAATCCAGTCGAAAGCTATTGCTGCCATCTTCATTTTCAGAACCAAACACTACCGACTCGAATAAGCCAAGGTTAAACTTCTTCCCAATATTGATACTTAAATGATGAACCGCTACAAATTTTTCAGGATATCCGTTCTTCGAACCTTGAGATCCTCCCGAAGTGCCTCTTACATCACCTGTGAATTTATTTAGTAAAAAAAAGTAGTTAAGCTTCCACACCTTAACATTTCCTTTCAGAAATAAGGCTGGTGGTGAATGATCTGAAAAAATAAGGGAACGCTGACCGTTACCAATAAAGAACCGGTCGTGCCCAAATTGCAGGTTGATGTGTTTTGTCGCTTCAAATGTTATGTATCCACGAGCCTGAAAAAAATCATACCCCTGATCGCCTTTAAATGTTTTCCAGAATCCTTCATGAGGAATGACAGGGTAATACCCCAGCGTACTATCACTTGTGATCGTTTGAGCTATGTAGTTCGGCAGCCTGAACTGGTTTTCAGTCAAGAAAGTATAAAACCCAACTTTTTTATCAATCATACCACGCACCTCCAAACCCCTTGAATTGACAAACAACATATCATTCGCTTGCGAATCAGAACCGGCACCCAGGTAGAGTACCGGGTTTACGTGCAAATCGATATCCGGTAGATCGACAAATACCAAATCTGATTTCTTTTTATAGAAATATTTCAGAAATGGTTTTCTGCTGTCATTCGTTTCAGGCCGGGACCACTCCCAGTTGTCGTTATTCATGTAAGCCAGGTTAAACCGGTCAGCTTCAGAACTAAACACGTTTAAACGGGAGGCAGAGTCCAAAAAGGAAATTATATCGGAACGTTTGTATGGCTTAATGGTGGTAAAAAGCTGGGGTAATGTGCCGCCAGTCTTAATTTCATACCGATCAATCCAATGGTAGTAGGTTTCATTAAGCGAGGCATAGTTGCTTTGTGCAACAAGACAAATTGGGCCAAAGGCGAATAAAATTGAAAGGAATTTTCTCATTCAACAGTCAGTTCTGGGCAAAATACGTAGGTTAGACTTACAGCCAAAATTCACAATTCTCTTCTTGAAAATAGCTTCCGGCTTATTATCTTTGCAGTCCGTTAAGGAAAAAACAAGGATTAGAGGCTAAAAACGATGAAAAAGGATATTCACCCAGATTACCAGGAAGTTATTTTCCACGATACTTCCAGCGATTTTAAGTTTAAAACACGCTCTACCGTAAAAACCAAGGAAACCATTACCTGGGAAGACGGTAAACAATACCCATTGGTTAAAGTGGAAGTTAGTTCAGCTTCGCACCCTTTCTTTACTGGTAAGAAATTATTCGTTGATACGGCTGGCCGTGTGGAGAAATTCCAGAAGAAATACCAAAAGAAATCTTAATCACTTCTTCTTATATGCATGAAACCCTGACGGTCCCGTCAGGGTTTTTTTATGCCCTTAGCCTTGGTTTCAGCCAATAATCATTATTGTTTCCTCCTATATTTACCGCATGAACATTGTCTTGTTTGACGACCCTTCCATTCGAATTCAGTTGCTGCCCTTCACCTTTACCCGACCCGTGGCAAAAATACGGGTGGGTATTCTGACAATTGATGAAAAGTGGAGTAGGTGGATTACCGGGAAGACTTCTTTCCTGACAGAAGAATATCTCTCTGCAAAGTTTCCGGCCAACCATACCGAGGACAATCTCCTCATTAATGGAGCGCTTTGTCCGGATGAAAACCTGGTGCATGCTTTGAAAGGCCTTTCCAAGGGTTCCGGACTTATTAAAAACGGTATTCGGTTGGCTCTTCGTACCGAAAACGCCAACATGAGTCTCTTTGAAAAGGCTAACCTCAGTGAATACGAAGGAAATCTTACCCTGATTGATCAGGTATGGAAAATCTTTCAGCAAAATGCTGCGCAACTGCGGGCGGATTTTAAACTGATAACCTCGGGTAGAAAATCGCAGGGCGTACAGGATAAACACACTATACGATACAACGAAGAAAATATTTTTATTGAAGAAGGAGTAACCATACGTGCTGCGGTCTTAAATGCCGAAGATGGCCCGATTTACCTCGGGAAAAATTCTGTCATACAGGAAGGCGCGCTGATAAAAGGTCCTTTTGCCCTGTGCGAAGGTTCGCATGTAAACATGGGTGGAAAAATGCGGGGCGATTCTACCATAGGACCGTACTCAAAAGTTGGAGGCGAAATCAGCAACTCGGTTATTTTTGGCTATAGCAATAAAGCACACGATGGCTTTTTAGGAAACAGTGTTTTGGGTGAATGGTGCAACCTGGGTGCGGACACCAACACCTCCAACCTGAAAAACAATTACGAGAATGTTAAAATCTGGAGTTATGCCAAAGGCGGGTTTGCCGATACAGGTTTGCAGTTTTGCGGATTGATGATGGGCGACCATAGTAAAGCAGGAATTAATACCATGTTTAATACGGGTACTGTGGTGGGTGTATCGGCTAATATTTTTGGCGATGGTTTTCCGCGTACGTTTATTCCCTCCTTTGCCTGGGGGGGTGCCAGTGGGTTTTCAACCTTTCAGCTTGCCAAGGCTTTTGATACCGCCAACAAGGTTATGGCCAGGCGAAATATTTCACTGGACGAAACAGAAAAAAGTGTGCTGAAACATATTTTTGAATCAACGGCAGGTAACAGAATTTGGGAGAAGAAGTGATATGAAGTTTAGCGCTGTTCCAGGTTTATCGTCTGTTAAAACCTTGCTTGTTGAATCTATAAAAAATCAGCACGCAGCACACGCCCAACTTTTTGCCGGTGCAGAGGGTGCTCTGAATCTTCCACTTGCGCTCGCGTATGCCACTTACTTGCATTGCGAACAGAAAGGTGATGATGCCTGTGGTACTTGTCCTGCCTGCAGCAAAAGTCTGAAGTACATTCACCCCGATACGCATTTTGTTTTTCCTTTGAACAATATTAAAAACGATAAGGACGAAGAACGATTTAAATCTGAAATCCTCAAATCGTGGCGAGCATTTTTAACCGAGCAACCCTTCGGAAATCTTTCCGACTGGATTGGTTACTATGGAGGTGAGGACAAACAAGCTTTTATTTCGCGTGATGAAAGTAGGGAGATTATAAAAACGCTATCCCTAAAACCTTTTGAAAGCCCGGTGAAGGTAATGATCATCTGGCAACCTGAACTGATGCACCCCTCGGCAGCCAATGGCATTTTAAAAATTCTGGAAGAACCCGCTCCGCACACTTATTTTATTCTGGTGACCAACGCGGCCGACCAGTTGCTGCCAACGATTATATCCCGTACACAAATAATTTCTGTACCCCTATTGCACGATAGCGAAGTACAATCCTATTTAACTGATCAATCTGTTGAACCAAAAAAGGCAGCGCATCTCACCCAATTGGCTGAAGGCAATCTTAATTTAGCACTAAAGCTAATAGACAATGAAGAAGATGACCATGCCCAGCGCTTTGCTGAGTGGATGAGGGCCTGCTTCAAAAAGAATTTTGCCGGCCTGGTAGCGCTTTCGGATGAGTACCACAACCTGGACAAACTAGGTCAGCGTAACATGATGCAATACAGCATGAATATGATTCGGGAGGTGCTGCTTCAAAAGTCAGGAGCCACAGCTATTCAACGTTCGCAAGGTGAGGAAAGAAAATTCATTCAGGACTTCAGCAAAGTTATGGATGTAAAAAAAATGGAGCAGGCATACCGCATGTTAAACGATGCCAGCTACCACCTGGAACGCAACGGAAGCGCCAAAATGATTTTTATGGATCTCTCGCTGCAACTCGCCCGTGTGATTAATCCCTGATTTAATAATTCAGATGTTGAAAATATTTATTTTTGAAACTTATTTAACAAACCGTATTGTATGAACCGTGTACTTACTTCCTTTCTGATCATATCGTTTATTATTACCAGTTGTGCCCAAAAGAAAAATCACGACTATGTTATAACCATCAAAACCAATTACGGTGATATGGTGGCCATTTTATATGATGAAACACCAAAGCATAAAGCAAACTTTATTAAGTTGGTTAAGGAAAAATATTATGACAGCCTTTTGTTTCACCGGGTTATTGAAGAGTTTATGATTCAGGGCGGTGATCCAAACTCTAAAAAGGCACAGGTTGGCCAATCCTTAGGTAATGGCGGACCGGGCTACACTGTAGACGCAGAATTTAATACGAAATTTTTTCATGAAAAAGGGGCCTTTTCTGCAGCACGTTTGGGTGATCAGGCCAATCCAACCAAAGCCAGCAGTGGAAGTCAATTCTACATCGTTCAGGGAAAAAAATATACGGATGAGGAAATTACACAACTTGAACAAGGCATTCAGTACAACCGAAAAAATCAGGCCCTCCGCGATGTTCTTTTCCTGCCGGAATATGAAGAGGTTCGCAATTTAGTGGTACGCAAACAACAGGAAGGGGATGGCGCCTGGCTTGGATCCTTTTTTGAAAAGGCTGATACGCTGATACAAAAAGTGAAAAAGGATTATCGACCCTTTGCATTTTCTGAAGCACAAAAAGCCCGCTATAAAGAAGTAGGCGGAGCACCTCACCTGGATGGAGATTATACCGTATTCGGAAAAGTTATTCAGGGACTTGATGTTATCGATAAAATTGCGGCCGTATCCAAAGGCCCGGGTGATCGACCTATGGAGGATGTTCGTATGTTCGTTACTGTAGAGGAAATGTCCAAAAGTAAAATAGAAAAAACGTACGGATACAAATATCCGGAAAGCAAATAAAATGCGCATACTGATTACGGGTGCCAACGGTTTGCTTGGGCAAAAACTAATTACGTTGCTACAACCGCAACCTAATGTGCAACTCATCGCCACGGCTCAACGCCCATTGGTAACGCCATTAGTGAACGGTGAGTTTCGCCTCTTGGATATCTCCGATCAGAAACAGGTTGATCAGGTGATCAGGAATACCAAACCGGAAGTGATCATTAACACAGCAGCCATGACTAACGTTGATCGCTGTGAAACGGAGCGAGAAGCCTGTTGGCAGGCTAATGTAACGGCCGTTCAATACCTGGTTGAGGCTTGCGGGAACCATAAAATCCATCTTATCCACGTATCCACTGATTTTATTTTCGATGGTAAGGAAGGACCATTGGATGAATCGGCAGTGCCCGATCCGGTTAATTACTATGGAGAAAGTAAACTTGCAGCTGAAGAACTGATCAGAAAGAGTTCTATTTCGTGGTGTATTCTTCGCACTGTTTTGGTGTACGGTGTATCAACCGATATGAGCCGATCCAACATTGTGTTGTGGGTAAAGAAAAGTCTGGAAGAAGGGAAGACTTTAAACGTAGTGAATGATCAATGGCGAACACCAACACTAGCCGAAGATTTAGCTATGGGGTGCTGGTTAGCTGCACAAAAAAAAGCTGAAGGTATTTATCATGTGTCGGGCAAAGATTTTTTAAGCCCGTTTGATATTGCCCTCAAGACTGCACATTTTTTTAAACTTGATGCATCGTTAATCAAACCCACTGATTCAACGCAATTCAAACAACCGGCCAGAAGGCCATTGAAGACCGGCTTTGTGATTGATAAGGCCAGGAAAGAATTGGGGTATGCACCACACAGTTTCGAAGAAGGACTGAAAGTACTGAGTACCCAGCTAACCTTGGTATAATACAGTTTTGTATTGTCGGTTAATTTTATCAATCTTACCCGCTTAAACTAACCATCCCTTAATCTATATACTATGTCAATTCAAGCATCTGAAAATCGTGGCCAGTGGGGCTCAAAGTTTGGTTTCATTATGGCTGCCGCTGGCTCTGCGGTGGGCCTGGGCAACATCTGGCGGTTTCCTTATATAACCGGTCAAAATGGTGGTGGCGCTTTTGTGTTTGTTTATATCCTGTGTGTGCTGTTGGTTGGTTTGCCACTTTTGTACAATGAAACAGCCTTGGGTCGTCTTACCGGAAAAAATACAGTGGGCGCTTTTAAAGACACCGGAGCCAATAAGTTTTGGCAAATAACAGCTGGTTTTCTTGCGCTATCGGTTAGCTTTTTTGTACTCACCTATTATGGAGTAATTGCCGGCTGGACAATCGGTTATATTATCAGTGAGTTCACCGACTTTATTAAAGACTTTGAAACCTTCCGTTCGAATGCACTTTATGTAATACCTTTCTTTGCTTTGTTCATGGTCATCACGGTTTACATCGTTCAGGCGGGAGTATCCGGAGGTATTGAGAAAGCCTCAAAAATATTGATGCCTGTTCTCTTTATCCTGATTGTTCTGGTGATCTTCAGAAGTATAACCCTACCGGGCGCCATGGAGGGTGTAAAATATTACCTGACGCCAGACTTTGCGAAGATAAACGGCAATACCATTCTGGCTGCATTAGGTCAGGCGTTCTTCTCTTTGTCTATTGGTTGGGGGATTATGATTACATACGGATCGTACTTACCGAAAAGCAATAACATTATCAGTAGTGGATTGTGGGTTGGCTCAATGGATACACTTGTAGCGTTGCTGGGGGGCTTGATGATTTTTCCTGCCGTATTTGCGTTCGGTAAAGATCCTGCAGGCGGAACAACCCTTGTGTTTCAAGTGTTACCCGAAATATTTAATTCCATGCCTACCGGAGGTAACATAGTTGGCGCACTGTTTTTTCTTCTGCTTTGTATTGCTGCCCTCACTTCTTCCATTTCCATGATTGAGGTGCCGGCCTCGTATTTAATTGATGAAAAGAAGTGGAGCCGTAAAAAAGCATCCTGGATTATCGGTATCCTGGCATTTCTTATCGGTATTCCTTCAGCACTTTCCGGTGGAGCTTCTTCATTCTTTACCAATATCAGTTTAAACTTCTTTGGTACTACCAAAACTGGTTTTCTGGATATTATGGATGCCTTGTTCGGCACCTTATTCATCGTTATTGTATGTTTGATGACGGCTCTGTATGTAGGTTGGGTATTGAAACCTCAAAAGGTTTCGGAAGAAATCGGACTGGGTTCACCCTTCTACCATAAGAAACTTGTGTTCGGTCTATCACCTTCACAAATGTGGATATTCTTTATCAAGTTTATTTGCCCCATAGTGATATTGCTGGTGCTATTAGCAACGGTAGGTGTTATTGAGGCTGACGTTTAAGGAACTTTAGCTATTTGATTAACTCCCCAATGGGATGCCCTGTGCTGCCGTTGGGGAGTTTTATTTTCAGCAACATCGATAAGGTGGGAGCAATATCAGTAATGCTGTAGTACGTTACGGACGATCCTTGTTTGATACCCTTGCCGTAAAAAAGAATTGGAACGTGTGTATCGTAGGTGTAGGGTGATCCGTGTGTTGTTCCTTGTATCCGTCCGCTTTCAAACCAACCGGGTTCTAAAATCACAGTCATATCGCCACTGCGTTTCGGATGATAACCGCGGATGGCCATGCCCTTCAACCCACCTTCATTGAAATCGCCCTGGCGCAATAAACTTTTTGGATACACATTGGCGATGCCGTTCTGTTGCATTAAATAAGTTGAAATCAGTTCCGTAGCTAACAACAAATCAATGCCCCCTGAACGCGGATCGGCACTGAAGCCTTCATGGTTAAGATGAATTTGTTCACCCGAAATAGCTTTAATGATTTTGCGGTCAGGATAATAGGTGTTCAGAAATTCACCTAAGCCGGCTGAAAGCTGACTGCTGCGCAAAATGCCAGCCGGTACTTTATTGTCTACAAGATATTGAGGCACTTCGGCCACGGCATGGTCAGCTGTGAGAAACACCATGTAGTTTCCTTCACCTGCAACCTGGTCAAGTTTTTTCAGCAGGTCTTCAATATTTTTATCCAACCGCAAATAAACATCTTGCAATTCAATAGCATGCGGACCAACTCTATGTCCGATAATATCCGGAGCGGAATACGATACGGATAAAAAATCAGTCCATTGATCTGTGCCAAGTTTTTCTCCATCAATGGTTGCTTTTGCCAATTCGGTTAAATGATCGTTTGAAAATGGTGTTTGCGAAAGCAGCTCAAAGTTTCCGTTTGTCTTTCGCAGTGTAGCGAGATCGTAAGGAAAAGTTGATTTATTGTCGCCCATCAGTTTTCCTTCATAAGGACTGACATCCGGCCCGCTGGCGTCATATTGATTGATCGGTAATAAGGTATTCCACGTTCCGGAAAGGTATTTATCAGCCAATTGCAGGCCATTGAATTTCTCCATCCATACTGGAAGCTTCTCCATATAATAGGTACTGGAAATGAAGCGCCCTGTTTTTCCATCATACCAATAGGCAGCATCGGCCATATGTCCCACAGGCAAAATGGCGCCTCTGTCTTTGATAGAAATTCCTATAACCTTTGAGCGCTTTTGAGTGGCCAGTTTCAACTCATCGGTAATGGTGGTTGTAAGCATACGGTGGGGTGACATTTTACCATTACTTTCAGAGGTGCTGCCAACCGTTTTCTGCGCATCATCGGAAACACAGTAAACACTTTTCTCAATAGTCTTATCATACCACTCGTTACCAATAATACCATGTATGGCTGGTGTTGTGCCCGTAAAAACTGATGCGTGGCCTGCACCGGTATAGGTGGGGACATAATTATAGTGACTATTCTCAAGCATGTACCCGCCTTTAATCAACCGCTTGAATCCACCCTCACTGTATTTTGAATAATAGCGGTAAATATATTCCTGCCTCATTTGATCCACCGTAATACCCACCACAAGCTTAGGACGATCAATATCCTGTGCAACAGCCTGCAAAGCAGCAATAAAAAGCAGAATGACTATAAAATTTCTCATGCATTAAATTTTAAGGCCGAATATACCAATTCAGAAAATTATCAGGGACACTTTCAGGATGAATGAATCATTAATTATGCGAACAGTATATCCGTTCATAATCATCTACTTCAAAAACCTGTCTGCGGAGTAATTTGCCTGTTTCATCATAGTAGATAACCACGTAAATAGAAGCCTCTTCCACATGCTTTTCAGTAAAATACATAGGCTTTGAAGCAGAGCCCAGATTTACAATGTCGCTGTATGTAGCTGGAAGGACAAAACCCTTTTTACTACTAATTACCCCATAGTTATTTTCCTGAAGAACAATCATCACTTTCTCTTCCGGGGTATCGCGAAGCCAGCGAAAACTTTTAATCTTATCCGCTACTATTTTCTTTTCGATAAAGTTGTAGATCATCCATTGAAAATTTCGCTTCACCAAGGCGGATGAATCATTCCAGTATCGTATCTCTTCATACTCAAAAGGCGTTACCGGTTTATTATTCCAGTCAATCAATCCGGACAATCCACCTTTTTGGGCAATTAAAAACCTGGTGTTATACCGGATAAGATTTTTCTCATACTGGGGTTTTATTTCCTTGCGTTGAACAACATCCAGGAAACCAAATTTCCGTTCCTTTAAAATAGCAACAGTCCCAAGTTCGATAGAACCCATGGCATCATATTCGGGCTGAACAATGGGCCTTCCCTGAAAATTTATCAATCCACGTTTTTCTTTCCGAACAGCCAAAAACATATTCTCACCCGCAAACTCAAGCCTATCGTACGTTGCGGTAAACATTCGTTCACCGCGTGAATTAAACAGCGTTTTCTTTTCTCCTTCATCCAGCAGCATAAAATAAACGGAATCCTTACCCGGTAAAAACTGAACACGGGCATGTGGGCTTAGTGGAATGAACCGATCGGGTGCTACATAGGCATGCAGACTATCGCCCGACTGTGCCATGCAGAATGCACCGATAAAATAAATACTGTCATAACTGGCCTTGGTAAATACTTTAAGCTGCTGATCGGCAATTTTCCATCGGCCAGCTTGCTGAACAATTACCCAGGGCTTTTGAATTTGTATACGGCTATAAACTTCTGATACTCCGGTTTTTGAACTCCATAATCGTTGTCCTTCTGCCGACTTTGAGATAGCCCCAAAAAATGATGGAATGATCTCTCTTTTTTCCAGCGGAATTCTTTCCCTTAAATTCATATCCATAAGTCCCTGCAACTCACCTGCACTTACCCATAACATGTTCCCATCCCAGCGCCTCACGTCATCGAACAACCGGGTGTATACCGGTTTACCCTGATCAGCTGCTTTAGCTATGCTTTCCTTGTAAGCCAGCTTGTATTTACCAGCTTGTTTTAGCACCACCACATCATCAAAACCATCAACATCCTCAAACTCGCCAATTGGCAAACTGCGACCCAATAAAGTTTTAAGCGACCATCGGTTATTTTTTTTTATGGCTACAAAAGCATCAGCAATAACCCTGGCATCCTGCACGCAAGATTCAAGCACAAATCCCGATTTATGCAAAACGCTAGCACATTTGCTACCCCCTACCAATAGGTATCCATTACCCAAATCATCCACTTCATCAACATCACCTGAAAAAATTACAAAACCATTCCTGGCGATTATTTTATTTTCAACCACCAGTAATTCTTCTGCAATGTTTCCACAGCGGTACTCCTTCTCCAACTCTTCAGAAACCGGCTTGAGTATTTCCTTGCCCTGGCTATTCATAAATCCAAATTTTCCATCCTTAAAGAAAGGAACCAGGTAATCTCGCTCCAGGTTTCGCAGGTTTCGTATGGAGTCATTCAGCAGACCAGCCGGCACCGGTTGGTCATTTTCCCATAATAAGTGATACAGAATATTACGAGCTTTGTTGTAATGCTTACTTGTTGGATAGCGTTTTAAAAATTGTGAGAATGCCGCAGAACTTCCACCGGCCGTTGATAATTCAAGCACCTGGAGTTCAGCTTCGGTTCGGTAAGGTGAAGCTGGGTATTCTTCAATAAACGATTCATAGCTAATCAGCTTCCGGTCTTTGGTTTTAGCTTCAAACAACAACTTCTCATACCGTTCACGCGCCTCCGGTGTTCGCGATGCATTAGGATATCGTGTGAGGTAGCTAAGAAAACTGGTGTAAGTATTTTCTTTCAGGGCATCGATGTAGGCCACTTCATCACGAAGTTCGCGGGCGCGCTCCAGCTGAATGGCAAAGGTAAAACCGTTTATAAAATCCAGATAAGATTGCTCGGTGTTTATCCGTTTGGCGCGTTCAAATGCTGCACTATCTATCTGCTCGCGCCTTTCTATCAGCAAGGCACTGTCTAACGGAAACCGCCTCATCCGATCGCGTTGCTTCTGCCCCGAAAGGTGGTAATAGTGCAAGGACTTGAGGGTATTGGCATAGGCAGAGTCGATTTGAAAGGCGGGATTTTCTGGTGTAAAAAAGTAAGTAGACAGAACGAAGTGGGCTGTGGCATTCATCGTATCCTTTCGGATAGCTTTAGCCAGTTGTGCCCTGGACTTATCCCATTTTCCTTTTTGAAGGTTGTTGAGCGCCAATCGCTCGGAGGAAGATTGAGCAAACCCTGCTGACAGTGAGAGTAGAAAAAAGCCGCTGATAATTACCCGAATATTCAATCCCTGCAGTGTTAAATACTGCTTCAAAACTACAAACTTTAATACGAACCTGATTCCGTCCGGAACGGTGTAGCACAGAATATCATCAATACCCCTAAACTCGGGTAAATATATTGTTGTCTGCTTAGAATAAATTTGTAAATTTTCACTTTGTAAAAACCCTGTTCATGGCCAAACTCAAGAACATTATCAAACAACTTTCGGAAAAGGACTTCAAAGCCATATACGATTCGTTGATTGAAAGTAATGCAGAAAAATCCGCTTACCTGCTTAAAGCCCTGCGCGAACGATCGCTCTCGGATACCAAAATCATGACCGAGCTGGAAGTAAACGCCAATGCCTATTATACCCTCCGGTCGCGCCTCAACCTTAAAATTGAGGAGTACCTGATGCAGCAGCTGGAGAGCCCACGAACGGATGTACTACGGAAAGTAGCTAATATCAACGAGATTGTTTTTACCAAGAAACGCACAATCGCGATTGCTACCCTGAAGAAACTGGAAAAGGAGCTGATCGATTACGATTTGGCGAATGAACTCACTATTATCTATAAGTCACTGAAGAAGCTTCAGGTTAATTCACCCGACTACTTTCAATATTCCCAGCTTTATAACCGGCATGTAGCCTATATGTTGGCGCTGGACAAGGCCGAAGAATTGCTGGCCGATTATTTCAAAAAGTACGGCAGTTATTTATTAACGGGTGACGATGTAGAGAAACTCGGGTTATCGCTGCTCATTAAAGAAATGTCGAACGTGGCGAATTTGTATGAATCGCACCGGCTTTATGTTTACCGCAGCGCCATGCATGTTTTTCATCGATTGTTTGTTGAGCCTGATGAAAACCTACAGCAGGATACTGAGTCGATAGAAGATACTTTTGAGAAAGTCCAAAAGATTTTTGATAGTTACAACCTGGATTCTATTTACTATCACCTCAACCTTGTTTTTGAATTTTTAAAACTGGAATACTACAATCATTACAAAGTTTACCGTCAGGCCGAAAAGTATTTTGAAGAGGTTAATGATGCAGCCGGAAACCTGCTCACCAATTATGCCACGTATACCTTCCCGGCACAGTTTCTCATTTCAAAAATTGAACGACATCTAAGGTTAGGCACTGAGTCAGAACTTTATGGTGAAAATGACAGTCTTTTTATTGATTATGAGATAGATCTGTTGGATATACCCCGTCATGTTATCTATGTAACCTACAGAGCCCTTGGTGCCTACTATGTTGGAAAATACGATGAGGCCTCCAAACTCATCAACAACCTGTTGAATGAGGTTAGCTTGAAGAAATATCCTATTACGCAATTGGAGATAAAATCATTACTGGCTTTACAGTATGTTTTACTTCACGATTACGAGCTTTTTAATCAACTTGCTAACAGCATTCAACGGCAAATCCGACTCATTGGCAAAGATGCCTGTGAAAACATTCAACTTTTTATTAAAATTTTGAAAATAGCCGTGAGTGAAGCTAAGAAAGAGAAGGCCAAAAAAATTAATGCTGTTATTCCAAAACTAAGTGTAGCAAAGACAAACTACTTTGCCCCAACCATGTTGGTCAAACTCGATGAGAAGTTAGTGATTAATTTAACGGAGTATTAGATCTCCAATTTTAAAATGTTTTCGTGAGAAAGCGGCTTATTCAGGTAAAGCTTTACGTTTTCATATTTTTTTGATCGGCTGAAATCCTGTGGATTAATAGATGATGTGAGCATTACTATTTTGCACTTCTTCTTTGCCACGTTGCTCAACTTTTCAAATTCTTCCAAAAACTGGAAGCCATCCATCAACGGCATATCAATATCCAGGAATATTACATCAGGTAAAACTTTATCAGCAACATCAAGGCGTTCCATGTTGCGTAAAAACTCAATGGCACTTTTCGCCCCGGTATGTGTATAAATGTTCTCGGTAATGGAGGCCGACTCAATCATTTTCTGATTGATCAGGTTATCAATCTCATTGTCATCGATAAGCATTACGGTTCTGAACTTTTTGTCGGCCATAGCAGTAAAGGGTATAAGTACTTATAAAAATAAACGATTACAAGGGAATTACAAGCGGTAGGTTATCAAATTAAAGGTCGAATTTAATGCCTTGCGCCAACGGTAAGGAGTCACCATAGTTAATGGTGTTGGTTTGTCTGCGCATGTATATTTTCCATGCATCCGAACCTGATTCACGGCCACCACCGGTTTCCTTTTCACCACCGAAGGCTCCTCCAATCTCCGCACCAGAGGTGCCAATATTAACATTGGCAATGCCGCAATCCGAGCCTGCATGGGAAAGGAATTGCTCCATCTGGCGTAGGTCAGTAGTCATAATGGCTGAGGAAAGGCCTTGTTTAACATCATTTTGTATTTCAATAGCCTCGTCCAATGTTTTGTATTTGATCAGGTATAAAATAGGTGCAAAGGTTTCCTGCTGAACAATGGGTAAATTATTCTTTACTTCAGCAATCGCAGGCTTTACGTAGCAACCTGATTCATATCCTTTTCCTTTTAACACGCCTCCTTCCACAACAAATTTTCCACCTTGCTTTTTGATTTCACTCAACGCATTCAGGTAAAGGGTTACTGCCTGCTGATCGATGAGCGGACCTACATGGTTTTTTGAATCAAGCGGGTTTCCAATGGAAAGTTGAGAGTATGCTTTCTTCAGTTTATTCTTTACATCATTATAAACTCGCTCGTGAATAATTAACCTGCGGGTGGTAGTGCAACGCTGACCGGCTGTACCCACGGCACCAAACAAGGCACCACGAATAGCCATATCGAGGTTAGCATTCTCAGTAATTATTATAGCATTGTTACCACCAAGCTCAAGTAACGGTCTGCCAAATCTTTCAATAACCATTTTACCCACAGCCCTTCCCATACGGGTTGAACCCGTAGCGGAAACCAGCGGAATATCTTCACATTGTGCCATGGCCTTTCCAATAGTGGCATCACCATTTACCAAGCATGATACACCTTCCGGAACATCATTGGCCTCAAAAACTTTTGCAACAATCAATTGGCAGGCTATGCTGCATAATGGGGTTTTCTCAGATGGCTTCCAGATACATGTGTTCCCACATACCCAGGCCAGCATGGTATTCCACGACCATACGGCTACCGGAAAATTAAAAGAGGATATAATACCAACAATTCCAAGAGGATGATACTGTTCGTACATCCGGTGACTCGGTCTTTCGGAATGCATGGTTAGTCCGTGAAGTTGGCGTGATAAGCCTACGGCAAAATCGCAGATGTCGATCATTTCCTGAACTTCGCCCAATCCTTCCTGGTATGACTTTCCCATTTCATAGGAAACCAACTTTCCCAATGGCTCTTTATATTTTCGAAGTACCTCACCAATCTGACGAACAACTTCACCCCGTCTTGGTGCTGGCCACTTCCGCCAAATTTTAAAGGCTTCTTTTGATAGTTCTACAACTTCGCTGAACGTTTTCTCATCAGCCGCCTGTACCGATCCGATTAAAGAGCCATCAACCGGGGAATAAGAAGCTAATGTTTGTCCTTTCGATTTCAACCACTTCTTTCCGGTTGAAACACCTGGGTTGGAGGCTTTAATGCCGAGTGAGGTAAGTGTTTTTTGAATAGGAGATGCTTTCATACAAGACGCTGATTTAGAATCGCAAAGCTAACGGATTTGGTGTATGGAAGATATAGTTGCGCACTTAATCGTGACAAGAATTCTTAGCCGAACAAGGAATAGTGCTGGTTGATATGTTTACTTTGTACCCATGACTTATACGCGTGGCACAGCGGAGGAACAAATGGTTACTGATCGGATAGATGCGGCTATAAAATTTATCAATACAACAAGCAGTCATATTTTCCTTACCGGTAAAGCCGGTACCGGCAAAACCACCTTTTTAAAAAACCTTTCCCGCAAAACCCATAAATCATTTGTTGTTATTGCGCCTACAGGTATTGCTGCCCTTAATGCCGGAGGTGTAACCATCCATTCGCAATTTCTGTTGCCCCGAGGTACATTTTTACCGGAAAGATACTTGCCCCAGGACTTTCAGGATAACGGTAATTACTTCTCAACCGACATGCTGGGACGAAAACATCCACTGAACAGCGACCGTAAGCAGGTACTGCGATCGATCGACCTATTGGTGATTGATGAGGTAAGTATGTTGCGTGCCGATGTACTGGATGCCATCGACTACCGGTTAAAAGCAGCACGGGGAAATTTTTATCAAAGTTTTGGCGGTGTGCAGGTATTGTTTATCGGGGACTTGTACCAGTTGCCACCGGTTGTTAAAGGTGAGGAAGCGAAGGTGCTTGGACGGTACTATGCATCGCCCTGGTTTTACGAGGCCAAGGCACTTCATCATGCACCATTTGTTTATATTGAATTAGATAAAATTTTCCGGCAGCAAGACAACACTTTCATCAACATTCTCAATAACCTGCGTCATAACATCATTACCGAAGCGGATATTGAGGAACTAAACGGACACTATCAATCGGCTGAAGCCATTAAAAACATAAAAGAAGTTATTACGCTCACTACGCATAACTACAAAGCTGATGAGTTGAACAGAAACACGTTACTGGAATTGAAATCGCCTTCGCGTTATTATAATGCTATCATTGATGGAGATTTTCCAGAAAGCATGTACCCGGTATTGCCGCAAATTGAATTGAAAGAAGGCGCCCAGATAATGTTCATCAAAAACGATTCGGAAGGTAATGCCTATGTGAACGGAAAACTGGCTACAGTAAAAACACTTACCACCGACAGCATTACGGTAACCATGGCCGAAACGCATGAAACCTACACCTTAAAAAAAGAAACCTGGGAGAATAAAAAATATACGGTTAATTCCAATACACGTGAACTGGACGAAGAAGTGCTCGGCACTTTTGTTCAGTATCCGATAAAACTTGCCTGGGCCATTACCGTCCATAAAAGTCAGGGGTTAACTTTTGATAAGGCAATTATTGATGTTGACCAGGCATTTGCTGATGGTCAAGTTTACGTGGCGCTTTCACGTTTACGATCATTGGAAGGGTTGGTGTTACGTACAAAGATTAACCCCCGGGTAATCGGCACCAACAAAACCATTGTAGCGTTTTCTGAACAATACAATAAACCTGCACAACTTCTTCTGGAGTTAAAAGCGCGCCAACAGGACTTTGCTTTTGAAATGCTGAGTAAAACTTTTGACTTTGAAAACCTGATTAAAGAAATCAGGTTTCTTCACAAAGGACATTCCGACACACCAGGATTGGAAAACCTTTCAACAAAGCCGGTGTTGGTTCAACTGGAAGAAGCACTGGCACACGAAAAAGAAACAACTATAAAATTTAAACGGCAACTCGACAATCTTCTCCAAAATAAAGATCACACTGCTTTACTGGAACGTATTGAAAAAGGAAGTGCCTATTACAAAAATTTACTGTATAAAAATCTCAACCTACTCTTATACCACATTGCAGAGATGAAACAGCGTAAGCGGGTAAAAGCGTATGTGAATAGTCTGAATGATCTGGATCAGTTAATTTCAAAAAAACTGGAAGAGGTGGATAAGGCAGCCTCGCTAACCATTGCCATATTGGAAGGAAAAGATCCGGAAGGGCTTTCCAAATTAGCAGAGAGCAGGGCAGCTGAACGGCTGCTCATGCTAAAGGAGATAGAGAAAACTATTCCTTCAGTAATTTCTAAACCTAAACCGAAAAAGGGTACTCGTAAAAAGAAGGATGATAAGAGTACATACGACATTACACTTGACTTGTTAAATGCCGGAATGACCATTCCGCAAATAGCCCATGAACGAGGACTGACTGAGGGTACTATTCAGACTCATCTGGCAAAAGCTGTTGATGCAGGTCGCATTAGCATTTTTCGTTTTATGACGGAAGATCGTGTTGAACAGATTGTGCAGGCCATGGAAGATATGCCAGTAGAATTCAGCTCGAAGGAACTATTTGATAAGCTGGAGGGTAAGTTCAGCTATGGCGAGTTGCGGGCGGCCATGGTTTATGCAGGCAAAAGGTCAATTCGAAAAATAGAGTAATGGTCACAGAATCTACCACTCTAATCCGTAAGTTCCTTTCTCTCCCGTTGAATAAAAACCTTCAACTAAAACTCCGCCTTTCTTGTACTCGAGTATTCGGTTTAAGTCCAAAAGATTGTCAACCGGTACCCTATCCAAATAGGCAATAATAAATCCTTCCTTTATGCCGGCATCTTTCCATTTACCTTCAGTCACCTTCTTTACCAATACTCCGCCATCAAGCTTTAGCCGGATAAGTTCAGCATAGCCTACATCTTCAAAGGCTGCACCATTCAATTCATTTTTTACCTCTGGCTCAAAAAGTTCTTCTCTTCCCTGACTGTTTTTTAGCCTGGATTTTACTTCACGCTTCTCCCCGGCCCGAACAAAAGTCACGGCTATTTCTTTACCCGGCCGGTTTCGCGCCACCCATTCCTGCAATTCCGAAACAGAATTCACATCATGCGTATCAATGGCGGTTATTACATCGCCCTGTACAATACCGGACTCCTCGGCTGCACTTCCACGGTTAACACGATTAACCAATACACCACGGTTTAGCGTTAAGGAGAGACGATCAGCAACATTAGCATCCACATCCGAAATCTGGATACCCAGTAAACCACGCTGTACCTGGCCAAACTCCAGTAAATCATCCATTACTTTTTTTACCAGGCTTACCGGAATAGCGAATGAGTAGCCGGAATAACTTCCGGTTGATGTGGCTATAGCTGTGTTGATGCCTACCAGCTCGCCATTAAGATTTACCAATGCGCCACCGCTGTTACCAGGATTTACTGCTGCATCCGTTTGAATAAATGCTTCTACCTGAAGATTATTCCGATCGCGTAAAATACCAATGTTGCGGGCCTTGGCACTTACAATGCCGGCCGTTACGGTAGAGTTAAGATCGAACGGATTACCAATGGCCAGCACCCACTCACCCGGGTTGATGTTATCAGAGTTTCCATATTTAATGAAGGGAAGATCACGGGCTTTAATTTTTAGTAAGGCGAGATCTGTACTGGGATCCGTTCCGATAATTTTAGCGTAGTATCGTTGGTTGTTATCCATCACCACCTCAACGTTGGTGGCGTCTTCAATCACGTGATTATTGGTAACGATATAACCATCGTCAGAAATGATGACACCTGAACCCGATGAGCGTGCAGGCGCTTTGTAGTAAAGCTCAAGCGGGTTAAGACTAAACCTGCCGGAACCATACGAAGTGCGAATATGCACTACACCACTAACAACTTTTTTTGACGTTGTTAAAAAGTCCATTCCCTTTGGCGCGCGATAAACAGAATCACGATCGAAATGAGTGAATTTCATCTGCTGACGTTCATCAATGGATGAGTATGAACTGAGATGAGAATCAAGGTAGCGAAATGTGTAGAGTGAGCCGATGATACCTCCTGCAATGGCTACCAGCAGAATAACGAGGGCAAAAATTATCGTACGCTTCATATCAACAGGATTTTGATTCCGATAAGAAAGTTAACGGATTTTTCAGGGAGTTGGGCAATGCTTCCCTCAGATTTTAGATAAACGGGCATTTTCAGATGATAAGCATAAAAAAAGCCCCGCCTCCCGCCCAAGGCGGGAAACGAGGCCACTCACCTAAACCTAACCCTACTTAGTTTACCTTAATAGTTGTTCTTAAAGCCTTTTTCTCATCCTTCGGAACAGTTACTTCCAAAATTCCATTAACATAGGCTGCCGTAATTTTAGTAGCATCTACATTTTCAGGAAGTGAGAACGAACGGCTGAAGGTTCCGTATTGTGTTTCGATAGCATAGAAGTTTTTATCCTTCTTTTCTTCTTTGAACTTACGCTCGCCACTAATGGTGAGGTAGTTGTCTTTCAGATCGATGTTGAAGTCTTCTTTGTTCATGCCGGGCAAGGCCACATGAATTTCATAGGCTTTTTCATTCTCGGCAACGTCAACACGAGGAACAAAGGAATACGCAGAGCCACCGGTACGGGCTACGGATTCATTAAAAAAACGATCGATCAAATTGCTGAAGGAAGTCGGTACGAAATCGTTCAGCGCGGAGTTATATCTGATAAGGCTCATAGTTGTGATTGTTAGAGTTAAACATTGTTTTATTCCTGACCACCCTATCTGAAAAAGTATGCCGGTACTTAAAACAAGCCATTATGACTGCATTTTGTAAAATTAGTGCTAAAAAGCAAGTCAAATTGTCTTTATTTTGAATTCTATGCCTGCAAAAATTTCGGGTTAAAAGCCATTGGCCTTTAGGAAAACACCCTCATTTTTCTCTGATTTTGTGGCTTCACCATCCGTTTAGAACAGATTAAAACCCCTATATTTCAAATTATTCAACCAGCTTTATCTATGAGTTTATCGTTTTGGGATATCGCAATTTTCATCGCGTACTGCGGCCTCATACTTGGCATCGGGTTATATGTTTCACGCGATAAAAAAGGGCATCAAAAAAATGCAGAAGATTACTTCCTCGCCAGTAAATCATTGCCTTGGTGGGCAATAGGCGCATCACTGATTGCTGCTAACATTTCAGCAGAGCAGTTCATTGGTATGTCGGGTTCCGGTTTTGCAATCGGCCTGGCCATTGCTTCTTATGAATGGATGGCTGCGATTACGTTACTTATTGTAGGGAAATTTTTCCTTCCCATCTTTATCAACAAAGGAATTTATACTATTCCCGGATTTATTGAGAAAAGATTCAGCACCAACCTTAAAACCATTCTCGCTATTTTCTGGCTGGCGCTTTTTGTTTTTGTAAACCTGACCTCTGTTCTCTATTTAGGGGCACGCGCACTTGATACCATTGTTGGCAACGGTGATGGCTCTATGTTGGTCTATAGTATTATCGGACTGGGTCTATTTGCTGCTGCGTACTCTCTGTACGGTGGACTTTCAGCTGTGGCGTGGACGGATGTTATACAGGTAGTGCTTTTGATTTTTGGAGGACTGATGACTACCTACCTCGCACTTGAACAAGTGTCGCCTACTGGTAGTGTGATTGATGGGTTTGTTCACATCATGAATGTAGTTCCGGAGAAGTTTTCCATGATTCTAGACAAAGGAGAGATTATTGACCCCAATGGCAAGGATGCATGGTGGGATTTACCTGGCCTGGCCGTGTTGCTGGGTGGCATGTGGGTGGCCAACGTTTACTACTGGGGCTTTAACCAATATATCATTCAGCGTACACTCGCAGCAAAGAGCTTACCGGAAGCACAAAAAGGAATTGTGTTTGCTGCTTTTTTGAAAATGCTGCTACCCTTGATTGTTGTGATACCCGGCATTATTGCTTTTGTACTTAATTCAGATGCAAACGGAGATTTAACCAGCGCTACACTTGACCCAAGTTTTATTACCGGTACAGGCACCATTGCTAACGACAATGCGTGGCCTTGGTTGATCCGAAGTTTTATACCTGCCGGTCTTAAGGGATTGGTATTGGCAGCACTTGCTGCGGCCATTGTTTCCTCGCTGGCATCAATGCTTAACTCAACAGCCACTATTTTTACTATGGACATTTACCGTCCGTATATCAACACCTCCGCTACCGACAAACAAACTGTAAGAACGGGACGACTAACAGCCGCTGTTGCTTTGATCGTTGCAATGTTTATTGCGCCCATGTTGGGTAATCTTGGACAAGCTTTTCAATTTATTCAGGAATATACCGGTGTGGTTAGTCCGGGTATTTTGGCGGTATTCCTGGCTGGATTGTTTTACAAACGCGCCACTAACAGCGCAGCCATTTGGGGCGTTGTTGCCTCTATACCCATCGCCCTGTATTTCAAAGTGGCACCAAACGGCTGGTCAGATTCAGCATTGTTTGTAACCCTTCCATTCCTACATCAAATGATGTTCACTGCAGTGCTTTCTTTTCTGATTATTGTCGTGATCAGTTATCTCGAAGGCAAAGGAAAGGTAAATGAAAAAGGTATTAACCTCACGGCCGAACTCTTCAAAACCAGTCCCGCGTTTAACATTGGTGCAACCATTGTTATGATCATCTGCGCGATTTTGTATGCGGTGTTCTGGTAATAATAAAATTCCGAAGTATAAAAACTGTGGTTTGTGACCCTCACAAACCACGGTTTATTTGAGATGTGGTCTGATTAACTCTTTCCAGAGGGTATAACCGGAATCACTCAAGTGTAACATATCTTCTGCAAACAATTCTTTTCTTGGTTTCCCGGATGAATGGAGCATGGGATCAAAAACATTGATGTAGGAAGAACGCTTGATGGTTTTAAGGTATTCCTTTATAAGATTGTTTCCTTCGCGATAAACAGGTAAATATTTTTCACGGCTTGGGCTTGGCTTCATTGAAACATAGGAAAGGTAAACATCAGGAAAACGTTCACGAATGAGCGTAACTAATTTAACAAAACGATTTAGCACTGTTTCACTGGTTACGGTGGAATCGTAAGCGATATCATTCTCACCACAATAAATTACTACTTGTCTTGGGCTGTAAGGCGATATCACATAATCCATGTAGCGGATTTGATCTTGCAAGGTTGAACCACCAAAGCCAACATTCACAATAGTTTTTTCAGGAAAATCCATGTTGACTGTCTTCCAATAGACGAACGAAGAACTGCCCACAAACAAAACCTGGTTACGGGGTTTCGGATTAGTAACATCGGCTAAAATCAGTTGTTGTACATCATTCCAAAAAGGAAGGGGCTGTTGTTGTGCCCTAGCATACTGAAATGATAATGCACTGAATACTATCAGCAATAATTTACAGCGTATAGAATACATGGGAGTACTTCTGCTATTGTCGGTTACTTCAATTCAAATTCAGCCTGAAGTACATCATATGAATTACCACCAACAAAAACATGGAACTTCCCTGGCTCAGCACCAAATGTCAGATCAGCCCGATAGAATGAAATATCGTTTTCGGTGAGTGTGAAATTTATCACTTTCGATTCGCCTGGTTTCAGCATCACTTTTTGAAATCCCTTAAGTTCTTTTACCGGGCGTGTTACTGAGCCCACCATATCACGTACATACAACTGCACTACTTCAGCCCCTTCGCGTGAACCGGTATTGGTAACATTTACCGAGACCGTTATTGAGCCATCTGCTGACATTTCTGTTTTATCCAATGAAAGCTTATCGTAATGAAAGGTTGTATAGCTCAATCCATACCCAAAAGGATAAACCGGGTCATTGGAAACATCAAGATAATTCGAACGGAATTTTTGAAACCATTGGCCCTCAGCAAGCGGGCGACCTGTATTCTTATGCGCGTAATACATAGGTAACTGACCAACGTGTTGTGGGAAGGTTGTCGTTAATTTTCCGGAAGGGTTGACATCCCCAAATAACACATCAGCAATAGCATCACCAGCCTCGCTTCCGCCAAACCAGACATTTAGTATAGCAGGAATATTTTCATTTTCCCAGGTTAATGTTAATGGTCTTCCTGTAAATAATACCAACACTACCGGCTTACCCGTTTGCACTAACGCTTTCAATAGATCACGCTGGGTTTGTGGGATATCAATGTTTACACGACTGGATGCTTCACCACTCATTTCAGCACCTTCACCAACTGCGGCTACAATTACATCGGCTGATTTTGCGATGCGTATAGCCTCGTCACGTATAGCCTCGGCTGACCGTGCATCGCGATTCAATGATTTACCGAACATGGTAGCACGTTCTTCTATTGCGGCATCTTCATGCAGGTTGGAGCCTTTGGCATAAAGAACTTTCGCATTGTTACCTACCGCCTTTTTAAGGCCTTCCAAAACCGTTATCGATTCAGAAAACCGTGCAGCAACACTCCACGTGCCGGTCATGTTGGTAGCAGCATCAGCCAGTGGGCCAATCAATGCAATTGTTCCTTTCTTTTTCAGCGGCAACATGTTGTTTTTGTTTTTCAATAAAACAAAACTTTGTGCTGCTACGCTTCGGGCAAAAGCCCTGTTTGCTTCAGTAAATACTTCTGTCCGTGCCCGGTTTTCATCACAATATTTATAGGGATCATCGAAGAGTCCGAGTTTAAATTTTGCTTCGAGTATTCTTCGGCAGGCATCATCAATTTGCTGTTGTGTTACTTTACCCTCTTTCAAGGCTTGTGCGATGGTGGTAAGCAGCCCCTCGCTTACCATATCCATATCAAGGCCTGCAGCCAATGCCCTTGCCGAAACTGTTTTTAAATCACCGAAACCATGGTCGATCATTTCGCTAACACCAGTATAATCAGAAACCACAAAACCTGTAAAACCCCATTCTTTGCGAAGCACATCGGTAAGTAGCCATTTGTTGGCCGTGGCCGGAATGCCCTCTACATCATTAAACGAAGTCATTACACTACCTACACCTGCATCAACGGCTGCTTTGTAAGGCAATAAATATTCATTGTACATGCGATGCCGGCTCATGTCGGTCGGGTTGTAATCGCGGCCAGCTTCTGCAGCACCATATAAGGCATAATGTTTTACACAGGACATAATGGTGTTGTTGGCCGTAAGGTCATTGCCCTGATAACCGCGCACCATAGCCTTCGCTATTTGTGATCCCAGGTAAACATCCTCACCGCTTCCTTCAGAAATTCTTCCCCACCGTGCATCGCGCGACAGGTCAACCATAGGCGAGAACGTCCAGTTAATGCCGTCTGCGCTGGCTTCCTGTGCGGCAACACGCGCAGTTTTTTCAATCAGATCCATATCCCAACTGCAGCTTAACCCCAACGGTATTGGAAACACCGATTCATATCCATGAATTACATCCATACCAAAAAGTAATGGAATTTTTAACCTGCTTTTCTCTACAGCCAGTTGTTGCATCTCTTTGATAGCCCTAACTGACTTTATATTAAACAGCCCGCCAACCAAACCCTTTTCAATTTTTTTGGCGATATCGGAATTTTCAGCCTGACCGGTGGTGAATTGTCCGGCTGAAGGAAGATTAAGCTGTCCTAATTTTTCTTCCAATGTCATTACGTTAAGCAGCGAATCAATTTTCTTATCAACCGATGAGGTGGATTGTTGTGTTGATGTGTTGCATGCAACTGCCAATACAAGCAAAACGAGAACTGGTGCATAGCGGATGGTCATAATATTTTGGTTAATAGGTAAATCCAAGTTTTTTCAATCCTTGTTGAACTTCGGGGGCGCCCATAAATAATTTCCAGAGTAAACCGGTACGGTAGTTTTCAATCATTACCGGTATAGGTCCCTGATCAATAGCCAGGTAGTGTGGTAAATACCAGTTTGATGAAAAGCTGAACGCATCGTAAGGTCCGTATTTACCAATGAGACTATCCCGTTCAGGACTATATATAAACTTCAAAAACTTCATGCTTTCTTCTGGTGTGTAGGGAAACGATGAGAGTGCTGCGGTAGGGGAAATTACCCCTAAATCATGCGTTGGCTGATGACCGGCATAACCTTGTATGGAGTAACTCGAAGTTAGTCCCCAGCAATTTTCTCCATAGCCTTCGTAACCTTTCGGGTTATCAACACAGTAGCGATAATGAATAAGTGCATGGTTTTGATTAAGCTTCCAATAACCTCCATATTGATCTTTGAGGTTGCGCGGGTCCAGTCCCAGGTAAGAATAATGCGCCCAGAACAACGGACCCACCGGATCATCGCTATGTTCGTAATGATCAAGAACAGTTTCCAAATTATAAAACGTGCGATCGGTTTTAATAGCACCGCTGCGTGCCCAACCCTTGTGATATACCTCGGGTATAATGGGATAGGTAGGCGATGCCGCTGCAAGCACGTACATAATCAAACATTCATTATAGCCGCCAACAGGAAAATTCATTTCCCAGTTATGGTTTGGCGACCAGTGCCAGTACAACACATCTTTTCCGTTGGTGTACCAACTCCATTCCACTTCACGCCACAGTTTATCAATCTTCGCGGCCAGCGCTTTTTCTTCTTCGCTGCCATTTTTAAAATATTCGCGCACGGTAAGAAGTCCCTGAATCAAAAATGCCGACTCCACCAAATCTCCTCCATCATCTTTGGGACTAAAAGGTTGTACTTTTCCGGTTTCACCATTCAGCCAATGCGGCCAGGCACCATGAAAGCGGTCGGCTGTATCGAGGTAATGAACAATGTGACTGAATCGCTCAAAGCCTTGCTGACGGGTAATAAAGCCGCGTTCAATGCCAACAAGAATGGCCATTAAACCAAAACCTGAACCACCGGTAGTTACTACATGCTTATCGTTTTGTGGATACACACCATCCATGTGCGTACGTTCAGGTGCCAGGCCCGAGGTGGGTTCGGCATTGTCCCAGAAATATTGAAAGGTTTGGTATTGCACTTTGGTAAGCAAAGAATCTTCACTAATAGCGGATGAGATTTCTTCCTGCTTTTGAGAAGCAGAACAACTGATTAGTAGTGCCAGAATTGAAAGATAAAAAACAGTTTTGGTCATAATACTTGGATTAACTTGATAAAGTTGCATGACATACAGCACATCTTGTTAATAAGGTTGGACAAGTTCAATTGTAACCACAAAGCTCACGAAGGTAAATGCACACAAAGGCCACAAAGAAGGCATTTTCTCTGTGTTCTTTGTGTAAATTACTTTGTGACCTCTGTGGTTAATGAACATTTTCGTAAACATCAGTTAATTAGCAAAACCTAATTCCGTAAGGCCATGTTGAACTTCAGGAGCCGACATAAATAAATCCCACAGCAAACCGGTACGATAGTTTTCAATCATTACGATTATCGGTCCTTGATCTATGGCAAGATATGAGTTGGCTGTCCAGCCGGCTGTAACATTAAAGGCATCGTAAAATCCATATGTGCCCCATAGCCTGTCGCCAAGCGTATAGTAGAAAAATTTAAGGGCTTTCATCGACTCATCCGGTGTGTAGGGAAATGATGAAAGTGCTGCTGTTGGTGTGATTACACCCAAATCGTTAGTGGGCGAATGTGCTGAATAGCCTGTGTGGTTATCGCTGGCGGTAAGCCCCCAGTTTTCATCGCTGTAGCCGACAAAGTTTTTCGGATTTCGAATGCAGTAAGCCTGGTTGATTAACGAATGATTTCTGTTTTGAAGAAAGTAATCACCGCAGTAAGCGTCACTTAACCCATGCGGGTCAAGACCTAAAAACGAATAATGAGCAAAAAATAATGGACCCCCGGAAGGTGGGCCTAATGGCAAAACGATACCTTCATAAGTATTTCCATTTTTCATTCCACCATTACTGGCCCAACCATTGTCGTAAACAATTTTCGGAACATTATGCGTGGGTGAAGAAGCCGCGAGTAAATAAATAATCAATGCTTCGTTCCAACCTTTAATCTGCATGTTCATGGCCCAACCCTTATCAGGAGACCAATGCCAATAAAGGGTGTTCTGATTATCGCGTCTGTACCAATCCCATTCAACATCTTTCCATAAGGTGTTGATCCGTTCAATCAGGTTGTTCTCAGTTGGTATAGTTTCATTCAGGTATTGTCGGAACGCGATGAGTCCTTGCACCAGAAATGCAGTTTCCACCAGATCGGCTCCGTTATCATTGGTGCTGAACGGAATTACTTTACCCGTATTGCCGTCCAGCCAATGCGGCCATACCCCATGAAAGCGATCGGCCGTTTCCAAATAGGTTAAAATTGTATTCATTCGCTCCAATCCTTCGGCACGTGAAATAAATCCACGTTCAATGCCTACGATTATGCTCATAATGCCAAAGCCTGATCCACCAGTAGTTACCAGGTTACCTGAGGTATTGCGTTCACGTGCCATACCACTGGCCGGATGTGCGAAATCCCAAAAGTATTTGAAGGTTTGTTGCTGCACCAGGGTGAGCAAAGCTTCATCGCTGATCACTGGAAATTTTGGGGAGGGATCAACTTCGGTGTAGAAATTTCTACTGAATTGATCTTGTAATATTTCTCCATTTATTCCCTTGATTTCATGCGATATCCAAAAAAGATAGCGCGATAAATGCTTTAATGACTGATTAACTGAAACCGTTAATTTCTTCTGATCTGAAGATAGCTGATAAGCAAGGATCTCATTTCCGCTGATATCAACATACGCACCATTTGCAAACGCGGGATCAAGCGGTGCAGAAAATGATATTTCAATAATGGCATTCCTTGAAATATTTTTCCATAGCGTTGATTCCAGCATTTCAACCCCGTCAATTTTAATAGAGGAAATAAGCAATGGGTCAGGTTCTGGTTCGCTTTTGTCGTCTGAACATGAGAAGCTGAACGCTGCTGCAAGAAAAATTAAAAAACAATAACGGTTGATCATGGTAAATAAAATCAGTGGAAATTATGAGGGTTTCCATTTCCGGAAACCCTCATTCTTTAAAACATAACTCACCGTAATTAATACGATGAGTTTTTAATCAGGCGATTATCTTCCTGCTACACCTAAATTAAAGAGCGCTGTAATTTCCGCATCTGAAAGCGCAGTATTGAATACACGAACATCATCAATGTAAGCTGTTGCTAATGGTGACCAGGTTTGCAAATCAGGACCATTGGCAAAACCAAGCTCCTTTACTGCTCCGTTTCCAAACACAGGGCTGCATGGCACATTCATTCTCAACGGAAGCGCATCACCAGTACCGCGTTGGGTATAAGCACCAATTGACGAAGCATTGCCAAAAATATGAAACTGACGTGTTGTTGAATTCCAACGGGCAACAAAATGTACCCATTCTCCGGTTTTCTTAAATACACCCACAGGAGGGTTTCCTCTTGGATCAGGCCTGTTATCCTGACCATTAATGCTACCATCCGCGTTTTTAATTACAAACTGACCTTTCAGAACAAGGGTATCAGGCTGAGCATTTGTTGCGGCAAACCATCCTGTTTCCGCTGCCATGTTGATATTACCCCACATGAAATCACCAGCCGTTTCAGGCGTTAAACCATCGGGGAACAATCCAAACAATTGGGTATAACCTTCTGCAGCTGTTCCACGGTTATTCTTAACTTTCACCCACATACTTACAGTATAGTTAGCAAGTGCATCAGCAGTATTAACTGCAGCGATATTCGGATATCTTAAAGCACCTCCGGTTAATTTCAGTGCCTGACCGATCTGCCCTTCTTCAAAACCAACAGTACCAAACGTACCAGCAGCACCTGCTAATGGTGATAGTCCGGATAATCTTTCAGCATTAGTGCCATCAAATGTCCAGTGAGCTTTCAGGTTTGTAGCTGCTACTTCATTTGAATTATTGTATCCATCAATTGGAGGCAACTCATCGTCATCAGAGCATGCATTGAACGTAAACATCAAGCCAACCACTGCTATAGCAGTTAAGCACGCAAACAGAAACTTCATTTTGTTTTTCATAGAGATAAAATTTAAAATAGTTTAATTAAAAAAAACTTACATAGTTATTGGTTATCCGGTAAGCCGAGAGGTGAACCCCGCACATTAATACCATCATTTATCAATTGCTTATACATAATTAATACCCAGGATTTTGAGTTAACTTTCCATTACTCAAAAGAATTTGTGATGCAGGAATAGGTAAAAGCTCATGTGTACCTGCCACAAAATTTGTCTTTCCCGCTGCGATCATTACCTGCGCTGCCCTTCCCTGACGAACTAAATCCCAAAAGCGGTCATGCTCCATGGCCAGTTCTACCCTTCTCTCATTCCAAACATCTGCTATAGTAACGCCTGATTTTGGCGGCAAATCTGCACGATCTCGAATAAGATTGATTTTACCATCAGGATCACCTTGTCCAAGATGAATAGCTGACTCTGCATGCATCAATAGTACATCTGCGTAGCGAAGTATGCGGATATTCTTTGGCCTGTTCTTGTCTGCGCTATTAGCAAATTGCTCACGTGTGCGGCTTGTATAGGCTTTATAATTATAGTAAAGATTTTGAACCGAGTCAGAACTGGGTACTCTGAACCCATCCCATAAAATGGTACCGTTGCGTGCGCCTGAGTTATCGATAAAAATGACTGTACCCGCCTTTCTTACATCATTTGGCTCATAGGCGTTTAACAGGTTTACACTTGGGGTGTTAAAACCCCACCCCAAATCATCCCAACCGCCTACACCACCCTGTCTTACTCCTTGACAAACGGTGTAGAGATCTGGATTCAGGTTTGCGTTGTTAAAAGAACCAGTTTGTATTTCAAAAATTGATTCGCTGTTATTTTCACCAACCTGCCGCCAAATAGTAGCATAGTCATCCGCTAAGGAATATTTCCCAGACGTAATAACAGCATCAGTCAGGTCAAAAACTTTTTGCCAATCCGCAAGGTCATTTCCGGCAAGTGAAGCTTTATACATATACACCTTAGCAAGGAGAGATTGCGCTGCACCTTTGGTAGCATTGCCTGGAGGATTCACACCCTTTAGCGCCAGATTATCCACAGCAAACTGCAAGTCTTGAATAATATTTTGATAGACATCATCAGCAGAGGCTCTTGTTTGAAAGGCTGGGTCAGTATTGGCATCAGTAGCATCATTAGGTACACGCAGCACTAACGGTACACCGCCATACATTCGGACAAGATTGAAGTATAAGTACCCTCGTAAAAAGCGTACTTCTCCAATTAATTGATTCTTTAAATCTTCACTTACAGCTGCAACTTCCAACGCCTTCAATGCCTGATTTGCAGCTCCAATGCTGTTATAATGTCCGCTCCAAAGGCTTTCACAAAATTTATTGGTTGGTGTAAGTGTGAAATTATCAATGTCGCCTACTGGCACAGCCTGATCAGTAGGGCTACTGCCTTTGTCGGCATCATCAGAAATGATACTGGTAACGGAAATAAAAGCAAATCCATGCACATCACCGTTACCCCACGAATCGGCTTGATATAAACTATTGTAAACGCCTGTTACTAATTTTTGCGCAAGGGCGGGGTCAGTTTTTGTGGTTACTCCACCTTGAATCGGAACATTTAGAAAGTCATCGTTGCAAGCAATGAATAACCAAACTGCTCCTGCGATCAGGAGCATCTTTCGGGTTGCTTTTTTCAAATCAAATTCCTTAATCATTTTCATAACATTAAAAACCAATACTTAAACCTGCTGCAATTGTTCGTGTAGTGGGGTATGCACTTAGCTCTATTCCTGAACTAATAGGATCACCCGGAAGCTCTGGTGTAAAACCAGAATATTGTTTGAGCGTAAATGGATTTTGTGATGTGACAAAAATCCTGAAATTCGTTATGCTGTATCGCTGCAATGATGCTGAAGGAAAGGTATAGCCTACCGTTATATTATTGATACGGATAAATGAACCCGATTCAACGAAGTAGTCAGAGGCTGGCAAATTACCAACGTTAGCACCCGGTTCTTTTTGAGAGCGATTTGCCGATGTCCATCGGTTATACACAACATCTCGCTCAACATTATCTTTGCCTTCCACTCGTACAGCTTTTTTTCCGTTGTACACCTCATTTCCAACATTGCCATAGATGGCCAAACTAAAGTCCCAACGCTTATAATTTGCAGTTCCGTTTAAACCATAGTAGGCTACGGGTTGGTACGATCCTGCAAATACCCGGTCGGCATCATCAATTTTACCATCATTATTCTTATCGAAATACTTAAAGTCCCCTGGCTTGGCGTTGGGTTGAATAAGATTGCCCTGTTGATTTTGATACTGTTGAACTTCATCCACTGTATTGAATACACCAATCACGCGTAGCACATAAAAACTTCCAACCGGCTGTCCGTTATCGGTATAGGTTGTAAATCCTTGAGCCGCACCAATTCCGCCACCCGGTATAGCCTGACCCCCATTTAGATCAACTACCTGATTGTTATTAAACGTAGCATTTCCACTAATTGTATATGAGAAATTATTATTCACCCGCTGGTTCCAGTTCAATACGACCTCCAGTCCACGGTTTTGAATGGATGCCACATTTGTAAGAATTACGCCATCGATATCACCAACTGTTCTTGGGATCGGAACATTGATCAATGCATTCTTAACTTTTTTGTCGTAGAAATTTATTTCACCGGTAAGTCTGGATTGAAGAATTTCAAATTCAATTGCTGCATTATATTCTTCTGTTGTTTCCCACGTGATGTTTGGATCAATAATCTGGTTGATTTGAGCACCATTGGTTGCCGGTGTAGCACTGCCGTTAAAGGCGTAAGGTCTGTTTAACGATACTGTTTGTGTGAAGGCATTGGTTGGGATTTGATCATTGCCAACTTTACCATAAGAAGCGCGGATTTTTAGCAAGTCAAATAAATTCTGGTTTTGCATAAAGCCTTCACGACTCATAATCCACGCCACACCAAATGAAGGATACTGTTGCCAGCGATTTTTTTCTGGTAACCGCGAACTGCCATCCATACGCAAAGTGGCTGTTACCATGTATTTTTCACGGAGGTTATAGTTTAAACGGGCTAAATATGAATTACGTGCCCAGGCATCACCTCCGCCATCATTCTGTGAGGTATTGGCATCGCCCACACCGATGTACCAAAGGTTTGGATCTGCAGGAACATCTCTTCTTGAGGCTGAGAAATAGTGCAGATCAAACCTTTCAGCGGTTGTGCCGCCAAGAAAAACCAGGTTGTGATCACCAAAACTCTTTGTAATCGTAAAGGTATTGTCCCATACCCAGCGGAAGGCCTGCGATTGCTGAACCGTTAAACCGCTTTGAGTACGGTATTGATTGCCACCTGCAACAATAAAAGTTTCCTCATCAGCATCAAATTGGTAGTAATATCCGCGATTCAACGAATTGCGCCAATCAGCACCAATGGCACTGCGAAACTTTAACCAGGGAAAAGGATTATAATCTAAAAAACCAGAGCCTTGCAATCGGTTTTCCTTTACTTCAATACTGTTGTTGTTAACATCTAACAAAGGATTACCAACATTTTGGTAAGCAGAGGTATTTCCATATTTGCCGTCAACAATACTTGGTATAATGGGCGCTGCCCGATAAGCATTGTTATATACTGCTCCGATGTTACCAAAGGCATCAATATTAATATTGCCAAATCCATTTTGATTGATGCTGTTACCGTATGACGACTGAATACCGAACGACAGTTTATCGGAGATTTTAAATTCATTATTAAAACGAAGCGTCAAACGTTCAAAGTCATTGTTGATAACAATACCCTGATCATTCAAGTAACCTACATTAAAAAGGTAGGTTACTTTATCGGTACCACCTGAAAACGACAAGTTATGGGATTGCTGAACGGCAGTACGTAAAATTACATCATACCAATCCGTATTATACGCAGATGTGGGAGGTGCAGCACCTGTTGCCGCCTGCACATAGTTACTGTACTCTGCTGAATTGGCCATCTCAACAAGATTGGCAGCCTGACGAATTCCGATGTTATTGTTGTAATTTATCTTAAGTCCACCCGAGGCACCCTTCTTGGTAGTAATAATAATTACCCCATTTGCACCACGCGAACCATAGATGGCTGAAGCAGAAGCATCCTTTAAAACGTTCATATCAACAATGTCTGCCGTATTAATATTGGAGATATCATCCGTCAGAATACCATCTACTACATATAATACAGTAGTACCGCCCAACGCAGTACTCACTCCCCGAACCCTGATTTGAGGTGAACTCCCCGGTTGTCCGCTGCTGATAATTTGTACACCGGCCACTTTTCCCTGCATGGCTTGCGTAGCAGTTAATACTGGCTGCTGAAGGAGAACATCCCCCTTCAGACTAGCGGTAGCTCCGGTAATGTCACTTTTCTTTTGGATGCCGTAACCTACAACCACTACCTCATCCAATGCAGTAGCTTCTGGTTCAAGGTTAACATTAACAACTTCACGATCGGCAATCGTTACGGTTTGTGTTTTATATCCTACAAAGGTGAACACCAGGGTGTTATCACCAGTCTCAACCGCAATGGTGTACTTTCCATTGAAATCGGTCGCAGCACCTCTATTTGTACCTTGTATAATTACATTAACCCCTGGAATAGGCTGCTTATCATCCGTCCCTAATACTTGTCCTGTTACAACCCGTGTTTGGGCCATAAGCTCCATAGTTGCAAGCATCAGGAGCATCAAAAGAATTAAAGGTTTATTCATACTAGGGTTGTGGGTAAAATTGTGCCTCATTCAATCAAATCAAGTTTTCAGTTGATCCGCCTGTTATTTGCCTTTTTCGCAATAGAAAGTTTGACAAATACAACGAATGATGAAACTTATTTTCTTTAAATCGACCATTTTCAGCAAAAACCGGCAGCTTAATCAATAAGCGGTTTTCCCTTAAAAAAAACATTGATTTGAGCCTTTAAAAAGCTATTCTGTGCAACAAGAACTGTTGCAATCATAGAAAAAAAACAATACCTCGAAATCGATTGCTGCTAGACCGGTTTTGCCATGGATTGCACTGGCTGGGGCTCATAATGTGCAATCTTTGGAACCTCCAAAATTACCTCTTCCCACCGTGATGAAAGAGGCCTTTTATGCCGCTTTTCAAGTTCAGTTATACGGGCATTTACCTTGGTTTTGAATGCCCAAACGGTATTGGTACCCAAATCAAGTTTCTGTGCCAAAGCTTCGAGCGTGCTTTCCCTTTTTCCGTTTACGGTTAGGTAAGCTATGTAAAATGCCTTTTCAATCGGAAACTTTAGCCCATGAAATATGGTAAACGCTGTTATGGATTCATTGTATCCGCACCGCGAACATCTTCGGGCAAATTTGGTAGCACCATTAAAGAATTTCTCATTGCCACATTTTTTACATGAAAATCCGCCTTCCCATTTGAGGTTTTCTAAAAACCGGTAACAGGCAAGGTTATCCGGGTATAGGGTTTTGAACTGCGTATAGTCCATAGTTTTTTCCTGCAAGCGTTCATTCAAAACCTCTTTAATACTGCTCTTAAGCTTCCAGTTATCCAGATCAAGCATGGAGTTTATTTTGTTGATCTTCTCTGCATGCTGAATAAGTTTTCTGTTGGTCTCCTCCAGTTCCTGATTCTTATGATCCAATTCCAATGTTCGTTCTTGTACCTTTTCTTCCAACTCGCGGTTTACTTTATCCTTCAATTGCATGTTCAGTTCATGCTGATGAATAATTCTTCGTAAGGCACGGTCGCGCATGTCTTTCAGGATACGAATACGATCACCTAGTGCAAAAGTTAAAAACAGCATCTCCAATACAAAACTGAAATGCAGACTATAATGAGTTACCGTGGTAAATGGCAGTATATTAAAATAAACCAGCGTCCGCATGAAAAATCCAGTAAACAAAATTCCGTAGGCAATAACAAAGAATCGTGCCGGCTTATACCCACCTCGCCACACGGTAATGGCCGTATAAAAAATCAGCGAAAGCGGAATAATCTCAAAGTTTCTATAGGTAAGGAATTGAGGGAAGAAGAAGAGCTCGGTAATAAATATTGCCGTACGTAAAATAATCATCCACTTCAATGCCTTATCCAACCTCGGTGCATTAGCCTTTGTGCTTAGAAACTTTCGGGTAAATATGAGTGCCCACACGATAAGCGAGTACAGAAAAACGCCTACAGCATAGTTGTTCCATTCCGGATGATTAGGCCACAAATATTGAAAACCAATACCATCCATACTCATGGCATAGCCTGCAACACTAAGTATGTAGCAGATGTAAAAAATGTTTTTGATTTCCCGCATCGCCAGGTATACCAGAAAGTTATACAGGCTGATGATTAGAATCATCCCGTAAAATGTGCCAAATAAAAAGTATTCATTAAGCGCATAATAAACGAAGCGGTTAACCGAGCGCAAGGCAATACGTATATCAGCAAACTCATGCGACCGCACTTTAAAATAATAAACCATCACAGTGTCGCGCTGCATATCCAGTTGAATCTCAAAATTTTTATGCAGGAAAAGGCGATTGGAGAATGGATGTTGGTCGCCCAGATTCACAATTTGGTAGGCACCATCATTTTGAGGAATGTATGCTTCTATGTGATCGATGGTCTGGTCATAAAATTCGAGAAGCCATGTTTTATGAGACGCTGACGTATGCTTGATAGGGAGCCGGATCCAGTAGGCTGCATTGGTTTTAAAATCAATATTTTGATAGTTAACATGAGTTTTAAACCGGTTTGAAAACTCAACCGAGGATATCTCGATAAAAGTTAATTTGTCATTCAGATCAACATAGTAGGTGAGTTCGTAGGGCATGAAATTGCGCTCTTCAACAGCGTCATCAATTTCAAATGCAGCTTGAGCAAAAACTGAAAGCCAGGTGCCAGTCAACCCCCAAAAAAGCAGTAATCTCGCGTTCATAGTCCCTTCTACCGGTTTTGAAACTACAGAAGAAAATCAATCCATACAATGAAATATGCCCGTTGGAGATCAGGAATAAGAAAATACGGCCAGCGTTTGGATTTTATCCCCTCAGAGCCTTAATATTGCACTCCCAAAAATAGGAAATCTGCTCTTATTCCTCCTTAGCTCAGCTGGTTAGAGCATCTGACTGTTAATCAGAGGGTCCTTGGTTCAAGTCCAAGAGGAGGAGCAATTTAAAAGAGGCTGTCTCAAAAGGGATAGCCTCTTTGTTTTTCTGCTATTTCCAACACCAAAGTATAGGGTAATCTAATTCACCTCAAAAAGCTGGATAGTGTAATCCAGTAATTCAGGTCCGCCAGGCTTACCATGTCCGGGAATTACAATTTTGGCCTGAGGGTAATGTTGTTTTAGCAACCGCACCGTTTCCGACCAAGCGTTTATGCTGGCATCCTCCAGGTTTCCTTTCGAAGCACCTATTGCTTTAATCAGGCAGCCACCAAAAATCACCTCATCTTCAGGGAAGTACCCGATTACATTATCGCTGGTATGTCCTTCTCCGAAATAACGGATGTGAACTTCCTTACCTCCTACTTCCAAATTCAGACTATCGCTAAACTCATAACTATTCTTTCTTATGTCTTTTCCTTTGGCTTGTAACAGGGCCAGTGTTCGCTTTGAAGTGAATGACGGGGTTTGTTCTTCATAAAATTTTTCCAGGCCTCCTACGCAGTCATCATGAAAATGCGTAGGCACCACGCCAACAATCGTATAGTTTTTCCTGTTTGCCAGGAAGTCAATTAATTCAGCAGAACCTTTAAGGGAAGCAGGGGAATCAAAAATCAAAACCTCTTTGTTGTGCACCACAACCATTCCATTGCACTCCACTCTACCAAAATCAACGGTATTCAAAAACGAAATATGTCGGTAAACATGACCGGATAGTTGTTGAATAACCAAATCATCCGATTCGTACACTACAGGGTTGCTTTCAGGTTCATCCGTTCCAGACTTTTCGCTTTTATGAGTTGATGTAGAGCAGGCTACGATAAGTAAGCTAATAAAAAAGGTGGGGTATAGAATCGATTTATTCATGTATGGCTAGTTAGTTTAAATATAGTATAAAAATAAGCACACAGGATCACTAGTCTTTGCAATCCCACATTTCATCAAGCTTTCCTTTCTATTGGTCAAAGTTCCTGATCCGTAACGGTTAAACTGCGTATCTACGGATAGAACTTTAACCATACATCAAAATGAAAACGCTCCTAAAAATTTTTACCGGTATAGTTATCGGTACAAGCTTGCTGGCTTTTACACCTTTGGGGGGTGAAAGCTTTACTCTGCACATTAACGGAAAAGAAGTTGTTGAGCATTACTTTACAGCCAAAGCCGTTACACCTACCGTGGCGCTAAACCCTGCTACGGCCAATGACCAGGTTTCGGTGTACTACAATGAATGTGGTAAAATCGGAACGAGCCGGAAACTAATGTTAAAAGATGCACAAAACCATGTATTGAAAGAATGGCGTTACGACAACGCTACAACTGAACACACCCCTATGACTTTTCGGATAAATGAAATACTGGCTTACAAAACCTCTGCACCACTAAACCTGGTGTATTCTTCGAAGGAAGTTTCAAAAGAGCGACTGCTAACGGTGCTTACTTTTGATGGTGGTAAAACTGCAAGTAAGTAATTTAATACTATTGCGAGGCTGTTCCTATGTTTGTAAGTAACAGGAATAGCCTCGCTTATTTCAACCGGCCTTCTTAAAAAAATTGATACTGCCCATTGTTCCTTCCAACCTACTTACTAGTTTGTGTGTCAAAAGGGTTGAATTAAGATAAAACACCATGATCCGAAACCTTATTTATTCTGCTTGCCTGTCGGCCATCCTATTTAGCTGTGACGAAAAGGTTCCTGCTTATACCGGTGAGTGTATTGCAGTAAGCTATGTGCGTGGTATTTGCGGACAGGCCGTGTTAAAAATACAGGATACACGGTATTTCCATTTAGGAGAAAGTGCTGATGGCGATACGAATGTTTTCCTGGCCGGACTGGAGTGCTTTACTGACTCCAATGTGCTTCAAAAAAGCACCTTTTATGTTGAGTTAAATCCTGCCGATTTCAATACTAATTGTGCGGTATGCCTGGCGGCTGTAGTTTATTCAGGCTCGAAGCAGTATGCCGTGCGGGTGCACGAAACCTGTGCAACACCCGGGTTCTGAGAAACCTTACCCCGGCTCTCCTGAAGGAGATTACCACGGATGCACCTGAAAGTATTTTTATAAAAATGGAAATGGATCAAACACTACTTGGCGAAGTGGTAAGAATGGGCGGTGTTTGTGCCCGGAAAATCAGTATACGTAGGCTGTGGTGGAGAATTAAAGGACTGTTTTACTAAGCTGATAATTATCAGTGCTTCATGGGTGTTCAAATCATAGGATTCATGCAGGTGTCTTTATTTATTTCGTTGGCATTCCGGCATTTATGCTCAACATGAACAACTCCACAAAACTGATTGGCATTAAGGTGCTCCATACGCTCATCTGGATCTTCTTTAACGTGGTGATTTTTTATCTGCTGTATGCCGTGCTCACCAACCGCATCGACCAGTGGGTGTGGATTGGTCTCGGGTGCTTTTTACTAGAAGGTGTTGTGCTTCTTATCTTCAAAAACTTCTGCCCGCTTACGCTTTGGGCAAGGCAGTACTCTACTTCAACCGCATATAACTTTGATATTTACATTCCCAATTGGTTGGCGCGGTATAATAAACCTATTTACACCGGACTGTTAGTAGTGGTTATAGTGATATTGGTGTATCAGTTGGTGGGGTAGACAATACAAATTTGATTAGCACACAAATAATAATTACACTTTATCATCAGTTCTCTGCTCTCACTTTCTTATATCCCTCCCAATCAAAGTCCTCCAAAAACTTTACTGCCTTTTGCGCACCCAGCACAAACCTGTTGTTATGCACATGTGCCGCATTCACCGCACTCAAACCACACGAATGCCAGAACATTGGATGTGTGACGGCATGCGCAGTTCTGGTATTCGTGTGGTTATTTTCAATTGGAAATTTGATAGTAGTTGCAAATAATTTCTCATTGAAGCAGAGACATTACTTTAATTAATAATCACTTGATGTGTTTCTTCTTTGTCATTGGTTATTTGAATTTTCAAGATATACCTACCCTTGTCTAGCTTTGATACATCTATTTCTGTTTTACCAGACAATGAGCCCTCAAGAACAACTTTATAATTATTGAAATCATAAAGTCTAAAGTAATGAAGGTCAGATGAGCTTTGCTTCAGGCCTGTCTCAACTTGACTATTTTCCTCTACATTAAATGTTTGTTCAATAGTTAGAGTCTCCGATGTAGGGTTAGGGAAAGAGCTGTAGTAATACCCTCCTGAGTAGTAATTAACCGCTGTAGAAGTGAAGTTTACGCTATAAGGACCACAAGGACCCGTTGCGCTCAACGCAATTGTTGCAGAACGTGAACCTTGAGAGGGGGGTGCATTTACGGTCATGTACAAATTACCTCCGCTAGCGCTCCATGTTGCGCCAGAAGGTACTGATACGGGTGTGAAAACAAAATTTGAGTAATTGGGATCCGTAATACGATACTGAAAATAAATAGGGGTATTAGCGGTGCAAGCAGCTGATAAACTCGTGTTTAAAGTGTTGAAAGCGTTTCCAGAACAATTAGAATTATAGCTGCTCATTCCTATTGGGGGCTGACCTGGTGAAGCCACCCAAATCATGCCTGAACTTTGAGTTGGATAAGGCCATGCAGGCTCAGTCCTTACTATCACATTATAGTTTCCGGTTGAGCCCGGCATGAGTGTTGATGGCGCTGTTAATAATACGGATGTTGCGAATGTTCTAATCCCACCATCAATTGCTGTGAATGGTTCACCGCCAGTTGAAATAACACTCCATCCGCTTGGAACTATCCAATCATACTTATGATGAAAGTAGCAAGATTGCGGCTGGTTAAAAGGTAAAATTCCCGGAATAGAAAGTGTTCTCGTCTCGTTGGGTGAACAAAATACCAATCCTGAGATTGGCCCAGGTGAGAGTACCCGTACATTAACATCCACCCATTTTACGTCAGGAGAATTAAAATGACATAATGGGTCGTTCACACCTTTAAAACGTATCCTTATCTTAACAGGACCCAATATAGTGCCCCAGTTAAAAGTTACCGTGCTTGTTGATGTACCGGGCTGCGCTGGGCATGCGACTATTGGCGCACCGAAAGATCCGATTATTTGATTGTTGCGCCAGAAAGTCCATTCAAAGGACCCGTTTCGTGGTCCGAATATATTGCTTGCAGATGCGGTATAAGTATAGTCCTGTCCAGGACAAACTTCAGTTTGGCCAGAAAAACTAATGTCAGCTGCGTACGATGCTGTTGAGCAGAATGAAAATAAAACTGCCTTGAGCGAAGTTGGTAATTTTTGTAAAATAAGAAACTGGTTTAAAGTGAAACATTATTGAAAGAAGTTATCTGATAATATGCACCCATCCCCTAATCGATTTATTTAATGATGTTGAATGAAGGATATAGCAATAGATCCCCGATGAAAGATCTGAACCATCCCAGTCATTTTTGTATCGCTTATTTTCATAAACCTTTAAACCCCAACGGTTGAAAACCTGAAGCCCCCAATCACGATTTTCAATGTTTTCGATTATAAAAGCTTGATTATAGTCGTCACCGTTGGGAGTGAATACATTGGGAACAAATCCCGGGCAATCAATATAGGTTACTTCGATGGTATCGCGTACCACGCACTGTGAAATGACATCAACCCAGTAAATCCCTTCGGTCGAAATGACTTTTATGGAATCATTGGATTGGTCAAACCAAAAATACTCCTTGATGGGGTGGTCTACTTTTAAGGTAATAGTTTCTCCACGGCATAAAAGTGTGTCTGGTCCTAAATCTACGTTAGGAACGTATTGAACATAAAAGGTATGTTTATAGGTAAAGTCACCATAGGAAATTGTTACTTTATAAGAGTCAGTTTGCTTTGTAGTTACAATAAATTGTGGTTCTGTGGAACCATCTTGCCATGTGTAACCAGTCGCTCCGTCTGTTGTAGCATCAAGAATAACGAAATCTTCGTTATGGCAAAACGTAACGTTACTTGAAAGATCTGGTGGGTTATGTGGTAATTCAAACAAGGATACATCATCGATAAAATAGTACGTAAAAGCAAAATCGTTTCCGAAAGTCTTTCTAATAACTTGAGTGTCATTTATACTATGAAAATTACCAATTAGAAGGTATTCATAATGCTTATCCGCGACAAAGCAACCTTCGATGCGATGCCATTCGTTATCCGTTGGGATTACCTTTGGCTCAGTTATCCTAACCCACGATGGATAAGTTAAATTATCAGGTTGATTGGGGTTAATAGGAAAGAGAATAAGGGTGTCAGAGAATGCAATAGATAAATTGTTGCTTTCTATAATGTCTGTTGTTTCAAAAATGTCATTAAGTCGATTTGAATTCTTATTAAACGCATAAAGTTCACCACAATAAAGCTTATTTTGCGTCAATGGCTGACTTAACCTTACCTCAAGATATTCTTTATATTCATCTTTAAAGTCTTTAAATACTAATGCCGTGATTATCCCTGTCATTGCATTACCATTTCGAGTCTGTCTATTAAGTCTGTTTGGATTTAAGTCACAATTGACGTCAATGTCATTGCGCCAATAGTCTGAAGATGAGGGTATTGGTTGTATCCAGTTTTCCAGCATATCTTCTATAAAAAACTCGTTTAAGTCACAGGGTAACACCTTGTAATTTTCAAAACTTGGGTTAGGCACCAGATTCTGGGCCTTTACATTAGTCAAAGTCCAGCACATCACGATTAATAATGTAATTGTCCAAAATCTCATATGGTTTTAAAATACTCAAATATTATTCAATTTTCATTGCCTGTTAATATTTTGCTCTTAAAATAGCTCTCAGGTTTCATTTAACCTTTAGTCGTATGGGAGTAACTCCTACTTAAATTTTGGAGTACTCTTGGCTCTTTTGTTTGCTTTGGTGTCGCGCGTGAATGTGCGGCAAGTAAAAGTGCCAATGTTCAAAGCACCGAATCTGTCCCGTGGTATTCTGACTAACGTTTAGGTATGCATTCATGTGCAAAGCAGATTGTGGTTGCACCTGTTCTCCGCTTCCCCCTCCGGGCCCCGGACGTTACGTCCGGGTTCGGGGGAAAGGAGCCAACTATTCCTATCGCGGAAAGTCTTGAAATACCATGAGAGGGTCCTGTAGTATAACATGCAAGGCTTTGGCGTTTCGTTTCATCAACTTCTCAGGCCAGCCCTTCTAATTCTTCAATTCATCGACAGGCTTTGCACCAGGGCCAGCCTGTCTTCATGTTTTATCCGGTTCAAGGTTTCCTCCACCAACACGGCCAGTGATCGGTTGATTTCGCTGATCATCAGCAAACCGACAACACCCAACGCCTGACCAAGCCGCTCAACCCTGTGGTTAATTTCATCGGCCAACATCACCAACGGTATGTCGGGGTTGCGTGAGTTCAAGCGCAGTGAGCGCGCCATCTCAAAACCGGTGATCACAGGCAGATCGGTACCACAAATCACCATGTCGTAATGCGCCATCCGCGCTGCGAGCAGGCCATCCAAACCACTCTCGAAATAACGGATGTACGGATCACGCTCACGGAGAACCCACTTGATACCTTTAAGCAGGCTTTTCTGCCTGTGAACCACCAGAATTTTCATAGAGAAATCCACTTGTAACCTAAAACTGTCGAGAAGTTCGGCAAAGCAGTTTGCACCAAAAGCCCCTCATCATGGGGTATTCGAATTCATTAAAGGTGTGGCAAACAAAAACCGGCTAAACGAGGCCGGTTGTGAGTATATAGTAAAAACGAGTGCTGGCGACTAGTATAATTTGCGTGAAAAAATGATACAAAGTGCCATCTGGCAGATTATGCCATCAGGCCGCTTTCGTATGCAAATTTCACCAATCCCACCAGGGTATGCACCCCCGCCTTTTCCATTACGCTGGCGCGGTGGTTTCGCACGGTGTGATCGCTCACGTTCAGCTTTTCGGCAATCTCGTGAATGGTTAGTTCGCGGCAGGTGAGCCGTACAATTTCCTTTTCGCGATCACTCAATTCAATTTTATCGAAGTAGGGCCGGTGCGAAGCAAGTTTGTTTTGAATTCGTTTGCGCAGGATAGACACTACAAAGGTGTTGTGGTAGAAGTCGTTGTCGTATACGGAGTAAATAGCTTTCTCCAACTCATCGGGTTCGGTGTTCTTGAGTAAAAAAGCGTGTGCACCTATTTCGATCATGTGCAATACGTAGCGCTCGCTGTCGTGCATGGTAAGCACAACAATTTTTACATCGGGAAATTTCTCAACAATTTTTTCACAGGTCTCAACACCATCCATCACGGGCATTTGTAAATCAACCACCACCACATCGGGCGCTTCATGCTTCATCAGCGTAAGCAACTCCTTCCCGTTCTCGGCATCCTTCACCATGCCTACGCGACTGAAAGATTGAATCATGCTCATCATGGCCTTGCGGAAAAGTGTGTGATCATCCGCCAGGTATACTTTAAGTTTTTTCATAATTCCAACGAAGTTCAATGCGTGTACCTGTAGCAGGTGCACTGTTGTAGTTTAATGTTGCACCTAATACACGGGCTCGATTTTCAAGATTGTAAAGTCCGAGCCCACCATTTTGTTTTTTCTTTTCCTCCACAGAAAAACCGCAACCGTTATCCTGTACTACCAGCATCAATTCAGGTTTTTTCCAGGTAAGTGAAATCGTTACTACTTTTGCCCCGGAATGTTTTACAGCATTACTTACCAACTCTTGTACAATGCGATACAACGTAGAAGAATCTCGCAACGCAAGCATTGAGGCTTCACCTTCTTCAATAAATGAAAAGGTTATGTCCGAAGATTGCTGCAGACGTTCACAGAATTCGCGTAATGCTGCACTTAGTCCATAGTGTTCCAACGTACTGGGCATTAAGTCGCGACTTATTTTTCTTACCGAAGAAATAGTTTCATCCAGAACGCTACGGGTAAAATCCTGGTCTTCGGTTTTTCCTGAGCGCAGCATGTTGCCCATACCAAGTTTAACGGTAGCCAGCATGGCACCCACGCTGTCGTGCAGGTCGGCTGCAATGCGCCTGCGTTCGTTTTCCTGCGATTCCAGTGCGGCTTCGAGCATTTTTTGCTGAAAGTTGGCCTCCAATTGCTGCTTCTCCAATTGAGATTGTAGTATGCGCTTCTGATACACGATCACAAACAAAACAATAGCCACCACCAGCACCAGCATGCCGGCAGTGCCCAGCACAATCAGGAAGGCGACTTGATATTCCGGAGATCGATCCATAATCCAACAAGCATAATAAGATGCGCCACAATGTTCAAGATGTTATGAAAACCCCAATAAACCAACAGGTTGTTATTTAAAACATTCACAAGGTAATCAGTGAATACAAACAGGAATAATGCACCGGAATAAAACAATAAAAAAGCAGCGTTAAACCAGAACATGGGCAACCGCTGCAAGTTGAGGGTGGGCAAGTCGATCATTAACCGGTAGAAGTAGTGTACGGCATAGATGATGATGATGATGGCAGTTACTATGCTGGCGTAGGAGTTGATCTGTGATTTTTGAATTACAAGTAGATTAATCAAGGCAAAAACCGTAAAGGCCAAGCTTAATAAGATATAAATAAGCTTATTTCTTTTACCGAGTGCATGATAATAAATCGCCCCGAGAACCCAGAAAATAAGAATCTTATAAATGGACTGGGGCAAATTGGGATTCAATTTAAAGATAAGATTCATAACCAAAGCTGCTGAGTTGGATAAAAAGCCCAACAAAAATGCAAGGCCAATCAGCTTTACTATCTGGTCTCGCGAATTGAATTTCCAGAATGCAAATCCGGCAATAAAAGCCGAGAGGCCTGTTTGGATATATACCAAGACTATGTAAAGTTCCGGAGTCATTTCAAACATTTACTCTTCGCTGCCAGGAGGACAATGCGGAGGACAAGGCAAACCATTATCACCCAACTCACCCCCACCATTTCCTCCATCCTTTAATGCACCGCCTTCGGGCCAGATGTTGGAACCATCCCTGCGCACCCCTATAAGTACCATTTGAAGATTGTCTTTGTCATCTTCATTATTGCCCAGATACACGCGCAGGCCTACCGCTTCCGGGTGACTCAGAACTTTTTCGACTATATCGGTACCAAAGAAATATGCTCGTATAGCATCCTTGCCATGCTTGGTGCGGTAACGGGCCATCCATTTTTTTGCTTTGGCAGAATCGATCGGTCCACCGTCTGTTTTCTTATAATCGTGCTTTGCCATGTTAGGTGGGGATATGGTTTAACATGGTTTTAAGATAGGGAAAAATACGGACTAGCTTTTGGACGTTTGATATCACTCTCATTCACCTCGGAACTTCATCTCTTAATCGCTAGCATATCCCCAGCACCTTATCTTGGCCAAACTGAGCAAGTCCCACTCCTACAGAAATTCTTTAGGCAGGCTATCAGATATACTGCTTAAAAATCTTCTCTACATCGGCATAAAAAAGTTTTTCATTTTTTTCTGCCAAAGAAGCTGTATTTGTTTCCCGGAGTTGGGTAATCAGGTCGCCATAGTGTTTCAGGTCGACCGGGTGTATGAGCATTTCTTTCAGATCGCGCTTGATAAACTCAATTTTCACATTGGTGAGTTCCTTGCGGTTGTACACTTCAGAAAAGTAGGTAATCAAAAAACGTTCGTCTAAAAAATCCTTGATCAGGTTGTTGCGCAGGGTACGGATGTGGTCAAGAATGGCTTCATCTGTTAACCGTACCCCGGTTGTGTTTGCTTGTTGCATGCGTTTAAAAAATTAAGTATTCAATACTACTGTAAAATTCCATCATTGAGAAGTAAAGGTTATGAAGATTACTGACAGCTTATGTCCATAAAGTTATTTCCTTTTGAAAAGGATTTTTTTACAACCGATGCCCTGATTATTTCGTCTTTCATCCCCAATTTGGAAATGAATGTTATGCTCCCATAGAGTTTTTTCTGCAACCATGATAAATTTAATAATAGCGTTGGCCTGAAAATTGTTATCTTCGATTAAGTTCAAAACCCTCAACCCCATGAATAAGTCACCTCAAATCCTTCGAGGCTCCCTCTTGTTTGTATTTGTTTTGGTACTGCACGCACTTGTCTTTTCGCAGGATTTGTACACTGCCCGTGGTTACTGGGAGGAATCGAACAAGGAAACATACCGCAAAATCAAACAAAAGGAAAAGGTTGGTGACCCTTTAACCGATAACGAAAAGACATACCTGGCTGATTTTGAAGTCTACCTCGCCAATTATTTTCAACGGCTTTCGGAAGCAGAAAAAGTACGGTATGAGCAAATGAAACCGGAGTGGGACAGAGAAATTCTGTCGCCAAAGAAACCCATCCCAGTAAAGGAAGAATTCGAATGGCGAGGGCGTGATCGGCTTGTAAACTTTCTTTATGGGGCTGTGTATGGAACCAGCCTGAAATGGCAGAGGCACTTCAAAATAATGGATCAAGCGCACTTGTATTAATTCCTGCGGGCGCAACAGTACTGGGTACAACGCTGGGCCAAAAGTCTGTTAAAGGGGCTTACTTAACAAAACGACAAGGCAGTACTATAAGCTATTCATCCGGAGGTGCGGCTCTTTTTGGATTAGGTGTAGCCACATTAATTGAATCCGAATCTGCTTCGGTTTGGATTGGTATACCCTCAGCACTGGCTCTGGTCACACAGCAGATCTTGTTTCATAAATATAAGAATGAGAATCTTCTGAACGGATTACAGGGAAGACGCCAACGCGATCAGGCCTTTAAGTTCTCTATGAAAGTAACTCCCGAAAATTACCTTATCAATAAACGCATACCCGTAAATGCAGAGGTTGCCGGAACCAACCCTAACGCTGTTGTTTCTAATCCGCTGGTAAGTTTAAAGCTCACCTTCTAAAGGATCAGAATCTTCAAATACCTGCATCAATCGCTGACGTGGCTAAGAACTGCCCCACGAATCCAATCCTACAAGAAAAGGAAAACCTAGCCTTGCATTTTCCGTTTTAGTCAGTAACTTTGAAATTAAAAGTACTTTTAAATGAAAGAAATACACGATTACCAAAGCGACATAGCCTCCATACGTTCCGTTATGGAGCGGTCTGTAAAGTTTCTTTCGCTCAGTGGCCTTTCCGGTGTATTGGCAGGAATTTATGCACTGGTGGGGGCATCCAGCGTTTACTACCTCATTTATTATCCCTACTCTCCGTTTGGTTTCCGGTTTTACTATGTTAATGAGCAGGCCATCGTGGTAAAACTCATGCTGATTGCAGCAACGGTATTAATCCTTTCGGTTGTTACCGCATTTGTGATGAGCCAGCGCAAAGCCAAGCGCATGGGCACCAGCATCTGGAACAAGACCAGCAAAGAACTTCTACTTCAACTTTGTATTCCATTAGCCACGGGAGGTTTACTGATTCTCATACTGGTTTCACGAGGCTACTTTGGAATTGTAGCACCCGCTTGCCTGATATTTTATGGCTTAGCCCTGATTAATGCCAGCGCCTTCACCGTAAGGGAAATCCGTTACCTGGGTTTTTCTGAAATTTTAATAGGACTAATTGCAGCATTATTGCCAGGCTATGGCTTGATATTTTGGGCTTTAGGATTTGGGGTGCTGCACATTGTGTATGGATCAGTCATGCATTATCGTTACGATTCGTGAAAAATCCGTTTGAACAATTGGATCGGGTATTGGAGCACCGTGTGCGACTGCAGATCATGTCTGTACTGGTGGCGAATGATTCGTATGACTTCAATTCATTGAAAGAAATACTGAATGTGACCGATGGCAACCTCGCCTCAAACCTTAAGGCGTTGGAGAAAGAAAAATACTTATCCGTTTCCAAGTCGTTTGTTGACCGAAAACCCAACACCAAATACAAGGCTACCGAAAAAGGAAGAAATGCATTCAAGAAACACCTTGACGCTCTGGAAGCCTTACTGAAAACACAACGCTAATTTTTTTCACTATATGCTTTGAATTTAAAAGTACTTTTAAATAATAAACAATATGGAACCAACCAAATCAACAAACCTCCTCGATCGCTTTAATCAGTGGCTGAAAGAATCGATCACCGTAAAACTAGTCTCCATCGGATTTCTGATTCTCATACTGCTGATACCAGCCACCTGGATTGAAAGCATGATTGAGGAACGTCAACATCGGGCCGAATCTGTTATTGCTGAAGTATCCAACAAATGGTCGGGTAACCAAACGTTATCCGGACCAATTTTAGTAGTGCCATACAAGCACCGCGAAACCATTAAAATCGATAAAGACCAGTTTGAAATAAAAGAGAGTACACGAAAAGCTTTCTTTCTTCCGGAAACGCTGGACATCAACGGCACAGTTAATCCCGAAAAACTTCACCGCGGAATTTTTGATGCCGTTGTGTACGAGTCATCCCTTACGATGAAAGCTTCCTTCAACAAACCTGATTTCAAACGCCTTGAAATTGCCGAAGACATGATCCTTTGGCCTGAAGCGCATCTGATCATTGCCATCAGCGATCTTCGGGGTATCAGTAAAAATCCACCGGTAATAAAATCAGGTAGCAAAAACCTAACCTCTGAACCCGCACAAAACATCGGCATCTCAACACACAAGTTTGAACAACAGGTTCAACCACGGGCATATGATGATGATGGCTCCTACTCCATTAAATCAGCAACCGGCATAGCTGCCCCACTAAACTGGAATATTGAAACTGATTTTGCCTCACTGACCGAAATCAATTTCAATTTGAAAGGAAGCAGTCAGCTAAATTTTGTTCCCTCCGGAAAAACAACTTCGGTAAAACTCTCTGGTCCCTGGCCAGATCCAAGTTTTGATGGCGAATTTTTACCCGCCACACGCGAAGTTTCTGATACGGATTTTACAGCCACCTGGAATATCTTGCACTTTAATCGACCGTTCTCACAACAATGGAAAGACAGTCACCAGGAGTTGGTTGGTTCTGAGTTTGGTTTAAAACTTTTAGTTCCTGTTGATCAGTACCAGAAAAGCATACGCACCGCCAAGTATGGCATCCTTATCATCATGCTCACCTTTGTTGCTCTATTTCTGGTGGAGATCACCCAAAAGATCAGGATACATCCGTTTCAATATATTCTTATCGGGGCAGCGCTCATTATCTATTACACCCTTCTACTGAGTTTTTCGGAACAAGTTGGCTACAATGTAGCCTATTGGATTTCCTCAATTGCTACGGTAGCATTGGTCGCAGCATATTCAACATCCTTCCTGAGAAACAGAAGGCTTAGCTTTATGTTTACCACGCTGTTGGTCATATTCTACTCCTTCATCTTCATCATCATTCTTCAACAGGATTTCTCTCTGCTCATCGGCAGCGTTGGCTTATTTCTGATTGTGGCTACGCTGATGTACTTCAGCAGGAAGGTGGATTGGTATAAGGATTCAGCTGCCGTTGAATAGCAGATAGAACAAAATTTATGTCGACCACAAAGTGACACTAAGAAAGCACAAAGTTCACAAAGTATCGTTTCAATCAGCGCTTGGTGAACTTTGTGAAAGCTTAGTGGGCTTTGTGGTTTTGCATTTAAGATAAATATGCGATATCAATCCTTATCCAAAAACGGATAACGATAATCCACAGGCGGAACGAATGTCTCTTTTATAGTGCGCATCGATACCCAACGTAGTAAGTTTACTTTAGCTCCTGCTTTATCATTAGTGCCCGAACCCCTGGCACCACCAAAAGGTTGCTGACCCACTACGGCTCCGGTAGGCTTATCGTTGATGTAAAAGTTACCCGCTGAATTACTTAGTTTTTTGGTTGCGAGCTCAATCGCGTAACGATCCTTTGCCAGTATGGATCCCGTTAAGGCATAAGGTGAAGTACTGTCGACCAGTTCAAGCGTTTGTTCGAAATTCTCCTCGTGATACACATACACCGTTAGTACAGGTCCGAAAATTTCTTCACACATGGTAATCGATGATGGATCCTTTGTTTCAATGATCGTGGGTTCAATGAAGTAACCTTTTGACTTATCGTACTTACCCCCGGCAATAATTTCGTTCATCGGATTTTTGCGGGCGGTTTCAATATAACCGGTAATGGAATCAAACGCTTTTTCATCTATTACCGCATTGATGAAATTACCGAAATCTTCGGTGCCACCCATTTTAAAACTCTTCAAATCTTCCACTACATACTTCTTCACATCATCCCACAGGTTGGAAGGAATATAACAACGTGAAGCGGCCGAACATTTTTGCCCCTGGTACTCAAACGCACCGCGCGACATGGCCGTTGCTACTTCTTTCGCGTTTGCACTTTTGTGCACCATGATAAAATCCTTCCCGCCCGTCTCCCCCACAATGCGTGGGTACGACTTATACTTTTGAATGTTATTGCCAATCGTTTTCCACATGCCCTGAAACACTCCGGTGCTTCCGGTAAAGTGAATACCTGCAAAATCCTTGTGGTTAAATATTACATCCCCAGCATCAGGTCCACTTACATAAACCAGGTTAATTACACCATCGGGCAAGCCTGCTTCCTTCAACACCTGCATGATTACATTGGCGGCATAGATTTGTGTATTGGCAGGTTTCCAAACCACAGTGTTGCCCATCATGGCGGCACTGGTTGGCAAGTTGCCTGCAATGGCGGTGAAGTTGAAAGGTGTTAGCGCAAATACAAATCCTTCCAATGGCCTGTATTCCATCCGGTTCCAAATACCGGCAGACGAATCCGGTTGATCATGATAGATCTGGCTCATGAAGTACACATTATAACGCAAGAAGTCTATCAGTTCACAAGCCGAATCAATTTCTGCCTGAAATGCATTTTTCGATTGTCCCAACATGGTAGCAGCATTGATTTTGTAACGGTAAGGGCCCGCGAGTAACTCAGCGGCTTTTAAGAAGATGCTGGCGCGGTGCTCCCAACCCAGATTTGCCCAAAGTTCTTTCGCACCTAAAGCTGCATTGATGGCCTGCTCAACATGCTGCTTATCACCAAAATGAAAATGCCCGAGTATATGCTTATGGTCGTGCGGAGGGTTTAATGGCTTTTTATTGCCCGTACGAACTTCTTCTCCTCCAATGTACATAGGTATATCCAACACCTGACTGCGTGCTTCCTGAAGCGCCTTTTTCAGCAGCTCGCGTTCCTTGCTGCCTGGGGCATACGATAAAACAGGTTCATTTTTTGGTACCGGAACATTGAAAAATCCTTTAGGCATAACAGATGAAATTTTGAATTGAAACAATGCGTTCTAAATAGGCGGCAAAGTTAATCAAAGCAGCGTACAAAGCTCCTTTAAACTTCTGATTTCGTGGTTTACCTCCGCCTCATGCTCAACTCCTTCCGGGTTAAACAATACCGTGTCAATGGCAGCATTTTTTGCCCCGGCAATATCGGTTAGCAGGTTATCGCCAATCATAACACAGGCTTTGGAATCAATACCATTCATATTCATGGCATACTGAAAAATTTCGGGAGCGGGCTTTTTGTAGCCGGCCTTCTGGGAGGTGACAATATGATCGAAGTAGGATTCAATTTTGGAGGTCAAAATTTTAATGCGCTGAATATCCTCAAAACCATTGGTGATTACCGTTAAAGCATACCGCTCGCTTAAATAATCCAGTGTTTCCAACGCATGCGGCATCAGGTGGCCTTTGCGGGGGCATTCGTTCAGGTATTGTTCCGAAAGGGTAAGTGAAAGTTCGTTATTCTGAACTCCTGATTTTTCTAAAATCTGTTTGAACCGTTCACTGCGGATAACTTCACTGGTAATCTTACCATGGTCATACAAATGCCAGAGCTGCCGGTTCACTTCCTTAAAATGCCTGAGAAATTCATCAAACGTAACAACCCCTAAATTGTGCAATTGGTGTTGGTCATATAATTCTGTAAGTGTTTCAAGGGCGTTGGTCTCATAGTCCCAAAGGGTATGATCCAAATCAAAAAAGATAGTGGTGTAGGAAGCAGTCATTAAATCAGATAACGATGAGGGTGTGTTGAGGAATTATTTTAGCCATTGCTCAGCCTGAATCTGGATTTTAGTAATGGCCAGTTCACGATTGGAGAACAGGGTTTTATAAAGTGTTTGATCATGCTGAAGTTGTTGATCCTTATGCAGGAACTGAAAAATCTGGTTTACAATTTCATATACTTCATCTTTAACCTGGTAAAACACCCAATGGTTATACCTGCGAAACGAAAGTATACCGGCATTTTTTAAATAGATAAGATGACGAGATGTTTTTGCCTGCGTAAATCCCAGAATATGCTCCAGATCGGAAATGCACATTTCGCCATTCTTAAAAATTAAATGCAGGATGCGCAACCGCGATTCATCGGCACAAGCCTTGAAAATCTGTGAACCCAGCGTAAGATTAAAATTTTTTAATCGCATGGCAGAACTATCGTAAACCGTTCATCATCTCAAAGGTATTGAAATTAGGCTGTTATACCTTGAATCCTTATTTTTGAAGCTGAAGTTGAACACAACGGTTGTAAACGTGAAGAGCTATCCGATTCTACTAATTTCCGCATTTTTTCTGCTGTGTACCCTGAGTTTCACCGCCTTCTCTCAAAGCCAGCGAAGAATCATTCAGTTATCCGGTGTTGTTTTAGCAGAAGAAGATAATGGTAATATTGTTCAATTACCAGGAACTCATATCTACGTTCCAAAAGCAGGACGGGGCACCATCACCAATTCTCTTGGTTTTTTCTCTATGCCCGTGCTGGCAGGCGACAGTGTTATTATCAGTTCTGTTGGCTTTGAGCGCCAGCATTATATTGTTCCCGATCACACCAGCGAATACCTGACCGTAGTTATTGAAATGGTGCAGGATGTTACATTTTTAAAAGAAGTTCAGGTAATGGCCTTTCCTACGGAAGAAGTATTCAAGGAAGCAATACTGGCACTAAACATCCCTACCGATAACAGTAAAATCGATCAGAAGAATTTGAACCAGGAATTACTGGCACTGATGCTCAAAACCACGCCTATGGATGGCCCCATGAACCAGCGCTATTACCTTGATCAATGGGCATCATCAGCACAATATAAGTATGGCCCCCAAATGAACCCCTTCCTGAATGTGTTTAACTGGGCCAAGTTTTTCCAGTCGCTGAAACAGGACGGTAAGAAAAAATAAAGCCTTGAAAATCCAAGGCTAGTTCAATCTCCCAAGCCAGCGTGCTGTTTCAGAAGCAAGTATGGGCCATGCATCTGATTTAGGAATATAAAAAGCATGGTTTGCGCGTTCCAACGGAACAAGTGTAGCCCTTGGTAAACCAGAACAAACTTCGGTAATCAATGACCAGGTGGCTAACTCATCGCGTGTACCTTGCAGGAACAACATGGGTACTGATACATTTTTTAAATGATCAGCTCTTTCTGTACCCGGCTTTCCGGCAGGATGAAGTGGAAAACCAAAAAAGATTATTCCTTTCACAAAATCGGGTGACTGAAGCGCAAGAAACTGCGAAGACATACGACCACCAAAAGATTTTCCTGAAGCAAAAGCCGGCACATCCGGAAACAACTTATGTACTTCATGAAGGGCGGCTTCAACAGTAGCATGCGCAACAGCCGGAACATCAGGTCGCCTCTTCTTTTGCTCCATATATGGAAAGTTAAAACGCAGCGTTCCTATTCTCTCCTTAGCCAACGCTTTCGCCAATCCAACCATAAACGTGTGATTCATACCAGCACCCGCACCATGAGCCAGTGTAAGTATGTAGTTCATTTTATCCGGCACCTCTAGCTTTGCGGAAACCGATCCGATTGATTCAGAGACGTGAAACGTGAGCGAACGGGTATTCATCTGTTCAACTCCTCCAAAAGGTCATTCAGATTCAATGGTTTTGTAAACATCTCAATTGAACCATCAGTTTTCTGTGGCCACTTTTCACGGGGTTTATCCCAATATAGCTCCACCCCATTTCCATCAGGATCATCCAAATAGAGTGCTTCAGATACACCATGATCGGACGCACCGGTAAGCGGATATTTATGTTCCCGTAAACGATTCAAGATTACTGCAAGATCTTTGCGTGTAGGATAAAGTATAGCCGTATGAAACAAGCCTACACCATACGGTGATGCCGGGGGCGCCCCTTTGCTTTGCCACGTATTTAGGCCAATGTGATGATGATAACCACCTGCAGAAATAAAGGCAGCCTGATCGCCATACATGGTGATCAATTCAAAACCTAACAATTCACGATAGAATTCAAGTGCACGGTTTAAGTCTGACACTTTAAGATGAACATGGCCAATGCGGGTTTGCGAGGGAATACTGTATTTATTCATATCTCAGATTTAATAGGATAAGTTAAATCCATTTCATTTATCAGGAACCATAAACTTCAATAATTCGTAATCATGAAGCCCATAAAAATCTCAATCTTTTAACTTTGGGAGTTCACACCATACTTAGTAATATTGCAGCCCATTTTGGGAGTTCGGGGTGTAGCGCAGCCCGGTTAGCGCACCCCGACAGAGTCGGGAGGGTCGGAGTATCCGATTTCACCAACTTGGGACAATTTGATAGAGTGTCCGACATTTTTTCGAGGTGTAGCGCAGCCCGGTTAGCGCACCACGTTAGGGACGTGGGGGTCGGAAGTTCGAATCTTCTCACCTCGACAATAGCAAGGTTCAGTTTAATGCTGAACCTTTTTGCATATGGATTACAACGTTTACGTTTTGGAATCTCTGTCGGATGGAAAATGGTACTACGGATTTTCTGAAGACATGGAACAGAGATTTCTGGACCACCAATCAAACCGATCAAAGTATACCCGGTTCAAGGGGCCTTGGAAGTTGATTTTCAAAAAAAGATTTGTCCTTAAGACCGAAGCACTCCAGTTTGAAAAGTACTTAAAAAAGACTAAGAACAAAGTTTTCATTAGAAAGACATTTGCTGAATTCTTTATTGATTAAATGATACCCGGTAGCGCATCCCGACAGAGTCGGGGGGATCGGAAGTTCGAATCTTCTCACCCCGACTTCACAGGACAAGTTGGATTTTTTTCCGGTTGTCCTGTTTTTATTTTCTCCTAACTCACTGTTGATCATATAAATAAATCGCACTGCCTCGTTGACACGATTAGTTCGAAGTATAAATCCGTCAAAAGTCATTTTTTCGGGATACATCGAACTAATTACTTCCCGCTTCTTTTGAACGTCTCCCGTTTCATAGATGTAATCAAGCCGTAACAGGTTTTTTAAGCCACGATCAAGCAACTGATCGATGTTAACATGATTATCGTCACACGCGCTTAATTTTGCTTCCAGTTTTTCCAGTTTGCCTGTATACTCAGCCTTCATTTCGCGGAAGTCTTCCGGATCAAGTTTCCTGGACGAAAGCAAATCGCGGATGTAGGAGAGCTTATCTTCAAGCTCCCTGATCTGTGCCAGCAATTGTTTCCGATCGTTCTGCAGGTGGTTGGTCTGGTCGTTCCATGCCTCTGTCAACACCACCTTGTACAAATCTATCATCTCTTCTTTGGGAATGTACTTTTTAAGCTCATACACAAAACGCTCGTTTACCTGATCTGCCCTGAACCGGCAGGTGCAGCCATCAAAGCAATGGTAGTAGGAATAGTATTTGGTATGGCCTTTCGATGAGCTGCCCGTTAGCAGCTTGCCACATTTCGGACAAATAAGAAAACCCCGTAACGGCATCGTGGCATTTGATGCAACCTTCAGGCGGTATTGCCCACGTTTTCTTCCGTCCAGTATATCTTGGACTTTATAATATAGTTCCTCGGAGATAATCGGTTCATGCTGTCCTTTTACAAACCGGCTTTCTTCTTCCTTATACTTGGGTACGAATATCTTCCCGCAGTACAACGGATTTCGGATTACAAACCAGAACAGGCTCTTTGCGCCCTTAAATCCTTTTTCCCTGGCCAGCTTATAGATTTGCTCCGTGTTGTAGGTGTCCTCCGCAATCTTCTTAAATGCCCAACGGATGATCTCCGCTTCGGGCTCCTTTGGAGCAATGTATTTTCTACCGCCATCATCTGTTTTGTTCACATAGCCAATGGGTGCATGACCCATATACCGACCCTCTTTCTTGGCTCTCCGCATTCCGTGGATAACATTTAAGGCACGCCTGTCATTTTCCACCTCAGGGGCTGCCAGGTAAAAGGCCAGCATCATTTTATTTTCCGGTATAGCTAGGTCCAAAGGCTGCTCAATGGCCTGTGGCTCTACACCAAGTTTCCGCAGGGTGTTTATCATCTGGTAGGCATCACCCGCATTGCGGCTGAACCTGTCCCATTTAAGAAACAGTACCAGGTCAGCCTGCCCTTTGTGCTTACGCAGATCGTTGAGGTATTTCTGCCACTCGGGGCGGTTAAAGGTCTTGGCTGAGTGATCTTCAAAAATGACCTTTCGGATGTTGACCTTGTTGATATCGCAATACCTGCGGAGTAATTCCTCCTGGCTGCGTTGTGAATAGCCTTTGTCGGCTTGTTCATCGGTACTTACCCGGATGTAGAGATCGGCTGTTTTCATAAGGGAAAATTTAGGTACCTGTGGTTATAACTGCTTATTGCCTCCCACCTTTCAGGTATTGAGCAACAACAATATGTGCCAATTTTCGGAGAAATTTAAGAATGGAAGCGGCCTGTTCGGTCGACACTTCTACGCCCTTTTCCTTGAGCATAGCCGCAACTTTCTCTGGGTTTAATCTCTCCACTGGGTACCGCCTGTTTTTTCCATACCGGTAAGTACAGCAAGGGGTACCGTAGTAAACGCTAATATAAAGATTTATGTTTTGATAATGAATGGAATGACAAAACTTTGTTTAATTTAGTGAGTGGATTTAAAAACGTCAACCCATGTTCATGTCCAGATGTATTCATTTGTAGTGATTTGAACACCTGCACAACAATCCAAATAAATCCAATTAAGGCAAACATGAGCAAAACGTATAAGGTCACCTACAAAACGTACTTCAACGAGCGACTTAAGCACGTTTCTTTTCACGGCAAACTTACCCATCCGTTGTATGTGCAGGTGACCTTCGATAGGAGAACCATTTTCTTTAAGAGCTATTATTTTGAGTTATTTTCAAAGCCACGGTATTTGCTGCTCGCAGCCGGAAAGAAGCGAGGCCCATCCGTGGAAGAAGTCATTGCAAAGGAAAATGAATTGATTGACTTTGTTATAGATCAAACCCTTGAAAACTTCACCCTTGAACGATTCAAAGAACAATACAACTACTACTGCCGTGACCTTTGTGATATTACCGAAGATGGGTTCCGGGAGTACCTCTATACATTCCTAAACGACAAGGGAATGCCAGCTCTCGCAACAGTCGTTAAGGATGGCAGCAAATCCAGGATTCTGTATGACGTTGTTCAGGATTTGAAACTCGCCCTTAAGTCAGCACTATATGAGGAGCTTATAGAAAATTCTTACCACTATGCACCGCCATACTTACCCTTGTTTGGTTTTATGACACAGTTTAAAGAATGGCCGATGTTGAGTTTGTCAGTCATGGAATGGGCGCAGAGGAGGGTGAGAAATGAATTTATTAACTTTTGTTCTTTGCATAACTATAATGTAGATCCTGATAGAGAGGCAAAGAGAGTAGATGGGTTGTTGAGGGTCTAGATAAGTATGCGATATTTTGACCAAATTGGCCCAACCGTCTCAAATAACTATAATAATATAGTTGGCAAAGGCCGGGTTTATACCAAGACAAAATACTGACAATACGGCACAAAGCATCCTATTTCTTTTGACAAGTGAAGGGCCGTCAGGTTGTGGCACTAAATTGGCTAGACTCAAATAAGTATTTTTTCAACTATCAAATATAGCTTAATCCCTCCATCATGGAACCTCAAGATTCAATTGATAAATCTGGTCGAACTGATTTTTCCCAGAGATTTAAATCCAGGTATCCAGAATTTGAAAATGCGTGGAATAATCTAATACGAGAGGTTGGTCCGGAGCTAGTGAATTATATTCAAGAGAAAATTGATGGTCAAAAATCTTTCCTTAGCCGATTAGCAAAATTTAAGTTTAAACTCGTAGTCGACAACAATTTTATTTTTGGTCAGATCAAAGGAGCTATAAAAAAAGATAAGGAAATTGAAAAATCATTTATCTATAAGTTGCTCACATCAAGGGTAATTCAAGTTTATGCGCCTCCAAAGTTAAAGGAGGAATTACTTGAGAAGATCAATCAACTTATTCCTGAACCGAATCGGGAACAAGCAATAGGTTATGCATTGATGATCCTATCGAGGATTGAAATTAAGGACGCACAGTGGGTTGAGAACTGGAAGAAGGCAAATTCTCTTATAGGTGAAATCGATATTGACGATGTCCCATACTTGGCCCTAGCATTAGAGATTGAAAGTCATGCGATCATGACGCTTGACGATGTTTTTCACAAGCAAGGTGAAGTTAGAGCATGGAAGCATGGAGATGTTGGTAAGGTGATATCAAATTACAACTCGGGATTTTTTTCTCTACTAATTGTTGAGCAAGGAAGTACTTTGCTCTACAATATAGCTGCAATATTCCTCCGTTTAGTACGGGATTTGATAATTGAAGTGATTGATCTTCTCATTATGATTGCCTCTGGAGTCATACGAGGTCTGTCCAAAGTTCCATGGCAAATTTGGCTTCTGCTGATCGGTCTGGGTATTGTTTTTTGGGATGACTTCTCCAAAGCTGGTAGAGATATCTTTACCTATTTGAAAGAGAAAGCAAATGAGATTGTTGATCAACTCAAGGCATTAGTCCAAGAAATCTATGGTATGCTTAGCGGAATATTAGATATTACTGGGCTTGCAGCCACTGTTACTTTGGAATTTTTGGGATATCTACTGAATGATTATGGTAACCTGAACAATCAGCTTAAGGAATTGAAGTTTGATACGGGGATAGAGTTCCAAAACGGAATTTCGTCAAAGCAAGCTTGACGCATTTCAAAAAGTTTGACAGTAGAACCTTAATAATTGCTCTAGCTCTTATATTGATTGATTATAATCGATTGCAAAACCCATTCCGCATTGTCACCGAGAGGCAGGGCAACATTTTGCACACGGAGGAACGGAATAAATGGAAGGTGTGATGGCAGGCGGGTTTATGCCGGAAATTCCTTGCCAGCACATGCCGCCCTGACCTTACCTTTGCGACAGGATTGATGGGTCAAGGCTTTTATTCCAACCAGAATTGTGATTTTGAGTGCTTTAAAACACAATTGTAAATGAGCATCAAAAATCCGAACTTTGATGACCTTATACGGGTTAAGCGTTTAGATAATATGATTAAGCCAATTGTCTACCATAGTTTTGAAGAAAAGGAGGCTCTTGAAAGAGAGCTAATGCCCCGTATTCCTCTAAAGAGAAGACGTTTGATCTCCAAGGCATTGATGGACATCTTCTACAATGCATCAAGACAAAAAGCAAAACCCCAGGCTAAGAAATAAGCAGGCACTCAAGCGGATGATAGCTAGTGATGTACTACGATTTTTACAAAAGGTATGTGTTTCACTTGACCAGCATGACGTAGATTACTTGATCGTTGGTGGTGTTGCCGTCAGTCATTACGGATATAACCGGCCATCTGGTATGGAGCGTTACAAGCCCGAATTGAAAGTAGATTTAGATTTTTGGTACAAACCAACCATAGAAAATTTTCATCGGTTACTAGACTCGCTAACGGATATCGGTGTTGATACCAAAGATCTTAAGAATATTGTTTTTAATAAGGAAAAGACATTTTTAAAAATTCCCCATGACGAGTTCCATACTGATTTCCTCCCGGTCATGGAAGGTTTAAACTCGTTTAGAGAATGTAAGAGCAGGGCTGAAATTATTGAGGTTGACAACCTTAAGCTACCAATTTTGTCCTATAATGATTTGATTTTAAACAAACGACACATTAATAGAATAGCCGATCAGGCTGATATTGATGCGTTGGAAAAAATCCGTAAAGGAAAGCGAAGAAGATTGAGTCGGTAATATACAGCGCTTAGAGCCAATGTCCGGATCTTACGAGTTTCCTTGAATAACAGTATAAATTTGTTTTCTGCAATGCATAGTGTTTGCAAACGTCTTCTATGACGAAGTCGGGTAAATAAGCAATCTCATGCTGGATCGCATCAATTATTTTGTCGCGGCCATAATACCGCTCCAGTTCAACCCTGTCTTTAGGGGTTCCGCGCTCAAGGATTCTGCCAATGATGGTTTTATAACTTTTCTCCCAATTGATTTTTTCAAATTCAAAATCCCAAAACAGACGTGCTTCAAAATGTGGTTTGCTGGTGGATTGAGTTATTATCATAGACATGGCAAAGATAGGAGAAATAGATCATTAGGTTTATAGTCTTCTGCTTCTGCGTTTCTTTCGTCTCCTTTTCAATGCCTGTGGAATAAAGTTATCCCCTGTTTCTGGATGAGGCTCAAGCGGAATGGTTAAAAGTTTAAGATGGCTGCTAATTATTCCTTGGAAAAAGCTACTCGTTGAAGTGTGCTTTTCTGAGTATTCCGGCTTTTTAATCTTTCGCAGTGATAAGGTTCGTTTAAAATTCTGCTTGTTAGTTTTTTGCATGAGGAGTCGATCTCTTGCTTGGTTATAGTCGATTATATTCTTAATTGAACCCCACTTAAAGTCATTACCAAGTTTGTTCCCTTTGATAACTACACCTTCATATCCGTATGATATGCCACTTACGTATCCTGTAGATGCCTGATTGAATAAGACGTTGATCTTATGCTTGTGGAGGGCCTTAATGAATTGCTCCGTTGTTAAGCGGGGCTTATCTTGGAGAATCTTTTGGATAATGGTTTGCAGCTTCAATTTTTGTGAAGGTGTGTTGGTGCGTTTCATCATTTCCAGTTCATCCTTGGTGACGGCTCGTTGTCTGGCTTGTGTACTGGAAGCTACCTGGGCAAGGTTATATTTCTTCTCCAGTTCCCGGAGTACTTTTTCGCTTCGCGCATAGTCATTGCTGTCACTGAGTACTGAGCCATCGTAGCCTATTCTGTTAACTAAAATGTGTAGATGGGGGTGATCGGCATCGTAGTGCCGGAACATGATATATTGATGTTGGGTAAAGCCATTGGCCTGAAGGTAGTCTAACCCGATTTGTTTCATTTTATCATTTGCTAAGTCCTCACTGGGCGGGAAGTTGATCGAGGTGTGGTAGAAGAATTTCTTCAGGTTTGGTCGCTGTATTCGGACCATCTGGATTTCCGTCAGGATCGTTTTTTCCGAAGTGGATGCAAAGGAATGGTCCAGAATTTCCGCTACGCCTTTCTTTACTTTCTCCAGGTTATACCTCAGCGCTCCACGAAAGCCCTTACCCTTGATCTGATTGCCGGTCATGGATCAATAGGTTAATGATTTTGTTTAGTAGTCGAGTCAATTCAAGCAGGTGGGGAAGGTATTCCTTTGGGAATTCTCCCGAGTTGATCTTGTGTGTTGCCTGATTCAGGTTTACACCGATCCGTTTAAGCTCACGGTATATGGAAGCATCCAAGGGAGATAATTTGGGAGCGGGAAATTTCCCGGTAAAGATTCTCGCCCGTATCCAGTTGGCCGGGCTTAACCCACTAGCTGAGGCAAACTCCTGCACCTTGTGATTTTCATCCGTGGTCAGGCGGATGTTCACCTGTATGAGTCGTCTTTCACTATCGTTTACCTTGGGTCTTGCCATAACTTTTCAACATCGAACGCAGTGGTTCAAGGAGCAAGCCAGTTGTAGCGTAGCGGAAACATGGCTTGCTCCGAATCTGGTATACCTGTAGGTAGGCTTACCTTAACTGGACTTACTTGACTTAATCTTGATCTCATTGGATGAGTTGGAATTATGTTAATCTCATTATTCTAATTTGAACCTGCCTGGAGGCAATTGACTTTCTTTCAGTTCATGCGCGTCCTTGAACTCCCATTTTTTGGTAACTACCGTTGTGGAGCGGTTTGATGCCTTCTTTTCTACTTTCGAAATCGCCTTGGCCAGACTGAAATAATTCAGTTCAACGGTTGTACCGGCCTGCTTTTCCAGATCATCTTTAATTACCCGAAGGGCCATGTTGATCCCCATCGAAGAAATGACATCGATGTAGGTGTTTACGATCAGGGTGTAAACCCCACGTTTTCTTTCTTTCAGGAATTCGATGATGTATTTCTTTTCCAGCATAGGTTATTGGTCTTTGCCCAGGTATACGCGGACAGTTTTAACATTCAGTTTCCGGAACTCTTCAAAGCCCCGAATCGAATCATCCTTAGGTGCGGTAAAGTCAATAAAGTAATACCCGTCTTCATCTTTCTGTACCGATTTGACCAGTTCACCTGCCGGCCCGGATGCTTCAATAATCATTCTGGCTTTGTCAATGTCTTTTATCATCGACCAGTACCACACACCTGACCAGGTCAGCAATACAGCAATCAACCCGACCAAAAACCACTTAAGGGCAATACCCAGTTGAAACTTCCATGCCTCTCCCGGATACTGGAAATGATACTGCTTTGGGCTTATTCTGGCGGAAGCTTCCTTTACCAGTGAAGCAAGAGTTTTGCTACTTTGAATGGAGTGCTGCATTTCCTTATGGATAATATATAGTGCTGGGATAATGGGATCACTGGGAGAAATATGAAATCCATATTCCTTCAGCAGGAATGCACAGTAGGCACGAAGGTCTTTTTGCTCCTTGTCGGTCATGACAACGGCTTAGAGGTTGAGTTCTTCGATCGGCTTTTTGAAGTAGATGGAAGTGAAGGGGCTTAATCCTGAGATTCCATTTCCTTCCTTAAGCACATTCTCCACCGTGCGCATGGCTATTTCACCCTTGTCTTTGACCAGGTCAAAGGAGATCAGGGAGAGTTGATTTGCTACGATATACTCACGCAAGATTATTTCCTGTTCGGATGAACACGGATAGAACCCATTGTGGGCAACGGTAATGTCAAGATGTCCTTTGGTTGACTCGACCAGCTCGGCCAGATACTCCATGGTGGCTTTGAAAATATTGCCGCCACCGACAACACAAACCAACTGCAACTGAACGCCACCTTCTTCGAGTATTTCCAAGACTACCTCAATGCCATTCATGGAGAAGTATTTCGGTAGTTGTTCGGCCACGCTGGCGCCCAGGTCTGCGATGAATAATTCATTGTCTGCTTCGATAACACTTTCAAACAAACCATTAAAGGCACCGCGGTCGATTCGCTTTGTTGTGGGATCGAGAAACGAAACCTTCACTGGCTTGCGATAAGCCAGTTGCTTCATGGTGGTTGTGGTGGCATCGTCAAGGTCAAGTATCGCGGCCTGTTTGTACTTCTCTGCGAGCATAAAGGCGAGCACGGATTTACCTGAGCCGCCTTTGGCCTGTGTGATAAACATGATTTTCTTTTTCATAGTTGATATTGATTTGAGTTTGATATGTTTTGTTAAAGCGTGCGCTACATCCGCATTCCCTTTGATCGTTTGCGGGGCATGTCTTGTTTTTGGTCTATATCTAAATCCTTTGCTTGACTGACTTGTTTGGTGGCGATCAGGTATTCATTCACATCCTTGTGCGGAGCGTACCATAAAGAAGCATCATAAAAGCTGATATCACTTACCTTAAGCGCTTCCTTTGCGCTTTTACCGCCTGCATCATTGTCGACAAAAAGCGTAGTTTCTGAATATGACCGGAGCATTGGGATTTCCCGCGACAGGAATGACAGTGAATTAAGCACCAGGAAATCAGTTTGTGTTGTAGCCTTTTTAAACCGGATATCATTGAGAGTTAGTGCGGAGAGAAAATCAGTGAATCCCTCAAAGACCGAGAGTCGTGACGATAGCGGAGCGGTTTTGATCAGGGAGATGTCTTTAGGGGAGGATGAGCCTTTGAACCAGTTGTTTCGCAGTTCATATCCACCGGAACGGTTCAGAAAACCTACTGCCAGGTACGTGTTATGTGCAATCCGAAATTCAATCTCTTTGCAGTAGCGTTGAGCTATACTGAAGTTGATATGTCTTGATGCCAGGTACTGCCTGAGGTTGGGGCTTGAAAGGGTACCGATGGAGGCAATTTCAAGTTTGGATTCAGAAGCTGGTTTTTCATCAGGATTCGAAGAGAAAGCAAAAGAATTAACATTTGGTAACCTGTTTCTTAACTTTTGTTCATCACCGTGCAAGCGGATTCCCAGATCATACAGCGTTCCGCCTTTGCCAAGCCCGAAGTCATACCACAGGTTGAGCTTTGCATTGACTTTAAAGGACGGCTGCTTTTCAGTTCGCAAAGGAGAGAGGTACCAATAGTCATTACCACGTACTTTGGCGGGCTGGATCCCCAAACCGCGTAAATAGTCAACGATCGGGAATCGGTTGATTTGAGAAATAGAGGGCTGTTTGTCCATATTGCCCTAAATGTGGGCAATCAGGTCAAATGAAATTCCCAAGTGGGGTGTAACTGGGGAAAGAAAAATTTCAAGAAATTTTCAGAAAAACCCGTTTTTGTGAAAATACTCGACCAGCTCTACCGAGTTGGACACCTTTAGTCTTTTGATAAGTCGGTGCCGGTAAGTTTCTGCGGAACGGATAGATAGCCCTAGTTCTATTGCAATTTCGCTGCTGGAATAACCTTCGCTAAGCATTTTGACCAGCTTGAGTTCGGTAGCTGTAAACTCCATGAGGTCAGAGTCCTCCATTTGTTCCCTGTTCACAAACTTCCTCAGGCTGTTGCTCACATATTTTCCACCACTTAAAACCTTTCGGATGGCTAATTCCAAACGATCCGGATCATCACCCTTTAAAAAGAAACCCTTTACACCCAGGCTCAATAGCCCATTCATGAGCGCATGCCCATCAAACATGGTGACAACGATGATTTTACTTTCAGGATATTTTTTCAGCAAAAACTTAGCTGTCTCATATCCTCCAAGCTCAGGCATTTCAATATCCAATAGATAAAGATCAATGTGATGCTCATCAGCGATTCTGAGTACATCATTTCCATTTTCGGCTTCGTAAAATTTGGTTGCAATCTTAATGGTTTTTAAATACCCAATGGTTCCTTTTCGCGTCATGTGATGATCATCTGCGACCAGTATGGAAAGTCCTTTGGGCATGTTACGAGAAGATTAAGGTTAACCTATGTTAACGCTGTTCCAGTAATGAGAATGTAAGGTTTGTTCCAAAATTACAAAAAATCAGAACCGTCAACTACAAATCGATTCAATGGGCAAATAAGTTGTCGTATTTCTACGACAATAGAAAGCGAGTAAGAATAGTACAGATGTTTACATAATGCGGATGAAATGAAATTTTCAATTTTCGGCCCTCCAAATCGACTAATTATTTCATTGGGTATGAAAAAATCTACAGGTTATCTCTTACTAGTTTGCTTTTATTTGGTTGTGTGCATTTCATATGCACAACCTCAGGCACCTGAACTGTTTTCGGATATAAACGTTATTCCGCCTTCACCAACAGCGGCCTCGATTACGAAATTTGTTGACTACCCGGTTTCTTATTATACGGGTGCGCCTCAAGTGTCCACTCCCATTTATACGATAAAGACCCAACAGCTAGAAGTGCCGGTCTCGTTAAGCTACCACGTCACAGGTTTAAAAGTAGAGGAAATAGCCTCATGGGTTGGTGCGGGATGGACGTTAAACGCTGGTGGCGTAATAACCCGATCGGTTAAAGGGTTGCCGGATGAATACCTGAATGATCCGCGCAAAGGATATTACCATAACCGCAATGTGATCCTTGCAAATGGATCAATTAACGGTGGAGCGTTGAACGACTGTTCCGTCACAAATGCGATTACGTCAGAGTCACCAGTGAATACTCCTGACTCCGTTTCGTGGGGGCTTCTTGATACAGAACCCGATGTGTACGCACTAAGTGCTCCAGGGATTGATGACAAGTTTTTTATAGGTAAGACAGGAGAAATTGTTCATTATGCTTCTAGTGACCTCAAATATGAACTTTATCCATTTAGTAATCCAAGCGCGATACCCACGCATACTGGTCCTGATTATGTGTGGGAGGTAAGGGGTACTGACGGAAAGCTGTACAAATTCAGTTCACGGGAAAGAACCATTACCAGCTCTACCTGCAATGGATCGCGTTCTATGTATGATTCACCCGTTGATTATCAAAGCAGTTGGTACCTGGATGAAATAAGCATAGGCGATGAATGGATCCGTTTTGAATATGCAGCTGAAACCCTAACATATCCTGTAACAATATCAGAGAGTTCCAAGCTGAAAGTCCATGGTAATGATGCAAATACAATCAATTCAACATGTTATAACGACAACACTGTTCAAAGCAAAAGACTATCCAGAATCTACTCATCAAATGGGTATGAGATACTATTCGAAGTAGACCCAGTTGCTACGCGTAATGATCTGAACGGATCCAAAAAACTTAACAAAGCTGTTGTTAAGTTCAATAACGTGTTTGTTACCGCATTCGTATTTGACCATAGCTACTTTGGAACCAATACCAAACTTAAGCTAAATAAGGTTGTACAGGTTGATGCTTACAATAATCCGGTAAATCAAGGACAACAATTTGAGTATTTTTCATTCGGAGCCTTTCCGGCAATCAACTCAAAGAGTCAGGATTACTGGGGGTATTATAATGGTCATAACCAAACCTCGTTGATACCTGAATACAAGGATGATTTGTACCACCTGAATAGAACGTCACAAACCATCCGAACACCGGCACTCAATTATGGAAAAGTTGGCACCCTATCAAAAATTAACCATGCGACAGGTGGTTATACAGAATTTGAATATGAGTCTCACAGCTATTTTGATGAAAATCGCAAGCAAACGTATTTGTTTCAGGCTTCATCTCAGAACCAAAACCTGATTTGGACAGACTTTACTGTCGGTACGCAATGTTCCGCTACCATTGAAGAGGATATTCTTCAGGATGGTCCGCTGTCGTATTCCCGCTTGAAGAAATGGAATGGGTCATCATACGTTATTTATGTGCCCGCAGGAGTTGGTGGCTTTGGTAATCGTGCGATTCTTCCCCCTGGCCAATATCGTCTTGAAGCATATAGCGAATCAACTGAGACGAAATTCGTCAAAGCTACATTCGAACAAATTGTTCCCGGACATGTTGAAGTAGGCGGTCTACGGATAAAGACCATTAAGCATGTCGACCCATTAACGTCAAAGTCTTTGATCAGGACATTTGATTATTCCGACCCCCAAACAGGCAACTCAAGCGGCAAACTTTTCAGAGCTCCTTTATTCGGAGGGTATCTTACCACATCCAGCAAGAACGAGGCTAGTACAGGTTGTGTGCCAAGTGCACCTACGACCTATTTGAATATTAGTTCTTACAGTCAGGTGCCCATGGTCGTTTATAGCGGGAGTCATATCGGCTATTCTGTTATCAGGGAAACAAGACAGGATATAACCGGGCAGGTTACAAACGGATATACGGTATATCGTTTTATCAATGAGAAGGATAACGCTATAAGATCTTTTCCTTTTACACCTGATGCTGACTTCGGCTATAAAAATGGCAAACCAACCCTAACAGAAGTGTATAAAATATTGCCTAATGGTACGCCAGAAATACAAACAGAGAAGCATTATACCTATACAGAAATCACACAGACCGGAAACACAATTACCGGGGTGAACTTTAAAGAGAATGCTTCTTCTTATTGCTATGTATGCAATTCATCAAAATTCAGTGCCGGGTATTATTCAGTGGTTACCAAGTGGCACAGATTAGCCACCGAGCGGACGGTGACGCATGAGGGTAATGTACAAACCGAGCAGACCGATACGTATTTCTACGATTCCCAAAATGCACATTTGCTCTATGTTAAAAAGGAAAAGGAAATAAATCCAGGTGAAGTCTATTCAGAGGAAATTGTAAGAGACACTAACTACCCGGGACTTATCAAAAAAATCGAGACCTTCTACAACAGTACCAAGCTCTCAGGTGCACAAACAGATTACTTGTTTACCCAACCATTATACCTGGAGGAATGGGATCGGGGGACCAATAGCTACCATCGAATAAAGGACTTTACCTACAGCTCATGGAAGCTTGTTAAAGAACAAGGATACAGAGTTGGAAAGGGTGGCCCGCTGATCAGGAGCTACCTGTGGGAGGGCGATCTACTGCTGGCGGAGATTCAAAATACTGAGACAACTGAGGTCTTCTTTGACTCATTTGAGGACGATGTCACAAATGTATCAACTACGGCAATTACAGGAAATAAAAGTCATGACGGACAATTAACGGTGACCCTTCCAGGCGCTGGTACCTTTAGGGTGACTTATTGGAAGAAGGTAGGCTCTGGCCCATGGGATTATGTTGAAACAACTATGAGCTCATCTGGTTCGATTGGCGCTACCGGAACCTTGATTGATGAATTAAGAATCATGCCTGTGTCTTCCTTTATGAAGACCTTTTATTACTGGCCTAATGGTCAGCTTCGCAGCATTGTAGATGAGAATGGCCAGGTTACACGATTCGATTTTGATCCCTTCGGACGGCTTCATTATCTGTCGGATACCGGAAAAAATATCATTTCCAGATACAGCTATTACTATAAGAATCAATAATAATTAAGTCTAACTGTCCAATCTAATGAAACAAATTTACTTGGGTGTACTGGGTCTAATCTTCCTTGTGCCCATTTGCTTAAACGCGCAGGATATTCATCGGGATACCATTGTATGGGAATCTTCACATGCGGTCAATTGGGTTACTGGAGAAAAAATCGACCTGCCCTCAACATTTATTACCTATGGAGAGCGAGGCGTTGAGTGGATACAGGAGAATGTGAATAAGAAAAAAAGCTTTAACATATCAAATGTGTCAGGTCATTGGAGTAATGCATCACAGGACGGTCAGATAACCTATGTATTGGCGGTTGGTAGCAAAACTGCGACCATTGAATTTGGAAGAAGAAACGGATTAGCACGTATCAAGTGCTCAATAATCCATGAGGGGGTTCAGCAAATGCCGTTCGAATTTGAAGTGAATAACGTGACAAAAAAGAAAGACTAATGAAACTATTTAAAGTAGCCTTTGCATTAAATCTTTTGCTGTGTTTTGGAACCAACACACTTGCTCAAACTATTCAGGGGCCTAACCCGGTTAATCTAAACTCAACTCACACCTATTCCTATACGAGCACGTACCTGCTTCTTGCTCCAAGCTGGACGATACTGCGCGGATCAGTTGTTTCTCAATCGCAGAGTGGTCTCACGTATTATGTTACGGTCAACTGGACATCAGCAGGTTCGGGTCGAATTACCTTGTTTGAAGATGACGGTTTCGGCAAAAACATGATGGTCACACAAAGGACGATTACTGTGAATAATTGTTCTATTTCTGCACCAAGCGTCACAGCGGCCAGTAGATGTGGAACGGGTTCAGTTACACTGACGGCATCTGCCGGCATCGGAGGTAGTAGCGTAAGATGGTATAATGCATTGACAGGAGGTACACTCCTGAGTACAGGAACAAGTTATGCTACCCCGAGTATTTCCATGACTACTACGTACTATGCTGTCACATATAATTCAACAAACGGATGCGAGAGCTCACCACGTACTCCGGTCACAGCAACAATAAACCCTGTTCCGGGTCAGCCTGCACCAACCCACGGAAGCCGCTGTGGACAGGGTTCAATTACATTGTCAGCTACGCCTGGATCAAATGGTAATAGTGTTCGCTGGTATAATGCTTCTTCTGAAGGAACCTTATTGCATACGGGTACAACATACACCACTCCAAGCATCAGCACAACTACCACTTATTACATCGCCAGTTATAATACTTCAACTACATGTGAAAGCCCAACACCCCGCACACCCATTACAGCTACTGTGAATTCTATTCCTGTTTCTGCGGCTGTGTCAGGAAACCAGCGTTTCGGTGAAGGAACTTTTACGTTGACAGCGAGCGGAGCGCCATCCGGAGGTACGTATAAGTGGTATAGTGCTTCTTCGGTTGTGCTTGGCACAGGCAGTACCTACATTACCCCAATTATCACCAGCACTTCATCCAACTATTTATATGCTGTGGCGGTAAGTTCATCAGGCTGTGAAAGCGCACCTACATGGGTTACTCTTAATGTCTACCCCCAGCCGGTAATTACCTCAAATAATCCCCATGTAATTATGGGAGCAACTGTTACCCTGCTGGCTCAGGCAGGGTTTGATCAATACACCTGGAAAGACAGTCAGGGTGGAGTTGTGGGAAGTGGACAAACCTTTAATACGGCTACACCGGATGATTATACGGTTACCGTTCACAAATCCGGAATTTATGCTACCTCGGAAAGTTACCGTGTTAAAAGTCAGTTTGAATCCATCAACATGAATTTCATTGTCAGTGATCAATTGATTGCCCAAATCAAGGATGTTGAGGAAATTGATGACTTGCCGGTAGAATCCAGAAATCAGGCTATACAATATTTTGATGAGTTGGGAAGACCACACCAGACCGTGATGACGCAAGGCTCGCCACTGGGCAAGGATATCGTGCAGGTTACTGTGTATGATGCATTGGGACGTGAGCATCGAAAGTATCTCCCGGTTGTAGTGGATGCAGAAGATGGCTTTTACAAGGGGGGAATAGTAGATGGCAATGGCAACTTTGCAGGACAAGCATTAAATTTTTACAATAATGGTTGGTCTGATAAGATTGCAGATGACAACAAGCCTTTTGCTGAAACAATTTTTGAAAGAAGCCCGCTAAACAGAGTACTCAAGCAAGGTGCTCAAGGTGAAGTTTGGCAGCCAGATGGTACACATGGGCTTGCTTCGCTGGACAAGACCGTAAAAGCGGAGTACCTGTTAAATACCGCTTCCGATAATGTTCTAAAGTGGACCTATACCCCCCCAACAACTTCGCCTGACTGGCCGTTGGGTATGGTAAATGCGGGCACAAGCCTATCACCGGTTTACTTCCAGCAAGGGTACCTGTATAAGTCAATTACCCAGGATGAAAACAGAAATCAGACAATAGAATTCAAAGACAAATTGGGTCGCGTTATTTTGAAACGGGTTCAGGAAGGACAATCAACATTTGCGGATACATACTATATCTATGATACCTATAGCAACCTGGTCTGTGTAATTCCACCTGAAGCAATCTCCAGGCTAGCCACAGAATTTTATCACCCTGCGTCTTCTAATGGTTCGAAAGATGATTTTCTTGACCAGTGGGCTTTCCGCTATGTGTACGATGGGCGCAATCGTATGATTATTAAACAAATGCCCGGAAACAAGCCAATCTACATGGTCTATGATGGAAGAGACCGCCTGGTTTTAATACAGGATGGTAATCAACGTCTAAATAGTCAATGGCACTTTACTAAATATGACGTTATGAATCGCCCCGTTATGACCGGTATCTATACGGCCGCTGGCACTCGGGACAATCTTCAAACGCAGGTTAATAACTTTTACGCACAAACACCCAGCAGTTCGTGGGCCTGGTTTGAAACTTTTACTACTCAGGCGGGGCATGTTCATGGATACAATAACAAATCCTTCCCGCAAGTAAGTGACGCCTCCCTTTACCTGACAATAACGTACTATGATAATTACCTGTTCACAAATCTTGTGAGTGGGCTTGGATATGCATCCAATAATCTATCGGTTACCACATCCTATGGTGAATTCCTTCAGCCTTCAACTCCATCGAAAGCGTTGGGGCAGGTAACAGGAGCTAAAGTTAAAATATTAGGAAGTTCAACTTTTTTGTACACTGCTTCCTATTACGATGATAAGTACCGGGTAATCCAAACCATTGCCCAGAATCACAAAAGCGGCACCGACCGTGTGTCAAACCTGTACGACTTCACCGGTAAGATTCTGAAAACAAGGCGAACTTATGTAGTGAATGGTGTTACACGATATGTTGAAGAAACTTTCGATTATGACCATGCCGGCAGGTTGCTTACGGTGAAGCACTCCACCAACGGAGCAACACCCATAATGACTGTAAAGAACGAGTATAACGAACTAGGTGAACTCATCGATAAGAAGCTGCACAGTACCGATAACGGTGTTACCTTTAAGCAATCGGTGGATTACAGGTACAACATACGCGGCTGGCTTGCCAAGATCAACGAAGCCGATGTAAGTACCTTGGCAAGTGGTGAAACCCTGGAAGACTATTTTGGCATGGAACTGGCCTATAACGATGCGTTGAGTGGTATTACTTCGAGTGCAACCTATAACGGAAATATTTCAGCCGTGAAATGGAGCACCGGTGCGCTTGGAGGCGCCAACCTGCAGGGATATCATTACAATTATGACAGGTTGAATCGCCTGGAGACATCGGGGCATTACAAAGATAAATTGATAACCGGTTGGGGATCTGATAACGCCAACCTCGAAACCGACTTCACCTATGATCTAAACGGCAATATCGGAGGCTTTAAACGTAGAGGTGCAGATGCTTCACTCATCGATAATCTTGAATATGGCTATACCGGCAATCGGCTGAATTTTGTACACGACACAGGAGATGCTATCAAAGGATTTGTAAATGGAAACACAGGTACCGATGACTACACCTACGATGACAATGGTAACATGACGGTTGATAAGAACAAAGGCATTACCGCCATAACCTACAACCACCTGAATCTGCCTGTACAGGTAAATAAGGGGACAAATGATTATATTGTATACACCTACGATGCAACAGGAAGAAAATTAGCTCAGCAAGTGTACGGAGCAACTCCAAAAAGAACAGACTACATTGGTGAAATGGTATTTGAAGGAACGACACCGGTCTTGAAGATTATTAACCACACTGAAGGAAGAATATTACCCGATGGTGCAAACTGGGAATACCAGTATCATTTGACAGATCATTTGGGCAATGTGCGGGTTACCTTTACCACCAAAACACAAACAGCCGTCACCAAATCGGCCAATTTTGAGACCACATCTAATGCGGATTTTACCAACTATACCCGCACAGGATATGATTTAGTTGATCATACTGATCCTGCCGGAACAACCTACACTTATGTACAACACCTGAATGGGGGAGCTAATGGACGAGTGGGTGTAGGTAGGTCTATGGCTGTAATGCCGGGTGACAAGGTTAGCATTGGTGCATATGCCAAGTACATGAACCTTGGCCCTACCACTAACCTGACACCGTTAATCAACTCATTGGCCTCAGCCTTCGGTACGAGCAGTAGTGCGACAGGCGAATTGGGTAAGTTGTATAATGGGTTGAACAGTTATGCGGGAATGGTTGTTGGGGGTGATCATCCTGATGATGATGAAACCGCCCCGAAAGCATTTGTAACCATATTATTATTTGATAAGGAATACAATTTGGTGGATGCTGCCTGGAAACAGATTACCACGACAGGTTTACAAACCAGCTCAACTGTTAAACAACCTCCACACGATTACCTGTTCAAGGAAGTAACCGTAGCCGAACCAGGCTTCGCCTACGTGTTCATCAGCAATGAGCACCCTACTTATGTCGACATATACTTTGATGATGTAACGGTAACGCACACCCCATCACCCATTGTAAGTTCAAGCGATTACTATGCCTTTGGCATGCAACACACGACAGGGGAGCGAGTGGGAAGTTGGGAGCAAAAGTACTTGTATAACGGAAAGGAACTACAAGATGAGTTAAATTTGGGTTGGTTGGATTATGGGGCGCGGATGTATATGCCGGACATTGGAAGGTGGGGCGTTACTGACCCTCTTGCAGAAGTATATCAGAATCTCACACCATTCAGGTATGCTTTTAATAATCCTATCAATGTAATTGATCCAAATGGAATGATTGAGGCATTAGGTCAAGGACAAGGTGATCTTATTTATAGCGCAACAGGAAGCCCTGATATAATAAAACCAGAGATTTCTGAGATTGGTCTTAGTCAAAAGCCCGAACAGCCCACCACTAGTTTAGGAAGCGGTAAGAGTAGTGACGGGAACAGCAAGGCATTAGCAATATGTCCCGATTGCCCTTCCGGAGCAGAATATGACATTTATAGGCAGTCAAATCTTTTTTATAATTATGACGAACGTGTAAGCGGTGATGGAGTCTATTTGGCACTTCCGGAAATTACCAAATCTGCCACGGATGAATTTGGTGGGCATAATTTTGATTATTACAATTCTTTTGGTAGCATGTTAAATAATTCGAATTTTTATGCTTACCTCTATAATAACGCCCCTTCTCGTGAAGCACAAGGAGCGCTTGCGCGGGCAAGTATTGCTAATAAGGATGCAACTATACTTTATGCAACAATAGCATTAGCTGCAGCACCAATTCTTGCAGGTGAATTATTGGGTGCAGCGACCACCATGGAAGTATCCGGAGCTTTAGGAAATTTATCAAGACAGTCAGCTCAATGGGTAATAAAAAATAAAGATTGGTTGAACAAAGGTAATTGGTGGAGACTCGGTAAGGGGCATAATCCGTCACTACCCGGTCCGAACAAAATGAACATAAGAGCAGCTTGGGGCGCACATGAAAAATATATTAATGAGGTTCCAAAAGCACTACGGCCTTTGAACCAGTGGTTGCGGAATTTAGGTGGCGGCCACAAGCATTTCCCTAACTGGAAGCCATAATTATGAAAACGAAAGATGAAATTTTATCGTTGCTGAGTGCCTTCAAGGAAAGGAGTAAGTTTTTAAAACCTATTGCTGAATTCATAGAGAATAATTTGCTGGAGGACATTGACATTGACAGAACAAAAGTTTTTCTAAGTGAAGAGGCTCTCTCTATGGATATTTTTCCCGATAGAAAAAATGCAATACCCATCGTAATCGTTCTTTGGTTAGGGGAGGAACAAAGGGTAACATTTTTTATTGAGGACAATGAAATTTTCGATGACTATTTAAAAGATACTAATGATGTAGAGCAGGAAATTTCTTTTTTAAGAAATCTACTATCAAACGAAATTGTAAAAGTAATTTATTCTCGCAATGGTGAGACAAAGAAAATCATTTACAAGTATCACTTACTGGGCAATGACGGTAATTCTACAATATGCGAAGATAAGTTTACAGTAAAGCCTTCTTTCTTTTGGAATAAGAATGAGAAGTCAGCGAAAGTATATCAACCTTGGATATTTTGAGAACTTGTTGTATTTTTTCGAAATTGACAGCTCATTAGAAGTATGAATGAGCGTGAGAGTAAAATAATTGATGAGATTCGTAGCTTGTGTATTGAGTTTACAGCGGAATCGCATAATGTAATACGCATTGATGACCCCAACTTAAGTATAATTAAATCTGATATAAGTCAATACACATCTGAGATTCAGATTTTCTTTTGGAAAGGTGATGAGTTTCTTGATGTTATTGAATTTTTTATTTATTCAGACGGTAAACCAATTGCCACATTTGAAGAGATATCAAAATATTTAAAAGAGGAGTACGAAAGAATTACTCTAAATGATCCAAAAATTTAGAAATTTGAATGAAAGTCAACTTGTATATGAATTTCAAAAGCTACTCTCTGATACGGATAGAATATTTGTGACGATTTTAGTTTGGAGGGACTGGGACTATTTCATACAATTCTGCGCGGATGATGGAGGCATAGAAGATTCACAAGAACAATTGTGTGAAAACCTGTCTCTTTCAAAGCAAATAAGATCATTTAAGGAATTGGAGAAGCTGATTCAGAAGTTGGGACATTCTCCATTCTTATCATCAAGAAATAGCAAATACAAATTTCACTATGACCTCCATATTTGGACGGCTCAATATTACTTCATTTACAACTTTCATCTTCAAAAGGCAATATTCAAAAGAAGGACTCTGATAAGTAAGATATTCTCCCCTGTCAAAACTCCTCAGTGGCAATTTGAAAACTAGTTCAAATTACAAGTTAATAACAGACTCAATGGTAAAGTTAAAATTAATTGTTTGTTTCTTTTGGATCTTTGGCTTTGTATATGGCCAATCAGTTGATAGTTTGATAATTTCATCCAAGTCAATTGATTTACACTACTCCACTCAACTACAAAAACTTGATTCCCTTCAACAACAAACTGAAATGCAGTATAAGGCTATCAAGAACGAATATGATTCCATCAATAGCGCATACGCTAAAATTACCAATGACCTTCAAAATCGTATTGATAGCCTGAACCATATCGGTCAACCCATTGAAGCACTGACCTCAAAGCTAGACAGCCTAAACAGCGTTAAGGAAGAAAAGCTATTTGCAGTAATGCAAAAGGCTGAGAGTGTGAAGCACAAGGCTAAGGAGAAAATCAATGAACTTAATTTGCCCAAAGAAGTCAGCGTAGAAGTTGAAAAGTACACCTCAGCATTGGATCAATTGGGTATAACCTTGCCTGATTCTGAGTTTATTATTCCTCAACTTAATCTAAAAGAAGTCCCCAACCTGAAGATACCTGGGTTGGACAATCCGCTCGCAGGAGAGTTGGGTAACATAGATATTCCGGATATCAAGGACGAGTTGTCTGGTGTAACGGATAAGATATCATCAATTCAACAAGAATTTCCCTCAGCCCCAACGGTGGAAGATGTAGCCACGAAAGCCGAAGAGAAGGCAACCAAACTGGCTTCTGAAAGGATTGGTGACATCGGTGGCGCACCAGAAATTCCTGCCAGCGAAGAGCAAGCCAAGGAAATGCTGGAAACAGAAGCTAAGAAAGAGGCCATTGACCACTTTGCAGACAAGCAGGACAAGCTGCAAGCGGCTATGGATCAGATGATTAAGTACAAGCAACGGTATTCAAACGTACAAAGCATGAAAGACCTACCTAAGAAACTCCACAATGAAATGAAAGGTAAGCCCTTACGCGAGCGCCTTGTGCCAGGCCTGTCTATTCAAATTCAAAAGCGCAACGAGTGGTGGTTTGATTTCAATCCCTACCTGGGCTATCGGTTTACCGGTCGCATTACAGCCGGTTTGGGTTGGAACCACCGTATAGCCTTCAGCTTCGAGAAAGGTGAGTTTAACCCGGATATGTTCATCTATGGCCCTCGTTCCTATGGCGAGTTCAGGATTAAGAAAGGCTTCTCCGGCCGTCTTGAAGTTGAGGTGATGAACACGCCTATTCGCATTCCGCCTTCTCAGGATTTCGCAACGGAGGAGTGGGTGTGGAGCGCGATGGCGGGTTTGAAGAAAGAGTATCGGATTTCAAAATCCCTACGTGGCAATGCACAGATTCTATACAACCTGTTCAACCCGCATTATAAGAGCCCTTATACGGAGAGGCTGAATATGCGGATAGGCATTGAGTACAAGATTCCAAAGAAAAAGGTTGTTAAGTCCAATTAGATTCAAAAATATCCAACCTCTTAAGCCGCAATATTTGCCAATCTCCTTAGATCTTCGAGAAATAAGTTCGAAAATTGTACAGTGAGGGCGACTTAACTTCAAAGCCTCAGTTTTCCGCTGAGGCTTTTTCATTTCATGGTCGCTAGGTAATAATCCACAAAGTATATTTACCGAATGGAAGTTCCCATTCAAACCATTCATCTCTTTCCAAAACTCGATGAAAAACTCATTGAATTGTTACGTTCGCTAACACCAGAAGATTGGAATAAACCAACATTGGCCAAACAATGGACGGTAAAGGACATTGCCTCACATTTATTAGATGGAAACATTCGTGTGATCTCACAAATGCGCGATCACTATGTTGGTGACCCTCCGGGAAAAATCGAATCGTATCAGGATTTAGTTGATTATTTGAACAGGCTTAATGCCGATTGGGTTAAAGCAACCAAAAGATTAAGTCCGGGAGTGCTCATTGAACTGCTGGAGATTACCCGTAATGCGTACCATGAGCAGTTAAGTAAGCTCGATCCTTTTGCGCCAGCCATGTTTGCCGTAAGCTGGGCCGGGCAAACCGAATCACCAAATTGGTTTCATGTTGCCCGAGAGTTCACGGAAAAATGGCACCATCAGCAACAAATCCGTGAAGCAACAGGAAAGCCTGGTATTATGACTAGAGAATTCTTCTATCCGGTGATCGATACTTTTATGCAAGCACTTCCATACACTTACAGAAATTTAACTGCGCCATCAGGAACGTGCATTAGCATTACTATAACATCTGATTGTGGCGGAACCTGGTCCATTGTTCGCGCTGAAAATGTCTGGCGGTTGGATTCTGCAAAGATTAATCCTGAAACAAAAATAAAAATGCATGCAAATACCGCCTGGAAGTTGTTTACAAAGGGTATTTCTTCACAACAAGCAGAACTTGAGGTTACGATTGAAGGGAATGTTTCGTTGGGTAAACCCATTTTAACCATGCTGACCGTGATGGCATGAGATCAAATCAAAAAAAATCTGTGACTAATTGTTATGAGTTACATAAATCCAACTCATCTAATACATGCTTTAACATAAAAAGCTTCTCTCATGGCAACACAATAATTTTTTGATGCGGATCGTGCTCAGGTTTTTCTTCAAACATATTGATGGGATGAAATATTTAGTGTAAAATTTTGGAAATTACAAATCTAGTAGTACCTTAGATGAGTTTTAAATGAATGTTTAACCAAAATTAAAAACGCTATGGCAAAGAAAGCGAAAAAAGCAGCTAAGAAAAAGACCGCTAAGAAAGCTGCTAAGAAGAAGAAGTAATTGAAGTTGATGGAAACATCAACAAACAAAAAGAGCTGATCAGATGATCAGCTCTTTTTGTTTATCTCATATTGAACAAACCATAGTTTTTCACTAAAAACAATAATTATTTCTAACCGATAAGGTCAATCACCGATAACAAATCCGCTTATAAGGGCAGTATTCACAATTCTTTACTTCCTGTGTTTGATCAAATACCATTTCGGGGTTAAAGAGTTCTTCCAGTAATTCTTTCAGGTTGGCCTCAAACTCGGGCAATACGGTATGCACATCGTTTAATACTTGCTTACCCATCTTTAACCCAAATTCCATATCCTCATCAAATAGGTTTTTTCCATTTAACAGCCCGGGAATAACGCTAAGGTCTGTTGTGTTTTTTGTTTTTGTATACAACCATGCATACATCAATGTTTGAAAAGCAGCCTTGTTGCGTTTTCCGTCACGCGTGTATAACGAAGTAATCGAATCAAACTCCAGTTTATCGCGGCCTGTTTTGTAATCGACTATGCGCAGCAAACTGCCTTTCCGGTCGACCCGGTCAATTTTACCACCCAACAGTACATTGCCAACCGATTCGTTAATAGTATACAGGTATTCCATGTCTTGTTCCACGCCTTCCAGCGTAAAAGGTGCATGTTTCTTATCGTGATCCAATATTTTCCCAATGAATCTTTTTACCACCTCACTCACCAAAATCAATTGGCCTTCATACACCACCGGTTCGTTGGGATCAAGGTTATAGGTTTTGATCACTTCCTGATCAAGCAGTGTCTGAATAAGTTTCTCCCGCTTCTCCAAATCCTTCGATTCAATAACGGTTGATCCTTTTTGCTCTACCACTTTTTTATAGAAAGCCTCCATTACATTATGGACAAAATTCCCTAAAACACGCGCGTCCATGTCTTCTTCAATCTCATCCGCTTCTCTAATCTTCGCTACATGACGGAAATAGAATCTGAGTCGGCATTCGATGTAGGTATTCAACGCTGAAGGTGATAGCCCGTTGAATTTTCGATGCTTATTTTGTTCATTCAACTTAGCCAATGCCGCTAACACAACTTTATCCTTTTGGATGACTATCGGCTTTACCTCATTTACTCCAATGGCATTGTGCAAGGCATAATGATCAAATCTCTTTCCACTCTCGAACATGATTTGTTGAAGATAACGGCTCATTTCGCCTTGCCCCAGGATGTCGGTTTCGGTGTTGTAAAAGAGGAAAACATTTTCTGCCCGTTGAATGATCCGGTAAAACAGGTAAGCATACATCGCATCCTGATGTTGCAGTGTGGGCAAGCCGTAAGCTCTGCGAATGTTATACGGAATGTAGGATCCCTTGCTGCCTCCGGAGGGTAATGAACCTTCGTTGAGCGAAAGGATATACACGTTTTTAAAATCGAGGTTACGGGTTTCAAGCATACCCATAACCTGCAAGCCCTGTAGCGGCTCGCCACTGAACGGGATGCGCACCGTGCGCACATACTGCCGGAAGAACCGAAGGAATGATCGCAAGTCTGAATATTGATCGCCCAGCACCTCCTCCATGCGGTTGAGGCATTTCAGCATCTGAAAGATGTACTCTTTATCAAAGGCGTACAGGTTACTCATGGCACCCAACACACTCAAACAGGCTTTCAGGTAGCGTGTAATGTTGGTTACATCAGCCGGAACAAAGATAATCCGGTGCAGTTCCGTTTCAGTGGCCAGAAAATTTTTCGGCACGGATACCCAGTTATGCTTAAGCATTTCCTTTTGTTTGCTTTGGGCAGCACTTGAATCTGCCAAAACACAATACGGATGATTCAACAACGACAACACAGGACGATAATGAAAGTATCCCTCCTTACCACTAATCTGCAATTCGATCAGCAACTCCACAAAATTGAATATGGGTGTTGCGCTGAGTGAGAAACCCATCGTAACGTTCAGTTTCTCCACACTGTCGGAAACGCTGTGTAACGTGGGCAGCAACAATTTTTCATCAGGCAATACGATGAGTGTCTCTTCCGGAAGGGCACCGACCCCTATATTTTCTTTGAGCTCCTGCCCCATTAGCTTAGCCTGCCCCACCGGTTGTGCCGCACCATACAGTTTAATATTCCTTTTATTGCGAAAGTTTGCGGGCACCTGTGAATCAAAAGTTTTTCCCAAAATCTTATTCTCCTGGTATTCCCTGAAAAAATCCCCCGCTTCCTGTGCTGCGCTGTTCAGGTAATATTCGTCCACATCCCAGTAGACGGCAGCGTCACCTTCGACCGCGTGTGAAAGGATCACTTCCTCTGCTTTGGTGAGTGCATTGAAGCCTATAAAAACCTCATTACCCTTACGAATTGTATTGCCGCCTAAAATTTTCTCCGCCACCTCACGGTGCACCATACCTTCATAAGCCAGGCTTTCCTTTACTAATTGCGAACGAAAGTTGGTGTACACATCAAAAAGATGATTCCATACATCCAGAAATTTCCTTCTGTTTTCGGTTTGGTGTTCATCAAAATTGCCCCAGAAATCGAGCAGGAATTTTTTTTGCTCATCAGTCAGGTAATCGAAGCTGGCGTCTAGTTCTTTCTGGTGGCTGAGGTCACGAAAAAGCATTTCAGCATTTACCAGGTATTTATCAATCTCCTCAAAATCACGTAGCAGCATTTCACCCCAATAATAAAAGCGATCAAATGACTCGTTACTATTTACGGTTTCTGTGTAGGCCTTGTACAACCGGTGAACTAATTCTAGTTTATCAGGCACCTGCAGTGTTGAAAAACTTTTGATGTACTCTTCAATCGTGAGCATGGTTGGCGCAAATGCTGGCTTGTGCAGCAGCGTTCCGATATGCTTTCGGAAAAATAGTATTGCCCTGCGGTTTGGAAATACGAGGGTCACCTCCTCCAGGCGGGGATGTTTAGCAAGTATCTTTTGTGCGGTTTCAAGGAGAAATGGTGTCATATACTATCTTTTTTGGTGGGGATTATATCCCCAACTCTAACTGGGTGTCATCCTTTTTCTTTACCGCCTTCATTTTCCCAGCCCTAACCTCCACAACTTCACCCGTGCGCACATACAACACGTAACCTTCTACTTCGGTAAAATTCATGTTCCGCAAAATATCCATATAGGCCAGCACCTGCCTTTGATCAGCTTTTACTGATACACCGGTTTTAAAATCAATAACAATGGCTTTGTTGTCCTTAATCAACAATCTATCAAAACGACTTTCTTCTCCGCCCGGTAAAATCACCGGCACTTCCGTACGCACTTCCCAACCCTCATCAAACCACTTTGAAATCACCGGCACACTCAATAGTTGCTGTAACTCCATTTTTACATGATCAATCTCTGAAGAGGTGAGTAACCCCTCCTGTATCGCACGTTGAAGTGCATTTTCCAAATCATTTTTGGTGTGGATGTATGACAGCACACTGTGTAAATGGATGCCATACTTCACTTTCTCTTCCTTATCGGATTCAAAAAAAGTTTTACCGGCCTGTCGGATAACCAACTTATCGCGCCATCGCGACACCGGATAATGTGAGAGTGAAATTGGTTTTATTTCTTCGTGCTGTTCATCAATAACTTTTGACGAAATTTCCAACGTTCCGATCAGCCACTGCAAAGCGGACTTATCCCAATGGGTAATTAATGAATTACTGGTAGTGATGCAATGAAGAATCAAGGCACTTACATCGGAAACACTCAACTCACCTTTACTATTAATGAGTTTTTTAAACGGTGCTAATATCTTCATACCCAATTCAGCACGGGTAAGCGCCACGTACAGGATATTCACGTTATCCAGAAAAATCTGGGTTCTTTCCTGATGATAGTAGGGTTCAAAAACTGTTTCTTCCAATTTGCTGGTATATTTCACTGATAAGTGTCCGGCTTCTTTAAAGATTGGTGTATCAGCTTGTACCCAAAGATTAGGTGATGTGAAAGGGGGATGATCAAGCTTCCAGGAACAAAACGGAATAATTACGTACTTGAACTGAAGTCCTTTGGCTTTATGAATAGTTAGTATTTCCGCAGCATCAATAGATCCGGAGGTTTTCAAAGAAGTTTTATCGGAGTCCTTATTGTCTTCCCACCATTCCAGAAATGCCTGCAAGTCGTTGCGTTCGCGTGTATAAAAGTTCAGCACAATATCCTGAAAGGCCTGCAGATAGGCCAACTCTTTCTCCTGATCGGAAAGCCGGAATATGCGGATGAGCATTTCCGTCATTTCAAAGAGCGGAAGTTTTTTCAACGATAATTTTTGTTGTGTAAAGTCTTGCGGAAGAAAACTCTCAAAAACTGCTTCGCTCGTCACCGAAAAAACATCCGATAACGCCATGCCTGACTGATGGATACGCGCGAACTCATACGCCAGTTCTGCACGGGCAACTACGTCAAGGTGGTTATGCAGGTAGCGCATAGCCGCCAGTAGAAGGTTTACCGAGGCTGCACCATCAATACGCAAGGATTCGTTGGAAATGACATTGTAATTTAAAGTAGGATTTGCTTCAGTAGAGTTTTTGTAGTTCAGTAAATGTGCCACTATCTCCTGACCTTCACCGTTGGTGCGAACTAAAATGGCAATGTCTTTCATCTTCACTCCCGCTTCCTGCCAGTCTTCCAACGTTTTCACTAGTTGCTCTTTGGCCAACGTCTTCCACTTTTGCTCCTGGTCTTTTTCTTCTTCAAGAAATTGAATATCAACAAAGCCCTTCATCTCCTTTTTGATATTCTGGTCTACATCCAGATAGGCATCTTTCGCCAATGTTGTTCCGGTTTCCTGCGATACAAATGCCGAAGCCGATTTAAACAGCTGATTATTGAACGAAATAATATTGGCCGCACTCCGGTAATTATCGGAAAGATTAACATGCGCAACACGATCCGCACCAATCTGTTGTTCCAGTTTTTCCTGAAGCAACGTAAGATCACCTCCGCGCCAGCGATAAATGGCCTGCTTTACATCGCCTACGATTACATTTCTGTTGTTGCTGCTCAAGCTTTCATTAATGAGTGGGACAAAGTTTCGCCACTGTAAATTGGAAGTGTCCTGAAATTCATCGATCAGGTAATTCTTGAAGAACGATCCGGTTTTTTCATAAATAAATGGCGCATCACTGTCCCCAATAAGTTCTTGTAAGAACTGTGGCGCATCCGCCAGCAACATCATGTTATTCTCTGTTTTGTACCGTTGAAGCTTTTTGGAAATATCGGCCATAAGGCCGTATGCATAGAAATTTTGCTGCACTACTTCTGCTGATAGGGCACGGTTAAAATTACGTTCACGGTAATCCAATATCTCCTGTAACAAAGGAATCAACTCTGCTTCAGCAACTGCCTGAATCTCCTTAAATCGTAATGATTGCTTCTGAGGCCAGTTTTTTAATTCACGTAAATCACGTGTCACCCGTACTCCAGGCATTTCAAAATCGCTCACGCTATGAATGGTTGTGCATTTTTGAAAGAACCCATAGGCCGCTCCATGCCAAAAATCCCCTCTATTAAACTGCCGGTCTTCAATAAGTTGAAAACCCTTTTTGGCCAACGCCTGAACATGATTTACAAACGAACCCGTTGTCTTACCCAACGCATCCAGAAGATCCTTCAGAAACTTCCTGTCACCTGTCTTCTTATTAAAATCTTTCTCAATCAGTTTAAAATCTTCTTTCAGAATTTCATTTGAAAAGTCAATCAATCCCCTGCGCATATCCCAGGGCTTGTCACTCTCCAGATTCTTCGTGGCGAAATCCACTATCCAACGCCTCAGGTCTTTATCTTCCCCTATGTCATCAATCAGATTATTCACGACCTCTTCCAACACAGCCGCATTGTCGACCTCCAAACGATAGTCACCGGATAACCCCGCCTCGCGTGTAAACGAACGGATTACTTTCTGAAAAAAAGCATCAATGGTGCTGATTGAAAATTGTGAATACTGATGCAGAATCTGTGAGCGTAACTCGTTACAATTCTCCTTAAACTCACTATCGCTTTGGCGCAGTTCGCGCTTCAATTCACTTTCCAGTGAATTTTCCCGGCCTTCTATAAAATCATTCAGGTAACGCACAATGCGTTCCTTCATTTCCTGGGTGGCCTTGTTGGTGAACGTTACCGCCAGGACATGGCGGAAGTACCCCGACCTGTGCCGAAGCGCCAGTTTCAGGTATTCCTTGGCCAAGGTGCGGGTTTTGCCACTTCCGGCTGAGCTTCGGTATATAATTAAGGGCTTTTCCACCACGGGTGTTGAAGTAAACGAATGCCGGCAAGAAAGAAAAATGAAATGACAGTTTATGTCTCCCTTTCATTTTTTAACTTGTCAGGAAAAGCCCCTGACTGCTCTATGCGAAGGTTTAATCATTTTCTTACTGCGCTCTGGTATTCCTTCCCGCTGCAATTGTTGTTCAACAACTTCAGGCGAAACCACGTGCTGATGCTGTGCTGGATCATCTTGTTTGCGATGATCACCGGAAACTTCGGGCAATACCTGGGCATACCTTATCTTTTTCTTGACCCCGAATACCTGAATAAGGTCAACTTTACCAGCTTTTTCATTCTCGGTATTTCGCTGGCCGCATTCACCGTTGCTTTTCACATAACCGGCTACATAGCTGATGGCCATCGCTTTTCGTTTGTTGGGGCTCTATCGCGACCCTTCACCAAATTTGCGTTGAACAACAGCATCATTCCATTGCTCTTTTTAACACTCTACATTTTCTACATACTCAGCTTTCAACTTGACAACCAGTACACTTCTGGCTCACAGTTGTTCTGGAACCTTGCCGGACTGCTTTGCGGCTTTTTTCTGATGACTTTGCTTTTCTTCATCTACTTCTGGCTCACCAACAAAGATATTTTCCGGTATGTCGTATGCCGTATTGATGAGAAGATTAAACAAAACATGCAGGTAACGCGTGCCAGCGCCATGAAAAAGCTTGACATCGCGCGAAAGCGACAGGTGCGTGTGGATCATTATCTTGACTACGATTTCAGGATTAAAAAAGTAGATGACACCGGCTTCTACGATCGCAATACCATTATCCAGGTGTTTGATCAAAACCATCTTAACCTGGTTATCATTCAGTTGTTTATTGTTGGACTCGTATTAGTGCTTGGGTTATTTAAAGATTATCCAACCTTTCAACTTCCTGCTGCGGCCAGCGCCACAATTTTTCTCACCATTTTCGTCATTATCTCAGGTGCCTTCAGCTATTGGTTTGGGGGCTGGTCGGCCACTACGGCCATTGTTATTTTTCTAATCCTGAATTACCTGGCCGGTAAAGATTTCTTCTCCAAACGCTATGAAGCCTTCGGGCTCGATTACCAAACTCAGCCTGCTCCTTATTCGAATGAAAGTATCAAACTTCTCCACGACAGTTCCGCGCTTGAAGCTGATCGACAGGAGACGTTAAAGATGCTGGAGAACTGGAGGAAAAAATTTCCTGCCGAAGAGAAACCAAAAATGGTTTTTCTCTGTGCCAGTGGTGGCGGCAAACGAGCAGCCTTGTGGACACTCAATGCCCTTCAAGTGGCCGATAGCATTACCAATGGAAGATTGACTGAGAAAAGTATTATGATCTCGGGTGCATCCGGTGGGTTGATAGGCGCTAGTTTTTTTCGGGAACTGAAACTACGAGCCAAACTGGGCGAACCGATAAACCCCTATGCCGCTAAACACCGAACCAGTTTATCAACTGATAACCTGAACCCTTTGATTTTCAGTTTGCTCGCTAACGATCTGTTTGTAGGTTTTTCCAAGTTTGAATATGCCGGAAATTATTATTTGCGCGACCGCGGCTATACGTTTGAAGAGCAGCTTGATGTCATTACCGAAGGCTTGATGGACAAACCCGTAACGGCTTATCGCGAAGCCGAACAACAAGCACTGGTTCCTATGATTGTACTGTCGCCAACAATCATTAACGATGGTCGCAAACTTTATATCTCGGCTCAACGTGTATCCTATTTAAATTCCACTATTATCAGTTTTCCGGATTATGAACTTTCCAAATTGGGTGGTGTAGATTACCAACTACTGTTTAAAAATCAGGGTGCTGAACATTTGCGTCTCTTGTCTGCGTTACGCATGAGTGCCACGTTTCCATACATCACACCAAATACAACATTACCCACCGAGCCGGGCATTCAGATTATGGATGCAGGTATTTCTGACAACTTTGGAATTTCAGATGCCGTTCGATTTTTATATGCCTTTAAAGACTGGATCGCTGAGAACACATCGGGCATTATCGTATTGTCCATTCGTGATTCACCGAAACTGGGACAGATAGCCGAACGAAAGAGTCAGACCATATTGGATGCCTTTTCTCAGCCCATCAGCACGGTGTATAACAACTTTGAAAATTTTCAGGACATTGGTAATGATACTTATATCGGATTTGCGAACACCTGGTTTAGTGGTCCTATCGAACGGATTGATCTTCAATACCAGGTGGAATCCTACGCACCCATACTTAGTCAAATGGACAGCTTGCGACAAAACAATGCGCGGGCATCTTTAAGTTGGAGGCTTACCACGCGTGAAAAGTACGGCATTGTGGAAAATATTAATTCCCCTGCCAATGTTGCTGAACTTCAAAAATTGAAAAAGCTGCTCGAATAATGTTGCGTCATCGGGTATCAATATTCCTGTTCTTGCTGGCCTTTACTGGATACGGTCAGGGTGATGCCGATCAAAAGCTAGCCAATCTCAGAGAATTAGCTGAAAGTAAAAACAAGATTACCCGTATAAACGCGTTGAATGAATTAGCCGAATGGCACTATAACCGGGATATCCGAAAATCACTCGACTACGGACAAGAGGCACTTGAATTGGCGCAGGAAGAAGATTTTAAGCAGGGTATTCAAAATGCTTATAAGATTTTACGAAGAATTCATCGGAGGTTGGGTAATTACAATGTAGCTGTTGAGTACACACTAAAAAATCTGCCCATTGCTGAACAACTGCGCGACACGGCCGAGTTACTGGATGCCTACACCACACTAGGCAACATCCATTCGGCCATGGGAAACTATGTCGAAAGTCAACAATACCTGAAACAGGCCCGTATTATCGGAGAGAAAATTAATGCACCCACTTTAGCCAATATTTTAAACTATATCGGGAGAGGGTATGGAAAATCGGGGCAATATGACAGCGCCATATTTTACATAAAAGCAGCCATGCAACGGGAGTTGGACTTTCCTCAACCCGGATACGGACTCAGCTATATCTATAATAATCTGGCAGAAGTATATATAGAGTTGGGAAAATATGAAGAAGCGATTCACTTCTACGACCTATCAGCCGGCCTGGAAGAAGAACGGAAAAGTCCGCTTGGAAAAACATTTACGCTAAGCGGACTGGCCCGTGTTTATCAACGCAAAAAAGAATATGATAAAGCCATAGCATTAGCCCTTCAGAGCATTGAAATATCAACGCAAAACCTGTATCGCGATAAAGCCCGCGAGGCGTATGGAATTTTGTATGAAATCTATCAGGACAAAGGTGATTTTGAAAAAGCCTTACTGTATTATAAACAATTTAATATTTATAAAGACAGTATCTTCAGCGAAGACAGAATGCAATACATTGAAAACCTGAAAATAAATTACGAAACCGAACGCATTCAGCAGGAAAATGAATTACTGAAAAAAGATACTGAACTGAAAGATGCCCAGATAAAACAACAATATTCATATGCCATTGCCTTTGGTGTTATTTTGCTTTTTGTTTTTACAGCTGGTTTTATGACGTACCTCAACAACAGGCAACGAAGACGGACAAACACATTATTACACCAATACAATCAGGATCTGGAATCGCAAGTTCAGAAACGAACAAACGAATTACTGAGTGCCAATACAGAATTGGTAAAGCAAAATGCTCAACTTGAACAATTCGGTTATATAACTGCACATAATTTACGCGCTCCGGTTGCCCGGATTCTGGGTCTTGGAAATATTGTTGGTAACGAAGCATATTTTAGTTTACCCCGCGACCAGGAAATTCTGGATAAACTCCTGGCCTCCGCTCACGAATTGGACACGATCATCCACGATCTGAACGCTATACTGGATGTAAAAAAGGGTATTCATCATGCCTATGAAACCATAGACCTTGAAAATCATTTCGCTAAAGTTAAAAGCATTTTAAGAGACAAGATTGCTGAGTCGCAGGCAGAAATTACTGAATCATTTGATGTCAAAACATGTTATGCCGTTCCTGCTTACATCGAAAGCATTTTCTATAACCTGTTAAGTAATGCGATTAAATACAGGCATTCTGAACGCAAGCCGGTTATTAAAGTGAAAACTCACATTAAGGGAAACGACTTGTATATCACTGTTTCCGATAACGGTATTGGGCTTGATCTCAATAAACTAAAAAGCAAAATGTTTTCGCTTTACCAGCGCTTCCATCATCATGTAGAAGGCAAGGGACTCGGCTTGTTTTTGGTAAAAACACAGGTAGAGGCGCTCAATGGTTCAATTGATGTTCAGAGCACTGTTGGCGAAGGAAGCACTTTTGATATTCGTATTCCGATAAAATAATTCCATACATGATTCCTCAGGCTAAAATATTACGTGTCTTTCAACTCATCGGATTACTAAAAGGAGGTGGGCGCACCATTGAACAACTGGCGCAGCAATTAGACACCACCAGCCGCACAATTTACCGCTACTTTAAATTGCTGGAAGAAATTGGCTTCATCATCGATCAGGATTTTCATGGCCGTTATTTCGTTCATCGCGAAGAAGGTGAAAGTCCCGAAGATCGTTTTACCCTGGAAGAAGTAAGTATTTTACGACAACTCATTCAAAGCGGAGCCAGCGGACATCCTTTGCGGGGAACTCTATTAAAGAAACTTGCCTTTCATTCGGAAGCTAAAGATGTGCCCGAACAATTTTTAAAGTTGCGGGTAGCCAAGATGTTTCGCACACTTTCCGATGCGGTGGACCAGAAAAGTCAGGTGGTGCTCAAAAATTATCATTCGGCCAACAGCCAGGAAATAACCGATCGGTTGGTTGAGCCTTTCCAGTTTGGCGAAGGGTTTCAGTCGGTGCTGGCGCTCGATACAAAAGACAAGCAATGCAAATATTTTAAGCTGGAGCGGATTGGTGACGTGGTAATCCTGAATAAGCCCTATAAGTTTTCCAAACTTCACAAAAAATCATCCACCGATATTTTTGGCATTAGTGGCCGAAAAGAAATCTGGGTATCGCTACGCTTAAGCTTGCGTGCGTTTGTATTAATGCGTGAAGAGTTTCCCCTGTCGCAACCTTATCTTGAAAAGGAAGAAGGCGATGAAATTAAAACCTATATCTTCAACGGGCCCGTTTTACACTATAAAGGTGTAGGGCGATTTGTAATGGGCCTGGCCGATGAGATTTCTGTTCTTGGTCCGCCAGAGTTTAAAGCCTACATTAAAGAAAGAATTAAGCAGCAGAAGTTGGTTTAGTACGCATTATTCAACAATTAAGTTGAACGCTCCTTTTACCAGGAAAACATCATCAGCTTTAAAATCTGCAACATTGATGATTTCTGTCCACTCATTATTGAACTCGCCAATAGTTACTTGCTGCTTTTTAAATGCAAAACCCTCTTTATTGTCTTCCACTCTTACAAGAACGAAATATTGATCATCCAGTGATACGACTGCCTCACTTGGTAATACCGTTCGCAGGTTAGTAGCCACATCAATGGTTGCCTCTACGTACATGCCTGGCAAAACATTAGTCAGTTGATCTTCATTTTCAATATGACCATGGATATTGACAGTTCGTGTGTCGTTTTCAATTGTTCGCCCAACCAGGTAAACATCACCCCTGTAGGGATGAGTAGTTGTTCCCCTTAAAAAAAAAGTAATGGGCTGTCCTTTCCGGATATCCACAATATCCCTTTCAAAAACCTGAAGCTCAACATGCATGTGTTCTGTATTTACAATTTCCACAGCCACATCGTTCGGGCTAACAAATGCACCTCGCGTAATATTCACCTTTGAAATATATCCGCCAATAGGTGCAAATACTTTTACTGTTGATTCGATATTGCCCTCTTCCAATTGGGCCGTGTTGATATTCAGTAGCTTCAACCGCTCCTTAAGCCCGCTGTATTTGGCCTGCATTACCTTGTAGTCTGATTCAGCTTTGAGAAAACTCTTTTGAGATGCAATGTTATCATCAGCAAGGCTTTTTTGGCGTTCATAATCTGATTTGAGATAACTTAGTTGCGCCCTGGCTTCCAGGTAATCTTGCTGCAATTGAATAAAGTCAGGGTTTTCCAATGTAAATAATACAGCGCCCTGGGCTACTTTATCGCCCGGTAAAATAGTAAAGCCCTTTACAAATCCTCCTAACTTCACACTTACCGAAGCTTTTCGTTCGGGAGGCACATCAATAAAACCATTAGCCTTTACTTTACGGGCAAAGCTTTTTTCCTCTAATGATCCCAACTTCATACCGGATGTTTCAAATTGTGCACGCGTAACCGTTATGGTGTTAAGGTGCGGGTTTTCAGTAATATCAATAGCATCTGAACCCGTGTTTCCTGAACGGTTACATGAAAACAACAACGTGATAAGTAAAGTACTCACTAATACAGTATGATTCAAAAAAACCGATCGAAGCAATCCCATGTTCAGATTTGAAAATCGAGATTGCTTTACATCGTTCGCAATGACGATACTGTTTTTGAGGCCTTTAGTATATCTTATTTTATTCATTTGCATAACTCAATACATCAAATAGTTTAATTCAATTACCGTTACATTATACTGGTAAAGGCTCAACAGGTAGTTCATCTCAATAACAACAGCCTGATCCATTGCCTGTACATATTGTAAAAAATTCAACTCTCCACTTAAAAATGATCGTTGGGCAGTATTAATTGTCTCCTCCACCAATCTTCTTCCGGTTGTCTCATAAAAATCCAGTGCCTCGCGGTATTTATCCAACTCGCGTTGCAGTTGATTATAGCGAGTCGTAAGGGCCAACCGGAAATCTTCAGCCTGTTGATTCACCCTTTCTACCTGCATTTGTGTAGCATTTACACTCGCCCGTTGCACACCAAACCATAAAGGCACTGCCAGGCCCACCTGTACACCGGGATACAACTTATTATCTTCGGCTTGATTTCTTCCCTGAAAATAGGCTACGTGTATATCGGGCAACCATTTATTTTTTTCCACTTGATTCGTCAGTGTTGCCGTTTGCTTTGATTGCTCAAAATATAATATACCCGGATGCTCACTGAGGTTCATTGGTTCCAGGTCAATCTTTAATAGTTCACTATCCATTACCCTGATCTCCTCGTTCACCTGGAGCCATCGGGATAATTCTGCATACGCTGCCTGTATAGATGCTTGAGTTTGTTTGACCTGAAGCTGTGCCTCCCTTTTTTTTGTTTCTGCCGTTAATTTCTCCAGGTAATTTGTTTCTCCAACCGCAAACCTTTTTTCAGCGGCCCGTGAAAAATCTGTATAGATACTGTCCAGGAAAAAATAGCGCTTAACCAGATTTTGCCAGTACAAAATGGTGATGTAGGATTTAGATACTTCCTGAGCCAGTTTGCGACTATCCATGGCGTATTGTTGCTCCTGCATACGCGTGGCACCATCAAACGCTTGTCGTTGCTTCACATAAACTGTTGGAAACCTAAAATTTTGCTGAATACCCCAAACATTCAATGCATCACCCACCGGGGGCAGGTTGTTTTCATCACGACTGAAGTAAACCACCGGTCGCGGGGCATCAAACGATGTTTTGGCCAATGCCCGGGTTTGTTCTACAGAATAATAGGAAGATTTTAATCCGGCATTATTCTTAACCGCCAGATCAATAGCTTCTTCCATGGTAATAGATCTGGGCTGCTGTGCAGAACTTGTAAATGGCGAAACCAAAATAAATAGTATAACTAATATGATTGGAGGTATGTGTTTCTTTACACTTCTGTTGGTATCGAAAATGGAATACAAAACCGGCAACACCACCAGGGTAAGCACCGTTGCTGAAACCAAACCGCCAATAACCACCGTGGCCAGGGGACGCTGAACTTCTGCACCAGCATTGGTAGACACAGCCATGGGCAAAAAACCCAGCGCAGCAGCCGATGCCGTAAGCAGTACAGGGCGCAATCTTTCTTTTGTTCCTTTTATTATCCGGGCTTTCATATCGTGTAAACCATGAGCTTTGAGTTCTTTAAAATGTTCGATCAATACAATACCATTTAATACCGCTATACCGAAGAGCGCAATAAAACCAACCCCGGCAGAGATACTAAAGGGGAGATCGCGGATCCATAAGAATACCACACCACCTACAGCTGATAATGGGATGGCACTGTAAATCATCAGCGCATCGCGCACTGAACTAAAGGCGAAATACAGCAGAAAGAAAATTAATACCAGGGCAACCGGAACAGCTATCATTAAGCGTGCCCTTGCACTTCGAAGGTTTTCAAATTGCCCGCCATAGGTAATGGAATAACCTGCGGGTAGTTTTACATTGGCTTCAATAAGTGTTTGTACATCTTTTACTACAGACTCAAGGTCGCGACCACGTACATTAATGCCGACAACAATTCTTCGCCTGGTATTGTCTCGCGAAATTTTTGCCGGACCCTTCGAATAACTTATTTCCGCGAGTTCACGCAGGGGAATCTGGCCTCCCGTAGGTAACGTTATATACATATTACGCAGATTATCAATGTCAGCTCTGGCCTGTTTCTCAAATCGAATGACCAGATCAAAACGTTTCTCACCTTCAAAAACACTTCCGGCAGTAAGACCAGCAAAGCCTGAGGATACGAGCGTATTCAACTCAGCAATATTCAATCCGTATCGTGCAATTTTTGCCCTGTCATACAGAACACTCATCTGCGGTAGGCCCGATACCTTTTCTACTATAATATCGGCAGCACCCTCCACCGGGCGAATCAGTTTTTCAATTTCAAAAGCTTTCTTACTGAGTATATCCATGTCTTCACCGAATATCTTCACAGCAAGGTCGGCTCGTACACCCGTAATCAACTCATTAAAGCGCATCTCAATAGGCTGTGTGAATTCATATTCAATACCCGGTATGATAGTGAGGGCCTCTTTAAACTTATCAGCCAATGCATCTTTATCCGATGTAGTTACCCATTCTTTTCGTGGCTTTAGTTTGATAATTACATCACTTTCCTCCATTGACATCGGATCAGTAGGAATTTCAGCGGCACCAATACGGCTAACCACCTGGTCCACCTCAGGAAATTGAAGAAGAATCTTCTCCATTTCTGTAATCGTCTCAATGGTTTTACTTAAGGTTGTGCCGGTTTTCAGTACAGGTTGTATTACAAAATCGCCTTCATCCAGGGTGGGCACAAACTCACCACCCATGCGCGTGAACACCAGCACGGCACTCAATAATAAGACTACTGCACTTCCCAATACAACTTTCTTATGATGGAGTGCCCACACCATAGTAGGCTCATGCACGCGCTCGATCCAATCCATCAACCGTCTTGAAATATTTCTTTTGTTTTCCGGAGCAGGCTTCAGAAAAAGCGCTGATACCACAGGAACGTATGTAAAGCAGAGAATAATAGCGCCCACCAAAGCAAATGAAAAAGTAAGCGCCATCGGCTTAAACATCTTTCCCTCTACACCCGATAGCGACAGAATAGGTATGAATACAATCAAAATTATAAGTTGACCAAATAAAGCCGACTGCATCATTTTGGTTGCGCCTCCAACAGTAACTTTATCCTTAAATAATTGCAGCTCCCTTCCGGATAGTTGCTGCATAGTAGCTTGCTGTGCCGTTATCTGGAAGGCGATAAACTCTACAATAATTACGGCTCCGTCTATAATAATTCCAAAGTCGATAGCACCAAGACTCATCAGGTTGGCATCCACACCAAATAAATACATCAGGCTAAGCGCAAACAGCAGCGATAGCGGAATAACGGAGGCCACTACTAACCCCGAACGGAAATTCCCCAACAGCAACACCACAACAAAAACAACTATTAAGCATCCCAGAATTAAATTTTCGGCTACGGTAAACGTGGTTCGACCAATTAAATCACTGCGGTCAACTATGGGATTTATAAATATTCCTTCGGGTAACGTTTTCTGTATGGTGGCAACACGCTTTTTTACCTCTTCAATTACTTTTCCTGAGTTGGCATCTTTCAGCATCATAATCTGCCCCAGCACTTTCTCTCCCGCACCATTTCCGGTAATCGCACCAAAGCGAACAGCATGACCAAAGCCTACCGTGGCAATATCTTTAACCAAAACAGGTACTCCATTCCGTACATCCACTACAATTCGTTCCACATCATCGAGTGAACCAACCAAACCTTCACCCCGGATGAAATAACTTTCATTTGTCTTCTCAATGTAACCACCACCGGCAGCACTGTTATTGGTTTGGAGAGCTTTAAAAACTTCAGCAACCGATAGATTCATAGAACGCAACCGTTCCGGATTTACCGCCACTTCATACTCCTTTAAAAAACCTCCCCACGTATTGATCTCCACTACTCCTGAAATTCCGGAAAGCTGACGCTTAACTATCCAATCCTGAAGGGTTCTTAAATCGGTGAGGGTATACTTGTTTGCATGCTCGGGTTTTACATCCAGCGTGTATTGATAAATTTCTCCTAATCCGGTTGAGATGGGTCCCATCATTGGGCTACCAAAACCAGCAGGTATTTTTTCCTCGGCTGATTTTATTTTCTCTGCGATGAGCTGCCGTGGCAGATAGGTGCCAATATCATCATCAAAAACTATGGTTACTACCGACAGACCAAATTTTGAAACCGAACGAATTTCATGCACACCGGGAAGATTCGCCATTTCCAATTCAATAGGATAGGTGATGAATTGTTCAATTTCCTCCGTGGCGAGGTTACGTGAAACCGTAATAACCTGGACCTGGTTATTAGTAATATCCGGCACCGCACCGATAGGGATGTTGAACAAAGAGTACACACCAAAACCCATCATGATGGCCGTAAGCAAAAAGATGATGAGTTTATTCCGAATACTAAAAGCTATGATTTTTTCCACACGAATGAATTGATGCGCGAAGGTAGGACTACACCCCTTAAAGTGCCCTTAACGTTTTCTTAAGATTTGCTTAGGAACTACTAAACTATCGACTATGGACTATCGACTATTCCGGAAAATGAAGGGTAAAAGTTGAGCCGCTATTGAGTTCACTTTCTACCGTAACTTTAACTGACAATTGCGCACAGGCTTTTTGCACGAGGGACAAACCAAGACCAATACCCTTTATTGACTTATGAAGAAGTGCATCAGACCGATAAAAAGGTTGAAAAATTTTCTCATGATCCTTACGATCAATACCAACTCCCTGATCGCTCACGGAAATTTGGACAACCGGAGTAGTTGTTGCACGAACAATAACGTCCTTGCCTTGCGGTGAATACTTTACTGCATTGGAGATGAGGTTTTCTAAAATAACTTCCAGCAGGTATGGATCAGATTGCACCGTTAGTTCAGGAGGACAATCTGTTTTAATCACAACCCTATCAGATGACCATGTATGCTGCTGGCGATGGATTAAATCTGTAATAAAAGCGTTAACATTAATCTCAACTGACTCCGGGGTTTTAGAAGGATGATCGAACCTGGCGAGCAACAGCAGTTGTTCTACAATTACATGCATCCTGTCAATTTCACGAATGCTTACTTCCACTTTTTCTACATATTCCTCCGCTGTGCGGGGTTTTCGGATTAACACTTCCAGTGTACCCCTTAAAACAGCCAATGGTGTACGCAATTCATGGGATGCATCGGCCGTAAATTGTTTCTCTCGCTCAAGGGCTGATTCAATTCTGCCCAGCAACTGATTAATAGAATTCGTTAAATGAAACAATTCATCTTTCTGAGCCGGTAAGGAAATGCGTTCATTCAGGTTACTTTCGGTAATTCGGTTGGTTGTCTCCAGAATAGTTTTAACGGGCACAATGCTTCGGCCGGCAAGCCAGCGCGTAGTACCAAATAATACAAGTAACACCACTGGATACAGACCGAGCAGCAACCGTTGCAATGTACCCAATAATTGTTCAGCATTTTCAGATGAGATCGCTGTAACGATGTACCCCACCGTTTTACCCTGATCAGTAACTGGAATCTGGCGTTGCCGGATACGTTTACCATTAAGCAGATAATCCAAATCTACCGGCTTATTAAAGTCAGGTTGAACCGCAAGCGAGTTCTCTTTTAGGTTAGGCGACTTGTCGCGTACAATGCCCTGGGCATCCACCAATTGAATAAAAACCGGGTTCACTTCCACTTCGCGGTGTTCACGCTCCTCCATTTCGGCCCGGTTGATAAAGCGGATTCTTCCACTTTCTATCATAATTTCCCTTTGATGCTTAACCGCTTCGTAGGATAAAATATTTTCCAAATCGCTATACACTAAATTTCTGATCACCATAAAAATGGTGACAAACACCAGGGCAACCAGCAAAGCCGTGGCCGCCAGGTACGAAAACGCAATCCGGTTCTTGAATGATACGGTCATGACTCCCGGGCGATATAGCCTACTCCACGAATGGTTTGAATAAATTCTTCATCCTTCTGGATTTTCAATTTCTTACGCAATGCATTTATAAATACATCAATCACACCACTATCACTGGTAGCATCCAGTCCCCAAATGGTATCCATTATTTTATTTCTCCGGCACACTTTTCCTTTATGGCGTATCAGATATTCCAACAACTGAAACTCTTTTTGTGTAAGTAGTATTTCTTCTTCTTGTTTAAAAACCTGATGGGTTTCTGTATTCAATAAAAAAGGGCCAAGCGTAAACATACCATTATGCTCGGATATAGGTCGTAGCTGAACTTTAATTCGTTCCAGCAATTCTTCAAAATGAAAAGGTTTTCGTATGTAATCATTTGCTCCGGCCTGTAAACCGAAAACAGCATCTTGCACCGTATCGCGGGCAGTGAGAAAAATAATGGGGGTTTCCTTATTTTCTTTACGGTATGTTTTACATAGTTCAATGCCGGTAAGTTGTGGGAGCATCCAGTCTACCAGCAACAGATCGTAGTTATTGGACAATGCGTACTGAAGTCCGGTTTGTCCGTCAGCTGCAACGTCAACTTCATACCCTTCTTCCTCCAAGCCCTGTTTAAGGAAGCTGGTGATGCCGCTTTCATCTTCAATTACGAGAATACGCATTCTACAAAACTAAGCATTACCGGCTTAGAAAAAGCTTTGCGTTTGCTTAAGATTAGCTTAACGCTGGTTATAGTATTGAAATCAAGTACAAAACATAAGCTTCGATCGCTTAATCTGGTTGTAATACGATTTGGTGTTTTGGTGCTTTTGTGGCTAAGGATTAACATGCTTGCTGCCACTAAAGCACGAAATCACAAAAAAATAATAATACTAAATGACACCAGACGAAAGCCACAGATGTTCACCCTAGGGCTGCTCGACCAGATTCAGGTTACTACATTTCGCTTCGTAAGCAAAATTCCGGAAACAACCAGCAACACACCCAAAGCACCAAATATGATGTGCAGATAGTTTACGGTTTGTAGCATGATCATCTGCACCACAATCCACCCGATTAAAATGAATCCCTGCAGAATGGTCAGTTTAATGTAATGCACCGACTTGGTTATTACAAAAAATGCAACCGCCAGGCTGAGCAATCCGTTCGCGACAAATAAAACAATACCCGGAATCAGGTAATTTGAGAATGGTGAATATTCCAGCAAGCTCAGTGGCATATCCAATCCGGAACCATCCGGTTTGCTGATTAACATATAGCCGCCAAAGCAAGCGGATATACCGTTGAACAACAAAAGAGACACGATCAATATACGGGTAGTCTTTATCATACAACAAAGGAAGCCGCAAATTTTGCAATGGCCGGATAGTTAATTGCTGACGTGGTTTTTTTCTCGCTGGTCACCATACGCACAATGAACCGTTCGAGGAAATTCATTTTCTCAAAAAGAAATTCACCACCAAATAAGCCTGAAGCATGTGCACGTTCACGCAACTCTTTCGGAAAAGCGTTTTCGAATTCCTGCTTTCCTTGTTCTTTGTTCATATAGCATATAAACAAGCCAAGCTTCTTTTTTAGTAGCTCCTGTTTATAATCACGGCAAAACTGTTTAATGCCCAACTGAATTTGTCCCACATGAATGGAGCCGCCAATGATCAGCGTATTGTACCGCGACAGGTCCGGAACAGCGTCAAACTCCAGGTTCACAACTTCCGTTGTTGACTTACCCAATAATTCGGTCAATTTTTCAACCACTTTTTCGGTGGTACCGTGATGGGTCATATAAACAATGAGTGTGCGCATAGCCTGGGCATCAGGCTGTTAAACTACAGAGTGGCTAATACTGATTCCATGACTATACTCAACTCAAAAGATGACAACGATCATGCAAACTATGGATTTAATAGGTTTCAAACTTAACTTATTCATGAAATACAAAGCAGAATGAAACTATTTAAGGCCTGAAGACATCTTTGAAAGATCAAACCCCCTTTATGAATAACAAGCTAAAACCCATCGGAATTGCATTAATTTTACTTTTTTCCTGCAGCCCAAATGACAATCAATTGGCTAAAACAGAAAGCCAACCATTGACAGAATTTTCAAATTATTATTCAACACCAACATCAACTAACTATTTTTCAGATTTTGTTGCTGATACGTTTAGGATTTTTCAATCCTTACCACAGGGATATTCATCCGATACAGAAAGAAAGTATCCTCTAATAATTATTCTTGACGGCAATGCCTTTTTTGAATCTACAGTTTCTGAATTGAAGTTTCATTCATTTATCGGATTCATTCCAAAATCAATTGTCATTGGCATAGGTTACAAAGATTTTATGACAATGGATTCGTTGAGATCCAGGGATTATACATATCCCTTAGCTAATCCCGAATACGAAATGGCTTTGAGCGGAGGTGCCGAAAAATTCAAGAGATTTCTTGACGAGGAATTGATACCAAAACTCATGCAAAATTATAGGATTAACCTTGACCAATCAGTTATTTGCGGACATTCGCTTGGTGGGTACTTTACTTTGTACTACGGTTTAAAATCAATCGAAGAAAATAAATTCTTAATCAAGAACATCGTGTCAGCGAGTCCAAGTTTACACTACAACAATAGATTTTTGTTCGATATGGTGAATACATCAAACAAGGCTGGCATTGAAGTTCCGACAAACATTTATATCAGCATGGGCAGTGAAGATTTGGATGATGATGAATCAGTTGGAATCCTTGATTCATTTGAAGAGCAATTTGCTGTCCATAAGTACAAAGGACTTAAAATTAAAAAGGAAGAATACACAAACTTTGGACATATTGATGCAGCCATTCCTGGGTTCATGAAGGGATTGACTTATATCTTTGAAAAATAACTTGCAAAAATACCCCTACGATTATTCATACATCTTGTCTATTTCTTTCTGATAATGCTCCATCAGCAAATGCCGCACAGGTTTTAGCGTAGTGGTAAGCTCACCGGCTTCAATACTCCAATCCTGATGGCAGAGCACAAAATCTTTTATCCGTTCAAAATTAGGAAGTTCTTCATTGAACAAGTCAATCTCTTGTTTAAACTTTTTACGCACTTTAATATTGTAAACCATAAACTCTGGAGCTGTCCAGTGTATACCCTCTTGCACGCACCACTTCTCCAGCCATTCAAAGTTTGGCACAATCAATGCCGTTACATACGGTCGTTGAAACCCGATGATCAGGCAACGTTGTATAAACGAAGATTGCATGAAATGATTTTGCAACGGCAGCGGGGCAATGTATTTTCCGGCCGAAGTCTTGAAAATATCTTTCTTCCGGTCGGTTATTTTAAGAAATCGTTCATACACTATTCTACCCACATCGCCTGTACGGAACCAACCCTCAGGAGTAAATACTTCTCCATTTAATTCGGGTCTTTTAAAATACCCCTTCATTACGTTTTCACCCTTCACTAAAATTTCACCCTCACCATCTTCATTGGGGTTATCAATTTTTATCTCTACTCCGGGTATGGCCATACCGACTGTACCAAAGCGGTTTAGTCCGGGCTCAAAGCGATTAACTGAAATAAATGGAGCTGTCTCGGTCATGCCATAACCTTCGACAACAAAAATTCCGGCTGCTGAAAATAAACGGCCGATTTCAGGTCGCAAAGAAGCAGCACCCACCACCATGTATCGTATTTTTCCACCCAATTTTTTTCGCCATTGACTCAGCACCAAAATTCGGGCTAAGGCTAGCTTGATTAACAACATAGGTTTTAATGTTCCCGGCTTGTACAACTTGCCGGTTTCCATGGCCCAACGAATTACTGTTCGCTTCAACCAATTGCGCTGCAACGTTTGCTCCAGCATGAAGTCGTACATTTTTTCAAGAACGCGCGGAACGCTTGTACAAAAGTGTGGTCGAACGGTTCTGAAATCATGCGCAAACGTATCTTTATTCTGACTGAAGTAAACAGAAACTCCAAAAGCCATATAGGCATAAGCCGCCACACGTTCAAAAATATGGCTAAACGGAAGGAAGCTCAACACCCGATGTTTCGGTTCAACCGGAAGCAATGTTAAAATAGACTTGATACTACTCACCACATTATGATGCGTAAGCACAACACCTTTGGGCACACCGGAACTACCTGAAGTGTACATGATCGTAAGTACATCATTTTCCGTAATGGTGTTTCGGATAGAATTTAGTTTTATCAATTCTTCATCCGTTGCTTTTGTTAAGGTGATTGGTTTAAAAAATCCCTTTTCACCAGGTTGAAGATGATATATATTCACCTGGTTATCTAAACCCGTGATGATGGTTTGAAATTTAAAATATAAGGCTGTATCGGCCGTGATGCATACGCGAGCCTCTGTTTCACGAAAGATCACTTCAATTTCCGGTGCATGGGCGGTAGGATGAACGGGGACTACAATCAATCCCACTTGCTGGCAGGCCAGATCCAGTATAACCCAATCGGCACTGCCCGTTACCGGAACAAAAATAATTTTATCACCCGGTCTGTAGCCTTGCTCAATGAACCAACACGCAAGAGCTTCAGTTTTTTTTTGAACCTCGTGGATGGAATAGCCATGCCATGTTGCTCCGGCATAATAATTCAGTGCATTCGTATTCGGGTATTTTTGTTGTTGATACAAAACAATATCAAATACCCGTTGAAAATTACTGGATGTTCTTTTCGTAATCGTTGTCATGAACCCATCAGGTTGACATAGGTTTTACATACAGGATATGGTAAAGCTTATCAAAAAATTCAGGATACTCCGGCAGATTGTTATGACGCGCTCCCTCAATACTGTGTAACGTAATTTTATCCGGATAAAGATTTTTTAATTTAACACTTTGTGAATATGATATCAGCCTGTCGTGTGTACCATGAATAATGTGTACCGGGCAAGTAACTGTTTTAAGGTATTGGTCGGTGCGGATGTCGTACTTCAACAACCACCGTAAGGGAATAAAAAACAAATACCGGTTTACGTTATAAAAAAAACTAAAGTAAGGCGAGTCGAGTATAAGCATTGCCGGTTTATTCCACGAAGCAATTCGGGCGGCCACCCCGCTGCCCCATGAACGGCCATACAAGACAATTTTGTTTTCCGGGTACGATTCACTTAACCATTTATACACATACTGGGCATCATTAAATACACGTGTTTGGCTTCGTTTGCCACGACTTTTTCCGAACCCACGGTAGTCCATCATAAAAAAATCGTATCCGTTACTTAAGAAATCTTTGGCAAATTTTCCCCAACCTTTAAGGCTTTTTGAATTTCCTTTTAAGTAGTAGACCACCCCTCGTGAATTGGGTACCTTAAAATAGATAGCATTGATCCGCCCTCCATCTTCCATGTCAAAATCCAGCTCTTCGAAAGGAAATGGATATTTGTACTGAAATGCCGTGGATAGAATTTCGGGACGAAAAAATCCGTAGTGTTGAAAAAAGTAAAATGAAATGCAGATACCGAGATAAATGATAATCAGCGCAGAGAGGATTGTGACCATAGTTGGTCTAAGTTACCAATTATCAGTCAATTTTTTGCTTTAGTGACTTTGTGGTAAATTGAGTTAGTCAAGTACAGTTGCTATAGCTAAATGATACTCAGCAAACTCGTTCAGGTTCTTATGCCCCCCTCCTTCGATAATTACAAATTCATCACCGGGTTTAAGATAGGCTTTAAGTTTTATAGCCGACTCCAACGGCACAACCCAATCATCTGTACCATGTATAACCAATACACCAAAATTCACGTGTTGCAAATGATCCTTATTTGACAGAATCATTCGTTTAGAAAGCAACCGGGTTACAGGTTTAAAAACCGGATGTGCTACACTGTTGATTTCATCGAACGGGGTTTCCAGAATCAGGTAATCGGCCTCCGTGCTAGTGGCTAGTTTGGATGCCACTGCTGCACCTAATGAGCGTCCATAAAGAATCAACCGGTTGTATTGAAAATTCTGTCGGCTCCAATCAAGCACAGTTTGTGCGTCTTGATACAAAGCGGCTTCCGATGGCTCGCCTCCGCTTTTACCATAGCCGCGGTAATCCACCATCAAAACATCATACCCTAAGCGTGTAAGGTCACCCGCATACTTTCCCCAACGCTGCAGGTTATCGGCATTACCATGGAAATAAAGGATGAGGCCTTTTACCGGTAGCTTCGTTGTGAACAATAAAGCATTTACCTGAACACCATCATGCATGGAAATGAAATGTTCCTCAAAAGCCTCATTGAACTGAAATGCATAATCTGCTGGCAATTTGTCGCCCTGAAAAACAAAACGTTCCTGAAAAAAATAAAATCCAAAAGCGGTTAGCAAATACAACAACGCCAACAGCAGGGCAACTTTCAAAATGGAGGTAAGGGTTTTCACAAAGTGATTTAGACGTTACGTATTAGGTTGAATCAAATCCCACAGGTTACCGTACAAATCGGCAAAAACAGCAACGGTACCATATACTTCTATGGATGGCTCCCGGATAATAGTAACATTATTCTTCTTCAGGTTTTCAAAATCCCGATGGAAATCATCGGTATGCAGAAATAAAAATACCCGGCCACCGGTTTGGTTACCGATACGGCTACGTTGCTCGTCATTGGCAGCCTTAGCCAGCAACAGACAGCAACCATCGGAACCCGGTGGCGCCATGCGCACCCAACGCTTGCTTTCAGTAAGTACGGTATCCTCCACTAACCGAAAGTTCAGTTTGCGGGTATAAAATTCAATAGCCTTGTCGTAATCATCTACTACCAGCGCAATATGGGCCAGATTTTGTTTCATGGTTCCAAATATATTTTAAAACACCCAACGGGGAAGAACAAATTTTCGTCATTCCCGTTCCTCTGGTTTGAATCTCTCTGCAAAAAAGCTTTCATTCGTCTTACTTATGAGGTTATTCACATTATTGCCATTGGTCTTGCTGGTCTTCATGAACTCCCCCAAGCCCATCCACGAGTTTCCCGTACCACCAATAACGCATAAAACCCTTTTTTACATTCACCGGAGTGTAAACAGCAATACGGTCCTCTATGAGGTAAACCTGGTAAGCGATAAAACCATTGACCCTAAAAACCCCGTATCGGTATATTGGTTACGCTATGCTGAAAAGGGGCAAAAGCGCGACCTGAATATGCTGGAGCGGAATTTTGCCTACGGAGTAAAATGCATCCCGGCTGGCCACGGAAAATACACCATGCAATTTGTAGCCACCAAAACGAGACAGGTAGAAATTCTGATGGATCATAAAGGACAAGCCACCGCAATAATGGACATTAGTGGTCGATCATCTCGCCTTACAAAAATTTTTGTTCAAGTGGCCGAGGATGGATGGTGGCCAAAGGTTGATTACGTTGAATTTTTCGGTGAAGATGTGCGAACAAAAGAAGCCACTTATAAAAAGATGAAAGTTTGAGCCTTGTGCTCAGGCGTTTGCTGCTAACTTCATTTTAGATCCTTCGGGCAATACCTCAATACCTACTTTATCAATAACGAGGTAGTTCTTTTTGGAAAGTGACTGCCGCGTTATTAACTCCGCCAAAAAGCCGGTAACAAAAAGTTGCACACCTATAACCAACGCTACCAGTGCCAAAAAGAAAATAGGTTGTTGGGTAACATCGCGCTTCAACGGAATTTGAGAAAAATAAACAGAATCGATTTTGTCCCACAGAATCTTGGCTGTGAAAATAAAACCGGCCAGAAAAGAAAGCGTACCTAATGTGCCAAAGAAGTGCATGGGGCGCATGGCAAAGCGTCCAACGAACGTTATCGTTAATAAATCAAGAAAGCCGCGAACGAAACGCTCGAAGCCAAACTTAGAGTAACCGTACTTGCGTTCACGGTGCTCAACAGCTTTTTCGGTAATTTTTGTAAACCCTGCCCACTTGGCAATTAACGGTATGTAGCGGTGCATTTCGCCATACACGGAAATATTCTTCACCACGGCTTTGTCGTACGCCTTTAGGCCGCAATTGAAATCGTGAATCTTAATACCGGATATTTTTCGAGTTACGTAATTAAAAAATTTAGAAGGAACGGTTTTTGTAAACGGATCGTTGCGCTTTTTCTTCCAGCCCGATACCAGGTGATACCCTTGCTGTTTGATCATGGCGTAAAGTTCCGGTATCTCATCCGGACTATCCTGCAGGTCGGCATCCATAGTAATAACCACTTCGCCTTGCGCAGCCCTGAAAGCGGTTTGCAAGGCTGCTGATTTACCATAATTACGATTGAACTTTATGCCTTTAAAGTTGGGGTTGGATGTGCTTATTGACTGGATCTTTTTCCAGGAACTGTCTGTACTGCCATCATCAACAAACAGCACTTCATAAGAATAGCCGTGCGCTTTCATCACACGGCTAATCCAATCGCTTAATTCCGGAAGTGATTCTTCTTCGTTAAATACAGGAATAACTACGGATATATCAGGGCTATTCATTTATATCATTTCCGGCTGGTTTTTCTTAACCACTAAGCCGGTAATTAAAGACAATATAGCATACCAAATCAGTCCTAAAAAGTAGCTCTTTATCAATCCAAGGGGGGCAAAGTTTTTAGGTGTATCCTCACGCATTTTTTCAATGGTTGGTTCGATAGATTCGGCTGGTGCACCCCATTTTTCCATGGTTGCTTCCGTGTTTGAAATTATTGCATCCGTCATATTTTGAGCTAAATCAGGGTCAATAACGGTATACAGTAAAATATTAAAGATAGTCGTAATAATTCCGGATACTGCGAATACTGCAAATCCATGTAAATATGCTTTCCCAAAAGGAATAAAGCCTCCAATCTCATTTCGATAATTAATGCCTGCATATATGACAAATGCAATACCGATGGCTAATAAGCTTAATAGAAAAGTAAACCCTGCCATAAGGGTAAAGTCAATTACATACAAGAGCATAGTAATAACGATGCCAATGCCAGCGAAAATTGCCCCCCATTTAGCAGCGTGACTTATTAAGGATGTGGGTTGTGTTGTGTTTTCTTCCATACTATTCGGGTTTTGGTTGTTTTCTTAAAATAACAGATAAAATTATACTTATAAACAACCCGATTCCAAAGCTTTGTGCCAAATACAAGAACGCGAGTTGCGCCATATTAGTAGAGGGAAGTTCAGCTAAATTACGCTCAACCTCTTCTTTTCCTCCAATCCTTGTTAACTCCTCCTCTGGAAAAGAGCGGATGTATTCTGTAGCCAACCGAACATAGTCTGAAACAAAGTTTGACTCATACGCACCAAAAATCCGGTAAAGTAAGGAACCCAAAACAGCAGCCGTTGCCACCATCACAAAACTACTGATCATACCCTGGAAAAAATGTAGCGAGCCTGCATTATGAAAATCGCGGTATTCTTTCAGGCTGAAGAAAATAAAAACACCATATAGAAAAACCCGAAAGTCGAGGAAGGGTGAAATCATTACCGGGTGCCTGCCCAGGTAATACATCATTATATTCAAGCCAATGGAAAGTACGGCCGCAATGGCTCCGTAGCGGACACCGATGGTCAGGAGCGGTGAAGGTTTCTTCATAATGAATTATCCAGCCAGTGCTTCATGTTATTGAAAACGGCTACCACTTTACCCGTAAGGGTTTGCCCCAGCCAAGGCGAATTTTTTGCTTTGCTCAAATTTGATTTCTCATCGTACAGCCACGTACGTGCTGGATCAAGCAATGTGAGGTTTGCTTTTGCTTCTATATCGATCACAGGCGATTCTATGTCAAGAACTTTCCGCGGAGCCACCGTTACTTTTTCAAGTAATGTAGGCCAATCAACATGTTTGGAGAGTAATGCTAAATTAGCAGCAAACGTCTGCAGATTAATAATGCCCGGATCGGCATGATCAAACTCCAGGTTTTTGCTTTCTTCATCGTGCGGCACATGGCCTGAACAAATCACATCTATGGTACCGTCATTCAATCCCTTAATCAACGCATCGTTATCGCGTTTTTCCCGCAAGGGTGGGTTTACTTTGTAATTGGTATCAAAACCGGCCAGCATACTATCATCCAGTAAGGGTTGATACGCTGCAATGTCACACGTAACGGGTAATTTCTTTTTCGCACTGCGGATCAGGTTAATCGACCGCGCTGATGAAAGTCGGGCCATGTGCAATCTTCCTTCAGTATAGTGCAGCAAATCCAGGTTGCGATGAACTGCTACTTCCTCAGCAATCCGGGGCATTCCTTTTAGTCCCAACATCGTACTCTGAATACCCTCGTGCATTTGTCCGAACATGTTCAGCCAGATATCTTCCGGATGATCAATGAGTACACCTTTAAATTTTTGCAGGTATTGAAGCGACTTGAGAAAAATATCGGTATGCCAGATTGTTTTAAGGCCATCGGTAAAGGCTACGGCACCGGCCTCGTGCAGGTCAATCATCTCCGTTAATTCTTCCCCTTTGTTGTCGCGGGTAACCGAAGCTAAGGCATGAATTTGCACCAACCGGCTATCGTTATTTTTAGTCAGGTACTTTACATCATTCTTGGTTTGGATGCAGGGCGATGTGTTGGGCAGCACCGCAATTTCGGTAAATCCTCCTGCCGCAGCCGCTTTGGAAACCGACTCCAGATCTTCCTTGTGTTCCAGGCCAGGGTCACCAACGAATGTTCCCAGGTCGAACCAACCGGGGGAAAGCAGCATGCCTTCGGCCTTAATTACCTTATCGGCCTGGTAGTTTTTGTCATCGATTTCAACTATCCGGCCGTTATTAAGGAGTACATTTTTAACTTTTTTATGAAAGGGGGAGTTCGGATCGAGGATTTTAGCGCCCTGAATGAGTATTTTCATTAACCCTTATTTTAAAAAACGGATCAGTAGAATCTCTACCAACAGGAAGATTAGCGCCAAAACCAAGGCATACTTCCATAATGGTTTGCCCAAATATCTTGCTTTTATTTCGTTACTGAAAGCCTCGGCCGAAGTGGCTTCAAAAAGTGCAATATTATCCGAGCCTCCCAGTTGCTCTTTTACTTCTTCCCCTGTCCATTGCCTGAGCAACGATTCACTACTGTTCAGATTGAATGCAAAGAGCCCCACTGTATCGCGGGCTACGGCCGCGTGATAAAATCCTGCTTGCATGGAGAATCGCGGCAGCTCCAAGATTACCCGATCGGTTAGCTTTCGCTGAAACGGAATAATCTCCTGCTGACCCACCAACCGAACCTGCTGTTCACCTGATAAGCTGTCTGCCCTCAACGTTACCAGGGTTTCATTTAAACTGTAATAAGGTTTCCAGTCTGCTCTTTTTGCTGAAGTGGCGATACGGTACATCACCGGAAGAAATAAAAAGTTATTGCTCAAATCAGAAAATTCCGGTTGTAATGGAGCGGCCAATAAAAATATTTTCCCACCCTGATTAAACTGCGAAAGGAAAGGTTTTTCGTTTTTAAACTTCAACACAGCCAATCGGTCATTACCCCAATCCATTACCCGTCTGGCTTTGGGTAATACCAACCGATTAGAGCGTTCCTCAAAAACATTTTCAAAAAATGGGTTGGTGAAGTCCGGATTTTCAAGTTCTGAAAGTTGGGGCTCGCTGACAGATGTCAATGATGGAATAGACAGCAGGTTTTTGTAGGAAACTACATCGGGGCTTGCAGAAGGTATAACCAACAGCGCACCACCACTCATTACGTAATTGCGGAGAGCAGAAACCAACGCTGCATCGATAATATCCAGACTGTTTATTACGATTAGATCTGTTTCCTGAAGCGTTGAGTAGTTTACGTTTTTTGAATCAAATGAGCGGAACGTAAACACTTCGGCATTTCCATATACTTTTTCTACAGGCGATTTTCCTCCGGTGCTTTTAATCTCAACTACCTTAACTTTTTCAGAAAAGTTAAACGCCAGGTAAAATTCATTATCGAAACTAACCGGGTAGTCGTTAAAACTTATAACGGCTTTGCTGTTACCACGATTGGATGAAACAATATCAAATGAAGTTGATGCACTGCCTTGTGCGGCAATACTTACCGAGCTGGTTCCGGTTTGAATGCCGTTCACGGTAAGTTTTACCAAAAGCTGGTCGATTGCTTTTGCTCCATCGTTTCGAAGTTTAACCGTCAGGGTATTTTTTTCGCCCCCAACAACAAAAGGATTCTCCAGATAGGCTGTGTCAACAAATATATTTGCCAGTGGTTCAAAGGTTAACGGAATGAGGTGTAACCGCTGGGCACTGTCCAGCATTGATGATGAAAGCGCACCCGTGGTAGACTGCTGAAAATCTGATATCCAAAAAATTTCATCCTGGGTTAGGGTACGATTGGTATTATCAATTCGATCCTTTACTTCCTTGAACGTTCTGGTTATTGGCGATAAGCGAATCTGCGCAAGCAAGTCAACTACCTCAGCTTTAGTTTTATACGTGTTGGAGAACGGAGCAAAATCATTGGTAAGTAATTGAAACCGGGTTTCCTGAGGGAATATATCAACGATCTGGTTGGCCATGGCAATACCATCATCCAGTGCCCGGGTTTTTTCGCCTACCGGAACCGACATGCTTAATGAATTATCCAGGTATATAACAATGTTTTGCCTTGCACCAACCTGCTCGGTAGCCGGTAAAAAGGGTTGCGCAAAAGCTAAAATCAAGAACAACAGGAACAATAGCCTGGAGGCCAGGATAAGATAGTGCTTGAGTTTGCGCTTGGCCGAAGTGGCTTCCTGCACCTGCCGTAAAAAGCGCGTACTGGAAAAATAAATCTTTTGAGTCTTCCTGAAATTAAAGAGATGGATGATAACCGGAATAGAAAGGGCGGTTAATGCCCACAGAAAAGCAGGATAGACAAAACTCATTGCTGCAAATTACGATTTACGCATCATGAAATACGAATTTAATGAACCGGCAATGTTAAAATTTGACATACGGAAAGGTGACTTAATGAATAGCCCATGCTTCTAATGATAAATAAGTTATATGAGCCATCCATATACCCATAGACGGCCCGAACTCCAAACGGGTTCCATGGCCGACATTGCCTTTTTGATGCTGACCTTTTTCCTGATCACCACCCAGATCGTCAACGAAAAAGGGCTGGCCCTTGTTTTACCACAACCCAATAATGTTCCGGTAGCACCGGTACACAAACGAAACTTGTTCACCGTGCAGGTCAATGATGCCAATCGGTATATGGTAAATGGTGAAGTGAGAACCAAATTGAATGGGCTGCGCGAAGAGATTAAAATTTTTGTGTTGAATAACGGGCGAGATGTAAACCGTTCCGATAATCCCGAAAAAGCGGTGGTGTCACTGAAGGCCGACCGGGGTGCAACACATCGCGCTTATATCTATACATTAGATGAAATTCAGGCTGCATATTATGAGCTTTATGCTGAGCAGGCAGGTATATCAGCTGAAGCATTCCGAAAACTTGACCTGAGCCGTCCAGCCGACCGGGTACTGTATGAAAAGGGCAGGAAAGGAATACCGATGAATATCTCGATTGCTGAGTTGTAGAACTTAGCCAACTTATTTTGCAGCAATTCTTATTGTTGATGCACATTTATCATTTTAGTGATTTTGTGTCTTGGTGGCAAAAACCATAGAACCATTCAAGGCCACAAAAGCACCAAAACACTAATGATCACTAAATGAAAAAAGCCCGGCCCATTTCTGAACCAGGCTTTCACCCTAACAAACCCAATCACTTACTTTTGCTTACCGCCCAGCATCACCAGGTCATTTGCATTAATCTCAGTGATGAAGCGCTTCTCGCCCTTGTCGGTTTCGTAATCACGATGTACAAGTCTTCCCTCAATGCAAACTTCTTGTCCCTTCTTCAGGTACTTCTCAGCCACACCGGCCAGCTTACCCCAAATCACTACATTGTGCCATTGGGTATCTTCTACTTTCTCACCCTTTGCATTCTTGTACGAATCTGACGTAGCGATGGAGAAGGTAGCCTTCTTCTTGTCGCCAAACTCTTTCACTTCGGGATCTTTGCCTAAACGACCGATCAACTGCACGCTGTTTCTCAAACTTTTCATAACTGTATAATTTATTGGTTTAACATACACCTTAACGTCACGCTTCGACAGGCTCAGCATGACCGTCAACCGGTTATTGTCGATTGACGATGCAAAGGTGTGGGGAGAAAAAAACCGGACTCGTATGATAATCGCTTACTTTCGGTTATATTCGTTTGTAAACGTTTAAAAACGGATTAAAAAACTACTAAAACCGCTTTAATCATGGCTAAAACAGAGGAAAAAGTATGTTTGGAGTGTGGCGAAAAAATTAAAGGGCGCGCGGATAAAAAATTCTGTTCCGACCAATGCCGCATCAGTTACAACAATAAACTCAATAGCGATGAGACCAATTATGTACGCAACGTGAACAACATTTTACGCAAAAACAGGCGCATCTTAATGGCGCTTAACCCTACCGGCAAAACACGGGTAACCCGTGAAAAACTTAATGAAAAAGGATTTGATTTTGGTTACTTTACCAGCCAGTATAAAACCAAGGAAGGCGCTGTTTATTACTATTGTTACGAACAAGGCTACCTTGAAATGGATAAGAATTACTTCCTGCTGGTGGTGAAGAAAGAACTATAACTCTAAATGCTGATCTGATGAACCAACCCCTCATTACCAACGATGCCGTAGTACTGGGCATACTCATGATCATCCTGGCCTTTGTTTTCAAAACGGCCAGCAGTGACCAGCCTTTCTGGAAAAAGTTTTATACCTATGTACCCTCCCTACTGCTCTGTTACTTCATTCCGTCTATTTTAAATTCTACAGGAATTATTTCCGGTGAACAATCAGGGTTATACAAAATTGCATCACGCTATTTACTACCAACAAGTTTGATCTTGCTAACACTCAGTATTGATTTCAAAGCAATTATGCGCTTAGGACCCAAGGCAGTGATTATGTTTTTAGCAGGAACTGCAGGTGTAATCATTGGCGGGCCGCTTGCTATTATTATCGTTTCATTTTTTGCTCCTGATTTAGTAGGCGGTGAAGGACCAGATGCCGTGTGGCGCGGCATGACAACCATTGCCGGAAGTTGGATTGGTGGCGGTGCTAACCAGGCGGCCATGCTGGAAGTGTTTGGTGCAAGCGCAGCCTTGTTCTCTATCATGGCCACGGTTGATGTTATTGTCGGTAATGTCTGGACAGCAGCCCTGCTTTATGGTTCAGGGCGGGCAGCTAAAATTGATAAATTATTCAAAGCAGACTCATCGGCTATTGAAGATGTAAAAAAACGAATTGAAAGTTTTCAACTGAGTGTGATGAAGATGCCGAAGCTGGCGGATACGATGTTGATTTTTGGTATTGGTTTTGGCCTGACAGGTCTATCGCACTACTTATCCGATTTCATTGTTCCCTTTATAAAAAGTCTGCCTACCGAATGGGAGCTTGATCGCTTCAGTCTGGATTCAGCATTTTTTTGGATTGTGGTACTGGCCACCACCTTTGGTCTAATGCTGTCCTTCACAAAAGCCCGCAACCTGGAAGGTGTAGGTGCCTCGCGCTTAGGAAGCGCATTGCTTTATGTATTGGTGGCCACCATTGGTATGCAAATGGATTTGAAATCCATTTATTACAACATTGAATTGTTTATGGTTGGTGGTATATGGATTTTGATACATGTAAGTATCCTGCTACTTACAGCTAAGTTGATTAAGGCTCCCTTCTTTTTTACAGCCGTTGGCAGCATGGCCAACATTGGCGGTGCCGCTTCGGCTCCTATTGTGGCCTCTGCCTTTCATCCATCGCTTGCACCGGTTGGTGTATTACTCGCTGTATTAGGTTATGCCCTGGGTACTTACGGTGCGTGGTTGTGCGGAATACTCATGCAGGGTGTAGCACCCTAAAAATAAAAAAGGCACCAAACGGTGCCCCTTTCCTCCACTAAAAATCAACCCAAATTAAATCTATACTTCTACTGCTTCCAGTTTTTCTATCGTCATGCCTACAATGTTACCCATGATGTAAGCAAACGTCTCTTCATCCGTATTCCAGTTTCTGAAATCACCGGTATGTTCATGACAAACAACACCCACCATTTTACCATTTGCCCAAATGGGTACATCCAACATGGCATTGATGCCCAGCGGGCGCAAGTACACTTCCGAAAATTCACTTGTAGCAGGGTCGGTATGTGCATTTACCGCTGCAATGGTACGTTGCGATTCAACGGCTTTGAAGTATGCCGGGAAATCAGACGCTTTTAAAACAACGCCTGAACTGTGCTCACGCTTGGTGCGTATGTACAAATCAACACATTCGATAGCTGATTGGTCGTCATTGTACAACCAAATGCTGGCGCGCTCTACATCAATAGCTTCCACCAACGATTCAGTAATACGTTTGGCTGTTGCCTGAAGACTGTCGCCATAAACAGAACGCTGGGCTGTGAGGTCAGCAAAAACCGACATTTGTTTGCGTAACTTTTCTGTACTGTTTGATCCGGAATCCTTTACCGTAGTGCTGTTGGTCTTAACAGTTGTTGCCTTTCCGAACTCGCGTTGAACAGCCTGAAAATGATTTTCAAGCAATTTAATTTTGTCATCCGAGTCAGCCATCGCTTTAGCTTCGGTGGATGTCATACGCGACAGAATAGATAACCGGGTGCGGGCTTGTACACCACCAATTTCACCGGCTTTCAAAAAGAATTCATAGAGTTTTTGTGCCATATCAGGGTTTTTTGTTGATTGATGCACAAATGTATGTGCATTGAAACAAGCAGTATGGTTGGTTTTACCCTCGTCCTTATGCATGTAAGATTCATATTTAGTTTGATTGTTATTCGATATTTTTAACCGCTAAACGCTGCTTGACCCTAACCCCTATCATTACTTGAAGACAATCAACATAATATCCAGTCCGCGAAACATCTCCACCGCGCTAATGTATTCGTTTGCCCATCGCTCCGATACAGAAGTTATTGATGAGCCCTTTTATGCTGTATATTTTATCAAAACGGGCATCGTTCACCCGGGGCGGGAAGAAGTCCTAGCCCATCAATCCCAAAAAGAAGAGGATGTTTTACAGGATTTATTCAGCACCCATAGCAAGCCCTTCTTTTTCATAAAAAACATGGCCCATCACCTTGAAGTGCTTAATCACTTTCCATTTGAACGCTGTGAGAACATCTTCCTCATCCGAAATCCAAAGCAAATTATTGCCAGTTATGCCCAAGTCATTGACTTGCCCGTAATGCGCGACATTGGGATTGAATACCAGTATAACCTCTTTGAAAAGCTCATCGCCTCTGGAAAAGAACCCCTTGTTCTGGATTCGGGACTCCTGCTTGAAAATCCGGAAGCGGTTTTAACCAGGCTTTGCGATAAACTAAAAATCCCGTTTGAAAAATCGATGCTAAACTGGCCAGCAGGGCCTAAGCCCTATGACGGAGTATGGGCACCCTATTGGTATGCGAACGTGCACAAATCAACCGGTTTTGAAAAACAACAAACCAGTGAGCGACCGCTGCCGGACCATTTGTCAACTTTATATAACGAAGCAAAAAAGTATTATGAAAAATTACTACCTTTTGCCCTGAGACCCTGATTTACGTTATTTCTGTCTTTCTCCCCCAAAGACAATACCGTTAAATCTCCATCAACTTTTTTACTTAGTTTTTTTTTAAAAGGAGTATGCTTCAATCGTACAACCCTAAAAATGCCAACATTAAAATTCATGTAGGTGGTAAACTACTCCCGCGCGAAGAGGCTAAAGTTTCAGTCTTTGATAGTTCTGTACAAGGTGGTGATGCCGTATGGGAGGGGTTACGCGTGTATAACGGAGGAATTTTTTGCCTGGACAAGCACATCGACCGTTTGGAGGCTTCTGCCCATACGCTTGCGTTTGCCAATGTTCCTTCCCGCAAGGAAATCAAAAAAGCAATTTTTGAAACGCTGCAAGCCAACGGCATGCGCGATGAAGCCCACATTCGCCTAACCCTTACGCGGGGCGAGAAAGTGACATCCGGTATGGATCCGCGACTTAACACCAAAGGATGCTGCCTGATTGTACTGGCCGAATGGAAACCGTTAGTCTACAACAATGAGCAAGGCATTCGGGTTATCACCTCTTCACAGCGAAGAAACAACCCGCAATTCCTGGATTCAAAAATCCATCACAACAACTTATTGAATAACATACTTGCTAAAATTCAAGCAAATGTTGCTGGTGCAGATGCCGCTATTATGTTAGATAGCAATGGATTTGTGGCAGAGTTGAACGACACTAATTTATTCATGGTAAAAGATGGGTGTGTATACACCCCGTTTGCCGATGCCTGCCTGCACGGCATTACCCGTGGATTGGTGCTGGAGTTGTGCCGAACGTCTGGCATTCCGATTGAAGAGCGTAATCTCTCGCTAGCCGAATTCTATACAAGTGATGAAGTTTTTGCCACAGGAACCATGGGCGAACTTACACCGGTGCATGAAATTGACGGACGAAAAATAATTAATCTGTCAGGTAAAAAAATATTGCAATCGCTACAGCAGGGCTTTCAAACACTAATTCCAAAATATTCTGAAAAACTACCCTTTTAATAATATGAGCACAGGACGAAAAATTGAAAAACTGAAATTCCATTCATCAGAAAAATGGGAAACCATTCGCGGTTTTAAAGGTGGCGATGGACAGCGGTACGCTATTTCTAACTTCGGTCGTGTAATTTCCTTCTGGAACACACATGACAACGGGTACTTTTTGAAGTACAGCTACATTAAAAATTATCCAGGTATTCAATTGCGTAAGGACGGAGCCAGCAAAGGGTTCCTCGTTCATCGATTGGTAGCCCAGCATTTCAATGAAAAGCCAGGTGCCGCACACCGATTTGTCATTCATCTTGATCACAAAAAAGAAAACAACTATTACCGCAATTTAAAATGGGTAACTAAAGATGAAATGCATGCCCACATGGTAAAAGATCCGAACTATATCAAATCAAAAGCTCAGTATAGCGGCCGCGGGCAGAAGTTAACCACGGATCGTGTAAAGCTTATCAAACGCAAACTGGCCGAAGGCAAAACCCGCATGAAAATAATTGCCAAACAATTTGGCATTTCAGAAATGCAACTCTACCGGATTAAAGCTGGCGTAAACTGGGGGCATGTGAAGATTTAAAAAGAGCCAGATAATACCAGTTGTAAGCGTAATCATACTGAAATGAAAAAGACACTGACGCTACTTTTTGTAATTATTTTATTTACAATACAAGCACAGGTTTTAACACCCTCAAAACCTGAAACGTCAGGGCTTTTACCTGAGCGCCTGAAACGAATAGACCAAATGGTGAACACGTTGGTTGAAACACAAGGCATTCCAGGAGCCGTGGTGCTGATTGCCCGCAATGGAAAAATTGTTTATCACCAGTCTTATGGCTACAGTGACATTGATTCCAAAAAACCGATGCAGAAAGACAACATTTTCCGTATCGCTTCTCAAAGCAAGGCTATCGCCAGTTTAGCGGCAATGATCTTATGGGAAGAAGGAAAGTTTCAACTGGATGATCCTGTTTCACGTTATATCCCGGAATTCAAAAACCCTACTGTACTAAAATCTTTTAATGCTGCCGACAGCAGCTACACAACGGAAACGGCTGGCAGGGAAATAACTATCAGGCAATTGCTTACCCATACATCGGGTATCGATTATCCAGCCATCGGCAGTAACGAGTTCAAAGCCATTTATGCAAAGGCCGGGGTGCCCAGCGGCATTGGAAGCGATGGTGATGTGCTTGGTGATAAGATGAAAATACTGGCCAAATTGCCTTTAAAACATAAACCTGGTGAGCGATGGACCTACGGTTTAAACATTGATGTGATCGGATACCTGGTTGAAATATGGTCAGGTATGCCATTCGATCAGTTTTTAAAGAAACGGGTATTCGATCCGTTGGGCATGAAAGATACCTGGTTCTATTTACCTAAAGACAAACACGATAGGCTTGTTGCTTTGCATTCCGATCAGGGCGGTAAACTTGCGCGCCAGGTAGCACCAGTTTATGATAACGTTAACCCCGACTATCCGAAAAGCAACGGAAAATATTTTTCAGGTGGAGCCGGGTTATCCTCAACGGTTGAGGACTATGCAAAGTTTCTTCAATTGTTTCTCAATAAAGGCCAATACAATGGTGTACGAATCCTGAGTCGGAAGACCGTTGAACTCATTCTCACCAATCAACTCCATTTACCTGATGCAGATCCAATTGGGTTAGTTTTTGGATTAGAAACAGATATTAACGATTATAAATCAATTGAATCCATTGGTTCATTCAGGTGGGCGGGGGCATTCAATACTCACTATTGGGCCGACCCGAAAGAACAACTCATTGGCATAATCTATACCAATATGTATAACTCCTCCCAATGGAATTTAGGGAGTAAATTTAAAGTGCTGGTTTATCAATCAATAAATGATTGATGATGCTACTTTTGTGGCTACACGTTGCCTATGGATAACACAGCCGTAACGCAGAAAGAAAATAAACTCTACACAACAGCACTGCTATTAGCGGTATTTACCATCCTCTATAATCTTGCTGAAGGCATTATCGCCACCTGGTTTGGCTATGAAGATGAAACCCTGACCTTATTCGGATTTGGTGTAGATAGTTTTATCGAACTCATTTCAGGAATCGGTATCATGCACATGATTCTCCGCATTCGGAATAATCCATCCGTGAGCCGTGATGGCTTTGAACGCACCGCCTTACGAATTACCGGTACTGCCTTTTATCTGTTGGTTGCCGGCTTAATCATTGGGGCAGGCATTGTTATCTACACCGGACAAAAACCGGAAACAACATTGTGGGGCGTAATTATTTCAAGCATTAGCATTTTAGTAATGCTTGCACTTATTTACGGTAAACGCAGGGTTGGAAATGCCTTGAACAGCGATGCCATCCTTGCCGATGCCAACTGCACATTGGTGTGCGTATACATGTCCATTATCTTGTTGGTTTCAAGCGGGCTGTACGAACTCACCAACCTGCACTACATTGATGCAGCCGGCACACTTGGCCTGGCGTGGTTCTCGTACAAAGAGGGAAAGGAGTGTTTTGAAAAGGCAAGCAGCGATAAGTACTGCGCCTGCGATGATGACTAATGCTTCCAGCGGAGTTTAAGCACAAGCAGGAAAGACGCCAGCACCAACGTTACCATGTTTGCAATGATCACCGGTATATCCATTATGAGTAACCCGTAGGCCAACCACAATAATACGCCTGTACAAAAAATAGAAAACATCCCCAGCGACAAATCCTTGGCCGATCGGCTTTTCCATGTTTTAACAACCTGCGGAATAAAAGCTGCTGTAGTACAGGAACCTGCCACTAATCCTAAAAGCTGAATGGTATTCATTTTACGTGTTCTTTACACAGCAAAGAAACGATGATTGTTCCTTAAGGTTTGAAGGATGTAGGATTTTCTGCATTGATGTCATTGAAAACGATTGCGCTGGAATCTTCTATAGATCAGCCTTTTTTATTCTTAGGTAGCTGAAAAAGTTAAACAGAAAAATCCATACTAATGAAATACCCACGGCTGTTAAACTTACATAATCCTGTATCTCCTGAAAAGCATAACGGGCAAATGGCATCGGAACAAGATTCATAATCGATTCAAGCGGAAAGAATTGAATGACCTGCGGTACATAGTCGTCAATATTTTTCTTGATGATAAGTTCAATCAGGTACGAGTTGAGCAACAACACGATACTTAAGCCTGATCGTTGTACAAAAATACCGAGCATAAGAGCAAACGAAAGGAAGGCAAATACTTCAAGAAAATAAGCCGGGAAAAACTCGATTCCATTGAACATGTAATTCCAATTCAAGGAAGGGGAATAAATTAAGCCGGTAACCAGGGAAACAAAAAAAACCAATACCATGCTCAGTAAACTCAGCAGCAGGTTAGTTGCTATTTTGGAGTACAGGAATTCAGCGCGACTTAATCCGTCAATAATATTCTGTCGGATGGTTCGGTAGCTATATTCGTTGGTAATGGAAATGAGCACCATAATACCCAGCATGATCTTCAATAATCCACTTGACCAGGCCAGGTTTTGCCACACATCCGGGAAATGATAAAGCGGGATGCGATCAATATTAATAGACTGACCAAAACCTTCGATCAGACTGGCCAGCCATTTCAAAAACTCCATACCACTTGCGGTGGCCATACCCAACGTAAAAAAGTACAAACCGCAGATGATCCAGAAGGTGCGGTAACTGGTAAGTTTCTTTAAATCTATTCTAAGCAGTTGTAACATATGTATCCAGCTTAATGTGCCTCAGCAAGTATTTCCAGAAATTGCTTCTCCAGGCTTTTCTTCTTTGTAACCAAGTGGTTGGCCACTATACCTTTTTCAAACAAAAACCTGTTCAACTCCTTTCCATGATGGCCCTCGCGCATGGTTACCTGGTAAACACCATTTTCCCGATTAACAGATGATGTGCCTGGGAATGTCAATAATATCTCATTCAGGTTTTCTACTTCCGCATTTACCTCTACCGTTTCTGAACCCTTTCCAACATCATCTACCGGTCCGGTGTACACCATATTACCACGCTTAAGGATGGCAAAATGTGTACAAACCTTTTGCACTTCATCCAACAGGTGACTAGCCAGAATAATGGTTTTGCCATTCGCGGCAATCTTTCTGATGATGTCCCTGATCTCGGCAATACCCATAGGATCAAGTCCGTTGGTAGGCTCATCCAATATCAGTACAGTTGGGTCATTCAATAAAGCGGAGGCAATGGCAAGGCGCTGTTTCATACCCAATGAGTATGTTTTGTATTTATCATCCTTGCGTTCAGTAAGTTCAACCAGTTCCAGCACCTTTGGAATATTTTCCACCGGGCATTGTTTGATCATAGCATTCAACTCAAGGTTTTTTTGTCCGCTGAGGTAAGGATAAAAAATTGGATGCTCCAGCACCGCCCCGATTTTTCTGCGCAACTGAGGTGTTGGTTCTTCACCAAACCACAGAAACTTTCCTGAAGTTGGGTTTGTAACCCCCATGAGCATACCCAATGTAGTGGTCTTGCCACTGCCATTGGGGCCAAGCATACCAAACACCTGACCTTTTTGCACCTCAAGTTTCAGGTTGTTTACAGCTTTTATTCTGCCGAAATGCTTGGAGAGGTCTTGAATGGAGAGAACAGTTTCCAATGCTTTACGATTTAAAGATTCGTGAATACATTAATGATCATCACCCTCTTTGTCGCCCTCTTTACGCTTTGCATTACGGTCAGCGAAGTTTTTAATTTTTTTGCCTACATCTGTACTCTCGTCCAGTGTTTTATAAAGGGTTGTTACTTTATCCAGCGCAATGCTACCCACCACATCCAATACATATAAACTGGTGGAGTCATTAACCAAAACAACCATTCCTTGCGTTTTGCCAGCCTTCTCTTTTAATAAAATATCCAGATTTCGACCCTCATAGCGGGTGGTCATTACTTCTTCAAAGGTCTCGGAAATATACTCTCCCTTCAGTTTTGAATAATCTGCTGCCTTAAACTGCTCCTTCTTATCAACCATCAAAAATTTCATCTTTTCAATATCCTTGATCAATTCATCAAACTCCTGATTGCCTGATTGATTGATCATCCGCAACGTATTCTGATAAAAGAAAAGGGAAAAGGAATCCGTATATTTTTTCTGTAAATTTTCTGTTGTCTTGCTTTGACCAAACGCCACCAAGGCAGAGAACAAAAACACAAAGATGATAACTAAATGTTTCATATAAATGAGTTAACGCTTATTACGAAAGAAGCAACCGTTGGGTTCAACGATTGCTTCACAATTATTCTATTCTATTCGATTCAATTAATTTTTTTTATTGTCCTTTTGATCCATCTTCTCCAGATTCTCAAGTCCCCCTACATTCATTTTTTGTCCGATTCTTGAAACCTGCTTCAGGTCAATTTCACCAAACAAGGTCATCATCATAAAATCCTTTGCGCTACCCGATACCATCACTAATTCGCTGATCTTACCGGGAGTTTTTTCTATAATATAAAACTTCATATCCTTATCCTTATCCTTTACCGACATGAGCTCTTCAAATTTATTTTGAAGTATAATGCCGGAAGCTTCTTTATATAAGTTACGGGCATCACTGGTGTTTTCTTTGCCAATGATACGAAGCCCCTTAAGTTTACTGATGGCCTCCAGCACCTCCTTATCTTCTGGTTTCTCAACCTCCATGTTGGTAAACAAGCTAAACATTTTACTGGAGATCGTTACCTGGGTGGTAAACGATTCATCGGTTGCATACTTGTTAAAAAATTTGTTGATCGATTCGCTCTGCGCATACACTCCCGTACCCAAAGCAATCAAAACAATAAGTGTGGTTATTTTTTTCATAGTTGTAAATTCTTAATTCAATTATAATTCGCTATCTGTAGTTGTTGGTGTTTGTATCTTTTCCTGTGCTTCGTTAAACATGTTTATTTTCTTAGCCTGCTGTTCGGCATTGCCAAATCCTTTCGATATCATCAGCAAAGCGCGTTTCGTCTCTTCAAAAGCCTGCTGAGGGTCGTCATAGGTATCTTCAACGGCTACCGCATTGTTGCTACGTAGTTCCTGTCGAACAAAATACACAGCAGCCAGTAAAACAGCCACACCGGCTGCGATGCGCATCGTGTTATAGAACAGCTTAACCAGTTTTCTACTTTCCACGCGTTTCGTTGATTTAATCTGGCTTACCACGACATTTTCAAATTGTGGATCAACCGATTTACCTTTTTGTTCATCGAAGTAGCGAAAGAGTATGGCGGTTTCACGCCATTGATCCGGAACATCATTACCACAAAAATATGTGCGTAACTGTTCCTCCTCCTCCAACGAGGACTCGCAGTCCCAATATTTTTTTAGCAGTTCTTCCAGTTTCTTAGAGTCCATAAGCATTGATTTTCATCAATTTTTCTTTTACCGCGTTTCTGGCCCTGAACAGACTCACTTTTACCTGGTTCATATCCAGTTCAAGAATTTCGCAGATTTCATTGTACGTGTACCCTTCCACATCGCGGAGGTGAATAACCTGCCGTTGCTTTTCAGGCAAGGCAGCAATTAATTGATTTACATTCAGCATACTTTCACCCATTTCTGTTTTAACGTCCGGTGTTGCATCGGTGTGCTTCACATCAAATCCTTCTTCCATCGGATAGGTACCCTTTCGTTGTATCGACCGGAGTCTGTCCAGCGAAAGGTTTTTGGTTATCCGCATGCACCAGGCTTCCATGTTCTGAATCTGGTCCATTTGTTCCCGGTTACTCCAAACCCGTATAAAAACCTCCTGTATTACATCCTTGGCTTCATCTTCGCTGCCCAGCATGCGCAAGGCAAACCGAAAAAGCTTGTTTTTTGAGGGTAAAACACGGTTTTGAAAAGTTTCCAGATTCATCAATCAAAATCCAATAACCAGACGATGGGGTTAACCGGATGTTACAAGTTAGCTGAAAATATTTTCAGGACGCGTCATGCACAGGTCACAAAAACACAAAAGCCACAATAGCTTTAACATGAAAATATCCATTATTTACTCCTCTTTGCTTTTACTTCTTTGATCAGCTTCATATCAACATTCTCGCGGGTAATGTATTCATAGTTTCCTTTACCCATAGCAGCCAATTGCTGAAGATTTTTGGACGAGGTGGTGGTTTTACCAAAATTGAATACCGTGATGAAAATATCTTCACCGGCAAATTTCTTCACCATTTCGTAGGTAGGATTACCGATGGAAAACTCTCCATCCGTAGCTAAAATAATTCTGTTGTTTCCACCCCGGATATAATTTTTATCCGCCACCTGGTAGGCCAGCTTAATACCAGCAATACCATCTGTTTTTCCATCCGATTTCAATTTCTCAATAACTTGTGCAATTCTGGCTTCCTCCTTAAACGATGTGGGCGGCAATTCTACTTTTGCCTTACCTGCATAAGTGACTATCGAAACCTGATCTTCCGGCCGCATCATCTTCATAAGCAACAAAACAGATTTTTTTAACAATGGAAGCTTGTCCGGGCTGTTCATGGATCCGGAAATATCCAATAACAAAACCATATTATTGGTGGCATAACCTTCCATCGACATTACATTTTCACCGGGCACACCCACATAAACGGTATCTACACGCGATACAAAAACGGTGTCTTGCCGGATGGTCTCAATGCGAATAATATCGGTGATGCGAACCGTATCACGAACAACGCCTCCCGAAACCTGTTGTGCAGGCTTCTTTTCAGGTGTATTCTTTTTTCCCCTTTGTTTGGTCCCAACTTCTTCTTTTACCATGGCGTCTGGTAAAACATCAATTGGTTGTTGCGTTGCTTCTTTAACTGATGTGGCAACCGGGGCAATTTCCAGCTTCGGCTCAGGTTTTGGGTGCGGCACCATTTCCAGAAATTCAACCTGGATAACCGATTTCAATAAGGGCACCTTCGACAACTCGGCAAATTTGTTGTAGTCTCTTACCAGAACCTGATTGTACTGATAAATCAACTCATTGTATGGATGACGATAATGGGATGACGATGACTTTCCCGGTTTAAGTTTAGCTAACGACTCCGCAAACCGTAAGGAGTATTCTGCAAAATCTTCATAAGGAGTGTATGGACAGTTTCCATTTGATCTTCCATACTTTTGAATTCCTGTCAGGTTTGTATACTCGTTTGTGATCAGCTCATGAGACATCCTTTCAATCGCTTCTGTAGCGGCCTTCTGTAGTGAGTCGCCAGCCAAATACTTTTTAGCCTTAAACAATTCTTTATGATTTTCATCCAGTAAGGACAGCATGGCATTACCCGAAACCTGCCATGAATTTTTCGGATTGGCTGGTTTGAAAGCTTCAAAAATTTTCCTTACGTCCTGATAAAGTCTTTCTTTCTTTTCATCAAATACATTGGCCAGAACGATGTATCGGGCAATTACACCATACACGTATTCCATACTATCCCTTGTTAGCTGTTTTGACGCTGAGTTGGCAAGCAAGGCATTGTTCCATTGATTTAATTCGGTTAAAATGGAATACAACACTGTTGCCTGATCATTCAAAGATTTTTGATAGGCGGAAGGCAATGCTTTGCTTTGATCCAGGGTTCGCTGATATAAGGTTATGGGTAATTCAAAACTCTTGTAGTAATACTCCAGGTTCATTTTGCCGTTTGTCTGTAAACGTACTTTTCCATACGATGCTGAACTGTTCAAACTATGCATCGGGTTCATCATATGATTCACCTGTGCCATGCCTGCATTCATAAATTCAACATAGCTGGAAAGTGCTGTGAAAATCTGAGGGGTAATAGCGGCCGTGGCCGGAGACACAACAAATGTTGCAGCGGGCTTATCTGCAAAAGGCGTAACCTCCAGGTTAATTTCCTTCACCGTTGAACGGATCCCGAACACTGGAACAAAATTCAAATAATAAATTCCACGAAAACCAGCAGAAGCAGATTGCTTAATGAAGTTATCGTAAAACGATACTCCCACATTATTATAGTAGTTAATCAGATTTTTATAAACGTTATTGCTGTGTCCATCGGTTTGCTGGCTTTCATAGGTATAACCATCTACACCATTTCGTTTGGTGTTCTGAAGCGACTCCATACCTTCAACAAAAGAATTATACATGGAAGATGCCGGGTATTGAATTCCGGCAACTCCACTCTTCAATACTTCAATTTTTCGCACGTCATCGAGAATGTGTTTTTCAGCCTTCTCCACCGGCCAACCTGTATGAACATCTTCACGAATATTAAACATACACGCATCCAGTAATTCTCTTTCAAAAACCAACTGATCGCGCAAAAGCTTGTTGGCTTTATGATATGGATTTGCAGCATTGTAAGGTTGAAGTCGGGCGTATAACTTCTCCACCTCTATGTGAACTTCTTTTACCGCATTGCTGTAGTCCTTTACCTGCTTTTCAATGGTATTAACCAACTCCTCAAATCGTTGAAAATTATCTTTCTCATAATCCTTCAATCGAAAATAGATTTCTATTGCCTTGCATGTTTCATCCACCTTTAACCAGGTTGTTCGGGCAGCTTCTGCTTTTGAAATAAATGCACTTCCTGATGAGCCCAATGCAGATGCCGTTTTCTGAGATTCTTCGAAGTAATATTTCCTTTCGGCTATTCCGCAGGTATACGGGGTAATCACGCCCGGTTTACTCCGGTACTCCAGTATGCGCTTATAAGGTGACACCAACGAAGGCCCTAATCCCGACAACCCACTCGTTAACTCATTAACCATTGTAAGATAGTTGTTGATAGCCTTCTGTTGTGGCTCCGTAAGGGTTTGGGCGTGTAAGCTTGACGAGGCTAAAAAAAGTAAGATAATGTATCGGAGGGTATTCATTCCTTGAAGGTAAAAAAATCTTCCTTTAGGTTATCCAGGTTTATGAACGAAGTTAAATAAGTATATTAGGTGATCCATTATGGAAGATCAGGATAACATTATTGCATTCGGAAGTTTCGAAAACAGTATGGAAGCCAGCCTGGCAAAAGCGAAGCTGGACGCCTATGGCATTCCATGCTTCTTAACAGAGGAAAACCTGGCCAGCCTCTACCCCATTCAAAACCCCAGGTTTAGTGTTCGGCTTCACATTTTCCAAAAAGATGAAGCACAAGTACGAGAAGTGCTAACTGAAACGGTTGTTTTAGCTGAGGAAGACCTTACCCGTTGCCCGCGTTGTCAGTCAACACGTGTAGAATATGGATATTCAAAGAAATTATCCTGGCGATTAGCCTCAATATTGCTTTCGCTGTTTTTAGTTCTTTTCCCCCCTAAAAAAACAGGCCATTGCCTCGATTGTGATTATGAATTTTAGGCACGTGACCTAACGCTTGTTATCATTTTTGCACCTTGTATCTTTCAACCATGTTTTCAAAAATCATAATCGGGGTATTAGGGCCGGGCGAAAATGCAACACCGGAAGAAAATGAACTGGCGTACGATTTAGGTGTTGCCCTTGCCAAACAAGGTTGGGTGGTACTCACGGGCGGAAGAGAATTTGGTGTGATGAATGCTGTGCTGAAAGGCGCTGCAGATAACAAGGGTCTTACCATAGGTGTATTGCCTGGAGAATCAACCGTGGGTGCTTCTCGCTACGCCCAGATAAAAATTGTTACCGGCATGGGCAGTGCCAGAAACAACATAAACGTACTGAGCAGCCACGTGCTGGTAGTGTTAGGAATGGCAGCCGGAACAGCTTCTGAGGTATCTTTAGCTTTGCGGGCGAATAAAAAAGTAATTCTGCTGGCGCAGGATGAATTGTCTACCATGTTTTTCAAAAAAATTGGAACCTACCGGGTGGTTGCTGTCAATACCATTCAGGATACCATCAACCTGATTAAAGACTACGTTGACCTGAACCAGATTAGTTGACGTTAAACACCCTCTACCAAAATTATTTTACCTGTCGATGCCTCCAGCCGGATGCTCTTTGCAGCCGTGTATTCGGGTGACGTATAAAAGGCTTTTGCTTGTTCAACATTTGGAAACTCAATAACCACCACCCGACCAGGATTCCATTCACCTTCAAGCGTTTCTGTTGCTCCTCCGCGAACGATAAACTTACCACCATAGGAGCCTACAATTCCGGGCGTTAACTTTTTATAGTCTTCATAACGGACGAGATCTTTTACATCGACTTCAACAATGACGTATGCGGGCATATTTTTGGATTTAATATGAACTGAACTACTAGTGTCTTCGCCTTTTTGTGGCCCATTCTCATAGCCACTAAAACCCGAAAGCACAAAAACTCACGAAAGTTCGTAGTTCAGTCTATGAATTAAAAATTGGTTTCAATTCTTCAACAACTGGTTCACCAATTAAATATTCAATCGCTTCGCGTTCTGTTGCAAATGCCCGAAAGTCAGTCCCCAACAAAAGGTTGAAGCCTTTCAGTATCATCATTTTGGGTGTATTTAAACCGATTAATGCATTACGCGAAATAAGACTTTTAATTGCCACCGATTCGCTTTCCATGTGCCTTACATAGGCAGGGGTGATATAGGTATTTCGAAATGAATTAATAATCAGTTTAGGCACATCCGTTTTCATGATAAAAGTCTTGACCTCAATCGCCAGGGCTATCATGCCTGCCTCTTTTAGATTAGAATAATCAATGGCCACAATTTCTTTACCCTGAATAATTAGTTCTCTGATGCGCTCCATAAGTAAGTCTCAAAAATAGTGATTGCCATGAACACGCAAGTTTCTTACTACCGCTCCCAGAAATGGGGAGGTTCAATGCCTAACGCGCGCAAATACACATACGCTTGCCCGCGATGATGGATTTCATTATCAATAAAATAGAAGATGGAAGACCATACCGTTCCTTCATACTGGCCAAACGTAACTACCTTCTGTTGAAATTTTTCTTCCGGAATAAGTGCCCATAACCTATTCAACTCATCCGTTGCTTCATCCCACAGGGCCAGCAACTTTGCTTTGCTGTTACCAGGGTTGAGATGTTCGTTAAGTTCCTCTGTTTCTCCGGTTGCCAGTTGGCGTAACCCGGGAACGGCAATGGCCAGTAGTTCCTGTACAAGTGCTGCACAAGGGCGCATTCCCCCAATCGAAAATTCAAAAAATTCCTTTTCAGGAAAGGCTTCAATTACCCTGCGGGTTAGATTTCGGTGTCCTTGCCAATGTTCAAGCAGTTGAGCAGATGTGATTACCGGTGCGTGTTGTGTTAGTGTTTTGTTCATAGGATTGTAAGCGTTAATTGGTTTAATAATCAAAGCTCACAACCCTAAGTGACAACAGTCTGTCAGCAGGAGGTTAACAAAAATTAGTTTCCTCAAATCTTTCTATCGCTACAACCCAATAATAATCTACTTCTTCACCACCGTAAACTCCACCCTGCGGTTGTTGGCGCGGCCGGCATCGGTGTCGTTGGTATCAATGGGCTTGCTCTCGCCATAGCCTTGCGCGCGCAAACGCGTTCCGTCAATGCCCTGGCTAACAATATAATCAACCACCGATTGTGAACGGCCCTGCGAAAGGTTCAGGTTGTAGTCATCCGAACCTTTGCTGTCGGTGTGGCCTTCAATTTGAATTTCAACGGTATGATTTTGTTTTAAGAAGTCAACCACCTTGTTCAGTTCTACAAAAGATTCTTTTTTGAGGGTGGTCTTGTCAAAATCGAAATAAATATTCTTCAACCTTACGGTAAGTCCTACTTCAATAGGTTGCAGAACAAGGTCTTTAATCACCGGGGTTAATTCTTCACTTATTACCTCCACACTGTCGGCTGCATTCAGGTAACCCTCCGCGGAAGCGGTAAGCATGTACCAGCCCAGCTTTTTAATTTCCTGCTCGTATGTTCCCGCTCCCGCCTGCAGGTTCAGGTTAACACTGCGATCGTTTTTCAGTTGCACCTGAAGTTTGGCGGCTACCGGCTTCATGGTTTTGCTATCGTAAATAGTACCGGCCAGCACCAGTTTTTTTACAACGGGAGTAAGGTAAAGGTCAACATACAGGGTAGTGTCGTTGCCCAAGGCCGGCAACGACAGACTGATGTCTTTCGGTAAAAATCCTTCCTGTGAAGCGGCTACACTAAATCCGTTTACTTCCGGTATTTTGGTATCATACTTTCCATCTCCTTTTGCGTGTAATAAAATAGTTTCATGGTCAGCCGGCTTTACCTGCACATTGGCCGGTATAGGCTGTTGTGTTTTTTCATTGAAGATGGTACCGGAAACCCGCACGGTAATATCGCGCGGAATGAGTTTGAATAAATCTAATGTACCGCCCGTTCCAATAACCGCGCGGCTCATGTATACATGCCCGGTATGATCGATGCAAAAATACATTTCGCCACCGGCTGTGTTAATTGGTGCACCCATGTTTACCGGCTCACTCCAGTTTTGCCAGGTATCGTCAAGGCGGGTGGTTTTATAAATATCCGACTTGCCAAATTTTCCGGGCACGTTGCGGTCGCTGGCGAAGTAAAGTGTTTTATCGTCTGGGCCTATAAAAGGTCCGAAGTCATCATCCTTTAACGAAATATTAATTTTCACCGGGCGCGACCATTTGCCATCACTGCCCAGGTTGCTTACATACAAACTACTGCGTGCACTGCTGGGTATCTCACCGAAAAAGATGATCATGTGTTTCATATCAGCCGACATGCTGGCTCCGTAGAAGCGTCCCTTGTTCATTTCCTTGAAGCCAGGCACCTCCAGTTCGGTAAGTGAACCTCCGGCACTAATCATGGAAAAGCCCTTGGTGTCCTTTACTCTACCACCTTTAACAAAGAGTGAGCCATCGGGAAGCGCGGTAAATACCTGGTTGCTGCGATGAATATTATAAGGTGCCGTGAGGTGTTGCGGTGCGCCCCACTCGCCATTATCTCCCAGGGAAGAAACCCAAATGTCGTCACTGCCCTCTTTGCCAAACGTATTTTGCGGATGGTTATGAATGAAGAAGTAAAGTTTTTTACCATCATACGAAATAATGGGTGCCGCATCATGGTAATAGGTGTTTACTTCCTTATTGAGTTTTACCACCGCATAGCGCGGGGCATACTCCTGTGCCAACACTTTAAAAGACAAAGCCAGCAAGAGGAACGGGAGGATCAGTTTTTTCATTATAAACAGGATTTACTGTTCATAAAGGTAAAAACATTCAAGGGGAGATGAAACAATATAGATAATCGTTTACTGTTCCCTGGTTCATCTGTCTCCCTTTATCCCCCGGGAGAGAGGTTGGGGCGAGGTTTTAGAAAAGACTTTGGTGGATAATACCCCTGCCGCTCATGGAAAGCGAAACAATAATCAACAGCAGGGCTAATCCATTGAACAAAAACATGCGCTTGTGTTTAGCGCTATCCTCGGCCATTTTTTTGGAAGTTGTCCGCGCAAGGGTAATGAGTACAATAGCAATAATATTCAGTGAAATATGTTCAACGGCCCAGTACCTGAGCTCGGCATTCTTCATGGTACCTGCATTAAACTGCACTACGGGGCTAACAACATATAAAATCAAGCCGATGAGCAATTGAAGATGGGTAAAGATAAACAGGTAAAGACCCAGTTTATTATCCAATCCGCTATACGGCTTTTTGCCCAGCCATTTCTGCAAAGCAATAACCACCACCACTACCAACATAATCAATACAAAGTACCGCAACAACGAGTGGGTATGTAACAAACCGGTATGCATAGTTTTAAAATTTACGCCCGAAAATAGCACAGCTTTTCCAAACTTCCGAAAAACTGTATAATTTGTACGACTCTGAACCATGAACCGCTATTGCCTGCTTTTGCTCATGTTCCTTTCATCGCTTTGTGTTAACGCACAAGTTGAAGATGATTCCCTTGAATCACCTCCTGATACTGTAAAAATGGGAACCTACATTATCAGTATTCACGATATAAACTTTCAGGAAAAAGAATATGTATTGCGCTTTTGGTTGTGGGCACTCTACGATAATGTTTCCTTCGACCTGGCCAAGCAACTTGATATCCCAAATGCCAAATCTATTGATGAACAAGAAGTGGTTGCTGTGGATGTGGTTAACAGAAAAACATGGCAACTGATGAAAATGCGAACCACCATGAAACAGAACTGGAAGGTTGGAAATTATCCGTTCGATAAGCAGCACCTGGTGGTACACATGGAGAATACCATTTTTGACAAAAATCGATTGGTGTTTATACCTGATGACCTGGGCAGTGCATACGACCGTGAATTAACCCTGGATGGCTGGCACATTACTAATTTTGAAGTTGGGGTAAAAGACAAGGAATATACTACGGTTTTTGGCGATCCTTCCACCAACGCACTACATTCTGAATATTCATCCTTCGATATTTCTATGGATATAGAACGCGATGGCTGGGGGCTTTTCTGGAAACTATTTTCCGGAATGTACATCGCCTTTCTTATTGCTATGGTAAGTTTTGGCCTTCAGGTAGAAGAACTGGAGCCACGGTTTGGTTTACCGGTAGGTGGTTTATTTGCTGCGGTGGGAAATAAATACATTATTGATTCCTTGCTTCCTGAATCCAACACGTTTACGTTAGTTGATTCACTTCACTCCATCACCTTCTTCTCCATCTTTATCATTCTTTTCCTTTCGGCTATTACCCTTTATATCTACCATCAGGATAAAATCAGTTTATCCAAAAAAATTAACAGAATATCCGCCACAGCAGTATTTATTCTATATATCATCATTAATACGTTCATTATTACTTCTGCTCTTTCATAAAATTTTTAAACATGAGGATTCTTATAAAAATCATAATCGGATTGGTGATTGTAGTGCTTGTTCTTGCTATCGGGGGTTACTTTTACATGCAAACCACCAAGCCACAACTTAACGGAACCTTAACCTTACCTGGCTTAAAGGCTGGGGTTGAAGTTCTGTACGATGACTATGGTGTGCCGCATATCTACGCACAAAACGATGAAGATGCCTATTATGCACTGGGGTATGTTCATGCACAAGACAGGCTTTTTCAAATGGAGATGCTGAGACGCGCTGCGGGTGGCCGATTAGCCGAAGTATTGGGCGAGGAGTTGGTGAAAGTCGATAAGTTTTTCAGAACGCTGGGACTGAATCATTTTGCCGAACAACATGCTGAAAAATTTTTCAACTCCGATACAGCTGCCTTTCAGCGCTTGTCGTTGGCCTATCAAAAAGGTATAAACCAGTTCGTTAAAACCGGAAAAACACCTGTTGAGTTTACACTGATCGGAATACCCAAAGAAGAATTCACTCCTCAGGATATTTACCTGGCTGTTGGTTTTATGTCGTTTGGGTTTGCCGAAGGTTTTCATGCCGATCCGGTATTGCAGAAAATAAAAACTGAATGGGGTGAGGAATACCTTAAGGATCTGGCAGTAGAAACACCCGATGATGCTGTGATCATCAAAAATTTTAACGGCCCCATAAAAACAAAAAGCAACGATCAACTTATAGCCGCAATAAACGATGCACTGGCTACACTACCGGTGCCCCTTTGGCAGGGAAGCAACGGCTGGGTAGTTTCAGCAGAAAAATCAACAACCGGTGCTCCCCTTCTCGCCAACGATACCCACATTGGGTACGGACAACCTGCTGTTTGGTACGAGGCGCACATTGAATATCCGGGGTTTAGTTTTTACGGTCATTACCTGGCCGGTATTCCATTTGGCCTTTTGGGTAATAACCGCTTTTGCGGAGTAGGCCTTACCATGTTTGAAAACGATGATGTCGATTTCTTTTTGGAAACTGTGAATCCTGAAAATAAAAATCAGGTGAAGTATAAAGAAGCATGGGAAGATCTCACCACCCGCACAGAACGAATTAAAGTAAGCGGAGCAGATGATGTATTGTTTGAAGTAAAGACAAGTCGCCATGGGCCGATCATTAACGGTATTGTGGAAAATGTACAGGAAGAAGGCGACCCCGTGGCACTTTCATGGCTTATTTTACAACTGGAGAATTATGCCGTGCAGGCGGCCTGGAAATTAAACCATGCCTCCACGTTTGAACAAGCACGTGAAGCGGTATCAATGTTTTCTGCACCGGGGCTCAATGTGATGTATGGCGATACTGATGGCAATATTGCCTGGTGGGCCGCTGCCAAACTGCCCGTTCGGCCAGCGCACGTACAAAGCAAATTATATTTAGATGGCGCCAGCGGCAACGATGAGTACCTTGGTTTTTATGACTTCTCCAAAAATCCGCAAGCTGTAAATCCACCCTGGGGGTTTGTTTATTCGGCCAACAACCAACCCGATTCGGTTGACGGTGTATTGTATCCGGGTTATTACTATCCGAAAAGCCGGGCCGGCAGAATTTTTGAATTGCTGTCGCCCGATAAAAAATTTTCAGCAGAGGACATGAAAACTATACAACTGGATGTCGTTTCGCACATGCAGGTTGAAGTTGCAAAAGAAATAGCAGCTGTATTGAAAACCGCTTCACTTGACGAAACACAGACCGTAATTTTAAACGAACTGCAAAACTGGGATGGCGACCATACGGCTACATCCATTGCTCCTGCCATCTATTATAACATGCTTTCGCAGATTGTTTTTTTAGCGATGGAAGATGAATTAGGCTTAACGGCCCTTAAATCGTTGCAGTCTACTTCCATACCTAAAAATTCATTTCACACTTTTATCGGAAATGCGGCATCACCCTGGTGGGATGATGTACGGACAAAAGATAAAAAGGAAACAAGGGAAGATATTGTATTGCGCGCAACCCAAAAAACAGTTGCCCTCCTCCAAAAGAATTGTGGTAAAAAACCCGAACAGTGGACATGGGGAAAAATTCATACACTTACACACAAGCATGCCTTGAATGAAGCCGGTCTCGGATTTATGTTTAACGCAGGGCCATTTGTGGTAGATGGTGGCAGCGAAGTTTTGAATAACCTTCACTTCAGCCTGGACACCACTGGATATTTTCCGGTAACGGGCGGTCCGGCTTTGCGTAAGGTAACCGACTTCAGCAACATTGAAAGCGGAGAAACCATTTCACCCTCCGGGCAAAGCGGTAACGTAATGAGCCCGCACTATAAAGACCAGGCAGAAATGTTTGCTACCGGCAAATACCGGAAAATGCTCATGAACAGGGAAGAGATTGTTGCGAAACACAAGAATAAGCTGGTGTTGAAGCCAGAATAGTTTATGACAAATATCATTTCAAAAAACTGATTGATATTGCCCAATTATACAACAGAACTCCTTTCTTTACTCATAGACAAAAACGTTTAACTACTACTATGAAAATCAATATTCAGACACTCGATTTTAGTCCCAAACAGGACTTACTGGACCTCGTTAATGAAAAAGTTGAAAAGCTGGAGCGCTACAGCGACCGCATTGTGGAAAGCCGGGTGGTGCTGCGGGTGGAAAAATCTGATAAACGTGATAACAAAATCTGTGAAATCAGGGTGGTCATTCCCGGCAACGATTTATTCGTGAGCAAAAAGTTTGAATCGTTTGAAGAAGGCATTCACAAAGTAACAGATACCCTGCAACGTCAACTTAAGGAATGGAAAGAAAAGCAAGGGTAGATTTAAACTACAATCACATACTAACCCCGGATTTTCAAATTCGGGGTTTTCTTTTTCCGGCCCGGGAGCATATTCGTTTTAGGTATCTTTAAAGATTATCAGATTTCATTTTTCAATGCCCATCACAAAAAGCTGGTCAGGTCTTGCGCATTATTGTACCTTACCCTTATTCAAAAATAAAATCACCAATTCCATGAAAAAATATCTATACCTGATTCTGTTCCTGTACAGCACTGTGCTTTTTGCGCAGGAAAATTTAACCTATCAGCGGCCGCCTGAAGAAATTGCCAAACTGGTAGAAGCCCCGCTTACACCGTTCGTAACATTTTCACCTGATAAACAATGGATGATGTTGCTGGAACGTTCCGACTACCCTACCATTGAACAACTTTCACGGCCAGAATTACGCATTGCCGGTATGCGCATCAATCCCGACAACTTCGGCCAGAGTCGGGGCAACTATATTATTGGGGTAAAGGCTAAAAAAGTTGGCGGTGGAGCAGAATTGGAAATCAAAAACCTGCCGGCTAACGCCCTGTTGGGCAGTCCGTCATTTTCACCCGATAGTAAAAAATTGGCCGTGCTGAATTACAACCCTGATGGCATTGAGCTTTGGGTAATTGACATGGCTACCCTAACGGCATCGAAAGTAACCGACCGGAAAATCAACGACACTATGGGTGGATCTTTAGCCTGGCTTTCTGATTCACAACATTTGTTATTCACAGCCGTGCCTGTAAATCTGAAACCATTGCCGTCCAAATCGCGCGTACCTACAGGACCCATCATAGAAGAAAATCTTGGAAAGAAAGCGCCTTCACGTACCTACCAGGACCTGATGAAAAATGCTTACGATGAAGCCGCCTTTGATTACTACACCTCGTCCGACCTGGTGTTGAAAAATTTAAACGGAACAGAAAAAATCGTAAGTCCATCTGCCATTCATTACAACTTCAGTCCCTCTCCAGATGGAAAGCTCATTCTTACCGAAACGATTCAACGTCCCTACTCTTACCTTGTTCCTGTTTATAATTTTCCTAAGTATGTAAACGTAATTGACCTGGATGGTAAATTAATAAACGATATCGTTGCCATTCCGCTCACCGATTATATACCTACCGGTTTTAATGCCACACAACGCGAACCTCGTGGACACAATTGGCGAAGCGATAAACCCGCAACCTTATACTGGGCCCATGCACAGGATGGTGGTGACCCAAAAGTTAAAACTGATATCCGCGATAAAGTGTACACCTGGGACTATCCTTTTAAAGGTGAACCAAAGGAACTGATCAGTTTACCCTTACGCTATTCACGTATTACATGGGGCAATGATAATGTGGCGTGGGTGTACGAACGCTGGACCAGCGATCGTAAAGAACGTGTGTACCAGGTTAACCCAACATCGCTCGCTAAGAAAGTAGTCTTCGACAGAAATTATGAAGACAGCTATAACAATCCAGGTAATGTGGTTACAGCACCCAATGCATATGGGCGTAACACCATACTCATAAATAAAGACAATACCGTTTTCCTAACCGGTACAGGTTCATCACCACAAGGTGATCTTCCCTTTCTGGACAAAATGGAACTCACCACAGGAAAGACAACACGGTTGTGGCGTTGCCAGGCTCCGTATTATGAATACGTAGTGAACTTGCTGGACACTAAAAAAGGAACCTTTGTTACTTCACGTGAATCGAACACTGAAAATCCGAACTACTTTATCAGAACCACTGGCTCAACTAAAACCACACAACTCACAGCCTTTGCTCATCCTTATCCGCAAATCAAAGATGTTAAAAAACAAGTATTGCAATATAAGCGCAGCGATGGTGTTGAACTAACCGCAAATCTCTATCTGCCGCAAGGCTATAAAAAAGAAGATGGTCCGTTACCGGGATTGGTGTGGGCTTACCCACGTGAGTTTAAGTCAGCCGATGCAGCCGGCCAGGTGCAGGGTTCACCACACACATTTACCCGCCTCAGTTGGGGTGGCCCGATTTATTGGGTAACGCAAGGCTATGCTGTTTTAGATAATGCTTCCATGCCGATTGTTGGTGAGGGTGACAAGGAACCTAACGACACCTACATTGAACAATTAGTAGCCAGTGCACGAGCCGTGGTTGACTATGCAGCTTCCTTAGGCGTTCTCGATCCATCGCGCGTGGGTGTGGGCGGACATTCGTATGGCGCGTTTATGACCGCCAACTTGCTGGCGCACTCCAATATTTTCAAAGCTGGTATTGCGCGTAGCGGTGCCTACAACCGTACGCTTACTCCTTTTGGTTTCCAGGCGGAGGAACGCACCTATTGGCAGGCACCCGATGTATATTTTCAAATGTCGCCTTTTTCATTTGCTGATAAGATTAAAGCACCGATCTTATTTACACATGGCGAGGCAGATAACAACTCCGGAACCTTCCCCATTCAGACTGAGCGATTCTACAACGCTATTAAAGGACATGGCGGAACAGCGCGCTACGTTGTTTTACCTTACGAAAGTCATGGCTATGCGGCTAAAGAAAGTATCCTTCATACGTTGTGGGAAATGAATCGCTGGTTAGAGACGTATGTAAAGAATGCCGATAAGCAAGCGAAAAAATAAAACTCAGCTTAGGTACTTTTAAAACATAATGAATCCGATCTGCTATCTTGTCAGCCATGACATTAGCCGATCGGATTCTTTCTTTTAACAAAAATCTGAAAATCACCTCCAAACTTCCATCAGGTGTGGAAGTATTGAATCCGTTTCAACAGTCAGATACTTTTCGCTTATGCAAGCAGTTCTACAAAAAATATTATAACGATTCAAATACACGCACCTTAATCATGGGCATTAATCCGGGTCGCTTTGGCGCAGGACTTACAGGGGTTCCATTTACTGACCCGATTAAACTGGAAGAACGATGCGGCATTCCAAATACGATGCAAAAGAAAGCGGAGCTATCGGCTGATTTCATGTATAAGATGTTTGATGCCTTAGGTGGCCCTGAATTTTTTTTTAGCAACTTCTACATCAGTTCGGTTAGTCCGCTGGGTTTTGTAAAGGATGGAAAAAATCTGAATTACTACGACATTAAAGAGTTGGAGAAAATGGTTACTGCTTTTGCAGTTGACTCCCTTACTAAACAACTTGATTTTGGATTGAATCGTGAGATATGTTTTTGCCTGGGTGAGGGAAAAAATTTTAAGTTTCTCAATCACCTGAATGAAAAGTATAAATTCTTCAACACCATTGTACCCCTGCCCCATCCAAGATTTATTATGCAATACAGAAGAAAACAGCTGACCGAATTTATCAATTTTTATGTGAACCGGTTTCACGTTGGTTTATCGGAATAAGCGGTAAACTATCGCTTCTTATTGTTTTCAAACCCCCATAGTGGATACCTTTGAAACTTACTTTGATTGTAAAGGGTTATATCAACAAATAACATCCATATGAAAGCTGTTAAAATTCTATTGCTCTTATTGATCACCGGTATTGGCCTGATATCCTGTTCAGAAGAATCAAAAAATGCACGGCTAGAAATTCGACTCACTGACGCCCCGGGCGACTATGAAGAGGTTAATATTGACATTCAGGGAGTACAGATACACGCCAACAGCACCGATAATGGAGGCGGGTGGAAATCTTTGGATATAAACCCCGGCATTTACAATCTGCTGGAATTTACCAATGGACTGGATACGTTGCTGGGTAGCCTTGAACTTCCTGCCGGAAGAGTTTCACAAGTAAGGCTTTTGCTTGGTTCAAATAATACAGTTAAGATTGATGGTCAGACGGTTTCCCTCACAACCCCCAGCGCTCAACAAAGCGGCCTGAAACTAAACGTTCATACCGAACTGATTGAAGGCATTACGTATACCATTCTGCTTGATTTTGATGCTGCACGCTCAATAGTAAAAGCAGGCCACAGCGGCAAATATATTTTGAAACCTGTTATCCGGGCTATAACCGAAGCAACCAGTGGAGCCATAAAGGGGCAGATTGCTAACCCGGCTGCCACACCCGCGGTTTATGCCATTATTGCGGACGATACATTGGGAACAACCTTTGCCAATGCGGAAGGCAAGTTTTTAATCAAGGGGTTACAACCTGGTACCTACACAGTTTCCTTCGCACCGGCAACAGGCTTTGTAATCGAGGATAAAACAGGTGTTTCGGTAACCCTGGGAAATGTTACTAACCTGGGCGATATCCCTGTTTCAAACGAATAGGCACTTAAGGTAAATTTTTTCCCTACGGGCTAATCCTTATTTTTGCACTCCCGATAACGATTCGGTGATTTGGCTCCGTAGTTCAATGGATAGAATATAAGTTTCCGGAACTTAGGATGTAGGTTCGATTCCTACCGGGGCTACCAAAGCGGACAGATGAGAAAATTTTTCTCTCTGTCCTTTTTTATTGCCTTCTAAGCCTTCTGAAAACGAATGAGTTAGAAGCAATATTGGATTGACCTCATCGGTTCGATAATGGTCAATTTCGCGATCGTAGGATATACCCTTCGGAAAGAGGAGGTTTTGTATATCCCTCTTCTCTTTGGAGCCACCAGAAAGCCATAAATTGACAAGATTTGAAGTGATTTCAAGAGTTTTATTGACGACATCTAATGGGTTCGATAAAATCAAAGACGACTTATCAATTTGTATCATCAATTCAGTCATTTCAGTTTTCAGCTTGCTTGAAATCTTCTCGTAGATTTCCCTATCAATTTCGCCATAAGCAAACCGCTCCTCGATCTTATCTATTTTCCCCTTAACCTCTGTCAGCTTCGTTTTAATCTCTTTACTGTTCACAGCTCCCTTCTCAATGATTTCATCATAGACCTCCAGCAACCTGTCTCTTAGAGCAGGTATATAGTTCTGATTAGTCTGGAAGAGGGATAGAAGCTCCTGGAATCGAGTATGCAGATGCTTTGCACTCTTGTTACACTTACAACCTATCCTATTGCACTTGTAGTAATACAGGTTCTTACTTTTTACAATGTATGCAGTAAAGGGAGTCCCACATTCTGAACAATAGACAAACTGTTTCAGTGGCACATGATCATTTTCCTTTTTGTGTTTATAGCCAGATAAATTGGCCTTCGACTCTTTAATGACTTCATTGGCAAGGAAGAAATATTTCTCAGATACAATTGGCTCATGATTTCCTTTAACCACTTGCCCTTCAAGTAACGTGTGAGACAGGAAGCCACAGTAGAATGGATTTCTAAGTATTTCAGAAATTCTTTTTCTGCAAAGTTTTAATCCACGCTTGGAGAGATTGTCGGCAATTTCCGTATTAGACAGTTTCTCACGAACTTTCATTTCAAAAGCTTTCCGTATCAACTTTCCTTTCTCATTGATAACGATCTTTTGAACTCTTGTATCTGATCGGTCATAAGAATACCCTACAGGTGCTCCACCAACCCATTCACCATGCATGAGTTTTTCTTTCATTCCAGCGATGCACTTCTGTCTCCTTAAATCATTATCATACTGACTGAAAAGGAACAGAATATTCTGTTGTAGCACACCAGAAGGATTACTTGTATCAATTGGCTGAGTAACTGAAATGATAGTAATTCCCAACTCGCGAAGTTGCCTTGAAAGCCAGATAGCATTTTCCCCAGTGCGGCTGAATCGCTCCAAACTATAAACGACTATGAACGATACTCCCCCTTTGTAGTTCTTCGCGAAGTTGACCATTCGCTTGAACTCATTTCGTTCATCAGTCTGCGCACTCTCATAAGTTCCGCCAAATCTTCCCTTTACCTGAAGGCTATTTTTAGTTGCAAATTGTTCACATCCTTTTAACTGTACTTCAAGACTTAAATTTTCAGTTTGTTCTTTACTGGAAACACGTGTGTAGATAATAGCATTCTTGCTACCGCTCTTGATTTTCTTTTGACCCTTTCCAAAATTCTGAAGAACTGTCAGATTGTCCATTGCTTTTGTAGTTTTCCTTATGAATAGTAAGCAAGATATGAGCCAGTCTATCGATCGTATCAATGGCCTTTTCTGCTTCTTCATCACTGAAGTTCTGGAAGCCTTGATACTTCCTAAGTCTTTCCGGAGTCCACCGGGAAGCCTTGAATCCAACTGCACTCATCCTGCCGCTCCTTAAATATATACTTCCAACTCGTTTCCAAAACTATTTTTTTCTTTTTCCGACATTATAGAGGACAGGCCCAAGATTTTCACTGATCTTTTCCAGCGACCTTCCTGCCACATACCCGCCCACACCCAAATCCATTAACGTCCAGATGTGTTCATCAAGAGTTGTGACCGGAAGATGGAAGTACGGAACAAGGACATAGTTGTTGAAGACTATGAACATGCAAATGCACATTAACACAGGTCGCCAGTTTCGTTGAAGCCAGCTCTCGCCTTTAGCTTCTGATTCAATAATCTTTGATTTGTTTTCGAGAAGTTTACTTTCGTAATCAATGCAAGCTCCTTCCATGTTCATCAGAAGTTCTTTGTACTTGAGTTGAAGCTCAAGCTTCTCATCCGACTTGTCAATTTTATCAATCGCATTTCCGATTGAATCAACTGTTTCTTTCACACCAGCACCGAGGATTTTTGACAAAAATCCTCCCAAGCCTGGCTTCTTAACAACTTCACTTGCCTCCATGTTTATTTATTTTTAATTGTGTTAGATAAATTTCTCTTAATGATTTCAATAGTGCTGATTCCCTGTTGTCACCATATCTCCATTTATAGGATAAGGTTTTAATGCTTGATTATTATTTGGCTCTTGCCACTGAATGCCAAACTGTTTGAAAAAGTCCAATGTGCTTTTTGGTGCATACCTGTTCTTGGTCATCGTGACTACACCTTTATGAACCTCACCTGCCATCTCAGCTATGTGCTCCCAATCTTTTCCGCCTTTGAAGTCTCCAGCCTTTGTGTGTTGGAGGATAAAAATGAAAGCTGTGTCTGGATGATCTTTACGCATTTCCTTGTACTCACTGATTTTCAATCCCAGGTCATTTACCGAATCGAGTATGATAAATTCATAATCTGAAAGATTAGGGTCTTTAAGGTTCTCCGCAAAATGCAATCGCTGAGGTATTGGATTCAGAAACTCATTGACCTTCTTAGTCATTGTAGGGGAAGCAAATTCTTCCGAGGATACATACAGCACATCGCCAAAATTTTCAGCGAGGTATTGAGCGAGTTTCAAAAGGAATATTGTCTTGCCGTTATGCGGCTCCCCATGAAACATCATGGTAAAATTCTTAGCGGGGTTCCCAAACAATGACTGCCAGAATGAAAAGAAGGCGAGCAGGTCGAGTTTACGGTTTGCCATTTCTTCAGCCGTAAGCACACCATTTAATCCCTTATTGTGAGAACATGCCCCGCGACTTGCATCGGAATAGGTTTTCTTTCTGCACGGCCTGAGCTTCTTGCCTCCCGTGTCGTATATCTTTCCAATATCCTTGTTGCATCCGCAAGCTTTAACAATTCCTTCAAGGCCATTAAGCTCGGCTTTGCTTATGGAAATTTTACTGCTTGTCCTTTGCCTTATGCTTTTGTAGATCGCGTTGACTTTATCTGCATACGGGTCTTCTTTAGTAAGCTTCTTTTTCTCTACTAGGTTTTCTAGGTATTTCAGAAAAGTGCTGATCTTCTTCTCATCATCTTTGCCTTGCATCCCAATGAACCGTTTGATGACCGTGATAGATGGATAAACCTGCTCACCACCGGCAATCGCTACCAGATGGTTTAGGTCTTTATCATTAATAGCAAATGATTCTTCACCTTTCATCTTGTTATGCACTTGAATCAGTTTATTCTGAATCATCTCAATCTCTTTTGCGAGTGGAGATGTTTTCCGGATAAGCTTTTGGACTATGGCACGTTGTAGAGCTTTAATAAAAGTTAGAATGGCGTTAGGCGACTTTACCTTGTTATGAAGTCCGACATACCGTTTAATGAATTTTACTTCTTCGCGGATGTGTTCTACCTGCTTAATATTTTGTTTCGGCTCTTTCCTTTCTTTGGCCTTTCCAGATTTGGGTTTCTTTTCGACCTTAATTTTAGTTTTTGCAGGTCTCCTCACTGGCTGTGCAGAAACTTTTGGTTCAGGTGTGCTTACCTGCTTGCGATCTGATGTTGAAATGTAATCGTTGAGTTTCTGGAAATACAGGTTGATTACCTTCTGGATATTCTCACTGTTCTGATAATTTGCCCAGCTTGTTCCGTTGGCTGTGCTTTTCACAACAAGTTCATGTCCTTTCTTCAGCGTTTCAGGCAAGTTCTCTACACCTATCCGCTCCACTTCAAAAAAATAATTGTTAGCCGTTATCATTACGCTGCAAAGTTTAATAGTTCTAATTCGAGTTCCAGAGCAAGAGCTTCAAGCTCCAGTTCGTCAATTTGATGTTGTGTTTGTGTTTGCTTGGGCAGCATTACCATTACTGGCTTTGGCCTTACTTCCTTTTTAGGAATTTCCTTTTTAATCAATTCGTATTGAGATGGGTTAAGCGAAACGCTGTCATTGAATTTCTCCTGAAGAATTTCTACAAGCCTGTCTACTTTGCTCTCATCTAAAGTGGCCGTCATCTTATCGGATACTTTCTCAAAGTTGTTTTTATCCACCACTTCCAGAATGTTTGAGTCAAGGTAAACGTCCCCGCCTCTTGATCTTGCCGATGAAACCATGATCTTGAATTTTTCAGGCTGTTTGAAAATTGAAATGTTATTCTTTGTGGTGATACTTGAGCCGATAGTCAACGACCGGATGATCTTTATTGCCCTTGAAATTGGCACTACAGTTTTTTGCTGAACATCATTACCAGGCTCCCAATACTCAGGCATGAGTATACCTTTCTTAGTTCCTCCGTCAATGGTTGTATAACTCACAAGCTTGCCTTTGTACGCACTGAATGCCTGCAAAACATTTCCGGTGATGATATGACGAATCTTTCTGTCAACGGTGCTTTCCTTGATGGAGGCTTCCCATTTTGCAAGCAGAGCTTCTTTCTCAAGGTGAGGAAGCCCAACACTCGCACCAATGATCGCCCTTACATCTTGTGTGTAGCTGGCAGGTATGGCAATGTATTTATTACTCCTGGCAAGAGCGAAGCGAAGTCGTATGGAACTTGGCGCATACGGATTTTTCTTTTTCCTGTCGATGATGAATCCAAGAAAGATGGCTGGCACTAACTCCTGACCAGCCTCATAGTTGTTTACCGGATAGTTAAGATTTCGGCCTACATAGAATGATTCAAGAATGGATTCGAGATATTGTTTTCGGTTGGAGATAGCTTTTTTAATTCTTTCCTCCGCATCGGCCATTGCCTTGTGAAGTTCGTTCGTTCTCGCTTTGATCGCTTCCTGAGCTTCCGCATCCGTTCCCTTCTCGATTAGTTTTTTGATTTTCTTCTCCTGTGGAATATTCTGCGCCATCTCCTCGTAGTGAACAATGTTGTCAGCGATTTCCTGTTTTAGCTGTTCTTCGATGAAACCTTCGTATTCGAGTTTAATCACTTTCTGTAATTCTCTTCCATCCTTACCCTGTAGTGATTCTGTAAGAAGGTTATTTAGCTCTTGGGCGGTGAAAGGTTTCTTCAGAACATTAGCCATAACCGTTTCAAGAATGCTGTCATCGCCAAATTCACTTGTGCCACCTTTTCCGACAATCACTGCCCGTGAAGACTTTGTTTCCGCCTGAAGATCCATTGCCTCCACTTCAAGATCGTACTCACCGATCTGCTTGAGGTATTCCACATACTCATTGTACCTGCTGGATATTTCATTATAAAAGTCCAGTTGCATGGAAGTAGAAAGAACTGCAACCCTGCCCGACACTCTATGGGCGGCATCTTCCAGTTCTGCGGCATCTAACTCTCGCGTGGCAATCGCTAATGGGTCATCAAGCAATGCGTTGACTTCAGGATTTTCCTTCAAATATTCGGCTGCGATACGGTCACCGTATTTGTTGAGAAAATCAGGTACATCCAGAATTTTAGTGGATGACTTCTGATTGGAGGTTGTGTTTGCATCAAGTGACTTCAGCTTCTTTTGGAGCATCATCATCAAACGTTTCTCAGCAGGAATGGCTGAGTTTACATAGTCGTATATCGGCTTGTAAATCTGACCTGTTCGGTTTATCCTACCTCGTTTCTGTACTTCTGTGTTAATGTCAAGTTCCGCTTGCAACACGATCATAACACGCTGCTTTACTTTCTCCTTTGAAACTTTTGGTGTGACGATGGCGTGAGCAGACGCTCCTGTGCTTCCGGATTGATTGATTAAAAGAACATCGACCTCGTTGTTGTTGAATTGACGGAAGGCATCATTTGTATTGACTCGCTTCCGCGTCATTATTAAAGCTTTGTTTGTCTTCGGATTGATTTGCAACTCATACTTTCTACCCGTCACCTCTGCCACTTTGTATCCGGCTTCTGTGATCTTGCGAACGATAACATCAATTGGGGAGATGGTGATGCCTGTTGATGCTTCCTTTATTCTGTCGCTGATTCTTAAATACTCTGCCTGGGCTTCAAGGGGGAAATCAGATATTTCAAATTTCTTAAATACCTTCTGTCCATCGGTATCAGTTTCTGTGTATCGTAAGATTCCATCCAGCCCCTTTTGAAGCACTACTGAAAAGTCAGCATTTATTGTGTCGCCATCGGTAACTGCCAGTCCGGCTTCGGACTCCATTTGCTCAATGAAGCTTCCCATTGTGCTGGCGAAAGCGATAACAGGTTTCTTGCCCTCCTTCAATCTGGCAATAGCACGTTCAGCAACAGCTTCCGCTTTGATGCTGAACAGCATTTGATTGATGATATTGAAGACTTTGGAGAAGTAAGGGAGGTTATCAACTCCCGCCTGCGAAGTTCCTTCGCGTATCTCAACTTGTTTGCCTTCCGCTACTGCGATGTCGTCCAGTTCATCAACAATTTCGTCCACATGAGTTGTCTGGAATTTTATGATGTCACGAATAATGGAAGTGATATTGTCTGCAATTGCTTTATGTTCCTGCTCTTTTTCCTCCAGCGTTATGTAGTTCACTTCCACACCTTCAAAGGAACGCTCGCGCCTGATCATCTGACCTTCGGCCACGAGTTGGCTTGCAAGAATTTCCTGTAGAGCAACTCCACCTTTTACAATCGCTTCAATCAATGCGTCTCTTGTCATGCTGGCATCGCGGATAGAAGTTTTCATAGCGTAGATGGGCATGTTATCCGGACGTTTGGCGAACGTGGCTGAAAGGAATACAACCCCTCGTGTACCTGGCAAAGCACCCTGCATAAAATTTCCGGTATTGCCTGAACCGGATGAATTATGAGCTTCGTCCATAATGACAATGTTGTCTTCTGCAATGGCATTTAAGAAAGCAGGCTTGACGGGCTTCTTATCGGGGGAATTGAACTGTGAATAGGTAGCTAAAGCAAAATGAAAGTTTCTTGGAAGTCGTTGTTCCGTAAAAACCCTGTTTTGATCTTCTTGAGGTAATGCCTGATAAACAATGTTGCCGTCCTCGTCCTTAATATCGGTCTTGCTCTCGCGACCGTTAACTATAAATGGAACAAGGTGTGCAGAGCCAATGGCAGCAAGGTCACGGTAGATGTCAGAGAACAGATTTGCCTTCTCAGTAATGAAGACGGGCTGAACTCCTTGTTCAACTGCATAACGGATAATAGATGCGGCAATTCGACCTTTACCAATTCCGGTTTGGTCTCCGATGATCATTCCAACACCTCTTTCTTCAATGTTGTAGATTGACATCGCTACTGCATCAATCTGTTCGGCTGACAAGGCTTTGCACAGGTCTACATTGCTTCGGTAATTAAGTTTGATTCGTACATACTCATCTATATCACCACCTACTGCTTCCTTAATTCTCTGCAATGCACTGTGGGTTTCGAAGCCCATTGAATCGGGGACTACCGTATTGAGAACAAAGCAACTGCTTGATGCAGGAGTGTATGGCATACCGAGTTCATCGAAGCTCATTAATTCAAGCTCCAGGGCAAGTGCCTGAGCTTCTAATTCAAGTTTTGTCATTGTGAATTCTTGTCTTGGTTTATCTGCCGAAGCTTCAGCGTAGACAGGTGTTGCCTGCCTCTCGAAGCCCTGGCGAAGGGAGGTTACTCTCATCACCCGCTCATATAACTCTTCAAAAGAATCGACTACTGCATCGCGTTCTGCATTTCTTAGAGGAGCCGCACCAGAGGGTAGAGATTTTCGTCCATCGATTAGCATTAACCTCGTGTCGAACGAAGTTCCTTGACGTGAATAGAGTTTGGAGCCATCAATGGGAATGACATCGACTACATTATATCTGCTGAAGAGGTAATTAAAGAAGAAGCGGTTTTTCCCTTTTTGAATTCTTCCTTTCTTGTCATAGCGTGTATGCCCTCCGATTATGATGGCGGCTTTACCATTATCCTTCATGCAATCCAGCGCACGTAACGCCATCAGGTGATCAAGCACCTCAATACTAAAGGTCTCGTACTTGACTTCTTTGTCCAATAACCCGAAAGGAGGATTCGTTATGACTGCATCAAATTTCTTTTCGAAACCTTTGAAAGGATTAGTGGCATCTTGATTTAATACTTGTCTGTAACCCTGGTCAGCTAAGTTCGATCTTCTTAGCTCATCAATTTCATTGACAATTACTCTGGAAGGATTGGCAGCAATGGTAAGCAGACCATTTCCAGCGGAAGGTTCAAACACTGAAATGTTCTGTTCTGCGTTGGTGAAAACTCCGGCAAGAAATGAGATGGGAGCCGGAGTACTGTATTGTTGTAATAAGATGCTCTGGCTTGTGCGATGTGAAATATTTACCTGGCTTTTGTAAAGTTCAACAATGTTCCAATATTTCTCTTCAATCGTTAATGATGAAAGCGAAATGCTTCTTGCTTTCAGTACGATTGCAAGTTCAGTGTATTCTTTTACTTCAGATTTATCAGTGATTCCATAAGATGAGGCAATGCGCTCAATAGATTTTCTATTGTGCTTAGTCTTTGCATCCAACTCGCTTCGAACGTGTTGAAGAAATTGTGCCTTTATAATGACTTTGTCCTTCATCCCCTGATATTGTGTTCGAAAATAGAACGGGGACTAAGTGAAGTTTAAGGATTATAAAAGGTTGTGAAGGATTGTAAAGGTTTTTACACGATTATAAAGGACTTTCAATGATTCATTTTTTAAAAACCAGCCCAATTAAAAACCCTACGACAATAAATTGAATCAGTGTAAATAGTGATTGCACCCAAAGCCAGGAAGGCATTGATGTAACTTCTATTTTAGCAGCATTAGCAAGGGTTGATACCGTAAATAAGAAGAAACCCATTATCAGTGAAAACTTCAGGCTTCTAATTATTGAGTGACCCTGTTCAGCGTAGTATGGATACAGATAGGCAATGATTATGCCTTGAAAAAACATGGAGGTGAAACCGAGTGGGATAATTGGGTCTTTCCGGTTGTAAATCCCAAGGTTCTCGTACAATTCGCTAAACCAAACAAAGTGCCATACCATTCCTAATATCATGGTGGGGACAAGGTACGCTAACACCATGAGTGTGAATCTTGAGAAGGTAGTTTTCATAGTTTCCACGATTTAGATTTCTTCTTTTCTGAAGCCTTTCTCACAGGTGCTAACAAACTATGGTTCCGTACTAGAAACTTTAGTGTTTGTCTGTGTTACTTTTCAATAAATACTGGTGAAAGTTGGGATTTGTAAGTTGTGTCGGTTAACTGCTTTAGTTCCTTGGTATTCCAGTTCATTACCATAATATGATATTGAGTTTCTTTGATGTCTGACATGTTAAACGTTAACCATTTGCCGTCTGAACTCCAATCATGATATCCTTCTGAAAGGTCGTTATCAATAAGTTTCCATTGTTTCTTTCCGTCAGGCGTTACCGCAAAAATGCTATGCCTGCCGTCTTGAAGTGACACGTAACTGATAAAGTTCTCTGTTGGGTGCCATTTTGTTGCCCCAGCTCTATAACCATATTCTTTTGGTGAGGGATTGTCCTCCGGGTAATGTGTCAATTGTATGATTTCAGTTCCGTCATCATTCATTAAAAACAATTCCTCATGACTTGTTTTATCTGTTTTATCCTTTTGATAATAAAATGCTATTTTTTTGCCGTCAGGCGAAAAGCAAGGGTCTCCATACTTAGCACCGGGTTCATTGGTCAGTTGCTTATAGGTTCCAGTCTTGGTGTTTATTATGAAAAGTTGGTAGCGCAATTCTTTTCCAATTCTTCCAGCAACTACAAGTTCCTCACCATTTTTTCTACCACTCATCCAACTGTCTTCCAACATTAAATCACTTACTTTGTTTACGTTCATTCCGTTTACATCAGTTTCATAGAGAAAAAAACAGCGGTTGCACGTATCTCTGTCGCTTATAAAAAATAATCGATTTTCATATGCATAGTATGTCCATGCCACATCAGGATTGTTAGTGATGTTTTTTTTGTTTGTGCCATCCATATTCATAGTGATAACTTCATAGTTGTTTTTATGAATGGTATCATGTTCGTGAATATTATAGGCAATACTATACTGTTTTTCTTCTGTGCTCTTTTTTTCCTGTGAACAGGAACCAAGAAAACCAATTGCAAGTATGACGAATAATGTGTTTTTCATTTTTTGTGAGTTCGGTTGAAAGATTGTTGCACAAGCTGTTTTACTCTATTATCAAATTGCTTACTCTCAGAGAGTATAATCATGTGAGAAATTCGAGGCATAGGCCCTATAAGTTTTGATTTTTGTAATTCTTCCGTGAACGCTTCATCACCTAAATCAAGACCTAACCTGATTTCTTTTGGCTTTACATTTATTGCGGCAAACTCACGGACTGCTGTAAACGACAAATATGTTTTCTTCGGAATTAGTTGCGTTCCTTGGAATGATGAAATAATTTTCTCGGAAATACTGTCAAATATAGAACGCATCTCAGGACATTTTACAAACTGATTTTCTAATAAGGCATTTTCATTGATGTAAACAGGATTACCATTGTTAAGAAATATCCCTGTAATGAGTTGAGCCTGTAAATGGTTTAGTCCGTGTCCTTTTTTCAGCCATTCAAGAATGTCATTTCTTTTTTCAATTCCAGATGACTTGACTAATTTGAGCCAATCCTGCAAAGATTTGCCTGTTTTATTTTTTGCAGTATCAATAAATTCCTTTTCTATTTCACCTGAAGTCTTTGCCATATTTTTTTTGATTTTTGGTTACCGCCATGCCCCGATAATAAAGCCGATGAGAGTAAAATAAATGGTAATGTAACCACCGTTGATTAGAATGTATCTCCACGAACGCTGCTCAAATAGAGCAACAACAGCAAATATCAATGCTGAAAATCCAAAGCCCGCCAAAAAACCTGCTGTTGCCCCCCAACTTGCATTGGTTTTATCATCACCAAGAAAAAAGGCAAGATTGTAACTGATAATAAGCGAAAGAACAAAACTCATCCCATACGTTTTTAATGGATTGAATTTCTGCTTTATCGTTTCTTCTGTGAAGTTATTTTCTTTCATCCACACTTTGTAAAACAGCATTGGCGAATACCACAATGCACCGACTACTAAGTTGGCAACGGCACAAACAAGCACCGCCCAATGATTTATGTAAAATTGTTCCATAGTTTTTATACTGTTTTTGATTTCAAAAATAAAACGAACGAAAGCATAGGTATTGGAAAAAATTTACCTCACCCAACTGCTATGTAATTCGCAAAATCGCTTTGCATTTTCAGGTATTGATTGGGTGTAAAGCCAGAAAATTCTTTGAAATCGTTTATAAAATGAGCTTGGTCATAATATCCGCTTTCAAAGGCTATGCTTGTCCAGTTGACTGTTTTATGCGTTTCAATTTCTTGCAGGGCCTTTTGAAAACGAATAATCTTTAAGAACACCTTTGGCGTTACGCCAACATGTTCTTTAAATATTTTGATTAAGTGCTTTTGTGAGTACCCAACTTTTTCAGAAAGATGATTGATAGATAACTGACATGGATTTTGCAAAATTTGGTTTATGGAATAGTCTACAAAAGGATTTGTAATTAATTTTCTTGAAAAGGCTTTTGTTAAATACTGCTCTGCATACAGAAATTTTTCTTGAACGGTTAAGCATTCAAGTAGCTTTTCTCTCATATTCAGAATCTCATTTGACATTACAAGTTCTCCGTCCACAACAAAATCTGTCAGTTCATTCATAGGCATTTCTACAAATGGATAGGCTTTGCCTTTCAGAAAGTAGATGATAAACATTTCACTGTCACGCCCCGAAGGAATGGTAATGTATTTTTCTCTGATGCCTGAAAACCAAACATTTCTGCAAGACTGTATTTCTTTTAAAGAATGATTGTCATAAATGAATTTTGGATAGTCGGTCAGGTCAAAAACCACATAAGTGTACCCGTCAGGTAGAAACCTGTCCACCGAATGGTCGGGATTATAGCCCTTGTAATAGACAAAACTCTCAATGAACTGATTGATTGGAAATGTCGGTATGTGAGTTTCAAAAATCAATTTATCAAGCTTTTTAATGTATTAGAGCTAAATCTATCCCAACTTAAAACCTGTTTACGAAGAGCTTATCTATTCATTACTTGAATGATTCACTACTTTATATAACATGATAAAATTCAATACTGCAATTAAACTTATCGTAGTCCGTCTGTAAATCAAATCTGTTGTAATAAGCTTTTCAATTAATTCCAATGAATATATTTTATCAAGCTCAATTTGAATAGGAATTTGAATTATCACTGTTGAAAATAAATTGACTAAGTTAAGAAACAGAGCTGATCCAAGAAGCCATTTGGAAATTGGTTTAGGTCTGTACCAAAGCAACAATATCTGAGGAATGAAGGATATGAAAAAGAAAATTACAAAGACAGGCTTAATTAATGCGCTGTCTACTTGATGAAATTTGACAAATTCGTTTGCTCCAACATAACTCCACGTCTGATAACCGACAAGTGAGTTTACCATGCTTCCGCCAAAAACGTAAAATGAAATAGCTATATAAATTGAAAATACAATGTTAGAAATCTTAGTCTTGGTTGTCATGAGTAACTAAAAAATGTAAATATATACTTTCGTCAAATTAGCCCACACAATCTAACTTGCATGTCCCGTGCTTGCCGCTAACCAAATATAATTATTGCTCATATCTTATCTTTGGAATCATTATGCAGCTTTAAACATCTCCTCAACCTCCGCAAGGGAAACCCTGAATCGTTTAGGCATACCAAATATCTTGAAGATAATAAGTACCTGGTTAATACTGTAAAAGTGTCCCGTCTTCTTTCCAATTAGGTCTTCATTCTTTTTCACCCATCGCTGAAACGTCAGCCAACATACTCCGTAGAAGTCCGCCAGTTGCTTGTGATTGTAGGGTTTCAATACAAAGATTTCTGGTTTGTTTCCGGTTTCCTCGGTTTTGCTGATTTCGCGTCTCATATTATTTGTCGTGTTATTAATTTCTTGCTCTTGTTTGCAATGTTAAGTAATGCTTACTAATATTGTCAAGTTTTACTAAACAAATAAATTTATGCTGACAAAGAGTGTCTTAGGAAACCAAATTAAGGTCTTAAGGTTGGAAAAAGGACTTTCTCAGGAGGAATTTGGTGCTCCCGTAGATTTAAGCCGTTCAGCCGTTTCGCAGATTGAAAGTGGCCAAATGTACCCTTCTCTGGAGTCAATTGGCAAGATAGTTAAGTACTACTCAACAAGTTGGGATAATCTGGTAGGTCATGCAAAGAGCAAAAAGCCGACAGAAATGACTGTATCTCCTGTCAGGACTTTGGTCACTACCGTAGATAAAACCGGAAGAGACAATATTGTGCTCGTTCCTATTAAAGCACAGGCCGGATACCTTCAAGGAGCGCAACAACCTGAATACATTGAGCATCTTCCAACCTTCTGGCTTCCTGGTCTGAATCACGGAACGTACCGAGCTTTTGAGGTAAGCGGTTATAGTATGCTGGCTGATCGCACCGGATTTTTTCCTGGAGATATTGTGGTTGGTGAATATGTTGAAAGACTGGAAGAAATTAAAGACGGCTTCGTTTACATTTTGGTAAACAATGCGCAGGAAGTTGATAACATAGTATTGAAACGTTGCCTGAATTACCTCGATAAAGGGGGCGTGATTATTTGTAAATCTGATAACAAAGACCCTCAGTATCCAACGTTTCCTCTACCAGTTGAGAATATTAAAGAGGTTTGGAAGTTCAAAATCAAGCTCACCCGTCAGGCACCAGAGCCTTCAGGTTTGTACGAAAGAATAAATGCGCTGGAGGGAGATATGATTTTAATGAAGGAGCAACTAAAAAAATCCCCACTGAATAACTAAGTGCTTTAGGCACTTGAAAAAATGAAGGTTATTACTCGAACCGTTTGGATATTATCGCTCGTCAGCCTCTTCACAGATGTTGCAAGTGAAATGCTCTATCCGGTAATGCCGATATATCTAAAAGAAATAGGTTTCTCGATTTTGTTAATAGGTGTTTTAGAGGGTGTTGCTGAAGCAACTGCTGGACTAAGCAAAAGTTATTTCGGAAAACTTTCTGACGTAAGTGGTAAGCGACTTCCGTTTGTTCGCATCGGGTATCTAATGAGCACTGTCTCCAAACCCATGATGGCAGTTTTTGTATACCCTCTATGGGTTTTGTTTTCGCGCACGATTGACAGGTTTGGAAAAGGAATACGGACCGGAGCGCGGGACGCACTGCTGTCAGACGAGGCTACACCTCAAACAAAAGGGCAAGTGTTCGGCTTCCATCGGGCAATGGATACAGTTGGTGCTGTTATTGGCCCTTCAGTGGCTTTGATCTATCTCTACTTATTTCCAGGAAACTATAAAGCACTTTTCTTACTCGCTTTTATTCCGGGTATTGTTGCCATAAGTTTTACGTTTCTTCTAAAAGAAGCAAAGATGGAATCAAGGAAATTCGAGTTAACCCCGGTTTCGTTTTTTTCTTTTGCCCAGTACTGGAAAGAGAGTCCGTCAACGTATAAGAAGCTTGTAGCAGGACTGCTTGCATTTACATTAATTAATAGTTCGGATGTTTTCCTGTTACTGAAAATAAAAGAAGCCGGATTAAGTGATACCACCATTATTGGCGTATACGTTTTTTACAATCTTGTGTACGCATTAGCTGCATTTCCACTTGGAAAACTAAGTGACAAGATTGGTTTTAAGCGGACGATAATTTTCGGGTTTACAGTGTTTGCTTTCGTCTATCTGGGAATGTCCATTAGCAATGAGTTACATGAATTCGTCATTATGTTCCTCCTTTATGGAATTTATGCTGCTGCCACCGAAAGCGTTGCTAAAGCGTGGATCAGCAATATTAGCGAAAAGAAGGATATTGCAACTGCCATAGGCACCTATACTGGTTTTCAAAGTGTGTTCACCATGATAGCAAGTTCTTTTGCAGGTTTTTTGTGGTTGACGTTGGGGTCATCGTCCATATTCCTGTTCACTTCAGCAACAACTTTTTTGGTAATACTTTATCTTATAATTGTCGTCAATAGGGATCGAAGATGACGATTAGATTGACTTATTAATTTCGTTCAAGTCCTTCAAAGAAAGATCAAGTTGCTTCGGCAATCCGAAGATTTGAAATATTTTTTTCACCTGGTGAACGTGGTAGAAGTGGCCTGTCTTTCTGCCGACCTCGTGTTCAACTTTCTTGATCCAGTTCTGAAATGTTAACCAACTCACTCCGTACATCTGAGCAAGTTGTTTATGTGTAAGTGCCTTTAATAAGAAAACCTCCTCTTTCACTTGCTCCTCACTTTGCTTTCCCTCCATAATTTGTTTTGCGTTGAGAAAGTAAATTTATAGATCGAGAACAGCGTACTTAAATGGTTATGAACGATTGTAAAACATTGTGAATGAATCTTAACGAATTTCTTCAAAAATAAATGAATGCGTAATCAATTAAATAAAGTTAAAAATAAGTTGAAATAGAGATGAAAAACGTTAAAGGGAGTTGAAAAAGTTAGTGGATTTCAATTTAATCCATTATTTTAATCCTGAGACTGAATCTCCAATGGTAGCAAATTTCACAGAACTCGACCACCTTCAAGGTAAAGATGAAATCGTTCGAAAAATCTACCGGAAGCTTATTGACAAATTGTCAAAATTTGGACAGTTGAAAATTGAACCTAAGAAGACAAGCGTTCACCTTCGAAATCGATTTGGTTTTGCAGGGGTCTACACCAGACAAAGTTACCTAAATCTGGAGGTGCACTTAAACTATGAATTAAAGACACCAAGGATATCCAAAATTGAAAGAGCCTCTGCTAATCGATACCATCACACCATTAAGTTAACCAAGGATTCCGAAGTTGATAAAGAACTGCTCGGCTGGTTACGGGAAGCATACAATCTAAAAAAATAACTTTTATGTCTGTAATCTTAAAAGGAATTATTGCCGGTCTAGTCTTCGGAATAGTTTCTATTATTCCAATGACGTTTATGAAATTTGATGACAAAGCCAGAGCAATGACAGCTTCGTTTATTAGTCGCTTTGCAATTGGATTTATCATATTCAATATGCCTTTGCCAATCCCTTCCTGGTTGAAGGGTGCACTAGTTGGCTTAGTGCTTAGTCTACCCGATGCGTTGGTTACTAAACAGTATGCGCCAATACTTGGGTTAGGTTTAATTGGTGGCCTTGTCTGCGGTTTTTTCGCACGATAAAACGAACACTATTCATTTTCAATTCCTCTCCTTCTTTTCATTGCATGAGTGTAGGGTTGGCCTACACTCATGGGAAAAACTTTAAGTCGCAAACTCTTTATACTTGGCTTTTTTTGCTTCATTTAACAGCCCTGTTTTTATCAAAACTCTGTCAACAAGCTGATAGACTACCGGAACGACCAGTAAAGTTAAAAACATGGAACTGGTCAAGCCACCGATTATTGACCAAGCAAGGCCATTCTTCCAAGCTGCTCCTGGTCCATTGGCCAAGGCAACTGGCATCATCCCTGCCACCATTGCAATTGTCGTCATCAGGATAGGGCGAAGCCGCTCCTTTGTTGCTTCCAACAACGCCTCTTCAGTAGTCATCCCTCTTTCTTTGAGGTGATTCGTAAAATCAACTACCAGAATTGCATTCTTAGCTACCAATCCGATAAGCATAATAATGCCGAGAAGAGTAAACAAACTCAGTGTTTGAGCGGAAAGAGCCAGCGCAACCAGCGCACCAATGATTGCCAGTGGTATTGAAAACAATACAACAAAAGGGTAAACAAAGTTATCGTAGAGTGCTACCATAATTAGATACACTAATAAGATAGAGGTAATAAAGGCAAATCCTAATTGCCCAAAAGACTCCTGTTGTCTCTCCTGGTTTCCACCAAAAATCACACTTACTCCAGCGGGTAAAGTCATGCCATCAATAATTCCATTTATTTCTGCCGCAACCGTTCCTGAAGGACGCCCGAGTAATTGCGAATTAACATTGACAGAAGTTATTCGATTAAACCGTTCAAGTTTGGATGGCCCAAAGCCTTCTTTTACTTCTGCAAACTGGTCAAGCCTTACTTCTTTTCCATACTTGCTTTGAAACGTCAGTGCACGCACATCCTCAATGCTTTTCCGGTTAAACTCATCAAATAATATATTAATATCATACTCGTATTCGCCTTGTCTGAATTTCGCATCGGTGTTGCCGTTAAAAGCATACTGCATTGTAGCTCCAACAGTTTGGAGATCCAGTCCCAACTCGGCCATCTTTTGTCTGTCGGTGGTAACAACAACCTCCGGAGTTCCTGACTCAACCGTGAGCTTTACCTCCTGGGTTCCCTCCACTTTCTTTACTTCTTGCATGAGTTTATTGGCTGTGAACATTACTGTGTCAAAAGTCGGCCCCGTAACGATAAGCTGAATAGGAGCTTGCTCGGCAGTACCCAGCATTGATATAGGTGTCGACTTTACTTTTACACCAGGAAATTTATCCATGATCTCGTTCTTTAAAAGAACACCATATATATCTGAACTCTTTTCGCGTTGATCTTCCGGAACAAGTTTAACAGTAATTTCAGATTTGTATGGTGTTCCGGTAGCGGATCCAAAGAAACCGCCTTCATTGGTTTGCCCAATGGTCGTGATAGTGGATACAACCTCTTTTTTGGATGAAACAAACTCCTCAATTTTTCGAGACTGAATATTATTCTGGTCAACTGATGTTTTCTTTGGATATTCAAGCACCAGGACGAATTCGCCACGATCTCCCTGGGCTATAAATTCTGTTCCAATAAAGCCTGCCACAATTAAACTAATCGATCCAACAAATAGCAGGGTAGCGATGCCGAGGGTGATAAATCTGTGTCTGAACGACCATCTCAATATGTTCTGCACCCAATGAATAAATCTGTCTAATGTTTCCTCAAATCGTAAAACAAATCTTCCGAAGAGTGTTTTATCGGTCAATCTCTCTAATTTTCCAAATCTTGAATATAGAAAAGGAACCATTGTGAATGACACCAGTAATGACAGCAATGTTGAGATCACAATCACAATAGAAAACTGGCGCATAATATTTGAAATGATACCCGTTGTTAGGGCAATGGGTAAAAACACCACAACAATTACCATTGTAATGGAGGTAACCGTGAAACCGATTTCCTTCACACCATCATATGCAGCCTGAATTTTACTTTTACCCATCTCCATGTGGCGATAAATGTTTTCGATCACCACAATGGCATCATCTACCAATATGCCAACCACCAACGAAAGACCAAGCAGTGACATCAAGTTGAGCGTAAATCCGAACAAGGACATACCGATAAAAGTGGCTATCAGAGAAAGCGGTATCGCTACCATTACAATAATTGAATTCCTGTAAGAGTGGAGGAATAGTAACATAATGGCTGCTACCAGGAAGATGGCGAGAATAAGATCATGTATTACGGCATCTGCCGCCTCCAACGTGTATTCCGTAGAGTCCCTGGCAATAGTAAACTTTAGGTCAATATTGGAATACAAGTGTTCAAGCTTGGCAAGTTCCTTGTGTACCAATTCACTCACAGCTACTGCGTTGGCGTCAGTTTGCTTTTGAATGCTCAGCCCAATTGAGTTTAATAAATTGATTCGGTTGATGAGTTTGGCTTCCTTTTTGGTATCCTGAACTTCTGCAACATCCTTTAAATAAACAGGCCCTCCCTGGGGTGTTGAAGCAACCACCAAGTTTTTTATTTCTTCCAACTTTTGGTATTTGCCGGCCAACCTTATCAGGATTTGTTCTTCCTCAGATTTTATTTTCCCAGTAGGAAAATCAACATTTGAAGTTTTAATCAGTTGAACGAGTTGGGGAAGGGCGAGCCTATATGCCTTCAGTTTATTTCTGTTGACGTTTATACGAATCTCTCGTTCTTCGCCACCAATTATATTCGTTTGCGCAACACCAGGAATTTTTGCCAGGTTCGGCTGAAGACGTTGCGTAACCAAATCGTACAATTCAGTTGCGTTCATTTTAGCCGAAATGCCAAGATTAATAATCGGCAGATCATCGAAAGAGAACTTACCTAATGAAGGTGTCTTTACATCGTCCGGAAGACTGGATAGAATAGCGTTCACTTTTCGTTGAGCATCTTGCAAAGCCAAATCAACATTTGCCTCGTTCCGAAGTTCAATAACAATCACCGACAGACTTTCATAAGAACTGGCGGTAATTTTATTCACATTCTCCATTGATGATATGGCATTTTCAATTTCCTTTGTTACAGTGTTTTCCACTTCATTTGGCGAAGCTCCCGGATAGATTGCGGAAATTGTTATGATTGGCGCACTGAATTTGGGCATCAATTCATAGCCCAGTTTTTGATAGCTGTTAAGGCCAAGAAATGTTAATGTTATAAAAAGCACCAATATAAAAGATGGCCTTTTTATCGAAACTTCAGTTATTTTCATATCAGTGTTGTGCTAATTGACGTAAATTAATTTTCATTGAGGACTGTTATTTTGGCACCTTCTGTCAAGTTGATTTGACCACTGGTAACAACCTTCTCACCTTCGTTCAAACCATTAACTACCTCGACATTATTGGAGAAAAGTCTCCCTATCGTAATCGCCCTTAACATAACGGAGTCCCCAGAAACAACATACACCTGAGCATTTTCAATGCTCCCCAAAAGGGCAGCCCGTGGAATCACCAGAGAAGTTTCAGATGCAGGCAATTCAAATGTGGCGCGACCAAACATTCCACCCCGAAGCGGTTTGTCTTTTACATTTGTGATTTGAAGTTCCACTGGAAAGTTCAAGTTGACATCAGCAGTCGCACCTACAAACTTTATACGGGCCTCGTAATTAACATCAGGATAAACATCTGCCGACACCTGAATTTGCCGGGCTTGGTTTACTCGCAACACTTGATTTTCTGTTACGTTCACAATCATTTTCATCTTCGTCAGGTCGACAATCTCGAACGCTTCTTTACCGGATGCGATATACTGTCCGTTTTCTATAAAGCGTTTATTCACATAACCTGCAAAGGGTGCGGTCAGGTAAGTGTCTTTCAATCGTTCTTTGGCATTTATCAACCTTGCTTCCCCGTTAGTGTAGTTCAAATTGATGTCATCAAGCTGGGCCTGTGTAACTCCACCCGTTTTTACCAGGTTCTCATAGCGCTCTTTATCAGTTTCTAACTTCTTAAGGTTTGCAGTGGCTGATTTGACATCCGCTTCAAGTGTTTCATATTCCATTCTTGCCAGCAATTGTCCCTGCTGAACAAATTGTCCTTCGTCAACCGATATGTTCACTATCTTGCCAGCCGCTTCGGTGGAAACAATGACTTGTCTGGATGGCGAGAAACTGCCGGTAGCAATAAAACTGCCACCCAAGGCTTCCCGCTTTGTCACGGATACCTCTACCGGAATTGTTGCATTAACAACCTTTGCAAGTTCCGTCTTTTCTTTCATCCTCTCTTTATTGTTCCTGAGTACATAAGCACTAATCAATACCAGTGCAATGATGACAACTATGGCGATTATTGTTTTTTTCATATTATAATTCCTGAATTAGAATAGTTAGAATTTAGTTTAATAAAGATTTGATGTCACCGTTGGCTTTAAGCAGCTCTATTTCCGATTGTTTTACTTTTAACAACGCCTCGATTAGCTGGCTCTGTGCCATTATCCTGGCAGTTTCTGCTTGCAATAAGTCAGTTAGTGGACTGACTCCTTCGTTATAATTTTGCTCGGTTACATCGTAAATGCTGTTGGCAAGCTGAACATTTTGGCGTTGAGCCTGGAAATTTTTGTAATTCACTTCAAGAGACCTGGTAGCATTTTCACTAATGGCTGAAGATTGTTGCTTGACGAAAGCCAAATCTTTCTCCGTTTTAATTTGCCGGATACGGGACTGCTGCATTTGCGCAGGCTTTCGTAAACCATCAAAGATTGGGATGTTTAACCGCAAACCAATTGATGCGACATCAAACCAAAGCGGATTTGAATCACCTGACAGAAAAAATGAATTAGTTTGTCCCTGGTAAGTGTAACTGGCAAATGCCGACAAGGTGGGGTAATAACCTGCTGAATAATTTTTGCGCTCCAGTTGATACAAGGAACGTTGGGTGGTTAGTTGCTTATACTCAATCTTGTCTTCCCAAACGAATTCTGTATCTAATGTGCCCGGTGTATAATTTAAGAATGCAGAGTCTAAATCAGTGGGCAATTGGAAATCAATATCGAATGCAAAATCCTTGTTAAGGCCGATTAATAATTTTAACTGGCTTATCAACACATTGTAAGTGTCCTTCATAGTGGCCAATTGAGTTTGGATATTGGTGAGGCTTACCCGTAACCTGTCGGCATCAAGCTTCCGGGCTAAGCCATTGTTAAAACGATCGTTGGTAATAGTGAGGCTCTTTTGCAGTTCTTCCTGATTAGTCTCTAAAACAATTTGCTGCGTCTTCAAAGCGGCAACACGATAAAATAGAGATGCCACCTGGTAGATAGTCTCTTCTTCAATACGTTCACGGTTAAGCCTGTAATAATCTTCGCTTACTCTTGCAGCCTTGATACCGGTAAATAGGCTTTGGTTGAATATCTGTTGATTAGCCTGCACATTTATGGATGCTGTATATTGAAGGCCGCCACGTAGTACGATGTAATCATCGGGGCCTGCATTTGGATCGCCCAGTGCTGCCGGAAAAACGAATGCTTGCCGCAGCACATTATCAATCAGTTCCCCGGTTGCATTTATCTGGGGAAAGGCGGTGGCGGTCACTTCTTTTGTTTTTTGCTTTCCTTCATCCTCATCCAGTTGAGCTTTGAGAATGGAAACATTCTCTTTCATGGCTTGTTGAATGCACTGCCTGAGAGAATAGCGTTGAACCTCTTGCGCAAAGAGCAATGCCGGGAAGAGATTTAAAAGGACAAATACTAACTTTAGATTCTTCATACTCTATTTATTGACTATTGTTTTAAAGATTTAATCCGGATTTTGAAGAGTGTTTAACTTAGATTCTTGAAAACACGCCTTCCTTTTTCGGTAGCAATACCATTGATCAAACAACCCATTAAATTAATTGTTACTACTTGCTGGGCATATTTTGCCTGTGGAAAAAGTTTTTCATTGCCAGACAACTGAACCACTTCAAGAAAAAATGTAACGTAAATATTAACATCGAGTGTCGGGTTGAAATATTGATTCCTGACTCCATCAGCTACAATAATTTTAATCTTGTTGTTCAAAAAATCATCTTTGAACTCCTGTAGGATTTGCCATTCATTCTCGTGATATTTTTGTAAATCATGAATCAATGAAGGGTTGGTTTCTTTTATCATTGATGTAATGCAGATGAACATCTTTATTAACCGCTCAACTGGGTTGGCTGGTTTGTCAAAAATGGCCTCGATTAATCCTTCCAGTTTTTTTCGAAAGGCAGTGATGATCTGATATACGATTTCGTCTTTGTCTGCAAATGACTCATATATGGTTTTTTTTGACATGCTAAGGTGATGAGCCATGTCATCCATAGAAATACGTCTGGTGCCATATTTTCTAAATAGATTCTCGGCACAGGTAAGTATTTTTTCCCTATTTTCAGAATTATACATATCTATTTGAGTACAGAAGTAATGCCTTTAAAACCAATCCGAACGTCAACCATTTCTGGCATTACGCGGCATTGTTCCATAGATGTAGTCCCACAAAGGAGAAGAAACGCCAAAGACTGATTCACCATCCTTGTAATGGTGAATGCTGTGGTTTACCCAAAGTGCCTTAAAAAAATTTCGAGGCGGTGAAAAGGCGTGAACGCTATAATGGATACCAAGATAAACAGAATACCCCACTAAAAATCCCGGCAAAAATGCAAAAACATAGTCACCCAACACTAATCTTAAAAGCAAAAGCAGAATTGTGGAAATGCTGATGCTTAGTATTGGAGGCATGGCCAGCCAGTCTTTATCTTTTGGATACTCATGATGAACACCATGTATTGTGTATTGGATTTTTGATCTCAGTTTCGTGTATGTGCCCATGTGAAAAACATACCTGTGTGCATTGTACTCAACCCATGTAAATACAAACCATCCTGCAAAAAAAAGAAGGGTAGCGATGCCCCATGTTAGCGCGGTATGGGTCAGACTCCAGTAAAACAGGGCAACTGCATACAAAACAAGTATTGAGGTTGGAACAGCAATGTGCGTTCGTGTCAATCGCTCAAGCACGGGGCTCTCGAAAAGTTTTCTTGTCCCGGTATTCTTTGGCTTTTCATCTATCATTCTTTACTTATTTTAGTGAGCTTCTTTTTTATAGGGTACAACAATAACCGGCACAGTCGCGTGCCTTATCAAATACTCTGCATTACTCCCCATAACCAAATGGGATAGTCCTGTCTTACCGTGTGTTCCAATGACCAGGTAAGAAATATCAAGCTTTGTTGCCTGCTCTATTATTTCCTTTTTTGGATCTCCAATTCTGACCATAACTTCTTTATCAACGTCACCATACTTTTGCGTTTCCCTGGTGAGAAATTCGATTGCGTACTGTTCTATTTCTTCCCAGTTCCAAACCTTAGGCAGTCCTGGAGCAAGATTGGAATATTGTGATGTATTGTCCACCACATGGATAATCCAAACAGCTCCGTTGAGTTGTCGCGCAAGCTTGATTCCTTCCTCAATCATGAGCAAAGAATTTTCACTCAAATCACTTGCTATCATGATTTTCATACAGTGTTCTAAACTTGTCGTCTAAAATCTTGACGGTGTAAAGTTAAAAGAATAATTTTACTTTTAACAAGATTGTTAAAACACTATGTTAAAATCAAAAAAACATTGAAATGAATACGGAAACAAGCATTTCCACGGAGGAAGCGATTTTGGTGGCCGCAAGAAAGGTGTTTGAATCGAAAGGATTTGATGGGGCCAGGATGCAGGAGATATCAGATCGTGCAGGGATCAACCGGGCATTGCTTCACTATTATTTCAGGTCGAAGGATAAAATGTTTGAGCGGATTTTCGATGAAGCACTCGAACGATTCATGCCCCTGTTATCCACATGGGATCAGGATCCGGATGAAAGTTGGGAATTGAAACTGAAAAGATTTATCAGGACGTTCATTACTTTTCTCAAAGCGAATTCGATGTTATTCCTGCTGAGGGAAATCATTCGAAAACCTGACTTACTCACATCAAGAACCAAAAAGTACAGAAAGGGGCTCAACAAATTTGTGCTTTACTTCGAGAGATTAAAGCAGGAAGGACAGATTCGTTCTGATGTGGACTCTAAGCACATCTACATTATAATGCATTCACTTTGCTCATTCCCGTTGATGAATGCAATTGTTTTTTCATATAGCCTGCGAATTTCTACGAAAGAGTATGACGAACTAATGGCAGGATACCCGGAAATAGTCAGCAATTTATTGATCCAAATGCTAAAGCATCAAAATAACTGGACAAGCAAATGAATGAATTGGAACTTTCAGATCGTGAAGATTTTACCCCGTTAACCACCGCGACCAGCCCTCACAAGCAATTGTCACAAAACGGGACCCATCACATACACAACAAACTTATGATTTGGGCACATACCATAAGTTTTGTAGAGATAAAGCCGTCAATAATATCAAAGTCTGGAGCGCAAGGGCTGTTTCTTTCCGAAACAGTTAGACTTATCAATCCACATGCGGTAATAGAGCGGGAATTTTGTCACATTCATCCATATCCCGATGGTAGTTTACATTTGTTTCTTCCAATGGCAGACGTTAAGGAAATTGTGGTAAAAGGTTGGGGAGAATTCCATCCGTTGGCTTTTTTAAAAGAGATCCCATCAAACTTTATTATGCTTTACAGCCCACGTTCAGAGCGGGAACTGTCGTTGGTCAAAGAAATTATTTTACGATCGCATTCATTTGCAATTACATCAACTAATGGCAAGGAAAATACTCATGTCAATATTTGAATTTGATAGTAATCCATTAATTTTTGAATCCCGATTTTATGTTACCGGGTTGTTCAACCATTACCTTCCTGCAAACTGCAAGTTTCATACTATTCATCATACCCTTAATGTTGTTCAATCTTGCCATGAGCTTGGCGAACACTACCGGTTGACAAAAACTGATATGGAAAAGCTTTTGGTGGCTGCCTGGTTCCACGATACAGGATACTGTTTGAATATTGACGATCATGAAAATGCAAGTGTAACCATTGTATCGACATTTCTTGATTCGCGAAACTTGACTGAAAATTACATGCCCTCAGTTAAAAAATTGATCCTCGCTACAAAAAGATTGGGAGAACCAGTAACGCTTGCTGAACAAATTATATGCGATGCTGATGCTCAGCATCTTGGGGCAGAAGATTATTTCAATTGGTGTGCGCTCCTCAAAGAAGAGTTAGAACTTAAAAATTGCCAGGAACTTACGGATAAGGAATGGAGCCAAATGAATATTTGTTTTTTTGATTCTCATCGCTACTTCACAGACTATGCACAAAAAATGTGGGGAGGGCAAAAATTAAAAAATCTCAACCTACTTAAAGCAGGAAAGTAATTAAATAAATAATGCTGAAAAAACTTCATGGAAAAACTATCAAACAATGATAAACATTAATGGGGTTAATTGGTTAACATCCGATGGTTCCGGAAACCTTGCCTTTTTGCCGTGCTTTTTTGATGTTGTAAAACCCCAGATACTGTATCAACTATACAAGGGTATATCGCTATACTTTAGTATAGTGATTATTAAAATATAGCGATTGCTTTCCTATTTTGCGAAATCTTTTTATTAAGAAAATATAAAATTATGATGTATGTGTTGCCTGGGTGAATGTTTGATCGGTTCTATTTTTAAGTTTCAAGTACGGCCCGGGCCGAGAATATCGGGGTTTGATCACTATCCTTCGGAATTTAAGATGGAACCAAACAGGCAAAGCCCAAGTTTGAAAACATATTATAATCTCTTGATGTTAAATTAATGTTTTGACCCTATGAGTAAATATTTACGCGCAAAAGTGGCAGGATTTAAAACCGCAAATCAAGCCAAGGAAAAAGGAATATATCCGTATTTCAGACCTATCGAATCAGCTCAGGATACAGAAGTCTATATTGGCCACAAAAAGGTACTGATGTTTGGTTCGAACTCGTACCTGGGTCTTACTAATCATCCGAAGATTAAGGAAGCGGCCAAGGATGCGATTACCAAATATGGTAGTGGCTGTGCAGGTTCAAGGTTCCTGAACGGAACACTTGACATACATATAGAACTGGAGGATAGAATTGCTTCATTTCTTAGCAAAGAAGCCGCTGTAATTTTCAGCACGGGCTTTCAAGTTAATCTTGGAGTGCTTTCATGCCTGACAGGCAGGAATGATTACCTCTTGCTCGATGAATATGATCATGCCTCTATTATAGATGGAGCCAGGCTTTCGTTCTCGCGCGTTATTAAGTACGCTCACAACAATATGAGTGACCTTGAGCTAAAGCTAAGTCGGCTGCCTGAGCAATCAATAAAGCTAATTACCGTAGATGGCATATTTAGTATGGAGGGCGATATTGCCAAACTGCCCGAAATTGTTGAGCTGGCAAAGCAGTATAATGGAACCGTAGTTGTTGACGATGCGCACAGCCTTGGAGTATTAGGAGTGGGTGGAGCGGGAACAGCTTCTCATTTTGATCTTACCGATCAGGTAGATATTATAACCGGAACCTTTAGTAAATCTCTGGCTTCGTTAGGGGGATTTGTAGCCAGCGACAGAGACACCATTGAGTATCTGAAACATCATGCACGCTCGTTGATCTTCAGTGCAAGTATGACCCCAGCTTCAGCAGCAAGTGGGCTTGCAGCACTCGATATTATACAAAATGAGCCTGAGCATATGCAAAAATTATGGGCAAATACCAAATATGCCATGCGGCTACTAAAACAGGAAGGTTTTGATGTTGGTGCAACAGAGAGTCCTATTATTCCAATTTATATCAGGGATAATGATAAAACATTCTTAATGACAAAACTACTTCAGGAAGAAGGCGTTTTTGTTAATCCGGTAGTATCACCGGCTGTTGCCTCTGATTCCTCCCTGATTCGCTTTTCGCTTATGGCTACTCATTCATTTAGTCAGATTGAAGAGGCGGTCGATAAAATGGCGAAAGTTTCAAAGCAAATTTCATCTATATCGCTCGTAAAGGCTTAGTAATGAGTAGTGTTAAGGTTGTGCACGTTAACTCCAAAAGGGAACTCCAGTCATTTATTGACTTCCCGCATGAGCTATTCAGAGGAGATAAGAACTATGTTCCTGAGCTATTTGTGGCTCAACGCGATTTACTGACGCCAGGCAAGCATCCATTTCATGAACATTCTCAGGTACAGGCATTTCTTGCATATCGCAATGAAAAAATAGTTGGCCGGATTGCGGCAATATCAAATAGTAACCACAACATCTTTAATAAAGCAAATGATGGTTTTTTTGGTTTTTTTGATTGCGAGAATAACAAGGATGTAGCGGCCCATCTTTTTAGCGAGGCAAGCGAATGGTTAAAAAATAAAGGGGCAAATACACTCATTGGTCCAACTAATTTTTCAACCAATGAAACCTGCGGCTTGTTGGTTGATGGATATGACAGTCCTCCAATAGTCATGATGACCTATAACCCATCCTATTATAAAGAATTGGTAGAGGGATTCGGTTTTAGAAAGAAGACGGATTTGTTAGCATATGCGTTTGGAGTAGAAGGTTATGATGATAAACCTTTGAGACTGATTAATACTCTTCGGGAGCGATTAAAAAACAGGGGAGTTACTATTCGCAAAGTGAGCTTAAAGAACTTTAATGAAGAGGCAACCAAAATCCGTGAAGTCTATAATGCTGCATGGGACAAAAATTTGGGGTTCGTTCCAATGACGAACCATGAATTTGATTACCTGGCCAAGGATATGAAGATGCTGTTGGATCCGGATTTTTGTCTGGTAGCAGAATATGAGGGGAAGTTTATTGGCTTTGCATTAGCGATCCCAGACCTTAATCAAATCCTTATAAAAATCAAGAAAGGCAGATTGCTTCCCTTTGGATTATTCAAACTGCTCTTTCAGCGTAAGAAGATAAATGCTTTGCGCATTATTGCGCTGGGTGTTTTAGAGGACTATCGCAAGATGGGAATTGAGGCATGCTTTTATGGCCAAATAATAAAGTCCTACCGGGAGAAGAATTTTAAGATGGCTGAAGCCAGTTGGGTGTTGGAGAACAATGAATTGATGAACCGGGCTCTTTTGCAAATTAATGGTGTGCCCTACAAGCGATATAGAATATTCGAGAAATCATTATGAGTAAAAGGGTTCTAATAACTGGAGCGAGTGGTTTCTTGGGCTATCATCTGATACAAGCAGCCCTTGAACATAATTTTGAAGTATTTGCTGCGGTCAGGCAATCCAGCAAGATAGACCATCTCAAAACATCTCAGGTCACTTTTACCTACCCTGATCTGAGCAGCCCAACCCAATTGGAAGAGAATTTCAGAACGAACAAATATGATTATATAATACACGCTGCCGGCTCTACAAAAGCAAGGAGAAAGGAAGAGTACGAGATGATTAATGCTGAGTATGCAAAAAATGTGGCCATGGCAGCACAAGAATCGGGTTTGGACCTGAAGAAATTTATTCTGGTCAGTAGCCTTGCAGCCCTCGGGCCTCAGTCAGGAGAGAAGATTGAAATAAAACCCAATCCAGTTACGTCTTATGGAATTAGTAAGTTAAAGGCTGAACAGTATTTGGCGGAATTCAACCTTCCTTTAATAGTAATAAGACCAACGGCTGTTTATGGTCCGCGAGAGCAAGATATATTCATAATATTAAAAGCGATAAGCAGGGGACTTGAATTATACATTGGAAATTCATCTCAGCAATTGAGTTTTATTCATGTAACGGATTTGGCAAACGTTACCATAAAACTATTGGAATCATCCTTAGTTCAAAAGACTTACAACCTCACAGATGGAGAATCATATGATCGGTATGCACTTGGAAATATTGCAAAACAGGTGCTGGGTAAACGTACGCTCAAGATACACTTGCCATTTGGAATGATAAAAATTATAGCAGGCCTGTTGGAGACCTTGTATTCCTGGAATGGTAAAACACCAGCCCTAAACAGGGAAAAATTAATGGAACTAACAGCAGCCAATTGGTATTACGACATAGCGGAGCTAAAAAATGATATTGGATTTAAGCCAACCTATAAACTTGAAAATGGATTAAAGCAAACTTTACAATGGTATCAAAAACACAACTGGATTTAAATGTTAAAATTATGAAAGAACAAATACGTGAAGCAGAAGGAAAACTAGGTGTACTCATACCCGGCCTTGGTGCAGTGGCAACAACACTTATAGCGGGAGTAGAAGCCATTAGAAAGGGATTGGCGCAGCCCATCGGCTCCTTGACACAGTTGGGCAACATTCGATTAGGAAAACGTACGGAGAACCGGTATCCAAAGATCAAGGATTTTGTACCGTTGGCCGACCTAAACGATATTGTATTTGGTGGGTGGGACATCTACAAGGATAATGTATATGAAGCGGCAATGAACGCCAAAGTTGTTGAGGCATCCATGCTTAGCTCAATCAAGTCTGAATTAGAGAAAATAATTCCTATGAAGGCGGTATTTGACAAGACCTATGTGAAAAACCTCGAAGGCACAAACGTAAAGAATGGAAAAACCAAATTGGACTTGGCAGACGCAGTGATGGAAGACATTAGAATATTTCAAAGTAAAAACAATTGCACCCGCATGGTTATGGTGTGGTGTGGTTCTACAGAGAAGTATATTGAGCCCACAGCTGTTCATCAATCCATTCAGTCATTTGAAGAAGGGTTGAGAAAAAATGATCCTACTATTTCACCCAGCATGATATATGCCTATGCTGCTATAAAAATGGGGATTCCTTATGCCAATGGTGCACCTAACCTCACCTGCGATATTCCGGCATTAATAGAACTTTCAAAAGAAACGGGTACACCCATTGGAGGCAAAGATTTTAAAACGGGCCAAACATTGATGAAAACTATTGTGGCTCCTGGCTTACAAGCACGAGCGCTTGGAGTAAACGGGTGGTTCTCAACCAATATCCTGGGTAACCGCGATGGCCTGGTGTTGGACGATCCCGATAATTTCAAAACGAAAGAGGTTTCGAAACTGAGCGTACTCGAGCAAATCCTCCAACCCGAAAAGAACCCGGAGCTATATGGCGACCTGTATCATAAGGTGAGGATTAATTATTATCCGCCTCACGGAGATAACAAGGAGAGTTGGGATAACATTGATATTTTCGGATGGATGGGATATCACATGCAGATCAAGATAAATTTCTTGTGCAGAGACTCCATTCTTGCAGCACCAATCGTACTAGACCTCGCGCTTTTTATGGATTTAGCCAAGCGAGCTAATATGAGTGGTATTCAGGAGTGGTTGTCATTTTATTTTAAGTCACCACAGACTACAGAGGGTTTGCCACCGGTGCATGATATTTTCAAGCAATTGATGAAGCTTCAAAATACCCTTCGTCATATCATGGGCGAGGATTTAATAACCCACCTGGGCTTGGATTACTATCAGGATATGGTCGAGTCGTTGTAATGTGGATTCACAAACTGGTCAGTTCAGTACTGGGCATAGGCTACCTAAAAGGGGGCGGAACCTGGGCGGCTTTGGTTTGGTGTGTGGGTTGGTATGCCTTGGGTGTGGATGGATTTGGTGTTGGCGCATTGGTAACCACACTTCTCATTTTTGTAGTTGGAGTATGGTCAGCTAACATGGTCGAGGCGGATTGGGGGAAGGACAGTAGTAAAGTAGTGATTGATGAGGTGGCGGGAATGGCAGTAAGCCTGCTGTTCCTTCCATTTGCTTTGAGATATATCGCGATGGCTTTTGTATTGTTTCGCTTTTTTGACATCGTGAAGCCCTTCTATATCAAAAGAGCAGAGAAATTTCCGGGAGGATGGGGTGTAATGATAGATGATGTAATAGCAGGCATTTGCGCCAATGGTGTTGTTCAAGGTGCTTTGGCTCTTAAACTGATTTGATGAAAGGCATATATAAATATATAAAAGCTCAGTTCGCCTCTTTCATTGCGTTTGGGGTTGATTTTGCAATGACCTTAGTACTCGCTGAATTTTTTCAGGTTTGGTATCTCGCGGCCAGTATAGCAGGCAGCATCTCAGGTGCAATTACTCACTTTTTACTGGGACGTGGGTGGGTATTTGAAGCGACTAAAAAGAAAATTCCTGCACAGGCGTTGAAATACTTCGTTGTGTGGATTGGCCATATTCTCTTAACTACTGCATGTATTTATTTTTTAACTCAGTTCGTTGCTGTTGACTATGCTCTGTCAAAGATTGTTGTAGCGGTATTTATGGGTATGAGTTATAGTTATTTCTTCCAGCGGAAATTTGTATTTAATTAAGATTGTATTGTGAGATCGAATAGAAGATCATATTTAACTTTATTTTTTATTTTCTTGGCTGGGTACGTTTTGGCACAGGAAACTATCGTTACTGGGGTGGTGCGTGATAGCGAAACAAAAGAACCGTTACCTTATGTAAATATTTTTTTTACCGGAACTAATGTTGGTGTTACGTCTGACCCTCATGGCAAGTATCGGATATCCACTGATAAACCATACACTCAAATACAATTTTCCTTCGTGGGGTACGAACCTGTGATTCGGGCGCTGCGAAGAGGAGAAGCCCAGGTGATTAATGTAGCATTGAAGAGTGAATCTGTAATACTTGAAGAAGTTGTTGTGAAATCCGGTAGAGAGAAGGAAAAATATCGAAACAAAAATAATCCGGCAGTTGACCTGATCAGGAATGTAATTGACAACAAAGAAAAAAATCAAATTCAGGCGTATGACTATGTAGAATACGAGCAGTATGAGAAACTACAATTTTCACTGAGCAGTTTGGTTGAGAAACTGAAAGAAAAAAAATTGTATAAGAAGTATAAGTTCTTTTTTGAGAATATTGATACCGCCAAAATTGAAGGGAAATCCTTGCTTCCCATATATTTACAAGAGACAATTACAAGAAATTATTACCGCAAAAATCCTAAGGCAGAGAATTCGCTGATTGTGGCCCATAAAAAAGTTAGTTTTGAAGACTATATCGACAACGAGGGTTTAAGTACCTACCTGAATTACCTGTATCAGGATATTAATATTTATGACAACAATATTTCCATTCTTACTAACCAGTTTTTAAGTCCTATATCCGAGGTCTCCCCATTATTCTACAAGTTCTATCTTAGTGATACTGTGATGGTGAATAATGTGATGCTCTACGAGCTTACCTTTGTGCCAAGAAATGATACCGATTTCTTGTTTCAAGGTATGCTTTATATAACCATGGATGACCGCTACGCTGTGCAGCGCGTGGAAATGGGTGTTAATAAAAATATAAACCTGAATTGGGTACGTGAGTTGCACATCATCCAGAATTTTGAGAGAAGCAAAGATGAGCGCTATCATCTCACCAAGAGCACTATGATGGCCGATTTTTCTTTATCCAAGGGAGGTGGAGGAATCTTCGGAGAGCGAACTATATCCATAAAGGATTTTGAAATAAACTTACCGCTGCCCGATAGTATGTTTCAAAGGGGTAAGGAGGTGGTATTGAATGAAGAACAGGAAAAAGATGATGAGTTTTGGGCGTCAAACAGACACGATTCATTGACGGTTGCAGAATCGAAGGTATATGCCAATATTGATAGTTTACAGAAAATCCCTTCGTTTCGCAGAACGATGAATTTCGCTACCCTGCTGTTGGCAGGATATCAGGGATTTGGGCCTTGGGAACTGGGACCTGTTAATACATTTTATAGTTTTAACCCCGTTGAGGGTTTCAGGTTGCGCGTGGGTGGTCGCACAACTCCTAAATTTAATAATCGTTTGTACCTCGAGTCCTATGTGGCTTATGGATTTAAGGACGAACGATGGAAATATTATCTCGGAGGTACCTATTCTTTTACAAAAAAGTCTCCATTGGAATTTCCTATAAGGTCCATCCGGTTAAGCTACCAGCATGATACAAAGATTCCTGGTCAGGAACTTCAATTTGTTCAAGAGGATAATTTTCTGCTTTCCTTTAAAAGAGGCGTAAACGATAAATGGTTGTATAACGATATATGGAATGTAGATTACGGGCATGAATTCAAAAATCATTTCTCCTTCCGTGTCGGAATAAAAAACTGGGCTCAGCAAGCTGCAGGAGGACTTAGTTTTAATATTGAGCAGCCAGATGGAGTTCAACCTGTTTCAGAAGTTGTTACTTCTGAGGTTTCACTTGAATTACGCTGGGCTCCGAAGGAGCAATTTTATCAAGGCAAACTTTATCGTATCCCAATTCCCAATAAATACCCGATTATTACAGTTCGATTGATCAACGGTATCGAAGGAATGCTTGGTGGTCAATACAACTATCAGAACGTTTCGCTTAATATTTATAAACGATTTTACTTTTCACAATTTGGTTACACCGATATTGTTGCGGAGGGAGGATATATATTCGGAATCGTGCCGTATCCCCTTCTTACAATTCACCGAGCCAACCAAACATACTCTTACCAGCTTCAGTCCTACAACTTGATGAACTTTTTGGAGTTTGTAAGTGATCAGTATGTGAGTATTCACTTCGATCATTATTTCAATGGTTTCTTCTTCAATAAGGTTCCATTATTAAAGAAACTCAAATTACGTGAAGTAGCTACCTTTAAAGTATTGTTTGGTGGTATTCGGCATGAAAACATTCCTACCGATTCTAATGGCCTGATGCAATTCCCTACAACAGTTGATGGAATTCCGGAAACGTATTCGTTGGAGGGAGAGCCCTACATGGAGGCCAGTATAGGAATTGCGAATGTCTTTAAGTTCTTCAGGGTAGACTTAGTGAAGCGGCTATCTTATTTGAACCACCCTAATGTTGCAGAGTGGGGAATACGAGCAAGATTTAAGTTTGATTTTTGACTAATGTATGAATATTTCAAATATGCCTTTGCGTGACAAGCTACAGCAGATAATATATTTTATCTTAAATCCATTTGTAAGGCTGTTAATAAAAATGGGATTAACACCAAACATGGTTACTACGATTGGTTTTTTAATGAATATCGTTGTAGCCATTATATTTATTTTTGGCGCAGAGGCGGGTAATCGGGGAGATTTGTCCTATGTTGGTTGGGCCGGGGCAATGATCCTTTTTGCGGGTTTGTTTGACATGTTGGATGGACAGGTAGCTCGTATGGGAAATATGAGTTCAAAGTTTGGTGCTTTGTTTGATTCGGTGTTAGATCGTTATTCGGAGTTGGTCACTTTTCTGGGTATTTGTTATTATTTGGTTGGACATCACTATTTTTTAAGTTCACTATTTGCGTTTATTGGTTTAATTGGTTCAATGATGGTAAGCTACGTAAGGGCAAGGGCAGAAGGGCTGGGCATCGAATGCAAAGGAGGGTTAATGCAACGCCCTGAGCGAGTAGTTTTACTTGGTGTTTCTGCTTTGCTATGTGGTATCATTGGTAATTACATTGGAGATTACAAACTTTTTATTCCAGGTATCCCCTTCCAGGTGTTTGAGTCGATTTCAATTTTTACAATCCCAATAACCGTGCTAGCCATACTTACAAATATTACGGCAATAAATCGCCTGAGAGATTCACGCAAGGCACTTGAGAAAATGAGTTAACAAATGAAATTTTTTTTACTCTTTACAATTATACTTGTCAACCAACTGGCATATTCAGGAATTGAAATGCCGCTGGGAAACCATTTACCAGAAAATGATTCTTTCCCAAAACCCACCGGTATTAAAGATATGTTGTTTTATATCCAGCGTACACCAAATATAAATACAATTATCTATGCGCTAAATAAGGAGCGTGATGGATCTTTAAATAAAGAGGAACCTGTTCACGTATTCTGGATTCGATTTGCAGAAGATGGTACTTATAAGGAGCTATCCTTAATTCAACAGAATTATGCGTATGGTCTGAAGTCCACAAAAATCAATGAAGACAATTATGAACTGCGTTTTGTGTCTTACAAAAAGTATGTGTTTTATCTGAAGCGGTCAAATGAAGACAAGACTTTTAAAGCATACACACTGATTGGGGATAAACTATGCATTTTGAATCGAGTATTTGTAAGCATTGAAGGTGGAACTTTTTGGTTTCCGCATGTGGTTTATGTGGAAATAACAGGCACAGATACTGATACGGGAAAGGAAGTAATCACGCGTTTTAAACCTTGAAAGATAGACTGGCAAGCCGAATTTCTTGATCGTGATCTTGTTCTCGCTATTTCGGATAATTGAGTACTTTACTAATAGATAAACAAATAATGTGAAGAAAGATGGAAAAAAAATTTATATCGAATTCATCTGAGTCGCAGCGAATGTTTAAGCGTGACTGGATGGAAGCCTTATCCAAAGTGCATTTTTCGGTTCCGTTGTTTATTTATGTTCCTGTAATTCTGTATTTCGGATGGAATGGCTTTGTTGTGGCTGCAATCACAGACTTTCTGCTGGCGATTGTGGGCGGGCTGTTTGTCTGGACTTTTACGGAATACATTTTACATCGGTTTGTATTTCACTTTGTACCTGCATCCAATTGGGGCCAGCGGCTGCATTTTATTTTTCATGGTGTACATCATGATTACCCTAATGATGCCAAACGATTGGTCTTGCCTCCGTCTGTCAGTATTCCATTGGCAACCGGCTTTTACTTTTTGTTTGATGCCATGTTACCAACTCAATATTTGTATCCTTTTTTTTCAGCCTTCATTTCGGGATATTTATTTTACGACATTTCGCATTATGCTTTGCATCATGCTAATTTTAAGAGTTCATTTTGGAAGAGGTTAAAACAACATCACATGCTTCATCATTATACTGATGCCACGAAAGGATATGGCGTGAGTTCTTCCTTTTGGGACAAAATTTTTCGGTCAGACTTTTAATAGTTGTGAAACAGTCGTCTGTGGGTTCGTCCAAATCCCTGTTTTCGGTCAAAGATGTAGCAGCGGTAGCCTCAGGTTCAATAGCCTATTTGGTATTGGCTTATATTATTATTGGATTTAAAGCCGATCAAATTGTGCTCGTGGGAATATTCAATGCCCTCTATTTTTCATCATTTCAGACTCGGAAATTAATATTGGGCTTTCTCATCTTTATAGTGTTTTGGGTACTCTTCGACAGCATGAAGGCTTTCCCTAATTACCTCTTCAATACTGTACATATTGAAAGTCTTTACAATGCAGAAAAAGCACTATTTGGAATTCATAGAGAAGGTACCATACTCACGCCCAACGAATACTTTAAAGCCAATGGCCGCCTATTCCTTGACTTATTGGCCGGACTGTTCTACCTGTGTTGGATACCTGTGCCATTAGCATTTGCTGTTTATCTCTTTATCAAGAACAGGCTTGCTTTTCTACAATTCTCGCTCACTTTTCTGGTGGTTAATTTAATTGGCTTTGTAATATATTATCTGTACCCCGCAGCCCCGCCCTGGTACGTGGAAAATATTGGATTTCATTTTATTCCACACACACCGGGCAATGTGGCTGCTTTATCGTCCTTTGATCAATTTACCGGAGTGCCGGTTTTTGCCGCATTATATTCGAAAAGTTCTAATGTGTTTGCAGCCATGCCTTCCCTTCACTCAGCCTATCCTTTAATTGTATTTTATTATGGACTGAAACACAAGATTGGCATGATGAACATCTTCTTTGGTATAGTAGCAATAGGTATTTGGTTTGCGGCAGTATACTCACGCCATCATTATTTACTTGATGTTTTTCTTGGAATTGGATGCGCTGTGGCTGGAATTGTTCTCTTCAATTGGCTTGAACTAAAAAGTACAATAGTTCAAAAGTTCCTTACAAAATACCACTCCCTTATCCGGTAGAGTATTGAGTTATAGTTATAAATTAGCAAGGACTAATGGCTTATCTCCATAAGGTTTTTTCCAGCCTTCTCCTTTTTTCCGATAAACCTTTTTCGATGCTGCAAACCCCATTCAACCATTACCTCCAAAACAGTTTTTAGTGAATTCCCGGATTTGGTCAGTTCATACTCAACGGTTACGGGAATGGAAGCATAAACTGTGCGGGTTACAATTCCGTTGACTTCTAAATCCTTCAATTCTTTGGAAAGCATACGAGGTGTAATCTTAGGGATTTCCCTTTCCAATTCCTTGAAACGCTTCTTGCCATAGAGTAGCGAACCGATTATCGGGAGTTTCCATTTACCGTTCAACACATTCATTGTGTCGTTTACGGCTAACACAAACTCTCCTGAACAATTCTTGACCTGCTCTAATTTTGATAATCTGCTCATATCCTTTGTATTTACAATTACTATACAAGAGTATAGCGCTATACTCTTGTATAGCGGTTACTAAAGTATAGCAAATGTAAGTATCTTTGTTCAATATCAAATAAACTCAAAAAAAAAATAAACGATGAACAAAGTATTGATAACCGGAGCAACGGGTCAGTTAGGCACGGCAACAATTGATTTCCTCTTGGCTAAGCATAAAAAAGACAACATTATAGCATTAGCCCGTAACGCGGATAAAGCAGCAACCCTCAAATCAAAAGGCATAGATGTAAAAATCGGGAACTATGACGATTACACCTCATTACTGCAAGCCACAAAAGGCGTGAAAACCATGCTACTCATTTCTTCAAGCGAAATGACCAAAAGTCGTGCAATCCATCATATCAATGCAATTAATGCGGCTAAAGAAAATGGCGTAAAGCACATTATATATACGGGATTCATTCGCACCCATGACGACCCAACCTCGCCACTTTGGTTTATTGCCAAAGACCATGTGGAAACTGAGAAATACCTGAAAGAATCCGGCATCAACTATACTCTTTTTGAAAACGGATTTTACCTGGACATGTTGATGGACTTCATAGGAAAGAATATTGTGGACACAAAAACCATTTTTGTTCCAGCCGGTAATGGTAAAATCAATTTTGTGCTACGTGACGAAATTGCCGAGGCCCTGGCCAATGTGCTTACCACAACCGGACACGAAAACAAAACCTATAATATCGGTATAGAGCAACCCGTGTCGTTTCATGAAATTGCCGGTTACATCACTGACATCACAGGGGTTTCAATCAGTTATGTTTCACCCGAACCTGATGTATATATCCAAACGTTATTAAAGTATGGTGTTCCGGAAATGTATGCCCGCATGTTCTCAGCTTTTGCTGTGGCTTTTGCCGCAAATACTATGAATGTGCCTACTACTGATTTGACGAAACTTCTTGGGAGAAAGCCAACTTCAGTAAATCAATTTTTAAATTCTTTTTTTAACAAAAAATAGAAAAATATGACTTCAACAAATAAGAGTAAAGCGCTCAACATCTCATTATGGATTGCACAGGTATTATTAGCACTTATGTTTTTAATGGCAGGTGCTATGAAATCAGCCCAACCTGTAGAAGAGCTTGCCAAATCCATGTCATGGGTAAATGATTTTTCCGCTGGGATGGTCAGGTTTATTGGTGCATCGGAGTTGTTGGGAGGTATCGGGCTTTTGCTGCCTTCATTGTTGCGCATCAGACCATTGCTTACGCCATTGGCGGCATTAGGACTTTTTATAGTTATGGTATTTGCTTTTATATATCATGTATCCAAAGGCGAATACGAGTTATTACCTGTTAATTCGATTTTAGGAACAATTGCACTTTTTATTGTATGGGGCAGGTATAAGAAGGTGCCAATTCAACCCAAGGCATAATTTATTTTAATGGAGCGCAACCAATTTATTAAGTCATTATTAGCACTAACCGCTATGGGAACATTGGCTGGATTTAAAAATTTTACTGATGCACTTCCTATCCAAAGCAGGAAGATGCCCGTGTTGTTTACATCGCACGGCAACCCGATGGATATTCCTGTTTCCAGAAGCGAGAGAGCGTTTTGGCAAAAGTTGTTTGAATTAGGACAAGACTTGCAAAAAAATTATGACGTAAAAGCTGCGTTAGTTGTGTCGGCTCATTGGTGTACAAAAGGAACATTCGTAAACATATCGCCCGACCAAAAACAGATTTATGATTATTACGGCTTCCCCGAAGAATACTACAAGGTATATTACAAAGCTAAAGGTTCGCCCGAAGTTGCTCATGAAGTAAAGCAATTAGCTCCCTCTATTTCCGAAACAACCGATTGGGGTTTAGACCACGGAGCGTGGCCTATGCTGATGCACTTATTTCCTGAAGCCAACATTCCCGTCTTTCAATTGAGCATTGACTATTATGCCAAGCCTGAATATCATTATGAATTAGGCAAACAGCTAAAATCATTGCGCAACAAAGGTGTGTTGATTATTGGCAGCGGAGCACTCATCCATAATTTGCCATTAGCCGGACAAAAAATGCGTTACAATGATAGGACCCCTTATGGTTGGGAAGTAGAATATGACGCATGGATTAAGCAACAAGTTGATGACCGAAACTTTGCTAATATCATTGACTACGCAAACAGCCATAAGTTAGGCAAGTTAGCTGCGCCCACCCCTGACCATTTCGTGCCTGTGCTATACAGTTTGGGACTTATGGAAAGTAGTGATGAAATAAAATATTTCTACGAAGCCGAACCAACCATTCCTGCTTTTAGTGAAAGAAGTTTCAGAGTTGGATAAAACATTTCAGAGTTTGAATTGTTGGATATATGGATTAATGAACTCTTACCAAAGATTATGAAGACGGAAACATTACTACAAAAGATACTGCGATTCTTATATCCGGTTGTGCGCAAACTTGGAAGAATCAGCAAAAACGGAACAATACTACACAACGAAAAAAGCCTGGAACCACCAAAATCCTTCTATGAACTGAAAGCCACTCTGAATAATGGACAAGAGGCTGACTTCTCAGATTTTAAAGGAAAGAAAGTTTTGGTGGTGAATACGGCTTCAAACTGCGGTTATACCGGGCAATATGCCGAGCTACAATCATTACACGAAAAATTGGGTAAAAAATTGACGATACTTGCATTTCCGGCAAATGACTTTGCGGAACAAGAAAAAGGTGATGACAAAGATATTTCACAATTCTGCCAGGTAAATTACGGGGTGACATTTCCACTTGCAAAAAAGGGGGTTGTGGTAAAAAACGAGCAACAGCAACCCATTTTCAAATGGCTTACCGATAGAAAAGAAAACGGCTGGAATGGACATGCACCGGATTGGAATTTCAGTAAATATTTAATTGACGAGCAGGGAAAACTCACTCATTATTTCGGGCCAAGTGTTTCACCGCTAAGTAACGAGTTTCTAAAAGCCGTACAGTAGCGGTTGCCACGCATACTCCCCCACACATTATTAGTCATACGGAAAAAGAGGGCTAATTCCCACCACTGCAAATTCAGGTTCAAAAAAATTCAGGAAGATTTGCATATACAAAATGCTCCATTTAGATTTGTCGACCAAAATACTGTTTTAGTCGAATAGTTTGATTATGGAAAAAGACGAAATCATAATTCAGGATATAATAAACGGGGCTAAAAAGTTAATGCAACAATATGGTTTAAAGAAAACCACAATGGAAGATATTGCCCAAACAGCGGGCAAAAGCAAAAGCACGTTGTACTATTACTTTAAAGACAAAGAAGAAATATTCGATAAGGTCATCAACCTGGAAATAGATGAGTTTTTTCAAGCTGTTAAAACTTCCGTAAATAAGCAGGCAGATGCTGTAAGTATGCTAAAGGCATACATTGTAACGAAAGTCAAAATATTAAGAGATAAAACCAATCTCTACAGTATTGCGATTAAAAATGATTTACAGGGAAGAGTTAATAAAGGATTTACCAACCTGCGAAACAGGTACGACAATGAAGAAAAACTACTGATAAGTTCTATTCTGACAAAAGGTGTTGAGAGCAAGTTGTTTACTAATGAAATAAAAACTGAGATAGACACGTTAAGCGAGCTTTTAGTAAGCTGCATCAGAGGGATAGAAATGGACATCATTACTCATAACAAGAACAAGGATCTGGCAGACAAAGCAGATTTACTTGTTGAAATCCTTATTAAGGGCATCGGCAGGTAGTATGAAAAAATGCTTTTACGGAAGCATTTTTTTACAACGAAATTTCGACCAATAAACCTTTTTAGTCCAATAGTAAAAAAAGAAGATAATGAACACGATAAATCATTTAACAATAGCAGGAATGCTTGTATTGGCAAGTTGTAGCCCCGGTGAAAATACATCAGTAGCCGATAGCAATGGGAAAGTAAATGTTGAAACAGAACAAGGAACAATTTACTCAGGGCTTGTTCAATCGAACTATTCTGGTGTGGTCGAAGCCCAAAAAACAACGGCTTTAAGCTTTGCTACTATGGGAACTGTAACTGAAATTTTTGTAGAGGAAGGACAAGAGGTACGCAAAGGACAATTGCTAGCAAAAGTAGATGCTTTCACGGCTCAAAATGCTTATCAGGCGGCTTTGGCAAAACAACAACAGGCGGAAGATGCTTACAACAGATTAAAGCCGATGAAAGAAAATGGCACACTCCCCGAAATAAAATGGGTAGAGGTAGAGACCGGTGTAACACAGGCAAAAGCAGCCGTAGCTATCGCTCAAAAAAGTGTAAACGATGCAAGCCTGTATGCACCTGCAAGCGGTGTTATAGGCAAAAATTATGTGCAGCCGGGTATGAATGTTGTGCCTACAACAACAGCCATTGAGTTGCTTAACATACAAACGGTTTTCATTAAAATACCTGTTTCGGAAAATGAAATAAGTCTTTTTAAGAAGGGCGAATCTGCTAATGTAGGCATCACAGCACTTAATAAAACCGTTACAGGAATGGTAAAAGAAATCGGTGTTTCGGCCAATATCTTATCACATACTTATCCTGTAAAAATAGAGGTTCAGAACACGGCAGGTGATATAAAACCTGGAATGATTTGTTCAGTCGAAGCTAAGCTAAAAGATAACCGTTCAGGATTATTGGTTTCCAATAAAGCCCTTCAAAAAGATACAAACGGAGAGCAGTTTATTTACATCGAAAAAAACGGACAAGCCGAAAAAATATCAGTGCAAACTATTGCCTTGATAGATAACAAGGTTTTGATACAGGGCGATATACCTCAAAACGCTAACATTATTATATCCGGGCAACAAAAATTAAGCAACGGCAAATCGGTTAAAATCATCAGCAAATAATGGTAAGGAAAAATTCTAATATCATAGAGTTGGCTATGAAGCATAAGCAAATAGCCATCATCCTCACAGGTATTCTGGTAGCATTAGGCATATTCTCATTAATGGTGATGCCAAGAAATGAATTTCCTGAATTCACTATTCGTCAGGGCTTAATTATTGGTGTATATCCCGGAGCAAATTCTGAACAAGTGGAAGATCAACTTGCTACTAAAGTAGAGAGCTTTTTATATGGATTTCAGGAAGTCAATCGTGAAAAAACGTATTCCATTTCAAAGGAAGGTATGTTAATTGTTTTTGTTGAAGTCAATAATAATGTAAAGGATCCTGATGCTTTTTGGGATAAAATAAAATTCGGACTTAATGAACTTAAACTACAATTACCGCCCCAGGTTGTAGCGTTAATTGCAAACAACGACTTTGGAAACACTTCAGCGATATTGCTTACCGTACGATCGGATAACAAAACCTACAAAGAACTTGATCGTGAATTGAAAGTAATTGAAACCGAGTTGCGTAAAATAAAAGCGGTTTCAAAAGTTAATCGCTTCGGATTAGTTCAGGAACAAATTACCATCTATCCGGACAATGACAAGCTGGCTTACTATGGCGTAAAGCCATTGAGTGTGCTGGCAGCAGCGCAATTGGAAGGCGCTGTTTATTATGGAGGTGAATTGGACAACGGGGAACTCATTGCTCCTATACACGTGCCCACCACTTACAACACAGAAGAAGACATTAAAAACCAGATTGTTTATACCGATCCGCTTGGCAACATTATTCGAGTTAAAGATATAGCCAGGGTGGTAAGAGAATATCCAAAGCCCGACTCCTATATTAAAAACAACGGGGCAAACAGTTTGCTGATTTCTTTGGAGATGCAGCCCGGAAATAACATTGTTGCCTTTGGCAAAGAAGTGGATGAGACCCTGGAAATACTTAAAAGAAAAATTTCTCCGGATGTTCATATGGCAAAAATTGCGGACATGCCGCAGGCCGTAGGGTACTCCATCACACACTTCCTGAAAGAATTTTTCATTGCCATTATAGCAGTAATTATTGTTACCATGCTCTTACTGCCTTTCCGGGTGGCAGCCGTTGCAGGCGCTACTATTCCGATTTCAATTTTTATCACGCTCGGTATTTTGTATGGATTGGGTGTTGAACTACACACTGTATCGCTGGCAGCGTTGATTGTGGTATTGGGAATGGTCGTTGACAATGCCATTGTTGTATTAGATGGGCATATAGAAAAATTAGACCATAATAATACCCCCTGGAACGCAGCCTGGAAAAGTGCGCAGGAACTTTTTGTTCCGGTATTTACGGCAACTATGGCTATTATCGCCACTTACGTTCCCTTGGTATTTTTTCTGGAAGGAATGGTCTTTGATTTTGTTGGCTCTTTACCGGTAACCATTGCAGTTGCATTGATTACTTCATTACTGGTTGCCGTACTCCTTGTCCCTTACCTTAGTTATATTTTTATCAAGCACGGAATTAAAAAGGATAACAAAGAACAAGGACGTAAATCTTTGTTGGACTGGGCGCAGGAAATTTATGACACTACTTTAGAAAAAGCATTTCGTTTCCCAAAAATTACAATGTTGGCCGGTGCATTGTCTGTTGTTTTAGGTGTGGTAATTTTTGCGCTTCTTCCACGCCAGCTTTTTCCGAAAGTGGAAAGAAACCAGTTTGCAGTAGAAATATATTTACCTGAAGGCAGCACACTTGAACAAACTGCTTTTGTCTCAGACAGTTTGGAACAGATGCTTATGAGAGACAACCGCGTAATGAATGTAGCATCGTTTATTGGTACAAGTTCACCGCGCTTTCACACCACCTATGCACCCAATTTTCCGTCAAGAAATTATGCCCAGTTAGTCATCAACACTCAAACCCAAGATGACGCTGTTGCCCTTTTGGGCGAATATGAAGCAAAGTATAGAGACCATTTTCCAAATGCGTATGTGCGAATGAAGCAGTTGGATATGCTCAGCACCACAGCACCCATTGAAGTGCGTATTGGCGGAGACGACAAAGATACTATCAAAGCACTGGCTGAACAGGTGAAGGCAGTTATGGAAAAAAATGGAAACATAATCTGGGCAAGAACCGATTATCTGAATCCCCGACAGGGCATAAGCGTTCAGGTAAATGACGAAACGGCCAACCGCTTAGGACTGACCAAAGGCGTAGTGGCAACTTCACTGGCTGCGGCTATGTCAGGAATACCAATTGGTACGGTATGGGAGAGTGATTATCCGGTTGCCATCAAGCTGATGAACGAACCGCAGCAAAAAAACAGCTTTGATGATATTGCCAATCAAAATGTAACATCCCTGTTAACAACGGCAACCGTTCCGGTAAGGCAGGTTGTATCGAAAATTAGTAACGACTGGAGCGAAGGACAAATTATTCGCAGAAATGGAACTAAGACCATCACCGTTCGTGCCGATGTGAAACGGGATGCGCTGCCCTACAAAGTGCTATCGGACTTAAAGACAGAAATCAAAAAATTACCTAAATCCGAACAAGTTTCTTTAACCTATGGCGGAGAAGAAGAAAGCGAAGTTGAAAACTATATACCGTTAGGCAAAGCGTTATTTGCTGGCGTGGTGCTTATTTTTTTAATCCTCCTTTTTCAATTCAAAAAAACACGGCTGGTCATGCTGGTAATGATGACGATGCCCTTAAGCATCATTGGTGCAGCCATTGGCTTATTGATTACGGGTTACCCCTTTGGCTTGACAACTTTCCTGGGCATCATGAGCCTTATGGGTATTGTCGTCCGCAATGGTATTATCCTGATTGACTATGCAGAAGAACTGAGAACAAAAAATGGAATGACACTCCTTAATGCTGCCATTGCAGCAGGCAAACGCAGAATGCGTCCTATTTTTCTAACTTCTTCAGCAGCAGCCGTGGGTGTGGTGCCCATGATATTAAGCGGCTCCTCCCTATGGGGCCCACTTGGCTCAGTAATATGTTTTGGACTATTGGTATCCATGATACTCACACTGTACGTAGTCCCAATAATGTATAATCAATTACTTAAAAAGGATTTGGACTTAGCGCTAAATGGTAATGATTAATAAAATAGGCGTTACACTTTCCGGTGGGGGTGTCCGAGGAGTGGCACACCTTGGTGTATTACAGTATCTGTCAGAAATGGGTATTCATCCAGATGAAATATCAGGGGCAAGTGCAGGAGCCTTGGTGGGTGCTTTTATTGCTGAAGGCTATGCTCCTGAAGAGATATTGCAATTGAGTAAAAAAGAGAAGTTTTTCAGTTACTCAGATATTTCTCCAAAAAATAGTGGCCTTTTCAGTACCGTTATTTTTGAAAGGATTATCAGAAAATATATTCCCCATGATAGCTTTGAAGGGCTTAAAAGACCCTTATACATATCGGTTACCGATTTGACCAATGCAAGGTCAATTATTTTTAATGAAGGATGTTTATCACTCGCGGTAAAAGCTTCTTGCTGCTTTCCGTTGGTTTTTCAACCAGTGCTATATAATAATGACACCTATTTATGCGATGGGGGCATACTCAATAATTTTCCTGTAGAACAGGTACGGAATTCCTGCAATAAAGTGATTGGCATTAATGTAAACCCCCTTAATAAACACAACGGAAATCTATCTTATAAAGATATTGTGAGACGAATAATCCGAATTACAACATCCAGAATATCTGCATTTCCTAAATCCACCTGTGACATTTATTTGGAACCAAGTGAACTCAATAATTATGGAACGTTCGATACAAATAGGATAGATGAATTGTTTCAGTTAGGGTACGATTACGCTTCAAAATTCGAAAGTGAATTTACAAAACTTAAAAAAGATGACTAACACATTAAAAAATATAACATTACTGCTCCTTGCATTTTTTGTGTCACCAGGAGCGTTCGCTCAAAACAACCTAACCCTGGAGCAAAGTAAAACCCTTGCGCTGAAGAACAACAAAGTTTTACAAAACAGTTTGTTGGAGATGGAGGCCGCCCAACAAGTGAAGAAAAATGCTTTTACTAATTACTTCCCAAAAGTAAGTGCTAATGTGATTAGCTTTTATGCCATTGACCCATTGATTGAATTTAACGTGCCAGGTGGAAACCTGCCAGTATATGATGGTAATCCTGCCAATTTACCAACAGCTACCCAGTTTGCTTATTTTCCCGGTATGGGATTAAGCATGTTTCAACGTTCTGCAATAGGCGTTCTGAATATTGCACAACCCATTTATGCAGGCGGAAAAATAAATACAGGCAACAAATTGGCAGCTCTTAATGTGGATGTGAAAGAAAAGCAACAGCAGTTAACCGAAAATGAAATCTTGCTTAAAACGGAGCAACAATATTGGCAACTGATTTCCCTTCAGGAAAAACAACGAACATTGGAAAAATACGAACTGTTATTAAGGGACATTCGCAAACAAGTTGATGACGCATTCAAGGCAGGATTAATTATTAAAAACGATGTGCTGAAAGTACAAATTAAACAAAGCGAATTGGAAGCAAACAAAAGCAAATTACTAAATGGTAAGAAATTGGCAACCATGCAATTCTGTCAAACGATTGGAATACCTTATGACAGCACATTGCTATTGCAGGAAGTGATTGACGTAGGCCAAAATCCAATCGAGTATTATACCGATAATCAAACAGCAATGAATAATCGGACAGAATATCAACTGTTGGAAAAATCTGTTGAGGCCGCACAGTTGCAAACTAAGATGAAGACTGGTGATTATACCCCCACCCTTGCGGTTGGCTTGGCAGGTTATCACATGAACATGTTGGAAAGTGGTGTAAAAAATACTACGAATGGATTGGCCTATGTTTCGGTTTCAATTCCAATATCGGATTGGTGGGGAGGAAGTTATTCCATCAAAGAACAAAACATTAAGCAGCGAATTGCAGAAAATAGTTTTGAAGAGAACAAAGGCTTACTAAACCTTCAAATGGAAAAAGCCTGGACAGACGTAAACGAAGCATGGAAGCAAATAGCGATTATGCAAGAGACAACTACTCAAGCCGAAGAAAATCTAATGGTAAGCCAGACAGGCTATCAGAGTGGTGTGGTGACCTTATCGGACTTACTGGAAGCACAAGCCTTAGTTCAGGAAACTACTGACAAGCTTTCGGATGCAAAGATGAATTATCGCATTGCAATTACATCTTATTTACAAGTAACAGGCAGACATTCTCATAAATAAGATGAAGTCGCAAACTTCAGGATAGATAGATTAATGTAGAACTAAATCTAAATGTCATGAAACAAATTAAAGTGAATGTTTATCCAGAAACAGAATCTCCCAAATTATTCAAGAACAAGTTTTTGGAGTTACTTACCAAAACACATCCCGTGGTAATTGACGGAATGTACGTTGTGTTTTCTTATTTTTCAATTTCTCACTTTTATAACACATATCATCCTTCTGTCTGGTTGGTGATTGGATTATTTTTTGCGGGGTTTTTCTCCTGGTCTCTTGCGGAATATTTGATGCATCGGTTTTTATACCACAAAATAGAAGATGCAACGTATGACACGGGTTTTCAATACATATTTCATGGCATTCATCATGAATACCCGAATGACAAAACTCGTCTTGTTTTACCTGTAGTTCCTTCGCTTCTGATAGCATCTATCTTTTTCGGTATTTTCTATCTAGGGATGGGCAAATTTACTTTTGCTTTTAGTCCCGGTTTTGTAGTAGGCTACTGCTCCTACATGACGGTGCATTATACAATTCATAAGGTTGCCTCTCCAAAACGCTTTAATTTTTGGTGGAGATTTCATAGCATCCATCATTACCAGCAACATGATCGTGCCTTTGGTGTTACTTCACCAATTTGGGATATTGTCTTTGGAACTATGCCGGAAAAGAACAGAAAAACGGTTAACATTAGTTACAAGAAACGGCATTCCGAACCAAATTGATAAGGACGCAAAAGTCAAACAGAATTGGTTGTCTGTTCCACACGGAACATTCGTTCAAAATCGTTAACATTCCTTTACAATCATTCACAAAGTTTAATAAAGTTACACAGTCATTCACTACCGTTAACAATCGTTAACCTGCGCTTTGGGGTCGCTACATCTTTGACCCATGAACACAGCGATAAATCAAAATCATGGAATGGGCAATGGGATTGCCTTTCTTTTCGGAGCAGCATTTAATCTGCTGGCCAATGTAAATCTTTTATTTCTTCTGGACTATGCGCTGCAAGCCATTGTGGGGGGTATCATCTGTCTTGCATTCAAAATCATTGCTGATGTTTTCAGTCCGCTATGGCAAAAGCATAAAGACCGAGTAAAAGACTTTACAAAGCTAAAAAGAGTAAAGGGTCTTAAACTCAGAAGAAAGAAGCGCAATGATCAAGAGTAGTCACATATTGATCGGAGCCGGTACAGTAGCCGCCATCTACTTTGGTGGCAGCTACTTACTCAAACTCAATAGACTTTCAAATGAATTAGAATCTGATACAAAAGTTTCGATTCACAATATAAGTCTGAGTGGAATTGAACTCTCCATCAATGTGAAACTTAAGAATCCAAGCGGTGGAAGTATTCAAGTGAAACATCCTTTTGTCAAGATGATTTATGCAGATAAGACCATAGCATCATCACAGGTAAAAGATGTAAACCTGACTGTTCCAAAATTCAGTGAAGTCAATCTTGATCCGATAAAAATCAAGCTTGGATTTCTAAGCCTGGCAACAACGGTTCCAGCACTTGTGAAAGAGTACCGAGAGACTGGTAAGCTCAACATGATTGTACACACAGTAACAACAATCAACGATAGTTTACCCTACACAAAAACGGACAATATCACTTTGGGCGGTGGGAAGGCTGCATGACAGCAAATTTCAAAGAGATGATGAAGAAAGGAAGAGGCGTATGGTAGCGGACAGAAAGAGGCGATTGAGGGATGGAAGAGAGTTCGATCATTTCTTTCCACCCCCAGGTGAAAAAGATACTACGATAAAGAAGAGTGCGAATGTAGAAGACACGATGAAACTCATTCGCACTGCATTGCCAAAGACGTTATGGCAAACGGAAAAGATTGCGAGGGTATTGAAAGGTCGGACACTGGAAGAAACCTGTTCCAACATCTGGCACTTTGTGTACCAACACATTCAGTACAAAAGAGACGAGGAAGGAGTTGAGCAAGTACGCAGTCCCAGAAGGGCATGGAGCGATAGAAAGACGGGAGTAGACTGTGACTGTTACACCGTATTTATTCTCTCCATCCTCCGATCTCTTGATATAGACTGCCTCGCCAGGATAACGAAATATCCGAAGCGGTATCCGGAAGTTCCGCGATGGCAGCATGTATATCCAATTGTACCAAAGCCTGGTCATCTGGAAGATTACATAGATGAACGTGATTACTACATCGTGATTGATTGTGTGAAGGACAAGTTTGATGATGAACAACCTTATTTAGAATGTAAAGACTACGATATGAGACTGGATTATTTAGACGGAGTTGAAGATGAGGGACAAGAGGAAATCCAATTCATAGAACATGAAAATGTTGACCTCTCTGACCTTGCTTCAGTGTACGATGATGAGGAGATGGGAAACATCTTCAAGAAAGTTGGGAAGGCTGTAAAGAAAACGGTGAAGAAGGTAGGCGATGAAGTTGGCAAAGGAATTCGTTTTGTCAATCGCTATATCAATCCGGCCACATTGCTTTTGAGAAACGGCTTTTTACTGGCCATGAAAATTAACCTCATGAATGTCGCGGGTAGATTACGCTATGCCTACCTCACCGATTCCCAGGCACAAGCCAAGGGCATGAACTTGAGTGAACTGAAAAAACTTCGCTCAGTAAAAGACAGAGCGGAGACAGTTTACTGGCAAGCGGGTGGAAAGAAAGCAAATCTCAAAAAAGCAATCTTGAGTGGCAAGGGGAACAAAGATAAAAAAGTGCCTCTTAGCGGTTTCGAAGGAGTTGACGGATTAGAAAGTGTCTATGCTGACCAAGATGAATATAACATCATCTACAGTGATGACATTGAAGGGTTAGGTGAGATCGCCAGTGGTACTGCTATCGCAGCAGCGACTTCAGCAGTAGCTGCAATTGCAGGAGCATTAAAGCAAGTAAAGGGTCTGTTTAACAAAGGTGGAAGTGATGAGAAATCATTTCAGAGTCAAACGGACAATGCAGGTACTGCTTCATTTGCTCCAGCGATGATACCTGAAGATGAGGATGCGATTACAGAACCATCTACCGCACCAGCAACAACAATTAAAACAAATGAAGCAACAAAAATTTATTCAACTCCTGCTGCGACTTCTAAGCCTGTACTATCAAATGAATCTGCCTCCAGCGGAGCTATGCTTGTACCAAGTGAAAGTACATCAACAAGCGATGCTGTTCAAACTCAGGATGGTTCAGAGAAAGCTGGCTTCTTACAGAAGACTACGACATGGGTAAAAGCTAATCCTGGTAAGTCTCTGCTTGTCGCTGGAGGAATTATCACGGGCGGAGTTCTACTAATGAGAGCAATGCGAGGCGGTTCCGGAACAAATGGATTAGAAGGTGTTCCACCGAAAAAGAAAAAGGCGAAGATTAAAACTAAATCAGGGAGCAAGACCAAAAAAGAAAAAGTAAAAGCACAAAATCTATTATAGACATGGCAAAGCACAAGAAAAATAAAAAAGGGAATGCGCTCTTTGGAACTGCCCCCGTAATGGAGCATCCGATAGCGCAAACAGTAACAAAGGGTGGACTTGTGTTACTGACAGCAATCGCAGCAGGTGGTGCAGGGGCGGCACTTGGCAAGCACTCACTGCTTGCAGGAATTCCGATAACGCTTATCGGCTTCCACAAAAAGAATTCATACCTCATTGCGGCAGGTCTCGGTCTCACATTAAGCAATGGCTTTCAAAATCAAAACAAGACTACAACCGTGCAGGGTGTAGATGGATTTGATATGAAACAAATTGCCGAACAAGCCAAAGATCGTGTGGGAACATTCTTCAAGAATTTCTCAGAGAAGCTTTACATCAGCAAAGCGGAACATACTGCAACAGCGGGACTTGCAGGTGAGAATAACGAAGAGCAAGTAACCTACTTCGTCAATCCATACAACAATTCGAAGGAGTTGGATATGTCAGCCATTGATAGAATCCAGGAACAGATCGCAAACATGAATGGAATGAATGCAGTGGAGGAAACTGAAAGAGAGTTTTAAAATCAAAGAGTAACAATTAAACACAAAGTAAAATTATGCTGGGAGCATTAGGACAACTCATGGAGAGTGAGTACACAAACCCAACGGAGTTGTTGGGTCTGAATGGAGAGATGGATACTGAGTTAATGGGGTATCTGAATGCGCTGAACCCTGTGCAACGGGCAAAGGCGATGAGTAAGATTGTGAAGCGGCACATTCCTTCGCAAGGGTCGCGTGCAGAATTTGAGAAGTTCTTTGTAGAACTACCCAAGCACATTAAAGAGCAATTGCTTCAAGGTAAGTTGCGCCTGGCAGATCAATTGATTTACACCATCAAGCCAATCAAAGGTGCAAAGACTATCAAGATGTTTGAAAGTCAGGATGTGAAGGAAGTGAACCTGCGTAACATTAGTAATGCCAAGCTTCCAAAGAACATGGCCTTGCTCGTGTCTGGAATTTATTTGCTGCATGGTGTGGCGGCCTCGCTTGACATTGATGACATCAAAACCACAAAGTTTGATACCATCGAAAATGTGGGTGCGCTTGCCAATGGTGAGTTCAAACTCAAGGCCAACAAAAAGCAATTGGTGAGTGATACTTCTAACCGGAAGTTTGTGACCACTCAGTTTGACATGGTGCCAAAGAGTTTTTACAAACTGGCGAACCCTCGTCTGATTCATGACGATGTGGACATCGAGTTTGAAATTGAACTTGGAACCATCAAGGGTCTGGATGCAAACTCAGTTTTGTATGTAGGTCTTGAAGGAACAGCAACCATTCCTTAGTAGGTCATGGAGAAGCGTTTGGTGGATAAAATCTACACCTTCCTGGTGGACGCGGAAGGGCAACCGGTAAGCAAGAAGTTTGACCTGGATAAGAATGTCAAAGTGGTACACGGTATCATGATGAGTTCAGACAGACCGAACCTCTTGTTCTACCGAGGCTCTCAAAGGATTGAACTTTCGGGAGAGGAACTCTTCCCAGAGGACTTTGAGAGCAAAATGTTCATGAGTGGAATGGCGGTAGCCCCTGACAACAAATACAAGTCGTTGGGTAATGGAGTGGTATCCGGAAACGGGGAGTTAAAAATCCAATACAAGGATACTGCCAATCCAAACGCTCCCTTTGCGGCTTACAAAGTTATCGTCAGTCTTTTATGTGAGATGAAATGATAATCACAAAGACCAAACGGAGAATCATAATAGCCAAACTTGATGTGAATAAGCTTGAACGATTCAAGCCATTCGAAATCAGGCTTCCGGCCAATGTGAGGAAAGTAACAGGAATACTTGTAACAGCATCTGAAAAATGAGCAACGTGTTAGGTAACATAAGCTTTCAGGCCAATGATAAGATGGATGTCTTTCATGTAGCTCAGGTTATGAACGAGGGAATCGAACCTTCCGACAACACCTTGCTTCAGATAGAGGATTCACAATTCGACAGTGACAAGGCTTGGGTAACTGGTAATGTACCGAAGCTAAAACCTGTACATGTCGAGGGCGATACTTCCATCATCAATGCCTGGTTCAAAGGTGAGACTTACGAAAACCCATTTGTAATCACGGTCTATGTTGAATGTGAAACGGCTGAAGAGCTTGAGGAAGTTACTGCGGATGAGGAGATAGAACAGGACAAGCGTTCAAGGAATGATTTCCTCGAACCAGTGGAGATAAACTTATGACCGAACAATTCATTCTGGAGTTTGCGCCTTTGCGATTAAAACAACAAGGTTATTCGAAGTATCATCTCCGTCACAGGGATTTCATCATCGAGGCAGGAACTACGGTAACTATTCCTGCCTACAATGAAATGTTCTTCATCATTGATGAACCTCCTGGCCTTGTAGTTGACTCTAATTATGGAATGTACGATTCAACGGAAGATCCTATTCCTGAGAGCATTCATATTCATCGGGGCGAAATCAAGATTACGAACCCAGGAGATGCGAAGCGAAGAATAAAATTTATACAAGCAATCATAGTGAATTAAACCCCATCGGGGTACGAATATGGCACTACCGAATAAAGAAAAATACGAACAGAAAAAGATTGACAATCTTTTACAATACCTGCGCTTATACCATGACAAAGGTCAACCCATTGATTACGAAATTCTCGTTGATGGATTCAAGGCAGTACGCAGAACAAGTGACCCTGATATGTTTACGATGTTTGAAAACTTCGTAACTGCGGATACGCGATCAATTGAAATTCTACTTTTCACTGGCAGTAGCAATAACAACGAAAAGCGAATTTTTTATTTTGGTGAACAACCCAAGGAAGGCTTATCTGGAGTTGATGTTAAAAATATCGTTGATGAAGAAGTTCAACGAAAACTGCGGGAGAAAGAATTTGATGAGCTGAAAGACGCCAATAAAAAATTACAGCAACACATCGCAGACCTGGAGAGTGAAGTCGAGGAATTAGAGAAGCACAATGCCCGACTTGAAATGAAGCAATCTCCTTTGAATAGTTTCTTAGGTGATGTTGGCTCAAGTCTGGTGGAGAGCTTCATCAAGCGTAATCCAAAACTAATGGCAGCCTTTCCAGGTGGTGAGGCACTTGCAGGTTTATTGCAATCAAACAATGAAGAAACAAGCGAAGAACCAATACCTGATTCAGAAGTCAGCTTCAAGCCAAAAGTAAGTTCTTCTGCTTTATCTCTCACTGAAGAAGACCAGGCTGCTATCCAATTTGTCAATCAGCTTAAGTCACAGTTTAGCAAAGAGGAATTTGAGAGAGTGCTTCTGATTCTTCAAACCCTTGCCGATGACAAGAGTAAGATTGACCTAATCATAAATCATGTAAACATTAAACAATCATAACAATGAACAAGTACAGTTTTGAAGTGAGCATTGAGGCGCAAACGCAAGGTGAGGCAGAAGTAAAACTGTCAGCAGCATCCATCTTGATGCAGAGGTTAAAGGCACGCGAAATAGCAAAGCTTGCCGATGTGGTCAAGAATGATCCAGTGAAAACATCCCTGGCTAAAAAAGCCCTGGGGTTATAGAGAATTAAAGAAGGGATAAGTAAGACATGAACGCAGACGAACAGAAGGTTCAAAATCTCAAGACCGTAGTGATCTATTCGACACTAGGACTTGGCACTGCTACCGGACTGTTTTTTCTGGCGCGTCACTTTTACAAAAAGACAAGAGCGAATGTATCTCAAAAGCGAAGTCTGGAGGTAGGCGATCCGGCAACATTTGCCAAGCAATTGAAGATGGCTTTTGATAATGACAATTACGCAGGCTGGGGAACGAATGAAAAGATGGTGATCCAGGTATTTAACGAGATACCATCCAAGAGCATGTACTCAAAAGTACAGAAGGAGTACGCCAACCTCTATGGTAAAAGTCTGAATGCAGACCTGGAAGACGAATTGAGCAGTGAAGAGTATAACGAGCTGATAAGGATTTTAAACGCGAAGAACTAATGGCGAAGAAGGCATTGAAGGGGAAGACGAAAGCACAAGCGAAAAAGCCGAACGCAAAAAAACCAGCAACACCAAAAAAAAGCCAAGGCAAGAAAGGTGCTGTTAAACCCGCGAAGGTATTTATTTACGCATTGGCTCTAGCTGCCCTTGGTGGTGGCGGCTACCTGGTATATGATAGAATCAAAAGAAAGAAGTTGGCTGAACAAAATCAGTTGCCTTCAGACAACAACGATACTATCATTATCAATAACACATTACCAGCTTCGTTTAGCACCTTCACATCAAAAGTTCTGAGTTCAGCCAATGACAGTTTCCCTTTGAAGAGAGGAAGCCGAGGTACACGAGTAACAATGCTTCAACAGGCCTTAGCGAAGACTACTCCATCCATCATGATTGATGGACAATTCGGACCACAAACAGCGGGAGCATTAAAGACAGCGTGGTATCCTGAAATTGTAGATGAAACACTCTTCAACAAAATCACAGGATCGGTTAAAGGTTCAGTCCAGGTGGTATTCAATCCTTCGGCATTAGCTGAGAGTCTTTACAAAGGTGCGCAAGCAAAGAATCTTGCTCAAGTGATGGATATTTTAAAACAGCTAAAATCTGTAACAGAATATTCAGCGGTGAATGAGTACTACAAGAAGCAAAGCTTTATCTCAAAGACCATTGTAACAGACCTCTTGGAATATGCTTTCAAAAGCAATGAAGCTGCCAAGGTGCAGATACGAAATGAATTCCTGCGCATAGGTTTAAAAGTAAGCAGTACGGGAACGTGGAGCCTACAAGGAATCCGACTCTACAAAGACCTTGTCACTATCCGCGAAACAGTGGTAACGGATGCCAGGAATAACCGGATACCTGTGCGCAGGAATACAATACTCGGAGATGAGTTGGAAGTCGCTAATGGAATGACATGGTTCAAGTCTATTGATAACAGCATTCTGAAAGTCCCAACGCAGGACGTGAAGTACACCTAAAGGAAATTAAAACAAACAATTAATAGCAATGGCAAAGTTTGAAAACTTCGCAGGGAAACTCCTGCGATTAGAGGGAGGTTATGTGAATCATCCATTGGATAAAGGAGGCCCGACTAAGTACGGAGTCATTCTTTCTGTGTGGAAAGAACACGGCCATGACAAGGACGGAGATGGAGACATTGACGAAGAAGACATCAAGAGGTTAAGCGAGGATGATGCCCGTTATATCGCCAAGAAAATATTCTGGGATTTCTTTCAGGCAGACTTTATCCTTAATGAATCTGTTGCGGAGTTCATAGTGGATTGGGGTTACAATTCTGGTCGAAAGACAGTGGCCAAAATAGTCCAACGTTTGGTAAATGTGGAAGATGATGGAATTGTTGGAATTAAGACACTAACGGCCATCAACTGCGCTGACCAGCAAAGGCTGTTCGATCTTCTGAAAATTGAGCGAAAGGTTTTCCTGAACAACATCATCAAGAGAAAGCCAGACCAAGTCGTATTCTATGACGGCTGGATGAACCGAGTGAACTCATTCAAGTATCTGCCGAGCAAGGCAGCTTAATTAAAGTCTAAAATCTAAAGTAAGAAACACATGCTATCTCGCATCAAAGAAATATTGAAAGAGTTCGGCTTCACCCTTTATACAAAACCGTATCAGCTTAACATCGTGGGGTTGAGAAGCAAAGATGTAAATTCAAATAGCTTTGATGACGAGATTCATGTGTTTTATACAAAGGATGATGGAAAATGGAACTATCACATTTTTCCAGCTACGACAGACCCAGGTACGTTCTGGCTAAACAATCCCACTTATCCTCAAGGCACGGCCATACTTGCTCAAGGCCAGAACCTCAATGCCTATTCTATTGGAATGCATCGGGGAAAATATGAGGCTCTAGTTCAGGTAAAGCCAGTTACCGTGATCCGGGATTACGACCGTGATTCGATTCTTGATTTCAAGAATGGGATAAAGGAGACGGGTAACTTTGGCATTAACATTCATCGGGCTGAGAGCACAGGCTCTACCAAATACATAGACAAGTATTCCGCAGGATGTCAGGTTTTCAAGGATGCTGATGACTTCTATGCCTTTATGCAGCTTTGCAAGCTTCACGCTAAACTCTACGGAAACAACTTCAGTTACACCTTGGTTGATTTCAGGTCAATGAGACGAATTACTCTTAAGCGGGTGGTAACAGCCACAACCATATTTGCTGCACTGGCATTAGGTTGGATTTTTACACCTAAAGTTTATGAGCATACCTAAACCACCCTTTCATTCTATAAGTGAGGAGCTGCTCTATAACATTTATTTGAAGGTCAACGGGGGATCTTCAAACGGGCTTACCGCCAATGATATTGATACATTGGCAAAGCTCAATTCCTTTCTCACTGACGCGGTTCTAATGAAGGCAGACGATATCACGTCTGCCATTAATGCTTTAAAGGGAAACGTTCCAGTTGTGGCAAATTCATTGGAGAAGCTTTATAATATTGTCCAGGGACTGACATATCTCAAACGCGAGGACATCGATCATTTAGCAGAACTGAATGCTATTGTTCAGGATGCAGACCTTGTCAGGACTGAGGATTTAACAAATGCAGTAAATGGTATTAAAGGCAATGCTCCTTCAGGGGGCAATACCCTTGAAAAACTTTACAACCTTATTCAAGGTCTTTCATTTCTGAAGCGTGAGGATATTGATACAATCGTAGAACTGAACGCTTTGCTTACCGATGGCGACCTTGTAAAAATTGATGATTTAGCCGAAGCACTCGTTGAGTTGAATTTAAAGCATAGAACAGTGCAATTTTATTTTGCGAATGACCATTGGAGCGACAATCAAAATCAATATCAGAATCGAGATAGATTTGTATTGCGAGGAAAAATTGGAATGTTGGCAGAGGACTTTACTAATGAGCTTTCTGCCGTTACATATAAGTCTCGTCTGGATACTTCAAATATCTGGGTGAATCACACTAACCTTGCCTCCCTCCAGACCTGGATTAATTCAAACATTGCTGGCAATGAGCAAATAGGAACTAAGTATTGGATAAGGTGTTTGCCTGTATATAAATCAGGGCATAGCGATGAGGCAGTAAATATGTTAGCCTATATTGTTTTGTAGGGAGATTAATTCTTTCACAAATCTACTTCCGCCTTCAAAAACTCCTTTGTTCCTTCCGGGCCAGTAATGTGCAACAACGCAACATCCTCCTCAACTGTTAGTTGAAAAGTAAAGAAGTCACAGCACATTCTCTCAGTCTTAATGAAGTCATTCAATTTGTCCAGAATTTCGTCAGTGCCTTGAAACTTATACCCATAACCATTTGTCAATTCCTCCCTTGATAGCACAAGAGCCTTCAGGTCGGCTATAACAGTTGCTTTCCTTTTTTGTAATTCGGGCGTGGTTAATTTACATGTAACAGGTTTAGTAACTGTCTCCATACTATTAGTTTTTGTTTGACCATGAGCTGTTAGAAAAGATATTCCTAACAAGCAGAGTAAATAGAATTTTGGCCTCATGATCATATATACAGAGTGGACTATACTCCACGGTTTGAGAAATCTGAAAATATTTTAAAAAAGGTCAGTTACAGAGGCAAGAGGGGATTGTTTTCTCAAATTCGCAATCGTCATTATTACACTTGGCTAGCGATGCTGAGAGGCGTTCTTTTAATTCAGAAAGCTTCTGAATTTGTTCATTAACAAGGACGACCTTGTTCTCAAGGGTAAATTTTAAGTTTTTGCATGAAGCGTCTTCCTCGCGCCACAATTCAAGAAATGTATCAATTTCATTTAGTGTAAAGCCCATGTCTTTTAGCTTCCGGATAAGCAATAGCTTTTCCAGCACCTGTTCTGAATATTCTTTATAATTATTGTCCCTTCTGTTTTTCCTACCGATCAAAATCAGACCTTTTTTCTCATAAAACCTGATTGTGTCTTTAGTAAGACCGCTACGTTCAACAAGTTCTCCGATCAGCATAATGAAATATTTTAAGAAAACACTTGACAGTGGCCTATAGTCCACGCTATACATTCGATTTATAAACGTCTAATTTCTTAAATAGTTAAACAGTACACCAATGAAAGATTCAAAAAATCCGCTTAAGCAATTTGGTTTAGCCTTTATGGCACTTTGCGCTGTATGTTGCTCTTTTCCCATTATTGGAGTAATTCTTGGGATCAGCACCTTATCTGTAATTGCAAAATACATTGAATGGGCAGGCATAGCCGCTTTAGTCTTGGCAATAATTTCTTTTGCGGTCTACCGTCACAAAAGAAAAAGTGCACCTGCATGTGACATTAATTGTGAATGCAGGAACGAAAAAAAAGCCATCGAAAATTCTAAGTAACGGTTCAGCGTACTTATCCGGTAGCGATTTGAAAGGAGGGATGACCAAAAAAACTATCGAACTCATCAGTTCTTGGAATTCTTTAAATTTTCAATGAAATGGTTCGATATTGGTAATAATTTACAGCTTATTTTACACCTTTAAAACCTGATATGAAAATACTTCTGGTGGATGATAGCGAGATAGATACTTTAATCAACGAGAGAGTACTTTCATCGTTAGGGCTAGTTAAGAAATTCCATAAAGCATCAAACGGAAAAGAAGCACTAAAAATTTTAGATCAGTACAAAGAGGGAGTCCATGAAGTACCTGATATAATTTTACTTGATTTGAACATGCCGGTTATGGATGGCTTCCAATTCATAGAAACATTTCAGAGGCTCGATTTTCCGAATAAGGAAAGGATCAGGATCATCATTGTTACTTCTTCGTCAAGCAGAACAGACAAGGATCGAGTGAAGGATCTTGGCATAAGGCATTATCTAACCAAACCACTAGACATAGAAGCAGTTAAATCTATTATTCTTGATGAATTTAGGAGCTAACTATGGAAAAGGTTTCGTAAGTTCTGATACCCCAAAGTCTATCGAACCATCAGATCGTGAAATCTCTTTAAATTTTCAATAAAATGGTTCGATATTGGTAACTTCGGGGCTACAGACTGCTAAATCCTTCAACGCTACTTGCTTGAAGGATTTTTTTATAATTTTTTAGTCTACCGTAAAGGGTAATAGATTTCTTCCCTCAATCTTTTTTCAGTATTTCCTGAAAGTTTGAAAAAGAATATATTTGCGTCCCAAACAATGGGGGATTAGCTCAGCTGGCTAGAGCGCTTCCATGGCATGGAAGAGGTCATCGGTTCGACTCCGATATTCTCCACGAAATCCCGCACGCGTTGCGGGATTTTTTATTGCATCTGATTTTTGTCAATAAAATCCCGGAAAGTCTTTTTATAACTGTCGCTGATGGGGATCATGGCCTGCCCGATTTGTACGTCACTCCTGTGTACGGCATCAATAGCATTCCATGCAATAATAAAGGAGTGATGAACCCTGATAAATTTGTCGGAAGGCAATTGTTCTTCCAAAACCTTCATGCGCTGCAGTGTAGTAATTTTCTTATCCCGGGTGTGAATGGTAACATAGTCCTTCATGCCTTCCACGTATAGTATATCGTCTAAACGCACTTTTACCATTTTGGTCCCATCCTTCACAAATACAAAATCAGGCTTCTCTGATCCCGACTGTGCTATGAACGGGGTACTTGCCTGGTTTTGCAATTGGTGGCGCTGAACAGCTTTGTCTACTGCCTTTAAAAAACGCTCAAGTGTAATGGGCTTAAGCAGGTAGTCTACCACATCAAGTTCGTATCCCTCCAGGGCATATTGTGAATAAGCTGTTGTAAAAATCACCAGGGGTCTTTTCTGCAGAATTTTTAAAAAGGTAATGCCGGTAATCTCCGGCATCTGGATATCGAGGAAGAGTAAATCTACCTGTTGCTTGCGCAGGATTTCCATAGCGTCCATGGCATTGGAACAGGCTTCCACCAACTGTAACGAGGGAACTTTCTTCACATAATCCACCAACAGGTTACGGGCCAGTGGTTCATCTTCAACAATTAAACAGGTAAGGTTCACGAAAGTGTTATATCCAGTTGTACAGAATAACGGTCGGCTCTATCTTCAGTTTTCAGTTTGTACTGATCAGGGTAACTCAACTCTAGTCTTCGTTGTACATTTTGAAGTCCTATTCCTGATTTTCCTTCTTTCGAATCCGCAGAAGCAGGAACTTTGCTATTTTCAACAATGTAGGTGCATTGCTTCCCCTTCATGGTAATGGAGATCTTTATCCACGCCCCGGTGCTTTTATTATTCACACCATGCTTAAAGGCATTCTCCAGAAAGGTAATAAAAATGAGCGGAGCAACCATGATATTTTCCGTTTCCCCCTCAACATTAAATTGAATGGGCACCTGGTTATTCAGGCGTAATTGCTCCAGACTAATGTAATTCTGCATATACTCGATTTCCTTACTGAGCAATACCTTTTCGTGGTTTGATTCGTATATCATGTACCGCATCATTTGCGAAAGCTTGGAAATTACTTCAGTAGTATTATCTGATTTTGAATAAGCGAGGTAATAGAGATTATTGAGTGTATTGAACAGAAAATGAGGGTTAATTTGTGCCCGCAAAAAATTGAGCTCCGCATAAAGCTTCTCATTTTCAACTTCCTTCTTTCGAGCCTCCAGTTCGAACCACTCGGCTGCAAAGCGGAGCATACTTACAAATATGGTAATGAACAAGGCAATTGCGGCCACCTGAACAATATACATGTGTGAGCTGAAAAATTCAGCACGGGGTGAGTCTTGCATTAATATGCGTTGCACATAAACGCGAAACATAACCAGCAAGGCAAAGGGAATAACAAACTCAAGCAGGTAGCGCCAGATTTTTTTATGATTCAAAAATCGGGGCAGAAATACAAAATAGTTCAGGTAGGCAATGGCAAACGTAAACACAAACTGGATGCCGGTGAACAGAAGTCCTCTGCTCCAGTCATAGCCCCGTACCTGCGAATAGAAACTTGCTGAATAAATGTTGAAAGACAAATAAACGCACCAAAACAGCAGGTGTAGTACAAATATCCGGTTACGTTGAAAGTACGTTTGCATCATAACAAATTCTTAATGTCTCGCTGAAGGAAACACCAACAGTAGTCAAAAGTAACCGCGTGGATGTTGTGATTATACCGATCAGACATGTTTTTATACCGTTTGGCACATCCTATCGACAAATGCATGCCCTGAACCAACTATCCCGATCAGTCGGAAAAGTGTCAGAATTATCGATTAAAACCGAGCAATTGTCTAATAGCTAACCTGCAGCGGAAACTTTATCCTTCTTTTGTAGTTTAAATCGTGTCAGGCAATAACAAAACTGACGCAAACCCTGAAAAACGAACTTACTCCAATGAAAAAAATTACTTTTTTGTTGCTTATCCTTGTTCACACGGCTTTCTCCCAGCAATCGGGCGAATCCAAAGGCAATGGAAAAATTACAGGAACAATAACGGATGCTGCCTCCAAAGAAGTTGTGGAATTTGCCACCATTGCCCTAATAACTTCTGAAGGTAAAACCATCGATGGTGCTGTAGCTGATATGAAAGGTAAATTCACCTTAACCAGGGTGCCTGCCGGAAAACACAAACTACTGATATCTTTTGTGGGCTTTGAGTCCAAAACAATTGATGTGGAGATTGATGAAAAAAAGAATTCTGTTGAGCTGGGCAATGTTGCCATCAATTCAGAAACAAAAGTTTTAAATGAAGTGGTGGTTGAAGGGCAGCGTTCATTGATCGAAGAAAAAGTTGACCGCACCATTTACAATGCAGAAAACGATAAGACAACACAAGGCGGTGATGCCACCGATGTATTGAAACGCGTGCCTATGCTTACTGTTGACTTTGAGGGCAATGTTTCCCTTCGCGGAAGCCAGAACATTATGGTACTCATTAACAATAAACCGTCAACCATAATGGCGAGCAATGTGGCGGATGCTCTAAAGCAGATACCGGCTGAAGAAATTAAATCTGTTGAAGTAATAACTTCCCCTGCCGCTAAGTACGATGCAGAAGGAACAGGTGGAATCATTAATATCATTACCAAGAAAAATACGTTGGAAGGTGCTACGCTAAATATCAACAGCAGCGCAGGCTTCAGGGGCTCCAACTTAGGACTCAATGGAAACTACAGAACGAAAAAACTTGGCCTGTCACTTGGCGGTTGGGGACGGTCAAACTATAATGTTAAAGGTGCCTTCTCAAATGAGCAGCTAACCAACGGAGTTTTAAATACACAACAAGCTGACACCCGAAATCAAAATCTTTTCGGAAACCTTAATTTGGGTTTTGATTATGACATCAACAAGTATAATGCACTAACAGGCTCAGTACGAATAGGTGCCCGAAATGGAAGAACCTGGCAAGATGGTTTACTTACTGAACAGTTTACGAATAACATAGCAGGACCAAGCAGCTTACGCGATGTTACTACCGAGGATTTATCAAACAACCTTGATCTTAACCTTACGTACACAAAAACATTTGAAAAACCTCAGAAAGAATTCAGCGTGTTGGGTTTATATAGCCGGAACAATCGTAACAACGATTTCGAAAATCTTATCAATGAGCAAGATGGTGTTGCAGTTTCACAAGGATTCAAAAACCTGAACGATAGCTACAATCAGGAAGCAACCATTCAGGCAGATTATCAGGCACCTATTGGCGAGCGTCAATTGATTGAGGTTGGTGGTAAAAATATCTGGAGGCAGGTTTATAGTAATTTCACCTATTTCGTTGATCCTGACGGTGATGGCAATTACACACCATCGCCCAATACCAACCTGAGTAATAATCTAAATTACGATCAAAACGTTGCAGCCGGTTATCTATCCTATACACTAAACACTAAAGGTGGCTATGGATTTAAAGCCGGTGGACGCTATGAGTACACAACAATAAATGCCTTTTCACAAACAGAAGCTAACATTGAAATCCCTTCCTATGGCGTGTTTGTACCCAGTGTAAACGTTTCAAAGAAGATTAAAAACAGTACGGTTAAAGCCGGATATAACAGACGGATTCAACGCCCATCACTTCAATTTTTGAATCCAAATGTACAGGCATCCAATCCGCTAAATGTGACCATCGGTAACCCTGAACTGGAACCTGAATTCACTGACAACTTTGAACTTTCACTTAGCAAACCGATTAAATCTACGTCAGTAAATATTTCAACATTCGCCAGAAACACCACAAATTCGATTCAACGAATTCGGGAAGTGAGGGGCGATACCATCCTAACCACCTTCCAGAACATTGGTAATGAAAATGCTTATGGTTTGGGTTTAAACATTAATGTGATGGCAGGCAAGCTAACCCTTAGTGGTGGCGGGGATGTCTACTACGCAATGCTGACCAATAACGATCCTAACCCTGAATTCAACGCTTCCAATGAGGGCTTTGTATATACTGGGCGTCTCTTTGGTGGTTATCAGTTGAAGAATAACTGGGCACTTCAGGGTTTTGGTATGTACCGTGGGCGCCAGGTGCAATTACAGGGCTTTCAGGGAGGATTCGGAGTATATAGTCTGGCTATCAACAAAACCTTCAACAACAAGAAAGGAAATATCGGATTTGGATTTGAAAACTTTCTGCAGTCCTCCATGAAGATCAGGAGTGAAACAAATACCGTGACTATCAATCAGAAAAGTGTAAATGAGCTGTACAACTTCAATGCAAAAATCAACTTCAGTTACCGTATTGGTAAAATGAGTTTCGACCAGCGTCCTAAGAGAAGAAGAAGCATCAATAATGATGATATGAAAGATGGTGGTGGAATGGATATGGGCGGAGGCATGAATGAAGGGATGCAACAACCAGCCAACAGTGGCGGAATGCCACGTACCGGAATGGCACCTGCTGCTGCTGTGGCCGCAAAGCTTCCTGAAGCTGCGACCGACACAATCTATCAGGCCGCGGGCAACTGGACGTATGCCGTAGAAACCGGACAACCCGGTGGTGGAGGAAAACTTACTATTACCAAAGAAGGTGAAGTATATAGCGGAACCATTAAAAGCGATCGTATGCCACAGGAGGTAAAACTTTCTAAAGTAACCGTTGACGGAAATAAAATTTTCTTCGCGTACTCGATGAACTTTGGCGGAAACGAAGTAGTGATTGACTGTACTGCAGTTATTAATGAAAATGAAATGATTGGCACGATGAATATGGGCGGTTTCCGCAGCTTCCCGATAAAAGCAACACGGAATTAAATTTTTCTCGTCATGACGATAAATTGAGAAGGGCGCGTGTGAGCATGACAAAGCAATCCCATACTATATAGTAAAAACTAAATATAAAGTTTGGGATTGCTTCACTCCAACCCGCTTCCTTCATTATCGTTCGCAATAACGTGTTTTACTTTTTTAACAACTCCACCAACGTCCTTACCTTCTCCACATTTGTTAGAAACTTCCCCGTTTGTTTAGGTAATGAATCTATAAAACAGATTGAGTTCTGCGATTCTGAAGAATGAAATTCTTTTGCTGAAAAATGAATTTCTTTTACACCGGTTGTTTCAACAATGTGTTTTGCATTTCCTTCATGAATACCCGAACCCGGCATGATAGAAATACGATTACCGGCTGCTTTGACCAGTTCCTTTAAGAGACTCAAACCTTCCAGTGCAGTTTGTGCCTGTCCTGAGGAAAGAATGTGGTCAAAACCAACCTCAATACAATCTTCAAGAGCCTCGAACGGATCACGCGTAACATCAAATGCACGGTGACACGTAACTTTCATGGGGCGTGCCGCATCAATTAATTTCTTGCAACGATACTTATCCAGCGTTCCATCAGTCTTCAATATGCCGAACACCACACCATCCATACTGGCTCGCTTGCACATTTCTATATCTCGCTTCATAGCATGATATTCATAGGCTGAGTATACAAAATCGCCTCCGCGTGGGCGGATCATAGCGTATACATCCATAGTAACAGCCTGTCTTACAATTTCCATTACACCAAACGAGGGTGTTGTGCCCCCTTCAGCAGGATTGTCACATAATTCTATCCTGTCGGCCCCACCCTTTTGGGCATTCATGGCGGATTCGATATTGTACACAACTATTTCTACTACTGACATTTATCTATCTGATTATAAATATAGTCATTGGTCATTGGTTCAGATTTTGTCTATATGACCAATGACTGTTGACTAATGACTATTTAAAAATAACTCTCTGACCGGATTACGGAATGCATTTGATCTGGCGTAGTGAGTGTATATTCAAAAACATCGTTGGTAGAATATGCACCAACTTTCCCCTTAATGTTCAATGCCAGAAATGCTACACTTAATTCCTTAGCCTTTTCTTCTCCCCGCTTTTCAATCAATCTTTTTATCGCTTCTTCACAAGCTTGCTGTGGTGAACGTCCATGCCGCATCAATTCAACTATGGTATGACTACCGGCAATACGGATCATCTCCTCGCCTACTCCGGTAGCCGTTGCCGCGCCAACTTCACCATCAACATAAAGTCCGGCACCAATAATCGGTGAATCCCCAACACGACCGTGCATTTTAAACGCCATGCCGCTGGTGGTACAGGCACCACAAAGATTTCCATCCGCATCCTGTGCAAGAATACCTATGGTATCATGCTGACCTGGATTATGATAGGGTTTATATTCCGACTTCTTCAACCACTCCTTCCACGCTTTCTCCGATTCTTTGGTGAGCAGTTTTTCCTTTTTAAATCCTTGTGCTGCAGCAAATTGCTCTGCTCCCTTTCCAACCAGCATGACATGGGGCGTTTTTTCCATTACTGCCCGTGCAATAGAAATCGGGTGTTTGTAGCCCTGCACAAAAGCCACTGAGCCGCAATTACTTTTTTCATCCATAATGCAGGCATCCAGTGTAACCAATCCTTCCCGGTCGGGTAAACCGCCATAGCCAACTGAAGTGTCTTTCGGATTGGCCTCCGGCACACGTGCACCTTGCTCAACTGCATCCAAGGCCCGGCCATTTTTGCTCAACACATTCCAGGCAGCGTTGTTGGCATCCGTATTCCGCCACGTGGAAACCACTAGTGGCCTTTTTTCTTGTGAGGAAAATGCAGATAAAGCACCGGTGGAGAGAACGGAAGCTGATAGTACTGAAACTTTCAGGAAATCTCTGCGGGTTTTACGCTTTGGATGGCTCATGCTACAAATTTTGAAACGGAAGTTATTAAAACATGAACATAAACCCCACCGGGTCAATCAACTAATCTGCGGGCTGTTCTGAATCGCTGAATATAATAGGTTGAGTAAATGTTATCTTCTACAACACCCAAACTGGTTGAGGCATGAATAAACTTCACATTGTCTTTTGCCTTCTTCTCAGTAATGAGGCCAACATGGGTAATTTGTCTTTTCTTTTTTCCTGTGGCAAAAAATACCAGATCGCCTGGCTGAACCTCCTTTAATTTAACTTCCTTACCTACTTTGCTCTGATCTTCCGCGCTGCGGGGCAAATCCATATTTAAGGTTCTGAAGGAATGTATCGTTAGTGCCGAACAATCCATACCCGACCGTGTTGTACCACCATACCGATAGGGCGTGCCCGTATAGCTTCGGGCGGTTTGAATAACCTTATCAACTTTTTCATCGCGAACCCTGGCCTTTTGAGAAGCACAGGAGGTAAAAAACAGAATCGCAAGAAGAAAAAGTAACTGAAAAGGTTGCTTACCTTTACGGCAAAAAAATAGCATCCCTGAATCGTTTAAAAAATTACTCGTCAAATATATAAAACGCATGACATTTCCTGAAGTAAGCATTGATATCCTTAGCGAATTTGAGGCCATTATCGGCAAGGAAAACGTTATTCTCGATGAAGAAGTACGTCAGGAATACGCCCATGATAAAACCGAAGACTATTCCTTTCTTCCGGCCCTTGTGCTGAAACCGGGAACCACTGAAGAAATAAGCCGGATTATGAAAATCTGTAACGCTCATCGGATGCCGGTTACACCACGAGGTGCAGGAACAGGGCTTGCCGGTGCAGCGCTACCAACCCATCATGGTGTTGTGCTTTCCATGGAACGTTTCAACAAAATTTTGCAAATCGATGAATTGAACCTGCAAGCTACCGTGGAGCCGGGTGTGATTACGGAAGTGTTCCAAAGTGCCGTAAAAGAAAAGGGGTTATTCTATCCGCCTGATCCGGCCAGTAGCGGGTCGTGCTTTTTAGGCGGCAACCTTTCACAAAACTCTGGCGGCCCCAAAGCGGTAAAGTATGGCGTTACACGCGATTACGTTTTAAACCTGGAAGTGGTGTTGCCTAATGGTGAAATCATCTGGACGGGTGCGAATGTTCTTAAAAATTCAACGGGTTATAATTTAACACAGCTCATGTGCGGCAGTGAAGGTACGCTGGGTATCATCACAAAAATTGTTTTTAAACTGCGAGGTTATCCTCAGAAAAATGTATTAATGCTCATTCCGTTTGTTACGAATGAAGAGGCCTGCAATGCTATTGCTTCAATTTTTACGGCAGGCATTCAACCTTCCGGCATGGAGTTTTTTGAACGTGAAGCGGGCATCAAAACATTTGAATACTGCGACAAAGTGTTGGGCAGTCCGGTAACCACAAAGCTTCCTGAAAATATGGATGCTTATTTATTGTGCGAACTTGACGGAAACGATGAAGAAGTATTGATGCGTGATGCCGAGCGGGTAATGAATGTAGTAGAAAAGTTTCAATCGGGGGAAGTGTTGTTTGCTGAAAGTGCAGCACAAAAAGCAGAGTTATGGAAAGTTCGTAAAAATATTTCTCCTGCCGTAAACTGGTATACACTAACCAAAAGTGATGATGTTGTTGTGCCCCGTGGTAATCTTCCAAAATTAATTTCCGGTATAAAAGAAATTGGTAAACACTACGGATTTAATACGGTATGTTTTGGTCACCTGGGTGATGGAAACCTTCATGTAAACATTTTAAAAGAAAGTATCAGCGATCACGATTGGGAAACAAAAATTCCCGAAGGCATAGGCGAAATATTTAAACTCACCGTAAGCCTGGGCGGAACGCTTTCCGGTGAGCACGGTATAGGTATTGCCAAACGGCCTTACATGCCCCTTGCCATGAAGGAAACAAACCTGGAATTGATGCGCGGTATCAAGCGGGTATTTGATCCGAACAACATACTCAATCCAGGAAAAATTTTTTAAAATAAAAACCCGAGCTTGATCGGGCTCGGGTTTTAATTCCTTAATGCTACGATTTGATTTCTATTTTCCTTTAAACGAACGGGTTCCCCCGATTACATAGTGTAAACCCAATTGAACGCCAACCAAAAGATTAGCACGCTCGCTCAATAAAGCAGATCCATTACCAGAAACTACGGTATTGAAAGCCTCTTCATTGGTCATATCGGTTAAACTGTAGTTGGCGCGTACCTGGGTTGATAGAATGAGGTTCCTGGAAATATCAATATCCACACCAAAGGCTGCGGCAATTTGAAACTCGGTATTTTTGAATGCATTCGATGCCTTATCAATCTCTGCATAAAAATCACTTTCCAAAGCATAGGTATCAGGGGTTGAACCCGGTATTACAGTTCCACCATATTGGGCAAAATTTTCCTGAATATCCTCATACGTCATTCCCTCAGGAATAACATAGTCGACACCTGCATCAGCTTGCAGACTTTCCGTTGCCTGGGTTAAAAATGAAAACTGAGGTCCAATATTAAAGTTGGTTCGGGCTTTCTTATCGCTACCGTTCATAAACTTAAACAGTAACGGAACATTCAGGTATTGTAAATCAATGTTTCGTTGACCTGCAATTTGTTCTGCGGCATCAATCACCTCATAAATCTGACCTTGATTCGATAAAATAGATTCAAGCTGAAGTCCGAATTTACGGCCCACATCTACACCAAAATTAAAACCAACAGGTGCCCAGTTGTAGGTCATGGTAGAATTATAGCGTGGGTCCTCACTGATGCCTTTATCCAAAATAAAGGTTGCATTTACTGCGGTTGTGACACCGAAATGAATTTGGCCCCAGGCTAATGCCGGAAAAAGTGTGATGGCAAGAATAAAAAACAGGTTACGTAGTTTCATAAAAAATTGAGTTTTTGAGGTAAATTTTAAGCTATATAGCACCAGTAGTAAAAAAGGTAAGTGCTATGTAATAAAATAGCTGAGATTGCACTATTTTAATAACCATCACTAGAAATTTATTATCGTAATAATATGAAAATCAGCATGTTACTGATTATGGTGGGACTAATAGCCTGTCAGTCGGAAAAACGGGAAGATCTAACCGGTAATGAAACTGCCACTAACTCATCGGATGGGTGGAAGTCGCTGTTTGACGGAACCTCACTGACCGGATGGAGAATATTCAAAAACAAAGCGAATAACTCATGGGAAGTATCAGACGGAACATTGCATTGCAAGCCATTCTCCGATACTGAAGTTAATCATCGATCAGATTTAATAACCGAAGAGCAGTTTGAAAACTTTGAGTTTGTGTTCGAATTCAAAATTGCGGCACAGTCCAATAGCGGGGTAATGTTTCGCGTAAGCGAAGACTACGATGTGGCCTATGCCACCGGGCCTGAATATCAGATTATTGATGATGATGGTTACCCGGGACAATTGGCAGAAGAAAATAAAACTGCCGGTAATTACGCCATGCATGTAGCTGAAAACAAAACCTTAAAACCGGTTGGCGAATGGAACGAGGGAAAAATTATAGCTAACGGAAATCTCATTGAACATTGGTTAAACGGCAACAAAGTGGTGGCGTATGAACTTTACTCCGAGGATTGGATAACACGCAGAGATAGCAGCAAATGGAAGGATTTTCCAGGGTATGCTACTGTAAAGAAAGGGCACATCGCTCTGCAAGATCATGGCAATGAAGTTTGGTTCAGAAACATTGTCATCAAGGTATTAGATTGACCCCGGCATTTCATCATTATAATAGTATCTTTAACCCGACACTAATATCGTTAACGTTATGAAAACCTATTTTACATTTGCCTTTGCTTTATCGCTGATGGTTGCTTGTCAAACAAAAAAACAGGACGTACAACAAGATGAACCAACTATAACTGAAAACATGTTAACCGAAAAACAAAAAGCTGAAGGATGGGTATTATTATTTGATGGGAAAACCACGAATGGCTGGAGAAATTTCAACAGCAATAACATTGGTGCGGCATGGGTGGTTGATAATGGTGCTTTGCACTTCGATAACACCAAAACCGAGGGTAAAGGTGACATCATTACCGATGCTGAATATGAAAATTTCGAATTCAGCATTGAATGGAAAATCGATTCGTGCGGAAACAGTGGCATCATCTTTAATGTAGTCGAAGATCCAAAATATAAGTATGTATGGTTAACCGGCCCTGAAATGCAGGTGCTGGATAACGATTGCCATCCGGATGCTAAAATTATCAAGCACCGCGCGGGTGATTTGTATGATTTGATTTCTTGTTCAACCGAAACCGTGAAACCTGCCGGTGAGTGGAACCAGGCGCGCATTGTATCGGAAAATGGTAACTATCAATTCTGGCTGAATGGCACCAACGTGGTAAACTTTACCATGCACACACCCGAATGGGATGCCATGGTAGCCGGCAGCAAGTTCAAGGATATGCCCGACTTCGGCAAAGCAACCAAAGGCCATATTGCCCTGCAAGATCATGGCGACAAGGTTTGGTATAGAAACATCATGATTCGTGTACTTGACTAATGTGATCATCCTTGAGTGTCCGCAATGCTATTATCCTTATATGTGTTCTTGAGATTCTGAGTGCCGCATTGGCGATCAGCCATTTTGGGTACACGCTAGAGGGACTACAGGCTGTAACACGCTATTCGGGAAGGGTATCACTGATAGTTTTCAGCATTCTTTTCATTTTGTTGCCGGTTCATGAACAGCGTCTTTCTGCCTTTCTTTCTTCAAAATACTTTCTTGTATTTGCGCTGACGCATGGTATTCACTTGGTTCAGTTACTCGTATTTGTTTACCTGTCAGGGAATGAATTAATACCGATAAGACTGGCCGGTGGCTTCCTGGCTTATGCATTTATCTTTGCCATGCCGGTAATACATCATGGCAATAAAACAGGAAAAGTAAGTGATCAAAAATTTCGTTGGGCACAGTCGGTTTACCTGTATTATGTGTGGTTTATTTTCTTTATGAGCTACCTGCCCCGTGTTCAGGGCAAGCTGACCCATATTGGTGGCAGTTATTGGGAATTTGTTGTACTGTTGTGTTGGGTGTGTATGCTGCTTGGGATGAAACTACCGGCCCTGGTGTTTCAGCGAAGAAAATAAAAGCATAATCTCCGAAATTAGTAATCTGTCATGTGTGGAATAACCGGAATATTTGCGTTTAACCTGGTTGGCAAGATGAACATGATTCATTTAACCAACGCCACCATGGCACTGGCTAAGCGCGGTCCGGATTTTCAGGATATTTACCACGATCAATTTGTTGGGTTAGGTCATCGCAGACTTTCCATCATCGATACAAGTGTCGTTGCCAATCAACCCATGTGGGATGAAAGCAAACGATTCGCTATAATATTCAACGGTGAAATATTCAACTACCGCGAACTGAGAAAAGAACTTGAAGCCAAAGGAATTGTTTTTTTCTCCCACTCCGACACGGAAGTATTGTTGAAACTCTACATCCTTGAAAAAGAGAAGTGCCTGAACAGGCTTAATGGATTTTTTGCCTTCTGCATCTACGATAAACAGGAACAAACATTCTTCCTTGCCCGCGACCGGTATGGCGTGAAGCCCCTGCTCTACCTGCACGATGAAGATAAATTCATTTTTGCTTCGGAGATGAAATCCATTATGCAGTATGGAATCGAAAAAGCAATCGACTATAATTCTCTCTACACCTATCTTCAGCTCAATTATATTCCGGCACCTGATTCAATTTTTAAATCTGTAAAAAAACTTCCGCCAGGTCACTATTTAACAATTAAAAACAGGCAATTAACGGCAAGCAAATTTTACACTATTCCGTACACTGGGGAAGGCTCACACACAAATCCTATCGGCTACACAGATGCACAAGAGAAATTCAAAACATTACTGGAAGCATCTGTACAACGAAGATTGGTTGCCGATGTTCCCTTAGGATGTTTTTTAAGCGGAGGAATTGATTCTTCGGTTATTACCGGACTTGCCCGCAAACACAAACCTGATCTGCACACATTCTCTATCGGATTTAAGGATGAAAAATTCTTCGATGAAACAAATTATGCCAACCTGGTTTCAAAGCATTTCAATACAGAACATACCGTTTTCTCACTCACCAACAACGATTTATACGAACACCTCAATAACATATTGGATTATATCGATGAACCGTTTGCCGACTCATCCGCTATCAATGTATATATATTGAGTAAGGAAACACGAAAGCACGCTACCGTGGCCCTTTCGGGCGATGGCGCTGACGAACTTTTGGGAGGCTACAACAAGCATGCTGCACATTACCGGGTTATCCATAAATCGTGGAAAGAAAACCTGGTGGCTTCGCTTCAACCGTTTTGGAAAATTCTACCCCAATCGCGTAACAATGCACCTGGAAATAAAGCCCGGCAGCTTGTCCGTTTCGCTAACGGGATGAAGTTGTCAGCAAAGGAACGGTATTGGCAATGGGCAGGGTTTGCTACCAAAGAAGAAACCCTTAAAATACTACACCCGGATCTGCAGATAAATTTATGGCTCAATGATTTTTACCCAAGGCGAGCATCCGTTCTGGAATCCATTCCAGATAAGGAAACCATAAATGATATTCTGTTCACAGACACAAAGCTGGTCTTACCCAATGATATGCTCACCAAAGTCGACCTGATGAGCATGGCCAACAGCCTGGAAGTACGAACTCCCTTTCTGGATTATGAACTGGTGAATTTCATTTTCAGTCTACCCGGTGAATACAAAATCAACCACTCCATTCGTAAGCGCATTCTTCAGGATGCCTATCGTGATTTTCTACCAAAACAACTTTACAAACGGCCTAAAAAAGGTTTTGAAGTGCCTCTGCTAAAATGGTTCAGAAAGGAAATGAAAACACTCATTGTCGATGATGTGCTTTCAAAGAAATTCATTGAAGCGCAAGGCGTTTTTCATTATCCTGAAGTTGATAAACTGAAGCAAAAACTATTTTCTGCCAATCCGGGCGATGTACATGCGCGAATATGGGGGCTTCTTGTTTTTCAATGGTGGTGGAAGAAGTATATTTAACAATAAATGGCCGGTGTCAGAAAAATAGTAATGGAAGGACAGGCACTCCTTGAGGTGGATTATTCAGGAGCCAAAGAGGCAGAGATGATTAATTATGTTCTTCAGGCCGCTGAAATACTGAAAAAAGAAGATAAACCTTTACTCATTATCACCATTTTTGGCCCTAACAACTACGCTACCCCATCTTTTATGCGTATGGTGGAAGAGAAGCTCTCGGAATATGAACCGCTTATCATTAAACAAGCTATTGTTGGATTGAGTACAACACAAAAAATCTTGCTGATGGGTTTAAACATTTTTTTACAGCGGAATTTCAAAGCCTTTAATTCTGTGGAAGAAGGACTTCATTACCTGCTCGACAAGAGCCCTGAAACAGACTTGCCAGATCATTTCAAGAAAAATTAACGATGAAAAATCTATTACGTATTGAAGAACTCACCATGTTTGGGTTAGCCCTGTACCTTAACTCCTTTCTTCCCTTTGAAGGCTGGTTATTTTGGGCACTTTTCCTTATCCCGGATATTAGTATGTTGGGTTATTTAGTTAACACCCAAATAGGTGCCATTGCCTATAACCTATTTCACCACAAAGGCGTGGCTATTGCCTGCTATCTGGCCGGTTATTTTTTGGTGACTCATGAACTTACCCTGGCGGGTGTTGTGTTATTCGCACATAGTTCGTTCGATCGGATAATGGGGTATGGTTTAAAGTATTCCGACAACTTTAAGAATACCCATTTAGGCTGGATTGGTGGATCAGACGTAAGTAGTAAGACGTAAGTAGCAAGATGTAAGTAGCAAGACTTAGGTAGTAAGAATATGGTGCTTTATATAAAGAACATGGTGTGTAACCGCTGCATTATGGCGGTTCAGCAACTCTTCCATAAACACAACATTGCTGTTGAAAAAATTGCGTTGGGTGAAGTGGTGACAAAAGAAGATTTGCAGGCTGAAAAAATTAGACAGTTAGATGCCGAATTACTTGCACTTGGCTTCGAACGAATTGATGACCGAAAGGCCCGGTTGATTGAAGGTATCAAAAACAAAATTATTCAACTTATTCACCACACCGACAGGGTAAGCCTGAAACAAAACTGGTCGGATATTCTTTCAGAAGAATTACACTACGAATACAATTACCTCAGCAACCTGTTTTCATCAGTGGAAGGCATCACGCTGGAACAATACATCATCAGGCAAAAAATTGAGCGGGCAAAAGAATTATTATTTTATGATGAATTAAACCTCAGCCAGATTGCTGATCGCCTGGGCTATAGCAGTGTTGCGCACCTTTCCGCGCAGTTCAAAAAAATTACAGGGCTAACACCGTCTGAATTAAAAAAGTCAAGGGAGATTGACAAAGTACGCAAGCCCCTTGACTCTGTTCAATAAATTAAATTGAATCCTATCTTGCTCCTGGGCCGCCTGGCCCCGCATGCTCATCCATCGCTGTGCCCAATCCGCGCATCCTTACTCCAGTCCAAAGATTGGCCAAGGCGCTGTCTGAGCATGCTGAAATAAATGAATCTCAGCATAAAATGGATTATGGGACATGCAGAATATAAAACAGTTTAAATTTGGGAAACTTAGAACTTCCCAAACTTTAAGGTGAAACTGTAATTCCAGTCACTCAGGTCACTATCGGAAAGACCAACACCGTCACTGTTATATGCTCTGCGGTAGCTCACACCGGGGCTTAAGCGCATCCAGCGAAAGAGATTGATCTCCACTTGTGCTCCAGGCTCCATAACAAAAGACCAGTTTTGATCATACGGCCCGTGGGTAACGTTCCAATCATAATTTGGATTTGACCAATGTTCATACTGGTAAGAAAAACCGGCACCGGCAAACATGGACAGCACCAGGTGAATAGGCTTGTTGGAAGCCACCACATATTCTGTTATTAATCCGGTTTGAACGTATCCATAACTCATGTCAACTCCCGGAATGCTGCTGAACTCAGCCGGTACAACAATTTTGTTGGTGGTCGAAAATCCCCCCACACCAATCATCACTTTGCGGTCAATAAATACACCACCATAAGCACCAACCATATTGGCAAAATCACCACGGATGGAAGTAAACTTATTGGTAATGGCGCCATAGCCGGTAACACGGGAGCTCTTAAAAACGGTTTGAATATCGGATTGGGCATAGGTTAGTACTGCGGTAAACAAGGTGATAATGAGAATTACTGTCTTTTTCATGGTATTTGTGGTTTTTGGTACCAAGACAAGTGAACACGAAGGCACCCCTACGACCAAGGCATATTTTTTTTGAATTCTGAAAAAACCTAATCTAATACTGCCCGTATATCAGCAGTACCTATCCAACCCCACTCCTCAATAATTTATTTAGAAAAAAATTTACACCAGATGGGGGTAAACCTATAATCAGTTGTCATACCCACAAATTGAACACTATTACCCTTTATGAAAACAAATCTGAAAAACCCCATCCTGATCCTAACCTTGTTTGCCAGCGCTCTTCTTTTTACCGGCTGTGCCATTGACGACCCCGGACCCTTACAATATGGTGAACGCACGTTTACGGTTGAGGACTTTAACCGCCTTGAAATGGGCAGCGCCTTTACCATTATCGTTCGGCAAGGTGCAACCTTTTCGGTGGAAGCTACCGGTGACGTGCGCAACCTAGATGACCTGGTGGTTTTCAAAAACGGCTCCACGCTTGTGGCCTATTATGATCGCCACGCCAACCGCAGGCATACCACCACCCTTCACATTACCATGCCCGATTTGGCCGGTGCAAATTTTTCAGGCGCCAGCATTTCGGATGTGCAGGGTTTTGAACGTGCAGAAAAATTTGAATTGATCCTATCAGGTGCATCGGTCAGCAAGGTTTATCCTGGTTTTTCCGATGTCAAACTAAATCTTTCAGGTGCCTCCAAACTCGACCTGTTGGGAACCGGCAACCTGCTGCACACCACGGTATCGGGTGCCAGCGAGTTGAAAGCCCAAAACTTTCCAACAGAAGATGCCTGGCTTGATGTTTCGGGCGCCAGCACAGCCCGCGTATCGGTAAGCAACCGACTGGATGTAATTGTCAGTGGTGCCAGTAGTGTACGATATTCCGGCAATCCGGACGTTCACCCAACCGTGACAGGCGGAAGTTCATTGATTAAGGAATAAATTAACGGAGTATCGTCACCTGTCGTCATTGCCTTAGGCGAAACCGGTAGTCTCTTGCTCACCAGCAGAGCCTACCGGTTTTCTTTTTGCATGAATTTTTTCAGAATCACATCTGTTATCTCACTGATGTCGTGTGTGCAATGGCAGACTCTGTGATTCAGATCACTGAGGTTCTGATTTTTCTACACGATCTTTGTACCACAAAACCAGTATCATGACGATTAAACTGACCACCGAAGAATTTAAAAACAAGGTTTTCAATTACGAAACCGACAAGGAATGGAATTATAAAGGCACCCTGCCCGCCATCATCGATTTTTATGCCGACTGGTGCGGGCCTTGCAAAATGGTATCGCCCATTCTGGAAGAACTGGGTAAGGAATACGAAGGGAAAATTGTGATCTATAAAGTAGACACCGAAGCTGAACAGGAATTATCCGCGGTGTTTGGTATTCGCAGCATCCCGACCTTTTTATTTATACCGGTAAACGGCCAGCCAGCCATGCAACCAGGCGCACTGCCCAAGCATGTGTTCAAGCAGGTGATTGATGAAAACCTGGTAGGCGAAAAGCAATTTGCGTAAGCCATAGTCTTGTGATGTACTATTTGAGGAAAAGCGGGTTTGAGGTGTAGTAGAACGGAGCTGCTGCATTTCAATTACCGTATACTGATTAAACAGACTTGCCTGTTAGCTCAGTTCTTCTTGTTGTTGATGATCCTCATCCATTGCACAACACCATCAAAGGCGGGAAAACTCATGCGAGTTTGAAATAAAGTAGCAAGCCCACCCTTTTTCAGGGAAGACTTGCTTAAATAGGGCAGGCTAACGGTATGCAACCATACTGCAGAATTGCAACATTGAGTAGGTGTAACAAATAAATGCACACAACTCGGCAATTTCTGATTTGGAAAATACTTCATTGAGAAGTCTATAGTGCTGAGGAAGAATTGACTCAGGCGATATGGCAAATAATACTGCAAAGCCTCGGGCGTATTCATGTCTTTTCTGCTCAAAATTCGCTTCCCTGTCATTTTGAGAAAGGAGAGTAAAGTTACTGCCGGATACATTATTCATGGCCGTTTTAACCGAATCGAGTATTTGTGGCTGCAAACTTGATCCTGTAAAAAAAGATTTTTCCAGAGCAGCCCAATGGTTCTGAATTTCACCTTCATTTGGAAAGAGATGATGATTGGAACCTTGATGTGTTTTTGAATAAGTTTTCATGATTTTATGTGTTTTAGTTGTTAGTGAGAATTCCTTTAAATTTTGATTTGTGCTAACATGGTATAAGCACCCTGACTGTAACCCGGTGTCAGACTAATGTTCTGGTTTTTATTGATTTTGTGGAGCTTCGGAATGAAGTATCCTATTGCTGATCCGACAGCAGCGCCAACAATAAGATCAGAGGTGTAGTGAATACCCGTCTCATAACGCACTACGCTAATGGCTGTTGCTGCTGCCAGTGATCCAGCCCAAATCCAGCGCTTAGCTTTGGATTCCGGGTGGTAATCACTAAAAACCGATGCTATAAACACCGCACTGGAAAATACTGCTGTTGATTGGCTTGAGAAAAATGATTTACCCGGATCTTTCTCGACCTTATCAGCATAGCTTACATCAGGATTATAAACATATGGTCGGTATCTGGTTATGCCACTTTTCGCAATGGTAGGCAAATTCACAGACAGCCTCCTAACTTCAAGGAACATGGTGCCAACGGTGAGAATATCTTTACGTACACCTTTGTCGGCAAGCAAGGATAGCGGGACGATCAAAGCAAATGATCCCAACTGATCGCTTAGGGGCATAAGGTTCTTGTTGAATTTGTAGGTTGCGCTTCGATCAAACCAGTGAACATTTCTATGGGTAAAGGATGTTGCCTGTTCCAGGGTAAGAGGAGTACGTGAATCATCCATGGAATATGCGATTAGTTCTGTGCCGATGGCGACTCCCAAAATGATCCCATCCGTTTTCCATGATAGCTTGTAGGGTGACTCAATGAATGATTTTTTGCGTGTATCACCAAGGGGCTTTACAGGAAGCCGGTGAGCGGCAGTTTCAGTATAGGTGAAGCGTTCAGTTACAACTGAATCACCAGAATGAGTGATGCCTACCGAGCCATAACTGAGTGCAAGTGAAAATACTGCCGCGATTGTTGTGCTGATTGATTTCATAGTTTTTGCGTTTTGTTATGGACAAAGGTGGGAATGGTGCCCATGTGAATTGTTCCGATTTATGAGTTCGAACGCCATTTCTAGCCTGATATGAGCAGATTTTGTCAGTCAGGCGTTTTCGGAAAAGAAAAATCTGAGGATTGGATAATACCTCTGTGTTCGGATTTGTAAATCTGAACGCTCTACAAGTCCCTAACAGCTGTTCGCTTGAATTCTGAAGGAGTTTGCCCTGTTATTTTCTTAAAAGTGGTATTAAACGTAGTCTTTGAATTGAAACCGGACTCAAAGCCAATTCCAACTAGGGAAAGGTGGTTAAATTCAGGATCCGCTAACAATTTTTTCGCATGTTGCACGCGATATTCATTTACAATTTCAAAAAAACTTTTACCCAAAATTTTGTTGATGGACTGAGATACCAGGTAGGGTTGGGCATTTATTGCTTCCGCCAATTCCTTTACCGATGCATTTTCGTTTCTGTAGAATCCATCTTTTTCCATGGCACTTCTTACTTGATCCGCCAAGTCTTCCAGTAAGGATATTGATTCAATATCTTCTGCCTGCTTTTTGCTGGCGCTAACCGCTTTGCCACCGGATGCATTGTTTTCCATCTGTGCTGCCAGTAAGGTTCGCAGCTTGTAGATTTCAGGGGATATTTTGCCCTTGATTGTCACAACATAAAGGAAAGTAGATATCACAGACATGCTCAGAAGGCAGGCCATAGTTGAAAATTCGGGTGCAGAAAGGATGTACGCAAACAAGGCATACGAAACAAATACGATAATCATAAATCCAAAAATGAGTTGCCGTATCCATTTCAAACCTAGTTTATGGAGTGAAGAGAAATTTGAAAATACAATTGACTGGTGCTCGCGATATGCCTTGAAATAAAGCGCAAAATAAAAAGCAATGTACACTAAATTGGAAAGGGCTATAATTGTGTCGTATGGATCCTTTCCACCTTCATAGGCAAATTTCACGTTATACTTGTTGCCAATATAGTGAACATAGTGAATAGCAATGGGTATGTACAATATGGCAAATGAAAAGTGCTTTAGTACACGTACTCGACTGATGTGAACCGAAAGGCTTCGAATGTATAAATACAGACTGGAAATGGTGATGAACTTTATACAATGAAAAATCCAGACAAACCTCCAACCCAGTAGATGCTGAAGAATTGGTGCCAACAAAATAATAGTTGCTGTGAAGATAAAGACTGCGAGCAGGGTATTTGAGTTTTTATCACGCTCAGGATAGAAGAAGACTAAAAGCGACAAAACAATACCTTGCACAATACCAAATAAAGTAATGATAATCAAACTGTTTTCTTGAGAGAGAAAATCCATATTTCTTCGTAGAGCTTGTTTGTCAGATAGAAATTTAAGGCGAGGGATATTGTTTTATTTCACCCACTCAAACATATCCATACACCGATAGTAGAATCTATCTCACCTTTAACTTACAAAAAAGTTCGGTTTTATCCTGTAAAAAATGTCCCATGTTACCGATTGCATGGCAGTTCGATTACCCAAACCTGCAATTGCGCAAAAGCAAAAGGTTTATTTCGTTAATATTCCATTCGTTCAAATTTAGCACCTACGTCTGCATTATGCGTACACACTGTTGCGTAGTTCTTTCCGTAAATTTACAATTGGTGCAGCTTCGACACCGAACTCCTTTAACCACTCTTCTAATTGTGCTGCTGAACTTAAATAATAAAGTCCGCCTATCTGTGACCAGCCATGAGCTCCGGCACACATGGGGCAATGTTCGCCTGTCGTGTACATGATCGTTTGAAGCCGTTCTTCAAGGCTTAAATTATTCATTGCCCATTCTGCCAGTTCAATTTCCGGATGAGCCAGTACATTTTTTTCATTTATTCGGTTTCTGGCTTCCGCAATAATTTCATTTTCCTTATTAACAAGTATAGAACCAAAGGGTTGGTCGCCAGCTTTTAAAGCCTCTTCTGCCAGGCCCAGGCAATGTTTAAAAAACTTCAACTCTGTTTTTGTAAACAGTGTATCCGAACCTGTGTCGTTTTGCGTCATAAAACTTTGATTTTCATGATGGGTCGTTGGCTATTCTTGTTGATTTTGGTATCGAGCAAAAATAAATACACCTGTCAACAATTCGCGATATCAGCCATTCTATTTGAAATCAAAACTGTCAACCAGTATTACACTTGAATAGAAGCACCCAGTTTGCACGACAAAACCCGTGTTAGCGATTGGTGTTTTCATCTCCATTCTATTGTCAGTTTAGAATTGTCCTTTGTAAAATAGTTTGAAGTATTTTTAAAGGTAATTTCACCCATTGATTTTGGTTTAAAGTCGCTGAAAGTTGCGTACCTCTCAATCGAATTTCCATCAATGTCAAAATCAAGTTCGGAATTTTTGTTTTCGTCAATTAATGCAATCATTGAGTATGTGCCGTTTTTCAAGCCGTAAATGTGTCTGTTAGTCGTACCTATTGAGGTTGTGCCCAAAAGATAGCCACCTGTTACAGCTACCCTTTTCCTAAAATTATCTTCACTATCCATTACCACAAACATCAAACGCCTTTCTGCTTCTAACATCGGAATACTTATATTAAAGTGAAAGTAATTTTGTGAGAAATAGGATTGTGTAGTCAATTTTTGCTTGAATTGGTGTTCGCTCATTTCTTTGGTTAAATCCCTATCAAATCCAAGATGCATAAGAGAGGCTGATGCTATTTCAAAGTTTGCTTGTTCAGCAAACGGTTTTAGTTTAGTGTCTAAAACAATTTCTGCATCCTGATTGATGTTGAAGTAACTTAATTCTTGTTCAAAGTCAATGTTATTCAGATTTATTTGCTTGGTTTTCCTATGAGAATGAGAAAAAAATGAAATGGCTCTACTTTCTATGTTATACACAATAGTCCAAACCGTTTTAAAATCACCTTTCGGAATATTTACACTTTTCAGCATTTGAAAAGCACTCATTTCAGAGAAGTCACCCGGGGCTTGTAGCGCCTTGATTTGTTTTTCAAGCTTATGATAACGATACGTTGTGGATGTGTTATTCTTTCGGATACCCTCAATATTTTCAATGTATTTTTTGGAATAGACCACCGATTTATTGGTTATAGCCTGGCATGAGTTGGCTTCTTTTTCATAAACTTCTGGCCTGCCTTCCAGGTATTCAATAATTACGGATTTGCCGTGAGTATCTGCCAATATGTAATGGATTTTCCCTTTAATCGGATAAATTTTAAGGTTTTCAATATGGGCAACAACTTCGTCCACAGTTTGAAAATTGTCTAACTGATATTGTACCCACTCCAATTCGTTCAGGTATGTTTTGTCTTCCGAAATATTAAACCGAGTGTCTTCCAGCCAAAGCATTTCTACCACAAGCCCTTTCTCGTTCATACCGCCATAAGGCATTTCTTTTCCGTTTTGGTTGAATGTGATACTTCCGTATTTGCTTGTCCACCTTGCAGGCACTCCATTGTGTGTGCAGTAAGCTACTTTTGTCGTATTCTTTAAATTTTTGATAACATAACCTTGGTCAAAAGTCCAATCGAAGTTTTTGCCCAACAGTATAGTCTTTCCATTCTTCAATACGAATGATGAACAAGAATATGCTGATTGCACCAATGTCGTCAAGAATAGAAGTGTCCAAAAATATTTTTTCATTTTACTGTCCTTTTGGGTTATTGTTTATGCTTGCCGACATCTGTATACATTCATCCACCCGCTCATATCCATACACCCCTGGCGGAATATCTTCACCTCCAACTTACAAAAAAGTCCGCTTTATTCCGCAGGAGATAGTCCTACGCTACCGGTTTGCTTGGCATAACTGTGGTTAGCTTATGCTATTTTTTGATATTCAATAGCTTAATTGTAATTCCTAATTGTCCCAAATGATATAAATCGTGATGTACTATCCCCTCGACCAAATATTTTAAAGTATATGCTCCTTCGAGCTTATTACTTTCAAGATAGTCATCATCTTTGTCGGTAAGATATTCTACCAACTCCATCTGACTTTTATTTAAATCGGCTTTGAGTTTTTCCCATCCGATTTTTTTTAGTTCCTCGTTGCTCTTCCAATTTTCAGGACTTTCAATTGTCAGATTTGATTCGAGTCCTTTGAGTTTCCTTATCGTGTCCATTCTCCAAACCCAAATGTGATAAATTAATTCCGCCACGCTGTGGATTTCGGGAAGTGGTCTTTTAAACGCTTGTTCTTCCGATACTGGTTCGATTTTTCTTTCAAGATTGTCATCATACCACGTAATTCCGTTTTGTACATCCTTTAACTGACCAATGATATTTTCTACAACTTTCCTACTCATCTTAAAGTTTTTTTTAATGCCTGACGAAGAGCTTGTTTAGCTTGCTTGAAATCCATGTTTTCTCATCTCTCCTACTTATTTCATTCTTCGCGTTCTCTCTCTTCATTTATAGTCGTATTTTTCCGTCACGACTTTACTGCTATGATAGTTGTCATCCCATTAATTACCTGGTTGAGCTGAATTCTCATTCTGTTTGCCTCCAGCATTGCAACAATTTCCCTTGTCAAAACCCGCACCTTATTATATGAGCTAACTTTTTGCGTCCAGCCTGTCTCTGTCTTTTCGTTTAGCAGGTCAGTAACGCTGACCGTTTCGCTCTCATAGTCAAGCACACAAGTTAGAATTCTAGTATCATCACTTTTTACCAGAATAAATCTACTATCACCGGTTAATTCCGTTGAATAGTCACGGAAGGAAAGAAGTGCTTTGCCTCCCGTTTTCAGTACGATAGAAATGTCCGTTACTAAATTTTCAATTTCTCTTTTATTATCAAGATGTGAAAGTGTGTCACCACAGCAAACAATTAGTTCGACATCCTTGTCCGCGAATTGTTTAATCCTTTTAATGTCGTCATTTCGTATTTCAATATTAAGTCCCCTACCGTTAATTGCCAATTCACCCAAAAGATGTTTATTGAAGTCAACAGCAATTACATGAAATCCAAGTTTTGCAAGCGGAACACTTTGAAGTCCATGCCCAGCCCCAAGGTCTATGGCTTTCTTTGTAGAAAATGGAATAACAGCATTGTCTTTTAGAAAATTTTGAAACTCCTTTTGCTTAGTTTCAAAGTCCCCAGTCATCCAAGAGTAGAACTTTGCCAGGTGTGTTTCGTAATGTTCTTTAACTGTCATTGATTATTCAATTTTCATGATGGTTCGTTGGCTTTTCTTGTTGATTTTTGAATTGTGCAAAATATTTAGCCCGACCTGCATATCTCTGTCCCCCGACACCGAACTAAATTAAGAAATTACTTTTAATACCTACACCAAACCCCCGCATTGCCTAAACATTTTGTTAGCACCTGTACCCTTCTCTTCGTCATTCGTTAATTGTCCACCGGTGGAGCAACCGGTACACTACATTTTCGGCTTACACGAAACCCTTACTATTTTGTCCACGTGTTGCGTGGGACGGCACTCTTGCTAAAGCTTTGGTTTGGGTGCTGGACTTGTGAAGCTTTAGCATGTGTGCTGTTGCGCTGGCCTCACTGTCGATTAGGTCTAATCTTTCTTATACTTTTTAAAGTTCTCTGCTTGCTCAAATATCTCTACATAAACCTCATCTCTCTCCACTGGTGGATAACCAAATTCGTCAAGGATTAAGATTAACTCCACTTTTAGAGCAGATTTAATGTCATCTCGCTTATTCCAGTCTGGAAATTTGGCTTGATTGTCCACGATGACTTTTACTGCCTTTGCCAACGCAATCATCCTGTCGTCCGGATAGGTGAAGTCGTATTTTTTGCAAAGCTCTTTCAGGATGTCGTAAAAGGCTTTTTCTTCAAAGTCAATTCCTAATTCATCACCGGCTTTAAATTCTTTGTGAATGTCCCAAATCAAGTTGGTTAATGCTTCTGCCATTTCTTCGTAGACCTCACTTCTTAAAATGTCGTTAGCGTCACGGTTGTTGTAGCGCTCAACAATGGCTTCCATTTTTTTTGTGAAGTCAATTCCTTTTACCCGATTTACTTTGCGCAGTTCACCAATCACTTTTGCCAGAAGTTGCTGTAATAATTTGATTTTTGTATTCGGTAATTTGATTTTATCAATTTTCGCCAAATAGTCTTCGTCAAAAAGATCCAGCTCTGTTTCTTCTCCAAGTTTGAAGATTTCCTCTACTCCGTCACTCTGCAAAGCATGCTTTATCATTTCCCGAACTCTTGCGTTCATTTGCGCTGTGTCCGGTGCATTGCCTTTGGTTAGTTTGAATACAATGGAACGAATGGCTAAATAAAAATGCGTGTAATCTCGTTCGGCTTGTGTAAGCTTTTCACTACCTGCACAAATGTCATAGGCGGCCTTTAGCCGTTTCACTAAACCCATAAAGCGGGTTTCTAATTCTTTGGTCTGCTGAACAAACTCAGCACCCATGTTTAAGGTGTTTAGTTGTTCAATGGTGGATCCTTTGAAATACTTGCTGCTGTCAAACCTATGCATCAGTTTGGCCAATAAATCCAAATGGTCTCTTACAACAACAAGCGATTGCTCAATGTCTTCAAAATTGTCCTCGTCACCTTTGTTGTACTTGGCAAGAGCCAAATTCATTTGCTTTTTGATTCCGATATAGTCAACGACCAAGCCTTTGTTCTTACCTTCAAACTTGCGGTTAACTCTTGAAATAGTCTGAATCAGGTTATGTTGCTGAATGGGCTTATCAATGTAAATGCTGTCCAGGAAAGGAACATCAAAGCCCGTGAGCCACATATCCACTACAATGGCAATCTTGAAATTCGATTTTGGGTTTTTGAATTGTCGGTCGAGCTCCTTTCTGTACTCTTTTGTCCCTAATAAATCATACAGTTCTTTCGGGTCGTCTTGTCCGCGCGTCATCACCATTTTAATGCGCTCGATAGGTTTAAGTTCCCTTTTGTCTTTGTCGGTAAGTTCTGCACCTTCTTCGGCTTCTCTGATTTCAGCCCATTCAGGTCGAAGTTTGATAATGTTCTTATAAAGTTCGTAAGCAATCTCCCTGGTGCTACTCACAAACATCGCCTTACCTTTCACGGTCGCGCCTTCGGTAATCCGGTTTTCATAATGATTTACGAAATCCTCTGCAACGGCTTGTATGCGTTTAGGGTCGCCCAGAATAGCATACATGTTTGCTGTTTCTTCTTTACTCTTATCAATCTGATATTCGTTGGCCCCTAATTCTGCAACTTCTTCATAGTAGCGCTCTATCTTTTCAAGTTCACTATTTTTCAAGGCTACTTTGGCGGCTCTGCCTTCATACACAATTCGTACAGTGATTTCGTCTTTCACCGATTCGGTCATGGTGTAAGCATCTACAACTTTACCAAATACATCCAGTGTTGCATCAATCGGTGTACCGGTAAAACCAACATAGGTTGCATTAGGTAAAGAATCATGGAGGTATTTGGCAAAGCCAAACGTTTTGGTAACACCTTTCTCTGTTACTTTAATTTTCTGATCAAGGTTTACCTGACTTCTGTGTGCTTCATCCGAAATGCAAATCACATTACTTCTTTCTGTGAGCAGTTCAGTGTCTTCCGTAAACTTGTGAATGGTAGTTAGAAAAACACCACCGCTTTGCCTGTCTTGTAGTTTGGTGCGTAAGTCAGCACGACTTTCAACGCTCTCCACGGTGTTATCACCAATGAAACCTTTGGCATTTATGAATTGTGCTGCCAGTTGGTCATCTAAATCTGTTCTGTCTGTAATCAATACGATGGTCGGGCTTTCAAAATGCTCACTTTTCATCAGAAGCCTTGACAGATAAAGCATGGTGAAACTCTTACCGCATCCTGTCGCGCCAAAATAAGTTCCGCCCTTTCCGTTTCCTTCGGGCTTTTGAGCTTTCTTGATATTTTCATACAGCGCTCGCGCAGCGTAGTATTGTGGGTAGCGGCAAACGATTTTTTCTTCTTTCTTGCTGTTGTCAGGTACATAAATGAAGTTGCGGATAATGTCCCGCAACCTGTTTTTATGAAACATGCCTTGAACAAGCGTAAACATACTATCAATTCCGTCCACATCTTTGGCCAACCCTGCAACTCTGCGCCAACCATAGAAAAACTCATACGGTGCAAAGAACGAACCCGCTTTGTTGTTGACTCCATCGCTGATTACGCAAAAGGCATTGTATTTAAAGAGTTCGGGAATGTCTCTGCGATAGCGAACGGTTAATTGCTTCCATGCCTCAAAAATGGTGGCTTCCTCACGAATCGCGCTTTTGAACTCAAAGACTACTAACGGCAGACCATTGATGTACACTATGCCATCCGGGATGCGCTTTTCCGTACCAATAATTTCCAGTTGGTTTACAAACTTGTAAATATTGTTGTCTGGCGGATATTGTTCTTCTGGTTCTGCGACAACGGATATTAATTGTTCGGCTTCCGGTTGACGATGTTTGTTTAAACCGGTGTAATTGATTAACTGAATGTAAATGTCTTTCTGCTTCCGGTCTTCTCTTTTCAGAATAAACCCATCGGAGAGCATTTTCAAAAACGTTTTATTACTCTCGTATAGATCTGAGGCTGAAAGTGATTTGAGTTGAAGTATAATAGAATTGACCTCGTTGTTCGTAATGCCCTGCGGTTTGTATTGTGTTAGAAGGAAACTCCTCAAATCTTCTTCAATCAAGACTTCATCAGGCTTTCGGATAATGGTAATGCCCAAATGATGGGGAAATCCTTCTTGCCCCAACAACTCAGTAAACGCCCTCTCTAATTTTTCTTCGGTGAATTTCATTTCTTCTCTTCTACATCAATGTTCCATTCTATGCCCGTTAATCTTTCCTTTATCATTTTAAGAATTGCCAAAACCGATTCATCTTGCGGGAAACTTCCGTAAACTAATTTTTTGAAATCGCCATTGTAGGTAGCTTTCAACTCACCCCAAACCTTATCCATATCTTTAAAGATAAGCGCTTTGTTAGGATGATGCGCAAGCCACGCATTATTGTTCTTGTAGCTTTGTACGTCATCGTTAGCGACTTTTAAGAGCATGATAGCGAATGCCTCTGATTGAAAAAACTCAGCAAACTCCTTTTGATTCAACAATTGGTGCAGGTCGTACGCATGTCTTATCTTTTTCTTCAAATCGTCAATAGCATTTTCTCCATACGAGAATCTGACAAGGCTCATTATTTTTTCACACACCGTTCGGGTTGGCTCCAGCACGCGAACATCGAAAGGCAGCACGCCATTCGCTTCGGCAATCGCAGCCTGATTGTTACTCAGCATCATTTCACCAACCAATGAAACTACTTGCTTTGTGGTGTAGGGCTCAAAATAGCCAAGCCATGTTGCTTCCACTACAATTACATCACGAATCTGACCATAGTCGCCTTTGAACTCCTTTTTATAAGTGTGCGCGGTTTTCCGGTTCATTCCCATTTTTTGTGTGAGCCCTTCTATATCAACCTCTGGCAGAACTGCACTCACCACCTCACTGATGGTTCTGATTTTGGTAGTCATCCTGTTATTTGACTCGCCTTCACGTCTTAATACTACCAAGTCAATATCTTCCGAAAACCTATCTATCGTTTTGTAACACTTTGATAAAGCTGTGCCTCCTTTGAATACGGTATCAGCTCCGATTTCATGATTGAAAAGTGTGTAGAGTACATAGGTGACCCAATAATCCTTTTCAATATAGATTGGTAATATCTTCCTCTGGTCTGAAGTAAACTGAATAGCTTGCCTGAAAAGTGTTTTGTCTTCGTGTAGCTTCATACGATATTCCATTTTCCGGCAGTACGCAGCAAATTTCCTGCACCTTTCAATTTATACTTTGTAATCGGGTTTATCGATTTATACAACGGTTCAATTAATGAACTTTCCTTTAATTCTTCCAACAGTGCCCCTAATAGAGCTTTTGTAACGGGCGGATATTTTAAGGCCAGACGAACCATGGTGCCCTTATCTTTTTCGGATAAGTTCTTGATGATGCTTAACAGACGTTTACAGGAAGTCTCAATGGTTGCATCCGGTATCTTTTTGATATAGCGGATGGAATCCAGAATTTGTAATAAAGGTATGTTCTCTTTGGTGATGGTGTTTTTCTGCCTGATGAATGAAATGAAGTAGCGTTCTCTTTTAAAATTAGGACGTATCTGATTTTTACCGATTTGAATGATATTGCTTACCTGCGTGGTTAAGCCCAATTGATTATAAATACTGTAACCGGTAAGGTAGCCCACAATTTTACCATCCTCTTCCAGCAGGTCTTTTACTACTTGTGCCTGATTGGGCTGTAGAATTCCGAAAGGAGTGTTTTCGGGTTTGTAGTACTTGCCCTTGGAGAGTTTGGCTATTTTGCCGGCCTTTACCATCCGGTTAAGGGCTTTTATGACAGCTTCCTTCTTATTCACCTCTGCTATAAAATCGGCATAGGTGAACACATAGCCCTTGGGGAGCCTGTCTATTGTAAGTGCTATGTATTCAGGTGTTTTCATTCATTATGGCACTTTCAAAGGTAGCTAATTTGTCCAGTTTATTAGTTAAAAAACTGGACATTTTGGAAATTCTACAGGGGGTGGGTAACTTTCGAGAAGTTACCCATGGGCTAAAATGCTTCTGCTCTACAAGCCCAATTATAGTAGTACACTCCCTCCAACTCCGGTTACACAAACACCAATACTTCTAGCCTACTCTTAAATCCTTGAGAAACCCTTCTTGACCCAACAGCTCGGTAAATGCCTTTTCTAATTTTTCTTCGGTGAATTTCATTTTTCCGAAGTTATCCGAAGCTTTTCCGAAGTTTTTCCGAATCCCAATGCCTTCATCTCTACTTCACTTTTGTTTAATGATTACCCAATGCCCCGAACGATCACTACCTACCCGCTTGATGAAGCCTTTATCCTTCAATGCTTTAATGTTTTTATCAATTGCAGTAGTGCTGATTCCTACTGCATCTGACATTGCTTTTTTCGATACTCTGGGGTTCTCCCTAATCATGTCAAGCATCTTTAACTGGCTTTCTACCAACCCATCTACCAACCCATCTACCAACTCATCTACCAACTCATCTACCAACCCTTTTCCTGGTCTAAATAAAGTTACTTGCATGCCACCGTCCATCTCAATCATTTCTGGCTCTGGCAGGCCGGCCTCTATACAGGAATTGATAATTTTAAGTGTACCTCTTTCCCAGCTTTGCTTGTATTCTATATTTTGGCGTTCGCTCATTATGCCTTTCCCAATTTTTCTTCTGTAAACTTCATCAATCCATATTTACGTGGACATCATATGATTCAGCATCATCTTTAATTTCAATTGCCTTTTCAATGTAGTAATCACTGTTATTGTCGCTCATAAAATCCTCCCACTTTACTGTCTTTATTAATGAAGGCTCACTTTTCGTATGTATCTTCGTTCCACTACATTCACGAAATTCCTTCTCAAGTATATTAAACATATTATCTCTTAGTATTTTGAATAATTGGCCTATGTGATGCGTAATGCTATTACAACTTGGATTTGATGTATAATACCAATTATAATTTCCTGTCTCGTCAGGGAGAACAACTCCTAATACAGCATTCATTTGCTTGGTATTTCCACCAGTTGGTACAACTCTAAGCGAATATGAAATTTCCCATGGTATCCATTGTTCATTTTCGCTTTTTGAAGCATCTTTCATACCCTTTGAGATAACCACAATAGTTACGCTACACTGCCTGATTCTTTGCTTCAACAATGTTTCAATCGTTTCGTCAGAGAAGTCGTCTAGACTTTCATCGTCTTTCTCTCCTAAGTTGATATTGTCTCTTCCAATTTTATCTTGAAGCTTATCAACATAATCTCGGACTCTTGTATTTCTCTGAACAAATGTCAGTTTACCATTAACTTCCTCGTAGAAATAGTCTTGAAGTTTTGCAACCAGTTCATCTTTATACTTATATGAAACAAAAACTTTTCTTGCCATAAATTCTACATTTTATTGAGTAGTAAATCTTGGAACAAAGACATATAGGCATAATCCTTCTCAAGTCTTTGATTTTTAAAATTGTTCGGAAGCAGCGTATTATATACAATTCTGGTTGCTGCTCCTGTACTTGCAATTGGCAGTAATAATGCTTCAGGATGTAATTCTCGAAACATTTTAAATTCATCTTCTATACCGTTCATACCGCCAATGAAGACAGCTGCTGAAAATGTATTTTCCGAAAACATTCTCATCCTCATATGTTCAATGCTAGTTGCTACACTTTCCTTTCTTTCAGTAAATTCAATGTTTTCAAATTTATTATTATCATCTGGAAATTTATCGCTGAACCACATTGATTGATATAACCTGACATGCTCCTGAATATTCAAGTCTAGTTTGTCCATCACATAATATATAAGAGGTGTAATTGATGGGTGACCTCCCCAAATAATTCTATGATGAGGTAAAACCACAGTAGCTAATGCAATAACAGCATCCCTAATAGCAATTATATCTGCCGTCCCAATGTACTTTGGGTCTCTATCAGGCAACGGAACACTTGCTGAAAGGAAAATATTTTTCATCTTGATTTTAGCCATGGTTCAAACTCTTGTTTTCTCAGCGTCTTAATATCCTTTTTAAAATTGTCGTTAAGCCAATCCAAATGCTTCAACCATTTATCGCGTATTCTTAAATCATCATAAATTAGTCTGATAGAAACATCTTTGTAACCCATTAATTCCTTTTTAACTTCAGCTGACTGACAATTTTTGGATTGCGGTATTCCGATGGTAGGAATATAGATTACTCTTTTCCCATCTGGTAAGTCTTCCGTTAATATTTTCTCAGGCTGGACGGTTACTGCCCTTCCGCTTTTTGCAGCGATGTTTCTGAACTCCGTTATAAGGTTATCTTGTCTTGCAGCCAAATTTCGAGCTCTAACAGACTCAACCTCTTGCAATATTTTCTTAATAGACTCGGAACTGAATTTTGGTTTGTCTTTATCTGTCTCAACATAGAGCTTATCAATAAAATTATCTTCAATTAGCTGAATTGGATAGCTTAGGTACGATGTTGGGTCAATATCTTTAATCTTGTGATTTGGCCAGACTAATTGCACAATCCCAATTTGTTTAGCCCCAGCTTCGGCTAATTCTTCTTTGCACCAATGCCTTTCTAAAAAGCCTGGTGTATTAAGCAATACAATCACATCGCAGTCAGTCATTCTGTGCCACAACTCGTCTTGGAATGGCTCACCCATTCCAATAGAATGAGTATCCAAAAACACATCAAAGTTATGGGATTCTAATGCTTCAAATAGTTGAATAGCTATAGAGGTTGATTCACTTCTTCTATAACTAATAAAAATCTTTCTGGTTTCTCGCAGCAACTCGAAGGCCTGTAAAACAATATTGGAGATTCTATCCAATTCAGTTGCGCTATAGTGTAGACCATTTTGGTTTGAAAGTATGGCCGGAATATCAGTACTAAACGAGCCAAAGAATATTGGCAGTATCATTGTACCATCTTTGACAAGTTTCTCTGCAATGCTCAAATCTTTAAAATCACCAGCAACATCTCCAAAGTAAATTCCAAATGCAGGTTGGTTGCCTAGATATTCCGAACCAAAATTATTTGCATCAATAATTTTTATCATATCCCCAACTAAGCCCAAATCTTTCAGCTTTCTCTGTATATCATCAGAAATGCTATTTCTCACAGAATCATTTTCACCCAAAAAAATTAGTTGGTATCTGTATTTCATACTCTTAAATTCTCTACAGTTGCCAACTTAGACAGAAGCAATTCCTTCAGTTCTGTTAGCTTTTGGTTTCCTTTTATTTTCCGAAGAATGGTTTCGATAATCGGCTTCCCGATTCTATTGAATTTTTGTATTAGGTCGCTTGTAGGATAGAGCATTTGAATTTCTTGAATTTGACTATAACTAATATTTGCTTGTGCACTATCTCCACCAACACTTTTGATTTCATTTTGTACAAAATCATGTAAAAGGTTGAAATATAGGAAAGCTGCCCTCTCAATTGGCTTCCTACCTAAATCAAACATTCCAACTCGTTGATTTACTAAAATTGTATCATTAAGCTCAGGAACTAATCCAATTTTACCAATTGTTGCTCCTGTCATTGCTATGACTATATCACCTTCTTGAACTATATAGTTTTTTGCCTTTTCCACTTTATCATTACTCACAAAATCTAGCGAATAGGCATCAATTGTGTTATTGTTGATACTTCCGATTTTAATAACAGGAATACCCGAACTTTGCCACCACTCACTTTTAAATGCAAAACCTGACTTAACTTTAGAATATTTTCCAATTGAGGCAATCTGAAAATCCTTCGGAATCTCTTTACCCAATTCCTCATTCCAAATCATTTCACCACCATTACTTTTATAGGGTTTGCCGCTTTCATCCGGAAATTCAAACTCCACAAACCACTGCTTATAAATTACCTGAGCTGTTTCTTCCAGTTTTTGTATCAGTTGTTGGTTTAGGGCTATGCGGTTTTGGATGGTGTTGTATTCTTTTACGATTTCTCGCTGTTTGTCAATGTGGGGAACGGGTAACATCACGTTGCACATTTCTTCCCAATCAAAAATTTCTCTGGCGCTTCCATGGCTTTTGAATCTTGCATATCGATCAAACTCAGGCCTACGAAACCACATCATTAAATATTCAGGATCAAGTTCTCTATGATCTTTTACCTCAAAAGGAATATAAGCCTGAGAAATTAATGCTTTGTCAAAATCATTAAACAGGGCAATGGTAATTTTATCGCCATTTCGAGATGTTACAGGGCCATAAGCAAACTGATTTCTTTCAATGATTCTATATGTTGACATATCCGTTCCAATAGTGTTAGCAATAGAAGGAATAAATTTCTTCTGAATGCTTAAACCTACTAAAGGCAAATCACCCAAATCATTATTTCGTCCAACTACTGGCTGAATGTATTTGCCTAATGGCTTATAATTTGATTTCATAACCCAATTCTTTAAACACGGTTAGTAAATCATTCTTGCTTTGGGCCTCTGCTTTCAGTAGGTCGGCAAATTCGCCTTGCAGGGTTTGCATTTTCTCGTCAAAGTCAATGTTCTCATCACGGTTTACAAACTCAATGTATTTGCTCGGCACCAGCGAAAAATCTTTTTTGGCCACTTCATCAAATGAAGCAGCGTAACAGAACTCAGGAATATTTTGGTAGTCTGAGCCTGTCGAAGACTGCCATTGGTGGTAAGTGGTTACCACTTTTTGAATATCATCCTCAGAAAACTGGGTGTATTTCTTTTCAAATGGTTCGCCCATTTGGCGCAAGTCCATAAACAAGATTTCCTTTTCTCTGTCACGGTAATTGCGTGTTTCGTCACCTACTCTCTTGCTTTGCGCTTTTTTGTTTTTGTTTACAATCCAAAGCGTAACGCTGATGTCGGTGGTATAAAACAAATTTCGTGGTAGTACCAAAATGGCTTCCACCAAGTTATTTTCAATCAGCTTTCTGCGTATTTTATATTCTTCACCACCGCCACTCAATGCACCATTAGCCAATATAAAACCGGCTACTCCGTTATCGCTGAGTTTGCTCACCATATTCAAAATCCAACCGTAGTTGGCATTGCTTTTGGGCGGCACATCGTAACCTCTCCAGCGTGGGTCGTCTATCAATTCGTTTTCAGCGCGCCAGTCCTTTTGGTTAAAAGGCGGGTTGGCCATAATGTAATCGGCCTTGAGGTCTTTGTGCTGGTCATCTAAAAATGTGTCGGCTGCTTTTTCGCCCAGGTTTCCGCTAATACCTCTTATGGCAAGATTCATCTTGGCCAGTTTGTAGGTGGTGTTGGTGTACTCCTGTCCGTAAATGGAAATTTCCTTTTTATTGCCGTGGTGGGCTTCAATAAACTTAATACTCTGCACAAACATACCGCCAGAGCCACACGCGGGATCATAGATAATGCCCTTGTAGGGTTCAATCATTTCGGCAATCAGGTTTACAATGCTTTTGGGTGTGTAAAATTCTCCTTTGCCTTTTCCCTCTGCCAATGCAAATTTTGAAAGGAAGTATTCATACACTTTGCCTACCACATCTTGCTTGGGGTCTTTGGTGGTTTCAATGTCATTGATGGTATCGAGCAAGGATGCCAGCTTGGTTACGTCTAAACCCAAACGAGAGAAGTAGTTGTCGGGCAATGCACCCCGCAATGCCTTATTATCTTTTTCAATGGTGTGCAAGGCCGTGTCAATGAGCAGCGCAATGTCGTTTTGTTTTGATTTTTTGATAAGGTAGCTCCAGCGTGAATGTTCTTCGAGGAAGAACACGTTGTTCATGTTGTAGAACTCCGGCTTTTCTATGTATTTCTCTTTGCCCTCGGCAATCAATTTGGCCCGGTGCTGTTCAAACTTGTCGCTGGCAAATTTTAAAAAGATGAGTCCCAACACTACGTGTTTATATTCAGCAGGCTCAACGCTGCCTCTCAATTTATTCGCTGCATCCCACAGGGTTACTTCAATGGGTTTTTCTTTTACTTCCTTTTTAATTTTAGTTCGTACAGCTTTATTTGCTTTATCCTGAGTTTGTCCTGTGGGTTCTTTCTTTTGTTTCGCCATTTTAGAATGTCAATAGTTTATAAACACTTTATGCCCATCTGTTTGGCATACAGGTCTGCTAAGTTAAGTTTTATGCCGCATAGTCGATATAATCTCATGAGTAAAATGCTGCTTTCTATACACCCCCTTCCGTTTGTGGCGCATACCCACCCCCTTTCCCATAATTCCATAACCCAAACCCGAAATTGTGTAAAACCAAAAAGTTGGTTTACCTGTATTATTGTAGTATCTGATTGATGTTACGCATTTCGTGATGCCTTAGTGCCTTTGAGTCTTTGTGGCGAGAAAAAATCTATGAGATTAGGCCACGAAGACACCAAGTCACTAAGATTTCAAAAAGAAAAAGGCCATGTGCGTAACATCAGTTAGTATGTAATAGCAAGCATTATGGCTACTGTAAAGCAATCCTTCCCCGTACTGGAAATGACGTGTGCCGCCTGCGCGGTAAGCGTGGAATCCATGTTGAAAAACACCAAAGGCGTAACCAATGCCTCGGTAAACTTTGCCAACCAAACGGCCCTGGTGGAGTTTGATCCGGCCACGGCCACGTTGGCCAATTTGCAACAAGCCGTGCGCGCCATCGGCTACGACCTGGTGGTGGATGCGGATGACCCGCAAGCCGTAAAAGAAGAAGCGCAACACAAGCATTACCAGGAAATCAAAACACGCACCATCGGGTCGGCCATATTAACCGTGCCGGTGGTGGTCATCGGCATGTTCTTTATGGACTGGCAACCGGGCACGTATATTTCCATGCTCCTGTCGGCACCGGTGGTGTTTTACTTCGGGCGCTCGTTTTTTATCAACGCCTTCAAGCAGGCGCGCTTCGGCAAAGCCAACATGGATACGCTCGTGGCGCTCTCCACCGGCATTGCCTTTTTGTTCAGCCTGTTCAATACGTTCTTTCCCGAGTTCTGGCACAGCCGCGGCATCCATGCGCACGTGTACTATGAAGCTGCGGCTGTCATCGTCACGTTCATTTCGCTGGGCAAGCTGCTGGAAGAACGGGCGAAGTCGAGCACGTCATCGGCCATCAAAAAATTAATGGGCCTGCAACCGAAAACCGTACGCGCCAACGTGGATGGCGTGGAAATGGAGTTGCCGATTGCAGCCGTGAAGGTGGGCTACACCATACTGGTACGGCCCGGTGAAAAAATTCCGGTGGATGGCGTGGTCACAGCCGGATCATCGTATGTGGATGAAAGCATGATCAGCGGGGAGCCGGTGCCCGTAGAAAAAGGAACCGGTGAAAAGGTGTTTGCCGGAACGATTAACCAAAAAGGCAGCTTTGAATTTGAAGCACAAAAAGTCGGTGCGGATACGGTGCTGGCACACATCATCAAGATGGTACAGGAAGCACAGGGCAGCAAGGCGCCCGTGCAAAAGCTGGTGGATAAGATTGCCGGAATTTTTGTGCCCATCGTCATCGGCATTTCCATCCTCACGTTTATCACCTGGATGCTCATCGGTGGCGACAATGCCTTCACCCATGCCTTACTCACTTCGATAACGGTATTGGTGATTGCGTGTCCGTGTGCGTTGGGGCTAGCCACACCCACAGCCATCATGGTGGGCGTGGGCAAAGGCGCAGAGAATAATATTCTCATTAAAGATGCAGAAAGCCTGGAGCTGGCGCACCAGGTAAACGCCATCATCCTCGACAAAACCGGAACGATTACGGAAGGCAAACCGGTGGTAACCGACTTGCACTGGGAAACGGAAGCAGCAGAAGCGAAAAAAATTCTGCTTGGACTTGAAGCGCAGTCGGAACACCCGTTGGCCGAAGCCGTGGTGAAAAAACTAAACGAAGAAAATATAAGCGCAACCAAACCCGATGCGTTTGAAAGCATTACCGCGCGTGGCGTGAAAGCACAGGTGCAGAATGAAACGTATTTTGTAGGCAACCGTAAGTTGGTGGATGAACAAGACGTAACGGTTTCATCCGCACTAACCGAGTTGGCAAAACGTTGGCAGGAAGAAGCGAAAACGGTTATCTACTTTTCAGATTCGAAGCACGTACTGGCGCTCATTGCCTTAGCCGATAAGATCAAGCCTTCATCCAAAGCGGCTGTTGAAGCCTTGCACCAAAAACACATTGACGTGTACATGCTCACAGGCGATAACGAACAAACCGCACAGGCTGTAGCCAAACAAGTGGGCATCACGCACTACAAGGCCGACATGCTTCCATCCGGCAAAGCTGATTTTATAAAACAACTGCAAAGCGAAGGCAAGGTGGTGGCCATGGTGGGCGATGGCATTAACGATGCGCACGCCCTGGCACAGGCCGATGTGAGCATCGCCATGGGCAAAGGCACCGACATTGCCATGGATGTGGCGAAGATGACGTTGATCACTTCTGATCTGCAAGCGATACCCAAAGCGCTGAACCTTTCTTCCAAAACGGTGAAAGGCATTCGCCAGAATTTGTTCTGGGCGTTTATCTACAACGTCATCGGTATTCCGGTGGCAGCCGGTGTGCTCTACCCTTTCAACGGCTTCTTACTCGACCCGATGATTGCCGGTGCAGCCATGGCGCTGAGTTCGGTGAGTGTGGTGAGTAATAGTTTGCGGTTGAAGTTTAAAAAAATATGATCTTGACTGTCACCCTGAGCCTGTCGAAGGGTGACTTTACTCCTTCAAACGCCAGGGAGGATTTAATCGGTTATCACCTGCATAGTACAAAATCAATTGATTGCCATCCGGATCTTTCAACCGGGCCTCCCGCCATAGCCAGCTTTTATCGCTCGGTAACTCTTCGAACTCAATTCCTTTATTGATCAACTCATCAACATATGCATCAAGGTCTTCACACTCAAAATAAATATGCACCCCATCGCCAACAGGCAGTTGCTCAACTAAATGCAGGGAAAATGTTGCGTTGCCATCCGCACATTGAAATCGTGCATAATCAGGAAGCGCCTCCACGATAAGCGTTAAACCCAATGTACGGTAAAATGAAATTGCCTTTGGAAGACCCTGAGACGGGACCGTAACCTGGTTTAAGTTCATGTCGGATGCGTCAGGCTTTGTGACAGAACGATCATATGCCGGGCTTGCATGCCCTCTTCAAAAATGGGCTCAGCATAGTGTTGAATAAAAAAATCATGCTTTACTCCGGTAATTTTAAAACCCAGCTTCTGATACAAAGACAATTGCCGGAGACTTGAATTTGCCGTTCCGATGAACACTGTCTTGTATTTCTTGATGGTTGCGTGCTTAACAGCCTCGTTAATCAAATTACTTCCAATACCCTGCCCCTGGCATTCAGGCTTAACGGCAAGATTTTTAATTTCAACCGTATCGTTGGTTAATGGATACAATACCAGAACACCAAGGGTTTCGCCTGCCTCAATAGCCACAAACACTTCCGACTTTTCTAAATATTCATCCACCATTCTTCGTGAAGGATCAGCCAGCAACAACAGGTCATAGGGCACGCTATCCTGTTGATTAATTTTTTTGATGACGATGCTATGACGCTTCTTCTTCATTAATTGAATAGTGTCTGGTAACTATAAACCGGCTATCCGCTGGTGTAACAATACTTTTGCTCCAACGTAAGCGCTGCATTTTTGTTTAACCATGCCACCAGCCGGAACACCGGCATCATCAATCGAAGCAGGCCTGGTAATTGGGTTCCTCCCATGGCTGCCAGTATGGACAGGTGTGAAAATTTGTTTGGTATACCCTCCTTGTTCATCTCTCCATCCTCGGCCAAACCGTATGCAATGGCCAACGATTTTTCAAAACCCGTGTGGCCCGGAGTAAGCGTTACCGCGAATTTTACCGGCCTATCTGTTTTGTTTTTAAAGCAATGAAACCGGTGTGGCTGTACCGTATAGGCATCACCCGAATGTAGTGTTGACTCTGTCTTATCTACGGTAAGGGATAGTTCTCCCTCCAGCACACGGAATGATTCTGAAAACAGATCGTGTGCATGAACCAGGTTTCCCCCGCCCGGCACCAGTTCAATCTCCAGCAGGGAATACGCACCATTGGTTTCTTCTGCACTTTTAATAAGCGTGGCTTTGTCGCCAATCAGTGGATTAATAAAAACTCGTCTTCGCATACGTATAATTTTAGTTTGATGTTAAAGTTTGTTCTTCAAAATATTCACACCCAGCCAGGCCGGCCACACCACGCCTAACAACAGGTACACATTCAAGCCGATCTCAGCCAGCATGGAAATTTGAAACAGTTCTCCTATTCCATCCATCAGACAAGCCATGCCTAAAGCAAGTGTTGCGATTTTCAGCGGCCGGTTGCGGATGGCAAAATATCCCACTCCCATCCACCACACTCCGCCAAGCAAAACTTCCAGGTAGTTCCAAAAACCTTTCACCACCACGTTAGTGATCAGCAAAAAATCTGCTTTTAGAATTTCTTTCACGGCAGGCTCAGCAAGTCTATGCTGCGTAATCAGGTCGGGCCAAACTACGGCAAGCACCGAAGCGCCTATGGCCCCCACCAACACATAGCCATAACCCATAGAGGTAAGCATAGAAGCCCACGCTGTTGTTTGTGCAAGTTGCCGGTGCAAAAAAAATATGACGGGTAACAGCAACAGATAATAGCCAAACATATCCAAAATCATAAACCACCTGAGGTGATTGACATTTACCGAAGGCATGTTGAGAATTTTGGCAGGGTTGGCAAACGCTTCATCATCAAATTCCGTGGCAACAAAGCCGAGGAGCAAACACGCCAGGGCCAGCAGGCCGGCAATGATGGTTATCATCGCTATGGCCTGTTTTTCTTTTTCATTAAAAGGTATCATATGAGTGTTGGTATAAAATTCATGATCGAGCGCTACAGGCTTTTCAGGTACAGGTACAGGGCTTTGAGTTCCACATCCGTATAGTGCTGGGTAATCGTCCAGGGCATTTCTTCTTGCTTAAGCATTTTACCTTCCGGTGTTTTTCCCGTACGAAGCGTGCGGATGAATTCGGCTTCCGTCCATGTGCCTACGTTTCCACTTGCTGAAATGTCAGCTACAGGAGGAAAGCCCGGGGCAACGGGTGACCCACCTTTCATTGTCTTCCGATGACAACCTTCGCACGCCACGGACAGGTATTGGCCAAACTCAACGGTTACTTCCTGCTCAACAAACTTTGTCAACTGCCTGCTGTGATCCACTTTCTCGGCCGGTATCATGGGTATGGCATCCAGACTGGTTAGCAGATAACCCAAAAAGCCGATGCTGGATTTGGGTAGCTCACGATCAACCGGTTCCAATTGTTTTCCATAGGCAATCAAGGCATTCAAATCCTTCTCCGTAAGCATGGAGAATTCATTTGATGGCATAATCAACAGAGGTGTTCGCTTCTTGCTGAGGCCATGTTTTAAAGCCACCAGCCAGTCGTGAGTACTGTAATTTTCCAAACCGCCTTTACCGTTTGTGAGATTGGGCGTTACGATCAGCCCAAGCATAGGATCATTCAGCCATAGTTTTCCACCCAGGTCTTCGCCATGACAATCGCGGCAACCTTTTACGGTCATTAGCCTGCTGCCTTCGGCCAGAATTGCCGAGTCGGTTTGGAGCACAAAGGGGGGCGTGTCAATATTATATACGTGTGCAAGCCTTGATTGGGTTGAGAAGTAGGCGTACAGGTAAAATATGAATCCCGATAACAAAATCATCAGGAATCCATACACGAACCATTTCAAGATTTTTTTCATGCTCGTTTCCGGTTTGTTTATTATCCTTTTTTGTTCAAAAACGAATTGAAGCAGCTAGCCGAAAAGTTATTTTGCGACAAAAAGCGGTTACTTTGTACATGCATGCTCAAATGTCCATCATCCGGGATATAATCTATGCTGCCGTTGCGCATGGAGCAGATTTTTACGGCTTGTGTGAGGCTCTTGACATTGACCCGGAAGATCTGAACGATTCAGAGAAATTGGTTCCGTTTGAACCTGCAGCCCGCGTTTGGGATGTTGCCCTTGAGCAGACCAAAGATCCGTTGCTGGGTTTGCATATCGGCAGAGAAATTAGTGCTACCATATTGGGCATGACGGGCTACCTGATGGAGAACAGCCGCACCCTTCAGGAGGCACTCATTATGTTTTGCAAGTTCAATAATCTGTACTCCACCATGCTTGAGTATAGTGTGACGAATGAGGAAAACCGAACCCGTATACAGTATCAGCCTCACACGATGTGGGAAAAAAAATTTCCCGAGAGCGCACGTCAGTCCGTGGAAATTTCAATGGCAGGCTTGCTCAGGTTGTTTTACCTGATGGCCGATAGAAAAATAATTCCCGTAAAGGCCGAATTGATGTATACCAAACGTTATGTAAGAGAATATGAAAGTATTCTGGGATGCCCCATCGAGTTCGGTGCAGAAAGAAATGCCTTGATCTTCAATTCACAGGAGTTATTATCACCGATTAACCGGCATGATGTTTCGTTGTTTTCCTTCTTTAATAATGCCTTGCAACAAAAACTGGCTGAACGATCTGCACAAAAGGGACTAACAGAAACTATCCACGATCTGATACTAACCAAATTTAAAGGACGTGTACCGCCCATCGAGATTGTTGCCTCAGCGCTCTGCCTTACGCCCCGGTCGCTTCAGCGAAAGCTTAAAGAGGAGAACACAACGTTTCGAAACCTCGGTAACGAAATCAAAAAAGAACTCACCACCCGTTTGATGGGCAACACCCCGGTAAAAGTGAAAGACCTTGCCGGTTTGCTGGGTTATTCCGATTCGAGTGCGTTCAGAAAAGCCTTTAAAAAATGGAATCAGAGATCATAAACACATTTTCAAGATGACTGATTTGAAAAACTTAAAGCAAGCCTTTGACCATCTGGGACCGCTCACGCCAGCGGCCTCTGCCGACCTCTTCAGCATCTGGTCTGAACATCGCGTAAAGCGAAAAGAAATTATTACCGCTGCGGGTGATGTGGAAAAATACCTGTACTTCGTTACGGATGGCGTGCAGCGCATCGTGTACCAGGATGATCAAAATCGCGAATCGACTTTGGTCTTTTCCTATGCTCCATCCTTTGGCGGTGTGATCGATTCCTTCTTTTTACAAAAACCCTCTGTCTATTATTTTGAATCGCTTACCCCCTCTGCCTTTCTACGTGTGCCCTTTGAAGCTGTGAATCAATGCGTACAAAAACATCATTGTGTTTCAGAAGCATTGCGGTTAGGGGTAATACAAGCCTTTTCCGGCTTGCTGGAACGCATGGCCGAACTGCAATGCTTTACCTCCGAAGAAAAATTCAAACAACTGTTAAAACGCAGTCCGCATATTTTAACATTGGTGCCGCATAAATACCTGGCCAACTACCTGGGCATTGATGCTACCAACTTCAGCAAACTCATCAACTCGGTGCGCATCTGAAAATCTTGGCAAATACCAAGAATCAATTTTCGGTCAACCTCCACTTTTGTTGCATCAAACAAAACAACATCATTATGACAACAAAAGTAATTTTCCTCACGGCCAGCAAGGGGTTTATCCTGTTTTCGGCCTTCAGTTTAGGGTATGTGGCTTTGATGGCCATCGTTAATCCGCAATCCGTCATGGACCTGGTGGGTGTGAAACTTCCCAGCACCGATGCCATCAGCTCCATACGGGGCGTGTATGGGGGTGTTGGCATCACCGTGGTTTTGCTGCTTGTTTACCTTGCCTTTACCGAAACCTTAAAAGGCCTGAGCTTTTTAGCTGTATTTTGGGGATCGTATGCGCTTTCGCGGATCATCACCTGGTTTTCGGATGGCGCACTGGGCGAATTCGGCACCAACTGGCTCGTGATTGAAAGTTTTATGTGCGTAGTGGGGATCGTGCTGTTGGCCTTCGGTAAAAAAATAAAAGGAAAGTAAACATGACGCATCAGGAGTATCTTTTTATGCTGGAACAGCAGGTAGAAAAACAGTTGAAAGAAGTGATTGCGGTCTTCCAGAACCTTCCGGAAGACCGGCTTCTTCAACCGGCTGCAAACGGGGGCTGGAGCATGGCCGAATGTTTGGAACACCTGAATACCTATGCCGATTTTTATTTGCCGCGCCTGCAAAAGGCGTTGATCAACGCACCCGCGCTTCAACAACCCGATCGGTTTAAGCATAGCCTGTTAGGCCGGTACTTCATTGCCATGATGAATCCGGACAAGTCCACAAAAAAGTACAAGGCCATGAAAAGGTATCGGCCGGTAACGTTAACAGATCCGCATGCTGTAGTTTCCCGGTTTATTCAACACCTGGAAGAATTGTTGAAAATTGTTATGCAAGCCGAGCAAAAAAACCTGATGAAGGTGAACGTAACCACCACCCTATCGCCCCTGATTAAAATTCCGGCTGGCGATGCGATTCAGTTTGTGCTCACACACAACCGCAGGCACCTGCTTCAAGCCGGTAGAAACCTGGAAAATGAAACCCATGCATAACCATCAAACCACCGGTTGTAGCCATTCATAATAATCCACCAAAATTTTTGATGTACTAAAAAACCCGCAATGCATCGGGCACGTAAGGAGAGGTGAAAATATTCCGTGCTTTTTTATGATGCAGGCAACCCTTTTTGTGTAGTCCCTGTCTTACCCGCAGCTAATAAGAAAAATCATGAAAACAGCACGCTTTTTCACTTTCCTGGTCCTGCTCACGGTGGGCCTGAGTGCCTGCGATGAGGGTATTGAAGACAAGATTCCGGTAGAATTTTTTATGATCCAGCTCAACCCGGATGATATTTTCCTCTATCCTGGAAGTGAATACGGTGTACGGCTTGATCCGCTCGTAAACGACAGCATTAAAGTGGAAGTAACCATTTCGTACAGCACTCCTTCTTTTGGCACCCTTACCTTCATCCAGAACGAAGGCTGGTTTTACAAACCAAACGATGGGTTTATCGGCATCGACAACATTATTTATACCGTATGTTATAAAGCGGAGTGCTACTCTGCCTCCATTACCTTACACGTTGAGGAACCGCTTGATTTAGCTAACTGTACTACAGTGGTTAATCATGAAGCCGTAACTACTGCGCGCAATCAACCCATCGGCATACCCATCTTTCATAATGATGTGGCTTGTCCGTACCAGGGCAGTTCTCAATTTGCGCCTGAAAAAGGAACGTTTACCACGTATACGTATTCCGGCAGTTTTAAAAACATTGTTTATGTGTACTACCCTCCTAAAAATTTCATTGGTACCGATCAGTTTAAATACCGGTTGTTTACCAGCGATGGATACATAGAGGGAATTTGTACCATCACCATAACCGAATAGGCACAACCGCATGACGGAATCGGAAATCATTCAGGGATGTTTGGCGAATAAAGCTTCTGCACAGGAGAAGCTCTATGCGCTCTTTTCCCGCAGGATGATGGCCGTTTGTTTGCGGTATACCAAATCCCGTGCGGAAGCGGAAGATGTTTTTCACGAAGCCTTTGTTAAGGTTTTCAAATACATGCACACCTGGCAAGGCGGATCGTTTGAAGGCTGGATGCGGAGAATTTTTGTAAACACCGCCATCAACCACTATCACCAAACTCGTAAATTTTTCGACCATGTGGATGCTTCTTATGCGGAAACGATGGTCGCGTCATCGGATAACATCATGGCTACCCTATCGAACCAGGAACTGTTGGAGTTGATTAACGCCATGCCGGAAGGGTACAAGGTGGTGTTTAACCTGCACGTGGTGGAAGGCTACAACCACAACGAAATTGCGGACATGTTGGGTATTGCGGAAGGAAGCTCAAAATCACAGCTTTCGAAAGCAAAAGCTCATTTAAAGAAACTCATTGAAGGCAGATTAATTTCAGCAGCATGAAGGAAAACGATTTTGATGACATCGGAAAACGCCTGTACAATCAGGAAGCCGAGCCACCACAAGATGGCTTTTCGAAAATCCGGGCCACGCTGGTAACGCCTGCCAGCCCCATCAAAACCATTCTAGTCAAAAACTGGTGGAAGCCGTTCGTTGTGCTGATTCCGGTAATCGTATACCTAACGGTTGGTGATACCGAATTCAACCAAACCATTGCATCAACTTCTGTAACGGATGCGGTTAAAACTGAATCATCCAACCAAAAAGAAACCGAAGGAACAGCGTTTACAAAAACCACAAATGCTCAAGTAAAAGAAATCAGCAATGTGCCGGAACAACCGAAACAGGTAAGTCCGAATAACAAGCAGGCTACACTATCCAGTAAACAATCAGAAATTATTGCTATTGAAAACCCAACCGTTGAAGAAATCAAAACCGTTATAACTGAAACTTCGCAACCCGTAGTTCAAACAGCGGTAAATCCTGATACTGTATCAATATCCGGCACTACTCCTATCGCTGCAGAACCACCAATTGAAAATACCTTACAAGACTCCTTAATCGTTGACGAATCAGCAGAAGCTGATTCCTTAGTGGAAGCACGCGAAACCGAAGAAACGCCTCGTGAAAAATCAAAAATGAATTCCGCCAACTGGCGGGTTAATGCCTCTTTTGCACCTCAGTATATTACCAAGAATATCAAACCCATAGCGGATGACGAAGTATTTCTGGCTAGTGCAACAAAAAACAGCAACACTGAAAATATTGGCTTCTCCGCAGCACTTGGAATCGGACGATCCGTTACCGCCAAACTATACCTGGATGCCAACCTTTCATACACACAAATAAAACAGGCCATTAACCTCTCGTACACCACGGGTAAAGTGGATACCATGTTGGCGGTGCAGCAAGCAGACCAAACCATTGTACTCAAACCGGTTTATGCCTATACCAACCGCGAAATTGCCAATACGTTTGGCTATGCCGGTTTAAAACTAACCGGAACCTACTATTTCTGGTCGAGCGAACGGAGCAGGTTTAACTTTTCTGTTGCTGCGGGGGCACATTACCTGGTTTCAGCGCAGGTAAAAGAAAGAATAAATGGCCAATGGGTTGAGTTAAACCCTGACAACATCGAAAAGTTAAATTATAATGTATCGGTAGGTGCGGGTTATAGCATCCTGTTTAATAAAGGATGGGAACTACAAATTAACCCAACCTTAACCTACTTCATGAAAAATGTTAAAAACGAAACCCTGCCCTATTCGTATAATCAGCAATCCGTTGGCTTACAAATCATGGCATTAAAAAAACTCGGCACACCATAACCAACCCTCAATGTTTGTGCGTGAAAGGCAATCGTTACGGGTTGCCTTTCTTTTTACAATCTTTAAAAATTTCAAAAATATTTTTTTTAGTCAGGCAACGGTTTCACATGGGTTCCTGTCTGACTACAAAACAAATTAAAAGAAACCCATGAAAACCATTTTTCGTCTTGTCTTTTCAATAACCCTGTTTTTTGCAGGAGTTGCATTTCAATCGTGCGAAGAAGCAGAAGAGCTAACTTCTCCGAACGCACCTGTTACCGTTAAATTTCCTATGGTAAACCTGGGCCTGAGTGAACTGGCCGGTGCAACCGAGATCACGCTTCCCCTTTCGCACCCGGCCGCAACCAATGGAACCATTACCATCAATGCGTACGCGGAAAATGAAAACGATTTTACCAGTCAGCCCGCAGTTGAAGATGGCAAAATCGTTTTGCCGGTAGCAGCCGGTCAATCGCAAGTGAAGTTTATCCTTACACCAGCGAATAATAGTCTGTATACCGGTAACCGCAACCTTCACTTTACGATTGCATCCGTAACAGAAGGCTTTATCATCGGAACGGAAAAATCATTGCACGTTACGATTTATGAAAATGATCTGCCCAACCCGGTAAACTTTGTAGCCACACAAGCTTCCTTAAAGGAACAATTTGCGGAAGGTCTGACGGTAGCCATTGGTTTTACGCTTCAGGCAGTAGCTGAAGGTGAAGTTGAACTTGAACTGATTAATGCAGCAGGTCTGTACGGAACGTACTTCACTACCGAGCCGGAAGCGATCGATGGAAAAATTACGTTGCCCGTAATTGCCGGCACTTCTTTTCTGCCCATAAAATTCATTCCGGTTGACAACGCAACCCTGAACGGACACAAGGAATTTGCAGTAAGAATTGTTGACGCAACAGGAGCAGTTGTAAAGGGCGACCGGTTAAACCTGAACATTACCCTGGTGGATGATGAACTGGCCGGAAAACCAAAAGGATATGAAACCGGTGCCGGACAATGGAAAGTGAAGCGTACTTATGAGTACAACGAATCAGGTCAAATCGCCAGGATTCACGTTGAACAGAGTTCATTGAGCTGGACTGAAACGTATCACTACGATGAAAACAACCAGCTAAAGAAAATTACCAAGTGGACTTCTGATGAAACTATTTTTAAGCGTGATGACCAAAACAGGATTACCCGTTCGGAAGAGTCTAGGGAAGGTGTCATGAAGAAGTACACCATCTATTCGTACGATCAGGCTGGTAATATTGGTGAAGTAGCCGTGTTCCATCGGCAACCAACAGGTGAGTTTGTAATGTCGAGCTTGTTTGTTTACCTGTATTACAGCAACAGCAACACACTTTATAAGAAGCTAACGTATTATCCGCTGCCTGATGATGAATATGAGTTGATAACAGAAGAAACGTATGAATACTTTTCACAACTTCTCCCCTGGAATCCGTTCCCTATGGTTGAAATCTTGCCCGGCATGAACATTCAGTCCCTGCTGCCCTCCAGATACACCCTTAGCCGTGACGGACAACTCTACAATTATCCGCTGAGTTATGAATTTAACAACCAGGGCTTGCCCGTTCGGAGAACTACTTCTGCTGGAGAAGTTACTACCTACGAATACTATTAAATTGCGTACACAACACATTACAGGAAAATGCCCGGCCTACACCGGGCATTTTCTTTTACCCTGCACCCATATTTGATCCTCGCGGCAATAGCCCCTGTTCGCCTTTTGGCTTTTGATGTAAACCTTATAAATCTATCCCATTAACATGTAAACGTTCCTCCTGCCTGGCCCATTACCTTTGATCCAACAAACCCTGTAAACCATGGCAAGAAAAATCAACGTTCGCATTATCCTACTTTCAGCAGGCATTGTGGTGGCGGTTTTATGTGCCTTTCTGGTTGTGCTTCAGCCATTATCCAAAATCCTGTAAACGTTAACAAGAATTGTATAAATCTAAAATCGTTCAACAGACGTTTCTTTGTATGAAGGTTAAAATGCAGAAACTATGGAGACAATTAATTTAAGAATACCTAACATGAAAAGCCCGCATTGCATGATGGTGGTAAGCGGAGCACTGAAAACCTTATCAGGCGCGACCTTGAAAAAAGTTGTTCCGGGTGAAGCCGAAATTGAACTTTCGGGTACTACAAAAGATTCAGTAATTGATATCATCGAAAAAGCAGGTTATACTGTATCCAATAAATAAGATTGATTTTTAACATGAAAGAAATGGAGACCATAAAATTCAAAACCAACATCAAATGTTCCGGCTGCATCGCCACCGTTACGCCACATTTAAACGAAGCCGTTGGCGAAGGAAAATGGGGAGTTGACCTGAGCGATCCGGCCAAAGTCCTGACGATTGCAGACGAAAAGGATGCCGCCAAAGCAAAAGAAGCAGTAGAGAAGGCCGGCTATCGCGCTGAAAAAATTTAATCATGCCGGATAGATTTTGAGTTGTTTGCGGTCAGAAAATTCCGGGGCATTTCTTTAGTAAAAACCTCAACCGAGAACCGAAAAAGGGCACTTTTAATAATTCTGTAAGCCATTCCCATAACTATGTAAATCTAAAACAGCCGAAATCCGTACATTTGGTTACCCATGAAATTGTTTCGTACCATATCCTCCCTGTTGCTGGCCATGCTTGTGCTGATGGCCTCCAGCAGTTTTTATGTGGGCGTGCATTATTGCGGTGGCTCTGTTAAGGCTGTTGCCTTTCTTAACAATGCTGATGGCTGTGGTCACCAGGAACTTCCCCCGTGTCATCGCAAAGCCATGAAAGGGTGCTGCAACGATGAGCAGGTTGTTCACGAGTCGCAGGAATTGAAGGCATCATCCGCCAACATCACGTTACCCCTTCTTTCAGCAGCTGATCCTATACACAACACGGTTATACTGGCTGAAATTATTCCGGCCGTTCACACTACCCTAACAACGTATATGGATGATCACCCCCCTGCGTTAACGGGGCATGACATCATTCTTTTTATTCAATCCCTTTTAATCTGATTTCTGTTCTGCCATCTCATCTGTGAGATTGGTGCGTCTTCTTCTTTCATTTTCAAGAAGTCTTTTTGAACAGAACTATGATCAATCGAATAATTAAATTCTTTTTAGAGCAAAAACTGGTAACCGTGCTTGTACTCCTCGCCATCGTTGGCTGGGGATTGGTTACCGCACCGTTTAACTGGAACATTGGTTTCCTTCCGCAAGACCCGGTGCCTGTAGATGCCATTCCAGACATTGGCGAAAACCAGCAAATTGTTTTCACCGAGTGGATGGGCCGCTCCCCGCAGGATGTGGAAGACCAGATCACGTATCCCCTCACCACGGCACTGTTGGGTATGCCTGGAGTAAAAGCCATCCGCAGCACATCCATGTTTGGCTTCTCTTCCATCTACATCATTTTTGATGATGATGTGGAATACTACTGGAGCCGCTCGCGCATTCTTGAAAAATTAAGCGCGCTTCCTTCCGGCTTGTTACCCGATGATGTGCAGCCCAAACTCGGCCCGGATGCAACAGCTCTTGGGCAGGTGTATTGGTACACACTCGAAGGCCGCGATGAAAACGGAAACCCTGCCGGTGGCTGGGATCTGCACGAGTTGCGCACCATCCAGGATTTCTATGTGCGCTATGCACTCACCGGTGCCGAAGGCGTGGCCGAAGTAGCCAGCGTGGGCGGCTATATTAAAGAGTACCAGGTTGATCTTGATCCGGTGGCGATGAAGACCTACAACATTTCCATGATGGAAGTGATGCAGGCACTGCGAAACGCCAACCGCGATGTGGGCGCCAACACGGTTGAAATCAACCGCGTGGAATACCTGATCCGCGGGCTGGGCTATGTAAAGAAACTGGAAGACATTGAAGATGCAGTGGTGCGTGTGAATCAGAATGTACCCGTGCGCATCAAAGACATTGCACGCGTTGCCATCGGTCCGGCCGATCGCTCCATGTTGGGTATTTTAGATAAGAGCGGAGCGGAAGCCGTTGGTGGTGTGGTGGTAGCGCGTTATGGCGACAACCCGCTGGCGGTGATCAACAACGTGAAAGAGAAAATCAAAGAAATTTCTCAAGGTTTACCCTCCAGGAAATTAGACGATGGAAGAACTTCGAAAGTAACCATCGTTCCCTTCTATGATCGCACGCAACTTATTTATGAAACCTTAGGCACGCTGAACGATGCCATCACGCTACAAATTCTTATTACCATCATTGTGATTATCGTGATGGTGTACAACCTGCGGGCATCCTTTCTGATCTCGGCCTTGCTTCCATTGGCCGTGCTGATGTGCTTCATCCTCATGAAATACGTTGGCGTTGATGCCAACATTGTTGCCCTATCTGGTATTGCTATCGCGATTGGTACGATGGTGGACTTAGGCATCATCCTCAATGAAAATGTGCTGAAGCATCTGGAAGAAGCTCCGAAAGAACAACCACTAATCACTACGGTATATAATGCCGTGGCAGAAGTTTCATCGGCCATCATTACAGCCGTGTCGACTACCATCGTAAGCTTTCTGCCGGTGTTCACGCTTCAGGCTGCTGAAGGAAAATTATTCGGACCGTTGGCGTACACCAAAACCTTCGCACTGGTGGCTGCCTTAATTTTCACGCTCATCATCATGCCCGCCTTCACACACTGGATATTTGGCTTGAAGATTGGGAAGGGAAAATTCAAACTGGCGGGGAACATACTTCTGGCCGCAGCAGGATTGTTTATCGCGATAGCGTATTTGCCCTGGGCAGGTATGGCGCTAATCTTGTTTGCTGCAAACAATCTCCTCAATCATTTTTATCCGGAAAAATATTCACGCTACCATGAGTTGGTTACCGTGGGTATTTCGGTTGTAGCAGTATCCTGGCTGCTGGCTACCACCTGGTTGCCGCTCGGTGTACACAACAGCATCATCCTGAACTTCCTGTTTATCCTCATCATCATCGGATTGGTACTGGGTGGATTCACCCTCTTCATCCGGTTCTATCCGCGGATACTTACCTGGTGTTTGGAAAATAAAGTGAAGTTCTTGTTGATCCCGGTCTTCATCATCTTGCTCGGGCTGAACATCATGCTCGGCTTCAGTAAGGTATTCGGATTTGTTGAAAAAGGATTCGATGCCATCGGCTGGAATATCCGTACTACTTCGGTATGGAGTTCATTAACGCACACGTTCCCCGGAATGGGCAAAGAGTTTATGCCATCCCTGGACGAAGGAGCATTCTTACTGATGCCCACCTCCATGCCCCATGCCGGTGTGGAAGCTAACAAACAGGTTCTTCAGCAATTGGATATGCTCGTAACAGCTATTCCGGAAGTGGAGATGGTAGTAGGAAAAGCCGGCCGTGCTGAAACTGCCCTTGATCCGGCACCGATGTCGATGTATGAGAATGTAATCCTTTACAAATCAGAATATATCACGGATGAAAATGGACGGAAGCTTCGGTTTGAAACTGATCAACTCGGGAGATATAAAATTGATATTCATGGATATTGGGATACTGATGGATATTATGATCGAGCTACCAAAAAGATCTTCGATGACAACAATATCGAAATATCCACCAGTATCAACGAATATTCATCCATATCAAAAAATATCCACAAGTATCTTATCGAAGATAAAAATGGAGAATATTACCGTCAGTGGCGCGATGAAATAAAAACACCCAATGACATCTGGGATGAGATTGTCAAGGTGGCGAGCATTCCCGGTGTAACCTCCGCACCCAAACTACAGCCCATCGAAACACGATTAGTGATGCTGCAAACCGGTATGCGTGCACCGATGGGATTGAAAGTATATGGACCTGATTTGAAAACCATTGAAACCTTCAGTCTTGAGTTAGAGAAACACCTGAAGGAAGTTCCATCCGTAAAACCCGAAGCAGTCTATGCTGATCGTTCCCTCGGCAAACCGTACATGGAAATCGATCTTAATCGTAAAGCCATGGCAAGATACGGATTGAATGTAAGTGATGTACAGGAATACATTGAAGTGGCCCTTGGTGGCATGGGCATGACCACTACCGTGGAAGGTCGGGAGCGTTATTCCATTCGGGCACGATACGCCCGTGAATGGCGAAGCGATCCGGAATCGATCAGCAAGGTATTTATTGGTACGCCTACCGGTGCACAGATTCCACTCAGTAAAATCGCAACAATAACTTATCGCCCGGGCCCGATGATGATTCGCGGAGAAGATTCCTTCTTAGTCGGGTATGTACTGCTCGATAAAAAAGACGGGTATGCCGAAGTGTCCGTGGTGGAAGAAGCCCAGCGCTTCCTGAATGAAAAAATTTCGCGTGGTGAATTGACGGTACCGGCCGGTGTGAGCTATAAATTCTCCGGCAGCTACGAAAACCAGCTGCGCGCTGAAAAACGCTTAGCCGTTGTAATTCCGCTTTCACTGATAATCATCTTTCTGATCCTGTATTTCCAGTTTCGGTCGGTAGCCACTTCCTTATTCATCTTCTCCGCTATCGCGATGGCCTTCAGCGGTGGCTTTATGATGTTGTGGCTGTACGGACAGGATTGGTTCATGGACTTCAGTTTGTTGGGCACAAACTTCCGTGAATTGTTTCAAATGCGTGACTTTAACTTAAGCGTGGCTGTGTGGGTTGGCTTCATCGCCTTGTTTGGCATCGCAACCGATGATGGCGTGGTAATCGGTACCTACCTCACACAAAGTTTGCAAAAACATAAACCCGAAAGTATTAGTGAAGTGCGCAAGGCCGTACTGGAAGCAGGCTTGCGCAGGGTGCGACCGTGTTTGATGACTACCGCAACCACGTTGCTGGCACTTCTTCCGGTGCTTACCTCATCCGGAAGAGGATCTGACATTATGATCCCCATGGCCATCCCAACATTTGGAGGAATGGTAGTGGCGTTGATTACGCTGTTTATTGTACCTGTATTGTATTCGTGGAACGAGGAAAGAAAAATTAAAACTGACAATCTATAAAGTCATGAATAAAAAATCATCAATCAAAACACTCTGTGAACTCTGTGCGTTCTTTGTGACCTTTGTGGTTAATTTTTTACCACAAAGAACACAAAGCTTTTCACAAAGAGCACAGAGACTACTTATCTTCAGCGTGGTCGTTTTTGCTTATCAATTACAAGGGCAGTCTTTAGAAGCGTATCTTACACTTGCCGGACAAAACAACCCTTATCTGAAGGCAAAGTATACCGAGTACTACTCCGCATTAGAGCGAGTACCACAGGCCGGAGGTTTGCCCGATCCGGAGTTATCGTTTGCCATGTTCATATCGAAAGAAGGATTATATATGGAACGCTTCATGGGACAACAACTTTCGGATATATCCGTGATGCAGATGTTTCCCTGGTTCGGTACCCTGGGTGCTGCTAAAAATGAAGCTACGTACATGGCACAAATGAAATTCGCTTCTTTTCAGGAGGCCAGGATCAATCTGTACCATGACGTGCGCAGTACCTGGTTTAAACTATACCAGGTTGATCAGGAGCTAAAACTTTTGGAGCAGGAAAAAGAAATTCTGAAAACCTATGAACAATTGGCGCTTACGCGATTCAAAACCGGTACAAGCGGAAACAGCGCCCCCATGAGTAACAATACGGCTTCACCTACAACCGCATCAACATCATCATCCGGAAACATGGGAGGCATGAACATGGGTAATGCTACCGCTGCTACCCCGGCAAGTTCCACATCCGGCATGGGAGGTATGCAAGGTGGATCATCCGGTTCGATGGTGGATGTACTGTTGATCCAATTGCAACAGAAAGAACTCGAAACCCGCATGGAAATCCTGAAGGCCTCACGCAAGCCGCTGGAGACTCGTTTTAATAATTTATTGAAACGGTCAATTGCAGAACCGATTGTTATTGCTGACACCCTGTCGTCCACTTCACTGCCGGCCTCGCTCTCCGTTATTCAGGATTCGGTTATTCAAAATCATCCGATGGTGAAGATGTACGAATGGGATGAGAAAGCCCGCGAAGCCCAGCAACGTATGGCCACCCTTATGGGCCGTCCGATGATCGGTGTGGGTTTATCGTACATGGTATTCAGGCCGCGTTATGATGAGATGTTGAGCGAAAATATGGGTGGAGAAAATATGTTCATGCCCATGGTTACGGTAACCTTACCGATCTACCGCAAGAAATACACGGCACAGCGAAAAGAAGCTGCCTTCCTGCAGCAGTCCGCCACGCAAAACAAAGAAGCCGCTCAACTCGATCTGCTCAGCGAACTTGAAAACCTGTTGAACGAATACGAAAACAGCAACAAGCAACTGGCCCTGGTGAACGAACAGATCGCCATTACCCATCAGGCCATCCGGCTTATGACAACTTCGTATAGCACCGGAGGAAGTGGCATGGAGGAAATCCTTCGGTTGCGGCAAGCGTTATTGAATTATCAGCAACAACAGATTTCATCGATTACAGAACAACATATAGCCGTATCGGGGATTACTAAACTAATGGGAATTGAGTCACTATGATATTGATAGATACGGGTGGATATATATTGAGATTAATCGTTCGCAGAACTTCGATCAATATCTACCAATATCAATGAGTATCAACAAATATCAATAATAAGAATATGAAACATAAATCAATCATCATCAACATAGCCATCCTGATTACCGGATTATTGTTAGGCTGGTTAATCTTCGGAGGCGAGGAATCTGCAACGCACGATCATACCTCGGAAGCAGCAACCGAGTACACCTGCTCCATGCATCCACAAATTCGTCAGCAGGGTCCGGGTAAATGTCCGTTGTGTGGCATGGACCTCATTCCGGTTTCGTCTGCTGGCGGGTCATCATCCAACCCATTTGTGCACGAGATGACTCCTGAAGCAATAGCACTGGCCAACATTCAAACTACAAAAATAAAATCTGTATCGGCTACAAATGAGCTGACACTGACGGGTAAGATAAAGGTTAATGAACAGCAACTTTCTGTGGTGACCGCCAATTTTCCCGGGCGTATTGAAAAACTCTTTGTGAATTTTGAAGGCCAGGAAATTCGCAAAGGCGAAAAACTTGCCACTATTTATTCACCGGAGTTAGTAACAGCCCAACGCGAATTGCTGGAAGCCAAAAAAATGTCGAGCATTTCGCCACAGCTTTATGAAGCGGCCAAAGAAAAACTTCGCTTGTGGAGAATCAGCGATAAGCAGATTGAACAGATTGAAAGTACTGGCAACGTCACCACCACACTGGATGTGTATGCCGATGCTTCTGGTGTGGTTACCAAACGCCAGGTCGCGTTGGGTGATTATGTTTCTACCGGAAGCATCATGATGGAGATTGCCAATTTATCATCAGTGTGGGTAGTACTGGATGCGTACGAAAGTGATCTGAGCTGGATCAAAACAGGTTCAACCATAACCTTTTCCGTTCCTTCACTTCCGGGAAGAGATTTTACTGCTACCATTCAATATATCAACCCGGTGGTCAATCCAGAAACACGGTCGGTAGATGTACGGGCGGTTGTGCCAAACACAGGCAATTTCCTAAAACCCGAAATGCTCGTAAACGCAACTCTCCAAACTAAAATGAACACAAAAGTAACCGGACTTGCCATTCCGGCTACAGCTGTATTGTGGACTGGTAAACGCTCCATAGTATATATAAAACAAAAAGGATCAACACCGGCTTTTGAGCGCAGAGAAATAACCCTGGGCGCACGGATGAAGGATATGTACCTTATTGAAAACGGACTGGAAGAAGGAGAAGAAGTGGTAAGCAACGGTGTATTTGCGGTAGATGCCTCCGCCCAACTCAGCGGTAACTACAGCATGATGAGTGCACCGGAAACAAAATCACTTGAAGTACCGGAAACTTTCCGGGAACAACTTACCGCAGTGGCCGATACGTATTTTGGTGTTAAGAATGCGCTGGTCGAATCCAACCCACTGCGTGCAGCCACAGCCGCCAAAGAAGTATTAAAAACACTGAAAGGAGTAGACATGAAATTACTGGAAGGTCAGGCGCATGATGAATGGATGGCGTTATTGAAACCCATGGAACAAGGCGCCACCGGTATCAGTATGAAAACCGATGTGGAAGCACAGCGAAAAGATTTTGAATTACTCTCCGATCATTTAATTGAAGCGGTGGAATTATTCGGACTTACCAGTGAGAAAGCATACCGGGCGTATTGCCCGATGGCGTTTGACGATAAAGGTGCGTACTGGCTAAGCGAGTTCGAAGACATCAAAAATCCGTATTTTGGCGCCTCAATGTTACGATGTGGAGAGAACCGGGAGGTATTCAGGAAACGGTAACAACAACGCAAACTGGATATTCATAGATACTGATGGATATGCATAGATGTTAATTGAAAGTGAAAATTAAAGTCAAATTATAAACCAAACGAGTAATGAAAATCAAATCAATTTTAGCATTTGCATTGGCTGCGATGATAATGGCAGCCTGCGGAAAAACAGAAAAATCTTCTGACGAGCAAACACAAACCGCTGCGAAAGAAACCAACGAAGCATTGAAAGTTGTACTTACCGGTTACTTTGAAGTGAAAGATGCCCTGGTAAATGATGATGCAGCCAAGGCTAAGACGGCCGCTACCGCCCTTGCCGCTTCAACCGGAAATTATGCCAACACCTTGAATGAATACATATTGGCCATAGGAGAAACCGATGACATTGAAGCACAACGCGAAGCTTTTGAGGCCCTCTCTATTTCGGTATACGATTTGGCAAAAGAAGGCGGTGCGGGTCTGACCGTTTACAAACAATATTGCCCGATGGCGTTTGATGATAAGGGCGCATTCTGGCTCAGCAGCGAGAAGCAGGTGTTGAATCCATACTTTGGCGCTTCTATGCTGCGCTGCGGCTCGGTGCAGGAAACCATCAATTAATGTATGAACTCCCACGGATGATGCCGGTCGGTATCATCCGCATAACTTTAATACTACCATGCGTCTTTTTAGTTACATTTTTATTACAGCCGTTGCGCTAAACGCCTGCCAGTCGAAAAAAGAAACAGCCGATAATCATGCGCATCATCCTGCACCTGCAACCCCTGAAGCCGACACGTTAAAGAAAAGCTTGCCTAAAGAAACCCATGCCATGGTTGGCAATGCCCACATCACTATCAAATACACCGCACCGGTTACTAAAGGTCGGGTGATCTGGGGCGGATTGGTTCCTTACAATGAAGTGTGGGTAACGGGTGCGCACCGGGCTACTTCATTTGAAATTGATAAGGACTTCGCTATCGGCAATCAAACCCTACCGGCCGGCAAGTACGCCATCTTTACCATACCCGGTGAAGAAACCTGGACGTTCATCCTGAACAAAAATTGGGATCAACACTTAGCTGATGACTATACTGCTGCAGACGACATTCTACGACTCACCGTTACGCCTGAACGACTGGAAGAAAACCAGGAGCGGCTGTTATATGCTATCGAAACCGTTTCAGAAAAGGAAGCTGAGTTGCAAATCAGCTGGGAGAAAATCAGGATTAGTATTCCGCTGTCATTCTGATCCCGTTATTGCTGCAGGCGGAACAAATCCGCCTCAGCGGCAATAAACCCAAAAGCCGCAAACTGCTTTCCGGCTGTTACCTGTTTAAAAATTTCCGTAGCCCGGGTGGTATCCGCCTCGCATAAATACCAGTTGCCAACACCGTATCCTTGTGTGGCGAGCGCCAGGTCAACATCTTCATTACTGCCGCTGACTTTCAACAAATCATCTGGTGGCAACATGCCTTTATACATTTGCAGGCGCAGGTAATACGAATCGTTTTCGATGATGTTCATGTCTTCGCGAATCAATTCCAACACCTTTGCGGCTTCTTCAGGTCTATTCATTCTTCGGTAGGTCATGTACAGCCAATCGGCAGTAGCAGTGATCAGGTCGTCATTGTCTGAGGCATCCAGGCATTGCAGATAAGCCTTCTCCGCACTTTCAAAATCGCCCTTTAAATAATGAGCCAGGCCTAGATGATACCACACATTAAACTGGGTGTTGGAAAGTGGCTTATTCAATTTGTTCGGCTGACCGTCAGGTTCAATTTCCAATGGCTGGCGTGGCATTAACGATGCGGCCATTTGTAAATCGGCAATGGCTTTAGGGAAATCACGAATCGTAATGTACCGGTGCCCACGGTGGCGGAATAATTTATAGGAATCAGGATATTTCTCCAGTCCTTCGGTAAAAATTCCAATTGCTTCCTTGTAATGTGAAAGGTAGGCTTCCCGCCTGCCCAACCAGATATAATTTTCTTCCGATGGATCGGCTTCAAAATTTTTCCTCGCCACATTCAGGTTGCTGTCGAGTTTGGCTTGAGCGGTTTCACTACGCCCGGGCTCAAAGTATTGTTTGCCATCAAGGCCGGTAAGAACAGGAGCCGGTTCTGATTTTTGTTCAGGAGTGGAACAGGCAGAAAGGATAAGCAGGAGGAAAAAGAGGTTTTTGTACATCGTATAAGATTAATCAATTTCAGATTGACGATTGATGATTTTAGATTTCAGAAGGTTAATGAACACTCTGAATTTAAAATCCTGAATCTTGAATTTTAAATCGTAATCACTGAAGGTATACCACTCCATCCTTCATCACAAAACTCACCTTCTCCATCGTTTTGATATTCTTTAACGGATTTTCATCGGTAGCCACAATATCCGCCAGCTTACCGGTTTCAATGGTTCCAATCTTGTCACTCATGCCCACAACTTCTGCCGCTACAACCGTTGCCGATTTAATGGCTTCCATAGCAGGCATGCCCGCTTCCACCATGTAACCAAATTCTTTTCCGTTCTCGCCATGTGGAAACACACCCGCATCCGTACCGAAAGCGATTTTCACACCGCGCTTATACGCTTTACCAAAGGTTTCCTGAACCTGCGGACCAATAGCCAAGGCTTTTGGTGTGACTAACGGGTGATAGTAACCAGGCTCCTTTGCTTTCTCAGCTACAAATTTTCCTGCAGAAATTGTGGGGACGTAATACGTGCCTTTTTGTTTCATCAGGTCCATCACTTCCTCAGTCATCATGGTACCGTGCTCAATGGTAGTAATACCGGCCAACACAGCGCGTTTCATCCCCTCAGTACCATGGGCATGAGCAGCGGTGTGCATACCGTAATCCTTAGCTGTTTCAACAATCGCTTTTAACTCCTCATCCGTAAACTGAGGGCCCGATGCATCTTTCGCTAAACTCAACACACCACCGGTTGCTGTGATTTTTATTAAATCTGATCCCTCCTTATAGCGCTGACGAACAGCCTGCTTTGCTTCTTCAGGTGAGTTGATCACACCTTCTTTTGGTCCGGGATCGCCCATCAAATCTTCACGATAACCATTGGTCGGATCTGCATGACCCCCTGTTGTACCGATGGATTTGCCCACAGAGAAAATTCTTGGCCCCACGACAAACCCCTGGTTAATGGCATTGCGCAAAGAAGTATTAACTCCGCTACCACCCAGGTCGCGTACGGTAGTAAAACCTGCCAGCAACGTTTTCTTTGCATAGACGGTTGACCGGAAAGCAACATCAGCTCTATTTGACGTGAACCGCTGCAAGGCCTGATCCTTGTTCGTTTCACCCTCCAGATGAACATGTAAATCAATCAATCCGGGCATAACAGTTTTCTTGCTAAGGTCAATTAGTTTATCAGAAGTACCGGGTTTAGTAAATCCCCTTTCAACTTTCGTGATGATGTTCCTTTCCACAATCACTGTCATTTGTGACTGCACATCATTCGACTTTCCATCAATCAGGTTACCGCAATGAATTACCGTTCGCTGAGCAATGAGTTGAACAGACACAACAATCATTGCCAGTAAAAAAAGCTTCTTCATGTTTCTGGATAATTATTTACTTGGACAAATACTTTTCGGTGATCTTTTTGAGCGCTTGCAGTTCATTACGCTGCATTTCTTCGCGCACGTGCAGCATCAGGTCGAACATAACGGTTTGATCATAACCCAATCGAGCGGCCACTTCCGAACAATACTTAATTTCTTCCTGGTATAATCGCTCATCAATTTTCATCAACTGAACAAGACTCACAATGTAATCGAACTTTTCATTATTAGTCAGGTGCATTAATCCTATGTTTTCATGATCCTGATTGAACAGCGAAACAATGTCTTCCATCGGCACACCATTAGCAAGGCCTATGGTAGTAATATACTTGCGTTCGCGATCGGCAATGTCACCGTCAATCCGGGCCAGGTTAACCAGTAATTTCAGTTGGGAAAGCGCCATAAACTTTCATTTTATTGAACTTGGAAGATGGGGAATTGTTAGGCTATAGTCAATAGTCGATAGTCAATAGTTTACAGTTTGTTACCACTGACGGTGGACTATTGACTATCGACCGCTAACTTGACCCCATGAACTTCCTAGCGCACATCAGTCTTTCAGGCGACAACCCCAAAATTATGGTGGGCAACTTCATTGGCGATTTTGTGAAAGGAAGAAACCTGCTGGAGCAATTTGAGCCGGAGATTGCCCGCGGCATTGCCCTGCATCGCGCCATTGATGAGTTTACCGATAGTCACCCGATTGTAACCGTCAGTAAAAACCGGTTGCGGCCCACCTACCGGCATTATTCAGCTGTTATTGTGGATATGTTTTACGATCACCTGCTGGCCAAAAACTGGGAGCAATACTACACCGATTTTCTTCCGGATTTTGCCGAACGGAGCTACCATACCCTTGAAAAGTTTCACCACATTTTACCGGAGGGTGTAAAGTTTATGCTCCCCTACATGACCAAAGGCAACTGGCTCGTAAACTACGCACGAATGGAAGGCATCGAACGTGCGCTAACGGGCATGGCCAGGCGATCGAAGCACGAATCAAAAATGGAACTGGCGGTGGAAGATCTCAAAAAAAATTATGCCGATTTCACTCAGGAGTTTTCTATCTTTTATCCACAACTTCAGGCGTTTTCAAAAAACTGGCTGGAACAAGAAACGTAACACTATGAAAAGACATCTAACTCTCCTTTTAACCATCTGCATCGCGCTGTTGGCAAATGCACAATCAACCGAATTGTATTTTTCTTCCTTCCCATGCGTAAGCCCCGATGGGCAAACCCTTGTGTTCACCTTTGATGGCGATTTGTGGAAGGTGCCCGTACAGGGCGGAACCGCGTTACGCCTCACTGCCATGCAGGGAGAAGAAACACGCGCCAAATTTTCACCCGATGGAAAATGGATCGCCTTTACCGGGTCACAAAATGGAAATCAGGATGTGTATATCATTCCGGCAACCGGTGGTGAAATCAAACAGCTTACATTTCATGAGGCGTACGATCATGTCGACAACTGGAGTTGGGATTCGCAAACCATCTTTTTTACGTCATCGCGATACAGTCGCTTTTCAGGCTACAAGGTTTCTGTAAATGGAGGCACCCCCGTACGGCTATTCGATCACTACTTCCACACCGTGCACAACCTGGCCGAACATCCCAACGGTGAATTATTTTTTAGCGAAACCTGGGAGAGTAAAAATCAGGCCTATCGAAAAGGTTATAAGGGCGCATACAATCCGGATATTCAATCGTGGAACGCTAGCACCAACACCTGTAAAAAATACACTGACTACAATGGTAAAGACATGTGGCCTTCCATCGACAAGCATGGAACCATCTACTTTGTTTCCGATGAGGGGAATGGAGAGTACAACCTTTATACGTTTAAGGATGGAAAGAAAACAGCGCTTACCACCTTCCCTACCTCCATTCGCTATCCCGTGGTAAGTGCCGATGGAAGCCTGGTGGTGTTTGAAAAAGATTTTCAGATCTATGCATACAACCCGGCAACAAACATTTCGAACAAAGTAAACATTCAGGCGGTGCTCAATACCACAATTGAAAAAGAGAAAGACTTCGATGTAAAAGACCGCATCACTTATTTTGATGTGTCGGAAGACGGAAAAAAGATTGCCTTTGCTTCGCGTGGAGAATTATTTGTTTCCGACATCAAAGGAAAAATTGTTCAGCAAATCAACACGCATCCGCTTGGTCGTGTGTTGGAAGTAAAATGGCTGGCCGACAATAAAACCCTTTTATACGCACAAACATCAACCAATGGTTTCACCAACTGGTATACCATTACCGCTGATGGAAGTGGAAAAGAAAAGCAACTCACCAATGATGCTCAAAATAATCGCGACATTACCCTGAATGCCGATCGTACCAAAGGCGTTTACCTCAGCGGCCGCAATGAAGTGCGCGTTATCGATTTAAAAACCCTGCAAAGTGAAACGGTAGTACGCGAAGAGTTATGGGGCTTTCAAAACTCAACGCCTTCCTTCTCACCGAATGGGGAATACATCCTCTTCACCGCCAAGCGCAATTTTGAAGAAGATATTTTTCTGTACAACCTGTTGGATAAAAAACTCATTAACCTCACGCAGACCGGCATTACCGAACGCTCACCCTTTTGGTCGCCCGATGGCAAATACATTTATTTCACCTCCAATCGTTATCGCCCTGCTTATCCCTATGGATTAAGTGATGGCCGCGTGTACCGTGTGGCGCTTGAAAAATTTGCCGATGATTTCAAATCAGACCAATACGCCAAACTGTTTGAAGAGAAGCCGAAGGAAGAACCCAAAAAAGAAGACACGAAAGGCAAGGGTAAAAAGGAAGAACCAAAGCCCGTTGCTCCTCCTATAAAAAGATATACACTCGACCTGGAAGATATACTGGATCGCATAGCGCTGGTAAGTCCGAATTTTGGCACACAGGGTAACCCCGTAGTATTTCAGAAAGAGGATAAAACATGGGTGATCTATCCCTCCAACCACAGCGAAAACCGGAATAACCTTTGGCTCACTACCTATGAAAAATTTGAACAACCTAAGACTGAGAAAATTGATGGTGCTACAACAGGTTCAGCCTTTATCGTAAAAGCTGGCGATAAGTTTTACACGTTAATTAATGGCACGGTTCATTCGTTGAACCTTGAATCAAAGAAAACCGAAAAGATCGACATCAGCTTTACCTTCAGAAGAAACCTGAAGGATGAATTCAACCAGATGTTCATAGAAACGTGGGCCAACGTGAAAGAAAATTTCTACAACGAAACCTTTCACGGGCTTGATTGGGATGCCAAGCACGATCAATATGCGGCATTTCTACCCCATGTGCGCACACGCTCCGACCTGCGCGTACTCATCACCGATTTGTTGGGCGAATTGAATTCATCACACACCGGCTTTAACTCTTCAGGTGATGAAGAGAAAACTTTTTACACCACACGCACGCTGGCTACCGGAGTCCTTTTTGATGAACAAAAGCCATACACGGTTTCCTCCATCGTGCGTCATAGCTCAGCCGACAAAAAAGGAATTAACGTTTTACCAGGCGATGTGTTGACAAAAGTAAATGGCGAGCCGGTTGATCCAACTCAAAACCGTGAGCAATATTTTATAAAGCCTTCGCTCGATTCGGAAATCAGCCTGACGTTTAAACGCGGAAGCAATGAACACACCGTAAAAATTCAGCCGCAAGGTTATTTCGAGGTAAACGATTTGCTTTACGATGAGTGGATTGCCAACAACCAACGCATGGTAGATGAAAAAAGTAACAAGCGCATTGCCTATGCCTACATGAAGAACATGGGACAAGGCGAGCTGAACAAGTTCTTAATCGACATGACCTCAGAAGCCTACCACCGCGATGCGCTGATACTGGATTTGCGTTACAACACCGGTGGCAACGTTCACGATAACGTACTGCAATTTTTAAGTCAGCGGCCGTACTTGCAATGGAAATACCGCGAAGGCAAGTTAACCTCACAACCCAACTTCACCCCTGCCGGTAAACCCATCGTATTATTAATCAATGAACAATCACTCAGCGATGCCGAAATGACAGCAACCGGATTCAAAGAACTCAAGCTTGGAAAAGTAATCGGCACGGAAACGTATCGATGGATCATCTTTACTTCCGGTAAAGGCCTGGTGGATGGATCGTTTTACCGGTTACCAGCGTGGGGCTGCTACACACTTGACGGAAAGAATATCGAACAGGAAGGTGTTGCACCCGACATTTTCGTACCCATGGATTTCAAAGACAGGTTGGAGAAACGTGATCCGCAATTAGATCGGGCACTTGAGGAGATATTGAAGGAGTTGAAATAATCCGCTGTTCAATTACGTTTTAGCATAAAAGTCAATTCTTGTTTGTACAGCACCAAGCGATTGCAGGTAATCAACTACAGCATTGGCTTCTCCTTTTTTTGCGTGATGCAACATGGTAAAGCCATGGGGGCCTTTTGAATTAAGCAGTGACGAATTAAACGTAAGCACTTGCTTTACCACATCCAGGTGACCAAACATACAAGCCAGGTAAACGTTATAGCGTGCACCTTTCGAAAGGAGGTATTCAGCTATTTCTTTATTGCCAACATGGCCAGCGGCCTCAATGCCGGATTCATAGTCGCCACCGCCCCAATCGTAGGAAACATATAACAGTTGCGGATCATTCTCAAGCATCTCCTTTACCCGATCCAGGTTGCTGTGCGAAACACCCACAAACTCTTTTACAATTTCAAGATTGATAGCCGGAGGTTTTCGCTTGTTTATCCTGGGCTAGTGAAAAGGTTGGTATCGCCATACCGGCAACACCTAGTAATGAAAGATGAATAAAATCACTTCGGGAAATGGATGTACGGGTTTTCATACTTGTACTATTTATGTAAAAGATACCGATCTCTTTCCTTACTAAACAGCAATTATTAAAGCTTTACACAAGTGGAGAATAGCTGTAAAAAAACAAACCCTGCCCGATTATAAACGGACAGGGTGTTAAGGAAAAAAATCAGGACTTTATTTTAATTCTATTGTAACCTCACTGTTATCCCCACCATTCACAAACTTAATGGTGTATTTTCCTTTTTCTGCATACTTCAAGGTTGGCTCTGTTGGAGCAGGGGCTTTCGACTTTCCTTTGCCTTTCGCAGGTGCTGCAGCCACTTCGTTAACTTTTACATCCCAGGTAAAGGTTTGAAATCCTGCCGACCCCGAAGCAGTAAGCTTACGCACGAGGTTTTTCTTCTCATCGTAAACTTCTGCTGTAACTGTCGGTGCTGCTTTCCCTACATAATACAACACGTTTACTTTTGGTTCGTTTGTTTCGGCCCACGGATATTGCTTTTGTCCCCAACGTTCACTGTGACGTATGCTTTCTGGCGTAAATGCCATAATGGATTTGCCGGCATCTTTCAGTGCTTGCAAAGGTTTTACATCGGAAACGAAAACACTCCGGCCATGTGTGCCCACTACCAACTCGTTATCACGTGGATGAACCAGCATGTCGTAAGATGCCACGTTGAGCATACCGTTGAAATAATGCCAAGTGGTTCCATTGTCCAGGCTTGCATAGGTTCCATTATCCAACCCGCAATACAACAAGTTTGGCTGAACCGGATCCTGAACAATTACGTTGGCCACCGACTCAGGTAGATTTCCTTTTACGCTTTTCCAGTTTTTACCATAATCGGTACTCACATATAAATACGTTTTGAAATCATCATCGCGGTAGCCATTTAACGAAACATAGACAGTACCTTCTGCATGAGGCGAGGGTGATAGCGAACTCACCCACTTATTCTGTGGCAATCCTGTTACAATACTTTCCCAACTACCTCCACCGTTTTTAGATACCCACACATTTCCATCATCCGTACCGGCATAAAGCAATCCAAACTTCAATGGTGATTCCTCCAATGCACTTATTGTTGAGAAGGGAACATCACCTTGCTTTTTATTTTTAGTCAGGTCATCACTGATGCTCTCCCAGGTCTCGCCTTTATTTAAACTTCTGAATACTTTTTGTGCCGCCATGTACACAATATCCGGATTGTGTTTACTCAACTGCAGTGGGGTACACCAGTTCCAGCGGTAGGCTGGCTCGCCAATATCGTTGCGGGGTGTAATGCGCGCGCCAGGCTTTCCGGGTTCAACCCTGAAATAATTTCCAAACTGAAAACCCCAATACACCAACTTGCTGTTGCGCGGATCGGCTGCCACATACATGCCATCGCCTCCGCCAATGGTTTCCCAATGTTTGCTCACATTAGGTACTGAACGAGACGAGCCCTTCAATACACCGTTATCTTGCAGGCCACCATATACGTTATAAGGCGTTTCCATATCTACATTCACCGTATAAAACTGGCCCACCGGCATGTTATTAATGTGTTGCCAATACGCGCCTTCATCATAGGTTACATACAATCCGCCATCGTTGCCTAGCAACATATGCTTGCTGTTGGTTGGATTTACCCAAAGGGCATGATGATCGACATGGATGTTTTGCTCACCGCGTAATGTATCGAGGTGGTTCCAGGTTACACCACCATCGTTTGATTTGAGTAGCGGCACACCATAAATATACACCTTATCAGCATTGGAAGGATCAACACGCATTTCGGCAAAGTAGTAACCGTATGTAAAGAACACTCCATCTAAATCATAGCTGTTCATTTTTTTCCAGGTAGTGCCGTTATCATCCGAACGATACACTTCTGCACCAATAATTTTTTTATTGAACAAATTAGCATTGGCATCGCCACCCAGATAATCGTACAAGGCTGCGGGAGTGTATTTTCCATCACTAATCTCCTTCTTAACACGCTTTGCGTCATACTTCTGCGGAAAGCGGTTGGATCGGAAAAACTCATCCAGCTTTTTATCATCAAGTTTCTGGAAATTTTCCTTAGTCATATCTTTAAAGCTATCGGCTTTCAGGCTCCCATCATCTTTTGGTTTTTCGGTTTGCGGAATTTCCCCCTGGTTATCCAGTATAGCATACACTACCGATGGGTTTGAAGTCGAGACATCCAATCCTATACGGCCAATTTGTGCGCCTTGCGGAAACCCGGCAAGTGATTTATACCAGGTTTCTCCACCATCATCCGACTTATAAATAGACGAACCTTCACCGCCTTCTTTAAAATCCCATGCTTTGCGCGAGCGATCCCACGAAGAAGCCAACAGCTGGTTTGGGTTTGATGGATTAATAACCAGATCAATGATACCCGTGCTGTCGTTAACAAAAAGTGTTTTCTTCCAGGTCTTGCCACCATCTGTAGTTTTAAAAACACCACGCTCAACATTTTTTGAATAGAGTGCACCAATGGCCGCTACCCACACCGTGCTGTTATCCTGTGGATGGATCAGTACACGGCTGATGTGATGTGTACCGGTAAGGCCAAGGTGTTGCCATGTTTTTCCGGCATCAGTGGTTTTGTACATGCCACTGCCGGCATAGCTTGAGCGGCTGCTGTTTTTTTCACCGGTACCCACATATAAAGTTTTTGGATCAGTTTGTGACAATGCAAAGTCACCAATGCCCATAGCATCCACATCATCAAAAATTGGCTGAAAGGTTATTCCGTTATTTTCTGTTTTGAAAATTCCGCCTGAAGCAAAACCGAGGTAATACTCATGCGTATTTTTCAGGTTCACTTCAATATCAACAATACGCCCGCCTTGTACCGTTGGGCCAATGTTCCGTGCAGGGTAGTTTCTTAAAATCGATTGTTCAGCTAGTTTTTTACGTGCTTCAAATGAAGCCTGAATTTCTGCCTCAGTTGAGGACTGACCATACACCGACAGGCATAGTGATGATAATAAAAACAGTATAATTGATCTCATTTCAATGGGTTTATGTTCGAAAATAGGGAATTCTTACCTTGATGACAGGGATACACACTAACATATTATTTTAGCGGCTCATTTTTTACAACTATGCATAACGATCCGGAGCTGAGTGGAAAATATTTAGGCACAATTTCGCAGGACTTTGTGAAAGTGGCCGACTCTATAAAAGAGGCTTCTTACCAGGTGCGTAAAAGAGGCTTTTCAGAATATCCGGTTTTTCCGGTGTGCAAAGAGCCGCAGCCTGTCGGTCAGCTTTTAATTGACAAACTCACTTCCGAACTGGAATGGAATTACTACATCAGTTATATGGATGAGTTTGTACAACGTGGGTTGATTGATGCGGATAAGCAAGAAGCTTTTAAGGCAGCCTATAAAGACCCGGATGAATTCTGCTGCCTGTTTGTGATCGACAAAGAGTTTACCAATTTTGTTTTTATACCTTACCCGGAGGATTAAATGTGCAGGTGGATCAGATATAGTGCACTCATTTTTTTTCTGGTGTATAACGTAAGCACGTTTTCACAGACGCTTCCCGAACAACTGGTTTTTGAGCAAGTCTATATCCCGGGAACGATGAGGTCCTCTGAAATAACAGACATTCTTCAGGATCCCGAAGGGTTGATCTGGATAGCAGCAGACGGGTTGTTTCAGTTTGATGGGTTGAATTTTACACGCTATACCGTTTTACCCGATTCAGGTTCTATTGAAGGCAGGGAAATTAATAGCTTATTCTACGACAACCAGCGAAAAAGATTATTAATCGCTACCCGAAACAATGGAGTAGTTGAATACAATTACAATTCCAATGCCTTGCGTAAGTTACCTGCACGCGATGGAGTACCTATAATTAACGAGCTGGCCCAAACTCCGGATGGTATTATTTGGGGAACTACGTTTAACAATGGACTTTACTATTTAGAAAACGACACACTTAAACACTATAATTCCGAACAGCACAGCACCAACAATGCTACATCGTTGTGCACCTTCGGTGAGTATCTTATAGTAGGCGATGTACGAAAAATTTTCTGGATTAAAGACAGGCAGATCACCGACTCGCTAAAGCTCTCCTGGAAAGATACAGAGTTTACCATCTATGGGCGGGTAACGGCAATGGCCATTGATTCTAAAAGCCGTCTCTATTTAGGCACAGAGAAACAAGGTCTGTTGATTTATGATTTACGCACCAAAAGATTTACCAAATATTTCTCGCCTGAGGTAAACCCATTCTACAACCGCATCAACAAAATTTTTGTTGATCAGAACGAGCGGGTTTGGTTTTTGACTAAATCCGGTGGTTTGGCAGTGTATAGTCCGGCTACTGATAAATTCATTCAGGCCATAAAAAATCCTTTATCGGCATATTCTCTCAGTGGCGATAACTGCACCTCTATGTTTGAGGACAAAACAGGTATTATGTGGATTGGCGCAACCGGGGCCGTAAACAAATATGACCCGGCTAAAATTAAATTTTTGCACATCACCAACGATCCGTTTAATGCCAATTCATTATCCGATAAAATGGTTCGGGGTCTTTATGAAGAAGCGAATGGCGATTTATTGATTGGCACCGATGGCGGATTTATAAATAGATACAGTAGGGCCACACACCAGATAACACGCATAAAAGTTGCACCTGAAGGCTCGGAGAAAACCAGCGTACCCATGTACTTCCTGGATTTGAACGATCGGGAAATCCTTGTTGGTACAACTACAGGGCTGGTGGTAATGGATAAAAAAAACTACACCTTCTCCTGGTACAAGCCCTTGCAGCAAACTTTTCAAAACCGCATGGTGAGGCAGTTATTGAGGCTTGACGATAAATTATATATTCTTTCGGGTGGTAATATGTTCATCCATAACCTCACCACAGGCGTAACAACCCGGTATGGAAATTTCTCATCCGATTCGCAGCGCGGGGTTGGCAACGCAACCATGATCTATGCCGATAGCAAAAACAGAATCTGGATAGGTGTTCAGGGGGGTATATCACAAATGCATGACGACTTTACGTTTACCCACTATCCCATTGAAAAAAATCCGGTTAGGCCTGATGGCTCATACTTTATGGTCTTATCAATTACTGAAATAAATAATACCATATGGATCGGTACCTTTAATTCCGGACTGTTTCAACTTGATCCGGAACAAGTTGCCCATTTGACAAGCGCAATAAAGCGAATCGACATCCCTGAATTAAATACCAACACCGTTTATGCAACCGTGCCTGATTATGAAAACAATGTGTGGATAAGTACTAACCAGGGCATACTAAAACTGGAGTTGCAAACTGCGGCCCTCACACAATTCTCCGTTAGCGAAGGGGTGCAAGACCAGGAATTTAACCGGTTATCCTATTTAACAACCCGTGCAGGCGAAATTGTTTTTGGTGGTATAAACGGTGTTAATGTCTTTAATCCGTCTAAAATTACTTCAAGTTATATCACCGTAAAGCCTGTAATCCTCAGTGTTTCGGGGTTTAAAGGTTTGCCAAACGAATTCTACATAAACTTAAGGCAGGTTTCATCGGTTCAATTGAAAAACCATCAGAACCAACTTTCATTTAACTTCATTGTTCCCAACTTCCGGCAACCGGTAACCTATGCTGTTGAATATAAGTTAGACGACCACGATGTACAATGGCATAGTGCTGCCAGCAACATCATTACCTACAATAACCTGGAGCCAGGGAAATACACCTTCCAGATCCGCACCAAGTATAAAGGAGAAGTAATTGAATCGGATTCACTCGACATTGAGATTACTCCCCCGTTTTGGCAAACCTGGTGGTTTCTTACCCTGGCAGCCGGCCTGCTGTTTATAGCAACCTACACCGGCATTCAGGCGTATGCCCGCAAAACAAAACATGATAAGGAGAGACTTGAAAAACTATTAAGAGAACGAACTGCAGAAATTGAAAAATCGAGGGAAGAACTGGAGATACTAAACCAAAAAAAGGATTTGATTTTTTCTATTCTCTCACATGACTTGCGCTCACCGCTCACCACCCTTAAAGGATTTCTGTCCATTATTATTGAAAATGTAGATGCACTCCCGAAAGAGGCTATTAAAAAGCATGCCCGCAGTATTCGAAACTCGGTAAGCAGCTCACTTGATCTCATCGATAATACATTGTATTGGTCAATGTCACAAACCGGAAGCATTTCGTACACACCAGCCAATTTTTCTATTACAGATGCGTTGCGCAAAATTTATAACCTGTATCAACTTACAGCAGAAAAAAAGCGGATTCACTTCCACTTCAGCGTTGCTGAAGATATTGAGGTGTATGGCGATGAAAATATGTTGTATGTAGCCCTCCGGAACCTGGTTTCGAATGCATTGAAGTTTACAAGCGAAGGGAAAAATGTTCATATCTCAGCATCGCGTAATCATCACAATGCTATTATCAAAATATCCGATGAGGGTATTGGTATGGATAGAAACTATATAGAAAAACTTATGACCGATGAACAACTGTCGCTAAAAATCGGAACCGCCAATGAAAAGGGTACCGGTTTAGGATTGATACTCTGTAAAAAATTTGTGCAGCTAAATCATGGCGACCTGAATATCGTCAGTGCCGAAAATACAGGAACTGAATTTACCGTGCGCCTTCCGCTAGCTACCTGATTTGAAGTGATCCCAACCCTGTGCCCGAAGGGGTACAGCATTTCCATGCTTGGTAACCAATATATGTTCATTTGGCTTTTCGTGAACGTAACCAATCATATGAATATCATGATGGTTTTTGATTTTCTCAAAGTCATCCGGTTGAATAGTGAAAAGTAACTCATAATCCTCCCCACCATTCAACGCACAGGTAATCGGGTCAATCTTAAATTCCAGCGCCATGGTTTCATAGGCGGCCTGATCAATCGGAACCTTATCTTCAAAAATGCGCGTGCCCACTCCGCTATTTTTACCAATATGAAAAAGCTCTGAAGCCAATCCATCGGATATATCAATCATGGCGGTGGGCTTAATACCCAACTCTGCCAATTCAAAAACAATATCGGTTCGGGCGATAGGTCTTAATTGCCGGCCCACCATGTATTCATATTTTTCAAGCCCCGGTTGCATATCCGGATTCGCGAGGTAAACTTCCTTTTCGCGTTCTAAAACCTGCAGGCCCAGATAGGATGCACCCAGATCACCGGTAACACAAATAATATCATTCGGCTTTGCACCCGAGCGGTACACTACTTTGTCCTTTGGTACACGCCCAATGGCCGTGATGGAGAGAATTAATCCTGAGCGTGAAGCTGTTGTATCACCCCCAACAAGATCAACCTTGTACTGCTGACAGGCTGCTCGTATGCCTTCGTATAATGCATCAACAGCTTCTACTGAAAACCGATTGCTTAACGCCAGACAAACCACCACCTGTTCGGCCCTACCATTCATAGCTGCGATATCGGAAACATTAACCGATATTGCTTTATGCCCCAGGTGATGAAGAGGCGTAAACGCCAGGTCAAAATGAACACCTTCGGCCAGCAAATCGGTAGATATTAAGATAAATTCATTACCGCCATCTAATACAGCGGCATCATCGCCAATACCCACTACCGAAGACGGATTCTGGAGTTGGGTATTTTTTGCGATACGGTCAATCAGACCAAATTCGCCCAGTTCACTTATTTCAGATCGTTTTTCACTCATGTTAAAAATCGGTTGTAACCGTTCATTCACCGTAAGGGTAAGCGGTTCGTCACACAAAAGTAAGATTATAACCCAATTTAAAAGATTTGAGAAGACCAGCCCCTGTATCTATGCACAACAAGAAGGCATACTATGAGAAAGATATCCATGTTGCTTGTCTTGGCTTTAATCTTTTCGGTGGCATGTTCAACGGTTCCCAAACCCTATTATGAAACTAAGGTTGGGAAGAAAAAACAGCGTTATTACAACGCAGTTCAGTATGGTAAAAAAGAGGTTCCCGACTTTCCTAAGAGCCGGTAATTTCTTTATACAAAATGATGATCTGTAAACATACCCAGAATCGCATTAATAGTTATCGCGGGCATTAACCCGCGATCCCAAACTATGAATGAGATGCAGGCTCACGGGCCGGCATGACATTTAGGGATGTTTGCGGATCATCAGATTACACAATCAACCAAAACTCCTGTGTTGATTTGGGGTGCAGAAAACAAATCATTTTGTTCTCTGCACTTTTTTACACAACCCGATTCAAACTATTTCTGCCCATACGTCTCCATTTCCCTATTAATACCGCAATTCTGATATACTCGGGGTTGCACATAATTATTATTAACTTTGCTGTTAAAATGAGAAACTATTCAGCCTTTTGGAGAGTTTTCTCCCTACCGATTTAAGAATATGATGGAGACTTCCAGTGAAATACATATAGAAGCTGCCCGTATGCAACAGGAGATCAAAGACTACCTGGGCCTGCGTTCTTCCGATTTGGTTTTTGAATACAGTGCCAAAGACGGGAAAGTAAGGCTGGACTTGATTACCATTAACCCCAGGCACAACCAGTCTTTTTTATTCCATTACGAAACCGGAACCGATAAACTGGATGCCCTAAAGAAAATGCACACCTATGTGCAGAACTATAAAGAGAAGGAAAACAGTTACACAATACAATGGGTTGCCAAAGGTGATACCGAACTACACACCTCCTATTTCCGTGCAGGTAATATTACCGATGCGCTGCAAAAACTTTATTATGGAAGGGATATGAACACGATTACCGTTTTTAGTGTTGTATTGAATCCTGTGTCCTAATTGAACGTTTTATGATTACCGTTACCGATAAAGCCAAAGAAAAAATTGTTGAGATCCGTCAAAAGGAAGGCAAAACAGAAGACCCGAATATTCGCGTTTCCGTAAAGGGAGGTGGTTGTTCAGGTTTAATGTACGACCTGGCTTTTGATGAGGCTATTAACCCAGCCGACCAGGTTTTTGAAGATAAGGGCGTAAAGATATTGGTGGATAAAAAGAGCCTGCTTTACCTGTTGGGAACAACGCTTGATTTTTCAGACGGACTAAACGGAAAAGGCTTCCAGTTCATCAATCCAAATGCCTCACGCACCTGCGGGTGCGGGGAGAGCTTTTCCGTATAACCGGCTTAGCTCAGAAAATAAGGCGAAGAACTTTTACACTGGTCCAGAGGGTGGTGGTTACAGCATAACCAATTAATACACTCCAAACCACTACGCGCAAAAGGTCAAATTCGCGGATGGCGTTTCCTAAAAATTTCATACAACAGTGGGGTTGTTGTTTTACTACAGCTTAAATAACAGTAAATTAATCAAATTGTTTGGTATTAGAGCAGACAAACGGTTGAAATCATCCACCAACCCGTTTTAAACCGGACTAAATGAGGCCTATTTTTTCAAAATTGCTATGCATTTTAACTCAATGCCTATTGGTGTTGGCAGTGCATTTACCTCCACCGTGGTGCGGCAAGGCTGGTTCTCCTTAAAGTACTCTGCATAGATCCGGTTAAAGGTGGCGAAGTCCGCTTTCATGTTGGTGAGGAATACCGTCACATCCACCAGGTTTTCCCACTGCGAACCAGAGGCTTCCAGGATATACCGAACATTCTGAAAAACGGAATGGCACTGCGCTTCAATATCGTAGGAAACAATGCTTCCCTCACTATCCAGGGTAACCCCGGGTATTTCCTTAGAGCCCTTTTTGCGTGGCCCAACACCCGATAAAAAAAGCAGATCGCCAACTTTACGGGCGTGTGGATAAAGACCAACTGGTTCGGGGGCTTTATCGGAGTTAATAGATTGGCTCATTTTCTAAAAGTTTGGTCGGGTACAATTTTACTCTTTAGTGACTTTGCGATTTCGTGGCAAGAAAAATTCCATGTCCTTAAGCCACAAAACACTAAATCACTAAACTCACAAAAGAGATGTATACTATCATTGAATACCTGGCTTTTAAAATCCAAACACTAAACTACCCCAATAGCTCTGCCAATCCGCTCCTTCCTCCTTTGCCGGAACCATCTTCACACAACTCACCATCCATGCCCCAGCATTACTTAGGCGGGTAGTAATGGTGCCATCCTTTTGGGTGTAGATATTTTGCATGAAGGTGGTGCCCTCTTTTCTGTTCCAAACTTTTACCATCGTAAAAGGAAGTGGCTTGCCTTCAAACAATACCTGAAAGGTAATTTCATCGCCTTGCTTAACAGCATATGGATTCTTTACGGGTACAATTTCTAACGGCAGACCGACTTGCTTTTTAAAAGTATCATCTGTTTTAGTGCCGGTCTGTAGCAGAAGTTTAGCACACCGGGCATAGTACTCTTTGGCAGGTTTATCCAGCAAATTATTCTTCTTCCGGAAAGCCAATACATCCTCCACACCATCTTCTTCAAGATAAGCATTGAACTTTTCACCATCCAGTTCAATGAAGGCGTTATTGCTTTGCATCACAAACAAATGGGTTCCTTCTCTAGTGAATTTAATCTCCAGGTTATTTCCTTCACCTGGATTTACGCTTTCAATAAGTCCCTCACTATACGAACCCGCATGATGATCCAACCGCAGTAAGCGATGCTTAGCTAAACTCCATCGCTCGCCAACAAAATTCTCGCCCACCAAAAAATTAATCTTCGCAGTTTCACCTATGGCGAACCTGAACTTATCAGGTTGCATCCAGAATTCGTGCGCTTGTGCGAGTACAGCAACAAAAGTTGTTATCAGAAAAGCTGCTGAGAATTTTCGTTTCATATCCATTACTTTGAGTTCATGAGGTCTTCAATCTCCTCAGCTTCAATGGGAATATTTTTCATCAAATCCTGAAGTCCGGTTTTGGTAATCACTACATTATTTTCCAGGCGGATACCAAGACCTTCTTCTTTAATATAAATGCCGGGTTCTACAGTCCATACCATTCCTTCCCTCATTTTTGAAAACATATTTCCGGTATCATGAACATCCAACCCCAAATGATGACCGGTACCATGCATAAAATACTTCATCACCACTGGTTTATCAGGATGTTGATTTTTAATATCAGTCTTATCAATGAGTTTCAGTTTCAACAACTCCCCTTCCATTACCTTCTGCACTTCTTTATGATAATCAAAGTACATGGTGCCCGGCCGAAGCAATTGATAAGCCGCACGTTTTACGCGGAGCACGGCATTGTAAACATCTTTTTGTCGTTTGGTGAATTTGCCACTCACCGGTATCACCCGTGTCATGTCGGCATTGTAGTTTGCGTATTCGGCTCCCACATCTAATAAAATTACCTCACCGGCTTTACAGATACTGGTATTTTCAATGTAATGGAGCACACAGGCATTGGCACCCGAAGCAATGATGGGTTCATAAGCAAAGCCCCTTGAACCATTACGAATAAATTCATGAATAAATTCTGCTTCAATTTCATATTCCTTCACACCAGGCTTTACAAATTTCAACACCCTGCGAAAAGCCTTCTCGGTAATATCACAAGCCTTTTGCATCTGCTCAATTTCGTATTTTGATTTTATTGCCCTCAAGGCCGACATGATGGGCGCAACACGTTCATACTTATGCAACGGATAACGTTCCTTGCACGCTTTGATAAAGCGTGAGTCGCGGCTCTCCACCCGTACTTCAGCACGGTAATGTTCATTGGTATTTAAATACACATTTTCTACACCTCCCATCACCATCATAGTGTTGAACACGCGGTGAAAATCGGATGTCCAAAGAATGGTTTCGATGCCCGTTACTTCACGCGCCTCCGCTTTGGTTAGTTTGTGACCTTCCCAGGTGGCAATCTGCTCGTTGGTTTCGCGTAAAAACAATACTTCGCGCAGTTTCTTATCCGGGTAATCCGGGCATATAACCAGAATAGATTCTTCCTGATCCACTCCAGTGAGATAAAACAGATCGCTGTTCTGTCGGAAGCGCATGGTGCCATCGGCATTGGTAGGCATAATATCGTTGGCATTAAAAACGGCCACTGAACCGGGTTTAAGTGCCTTTATCAGTCGCTTTCGGTTATTAGTAAAAAGCTGATTATTGATTGTGGCGTAGCGCATAGCTTCTGGTTAGATTGTTAAAATTAAAAAAACCTGCCGGTAAGCCGACAGGTTCCTTTTATAAAAAATCTTTTTACAGGTCAGCCTTCATTCGGCTCATCGGTATTGATATAATTAATTAATACGAACGTGACGAGCAAACCGGAAAACACTCCCTCCAAGGCTACTATAAATGAAACGATGTACGGATTTAGAAACCGACCCATGGGCTCATTGTCGATGATGAATTGCATAAAAGGCACATCAATAAACGTAACGTAAATGAATAAGAAAGCTGCGAATACCAGGGAAGCAATAGCACCGGTTGCCACACCCGTTACCAACGCCCTAAAGTAATTAATGTGCTCGCCATGAGAATGCTGAAATTTTTTGAGGGCCATATAAATACCTCCCACCAGAATAATAACATTCAGCAACCGCAATTCCACTACGTTTAACAAACCGGCAAACTTCATAATCAGGAAATAGACGATAAGCCCAGCGGCTATCTTTAAACCATAATTAACATGGAGTTGATTGGGATTGGTGAAAACGTTCATAGTTCAGGGATTTGGTTTACCGAATTATTGAATTTTCTGACAGAATATCAAGTACTTATTGGCTAATATTTTAACTATCTTCGGTTCCCTATAATTACAATCCCCATGAAAATTTTAAAAATCGTTGGTTTGGGGCTACTAACCATAGTGGTTATCGTAGCCTTAGTTATCGCCATTCAATCGCCACAAAAACATCTTGAACGTTCCGTGGTAATTAATGCTCAGCCTGCTTCAGTGTATGAAGAAGTGATCAGTTTTCAGAATTTCAACAAGTTTTCCCCATGGCACAAACTGGATCCGAATGCCCAATACACATTTGAAGGGCCTGCCAGTGGTGTTGGAAGCAAAATGTCGTGGGTTAGCGACAACTCAAATGTCGGAAGTGGTTCTCAGGAAATTGTTGAAGTAGAGGAAAACAAGCTTGTTAAAATTAAAATGGACTTTGGTAATCCGGGACAATACTATGCATCCTATATTTTAACACCAGTAGATGGTGGCACAAATGTAACCTGGACGTATGATGGTGATGTTGGTGGAACCGGGCTTGCAAATGCTTCAATTGGTAAACTATTCCATCTTTTTATAGAAAGTATGTTAGGTGGCATGTACGAAAGCGGGCTAACCGATTTAAAAGCCGTGGTAGAAGCCAAACCAGTATTCACTGTAAAAATTACAGAGGAAACAATTAGCCCAATTAGTTATGTTGGTTTAAGTTCCACTATGAGTACAACAGATATGAATGCAGTGAGTAACCAAATGGGAAAATCCTATGGTGAACTGATGACCGCTCTTCAAAAAGCCAAGGTTGAAATGACCGGAGCGCCCTTCTGTCTGTATCCGCGTTGGGATGAAGAGAAAAAAGAAATGGAGATGGTATGTGCATTGCCTGTTCCTGCCGATGCCAAACTTCCGGCTAAATACAGTGTCATGCAAATCGCTGGAGGGAAAGCAGTGAAAGCTATACACTTGGGCGATTATCATAAACTGGAAGCAACCCATAATCAAATTGCACAGTACCTGGAATACAAAAAACTGGAAGCAATAGGAGCACCCTGGGAAGTGTACATTACCGATCCGGGCGCAGAACCCGACACAGCAAAGTGGATTACCGAAGTGTACTATCCTGTAAAAGGAAATTAATCGGTCAATTTCTTGAATCGGATAAAAGGCTGCTAAAAAATGGCAGCCTTTTCTATTTAATAATATCTAATTTTCATCTTCATGCACTCTTACCTTTACCTGCTGCTGTTTCCATTCCTCCACTTCTTTTCTTCGTTGGGCCAACTCAGCCTCTGTGGGTTTATAATTGATTATTGCTTTCAAATCCGGTTGACCGGCATCTACCCATGCCGAATACCAAAAGTCGCCAAGGGATTTTATGGAGGCTTTCATTTGTCGTTCCACCATGCCATTCAAAGCATCGTGGTAAGCCTTTGAAAATTCATAGGAATAAACTTTTATGGTCTGCTTTCCACGGGTTTCAAAAGAATACTTTTTCTCACTCATTTCAGCTGTGAGTTGTCGTTCAAACTGTAACACATCATTCAAATTCTGATGTGTTCTTTCAATAATCCTCCAGGCCTCAAGCTGCGGATTTTCTATATACGTGGCTTTACCAACAAAAAAGTCGTATTCACCCGAAAACAATTCCGGCAACCGCGATTCCCAAAACGCGTGAATACCCTCCTGTCCGGTAAATTGTCCGTTGTAATTTTCAGTGGTATGCAAGGGCACATGGGCATCGGCCAGGTAATGGCCAAGATCAGCCGAAAGGCTTAAAATCTTTGCCGGGTCTCGCATCAGAAAAGCATCTTTAAGGCGGTAATACATCACATTGATGTGCCACGGTAAAATACCATAGGCTTTCAAAGTATCCTCACCATACTGCTCTACGGCTTCCTTCCAATAGCGGGGCATAGTATAAAGGGCGCTATCGCCAAAGTGATCAATATCGATGTAGTGGCGCGGGGCCTCATCCACTACAGCAAAACGTCTGCGATCGGCATTTACAGAGGCCTCTGTTATATAGCCAATATTGGCTTTATAAAACCCGATCATTTCGGGAGGAAGGGTAAAAACGGCCAACCGGTTAATCTGCCGGTGGGCATGAAAACCCCAACTTCCGCAGAGAAACAGGCTCGAGACCATAACCAGGCGGATTATTCCTCTTTTCATTTCCTTAAATTGAAAAAAAATAACCAAATCAGCTTAAAAAGCTCAATTTCAATACCTATTTGCACGAATTCATTGTATCACCCTTTTGCAAATAAGACGAATACGCTTACCTTTGCAGTCCTTAAAAAGTAAGGTCATTAAGATATGGCAAATCACAAATCAGCAGAAAAAAGAATCCGGGCTAACGAAGCTAAGCGTGTAAGAAACCGCTACCAGCACAAAACAACCCGTACATTCATTAAGAAACTACGCGGCACTACCGTTAAGACTGAAGCAGAAGCTCTTTTAAAGGAGGTTTCGGCTCTTATCGATAAACTGGCCAAGAAGAACATTATTCATTGGAAAAAGGCTGCTAATCAGAAATCAAGCCTTGCCAAATATGTAAACAAGTTGGCTTAATCAGCCATTTAATAATACCTCGAAACCCTGACCGCAACGTCAGGGTTTCTTTTTTCTATAGGATACCATTCTTTATTTTCGGCAGATGAAGGATGAAAAAAACAGCTTTTTAAACATCAAGAACTGGGCTGCAGAAGACAGGCCCCGGGAAAAGCTACTGCTGAAAGGAACCTCTGCCCTCTCCGACACCGAACTGATTGCCATATTGCTGGGAACAGGCACCGCCTCCATGAGTGCCGTTGATGTAGCCAAAAACATTTTAAAAAGTGTTGATAATAACCTGGATGCCCTGGCAAAACTCACCGTTAAAGACCTGACAAAAATAAAAGGCATTGGAGAAGCCAAAGCGATTACCATTGTAAGTGCACTGGAGTTGGGGCGGAGACGCAAAGAGGTAAGCACACAGGAGCGTCCTAAAATATCTGCATCAAAAGATGCCTACGAACAACTAAAAGGCGAACTCATGGATTTACCCCATGAAGAATTTTGGATATTGATGATGAACCGTGCCCATCGAATAATCAAAAAGCAGAAGATCAGTCTGGGCGGTGTACACGGCACGGTTGCCGATCCAAAAATTATTTTCAAAGTGGCGCTGGAAGAACTGGCCAGCGGCATCATTGTAGCCCATAACCATCCTTCCGGAAACCTTACACCCAGTCAGCAGGATATTGACCTCACCAAAAAATTAAAAGAAGCCGGAAAGCTGTTGGAAATACAACTGCTCGACCACCTGATTGTTGCCGGAAAAAACTACTATAGTTTCGCAGATGAGGGGTTGTTGTGAAATTTTTCGGGAAATGACATGCGGAATTAAGTGCGTGAGCGATTCCCCCTTCGGGGGTAAGGGGGCGCGCGGGGGAAAACATCACCTCATTTCACCTCCTATGGTATAACCATCACTAAATTTGCCGTATGAACAGAACTAAAATAATTATCATGATTGCCATTGTTGTTGCTGCCATTACACTGATCTATTCTTTTACCGGGCAAGATGATACAGCCTACATCACTAAAATCCAGAAGCAACGCGAGGAGAAAGACCGTTTCATGCGCACCGCATCCGACTCTCCTTTTGCCGATAATTTCGCTACCTATACGGGGCTTAATTGGTTTGCCCCCGACAAAAAATACCAGGTTAAGGCCCGGCTCATAGCTATTGAAAATAAGAAAATGGTAGAACTTCCTACCAGCGATGGTAAAACCAAACGCTATATGGAATATGCTTATGCTGAATTTAAACTGGACGGAAAAGAGCACCGCTTATTGATTTTGGAAATTATTGACATGGGCCCCTACAAGGGAACACTCTTCCTGGCCTTTGGTGATGAAACCAGCGCCCGCGAAACGTATGGAGCCGGCCGTTATCTCGATATAAAAAAACCTCGCGGACAAAATTCCATACTCCTCGACTTCAATGAAGCCTACAATCCGTATTGCGCCTACAACGATAACTTTTCCTGCCCGTTGCCACCCCAGGAAAATTTGTTGACTGTACCCATAAATGCAGGAGAAAAAAACTATAAATAATATGCGATACTTCATTTTATTGCTTGTTCAGCTTTCAGCACTCACCACACTCGCACAAAAACCTGCTGATCCACTGGCCCACACCTTTTCGATTGTGGCGCGCGATGTTAGCACGGGTGAAATGGCTGTTGCCGTGCAAAGTCATTGGTTTAGCGTTGGCAGTGTGGTGTCGTGGGGCGAGGCAGGTGTAGGTGTAGTGGCTACACAATCCTTTGTCAACAAATCATTCGGCCCTCGTGGAATTGACTTACTGAAAAGCGGTAAGTCTCCACAGGAAGCTGTCGATTTATTACTACGTGATGATGAAGGAAAAGAATTTCGTCAACTGGCCATACTGGATAAGCAGGGAAGAGTAGCCACACATACTGGAAAAAACTGCATTGATATGGCCGGTCATAGTAATGGTGAAAATTTTTCTGTGCAGGCAAACATGATGCTCAATGATAAAGTTGTTCCCGCGATGGAGAAAGCGTGGAAAGAAAATATCAAGCTACCCCTGGCCGAACGGATGGTGGAAGTATTAAAAGCTGCACAGAAAGCTGGTGGCGATATCCGCGGCAAGCAATCGGCCGCCTTGCTGGTGGTTGCCGGAGAAACATCGGGTGAATCGTGGAACGACCGGCTTATAGACTTGCGTGTTGACGATGCCCGTGAACCTATTGAAGAACTGAGTCGCCTGTTAAAAGTATTTCGCGCCTATGAGCACATGAACAGCGGTGATCTTTATGTAGAAAAAAATGAAATGCAAAAAGCCATGGATGAATATGGCAAAGCCATGAAGATGTTTCCGGATAACCTGGAAATGCAATACTGGACTGCCATCACCCTGGCCAACAACAAAGACATCAAACAAGCATCAGCCATGCTGCAGAGAATCTACAAGGCTGATGCAAACTGGAGGGAACTTACCCGCAGACTTCCAAAAGTTGGTTTGCTTACCGTGAGCGAAAAGGAGTTGAGTGAGCTTTTACATTAGGTTTTCTAAAACCTCTCGGGCTTGCCTTGATCTTTAAAAAGCAAAAACTAAATTCATCATTCTCCTCCCCCTTCTCCTCGCAGGAGAAGGGCCGGGGATGAGGTTTAGCATTAGGTTTCCCTCCTTTTCCTTACTTTTGCCGATTAACCTGCTATTTAGCAATGACTATTTCCTACAACTGGCTAAAAGAATACATCGACATTCCAGAATCACCCGAACAAATCGGGCAGGTGCTTACCAGCACCGGTTTGGAGGTTGAGTACATCGAACCATTTTCCACCATTAAAGGAGGCTTGGCTGGTTTGGTAATTGGCGAGGTGCTTACCTGTGCTAAACATCCCAATGCCGATAAACTTTCCGTTACCACCGTACATGTTGGTGGCGATAAAGCATTACCTATTGTATGCGGAGCTTCGAATGTAAAGGCAGGCCAAAAAGTAGTTGTGGCTACTCCGGGAACAACCCTATATCCTGCCAAAGGCGAACCCTTTACCATTAAGTCAACCAAAATCAGAGGTGAACAATCGGAAGGGATGATCTGTGCAGAAGATGAAATCGGGCTGAGCGATAATCACGAAGGCATTATTGTGTTGGATACGAAACTCCCCAATGGAACACCGGCATCAGAATATTATAACATTCAATCCGACTATGCTATCGAAATCGGCTTAACACCAAACCGTGCCGATGCTGCATCACATATTGGTGTAGCCCGCGATATCAAGGCCGCATGCAATCGTGAAATCAAATGGCCTTCTGTTGACGGTTTTAAAACCGATAATAAAAACCTTTCCATTTCAGTAGAAGTAGAAAACCCTGGGGCGTGTCCGCGTTATTCAGGCGTTACAATTTCAGGTGTTACGGTAGCTGAATCGCCCGGTTGGTTAAAGGCCAGGCTTCAGGCTATTGGTATTGCACCCATTAACAACATTGTAGACATAACCAACTATGTGTTGCATGAAACAGGTCAGCCGTTACATGCTTTCGATGCCAATGAAATAACCGGTAAAAAAGTTATCGTAAAAACATTGCCGCAGAATACATCCTTTGTAACACTGGATGGAAAAGAGCGGAAACTTCAGGCCAATGATCTGATGATCTGTAACACGCATGAGGGCATGTGTATTGCCGGGGTGTTTGGTGGAATTAAATCCGGTATTACCGAAAAAACAACTACCCTGTTTTTAGAAAGCGCTTACTTCGCTGCCGATTACATCCGTAAAACTTCTATGCATCACGGCTTAAAAACCGATGCCTCCTTCCGCTTTGAACGCGGCACCGATCCGAACATAACCGTGTATGCCTTAAAGCGAGCTGCCTTGCTCATCAAAGAAATAGCAGGTGGCGAAATCTCTTCCGATGTTGTGGATGTTTACCCGGCCAACATTGAGAATAAAACCATACTGGTAAAAGATAAAAACGTAAACCGACTGATCGGTAAAGCAATACCCCGAGAAGAGGTTGTTGCTATTCTCAATCGTCTCGATATTCAGGTAGTTGAATCGCAGGTCGATCATTACATAGTCTCTGTTCCACCCTATCGGGTTGATGTAACACAGGAAGCTGATGTAATTGAAGAAATTCTTCGGATTTACGGATTTAATAATATCGAACTAAAAGCCTTTGCCGGTTCAGACTTTATTGCCGAATTCCCGGTAAACGACATCAACAAATTCAAGAATACACTTGGCGGATTGTTGGTGAATAATGGCTTTTATGAAATCTGGACCAACTCACTCACCAACGCAGCCTGGCAGGAAAAACACAAACTTACGTTTGAAGGTGAGCCCGTCCACATCTTGAATAAACTCAGTGAAGAGCAAGGCATACTTCGGCAAACCATGTTGTTTACCGGCCTTGAAGTTTGCGCGTATAATATCAATCGCAGGCAAAAAGACCTTAAGCTGTACGAATTTGGTAAGATTTACAACAAAACAAACGGAAAATACCACGAAGAAGAACGACTCGCGCTCTACATAAGTGGCAACCTGGAAACAGAAAACTGGCAGCATAAAACAGCACCGGTTTCCTTTTACGACATGGCCCAATTCCTTTACCAGCTTCTTCAAAAGGCAGGACTTGGGGTCATCAAGCAACAGGTAATTTCCGATCCGCTGTTCGACTACGCAGTACAGCTTAGCTACAACAATCAGGCTTTAGGAAAATTCGGAAAACTAAAAGTTGCCTTACAGAAAGATTTCGGCATTAAGCAGGACATATTTTATGCTGAACTAAATACACATTTGCTTTTCAGGGAGGCAAACCCTAAGTTAGTAGTTAGGGAGGTGCCTAAATATCCCGAAGTGCGGAGAGATCTGTCGCTCGTGCTGGACAGGAACGTGAGCTTTGAAGAAGTGCAGAAACTGGTGCTCACAACAGAGAAGCGACTGATACGGGAAATCATTACATTTGATGTATACGAGGGCGATAAGATCCCGGAAGGAAAGAAAGCCTATGCATTAGGTTTTACCTTACTGGATGAGACCAAAACCCTTACGGACGAGGAGATTGACTTAACTATGCAGCGCCTGATGACCGCTTTCGAGCAAAAACTGGGTGCCGTAATTAGAAAATAAAACAATAAAGTTCTGCCCCTGATGAGAAGCACAAGGGCCGGAACCTGAAACCTGAAAACCTTACTTCATGAACCAGGAACTTCTAAAAACCAACCTCAACGGTCTGGAACGCAAGATTTTAGTGTTGGTAAACGAACACAAAAAGCTTAAAGAGGAAATTAAATCGTTAAAAACTGAAAATCAGGATCTTAAAGCGGGTATCCACAACCGCGATGAGCAACTGCTTAATTTTAAAAATCAAATTAAAATCTCTAAAATTGTGGATAACATTAGTCCGGAAGACGGAAGTGTTTCGGAGCTCAAAAGAAAAGTGGACGACTATATACAGGAAATTGATAAGTGTATCGCGTACTTAAGCCGATAGTAAACTGTAAGAATTTTTAAATGGAGGAATTATCAATACGAATTAAAATTGCTGATCGCGATTACCCCATGAAGGTAAAGGCCCACGAGGAAGAAAGAGTGAGAACCGCAAGCCGCCTGATCAACGAAAAACTAAAATCTTACAAGGAACAATTCGGAATTGACGATAAACAGGATTTACTGGCCATGGTGGCCTTCGACAGTTTGGTTGAAAAAATGAAAACAGAAGAAAACCACCTGGAGATTGACCAAAATGTATTTGAAAAAGTGAATCACCTGAATTACCTCGTTTCACAAACTATTCTTTAACGCTCCCTCACTTCCATACGGTGTCGTACTTCCGGGTTTAGTTTAACCCTTAACAACACGTGTATGTCTGAATTAGTCATAATCATCTCTGCAAGCGCGCTTGGCGCCATTTTGATCGGTCTTGGATTCGGAACGCTGCTGTATAAACGCAAATACAGCAGGCGCCAGAAAGAAGCCGATGCCAAAGCAAAACTCATCTTAAAAGAAGCAGAAATTGCTGCTGAAAACCTGAAAAAGGATAAAATTATTGAAGCCAAGGAAAAAATCCTCAAAATGAAATCCGAATTTGAGGAAGAAGCCAACCGCAAAAAAAATCAGATTATCGCCAACGAGCAAAAAATAAAGCAACGCGAACAACAGATAAACCGCGAACTGGAGCAGGTGAAACGCAAAGAATCCGACCTGACCGAAACACAACAAAACCTGGCACACCAGCTTGAGCTTGTAAAAAAACGTAAGGAAGAACTCGATCGCTTTAATGAGCAAAAAATTGAAATCCTAGAGAACATTTCCAAACTAACTGCCGATGCGGCACGCGAGCAGCTCATTGCCTCGCTGAAAGATGAAGCCCAGACAAAGGCATCCTCCTACATCAAGGATATTATGGAGCAGGCCAAACTTTCGGCTACCAAAGAAGCTAAGAAAATTGTGCTGGAAACCATTCAACGCACCGCTACCGAACACGCCATTGAAAACTGTGTATCCGTTTTCAACATTGAAAGCGATGATATAAAAGGAAAGATTATCGGGCGCGAAGGACGAAACATCCGCGCACTGGAAGCCGCCACAGGGGTAGAAATTATTGTTGACGATACACCCGAGGCTATTATCATTTCAGGATTTGATCCGGTGCGCAGAGAAATAGCACGGCTATCATTGCATCGTTTGGTTCAGGACGGCCGCATACACCCGGCACGCATTGAAGAAATTGTTGCAAAAACATCGAAAAACATTGAAGATGAAATTGTAGAAACAGGAGAACGTACTGTAATTGATTTAGGGATACACGGCCTTCACCCCGAACTGGTGCGCATGGTAGGGCGTATGCGGTTCCGCTCGTCATACGGACAAAACCTTTTACAACATTCACGCGAAGTGGCTAACCTTTGCGCAATTATGGCTGCCGAACTCGGCCTAAATGTAAAGCAAGCCAAACGTGCCGGCCTGTTACACGACATCGGAAAAGTATGGCCCGAAGAATTGGAGAAGCCACATGCTATTGCCGGCATGGAACTGGCACAGAAATACAAGGAACACCCCGTAGTGTGCAACGCCATTGGCGCCCACCACGATGAAATTGAAATGACGAGTCCCATCTCGCCAATCGTACAGGCGTGCGATGCTTTAAGTGGTGCACGACCAGGCGCCAGACGTGAGGTGATGGAACAATACATAAAGCGTTTGCGCGAACTGGAAGAATTGGCCAGCAGTTTTGATGGTGTAGAAAAATGCTATGCCATCCAGGCCGGGCGCGAACTGCGCGTGATACTCGATGCTGAAAAAGTTACGGACGATCGTGCCAGTCAGTTGAGCTTTGATATCTCACAAAAAATTGAACGCGACATGCAGTACCCCGGACAAATTAAAGTTACCGTAATCAGGGAAATGCGATCCGTTGCTTACGCGAAATAGACGTAAGTAGAAAGATAAGAGCATACCAGATTGAAAGGCTTTTAGCATTATGCTTTAAGCCTTTTGTGTTCTAAGTCTTAAATAAATTAGTAGCATTTATTAGTGATTTTGTGTTTTGGTGGCAAAGAGAGAAATGTTAATCCCCAGGCCACAAAAGCACTAAATACCGCAAGGGAGATTAACTAAGTATTCTGACTTCGCACTGGTCAGTCACCAAATCGTTTTATGCTCTATCGAACATAAACGTACGGCTGAACAAATACACCGCTATACCACCAGTAACAAACATGATCAGCGAATAGATTGCAGCCGGGATAGACATCTGGGAATTATTTAACAACATGCTGCTGGTAGCTATCGCAATTGCCAACGTACCATTTTGAATACCCGATTCAATAGCTACAGCTGAACGCTGCGGGTGACTGAGCTTGAAAAACTTGCTGATTCCGTAAGCTAAGACAAGAATTACAAGATTGATAAGCAGCGTAATAAGACCTACCTGTGCAAAAAAATCAACCAGGTTTTCCTTCTCTTTAAGAATAGCGCCCAAAATAATGAGCGTTATAAAAATAGCTGAAGCAATTTTTACGGGCTTCTCTGCCCGCTTTGATGTTTCCGGAGATTTCCACCGCAACAACATACCAATCGAAACAGGAATAATGGTAATAACTACAATTTGCAGCATCGTTTTAAGAACCGGTAATTCCACATACTTGCCCTCCCCTATAAAATATTCCATCGAGAGATTAATAAAAAATGGTATAGTAAATACAGTAATCATGCTGGAGATGGCCGTTAACGTAATAGACAACGCCACATCAGCACGCGCCAAATTGGAAAGCAGATTTGATGTGGCTCCTCCCGGACAAAATGCCAGAAGCATAACACCCACCGCCAACTCAGGAGGTAAATTGATAAGCTTAAGCATGAGAAACGCTATGACCGGCAGCAAAACCAACTGGCTGAAAAGCCCAACGAATGTTGCCTTTGGAAAAAGGGCTATTCGTTTAAAGTCCTCGAGCGTCAGCGAAAGCCCCATACCCAGCATAATAATGCCCAGGGCAACGGGAAGAAATATTTCAGTAAGGATGTTGGCTTGCATAGGCGATGGGTTTTGGTGTTTTAAGATACTAAAAAACCACCGTTGGCCTACCTTTTTAAGATTTGAAACTCGCCTCACTTTTCCCGGGGTTCTCAATTGCTTATATTCGTCAAGCTCTAATCATTTAAACAAAAATTCTATGTTGGCTAAATCTGTTACGGTGAAAAGAATTCACCATCGTGAAATGAATTGCCTGGCGCTTTTCTTTCCGAAAGACCGCGAGGTTATTGATCATGTAAAGAAAATTCCCGGTATAAAATTCAGTGCTACCCACACCTGCTGGTATATACCCGAAACCCCAGACTCTTTAACAACTATTTTCGATACACTTAAGGGAAAAGTCTGGCTCAACTACTCAGCCGTTAGTAGAATACGGGAGAAAAAAGCAGAAATAAAGCAAAGTGTCGCGGAGCCGGTTTTTGCAGAACCTTCAACAGCACCCGCATTGGTTGAGCCAGTGGTACATAATACATACGAAGATACCAGGAAAGAGGCACTCGAACAGATGCGGAAGAAATTAAAATTAAAGAATTACAGTCCTTCAACCATAAAAACCTACACCGAACAATTCAAACTGTTCTTACAATTCTTCCCCGAAAGTCATCCACAAGAGTTAGATGAAGATGAAATACTGCATTATATGATGCACCTTATTGAGAACAAAAAGTTGAGTGTTTCCGCACAAAACCAGGCCATTAATGCGATTAAATTTTATTACGAAAAAATGCTGAAGCAGGACAGAAAAGTTTACGATCTCGAACGTCCCCTGAAGGAGAAGAAACTTCCGGAGGTTTTAAGCCAGGAAGAAGTAATGGCCATTTTTGAAGCTACCGGAAACCTAAAGCATCGTACTATGCTTATGATACTTTATGCATCGGGGTTAAGACGTAGCGAGCTACTTAACTTACGTATAGGAGATGTCGATTTTCATCGCAACATTGTGTTGGTGCGGGGAGGTAAAGGCCGAAAAGACAGGCATAGCGTTATGGCCCAAAGTCTAATGCCGCTTGTTGAACAATACCTCGCAGAATATAAACCAAAATTCTGGTTGTTTGAAGGCGTCACTGGTGAACAATACAGTGCGGGCAGCTTACAGCAAGTGCTTAAAAGAGCCGTTTACAAAGCGGGAATCCGTAAAAATGTTAGACTTCATATGTTAAGGCATTCATTTGCTACACATCTTTTGGAATCCGGAACTTCTACCCGATATATTCAGGTACTGTTGGGGCACGATTCGCCAAAAACTACAGAAATCTACGCCCAGGTAACCCGGTTTGGTCTGGACAAAGTGATGAGTCCTTTAGACCATTTAGCGATAACGAAACAGTTGAGAGGAGATGATGATTAAAGGAGTCATACAAAAAAAATATCCTTCAAATTTGACTGCAACAGGGGTTTTTAAGGGTAAAACTTGCCCTGTCGCTATATATGAAATATATTCAATTGCATAAACACAAGTGTTGCTGGCAATGCGGCCGGACAA
>DDTK01000004.1 GCA_002344065.1 Flammeovirgaceae bacterium UBA2366
ACCCAAAATGGGAGTGCAAAGGTAATGCATTAAAACTCTTTACGCAACACTGACCCAAATTTTCTTCGGTAAAAAGGGTTGCCCAAAGGGTTGATAATTAACTCATTACAATCTTAACCAATCACGATTAGAAAAAAGTTATCCACAAATTCAACTTTAAACCTTGGGGGCTTTGTATAGCGGAACGGTTGAACAGGGCTCACCAAACATTAGGCTAGCTACAACTGGACGCAGGTGCCTTGTTACTTCGGTGTAAACGGAAACCGGAACGTTTACTTTGCTGCATCCTTTCACAACGACCTTTCTCCCTGAAAAATCAGCCCAATGTATTTTTGATAATACCTCCTCAAAAATTTTCTCTTCCAATCGTTCGAGTGAACCGAAAAAGAACAGTCTTGCATAAGGCTGTAATGCTGATGCCAAAAGCATATATGCCCAAGTGGGAACAATCGCATCAACTGAACAAGTAATGGCCACAAATTTATCGTGGTATTGTTGCCAATTATGGGTCTTAACAAAATCACGAAAATCCTTCTCTTTTAAAACTAGTCCCTGAAAGAGTTGATCCTTGATATCGATAAGTATTCGTTCACCGGGTTGATATAACTCTTCAAGATCAAACGTTACTAAAGCGCTTGAAGCAACCTTGTTCACTATTTCTTTTTCATCACTCATAATCATTGCTAAATGATTTTTGGTGCCTTCACCAAAAACTCCTTTAAATAAACCGGCTCATAATTCACAATATCTTCAAACTCTCCTTTATCGAATTTTTCACTAGCCATTGCACCCAATGCTAAAGCTTGCGGGTAGATATTATGAATAAAAGAAGCTTGTGCATCTTTAATCATTGACTTGCATTTAGACGCACCGTCTCCAAAAAAAGTTATTTTTTTGTTTTGTAACAGATCCTTAAAAGAAAAAGTGTCTATAACCTTAGCCTGAATAGGTTGGATTTCTTTGAGGTTAACATCAGCAATCAAACAATATACCTCCATTCGTCTGGCATCTATCATCGGACAAAGAAGATTATCCTGATCAACACTATTACTCATTTGAAAAGCCATAAGCTTTAAGGTGTTAACTGAAATCAATGGAATACCCAATGCAAAACATAAGCCCTTTGCAGTTGATACACCGATTCTTAGTCCTGTGTAAGAACCAGGGCCCGATGAAACTGCAACTGCGTTAAGCTCTGTGATTTCAATTCCTGCAAACCTTGAGATGTCTTTAATTAACGAGGCTAACCTGGTAGCATGAGCCTGTTCAACATGTACTTCAGCTGAGGTTATTAATTGCTTGTTGGCATGTAAAGCCACAGAACAAATCCGTGTGGATGTTTCCAGGCTAAGAATTAAGGCCATCAGTTTGCCGTGAGAATTTTTCTGTAACCAGCGAGATCATCAAGGGATTTAATGGCTTCTCCTATTGCGGTATCATACGCCAATGAAACAATATATTGACCTTCATTTAGTGCATAATGAAATGCTATTTGGCGGGACAAAAGCTCAGAAATTTCATCTTTAAAACGATGAAGATCTTCGGCTTTATTGGACTCAATTTTCGAGGACAGCGATTTTAGCTCACCTTCTAGATCTGAAAAATATCGTTCTCTCCTGGCGGCCTCCACCAACTTCTTTGTTTCATACTCCAATGATGTGGAGTAAGTAAACTTCTGATCTCTGGTCCAGGTAATGAATTTTTCAAATTCCTTATCGGAAAGTTTAAATGATTTCAGGTCTGGCTGGGTCGGATTTTCGTTACAGAACTTTGTGGCGTATTCGAAGATCAGGCCTGAAGTATAGAGTGTTGAGGTAACTTCCCCCAGATACCTCTGTTCCAATAAAATATCCGGATCAAGACCTCCTCCATCATACACTGTTCTTCCATTTTTAGTCTGGAACGCTGTCTTAACTGAATCTGCAAAAGCATTAACAGAGCCATCTTGTTTTCTGTGTGTGTAGTCTAACTTTTGGATGCATCTGCCGCTAGGTATATAGTATTTTGCGGTCGTTACTTTTAGCTGAGAATTGTAAGACAGTTGACGGGTAGTTTGTACCAGTCCTTTACCAAACGTACGACCACCAATTAAAACAGCCCGATCATAATCCTGCAATGCACCCGCTACAATTTCAGAAGCCGAGGCGCTTCCTTCATTGATCATAACTAATACCGGTATCTCCGTGTCGACTGGATTGTTCAATGTTGTATAGGTCTTATTCCACTCTGCAACCTTGCCCTTTGTACTAACCACTTCCTTACCTTTCGGGATAAAGAGATTAACAATATTGATTGCTTCATGTAATAATCCGCCCGGGTTATCACGAAGATCCAGAACAATTTTTTTTGCTCCCTGTTGTTTCAGCTTTGTTACTGCATCCGCAACTTCCTTGGAGGCACCCGGTGTAAAGTCATCCAATTTTATATACCCAATATCTGAGCCTATCAATCCTGAATATGCCAGGTTACTGATGGAGATTTTCTCGCGTTTTATTTTGAAGATGAGGTCATTCTTTTGACCGTACCTTTTCACTTTAACCTCAACTTCTGTTTTTGCTGCGCCCTTCAGCAATGTGCTTGTTTCGGAGGTTGTCTTACCCTGCACAGAAATTCCGTTTACAGCAATCAGTTCATCGCCAACCTTGATACCCGATTTATGTGCCGGGAAATTTTTGTACGGATGTGTAACGATTATTTTTTTATTAATCACCCCAATAAGGGCACCAATGCCCGCATACTGACCCGTAGTGGCAATTCTGAAATTTTCCAGTTCATTTTCGGGGATAAAGTCAGTATACGGATCAAGTGACTCAAGCATACTATCAATACCATGCCGAATGAGTTTTTGCGGGTCAACTTCATCCACGTAATAAGTATTCACCTCTTTAAAAAGTGTGGCGAAAATATCCAGGCTCTTGGCTATCTCGAAATAATTCTCCGCGGGTTTCTTAAATGCAAGAAAGCAGGCTGATACTATTACTATACCTAAAATCCACTTAACTTTTTTATGCATACTGCTGTAAACGCTTGATTGACTCTTTTAATTTCTCCTGAATGGTATGAAAATCCAGAATTTCTTTAGGTGTATAAATATACGCCATTTGCAACTTTGGTGACTCGGGTAATTGAACCTTGTTTAGCCGATACGCCTCCCTCATTCTTCTCTTAATCAAATTGCGGTCAACAGCCCTTTTAAAATTGCGTTTTGATACAGAAAACAACACCTGGTGGCAAACCGCAAATTCATCATTCTTAAGTATTAAGACCTTAAACGGGTATAAATAAAAAGAGGAACCCTTGGTAAAGAGTTCCTGAATGCTATTGCGTTTGAATAATCTTTCGGATTTAGGAAAGCTGTATGCAGCCATGGGAAGAGGTTAATCGATCCCTGCCTGTTGGCAGGCAGCCCTTCCAGGAAAGCCTCGAAAGGGTATTATTTCTTCTTAAAAGTAGTTTCGTCAGAAACCGTTAATTTCTTTCTGCCTTTTTTTCTGCGCGAAGCCAAAACCCTGCGACCATTGGCTGAGGCCATTCTTTCGCGGAAACCGTGCTTATTCTTGCGCTTTCTTTTAGATGGTTGAAATGTGCGTTTCATGCTGTGTATCGTTTACCCCACCATAAATGAGGGCTGCAAAAATAATGAAGATAAACCGATTTACAACCCCTGAATTAAGAAATTAAGGGCGAAATCAGGCAATCAAATCAGCCAATACCTTTTTAACCTGGTCGGGCTGGAGGCGGGGACCGAACTGTGAGACCACACGGGATGACGCCAATGAAGCAATTTTACCAGCTTCGGCATAGCTGTGTCCATGTGTAATTCCATACAAAAATGCCCCGGAAAACATATCGCCTGCACCATTGGTGTCAATAGCCCGTACTTTGTAGGGCTCAATTTCTATAAAGGTATCGCCATCAAAAATAAGAGCACCGTTGGCACCTAAGGTTATGGCAAATCGTTTGGCAGATAATTTGAGCTTTTCGCGTGCTTCATCCAATGTATTGGTGCCGGTAAAAATCATCGCCTCTTCTTCGTTGCAAAACAATAAATCCACACTGGCCCCTACAATTTCTTGCATTTGATTTGCGAAGTATTTTACCATGCTTGGATCAGAAAAGGTTAAGGAAGTAAGTACCCTATTTTTCTCGGCTATCTTCTTTGCTTCTTTCATGGCTTCAAATCCCTTCGGACTGGCTACCAGATAACCTTCAAGATATACATAGGTAGAATTTTTTATTGCCTCCTCATCCAGATGTTCCGGTGCTAAAAATGAGCTGACACCTAAAAAGGTATTCATGGTGCGTTGCGCATCCGGGCTGGTCATTACCAAGCATTTTCCACTATGCCCTTCCGGACATTTATCATGAGTTAAGTTCGTTTCAACCCCATTGCGTTTTAAATCGTCCAGAAAAAACTTACCAAGTTCATCCTTTGCAACGAGACACGAATAAAATGATCTGCCTCCAAATTGATTAAGCGCGACTACCGTGTTACCTGCTGAACCTCCACCTGACATGCGACTCCTTTTCATATCAATAGCCTTTAGTAATTCAAGCTGACGTTTTTCATCTACCAAGGTCATCACGCCCTTTTCAATATTGTTCTTTTCAAAAAAGTCGTGATCAACTTCAGTTACAATATCTACAATAGCATTACCTATGCCATAAACATCATACTTACTCATAGCTTACTAATCGTGTTAAAATGAAGGTGCAATGATAAGGCTATTTTTTGTTTGAACCATTTTGGGTGGCTCCATTTCCTTTTAGCCCAAGACCAATTTCAGCTGCCCGGTTAGGGTAATCGGTAATTAAACCGTCAACGCCCATAGTCTTTAGTTTTTTCATGTCTTCCACCTCATTAACTGTCCAGGGTATTACCCTCAATTTGCTATTGTTTATTGTAACGGAAGTTGTGGGTGTTGCCTTCGGAACAGTTAGCGTATGCAGGTAATCAACATGTTCCTTTTTTAATAGCTTAAAGTAGGGGCTATAAGCCGATGGAATAAAGCCCAGTTCTTCCAGGTTTTTCTCAGGAGACTTGGCGTTCTCCACCAAAAATGCGAGGCGCACATGTGGATAAGTTGCCTTCCAGTATTTCAGTACGCGCAAATCAAACGACTGAATAACTACGCGCTCCCAGGGCAAGTACTGATCAACAAGCTGATATACCTTATCAGAAAACTCCTGAGGTGTTGGGTGATAAATATTATCACTCTCCTTACGGCTTTTTATCTCAATATTATAGTCAACCTCATACCGCGAATAGTTTTTGATGTAATCCTCAACCGCTATGATAACATCACTTAACAATGGTTTATGTGCCGATAGCTTTTCTTGTTCGGGAAACCGTGTATTTCCCTTTGATCCACAATCGAATTTTTTTACCTCATCATATGTGAGCTGATAGATATTAAAATTCATTTCATCAGCTTTGGCTATTTCGCTTCCATTGGGCTGCAAGCAAATTTCAGCCGACATCCATGGTTCATGCGAAACGATTACTTGTCCATCTTTTGTTACGGCCAAATCAAGTTCAATAGTAGTCACGCCATAATCCAGCGCTTTAATAAAGGCTGGTATTGTATTTTCAGGCAGGATGCCTCGTGCCCCACGGTGACCCTGAAGATCAAATTTAGGAATGTACTGAGCAGTGGTGGCCATCGGTATAATTGCCATAAAAAAAATAAGGTGCACGAAAAACTTCATGCACCAAAGATAAAATGTTTTATACCAAGTTGTTAGCGAATAATCTGCATGCGCATGCCACCACCACGGGGTCCGGCTCCCATCGGATTAAGATGTTTATTAAGCGCATAGGTAAAACTAACCATGTAATATCTGCCTAACGAATTGAAGGTTTGGCGTTCATAGTAGTTTGAGGTTGCAGTTTGTGCGACCCCCAGATTTTGGTCAAGCAAGTTATTTACCAACAGCTTGAGCTCACCCTTTTTATTTTTTAGTAAAAACCGGGATACAGACATATTCAACAAGGGTATTGTTTCCCGGTAATCACTAGATTGATCGGTATATACCAGGTAATCGAAGTTTGCTGTGAATTGGTAATTCTTAAGAAAACTCACATTTGTTTCGGCTGTGTATGTCTGATTAAAAAATACCTGATCTGGCTGGTCAAACTCATACCTGGTTTTTTGATGGTTGAGTTGTGACGTTAGGTTTACTTCAAAAATTTCTTTGAAACGATAATTATACCTCAGATTCCCCCCTACCACAAGTTGATCAATTTCATTTGCCACATCATTGAGTAAATTAATACTACGCTGATTGCGGACATTGCTGCCCACACTGAATCTGCTCTTAATTTTCTGAACAGGGAAACTGAGGGATGCATTTCCCATAGCGCTGAAAGTATTATCTACGTTTACCGGTATGGTAGTGCGGATATTTTGTTCATCAACAAACTGAGCATTTGTTATTGCGTTAGTGGTATAATCCACATCGGCAAATAAAAAGAAGCTTATAAATGTTACCGGATTAAATGTGGTAAAGTTAGCTCGCCAGCTCTGCTGGTAAGAAGGCTTTAGCGCAGGATTGCCAACATAAATATTCAATGGGTCGCTGTTATCAACCACGGGCTGAAGCTGCTGAACAGAAGGCTCCCTTACAGAGGTTTCATAATCGAAACGAAGTCTTTTTGTTGTGGAGAAATCATAGGAGAAGCGTGCTACCGGGAGTAAATTCTCAAAAGATCGATCAATTGTTGCGCCCAGTGTTTCAAGGTTTCCTTTCAGATTAGTAAACTGAAAATTACTTCCAATGGTAATACTGTATTTAGGCTTGTTCATTCTGAAGTTCAATCCAGCCCGCTGATACAGGTAATCGCTTGAAAATTTATTACTCAATGCCTGATTGAATTCCAATTCACCATTGTCAATATCAAACACTTCGCGATTCACCTTATTATTATTCAGATTTACAGTATAGTTACCTTCAAGGTATTTTCTGTTACCCAGTGGTTCTGTATAGGATATTGTTGTGCCATAGCTAACATTATCGGAGACCTGATTATTTCGCTGATCAAGTATCTGCTCATCAAAAACGGGTGTGTAAAACAAATTTGTAGCGTTCAGTGAACCCTCTCTGTCGGTATTATTCAAATTCAAAGTAAGGTTAGCCGAGACGGTTCTTCCTTTCTTTTGGAACCGGTGTCGAAAAAGAAAATTAGAATTAAACGTAGACGATATGCCGGATGAAAGCGTCAGGTTTTCACTTTCATTTTGCAGGTCACCTTCCGGTGTGCGTGTTTGGCTTGTTGTTTGTTGACGTGAATCAGTTTCATTAAAGGTAAAGCTATTAGTCCATCGAATTGAGTTTGCCGAATCTATTTTATGATCCATAATCAGGTTTGCACGGTGATTATTGTTTGTATTTTTCTGTTTAGAAAGTTGCTCAAAAGTATAATTGCCGGCAGGCAAGAAATTTTCACGGTATGTGGCTCTGATTATATCATGATCGAGGTAGTTATAAAAGTAATTCCCATTTATGCTCGACTCTTTCCGCTTTCCGTAATTGTTACTGAAATTTATACCTCCTGCATAATTGGTCATAATTCCATTGTTGCGTCCACCGGTATTTATCGCTGCCCCCCCCTGATTTGCTCCACCCTGGTTGATCTGTATGCTCACCCCGCCACCACCAAACATTTGCTGTGAACCTCCGGTAAAATTCATGTAATCACCAATAGAAAAACCCTGCTCGTTTGTGTTATTACCCATGGCCAGAAAGGATAGTTGATTGCCCTTTGTAAACCGATTAATGCTTGCACGCCCGGTATAGCGCTCATCTGTACCTGCACCGGCTGTAATGTTTCCGAAAGCACCATTGCGTTTTTCCTCTTTTAACTCCAGGTTGATGGTCTTCTCGCGTTGCCCATCATCAATACCGGTAAATTGTGCCTGATCAGATTGCCGGTCGAATACCTGTACTTTATCAACTGCATCTGCGGGTAGATTGCGTGTGGCCAATTTTGGATCACGACCAAAAAATTCTCTTCCGTCAACGGTAACGCGTTGCACCTGCTCACCCTGGGCCCGAATCGTTCCGTCATTGTCTACTTCAACGCTGGGTAATTGCTTAAGCAGATCCTCCACCATGGCATTGGGTTTAACGCGGAAAGACTCCGCATTAAACTCAATGGTATCTCTCTTAACCACCACGGGTGCACGTTCGGCACGAATGGTTATTTCGTCCAGTATTCTTCGTTCGGGCTGCATTTTTAACAATCCCAAATCAACTATTGCCTCTTCGGGCTTGGGGGAAACTTTTATGGTAAGCGGAGCATATCCAACATAGGTTACTTTGAATAAGTACTCGGCACGATTTACATTCTTGATTTCAAAAATTCCCTGGTTATTGCTCACACCAAAGTTTACCAACGAAGAATCCTTTGGGTTGAGGATAAGCACTGTTGCCGAGGGTAATACCGTACCGGTTGAATCGGCCAATTGTCCTTTGATGGATATTTTTTGAGCGTATGCTCCAACTGCCAATCCGAAAAAGGCTACTGTTATTAATATCCGCATGTAGTGTGTGCTTTTTAGTTGAAAGAGTATAGCGTATCAGTTACGGATAATTACATTGCCTCCACCCTGGCGCATCTTTTCCATTTGCTCATTAACAAGCTTTCGATACTCTTCCTGCGTAACTTTTGTACCGACTGATGGCACCTTTAACTCATTCTTCTTCAATGCTCGTGGTTCAACTTTTGTAGCTAAGGTTACACGCTCTCCCCCGTTAACATCCACGGCCAACACAGTGCCGGGTAAGGTATTAAAGCGATCAGGACCAAGAAATGGCCGAATCTGATCTGTGTACCATGCTGTAATTTCTGCAGTTCTTGTTTGAGGTTGAGCACCACCGGGGCCGCCTATCATTACCTGCATTTCTTCTGTGAAGTAAGCTTGCTTGCATACATACCCCAAAATGGTTTTGGTTTCTGATCCGAATTTCCATGGCAACATTTTTAACGTGTCCTCAATCAAATATTTCTTGCCCATAAACTCCTGCGAAACCGTGCGTAATTGCGTTTCGGTATTAATATATGTTTCGCTTTGCGGTGTGGCCATGCGGAAACGCATTCCCCCCGTATTGATATCTTCTTCCTCATCCTCAATTACCGGTTTATAAATGGTTTCAGAAGCATTGAAGTACAACTGGTTTTTCATGGTGCGAAATTCGGGGATCATATTTTTCATCCCTTCTCTTTCAGGCGGAATGTTGCGGTGCATATTAATTTTGGTTTCATAGTGGATAACTCCCTCTGCAGTTTGACCGAAAACAATATGGACGGCTGTTAAGGAAACCAATACCCCGATTATCAGTATTACTTTTTTCATGGTGGTTGAGCTTTTCATTTAAGATTCGAAAATTTCTAATGTAAATGTACGGCTAAGGATGAACGAGCCGGGTTAATTGTTCTGTAAGGAATGTTAATTAATGTTAAAACCCCATCCTTCGCGCCTATTCCAGCGTTACTTTTGTACCATGCAATCGCGTAAGCACATCTGGACAATAGCATTAATGGTCAGCAGTATTATACTGTTGTTGGTTTTACAAACGCTCTGGTTACGAAGCGCCTACAATGAAGCATTGGAATCGTTCCGCAAAGAAACCAATTCATTGTTTCGCACGACTATCATTGGCTTGCACGACTCCTTGATCATGAAAGGGTTGCAACCTGTTGTTACGGGCGATAGCATGGAGTATAAACGATCGGCTGACAAGCCTTCGCAAATAATGATCTGGAACACGCGGATTAAGCGAGACTCCTTGCTATCTAAAATCCCGCCTGAAAAAGTCTCCCAAATTGAAGTTCGTGATTCGATCGTTCAAATTTTTTTATCTGTCAACCGGGAAGGCGACAGTGTTAAGCAGGTATTGCGACCCATTGTTTCTGAAATTCGCAGAAGACGGGAACCCGGCAAATTTATCTTCCGATTTGGAAATGACTCGCTTCGAATTGATGACATCCAACGTAAATACAGTGATACCCTGAAGGCAACAGGCATTATGCTTTCGCCCAAGGTTCGAACAATAGCACTGGGTGTGGATGATCCGACTGAATCAAAGTTACTTTTAACTGAACCCTTCTTTTTACCGCACACACCTACTTACCAGGCGCAGTTTGAAAATGTAAGACCTATGTTGCTGGCCAAGATCAGTCCACAGATTGCTTTCTCCATTGTACTGACCAGTTTAATTATTACAGCATTTGTATTGATGTACAGAAGCATCCGGTCGCAACAAAGACTCATGCAACTAAAAAATGATCTGATCAGCAACATTACACACGAACTAAAAACCCCGGTGGCCACAGTAAGCGTTGCCCTGGAGGCCATGCGAAATTTCAAGGCCCTTGATAACCCTGCGCTTACTGCGGAGTACCTGAACATTGCCCAGCAGGAACTTAAACGACTCACCTTAATGACCGATAAGATTTTAAAAACATCTTCTTTCGAAGAGATCGGATTAAAAATTAAAACGGAAGACACAGATATTGAAAATATTATTCATGAGGTGCTTACTTCTTTAAAACTTGTTTTTGAAAAACATCAGGCACAGATTTCTTTTGAAAAAGAAGGCGATGATTTTATTATCCGGGCTAACAGCGAACACTTCACTAATGTGGTTTACAACCTTCTTGACAATGCCCTGAAGTACGGCAAACCGGGTTGCCAGATAAAAATCAGACTGGTAAAAAATCAGCATAACATTCAATTATCCGTTCAGGACAACGGCATCGGCATTCCAACTGAACATCAATCAAAGGTATTTGATAAGTTTTTCAGAGTACCTACCGGTGATGTGCACAATGCCAGGGGATATGGCTTAGGCTTAAGCTATGTAGCCAGTGTTGTAAAAAGCCTGAAGGGAACCATTGAACTAAAAAGTGAAGCAGGCAAAGGAAGTATATTTACCATAACCTTACCGGCCTGATGAGCAAAACCAAAATCCTTTATGTTGAAGATGAGCCTTTCCTCGGCCGGATTGTAAAGGAAAGTCTGGAGAGCCGGGATTTTGAAGTGACCATGGCAACCGATGGCAAGCTGGCGGTAAGCCTGTTCAAAGAATCCAATCCTGACATTTGTGTTTTCGACATCATGCTTCCGCAGAAAGATGGTTATACACTTGCCAAAGAAATCAGAAACATCAATGCACACGTACCCATCATTTTTGTAACGGCTAAAACACAAACCGAAGATGTGCTGAAAGGATTTGATGTCGGGGGGAATGATTATTTACGGAAACCCTTTAGCATGGAGGAGTTAATTGCCCGGGTAAATAACCTGCTTTCCATCGCACGCAATAAAAATTCAGGATCGAAAGAGGTTATCGAAATCGGTTTATATGAATTCTCCGTTTCAAGTTATGAGCTCAAAATCACCAACCAGGTTAAAAAGCTTTCGCATCGCGAGGCCAGCTTACTGAAAATGCTTTGCGACAACCGCCACGGTACTATTTCCCGAAAAGATATATTAATGAGCCTTTGGGGCGATGACTCATTTTTCAATTCCCGCAACCTGGATGTGTACATTACCAAACTCCGCGACTATTTGAAAGATGATCCCACTGTACAAATCATAACCATCAAAGGCATTGGCTATTATTTTTCGGTAGGATGATCTCTCAAAAGTGTTAGATTTGTTTAGTAAGTCCACTATTCATGTCTCACTGGAAAATCAAACTTTCTCTATTTCTCAATTACTTTGTCTTTGCTATTCTCCTGAACAGTGTAGGCACAGTAATTCTGCAGGTACAAAGCACGTACGGTGTGTCCGAATCCTCCGCCAGTGTGCTGGAGGCCTTTAAGGATTTAAGTATCGCTGCTGTCTCGTTTTTAATTGCTTCTTACATTGCACGCATCGGGTATAGAAATTCTATGCTCATCGGTTTAGGATTAGTTACGTTAGCCTGTCTGCTTATGCCATCACTCGGCAGCTTTGCCATGACCAAAGTACTGTTTGCCGCTACCGGAACTTCATTCGCGCTGATTAAAGTTTCTGTTTACGCTACCATTGGTATTGTTACCACCAATAAAAAAGAACATGCCAGCTTCATGAACTTCATTGAATCATTTTTTATGATTGGCATCCTTACCGGCTATTTTATTTTTAGCGCCTTTGTTGATGACCTTAATCCGCAGTCTTCTTCCTGGCTAAAGGTGTATTACCTGTTGGCTGTTATTAATGCAGTTGCTTTTTTTCTGCTGCTGTCAACTTCGCTTGATGAATCCGCTGTAAAGCCGGCCGAAGCAAAACCCTTTATGGAAGATTTTATTGATATGGTGAAACTGGCCATTAAACCTCTGGTATTGGTCTTCATTTTAAGTGCCTTCACCTACGTGCTCATTGAGCAAAGTATTATGAGTTGGTTGCCTACCTATAACAGTAAAGTACTCAGCTTGCCTACAACACTAAGCATTCAAATGGCCAGCATACTCGCTGCATCAACGGCTTTAGGCCGGTTTCTGGCAGGTATTGTGTTGCGAAAAATCCATTGGTTCAATGTGTTGGCTTTATGTTTACTGGCAGCATCGGTATTGGTTTTAGTAGCTATTCCTTTGGCAAAACAAGGCACGGGCAATGAAGTTACCGGTTGGAACAATGCCCCCCTGGCTGCATTTGTTTTTCCCATCATCGGACTTTTTCTGGCTCCTATTTACCCAGCCATCAACTCTGTTATACTTAGTGCACTTCCACCACGTCAACACGGCCCCATGTCGGGTTTGATAGTGATTTTTTCTGCGCTTGGCGGAACAACAGGATCTATTATTACCGGGCATATATTTGAGGCGTATGACGGCCAGACAGCTTTTTATTTTTCATTGATTCCGATCACAATCCTGCTGACCGCGCTCTTCTTTTTCAATCGTCTTCAAAAAAAATCTGAAGCACCAATAGCGTTTACATCAACCGGAGGCCATTAATATGATAACTCAAATCCATGAACTCGGAGAATTATTTGAGGTTATGCAACTTCAGAATATACTGGGCGATGGAAAAACTTTCCCGGATTGTGTGCCTAGACGATCACTGGAAGAAATTAACAATGACTTTAATCAGAGAAAAAAAGAAGAAGGCTTTGATCTGCGCAAATTTATCGAACAGAATTTTGAGTTACCCACTGCTTATTCAACCGCCTACCAAAGTGATTTAACAAAGTCAGCACATCAACATATTGAAAACCTGTGGCATGTACTGACGCGCGCGCCCGATGAAACCGGGGGGTCACTCATTCCGCTTCCTCACCCTTATATTGTACCTGGTGGTCGCTTTCGAGAGATTTATTATTGGGACAGTTACTTTACCATGCTTGGCCTTGAGGCATCAGGTAAAATTGATATGATCCGAAACATGATCGATAACTTCGCATTTCTTATTGACATGATCGGCTACATACCTAATGGAAACCGAACATACTTTATTGGTCGTTCACAACCACCATTTTTTTCGTTGATGGTGAAGTTGCTTAACCGTCATGAAGCAGATGCGTTGAGTCGTTACCTGCCACAACTTGAAAAGGAATATGCATTCTGGATGCACGGAGTTGAATCACTCAAGAAAAATCAGTCTGTCCATCGCGTAGTGAGGTTACCTGATGACAGTGTTCTTAACCGTTATTGGGATGAACACAACACACCCAGGCCTGAGTCGTACAAAGAAGATGTTGAACTGGCCCATCAATCAAAACAAAAACCTGAAGTTCTTTTTCGGCATCTCCGGGCCGCTGCCGAATCGGGTTGGGATTTTAGCAGCCGTTGGTTTAAAGACGTAACGCAATTCAGCACCATCCACACAACAGAAATAATTCCTGTGGATTTAAATTGCCTGTTGTATCATTTGGAACAAACCTTATCCGATGCTTATCGCGAAACAGATCATAACACTAAGGCAACCGAATACTTTCAACGTGCTCTGATCCGTAAAAATGCCATTCAGAAATACTGCTGGAGTTATTCGCAAAATTTTTTCTTCGACTTTGATTTTGTTGAGCAGCAGCAAAAACCAAATTATACATTAGCTGCAGCGTTCCTTTTGTTTTTTGAAGTGGCTACACCTGAACAGGCCCTGGCTGTTGGCCGGATTCTGGAAGAAAAATTCCTGAAGCCTGGTGGTCTTACCACCACTTTAGAACACAGCGGGCAACAATGGGATGCGCCAAACGGGTGGGCACCCTTGCAATGGATTGCTTACAAAGGACTGCTGAACTACAGCCTCACCGACTTAGCCGCAAAATTAAAAGCCAAGTGGATAGCCATAAATGAAACGGTGTATATCAACACCGGTAAGATGACCGAAAAGTATGATGTATGGAGTGAGGGAGGAGAGGCCAGCGGTGGCGAATATCCGAATCAGGATGGCTTTGGCTGGACCAACGGGGTTTACCTGGCTATGAAAAAAAGTTAAGTATTAATCTGTGAATAATACAATGCCGATATGAAAACTCAGGGCAGAGAAATTTTTTAATTCGAAATAGTCACTCTTGTTGGTTGCATAGTCATAGCTGACAGCGGCCTTCATGCCCAGGGTTGAATATTTTTGAAAACGATATAATGCACCCAGTTCCGGGCGCACCGTAAAACTGATTTTATTATCGGATTCCGAATACGCATTATAATAAATTGTGTACTCCGTAAAACCAGCACCTGCAGAAAGTGAAGCAAACGGAATAAACAATCCGGTGGTTTTAAAGTAGTACTGACCGTTGGCTGTTAAGGTATAGAAGTACATGTAATTAAAAATATCCGTTGTGATGGCACCACCAGGAAACTCATACGTTTGTCGGGGCACATAATCATCCAACACAGCGTAACTTCCGGAAAGGCCGGCACCAAAACGATCAGTAATAAATTTTGTAAACCCTAGGTTAAATCCGCGCGAACTTGTCTTGCTTACATAGTCGGTGTAGGTTGGCTTCATCGTTACCCAACTTACGTGAAAAGCCGACTCAGCCACCTGAGCAGTGGTTGCGGTTGCAACCAAGAGCATTATAAATATCAGGTTCAATCTCATTTTAATTCTTCTGAATATAAGGTGATTGAATAAAAGCCTGGTCGATGGCTTCTAATGTTTTTGTTTTCAAATCGAAGGTAGTGTACAGGTCACCAATAAAAGCTTTCCAGATTACCTTGTAATCATTTCCAGTTGCATTTTTAATGTCTACAATTTCAATAACCATAGAGGCATACTGGGCAGAGTAGGTATTCACAACAGGAAAGTAGTACCATAATATCCGTAATACCCACCATAAGAAGGGAGGTAATTAACGGTTTGAAAGAAACTGAAGTCATACAGTATAACGATGTTCACGGCAAAGTCAGGATTGTCCTCCTCTGTTACCTGAGTAAAACCACGTTCTGAAAGATTTTCTTTCACCAGGGCGATAATGGGTTTTACATATCCACCCGTAAAACGGGTAAAGTTGGCGTCCGTCAGGTATGCCTCATCCGGATTAATCCCCCGCTTAACATATCCCAGTGTATCTTCCCGGATAATAAATGCGCTGTAAGTGCTGAAGATATTCTGGGCAATAGAAGGTTGATCGTAGTTGGTTTGAACAACCATATCTTTTGCTAATTCACCTGAATCAGGTTGCAAAGCACATCCCACCAGTAGTGTCAAAATCGTAATAATGGCTAATTGTCTGCTTTTCATAACAATTAAAAAAACGTTAAAGAATAACACTCTTGTACATTTGACACCTAAAAAACACAATTCGTTTAATTCTGGTTTCGATTTATGACTTACACCAAAAAAAATCGATATTCGATAAAGAACTCCCTTGAAAATGCGATCTAATGTTAACTTCAATAGCAATATGAAAATGAACACCCAATCACTGACAGGCTTACTATTGCTTTTATTAACATTATTTCATTGCCAGAAGAAATCAACAGATGACGAATCTAAAATCCCCTCGTTTGTGCTCATGCCAACTGAAAAATTCGTTTTCAATTCGTTTGTCGATTGCAACATGGCCGAGGCATGGATTGGTGACACGCTGCGCATCTTTCCCGGCAAATATGGTGAAGACCCGGTATGGGGTGATGCCAATGAACTGATGTATGCTGATGGGCTAAATGCCGATGAGGTTTTTCTAACACCCCATGAAAAATTTAAACGGCCGCAGATGCCCACCAACGCCCTACCCCGAACACCTGGACTACATGGAGCCGTGTGGTTTGAAACCATGTACCAGGATACAAAAGATGCTACCGGAAAAACATTGTACGGTATTTACCATAACGAAAACTACCCTGAAACTTTGCCTTATGATGAACGCACCGGCCAGGGTTATAAAAGTAAAAACTGGCCGCAAGGTCTACGCGGCCCTGAGTCTGCAGCCGCGGTATGTCGTATAGGCGTTATGAAATCTACCGATGGGGGCAAAAGCTGGAACAACCGGGGTATTTTTATTGAAGACCTTCAGCCGCGCATGATTTTGAAACCGCACAACACCTCCAACACATTTGCAGGTGGTGTGGGTGATCCATCAGCCGTAGCCAGTGGCGAATACTTGTATTTATTCTATGGTGAATACAGTTATCCGGGTGTTTACGATTCAGCAACCTATAATCCGGATACGGAAGCCAGTGGGCAATGCATTAGTGTGGCACGAATAAAAATCAGTGATCTTGAAAATCCTGAAGGCAAAGCCAAACGCTGGGGCGGAAAAAGTTTTGACGTTCCGCACGATGGCACAGGTGTACCCATACAATCCCTTCAAATACCCAGGCATGAAGGAGGCGGACCGGCTGCACAAGCGGGTCAATATCATTGGGGACCGTCCGTAAGCTGGAATTATTACCTGAACTGTTGGGTAATGATGATGGGCAAAGTGGAAGAAGAATCGTGGCGTGGAAGCAGTATTTACATTTCGTTTAATGTGAACGAAAATTTAGGTGAAGGCTCAAATGCCCTGGCATGGAGCAAACCGCAAGTAGTGTTGACAAAGCCCGGCCGTGTATTGTGGTATCCATCATTGCAGCCGATGAACATGGAAGAAGATATAAAAAATAAAAACACTTGCCTTAAGTTAGGGCAGCGTGCCCGCTTATTTGTTAAAGACAGCGAGGCAAATGAATACAGTTCAGAATTCATAATTGAATTCCAAAAACCAGCTCATCCCTGAAAGTTAATCTTCTTATGCGTACCATCGCAATAGGGCTTATTGGCTGAGCCACCGCACCGGCAGAAAGCTGTGGCATTATTTTTTTGGGTGAGTATGCCGCCCGAATCTTTAACGGTAACATTACCATATACCATCAGCGGGCCATTCGGTAATGTTTCAACAATAGTCTCCGCTTCAACCTTTACCGGACTCCCACCGGTTTCTTCATTCATGAAGTAACTCAACGCTCCGCTGGGGCATTTCTTAACCTGCGCAACAATTTGCTCGGTGCTGGCGCCTTGCGGGTTTACCCACGGGCGCTTTTGCGGATCGAACACTTCCCCTAATCCGCGAAAGCAAATGGCAGAATGAATACATATGTCCGGTTTCCAGACGATGGTTACTTCGCCATTGGTGTATTTTTTTGTGATGTCTTTCATTTGATAAAAGTTGTTGGTTGATCGTTATTAGTTGTTGGTAAAAATTGCTAATAACTAAGAACCAACAACTAACAACTGTGTATCAATTTCAATCGGGTTAGTGAGGGCTTTATGCACAGGGCAAAGCTTTGCAATTTGAAGAAGGCGCTTGCGCTGCTCTTCATCAATGTTACCGATGATTTCAACTTTTGTTGTGTAGGCTGTTTTACCATCGAAAGCTCCGTTCGATACCTCAACCCTGATCTCGTGAACATCCCATTTTTTTCGGTTGGCATACATCCGGAGTGTTATGGCTGTGCAGGATGCCAGGCCCATACGAATAAAATCTCCCGGACGCGGGCCTAAATCTGTTCCACCCTCATCTTTTGGTTCATCCGCTATCAGCTGATGGGTTCGTGCCCGTAGTTCTGTTTTGTAAACATCGTTGCCGATAATTGCCGTTGCCGACCTGATTTCATTCGTTTCCATTCTTAAAGCTACGATTCATGGTGAAACTTGAAACCGTATGTCGTGATCGTGGGGCGAGTTCACGTTGCTTTAGGTTCTCCGGAAGCGTCTCAGGATCTCCGGGATAACCAATGGCCATCACCACACCCAATTCATACTCTTCTGTTGGAATTCCGAGTAACTCAACGAGTTTGTCTTTATTATATCCACCCATTTGATGCACATTAAGGCCAAGCTCTGTTGCTTGCAATGAAAGAAACGCATTAGCTGCGCCCAGGTCGTACCGAGCCGAGCCGTTGGGCAAGCCATTCCGTAGCAGTTTTTTACGAGCCAGGCTTACCACCAGCAACGGGGCATGCTGTGCCCACAACAAGTTGCTCTCGTTCAGACATTCCAGTATTTCACTAAAAAGCTGCTGACCGCGTGTGGCGTATAGATAAGTCCATGGTTGTTCGTTCATGCTGGACGGTGCCCATCGGGCAGCCTCAAACAACGACTGGATTTTTTCTTCCTCTACCGGCATATACGAATAAGCCCGTAAACTTCTTCGCCTTTTAATACTATCAAGTACCTGAGATTCAATATTAGAGGTTGTTTGCATTTTAACAAGTTGTACTTCCATGACTAATTTATTTCAGATCACTCCTATAACAGAAAACTCTTCCTTTGGTTTAATTCTTACGAGTCCTGAGCACGCATACGGTTTCTGAGGTGCTAATCTTCAATAAGCACACCCATCTTCCCCATCTGGTAATCGCGCATGGCTTCCATAATTTGCGTCTGATTGTTCATAACAAAAGGACCATGAGCTACCACTGGCTCATTCAGCGGCTCGCCACTTAATAAAAGAACGCGCGTATCCGCCAGAGCGGAAAGTGAAATTCCATCACCATCATTATTAAATTGAATCAGGTGCAATTCATCCACCATACCAAACCCGTCAACATTTAGCTTACCATCAAGCAGGTAGAGCATAACATTGTGTTGGCTCGGTAATGGAATAGATATTTTACCTCCGCTTTTAAATTCAGCTGTAGCTGCATTCACTACCGCTTTCGATGGAACAGGGCCTTTAACACCAAGCAGTTCACCTGAAAAAATCCTGAAGGTTATCAAACCATCATCCGATTTTATGGATGGAACATCTGCTGATGCCAATGGGAAGTAAGTGGGTTGATCCATTTTATTCTTAGCCGGTGTATTAATCCAGAGCTGAATAATTTCCTGCCTTCCGCCAATTTCATGAATATCATGTGAAGGTCGTTCACTATGAATAATCCCCATACCCGCATTCATCCATTGCGCACCGCCAGCATAAAGGGTACTGTCATTTCCACGGCTATCGCGATGATGAACTCCTCCCTGAAAAATAAATGTTACCGGTGAAAACCCGCGATGCGGGTGTGGACCAACACCAGCATGATCGGTTTCAATGTGTGTAGGAACTTTTATGTTGGCATGATGCAGTAACAAAAAGGGATCAATTTGTTGTACCAGTTGTGTAGGCAGGGGTTGCCGAATGGGAAGCCCACCCATGTCAGCCTCATGCGCATAGAGTAGCCTGGCAACAGATCTTAGTTTCATAACATTTGAGCTTTACGCATTAACTTAAATTCATCGGGACTTCTATCAACAAAACTTCAGATTGGCTATCCGAAACAATTGAAATTTTCTCCACATCCCACACACCAAAGCCATCACGCTTATTCAATTTCTGATCATTGATGGTTACATCACCTTCAATCACAAAAGCATATACACCATTTCCCTGTTTGTTAAGCGTGTATTCAATAGTTGCTGTCTTGTCAAATTTTCCAAGCGAAAACCAGGCATTTTGGTTAATCCATAAGGCACCACTACTTTTTTCGGGAGAAACAACTGTTTGAAATTTGTTTATCCTATCCGATGCCGGAAAGAGTTTCTGGTCGTAACGCGGTTGTATGTTCTTTTCTTTCGGGAAAACCCATATCTGCAGAAAATTTACATCTTCTGTTTTAGAAGCATTCTTCTCGCTATGGGCAATGCCGGAACCTGCACTCATGATCTGCACCTCTCCGGATTTAATGATTCCATGACCCCCGGTATTATCGCCATGCTCTAAAGCACCACGAAGGGGAATAGAAATAATCTCCATGTTATCGTGCGGGTGCTGGCCGAAGCCTGCCCCACCCTTCACCACATCATCATTAAGCACCCGAAGGGCACCAAAGTGAATGCGGGTCGGGTCGTGATAACCGGCAAAACTAAACGTATGGTAAGAATCAAGCCAGCCGTGGTTAGCATGGCCACGGGTGTTGGCTTTATGCAGCATAGTTTTCATGTATTTTTGGATCAAAAGTTAACAAATTTATATACAATTGTTGTATATACAACAATTGGAGCAAAATTGTTCCCGGAGAGAAAAAGTCAGATAAAAGGAAATGTTAAGGGTTACCGCTTCAGCAATTTGAAGCCAATATCACGCCCCTGCCCGCGCATCATGGCCAGGTTAATCCAGAAAAAGGCGAACTGTTCCATCAATTGAAATTTATCGTTACCGCCCACATCGTAGCACTCAGCAAAGCCCGCATCCAGCGCCAGTTGACGTACGATCTTCTTTCCTTTTTCGCTATCGCCAGCCATAAACATGTCGATGGCCATGTTCCCGTAGGTTGGGTTTTTCATGTTATTAAAACCGGTAGTATTAAAACTCTTCACTACATCACGGGTAGCGGTGTTGGCCAGTATGGCATCAGCCGTGTTGGAAAATCCTGCCGGACCGCGGCCCATTACTACATTCATAGCATCAACGATAACTTTTCCAGCTGTATCGCCCAAAGATTTAGCCACTTCCCCAGCAGCAGGTGCCGGTGTTGCTATGAGTATAATCTCTGCCTCGCGTACAGCTTCGTGAATATTATGAATCGAAGTGTTGATGTTATTTAGCAACTCTTTCCCCTTAAAATTTTTAATGTCTTGAGCACCCAATAAAATAGTATGCCCTGCTTTTGACCAGGCAGTGGCCAACGCCCCACCTACGTTACCGGTTCCGATAATGGCGATTTTCATAATGAATAGTTATTGATGTTCCGCTAATATATAAATCCATTTTCTGGTTTAACGGCTGGCGGTAAATTCTTCTCGCCCAGCATTTCCTTCAAGTCGCGTTCAATGGTAGTACACAGTGCCGTTAAGGGCACATCCGTAATCCGGTTCTCGAACGGATCTTCGTTCACTTCACCTACTTTGGCCAGGATGGCAAACACAAAGCAGATGATGAGCGATACCGGTATCATCAGGTAATCCATTCCCATGCGGCTGAAATCGCTAACCAAAGAAAATGGTAGCAGCAGCATAAAGGTGTATAAAAACAATCGCGTGAAATAATCGTACTGTCGTAATAGCGGTGTGTTCTTGATGCGCTCACAACCGCCCTGATAATTGGCCAGCGCCAGCAACTGTCCTTCCATCTGAAAAGAATCAAATCCGCCCAGCGTGCCGTTGGCCATGGCTGTATAGATTTTCTTACCCATCAGCAAATGCAAAAAATTGGGTTTATTTTGACTTTCTTTTAGAGATTGAAAATCCTCATCGTCTATTAACGATTTCAGTGCATCCCAATCTTCTTGCTTGCGCAGATGCAATCGCAGAGCATGCGCCCATGCAATACAGGCATACACCATTTGCTTTTTAAACGATTCACTTCTTGTGGCAACGTAATTGGGTTGGTGCGCGTGGCTATCCGTAAACGTAATGATGAGCCGTGCCAATACGCGGCAGGAGTTAACAATGCCGCCCCACAGTGTGCGTGCCTCCCACCACCTTCCATACGCACTGTTGTTGCGGAAGGCAATGAAAATCGCCAGTGCACTGGCCAAGATGGCGGCAATGGAAAACGGCAATGACACCTGCGTGAAATTGCGGTAGAGCAACCAGACAGTAAAAGCAATGAGCAGCGAAAATACTACTTCGTATTTTACATAACTCACTACGCGAATGGGATTGAAATTTCTTTTGATGATCATAGTCTGTTACTTTTTAAACTGATAGCTGATTCCAAAAGTGAAAATGCGGTCATGTTGCTTTACGCTTGCTGTTACCACTTGTTCGTATGTGAAATTGTATTGCGCCAAAAAACTTAAACCCTTCCACACAGGAAAATCCAGGCCGACATCGATTTGCGCCCGGCTGTTCATTACTTCATCCAACCCCGATTGCCAGTAAGCGGTGTAAAAAAGTTTAAGCCGGTTATCCAACACCCGGTGCCAGCCAGCCAAGTAAGCGGTAGCCCGCCAAAGACTAATGGTATTATTTCCGTTGTAAAAAACTTCATTGAATTGTGTATCGCTAAACCCGGTTTCTTCATACACCATGCTGGCAGAGATTTTCATATTCGTTTTCGGCTTTTGCACGAACTGCCATGTAGCACCTGCTCCGCTAAACCATCGGAAGTCAACCTTCCTGCGATAATTTGTTTGTAAATAGATCATCGCAAACGGATACACTCTCCGGAAGGGTTGATGGTAGAAATAATTCCGACTGTTGATATCGTTGTCGGCTTTATAACCACTAAACGACTGATACAAACTATTGCTTTGGGATTTAAAGACTATCGCTTTATTACTGTTTGTTACGAGTTCCAGTCTTCCGCGCAGCACCAGCAAATCAACATTTCCTTTTTGCCATGCACCGGTTGCACCTGCACGCAATTGAAAACTGGCTGTATCGCTCTCATTCAATTGTGCAACAGCAGGAATGCAAATAAGCACTCCTGCTAATCCCACAATTAGATAAAAGGGAATCAGCTTCATGTTATCCGTTGAGCAACTCCACCATCATTTCGGCTGCAGCCGCCCCGGAGTTTTGTTGCTGACCCGTTACCAGGTTGCCATCGGTAATCGCATACGATGAGAAGGGGGCGGCCACTTTGAAGTTTGTGCTGGAAATTTTTCTCGCTTCACTTTCAATACGATAGGGTTGAATCTTCATACCTACCGCCTGATCAGCAAATTCTTCTTCGGCATCAGCAAAGCCTGTCCATGTTTTGCCTTTCACCAGCAGTTCACCGTTTGACTTTTTTGCTTCCAGCAGCAGTGTAGTGCTGTGACATACAGCGGCACTGGGCTTCCCGGCTTCATAAAATGAAACAAAAAGTTTTTCCAATTCCTTGTTGCCACGGAAAGTGTACATCGGGCCCTGACCACCTACCAGAAAAATCGCCACGTAATCAGCAACTTTTACTTCAGTCAGCTTCTTCGTGTTGGATAGCATAGCCGTAAACTCTGGCTTTTGCAAATAGCCGAGCGATATCACATCGTGTGCGGAATAACCACTGGCATCGCCAGGATTGGAGTAGCCATCCATTTCCAGTTTACCGCCTTGCGTTGACACCAGTTCCACTTCATACCCCGCTTCCTGAAATACACGTAGCGGGTGCGTTAACTCAGCCGCCCAGAAGCCAATCGGCCAGCCTGTTTGTTTTGAAACAGATGGCGAACTGGCCACCATTAAAATTTTTCCTTTAGTTGGTGCACCGTGAAAATGCACATAGCTTTGTCTTTCTTTTACCTTTTCCATTTTCATTTGATTTAGTTGCCCGTGTTAAACACAAAGATTGGTGCGGTATGATGCCTGAAACAACATATTAACTTTTAAGTAGGATACTACCTTTTTGGAAAGTATTGGTAATTTGACCTTGGAATGCCTGAATTTTAAAAAATTGAATTACCATGCCCGATTTCATCTACGATAAGAAGGTCTATTACAACCCTGTAGAATTTGCCATGGACCGCATTGGCGGTACGTGGAAGATGCCGATCCTTTGGCGTTTACGTGACCGAACGCTGCGCTACAGCGATTTAAAAAAGGATTTGCCGCACATTACCCATAAAATGTTGTCAAGTGTTTTGCGTAGCCTGGAGCGTGAGGGGTTTATTACCCGAAAAGTCTACCCGGTGGTGCCTCCGAAAGTTGAATACTCCATTACCAAGCGCGGTTTAAAAGCCATTCCGATTATTGAAGTGATCCGGAAATATGGTGTTGATTTAATGAAAGAGTTTGGGGTGAAGGCAAAGGAGACTGAGAAAAGTTAATTATCACATTAACAGGATGATTAAATATGAGAGCATTGATGAAAATCAGTATATAGTCTAGGCAATAAAAAAAGCTGTATCATATTATGATGATGCAGCTTTCGAAAAACATTATAATTAAATTTTAAAAGAACTTCTTCAACAAATTCAAAACCCGCTGTCCATTCTCTTCTTTTCCCGTAAGAATTTTATCAAAAATAACTTTATCATCGCTGGTAATATCCGTAGTGAAATCTATAGTATCGGTTGCCAATTTTTTAGTGCCCATATGCCAACTTGGAAAAGCCTTGTCTTTTATCGGTCCATAAGAAATCATCATGGTGTTGCTATGGCGGGGATCTAATTTTATCTTATCATAGAGCTGCATGATAACTTTAGCGTCTCCTTCCACCAGCTGAATAAATTTCGTATCCGAATAAAGTAATACCCCAGTAATATTAAGCGATGGGTTATTTCTCTTACAGGAGGCCAGGATTTTATCAATTTCTTCCTGTGTACAAGATGGTTTTCTGTTGCTAACGTAGACAAGTTGTGATAACATAGTTCTTTAATTTATTTGAAGGTTAATTGTACAAAAACAACCTTCTACCCGAATTGTTCAGAGACGCTAAGACATAGCCAGTAAAATTTAACACCACGTTATCACCAGGGAATCACTTTCCTGTCGCGAAAAAATTTTCCTGTCTCACTGATCGCTGCAGTAGCCAACCACACCGCAGTATCTGCACCTTGTTCAACGGTGCGCGGGGCTGACTTCCCTCCCATATCTGTACTTACCCAACCGGGGCAATACGCATTTACGAAAATATTTTGACCTGCCAGTTCATACGCAAGATGGCGTGTAGCTGCATTCAAAGCCGACTTCGAAACACAATACACGGGCGACCATCCCCCCACCGGGTCGCTCATGCTGCCGCCCCCGCTGGAGGTGTTGATGATCCTCCCGCCATCAGGGATAAGTGAAAGAAAATGCCGGATCATCAGTACCGGGCCAAACACATTGGTACGCATGGTTTTGTGAAACACTTCGGTTGAACCACCGGAAAGCGACTGATCTTCACGCAGCAATACGGCTGCATTATTAATAAGCACATCTACTTTGTCAAACTGCTCCTTGACTTCCTTTGCTCCTTGTTTAATGCTTGCCTCATCGGTCACATCCAACAGAAGAAAATGTACATCAAGCCCTTCGTCTTTTAACCGATCAACCGCATCCTTACCCTTTGCGCTATCACGTCCGGTAAGAACTACATTGTGTTTTCGTGTAGCCAATTGGCGTGCCACTTCGAAGCCAATTCCTTTATTGGCACCGGTGACCAAAATTGTACGTGAAGGAATGTGCATCCTGCTTGTAAATTAATTAAAGTGTACCTGTTTATTGTACTTATTCCGGTATTCAATTGGCGTGAGGCCGGTTATTTTCTTGAATGTGGTACGAAATGCTTTGGTGTCGGTGTAGCCCACATCGTACATCACTTCATTTATATTTTTACGGCTCGATTCAAAACTGCGTTTAGCTGCTTCTATTTTAATTCGATGAATATACTCCAACACCGAATTATGGGTGGCCTGTTTGAACCTTCGCTCAAAGGTTCTGCGGCTCATGCCGAATTTCTCAGCCAGTTGTTCAACGGTGGGGCGCTCTTCAACATGCGTTTCTATAAATTCCTGCGCATGTTTTATCGTGATGTCACTGTGCGCCTTCTGCCCGCGGAACATGGCAAAAGTTGCCTGACTGTTGCGGTCAATATCAATGGCAAAATATTTTGCAGCATGGATAGCCGTTGGCCTGTCCGTATACTTTTCTACCAGGTGCAACAATAAATTCCAGTATGAAATTGCTCCACCACTGCTGTAGAGGCGATTTTCTTCAGTAACAATATGTCCGTCTACCAGCGCTACTTCCGGAAACATAGACCGAAACTGATTGGCGAAACCCCAGTGGGTGGAACATGTCTTTCCATCCAACAATCCGGTAGAAGCAAAAAGAAAAGCGCCCATACAAAGCGAGGCCACTTCAGCTCCTTGTTTATGCTTTTCCACAATCCAAGGAATTAATTTTTTGTTAAGTGAAATCGCATGCTCCACATCTCCAAACAGGGCGGGTATAATGACCAGGTCGGTTTGCTTTACATCATCGATCAATAGCTCGGTATGAACGGAGTATAATCCATCATTAAGTATGACTTCTTTTTTCGTTCCTACCAACTGAACATCGAACAGTGGCTTTCTGCCCGACTGTATCATAAAGTGATTAACCGCTGAAAACAAATACTGCGGATCGGCTATTGACTGCAATACCGAGGATTCCGGAACGAGAATAGACACGTGTTTCATCTTGGAAAATTACAAATTATCCGTGTCGCAAATAACCCCCGAAATGTCGTTTTTACACACGGCCGGTTGCGGTAATCCGCTCTACCTTTGATTTACTCAAATAACCAACATTGAAATGGCTACCAAAATCACCATTCGTGCAACAGTACATGCCCCTGTTGAAAAAGTATGGAAACTCTGGACAGGTCCGGAACACATCATGCAATGGAACAACGCTTCAGACGATTGGCATACTCCTCATGCCACCAACGACCTTCGTGTTGGCGGAAAATTCCTGTCGCACATGGCCGCGAAAGACAGCAGCATGAGTTTCGACTTTGAAGGAACATATTCAAAAGTAGAACCTCACAAAGCCATCGAATACACGATATCGGATGGACGAAAAGTAAAAACAACATTTGCAACCGAACATAAGGGCACTTCCGTTGAAACTGTATTTGAAGCCGAGAGCACACACTCCATTGACATGCAACAGGCCGGCTGGCAGGCCATATTGGACAATTTTAAAAAGTATGCAGAGTCAAAGACTATGTTGGAAAAGCTTCACTTCGAAATTCGGATAAACGCATCAACCGAAAAAGTTTTCTCAACGATGCTCAACGAAAAAAGTTATAGAGCATGGACTGCAGTATTCAATCCAACTTCGCATTTCAGAGGTTCATGGGCTAAAGGATCAAAAATACTTTTCATTGGTACAGATGAAAAGGGAAATGAAGGTGGGATGGTTAGTCGGATTCGCGAAAATATTCCAAATGCATATGTATCCATCGAACATATTGGAGTTTTACAAGGCGGCAAAGAAATTACCAGTGGAAAGGATGTTGATGGTTGGGCCGGTTCATTTGAAAACTATACTTATACAAAAGCGGACACCAACCAGACACAACTAAAAGTGGACCTGGACTCGAACCCGGAATTTAAATCCTACTTTTTAGAAACCTATCCCAAAGCGTTGAAAATTCTTAAGGAGCTTTGTGAGCGCTAATCCTGTTTGTCAATCATATTAATCTTTTAACATCATACTCCTATGGCCCGTGTAAGTACTTACCTCAACTTTACTAATCAAACCGAGGAAGCATTTTTGTTTTACCAATCTATTTTTGGAGGCGAGTTTATTGGAGGCATTCAACGCTTTGGTGATATGCCGCCAACGGAAGGCATGCCTACCCTACCTGAGAAAGATAAAAATCTCGTTTTGCACATGGCACTTCCCATTCTTGGAGGTTATCTGCTGATGGGATCCGATGCCCCAGAATCGATGGGCTTTCACGTAAACTTGGGAAACAACATGCACATTAACCTCGAAACTGATACACGCGAAGAAACCGATAGGTTGTTCAACGCGCTTGCTGACGGGGGCAATATTACCATGCCACTTCAAGATATGTTTTGGGGCGATTACTTCGGCAGTTGCACCGATAAATTTGGCGTACAGTGGATGGTGAATTGCGCATCAAAATAAAATCGCAGTATATGACAAAATCCATTTACCCCTGCCTGTGGTTTGATGGTCAGGCAGAAGAAGCTGCAAAATTGTATTGCTCCGTTTTCAATAATTCAGTCATTACAGAAAGAAATCCAATCGTTGTCAGGTTTGAACTGGACGGCTTTCGGGTGATGGGTTTGAATGGCGGGCCAAAATTTAAAATCAATCCATCCATTTCACTATTTGTTTATTGTACCAGCGAAGAAGAGACCGAACGCATTTACAACGCCTTGATTGCAGGGGGCACCGCGTTGATGCCGTTGGATAAATATCCTTGGAGTGCGAAGTATGGATGGCTGCAGGATAAGGTCAGCATGACCTGGCAGATTTCGGTGGTGGATAAACCGGGGACTCCTTCTTCCATTAGGCCAAGTCTGCTTTTCACCTCATCTCAATTTGGGCGAGCCGAAGAAGCCATCAATCTATATGGCTCCATTTTTAAAAATTCATCTACTGAGTTACTTTTTCATCATGAACCGGGCGATCCGAATGCAGGAAAGGTCTTGTATTCCGAATTCCAGCTGAATAACTATCCGCTTATAGCGATGGATGGACCGGGTGAGCATGGATATACTTTTAGCGAGGGTGTATCCCTGGTGGTAGAATGCGAAACGCAGGAAGAAATTGATCACTACTGGATGAAGTTAACGGAAGGTGGCCGTGAAGATATGTGCGGCTGGCTGAAAGATAAGTTTGGTGTATCGTGGCAGATTGTTCCCAGTATATTGGGTAAATTGATGAGTGATCCTGAGAAAGCACCACGGGTTATGCAGGCTTTTCTTCAGATGCGAAAATTTGATATTGCTGCTTTACTCCGTGCGTGATTATACCATGGTAGAAGTTTTTAAAACCAACGTAGTAGACCCAACCGCTGCCGAGAAAATTACTTTTGAACTCAATCAAATTATTCCGATGACCCGAATTAATTTCGATCTTGATGATTGTGATAGGATTCTTCGGGTAGAGGTTAGCTCCGAACATGCTGCTACTCTTGTTCAGAAGCATGTTCAAAAAGAAGGATTTATTTGTGAAGTCTTAGAATAGAAAAACCATGAAAACGAAAGACTTTAAAGACATCGATTCATACATCCTTATATTTCCAAAAGATGTTCAGATCTTATTGCAACAGCTTCGTGAAACCATTCGCAAAGCAGCCCCGCAGGCAGAAGAGGCCATACGCTATCAAATGCCCACCTTTAAAATGGAAGGCAACCTGGTTCACTTTGCTGCCTATAAAAATCACATTGGGTTTTATCCGGCACCTTCCGGACTACTTGCCTTTCAAAAAGAAATTTCGAAATACAAACACTCTAAAGGTGCCGTTCAGTTTCCGCTAGATAAACCGCTGCCTCTCGGCCTGATTACAAAAATTGTAAAGTATAGAGTTAAGAAAAATCTGGAAAAGCTGAAGTCAAAAAAAACTGGTCAAAAAAACTTTAGCTCACCACTTTGAAATTAAACGCTCCATTCTGCGTTGCGCCCCATACCCGCAGCCAGATGGGCAATACTGCTTCAGTGCCACGCGCGTTGGTGATATCGCCCAGGTCAAGAATGTTTTGTTCCTTCCAGCCAAACTCTTTTAACAACGATTTCACTTTTGCCTTGGACTCAGCATCATTTCCACAGATGAAATTTGTATGGTCACCGCCACCAATCATGTTGGGGTTTACCATCAATCCACACCACATGGTATTGAGGGTTTTTACAACTTTTGCTTTCGGGAATGTCTTTTGAATTTCCTCACCTAATGAATTCGTATTCGATAATGCCGGAAGTAAACTGGCCGGTTGGCCTTTACTGAAATCAAGCGGGTTGGACACATCAATAATGATCTTTCCATTAAGGGCATCACCGGCCAACTGCAACGCTTCAATAGAGCCATCACCTTTTGTACAGTTGAAGACCAGTTCGCCAAACCTTGCAGCATCGGCATAGGTGCCTGCACTGGCGCCAGTTTTATGTTTGCTTTCAAATGCTTTTGCTTTTTCATTGTTCGCGTTCCGCGACCCCATCATTACTTGATGACCCAATTCAATTAATCGTGAACCGATGGTGTCGCCCACCATGCCGGTTCCAAATACTGCTATTTTCATTTTTTATATCGTTTAGTTATTTACTTTCAAAAGTATAGCTTTGCACTACGTCAGACAATAACATGTCGGAATGGAAAGGGACTATCAACCTTGACGGAAATGGCTGATTGCATTTAGAATCCAGAAAAAAAATCTGAAAAAATTTTATGAAAATTAATGACGAGCAGTACAAGTTTATCATCGATGGCCAAGATTATCATTGCGCCCTGGACATAACTTCGGCCTTTATTGGGGGAAAATGGAAGACTGTGGTGTTGTGGTACCTGCGCAATACCAAGCGAAGATTCAGCGAATTGAAAGAAGTCATTCCCGATATCACCGACAAAATGCTTTCACTCCAATTGCGGGCACTCGAAGATGACGGACTGGTAAAGCGCACGATTTATCCGGAAGTACCACCCCGTGTGGAGTATGAACTGACGAAAGAAGGACAATCGCTACTTCCTGTGCTGGAAGCGATGGCCGTCTGGGGACGAACCAAAGCAAAAAAGGATGGGAAGATGGTGAAGGTTACTGTCAGCTAATCCACTCTCATTAAACTTATCGTAGTACAATTAGTCTAAACGTTTAACCATGCATCCGCTTCGCCTTTTAATCCTCATTAGTATTGTAACTGCTTGCAGCAAGGAGTCTGATCCAACTCCACCCGCTCAAATATTATACTTTCCGCCCATCGGTTCCACCACTTGGGAAACCACCGACCCAGCCAGCCTCGGATGGAACACTGCAAAAATTGCTGAACTCGATGCCTTCATGACGAACACCAATACCCGTGCTATAATCGTTTTACAAAACGGAAGAATAGTAATTGAAAAATATGCAGGTAAACAACTCGTCACTACTACACTTGATTTTACATCAAGTAGCAACTGGTACTGGGCATCAGCCGGTAAAACTTTAACGGCCGCTATCATTGGTATTGCTGAAGCACAGGGAAAAATCAATCTGCAAACAAAAACTTCTACTTATCTGGGTACAGGGTGGACAAACCTTACCCTCGCTCAGGAAAATAATATTACTGTTCTTCATCAACTCACCATGACTACAGGTTTGGATGACGGGGTGGCTAATCGAGATTGTACCGATCCTTCTTGCCTGATTTATAAAGCCGTACCCGGCTCACGTTGGGCCTACCATAATGCCCCTTATACGTTACTGGATGGTGTGATTGCCAATGCGACAGGCAAAACGCTAAACAACTATTTATCGGACGAACTTAAATCAAAAACGGGAATGGACGGACAATACATTCAAACCGGTGAAAACAATGTCTATTACAGTACACCACGGTCGATGGCTCGCTTCGGATTGCTACTCCTTAATAAAGGTAAATGGGACCAAACACAGGTTGTTCCAGAATCGTTTCTTAACCTGATGATTACCTCATCACAATCCATGAATCCATCCTACGGATATCTTACCTGGCTTAATGGTAAATCTTCATACCTGCTTCCGGCACCCGGTCAAATCAACATCAATGCTTCCATCACGCCCAATGCACCCATAGATATGTTTGCCGCCATGGGAAAAAATGGACAGCTCATTAACGTGATTCCATCAAAACAATTGGTGGTTATCCGTGTAGGTGATGCGCCCGACACTAGCCTGGTACCCTATACGTTTCAAAATGACCTCTGGACAAAATTGAATGAAATTATTCCTTAGAAATTTTCGTATTACTGATTTACTCTGTAATACTTAAAACCAACTCCTGCTCAAAATCACGAAACACCTGGCGAAGTGCTGTATCACCATCGGTGCCGTAATTCACAAAGAAAATCATCAGATTATTGCCGCTGGTAGGAAAAGCAAACAAGTCGGCACTATACCCCAGATCGCGCCCGGAATGACCCACACCGGTATGCGTGGTAAAATTTTTGAACTTCCGCATCATGCCCACACCAAGATCGTTGAATTCATCTTCTACAATGAAGTCCATCATAGTGGCAAGGCTCTCTGCTGAGATTAGTGTATTGTTATAGTAAACAGCATCCATAAATTTTTCAAGATCAAGTGTGGTACTATAGACTCCGCCATAGCCATTTCCACTTCCGGTAATAAGGTTGGATACGTTTACAATCGTGTTGTTATTATAAAGATCATAATAGCCCTGGGCGGTAGTGTTGGGAAGTTTTTCCTGACTCTGATAATACGTGTTGGTCATGCCTAACGGTTGCCAGATCATTTCGCGCAATGCCTGGCCGTGCCTATAGCCTAATACTTTATCCAGGCACATGCCCACAAAAATGGTATTCGTATTACTATACTCCACGCCCTGATTAGGAGCAAAGTATGAATCCTTACCATATACGAATTTCAGAAGCTCTTCAGCATCCCAGTTTTTGTTGGGATTATTCAGTACTGCGAGGTAGAATTCCGAATCGGTAATGAGATCGTAAAAGCCAGTAGTATGTTGTAAGCAATTTCGGATAGTTACCTGATCGGCATTCTTAACTTTTGAAATAATTTTTGAATCAACATACTTGGAGATGGGGTCGTCAATATTCAGTTTGCCCTGTTCCTGCAACATAAAAGTCAATGTCCCTACCATAAACTTGGTAATGCTGGCAGCTTTGGAGGGATGACAGGGCAGAAAGGGGATATTGCGATCGATGTCAGCTTTGCCGGCATGCCCTATCCATGTTCCATTGTCATCACGTACCAATGCAGAAATACCCGGCAGTCCTTTTTTTACATACTTATCTAAAATACCCTGATATACTGCAGCGTTTGGGTGTGAAGGAAAACTCGTATAAACGCATTCATCCGTTGGACCGATATCTGCTTCCTTGCAGGAGAGAACCAACATCACTAGTGATAAAGAAAATTTTATTGTTGCTCTCATCTAGTTTATGGATTTATGAAGGCCCAACTGAATAGTGTTGTAAGGCAGCAATGGAACATAAGACTTTACAAAAGGACCCTGCAAAATCACACCATAATTGAGCGATAAACTAAAACTGCTGTTCACCCTGTACAAACCTGAAAAAGAAATTTTACCCATGCCCTGTGCCCGGCCAAGATTTTTAATTTTCTCGTACTCACCATCATCATTGAGTTCAAACCGGTCTGTACCCGGAATGCTGTGCAGATACCCTACTCCCAGATGGGCCCGGAGTGCAAAATTTTTTCCGGTGTTGAGGCGGTAAACCGTTTCCGTAAATAATGGAATACTGTGTTGGACAAACCGGTGATAGATATAACCGAGATTAAAAGTCTGCTCCCACGCATGCTTACCCTTTTCGCTCCACACCAACCCGGTACCAACTGTTACGTACGGATGAAAATTTGTGTAAAATAGTTGAGGTGCGCCCAGAAAAGGTAAGGCTGTAACGGCATTGCCGGCTTCAACAGAAATAGTTGATAACTTTCGTTGAGCCATACTTTGGTGACAGCCCCAAGTCAATACGATAAGTAGAAACGTTTTAAATCTGTACCACATAGGCGATGAATGAAATCAAAAATAATACCAATTGGGTTATATCTCAATTTCACATGCCGTTGTTCGGATTTATACAATGACCTGCGCATATGAAAAATAATAACCTAGTGCAGCTTATATAATCTTTTTCGGACAGTAAAGAACAGGATAAATCCAAGAAAGCCCTCTAAAAACGGAATACCTAATTGCAGTGACAAGTCAGGATAATAAATCGCCAGGCCTACAACGGTGATGAGCATAATGAATCCAAGCCAGCTCCAATACGAGCTCTCCATCACTTTCAAAGGCACATGAACAACTTTCACATGGTCAACAAATAAAAACTGTAATGATCTCAGGTCCCAAACCAAAAGATAAGTAACGGCCAATAGCATCAAACCCGTAACAACGGGTGTACCGGTAAATTGATAGGCCACCGTTATGATGAATATATTCAGGATGAGTCCAAAAAAAATCACTGCCCCAAGCCTTGCGAAACGTTGAGTCATTAACATGGCACCAGCAATAATTTGAGTCCACCCGATAAACTGCCAGTACATGCCTGAATCGACCATCACCTTAAAAAACTGTTGCATAGGCTCCAGGTCCTGAATAGGTTTATCAAGAGAGCCCATCAGGTTAACTTTTGCAGCGGTAACCTTGCCCATGCCAAAAGCGGCAATTACAAACGCCCCGCCAATCAGGTAGCGCAGGTAAATGGTGAAAATCTGAAGAAAGGTTTTCTGCTTCCAGTGATCGATAAACATGGGTATATTCATAGCAGAAGTTTTCACCCAGACGACACTGATTTCAATATGTTACAAAGCGGGCATTCCCATTGTGTCTGCTGTCACCCTGCCACTTAATCTAAAATGCTTAGGATAAAATCCTTTGTGGCTATAAACAATAGCACTGCTCATCCCTGGTTTCAATTTCAGAGGGTTACCTGCACCAACTTATATAGATTTAACTGTGTATTAGACCCTTTCGAGGGCTATACTTGAGACTTTTGACCTATAGGTACCTTTTATACTCGAATTTTTCTGCTTATGAATTCTTTTAAAATTTTTCATAAATTTCTTTTCAACGTTGCACTTCTTTTTGCTTCAATTTTGTTCCTATACAGTTGCAGCAAAGAAAACGATCCTGAGCCCGGTCTGTATTTCCCACCACCAGATGCTCCCTGGAAAAAAGTAACACCAGCAAGTTTAAATTGGGATGAGTCTAAAATTCCGGAATTGAGGGCTTTTTTGGTTGCCTCAAATAGTCGGGCATTTATTGTGCTTAAGGATGGGAAAATTGTAATTGAGGAGTACATGGGAAAAGAGTTGTGGGGCGACCCACCGGTTGATTTTAATGTAAACAGTGCTTGGTATTGGGCTTCTGCTGGAAAAACGTTGACTGCCGTATTAGTTGGCAAAGCAGAGGCTCAAGGGAAGATAAATCTTGATGCAAAGACTTCTGATTATTTAGGTACAGGCTGGACAAGTTTGGAGTTAACTCAAGAAAATAAAATTACAGTTCGGCACCAACTCACCATGACAACCGGACTAGATGATGATGCGGCAAAGAATTTTTACACCGACCCAATCTATCTGACCTACTTGGCAGATCCGGGAACACGCTGGGCCTACCATAACGGACCTTACACCTTACTGGATGACGTAATGACGAATGCAACTGGCAAAACACTCAATGCTTATCTCGCTGAAGAAATAAAATCAAAAACCGGAATGGACGGTCAATTTAATAAACAAGGTTATAATAATGTGTATTATAGTACCGCGCGCTCCATGGCTCGTTTTGGTTTACTTTTATTGAATAAAGGTAAATGGAAGCAAGACCAGGTCATTCCAGAGGATTACTATAACCTTATGATTAATTCTTCTCAAAACATGAATATTTCCTATGGCTATCTGACCTGGTTAAATGGTAAATCTTCCTTTATGGAACCCGAGTCACAAACGGTAATACCAGGTGCTCTTACTCCAAGTGCTCCAGCGGATATGTTTGCTGCCATGGGTAAAAGCTTTCAGATCGTGAATATTGTGCCCAGTAAAAACATTGTTGTTATACGTATGGGCGATGAACCAGGCACTTCATCCATTCCATTCCAATTTCAAGATGATCTTTGGAAAAAGTTAAATGAAATTATTAAAGAGGACGAAGAAATAGAGTAAATCCTCTTGCCTCACGATAAGGCTTCTATTTGAACACCACGCGCGAACAAATTACTACTAATCTGTTGTATAAAATCATGTGCATCAGGCATATCACCATGAATGCATATTGTGTCCACTTTTAAGGATATGATTTCTCCAGTTAGTGTTGTAACACATTTTTCTTTCACAAGTTGAGCAACCTGCTTCACCACATCGGTTGTGCTTTGATGCAAGGCTTGGGGGTGCGATCGGGGCGTTAGCGTTCCATCCGGTTGGTATGTGCGGTCGGCAAATACTTCATTGGCAGTTTTTAAACCCACTGATTTAGCTTCTGTGATCATCACGCTTCCGCTTAAGCCATAAAAAATCAATCCGGGATCAATGTCTTTAACAGCTTGCGCGGCTATTTTACTGATCAACCTATCTTTTGCGGCCATGTTATATAGCGCCCCGTGCAGTTTCACGTGGTGTAATCGCGCGTGCTTTTCCTTGCAAAGGGTCTGGATGATCACCACCTGTTTATAAACCAGGTGATACAATTCTTCCGCTGAAAGTTGTATCGGCTTGCGACCAAAATTTTCTTTATCGTCAAAGCCAGGGTGCGCACCAATCGCAACGGTATGCTTCAAACACAAATCGATGGTGTGGCGCATGATGGATTCATTGCCCGCATGGTAACCACAGGCAATGTTGGCGCTGCTGATGTACGGCATGATGGCCGCATCATTCGGCATGCCTTCACCCATATCGCAATTGATGTCAATCGTCATAAATCAATTTCCCGCAGTTTAAATGTACATGCTTTCTGCAGTTGCCGTAAACTTCTTTCCTGCGTGAATAACAAATCTTCTGCCTCCTGTACAGAAACAAACGAAAACGAAATCCTTTCATTGGGCCTGCATTGAGCCAACCGCGAGCGATCGGCACCAATAACATGAGCCATTCGCGGATAGCCACCGGTGGTTTGATGATCAGCCATAAGCACAATTGGCTCACCGTTGGGTAACAGTTGTACCGTTCCAAACGAAACCGCAGTGGAAAGTAGTTCTTGCTTTTTGGTTTGCTTCAGGGGCGTTCCGGTTAACCGGTAACCCATGCGATCGCTTTGGCTGCTGATGGTGAATTCTTTTTTAAGAAAATCCTGTTTCGATTTTTTTGGCAGCCAGTCAAATTCATTTCCCTCAATACATCTTATTGTAGTCTGTTTATGATCAGACCATGGCCGGTAAAATTCCGAAACATTTGCACGCCAGGGGAAAATTTTTGTTTCTGCTTTATTCATTTTTCGCTTAAACAAAAGCTCATCACCTTTCTTCAATAATCTACCATCAACGCCACCAATCCTGGCTTTTACATGGGTGCTCTTACTTCCTAACCAATCATTCAATTCAAAACCATCCCGCACTGCCAGGTAACACCACACACCATGTATAACTTTGGTAAACTTCAACTCACTTCCTGATGCCACCCGAACCGGTTGATGCAATGGAATACTGTTACCATTCAACTTTGCAGAAAAGTCGGCTCCGCTTACGACTATCAAAGCCGGTTTATTGAACCGAAAGGTTGAAGCCGGGAAACTCATTTCAATAACGGCTTCATGCAGTTCGTTCCCCACCAATGCGTTGGCAACCTTCATGGCGTTCAAGTCCATAACTCCATTGGGGTTTATGCCCAGGTGTTGGAAACCAAACCGTCCTCCATCCTGAATGGAATCGGCCATACCCGCTTTGATTACTTCAATGCTCATGGTGAAAGTGGGTTGAAGTTTCGCCCATCAAAAACATCGAACGCTTGTTTACTGATGGAATAAAATTTCACTTCGTCACCCGGCTGAAATAACACCGCATCTTTTCTTCCGTGGCCTGTAACTATTCCGGGGTTTGAATGAACACAAACCTCGGGATTAAATAGTTGAAGGGGTGTTCTTCCGATGATGTTCCAACCGCCTGGTGAATCGAGCGGATAAATGCCGGTTTGATTTCCCGCTATACCCACACTGCCTGCAGGAACCTGCTTACGTGGAGTGGTCAATCGTGGGGCGGCAAGTTTCTCATTGACGCTTCCCATGTAGGCAAAGCCCGGTAAAAATCCCAACATGTAGACCCGATATGTTTGTTGGGTATGAAGTTCAATAATCTGATCAACCGAAAGTTTATTGGTTTTAGCCAATGATTTTAAATCGAAACCGAAAGCAGGATCATAACAAACCGGAATCAGAAGTTTTCGCTTTGGCAGCGCTTCGCTTTCCTGACATTCCCGGAGCGCACGTTCTATTTCATTTCTCACCCAGGCGAATGCCTCAGGGTGATGCTTACGGATGATACCCACATCGTACACAATTGTTAAGGTGCTGTATCCAGGTATTACATCTTTCCAGAACGGATTGGGATGGCGCTGTAAATAATGAAACAGCCTGAAAACCCGGTCGTTAATGGCAACATCCATTGTATCACCCAGGCAAACCGTCAGGGCATTTTCACCGGCCGCATAAATGGAAAGTGCTTCCAAAAAAAGTTGATTTTATTCCCAAAATATAGGGATTTCAACGCTCGGAATATTTACTTCTACAAGAATGAAACATATCCATATCTTTCACGTTCGTAGAACTAATCTAACGTACAAACTCACCCTTCGACAGGCTCAGGGTGACACTAAGGCTACTTAATATGAAAGGAACGTATTTAGGCGAATTGGAAGAACTGGTGCTACTAACCGTAGGCATTCTCTATCCGGAAGCATATGGTGTAGCGGTTATGGATGAAATTGAAAAGCAGGCTGGCCGAAGTTTAAATATCAGCGCAGTGCATGCTGTTCTTACCCGTCTGGAAGAAAAAGGATTTTTAAAATCGAAAATGAGTGACCCGACTGAAGAACGAGGCGGGCGCAGAAAGCGAATATTTCTGCTAACAGCCGCAGGCAAACGCGCTCTGGAAGAAGCTAACGAACTTCGCACACAGCTTTTCAATCAGATACCGAAAATGGCACTACAATTCAGACTTGCCTGATTGCAATATGAAAATTTCACCTCCGCGTTGGGCCGATAGATTTCTTGAGTGGTACTGCCATCCTGCACTACTCGAAGAAATTCAGGGTGATGCCTACGAACTGTTTTACCGGACAGCCAAAGTGAACGAGCGAAAAGCAAAATTATCATTTATCTGGAATGTCCTTCGGTTCTTCCGTTGGAAGAACATTAAGAAAAGAAAACCGAATCAAGAAAACAACATTCTCCACGCTGCTATGCTTAAAAATATTTTAACAGTTTCATTACGCAATTTTTCACGTTATCCGGGGCACTCGTTTATTAACGTTACCGGTCTTGCGGCAGGTTTTACTTGCGCTTTCCTGATTTTGCTTTGGGTAAGTCATGAATATTCATTCGATCAGTTTCACAACGACAAAGAGCGACTGTATAAAGTACTCACGCATGTCGATGCCAACGGCACCATTCAAACATACGATGTGGCCGGTAACAATATGGATGTATCAACGGTACCTGAAGTGGAGAGCATAACTCGAATTTCATCCGGCAATCGCTGGCCACATGAACTGTGTTTTCGGCCTGAGGATGAGCCAAACGAGTGTATTTATTTTAACGGCATTTATAGCAATGAAACGCTGTTCAGCAATTTTAATTTTCCGATTCTATCCGGTGATCCGAGCCCGTTGAGCAAGCCTGCACAGATAGCCATTTCAGAAAAAATGGCACAAACACTATATGCCTCACAAAACCCAATCGGCAAAACCATAAAAATTGATGATACACGGGAAGTAGTAATCGCTTCCGTTTTCAAGGATATTCCGGGACAGTCATCCATTCAGTTTGATTTTGCATTACCCTTCGACATTCTCAAAAAACAATGGGGCATTGATGATAACATGCTGGCGCAGCAATTTTTTAACATTTACCTGAAAACCAAATCACCGGTTGATACAAAAACGCTCTCTGAAAAATTGAACAACGAACAGGTTATCAGCGCAGCATACAAAGCTCAAAAAATCAAGTATGAAGCCTACGCCTTCCCCGACTGGCACCTGAAGAGCAAGTTTGAAAACGGACGCAACAGCGGTGGAAGAATTGAATACGTAACGCTGTTTATCATTATTGGCACACTGGTGATGTTGATGGCCGTAATAAACTTTGTAAATATGGCAACGGCACGTGCCGCGCTTCGTGCAAAGGAAATCGGCATACGCAAAGTTACCGGAGCTTACCGCGGAAGTTTAATTGTCCAGTTTATGGGCGAAGCTTTCTTTATTGTTTTTGTGGCCTTTGTGATTTCAGCCCTGGTAACGCAACTCGTACTCCCCTTCTTCAATCAGCTGATTGGTGAACCCTTAACCCTGAATCTGTTGAGCAATAAGATGCCGCTGTACCTGGCTGGCGGCCTAATCCTTATTGCACTGATGGCCGGTTTCTACCCTGCCCTCATTATCTCATCGTTTCAACCTGCTACTATTTTAAAAGGGCAATTGTCAAACGCGACAACCGGCTCCCTCCGCTTAAGAAAAGTACTGATGGTTGTTCAGCTAAGCGCTTCTGTGGGGATTATTATTTTTGGAAGCATTCTATACCGGCAACTGGATTTCATCACGCAAACCAATCTGGGTTTCGACCGGAGCAACACCATCCGGCTTGAGCCAACCTTTACGTTACTTAAAAATTACGATGCTTTTAAAAATGATTTACTCGGCAACCCTGTAATCGAAAGTGTTGGCGCATCTGATTCCAACCCGTTAAATGCAGGTGGTGGAAATGTAGGTGTTAGCTGGCAAGGCAAATCACCTGATTTAAGAGTTTCCTTCAAAACCATTGGCTGCTTTTATGATTTTCCGCAGACGATTGGTTTAGAATTGTTGGAAGGAAATAACTTCCGGGCCGACCGACAGATTCGTGATTCGCTTGCAACTGAAGTACTGATTTCAAAAAAAGCAGCAAGCATGATGGGCTTCGATAATCCGGTTGGTGAAAAAATTACAATTGGAGATGTTGCTTGTGAAGTAGTTGGTGTTGTTAACGACTTTCACACGGCCTCCCTTCATACTGAAATCGAGCCCGTAATTCTTTACAGAAAACAAATCTATTATGTTTCAGCAATCTACATCAAATACCAACCTGGAATGGCTCAGCAGGCCCAGGAAATAGTTAATAGTGCATACAAAAAAATAGAACCAACCTTTACCATGAAGTATTGGTTTCAGGATGAAACATTTCATGAATTGTATAAAACAGAAATCCTGGCCTCACGATTGGTTTTAATTTTCTCCATCATGGCATTGGTAATTGCGATCATCGGAATTACCGGTTTGGCCACGTTTAATGTTATGCGCAAAACAAAAGAGATTGGGATCCGGAGGGTATTTGGAGCCTCCATTACAGAAGTTTTAGGCGTACTCTTTAAAGAATTTTCATGGGTACTTCTCTTCGCAGTTGCAGTTTCCGCACCCCTTGCCTGGTATTCTTCAAATCAGTGGCTTAACGGCTTTGCCTATCGTACGGCTATTCCCTGGTGGGTATTTGCCGTTACAATAGCCGGGGCAGGTTTGCTCATCCTGATCATTATCTGGTTACAAGGGCGCAAAACAATTGGAACGAATCCAACTCAGGTATTGCGAAGTGAGTAAGTGCTGCAAAATCTTCCGCCCCGGTGAACCGATATGGCGCCCGTATTAACGGACAGTACCATGAGCTAACAGATACTAACCTAACTTTTGTTATTATTTACTTCCTTGTGGCATAAGCTGTGCAGCCATGTTCTTAGCCCAATCAACCGTTGAGGGTTTGCTGAATGGCTTGTCAAAAAATTCCTTCAGCCAGTACAACATCAGGTTGGGTTTTTCATCAGAAATAAAATGTGTAGTAGCTGGCACTATGCATAGATTGGAATTAGGAATAGCCTTGAAAATCTTTACGGAGTGCTCCAGCAATACTGCATCGCGATCACCCGCCATGATCAAGACTGGCGCCTTAATTTTTCCTAGATCAGTAAAAGCAATGTTAGGATGCTCCACCATTAACCGGATATGCTTTTGCATAAGCGTGTCGGGAATAGCTTTGTAGTTTTTCATCATTTCTACGATGTAAGGTTCTAATGCCGTGTTATCCGGTTGAACATTGGCTCCTGTAGCTACCAGTTTTTTCACTTTAGCCGGATATTGATAGCCCATAATCAATCCAATAATACCTCCGTCACTATGGCCCCAGATATATGCCGAATCAATTTTCAGTTGATTCAATAACCCATTGATATCACTGGCCATCAGCTCATAGTTTAATTCCTTTGAACAGCCGCTTTTGCCATGGCAACGATTATCAACCGCGATCACCTTGTACTTCTTTGCCAGGTCGGGTATAAGATTTGCCCTTCCGGCAATCGACCCTCCATTACCATGCAACAACAATAGCGGCTGGCCTTCTCCATATACTTCGTAGTAAAGTTGTATTCCATTTACTTTCGCAAATTTCCCCACCTGTGGGTTCTTTCCATAAGAAACGCCTTGGGCCAGGCTAAGGCATAGGCCAGCTATCACAATTCCGGCCACGATCAAAATGACTCTTTTCATACTTTAATGTTGATTTTAATACAAAACTACCCGGTGCGACAATGGAATAATTGTAAATTTTGGACAAATGCATCCTGTACAGGTTAAAGAATTAGCACCGGCCAACCCTTTATTGCTGGGCTATATTGAAACATACAAATGGATTTCGGCTACAGAACCGTTGATTGTGCGGACGATACCCAATGGACGATTGGATGCCTGGATTTCGCTCAAGGGTAGATTTTTGTGGCAGCAAAACGCTATCGGTGATTTTCAAATTCTTCCTGAATCAGGTTTTTTTCCTTTAACCCGGTTGGGCAATCGGGCGAAAACAGAAAAAAATTTCTCTTGCATCAGCATAAAGATTTTTCCTCATGCCCTTACACTGCCTGTAATGGCCGATCAGCAACTTAACCAGCCTATAGGTTTACCTGAAATCTTTGATACAAAAGCATGTGATATTTTAAAGCAGCAACTGAATTCAACTTCCGATCCACTTGAACACCGGAACTACCTGGATCAATTTTTTGCTCGTGAGCTCTTCAGAAAAGGAGTTCCAGATCAATGGATGCGGGATGTGATTACCGCCCTGGAAAGGGGAGCGGCTGCGCAAATGACCATGATGGAAATTGCGGAGCAAAATCATGTTACCATCAAAACACTTGAACGTAGATTTAAAAAGGTATTTGGGATCTCCCCAAAATTATTTGCCGACTTAATTCGCTTGCAGGAAACGGCTAAAAATATCCGGCAGGATAAACAAAATTCATTAACACATGGTGATTTAGCTGAAGCACTTGGATTTGGTTATTACGACCAATCGCATTTTGTAAAAGCTTGTAAAAAAATTACCGGCTTGACACCCAAGCAATTGTTCACCAGGCTTCCCGGCCAGGTGACTGATTTTCTGGTTGAGTAAAGCTATCCTCTTAATTTATCCAGCAATCGGTTCAGTTCCTGTGCCTCAGCTTTAGTAAGGTTCTTAAGGGTTGACTGCCATGCATCCGATGCACGATCAATTTTGGTAAGCAGGTTCAGTCCCTTATCAGTAATACTAATGTCGACCTGCCTGCGGTTGTTCTTGCAGATTTCACGTTTTACCAAACCCTTTACACGAAGTTTCTCTACCAATCGTGTAGCGTTACTGTTCTTATCAATCATGCGGCAGGTGATGTCGGCCAGCATCATGGGCTTGGGATGACTGCCTCGTAAAATGCGCAATACATTAAATTGTTCCGGGGTAACATCAAACGTTTTCAAAAACGTTGCGTTCCGGTTATACAGCCAGCTTCCGGTAAACAAAATGTTTACAGCCGCCTTTTGAAATTCGCTTTGGAATTTTTCCTGTTTAACTTCACTTTCGATGGAAGGCATAGCGCTAAATCTTTAATGCATCAAAATTAATACAATAGTTGTAGATACAATTAAATACCATGATCGCTTTTACCGCCACCATACAACGGTTCGACAAGAAAGGAGAAAAGACCGGATGGAGTTACATTGAAATCAGTGCGGCACAGGCGAAAAAACTGAAACCGGATACCAAGACCTCTTTTCGGGTAAAGGGAAAGCTGGATCAATTCACCATCAAACAAATTGCTTTAATCCCGATGGGAGATGGAAAATTTATCATTCCATTTAATGCCACCATGCGCAAGGGCACCGGTAAGAAACACGGGGATAAAGTGAAGGTTGTGCTGGAACCGGATGAAAGCAAGTTTGTGATGAATGCAGATTTTATCGCCTGCCTGAAAGATGATCCGATTGCAAATGCCTTTTTCAAAACCTTACCAGCTGGTCATCAACGCTACTTCAGTAAATGGATCGACAGCGCCAAGACCACACAAACCCAGACAAAACGAATTGTGATGGCGGTTAATGCGCTCGCACGAAAAATGGGTTTTCCGGAAATGCTGCGGGAGGAGAAGCGGAATAAATTCAGTTAGCAATTAACAGTTGACAATGAACAATTAACCATTGCTTCTATTGTTTAGATAGTCGATAAAGAAATTCATCAACCTCCCATTTGCCATTCTTTTCCCGTTCAAGTACAGCCCGAAGTTGGTTGGCGTCTATACGCTCGTAAATCAGTCGCGTTTTATTATCAGCGGATTCAAACACGGCTTTATTTTTCTCAAGCTTCACCAAAGGGTACTCATAGGGTTTATCTTTCTCTTCCCAGGCGATATTACCTCGGCCGAAATGCCGGAGTTTCATCGTAGGTACACCACTTTCAGATTGTTCAATAACAATGAACTCATAAAAAACCGTTTTACCATCCTTCACACACCGAAAAGCACACACCATGTTATCGCCCATGGCTTCGCTCCAGTATTCCTCCATATCGCCCCAGGCCATACTGCCTGTCCATTTACCCGACATGAAGTTAAGTTGTGTCAAGTCAGTTTTGGTTTGAGCAGTAGTGGTCAGCGCTGCCAAACCAAACAGTACAATCAGTAGTTGAAATTTCATAACCTGTTTAGATTTTCGTTCAAATATATCCTTCCAAAAAAAAACATATAATTCAATTCAATTCATTTGACTAATGACCCGCACGCTATCCTGCCGAGCTTTGAAAGCTTCTATTCTTAATTTACGTCTGTACAATTGCTCCAGAAAAGATTCCTGCGGCACTACAATAGTGTCGGCAGCAAGTGAATCGGTTCGCATAACCATTTCTTTAAACCGAACTATAGAATCCCTCTGATAAATCATTTGCTGAATATCCAACACCAGGTTTTCATCAAGCTCATATAAATCACAGTCCATACGTTTACGTAATTCATCAGGCAAAGGGTTAAATTTTGCTCTTGCCAGTGAGTCAAATGTTTTATCCCTATTTACCTGTTGCATGAAATAGGCAACTATGGGTAAGGCTGTGTTGGAACCCTGACCTAACATGGTAGACCTGAAGCGGATGCGTGGATCGTCCGCACCCACCCAGGAGCCCATCACAAATGCCGGTGTAATAGCCATAAACCAGCCATCGGCATTGCTTTGCGTAGTGCCGGTTTTACCTCCTATATCATTGTACACATTGTATTTGTAACGCATGCGCGAGGCGGTACCTTCGTTCACTACACCTTGCAGCATATTGAGGGTTAACTGAGCAGTGACTTTCGATAAAACACGCTGACCAGATTCTTTCGGGATAAAATCCTGAATGACTTTTCCATTTAAATCAACTATCGAATTAATAAGATACGGGTAACTTGTTACTCCTTCATTCGCCAAACAGGCATAGACTGTGGTTATCTCTAACAACGAAACCGATGAAACGCCAAGTGAAATAGAAGGAACTTCAGGAATAACACTGGTGATGCCCATCTTTCTTGCAAGCGTAATAGTGTTAGTTACACCTGCCTGCTGAATAAGTTTTACCGCAACTGTATTTACGGAATACGCTAAACCACCGGCCATCGAATATGCAACCTGATAATCGTTTTGAGAATTGCGTGGCCTCCATTCTACCGTATCATCAACAATATAGGTTTGCTGAGTAGCTGGAATCAATTGACAAGGATCTGCACCTTGCTCCAGAGCCTGCGCATATACAATGGGTTTAAAAATTGATCCGACCTGGCGTTTAGTGGTCGTGCGTACATGGTCGTATTGAAAGAAATCATGTGCAATACCTCCTACCCAGGCTTTCACCTGGCCGGTGGAGGGTTCCATTACAACAAAACCAGCATTTAAAAATTGCAAATGATGCACAATAGAATCCAATGGACTCATCACGACATCCTGTTCACCATTCCATGTGAATATTCGCATAGGTGTTGATTTGTCCATGGCACGCAAAATCTCTTCTTCATCTAACCCTTCTTGTTTTAACTTTTGATAACGCGGTGATCGCTTGATCGCTTCATCTAAAACAAATTCTTTTCCCTGCCAGGGCCTACTGTTTCCCCAATGATCATTAAACTGCTTCTGAATAATCTTCATCTGAGTTTCAACAGCCTGCTCGGCATACCGCTGAAGTCGTGAATCAATAGTGGTATAAATTTTTAATCCATCTGTATAAAGATTATAAGGTTCGCCATTGGGTTTTTCGTTTGCTTCACACCATTTGAATAACTCCGTTTTCAAAAATTCACGAAAATAAGGTGCCAATCCATGGTGATGGGTGATGCGATTATACTGCAGCAAGAGCTTAAGCTTCTTCAATGAATCTGCCCTTTCTGGTGTGATTACTTTGTTCTTCACCATCTGAGCAAATACCACATTGCGTCTTGCCCATGCACGATCAGGAAAGAGTCTGGGATTATAACTATGGGTGGCTTTTAACGTTCCTATAAGTGTAGCCGCCTGATCAATGCTAAGATCTTTTGCGGTTACTGAATAAAAACGGTTGGCGGCTTCCTGAATACCGAAAACATTATCCGGAAAAGGAACTGTATTCAGATACAATGTAAGCAATTCCTTCTTTGAGTAGAATCGCTCTAGTCGCCTTGCATTTCGAACCTCGCGAAACTTATTAATGACAATGGAAAAGAACCAATACTTTTTACGGGGATAAAGATTTTTAGCTAATTGCTGAGTGATGGTACTCCCTCCACCGGATGATTCATCCTGAAAAACAATTGACTTAATCAGCACACGGCCTACACTCTTATAATCAATCCCACTGTGTTCGTAAAAGCGAACATCCTCTGTCGCAATCAATGCCTCAATAACAGCAGGAGCTATGTCTTCAAATTTTACTTCCGTTCGATTTTGAATGAAGTATCGTCCCAGCAACACACTATCGGCACTGTATACTTCCGATGCTACTTGATTTTGAATATTTCGAAGTTCAAAATTGGAGGGTGTTTCTATCCAAACAGCAATTAAAATATTGAATAGAATTAGGAAAAAAGGAAGAGTAATAAAAAAAGCAATTTTCAGCCGTTTAAACCTACGAGGATTCGCCCTCGCAAAATCATCAACTGACTTTTCCAATCGCTTGAAGTAAGGCTCCAGGTATAGGATTAATCGCCTTATTGACATAACTAAACGCCTGAGATAGGATTGCATAGAAAGTAAAAGATAGATACCATAAGATTGATGTGCAACCTTAGTAAGCTAACCATGGGACTTTTTGTGGATTTTGTCTGACATTCGCGTTATACACAGATTCCGGAAAACCTTATTAAAGCAAGAAAGCCATCTCTTCAAAGATGGCTTTAAAGGTGGGAGCTGAGGGATTCGAACCCCCGACCCTCCCGCCTTTAGGCGGGATGCCCGGAACCAGCTATTAAATGCTCAACCCTTTTCTTGCTCTTCCACGATTTTACCTCCCGCTCTCTCTTATAGGCCTCTTCTTTTGTAGTGAAGGCTTCGTAATACACAACCTGCCAATCGTTAAACTTGCCTGTAAAACCTTTGTGATGGGAGTTGTGCTTACGCAAACGCTCTCCCAAATCTTCGGTTGTATGACCGACATAATACTTACCGGCAGTTGAAGAATAAAGAATATAAAAGATGGCTTGCATAAAAAAAGTCTCCCTAGAGAAGGAGACTTATATACGTGGGAGCTGAGGGATTCGAACCCCCGACCCTCTGCTTGTAAGGCAGATGCTCTGAACCAGCTGAGCTAAGCTCCCTTGTTTTGGGACTGCAAATGTAGCAGAGAAAATTATTTACGCAAAAATCTTTTGTTGGCTATTAAAACTTTGTTGTGGCGTATAAGTAGCCCTCCTTTGCTTTTTCGGCCTAAATTCTTTTTAGTCAAACAATATATCCGATTCAGGTTGGTTTAAACTTTGTAAGCTATTTTTGGAAAACCATTTTTTTAAACGTTGAAAACCTTCCGGAAAGTCCTTTTTTACACAATTCTCGTTATTCTAGTAGCGGTGGTTTCGCTGGTCATTTCAGCTTTTCTGTTCAAAGATCAGATTATCAAACAGTTTATACTGAAGGCAAATGAACAACTCAGCACACCGGTAAAGATCGGAAAAATCGATGTCTCTGTTTTCCAAAGCTTCCCTAAAATATCCATAGTTTTCAACGATGTTTATGTAGAAGACAGTCACCCCGGAATATATCCTTTGCTTACTGCAAAGCAGGTTTCTTTTCATCTTAATCCATTTGATGTTTATCGCGGACAGTATACCATACTTGGGCTTAGGGTAGTTGACAGTGAAACCAACCTTAAGGTAGATGGCAAGGGTGAACCCAACTACACCATCACTAAAGAATCCAGTGACGGTGGCCCCATCCGTTTTGAATTAAAAAATGTAAACCTTAAAAACACACGCGTACGGTATAGTGACCTCCAACGAACAGATGAATACATTTTTACCAGCGGGCAACTTTATGCCTCTATTCAATCAGCCAACAACCTGTACACCATAGTGGCGAAAGGTGATGTGGATACAGAAAAACTTCAAGTCGGAAAGCTTTCCCTGCTGGAAGGAAAATCATTTTTAGTCAATACATCGCTCACCTATAACGATGTTGAAAAATCCTTGCATATTCAATCTGCAAACTTACAACTAAGCACCTCGCTATTTGCGGTAAAGGGTAGTTATGCCTGGAAAGAGAAGAACATCATAGACGTGGTTACCGAAGGCGAAAACACCGATATTCAAACACTGCTTTCTCTACTGCCGGAAAATGCAGCCGGAACCTTTAATCAGTATCAAAGTCGTGGTGATATATACTTCAGGGCCAGTTTGCAGGGAGAAATTAGCGATAAGAAGAGCCCAGCCTTTTCAGCGAATTTTGGCTTCAGCAAAGCCACCTTTTTTCATCCACAGTACAAATCAAAAATTGAAGAAGCCAGCATGGAGGGTTCATTTGCAACACCATCCCTTCGCGATGCATCCCTTGCTGTATTGTCTCTTAAAAACATCATCGGCAAACTCAACGGCAAACCATTTCAGGCCAACCTGGTTGTCCGCAATCTTATTGATTCAGATGTAATTCTGGATTTCAAAGGTGATGTTGATGCGGAAGCATTACTAAGTTTTTACCCGATAGAAAGTCTGAAGCATGTAACCGGTATTTTGTCTACCGATGTAGCTTTTGAAGGAAAACTTTCATGGCTGAAAAGTAAAGCTACCGCCCAACGGGTTTCCACACGCGGATCAGTTGAGGCGCATGATTTGAGCATCATTTACGGAAAAGATGAAATCCATTTAAAAAATCTAAATGGAGTATTTCAGTTTAACAATAACGATCTGGCGCTAAGCAATGTAAGCGCTCAACTGGGCTCAAGCGAAATCCGATTAAATGGATTTTTTAAAAACATAATCACCTTCCTTCTTTTTGACAATCAGCCTGTGGGTATCGAAGCTGATTTAAAATCTTCTTTTCTGAATATAGATGAACTTTTCACGTATGCCTTTGGTAAAGAGACAAAAGGCGGACCCGGTGAAGAATATGAGTTTCGGATTTCACCGAATATCTACCTCAACTTTAATTGTGATATAAATAAACTTCAGTACAAGCGCTTTACCGGGCGTTCGCTCAAAGGCGATCTACTGGTAAAAAACCAGGTGGCTGTTTCGCGCAACATCCAGGTAAAAACCATGGGCGGAAATCTTTCGCTTACCGGAATTGTAGACGCCACCAACAGCAAAGCCATTGATGTGATGAGCACCTTCAAACTGGATGGTCTTTCGGTCGATAGTATTTTTTATGTATTCGAAAATTTTCAGCAGACATTCATTCAGGATAAGCACCTGAAAGGAAAGGCTTTTGCTGATGTAACCCTGGAGTTAACACTTAATCAAAACCTGAAACTATTCCAGGAAACTTTAATCGCGGATATCAGTGCCAATATAAAAAACGGTGAGCTTAATCAATTTGAGCCTTTAAAACGCCTGAATAAATACCTGGATGATGAGGGACTTAATGCCTTGCGATTTGCTGATTTGAAAAATGAGATTCATATCGAAAATAAAACAGTTTACATTCCGCAGATGGAGGTGCGTAGCAATGTTACGGTGCTTCAAATCAGTGGTACACACACGTTCGATCAACGCATCGACTACCGGATTGTAACCCCCTTAAACAACAGAAGAAAAATTGACATTACTGAAGCCAGCGGTGCCATTGAAGAAATGGAGGGTCGAGCCAAGCTTTACCTGAAGATAACCGGGACCACCGATGATTATCGCGTTCAATATGATACGGAAGCCGTAAAGAAGAAAATTGTTTCCGACCTGAAAAAAGAAGTTCAGGAACTTAAAGACGTCTTTAAAAACAAACAGAAGAAAAAAGCAGTGGAGTTATCGAAAGAGGAGTTTGATTGGGATAATTAATATCTGTTTTGATTTTCTTACTTTAGCTCCTTAATCATTACAAGCCATGTATTACTATCGTCTTGGAAATATTCCGCACAAACGGCACACACAATTTCGTCAACCCGATGGAAGTTTGTACAAGGAGGAACTGGTAAGCTCAGAAGGATTCTCCGGAATTTATTCCAACCTGTACCATATTTATCCACCCACACGAATAAAAGCCCTGAACGATTCGGTGAAATATGGCCCTGAAATCGTTAAGGACTATTCCCTTCGGCAAACACATTTAAACACCTCGAAAGTAACTACAACAGGCAGTGATTTTCTGAGCTCACGAAAAGTATTATTGAAAAATAACGACTGCTCCATTTCCATTTGTTCGCCCACACAACGCAAAATGGATTACTTCTATAAAAATGCTGAGGGCGATGAGGTAATTTACATCCACGATGGTAAAGGTGTTTTGATTTCACCTTTCGGAAAACTTGAAATCCGCCAGGGTGATTATGTGGTTATTCCGCGCACGGTAATCTATAAGCTTGAATTTGAAGACGGGCCGCTTCGACTATTAATTATAGAATCCGCTTCACCAATTGAAACCGTGAAGCGATACCGCAACGATCTTGGGCAATTGTTGGAACATTCACCCTACTGCGAACGCGATATTCGTCCGCCTCATGAATTGATTACTGATGCCAGCCGTGGAGAATTTTTAGTGAAAATTAAGAAGCAAGGCTACCTGCATCAGTACATCTATGATTTCAGTCCGCTGGATTTAGTGGGCTGGGATGGTTTCCTCTGGCCGTATGCTTTTTCCATTCACGATTTTGAACCCATTACCGGACGCATCCATCAACCACCTCCGGTGCACCAAACCTTTCAGGCCCATAACTTTGTAATTTGTTCATTCGTACCAAGGCTATTTGATTATCACCCCCTGGCGATACCGGCACCGTATAACCACAGCAACATTGATAGCGATGAAGTGTTGTATTATGCTGAAGGAAATTTTATGAGCCGTAGGGGTATTGATCGCGGATCGTTCACGCTACACCCCGGAGGTTTACCACACGGTCCACATCCGGGCACGGTGGAAAAAAGTATTGGCGCCAAGGAAACACACGAGTTGGCGGTGATGATCGATACGTTTAAACCTTTGTATTTAACTACCGATGCGCTGGAGTTTCTGGATAAGAATTACCCGATGAGTTGGACGGACAATGATCCCAACGTTCCGTTTAATGAAATAAATACCCCTTAGTAACTTAATTGTCGGTTTCCGGACCAATCAAATCGGTTCTTTGACATAAGTTTCGGGAATATAAATTTTATGAGAAATATTCTAGTAATATTATTAATCACCTTTCATGCCTCATTCGCTCAACTTCCTGAAAAACCGGAAGATGTTAGTCCGCTATTGATTGGTGAGAGATTCCCACCAACTATTTTACAAACACTCGAGGGAAGTGAAATTTCCTCAGAAACCATTTTCAGAAACCGGAAAACTATATTAATTTTTTATAGAGGTGGCTGGTGTCCCTATTGCAATATGCACCTCAGTGAAGTGGGACAAATGGAAAGTGAACTCATTAAACTCGGCTACTCCATTGTAGCTGTTAGTCCGGATACACCGGAAAACCTGAAAAAAAGTGTAGAAAAGAACAAGCTCACCTACACCCTGCTCTCGGATAAAGCTGGTACATTCGCCAGGGTGGCAGGGCTTGCCTTTAAAGCTCCGACCAGCTACCAAAAAATGCTAAGTGAAATTCAGGGCAAAGATGCAGAGTTATATCTTCCTGTTCCGGCCTTGTTTATTGTGGATGAAAACAGTGAAATTCTTTTTGAGTACATCAATCCAAATTTTAAAAAACGTGTCAGCGGAGAATTGTTGATTGCTGCAGCAAAAGTTTTTGCAAACGCTAAATAGCGCAGCTGAGTTACTGCTTCAATATCCAGTCTTCAATCACCTTAGGGTACCAGAAATACTCCAGTTTATGCACGTTGCTGGCAATGTCTTCCGGTGAATCGGAGGCTTTAACCGGGCAAATACCTTTAAAGAGGATTTCGCCCTCATCGTAATGTTCATTTACTTTATGAATGGTAATGCCTGTTTCGGTTTCCCCGGCTTGCTTTACCGCTTCATGTACTTTCATACCGTACATTCCCTTTCCTCCGAATTTTGGTAACAAGGCCGGATGAATATTGATAATCTTCCCTTGAAATAAACGGATCAGGTTTTCAGGTACCAGCCATAGAAAGCCCGCCAGCACCAGGTGCGTTATTCCATGTTCTTTTAACCAGTTCGCCACATCATTCGTTTCCCTGAATTGTTTTCGGTCAAACAGAAAAGTTGGAACATTATAATTGGCAGCACGTACCAGGGCATATGCTTCGGGGTTGTTGGAAAGCAGTACAGCTACTTTTATCGTTGGATGATCAGAAAAGTATTTGAAAATCTCTTCCGCATTGGTCCCACTTCCGGATGCAAAAATCGCAAGTCGATGCGTTGATGCGTTGATGTGCTGATGTGCTGATGTATTAGTGTGCGTCAACTTTCTTGCAGATTAAACTTTACAAATATTTTTCCTATATAAAATCAACACATAAGCACATCAACACCTCCGCACCTAAGCACATTAGATCAGGGCCATACTTAAAATACCCAGCAACATAATCACTTTGCAAAAACTGCTTAACCAGGAGAAGTCGCGCTTGGTATCTGCCTTAATCAGTTGCATCACCAACCAGGCTAGCGGTACAAAAAGCATCATTATAAAATAGATCAATGGCAGCTTTACATACATAAGGTTGATGAACAAGACTACCGCGCCAAAAACAGCAAGCATTCCATATACAAAATTCTTTGTTTTTCTGATACCCCAAACAATGGGCAGGGTTTTGCATCCGTAGGTGTTGTCGCCTTTTAAATCTTCCATGTCTTTAATCACTTCGCGGATCAACGTCATGAAGAAAGCAAAAACCGCATAGATGATGACCAACAGGTTGTTTTGATAGTACAGCACATTTAGCACGGCAATGGAAGTTCCGGTAAGCAGAGCAACTGCCAGGTTCCCTACAAAAGGCAATCGCTTAAGCAGGTTGGAATAAAACCACAACAGCGAAACTGAAAAAATATTGATGACTACAATCCACCACGACAATAACACAGCTATGGCAATGCCGGAGAAAGAAAGTACTCCATGCAATAAAATGGCAATTCTCCGGGGTACACTTCTGCCCACCACTACCCGGTTCGGGTTGTTTACCAGGTCAATTTTAACATCGTAATAGTCGTTTATAACATACCCACCGGCAGCAATTAATGCTGATGAAAGAGCCAATAAAAAAAGTCTCCAATCAGAAAAAATATCCCTTTTAAGGAGAAACCAGGCCGTAAAATATTGAGCAAACACCAGAATCAACAGGTTCCAGGTGCGTGTAAGACGAACCAGAGATTCAATAAAGGTTTTACGGGAGCTCATACGTAAACGTGAATGCCAAAAGTACAAAACAACCCGACAAGTACCGATTATAAAAAACCCCTGCCATGACACCTGGCAGGGGTTTCACGCAAGGGTAATTACTCATCTTTAAAAACCAATCGTAATCATCGCCATAACATTTCGGCCGGCTTGTGGGTAGTAAAAATTCTCGCGGTAAACTTCGCCTCCACCAAGATAACCGTAGGTGTACCCATTGGATTCATACTCAATGTCAAACAAATTATTAATCAGCACACTAAAACCAACTTCCCTCAACTGCCTGGGTCGCAAACTGTAAGCGAACCTCAAGTCGTTTGTCAGGTAGCCTGCAATTTGCCGATTTGTATTGGAGGTGTTATCCAAAAACTGGGGACCAACATACTTGGTAAGTAAGGATATTTCACCGGCTGATACAGGCAAGAAGCGCAACACCGAACCGGCAATCAAGTTAGGAGAAAAAGCTATATCCGAATTTGTATAGGTGTTAACCACAACATTAAACTCATCAAAATTCAATCCGTAGTCGTACAGTACTTCATTAAACTCCCTGATCTTGTTCCGGCTCAGCGTTAGATTAGCATTCCAGATTATTTTTTCGGATAGCTTGAACATCGCATCAGCCTCGATGCCCAACCGATAGCTATTATCAACATTTGTACGGATAGGGGCACCCACATCATTCAACGCACCGGTAAGCACCAGTTGGTTTTTATAAATCATCCAATATACGTTTATGTTAAAGGCCTGCCGCTGTGAATTTCTTCTGAATCCAAGCTCTAGGTTTCTCAGGGTTTCATGTTTGGGTGAAAGGTTTTCCGGGTTGTCGATGAAATCCTTACGCACCGGCTCACGGTTGGCTATTGCATAGGAGGCATAAAGCTGTTGCGTATTTTTAAGATCAACTACCAGGCCGGCTTTTGGATTGAAGAAATTATACTGAACATCAACATCGAAATTATTCTGGCGATTGTCATTACCTGCAGTGGTGTAACCAATACCCCGGTATTGTAAATCCAGAAATGCATTGAGCATGGATGTTACCTGGTAATTATTTTTCAGATACATGGTAAAATCCTGTTTTTCAGCATCGCTGAAATAGTAGCGATAGTCTTTCGGAACGGCCGTTACCTGCGACCAGATGATTTCTCCAAAATGCCGGCCATCATAGCGGTTCCATGCACCACCTAACAGACTGCTCCATTTGTCTTTCTCATACGCAAGGGAAAAAGTGAGTCCGTAAAAATCATTGTCGAGCCAACGCTTGCGAATAATGTCGCTTCGGGTAATGGTGGAATCACCTATTGTTACGGGATTTAGCCCGTAATTGCTAAACCGATCGTTATATCGATATTCTTCATAAAAACCCCTGCCATAAGTATAATGCAGTGAAACGTTTCCGGTAAGAAAATCTGTAAACTGATGTGATGTGTGCAGTTGATAATGATCCTGAGCATAATCATCAACTTGATTTTCGTAGGTGTAAATATTAAAGGTGCGGTTATTTGAATTCAGCAAGTGTTGTGTCTGTTCTTCGTTCCAGCCCTCGTTGGATGCCGTAACCAGCATGGCCTCTTCGTCATTGTTCAATCGTGATTCAGGTACGCCATACCAGCTTTGATAGGTAACTTCTTTACCTCCAAAGGCAATAGCTTTAAGAACTGTTTTTCCGGAATAATACCCTGCTGAAAAATAGTATGATGATAAATCTGAGGATGCGCGATCAATAAAACCATCGGAAGAAATTTTTGAAACTCTTCCATCAATAGCCCATCGGTCGCGTATCAACCCTGTTCCAAAGCCGAGTGTGTTTCGCCACGTATTAAATGAACCAAAAGAATTTATATACTCTGCGTATGGATCCTGATTCAGCGTAGTGGTCTGTAAATTAATGCTGGCACCAAATGCCCCCGGACCATTTGTGGAAGTGCCCACACCACGTTGAATTTGCACGCTTTGCGTGGATGAGGCGATGTCAGGAATATCCACCCAAAACACACCTTGCGATTCGCTGTCGTTGAAGGGTATGCCATTCAGTGTAACGTTAATGCGGGTGGCATCGCTTCCGCGGATGTTGATGCCGGTGTACCCAATACCATTGCCCGCATCGGAAGTAGTGACCACAGAAGGCGACCAATTTAAAAGAAGGGGTAAGTCCTGACCAAAGTTTTGCTTGCGCAGCGTGGGTTTGTCAACGGTTGAAAAGGTAGTTGGTGTTTTATCACCCGCCCGGGTTGCGGATACAATTACTTCATCTGTAAACGTTACTAACTCCTCCAGCATAAAACTATTTTCCGCACCAGCCTCAAGTAGAATGCGCAGGTTTTTATATCCTACAAACCTGATCTCTGCGTCATAAGCCTTGCCTGCCAAACCTTCAAACTGAAAAACACCTTCGGCATTCGTTACGGTTGTTTTACCCCCCTTCAAAAGCGAAACCGTGGCACCAGCCAAAGGCTGTTGGGTACTCTGGTCGCGCACAACACCACGCACCTGGGCAAATGCCAGCGCACATCCCGACAGTAAAAGCATTACTGTCCACATCATTCTGTTAAACATTCTTTATTTTTTGTTAAACCCGCAGGCGCAGAGGGGACTGTACCATGCTTACAAGTTTATTTGCCGTCCCTTCGGCCGCATTACCGGCATCAGGTTCTATGGGTATAATCTCAGCCCGTTATTATGAGGCACCCCTTACTGACGTAAAGGTAGGAAGAAAGACGTTAGAAGAAAGTCTTTAGAGTACAGAATTTAGGATATAAAGGAATGACCGACTCATTCAAAATTCTAACTTCTACGCTCTACATTAATTCAAAAATTCTACATTTGAACATGTTTCAAGCCACGGTAAACAACAAATCATTTGAAGTTCAGCAAGATGGAGATAACCTTTTTGTAAATGGGGAGCTCCTGAACTGGGACGTTGTAAAAGTTCAGAATGGGTATTTCCACATCATTTATAACCACAAAAGTTATCGGGCAGAAATTGTAAAGACCGATCCAGCAACCAAAACCTTTACATGGAAAATCAACAACCGGCTCTATACTGTAAACCTTAAAGACAAATTCGATTTGTTGTTGGAGAAGTTAGGCATGACCCATGCTGCCGGCAACAAAGTGAATTCTGTAAAAGCCCCTATGCCAGGGCTGATTATCGATTTGAAAGTAAAAGAAGGTGACACGGTAAATCAGGGCGATCCGCTTCTCATACTGGAGGCCATGAAAATGGAAAACATTCTAAAATCTCCGGGTGATGGTGTGGTTAAAACGATCAAAATCAAAAAAGGAGATAGTGTGGAAAAAGGTCATGTATTGATCGAATTTTAAAAGGCTAAACCGGACTATTCTGCACTTCCTTAGCTCAACCTCCTGTAGTCGATTATTATAACTTATTGCCCAATCGCCTTATATTTACAGGATTTTTACACGCAATTCATGAAATACAAACGCATTTTGCTCAAACTCAGCGGTGAAGCCCTGCAGGGATCCAACAAAACCGTCAACATTGACCCCGCAGTACTCGAACAATACTCCGAAGAAATAAAAACTATTAAAGAAGCCGGTGTTGAGTTGGCCATTGTGATTGGAGGCGGGAATATTTTCAGGGGCGGTCAGGCAGAAGCGTTGGGCATTGACCGGGTACAAGGCGATTACATGGGTATGCTTGCTACGGTTATCAATGCCATGGCCTTGCAAAGTGCATTGGAGCGCCACGGACTCTATACCAGGCTTATGTCGGGTATGAAAATGGAACAGGTTTGCGAACCGTTTATCAGGCGCAGAGCGATTCGCCACCTGGAAAAAGGCCGGATCGTTATTTTTGGAGCCGGTATTGGTAATCCCTATTTTACCACCGACTCAACCGCAAGTTTGCGCGCCATTGAAGTGCAGGCGGATGTTGTGCTGAAAGGAACCCGTGTTGATGGTGTTTATAATAAAGATCCTGAAAAGTTTAAAGATGCAGTGCGCTACAATGAGTTATCCTTTCAGGAAGCCTACGAAAAAAATCTGAACATTATGGACATGACAGCCTTTACGCTGTGTATGGAAAATAAACTGCCCATTATTGTTTTTGATATGAACAAAAAGGGGAATTTATTAAAAGTAGCGCAAGGCGAAAAAGCAGGAACGCTGATTAGTTAAACCTTATAAATTTGCGCGCTAAGAGATCGGTACTAAATTGAAACGCTATGGAAGAAATTGAATTATACCTCGAAGACGCTAAGGAAAGCATGAATAAGGCATTCAATCATGTGGGTCATGAGCTAACGAAAATAAGGGCCGGTAAAGCTAACCCCTCAATGTTGGATGGTATACAGGTTTCATATTACGGAAACATGACTCCGCTTAACCAGGTTTCATCCTTAACAACACCTGATGCACGTACAATTTTTATTAAACCTTGGGAAAAAAATATTATTCAGGAAATTGAAAAGGCTATTCGCGATGCTAACCTGGGGTTGAATCCACAAAATGATGGACAGCAGGTTATTGTAAACATACCCATGCTTACGGAAGAAAGACGCAAACAACTGGTTAAGCAAGTTGGACAGGAATGTGAACACGGCCGTGTGAGTGTCCGGAACATCCGGAAAGACACCAACGAACACCTGAAAAAAATAAAGGGTGCTTCAGAAGATGATATAAAAGACGCTGAAGCAACGGTTCAAAAACTAACTGACGAATTCATCAGTAAGATTGATGCCTTATTGAAAAAGAAAGAAGCCGAAATTATGACTGTGTAAAAGTCCTCATCTAAAAGAATAAAAAGTCGGGTATCCCCCGACTTTTTTGTTTTCAGAATTACTACCTTCGATACTCAACGCCTCATCCGTATGGAAAATAAAAGTTTTGGTCAACGTGCTAAACAAACTACCATGAAATTCATAAAACGCTTCCTCCTTATAATGCTGGTACTTGGCATCGGCACTTTAGCCTTTTTGTATTGGGGTGTTTACGAACGTGGCGTGTGGGCCGGAAAGGTACTAAGCGTATCAGAAAAAGGTATGATCTTTAAAACCCATGAAGGAAAGATATCCATGGAATCATTTGGTGCGCTGAAAGGCACAAGCCCTATAGCAGAAACCCGTGATTTTTCGGTGGAAAAAGGTGAGACCGAGGTAATCAAAGCGCTTGAAGATGTTGCTTTAAAAGGCGAACGTGTAAATCTTCATTTCATTAAACGCTATGCCAGCTTTCCCTGGCGGGGAGATACAAAATACTTTGTAGTGCGGGTTGAACAGGCTACCCAGTAAGATGCCAGCTTCTTACTAACTCAACTCATGCCCCACAAAACCCCGACTTATATTTTTTATACTATTATCATCAGTCAGTTTTGTTGTACATCACTTTGGTTTGCCGTAAATGCCGTTTTACAACAAGCGCAAACTGTTCACAACTGGCCGGTTGAAGCACTCGGGTATGTAACTTCATCTGTACAGCTTGGGTTTATTATCGGCACACTCACCTTTTCATTACTAGGGCTTTCTGATCGGTTTTCTCCTTCGTTTATCTTTTTCTTATGCAGTATACTGGCAGCAGGGTTAAATGCACTATGCCTTGCAGATGCTGAATCACTTAATCTCACACTCTTCAGCCGGTTTGCTACCGGTTTTTTTCTTGCCGGTGTATATCCTGTGGGCATGAAAATCGCCTCCGACTGGAAACAAGAAGGTCTTGGCCATTGGCTCGGAGCACTTGTGGGTGCACTTGTGCTTGGCACCGCTTTCCCGCACGTACTTAAACTGGTACCTGGTTTTATTGAACCCGCACAACTTATTATTGCTGTTTCATTGCTTGCCTCATTGGGCGGGTTGATTATGATTTTGCTTGTAAAAGATGGCCCATTCCGAAAACCTGCACAGCGTTTCTCATTTTCAGATGTTCGCGATGTTTTTCGCACTACATCTTTTAAAGCACCGGCATTCGGGTATTTCGGCCACATGTGGGAGTTATACGCGTTCTGGGCGTTTGTTCCGGTGATCCTTCTTTCTCATCAAAACTTCGTTCAGTATAACTTTTCATTACCGCTTTGGTCTTTTGTGATTATCGCTTCCGGTTTTTTGGGTTGTGTTATTGGCGGGAAACTCTCCTTGAATGTTGGTAGTAAACCCATTGCGGGAATTGCGCTTGCTTCTTCGGCCTTGTGTTGCCTGATCTCACCAGTACTCTTTCAAACAAACGTTGAGACATTTCTCGCCTTTATGATGTTTTGGGGGTTTATGGTCGTGGCTGACTCACCTCAGTTCTCAGCTTTGGTGGCCTTTCATGCACCGGCACATATTCGCGGCTCAGCCATTACCATTACTACCTGTATCGGTTTTGCCATAACGATTGTAAGTATTCAGCTATTGAATTTGCTACAGCAACATATTTCTCCGCGGTACTTATTACTTTTATTGACGCCAGGTCCATTGTTGGGGTTAATCTGGCTTTATCCGCTTAAAAAAACATCATGGAAAAAATAATTGTTTACGGCTCGTATGGTTATACCGGCAAACTGGTTGTTGAAGAATGTAAAAAGAAAAATCTTTCTGTCATTCTTTCAGGCCGAAATGAAGAAGCGCTCAAAAAACAAAGCGAACAAAGTGGCTATCCCTATAAGACCGTTGATATTGGCGATCACACAGGACTAGTAAACTTATTGAAAGAAGGCAAGATTGTCATTCACTGTGGCGGCCCGTTCCGGCACACGGCAAAGAAGATGATAGACGCCTGTCTTGAGGCCAATACACACTATACAGACATCACCGGTGAATATGAGGTTTTTGAATTGCTGGCCGGCTATGATGCAAAAGCAACACAAGCCGGACTTACTGTATTACCAGGAACAGGCTTCGATGTTGTGCCCTCCGATTGCCTGGCCCTGCACCTGAAAAACAAATTACCCTCCGCCACGCACCTCCAACTTGCCTTCACCATGTCGAAAGGCGGGCTTTCGCGCGGAACCAAGAAAAGCATGACAGAAGGATTGGGGTATGGCGGCATGATCCGTGAAAACGGTGAACTCGTTTCGCTTCAGCTTGGCGATAAGGTAAGGGATGTTGACTTTGGTGAGTTTAAAATGAAAACTTTATGCATACCCTGGGGCGATATTTCAACCGCCTGGCGCAGCACCGGTATTCCGAACATTGAAGTGTACACAGGCGCAACAGCCGGCATGATAAAAAATGCCAAAAGAAGCAGATACCTGAACTGGCTGTTGCGCATGAAGTGGGTAAAAACACTCATGCTAAAACAGGTCGACAAAAAACCCGGAGGCCCATCAGAAGAGAAATTGCTCACCGGAAAAAGCTATTTGTGGGGAAAAGTTTGGAACGAGAACGGTGAGCAGGCGGAAGCCCGGCTTGAAACCGTGAGCGGTTATTTACTTACGGCAAAAACAAGCGTGCTTATTGCAGAAAAAATCCTGAACGGAAATTTTAAAACAGGTTATCAGACCCCCGCAATGGCTTATGGCGAAGATTTAATTATGGAAATTGAGGGATCGAAACGATATTAACCCTCGAATACAGGATTACCAATTTTGTATAATTACTAACTAAAAGAAAATCACCATGAAAAAAGCACTTCTCCTATTCTTAGCTTTCGCATTTTCACTTAACCTCTTTGCTCAATGCAATGATTACTACGTATTGGAACAAGGCACCGAATGGACGTACGAAAACTTTGGCAAGAATGGCAAAACATCCGGCAAGAATCAGCAAAAGGTTACCGCCTATGAAAAAATCGGTAACGGTTATAAGGCCACCGTCAACTCCGTGATTTTTAGTGATAAGGGTAAAAAAGTTATGGAGGGCGATTTGGAAATGACGTGCGAAAATGGTGTGATGACCATGGACATGCGCAAGTTCATTCCGGAAGAACAACAAAAAGCCTTCAGTTCATATGAAATGAAAATGGAATCAGAAAATCTTGAGCTTCCCTCAAAATTATCAGCCGGACAAACCCTGAAAAACGGTTCCATAACCATGACGGCAACAGGTAGCCCGATTCCTATGACTATGTCTGTACAGATTACGGACAGAAAAGTAGTTGGCAAAGAAACGATAACCACACCGGCCGGAACATTTGAGTGCTACAAAATCACCAGCAAGTCGACTACCCAATCAAAAATGGGAATAAATATGACGTTTGAATTTTCATCCACCGAATGGATCGCTGAAAAAGTGGGCATGGTAAAAAGTGAGTCGTTCGATAAGAATGGAAAATCAAATGGCTACACGGTGTTGATCAGCAGAAAATAATACAGAGAATGGTGGGCGGAATTCCAAAAAGTCTTCCGCCCATTAAATATGAAACACCCAGTCTTTATACTGCCCGTCCAACGGGTTGAAATCATCGTGTTTTATGAAATGTAAATCCGTTATTTCAATTTGTTCGATGTTTGCCAATTTCAGATTTCTATATCCTGCTGTGCGTCCGGCTTTGGTAAAACCCAGCTCCTGCCAGCAAACCAGCATAATTTTATTAGCAGCTGTTTGGCAAATGCCATACGGATGAACAAGTCGTTCAATAGGCTCTCCTTTCAATCGAATCCTGCACTTCAATTTCTTCTCACCAGCTTCCCAAAGTTGTTGTGTTACTTCCTCAATCAAGCGACAATTGTTATGTGTGATGGTGTTTTTTCGATCAACTTACCAAACGGCTTAAGGGAAAGTCCATGCTCATACGCTACGCGTTCAAATTCGTGTACATGATTTTCCTCAACACATACGAGCAACCCACCACTGGTTTGCGGATCGCAAAGTGTAAGCAATGACTCTGATCCAATACCGGTTACTTTGCCGTCATAACTTTGCCAATTTCGCATGGTGTTATCGGGGTAAATCATTTTAGAAGCATAGTGTGATAGATTTTTAATTAGCGGAATTTTTGAATAGGTAATCTCCGCAGAAAGTTGGCTTCCTTCACACACTTCAAGCAAATGTCCAAGCAATCCAAAGCCGGTTACATCAGTCATGGCGGATACATACGGTAGCGTACCGAAAACTTCACCAACTGCATTCAGTGAAGTCATGATACGGACAGCCTCCGTTACATCATCAGGTTGTGCTGCACCGCGCTTTTGTGCTGTAGAAATCATACCTACACCCAGTGGCTTGGTCAGGTAAAGCTGATCACCTGTTTTGGCCGTATTATTTTTTTTGAGGTGCTGTTTGAGAACCGTACCGGTTACTGCCAATCCAAAAATCGGTTCAGGACTATCAATACTATGGCCACCGGCAACAGGAATATTAGCCTGATCGCAAATGGATTTCGCACCTTCCAAAACCTGCCGAGCCACTTCAACCGGAATTTTTTCCACAGGCCAACCCAAAATAGCCAGGGCCATCATCGGTTTACCGCCCATGGCATATACATCGCTTATGGCATTGGTGGCCGCAATGGCACCAAAGGAAAAGGCATCATCAACTATGGGCATAAAAAAGTCTGTAGTACTGATAATACACGTGTCGCTATTTAATTCATAAACAGCTGCATCATCTTTCGATTCATTGCCAACCAACAATTGAGGAAACAGTTTCTTTTCGCCTGTTGTTTTTAAAATCTTCTCTAATGTAGCCGGAGCAATTTTACATCCGCATCCTGAGCCGTGAGAGAACTGAGTGAGTTTGATATCAGTCATAAAAATATCTATGTGGTCAAAATATCTTTGAGCGCTAAGTCAATGCTTTTTCCATCCCACGAAAGGCGTTTAACAATTCGTTTTTGCTTTCGCTCAAGTCCATTGCGATAGGCTTTGTCGTAATAGGTCAACAAAACATCAATCGTACTGCTCCAATCGTTTTGTAACAATTTTTCTGCAGCTATATTAAAATGTTGCCCTCCAAGTTTCTTCGTAATCTTTTTCATGGCCTCCAGAAACTGCTCAGGATCGGTTTCACCATACTCTTTTACCAATCGCTGAATCCGGATCTCCTTCGGAACATCAATTTCCACCACTTGTGATTGGTTCATTGTTCGCCACAACGGCTCCGGTAAAAATATTTTTCCAATCGCAATGGACTCATCTTCAATCCAGATCCGCCTGGAAACATCTAACTTTAAAACAGTCTCAAACAAATCATTTTGAAATTGCTCCGTAGTGGGCTGTGTCGGCATGCTCAAGCCTCCAAAAACGGATCCTTTATGTTGTGCGAGCAACTCCAGATCAATTACTTGTTCACCAGCAGCTTTTAAGGCTCGAAGAATTTCACTTTTGCCACTTCCGGTTTCACCACCCAACACAATAAGATTAAACGGCAGCGCAAAGGAAGCAACAGCCTGTTGCCGGTAGGCTTTGTATCCGCCCTTAAGTGCATGAGTTTTAATGCCCGCCATCTGCACGAAACTGCAAAAGTTAGCCGACCGCATGCCGCCACGCCAGCAATGCACCAGCAGTTCACGACCCTCGGTAACGCAAAGAGCCTCGTCAATAATACCGTTCAACCGGGGCCCAACCAACCGGAAACCAGTCTTGATGGCCTCCAGTTGCCCCTTCTGTTTGTACTCAGTGCCAACAGCAACACGTTCCTGATTATTGAGCAGGGGAATATTGATCACACCCGGAATATGCCCTTCAGCAAATTCTCCTTCCGACCGCACATCCACAGCAGGAAGCTCTTGTCGAAGTTTTAAGAATTCATCGAGGGTAATGATCATGTGCGAAAGGTACCAAAAAAGTTACCTTCCTGACTCCTGGTTAGTTATCTGAAAAGCGCATGGCTATGCCGGTAGTGACGCCTATCCGAAAACCATAGTTAAGATACTTTCCATCCTGAAAACCAACGGCTGCTTCAAGCCGGAAAACACGCAAGATACCATCGATGGAATAACCCACTTCTGTATAATTTTGTGAAGTTGGTGTGGCCAGGTAGTTCACAAAAATATTTTCGCGTATACCAAACATTCGTACTTCCGGTATATTGGTCAGCAACAATTTTCTGAACTGATAATGAACATTGGCGGCAAAATATTTATCGGTTGTACTGTGCCGGTAGTAATCAAGCAAACGGTAACTCCCTACAGGATCAGTGGTAACAAACGGTGTACGGTTACCCAAAAAATGTTTGTAATCCATAAAAGCCATGCTATCTGTATTCAGAAACACACCACCCAATAAGGAAAAATGTAATCTTCCGCGCACTCCCACAGGAAGTTCATGTTTGATACCGGCTTCAAGCTGATCGAAATCAATCTTACTCTCAAGAATGCCGGAAATACCTTTTCGGTAAGTTAATAGTAGTGTTGGTGTGGAGCTTTCAATTTCGCTCCTCCGACCATTTCTGATTCTGTATTTTAACCACGGCCTTGCACTTAAATGGATTCCGGCTATAACAGCCTGGTGTTCATCAAAGCTGGTATTGGGCAATTCATCATTCACAGGAGCATTCGGTGTGTAGCCTTCAATTTTATCGCGGTTAACCCACTTATAATTGGTGTTATTAAATAATTCACGCCTGGTTGCCCACGATGCTGTGGCTTCAGCTGTAAATTTTGGACTGAACCTTCGCCTGTAGAGCACATCCAGATAATCGCGCTCATAAATCTTCATCAGGTTTTCCTCTAAAAATAATGTTGTAAAGGTGTTTATTACAGGCAAAATAGGTTCATCCGGATTAAACTGTTTTATGTAGCGTCCTCCTTGAATTTCAAATCGGTAATGCTTGTTGCGCAGCCGGAAGGTTAAATTGCCCGATAACTTTTCGCGTGCAAAAGCATAGCGTAACGTGGGCATAATATTTAGCCTCGTCTTGGTGGTGTCTTGCAGAATTGTTCCAAAGTTTAAGCGATAAATCAGATTAAACCCTTCAACCGTATTGAACCATACTTCAGGGAATTTAATTTCAAAATTAGAGTGCTTTGATACTTTATAGACATCACCGATAAGTAAGTCCCAAGGTTGAAAGCCCTTCTTGTTTTTTTGTGAGCGTTTCACTGTATCACCTTCCTCTTTCTTCCGTTCTTCAATGGCAAGACTATCCGTTTTACGATAGCCTTTTATTTCTTCAAGGGTAAGCGGTACCGGGCGAATAGCAGCCCAATATGCAGAGTCCTTTTTAAAGGCACCACTATCTATCTTAAAGGTGGTATTGGAAAGTACTTCCGGTTCTTTCGACTGTTTTAGTTCTTCCTTTTCGTACTCCTTGATGATCGAGCGTAATTCCTTGCGGGTAATTTCTTTATCCGAAGCCAGGCGTTCCTGCAATTGCTGGTCTTTCTGACTATTTCGGTTTTGGATTTCTTTTGCCTCCTGTTTAAAGATTTTCTCATCTACTACGGTCATCTCCTCTACCACCAAATCAGGATTCAATTCAATTATATAGTCGCTTACGGTTGCCAGGTAATTATATACAAACTCGAATCCAAAAAACTTTCCACCAATATCAAATTGCTGTGAAACAGGTAACCAGGCCTGCCCGACTGGGGCGTTCAGGCGGGCCTTATCCTCTATAGGCGCATACACTTGCTTGATACCAATGCGAATGCCCAGTTTAGTGGTTTTCAATTCAAGGCTGTGAATAGACCACCAATCTTCAACAATAAAAATTGTACCCTCTACAACATTGTCACCACGTGAACGCGGAGTAACTTTTATCTGGCTAACTTCATAATTACGATCCTTGAATGTGCCCTGGTATTCAAACTTATAGTAACCAAAAGCTGCCGGTGATAAAGGCGAAACCGTTTCAGCAATAACCGGCTCGTAAAAACTTCCGAAAATAAAGGCATTTGGAGAGGTGTTGTTATCCTTTCCATCACTGCGGATGGAGATTACTTTTTCTTCAAAAGTATTCGGACGGGTATACTTGATTTCACTTATGGATTCGGTAATAAAAACGCGATCCTTTTCTATTCCTTCCTTTTCCAATGCCTTCTTGGCCAACCATGGATAGTCCACCAGCTTTCCCGTTCCTTTTATATAAACTTTTGCCGAATACTTGTTGAGTTGTTGCGTGTGGTACTTTGCTTTTGAAATCGCCTTACGCATAATGGTATAGGCCGGATCTTCCTTTCCGGAGATGGTCACGTTCTGAAGCATAACTACCTGCGACTTCAAAACAATATCCAGCACTTGAAACGTACTGCCTATGGTTACGGTATGCTGCTGGGTTTCATATCCTACATACTGGTAAACCAAATTGTAGGTTCCGGACGCAAGAGATATTTCGTAAAAACCATCTAGGTTTGAGACCGTACCGGTACCTGTTTCCTTTACATAAATGGTTGTATAGGGAAGTAGCGATCCATCGCTGGCTTTTATAGTGCCACGCACCCCCCCTGCCAAACAGAGGGAAACCATGCTGCAGAACATCAAGATTAACAAGTAGCGCATCATTCAGGCTTGAGGGTTCAAGTTACTTTTGGCCTAGTGTGCAGACGATGATAATAATCATTTCGTTGCCTGATTATTGATAAAACTTTTTTGCACGAATAATGGCCTCCACAGCATCCGGAACAAGGTAACGTACCGATTGGTTTTTTCTTATACAATTTCGGATAAACGTAGCGGAAATATCCATCATGGGCGCTTCCACCAATTTTACGTTGGGATGACGATTAAGTTCTGTACTTGTTACATTCGGGCGGGCCTGCCCCACTGCGCCAGTCAGGCGGGGGTAAACATACAAGCCATAATCCTCCAGTATACGTTCGTAATTTTTCCATTTGGTGAAGTTGGCCAGGTTATCTTCACCAATAATTACTTTAAACTGTTTATCGGGATGTTTCTCAGATAAGTGAACCAGTGTATGGATGGTATAATTTGGTTTCGGTAAATGAAATTCAACATCGGAAACTTCGAGCTTATAGTTTTCATAGACGGCCGCCCGAACCATATCGTATCGATCAAAATCATGCAACAGACCCTTGCTTTGTTTATGCGGGTTGTGTGGCGTAACCACAAACCAGACCTTCTCCAAATCCGTGGTTTCTACCATGATATTGGCAATGATCATGTGACCGGTATGAATGGGATTAAACGAGCCGAAGAAGAGACCGATTTTCACACCTTAAAGTTGTTTGATATTACTTGTTTTTGAAATCATTATACAAGCGTAGTGCCTCGACTAACGACTTTTCCAGATTTTCATTAACCAGCACCACATCAAACTTATCCGCAAAAGTCATTTCAAACTTAGCTTTGAACAAACGTTGCGACAAGCTTGCATGCGACTCCGTTCCTCTGCCAACCAAGCGCTGCTCCAGAATTTCAATGGAAGGCACCTTTACAAAAATGGCCAGCGCATTTTCCCCGAAATATTTTTTTAATGCCAGGCCGCCTTTTACATCAACATCAAAAATTACGTTTTTACCTTCATTCCAGATTCGCTGAATCTCAGACTTAAGTGTGCCGTAATAGTTACCCTCATAAACTTCTTCCCACTCAATAAACTCATCATTATCGATTTTTCTTTTGAACTCCTCAGGCGAAAGAAAATAATAGTCCTTTCCATCCTGTTCTTTTCTTCCTCGCTTATCACGTGTAGAAGCAGAAATAGAAAAACCCAGGTCAGGGCAATTTTCAAGTAGATACTTAACGATGGTGGTTTTTCCTGAGCCGGAAGGCGCACTGAAAATAATTGCTTTGCCGGCCATTAATGAGGCATGTTTTGACTGATCTGTGTTTTGATTTTTTCAACAAGTTCCGGAGGAGCACCATTGCCGTTGCATTTTGACTTAATGAGCATTTTCAGCGTTACTTCAAGATTATACGATTTGTAACAAGGCATACATTCATCAAGATGTGCTTTAAAATTCTGTTGTTGCTCCAGGGTTGCATCTCCTTCGAGCATGAGTTGAAGCATCTCTATGCAGGAAAGCTTTTTACCCTCAGGTGAAGTTGTAGAGTCAGGCATAGGCTTAGGTATTTTTGTATCCCATTTGTTTGGCGTAATCAGTTAATTTTTCCTTCAACAGGTTACGGGCCCTGTGCAAACGACTGCGCACCGTACCGATAGGTATATCTAAAATTTTTGCCATTTCTTCGTACTTAAAACCTTCCAGATCGCAAAGAATGATTACGGTACGAAAATCTACATCCAATGAATTTAATGCATTGGATATCTCATCGCCAATCATATCCTGCAACGACTCTACCCGTAAATCAGGTGTAATCTGCCGATCAACATCGTCTGAGTTGTAATACGTCTCTACATCCTGATAATCAACCTTAGCCGGCTCCTTACTCTTCTTCCGGTAGTCGTTAATAAAACTATTCTTTAAAATCCGGAACAGCCATGCCTTGGCATTAGTTCCTTTTTCAAACGAATGTATAAAGCGAAAAGCCTTTAGGTAGGTATCCTGAACCAGGTCATTTGCATCGTCTTCATCAAATGTAAGCCGATAGGCAAAGTTGTACATGGAGTTAATGTGGGGCATAAACTCGTCATGAAAAACCTGCAATTTCTCAGCCTCAGTATAGTTTTGCCGTATTTCTTCTTCCATGGATTCCAAAAGTAACAAATCGTTGTTTAGACAAAAAATAAATAAAAATAAAGTCGTTGCGGACTACGCAACGACTTCATCTTCACATCCGCGTACTGGATTACCGTTTTGCTACTACTCCGCCAAACGACTTCACCATATTGATGAATTCAATCCGGTAACCTTCCTTATCCTGACCACGAGCGCCTTGTGCCAATTGAGCTACATCGTCATACGAATATGATTTTATGTATTCCGATTCACGCAGCAACATACCAAATGCTGCTACCGAAGCTGACCATCTGAAATTATCAGAAGTTTGTTCAAGTGCTAGCTGGTTATCGATCATCGGATGAACAATCAGTTTACTGGTTTCACTACTGGGTTGCTTGTAACGAAATTTAACCGTCATGAGTTCTTTTGATTTTGAAGCAGAAGGATCAATTTTGGTTGTCTGATACTTCAGCGGATCAATTTTAAAGAATTCACTATCCACACCCACCGGAATAATTTCATACAAAGCCGTTACGGTATGGCCTGAACCTAAATCACCGGCATCTTTCTTATCATTATTGAAGTCTTCATTCTTCAGTAAGCGATTTTCATAACCGATTAAACGGTAGGCTTTCACTTTGGCAGGATTAAACTCTACCTGCAACTTCACATCTTTCGCAATGGTGAAAAGTGTTCCACCGAATTCGTTCACCAACACTTTCTTGGCTTCCGTAATGTTATCGATGTACGCATAGTTACCATTACCCTTCATCGACAACGTTTTCATTTTAGAGTCTTTATAGTTGCCCATGCCATAACCAAGAATGGTTAAAAACACACCTCCTTGTTTTTCCTTTTCAATAAGTTGCTCCATGGCTGCATTGCTGGATTCACCAATATTGAAATCACCATCGGTTGCAAGAATTACCCGGTTGTTACCACCTTGCTTGAAATGCTTGTGTGCCATTGCATAGGCTAGCTTAATACCTGCGCCACCGGCTGTTGATCCACCGGCTTCAAGCCTGTCGAGTGCTTCAATTATTTTTTTCTTCTCATTGCCTGATGTTGGCTCAAGCACAACTCCCGCAGCGCCAGCATATACCACAATAGATACATAATCTTGAGGGCGAAGTTCGTTCACTAACATTTTAAATGAAGATTTTAACAACGGAAGCTTATTTGGCTCATCCATAGAGCCCGAAACATCGATCAGAAATACCAGGTTGGATGCCGGTAGATTTTCTGTTGCAATGCGCTTGCCTTGCAGCCCGATATGTACCAGTTTATGTTGCTTGTTCCATGGTGCCGATGAAATTTCGGTAATGATATTAAAGGGATGCTCGTCCTTCGGCTGATTGTAATCATAGTCGAAATAGTTTATCAACTCCTCAATGCGTACGGCATCTTTAGGCGGACGTTGCCCATTGTTCAAAAATCTGCGCATGTTACTATACGAAGCCGCATCGACATCAATCGAAAACGTGGAAAGCGGATTGCGCAACGCATCGTGAAAGATGTTTTCGTTTATGCCATCATATTCTTCGGTATTCCAATCCGGTTTACGGTAATCATTTGGTGCATAAAGCATCGGTGAAGCATATTCAGCTGCCACACCACTTTTTTCTGCACGCTTATACCGGCCATAACCAGTAACCACAACCTCACTAAGGCTTGTTACGTCAAGTGCGAGCTGCACATCAATAATACCCCGTGTGCCAATCTTAATTTCCTGAGTTGTGTATCCAACAAAGGAGAAAACTAAAATACCTCCACTTGACGGAACGTGGATAGAGTACTTGCCGTGTACATCCGTTGTGACACCCGATTTGCTTCCCTTTAATACTACGTTAACCCCGGGTATCGCACTCCCATCTTCTGCCGATGTAACGCTGCCCGTAATAACCCGTTCCTGCAGATTAAAACCAAGGCTGGTAAACAGCAGGGTACTCAAAATAATAAATTGCGTTTTCATACTTTTATTTGTTTGGTTTACAGTGATGAGATGCAGCCTCTACATGCATTCCATAAACCAATCGGAAAAATTTTTACTATCTTAAAAAATGCTTTTTAAAAAGCCCCTGGCAGAAATCACCGATCAGGAACTGATACAACGGTACCAGAAAACCGGTGATATGGAGGTATTGGGCTTTTTATATACCCGGTACACCTCTCTGGTATATGGTGTTTGCTTGAAATACCTGAAAGACCGCGATGAGGCAAAAGATGCCGTAATGAATGTGTTTGAAAAACTCATCAGCACCTTGCTGGAACACGAAATCGCCCACTTCAAAAGCTGGCTTTATGTTACCGCACGCAATCATTGCCTGATGTATTTACGGGCCAACAAAAACAAGCAAACGGAAGAATTATCACCATTTCTTATGGAATCCGATGGTGTTGCGCATCTGGATGATGCAACTGATTTGGAGGGAAATCTTGTTAAATTGGAAAAATGCATTGAAAAACTGGCAGATGAACAACAACAGTGTGTTCGGTTGTTCTATTTACACCAGAAATGCTATCAGGAAATTGGAGTGGAGACTGGTTTTGAGGTGAAAAAAGTGAAAAGCTACATTCAAAACGGAAAGCGAAATTTAAAGATTTGCTTAGAGCGCCATGACTGACTATACAAACGATATTGCGCGCTACCTGAACGGAACCATGAGTACTGCCGAACGGCACGCTTTTGAAAAAAGGGTATTGTCAGATCCGTTTTTGGCCGAAGCACTTGAGGGGGCAGAGCATCTTTCAGCTGACGAATTTGCAGAGGATGTAAAGGCCTTAAATAATGAGTTGCTCCAGCCCGAGTATGCTGATTACGCTGCCGCACCCATTGCGGCCGCCAGCAAAAGGGCTGCCGCACCACGCGAAAAAAGAGCCGAAATACAACGTGAGCTTAAACCTGATCGATGGATCTGGACAAGAAGAATTGCGGCCGGACTTGTTATTCTTTTGATTTCGGGTTATTTCATCTGGCAGGCAATCAATTCGGTTGAAAGCCCCTCTACCTTAGCGCTCGAGGAAACACCGCCCGGTCTGGTTCAGGCTGGAGAAGAAGATTCTGCCATTGTTCATTCTGAAGATCGTTACCAAAAAGAAGAACCTGTAGGAAATTCAAAAGAGACTACACAACAGCGATCAGCACCTGATGTATCAACAAAATCAAAAGCCGAAAAGGAAACTCTGACTATAGAGGCAGACCTTGATGATGAACCGAAAGAACAGCCCACCGTTGCCGAAGTTAAACCTGTGGATAGTGCGCCAAAACATGAGATACAAACAGAAGAATTAGCTGCCGAAAAAGAAAACCTTGCTGCTGTTGCCAAGAAAGACGCTACTGATCGAAAGAAGCAGGAAGTAAGCCGTGCCACTGGCGCACCCTCACCATCTTATGCTTCCAATGTTATTCGCGGCCGCGTAACCTCAAAAGAAGATGGATCACCTTTACCGGGCGTGAATGTTGTCCTCAAAGGAACAAACCGCGGTACCGTTACGGATATTGATGGAAACTATCAGATTGAATCCACGGTATCCAGTCCAACACTTACCTACTCCTTTATCGGATTGCAATCTACAGAAGTTAACGCTGCTGACCGAAAAGAGGTTGATGTTTCGATGAGCCTTGATGCCACTCAACTTAGTGAAGTAGTAGTTACCGGGTATGGAATATCAAACAGTGTACCCTATACACCCACGGTTGATCTGGCTCATCCGGAAAACGGAAACCGTGCCTATCAGCAATACCTTGAGAAAAATATACAATACCCAGAAGAAGCCAGAGCTAATAAAGTTCAGGGACGCGTAACTGTTGAGTTTTATGTAGAGACCAATGGTAACTTATCCGAATTTAAAATCATAAGGGGAATTGGTTCGGGTTGCGATGAAGAACTAATCCGTTTGATTAAGGATGGACCTAAATGGATTCCTACCAAAAAAGATAATACACCTATACGCGACAAGGCGCGTGTTCGTTTAAAATTTGATTTACCGAAATGATTTCACGCTACCTTAAACTTGCCATCGTCATCATCGTTGTGGGAACCCTAGCTGCCTATGTACTGCTGGTCATCATTCCAAAACAATCGTACAATACCGCCAAGGCCATCGGAAAGGATTTTAGTGAAGCCTTTCAGTTTACACCAGAAGTAAAGGTGCGTAACACCATAGTGTTACAACAGCAAACGGCTATACTCGAACTGGCCACCTTATCGCAAAACTTTCAACATCGCTACAGCTGGAAAAACGCATGGATGGGTAGCACCAAGCAGATCGAAATTTCCGGATCATTTGAAGCGAAGTGTGGGTTTGATCTTCAAAAGAAATTTTCGATTGTTCTGGAAAATGATAAGGCTATTGTTTATCTGCCTGATCCCAAAATCCTATCCCTTGAACCACATGCAGACCTGACCTTCAAGGATGAAAACGGGTACTGGAACTGGGTTAATGAAAACGACAGGACCGCTGCAGTAAATGCTTTTATTTCTGATGCCAGAAATTTTGCTGGACAGGCTGCGTTTATTCAGGATACTAAAAAAGTCACGGAAGAAAAGCTCCGTGACCTTTTAAAAAGTCATGTTGATGAGGTGGATTTTGTGTATGAAGAAGCTTTGAGGCTTCCCGTTCAATAGGCATGTTGTTAAACAACTTTTTTACGAATAAGCTTAGCATACGTACGGCTTACCGGAAAACTTTTACCGCTTTGCATTTTAACAATCATACCGCCATTAAAATGCTTTTCAATTTCTTTCAAAAAGTTGATATTGATTATCGTGCTGCGATGAACACGAATAAAAGTTTCGGGGTTCAGAATTTCTTCCAGCTTGCCGATACCTGATGAACTCACAAATTGATCGTTTTTGGTGGTGAGTATCGTGTAATCTCCAGAGGCTTCCAGAAACATAATTTCCTCCACGGCCAGGTTAATCAGCTTCTCCGATTTTTGAACAAAGATGTGCGAATCGTACGAGGTTTTGTTTTCAGTTTTAATGTTGCGCAAAAGCTCACCAACATTGTTCTGTTCCAGCTTCATGCGTTCAACAGCACGTTTTAATGCCAACTGAAAGCGCTCCTGATCAATTGGTTTTAACAGGTAATCAACAGCATTTTTTTCAAATGCCCGAATAGCATACTGATCGTATGCTGTTGTAAAAATCACATGAGGATCGTGGGTAATTTCATCCAGAACATCAAAGCCATTCATACCCGGCATTTGTACATCCAGAAAAATCAGGTCAGGTTTTAACTGATCAATCAGGTCAACCGCATCTTTTCCCTTATTGGCCTCGCCTACAATAGTAATATTCGGCATTTGATCGATATACTCCCGCAAAAGTTCCCGGGCCAGTTGTTCATCATCAATAATTAAACACGTTATGTTCATTGGGGTTGTTTTAAATCGTTCAGTTAATCAGTTTTTCTTTACTAAGGTAAACGCTGATCTGATCTTATCGGTATCTAACCGGCAATACTTTTTATTTCAGTTTCTATCTCTTCAGGTTCGGTTTGTTGTGTCTGTTCTGTTTTTTCATCTTCCGGAACGGGAATAAAAAAGCTAACTGAATAGCCCCATTCATTTGAGCGGATGCGCAGACCCGATCCTACCCCGAAAGAGTTTCGCAAGCGCTGATCGGTGTTTTTAATCCCTACACCGCTGGAACTTCCATCCATCACTTTCTTTGCGTTTGATCCAAGGCCATCATCTTTAACTTCAAAAAAGATCATGTGATTAAATCGTTTCACGATTAACGTAATGGTACCGCCTTCTTCTTTTGGTCCGATTCCATACTTTACCGAATTCTCTACCAGGGGTTGCAAAATCATAGGTGGAATTTTAATACCCAAACACGTGAAGTCAATTTGCTTTACAAACTTCAATCGATTACCAAAACGCACTTGCTGAATCTTAATGTAGTTGTCAATGAAGTCCAACTCATGGATAAGTTTTACCATTTGGTCGCCATGTGAGTCGAGGGCATAGCGAAAAATATCAGAAAGCTGGGTAATCACTTTTCGGGCATTTTCTTTACTGGAGCCCACCAGCATATTAATAGAGTTGAGGGTATTGAATAAAAAGTGCGGATTGATCTGAGACTTTAATAACGACAGTTGCATCTCCCGATTCTTGATAGCCAGTTCACCCTTTTCGTATTCTTTTCGTTGCAGTCCCTCAAAGTATCGGATAATGTAATACACAGCCGCAGTAATGATGTATTGATTTTGAAACTGCAATCCATCCCACCGTAATAAACCAACCATATGTTCTTTCCAGTTATCTAAAAAAACATAGCCCTCCACATAATCTTTAATATAATATGAAAAGGAGCCCATCACGAGAAAAAATACAACGATACCCGCTATATGTCCGGCAATCTGAAAATAAATTCTAAACTGAAATAGAAAGTTTGAATAGAGCAGTATCAGAATGATACAAATACACAAGGCTTCCCATAAATACAGGGCATTCCAAAAAACAAAAAAGAAAGGCGTTGCAAGTTTCCATTCCAGGAATGCGCTTACCGTAAAGTTTATGAGATACCACAGACAAAGCAGCAAATAAGCCCTTTTCCAAACACGCGGTATCTTTTCCAGGTTAATCAAGCCGGTAAATTGTCTTTTAAAGTTACACAGAACGAAGATAAATCGGCTAAGGAATTCATTTTGGCGCTAAACCTGCAAAAATGCAGATAATCTTACTTGCCGTTTGAAAGAACCGCGTGAATGATCATTTTTATTGATTCCATGAGATTTACGCTAATTATATCGAGCCTGCTGGTTTTGGTCCTAAACGTTCAGGCACAAAAAATAACGGTGTCGGGTATTGCCATCGACAAAGAAACCAGGGAACCACTGCCTTTCGCTTCGATTGGTATCAAGGGAAAATCGATAGGCACGATTACCAACCTGCAAGGTGAGTTTGATTTTCATATTCCGAATGAATACCGAAACGAAATTCTGGTGATCAGTATGTTGGGGTACGTTAATTATGAAGCACCCGTCTGGTCACTTCCGGAAAACCCAACCTTTGAACTTTCAAAATCAACAACTGTCCTGAATGAAGTTGTAGTAACCGATTCGCTTTCCGGTGGAGATATCCTTCGTATTGCCTTGAACAAGATTGATATGAATTACCCGATGAAACCATTTATGATGGAGGGATTTTACCGGGACGTTAAAAAAGTTGCCAGCACAAACATTTCGTTGCTCGAAGCGGCTGTAAAAATTTATGATGAAGATTATGCTGAGCCTCGAAACAAATACAAGCTTCGCGAACGGGTTCGCTTAGTGGAAGTGCGAAAGAGCCTCGGGTATGAGAGCAGATTTACCGCATATTTCGACCAGGATAATTTATTGGAAGATTTACTATTGCATAATAATATTCGTTACCGACAAATAGAAGCACGCGAAGAAATGTACAATGCCATGACACGTCAGGCTGACTCCTATTATAACGGTCATGAAATTTATGTGATCGCACACACGAAAGATTATCTACTGAAGATATTTGTCGATAAGCAAGACTACTCCATTATTCATTTGGAATTTGAAACAGGTTCATCTAATGAGTTGGTAGGGAAAAAGAAAAAACTGGTAAGCAAATTTGCCGGGTTAAAAAAATCCATTGACTTCAGACAGGTAGAGGGGAAAATGTACTTAAGCTTTATGAGCATCACCTCAAAAGTGACCTGGCACGATGCGAAGACAGATGAAGTGAAATTTGAAACAGAACTTTTTCAACAACTGTTGATTAACGAAATAAAGCCCAATACAAGTGAGCGCATTGGTGGCACGGAGAAGATGCGCAACTATGGTTTGCAGTATCAGGATTTACCGTATAACAAAGCCTTCTGGGATAACTACAACGTTATTAAAGACACGCCTCTTGATAAAAAGATTCTGGAAGATCTTGAGAAAGCAGGACCACTGCAAAAGCAGTTTGAGGGTTACTGATAATTATTTCAGTTTACCGAGTGCCGCTTTCACTCTGCTCAACGCCTCACGCAAATCCTTTTCAGAAGCCGCATACGAAAGCCGGACACACTTTTCTTCACCAAAGGCACCCCCGGGCACTAACGATACGTGCGCCTTTTCGAGCATATACATACAGAAGTCATCGCCATTAGTAATGGTTCGCTCACCATCCGATTTTCCATAGTAGAAACTCACATCCGGAAAAAAGTAAAATGCCCCTTGCGGGTAATTGGATTTGATACCCGGAATTTCCTTTAACAGGTTATAAACAATTTCTCTGCGCTTTTCGTATTCCTTCACCATTGCAAATGTGGGGGCAAGGTCATCTGTAATGGCAGCGAGCGCTGCCCGCTGCGCAATGGAGCAATTGGCAGAAGTGAGCTGACCTTGCATTTTATTACAACCATCGGCAATCCATTTTGGTGCACCAATGTACCCTACGCGCCAGCCCGTCATGGCAAAACCTTTGGCAAAACCATTAACGGTTATGGTACGCTCAAACATTCCTGGCAATGAGGCGAAACTTACATGCTCGCCAGTAAAGTTTATGTGTTCGTAAATCTCATCAGCAATAACCACAATATTTTTGTGCTTGCTTACAACCTGAGCAATAGCTTCCAATTCCGAGCGCAAAAAAACTGATCCTGTAGGATTACACGGTGAAGAGAAAATTATAATTCTCGTTTTGGAAGTAATAGCCTCCTCAACCTGGCTGGCTGTTACCTTAAAATCGTTTTCAATGCCCCCTTTTACCAAAACAGGTTTTGCTTCGGCCAACCGCACCAACGCATCGTAGCTAACCCAATAGGGAGAAAATATAATTACTTCATCACCCGGGTTAAGAATGGCCAACATGGCATTGGCTATCGATTGCTTGGCTCCATTGGAAACAACAATATTTTCGGCTTTATAGGGAACGTTGTTTTCCTTTTGGTACTTCGCGGCAATCGCTTCGCGTAAATCCTGATAACCGGCTACCGGTGGGTAGGCAAAATACTTACCGTCATCAATGGCTCTTTTAGCAGCTTCACAAATGTGTGTGGGTGTTTTAAAATCGGGTTCACCCAAACTTAAGCTGATCACATCAATACCACGATTTTTAAATTCGCGGGCTTTGGCCGCCATAGCCAGTGTTGCTGATTCTTCAAAAGCATTTAACCGAATGGAGAGTTTATTCATAGTTGTGAAGGAAAGACAACAAAGAAAAAGATTTATACCGGAATGATGAAACTTCCGGAAGGTTAATTGAACAGCGTTCTGCCAATGATGCTTCTACCCAAGGTGATTTCATCCGCATATTCCAGATCACCACCCACCGGTATACCGCGGGCAATCACGCTTACTTTAACAGGAAGATCCTTAATGCGTCTGTGAATGTAAAAGGAGGTAGTATCACCTTCCATGGTGGGGCTTAATGCCAAAATAAGTTCCTTAACCTCCGATTGCCTATTATTAAGTCGGTTAAGCAAGGATTCAATCTTAAGCTCTGAAGGTCCGATGCCATTCATAGGAGAAATAACGCCTCCTAATACATGATACAGACCACGGTACTGCGAAGTGTTCTCGATGGCCATAACATCGTTGGTGTTCTCAACCACGCAAACGGTTGAACGATCACGTTTATGACTTACGCAAATGCTGCAAACCTCGGCATCTGAAATATTATGACATTGCGAACAAAACTGAATCCCTGAGCGCAACTTGTTCAACGCTTCCGTAAGGGCAAACGTACTTTCTTCTTTCTCGCGAATCAGGTGAAGGACCAGTCGAAGGGCTGTTTTCTTACCGATACCCGGAAGTTTTGAAATCTGGCCAACAGCTTCTTCAATAAGTTTAGAGGGGTAATCCACTGGGCAGCGAGTGATTATAAAATTTTGGCATCAATCCCAACTTCACAAATAGCGTCACGCATGGGCTTGAGAAAATCAAACGTGCCGTTTTTTACGGTACATCTCCCTTTATGATGAATGATCCACGTACATTGTTCAGCTTGCTCAGTTGTATGCTTGCAAACTTTAATGAGTGTTTCAATGACATGCTCAAACGTGTTGAAATCGTCATTAAAAACAACCAAATCCATCAATTCAGTAGTTTCTACTACTTCCAGTAAATCGGTTAATATTTCTTCTTGATAAGCGTTTCGCATCGTGCTGAAATGATCCGTGCAAAATTAACACAAAAACGACTTCTTTGGTTGATTTGGATTTGAAGGTATTTACTCATTTTTTGCAGGAAACTACAATCAATGACGCCTACACTGGTCATTAGTATTATAACCCTCTATTTCCTCGCCTTAATCCTTATTTCCTGGTTTACCTCGAAAGGAGCTGACACGCATACCTTCTTTACCGCTAATCGTCAATCTCCCTGGTACTTGGTGGCCTTTGGGATGATTGGCGCCTCACTATCTGGTGTCACATTCATTTCAGTGCCTGGCAATGTTGGTAAAATAGGGTTCGGCTATTTTCAGGTGGTGCTGGGGTACCTGCTTGGGTATTGGGCAATCATCGGCATATTGATGCCACTCTACTACCGGTTAAACTTGATTTCAATCTACACCTACCTTGAACAACGCTTCGATTTTTGGTCGTACAAAACCGGGGCATTTTTCTTCATGGTTTCGCGCACCATAGGTTCTTCCTTGCGTTTATACCTGGCTGCAACAGTACTTCAATTATTTCTATTTGATGCATGGAACATCCCGTTCTACGTTACCGTTGCAACAACCATCGTTTTGATTTGGGTGTACACGAATAAAGGTGGGATCAAAACCATTGTGTGGACAGATACATTTCAAACATTCTTCCTGATTTCAGCCGTAGTCATTGCCGTGTGGCAAATTTCAAACCGCCTTGGCTATTCATTCACCGAAATGGTTGATGCCATTGAGCAGAGCAGATATTCTAAGATTTTTTACTTCGATGATGTAAACTCTCCGTTGTATTTCTGGAAACAATTTCTGGGTGGCGCATTCATTGCCCTAACGATGACAGGCATGGATCAGGAAATCATGCAAAAGAACCTCACCTGTCGCACACTTAGAGATGCGCAGAAAAATATGTTCTGGTTTAGCCTTACGTTGGTGTTTGTAAACTTGTTGTTTCTCGCATTAGGTGCACTGCTCTACCTTTATTCAGAAAAAAATGGCATTGCCATTCCGGCTGCCAGCGATGAACTCTTTCCTGCGCTGGCATTAAATGAATTCAGTTTGGTGGTCGGGATATTTTTTATTTTAGGAATCACTGCTTCTTCCTATGCCAGTGCGGATTCAGCTCTTGCAGGTTTAACCACTTCATTTTGTATCGATTTTCTGGATTTCAAAAATAAACCTGAGGTTGCTAAAAAGCGTCAAAAGCTTTTCGTGCATATCGGATTTTCCTTGCTCTTCCTCATCATCATTCTGGTATTTAAAGAAATCAACAACCGTTCGGTCATTGATGCCGTGCTTAGTGTTGCCGGCTATACCTATGGACCCTTGTTAGGGTTATTCTCTTTTGGTTTGTTGACTAAGCGCAATGTGCGTGACAGACTGGTGCCCATAGTTTGTTTGCTCTCCCCGGCTATCTCCTACCTGTTGAGCGTAAATTCAAAAGCCTGGTTTGGCGGCTATGTATTTAGTTTTGAAATTCTGATCGTAAACGGATTGATAACCTTTATCGGGTTATGGTTCATTTCAACTACACCTGATCACCAAAGCAAAAGCATCTAAAAAGGAAAAGGCCACCCCTTTTGGAAGCGACCTTAACCCGATTAAAACCAACCCCACGTTGGTGTTGTCTTTTACTGCATAGGCAGCGCTATTTCTTTACATAGTGATACTCCTGTATTTCATTTCCTTTTTTAAGGCGTATCGTGTATTCACCAAACTTCACATCACAGAAGTCGATGATCATTTTTCTTTTTTCCAATTTTTGAGATGTCACGAGGTCACCATTTGTGTAGTAAACCTCCACTGAAGCTCCAAGAAATTTCCTGTCGGCTTTGAACATGAATAAATTCTTATGCCGCGAATCGAGTACATCAACTGCTTCAGCTGGCGAAGTGGCCTGCGCGGTAGCAACGCTCCCGAAGAGTATGGCTAATGCTATGAAGAAGTTGACAAGGGTTTTCATGGGTCTTTGATCATCCTGTTTGGATAACCCTTATGCTAACCCCATGCCTTGTAAGAAAATGGTGATTTTAGAAGAATTTGAGGGGTTACTCCCTAATTTATTCCAGTTTTGGGAAGACTTTTTCCGGATTTTGATACAGATTTCAGAGCAATTCCTTCGCTGGATCCCAAAATAGATCGGTGAAGTGCGTGATTCTATCGTTGATCACTTCAATACCCTCCTTCTCCAAAAGGCGTTGCATGGTTGTGGGCGTTTTAAAATGAATCTTTCCGGTGAGCAGCCCCTGACTGTTAACAACACGATGTGCCGGAACACCTTTTGGTGCTTCATGCATAGCCCAACCCACCATACGGGCACTCATGCGTGTTCCCAAATAGCGTGCAATGGCACCGTAACTCGTTACCCTGCCCTTGGGTATCAGTTTTACCACGGCATAAACGTCTTCAAAAAAATTTTCTCCTTTTGGAGCCATTTTCTTACCTGCCATATTTTAAAAAGTTGATCTTACTACCTTTGCAGACCTTAAAAACCGAATCGTTGAGAGTCCTAATCTACGTAAGTATAATCAGCCTTTTATTTCCATTCGTTGTCTACGGACAAAATGGTCATGAATTGATTTTCCCCGACTCAGCAGGCTGGACAAATCTTTATGAAGGACGTACTTTCTCTTTCCAGCTTAAAGCCACCCCCGGTAATCAGCATGTTGTGTTTTCTTTACTCGATAATGAGTTATCGGAAATACAATTTGATTCAACCGGAAATTTTTCGTGGACGCCTTCTTATGATCTTGTAAATCGGGTTGAGCTTAAAAAAGAATTTCCGGTAATCTTTCAAGGCTTCTGGGCCGATGGTTCACGTGTACGCAAAACCATAAACTTTACGGTAACCCATGTAAACCGTCCGCCACAAATAGAAGAGCTTCCTGTCTTCTACGTTAAGCAATCAACGCGAAACACCTATCAAATCGGCAATGAGTATGTTTTCGATCCGGATGGCGATCCTATCGTCTACAAATCTATGCCGTCCCAAATGCCGGAAGGGCTTACCCTAAATTCACAAGGGCAAGTTAGTTGGACCCCTTCTCGCAACCAGTTCAATGCCTTAAAAACAAATCCGGTTACTATTGAATTCATCGTTCAGGATCAGCCCGACAAAGCTGAATCCAAGGGGAAGTTTAAAATTGCACAAACACAGCTTGATCTGCCTCCTGAGATATTAATTGTTCCTGGCGACTCCCTGTTTACTATAAAAGAAGATGAGACACTGAACCTTAAGTTATATCTGTCTGATCCGAATGGGGATGACAATATCAAGACTGCAGGATTTGTAGCCTCTGATTCACGGGTACCTGCAATATGCCTAAAGGAAAACACCCCGCTTCAATACGAATTTACCTGGCAGCCCGGGTATGATTTTGTGGAAGACACCCAGAAAAAACTTTCCTTCGACATCGTCTTTTTCGCTATGGATAAATCCAATAACCGAACACAGCGAAAAATAAACATCACCGTGCTTGATGCCGAAAACATTGTGTTGAAGGATGGACTGCAATATCAAAAATACAGGACAAACATAGCCGCGGCTGCTGAACTGCTGCAAACGCTTGATGAGAATCAAAAAAAATTAAATGTTGATTACAAGAAGGCCAAGAAGGGGAAGAAGAACCGCTCGTTAATGAACGCATCGCTTGGGGCAGTTACGGGACTATCCCCTACCTTATTGGAAACCGACCAGTCAAAAGTTGTTTCTACTGTAGGGGGTACTACGGTACTAACTCTTAACACTCTGGAGGCTACACAGGTTATCGGCAAGTCGAAAGATGAAATTATGGATAGGATTAAAATCAATGTTGACATCCGTAACCGTGTACAGGGAGCCGGTGATGATTTTGCCAGAAAATATGCCGTAAAAACTACGCGCAGAGGACTGGAATTTGAAAAGGATATTGAGAAACTAAGAATGGTACTAAACGATCAGCGCCTGGTATTGTTGGAGCTGGATGCCTACAAGAAAAATACCCAGCTGTTGAGTAACAAAGATCTCAAACGAACCTTCCCAGACTTTACAGAAGAAAACTAAGTTAACGTGTTTGATGTTGGTTTTGCCAAAATGGTTTAAAGCTATACATTTGCACTCCTAAAATTAACCAAGCCACAGAGGAGTGGTAGAGTGGTTTATTGCACCGGTCTTGAAAACCGGAGACCCTTTACGGGGTCCGGGGGTTCGAATCCCTCCTCCTCTGCAAGAATCAGTAACAAACGATACAAGAACCTGCAAATCACAAGAATTTGCAGGTTTTTTTGTTTTCGGGCTCATACGATTTGACACTAAATAACACGCCTTTGGTGAGTAATTCGGTGAGTATCGGAGGGAAGAAAAAAGTACTCACCAGATTTCTCATAACGATTTGACATTCAAGTAGTTCAGGACGTGAACATCTTGAATCCGGGTGGCTGGAAGCATAGATTTATCACCGCTAAACCACCCATGTTATGAACAACAGATTTAGCCTTCTCTTCTACTTCAAGAAGCCGAAGAACTGTACACACCAAGAGTTGCCAATCTACATGCGAATCACTGTAGGTTGTGCACGCACTGAAATTTCCACACAACGCAAATGGGATCCTTCGCGATGGAACATTGCTGCCGGTAGAGCAACTGGTACTAAAGAAGACGCGCGCACACTTAATGCTTACCTTGATACACTTCAGGCGCGTGTGTATGAAGCACAACGACAACTGATCGCAGATCAACAACCCATCACGGTGAAAAACCTTCGCTTGCGATTCGAAGGTAAGCGTGCCGCTTCAAAAATGTTCATCGAAGTGTTTCGCAATCACAATGAGAAAATCAAGCAACTTGTCGACACAGAGTTTTCACCGGGAACCATTGAGCGTTACGAAACGGCACTCAGTCATACCGTTTCATTCCTTCGCTGGAAATTCAAAAAAGATGACATCGACATCCAGGAACTGAATTACGAGTTTGTATCCGAACTGGAATTTTGGTTGAAATCTATTCGCAAGTGTAGCCATAACACCTCAATCAAGTATATCAGCAACATCAAGAAGATCGTCAACCTATGCCTGAAAAATGGATGGCTGCAACGTGATCCATTCCTCGGATATAAAATGAGCAAGCGCGAAGTAGTGCGTGAAGTGTTATCGCAGGATGAGATCAACCGTATTGCCGCCAAAGAGTTTCCGACTAACAGATTGGGCATTATCCGTGATATTTTCCTTTTCAGCTGCTACACCGGTCTGGCATACGCAGACGTAAAGAAACTCAGGCGCCACGAAATTGTAACCGGTGTTGACGGTGAGAAGTGGATCAGTACGCAACGAAAGAAAACAGACACATCTTCAAAAATTCCCTTGCTGAAGCCTGCACTGGCGATTCTGCAAAAATATGAACGCGAACCGCTTTGCATCAGCAAGGGCGTTTTGCTTCCTATGCCCAGCAATCAAAAAATGAATGCGTATCTCAAAGAGATCGCGGATCTGTGTGGCATCACAAAAAAGATGACTTTCCACACGGCACGCCACACCTTCGCCACTACCATTACCCTAACGAATGGAGTTCCCATAGAGACTGTTGGAAAAATGCTTGGGCACCGTAATCTGAAAACTACGCAACATTACGCCAAGATTCTGGATAAGAAAGTAAGCGATGATATGATGATGCTTCGCAATAAGCTTGAGTCGTTGTCATCGACAACCGTACAATAAAATAATAACATCAAAAAGATATTGATCATGAATAAACTTGTCACCTACCTGGAGAGTAAAGAAGTGATATTTCACAGCGCTCTCGCACTCATTGTACTCTATGTTCCACATGCAGGCCACTTGTTTATGAAGTTGGAACACCTCGACATGACCTTTTTTGGGTTTACGTTTTTCAACTGGGCTTATGGAATTGCGCTTGCTGCGGTCATTGAAATTCTGATCCTAGTATTTATCATAAACGGATATCAGAATGCAGGCAGAGCCTATGCGCTGGTGAGTTTCTTTATCAATGGACTTTACTACGACTATTGGTTCCTGGCCATACAGGATCCAACCATCTTGAATGTCAAACTCACGATAACCAGCTTTCTCATCTGCTTCATGCACTCGCTGGCGATCTGGCAACTGAGTGATTTGTTCTTCAAGCGTTTGACTGCCGACAAAGAAAAGGTAAAGGAGTTTTGGTGTGCGGAATGTGAAGCCGGACCCTTCCCAAACAAGCGGTCGCTTGACGGGCATGTTTCGAAAGCGCATAAACACAAAAAAGGGAGTATCAAACCTGAAGTAGAAGCATTGTCCAGTAATGCTGCTAAGCGCAATGATAAGCCACACGAGCACACTTTACCTCAAAGGCCATTCATGGCTCCCAACCGGCATAAGAACAAAGTTCACAATTAGTGAACTTTTGCCGTTAACTGTACATCCATGCATTAGCCGAGTTGAAACGCTTCCTGTTTCTTCACCATAGGTTTTGATGAGGGCTTAGATCAAGCCCTCATCCGCGAAGGAATAGTATCCTTCTGTTGTCAAGATGATGTGGTCAAGCAACTGTATTTCCAACAGTTTGCCAGCCTCTTTGATTTTTCTGGTAAGATCAATATCAGCCTGACTTGGCTGCAAGTTTCCGGATGGGTGATTGTGGCTTAGAATCAATCCAGAAGCGGCCACTTTTAGCGCAGCAGCGAAAATCAGCTTAGGATCGGCAACCGTGCCGCTAACGCCTCCGGTTGACAGTTCAAAAATTCCGAGCACTTTGTTTGCACGGTTGGTGAACATCACCTTGAACTGCTCAAGGAGTTCGATTTTGGTGTCGTCCCAGCTTTCCAGCAACACTTGATATGCATCTTTCGAGTGGCTGATCTTGGGACGTAACGAAGGTTTTACGTTCGACTTGTAGACAAGCTGAATCTCTGCTGCCTGGTACGGTCTTGTTTCTTTTGTGCTTTCCATAATCGTAAGAATTAATTATGGTGCACCCACAGGCTTTGAAAGGAATTTGCGCAAGGAGGAACGGAATAAATGGGGGTTCCTGAAAGCGATAGCTGTAAGGGGGAAACCGTTTATGCCGGAAATTCCTTGCAAGCACTATTCCGAACAAAGCCTAAATTAGTACCAGAGATTAATGATTGAAAAAATTGAAGTTATAGCATGTACGATTTACATAGCCTAGGATGGTATGGCTTTCAAGAGTTATGCCTGACTGTGACGAGAGAAGTCTTTGGACAAACGGTAACGGCATTTCTCAGTTCACATGATGGTGGACGTGACGGAAGTTTTACAGGAGAATGGCAAAACAATAATGGAGAAACATGGCGGGGAAAATTTGTATTTCAATGTAAATATTCAAATCGTCCTCATTATAATCTTAAACTAAGCGATCTTAGTGATGAGTTACCAAAAGCCGACCGCCTTGCAAAGCAAGGCCTTTGCAATATATATGTACTAATTACTAATGCAGGTGTCTCCGGATCGCTTGAGGAAAAAATCAACAGCAAATTAAAAAGCTATGGTATTTCAAATGTCTTAGTGCTGGGTTCAACTTGGCTTTTTCAAACTATACGTGAGAATAAAAGACTTAGAAGACTCGTTCCTAGAGTCTATGGCCTTGGAGACTTGAGCCAGATTTTGGACGAGCGAGTTTATGTCCAGGGAAGAGCACTGCTTGATTCACTTAAAGAAGAGTTATCAAAAGTTGTAATTACTGATGCCTATCAAAGAGCAGCCAAAGCACTTGATAAGCATGGTTTTGTCCTTCTAATAGGAGAGCCCGCAGCAGGCAAAACTACAATCGCTTCTTTGTTGGCAATGGGGGCATTAGATCAATGGCAAGCCTCAACTATGAAGTTGGAAACGCCTGAAAAAGTAATCCATCATTGGAACCCCGATGATCCGAATCAGTTTTTTTGGGTTGACGATGCGTTCGGTGTGACTCAGTATGAACGATCTCTGGTTCGTGAATGGAACCATCACATTGCCCAGGTAAGAGCAATGCTAAACAAAGGTGCTCGCATTGTCATGACCTCTCGTGATTATATTTATAACGCTGCCCGTAGTGATCTTAAAGCAACTGCTTTCCCATTGTTGAATGAAAGTCAAGTGGTAATTGATGTTCATAATTTAACATTGGATGAGAAACGACAAATGCTTTACAACCACATGAAACTTGGATCTCAACCGCCTGAATTTCGCAAAAAGATTAAGCCTCACTTAGAAGGGGTAGCCAAGTCTAAGCGATTTATTCCTGAAACAGCAAGACGTCTTGGCTCACCCTTCTTTACAAAAAATCTATATATCTCCAAATGGCACTTGGAGGAATTTGTCAACAAGCAGGAAGACTTTTTGATTGAAGTTGTTGGTGGATTGGATCAAGATTGCCAAGCAGCTCTCGCACTTATCTATATGAACAGCGGTCGCCTTAAGAGTCCAATTGAACTCAAGGCGGGGGAGACTGACGCCATTCAAAGAATGGGGAGTAGTTTGGGGGGATGCACTCATGCTCTTTCTGCAATGAATGGAAGCTTGGTACAATTTGACGATGGAAGTGAAATACCAATTTGGAGATTTAAGCACCCAACAGTTGGCGATGCGTTCTCTTCGTTTGTAGTTAAAAGTCCCGAACTAATTGAGATCTATTTACAAGGGTGCCCTGTAGAAAAACTGTTAGAGCAAGTTACGTGTGGAAAAATGGGGGTCAAAAGGGCCATAGTTGTTCCGAAGTCGTACTTTCCATTAGTCTTAAAACGTTTAAAGGCGTTTACTTCAACTAAGAAGTACAAAGACGATTACCTATCAAAATGGGGAGCAAAAAGACAGGTACATGAATTTCTCTCCTTTCGATGCACAAAAGATTTCTTGATTGAATATATAAAAGAGAATCCTAATATTATCGATCAAGCATCAAAGCCAGGCTTAATGCTAGATACTGTATCCGAAGTACATGTCGCGTGCAAATTAAACGAGTACAATCTACTGCCCGAAGAGCAACGAAAACTGTTTGTACAAACTGTCTCCAAGTATGCTGTCAATGGAGATGATTTGTATGCACTTAGATCTGAGAAAATCCAGTCCCTGTTCAGCGCTAAGGAAATAGAAACTTTAAGAGAAGAAATCAAATTGAAGGTGGTTCCGAAACTTGAGGAGATGTGTACTCAACGTCAAGAATCCTTTGATATTGAAAATGATAGTGATGCAGAATTTTTTATGCAATCAATTATAGAAACGCTTGAAACTATTGAAGATCAATTTCGGCAGGATGTTTCAATTACTGGAAGAGTACAGAAACAATTACAAGTTGTTAAAGACTGGATAGAAGAGAATACCGTTGAGAATAGTTTAGGGGACCGTGAAAAACTCTCTGATGCCCAAACATCTATGCAACACGAAAGCGAGCGAAGCATATTCGATGACATAGATACAGCGTAATACCTCCAATATTTAGGGATTGAACCAACCCGACCATTTTTTCCGACAAGCCGCCAATTGCGCACGTTGCGGGGCCTTTGTCAAGGGTGTCGATTCCACAAATTCAATTACAAGGATCGACACTCGACATGGCCCTTGACAAAGGCCCCGCAACGGGCCTACCTTTGGCTTGGCGGTGAAATGGTCTCATCAGAGTTGTTAAATCTATTTCCTTTAGAGAAAATTTGAGATTCTGTTTGCCTTGCAATAGCTGTGCAAAGTTCTTGTCAAAGACAGGATTCCACTAAAGATGAACCATCAACATCCGGACTTTGACAAGTGCTTTGCACACTCACGTAAGAAAGTCATTTACTATCATGGAAGGATCAGGTGTTCCCGAAAGAATTGTTCCATCAGAATAAAGACCGCGACAATCTTTCGGGAACTGCTGATCCAGTGATCTGTCTTTAACTTTTGCTACCTGAGCAGTTTCCACATCATGCTTTTCTTAGCTTGTTCGATAAGTTGGAGTTGAATGAAAATACTCTGGCGGTAGTCTTGCAGTTTGTTCAGGGTATTGATTGCTTTCTCATATTCCTCCATGCGCGAACCGATTTTCGAGCGGGTTTCCCGAATGATGGACTTCAATTCCGGAAGCCTCAGAAACGGAATCACGGAGCCACAAAGATGAGGTTGGAAGTATCCACATTGCCAAAGTCCGAAGCATAGCCAGTAGAGCAAATGTTTCTCCTGTGGACATTTGGAAATAACTACGAAGCAATTTGGGCAAGGCTTGTCCATCGGTTTTCCTGCGTTATTACCTTTTGACAGAATAAAGAAATAATTTCCGTGGTAGGTTCGATTCATCTGGTGTGTTTTGATTAGTGTCTGCATAGTCTCTGGCATTTTTATTTGCCGTTGGCTAGGCGTTCAAAAAGAGTTGGCGACTCACAGGCTGGCGGTGGAAGGTCAGGCAAGGAGGAACGGAATAAATGGGTTGTGTGAAAGGTGTGCGGGTTTATGCCGGAAATTCCTTGCAAGCATATTCCGACATAAGCCTAAATTAGTACCGATGATTAATGAGAGAATAAAATAATATGTGGAAGTATACTTGCATAGATCATCCTTTTGAACCCTTTATTCCAAAGGGCGCTAAGACGCTGGTGATTGGCACGTTTCCTACAAGGTCAGTGAACTTTCAATTTCCGTTTTATTATTCTAGTAAAGACAATAGATTCTGGCCAGTGATGGAAAATGTTTATGGGCTCAGGTTTAAACACCATGCAGGAAAGAGCGCTGTTGAGGAGAGAAAGGAGTTCCTTGTATCCAAGCAGATTGGGATAACTGATATGCTACTGAAATGCTATCGATTGGCTGAAAAATCGCAGGACAAACATTTGTATCCGATTTTGCTGAATGACATCTTTTCAATTTTGGATCAACATGACTCTATAGATTGTCTTTTACTAACCAGTCGAACTGAGGTCCATGGTGCGTTGGGTCTGCTGAATATTAATTTTCAAAGCGAGGGTAAAACTCTTGAATATCCGGTAAGAAACCGACATAATATATTAGAGGGAGGATTTCGACATAACACTAGGAATATAGAAATGCTCGTCCCTATTTCACCCTCACCAAGTGCAGAAAAAAGTGCCGACCTGGAGACCTTGATAGAGATGTACAAGTTGTGCTTGATCGAGGTTAGGAAGTAGAACACACCCAACCATTTTTTCCGACAAGCCGCCAATTGCGCTTGTTGCGCGGCCTTTGTCAAGGGTGACGATTCCATGTAGAAATAAAAGAACGATCGTCACTCGTATTACCCTTTACAAAGGTTGCGCAACAGGCCTACCTTTGGCTTGGTGGTGAAATGGTCTGTAACGTTGAGCATAGTAAAATCAAAGTCTTTCCAAAGCTCTTGGAGAAAGTATGAGTCTTTAACACCTGATTATTTCTCATACTTTCTCCAAGTGCTTTGGAGTTTATCAAATGGCATTCAATATCACGAGGTTTAAAGAAGCTGATCAAATAAGGAGTCGCCACTAATGTAATCCGGAAGATAATCGACTCCTTATTTGATCTGCTTCGAAAGTGAGTACCTCATATTCACTTGAATGGAAATAACAACTGTTTCCAGTATGATTTGGGAAAATTTGGTTCTTCCTTAATACCAATTTCACCAATGCCCTTGGATTCATAAATTTTTGGATTGTCGTACGCTGTCTTAAAAATATGATCCCATACAGTTAACCATGCGCCATAATTTACTTGCGCATCTTTGTAATCTGCACGGTGGTGCCAACGATGGAGTTCAGCTACGCAAAAGAACTTCTTGAGAACGCCAGCCTTATAATTTAAATTGGTGTGCTGCATCATCATATTGATGGCAAGAATAGCCAGCGCGGCAACCACTACCGCCTGAGGCGTACCTATTGCAAGACATAATATAATCCCCGGGCCGCCTTCCAGAATCTGATGCAAGGCGTGCCGTTTTTCGCCATTCAGAAAATACAGGCGTTCTGAACTGTGATGGATAGAATGGAGTCTCCACAACCACTCATATCGGTGACTTTGCCAGTGAACAACGAACAAAAAGAAGTCGATAATGATGAGGGCCAATAATACCTGCATCCAGAAAGGTAACGTAGCAGGGAACCATTGTGGAAAGGGTATCCAAACGGCAAGCCAGATAAGTGCAAATTGGGCAGAAACTTTAATGAGATAATTGATGACGTAGTACGTAAAGGCGAGGTTCCAATCATCTCCGTTCACCCAATTTTTTTCGAACGGCAACCAGCGTTCGAGCAGTAGTGCTACTAAACCGAATGATGCAATTATAGGCACGATGGCGAGATATTGATTGGTGCCGTTTTCCATCAACCGGATCATTAAGAAAGAAGCAGACAGCATAAACACCGGGTATATTGAATACTGGAAAATTGTTTTCATAGGCAAAGAATTTTTTTGCAAAGTCCCCAGAAAAAAATTCCTAAGCTTGAATAAACTGGCTATTATTTCAAAACCGCAGAGGGGTTAACCCCGAACATATCCATGAAAGTGCGGCTCAGATGGGCGGTGTCAGAAAAACCAGCTTCGTGTGCGGCCTGGGTAAGTGTCATACCTGCAAGCACTGAGGTAATGGCCACGCGCATGCGGCACCAAAGAATGAAAGGACGTATCGGGATACCGACCCGATCTTTGAATAAATGAGTGAAGCGACTGGTTGAGAGGCAGGCTATCCCGGCCAACATTTCCAGGTTAAACTCATGTGTGGTTATATGCGAACGAAAAAAGTCTGTAACCCTTTGAATGCGGTCGTCAATCAAGTTGACAGAGTTGATTACTTTTGACAGCGCTTTGGGTATGCTACCGGAAGTAAATACTTTTCTATCCGCTTCTGACATTCTGCCTTCAATAGATTGAACGGATTGAGCGGGCTTAAATGTGGTGAGCATTGTCTTTGCCAGCTCAGACTCTGGCTCAATAAAAATAAAGGCTGCTTCGCCAGTGGTTGTAGTTTGATGGAGTTGATCAGGTAATACTAATACAACTTGTGAAGCTAAGGCGTTGCCAAAGGCATCTTCAATTTCTATTACTCCATCTATACTGACAATTATTTCAAGGGCATGGTGCTTGTGCTGATCCGTATGAATAGCTGGACTAATGAAGGTGGCGTGGTCTTCAAAAATTTGGATGTGCTTCACTTAAGATCTTTTTACACCTTCAACATCCGAGCATTAATAGCAACAACCACGGTACTTACGCTCATTAATACGGCACCCATCGCAGGACTGAGCATGACTCCGAAGTTGTACAACACGCCTGCTGCCAATGGCAGGGCAATCACATTGTAGCCAGTTGCCCACACAAGGTTCTGAATCATTTTCCTGTACGTGGCTTTTCCAAATAAAATAAGATTCACTACGTCTTTCGGGTTGCTGTTCACCAAAACAATACCAGCCGTTTCGGCAGCAATGTCAGAACCAGAGCCTACGGCAATGCCGATGTTGGCTTGCGCGAGCGCAGGTGCATCATTCACGCCATCACCCGTCATGGCAACAAATTCACCTTTCGCCTGAAGCTCTTTAATCTTTTCCAGCTTTTGATGTGGAAGTACTTCGGCCATAAAGCCATCCATACCCAGCGATTCACTCACCGTCCTGGCCACTTCTTTGTTATCGCCTGTGAGCAAAAGTGTTTTGATGCCATTTGCGCGGAGCGTGTTAATTGCGTCAGGTGATTCCTTTCTGATTTCATCCGCTAATGCAATCACACCAGCTACTTTGCTTTCTATCAAAACATATACAACTGTTTCCGCCACGCTTGATGATGGGAGTTGAATGTATAAATTTTTCTCCTTTAAATATCCGGGGCTTACTACCTTCACTTGCGTTCCACTCCACATGGCTTGTATGCCTTTTCCTGTGATTGCATTGAACTCACTAATAGCAGGCAACGAAAGTTTAAGTTCCTTCGCTTTTTCTACAATGCCGGTTGCAATGGGATGTTCGGAGTTCTGTTCAAGTGCTGCGGCAATAGCAAGAACTTCATCCCGATTATACGATTCACTTAATGAATCGAACCTCACCACACTAAATTTACCAAGCGTAAGCGTACCGGTCTTATCAAACACCAGCGCGGTAATCTTTCTGGAATTCTCAAAGGCCGTTCTGTCTTTGATCAGCAATCCGCTCTGGGCAGAAATGGCGGTAGACCGCGCCACCACTAACGGAACGGCAAGCCCAAGGGCGTGTGGACAGCAAATGACAATCACTGTAACCATGCGCTCCATCGCGAAAGCCAGGTCTTTACCAATACTGAGCCAGACAATAAACGTTAATGCACCTGATACCAGTGCAATGATGGTAAGCCAACCCGCAGCCTTATCAGCCAGGAGTTGCGTTTTGGATTGACTTTGTTGTGCGTCCTGAACAAGTTTAATTACCTGCGCCAGGTACGAGTCTTTACTCCCGTGCAACACTTCCACTTTAAGCGATCCATTTCCATTGATGGAACCTGCAATTACTTTTTCGCCTTTCGACTTCTCCACTGGCTTCGACTCACCTGTGAGCATAGACTCATTCAGGTAACTATTGCCTTCAGTGATGATGCCGTCAGCGGCAATTTTTTCACCCGGCTTAATGAGAATAATGTCCCCGGCTTTAAGGTCTTCCGTCTTCACTTCCGTGATGTGCTCGCCATGAATGAGGTGCGCTTCCGAGGGCATGAGTTGCACCAACAGTTCCAATTCGCGCGATGCACTCATAATAGATTTCATTTCAATCCAGTGCCCCAATAGCATGATGAGAATTAACGTGGCTAACTCCCAGAAAAAGTCCATGCCGGTTAAACCCAACACAATGGCCACGCTGTACACATAGGCAACCGTAATCGCTACTGCTACCAGTGTCATCATGCCAGGCGATTTTGATTTCACTTCATCCTTTAAACCAATGAGGAAGGGCCATCCGCCATAGAAGTAAACAATAGACGAGAGCAGCATGAGCACATACGAGGAACCTGTAAACATCCAATCGACACCAAGCCAGTGTTGAATCATAGGTGAAAGCGCTATGATCGGTATGGCCAGAACAAGGACGATATAGAATCGTTTTTTGTAGTCATCAATCATTCCAGCATGGTGAGCATGGCCTGAATGACCGGACTGTTGGTGCTTATGCTCCGAATGTTTTTCAACCTTCATGTCATGTTGTTCGTGTCCACTTTCATGTTGCCGATAATGCTGATGACCCGAATGCTCACCTTTTGAATTTGAAATTGGAATCAAATCCATTCCACACTTCGGGCATTTGCCGGGTGCATCCTTCACAACTTCGGGGTGCATAGGGCAAGTGAATTGTTGATTTCTGTGTTGATGTTCCATCATAAAAAGCGTTAAAGTTTCGTACCTACTTTGAAAGCATTACTAATTTTACAATCATATCGACATCATCGTAAACAAGTTTTTCGCCAAGGTTCTCGAAAAACGATTGTGAACCGAATTTCACATCGTACTTACTTCGATCAAACGTCAGCGTGGCATTGGCTACCGTTTGATTATTTATACTGTTGACATTGGCTGTGAACGTAATGGGATTTGTTTTTCCTTTAATGGTTAGATTTCCTGTCACCGTATATTCGTTTGTTGATTTCGGTTCTACCTTGGTGATGACAAACTTTGATGTAGGAAAGCGTACTACAGAAAAGAAGTCTTCAGACTTCAGGTGATCCACCAAGCGCTTGTTTGATTTCGTATCGGTAATATCAGCACACGTAATGCTGGCCATGTCCATTTCAAAAGAACCACCGCTCAGTTTGTTTTTAGTGAATGAAAGGTGACCTGATGATAGTTGTATTTCTCCGTAGTGTTCACCACCCAATTTTTTACCTGTCCATTCCAGTTTGCTTTGCTTCAGATCAATGTTAATCTTTTCAACACTGATTTCCTGCGCTACTGAAAGAAATGGAATAAGAGCGATCAGTGTAATAATTGTACCCCTCATCGCTCTACTTTTTACTAGTTTTAGCTGCCCAATCAACACGCAATTTTTCGTTTGCTACGATAAGCTGATCTAGCTTTTTCGTTATGGCCAAATCGGTAGACGCTTTCAATGTTTTAAGAGCCGTTGCATAGTCATTCATCGCGGCTTCAATTTTTGCCTGTAGTTGAAGATATGCGGCATCCTGCGCTTTACTATTGGCTATTTGCACCCAGGCATAAGCCTGCTTCAAATCTTTATTGTTGTTGAAGTAGTAAGAACTGGATTGATAGAAAAGGCTTGCGCGGTCTTCTTTCTTTACGTTGATCCGATCATTGATTTCAGCCATCACCTTTTCATCCACATTCATTTTGATGGTGATCTTAACCTGGGTGTTCTCCCATAGTAGAAACAATCCGGCTTCGTCTTTCGAAAGATCATTTACTTCGATGGTGAAGGTTTCATAATAGCGTGCCGATTTCTCTGGCTTGGCTGCAAAACGCACGAGGTCTTGCTCTTGTGTATAATCAGAAGTGCCGTGCATTTCAGCAGCTTTGTTGATTACGATTGTCCACTCATTTTGATTGGGAATGGTGAAGAGAGAATACGTGCCAGCAGGAATGTCGTTGCCGTTTAATTTTACAGCTTCTGAAAATCGAATGGTGGTGGCATCATGCGCACCCGTGCGCCACATCTGACCGTAAGGTTCAAGCCCTCCGAAGATTACCCTGCCGCGAGCATTTGGGCGGGAATATTTTACCTCTACTTCTCCAAAGCCAATCTGCTGCTTAAATTCAGCATCCGGACTGGCTGGTGGGATGTTAAGTTGTGCCTGGGCTAACCCCACGAAGCTTAATAATAAGACTACTACTGTTATTCGTTTCATATTGATTATAATTTTATTTAAACGCGATAGTTGGAATTCAGAATCATATACTAAGGGAGGCTAACTTTATTGACTTTTCTTTTGAATCGGTCCAGGCGAATATGAGTTTGTCACCCGACTTGGTCATTTGCGGAAAGCCGCTGGAGCGTGACTCAGACGATGCGGCTATGATAACCGATTGTTCCTTTACTCCGTCACTTCGAACTTTAACCGCCTTGATTTCTGTTCCCTCCATCCAGCTAACTACAGCAGTTTGCTCGTCTAGCAACACAATATCAACGCGGCCTATCGGACTACCCTCATCCACACGAATTGCTTTTCCAAAAGTCTCCCCACCATCATGAGAGAAGATCACATTCACCTTAGCGGTATCAGAAGCCATGGTAAACCAAGCGGTAGTAAGCGTATTTCCGATGGCCGAAACCCTCGGCCCATTTACCGGGCAGCCAGCGATTTTCCAGTGGTCACTGTTGATGCTCTTCGGTGGAGTCCACTCGCCATTCACTAAACGTACTATCGACATATCGCGAATCTCTTCATCCGAACGGTCGCGATAAATCACCACAGGCCCGCTAGATGTGATGGCAGCGCTTGTCTGGCAGCAATCGCACGTTCTTCTATCGAGCTCCCACTCATGAAGTTTATTTCCATTTGCATCAAGCACAGCCGCCCGAAGGCTCATCTCACCATGGTGATCATGATCCATATTTTCCATTCCCGCCATCACCGTGTTGCGACCGTCAAGCCACGTAACAAAAAACTTGTCGTCATACGGCACCAGCGAAACAAAGCCATGCTCTGCCTGCTTACCATCATCGTGCAGAATTTTAGGATTTGCCCAAGTGGTGTTTATTGACTCGGAAGTCGTGAACTTTACATCGTAGGTAAATTTTCCGTCAGCGCTTCTATCCAGAAAATGAGCGATGAACCCGCTTTCATTTCTCGCCATCATGGGATAGTCTGCCCAATTCACAAACCATGAGTTGCCTGAAGCAATGGTTACCGGTGTTGTCCATTTACCCCTGTCAAGGCTGGCAAGCTTGAATGTCGATTGCTTTTCTTTTTTCTCAATCCATGAAAGATAGACGATGCTGTCCTGATAGGTGAACAGGAAAGGTTCACCACTTTCTGCCTGAGTTGGAGATTCAAGTAGACTTATTGTCGCTTGTTGTTTGACTTCTTTAGTCTTTGTTGAACAAGACGTCAATAATACTATCGACAAAGCAAAAAAAGATATGCTATTCTTCATGGTTTATTATTTTAGTAATGAGTTCAATGTTTACTGGTTCGTTCCACATGCGGCTGCCTGTTTCTGAGAATTTCAACCTACCTTCAGCATCAAAAATGAATGTTGTGGGCAAGGCCGGGATTTTTAATTCTTCCATGTTGTTCAATTGCACATACAGAAAACTGTAATCGTGCTTTTTTGAAAAGCGTTCGATTTGCTCGGGATCTTCGTTGGAGGTGAGCAAAAACACTACGTTCTTGCCAGTCATTAATGCTTGCGCTTTATCAATAGACGGCATTTCCTGAATGCAGGGACCGCACCAGGTTGCCCAGAAGTTTATAAAGACCACCTTACCCTCAAATTCATCCGTGTCAATACTCTGCCCGGTGAGAGTTGAAAGCTTTACATCTTCAAGGCTAATGATGCCAGTATTCTCCTTCTTCGAACTGCAATTCGAAAAGAAAAATGCAAATACCATTAAAGCGATAGAGCCGCACGGCATTCGCGTTATGTTTTTATTTTTAATCATAGTATAGGAATTGAGGTTCGCTGAAAACTACAGAAGACAAAATTCTGTTGTGTGTTGAAAGGTGTGATGTGCGTCTCTTCCAAGCACTTTATCCGCCTGAAATCTTTTTCAAATAATGCAGACATAGAGGATTCGGTGTATTGTTTGACCTCCAAGCCACTGCATTTGTTAGGGCCATTATCGGAAAAGGTGCCGAGCACTAAGTGCCCTCTAGGCTTGATTGCCTGCTTCACAATGGCGAGGTATTTTATGACTTGGATTTCCGTTGTCAGAAAGTGGAAGGCTGCCCGATCATGCCAGAAATCGTATTTACGTTCAGGCTCAAAGTCCACAATGTCTTTCTCTATCCAGGTAATTGCTGCTGCCTTTTCTCCCAACCTCGCTTTCGCGCTTTCAATTGACTTGGCGGAAATATCAAGCACCGTAATATCCGAATAGCCTAACTCCAGCAACGCATCTACTAAATGACTATCGCCACCACCAACATCAATGATGCTGGAAGTCTTCGGCAGCTTGAACAGATTAATGAAGTCAACCGATGTATGCGGATAAGGTTGAAACCAACTGAGGTCAGATCCAGCCTTGGTTTCGTAAATTTTTTCCCAGTGGGTTTTATGATTATGCATGGAACGTTTATTTCGTATTGATGATAAGTACTGGCCTTTCATACTCGGCTGCGACCTTCTCTGCCAGTCCGGATGAAAAAGCGCGGATTAAGGAGTTGCCCCCATGAGTAGTTAATACAACCAAATCAGCATCCAAGTCCACTGACACTTTTTTTATCCCGGCCTCCTCGTTGCAAACGGAAAATTCGATGTGGGTTTTTAATCCTTTGGTGAGTTGTTCTATTTTCCCCAGCGATACATTGGTTTCTTCGGATGTCAATGGCTTGCTAACATAGAGGAAATGGATAACGGCATTCCAGGGGTATGTTACCTCATCCAGGAACGCAAGCGCCTCCTGCTCCCTTTCTTCCAAGGTGGAAACAAATACTACTCTCTGTATTTTGAAATCGGCAATGGCAGACTTTATGATTAACACCGGCCGATCGGCCTGACGAATCATCTGAAGGGCGCGAGAGCCTAAAAATATCCTCCTGATTCCGTTGACGCCATGCGATCCCATTACTATCAAATCGATAGAGAATGCAGCTGCATGCTTTTCAACCTGTTTCCAATCTTCGTCCAGTACCAAAGTCGGCTTGGCAGAAATGCCTTGGTGCTCAGCCGCTTTTACGAGCTGATCGAGCCTGGCTCTTGCCGGGCCGCTACAGTCATGGTGCTGGTGCTCTTCATGAGAACCACCTCCATGCATGGCCATATGTCCTCCTGTTGGTGCAGGGGCATGCAAGTGAAGAAAATAAACCTCTGAATTGGTTTTTACAGCGATGGCAATGGCAACGTCCGCAGCGGCTTGAGCGCAATCAGAAAAATCGGTAGGAACAAGTATTCTCTTCATTCGATTTAAAATTTACTTTGTTGGATCACCATAATATTGTGAGTCCAGCGCCATATTTATAGTCCGAATCGTAAGACGCGTGAATATAAAATCGTTTGGCAATGTTATAGTCAAAATCAATGTTGTACTCCCAATCTGAGTTGCCCACCAGGCTTAATCTTAATCGCCTTGTAATAGGCATATCGTTCCGCGAAAGCTGAAACCGAACATTCCCCCGGTGGTCAACGCGTAACTCAGATTGCACAAACATGGGTAACAAGTAGCGCACACCCAACACGCCAACCCTGCGGTCAGTCTGCTTCCCATTTTCTACAAGTTGAAATGTGTTACGAATGTCGGCACCCGCGTATACCGAAAGAAACTGGCGCTTGTCCAAGAATCGTTGGTAGTCGGGTTGAAACTCGTATTGATTCTTGTAGCTCACCCGATAAGTAGTGCCGAGAATTCCACGATTTCCTACAATGTTGGCAAATCCAAACACAGCATCAGATGCAATTTTTGTTTGACCCCAGAAGTAGAGCATCCGGTCTTCCTTAAAGACTTTCTGCTGATCTTGTGGTGTGAGTTGCGTGTTCGGAGGGGAGTTTTCATAGCTTACCACGCGGGCCATTCCTGCCATCATGTGATAGAGAATGTGACAATGGAAGAACCAGTCTTTTTCTTCGTTGGCATAAAACTCAATCGTAACGGTTTCCATCGGAGCGATGTCGAAGGTGTGTTTCATGGGCGAGTATTCACCTTGTGCATTTAGGAAACGGAAGAAATGACCGTGTAAATGCAGCGGATGGCGCATCATGGTATTGTTCACCAAAATCATTCGCACATTTTCTCCTTTGCGTATTACTATTTTATCAGATTGCGAGAGTGTTTTGTTGTCGAACGACCACACATAGCGAATCATGTTACCGGTAAGGCTGAGTTTGATTTCGCGTATGGGCAATTGATCGTTCAAGACTGTTGGCGTTGGAGAGCGGAGCATGTCGTAGGTTAAGGTGACTTCGCTTTGATCGCCCATGTCCATTTTCGACATATCCATGTTGCTCATCGCGGTGTCTTGCATGTTCATGGTATCCCCGCCTGACGGACGGGCAGGCATGTTCATTTCTTTCATAGATGTGGTATCCTTTTCCATGTTCATCATGGAAGTATCCATGGGCATGTCTTTCATAGAAGAGTCATTCTTCATATCACCCATATCATGGCCTTTGTGTTCGCCCTCCATTTTCATTCCTTTCATATTGCTCATGTCCATGCCGGTCATGTTGCCCATATTGTTCATTTCGCGCATCATGGCAAAGTAGTCGAGTTTGGGCAGCGTGGGTGCGTTCATCTTCATGCCGTTTCCAAAATAAAGCGATGCATAGCCTGAAATATCCTGTGCGGTAGCCCGGAATTCGTACGCCATGCCGTCATCTGGGATTTTAATTTCTACATCGTAAGTCTCGGCAATGGCCACTAATATCTTATCCACCTCAACCGGCTGCACGGCAATGCCATCGGCAGCCACCACTTTCATTTTGCCACCGGCATATTGCACCCATTGGTATGACGATGCACTACCGTTAATGATACGAAGGCGCAGCGAATCGCCCGGTTTCACATCGCCAAAAACATCATCTGATTTTCCATTGATGAAGAAGCGGTTGTAATAGACATCCGAAACGTCCATGGCGGGCATGCGCATCCACTCGGTTTTGGCACGATCTTTCAAATATCTTTTTGCGAGAGCCTCGCCCCAGCTTTGAACAGAATTTTTTTTGATGGCATAGTAATCGAGGCCGCGCTTTAAATTGCGCATCACTTCATGGGGATTTTCATCCGTCCAGTCGCTAAGCATGATTACGTGCTCTTTCATATCTGCTGATTCATTCCACCCACGCGGATGAATGACCATTGAGCCATAGATACCGGATTGCTCCTGAAGCATAGTGTGCGAGTGATACCAGTATGTTCCCGTTTGGATGAGTGGAAACTTAAATGTGTGTGTCTGGCCTGCTTTAATGGGTGCAGTAGTCAGGTAAGGCACCCCGTCTTCTTCATTAGGCAGCAGCAGTCCGTGCCAATGAATGGATGTTTCTTCGTTCTTTAGTTTGTTGTGTACACGAATGATGGCCGTATCGCCTTCGTTGAAGTGCAGCACCGGCCCCGGTATGCCCCCGTTTATGGCCATACCCATTTTTTCTTTGCCCGTATAGTTTACCATCAGGTGATCGATGTAGAGATCGTACTCCACACGTTTGCCTGATGCTACGGGCTTTGCATTATGCATTTTGTGCTGGGCTAGCGAGGGCATGTATGCTACAATCATCAGCAGCATACAAACCCCGATGAACAAAACAGATTTTCTCTCTATGGGACTAGTGCTCATGGTCATCTTTATGCTCTTTCACGGGCTCGAGCTTCATACCGCACTTCGAGCACTTGTCTCCTTCTTTACCCGTTACTTCCGGATGCATGGGGCAGGCATACGCCATCTGTGTGGAGTCCATGTGATGCATTTCCGTGGAATCCATTTCCATTTCATCGTGATGATGACTGGTAGTGTCACCCACTGCGTGTTCGTGTTCTTCCGTGCTTTGTTCTTTTTTATTGCCACAGCCGGTAACGAGTAGTGAGCCAACGAAAAGCCCCGAAATCAAGATGGAGATTGTTAAAATTGATTTTTTCATTGTTCTAAGATTAAGGTTTAAATTAGTCGATTGAGGTTTTAGTGATGATGTTCCATCTCCAGAAACTTGCCTTGCGGGCCGATTCCCTCAATGTGAACAAGTTGAGAACCATAGTGCCCCGCACGCGACACACTGTATGCGGATACAGCTAATACAATCATCACAACGCCAAACGCCCAGCGTTTGTCTTTAAAAAGAAAAAGATTGGCAATTTGAAGGATGAGGGCAACAATCCCTGAATTAATTGTCCAGTCAGCCCACTTGTCGTGCTGATCTAGTACAAGTTGAGCGTGCTCACTGATACCATGCGTATGAGGGTGAAAATTTTTACTGGCAAACCAGGCTGCCAATACTCCTGCCAAAAGAATGGCCGCGATGATCCATGAAATTTCTTTCTTCATGAAATACAGATTCAGCAATTGAATGCCTGCCGCTACCAGAATCAAGACAATGGCAAAATGCACGATGAGGGGGTGCAGCGTTGGGAAGTCGGCAAGATCGGCTGTTATTTTCTTTTCATCATGTGCCATACCTTCATCATGATGATGGATTGTATCCCCGGCTACATGCTGTTGCGCCATGGCTATTGAGTCGGCAGTTTTAACAGAATCCTTCTTGTGCTTCTTTCCATCATGGCCAAACCCGGAAGAAATTGTTATGAGCAGCACAAGCGTACTTGCAATAATTGTTTTCATGGTAGTTAGGTTAGTTTAGGTTTTTAGGAAATTGTTTTAGCTATTTTTTCTAAGATCATGTGGCTGTCTCCAAACTTGCAGAGGGCATCACAGTGCTCCCGTAAGTCTGAAAAAAGGATATATTTTATATGAACCTGACTTTTCTTAATGGATGGTCGGCTGAGTTGGAGAACAACATCTTTTTCACGTTTGTCAGGAATAATAATGAATAGAGATGAACTGTGATCCGGCAACGAAAAGGCCAGGTCACTTAGTCGAAGAATACCTGAGTAGATCGAGGTACTTTTCTCAACTTCGAAGGCACACACTACTTTATTGGTGCCCTCTTCAAACCAGATCACATCGATCAATTGTATAGTGCTTAGCGTATCTTTATCAATACTCAGCGCGGGAAACTGATCAAGGCTGATGAATGAAAAGCTAACCTCCCCGTAACATTTACTTCTATCGTTGTTAGCCGAGATCGGGTTGTAGCCCAGCGCCTTGCCGATTTTCAGCAGATGGAATTGCATTTCGGTGTGGAGGTTCTCTTCATGCTGCTCGTCCAACACCTCTTTGTGACGCCTGTCATACTGTTTCAGAAGTTTGATTTTTTCCTCCTCCGCTATTACCTGACCTTCAATAATAATATTACGCATGCCGATTTCATAGAGTAGCCCTGCTATCGCCCCGAGGTCATTGGAAAGAAGACTTTTATTGTCATCATTAGTCTTGAGAATTACTTCGCGCATTCTTAAGTACTCTGTCCAACTACCTAACTTTTTATTATCACGAAATAAGTAATTGAAGCCATTTACAATTGCCGTGTTGAAGGGTGGCATGAGCGTTGGATGCAGAAAATACAAAATGCTTGCTACAGCAGGCCCGAGACCTTTTATTTTTAACGTGTCGAGCTTGATAATTTCGCGGATAACCTGTTCTTCTTTCGTGGCATTGTAGCAGTTTTCAAGAAACTGGCCAAAGGCACGCTTGTTGGTTTGGTTTTCGTAAATATCCGGTATCCGCATTTTAGGTTTCCAGTAAAATGGATGTGCAGCTCCCTCAAACACTTGTTTTTGTTCGGTAATAGCAGTAAGTACAAATTCGAGTGATGACCCCTTAAAATCATTTCCAAACTTTTCGGTTTTAATATCTTCGATGACCTGAAGTACGCCTCGTTTGATTGACCGAAATGCTTTCAATCTTTCTTCGTTGCCAATGAACCAGGTGTTGTAAACCGAAGCCGGATCGTGCTTGTACGTTTTAATAATGGCTGGTAATGATTCCATGCGAGCTAAGGGTTTGTACTTACTTAGTATTGGTGTCTATGCGTGTCCACGTTTCAGAATCACTAATCCACCGAAACCCCTTATAGCCGGTTACTTTAAGGGTGTTCGCATCCTTCAATATCAAATAGCCAGAAGACTTGTGGCCATGCCGCGGCTCAAACACAGTGCCATTGGTCCACTCCCTTTCTTTTGCATCAAAAATAAAATCAGAGAGAATGATTGTGTCAAGCAGTGAAGACTGCTTGCTGTCTTTTACCCGCGTGATCTTTCCAACATATTTTCCCTGCTCTTTGTAAATGGTTACCTGGGCTTCACTATTCTTGGTAAGCCATTCGCCCACAATGTCGTTACTATCCTGTGCAGAGAGGCTGAATGAACAGATAAGCAAGAAGCCACTTATGAAATATCTTGTCATGGTTTATGGAGTTAAACAAATCCACAAAATTCTTCTACAGCTTGCGCGATGAGTTGTGCATGTGCACAATCTTCCACTGACCATTTTCTTTTTTCAAGAAAGATGAGGCCACACCTCTTCGTTTGATTTCGGAATTATCTTTCTTCAGGATAATGGTGTAGTTGTACGTCTCCACGGCAAAGGCATAGTCGCCAGTAACGGTTACCACCACATTGTAGGGGTCATACTTAAAAGAAGTAAAGTCGCCCAATTCCGGGCCGATGTGGTGCGCGAGATACTCCTGGTAAGTGCCCTCCACTTTGCCCGACTCAATAATCTGGCTGTTTGCCACAAACAATGCATCCGTACCTTTTACATCCAGTTTTTCAAGAGCACTTTTGTAAGTCGATAAAACATCTTTTACTTTTTGCTCTTCCGTTTGTGCGTGGAGTAGTCCTACGGATAAAAGGAGTGTAAGTGATATCAATAGCTTTTTCATAGTTAAATTGGTTATCGTTTATTGAAGAGTCTCTTTCACTTTTCCACAGGTTAGCATTTCATTGCCAAAATATGGATTGCGGATTTCTTTTGAGTTACTGAGCCAGTATGCTCCTGCATTGTTATTTGCCATCGGGCAATAGGTATAGTAGGCGGTCATACCAGCCACGCCAAACATTTTTATGCTCTTATACAGCGCATCACTGAAAGAAGCAAAAGCTTTGCGTTGTACTGCCAGGTCTTTTGAGTTGCTGATCTGGTCTGTACTTTCATTGAGTGTTTTCAGATAGCCCATCCAATCCATCAGCGCTTCATCTTTGAACTGGGTCATGTCCACCTTTGCTATTAAATTCCTTATTTCCGGAATTATTGCCAGAACTTTCTCGGTATCCGAAGATACAAAGGCTTCTTTTAAATGGAGGCTGGCCATAAACACATCGGCCAGTTGCTGTTGAAATACCGGTGCCGCGCGATGTAAATGTGTTTCCTGCTCTTTCTTGGAATGCATGGGTACACCTTGCCCTCCCCCATGATCGTGTTGCGCGAAAGCTGCTCCGCTTACCAGCGCCAGGCAAAGCATCATTAGTGTAGTTTTCATATTTAATTTGGTTTTAAAGTGTTATACAACTTCATAATTCAGCATCATGCCATCATCTTCATGCTCAAGGTTGTGGCAGTGAAATACGTACACCCCTTTATCTTGAGGGAATTTCATGATGACCCTTACTTTTTCCCGGGGCATCACGAGTACAGTATCTTTCCAGCCTCTTTCCGAAGCAATCAATGAACCTCTGCCTCCTGTTCTGGAGAGGATTTGGAATTGAACGCCATGGATGTGCATGGGGTGAATTTCATCACCTTCGGAGTTATCAAAATCCCAGATTTCAGTAGCTCCTGCATTTACCGTTTCGTCAGTCCGGTTGAGGTCATAGATTTTGTCGTTAATGGTGTGCATGCCACTTCCCATGTTTCCTCCCATATTTCCACTCATGCCTGCCATCATTCCTTTGATTTTCATCGAACGTGTTTTGGATGCTGACGCTTCTGTGAGTGGTGTGATCACGGAAAGCTGAGAAGGTATGGAGAATGAATCACTCACCTGCTGATTCACGGTAAACTTCATGATCTTGAATTCCTGCTGGCCTTGCGCCCCACCATCGAAAGTTTTACTCAACAGAAACACTTCTTTTCCAACTGCCAAATTTTTAAAGCTCACTAAAATATCAGCTCGCTCGCCCGGGCCTAGCAATAAGGAATTCACAGAAACGGGCTGGGCTAACAAACCACCATCAGAACCGATTACTTCAAAACCCAGGTTATCGCTCAAACTAATGTTATACACTCTTGCCGTTGAACCATTTAAAATGCGCATCCGGTAGAACAGAGTGGAAACATTGTGGAAGGGCGCATAAATACCATTTACTAAAACATATTCACCGGTATAGCCCGTCATGATTTCATTCATGGAGGGTGAATAATTCAGCTGGCCATTTTCAATGCGCTTATCCTGGATGACCAACAAAAGTTCACGGTCACCAGAAGGAAGGTTCAGTGCCTGCTCTTCTGCATCATTGGCAATAAAAAAACCTGCTAGCCCGGTAAATAACTGCCTGGCTGTCTTCCCGTGCGGGTGAGGATGGTACCAATAGGTGCCCGCCCGTTGGTTAATGGGGAGGGAAAAATTAAAACTACCACCGCTGTTGATCACATCCTTAGGGTGCCCGTCCATGTTGGCGGGAACCAATAGCCCATGCCAATGAATGTTGGTTTCCTCAGAAAGCAGATTTTGAAAAGGTATTGCCACCGTGGTGCCTGTGTCTACTTTGATGGTTGGGCCTAAGATGCCATCTGCGTATCCGAATACGGAGGCATTCTGATTATTCAAAAGGCTTGTCGTGTTGCCTTTGGCCTTCATCGAAAAATTACTTGACATCACGGAAGGAAATGAAAGGGGTGAAGTGAAAGCTCCTTCCTTAACTGTTACTGCATTAGACCCCATGTTCATATTCATGTTCATATTGTCCATACAACTTTGCAGCGCTGGAGGAATCATGATCGCGGAGGCTGCTGCCACTCCTGAAAGTTTTACAAATTCTCTACGTTTCATTTCTTTAAATATTTTTTAGCGTTTTGTTCTGATTCGAAATATAAAATGGTACCAGATTTATCGGGACTCACGGTAATAAATGCGCTAGCCTTATCCACTGACACATGACTGTAAGGATCAACAGCTAGCCGGACGGACGCATCCGTATTAATGTCGCTGATACATTTTGGACAACATCCGTAATACGTCTTGTCCAACACCATCACTGGAATTTGATCAACACCCATGTACGTGTTGTTAACCATGCATACTAACTTATGATCAACTGCCGTTCCAGGTACCGGAAGAGAAGACTGATACTGTTGCTTCATTTCACTTTCTTGTTTTTCCTGCCGGTAGGTATGCACCGCCAACCACACAAACCAACCCCCAATCATGACAATGGCAAAAGCTGTGACGAAGATTTCATTCCATTTGAACCTCTTCTTTTTGTTAGCAGTCGGGGGTCGGTAGGTTTGTTTCTTTTTCATAACCCTTATAGAAAATACTTTTTTAACGATCAACAATCCATGAGTTGAGCGAGACGTTTCAACTAGAGTTTACTCCGTCACATCTCCACCCGCTATTAGTGAATCATTTCTTTTACACTGCCGCATTTCAGCATTTTGTCTCCGAAATAAGGATTCTTAATTTCCTTTTCGTTGGAGAGCCAATAGGCGCCACTATTATTGTTCGCCATGGGGCAGTACTCAAGATAAAGCATACCCATTGACAACTTTCCGTCCTTTACCAGCGTGGCCATTTCATTACTTAGCGTACTGAACAACTTACGTTGCTCTTCGAGATCGGAAGTACTTGCCAATTTTGTTACCACTTCAATAGAGGCTGCTGATGCTTTGGCATCCTTTAATGCTTTATTCAATTCAATGGCACCAGTCTTGGCTTTCTCACTATCAGAAGCTACCAAAGAGTTCTTCACATGAATGTAATGTTCATACGCTTTGCCCAGTTTGGGATCCTTGAACATGACCATTGTTTGGTCAGTCTTCTTCTGATCATGACCGGCATGATCGTGTTGTGCAAAAGCTCCCCAGCTACCTAGAACCAGGATAAGCATCATCATTTTTGTTTTCATGGTTGTTACGTTATTTATTATTTATTTACAGTATTGTGCTATTTATCTTTCTTGCCTTGATCAGTCTTACTGTGCCAACCATCGTTTTAAAATGCGTTGTCTCGTGTGCTTCCGAAAAAGTTTCTTTGATGGCCTTGTATAACAAATTCTGAACGTTGTCTGTCGTTGTCTGAAATCCATCCAGGAGCTGAACGCTATAGAAGCCAAACCTCTGGAAGGCACCAGCTGGTTTGCCAAAATCGGCAATATGAAATTGGCCGGAAGGCTTTAGCACTCTGTGTATTTCTTCAAGCGCAAAATATTTCTGTCGTAATGTGAGGTGGTGAAATACAAGGCTTGACATTACATGATCGAACGAGTTGTCTGGATAAGGAAGTCTGTTGCCATCGTATTGCTGCACTTCAATGGGCAGACCCGTTTTTAAAAGTTTTTCTTTCGCAATGGAAATTATTTTCTCATCGATATCCACGCCAAAGAATTGAGTTTGAGGATGCATCTGAGCAGCCATGATGGAGAGCGTAAGCGATCCACATCCAAAATCCAGAACCCGATCATTCGGTTTGATTTCCATTTGGCGGATCAAGGCCGACTTAAACTTTCGCTCAGGCATGGTTAGCTGCAAGACAGGGTCATACATTTTTGTAAGCCAGTCGTACTTTAATGCGGGTATGTAGTTTTTGCTTTCTGTCATTATATTGTCTTTTATTATTATTGTTGATGCATGAATTGACTCCACAGAACGAATAGTACTACTCCAATCAGAATAGCATAGACTATTCTTTTTGACCATACTTTCCAGTATGGAGGTGGTTTAGGGTCACTATTTTCGCAACAAGGTTTAGCCATAACTTTATTTTAAAGTCTCTTTTGTTTCTCCACACCGTAGCATTTTTTCACCGAAATAGGGATTGCTGATTTCTTTTTCATCGCTGATCCAGAAGGCACCTTTGTTATCGAATGCCATTGGGCAAAACTGGTAGTATGCATCAAGTCCCTCCACTCCGAATATCTTGATGGATGAATAAAGAGCATCGGTCAGTTTAGAAAAAGCCGCCCGTTGAATCTCTATATCCCCGGCAGACAAAATGAGTTTGGTCGCTGTCTCCAGACTTTTCAACTGCTCCATCCATTTCACATGTGCGTCTCCTTTTACCAAACCCATATCCACATTCTTCAAAGCAGTACTGAAAGCACTTGTTTGAGCAGAAGCGGACTTGGCGTCAGATGCTACCAAAGCATCTTCTATTTTTAGATAAGGTGTCAGCAATTCTTTAAGTTGTTGTGTAAATGCCTGATCTACCGCCATTGGCGTTTCCGTCTTTGGAACTTGCTTGGCATCACTTGCTTGCACAGCCACGTCATCGTGCTTATGCCCAGCCATTGGGTTAACTCCTTTCTTGAGTACGATCTCACTATAAAGCAAGTAGGCACCCGTCACAACAATTGAGTCTCCTTCTTCCACACCACCGGTAATTTCAACCTTGTTAAAATTCTCCAGTCCAGTGGTGATCATCTGTGGACGGTACTTACCAACACCTGTTTTTTTATAAACATGATTACCCGACTCTTCGCGGATTACAGCATCCGCAGGTAGTGTCAATGCTTTCTTTTTAGAATGTTCGAAAACGATCTCTGCCTGCATACCGGGCGCGAAGCGATAGTCAGTATTAGCAAGGGAAGCACGTAATACAAATATCTGGCTGGACTGTCTGTATTCAGGAGAGAGAAAAATGACCTTGCTTTCAATGGGTTGATTCTCGAATCCGTTGACATAAATGGTTATGCGGTCACCCAATTTAATAAGGGATGCTTCTCTCGGGTACATTTCCGCTTCAACCCAGAGTTTGCTAAGTTTTTCCAAGCGATAGATGGCTGCGCCTTCTGCAACGTACTGTCCTTCTGCTACGGGAATTTCAGTAATTATGCCGGAGGCAGGCGCTACAAATTGTATTCGTGGATTGGTAGTTTTCGATTTGGACAGTTCTTCAATCTGATGTTCCGTCATTCCATACAACCATAACTTCTTCCTGGAAGCTTCCAGGTAAGAAGAGTAACGTTTATTGTCGATGGATTGGGATTGCGCGAGAGCGAGTAAATATTCATTCTGATAGGTGAGCAGTTGTTCACTGTAAATTTCATAAATCAGTTGACCTTGATTTATTGGAACGCCTGTCTCTTTGATGAAGAGTTTGTCAATCCTGCCCGGAACTCGTGTGCTCACTACTTCCGTCTGTGTCTCGTCAGCACGGAGACGGCCGTTCAAGAGTATGCTGTTTCCGATTTCCTGAACTGACACCCGTTGGACGGTAATGTTGGCAAGTTCTATCTGACTTTCGCTGAGCGTAACCTCTGACTTATCTCCCCCTGCATTCACCGCCACCAAATCCATTCCGCAGATTGGACATGTCCCGGGTTTATCCTGCACGATCTGCGGGTGCATGGGGCACGTATAGGTTTGTTTCATTTCAGAAGACTGACCGTTGTTGTTTTTTCCATTGCATCCTGTCAGTAGTATGATGATACTAACAACTAAATATTGGATTGTAGTTTTCATCGTTGTTATGGGTTAATTACTTTTATAAAACTCTCGCTGTCTACCAGGTATTGAGCATTGGCGGCAATCTCCATCGATTCATCTAACCCTTCAGTAATTTCTATCCAGCCATCCGTCTCTAATCCTGTTTTTACTTTAAAGGGAATGTAGGTTGCCTTCTCTTTGATGAAAACTATTTGCTGAACTCCAAGATCAAGGATTGCCTTTTTCGGGATCCACAGTGCCTGGCTATGTGTCTCAGTAACATGAGCCGTTAAAAGTTGTCCAACACGGATTTCAGTGGCGTTAGCATTGATGTAGGATCTAACTTGCAGGAATTGTTTGCCTTCGCTGAAAAATGGCTGAATAAAGTCCACCTTTGCCTGAATCGCTTCGGATGTACCTTTAATGTGGAGTTCAATGAGCACACCTTTTCTGATCTGCACACCTTCCTTCGCAGGGAAATACAGTTCAGCCCAAAGGCGAGTACCATCTACGACTTTGAAGAGACTTTGCCCTGTGGCCACATACATACCTTCGCGAGTTGAAAATTGCCCGCCCATAGCCGGTGATGAATTTGCCGTATTCATTGCATTGCTTGGCTGCACCCCTCCACCCATAGCGCCTCCTGATTTTTTATTCATTCCACCTCCGCTCATGGATGTTGATGATGCACCACTTGCCGTGCTGGCTTCAGGAAGAGACACGTTTGACTCCACGATGTACCCAGAGTAAGGGCTGAACACCGGGAACGCAAAGGACTCTTTTCCGGTCTTGATGATGTTCTCTATTTGATCTTTAGTAAGTCCCAGTAATTGTAGTTTCTGTATTGCAGACTCGATGATTTCGAATTGTTCCTTATGCTGGCTTACCACGTAGAGTAACTCCCGTTGCGCAGTAATCAATTCCGGACTATATATCTCCATGATCACCTGGCCTTTTCTCACAGGTTGGTAGTTGTATTTCAGATAAAGCTTTTCAATGCGTCCGCCAAAGCGCACAGGCACCGAGTAGGTTTTACGGGTATCATAGCTGATTACTCCCGGGGCTGTGACATTGACCGGCAACGTTTTTCTTTCCGGCCGAATCGTTTCAATAGCAGCTACCACAGAGCTATTCGTAGGCTTGATCAGATCCTTCATTTCCTCCGATACGGCTACCGGTTGTCCTGCACCAGACTTCTTTACCAAATCCATTCCGCAGATGGGGCAAGTTCCCGGTTTATCCTGAGTAATCTGGGGGTGCATCGGGCAGGTGTATTCATCGTGAACATGCACCTGCTTCCCTTTTTCTGAATCGCACGCGACAAGGAAGCCCAGCATGAGGATGAGCAGGGCGAATGTTTTCAGAGTCTTATCTATTGCACGCTGCATATTATTTCTCCAATTGTTTTTCATAACTCACGATCATCTGATAATATCTTCTCATCACATCGAGGTATTGGGTTTGTGCCATGATGAGGGCCTCGTATGCATCAATCACAAATGGCAATTCCTCCCGGTTTTCTTCGTAGGCCAGCATTACCGTTTCATAGTTTCGCTCAAGTGCCGGAATAATTTTTTGCTCGTAGTTGTCCAGTTGCTTTCTGGTGGTTTGTATTTCCCATGCCATTCCCGCAGCCATTCCTTGTGCTTCGTTCAGAATAGCCTCGCGCCCACGTTTCATCGCCTCAATCTGCAGGTTCATTCCTCGTACGTTGGCCTTATACATTTTCGAAGACCATGGAGCGATGGGTATAGAAACCATACCCTCAATTGTGTAAGCGCTGGGCATCATCTGCCCCAATGGAGCCATGTGGTTATATCGGATTCTAAAGTCCGGCTTGGCCTGATAGCCTTCCAACTTCACGGCATAACGCATCGACTGAATGGTGTTATTGAGTTGCCGTATATCGCTTCGGCTGTTTGCCAGTAACGTAGTGTCTACAGCAAGTTCTACCGGATCAAAGTCCCGGAAGACGGTATCGATGGCAAAGCGAACATCTTTGGGCAGGTTCATCAATGCATTGAGTGCAATGTTTTTCTGAATGATTTCATTTTCCGTCATGAAGATCATATTCTCGACTTCATGCAATCGTCCTTCAGCCTTAAAGCTGTTACCTAACGGACTTTGGTTATAGGGATACCTCGCCTTGGCAATGTTGAACATGAGTTGGATGATCTCCTGATTCTCGCGAAGGATCAGCAGCTTCTTTTCCAAAACAAACCAATCATAAAATGCTGTTTTTGCCTGCGACCTCAGTTCGTTGAATGTGTATGAACCTGCGGCCTCTTCAATGGCAGCTTTTGAGGAGAGTAACTGCTGATTGGCCCTCAGTTTTGCCGGATTGGGGATGGATTGTTCAGCAGAGATCATGATCGATCCTTTATCCCTTTCATCCATCACCATCTGGCCGGGATAAGGAGTCATGAAAGTGCCCAAGCCCACCATAGGAGCCATCCAACTTTTTGCTCCTTTGGAAATTTCATTGAGTGCTTCTGCTTTATATCGGTACTCCTGCAGCATGGGGCTGTTTTGCTTGATCGCGGAGAGAATACTATCAAGCTTCAAGCGTTGCTGCGAGTGGGCGGCATAGCTGCTCAGAACAGCGATCAATGCAAAGGCTATTGTTTTAGTGTTTGGTTTCATGGATTTCAAGTTTTCCGAATTTCTTAAGCTCATATTCTTTGGTCATCAAAAAGATCAATGGCGTTACTAAAAGGATGTGGGTAGAAGATGTTAGCACGCCTCCGATCATGGGCAGCACAATGGGTTGCATCACATCGCTGCCTACACCGGTAGCCCACAATACCGGTACCAGTCCAAATAGAGCAACGGATACAGTCATCAGTTTTGGTCTTAGGCGTTTTGCCGCTCCGGCAATCACATATTCCTTCAATTCAGTCATTGAAATGGTTTCGCGCGAGTTGCCTCTTAACTCCACCAGTTGCCTCATCGCATCGTTAAGATAGATTACCATCACAACACCAGTCTCTACGGCAATACCAAACAGGGCAATGAATCCAACCGCTACGGCTACCGATAAGTGGACACCCCAGAAATAAATTATGTAGGCCCCTCCAATAAGCGCGAAGGGCACAGTGATCAAACTAAAGAATGCCTCGCGAATGGAATGGAAAGCGAAGTAGAGCGAGAGGAATATGATGATAAAAACAATGGGAGCAATCAACGTTAATGTTTTCTTGCTTCGTATAAGATTTTCGTACTGACCGCTCCATTCAATATAATATCCATTGGGCAGGCTTGAGAGGTCACTGTTTAATTTGTCAATAGCTTCTTGTACTGTGCTGCCCAGGTCACGGTCGCGCACATTAAAAAGTACTGCCCCGCGCAACATGGCATTTTCTGAATTGATCATAGGTGGTCCATCTTCAAACCGAAGGTCAGCTACATCCGATAACGGGATCGTACCCAATGCTGGTGTTTGAACCGGAATACGTTTAAGTTGATCCAGACTGTTCCTGTAGTCTTGTGCCAACCGTACATTCACTGAAAAACGTTGACGGCCTTCAATCGTGCGTGTGATGGGTGTACCTCCAATAGCGGATTCTACCATCATGTTCACATCATCTATGTTAAGGCCATAACGCCCAATCTCTTCGCGTTTAATATCAATGACAAGGTACTTGCCTCCTGTGATGGGCTCAACATAAAGGTCTTTCACTCCAGGAATTCCTTCCAGGGCTGTCTTAACTTTTTCAGAAACGGCATAGATCGTATCGAGATTCTGACCATACACCTTTACGCCTACATCGGTGCGAACTCCAGTGGCCAGCATATTAATGCGGTTAATAATGGGTTGTGTCCATCCGTTAACCACTCCGGGAATTTGAAGTTTAGCATCCAATTCATTAACGATATCTTTTTTCGTTATCCCCGGACGCCACTCGCTTTTTGGCTTGAGCATGATGATTGTTTCGATCATGCTAATGGGTGAATTATCGGTAGCTGTGCTGGCACGACCTGCCTTGCCTAAAACTTTGTCTACTTCCGGTACCGAGTGAATGATTTTATCTTGGACTTGAAGAATACGTTTGGCCTCGGCATTTGAAATATCAGGAAGTGTTACTGGCATGAACAGAATGGATTGCTCATCAAGCGGAGGCATAAATTCTGAGCCCAAGCTGGTGATCAAGGGAATACTGATAACCAGTGCTGCGATGTTAATTCCAATGGTGGTCTTTCGCCATTTAATACACCAGCGTATAATCGGCTCATAGACCTTCTCCAGTATCCTGTTTACCGGATTAGAGTGTTCGTCTTTAAATTTTCCTTTCATGAAAAAAGAGATCAACACCGGAGCAAGTGTAACTACGAGAAGTGCATCAACCACCAGAATAAATGTTTTAGTGTAGGCAAGCGGGCTGAATAACTTACCTTCCTGTCCCGTCAACATGAACACAGGCAGAAAAGAGGTGATGATAATGATCGTTGAATAGAAAACCCCGCGTGAAACCTGCTTGCTGGATTTTTCAATAATGGCCAGACGTTCTTCTTCGGTAATCCAGGGTTCTTCTTTTTTGCGTGAGAATATTTTAAATAATTTCATGAGATTCAAATTTTAAGGGTTACCGGATTTCTTAGCCATTACTTCGGCATAGCGCTGAGAAAGATGCTTGTAAGCATTTTCCGACATGATGATACCGTTATCTACAATCACACCGATAGCCAACGCAATGCCTGTCAGCGACATGATGTTGGATGAAATGTTGAACATATTTAGCAGAATGAAGGCCGTAGCGAGTGTGATCGGTATTTGTATGATGATGCTCAACGCACTTCGCCAGTGGAACAGGAAAATGATCACCACCAGTGAAACCACGATCATTTCTTCGATTAGCGTTTTCTTAATGGAAGAAACAGACTCTTCAATTAACTCGCTGCGATCGTAAGCAAGATTGAATTTCATGCCCTCGGGAAAACCCTTGGCTACTTCTTCCATCTTTTTCTTTACTCTCTTGATCACCTCATCGGCATTTTCACCATAACGCATCACAACAATACCCCCGACAGCCTCGCCTTCACCACTCACATCAAAAATGCCAAGACGAAGTTGGCCGGTCATCTGCACAGTCGCTACATCCTTGACGGTAACTGGTATGGAGTTCACCGTTTTTAAAGGGATCATTTCAATAGCTTCAATGCTCTTGATATACCCAGTGGTCTTGATCACGTACCCGATGTCATTCACTTCAAACTTTCTTCCACCCGCTTCATTGTTATTGGCACGAATGGATTGAATCACTTGAGGGATTGAAAGTCCATAGTAAGTGAGTTTATTGGGATTGATCGTTACCTGGTACTGTTTTTCAAATCCCCCGAAAGAGGCTACCTCGGCTACCCCGGGCACATTTTGTAACCCGAATTTTACGTACCAGTCTTGTATAGCACGTTGTTCGCCAAGGTCCATACCTGGTGCTTCCAGTGTATACCACAGAATATGGCCGACACCGGTGCCATCGGGACCTATGGTTGGAACAACACCTTCCGGCAATAAGCGGGATGCATAATTCAACCGCTCAAGAACTCGTTGCCGAGCCCAGTAAACGTCTACATCATCTTCAAAGATCACGTAAACAAAACTCATCCCGAACATGGATGTACCACGAACATATTTAATCTGAGGCAAGGCTTGAAGATTGGTAACCAGCGGATAGGTAACCTGATCTTCCATGATCTGCGGGCTTCGTCCCATCCATTCTGTAAATACAATAACCTGATTCTCGGAAAGGTCAGGGATGGCATCAATCTTATTCACCTTTACAGAGTGTAAACCCCACCCGAAGAGGCCTGCTGCAATAAGCAGGATAATGAAACGATTGTGTATAGAGTATGAAATTATTTTCTCAATCATAGTAATCGAATAATAGAAATGAAGTCAGTTATCCTAAGGAAAAGGACATGAAGAAAGGGCGGAGATATCTTACAATACTTATCGTAAGATTAATTGTATGAATAGATCATTCGCACATGCGAACAAAATCCATACGCCCCTAAGTGCAGTTATTAAATAAGGAAGGTCTGAACGAGTATAGTAATGTCTCGTTCGATCAATGGAGGGCGGTAATTGAAAAACCGAACATGTGCTAAAGCGACAAAAGGCTTAAGGTTTTCTACGGGCCCTACGATCATCGGCAATGCATCTGACAACGATTTAACCGTAACCGTTTCACTAACTTTGGTTGAATATTTTTCCGAGTCTACTACAACGGTCGCGTCTTCGCAGCATGCTTTATGACCAACTGATTCATGGTTTGAAGTTGCGCTGTCATGGTCACATCCGCGTGTGTGTTCTTCACAAGGCTGTGCGTGACCAAAAATTGCCATGCTTTGTACTTCGCCTCCGCACAAATGAAAACTAACCGAATGGCTGATAGAGGACATCAGCACAAGCGCTGCTAGAATACCGGTCTGTATGGTGCGAAACTTTTTCAAGACTTCGTAAATATACGTGGCTCACGCATATAAGTTATTATACATTATTGCCGAAATGTTATAAAATTCCAGGCTAAAGTTCGCCATAATCGTAAAAATGAGTCATTTCTGATCCTTTTAGCAAAGACTAAGCGCCCTTCTATCCAGCACATGACAATTGTCAGAAGTTGAAGATTTCAGCCAGAATCACAACCAATATGACGGCAAGGACAATAACAATCCAAAATCGCCTGATCCATTTCTCTGATTCTGGTGACGGCTTGGGTGTTTCGATTTGGCAACACGGTTTCGACATGCGTTTAAGAAAGCTAGTTTTAATATGTCGCGCTATGGGCATATCCATTTTTAAACTCAGATACCGAACTGCCCGTTATCGCCCGGAATTGTTTTGACAAGTGCTGAACGTTGGAATAGCCCATGCGATACGATATTTCACTCAAGGTCAATTCCCCTTCCCTGAGTAGTTGTTTAACTCTGTCCACTTTTCTTTCAATAGCAAATGCCTCGATTGTCTTATTCTGGTTTCTGCTAAAGAGTTTGGTCAGGCTGAAGTAATTCCTGGCCAGATGATCAGACAAGTAAGCCGATAGTCTGCTCACATTATTTCCCGACTCCATTTCGTTCAAGTACTTTATAATGTGAATTTTTATTTCTTCTACGGTCACTTCTGTTTTGTCGTAAACGACCTGCAGACCGACTTCACGTAGTTTCCTTTCAAGCGTTGGTAAAATTGTATCACAAGGGCTTGAAAAAATTACCCGACCCAACTCAACCTTTTGAGGAGGGGTATTTAGTTGCTGAAGTACCTGAATGACGTAGATAATACAGCGTTCACAGACCATATTTTTTATATGAAGTTCGTACGTTTTCATAACCAATATTTAATTTTCGTTTTGAAGAAAAAGACTTTAGAATTGACGAGTATCGCTTTACGCAAGACACGGACTAACCGGAAGTATTTCGAAAACTAACTATCAGATTTGAAAGGAATTTAGAAGAACTCTTTTGTAGGTTCCCTCATTGCTATAAAGAAATTGCGGATGTGCCACACTCGCAGAGAAGGTGGTATTGATGCTGTTGAGCGAAAAGGATGTAACGATGTTGAATAAAGGAGTGGCATTGGCGGCTACCTCTACAATCAATGTCTCAGTGCTTAAAGAAAGAGCCGCAAAGAACCTGGTCATCTCATATGCACAGCAGGAATCCTTTGGAGCGATTTCAAAGAAAATATTCTTTGTAAGCAGATGGTGTGCTTTTGCCTGTATTTCCTTTGTGTGTTTACAATGAGAATCTGGATGATCTGAGTGCATTACCATGCCTGATGCACATGCGAAATTGCAAACAATGGTTGTCAAAACCGATAAGGTAAAGAACAGGGACAGGAAAAGGCTGTATTTTCGTATGGTTGTCAGGGGAGTCATCCAATGGCAAAGTAGTGAGTTTTGTTTACTCATATAATGACCAATGTTGGCTAAGATGATGACTTTTGTCAGGCATGGTCTGTCTCAAAGGCGCATGAAATTTTTCATACGCCTTAACCAGTTTGATAGAAATTACTTATCATGAGTATCGAGAATCACAGGCAGGCCATCTTTACCGATAGGCACAAAGAAAAACTTGGTGTTGGGGTTAGTTGTAAGTTTATCCTGCACTTCCAGAGCCTTATACTGCAAGTATCGTTGGGTTAAGCCAGCATCAATGATTTGCTGTGCATCGCGCTGACCTTTAGCCAACACTCTTTGTATCTCCGCGTTTTTCTCTGCAATCTTTAATTCGTACTCTTTTTGCTCAATGGCCTGTTGGACTGCGAGTTTCTTATCTACAGCCGAAGTAACTACCACCGGGTATTCAATATGTTTTACTGTAACGTTGTTGAACTCAATGTGCTTTCCCTTTGTCAGCATCATCAGGCGTGTAAGGATGGCTGACTCAATCTCCGGACTTTTTGGTGACACTGTGGTATACTTATATGTTGAGAAAACGTTTCGCACCAGGCTCATAAACTCTGGTTGGATTACTTTGTTGTAATATTCTTTACCAACTTCTAACTCTAATTGTGGCAGTTCCGAAGCCACAGGTCGTAGTGTTACGGAAACAGTAAGGTCGATATGTAATTCGTCTTCCGTTAGGATTGATACGTTTTCATTATAGGTTTTCCATTGCATATTATAGCCGACTACACCATTCCATGGCCAATGCCACACAACGCCATTGGAATAAATTTTGTCTGTTACTAACCCTTTGCTTAGGGGCTTCCAGCGCATGGCATTATAGCCGGGCTTTACTACCGAGCATCCGGCTGCCAGCAAAAGGATGGTTGCAGCCATAATGAAATTCAAATTGGTTTTCATGGTATTGATTTGTTTAAGTATTCAGGAATTCACAACGATCTCCAAATTCATTTTTGCACCAAGCAATGAACAAACTGGTTTCGCTCTCAGGCAAGAGTCTGAGTGCCTTGACGTATTCTTTCTTTAACAAGGCTCTGTCAAAGCTTATTTTTCTCAAGATCAGTTTGCAGTACTCGAACCTACTCATGGCGTTAATGATTTTGTTACTTTTTGTAACGCACTAAACCGAGCGTACAGATCAAACTTTCTTGGTTAAGATGTGTATTTTATTGATGCATGAATAAAAATAAGAAGGCGACCTTTATCGTGGGGACAACTGACCAATTAAATATAAATCATTGCCAAGGTTTTTTCGCTTTCTCCTGACTATGAATCGTTAAATTCAGTAATGAAGATCAAGAAATTATGCGTTGTATTTTTTGCTTTGCTCCTGGCTTTTCCCTCATGGAAATTACGAGCTCAGAATATATTTAGGTCGAAGCATGGAACGTTGTCAAGTGATGCAACGTACTTCGGCTATTCTGTTACAGCGGACACGAAAGCAGTTGAAGTTTTATTAGACTATGAAACTTCTGACATTATTCTTATGCTCAACCCAAAGGTTTTGCACACGGGCAAAGATTCAATCTATCAACTTTTGAAACAAATCGATTATATCTGGGCCCTGCGAAGCAACCTTAACCTAGGCTCCATTAACACAACAACCCATGCTCCGCAGAATTTTCAATTGACCGGAATTCTTGAGTTGCCGCCAAACCAGAAACTGAACATTAAAGGCACTAGTCGTCTTGAGCATATTGGTGGAGGGGAAGAAATGGCCTGCGAACTTGCATTCTATTTCGATTTAGATTTGGGTTCGTTGGGGATATCCCCGTCAACCGGACTCTCCAGGGGTGAAAACCTTATGAAGGTTCAGTTCTTTGAAACGGTATTGAAAAAAGTTAACTGAAAATAGTTATAAAACCATCTGTTATGAAAAATCATTGGTTATGGATGATCATCGGGTGTGGCTTGCCACTTCTTCTCATTTTCTTGCTGCCGGTTTTTGGTATCAAGTCAAACACGGGATTTTTTTTGTTTATGGTTCTTTGTTTTGCGTCTCATCTTTTTATGATGCGCAACATGGATAACCAGAGTGATAACAAACATTCGCATCAGTGAGAAAACTAAAAATTAATATGACACAAATTCACATAAGACGATTTGGATTTGCATGCGGGGCAACAACGGTTCTGCTTTACCTGGGCTGCATGCTAGTCATGGCTACAGTAGGAAGGAATGGGACCGTACTATTCCTCAACAGTTTACTGCATGGCCTTGATGTTTCATCAATCGTACGAATGAACATGCCTATAACAGAAGTCCTGATGGGTATCGTTCAGACTTTTATTCTAGGATGGCTAACCGGAGCTTGTATAGCCGCCTTCTATAACATTTTCGACAAGAAAGCGGATTAACTCATAAGGGATCTAAATCAATTATATGAAAGCATTCACAACAATAATAATAGTAGCGGTAACAGTGTTTCTAGGTGGATGCATGACCTTCACGAACATGAAGGTTAGATATGATAAAGAGATCGATTTTAATAAATATAAGACTTATGCCTGGCTGGCAGATGCGGATCGGGCTGGTAATAATGATTTTGACAATGACTTCATCCGTCAGCGGATACGTAATTACATTGGGCATTGTTTGAGTGAGCGTCAATATGTTGCAGACACCCTTCAGCCTGATCTGCTGGTCCGCACCAGGTGGATGGCCGAAGCGCGCGAGTTAACGATGCCTGATTTAACGGACAGGCCTTTTTATTACAATAGCATCTACTATGCTGACCCGTTTACGATTCGAATCTCACCGCGTGGAAAAATTGACTACACAAACCGATATCCAATCTCGAATGCAAAAAAGCAAACCTACTACCATAGCGGAGTGGAAGTGCTTTTTATTGATGCTAAAACAAAAGAAGTAATATGGAACGGCTTTACGAGCGATGATATTTATGATCCCCGGGTCATCTACAAAGAACTTCATCCCTCAGTTCATAGAATGATGAAACAGTTTCCCGATTAGCAAATAAGGTAGCTGATGGATTGATACCAACATTAAATCACAAAGATCGTTGATGGTCATTACAGGGCGACACAAAGGAAAATCACCTTGGCAACTCATGTACAGTGCACCGTAAAAAAAGTTTTATTACATGACACATATTTAAGTATTTGCTTAAATAAGTAAACTTTTCTTAACTTTGTTCCGTTAAGTCACTACAAACAATTCAAAGTATGGAAAGAAACACCTGTATTCGCGTTTTTGCTGACCAGAATCAAATAAACCAGTGCAGGGAGAAAGTATCGGCAAATGCCAAATCTTTCTCCCAACTCGGAAATATTCTTTCCCTTGCGGGTAATGAGGTAAGACTTAAGATTCTCTACCTGCTTGAAGAAGAAAATGAACTCTGCCCCTGTGACATCAGCGATATTCTCGGCATGAGTGTTCCGGCTATTTCTCAGCATCTTCGTAAACTCAAAGACGGCAATATCATCGAAGCCCGCAAAGTAGGTCAGACTATTTTTTACTCACTTAGATCGGAGAACCTGAAGATTCTAAAGCCTTTTTTCAAGACCATTAATCAAATGAATCAAAATACTGTAACAATATGAAAACTGAAAGTCAAAAAGGTTGGGTATTGGGTGTAACCGCTGCTATTGCCGCATCCTTGTGTTGCATCACACCCGTGCTAGCCTTACTGGGTGGTGTCAGCGGAATCGCTTCATCTTTTTCGTGGATAGAACCTTACAGACCCTATTTAATTGGGGCAACTGTGCTGGTATTTGGTTTCGCCTGGTATCAAAAATTAAAGCCACGAAAAAAGGAAGAAATAAACTGCGAATGTGAAACTGACGAAAAGCCTTCCTTCTGGCAAAGCAAAACTTTCCTGGGCATCATTACTGTTTTTGCAGCGTTGATGATTTCATTCCCACACTATGCGCACATATTTTATCCCAAGAGTCCTGTAGCTAATGTTGTAATTATTGAAAAGAACAACATTCAACAAGTTGAACTGAAAATTTCAGGAATGACCTGCCAAAGTTGTTCAGATCATGTTAACCATGCATTAGACGGTGTGCCCGGAGTACTGGAACATATTACCTCGTATGAACAAGGCACGAGCCTTGTAAAATTTGATGCAAGCAGAGCCGCTCCGGAAAAGTTGGTGGAGGCAGTGAATGCCACAGGCTATAAAGTAATTGACACAAAAAAACTTGAAAAGTAAAATCAAAACTCATGAAGACTTTCATTATTTCATTTTTAGCAGTAGCCATGGTATGTGGCTATTCTTGCAATTCCGCCTTCGGTCAGGGCAAGGAAAAACCATTTGGCACGGTTAAGACAAAAGTAATTGAACTTAAGGTTACCGGTATGACCTGCCAGGGTTGTGCTGATCATGTTACGTCTGCACTTTCTCAAAAATCAGGTGTAATAAAATCAGATGTACAATTTGCCAGCAACTCGGCCACCGTTACCTATGATGCATCAGTGGTGGAAGAGGAAGAAATTATTCAAACGATAGAAGAAACTGGTTACAAAGCCGAAGCGAAAACGAGTAAAGATAAAAAGGAAATCAAAAAGGATGATGCTATGCCCCACGCCTGTTGTGTCCCCAAAAAGAAAAGTTGAGTCTTCTATCTATAAATTTCAAACATCATGATAGAAAACAACAACAAGAACTCCGAAACTGTTACGCTTAACATCGAAGGAATGACTTGCGATCATTGCGCTGTTTCAATTGGGAAGCGATTTGATCGCAAGAAGGGTATTATTGCCAAAGATGTTCTTTATAATAAAAAGAGAGGCGAGTTTACTTTTAATCCCTCCCTCATTTCAAAACAAGAAATAATCGATACGATCAATTCCTCTAAAACCTATCGGGTTGTTGGCAGCGTACCGGAAAACGGTGACCGAAAAAATCATTTCGACCTGATTATCATTGGCGGTGGATCGGCCGCCTTCTCTGCGGCTATCAAAGCCGAGGAATTGGGTCTATCAACATTGATGGTTAATGCAGGGCTTCCTTTTGGTGGCACTTGCGTGAACGTAGGTTGTGTCCCCTCCAAAACTTTAATACGAGCAGCGGAAACAGTTTATCATGCCACTCACTCCAATTTTGAAGGTATTAAGCCAAAAGGAGTCGATGTTAATTTTACACGGGTGATCAGGGATAAAAAGGAACTCGTTGCCACTTTGCAGCAAAAGAAGTACATGGATGTCGTAAGCGATTTTGAAAATCTTCAATTGATTGAAGGATGGGCGGAGTTTGTAGATTCAAAAACGATTTTGGTAAATGGAAAGGACAACTACACCGCACATAAATTTATTATCGCAACCGGAGCTACCACTAACGTACCTGAAATTGAGGGATTAAAAGACATCGGTTATCTGACCAACGTGAGTTTGTTTGACCTGGAAGAAAAACCTAAAAGCATCACAATTATGGGAGCAGGTTATATCGGGCTGGAGATTGCCATGGCCTATAACAGGTTAGGTGTTAAGGTTCGCATGATTGAATTTACAGATCGCGTGTTGCGCACTCAAACTCCGGACATCAGCGAAGAATTGGAAAAGAACATGAAGCGCGAAGGCATCGAAATACTTCCCAACTTCAGAGCTATAAAATTTGAAAGAAAAGGTAATGACACCATCATCCATTGCAAATGCCCGGATGGAACGACAACTCAAATTACAGAACCTGGAAAAATTGTAGTTGCAAGTGGCATCCTACCGAATACACAGAAACTGGGTTTACATAACATTGGCTTGCAACTGACAATGAGTGGACATATATCAGTCAATGAAAAGATGGAAACCAATGTACCGAACATTTATGCCGTTGGTGATGTAACCAATACACCAGCTTTTGTTTACACTGCCGCCTATGAAGGCAAGATAGCTGTTGAAAACGCCTTTACCGGTGCGGGAAAAAAAACAGACTACTCTTCGCTGCCCTGGGTAGTGTTTACCGATCCTCAAGTAGCCGGTGCAGGATTAGATGAAGCCCAGGCAGAAGCTCAAAATATTCCATTCGAAGTTTCTAAATTATCACTGAGTGATGTGCCTCGTGCCTTAGCGGCCAATGATACAAGAGGATTTATTAAACTCATTCGCAATACTGAAACCGACAAATTAATCGGTGCGAGAATCGTTGCACCTGAAGGAGGGGAATTGATTCAGCAATTAAGTATGGCAATCAAACACGGTATTACCGTTAAAGAATTAGCTGAGAGTTTCTATCCCTATCTCACGTTGGGCGAAGGTATTAAGCTCGCTGCCATTGCGTTTGGAAAGGATGTTTCAAAACTGAGTTGCTGTGCTAGCTAAATTTCCATAGATGAATACTTTTTACTTCTTCTAAGAGGATTGCATACTGAATTGAAGTGCTTATAAACCTAAGTTGAATTAGTGGTTCGCTTCTTTTTCAAAAACCTTTCATCAAAATGTACAGGATACCACCGAACAATACCAACGCAATCGTAATTCCAACCTGCTTTCTTAGTCGAACATCTCCTCTCACCAAGCTTATTATAAGCTTCACCATGTTGTTACTCAGCGAAGCAAGAATAACAACAAATGTGGCTGCTTCCAGCCGTTGTGTTTTTTCAGCAAACTTTGCCATGTTAATTGTTATAGCATCAACATCTGAAAAACCTGAAATAATTCCGGAAACATACAATCCTGCTGTTCCCCAAAATTTATCAGCATAAAATACCATCAAAACTATTCCCAGATAAATCGCTCCAAAAATCAGGGCGTTACCCAACTCCATTGGGCTGCCGGCTGAGATGCTGGTTGTTGGGGCTTGCCTTCTTTCTCTCCATAATATCATGCCCACAGCAATAAGCAATACTGCAATCATGATGATGCCTGGACTCAGCAGTTGCTCAAACAACAAAAAACTGAATACGTATGAGAAGAACAATATTCTGACAAACATAACAGCGCATGCCAACAAAATGCCACAAGCATACAGATGAGCGAGTGGTTTTTGTTCTTTGCTTCTTGCAGAATATACCCAGGTTACCAGCGGTGCTCGAAAACAACCCGCCAAGGATTGCTGTTAACAGTATGCCTTTTTCAGGTTTTCCGAATTTAAGGAGCATGTACCCAATAAATCCTAGTGAGGAAACTACGAGCACAACCCAGGCAATTTCATTTGGATCGATTATACCTTCGGGCCCGTAAGTCGCATCCGGAATAAAGGGAAAAACCAGAATGAACAGAATGCAGAATTTTACAAAAGCTGTTAACTCAACTTTGTTAAGCCGATCTAGATAGTAATGAAATTGCTCTTTAAAAGATAATATCGCGACCGCTAGCACTGTCAACACCATGGCTTCTCGAAACAAATGCAGGCCTGTCAATATCCCTGTAACAAAAACCAAAATCAGAACTACTTCCTGCTTTATCTCCAATGATCCTGATTTCTCTTTGGTATAATAAATAATCGTGCTCAAAATAAACATACCGGCCATAGAGATAGGCAATAACCAGTAATGACCAGTATGTTGGGCGATGATAGTAATTACACATCCCAGTACAGCCAGAAGAGGCATTGTACGTATTCCAGTAAGTTGACGATATTGTAAAGCGGCATCGACTTCACGTTCAAGACCATAGACTAATCCGATAGCAATGGAAACAATGATTGCCAGCAAACTAGGTGATAGAATATTCTGAAGTGTATCGTGCATTTATTTAAAGATTACTCAGTATCACAAACTGCATGGGTTTTAGACGGAGTTTGATATAATGTCCAATGTAATCCGGATTTTCCTGCACCTTTACCTCCCCTGTGTCTCCATATAGAAATTTAAAGAAAGCCTTATCAATATTCGGTTGACGTTTAATTGAGACGTATTCTTCCTTTTCTTCTGTAGTGGATGAATTGAAAGCCACTACCATTTCCTGATTGAATAAAACCCTTGAGAAGGCAATCAGACATTTCTCACATTCGGGTAAATGAAAATGCATTTCGTTCGTAGAGATTTTCCGCATATGCATATGCCCAAATTTCAAGACAGAACTTTTCTTCCTTATTGTTGCTATTTGTGAAATTGCTTGATAGATTTTATTCGTCCTATCCAAGGCATCGGATACTTTGTCATCCGGATTAAACATAGCTTCGCGTATGTTCGCGTCCTCTTCGCCCGAACCCTCAAAGCCCTGTTCTGTTCCATAATAAATACACGGTGTACCAAGCGCACAGAGTAAAAATCCAATACCTGCGATGATCTGTTCTTCGGTTGCATCTTTTCCAAACCGGTGCTTAAGGGATTGTCCGACCTGATCATGGTTGTCGATAAATGTCACCAGGAACTCGCCAAAGTCACCACGGCCCAATGCATTTCTGCGAAGGGATTCATACCGTTCCAGCAATCGCTCGGGAGAAGCCTTTCCTTTGATGACATCGGCAAGAATATGGTACAGCGGGAAATCCAAAACCGAGTTGAGTCCGTAAGAAATATTTTGTCCATCAACCGTTACTGTTGTGGTAGGACCTATATACCGGTTATATGTATCCTCTGAACTAACTAATTCTCCAAAGAGAAAGAAGTTTTTTTTGCCTAGCAAATAGGAGTATTCTCGGATCTGCGAACAAAATCTACTGATGGCCTCTTCACCCATGTGCTTGACGGCATCCAAACGGAAGCCATCGATATCTACTTCTTTTATCCAATAGCAATGTGTCCGGATCAGAATATCCTGAACGTACCGCGCCTCAGCGGAGTCATCCATTCGAAAAGCTTTGAGGCCCTGAAAATCTCCCTCGCGTGTTTCCGGATATGAATCATAATTTCGAATCTGTCCTTTGCGTCCGTACAATTCAGGATCACGAAGTTCAATGGGTATCGGGTGATCGTTAGAGCGCCATCCAGCCAGGGGAAACCTTGCCCCCTCATAGTAATAGTAGGGAACATCCTCAGGGTAAAACCAATTGTTTCCTGAATGATGTAACACTATATCCAGGAATACGCGCATATCAAGTTTATGGGCCGCATTGACCAGTTCCTCCAGGTCTTCCTTGGTACCAAATCGTTTATCCACTTCAAGATAGTTCTGAATGGCATAACCGTGGTATGACTCCGGATTATTCTCAAACAAAGGGCTAAGCCAAAGAGCCGTGCAACCCAACTCCGAAATATAATCGAGGTTATTGATGATCCCACGAATGGTACCACCACAAATATGTTTAAGCTGCTCAGAGTCGCCATAGCCCTTGGAGCTATTTGATTTAGCTGGCTTTCGAGTGAGGTCATCGTGAAAACGATCGACCAGTAAGAAGTAGATAAATTCTTCCCTCCACTCGCGGTGGCAATTCTTCCAGTATTTCTTTCCCTGCTTAGGAGCAAGGTCAATTTCATCAATGGACCAAACTGTATTCATATCCCGAATCGTTTAAAAGTCATTTGCATAATTGTTTCGTGAACTCAAATTAGTAAGAACGCAGGTGCCGATCAGAAAAAACCTTGGTTGATAGTTATGGTTAATTGGCAAAACAGGCCAAGGATTAGGGACTACCTTTTTTGCCTACGAAAAAAGGGCACACCAACCAGATGTGCCCTTACTAACCCTAAACAAAACTCAACTAATTATGAAAAACTCAATCTCACCCTTAGAAACTTATAACTGCTTCAAGCATTACACCGCTAAATTCAGCGCCAGCAAATCTTCCTGTCCATGCATTGCCATCATAGCTTTGTTTCAAATATTCCAGTTTGGTCAGGATATTTTTTGAGATATACCAGCCGCCAGCAAAATTCAGCCGACTAATCTCAAGTTTATCAGTTGCACTCTCTAACTGTTTTCCGCTGATTGTGTTGTAGCGGGCTGCCACATAAAACTTTTCATTCTGGCCAAAGCGATAAATAATATCCCCTGCGAGTTGGGTAAATGCACCCTCCTTATCTGGTTGTGGTGTGGTGAATTCATTGCTTCCGGAGGCCCGTTCGATAACACCAAACAATTCAAGTCCTTTAAATTTGATAAATGGGTTGATTTGAAGTGCCGTGATTTTGGTAAATCGTGCATTGTAACGACCATCAAAATTTCCGCCTTGTACGTTGCCGCTGGCATCTGGCTGGGTGTAGGTTACGTAATAGTACCTTGAACCGGTGCGGTCGCCACCATAAAGCCAAGTGCCCGTTGTCTCACCTTTGTTGATATACCAGGAACCGGTTAATCTTACTCTAAGGTCATCGTTGATCTGCTTGTCGTATCCCAACTTACCGTAAAACGAAGGCTTGTTGTCGCTTTGATCGTTGACTCTGACATTTTGGTTAAGTTTTCCATTGGTTACGCCAACAAGCGCTAAGAATCCTTTGTTTTGCACGGTCACTTCGCCAAATGGCTCGGTCGAAAATGCATCCATGATGTAATTCTCATTAAATGGATTGAATATCGCCCGTGCGTTGTCTGATCTTCTGAAGTGAGTATCACCGTAATTGAATTCATCGTACCCGATAGTGATGCTCGTAAATTTCATCACACCTTCGAGGAATCCTGGCTTAACAAAATCGAGCTTGTCCATTCGCAGGTAACCTCCTTTGATATAGAAATCATTGTGATTTCTGGAAGACAAATAAGAGCGCAGGTGCATCCGCACACCATCAAGCAATTGAACATCCACGTTCAAGTTTGCCGTAGGTAAGTTAAAATCTGATCCAAGTTCTACCAGGTTATCAAGATCGTTGCTCTGATTGAGGGATTGAAATTGCATGGCGAAGTCTCCACCAATTCTGATTTTCATTCCCTGGAAAGAAATCGTATCTGATTTGCTGGGTTCAAACACGTTGAGACCCCGCTTGTCATTGGGCCGCCAGTATTGTAAAGACGGTACTTGTGCATACAACACTCCTGATGTAAAGAATAGTAGGGGAAGTATGGCTTTGAGAATATTACCAATAGTTTTCATGATGATCGTATTAAATGGTTTGGATAAACAATTAAGATTAGAAAGGACGTTGAAGGACAATCCTGGAAAACGCCCGAGTAAGCAACACATGAACGTATTCCTTACCGATTTCGGCTAAATGATCTAAAGGAGAAAAGTTTGGAGCAGGATGGAGCGGTGTTTACCAGACCTGGCAGGTGGATCATTTATTGAAGGTTGCAAAAACCGATCACTCTGGATATTACTTATATCCAATTGCGTATTGTGTGTTATGATTGAGACGAGACTCGTAGAGGATAAGATTGTGGGGGTTGACACGGACTGAAAATCATCTATTGACAAGGTGACTTCTTCATTCTTGCAACCGTCACAAGATTCCTCGGAAGTCTCACAACAGTCATCTGTATTTTTTTCGAATAGCTCCGTGCGGATAAGTTTGTCATGACAGAAATGCTGGAAGACCGTCAATTCTCGGATGGGAATTAACAGGGTTGTCAGCGCAGTAATATGCAGGATGAACCTTAGCATTTTTGTCGTGCTTTGAATGTCACATCCAAAAGTATTCCACCCATAGCCAGCGGCAAATGGTCAAAGTCATTTCATTAAATGATTAATATCAGTTTTTCAATAACGGTACGGCCACCTTACCAATAGTGATTTTCATAGCCGCATTACCGAGTCATTTGTGATTCTTCGATTAATGAAACTACATCAATCTGAGCGAATTATTGAGATTGAGAAATCGTCCCTGACATTGACGGAGATATGGATAAAAACAAAACAGCCCAGAAAAGATTCCGGGCTGTTTTGTTGATGTGAAGAGTATCAAAGCATTGCCTTGATTCCGATCATAAGACTTCTTGGCATTCCAGGTCGTAGACCGGCAGGCCTTCGGGCAACAGCATACACCTCATTGGTAATGTTGGAGATAGACCCGTATGCTGTAAGAAATTTGTTCAATCGAATGTTCGTTGAGAGATCGACAACAAAATTTCCGTTCAGTTTTTCCGATGGTGGGATTTCGCCTTGTCCGGGGTTGGTCCGCATCGCACTGACATATTTGGAACTTACATTTACATCAATAAAGCGATGTTGTATCCCCGCGTTCAGTGTTAATTGGTGAGTGGCCAAATAAGGAATTTGATCACCCTTAACAACATTGCCCCAATCCTCAGTATCAGGATCAAAGGAACTTCCAAATTCTCCATCAGTAAACGTATAGGCCAATGAAACCGGGATACCTATGCCTTTCGTCCCTGTGATAAACGTATACTGTAATTCAAGTTCAGTTCCGGCCACGGTCGCTTTGCCCGCATTAAATAAATCACCGGTCCCACCACCACCGCTGGCCGCCAGGTCAGATCCAAGCAAGTTTGAATAATTATTGTAGAAGAAGACTGCCTGTGCATTCAACCTTGACTTAACAAGGCGGGTACCCAACTCATAGTTGGTACTCTCTTCAGGTTTATCATCCTTGTCAAAACCAGGGGGCGCGAACCCTTTGTGAATACCTGCGAAAGTATTCAGGTTTTTCGTAATTGAATAATTGATGCCCATACCTGGAATCCAAACGCCAACACGATTTTCTTTCGTTGTAAGATTTGCTCCAGTCCGTTCGGGATCGGATGTTTTGTAATCGAGTTGCGTAAGTTCAATGCTCTCAAAGCGAACACCTGGCAAGGCTGAGAATTTGCGGTACGTTAAACTATATTGCAGATATGCGGCTGAAGCTTTGGCATCGCTAATCCGATTGCTTTCCGTCCCTGGAGTTCCGGCTGTTGTGAGTTTCATTACACCATTCTCCATTGCATAGATATCCTGCCATTGATACCTGTCTTCTTCATCCTGATGGTACCGCAGGCCCACTTCAATATCGTGATCAACTTCTGACGTTTTGAAATTGAACCCTGTAACCATCTGGATGCCCCTTGAATAGTAGCTGCGGTTATTTGCTTTTACATAAAGGGCATCGGTATTGGGGCTGGTCTGACCGGTCACAAGGTTGTACGCATCACCGTAGGTTATTGGGTCATCCAATAAGTTTGCAATAGATACCTTTGCATTGGTACCATATTTAACTGCATCGAGTTTGTACCAATTGCGGCTAAATTGATTCCGGTAAGCCGTAACGGAAACATCCATGAAACGGGTCGGTATTATATTGTATTTTAAGGAATACTGATTGTGTTTTGTTGTGATGTTGTCAACTTGAGAGGAGGAGTATCTCCGGTAAGGGTTACTGTCGAAATCCCCCTGAGTCAGTCCAAGATAGGTTTCATTTGCATTGCTGGTGGCTTGGCCTATCTTAAACGTTAGCGCTTGATACACTTTGGCGGAAGAAGGAGTGTTGATCATGAACTTGGCCAAGTAATCTTCATTGGTAAAACCTGTTGGCCCGCCATTGTCAAGTTCTTTAAAGCCCGTGGCAGTCTGTTGATACGTCTCCAACACAAAACCACCATATTCAAATGACTGTCCAATGGATGCCTGCGCAATTCTGCGACCGAAGTTTCCACCCAGTAAATTTACACGAGCAGAAAAATCGGATGGAATTTGAGTGGAAATAAAGTTGATAGCACCACCGGTAGTGTACGGACCATATTTTATTTGACTTGATCCTTTGCGAACTTCGATGCCCTGCATTCTACCCACGGTTGGAAAGTAATAAGCTGCAGGCGAGGAATAAGGTGCGGGTGCGGCAAGTACTCCATCTTCCATCAATGTAATTTTGCTGCTACGTTCAACACCGGTGCCACGCATCCCGATGTTCGGGCGTAAACCAAAACCATCTTCTTCCTGCAGGTTTACTCCGGGCACATTTCTCAGAATTCGGTTGACATCACTATAATTGAATTCATTGAGTACTTTCAGACTTAAATAATGTGCAGATCCTGGAATATCTGGGAGGTATTTACTTCCACCAGTGAGCGTTTCCCGCGAAACAACTATTTCCGGAAGTTCATACAAACTTTCTTTCATCGCCAGCGTAAGCTTTACAGTTTCTTCAACAGTCAAATCGATGGGTTGAGATAGAGTAATAAACCCTATCGATGACAACTTCAGGACGTACTTTCCTGGCACAAGCCCGTTGAGGCTAAAAAATCCTTTCGCATTCGAAACATCACCGCTTCTTGTTTCATCAATAAAGACATTGACTCCTGCAAGGGGTTGGTTGTTAATATCGGTTATCGTTCCTTCGACAGATCTGTCGGATTGCGCCAGAGATTGGAGGAGGCTAACATAAAAGACTGTGAAAAGAAGTATAGATTTGATTTTCATAGGGTCGTTACAATTATTTAGAATGATTCTAAATAGCCTGCAATTGTATCTATTATTTAGATTAATTCCAAACAAGCATTGGCGTTTAGGCTTAACAAATGCCCTAATTAAAATGCCGATGCTATCAAATCAGCAATTTCAACCTTGTTGGTAGGATGACCGATTGTATTGGTTGTTACGATTGTGGCGACTCCGGCCTCTTGCAATTCCTGAAAAGAATTGCCTGCAAAAATGCCGTGTATACCAATGCATACTGGAGGTTTCATTCCGGCCCTCTTTAGATGACCGACTGTTTCAATCATGGTGTGAGCGGTAGAGATAATGTCGTCAACCAAAACCGGTGAATATTCCCGATACCTCTCTACCTGGGGAACGGCAACTTCGACTTCCCGGTCACCACGCCTTATTTTTTCTAATACAATGAAAGGTGCACCGGCATTCTTCGCTACCACCTCAACCCACTGCTCACTTTCGCTATCAGGTCCAATCAGAACAGGCTTCTCGATATTGTTGCGAATCCAGGCCGATATGAGTCCGGCAGCATGTAATACCTTACATGGCACAGTATAAATCTCACTCATCGAATTCCTTCTATGGAGGTGAGGATCGATGGTAATTAATGTATCAGCAAAGTTGGAGATGAAGCGGGCAAAATATGTTGAAGTAACTCCTTCACCCGTGTTGAACTGTTTGTCCTGTCGCATGTAGGCAAGATAGGGAGCTACTAAACAGGTGCAGTCTGCTCCCTGTTCTTTCGCTGCCTGGCTTAGAAAGAAAAGAGACAGAAGTTTTTCATCAGGATTATTCAACGAACAAACCATGATCACTCTTTTTTCCTTTACATCCGAGTGTATCCTAATGTAGGTTTCTCCATCCGGAAAATGGCGGATAGTTAGTTCGCCTATATCGGCTTTCAAACTGGTTGCCAGTTTCCCAGCCAAGTCTTCGTTTCCAGGAAGGGCAAAAACAATTGTGTTCATCCTTTTTATTTTTAGTTACACAATTTGAAGGATAGTCTCAGGGCTTGATTTTAAATACTCTTTGGCATACTCAAGTTCGCCTTTTGATTGCGCGAAGAGAATCAACAGCACATCGCCTTTGCTAATCTTTTTATAGAGAGGAGACATAAATAAAATCCCGGCTCCAGGGGCATGAGGTGCTCCACACAGTTTGGCCAACTTAGCAAGTTTACGGTTATCAATATTGGCAACCACTCCATCCTTGTTACTGATTACTTCATACCGGAATTGACCAACTGTTGGTTCGGTAAACCGCCCTTGGGCCTGGCAAATTGCCTGAAATTTTTTCCAGGCTTCTCCTTTTTCAAGAATTGAAAAGGCCATTTGATAACCACCATTAGAGGAAGTTTTCCCTGTCATTTCCAATAATCGGCCTGCGAGTTTAAGTGAGCGATCGCGCAGATCGATAGGGGCTTCTTTGTTTCCTTTTAGCACTGCGATTATATCCAATGCTTCAAGAGCCGGACCGATGCCACGTCCTACTGGTTGTTGTCCATCTGTAAAAACAACATCCAGGGTCATGTTTATTGCAGCTGCCACACTCATCATCAAATCCTTAACGTGAACAGCTTCTTCCATCGTTCGCACTTTCGCTGACTTACCAACAGGTATATCAATAACAACATGTGTTGAACCTGCAGCAGCTTTTTTCGAAAGCACCGAAGCAATCAATTGAGCGGGGCTATCAAGATCCAGGGATCGTTCAATTGAAATCAGGATATCATCTGCCGGGCTAAGTTTAACAGCCCCTCCCCAAGCCATACAACCTCCTTCCTGTTCTACAACCTTGCGTATAGCGATCAAGTCAAGGTTCGCGTTCGTGAATGTCTCCACAGTGTCGGCTGTTCCTGCAGGAGATGTAATAGCCCGCGAAGATGTTTTAGGTATGGTAAGACCTGCTGCAGCAATTATGCTCACAACAATTGGCGTTGTGCGATTTCCTGGAAGGCCCCCTACGCAATGTTTGTCTACTACAATTCCGGGCCAGGACAGTTTCTGACCGGAATGGATCATTGCTTTTGTCAGGTAAATTATTTCTTCAGTCTTAAGACGGTCATTGGAGCAAGCTGCGATGAAGGTTGCCAACTCAATGTTGGAGTATTTACCGTCCGTAATGTCACGGATAATATCCTGGTAAGCTTCCGGCTCAAGAGATTGACCATACAATTTGGCCCTGACGCTACGCAAGGATTCTACAGGCGGAAGATGGCTGACCCCAATGAAGTCGCCTTCTTTCACATTCAACCTTTCCATTGCTTCCATCGACAACGCAGCTTCTCCGTGTTCCAGCAGGTTGCTATTATGAATTACATTTAATGTGGCAATGATTTGCTTTCCGCCACAACTTACAATTACCCTTGTAAGCGCAGTGAAACCCTCCGCAACACAGACATGACAATCATGACGCATGTAAATAGTATTCTCACGATACGTATCGATGCCAATTGATTTTACTTTTAAGTTATTAGAATGATTAGGTTCCATGTTCCTTTACATTTTTCATTAGTATCCTTTTGCCATCTTCCAGCATGTGCTTTAAGCACCATCTGCAATACCAGTCGGCAAATAAGAATGAAAGGATTTTGTGAAATACACCTTCGGGTTTCTTGTAGCTGATGGAGAGTTTTGCACTTGTCCCATTCGGAATTTTTGTAAGCAATAAATGCATCTGATACCAGGAATAGATGATCAGCTTAGGATCTCCAATTGTTTCCCAGATCTTCTCTTCTCCAGGCACCCACTTGGTAACTTCAACGGTGAAGTCCATTTTAATTCCCATCATTTTACCTGTCCAACGATATTTAGTTCGAAGGCCGGTGTGGTTTTCGGTAAGGAACTGCAAGTTGAGTTTGCTCCCCATCATCATCACCGAGGATTCTGTCATGTGCATGCCGGTAACTCCGAGATTATCAAGGCAATTAAAAACCTCTTCCGGTTGAAATGAATAGGTAGCTATGCGAGTTAATGTTTGCATAGGGCCTTCTAAAAAATATTATTTCTCCGTTTCATAAATCAATAACCTGATTCAAATGAGGTATGGCAGTCTCCCAGTTATACACCTGACGAATCTTTTCCTGCAATGCCCGAGCTGAGGCAGGCTCTCCGTGAGTGATAAAAATATATTTCGGAGGCTTTGAAAGGCTACTCATCCAATGGATAAGTTCTTCCTGATCGGCATGAGCCGACAAGCCTTCTACATTTATGATGGATGCTCTTACCTTGAAAAACTTTCCTCTTAGTTTTATTTCATTTGCACCATCCAACAGTTGGCGACCTCGTGTTCCTTCGGCCTGATAGCCAACCAGAAGAATTGTTGCCGCTTTGTCATTCAAATAACGCTCAAAATAAGTAAGGATTCGTCCACCGGTTGCCATTCCACTTCCAGCAATAATGATTTTCGGATGACGATCCGCGACCAGTTTCATTGTTTCTTCCATTGTTTTTACACGGATAATGTCACGGCACATTTCCGTGCACTCTTCTTTCGACAACCTGTGCCATTCCGAATGGCAGTGAAAAATTTCCAAAACGTTTCGCCCCATTGGACTGTCCATATAAACAGGAACTTCAGGAATAGCCTTACTTTTTTTCAGTTTCCATAACAGGAACATCAGCAATTGTGTACGCTCAACGGCAAAGCTCGGGACCAGTATCGTTCCGTCTTTGGAAGAAGACTCAACAATTGCCTTAGCAAGTTGCACTTCCGCGTCCGGAGGATGTGCCCGATTTCCATAGGTTGATTCCATGACAAGGACATCGGTTTCCCGGGGTAATTCAGGTGGATAAAGTAAAGGATCTTTCATTCTTCCAATGTCACCGGAAAATGTGATTAGTTTTCCATTAACTTTTAATTCAATGTACGTTGCTCCAAGGATATGACCATTGTAACAAAACCTAACCTGAATATTATCCGCCACTGTTATCCATTCTTTAATGGGTTGTGATACGAAAAGTGGAATTGTTTTTTGCACATCGTTAAGGTCATAAAGCGGAAGGGCTTCCTTATGTTTACTATAACCAAAACGATTGGCATGTTCTGCCTCTTCTTCCTGTATCTTTGCGCTGTCTTCTAAAATTACTTTGGCAATTTCAGACGTAGGTGACGTACACCAAATCGGGCCATTGAATCCTTCCTTTACCAATCTTGGTAGGTGCCCCACATGATCGAGATGGCCGTGGGTAATCAATACCAGATCAATTGACAATGGATCAACCGGAAACTTCTCCCAATTCAAAACACGCAATTGCTTGAGTCCCTGAAATAGGCCACAATCAATCAGTATGGTTGTGTTGTTTGCCTGAAGTAAATATTTTGATCCGGTTACCGTTCCGGCAGCACCTAAAAAAGTCAACTTTATACCGGTATTCATTGTCGGATCAGGTTGAGGCTTTTTACAATCTGGATAACGATCAACGACAGCAGACTCATGCTCACTGAGATCATCCAGTCTTCATTCGACAGCGGAAAAATGTCCAATGCCTTTCTTACTATTTCTACCTGGTACGAAATGAAAAGTAATGCAAGACAGGCAACAACTGCATACCAGACATACCGGTTCTTCATGACTTCACTGGTAAAGAATCTGGATCCAGCGGCATTCATGTTGAAAACATGCAGGATTTGTGAGAAGATCAGTGTAAAGAACAAGATGTTATTGCAAAGCTCTGGGTTCCAGGTTTCAGTCTTGTGAACCGTATAATGGCTTATGAATACAGCGCCTAAGGTTGTTAAGGTGATGATAACGGAGTAGACAATAATCGCTGCCCATCGTTTGGTATCGATAATGGGTTCATCCGTATTGCGGGGAGGCTGTTTCATAATAGAAGCGCCACCGGCTGTTACACCAAGAGCAAGCGCAGGAAGGACATCGGTGATGATGTTGATGTAGAGGATCTGTAAAGGAAAGAGTTGAAAATGAAGATTGAGCACGGATGCAACGGCAATCACAAAGAGCTCGCTTAGGTTACAAGACAAAAGAAAAATAACAAACTTCCTGATGTTATCGAATATGATGCGGCCCTGACGAATGGCTAGTACAATCGAAGAGAACGAGTCGTCTTTCAAAACCATGTCGGCCACTTCCTGTGCCACCTGAGTTCCGCGTAAGCCCATCGCTATTCCGATGTCTGACTTTTTAAGAGCAGGCGCATCGTTCACCCCATCACCGGTCATTCCTACTATGTGTTTTCTGTCTTGCAACACATTCACCAGATCAAGTTTTTGTTTCGGGCTTACACGAGCGAATACTGTGGCTCCCACCCAATGGTCTTTCTCATCTTCTGAAAGATGATCATAGTCTTTCATGTCTTTACCAGTCATGACGGGCCGGTCCACCTGATCCAAAATTCCCAGTTGTCGTCCGATATTTTCGGCTGTGGCCGGATGGTCACCGGTTATCATAATCACCTTAATGCCTGCCGACTTACATTCCTTCACGGCACCGAAAACATCGGCCCGGGGTGGGTCGATCATGCCAATCAATCCGGCAAATACTAAATTAGAGGCCAAAGAATCCTCACCATTGCTGGCCATGCGTGTTGCAGCCGCGATCACTCGGTAACCTGATGCTGAAAGTTTTTCAGCTTCCAATAACAGGTTTTTTTTCAGGGCTCCATGGAGCTCAAATTCTTCCGTGCCATTGATAACGTATGTGCACTTATCTAGCAATTCTTCTGCGGCACCCTTTGCATAAATCAATGATTTACCTTCGGTTGTTTGATGCCGGGTAGCCATGACTTTGGTTTCCGAGGAAAATGGTTCTTCCTGTACTACCGGGTTTTCCTTTCGCATCGCTTCTATGGAAGTTCCCTGAGCGATGGCAAATTTCAGGAGCCCCACTTCAAGCGGATCACCGGTTTCACTTCCATTTACACCAAGGGCGGCTGTGTTGCATAGCACAGAACATGCTAAAACCCGTTGGAATGCCGGGTCATCAGAATTGACAATTTTTCCATTGCTTACATCGTACTTGCCGGAAGGCGTTACGATAACATGTACCTCAATTTTGTTTTGGGTTAGGGTTCCTGTTTTATCGGTGCAAATCACGTTGGTACCACCAAGGGTCTCTACAGCCGATAATTTCTTCACGATCACATTGTGCCGGGCCATTTTCATCATTCCCTGAGCAAGCGCTAGTGTGGCAACAATGGGCAACCCCTCAGGTACAGCTGCCACTGCCAGTGCGATAGCTGTTTCGAGCATTTCAAGAATATGCTGGCCATTCAGAATACCTGCAAAGAAAATGATGACCACCAGCGCTACTGTAACTTTGATCAGTTTCTTGCTGAACTGTTCGAGTTTCTTTTCCAGTGGAGTGGCGGCTTGCTCGGCTGTTTGCACAAGGCTGGCTATTTTTCCAAGTTCGGTCTGCATGCCGGTACCGGTGAGTAGGCAATAGGTGTTTCCTTTCGTAACAAAAGTTCCTTTGTACACCATGTTAATACGTTCGGCAAGAGTGGTGGATTCCGGTAGCGTGGTCGTTTTCTTTTCCACGGGAATGGATTCGCCCGTGAGGGCAGCTTCATCAACTTGCAATTGTGATGAGCGCAAAATGCGACCATCGGCAGGAACCATATCGCCCGCCTCCATGAAGATCAGATCACCGGGAGCAAGTTCCTCGGCATTGATCTCCTTCATCTCTCCGTTGCGAATAACCTTGGCGGGAAGAACAGACATTTTTTTCAACGCCTCCATCGATCGCTCAGCCTGGTATTCCATGTAAAATCCGATGATGGAATTAATGAAGATAACAACAAGAATGGCAGAACCATCTAGCCACTCCTGAAAGAAAAATGATAGACCAGCCGCCAAGATGAGCAGATACACGATAGGACTATTGAACTGCCTGAGAAAGACCAACCAGAGGCTTTTCTTTTTCTCATGCGTGATCGAATTGGTTCCAAACTGCTGCAGCCTCTGCGTGGATACCTCCTCGCTAAGGCCGCGGGTTCCGTCTGCCTCAAGCGATTGCAGAACGTCCTCCAAGGATCGGCTATGAACAGCTTGCTTAAAGATTTCAGTGTTGATCATGTTGCATAAGTTTATGACATAGTTGATGGCCTTCTTCCAGAACTTCCTTTATCCGGAGGACAGGAAGGTTTATCTGCCGGAGATATGCGGGATTGTGACATATATCGCGGCACAAGACAATTTTCTTTTCCAGTAATAATTTCTTTTCCTGTTGGGTGAGCGTGGTAAGACATGTAAGGGGATAAAGACCTGTTTCCTCGATCATTTCACGCAGGCTTCCACGTTGAGGAAAATCAAGGCTTACGAGATTCAGCCCTGAGCATGCCGCATATTTAATTGCGTCTGTGGTAAACCGGGTGTTGGTTACCACCCAGCCTTGATGAAATTTTTCTCCGTGACCAGGAATTAATTTCCAGTGCGCCTCCACATCTTGAAAACGCGCCTGTATGTAAAGTGGAATCTTAACATCGCAGACCATACCCGGGCTGTTGTGATACTTGCATTCAATCATGAAATGACGGTCATCTTTCTGAGCGATTACGTCCACTTCGTGGTTGACACAATGTCCTTCCACTATTTTTCCCACTTGAACCTCGAAATTCTTTTGCTTAAGAATTTCCGATACATATAATTCAAAGGGAAAGCCTGATGGTCCTAGTTCCATGATACCACTTTTAAGATGGTAACGTCCTGCCACCGGCCGGGCAGCACGCCTTAACAATTCGTGAGCTTTTTTATAAATGTGTTTGGTAGACATTTCGTTTGGGAGGCCTTTTGCGACTTCTGATGCTACCTTCTCTGCCAAAATAGCAGAGGCTCCAGCCCGCATGAGCGATTGTAGCAACTTGTCTTTTTGAAATGCTTCACTTTCACCGGAAGCTTTAATAATGGTAGCGGTCATGGCTGATTGATTTTATCAATATTGAATTGTACTCTTTCAAAGGAATCCGCTAACTCACGCACAACTTTTGGAATACTTTCTGGAGGCAATCCATTTTTTTTGTGCGGGTAAATTTTAACCGACCAGATCAATTCATTTCGGGTGGCATCTATGGCCTGCATCCTGATAAACAACTCTTTGTCGTAGTAGCGAATTCTCTGAGGAGAGGAAGAATTCCCTTTAAGCCTGTCGGATGTGTTTTCAAACGGCCAGGAAAAAGAATTGGTAATACTTTGAGTTGCACTGGTTTCGTTGCTTGTGCGCGATGAAACCCGGCCTACGAGGTGTTCCTCCCAGCGTAAAATAAAAATGAGTCCGGGTTGGAGTGAATCATTTTTTAAGCCCAAGGTTCTCAGGTTATTGGAGAAACCATTCCCTATGGACTGAAGGAGACCCAAGTGTTGTTTCCCTGAATCAGGAACTATCATCATGGAAAAGGACGAATAAGGATAATCTTGTTTTGGAGCTATCTGATAGCTATCAATTTGATAGCTGGATGCACAACTTATAAGGAGATAGCATGCTAATGTCACTTTGAAGAGGCAGTAGCCAAATGTGTTAGATATAAATGAACTTCGAACCTTAGTAATCATTGCTTGTTTTTCATCGCCCGATTAATATTGTTACAAAGGTGTCTCAACGTTCGCCCGAGGGGGGGTGGTGGTTCACATATCCATCCCCTCCATCACACCGCCACCTTGTTTTACTTTCCATGCACTGTTTAATAAATAGGCACCGGATGTCACTACGCGGTCGCCTGCCATTAACCCACTTATGATTTCTACTTCGCGTTTGTTGCTGATACCCGTTTCAACCATGCGTTGTTCAAACATGCCATCTGGCGTTTCAATCCAAACGGTAGTAAAATTCTCCAGTAGTAGCGCTGATTTTGGTATCACCAGCGTCTCTTTTCTGTTGCGTTTTAAGTAGACATAGGCCATTAAGCCAGGCTTATAATTTCCTTTCTGATTGCTAATCTTGATGCGCACCAGATTGATCTTTGTATTGTCTTCCAGTCGCGGATTATCGTACACGATCTCGCCTTTGATGCGTTCGCCCGGGAAAGCTTCAAACTCCACTTCAAGTGTCGGTGACTGTCTCAGGAAGTTGATCTCACTGCTGTATAATTGGGCTTCGATCCATAAACTATTTAAGTCAGCCAGCCTGAACATGGGGCTACCGATCTCAGTGTATTCACCCTCTCGCACGAGCAATTCAGACAAGAACCCGCTGCGGTTGGAGTAGAAGGTGATCAGTGGAGAAATGCTTTTCGTTTTTTCAAGCTCATTGATTTGTTTTTCCGTCAGCGTCCAAAGTTCAAGGCGTCTCCGGGCTGCTTCGACCATTCTTTGGGTAATCTCTTTTTGTGTGGTTGCTTTTATATTTTCGTTGATGGCCAGCAGATATTCATTTTCGTATGACAGAAGTTCTTCGCTATAGATACTGTATAGAGGATCTCCGGTGTTCACATAGGTGCCGGGGTTGCGCACAAAAAGTTTATCGATCCGGCCCTTTACGCGGGAGCTAACGATATTGATATTTCGTTCATCGACCGCAGCGGTGCCAATCAGTGTTGTCTCTTCAAAGATTGTTTTGATTTGTGCAGTGTCGATCTGAATATTAGCCACTATTCTTTCCTGTTCGGTTAACGAGAGCATCGCGTCATGCGCATCGCCATGTCCTTCATGCGCTTGTTCTTTCTGTCTACAGGAGGCCGAGAGGGCGAGAATCAATAGGGTTATATAAATCGTATTTCTTTGCATGACTCACTCTGGTTTGACTAAACTTTCACGATCCATTAAGTACCCGGCATCTAACGCCACTTCATCGTCTGCCTCCAATCCGCTCAACACAGTTACCCGTCCTTGCGAAACCGGACCAAGCCTCACGAACTGGATTTCTAAAATGTGAGTGCCCTCTTCAGTTTGCCCCACTTTTTTCCATACGGCCTGCCTGCCACCCAAATACAGAATGCTGGTGGCCGGCAAGGTCAACGACTCTTTTGTTTTTGGGTGGATAGTAGCCTCTAGTAGTGAATTGATACGTAGGCTTCTATTGACATTTGATAGATACACTCTTACCTGAATGAACTTCTGACCTGTGGCATATTGTGGCTCGATGTATCGCACAATAGTCTTGATTGGTTTATCAGGAACTAACTCACTCACCATTGTTACACTATCGTTCAGTGCTATTTCATCCTGATGAAGGTTATCCACTGACAAAATACCCCACACCTCACGAAGATTATTGATCCAAAAGAGTGTCTGCCCTGGCGAAACGTATGCTCCTTCACGGATTGGTCCGGACGCTGAAGTTGTGGAAGATGAGGCCGGCTGTTTTTGCTGGGAACCTGAACCCATACCACCCCCCATCTTACTTCCTCCAGAAGAAGCCATCGCTGGTCCAGTAGAGGACATTTGGGTTGATGATGAATAAAAAATGTATCCATCATAGGCACTGTAGATGGAAAGCGTTAGGGATGCCTTGCCTGATTCTACAATCTGCTTTATTTGAACATCGGTTATTCCCAGAAGTTTAAGTTTATGAGCAGCATGCTTTGGAAGTTCTCCCTCCGGGTCAACTTTGTGTGCATACAAAAGTTCTTCCTGATACGTATTAAGATCCGGACTATATAAGTCAAGTATCTTATCACCTTTCCGTACAAATTGATTTTCATATTTCACATAAAGCTTTTCGATACGACCACCTACCCGTGCAGATACCTGATTGCTCCTGCGTTCATCGAGGGTAATAAATCCATAGGCGTTAACCGGACCTGATTGAAGTTGCTTAACTGGCTTTACAAGGGCCTGGCTTGAAATAACTTTCCGGTTAGTTGGTTCCGCTGAAATGGAAAGAGCTTTTTGACTTGCTTCATCACCAGGTTGAGATCCTTGTTTGCCGTGCTCATCATGCGATTCTTTTTTACACCCGTAAACGAGTATGGATAAGATGACCATTATATATAAAGTGATTTTTCCCATGATGTTATTCTTCAATATCTAATACTTTGAGTGTTCCGGTTTTTTTCAATTCATATTCTCTGACCACCTGATAGAATACCGGCAGTACGACAAGCACGAAAATGGTAGAAGAGACCAGGCCGAACACAAATGGTATGGCAATGGGCTTCATCACATCACTGCCTGTGCCTGTAGAGATGAGTATCGGGATTAATCCCAGGATGTTGGCCAATACGGTCATCAGCAACGGCCTTACGCGGGGTACAGCGCCTTCGAAAATGGCATTGTGCAAGTCTTCCTTTTCAATGGACTGGTTTGTTTCTTTCTTACTCCCCACCAATCGCTTGATGGAATCATTCATGTAGGCGATCATCAAAACACCCGTCTCTACGGCTACTCCGAACAAGGCAATAAATCCTACTGCTACGGCCACGGAAAAGTTTACGTTGTAGAAGTACAATGAATAGACTCCGCCAACCAATGCGACTGGTATGCCTACAAACACGATAATTACTTCACGGAATGTGTGGAACGTGATGTATAGAATAATACCTATGACGAGTAGCGTGATCGGAATAATGATCATGAGACGCTTTTCTGCGCGCACTTGATTTTCGTATTGACCACTCCACTGGATGTAGTAGCCCTTGGGAAGTTTTTTAAATTGCTCATCGATTTTTGCTTTCGCTTCATTCACAACACTTCCCATATCACGTCCGCGTACATTAAACAACACCGTTCCGCGAAGTCTTGTGTTTTCCGAATTAATCATAGGCGGTCCTTCCTCTACCGTGATATCTGCCAGCACAGATAGCGGAACTACACCATACGAAGATGTTTGTACAGGTACGCGCTTGATCTCATCAAGATCATTTCGATAATCTTGTGCAAGTCTGACTGTAATGGTGAAACGCTCGCGTCCTTCAACCGTGTTGGTTAGGATCATACCACCTAAAGCTGTTTCAATCACCATGTTTACATCTTCTATGCTGAGCGCATAGCGGGCAATTGCTTCGCGATTGATTTTTATGTTCAGGTATTTTCCCCCGGTGAGTTGCTCCAGGTAGAGGTCGGTTAGTCCGTCAATTCCTCTTAACGCTTTTTCAATTTCGGCTGTAAGGACGAATAGCGAGTCAAGGTTTGAACCGAACACTTTCACACCAACGTCCGTGCGGATACCGGTTGAAAGCATGTTGATCCGGTTAATGATAGGCTGTGTCCATCCGACAACTACGCCAGGGATACTGACACGCTCGTCCATCTCCGCGATGAGTTTTTCCTTGGTCATTCCTTCTCTCCATTTTGATTTTGGTTTGAGCACCACAATGGTTTCAATCATCGCCATCGGAGAGTTGTCTGTAGCCGTATAGGCACGCCCTGCCTTGCCCAGCACATTTTCCACTTCAGGGATGCTTTTTAAAATCCTGTCCTGGATTTGAATGATGCGTTTGGCTTCAGCGTTGGAAACATCCGGGAGCGTTACGGGCATCATTAATAGGGAACCTTCGTCCAATTCCGGCATGAACTCGGTGCCCAGGTTGAGTACAAAAGGCGTGCTGCCGGCAACCAATACAAAGCAGATGGAAAGCGTTACATACTTGAATCGCTGGCAAAGACGTATAACCGGAGTATAGATTCTCACAAAGAAGTTTGACACCGGATTGCGGCTCTCCGGCACTAACCGCCCTTTTACAAATATCCTCGCAAGCATGGGTGATACGGTTATGGCTAACAAAGCGGCACCCAGCAGCGAAAATGTTTTCGTCAATACTAACGGAGTATATAATTTACCTTCCTGCCCTGTGAGAAAAAGAACCGGAGCAAATGAGACGATCATAATGATCACTGAGAAGAAGATGGATCGTCCAACCGTTTTGGATGATTCTTCAATAATGCTCACACGTTCTTCATCAGAAATTTCTTTGGTGTGACCTATCCGTTGCTTTTCAGTTGTTTTCATCACTTGGATTGTTTTGTAGTACCTGGTTAGTTAGAGACCGGTATGCATTTTCGGCCATTACAATTCCCGGGTCAACCACATCGCCTATCGCAAGGGCTATTCCTCCCAGCGACATAATGTTGGCGGTTATTCCGAAAACCTTCATCAGGATAAACCCTATCAGCACGGAAAGCAAAATAGAAGCAATGGCCACAAGACCGCTGCGTACATGGAAGAGGAAGAGTACGACCACAATGGATACAATCAGTATTTCCTGCCACAACGCTTCGGACAATGTGTTAATGGAATCATCGATAAGTCCGCTGCGGTCATAGGCAACATGAAATTCGACACCTTCAGGAAGGCCCTTTTTAAATTCCTCTATCCTCACCTTCACTCGCTCAATAACGTCTTTGGCATTCTCACCATAGCGCATCACGACAATGCCACCAACCGCTTCACCTTCACCGTTTTCTTCGATGATTCCCAATCTTAATTCACCACCCATCTGGATATGCGCAACATCTTTCAGTCGTATGGGGATAGAGCGGTACGTTCCAACAGAAATGTTCTCGATATCTTCCGGTGTCTTGATGTACCCAAGTCCACGGATCATGTAACCCATGTCGTTCATCTCAAAGAGACTACCACCGACATCCCTGTTATTATTAACAACCGCTTTTGCTACATCCATCAAGGGTACTCCATAATAAATGAGCTTATGCGGATCAATGGCTACCTGATATTGCTTTTGAAATCCTCCATAGGAAGCCACTTCACTTACCCCCGCCACATTTTGAAGCGCAAATTTTACGTACCAATCCTGCAAGGCGCGCAGTTCTCCGAGATTGTATCCATCTCCCTTTAACGTGTACCAGAAAACATGACCGATACCGGTGCCATCGGGGCCTAGCGTTGGGGTAATGCCTGGCGGTAGAAATTTCTGCGCATAATTCAATCGCTCTAAAACGCGGGTGCGCGACCAATATATCTCCGCATCATCCTCGAAAATGACGAAGATGAAACTCATGCCGAACATGGAGGCAGCTCGAATCGTTTTTATTTTGGGAATACCTTGAAGGTTTGTGACAAGCGGATAGGTGATTTGGTCTTCGATAATCTGCGGATTCCGTCCCATCCATTCCGTAAATACGATCACCTGGTTTTCGGACAGGTCAGGGATTGCATCCACAGGTGTTTCCCTGATAGAATAAATTCCTCCAATAGTAATCATCACGATCCCGATCAAAACCATGAATCGATTGTGAATGGCCCAACTGATTATTTTTTCTACCATAAATTGCTGTGCGTTAAAAATCGTTTTGTCCGCTTGCCTTGTGGCAAATTATTCTGGCTATTTTTTATACTTAATTGCCTCCTGATACTTTCCGTTAGTGTTGACAAATCAAATAACCTCTATTACCCCGGTCATCCTCAATGGTGTAAAGGGCATTGTCTCCCAGCGAATTTGGCGTTTCGTCAAAGCGATAAACTTCTTTTATCGTCACATCCTTTACGCTCTTTGAATTGCCCGCTACAATTATTTTATTCTTGTGTATGTCAAAGGCATTGACAAATCCCTTGGTGTGAATTTCAGCAAGGACCTCCATCAGTGATGTGTGAGCATGTTCCGTGCGTTGCAGCTTTTTATACTCGCGCACCGAAAAACCTGTGACCTTCCTAAATTGCGATGAAAGATGCTGCACGTTGGTATAGTGCAGACGATCTGCTATTTCATTTAGTGTGAGTTGGTCTTCCCGGAGCAGTCTCTTCACCCGTTCAATTCGTTGTCGAATCAAATAGGCCTCAATTGTTATTTTTTCTGTGCGACTGAATAGTTTGCTCAGGTTATAGTAATTTTTCGACAATCGCCTCTCTACAAAGTCTGAAATCTTGCCAGCCTTGTCATGTTGTTCGATCTCATCGAGGTATCGTTTTACCTCCAGTTTGATGGATTCAATAACCTGTTCATCCTTAGAATGGATAATTTGCAGGTTGAATTCATTAAGTCTCTTTTCCAGCAAGGGGAGGATATGCTCGTTAGTGGACAAGAAAGAAACTTGTCCGAGTTCGATTTTTACCCGCAAGACATTGAACTGATTTAAAATCTGCCGCACCACGTAAATGCAGCGATCGCAAAGCATGTTTTTGATATGCAACTTGAATATTTTCATAACTCAACCCGATGGGTTTAAGGACTAAAAGAATGAAATGGGAAGTTTTGTTATCCTCTCAGAACTTGAGAATAGGAAACAAACATGCAATGCTTGCTATTAACTCGTAGCAAGTAGAGGCCATGAGTCGAATGACTTAAATAAGGAAAGTGCAGAAAAGAATACAAATACGTTGGCCGACCTTTCTGTCAGGCGGGCCATTGGAGTGGTGATCGTAGGTGGAGACAACCTGCAATCCTTTAAAGGACTCTACCTTGAAGATATCCGGAAGGGTAAAGGTGCTGATTAATTTAAAAGCTTCGGCATGAATCAGCGAACCTAAGGAGGCTCCAGAAGAACTAACAAGTGAGGAATAGAACTGCTGGGTGATGTCATCGCAACAGTCTTCTGCCTCATTACCATGGTCATGCTTATCATCTGTGTGGCTGTGGGAGTTCTGATTGTGACCTGCGGTTGCTGAACTTCCATGGTGCCCCTGCTCACTTTCATGACTATGATTATGGGAAGTAGTGGAGACAACGGTAGGCGTAGTAGGCGAAAATGAAATGATGCCCAAGTCACACAAAAGATCACATCCGAATACTAAAGCAAACGATACGATGACGCAAAGCGCCATCGGGCATTTGATCTTTCGTATGGCTGAGAAACTTATCATTGCTCAATTGTTATAACAAACTAACTATTAAGTCCATCCATGCCCTATGACTTTAATTGCTTCAAGACATGATAAAAATCAGGAATCAGATCTAAAGTTATAAAATTTTGGTGCTGGAAAAATAAAAAAAGCCCACCGGTTGGCGGGCTTTGCTTAATTCGAGCGCACTATTGCTCAATATTTTCATCGATTTCTTTGGCATCTTCGCTTTCGGAACTGAAGAAACAGTGAACCACGCAGGCATGGTCTTTTCTGTACTTATAGCCGTGTTCTACTTTGGCAACTTCCTTTCCTTGTACTTTCAGTACGCCATCTTCATCAGTTACCACGTAGCCCTTGTTGGATTTGAAACTCCCATCTTTCTGCATCGTCCCGATTATGCCTTTCCCATTACCCGCAGTAACGTTACCTGATTTGGAAATAATACCAATCACTTTTCCGGTCACATCGCATATTTTACCCTTCTTGGTAATGTAGCCAAGTTGTTTCCCACTTTCATCGTACACTTTTCCATCAGCCTTTAAAACAGGATGCATTCCTCTGTGTTTAGGAGGAAGTTCCTGAGCTTTTAAGTGCAAAGAGGCAACCGTAAATAGCATTAGAAATAAGATCAAGTTTGTCTTCATATTCAATTTGATGTTTAGTTAGTCTCTGGACATTTCCAACAAATGATTAACCTTCGATTTTTTATGAAAGCTATCAAATGCGGCTAGTTCCGCATCGTTCTTAAATTGCGCGGTCAAGGCATCGTGAAATTTATGATTATTGGGAAATGCTTTCTTCAGGTTCTCCATAGTAAGAATTATAGGTTTTTCACCAGCAACGCTAAAGAAATTTAGATTCGGTTCAGGTGATCCTTTGGGCGATTTTACCATCAACTTCTTATAGAGCCACACATCCCCTTTTTCAGTCAAGTGATAATCTGTGTTATCTACAAAACGTACAAAATTTCCGTCACAAAGTTGGTAGCCAAAAACGCTGTCTTTGGCCATTTGGTGTGGTTTGCCATCGTGTATTACCGTAATGAATGATTTGTTTGGAAATTCATTTAGCTTGATTTTATGTTTTTCGGTTTTGCAATCAATGCCGAAAGTGATTTTTTGGTTAGTATAGTCATTATAGGTTTTGTACACTCCACTGATAATGGTTTGCGCAAATCCCGGGAGACTTAATATAAGGAAAAGAGAGACAAGCAAGAGGTTTTTCGTTTTCATAATAGTCAAAAGTTTAAGGTTTAAGGTTGGTTTAAAAATGTTCATTGGTAAGTGCGAGTCAATATGCTATGTCCATGCTACTTATATAATCTTGGCAATGTTTTATACTTAATTGGTAATACTCAGTCAACTTGTTGATCAAGCAAGTCACTGAATAAAACAAGGTATTCAACCTAGGGTAAAAATCAAGCCATATTGTTGTAAATATCTACGGAATCGATTTAGATACGGTTAAAAAATACCCATATGCTATAAAGATTGTGTAGTTTTTAAAAATGTTACACTCGAAATTGATCGGTATTCGGAGCACACATCCTTATGGTAGTCTTACTCTTTTGAATCTTATTTAACACGCTGGATATTGTAATACTCACGGAGCTAAAATTTTGTGAAGGACGAAATAACCTTACGAAACCTTCAAAGGCTGCCGAATGTCAACATTACATTTGACAATAATCATGAAATGCCATACCGTAAAGTGAAAACTTTCGAGTGTGTATGACGTATTAAGAGTAGATTCAGAATGAATACATTTCTATCCATATTGCTTTTTGTTATATACGTTCCGTTCAGTACGGGAGTACTTATCAACACTCGGTATTGCAGCGATTCTACAGACAATATCGCGTTGTTCAAACCAGTTCTAAACTGTTGCCCTGACGACCTGCTTGAGGATAGCTGCTGCAAACACGTTACCCAGTTGGCGAAAATCAACGCCAATTATGAGTCGTCCGTTCCATCTTTTTCTATCCCACCATTATCAGTGGGATTGAATGAAGAAATTACTTTAAGAAGCCACTTAATGCGTACCGGTTTAGTCGGATCAATTGTTGATCACCGGTCAAAGATCAAGGACAGGAATCCAATCTATCTCATCAATCGGGTTTTTATCATTTAGAGAAACCCGCATCACAGTCTGAAAGTCTTCAGACAACATTTTCTCATCATGCAAGCTTGGATGATATTCGATCGTCCGGGCATTACTGAAAAATTCAAATACTAGAAATCATGAAAGCATCAAATAAAATTCTTATAGCAGTTGCCTTTTCACTTGTCAACGTACTTGCCTATTCACAAGCTAATCCGAATAATCGCATTGCGCAGGGATGGGTGATATCGAAGGATGTTCAACGGTTTAGCAATAAAGATTTGTTAACCCGAAAAACTGGACTTGATATTATGTCCGTTGATCAGCCTGCCTATGTAATTTCCAAAGGCGTACAATCTATTGGAAGATCTGTAGCCACAGAAAAGGGCAACGTAGTATCGCAAGGATATCCAGCCTGGATCATTTCAAAAGAGGTCCAAAAGATTGGTAGGAACAATTAAATCAAGGAAGGCTTTCGGAATTCCCGAGAGCCTTCCTCGTTTAAAACCTCATCTGCGGAATTCTTACTGCATTTAAAATTGCTAGTAATGCCACACCCACATCGGCAAACACAGCTTCCCACATAGCGGTTTTTAAGGCTATTGAGTATGCATCCCTTGACAAGCATAGCACCTATTACTCCCACTCGTAATACCATTTCATTGATCCCGTAAATATTTTACCGGATTACTCCTTGACGCTTTAAACGTCTGAAACCCGGTTGTGAGAAGCAAAATTATGATCATCACCAATGCCGGGAGAACAAAGTAGTTAAGGTTGATCTCAGTTTTAAATGCAAAGCCATTTAACCAATTCTTCATCCAGTAATAGCCCACACCCCAGGCGATAAGCGTTGCTATCAATGCAATTTTTAAGTATCCCGAATAGATCCACCATATAAGTTGTGTAGTGGAGCTTCCAAACACTTTTCGAATGCTGATTTCCTTGAGCTTACGATTTAATACATAGGTGGTCAGGCCGATCAGACCAATTCCCGCAATCAGGATAGCGATGATAGAGAACGAGGTATAAGCCTTGCTCAACTGAGACTCTGCTCCATACAATTGCTTGATCTTCTCATCCAGGAAAAAATATTCCAGCGGGTACTCCGGGTAAAATTCTTGCCAGCGTTTTTCGATAGCCGCTATTAGCTTATGATCGTATCCCTGTTGTAGTTGTACGGATACAAACCGAAAGTTCTGAGGGTAGGAATACATGATGACAGGCTCGATGTTAGAATGAAGTGTCGCATGATTGAAATCCTTTATTACTCCTACTACTTTTCCCTGCACCTGACCGCGAACTAATTGACCTATAGGGTCGGATAGTTGAAGATACCTTACCGCAGACTCATTAAGAATGACATCGACAAGCGTATCTTTTTTGTCGAAGTTCGGGAAGCGGCCTTCCTTTAATTTGACATCATAGAGTTCGAAAAAATTCTCATCCACGAAAAAGGCCGCCATTGCCTGCTCACCACTTTCAGTTCCTGCAAGGGTATACGTGTAAGTGTACGTGTTGCCTGTTCCGGGTGAACTGGATGAAAAGCTGGCATTCACGACTCCCGGCAATTTCCGGATCTCATTCGTAATAATAGCGTGCTTTTCATTCTGACCTCTGTCTTTTACGGGTACCACTAACACATTATTGCTCGTAAATCCAAGTCGCGATGATTTCAGAAAGTTGAATTGGTTTGATACAATCCAGGTAGCTGTAATCAGCAAAATGGAGATGCAGAATTGAAAAGTAATTAACCCAGACCGGATCGCGGACTTACTCTCCAATTTTCCTTGGGGCTTTGATATATTCATGATATTTAATTTGCCAGACTGAATGGTCGGCATAACCCCGGAAAGAAACCCGATTGCTACTGCAAGGGCGAGCGCAGGTACTAATATCCACTCACTGTTGACAATTGACATTTGCTTCCCAGTTGAAATATTAAAATAGGGTAGTGTGAATGCTGCAAGTACAAATGCTAATAGTAACGAAATCGCACATATTAAAATCGATTCAATCCAGAAGTGCAGAGCCAAATGGAATTGTCCTGCTCCGAGCACTTTCTGAATAGAGATTTCTTTGAATCGACCTGTCAGCGTGGCAGTAGATAAATTAACGAAATTCGCACACGCCATCAAAAGGATGAAAACTGCGATAGTGCCGAGAATATATGAGTAACTGTTGCGACTGTTTGGAGTGATCTCATCTTTGAGGTCAGAATGTAAATGGATAGATTTCAATGGCTGTAGGTAAAGTCGCTCCTTCTCGAGAACCCATTCGGGCGCGTTGTTCCTGATGAAGTTGGGAAATTTGGACTCGAGCTGTGCAGCAGTCGAGCCGGGGGCCAACAATATATACGTGTAATGATCCATCCAACCCCAATGTGTCAGCCGCTTTTCTCCTATAAGATTATCAAGTGATGAAAAAGTAATAAAGGCATCCGCAACAAAATGCGAATGAGCCGGGATCTCCTTCAGAATACCTGTAATTTTTAGATCGATAAGATTATTTAAGCGTAGGGTCTTGCCGATGGCATCATCATTCTTGAAATACTTTTTAGCCAAAACCGATGTGATCACTATCGAATTTTTGTCTCTCAGTGCTACAGCCGGGTTTCCATTCTCCAGTTCAAAATCAAAAATATTGAACAAGGTGCTGTCAGCGAAGAAGACCCGCTCTTCATAGAATTTGATTTCATCGCGGCTTATTAGATCCGTTCCCGGATTCTTCCGCAGCCGAACTACTTGCTCGACCTCAGGATAAGCTCCTGTAAGATATTTTCCGATAGGGGCGCTTGTACGGGCCCAACTTACCGTATTTCCCTTTTCCGAAAAGTCCAATACAATTCTGTAGATTCGGTCAGCGTTTTTGTGGTAGGCATCAAAATTATACTCATCATAAATGAACATCGCAATCAACAGAAGAGCTGCCAGTCCGACTGCAAGGCCACTTATATTGATAAAAGTAAACAATCCATTTTTTCGAAATAGATTGCGAAGGCTTAACTGGAAAAAGGAGCGAAACATATCAATACTACTTGGGTGCGATAATAAGATGTTAAACGAATTTTAGGATCAGAATTGTCTTTGCGAAAATGATTTAAAACAGCCCTAAATAAGGGAATTTTCTTCGTTTAAACGGAATTAATTAGTCAATTGAATTTCATCCGCTGAATCCTCACCGCATTCAAGATGGCCAATAGTGCAACACCTACATCAGCAAACACTGCCTCCCACATAGTAGCCAGGCCGCCTGCACCGAGAGCCATCACAACTAACTTTACACCAAATGCCATAGCGATGTTTTGCCACACAATCTGGTTAGTTGCCTTACCGATCTTAATTGCGGTTACGATTTTGGAAGGCTGATCCGTTTGTATTACTACATCCGCTGTTTCAATGGCAGCATCACTTCCTAATCCGCCCATCGCAATGCCTACATCGCTCAAAGCAAGAACGGGGGCATCGTTAATTCCATCACCAACAAAGGCAACGGCTTCTTTTTTTCCCTTTTTAATCGCCTCTACTTTCTCAACCTTGTGCTCAGGAAGTAGTTCTCCGTAAGCCTGATCAATTCCTAATGTCTTAGCAACTTTATCAGCTACTGTCTGCTTATCTCCACTCAGCATAATGGTTTTAATATGGAGCGCATGCATTTGTTCAATAGCTTGTTTGCTGTCTTCTTTGATTTCATCAGAAATGGTGATATACCCAACAAATGTTTTGTCTATGGCTATTGTAACAATAGTATCGGAAATACTTAAAGTTTCCTGATCGACTGTTACTCCAAACTTAGATAATAGCTTAGGGTTACCTGCAAGGACTTCTTTGCCTTGAATAATTCCTTTCAATCCATGTCCTTTTATTTCTTCGAGAGTATCAACGGAGATTTTATCATAACGGCCTTTCGAGAATTCAACAACGGCCTTTGCGACTGGATGATTTGAATTGGATTCTAATGCTGCAACCAGTGGAAGCCATTCATTTTCATTCATGCCTTTGCTTACCACTTGCTGCACTTTAAAAACTCCTTTAGTAAGCGTTCCTGTTTTATCCATTACAATAGTATTCACGCGTGTCATCAAATCGAGGTAGTTTGATCCCTTGAACAAAATACCATTGCGTGAACCCGCGCCTATACCCCCAAAGTATCCTAAAGGTATTGCCACAACCAAAGCGCACGGGCAGGATATCACCAGAAAAATCAATGCACGATACAACCACTGATCAAAATTATACTCTTGCACAAAAAAATAAGGCAATAAAGTAAGAGCGATAGCAAGAAATACAACAATAGGTGTATAGACTTTTGCAAACCTCCTAATAAACAACTCTGTCCTAGCCTTTCGCCCCGTAGCATTTTGTACCAACTCAAGAATTCTTGCCAGTGAACTCTCATTGAAAAGTTTTGTAACCTTTAGATCAACGACCATTGATTCGTTAATCATTCCGGCTAATACTGTTTCACCTTTCTCAATAGTTTTTGGTTTACTCTCACCGGTTAGGGCTGCCGTATTAAAAGAACTTCCTTCACTCAACATCTCACCATCCAGTGGAACACGCTCACCAACTTTTATTAAAATTGACTCACCCACCAGCACTTCGGTTGGATCAACATTTACGAGATTACCATTACGATAGACTGAGGCCACATCAGGTCTTACATCCATGAGTGCTTTTATGCTTCGCTTGGCCCGATTGACTGCCGCACTTTGAAATAGTTCACCAATTGCGTAGAAGACCATCACGGCAACGCCTTCAGGATACTCACCAATATAGAATGCGCCCATGGTGGCAATACTCATCAGAATAAATTCTGTAAAAACTTCACCACGAAATGCGTAACGCAGCCCCTTTAGTAAAACAGGAAGTCCAACCGGAAAGTATGCAATAGCATACCATCCAAACCGGACAAACCCTGTAAACCACGATGGACTTACTAGATTGTCAAGTATTAACCCCGCGATCAATAAAACAAAACTTGCCATTGCCGATAGCCACTCTTTGTTAATGCCACCCGCTTCATCATGATCGTGATCACCGTCACCTTTACTTTTGTTCGGTGGTAGTACGATTGGCGTACTAGGTTCACAACACCCTGTCTCTTCTTTATTATTTTTGATTTGTTCGGAAGACATACTTTAAATGTTTATTAATGAATAAAAAATGAAGCAATTCCTGTAAGCACCAGTGTAATACCCGTAATGATTCCAGCATTATGTTCCAGCGAATGCCAATTAAGCTTTAGTAATCCTGTATAGGTAAAGCGTACCCATACCACCATGCCACCTACGGTAACGACCGTATAAAGCGTTGCTAGCATGGCAACCATCCACCAACCCTGGCTACCTGCCAAAAAAAAATAGGCTTCGATTTCCAGGCATGGAGAAAAGAACATCGCCAGTGCCAGGCTGGCAATAATCTTTTTGTCTGAAACTATTTCGTCATGCTTATGCAGATGGAAGTGTTTGTGTTTATGATGTTGATAGATGTAAAATAATCCTAATGCTATAAGAACTGATGGCGCAACGAAGTGAGTAAAATAGTTAATCCTATCGGACAGTGTGAGGCCTATCAATCCTACAACAATTCCTACCAACACTGTGCTCAATGCATGTGACAAGCCAGCGATAACCGTAATAGATGTAGTGCGGTTCAATGACCATCCTTCTTTTTTAGCAATAGCTAATACTGGAAGCCAATGATTTGGAATCAAGGCATGCAGTACGCTTAAAACAAGACTTCCGGTAATTAGTGTTATCATCTTAATTTCGGTAAGATATTTAATATGGCCTCAAGGCCTATTCTAATGTTCTTCCTCTGAGGCTCCCTGTGATTTTGATAAAATGTAAAACGCTCCTTTAATAACGATTTTTGAATTTTGCTTAATCTCTTCCAAGGGTTTGATTTCAATATATCCCAAATCAGTAATCCCTGTCACAACCTCTACTTTCTGAAAATGCATTACCTCCGCTTTATTGCCTTCTTCAACAAGAACAAAGATGTAGTTCTTTCCGTCAGATTTGACAATGGCATCAACCGGAACTGCCGGCATGGTCTGACTTCCAACATCGATGGAAGCTGAAACATACATCCCTGGAAAAAGCTTTAAGCCTTTTACATTTCTTACTACTGCATGAGCGAGTACCGCTTTACTTTCGCCTTCAAACGATTGGTTAACACCATAAATCTCTCCCTGAATCTGTTGATTATTTTGATTGGTTAACATGAAATTTACCTTCTGCCCAATTTTAACTTTAAACAAATCTTTCTCGTACACCTGGAGATCGCAATGAATCTGAGAGTTATCCACAATATCCATAATCACTTTTCCAGGCTCTACGAACGAGCCCAGGTTTACATCAATGTGCGCAACAACTCCACTGATGGGTGCAACAACGGATAGATTAGAAATTATTTCTCCAGCAGAAAGCTGATTAAGATTTACATTAAGTTGTTGCAACTGCTTCGCCAACGATTGAAGCTTTGCTTTTTCAGAAAGATAATTGGATTCGGATTGTTGAAATACTTTTCCTGTTCCGGCATTCCTCTCATTGAGTTCTTTTTGTCGTTGAAATTCTTTTTCGATATAATTAAAACTACTTTGATTGGTAAGATACTCCTGTTGCATTTTGATGAATTCAAGATTTCCAATCGTGAGAAGCACTTGACCTTTCTTAACATAGCTACCCTCCAGTACAAAAATCTGTTTTACTGATCCTCCCATAAGCACTGAAATATCGGCTCTGTTTTGAGGAGGCACCTCCAGTTTTCCGCTTGCTTTAACAACAGCACTAAGATTTTTTTCTTCCAGAGTATCTATCTCAATACCAACAGCATTAATTTGTTCTTGCGTCAGCTCAATAGTAGATGAGGATTCTTCATCATGGTGTTCTGCTTGCTCTTCGGTTGCTTCTTTTTCATTATTGCAAGCTGAAATTATCAGAAGTAAAAGAAGAAAGGTATATGTTTTTAATGTTTTCATAGTTGATTATTTATCATGTTAGCCGCTCAGTAATATTAGTTTACCGAACCGGTGATATACTCAATGTTTATAATGGTTTGATTGTAGTTATTTACCGTGTCTATATAAAGGAGTTTACTCTGCACGGCCTGTGAAGTATTTTGAATAAACTCAACATATCCGATTTCGCCCTTACTATAAGCAAATGCGGCAATACTCAACAATTCATCGGCCTGCTGTAGACCACTGGTTTCAAAATACAGTAAAGTGTTCTGTAACTTTTGTAGTTGTTGCAATTGCTGGTTGTATGTCGACTTTAGAATATTGCTCGTGTTTTGAAGTTCAGCGTAGGACTTTTCATTATTAATTTTTGCAGCCTGAATACGACCTTGTTGCACATTAAAGAAAAGTGGAATAGCTAAACCTACTTCAAATCCGCCACTGCGTGTACCTGGAAAGTAGGAACGTGTAATGTCAGCAGGGTTGTAGGCAGAGAGCAGTGCCTGGCGATTAAACCCAACTGTAAGATCAGGCATAAACTTGTTCTTCTCTAATTTTAGTTGTGAGGCTGTTACACTGGTTTTTTGACGGTGAAAATTGAGTAGCGGATTCTGAGCTATGGCAGAAGTATCGGGTAAAAGATCAAGAGTAAGTTTTGGTAAATCCGTATCCTGGGGAACCATGACTTCGTTTGTGTTCAAAAGCTTTTGTAATTCCTGCTGGTAGATGTGTAAGTCTGCTTCTGCCTGCTGCTTTAGTAATTGCACTTCTTTCGAGCGGTTGATAGCTGAAAGTTTTTCAAGATTTGAAGTTTCCCCTGTTTGATAACGAACCGTTGCACGTTCTGCAAAATTCGCATAGATGCTGTCCTGAAAGGAAAGAAGTCTGTGCCTTTCAATGGAATATAAGAGATTATAATAAGCCAACTTTACATCCTTGATTAATTCAACACGGGTTACGGATGCAGATTTTTCACTTAATGCAGTTTGCTGTCTTAATACTTTGGTATGCATGGCATATACGGTAGGGAATGAAATCGTTTGAGCAATGCTCAGGCTATTATCAATATTTCCACCACTGGTAGGATCTTGTGTTAGAAGTACATTAGTCTTATCAATATCCCACCCCGTTTTTTCCAGTGACTTGCTTTGCTGAATCTCTAGGTTTGAGATTTTGGATTTTAGATTATCCTGTAAAGCCCTCTTAATGCATTCTTGAACTGACATAGGTTTTACTTCCTGGGCTTGTGCCATTCCGGTAAAAGAGAACAGCGTAGCAAAAAGTATTACTGTAAGCATTGACTTCATAGGTATTTTCAATTTTGATTTTATTCCTGTCGAAAAGATGATATAGAGTATCGGCAACACGAGAAGTGTAAGCAAGGTGGCCGAAATCAAACCGCCTATCACAACCGTAGCTAATGGTTTTTGTACTTCTGCTCCTGCACTGGTGGATAGTGCCATTGGGAGAAATCCAAGTGAGGCCACCGAGGCAGTCATGATCACAGGTCGAAGACGGTCACTGGTTCCTCGTTTTACCCGTTCGATAATATCGGTAATGCCTTCCTGTTGGAGTTGATTAAAGTAACCAATCAGCACAATACCATTTAATACAGCCACTCCAAATAAGGCAATAAATCCAATGCCGGCTGAAATACTGAATGGCATATCGCGAAGCCAAAGCGCAAACACGCCACCGATTGCAGAAAGTGGAATGGCAGTAAAAATGAGAAGAGTTTGCTTAAATGAATGGAATGTAAAGTATAACAGTACGAGTATCAATACCAGCGCTGTAGGTACAGCAATTGAAAGTCGCTTATTGGCTTCACGCAGATTTTGAAACTGCCCACCATACGTAGTGTAATAGCCTGGCGGTAAATCCAGTTTATCATTCAGGATTTTTTCAATCTCCTCCACGGTGCTTTCAACATCGCGACCACGCACATTGAAGCCCACATAAATCCTGCGCTTTCCATTTTCCCTGCTAACCTGTGCCGGTGCATCTTTAATGGATACTTCAGCAATCTGACTCAACGGAACTTTGTTCCCTGAAGGGAGAGGGACAAACAAGTTTTCAATATTGCTGATATCTTCCCGCAATTCACGGTGCAGACGAACTACAAGATCAAAACGCTGTTCTCCTTCAAATACAACTCCTGCTACGTTTCCTGCAAAAGCTGTTTTAAGTATCATATTAATATCAGAGATGGTGAGTCCGTATTGTGCCATCTTATCCCGATTGTATTCTACAATAATTTGAGGAAGGCCAGTAACACGCTCTACAATGGGTTCGCTAACACCTTTTACCGGAGCAATTAGCTTGGCTATCTTACCTGCCTCTGTTGTGAGTTCATCCAGATCATCTCCATAAATCTTGATCGCCACATCTTGACGGATTCCCGTCATCAACTCATTAAAGCGCATTTGCATAGGTTGGGTTACTTCCACATTAACACCAGGTAAAACTGAGAGCGATTCTTCAATCATCTCCTGCATCTCTTCACGGCTGTTCACACGCCATTCTTCTTTCGGCTTCATGGAAAGCATCATATCGCCTCGCTCAATGGGCATAGGGTCAGTAGGAATCTCTGCACTTCCAATACGGGTAACAGCCTGCTTTACTTCTGGAAATTCTTTTCTTATAATTTCCTCCGCTTTAGAAAATGTTTTTACTGTTTGCGACAACGAGGTTCCCTGCATCATGCTGATCTCTACCGTCAGGTCGCCTTCTTCCAGCGTTGGAATAAATTCTCCTCCCATAGTGCTGAAAATCCATAGGGCAAAAGCAAACAATAGAATGGATAAGCTGATGGTGATTTTTTTGAAACGTAATACAGTGGTAAGCATAGGTTCATAGACTTTATGAAAGAAACTCATCAAGCTATCTGAGATATTGTGCTTATGTTCTGTCTTGCGACTAAGGAACAGGGCACTCATCATAGGTATATAGGTTAGAGAAAGAATGAAGGCACCAAGAATAGCGAATGCTACGGTTTGAGCCATTGGCTTAAACATTTTTCCTTCGATACCCACCAACGCAAACAAGGGCAGGTAAACAATCAGAATAATAATTTCCCCAAAGGCAGCACTGTTTCTGATTTTGGAAGCGGCTGAATAAACTTCTTCATCCATTTGCTGCGATGACAATCTATTTACGCCTGGGTAGAGTGACTTATTTATCACAATGCGATGAACTATACTCTCCACGATAATCACAGCTCCGTCTACAATCAATCCGAAATCAATTGCACCCAAGCTCATCAGGTTACCCGATACGCCAAAAAGGTTCATCATGGAGATAGCAAAAAGCATTGCCAGCGGGATAACCGATGCTACTACCAAACCTGCACGAAGATTTCCCAGGAGCAACACGAGAATAAACACGACTATCAGGCCACCTTCCAGTAAGTTCTTCTCCACCGTTCCAATGGCTCTGCCAACTAACTCTGTCCGATCAATGAAGGGTTCTATGATCACACCTTCAGGAAGCGATTTTTGAATTTGTGTCATCCGCTCCTTTACATTTTTAATCACGTTGTTGAAGTTCTCTCCCTTTAGCATGAGCGTAATACCTGCAACCACTTCTCCTTCACCATTGCGGGTTACAGCACCGTATCGCATGGCGCTTCCAAATTGTACTTTGGCAACATCGCGTATCAGTACTGGAATTTCATTTATATTTTTAACTACAATTTTTTCAATGTCTTGCAGTGATTTGACTTGCCCCAGGCCGCGAATAAAATAAGCACTGCTGCGTTGCTCAATATAACTGCCTCCTGTATTCTCGTTATTCTTTTCGAGCGCTTCATAAATTTCAGGAATGGATATGTTTAAGGAATTCAGTTTATCATTGTCTAACGCGATTTCATATTGTTTAACAAAACCTCCCCAACCACTTACTTCGGCCAGGCCTTCTGTGCCAGCCAATTGTCTTCGCACAATCCAATCCTGAATGGTGCGTAAGTCTGTTGGCGAATATTTATCCTCAAAGCCAGGCTTGGTGTGTATCACGTAGTGATAGATTTCTCCAAGACCCGTGGTGATAGGTGCTAACGTAGGCTCACCGAGACCTTTCGGTATCTGGGCCTCGGCTTCTTTAAGTTTTTCGCCTACCTGCTGCCGTGCCCAATACACGTCTACGTTGTCTTTAAATACAATCGTAATAACTGAAATGCCGGAGCGGGAAATGGAACGCTTTTCAATAACATTGGCAATATTACTTAGCGCAAGTTCTATAGGTGCTGTAATAAATTGTTCTACTTCTTGTGCACCTAATGTAGGGGCTTGCGTAATCACCTGCACCTGGTTATTGGTTATATCTGGTACGGCATCAATGGGTAATTGTGTTAGGGAGTAAGATCCCCACGCAATCAGAACCAATGTGAAAAAGCCAATGACCAGCTTATGCTTTATTGAATAATGAATGATTTTATCTAACATAAAATGTTGTGAATAAGTAAGTCCAGGTGTAACGGATACATTTTTGGAGAATCCGTGAACACACAGAACTTAGTTCGTTGTTATGCTTTGCACATGAGCGCAAAAGCTTATGAATTATAAATGGATGAAGTGAATGACCCTGAGGCCATTCTTGGAGAAGGAAGTAATCAGGATAGTTTAGGCGGCTGCCAGATTGCCTTTGCGTTATTGAGCAAAGGTCTTTCAAAGTAAAGCGTTACCAGCTTGGTGTTGTGTTCAAGCATAGCGAGTGAAATGTCTGTGGTGTAGTTTAGTTGGATATGGGCTGCACAGCAGGAACATATGCAGAATGGAGTGCAAAAATCCTGTTCGGCATTACTGTGATTGTGGGTGCCACTTTCAACAAAAGTGATTCCTACTTTCCGCTCATCCGCACATGTTTCCTTATCGCTGCACGGATAAACCGCCAGAAAGAGGAGATAGCATGCAATGATGAAGCGAATCAATTTCACGGCTCAAAAATAGGTTAAATAATAATGCAATTAATATGTAAGATGAGTACATGGTAAAAAAAACGCCAGAATACCGAAATAACATAGGGTTTCCCCTAATTTTTTTAGCAACTGGAATTTAGAAATATGACGAAAATCCAAATTGAAATCCGGCTGTTTTGGACGGTGGATTGCCTAACAGATCAGTCTGCCAGTTATACCGGTAGTTTATCCGGATTACCGTTTGCGAGGTTGGATGCCAACTAATCCCAGGGACAATGGATATAATGTCCTCGCGAATGTTGTCACCTGTTTCGAAAAATTCGCCCGTGTTCCAATCAACATATTCAAAGCGACAGACTGCATTCACCACCGAACGTTCAAAACCAAACATACTCTTTCGCCAAAGTGGCTGAACCACATCCAAGAAGCCACCCCATTGTTTATCGCCATATTGCTGGCTGTATGTGTACGGCACATCAACCAAAATATAAGTCCATTCAGTATTCAGGTAGGTGCCCGTTGGCAAAACAGTATTGAAGTCAATTGCCCACGTGTGATGCCTGCGTTTTTCATCCAGAACCAATCCATCTTCCTGAAACTTGTTATAGACACCACCCATGTATGACAAGCCTAACTCACCGATTTTTTTATTTCGTATGGCAACTTTAGCAGTTAGTAGTGGTACACCATTAAAGCTCTCTTCAAACCGGTCTTTATTTAATTTTGATGCCGGAAGAAATGTTTTATTCTCACTGTTGCTGACGATCTGATCATCGAACCCATTGGTGAGGTAGGTCTCATACGCATACACCCAATTGTCCTTATATAGTTTGCCATACAAACCAAAGCCTACATTACTCCAGGTAGCGGGCAGTAGCTGAGTAGCCGAAATCGGGCGGTCAATAAATTCCCACTTAGGCCCATCGTGGTTCTGATTGAACGCGCCAATCGGATTCATCACAATACCTCCTCTGAAATTCAGCATGGGGTGAAATTCAAAATCAACAGAAGCAAATTCAATATTGATTTCTTTTGTGCCATCTTCAAACTCTATTTCGGATAGGAATTTTATTCGCCTTGAAATGCTTGACGCGATAAATAAGGTGAGGCGTCTCATTTGAAATTGATGTCCTTCACTTACACCATCGGTGCCCAGGTGTTGCCAATTGGCTTCTACATATCCACCCACAGCAACAGGTAGTTTACTGACAGACAAAAAGGGTCGGTTATAAACTGCATCCATATTGAGAAGTAGTTTAGAAGTGTCTTGTTGTGTTCTTTTGAACAATGTAGAATCTACTTGTGCAGTCACGGGTAAGCACATCACTAAAGCAGCTCCTATCAGTAAACTTATTTTCATGATTGTCGCAAGTCTATGGTGATGGTCTCGGTTTGTATGATGATGGGAAAGGAGCGAAGATTTTTTTCCGCTGGTCCATTACTCACAGCGCCTTTATTGGTGAATTCACTTCCATGACTTGGGCAATGGAGTGCCTCGCCCGATGCTTGTAGTTCTGCGCCCTGATGGGTGCATTTCATCCAAAGAGCACTATACTCGGTATCAGAAAACCGATACACGTAAATAGGAAATTCCAATTTGTCGTTTTGCACGATGATATACTGACGGGTGAGCGTCTGTTCTTTTTTTAGGTATGTGAACTCCGACTTCGACACGCTGATTCCTGTTGCATCCATTACTCCGCTTGCATAATGTGTTGCCTGGCAACTGGTGATTAGAAACGGAATCAACCCGCCACTGACACAGGTAATACAAGTTTGCCTTATAAATGCGCGTCTCTTCATATCTTCTATAATCTATAAGCTCTCCAAAAATTTAATGAGTTTCGTTTTCTCGTCAGCTGTTAACGCCTCGTAGTTACTGCGAGACTGAATGCCCTCGCCTCCGTGAAGAAATATGGCTTCTTCAATACTTCTGGCTCTTCCATCGTGCATCAAAAAATATTGGCCACCTTGCGAATTCTTTGAAAGACCCAAACCCCATAGTGGCGGTGTTCGCCATTCAAAGGTTTTTGCAGAACCTTCGGTATATCCATCATCGAGTGTGGTGCCCATATCATGTAACAACAAGTCGCTGTATGGATAAAAAACTTTATTGGCAATGGCTGCAATCGGTGAATTATTCGTTTTCATTTCAGGGCGATGGCATTTGTTGCAACCGATCACTGAAAACAATGCTTTGCCCTCCAAGATGGACGTGTTTTCAGGACGCGGTGCCGGAGCCTTTAAGGTCTTCAGGTAGAACACCACATTAGCAATGGTTTGGCTGGACACTTCTGGATCAAATGCAATTCCAGAATAGGTATCTACAGGTTCGAAACTTGATGTAATTCCAATGTCTTGATTGTATGCTGTGGCTGTTTGTTGGAGCAGATCATAGGTGGCCGCTTTCTTACCAAAGCGGCCAATGTACCTGCCGTTTTGTGTTATACTATTTTGCCGCTCGGTTACATATTCTTTCAGATTGATCCAGTTGGGCACACCGCTGATTCCATCTCCATCACTATCGTCAGGGTCAGCCCATGCTAAAATTTCAGCATCACTGACAGCGTCTATAAAACCGAGACCGGTATTGGCCGGAGGGGTAAACCGGGAGAAAGTTGCATTTTGAGGAATCGCTTCTGGTGTAAAACCGGGAACTGCCCGATGTTGAAGTTGAGGGCCACCGACATTTAGGTATTGATTCCCGTTTTCATCGGTTTGGCCGAATCGCGTAAGCGTAGTAAAAGGATGACCTTTGCCATCGCCCGGATGACAACTACCACAGGAGGTGGCGACAAACAAAGGCCCAAGGCCATTTGCAGAAGTAAATACTTCATCATTAAAAGCCACATCGCCTAACAAGAATTGGATGTTTTCTGCTTCGTTTAATCCTTCAACCGGACCGTCAAGCAAGTCGTAATCAGCAGGGGTCTTAGGCTGGAATTCTTCACATGCGGCCAGTATAACTAGTCCAATAAATACAATTCTTCGGCTCATACGCCCCAAAGTACGATTAGTTTAAATAATATGTTAGATGCATCTAATATTTTAATTTTACGATGTTAACAAAAGGTCTTATTTTTAACTGAAAAAAACGGCAAATGGGGTCACTGACCGAAGAAAATTACATCAAGTCCGTCTATGCACTTTCACAGGCAACTGGGGAAGTTTACGTATCCGAATTGGCCAAGAAACTGGATGTAAAGCTTCCCAGCGTGAACAGCATGATGAAACGTATGGCAACCAAGAAATTGGTGGCCTATGCTCCTTACAAGGGTATCAAATTGACCGAAAAAGGAAAAAAAGAAGCTCTGGCAATTATTCGAAAACACCGCTTGGCGGAATTGTTTTTAGTAAAGGTGATGGGTCTTGGATGGGAAGAAGTGCATGATATAGCCGAACAGTTGGAGCACGTGAACTCATCACGCTTTTACGAACGCATTGATGAATTACTAAACAATCCGAAGTTCGATCCACATGGCGAGCCAATCCCGGACAGCAACGGAAAAATTCACACGAAAAAACGCACTTCCCTGATTGACCTCGCAGAAGGATTAACCGCTACCATCACTGCAGTTACCGAAGATGAAAAATCATTTCTTGATCATCTGAACGCAAAAGGTTTGCAGATCGGAGATGTCGTGATTATTAAGAAGAGAGAGTTATTCGATGGTTCCATTACCCTACAGCATAAGTCGAAAAAAGAAATACTGCTGACGCATCAGGTGGCGGAAAGGATTTGGGTGGAGGTGTAGAACGCGCTCGTACGCGTCTCTTCATTTTCGCTGTTGTCCCAGATCAAAAACAATTACATCTCTATATTGATCTCACCCGACCATTACTTCCGACAAGCCGCCAAATGAGCTTGTTGCGTGTTCTTTGTCAAGGGTGTCGATTCCATAAAGATCAAAACACAAGATCGACACTCGACAAGGCCCTTGACAAAGGTTCCGCAACAGGCCTACTTTTGGCTTGGCGGTGAAATGGTCTCATCATTTTTGTTTGATCCGTGATATGCGATGAATTTATTGAAGATTCAATCCTTTAGAAATTTCTTTGTAAAGCGCTTGTCAAAACATGGATTCCATGAAGAATCCAAGCTACGATCGAGTTTTGACAAGTGCTTTGCAGGTTGAGTTAGAATCTTTTTCGTCTTTGAATATTGATTGGCTGTCCACAAAAGAGTTGTTCCCTCAAAATCATTAACAACACAACCTTTTGTGGACTGCCAATCAATGATCGTCACGTCATGTGAAGAAACGAGGCTAAACCCCAACGCCTTTCCTCTTCGATTTCCTTTTCCCCTCACTTTCTTCCTCTGCTACGTTCTTCACGGTTTCTTTCTTTTCCTGAGATTTATCCTCTCCGGATTTTTCTTTTTTCTCAATGCCCTGGAATTGCTTTTCCATTTTTGCGTTGTAGAGGTCCAGGTTCTTGTATTGCGGGTTGGCGGCAACATACATTTTGTCTTCTCCGCCTTCCCGCGCAAAGGTGACCTGAGTGAGGTTCCCTTTTTCGAGGGACTTCATCAGTTTGGTTTTTTCTTCGGCATTCAGTTGCTCCTTGATGGGGTATTTGGCCATGACCATTTCAAGGTCGTAACCATAACCGGCATGGTATTGTTTAACTTTATAATTATCGTTCTTGTCTTTCTCCTGGAAATCAAGTTGCAGCCACGCGTTATAAGGTTGGCCTTCTTTATTGTTTAGGTCTTTATTGACTGCGCGACCGCTCAAAAGATTGTAAGCCTCTTTAGCGGTGATCCCGGAGTTTTTTGTGATATAAAATGTCTGAGTTACATCCTTTGAAGGATCGTCATTTTTCAGCGTGGCCTGATACCGATTGAAAAAATACATATCAGTCTGATCAGACTTTCTAAAATCAAGAGAATAATTCATTTTCTCTTTAGTATCACCCTTATTGAATTCTCCAACCATACTTAGCTTAAACTCTGCCGGTTGCTCCTTGATCTTGTTCTCAAGATCAGCATTAAGTTTCTCGCCAAAGCCTAAATACTTCAGGCTCTCTTTCAGAAATTCCAGATTCTTGATATTCATAAATGTGTTGTTTAATAGTTTGTAATATTCATGTTGGTCGGACAGCATCGCATACTCATTGGCTATTTGATCAGCTTTGCATTCACGATGGTCTTGTTCCTGATGGACAGTTCCAGGTTCCGTCCACCATTTTTTTCAAACACTTCAATGTGAAGACGCTTGGCATCAGGGATGGTAAATTTCTCAAGTGCGTAAACGATGTCCTGCACAGTGTTTGCAGCTATCTGTTGATCATCACCATACACGTACACCGGTTTCATGTCCACTTCCTGCGAAGCAGTGCGTTTTACCTTTGCCTTGTCCTGCACATAGAATCTCAGGAAGTCAATGTCGTAATTGATGTTCGATGAATTCCTGATCCGGAAATGATAAAAGATAGTATTGTCCCGGATGTAGATCCCGTTCAGTGACAGCGCTATCTTGTGTTTGCTCTCTCCGATGAACCGGATGCCGCGCTTTGCGTTCACAATTTGTGAAGCATAATTCTCCAGTTCGAATTCTGTCATCGTGGACTGGAAGATCAGTTTTTGCGGATTGTCAGACGCACTCTCATCGTCACCGATATTCACCACCTGTGATACGGGTTCTTTCGAATAGTTCACCGTGAAATGATGTATTCTACCATCAGCTGTAATTACCGTCAGGTTAGTCTCTGTAAATCCGGGCCTGGCTGCCTTGAGCTGAAGAACATTTTCTACGCCCTTAGCCTTTTGCGCCAACACATCCCGGCTTCCTCGGTCAACCGACTTGATCACTGTAGGAAATACGAGAGAGGATGTCTTGTTAAATGTCACCTCTATTGATTGCACATGATTATCTGGTTGTGCTTCGACCTCAATGGTGCATAGTGCGAGTATGCTTCCCATGAGCCATTCGATACAGCCGTGTCTTAAAAAGTAAAGCATATGTGAATTTGTTTTGTTTTCAATGATTGATTTTAATAGTCAAAGGTGGGGCGACTTAAATCGCCCCATCGCCTTGTCAGAGCAATAGCAGGAGTAATACCGGCCATGCATGTGTCACAAAGGCAGCAATAGCGCCAAACAGTAAACCCATAACTTTGGTGTTTAATAGTTGAAAAAAACTTCTCATACTCCCTATCGAGGGATCAAAAAATCACCTGTGTGATAAGTAGCTACAATCATCAACAGGCGCATGGGTTCCGGAACCCCGTATGTCGTTGCGAATCTTAATGAGAGGTCACGACAACGACATTCTCATTACTCAACCTCCCAATTCGGGATTGTGCATCAGCCTTTTCCAGCATCGGCAATAGCAATCCCCATAAATGATCTTTACAAATAGGGTACATGATTGAATTGTTTATCATTAATAAGTGGTGTTGGTTGTTGGGTTGGTGTCCACCAGGAAAACCTGGTATCCGGCCTTCACCGTTACCTTGATCATCTTAGCTTTTTTACTGAACAATCCTTTGGCAGCTTCCACACCAGCTGCTGCAGCCTGTGCCCCGATAGATGGATCAAGTGACATTAATTGAATATTCTGCAAGGCATTATCGGAAGCCTGTTTGGCAGCATCACGTGTAATTGCTCCGGGAATGTAAATCCCGGGGAGTCCGTCCAGGTCATAAACTTCCAATGAGATAGGTAATAGCGAATTTCCTGTTCTGATTGAGCTGACTTCGACAGTCAATCTTTCACCGTTGATGGCGCATACACCGTAAATGAATTGATCCTTCGGAATGAGTCTCCCTTTGATATGAATATCATTAAGGAGTCGCATTTTGACGGTTGATCCTGCAACTAACTCCTGCATATCGTGAATGACTGCTTCAATTGCATTACCCACCTCGTTTGCTTGGTATGTTTCATCTTCCAACCCAAAGAAACCATTCTGACTTGGCCTTGGTGTTGATAACATTTCAAATACGGAAGCACTGTCAATGGATTCGTCTGAACCAGTCACATTCGAATTGATCAATGAAATATTCTCATCATCCTTTACGAGTTCAACAGGAAGGGTATTTGCCTTGGCTTTTACATTTACGGCTTCCAGTTTTTGCTTCACGCGGTCTGGATGCTGGATGTCCAGTATCTTTTCCAGAACGCCTTCAATCTGCTCCATTTCAGGATCAGATCCCTGACCGTCTTGCATAAGTTGCATCATCTTCTCCAACCTGTCTACGTCTGCCGCGAACTGTGGGTCAGATGTTTGTTCAGGAAGTAGAGTGGGATCATTTTTCAGCTCAGCCGGTCTTTCCGTGGTACGGTTTATTTCCTTGTACAATTCATTCAGCTTTTGTGTAACACGTTCTTCATTGGGATCACTTAATTGTCTTTCCTTTTGCCGGAAAGAATTGATCAATTTACTTTCCTTTTCCGCAGGAGACTTCTTCTTTTTCGGTTGTTGATCCTGTGTCTGGAATGCGATCAGGTCAAAATACGGATCGCTCTCTCGTGCCTCCTCATATTTAGCTGAATCTCTTTCGGCCATTTCATACAGAGAAAGTTTGTCCCAGATCTCCATCTCTCCGAAATATGCATCGGGCAGTGACAAGTTAAGCCCGGCATGGGATACGGTGTGAGCATGTGCAGAGGTACCTTGTCCGCCACCCAAAGCCCAAAAGATCATCGTAACGAAGGGAAGTACCAACAGAGGCAGTACCATCAAGAATCTTCTCTTCTGCAGGAATTTTTCTGAATGTGGTTTCATACTCTTAATTGTTTTAAGTTTTATAGATAATTTTTTATGGTCTCAAACTTTTCCTTTGGTGTGGGATAAAATGAAGTTCTTTCTCATATACTGCAAGTTTCTCACGTGTTACCAACTCCCAGCCCTTGGATTTATCATATCGATTTTCCGAATAATCCGGATCACGATTGAGGTACACCTGGCCATCTTTATCGACCGCGAGGTAGAAGGCTTCAAAGTCCCCATCAATCTCGCCTTTCATTTTGCCTATGGGCGTTAAGGTTGTTGTATCGGTTTGTTGCATCTGGATATCGTGAGGTAAAGTGATTTTGTCGAATGTCAGTGGATTTGCCGGAACACCATAAATGGCATTGAGTACCATTGCGCCACTAAGGCAGGCGATCATCACGCCAGTCACAGCCACAATTATTTTCTTTTTGCCATGTGGGAACGCGTTGAACGTTGTGTTCAAGTTATCGATACGCTGCATTACCAGCTGTTGCATGGGTGGAAGTGACTTTTTTATTTTCTTTTTCATGTTCGGCTTCATCGGTTCTCTGTTTTAATGTCCTGGTTCTCCAACGTGCTCCATTTTTCGATCAGGAATCCGTGCGGATTGTTGTCGGAGCGCGATACGTTACGCAGGTATCCTTCCGTGACCAGGCTTCTCGTCACAATGGAGGTAGTGCGTATAAGACGCTGTCTTGCAAAGCAGCGGAAGTAGAATGGATATTGGTTTATATCAATGCGAATACTGTCAATATCAATCTCCTGCGAAATGTTTCCTGAGATAACATTGGAATAATATCGGTTCTCTTTCAGGTTATCGTACTGCTTCTTAGCCGAAGCATCGGCCAAATACAATGCTTTGGTAATGTTCGCCTGAATGACTTTATCATCGGGGTCAAGGGTAAAGAAGTGATGGTGGAAGGTCCGCACGTGATCGCGTGCTTCCACAGGAATATTGTCCTTTCGTTCGGCCGACCAAGCCTCAAGCGCTTTACCGTTGGAGAGAATGTATATTCGCTCTTGCGATTCACTGATCAGTTGAAAGCTCTTGTAGAGTGTAAAGCAAACCGCAAAAACACAACCTGCAATAAGTACCAGCGAGAACAGCCGGATGTGTTTAAATGCCGTGTCGATATTTCTTAATTGCTGAAACATATTCATCATGATTTACCCGAAAGTTTATCGTGCATATAGCCTTCGTTAGTTTTCATTGATGCACTGCTTTGAGAAGAACCAGCGTGACTTAAGTGAGATGATTGACTTATCGAACTAACTACTGCTCCAGCGCCTGCGGTGGCCGCTGAAACGGTTGTTCGTGCTCCGCCCGTAAAGACATTGGAAGCCTTGTGAAGCAGCGTATATCCGCCCCCGGCATGAACGATGTAGTTAGCAACACTTGGCACGGTAAAGTATCCTACAATGCCAATGACCAGGAAGATGAGATAAGCAGTGTCCGTTGTGCTGAAGAACGTGTCCCCGTATCGGATCACCTGCTGGATATCGACTTTCAGCATGTTCTCCTGTATTTTACCAATGATTGCTCCAAATATATTAGCAACTGGTAGCCAGAGAAACACACTAATGTAACGAGCCATCCAGACGGTGAGCGTGTGTTGAAAGCCATCAAAAACCGCAAAACCGAAAACCAATGGTCCAAGGATGGCGAGTACGATCAGGTAAAACGTCCGGAGCGTGTTGATACAAAGAGCTGCGGCTTCATACAGGATGTGCAGAATTTCCGACATCCATTGTTTAATGGAATTGCGAAAGTTGTAGGCAGCTTTGGCCATCCCGAATTTGATATCATTGCCGATGCCATCGAGCACGCCTTCGCCCGTTCCATTGGGATGGGTGTAACGATACCACTTGTCATAATCTCCTTCTCCTCCGGGCCCTACATACATTTGCCAGGAAGGAGTTTTCTTAATTGCTTCTTCTTTCAGCTTCAGCAAGTAGGCAATAGCATTGTTTGATCCGGTGACCATCGCTGCTGTACCCGTAACGGTCGGCTTCAACACGCCATTCATCAAGGCGATTACCCAGGGAAATATCATAATACAGAAGCCGAGCGCGAACGGACGCAGCAACGGGTAAAAATCAATGGGCTCTGCATTGGCGAGATGACGCCACACCCGTGATGCGATATACCACAGCGCTGCAAAGGCGGCCAGCCCACGTCCAACCCCAATCAGTCTGCTGCACAATGGCAGCATATCCACATATAGCTGGTCCAGCACACTTTGCAGGCTGTGGATTTCTCCCGCAAAACCCTGGGCTTGCAACATTCCCGGAAAAAATGCTGCAGGAAGAAATATCAATAACCTCACCCTCCAACGCTGCAACTTCGGTGGACGAGTCAGTCCCCGTCCTGGAGGAGAGGGGAACCGTTTGAGGACTCTACAAAAAATTGTCATAGTCATTCATTTTTCAGTTCACACCATAAAGCTTTTGCATGGTCTCCACGTCATTTCGCGCGCGCGCCCGTTGGATGGCCAGCAGTTGCGTGTTGTTATTGAATGCCCTCAGGAAGATGAGTTTGTCTTCCATATCGAAGAATATCCTGTCAATGGCCTGCATGCGCTCATCGTCACTCATGCTTAGTTTTGTGGCTGTGATGATCATCATCAGCTCATCGATGTTTCGGAGGGAAGCATCAAACAGGAACTTGTAAACGTTCGCCAGGTACTCGATCTCTTCCAGTTTGAAATTGGGGTCTTGCCGAAACCGATTGTACGCCCGCTGGTATTCCTTCAGCAAAAGCTTTTGATACTCAATGATGAACGGGATACGTTTGTAGTTTCGGATGGATGGATTGACGGCCATCAGCCCGTCAATGAATAATTGGTGAATCGAATAATTTCCCTGTGCGATGTTCTTGATCGTGGTGTATCCTTTATCCAGTATTTTATAGCCCCGGTACATGTTGTCCAGTATCTCTTCAAGCTGGCGAAGCTTCTCCCAATTCAGCAGAAGTTGCTGTGCTTCCTGCGACTGTGCAATCGCACCAGTCTGACAACCCATGCACAGGAAAACTACAAACACGATTTGTTTAATGGTCTTCATATTACATGGCTTCATGTTGTTTCCGCATTCGCTCAATACTATGTTGCTCTCGCTCCCGTTCCCGGGCAATCAACCTCACATCACTGTCGAATGCCTTTACAAAGGCCTGCTTATCCAGCATGTCATCATATAACCGGTCGATGCGCATCAGGCGCTCATCATCCTTCATCTCGGTTTGGTTTGTACCAATGATCATCAGCAACTCCGAAATGGCGGCATCGCATAAAAAGAGCATGTTGGAGTAGACCGCTGCGACATATCGTATTTCCTCCGGTGTGAACTGCTCATTGTTCTTACAGAAGTTATTCACCTGTCTGATGGATTGGATGATGTAGATTTGAAAAGCGATGATGTCCGCCACCTTCGCTGAATTCCTGATGTGTGGGTTTACATTCTTAAGCGATCCGAAAAAATCCCGATGCAGGTTGAAGTCTCCGTTCTTGATGTTGTGAATGGTGGTGAGGCCTTTGTCTGCAATCTCATAGCCCTTTTTCAGGTAGCCGAGGTAGACCTTCAACAAGGCAATTTGTTTGGCGAGGTACCTGCGTTGTGTTTTCTTCTGACGAAACCACTCATCCCAGGTCTGCGCTGTTGCATCCGTGCAGGACATCGCACAGCACAAGGCAAATAAGATCAATACCTTTTTCATATCAGTCTGCGGTTAGTCCATAGAGTTTTCTTACCGATTCAATTTCATGCTCATCCTTGGCGCGGTTCATACTCAATTGAATATTTTGATTGTTGAACTGTTTCAGGTCAGCATAATTCTGTTCAATCTGGTCACCGGCCTTGTTGATGATTTCCAGGCGCTTGGCATCGCTCATTTGCGTTTTGAAACTATTGATGACCAACAGTATTTGATCGAGGTTGTACACACTCTCGTTGAGTATGCCGGTATACACGCGGTACATGTAGTCGATCTCCGACCGGGTGAAATGTTTATCCTGATTGATCATGCGCCAGGTGAAGCGGTATTCGTTCACGATCTGTTCCTGCCGCTCCAGTATCTGGCGTATCCGCTTATAGGCCGCAATGGTGTTACGCACTTTCCAGAGTTCGTCATAGTATTTCCGATATAGTTCACGTTGACGCTCCGTCCACTCCGCAATTTCATTCAGCTTGAGTTGTGATAATTTGTTCTCTAATACTTTGGCCGCATTTTGCAAGGCTATGGTCTTATTCTGAAGGCGCTGAATCATCAGGTCAACCGCTTTGATTACTTTCTTCACACCCTCCTGAATGATCTTGGCGATGGGAATGGCGGCATGAGTTTCCTGCATGGGCGTGACTGTTAAGATCACCGTACCGATTAGCAGGATGAAGAATATCTTTCGGATTCTGTTCATAAAAAATTGTTTAAGCTTTTCCTGTGCGTATGTCATGAGCCAGTTCAGCGATTCCCTTCCTGATGTCACCGTTCCACTTTCTGGCATACGCCTGTACTTTGATTTTTTCTGATTCCTCCGTGGTGTAGGCGAGGTATTCTTCGAGCGAAACCTCGGTGGCATACACCTTGGACAGCATACCTCCCAGGCTGATAAACACTTCTTTGTATTTCCGGGAAGGATCGTTGGCTTTGTTGATACTGAGCACGAGTGCTTTCTCTTTTTCGGTGAGGCCCAGCAGTTGTTGTATCTGATCGAACTTGTTCTGGTACTTGCTCTGGTCGAGTAGAATCTTGCAGTCGGAGTTGTTGATGATGGCCTGCTTGACAATGGGAGACGAAATGATGTCCTCCACTTCCTGCGTTACGACAATGGCTTCACCATAAAACTTTCTGACGGTCTTGAACAGGTATTTGATGTACTCGGCCATGCCTTCTTTGGCAATGGCTTTCCACGCCTCTTCAATCAGGATCATCTTACGAACGCCTTTCAGCTTCCGCATCTTGGAGATGAACACTTCCATGATGATGATGGTGACTACCGGGAACAGGATGGGGTGATCCTTGATGTTATCCAACTCAAAAACAATGAAGCGTTCCCGGAGCAGTTCGAGGTTTTCGGTGGCGTTCAACAGGTAGTCGAACTCACCACCTTTGTAATAGGGCCGCAATACGTACAGGAAGTTTTCCACATCGAAGTCTTTTTCCTTTACCCGGTCTTCTTTGAGGATGGGGACAAATTCATCACGGAGAAATTCATAGAAGGTGTTGAAGCACGGGAAGAGCCCCGCCCCCGGCCCGTCCCCAAGGGGGGAGGGGAGTTTAGACTGTTGAACCTTTTCGAAGTACAACTTCAGTGCGATGGACAACGCCACATACTCCGAGCGGTTGAATGTCTCAACGTCTTTCTTCCATAGCGCCAACAGCAGCGTTTTAATGCTCTCCTTCTTCTCCGTATCCAGTGTATCGCCTTGCCCGATATAAAAAGGATTGAATCGGATCGGATTAGCTTCATCGTAGGTAAAGTAGTAGCCATTCACCAGATCACACAGTCCTTTGTAGGAATGGCCCACGTCCACGAGCACGATATGTGTGCCCTGCTCATAGTATGATCGGACCATGTGATTGGTGAAGAATGACTTTCCGCTGCCTGAAGGGCCCAGGATGAATTTGTTCCGGTTGGTGCAGATACCTCGTTTGACCGGCTCATCGGAGATATCCACGTGGACAGGTTTACCGGTAAGCCTGTCACCCAACCGGATGCCTACAGGACTGAGAGACGACTGATAACCTGTTTCCAGATTCAGAAAACAAGTAGCCTGTTCGGCAAAGGTGTCAAACGTATCGTTCATCGGAAAGTCGGCCTCGTTACCCGGCAATCCTGCCCAGAAGATCTGGGGTGCACCGTCTGTTTCCTGCCGTGCGATGGCATCCATCTGCGCAAGTGCCGATGATACCTGCGTTTTCAGTTCTTTCAATTCCTGTTTGTTGTCCGTCCATAACAGAATGTTAAAGTGTGCCTTTACGGGAAGGCGCTGAGCCGAAATCGCCTCGTTCAGGAAATCATTGGTGGCATCCCGGCTGATGGCATTCTCTCTTGAGTAGGTTGCCAGGGATTGCAGGCGAAGGCGTTTGCTCTCCAATTGCTTGATGGTCTTGTGCGCATCTTCGATGAAGATGTACTGGTTATAGATGTGATTGCACGACAACAGTTGCCCTAACGGAGAGGCAAATCCCACACTGAACTTGGTTTTGTCCGTAGAATATTTGTCGTAGTTGATGCGCGACCCGCACAATGCCGGAAGGTCTTCCACATCGGCCAATGCATACAGTTGACAATACTGATCACCAATCCTGATCTCATCCCGGAGGTGGATGTCCTTGATCATGGGTGCATCTGTTTCGGAAAGCAAAAAGCAATAGCGTTCCAAAAGTCCGGGCCTCACCCCCGACCCCTCTCCATTAGAGAGGGGAGCGCCAACGATATCGTCATCTGTTAGCCTTCTCAACTTCACAAACCCACTGTCCTTGAGTATCCGTTCAAATTGCCCTGCGCCATCGAGGAATTCCTGCATACGCTGCGGATTTAGTGGGCCTTCCGGTACCATGCTTCTGCGAATCAGGTTGGAGAACACCGAACTGGAAGGTTTTCGGTTAGCCGGTTTTCGGGTCAGCATGATGTAGCACAAATGATCGAGGAATGGGCGTTCATTGAAGAAACGCTCGCTGGCACGGGATAGGAACGAGCTGTCTTTATTCTCGAAATCGGGCTGATGCTTCTTCGAAAGAAACCAATCCTGCTTATGAAAGACAATATTGTTTGGAAGCACTTTAATGGCTTTCACCAACACCTGATGAAAGGCCTCGTACTCCTGATCCGAGAGTGTGAATATTTCTGGCAGTGTTGCTTCGTAGACAAGCGTGACATCTCCCTGCTTTGACAGGATGCAGTTGCTTTCTACTTTATAGATTGGGAATATTTTTTCGAAGTCCATACCCGTGATAGCTGCGAGCTTCAAGCTTTGAGCTCAGTTAAAAGATTCAGGAATAATTTTCGGGAAGCCGCTTTTACGTAAACCGGTATGCTGCGGCTGGCCATTTTCTTCAACAGCCCAAACTGTCCGTAGGTGTCGCTCATCCGGTAAACGGTCATGAACAAAGCCGCACCCAGCACGACAATAAGCGCCAGGCAGATGAACATGTTCACGCCCATGATATAGAGCACTGCGAAGAGGATTAACAAGCCGATGAGTCCGATCGCGAGGTATGCGATGTACTGCGCCTTGAGACCTTTGAACTCAATCGGCTTGTTGATTCCTTTGTTGATGTTGTAAACGCTTGCCATAGCTTCACCCTGGCATCTTACACTCCGAAAAATGATCTCAACACGGTGGCTACGATAACCAGGAAGACACAGCTTCCAAACCATGCGGCCGCCACCTTGCCGGTATCCGGATCACCGCTGTTCCATTTCTGATAAACCTTGATGGCCCCGACCAGACCCAGCACGGCCCCGATGGCATACATCAGGTTTGTGCCGGTAGTGAAATAGCTACGCACGCGCATGGTGGCTTCATTGATACCGGCATTGCCGTCCTGCGCCTCGGCCAGTGCATAGGTAATGAGGTACACAAACAGGGCAAGTGCGAATGCCTTGCCTTTCCGAATAGTGAATTGAATTGTTCTTTGCATAGACTTTATGTTTTTTTATGGTTATTGATTATTTGTCGCGGTAGCTTCCACGTTAGGCCACCACGATTTGACTTCACTTAGTTCGATTTGAAATTGACCCTGCGCTTTGCAGGCGTTGTGAATGAATGCCGTGATTTCCGGCTCATGCGCTGACCGCGACAGGTCAGCATAGTTGGACAGCAACGTGCGAAAAAGTTCCGCGCACTCGTCCTTACTGCCCATGCCAACCACTTCTTTCAGCGTATTGATTTCTTCTAGTAGCGTTGATACTGACTTAAGCAACATCTCTTCTGTTTCACTTACCGCTACTACCATCGGCTCTTCCGGTTCGTGTGCAGCCGCTACACTCAAACTCTCCGCTTCAACTTTTTCTTCACGTGGAACATTTTCAGACTGAGACGCAGTGAACCGGACTGAACCCATCAACTCAATTGATTCATTTGAGTCGGTTTGATGTTCTCTCACCTTTGAGTTCGTGAGCTTTGTTTTCTTTTGATTGAATATGTTACTGATCTCGTTGCTGTACAGCAGCAACACCGTGATGAAGTAGTAGCCACCGATAAGCAGGGCGGTGGTTGAAATGAACTCTTGCCAGGAAATGGATTCGAACATAGCTTCCGTGATTGATTACGGAAGCGAAGGTGGGTTTCAGCTACATCTGATATTCACAAGTTGGTACCAAGGTGGGTGATTTTTTTTATGAGCCTGCACGATGGGAGTGGTCCATGTCATAAATGTACTCCAACTATCTAAAATCAGATTTTGATTTAGAATAGTTGCGTTTGCGTGATTGGCTTGGGGTGGAATGTGCCGATGATCACGAAAGGATTCGGTGCATTTTTCAAGTGAAATTCAAATGTCGTTCCGAGAAACAGGTGAAGGTCTTTTGTCTTGGCAAAATCGTCAAAGTACTTTGCTCTAACTCCGGCAACCGCCCTCTTCTCGTCCCCTTCGTATTGCGCCAAAAGTTTCCAGTAAAGTGCACCGATTTCCCAGTCTTCAATCATCAGCTGGCTATTTTTTCCCTGATTGTCCTCAAAACGATATGAGAATTTGTAGGGCAATTTTTTAACAACCTCCGTCTTGTCATCGGTAGCTGCTGCAAAGAGGTTGAGTTGTTGCAAGCTTGCCAGCTTCTCTTTGCTCCACTCACGTTCAACTTCTTCTATTACAAAATCCTTCAAAACAGATGGCTTAAAAACCGCCAATGAGGTCTGAATAGCCTTGTTTTTAGCCTCCGATATTAACTCGTCTAAATTGTAATAAATCTTTCCCAAGACCAGCTTCCTGCGTTGGTGCCACGCATCGCCATCTGCCGGTACCTCATCAAGCAGTTTAATCTCTGTATCGTGGGAAGTTGGGCGAAAACTCTCAGGCCGAAAGTCCTTTTCATTTTTCACCAAATCCATTTCAATCCATTGGTACTTTTTGTATTGCTGCGCGTAAGGCCGCTGACGGAATTGCACTGGATATATCCGAATCCATGAACCATTTTCACGAAAGCCAGCAGTGCAAACCAATTCCTCATATTTGGTGGAGAGCGTGGGGTACGTTTTAACGGTGATCAGTACTTTGGTGAGCGCCATCGCTAAATGTGTTTCACTTCATACTGAAAGCCTGGAAGGTTTTGAATGGCTTCGGCCAGATGTTTGCGATGACACTGGCAGATGTTTGCTTCGAAGCAGGTGAGTGCAATTCTTTTGTTTTCGATCAATAGTTTAAGTATCTCCGTTTGTGTACTGACGGTTTTTGCAAGATTTGCTCTTCGATACGATTCAAACAACTTGTCGTAGTCACGTTGATTATTAAGCTCCTGCCGTTGTCCCGATTGAATGCCCACTTCAGGAAAGTGCACGTAGCGTAAGCCCAGGTTTTCACAAAACCGCTTTAGCTGGCTTTTGCTAAAACCATACTTCATACTCAACGGATTATTTCGTACATCCACCAACACCTTTACGTTGTTCTGAATTAGGCGATTTAGGTATTCTTCCAACGAAATGCCTTCGTAGCCTATGGTAAATAGGGTAATGTCTTCCGTTACGGGTTGGCTTGCCCTTACCCGCTTCAAATCTTTTTCAGCTAAAATTTGTTGTGCCTTTACGCTTTTAGTAGCCCAATATGGAAAATGAACATAGGTATGTTTCATGAGGGCATCTGCGCTCATCCTGCCATATGCCTTTTTTACTTCCATTAACAGATGGCGATCATTAGCCTTTAACAGGTTGAGGTAGTTTGCCTTCTCTTTGCTGATAAAATGACTTTCCGTTTCCGAAAGCATGTTTTTACCAACCATGGCCGTTAAGTCAGCATTGGCCGAAAACGAGTAACAGCCATATTTGTAAGGCACAAACTCATACTCAGATTTTGGCTGCTGCTGACAGAAAAGGAAGAGCAATTTTTGTAGCCGAATCTTTTCAAGATGGCCATCGAATAGTTGAAGTAGTGCCAATATGACTTTCCGCCTGTAAAACATGCATCAAAGATAACTAATAGAGCAGTCCGTTGCTACTCCCTGACTAACCGATCAATCTTCTAAAAACCAGGCTGATGGGATGACTGACGTAAGATATTTGAAGGGTGCTTTGCTTAACAATTCTTAAGCTCTTTGTGCCTCTTTACAAAGCTGGAGACCGTAAGCCTGTGAACGCCTAACATTCGGGCTATGGCGCTATAGGAAACCTTTTCATTTAACAGCACTTGTATCCGCTTCTCCTGCCCAGATAACTTTGTTCTTGATGATTTTCTTCCAACCGGCCGACCTAAGATAATGCCTTCCGATTTTCTTCTGGCAAGGGCCTCTTTCGTGCGTTGTGAGATAAGGTTCCTTTCGATTTCTGCTGACAGACCGAAGGCAAAAGCAAGAACTTTGGAATTGATGTTGTTGCCCAACTCGTAGCGTTCTTTAATCGTATAAACCATTATAGTTTTTTCCATACAGTCGTGCAATATCTTCATTATCTGCATCAGGTTGCGGCCAAGACGAGAGAGCTCCGTAACAATCAACATATCATTCTTTTTAAGTTCATTTAACAGCTGCCCAAATTTTCGCTCTTCAAGTTTCTTAGTAGCACTTATTGTTTCTTCAATCCATTGATGAATAACAATTTTTTTGCTTTTGGCGAAATTCGTGATTTCAAATTTTTGATTGGCCGTAGTCTGCTTGTCTGTGCTTACTCTAATGTATCCGTAATTCATTGTCCTTTTAAGACTTAAAATAGCGAATTGAACCATTTGTATAGTCAAAAATAATCGGTGGTTTAAA
>DDTK01000009.1 GCA_002344065.1 Flammeovirgaceae bacterium UBA2366
TTTAAACCACCGTTTTCTTTCAGCAAAGGGTTAAGCACTTCAGGAAAATCTAGCTTCCAGTCGAAGTGTTCAAATGACTCTTCCTTATTTTCTTTAAGCCTGCGTAACTTCAAAATATTTTTATCGAAACCCTTCACAGTAAGATCTCTTTCGGTGTTATGCTTTATCTCTTTAGCTGAAGGTGCAAAGCCTCCTAACACAGGGGTTTTGTTTTGGTATGCTGCTTTGTTATAAGAAAGTTGATTTATTAACAACTCTAATTTTAAATCACGGATTTCAGCATGTAGCTTCTTTTTGTTTTTATTATCGGGCTTAAAGAATTGCCTTTGCTTTTCGGCAATGTCCTTTAGTAGTTGCTGCACATTTTTTACGTAAGCATCTGCCTTCCCTACACTGCTTTTTTTATCCCAATCAATTTCTATTATTTCACCTTCAAACTTGCTCACCAAACTATCACCCACCACAATTTTATAATCAAGGTTGGGTAGTGCCCTTGGTTTTTCTTCGTCAACTACCAAACTCAACCAAAAACGCAAGCGAGCAATATCTACTGCGCCCTTCTCAATGTCTACACCATAGATGCTATTTTGAATAATAGTTTCCTTTACTTCAGCTGGCCTCCACGGCTGTCCTGACTCAAATGCAATTACTTCCTTAATGGCATGTATTTCTTGAAGTAACCCCATAGGAAATGCACCAGAGCCAATAGCGGGGTCACATATTTTTACAGTATCCAGCTTCTCGTTAATTTGTTTCAAGAGTGGTTTGGTCGCATCTGAAATTTCTTTTCGCTTCACCAGATAATCAACATCCGATTTTACTTTTTCATCTGAAATGTTAAGTTGGGTTATAAGATATTCCGTTAAACTCTCTTGGCACATATAGTGCACAATTTCTTTAGGTGTATAAAATGCTCCTTTATCTTTGTTGTCTTCCAAAAGATTTTCAAAGATGTGGCCGAGCATTTCGGGGTCAACAGCTACGGTGTGATCATCAGGACTGTCTTCATGTACTGTAAAGTTGAAGGCATCTAAGAAATCCAAAAAGCCTCTTGCACTGCTTCCGTTTTTCTCAGTAAGCATGGCATCTTCAAAATCAGCATTGTGAAACAACTTTGCTGGAATAGTTAGTACCGTCTCATCGTACTCTTCCTTGTCGAACAGACCACCATTCAAGAAAGGAACCTTTACCTTTTTGCCATCAGGCATTTTGAAATCATCGTTATCCCTTTCCCTATTCAGGGTATCAAAAAATAAAACTGAAAGCCAACTTGGATAAAAGGAATCATTACCTCCTGATTGGGTAAAGAGCTTTTTAATAAAATCTGTAAGTCCATCTTTGTAGTCAATATTACTTGCGCCAAGCCAACCTTTTTTCTGAACAAAATAAAGGAATACGATTCTGCCTAAATTTTTCTTCACAAAATCGCGAATAGGTTTGCACAACCTGTCTTTTTCTTCCTGGGTTGCTTTAGTCGGAATAAAAATCTTAAAGACAGATTTTCTAAAATTGGATTCTTGTAAGTAAGTGCAAAATTTCTGATAGTGTCGTGTATACTCATCAAAGAACACTTTACTAAGTTTCTCTACTGAGAAAGCATTTACCAACGCCTGAAAATTGATTTGTTTCTCGATGCTAAGTGCTTCAAACCGCTCTGCTGCTGTCTTACAGGTTTCTGATGGGCCTAATAGATAGGTGTACCGCTTTGCGTGAGTGATTTTTTCTTTAACTCCCTGTTCAGTCAATTCACTGTCTTTAGCAACTAGTGTCAATCGCCATACATTTTTGTTTTGTGGAGCAACAAAGTTGACCAATGCTGCTTGACCTGCTACAAGTAATTTTCTAACATATCGTTGAATAGCAACCTTACTCTGCTCAATTCTTACAGTTGGTTGAAGTGTGATCTCATAGCAAATTATTTCTGTACCATCATCAAGAGTAATCGTTCCATAAATAGCAATGGTATGAATAACAGCCTGTTCAGACTTATTTGGTTGTGCGCTGGCAGGAACTGGTGCAGCGCTAAGATTCAAGCCCGTTTGAAACACCGGACTCAATACTTCTTTGGCGAAAAGAAGTCGGTCATAGGGCTTATGGAGTGCCGCTTGCAGCAGATTACGATTTGCAGCCATATCTTATAAAAAACTTTGTGTTAAAACAATTTTAGGGTTCACTATACCTCGATGAGTTCTATTTTCTTTTATTGGCTCATCAACATTAGCGGAAAGGTCGTAGCGATCTAGCACCTCTACAAAGATTTGATTGATGAACTGTTCCGGATTAGCAAATAGTTTTTGGTTGGAAGTGAAGAAATCGTTTATTGATTTAGGCAAGCCCTTTGAACCATAAGTGCCCATATTTACGAGTTTAAGAGCCCGCTGCAAAGCCATTTTCTTTTGCTCAGTAGGTGCAATTTTAATTATTGAGTTTAGGTTTGTAATAGCTTTATTCTCAGCAGGACTCAGATTTTTACGTGAGACAACTTGAATATTCTCCTGATTCTTTTCTGACTTGAAGTAGTCCAATCCTTTTTGTGTCTGAGTGTGATGCTGGGTGTGCAGTTGTACGGCCTTTTCATGTTCATCGGCTTTATAGATTTTAACAGCCTGTAAAAAGTTCATTTCGATAATGTTCATGTCTGGTGTTATCAAACAGAAAATACCGGGGTGATTGTCGCTCTTAAGGTAAGCTACAGAAGTGTTTCGTAGGGGATAATTAACTTCATTAGTCTCAGAATCCATTAATGTGAGTTGTTGACCAGTTTCAGCCAAGCGTCCACACCTTGCTTTGTTGGGTATATTGCTTATTTCTGTAAAGCGTTTTGGATTTCTCTTTTTGAATTCGCGCAATTCATTGAGGTACTTTAGGATTTCACTCTCTTCTTTCTGGATTTTGTTACCAAATAATGCCCCTTCTCCCTTTTCTTCAAGCAATGAGAATATTTTATTATCTTCTCCAAATGCAGTATGAAAAGATTGCAGCTTACGTAAGGCATTGTTAACGAGGTTAATCTGCTCATCACCATGCGCAGATGGATAGAAGTTGTAGACGTAGATTTGTTCTGCTTGAGAACCAATTCTGTTTACACGGCCAATGCGCTGCATAAGTCGAGTAGCATTCCAGGGCACATCGTAGTTAACGATTACATTACTGCGGTGCAGGTTTATCCCTTCAGCTAATACTTCTGTCGTAATAATAATGTCATAGTCGTGCTTCCATTTCTCAGATTCGAGATTTGCGTCAAAATTTTCTCGCAAAACCGCTTCCATTGCTTTTCTATTATCTGCGTTTATAGTCAGAACTCTGAATAAAGTATTAGCACTTAAATATTTTGACAACTCCTCTGCTGTTTCTTTTGACTCAGAGAAGATGACCAGTTTGGAAGATGGGTTTTGTTTGTTATTAAAGAATTCGTTTTGAATCTGTTCTGCAAACTTTTCCAACTTCGGATCGAGAGTAACATTTTTCCATCGCTCGACCAATTCATCCATTCTCGTCTTATCTTCCTTAAGCAAGGCGATGAATTTTTTTTCGAAATCATCAGACGTAAACTCTCTGTTGTTTCCCCCTTTGGCGTTTATCTTCTCTTCAATTTGTTCATAAGAATAACCTTCTTCAAGTAAACTATTGATGTCAAGGTCAGGAGCAATAAAAATTCGATTACTTTCAAACATAGCAATCATGTTGTTGATAGCCTTTTGAAATCTTCCAATTGATTGTGTGAAAGCAAAGAAGCTACTTTCCAACCGTTTCACTAAGAGAGTACGCATGATTGCACTCAGCCTACCTGAAATTGATTTAACGTTACCGTATATCTTCTTATCTTCTTCTTTTGTCAAAAACTCAATTGCACGATACCGATAATAACCTAGGCCATCAGTTTCATTTCCCGCTTCGTCTAAGCCAGTGATAAGTGAAACGGTATCAAAGAACAAGGAACTTAGCTCATCATCTAATTTGTAAAAGACAGAAATTGGATCTCCAACTTGAGGAAAGATTATATTCTGATGACTCAAGTCCTCTAAATATTCCGGATTGTTTTCTATGTCAGTACGGGTTCTCCTTATAACCAGTGGTTCCACTACATCATCTCGCATCTGCGTGAATAAGGATTTTAATTTTTTCAAGTTTAGTTTCTTTTCAGCCGCCAACTTTTTGTATTGCTCATTTAGAGGCTTAAAGTAATCTTGGAGATTTCTAATATTCTCCAGCGTACTATTGCGCTTATCCTGAAAAAGATAGAGTTGGTTTTCAATGTCTTGAGGACGGTTATTTAGTGGAGTAGCCGAAATGAGTATCACTTTCTTTCGGCTATCTCCATTTTCAGCAGGGCGGGATCTTGGCATTTTACATATCTCTTGTAAAGCCTGGTACATACCCGTGTAGTCGTTACGAAACTTATGGGACTCGTCCACTACAATTAAATCAAATTTGTCTGAATTGGAGTAGGTGTAGTCATCTTCATTTTGGACTCTATGCAGACTGCCGATCGTTATAAACTCGAAATGATTTTTAATTTGAAAATCGTCTGTGGTTCTTCGCCAATTTTGTTCGAGCGCTGGGGGCACAACAACTAAAATTTTGGTGTGCGTTCCATTTTCGTAAATGAATTTCTTAATGACCATGCATGCAATTATTGTCTTCCCAAGGCCAACAACGTCCGCCAGTATGAACCCATTGTGCTTCATCATGATTGCGTATCCCTGATTGGCTGCATCTGATTGATACTTTAGTCGCATGAATTTATCTGGCAGAAGCAAGTCGATGTTATAAGGATCGTATTCAACTCGTTTTCCAAAGTATTCAATCAACATTTTAATGTAGAGTTCAAACGGAGTAAAATCGTCTTTGAGATAAGTCTGGTTTCTGATTTCTTTTGCCTCTGCATGGAGTATTGGCACTGATTCATCCCAGAGTTTGTTGAATTCCTCTGTTGCAAATTTGACATCCTGGAAATCACGAAGACTCACGTTAAACTCATAATTGGATTCGGGATTAGAACCAAGTCCCGAATCAGTCAAATTTGATGAGCCGGTTATTACCTCACATGGTGCATGTTCATTGAAATTAACCGGGCGGAAGATATAGACCTTAGCATGTATTTTTTGTTTTGGATGGGCCCGCAATTCAATTTTATCATTGATGAGGTCATCAATGAATTGAATGATTCCCTTTTCGGTTACTTCATCGTAGTCTGCATCTTGGATATTCTGAATAACCTCTTTTAAAAAAGTCTCCTTGGTTTCGTGAGGATTTTCAATATAATGCTGACCTCTATCGTGATATTTCTTTGTTAAGGTATCTACGTTGATCCCAACCAGTATTCTAACCTTAGGGATACGGTCAAGGAACGGGCGCACTTTAAAATATCCAGAGGCCCGAAAATATCCGACCAGTGCGTCAAAAAACTGAATACTGTGTACATGAGTAAAAACTCCTTCGAATTTTTTTAAAAGACTATTACCGTTTCGGTTGGTGAAGAATTTTGTGGACATTCTTGAGGGGTACGATGAAGTTGAGAGTATTTAATTCCTACCCAAAATAGCCTCTTTTTTTGTAAAAATTCTATCGAATCCCAAAAGTGAGGTATCGGAGGGGGAAAACGAGATGAGTTGAATGAAGTGGTTAAATGCGTCTTCCCCTATTATCTTGTTAAGCGTTTCAACCACGTCTGAGTAAAGAACTCCGTCAAAGGATCGTTCAGAGTTTACTTGATGAAAGAAAAAATATAAGAAGAGATAATAATTACATTTTATGAACGATGCAGTGCTTAGTCCAGTCCTTGTTTGAAATTCTTTCCCGGCATTAAAGCGCGAATCGATATTGTTGAAAAAATAGTAGGTTCTGAAGATAGCATATTCATTTATGGAATCCTGAAACCAAAATTGCTGATAAGCAATAATTTTAAAGCCACTTTGAATGCCTTTGACTCTAAAATTCACAGGATTATTCTGCTCATGAAGTTTGCTGATCAACAACATGGTATTTTGTACGTCCTTCATTGTCGCTTCTTTTCTGAATGGAGAATCTTTGGTGTAAAGGAATGCCCACTTAATCAAGACAAGTACATCCCAAAACGGATATTGCTTATCATTGGCATTTTGCACAGCCACCAAAAGATCATGTGAGGCCTTGAGAATGGAGGATAGGGTATATCGGCCAATGTTACTTTTGATTAATTCAAAACTCACCATCTTAGATAATGTCATCAAGTTTAATCCACTCAACTGATTTCCCGGATGGATTGAAGACTTCAGGAAATAGTATCTTTAGGACATAGTATCCTTGCAGGTCTGTGGATCGGTTCCTATCAGCCAAGTATTCCTCATGTTTTCTAAAGAAGGTCTTTTTCTGATCCTCGGCCATCACCTTGTCCCAGACCTTATAGTATTTGAACGCTTGTTCAATGAACGTATAGGTTGTTTTGTAGCTGTGTATGGCGTTATTGGCAAGACTTATGAAGTTGTTAAATCCGTGACCCACTATTCGATTGAATTTAGCCGAAAGAATTGTATACACGGTGCCTGTAATTTTTTCAAACCAATCGATATACATTTTTTGACCGATCGCATTATACGCATAGATATTGATTATTCGCTGACTTCGCAGGGTTGGCATTTCGTTATGAAAACTAAAGCCCTTCAGGAACATTCGATCACTGTTTGTTAGTGTATATCCATGATGGAAAATCAGGTGAATGATTTTCCATCGGAACAGCATCTTGGGCGCACGTAAGATGGCTTGTAATAGCGTATTAGAATCATCCTTGTATTGGCTAAGGTCAATGTTGAATCTGGACTTTTCAAGAAGATATACCAAGAAGTAGGCTTTGCTTGACCTTGCCGCTTTTAAGAACACGTCATTACTTTTATCAAGCCCAAGCGCTTTCTCGAGCAAACCCAAGTCATCGAAGTCCAGAGACTCTATTGCTGGATGAAACTTTGGAATGAGACGTTCATCGTCACTTGTATAAAACTCCCGTAAGCTATCCAAGATATCCTTGTGCTTTTCCTTAACCTGCTCAAGATGAATTTTGGATTTCTCTTCTTCAAAGCTCACAAAGTAACATTGAAACTCAGTCTCATCGAATTTGAGATCCTTTAGTCCAATGGATTCGTGCGTCCATTTAAAGTAATGCTTGTTTAAGGCGCGATTAACGCGCCCGATCTTATACTGTGCTACCAGAGAGTGCTTTGGGGATGCGTCATTGAAGAAGAAGAAATTTTGATGCTTACTCAGATATTTAATATCTTTTTCTGTCTGATTTTGACCGTTAGGATCAAAATCATCTAAGATCCAAACCAAATAGATCTCGTTTCTTTTATAGAACTCATGTCTCTTGAAGATATACTTGGGGGGGAGAGTTGATAATTGAATTTCAAAGGCGATCTTTTTACCGTTGAAGTTGCATAGGACATCGGGACGTCTCTTTTCTCGTTTGTCTCTTAAGAATTTATTGTCAATGTATATGGAGTTGGCGTCAACGCCTTCGGTGGCGCTTAGGAAATTACCAATTGCTTGTTTGAGTACTTTGTGTCGTGGTCGCTCTTTATTAGCGTAATGTTCTTCGATCAACTTTCTTTCGGCTCGCGTGTAGCTTCCGTCCTTCAGATCGCAATCAGGCGTATTGGGAAAATGTTTGAAATGCATTCTGCCTTTGCTCCCCAATGAAATGGTTGCTCGCTCATCACATACACAGCACAACAACCGTTGGTCATTCGCGTGAAACTCCTTTCGAAAGGCGTAGGCTAATTCACGGTATTTAAATACCTCCTGAGCATCAAACTGCTCAGAAGTGTCAGGGTCATAGACATATCTGATCGCATATTCCATATGAATTAATCGCGCTGAAATGCATTCTCTTTTTCAGCAGGCACTAAAATTCTTTGGTTCTTTTGTATTTCGCATTGATTAATCGATGGGCAAAAATGTTAAGTGAATTAGGGAAAAAGCGCTATATGTTACAAGGCTCCATGAGAGTCATTTTCCACTGCTAAAATAACGACTACTTTTTTCACCTGATTTTCCATCACTACACGTTTGACTATGCGCAACAGGCCAGGGGCCCAAAAGATGGAAATATTTGCTGTTTCCCAATAACTTCGGATAGAAGTCAGCGCTTTGAGTTGAACAAACTTCGCAATCTGGTCGCCTTTCTTTTTGTTGACCAATAAACTCAGCACCCGGTAGGTTTTTGAATGAAAACTGGTAGAAGTTTTGGTTTACTGGGTAGTTGTCTCGGGATAGCTTCAATACTTCGGCTAATGTCATAACCGCTGCACTGGGTGATAAGAACGGCAGAACACCAAGAATCTTTTTTTCCTCAACCTCAACGACTGCCGTTGAGCAGACAGGTTTGAATTTATAATCGGTTATTCCAAAGCGGCACACAATACACCACTCCTCTGTTGGAATATGCCTGCCAAAATTGATCCCCCAGTTTGGAGTTGTAGTAGCGTGGTAAACTAATGGTGGGTAATTGTATTGGATAGCAGGCCAGACGGCCTGCTCATTTGCCAAGCACAAAATCAAGTCGGGCTTGACAGCGGAATATATGTCCCCGGTGAAAGGGTCAGGAAAAACTTTTGCGATCACTCCGCTACTCTTCAGCACCCTGTCGCACACATCTACTTTCTTTGTCAAAGGTGTTGTAACGGAGTCATCTGCGGTAAACGACAGTGAACTGCAACAGTTCGGTGGTTCAACGGAATCAAAATCAGCGATGCTTAAGTCAGCATTGAGTTTCATTAATGAAATCAGGTAATCAAGCGATGAACCAACCGCGCCACAACCTACCTGAAGTATTTTACCGAAGTGGAAACCGTTGTCCAACGCTGGGTTGACACTGTTTGGAGAATCACCTGCACTGAAATCCAACAAGGAGTACCATTTGGTTAACGCAACAGGATAAGATTTTGAAATGGCAACGTTAAAGGCATAGGCGCACGCGAGACATGCTGCAAAGCTGGGGCCGATAGGATTGGTGTCGTCATTCGATAATGAAATGAGAGGTGCACTATTAGAAATGCCTGCAATCCATCCTGATCCATTTACGACAATCGATTTTTCTATTGGAGTGGATGTTCCACCAACATGTATTATCAAGTCAACATCAGTTTGATTGAAACTCTTTAGCTGGAAGTTGCCGTACGGATCACTATTCTCCATCGTGTCGAGTAACAGTTTAGAAAAGTCGGCTCCAGTAGAATTAGGTAATACAGATTTTTGGTCAATCGGCTGAATGGAAATTTTTTTACACCATCGGGACATGATGTTTACGCATACCAATGCCGCCACCTGTGAGGGATACTGTTTAGCGTTTAACGGATCGACAACAATTCCTAGGGAAAAATGATCAAATCCTTTTACACCCTCTACTCGTAGGGTTCTGTCATCCCGCTGTTTATACCATTCTTCTTTGGTTAAGTCAAACTTTCTCATTTCCGTAAGTCCTCAAAAAGGCAGTTCGTATCCTCAATAAAAAAATGATCTATTACGTATTCATCACTGAACCGGATGAAGCGATCTTGTTCAAACCGGTGGACGCCACATGCCTCTATCGGCATCATGCCATCTTTACAGTATTTAGGTACGACCAACGATAGCAGGCCATTAATCTTGAATGCAGCATATTCGTCATCACCCTCTGAGTGATCTACCCACGATCCCGGATGAGAGTGTACCTGTCCGAGATGAATCATATCATGCTTACCAAGTACTTGAATCATCTTCATGTTTGACTCAGGAGATGTCATTACCCGTCTCGCAGCGGAATCGGTACGAGGAGCTATAACCAGTTCCACCCTGATGATATCACCATCTTTTCTTCCAGCCCAGTAGACGAGGCCTTCATTTGATGGACGCTTCTTTCCATAGTCACGCAGGACCTTTTCGGTGTATGTGATTGCGTGGTTGGGGATAATGTATTTCTTATAATCTGCCGGTGTAAATCTTTCGTTTTCCCACATATATTATTGAGCCATACGTCCTAAGTAAAACTGTGAATTATTAATCCTCGAATAGATGGCCAAGAGAATAGCATCTATCGTTTTGAGAGTTCCCACTTGTGGGTTATCCCTCCATCCGATTAGGTTCCAATCACCGTGTGGCGCACCAGGGGTGTGAGACTGATATGCCTTCCGAGAGCTTGGATTACAGATACAAGGAAATCCATGAAAGAAGGAGTCTGTACTTTTCGGATAAGCCTTCTGAACACCACGTTCTCCCGTCACTGGATGTATGAATTCAATGAATAGTGGCCAAGCAGGGTAGTTATCAAAGCGCAGCTCTATCTCATATTTCTCCTTATCGATGGATGAGGTGATCTCAGCCGTGAAAAGAAGTTTCTCCACATCGACATCTGATAGCGTAATGCCAATGCCCCGAAGAAACTCCTTACACGCTGATAGCTCCCGATCGACCTCCAATATGGATATCTTCTGATCGACAATCATACCGCAATGCCCAAGTCAGTAAAGATTAAGACATCACCATCCTTCACTCCGTAGCTCACCAGTGGTCTCTCAGGCTTCAAGGGAGTATTCGGCTCCCTTTCAAGTCGAAGTTCATACTGGCCGTTGGGAGCAAATCCGAAGTGCTGGATTACTGCTTTGATTACTTCCTCCACCTTCGTGGTTTTGGGAAAATCAGTAGCCCACGTTCCCTGGGTGGTTCTGATTTTGACGCTCAGTTTGTCGTCAGGTTTCTTATCTTCAGGTTTCTGCATTTCAAAATGGGCAGTTATTGTTGCCCCTCCACACTCTTATACAGATTTTCGTAAATTCGTTGAATTTCACCCTATTACGCGGGTTTGACGTTTTTTAGTATACTATAATAGAGGGGGGGGTGTAATCTTATAATTCTTAACGAAAATGATAGCAATAAAAGAAGAAGACGATGATCTGATCGAGCTGATAGGCCTCAAGGATGATTTTCCCGATGAGGCCCGGGAAGCTTATGGTAAGCTTTTCCAGTCATGCTGGAAGCCTTTATTTTTCATGGCGAAGCGCATGTGTGAAGGCAGGAAAAATCCGCAGGAAGATGCCGAAGACTTGGTGATGGATACCTTTAATAAGGTGTATGAAAATGCTGGTTCTTTCAAAAAACGGAAACTCCAGGACAAGCAACGAAGAAGATACGCTGTCCTAAGCTGGCTGAAGACCATAATGAAAAATGTCTTCTATGATGTGTATCTGGACGATGAAATCAAAGTGCGTATCAAGAAGGAAAAGAATGGAGGCAGCGATGATAGTAGTGAACTCATTTTACCAGCAAAGAAAAAAATATTGAAAGATCATTTCAATGATGAACATGATGATTTCATTGATGAACTGGAACTTGAAGAAAATCAAAAAGGATCAGTTGAACTCAATGGCACGAACCCGGAAGTTGAAAGTCACAATGAAAAAGTTGTATATGAACACTTGCAGAAGCTTTCGGAACGGAACGCGGACATAGTACGGACTGTGTACAATTATTATGTGGAGGGCAAAAATACTCCAACCGAAGTTCTGGATGATCTTGAAAGCCGGTGGGGCACTTCAAGATCAAATATCAGGATGATACTTAAAAACTTCAATGACTCAATTGGGCAGCAGATATCTTCAGAAATAAAGCTCAGAGTCACCAAATAATTACTAACTAAACCATTTATGAAAAACGAGCAAGGAAATGCAAATAATCTGGTTGACAAGACTGTTCACAAACATTTAAAGTCACTTGGTTATGTCTTTCCTCAGAATAAAGAAGATTTTGAAAAGCTTGAAGAAGAGGTAAGCAACACCAAGATTTCAAAACCTGAGAGTTTCAAAGACCCTTTGAAATTCCTCGGAAGAAAGCTCAAGAAATATCAGCAGCAAGAGCAGTCATTCGAAGCTTATGAGCAGAACTTAGCTCAGGCAGCGCGTGAAGGAAATGAGATCAGTGATGACGTGAAGAAACAAATGGAACAGGACAAAAAAATCTCAAAAAATAAGAAGAGTGCTAAGTAAGTTTCGAAAAAATTATCTGTCTGGATTAGCTGAAGTGGTTGCAGAAGAGTATTGCCCAAATAACCTTGTTGCACCACGATTGATTGCGGATGAGCAATCAATAACGTATTCATTTGGGAATTATAAGGACGCGTTTGACGGACTTATCGAGCATGATAGCGGTTCATTCCATATTTACATCAACCTCGACAAGGCAAAAAATGAATACTCTCCCAGAGCACGGTTCACTTTCGCTCATGAACTTGGCCATTACTATATTGACGAGCATCGGAACGCACTGAAAAGTGGAAGGACGCCCTCGCATCCTTCTCATAATTTCAAATCAAAAAATCCCGTTGAGCTTGAGGCGGACTACTTTGCAGCAAGTTTGCTCATGCCAAAAAGTAGAGTCAAGACTGACTGTTTCAAACGTAAGTTTGGGATGGACGTAATTGAAGAAATTCGAATGAAGTACCAAGTAAGTACTACCGCCAGTCTCCTAAGATTTGCCGATATTGGTAATCACCCAATAATTGTTGTTTGTTCGCGGATAGGAAAAGTTGAGTGGGCCGTTTGCAGTGATGATTTTCCTTTTAAGGTAGTCAAAGGAATCAAGTCTGACCGGAAGGTACCCAGGTACTCAATCGCAAATGAGTACTGGCAGTCGAAGAGGGAGTATAATGAGGTGTCGGAAGTAACAGCCGGTGATTGGTTTGAGAACGTATGGGACGAAGACTACGATCGCAAATTCTACGAGAAATGCGTCTATTCTGAGAAGTTTGGGTATGGGTTTATTTTGAGTGTATTGTGGGAAGATTAGTTATTCGGGGTGGAATGTCAGTTTTGAACTAGGAAATGAGCTGAAAACCATTTGGCATAATTCCCGTTTAATTGGTGGGAAAATCTCTGAGTGTACATGGAAATCATCTACAGTCAGAGGTGGCTGAGCGGCCTAAAGCGATAGATTGATAATCTGTTAGCCGGTAACACGGCTCGGGGGTTCGAATCCCCTCCTCACCGCTCATTTCTTACATAAGGGCATGCACGGATTTCGTCAATGAGACAAATTAGTGCATGCTCTTATGGTTTATTCAAGTTCTAAAGCCAGAACTGTCAATAAAATTTATCAAAATTCAGACTTGATGAAACCTGATAAATTAAGACGGCACCTTTTTGAAACCTTTTCGAAAAATTGGCAGATAGTCAGACCTGCTTATGATTTTAAGGAACAAAGTGAAATCATTGACTGGGACTTCAGGAAAGCAGTCATTTGCCCACTGTGCATGAGGTTCTTTAATACAGCGGCACTGAGCCAAGAGTCTGTCTTGCCGTTAACATTGGAACATTGTCCACCTGAAGAGCTTGGTGGCAAACCAAAAGTTTTGCTTTGCAAAGAATGTAATAGCAAGACTGGCCATGACGTTGATGTAAAATTGATGGAATTTTTACATGTTCAGCCATTTAACAACGAAGAAATAAATTCATCCATTGAGAACAAGAACACGGTAATTAAATCTAAAGATGCCGAGGTGCGAGGGACCACTGTTTTTAAGAGATTGGAAAAGAATAAGTTTTATTTTGATCTCAAAGCAAAGGACGAATATAGAAAAGCGCTATATGACAAAATCCAGAAAGCAGATGAATTTCAAATCACATATAAAACACATGAAACTCCGTCTGCACATTTAGTACATGTTGCATTACTAAAAATCGCTTACCTGCTAGCCTTCCATAAATTTGGTCACTTATTCATTCTAAACAGCAATTACGATTTCGTTAGGAAACAAATCTTAAACCCTGAGCAAAAGATCTTAAAGTCGAAAGGTGTTTCACAAAACACATCCCTACCCCTTGGGTTCTACTTAATAAGTCAACCCCTTTTTGCAAAAGGAATTCTCGTTGTATTTGAGTTAACTTATGCTGGGACCAAAGAAAAATATGCAGTGATACTTAATCATCCGAGTTTGAAAGACATTGCCTTTTATGGCGACCTGTCAAATTACAATGGCAGAACATTTTCATTGGAAAAGGAAGACTTTAGAGATATTGACTTTTTAACCAGCAAAGAGAATATTGGATTGTATTACAGGGACATAAATAGGGACTATTCATTCAATATACAGAGACTTGGATTGGATTTCATCTACAAGAATCTGGATTAGAATTGTTCCTATTCGAGAATCCTTCCGACCACACGTCTCCATCACAAAGGGCATTTGAACTCAGCTTCTCAAAAATGTTCAGTCATAAATTCTTCTGCCATTGAGATAGGACAGGATTGTGCTCATATAAACTTTCTTAGTCCACAGTCAATCTGTGTACAAATCTCTCTCTAAGCAGATCAATAAACGGTGCCTGACTCCTCTTCCTGATCCGCATATCCTGGAACGTCCGGTAATAATCGCCCAGGCTGATGTTGAACACCTCTTCAAATGCCGAGGCAATTACTTTGATGTTGGCTGTTCCATTGTTAAAAACATCGCTGCTATGCAATGCATAGATGAGTTCGATCAGGTCCGTCTTTGAGCCCGTCCAGGTAAGCGTTGACGAGGCATCAGCCGAACGATCGACTTCCAACTTTTTAAGTAACTCAAGAATATGTTTCTTCAGTAGTTCATTTGCCAGGATTTTCGCCAGTTTGGTGTCGTAGCCCGTGGTAAACTTTTCGTCCCGGTCAATGGATTGATGGGGCTGCCGGTTGCGGGTAAAATAGTGCTGATCGAGGTAGGTGGTATTGGTCATGCAATACTCGTAGAATTCCAGGTTCTTCTGAACAAACCGTTCCAGTTGCTGCAGCACCTTGTAGTAATTCGCTTGACGGCTCTTGGTATCTTTGAAAGAGTCAAACAGTCGGAGCGCAAATACTTTTTTGTAGTAGAAGAACTGGCTCAGGAAGACTGGTTTTATTTCTTTGAAAAATCTGATTTCTTCCGACTCATCGGTGAACCTATAGTTGCTGGTAAACTGTTTCAGTTCAGCGATGATCTCGCGGATGAAAGTCAGGGCATGGCCTATTTTTAGAATTTCATCCTGATCTGCATTGAATTCTTCCAGCCGTTCTTTCATGCGGCCTTCCAGTTGCTTTGCGTAGGTGAGTATATCCATAGCCTTGAATGTTTTTATGTCTTGAGTTTGTCTTCTACGATTTGAGCTATCTCCTTTTTGATCCGGAAGTAGTTCTCCTGTATCTCATATGGGGTGATCTTTCGAATGGCGGGAATGGGGTGATAGTTTTCTTCTTCCTTCCGGATGGCCTCATGGTCATTGAGTATTTCGGCATGAAATACTTTCAGATCGATCTTTTGATCGGGGTCATCAGCCACTGTGCCTACAAACTCACCGGAGGAAAGCGTGGCGATTTTTGAAGGTGGAATCGCTGCATCCAATTGGGTAGACCTGCTGATGGAAGTATCGGAAGCATTGATTGAAATGCTTTCCCTTTCCTGCACGATCTTACCAAAGCGCTCCGACAGGAGTTTGGCCGTTTCACCGACTACCTGCCCGCTGATCACGTTGCCCACGATGTTCATGATCACCTCGGCCTGGTCGCGGCCATAGTCTTTCTTGAGCTGGCTGTAGTCTTGTACCGCCAGGCACGTAGCCACTTTGTTGGCCCGTGCCGTGGCGATTAACCCATCAATGCCGTTGAAGTAGATCGTGGGAAATTCATCGAAGATCAGGCTGCACTTCTGTTGGTGCTTCTTGTTGACCAGTTTAATCACCCGCGAGATGTAGAGTGAAAGCACTGCGCCATAGATCTGCTGCTTCTGCGGGTTGTTGCCCATGCATACAATCTTGGGTTCTTGGGGATTATTAATGTCAAGTGTGAAGTCGTTGCCGGAGAGCACATAATAAAGCTGTGGTGAAGACAGTCGCGCCATCCCGATTTTGGCGCTGGCGATCTGGCCTTCCAACTGCTCCATCGCTTCGTTCCTGAATGCCGACTCAAACGGATTGATTAATACTTCTATCTCCGGTTCTGTTCGCAGTAGTTTGAACAGCTTGGGGTAGTCAAGTTGCATGAGTTCGATGACGTGTGGCAGCGTGCAATACTTACCCTCTTCATATTTTCTCAAAAACCAGATGATGGCGGTTACAAAGTTGATGGGAGATTCAACAAAGAAGTCGCCCTGCTTTTTGATCCAGTCGCGGTTTAGTCCCAGCATGATGGTGCGGGAAGATTCTGTGGCATCCGTGATGTCTTCCATCGTGGCCGGGTCGAGCGGATTGCACCGGTGCGACCGCGAGAGGTCTTCAAAATTGATGACGTAAAATTTAGGCAAAACCGGATAGCTTCGCGCATTCCGCAAGAGTGTGTTGTATGCAATCCGCGACAGGTCATCGTACTTGAAATCGTAAATGAACATGGTGAATGCTTTTTTGATGTGCTGCGTGATGATATGCCGGACCACGAAGTACGACTTACCGGCACCGGGTGTACCGATGACGAGCAGCGACCGGAACGGGTTGATCACATTGATCCAACTGGTTCGTCTCTTGCCTCGCAGGTGATAGGCTGCGGGAAGATTGATGGAGTACTGGTTTTCCAGCAACCGCTCCTCCTGCGGGAAGGATTCATTCATCCGGTTGAAAATATCCTTTCTGAAATTCACGTTGATCAGGCGCGACAGCCAGGTGCCACCGGTGAGCATCAACAGGTACCCAAGCGAAGTGAGGCCCACATATAATCCAATCAAGACTGCATACTCCAACGGAGCCAGGAGAATGAAGTGACAGCAAAAGAAAATGATCAGACCCGATACAATGTAGAACGCTGCTGTCCGTATGTTGATCTTTTCATCTTTCTTGCCCTTCGCCCCGATCAAGGAAACGATCAACAATCCGAACGCGATCAACTTGGCATGATAGACACTTTTGAATATCCCGGTGTTCCGCAACCCGTAGATAATCCGGTCAACAAACTCCGATGTGAGTCCCCAACTTTCAAAAGCGGGGTAGCAAAAGAAATAGAAATGAAATAAGATTACGACTATACTCAACAGCCTGATAAAGTCGATAATCTTCCGCAACGCTTGTTCGTTCTCGCCCGTGTTTGCCATGATCGGTTAGTTATAGTGAACGCCCTTTTCTTTTCCGTTTCTTCCTTCGTTTTTTCATCGCTGCCTCTGGTGATGTGAAGTCATGGGCCTGTGCAGTGGTCAACTCTTTCAGGAACTGGTTCACACCTGCCTGCGTCAAGACTCCGGCAGGCAAGTGAAGGTCGAGTTCACCTGCGTGCATTTCAGCAGCATGCGTATGTGACCGCATACCAGATGCTGGCACATCTGGAGCTTGCGAAAGTTGTTCAAGAATCGCCCTGGCACCGTAAGCTTTACCCAGGTCGCTGCCGTTGAAGACTACCTTGTTTTGGTTGTCCACGAAGGTGACGCCATATACCCGGCCTTCTTCATTTTCCCGGAACAACACAAACACGCCTTTATCCGCAAGGGCTTTGATGAAGGCCTCTTTCGACAGCCGTCTTCTCAGCGTGTAGTCAATCACGGATTTCAATTTCTCCCGGTAGGGCTTACGCAACGCCTCGTTCAGTTTGAACTGCTTTTCCAAATTGGCCAGAATGGGTTTGCCATAAATGGAACTGGCCCGGATGGGCACCCCGATCTTGTTACCCTTTTCATCGAGCAGACTGTACAGCAACCCCTTCTTGTTGTGCATCTGCGTTCCCTCTGCGCCCCGGTCTGCGACTACATTGAATTGCCTTAGTATTGCATTCAATTCGGGCAATGAGGTGAATTTATAGGAGCGCGTAACCATCCTAACCACATTGGCGATACTGCGCTTGGTTTCCGATTTGCCATAGATGGCCTTCTCTACCTTTACTGGTTCTATCTCCCGCTTTTTGCCCCGTCCTTCCGCGCGAACCAACCCATAAGCCAGCTCTATTTCCTTCCGCGCTTTCTCCGATTGGTTCCTTCCGATATTGTGAATATCGATCCGCTGACCATTGGCCTTGACGTTGGTTGTAATGATATGGACATGGGGGTGTGCAGCATCGGTATGGCGGTAGACCAGGTAAGGTTGTTCCCCAAACCCGATCCGGGTCATGTAATCGGAGGCAATATCCTGGAGTTGTTCGTTGGTAAGCTTTTCGCTGACATCAAAGTTCAGGGAGATGTGGATAGCATTGGTGCGCACCTTTGGATTCAAAGCGGTGACCTTGCGGAAGCGGTTAAGTTTGTCAGAGAAGGTCAGTCCCTGTGGATCACAACCAAACCCACTGGCGGCAATGCATTGCGCTACACCTTCGCCCACCTTGTTCTCGTTGTAGTTGAGCAATCCCCGTATGTTCTTTCCGCTGATCACTTTTGCAACCATTGTTTAGCCAGTACTGAAATCCTGTTAAGCAGCAACTCCACGTGGTCGCCTACCTTGTTGTATTGTTCTGCCACCTTCAGTGCGTGGAATAAGCGTTGATCTGGTGTGGATGCCTGGTGAAAGTGGCGTGTGAGTTGGTTGATGTTCACCCCGATGGCATGAAGTTCCTTCCGGATGGCGATTAATTCCTCCATCGCAGCGTCCATCGAGCCATCTCGTAGGACATACAGAATCTTTTCCCGCGACAACACCCTTCTGGCCACTTCACCAATGGAATGGCAGTCCCCATTGCCGACAAAAGCGTTGAGCCGGTTGTAAACCGATTCGGTCACCCTCGTCCGGACGGGGTGTGTATATAATGTAGTCTGATCTTTGGCTTTCCTCCGCGACATACAGGTGCAGGTTTAAGATTGACTGGATGGTGTATGCAAATCTGTTGGCTCAAGAAAGCCGAGTTCCGAGGCTTTCTCTTCCGAATGGCCATGAGGAACCTGCCTGCATGAGAATTCCGGCAGGCAGGCAAGATTATTTTTGTGGACAAAAATACATCTTGCTGATACTGCAAAGCCGGTATCGATGTTGGCAAATCCAACTTCAAGAATCGTGAAAGGAGACCTCATGCTCCTCATAGGATTTCTGAGAAACATGAAGTCTTTTGTGTTGTGTACCGCTGTCATAGATGTTGTACGATGATGATGGCACAAAGGAGCGGCACGTGACACTTCCAAAACAGTCACAGGGGTACTGGTACCCTGGTTAACGTTTTCATTTTCAGGAGGAAAAAATTTTGGCCAGCCCTCACTTTCTCCGGGCGGAGGCAAATTTTCCCGGTCGGGAGCGTAGGAAAATTCATGCAAATCCGGAGTATATCAGTAGAGGTCATTTCAACGGAGAACCGTTCGCGATGAATGTTGCAGCGCAACGTCATGAGCTATGAAAACTGAAAAATTGTTCTCCGTTCTGTCCTCGATTCACCCCATCAGTTCCGATTTTCGGAAAGCTGTTGAGCGTGTCATCACCCCCTTGTCATTACCTCGGTATCATCTGCTTTTGGAAGCCACACGCATTGCTGAATGCGCCTATTTCCTTGATGAAGGATTTGCCATGGCCTATACCTTTGTAAAAGGCAAGAAACAGGTGGATTGGTTCTGGAACTCCGGACAGATCATGGTGTCGGCCAGGAGTTTCTTCGAGCAAGTGCCTTCCCAGGAATTCATCCAACTTCGAACATCCTCCGAATTGTTTTGTGTCACCCATGACAGCGTGCTTCATCTGTTCCAAACTTTTCCGGAAGCACATTTCATTTACCGCGTCATTATGAACCAATACTATGAACACAGCCGTGAGCGAACCCGTGACCTTCAACACCTTACTGCGGTAGAGCGATATGAGAAACTGATCCGGTATTTCCCGGATGTTGAGCAGCATGTTACACAGAATCATATTGCTTCTTACCTGGGCATCGCCCCACAGTCGTTCAGCAGGATAAAAAGGCACAACACCAGGCGTTAACATTTGTTAACTACAGGTGTGAACCTTTGTTGCTGCAAGTCTGAACAATGGTCAATGGATTTTTTTTGAAGGCTGATTTACTTTTATCCTATCATTCAGCCTCTCGAAAATGACCCGCAAGATTGCCGTTGATATTGTAGTTTTCTCATACATCCTGTTGTTTGTGTATGCTGCACTTACCAAACTGCTGGACTATCAAAAGTTCGTGGTTCAACTCGGGCAATCACCCATCCTCACAAACTATGCCCAGGTACTTGCTGTGGTAGTTCCGTTTATTGAACTGGGCATCTCCTTGATGCTGATCTTCCCGAAGACCCGACTTATAGGCTTGTATGCAGCATTCGGCTTAATGGTGATGTTCACCACCTATATTGTTCTTGCTTCACGGTTTAGTGATTATGTGCCGTGCTCTTGTGGGGGCGTGCTTGAAGGAATGACATGGACGCAGCATCTCAACTTTAATACTGTCTTTGTACTGCTTGCGTTGATTGGCATCCTGCTTCAACCGAACATTCGCAATGTTGATTCTTCAACTTCACCCTCATGATTCGGTCAATCAGCCATATCGATCAATCGCTTAATGACCCTATGAAACTGACGGGTACTGCAACTACCTGTCGGCTTTTTTGTACACCCAGGTTGCAGCGGGTGTTGCTTTAAATTAATGTTCAACCCTAAAGTTTTTCAATTGCTTTTTGAATCATAAAAGCAGTAACATTTATGAAGAACAAATTTTTGTTACCGCTATTGGCGGTTGTGTTTGCTGTCGCTGGGGCGTTGGCAACACCCATGTTAGCGCAAATCGGTTGGTATGATTCCAACGGATCAGCATCAGGCGGGGGCATGCAGGGCACGATCACCACTCCACCAGGTGACACTCCTGTATGCTCTGTGAGTGCAACAAACCAGATTTGCAAGATAAGAGTAGGGCTGGTAGACCACAATGCGTTCAATACCAAAGAGAACGCAGAGTCAGCTAATCCGGCCGGGCTGCTGAGGTATGACTAAACACCTATGAGGAGTTGGGGCATTACCCCAACTCTTTTTCCTTAAACGAATTGACACCTAGAAATGAAACGGAGAATCACGGTAATATTATCACTTACTGCCACCAGCACTCTACTCGTGGTGTCACTTCACTGGTTGGGAAAAAATGAGATTCAACATCATGATTTCGATAGAAGTTTCCTTGAATTTTACCCTGATGTAGAATCACAATGGGCTCTCCAAAGCCCGAAGCACTACATTGCCGGATTATATGGTAATTACCTATATATCGCAGACATTTTTGGACGAACGAATTTGCTTTCTGTCAATTGTGAAAAAGCCGATGACCCCATCGATACCATCACCATACCCATTTCCCCTGAAGACTCACACATCATTGTTGACTCTGGAAGTATTTACGTAACTGACCTTAATCGATTTGATATATTCAGGTTTAAGATTACCGGCAGGAATTCTTTTAATGATGGTGAGCGAGTATTTGAGAGCACGTTCTTTGTTGAAGCAGTACCAGTGAGGGGTGAAGTGTTTGCCATCCGAACCCTGAACCAATCGAAGGAGTACGTTCTCGCGCTGAAATCTTCCGTTAAGACATCACCCACCTATTCACCCGGTATACTCGAAAAACAAATTGACGGTCTCTTTTGCACAGATGGGATGCTTCATTTTAACGCAGTTCTCAAACAGCTTATTTATGTTTACTATTATCGCAATGAATTCATTTGTATGGATTCATCCCTGCATTTACGCTATAGAGGCAAGACAATTGACGGTGTTGAACGCGTACAGATACGAGTCGCTGAAATCAAGTCCGATCAAGCGATGGCCCTTGCGTCTCCTCCACGGATCGTAAACAAAAAGAGCCACTCATCTGGTGACTGGCTCTTTATACACTCCGTAGTCAAAGCAACAAATGAAAGCGTAAGTACATTTCAGAAAAATGATGTCATTGACATGTATAATCTACACAATGGTCGATATGCGGGCAGTTTCTATCTGCCAAGAATCAATGGGGAGAAACTGCGAGATTTCAAAGTGTATGGAAACAGGTTGGTGGCTATTCATGGAAGAGTCCTGACAACGTTCGATTTGCGTAGAATAGTCGGTGCGCTACATCTCACCCGCCCGCTTTAAGGCGTTATATACGTTCAGAATTCGTCCCGATGTTGATAATCGCCCGAACGGAACCGCCTTAGCCGTTCCGGGAACAATCACCAAACCCTCATACATCAACCCGGACTGTATGATGACCTGCTTCACCTCGGAGGTGCTTAAGGAGGGATAATAATACCGGATCAAGGCGGCAACTCCACTTACAAAAGGTGCTGCCATGGAAGTACCGCTGTTGAACCCAAAGGTACTGTCAGGAAGTGCGGCATAAATTGATAAACCTGGGGCAAACAAATCAACATTCTTACTTCCATAATTGGAGAATGGAGCAACGAGGCCCTCATCAAAATGCCGAGTGGTTGCACCCACATTAATGAAGTTCGAAACAAATTCACACGTGCCTTCCATTACATCCGTTGGAAAAAACTGCTCCTTATCAACGTCCGCATGATCGTTCCCCGCACCATGTACTAAAAGCACGTCTTTGCTCTCGGCATATGTCATGGCGTCCATCACCCACTGTTTATGGGGAGATAGATTTTTTCCGAAACTCATGTTAATGACTTTGGCACCGTTGTCGACTGCATAGCGAATAGCCAGGGCAACATCCTTGTCATATTCGTCTCCATCAGGTATTGTACGGATTGGCATAATGCTAATGTGATCCATGGGTGCTATCAGAGACGCCACAATTCCAGCAACATGCGTTCCGTGCTTCTCATCCGGGTGCATTGGTGTAACCTTGTTATTTCCATAAATTCTATCTTCAATGTCGTCTGGATTGTCTCCTATCATCCTGCGGGGATTGATCCACTCATTCAGATGGAATTTGTTCTGACGCTCAACAAAGTTGAAGAATTCAATGAATGAGGTGTCCTGTGCATTGTAGTTCTCAATCAGGTAGGCATATTGTTTACTGGCTTCAGAAACGCGCTGTTCATAAAGAGAATCGATATGAGCAAACGCAGTTGCAAGGGAGTCATACAACGCGCCCCCGCGTATTCCTTCCAGTTGACGAGCCAGTTGGTTTCGCATTCTTGTTACTTCCGATTGTACATAGTACATGTCGCCCAGGAAATTCCAGCCATTGTAATCATCGACATAGCCATTCCCGTCATCGTCAAGACCATTATCTATAATTTCTCCATCATTTGTCCACAGGTGGGGACGTAGATCGGGATGATTTATGTCTATTCCAGAGTCAATGATCGCCACAATGATGGGGGAGCCTTTTTTCTTTCCCACTGACTCAATTGTTTTGAAATAGCTGATCCCTGGAATTGAATCACGATACAGATCAAGGTAAGGCCAGGCCACATTCGTATTAACCGATGAGCCAGGTGCGTGGCCATGGATAGTTGGAGTAGTCGGTTTAATACTTTTGCACGCTGAAAACATCACAGCCACAACCGGAATGATATAATATGATAGCGCTCGCATAACCTATTTGTCTTTGATCACAACCACGTTCATTTCCTTAGTACCCTTGACCAGTTGAAAACCAATCTCCTCCAGCATTGACTTGTAATCCTCAAAGGTGAAGATCGCACCACCATTCGGCTCCTCTCTAAGTTTATTGGCAAAAGCTACCGGATACATATAATCAATATTTCCTGTTATCCCTGTAGCATCGACAAAAGGAGGCTGACAATCCGAACGATATGTTAGTGCGCCATAACCAGTGCAACCATATCGGATTTCAAGTTGATGGATAAGGTCGCGCACCTCGGCATTCTTAAAGTAGCCATTACCCTTTTCATCCTCATACATTTTGTATTGCCCGTTGCTGACTTTTGATTTTAGTCTTGCCTGCGTCTCTGCGGAAGCTTTCAAATACCAACAAGGCATTTGTCGTTTTTCAACCCTTACCCGATAACCAAAATACGTTTCAAGATCCCGCTGCATCAGTTGCTGCAGATACTTGGCTGTACCTTTTTCGCGAGGAACTTTTAACATATAGTTGAATCGATTGTGCGGCAAGGGATATTTTGCCTCAAACTGTGAAGTGTCTTTCATTTCAAGAATCGGACGGTACCAATATTTACCGTATGATCTCCGTTGGTGCGGATTTTTGATCGTGTCTGGAAATGTCCACAATCCAAGTATCCTACTCATCGGATAGTTCCATAATGTATCACCGAAGGCCATTGCATAAAGTACTCGAAGCGACTGACCTAGTACAATTATCTTACCTCTTCGCTCATATAATTCGGAATCGGGTTTTGTCCAGCGAAAATTGTCAACATTTGAATAGGTCGGCTCACCCGTTTGTCCGCTCTCATACTTCGATAACATTGAAAAGAAAAGAATGCTTTCGCCACCATCATTCAGCCACTCTTTTAGCGGTGAGAACGGATTATTTGATGATGGTTGTGTTCCGGGTGCATTTGATGTATTTTTTTCTAGTGCATGTTTGTCGTTGACAACAGCATCGATTACTCCGTCCAGCAATTTTGGGTTGCTGCCGATCCAGGCTATTCGGCCTTCTTTGTCGATTACGAATGTGTGCGGAATGCCGACCTTCTTTGTGGCTTTGAGCCATGATTGTTCCAACGTTTTAGATGGATCATCTACAGCAACCCGGTAATCCATTTGATCACCACGCCTGGCTACATATTTTTCGACTCGGTTCACATACGATGGATTACTCGTGTTTGAAGGATCATCATTGTATTCCATCACAAAGGCACTAATAACGGTGGCCTTTCCCCGGAACTTTCTTGATACCGCGGATAGTTCAGGGATGGCAGCGGCACAAGGGCCGCACCATGTTGCCCCGAATTCAACGATGTAAACGTGTCCGTTTTTAAATTCTGTTACGGGTTCTCCTTTGATCCACTTGAATACCTTTAGAGGTGGTGCCACATCCCCAACTGAAAGTGTTGATGCAGATGTAGCTGGCTGACCATATAAACTCATGTGTAAACAAGTCAAGAGGATAACTAATATTGTTAAAGGATTTGTTCTCATTTTCGATTAAGTTATTTTTTGAAATGAAGCGTCCGGGCAGCCTCGTCATGAGGCTGCACAAGCGCGTTCGATAAAGAGTTAATTAACTTTTCAGTAGCCTGGATTCTGGGTTAACCCGGGATTCAGTAATCGTTCAGATTGTGGAATTGGATAAAGCGCGTCCGTTTGCTGCCAGTCTAGCTTGATGCTACTTAGTATTGTTTCCGTAGTTCCAGTCCGTTTCAGGTCTAACCACCGGTGTCCCCATTCAGTCATCAGCTCAAATTTCCTCTCACGCGCGATGGCGGCCAATAAATTGTCCTGGCTGATCCCAGGGTCCGTTTCTTGTATGAGCGGAAGGCCGGCCCGTTGCCGTAACCGATCCACATCTTCTATCGCACCGGACAAGTTCATTGATTGCGCGCGCGCCTCGGCACGTAACAGGTATTGTTCGGCCAATCGAAGCACCATTGCATACTCAGTCAGCGTACTGGCCGAGTAGACTTTGTACTTCCAGGGATAGTAGTAGGTTCCTGTGGCATCCGAATACTCTCCGACCCAAGCATTCCTTCTTTCATCACCTGTTTCAAATGAAGTAACAAAGTCAGGATGAAGGGATACCTCTGTTGGTTTATTAAACAGCAGAAATATGCGGGCTTGCGCGGTACTTTTCTCTGGCACCACAGGCTGCAATTGCCAGATGGCCTCTTTGCTGGTGGACAAAAAAACGTTGTCCAATTCTTCCAACTCAAAGTCAACGGTATTGTCAATGATGGCACTAGCCTCTGCTTCTGCCTCGGCCCACTTCCCGGTATATAAATACACTCGTGCCAGTAGTGCTATCGCGGCAAACCGGTTTGGCTGGCTTCGTTCACCGTTGGAAAATGAGTAGTCTGTCGCCAACAAATTTTTCGCATCGGTCAGGTCGCTAATAATTTTGGTATACACTTCTGTTGCATTCAATCGAACGCTCGTTGAATTCTTCTGGTAGTCTGTTGTGGTAACATAAGGTATGTCTCCAAACAAGTTCACCAGATAGAAATGGCAAAACGCCCGTATAAATTTTGCCTCACCTTCCAATTGCGTTCTTGTGCTGCCACTAAGTGAAGTTGACTTCGAAAGGCCCTCGATAACGGCATTTGCATTGTTGATATACTTATACGCTTCACGCCAAAAGACACCATGAACAACACCATTGAGGCTGGTAAGCGTGGGAAAATAGAATTGCTGTTGCTCATTTCGGCTTGAATGATTGACAAGTTCGTCCGAAGAAAGACCAGTGTATCGCTCGATTTCACCATTGGTGAAAGTCTGGGAAGAAGTCATTAGGCTATAGATTCCCCTGATTGCTGACGTTGCTGCGGCATCATTGCTAAAAACGATGTTGCTGGTAATCTCTGTCTTTGGAGCATCGATTTCAATGAACTCTTCACAAGACATTATTGTAAGCAAAAAGAAAGCTATGACCAGTCTATGGCCTGCAGCATTGAGAAGGTGATTTATGTATAATACTCTCATATCTTTCAGTTTTAAAATGTTATCTGTGCTCCAATGTTTATCATTCTCAAGGGAGGAAGAAAGGAGACATTCTGATTTTCAGGATCCATGCCGAGATAATTTGTGAAGGTCAAGAGGTTCTGACCTTGCAGATAAACTTTAGCACTCTGCATTCGAATTTTTTTCAAAAGTGCATCTGGGAATTGCCACGAAATGGATACATTCTTCAGCCGAACAAACGAAGCATCTGAAATCGCTTTATCCGAAAACTTCTGATTGATAAATGCCCCGGTTCCCGAACCGATCAGTGTATATTGTTGAATTGAAGTTTGATCACCGGAATTTTGCCAGCGTGAGGTAACTACCGTTGGCTGATTGGAGAAGTCGCCCGGCACCGTGAACGAGTTGATGTAATTGTAACCCGTCTGCTTGACAAACTGGAACAGAAAATCGACCTGTAACCCACCAAGCGAAACACTGTTACCGAAGCCACCAAAATACCGTTGAGATATTTCCTTTAAGAATTGGCCATCGTTAACGACCGAAATGCTCCCATCACCATCTACGTCCTCAAATGTATACAAGCCAGTTGTTGGATCAACTCCCGTAGATTTGAGTGTTCTCCTGATAAATATGGACTCACCGACTTTGTATTGGTTACGGTAAGCTGGGAAAGCCTCCAGGTTAGGAAACGCTGTGAGTTCGTTACGGGGCAATGTAATATTGACCGTTGTTGTCCACTTGAAGTGATCGTTCTTTACATTGGTTGTCGTGAGTTGAAATTCCCAACCCTTGTTGACCACAGTCGCGGGAAGGTTGTATTGAATACTCGACTGCCCCGTAACTACGGGTAATGGTAAACCTACCAATTGGTTAGAGGATTCGTTATAGTACCTACTTGCCATGAATAGGATGCGATCCTTCATGAAGCCGAGTTCGATTCCGCTTTCGAGTTTCTTATTTGTCTCCCATGAATAGTCCGGGTTGTCGAGGCGCGTTAGTACCAAACCACTAGAACCGTTGTAGGGGTACGTAGTAGATGAAAACGTATTCAGATACTGGTAGTTGCCAATCGCGTCACTTCCGGTTGTTCCATAACTTCCCCGAAGTTTCCCGAAGCTCAGGAATGAAAGACCGTTTTTAACAAAGCTCTCGTTTGAGAAGATCCATGCAACACCTGCGGCACCAAAGTTTCCGAATTGACGGCCAGGTCCAAACCGACTTGAACCATCACGCCTGCCAGTAAGGTTAACAATGTATTTTTCCTTCCAAACATAATTTATACGGCCAAATAATGCGGCATACTTGTATTGCGAGTAGGCAGAGTTAATGATGTCGATGCTTGTGGCTGAGCGAATATTTTCCAACAATGCGTCCGAGGTATATCCACGAGCAGAGATGGTTTCACCTTGTTGTATTGATTCCTGAAGTGTTGATCCTGCCAGGATGGTAAGTGTTCCTCCTCCAATCGCTTTGGTGTAGTCCGCTTGTGGCTCGATGATCCACGTTTTGTTGAAACTATCACCAAAGTTGGAAGAAGCTGTTTGCCCGGGAGCTAGGAATTGTGGTGGAATGGCGCTTAGGGGATTCGTAGAAAACTCACTCACGATCATACTGGTGTATCCCAGATTGGCCTTTAGGCGGAGGTCCGAAATTACCTCATAGCTGAATGAAGCGTTAGCGATCAGATTATCGGTATGACTGACATACTTTTTCCGGACGTAGGTCAATGGATTTTGCATCAGGTCGTTTTGCCAATTCCAGTTGATATTTCCATCCTCGTCATACAAGGGCGGTGCGTTAGGTGGAAGCGTGACGGCTATGCTCGTCAGGTCTTGCGAAAGCAGGTTATTAGCGCTGCCAGAGTAGTTCACACCGATGGAGGTTCTGAACTTACGATTATCCGATGTGTGATTTAAGCTCAAGCTTCCTGAAAGGCGTTGAAAATTGAAATCACCAGGGAAAACCGTAGTCTCCCGATAATAGCCAGCACCAATAGAAAACTGAGTGTTTTCACTTCCACCTGAGACCGAAAACTGCGCATTGGTTGTGTTGGCTGTGCCACCGATTAATTCTTTCTGCCAATCGGTGTACCGTGTGGTGTCCCAAAGAAAAACATCTGGTACATAGGATTGAAGAAAATCCGGTAGCGGCCAAAGGCCATCGTTCCGAAGGGCCTCTTTACGCATCTCTACATGTTGTTGGGTGTTGAGCAAGTCAAGGTGATTGCCAACCTTGCCAACGCCTTGCGAGAAGTTCATTTGAAATCTTGTTCGCCCTGCCTGCCCGCGTTTTGTCGTAATCAACACTACGCCATTGGCTCCGCGCGACCCGTAGATAGCTGTTGCATCCGCATCTTTCAAAACCTCTATGCTCTCGATGTCAGCCGGGTTAATAGCTGCGAGCGGATTCCCTTCCTTGATGATTGTACCGCTGATTGCGGTGGAAGTAAGCGAGACAGGGGTGAACGGGACACCATCAATTACATACAATGGATCGTTCCCATCTGAACGTAAACTATTCTGTCCCCGAATTTGAATTTTGAAGCCGCCTCCTGGCACGCCCGTATTTTGGATTACCTGCACACCAGCCATTCGTCCCTGCAGCGCCTGTAGCGGGTTATGCACGGGCTGGTTTTGAATTTCACGGGCGGATACTTTACTGATGTTTCCCGTTCGCTCTTGATCTTTCACCTCCCAATAGCCCGCGTTAATCACTACTTCGCTTAAACTCGTCACATCTTCGCGCATGGCCACGTCAATGACGGTGCGGCCGCCAACAGGTATCTCTAACGAGGTGTATCCGATAAAGGAGAAGAGCAGTACATCCTTATCATCGGCCATGATGGCGTACTTGCCATTCACATCGGTGGTGGTGCCGTTGGTGGTTCCCTTGATCAACACGTTCACACCAGCCATGGGCGTTTGTGTCGAACCTTCGGTTACGGTACCGGTTACCTGGATCAACGTGTGATGCAGTGAGGCACCATTGGAACCTCCGTGAGTGGATGACTGATCATCGGTACTTTCCACAGCCACCTTCTTGAGTGTGATCGCTGCTTCTTTTTCATGCACGTTGTACCGGATTTTTCGGGGAGTTAACAGTTCCTCTAACAACGCACGAAGCGTTTTCTTCTCGATGGAAAGTGAAACGTTCGGCTCTTCGTGAAACTGGTTGATGCTGTACGCAAACTTCACCTGCGCTACAGCTTCAATTTCGTGCAAGGCTTTTTCGAACGGCAAATCGGTTATGGTGATGGATATTTCTCTATCCAACACTTGTGCGTAGTTAGGATGGGCTAACGTTACTCCGCATAGGGTAATGGCTATTACTGCCTGTACCGCACATATTCTCATAACCTTCCAAAGTTTTGCGGTAAAACTTTTTTTCATAACTTGAATTGGTTTTGTTCTTATTCTGTATTTGAAATGGGACAAAGCTTCCCCGCTTCCATCCACGGATGGAAATTTCAACGCCCGGTAGGGGTTTGACTTTGGGGAATTCCTGACAAAGGTGAATCAGACCCTTGTCAGGGGGGACAAGCAGGAGTGATCGCATCACTCCTGTTTTGTTTTAGGTGGAATCGAAAAGAATGGCGTGGCTCGGTTTCATGGTTGGCAGGTTTAGGTTCTTACTTACATCCTTTACCGGTAAGAATTACCGTTTTATCCTGGATGCTATAGGTCACATCCAGTACTTCCGAAATCAACTGCAACGATTTTTCCAGGGATTGATCTGTAAAATCCATGGTGATCTTGCAGTTCCGGATACGCTTGTCGGAAAGTTTTACCGACACGTTGAATTTACTTTCCAGCCGGTTCACCACCTCATCCATGCCCGTATTGGTGAATTGCATGTTGTAGTCGGTGTTCACCGTAAGGGACGTAATTTCCTGCGGGCTTGTAGAGAGTTTCTCAAACTCCCCGTTGCTTTTATAAATAATCTTTTCCTGCGGCAGCACGTCAATGCCTTCTGTGTTGGCGGCCGATGAAAGGTTCACTTTGCCCGTAAGCACCGTTAACTCCACCTGGTCAACACCTGTTTTAATGTTGAAACTGGTGCCGAGCACACTCACCCTCACCTCTCCGCATTGCACAATGAACGGGTGGCTTGCGTCCTTCGCTACTTCGAATAATGCTTCGCCCTGAAATGTGGTATAGCGTGCACCCTCATCCGGTTTTTCGTAATACAATACTTTGCTTTCCCCTCTTAGCCAGACGAGCGATCCATCGTTCAGGATGATTTTTTCAACGCCATTCTTGGCCACTACTTCAAGTTGGTATTTGCTGGACGCGGTGAAATACCACACGGCATATGACACCAGCGACACGATCACCAGCGATGCCGCAATCCGGATCATCCATTGGTCGGGGCGCGTCTTTCTCTTGGGCTTTAGCGCCACAACATCTTCCAAGCTGGTCAGGCTATCTGTCAACTTCTGGAAGATGCGGTCTTCCTCTTGTTTACTTAATTCCAGGTCGGTATTGTCTTCAGCGCCCATGGCGTCCAGCCATGCCTCTATCTTTACGCGTTCCTGTTCGGATACCTTCCCCGTAACATAGCGCTCCATGAGCAGGTCAAAATCTGATTTTTCCATGGCTCCCGTGGTTTTGTAACGTGTCTACTAATTTAAGCAAACGGATTGCCTCTTTATATTACAAAGTGACGGGATTGCGGGGTTCATATAGTCGGGCGGAACCCGATACGCAAAAATGCTATTCCGCAGGCTTAAAAATCTTATCGTAAGAGCCGCGCAGGTGGGCAAAGGCTTTAGAGATGTACAGTTGAACCGTGCCCTTGTTGATGTTCATGCGCGTGGCGATTTCCCCGTTGGACAGGTTCTCGGTGATGCGCAAACGGATGGCCTCGCGGCAACGGTCGGGCAGGTCGTGTATGTGCTGTAGCAGTGAGGCATGGATGGTCTGCGGATCGCGCTGCTGCTCCTCGTCTATTGTTTCATACACGGCTTCGAACAACTGGTAATGCTCGGCAAACTTGCGTTTCACCTCGCGGTGACTGAAATACCGGATCACCATGTAGCGCACCGATGTAAACAGGTAGTGCCTGAGTGAGGTGATCATCAGTTCCTGCCTGCGCTTCCACAGCGACTCAAACACATCGTGCATCAGTTCCTCGCAGTCTTCGCGCACCTTTATTTTTCGCAGCGCATAGCCAAAGAGTTCTTTGGCATACCTGCGGTAGATTACCTCAAAGGCCTGGCGGTTGCCCTGCCTGAGCAGGTCTACCAACTCCGTATCCATATGGTTGTGGTACGGATTCATGCTATCGAAGAAGGTCAGCGTTTCTCATCGTTGATTTTTGGCAAGGAGCCAATCAAATTTCAACGGGAGTATTGGCCTAAACAACTGAATTTTGGCATAGTTTAGGTGATTTTGCTATCTTTGATGAATAGGCAATTCACTGAACAGAAAGTTATGTCAAAACTGAAAGTACTCCGAGAAGTTAATAATTACACGCAGGAATTCGTAGCCGAAACTCTTGGTGTTGACCAAAGCACCTATTCAAAAATTGAAAGGAACCCGAAAAACTTAAAGGTCGAACAGGCGGAGAAGTTGGCCAAGCTTTATGATGTTGATGTTTCGGATATTATGTCCTCAGACATAACCATTTCTTTTTCACACAATACAATCGACAAAGGTCTTATTCAAAATCATTTTGAGCAAAAGGGCATGTTCGATCAAGTCCTTCAAGCCAAAAATGAGGAAATCAAAATTTTGATGGAACAGGTAGATCATTTGAAAAAACAAAACGATCAGCTATTGAAGTTGCTGGAATCAAAATAGCCGCTTCAAATCAAGAATTAGAAACAAAGCAAATCTGACGTTCATCAAATGGTAGCCTGAGTACATTCTTTGGATGCGTGGTTAGGCCAATGTGTATGTGTACGGATTTTAAGTCACACTATCCCTCATTTTTTAAAATTGTCATAAATATCTCCGTTAGGTTTTTAGTTATTCTCTTTTGTTGATTAACAAATACCTTAAACTTTTCTAATGCTACAGGTTTGAGATTTTTTGATGCCTCAATAATCAACGTCTCCTTGTTATCGGTGGATAACAGAAATTCGTCCTTACTTTCAAGGTTAAGTAGTTTTGATACAATGATTGTCTGGCCTATATTTAGTTTTGCTTCGATTATCAAATTAAACTTACCCTTCGTTAAAGTTGGCTGCCTTTCAACTCTTATAATCTCACCAACTCCAAGTGGTTTGAATTCTATTTGTTCGTTGATAATAAAGTCATCTGCTTTTGGGTTATTCAGAATCTTAACGTTAGAAATTGCAGCGTCTGGTTCATCTGACAATTTATCCTCTGATATATTTAGCAACCTTTCGGCCATATAGTCTAGGTATTCAACATCTTGAACTGATTTCCATTTGTCTGGAATGATGCCATGCCCATGCAATGCTCCAATAAGTCCGCCAGTGAAGGCGGCAATACTGTCAGTGTCTGCACCAAGTGCATTTACAGACTCTGTGATTGCTTTTAGTGGTTTGTCGTGAAATTTTGTGGCTAAATAGATACCAGCTATTACGGTGGCAATACCTGAACCTTTTGTTGTTTTGTCGAAACAACCTAGTCTTCTTAAAGTTTCTGAAACTGATAAATTCTGTTTAATACTTTGATAAACTAACCTTAACTGTCCTTGTGTTTCTGTAACTGTTTCGTGGTAAACTTTTTGAAAGTCATCCGTTTTATATTTGTTCCATTCGTTTAACCATTCTCGTATCTCAATTCTATTTTTAAAGGTAAGTTCAAACTTAGCTGGAAAATCTTGGCCAATTTGAGTGAGATAATGCTCCCAGTTAAAATCTTCAGGTCTATATATTATAACCTGGTTTACCGCATATCCATAAAGCATTGCTCCTAAAATTGCTCGAGGATGACCATGGGTAGCAATACTGTTGCAAAATATTTCTTCTTTAATTTTCTCGATGTTGCCAATATTAGCTAAAGCTATCGGCAAAATGCGCATTGCCGCTCCGTTAGCTCCGCTTTGTCGGTAGTCGTAATTCTCTCCGTTAATTTTAAAGTTGTAGAAATTACTAAACCACTTTGCTGATTTTCTAGAAATTTTGTCTGCTGCTGTTTTTACGGTGCGCCCACCGCCACGAGCGTAATCTAACCAATTCGGGAGTTCAACTTTTGCGAAATAGTCATGGTCAATGGAACCGTCCCTTTTGATACTCCTTGCCACTGCCAATAGTAATTGCGTGTCATCAGAATACGAGCCAGCTTTGATATTATCGATGTAGCCGAGAAACCTGCCGCCAACTGTTTTTGTCCAATCATAAAATTGTTCAATTTTTTCTGTTCCGAATTTTTGCCGTACGCTTTCAGTTGATTTCTCAAATTCTGTTATCCAACCTAGGGCGTCTCCTATAGCTGATAATTTGATACTTCCTTTATATTTTGTTTCAGGTTTCATTATAGTCTTGAATTTGAAAATACCGTTTCGTCTACAACAAACTTACTTGTATCATAATCAATTAAAGCCGCTTTACCTGATGCCAAATCGGCACTGTTCTTAAAACAAACTTGTAAGATGTCATTAATTGGAATATTATCTTTTACTAATACCTCTGCCTGTTCATCAGTTGGATATTTATCTTTCAGGTTTTGCCTATTGAATACTTTTGAACCATAAGACGTAATTACTTGTAAAGTTGGCGAAAACATCATTCGGAATTTATTGATGTCATCAGTAACCCCAATATTTCGTTTATTGTGACTGTTTGCAGCATTTGTTATAGAAAATAGAGTGTCCCTGTGAAAAATGTATTTCGGGTCGATTTTAAGAACGCACCATGTTATGTGTGAGTGTTGTGCTGTCCTTTGTTGAAAGCGACTAAACAAAATAGAATTAGGATGTTGAACAGATAGATTAATGTACCGTTTATCATCAAACCTTATCTCATCAGTGAATTCTATATAATCGAAAATATCAAACTGTTCTCTATCAAAGGACTCAAGCAATGTTCTTGACAGCAGTTGCTTTTGCTCGTAAATACTTAACAGGTTTATTGTTGGCGTAAAGTGAATCAATTGAGTTATTCCCCTTGCATTTATTTCGCTTTGAAATTCGATATAATTGGGTTTTTTCTCCATCAGAATGGCAAGTCGTCAACTATTGATTTTGAAACAATTGAAGTACCAACCTTTTCAATCAGCGTCTCATCGATTTCAGCTAAGTATCTCGAAGGTTTACCGCTTGTTAAAAGGAATAAATTTTCTCTTGCTCTTGTCATTGAGGTGTAGAGTAGTCTCCTTTCAGTTGAAATATGAAAATCGTCATTAGAATCATTAAAGCCCGCAGGATAGGGTATAACATCGTCATTTAGGTCAACAATAAATACCTTATCAAATTCAAGGCCTTTTACTGATGAGAGTGTACATACTTTTATTGAATCACTTTCAAAGTCAATGTCCTCTGCCTTCAATAATTCTTGAACGATAAAATTATTGGTTTCTAATATGTATTTAATGTTACGTATTCCATTGTGATTTCTGTGCAGAATAACCGTTGAGTAAATATTGTTTTCACCCTTTAGCTTTTGTAATTCCTTAAGTAAGAAAGCGCATTGCTCATTCCAGTTAGAGAAGTAACCAATTACGGGTTTAGTTTTTCCTTCTCTCACAGGCTCAATCTCGGTAAAATCTTCATTATCGGTCTCTTTGTCCAAAAGAGACTTTGCAGCATATGCAATTTGTTTTGTATTACGATAATTTTTCTTGAATGCTATTGTTCTACCACCCCTAACATTTAAACCAACCTCACCCCAAGTAAAGCCACTCTTGTATATCCTTTGCGCAGCATCAGCAATTATTGAGATGCTTTTTGTTTCATCTGAAACAAGTTGTGAAAGAACTAAAATTTGGGCTTTACTTAAGTCTTGGGCTTCATCAATGATCAAATGTGTAAATGGACGTGAAATACTAGTTTTTTCGTTCAGTATCTTTAAGCTTTCCAAAGCATAATCAGCAAAATCAAACAGTTGTCTTTCCTCTAGTAACTTGTTGTAGCTAGTATATATGCTCCATATTACTTCCTTATCTATTCTTGAAACTCTGTCACTTGTTCCTCTTCCTGTCCTTTTTGCGTCCAAGTATTCTTCTTTATTTTTATACACTTTACCTTTCATCCATATGATTTCTTCCAAAAAGAAATCAGGACTTTTATTTAGTACTATCTTCTCATTCTTATAGGCTGATATTGCTGAAAGTAAAATATTCATTTGATTTGAGCCTGTAACTGTCTTTTGAAACAGAGGTCTTAAATTTGGTCTATGTGTTTCAATAAATTGATATGCCCATTTGTCAAAGTTTATCACGTTAACACCCATAATACCGATTGGGCGACTAGGAATTATTTCATCACTATCTTCCTTATAACCTCCTGAGACATATGGCTTAATGGCTGATATATATTTCACCAAAGTTTTATTGTAGGTAAATATTGCAACTTTAGCTTCTTGAAAAAGATTTGATTGTGTGTCTAATAAGTGCTTCGCTCTATACAATGCAACGGTAGTCTTACCACTTCCAGCTACTCCTTTAATTTGAATTGGTTCTGTTACTTGTAAGAATAAAACTCTTTTTTGCTCGCCTTGTAAAATGATTGGTTTTAACGGCATGATTCACATTTTTAAACTTCAGACCAATATACATATAAGCGTTGGAAATTTGGCTAGCTTTGGTGTCGCGGTGGGGTTGCGCGTCCATCTGGGAATCTCCTTAACACTTATAATATGTCAACGAAAGAGAAATCAGATATTCAAGAACTTATCACCACACTTTATCTAAGGCTAAACGGATATTTAACGACAGGTTTCATTTTTCAGTCATCGGAAGAAAAAATAGCAGGAGAGGTTGACATGGTCGCTGTTAGATTTCCGCTTCATCGTCAGGATGAAACAGAACACAACACGTCAGAATTCCTTGAGCCTACCAATGATATTGATGTAATTTTGGGAGAAGTCAAAAGCAATGGAATGAGACTTCAGTTTAACAATTCAATCAGAAGCAAGCAGAACATTGAAAAACTCTTGAAGTGGGTCGGGCTTTTCGATGATGACACTCTTAGCAAATTGGCTGATGAAATAGTTAACCTGGTTGTACCAAAACAGAATTCTAACCGCAAAAACCTCCTGGCGACATCAACTTTGACTTCATTCGGACAAGTAAGAATTCGACCGATTTTATTCAGTCCGGAAAGGGTTGATCTTAACAACGCTGATAAGTTTGTAAACTGGAAAGAAATAAACGACTTCATCTGGACATGCTTGTGTCCACCAGAGAAAAGGATGGAATGCGGAACACGGTATGACTTCAATGCATGGGGACACGGGCTAAATGAAATTGTTAAATTTTATAAGACTCGTCAAAAAACCAATCAGAAACCAGAATCGATTTACGAGATCTACTCGGTATTTGAAAAACATCTTGCCGCAAAGAATGTTGAGGCGAAAGATTGAGTCAAATTATGAAACATCTCTATTAATCAATCACTTCGACCACGCCCTTACTCTTTTCTCCACCTCCTTGATCATATCCGCATTGCCCTTGTAGATCATATTACCAAATACTAGCTTTTGCAGTTTCGCGATCGCATCCGGTTTGGTTAGCAATCCTTGTGCTACCAGTTGATCAAACACCCAAATCATTCCATGATAATGTATGGCTTTCTTTTTAGCATAGTTCCGAACCGGCTTGTCGCTGCTTAGCACAATGGCATTTAGCTTATGCGCCATATAGATAACTGAGCAATCTTCTGGAGAGAGTGATGCCGGAAAATCTGCTTCCAGAATTTCTTGCTGTTCTTCACTTGAAAGAATGTGAATGATTAGCTTTTCTGATTGTTGATAGGCCTGCAGAATTTGCTGCTGATTGGGGTACAGCTCATTGAATACATCCACCGTTGTATGAATCTCCAACTCAAGACCAAAAAACTTGGCGGTGAGTTGGAGATCAATAACATCGATGAATATACAGGCATCGGTTACAACAATCCGCATCAGGCGATCATGAGATTTTTTTCGCGAAACTCGGCAAGCTTCTGGTTGTTCAGGGAAGCAGCCTTACTCATAGAAATCAACTCTTCACCCAGCGCCCGGAACAGCAACTGATTGAACCTCCTGGATTCTTCTTGCCCTTCATATAAAAAAGGCTCCTCAATCTTGAATCCGGATTGATTGATGAAGAACATGAACTGTTTGAAATAACTCAGGGTAATGATACCCAAGTCCTTCATACGGTATGCGATGGCTTGAATCGAGATGCCATACTGTTTCTTGATTGCGCCCAATTCCGGCAATAATAACTTTGTGCGCGAATTACCAACTTCCTTCCTGAGGGTATCTTCCGGTAGCAGCATAGCCCCCGCGAAGTAGTTGCAGAATTTCTCTTTCTGTTTTTCGGTATACTCGTCAAGCTCCAGAACCAGGTGAGCCAATTCGTGCAGGGCGGTGAATCGTTTACGGTCAAGTGATTTGATATTGCTGTTATTCAATACAATCACCGGAATGGTTCCGTCATTTGCCCATGCCGAAAGTCCATCAAAAGTATCGGCTGATTCAATCTCAATAACTTTTATCTTATTGTCTTCCAACAGCTCGATTAGATTAAAGATCGGATCATTGCCCAGTTTCCAGGCTTTCCGAAGATCACTGGCTACCTTCTCAACATCCTCATTGGACTTAATCGGTCGGTCTTTGAAATTCAGTGAAAAATCAGTCGAAATATTCAGAATCTTTTCCAATTCAAGATAACGTTCCAATTTATCTTTTGCCCGCTCCTCTAATCCCTTTCTGTCCTTTACCGGAAAGCTTTGGCGCTTCCGGAAAGATATTTCGCCCATTTTCACCTCGGTCTTGCGGTAAAAATAATCGGGGCGTACGCCTAAGGCATCGCACAATAATCCCAGCATCTCACTATCGGGCATAAACTCACCTTTTTCATATTTATGAAGCGCTTGCCGGGTCACGCGGTTCTGCAGTTTGTCTGCCAAGTCCTGTAGCGAAAGTCCGGCCATTACACGGGCCGACTTTAGCCGATCAGCAAATTGTTCCATAATTGATTGGTTTAGCACTTGTTCTGTTCATAGAACAGGCCTGGAGGTTAATTGGTTTACAAAATTAATATAATTAAGTTGTTTTGTCAATTTTATCTGTTAATCTGTCATAAGCCCTGACAAGTGGCAGATTTAGACTATTAATAATCACTTTTTAGCAGGTATAAGGGGTATTTGTGACAAAATGGCTTCAAAATTTTAGTTTACGGGAACTGGCAAGCGGCTTGCAGTGTTAGACCAATTATGTAAAATAAAATAGGGGTATTGCGAGTACCCCTATTTGACAAAACTTGTATTTGAGAATTGGCATCCCCAACCGGGATGACCGCGTTTTGTTTTGCAAATGTAGCCTCCGGCTGCTGATTTCAAAGCCTTTCGCCTACCTATCTCCGGTTTCTGGTTGCTTGAATTATTGTTTAACAACTAAACCATTGAAACCATGGCGAAAGATTTACACAATCTCAGGAGAATTTACGATCGTACCGATGGCAGGTGTCACCTCTGCCATTGCAAACTCAGCTTCAAAAATCACGGTATGCGTGGTATGCGCGGGGCATGGCACATTGAACATTCCAAAGCCCGTGCAAATGGGGGTACAGATCATGGCAATAACCTGCTTCCGGCCTGTATCGACTGCAACCTCAACAAAGGTGTACTAAAGAGTCGCGCTGTACGCAAACAATACGGAACAACACGTGCCCCCTACAGCAAGTCAAGGAAGGAAAAGATTCGTGAGAACAACACTACCGCGGGGGCTGTGATTGGCGGAATCATTGGTGCTGTTGGCGGCCCCGTTGGATTTTTTGTATGCGCCACGATTGGCGCGATTATCGGCAATGAAACTTCACCCCGTGTTTGATTATGGAAACGCATGAGCATTTAAAATTCTGTATTGAAAGATTCGATCACTACTATGACAGTGTTAACAACAAAAGTGCGTTGTTCCTAGCTGTCAATACATTCATAGTTGGAGGCCTTATGGCGATTTATCCAAGCATTCAGACAGCATTTGATTGTGGATTTTGGATAAATGGAAACTTCACTGCTATTGTTTTCTTGGGGCTTATTTCAATTCTATTCACATTAAGTGCAGGAATACCCTTTTTAGCAAAGCCAAGTAAGTCTCACTTGTACTTTGAGTCAATAGCCCGATTTTCTTTGGCGGATTTCAAGGCTTCCGTTTCAGCGTTGAATGCGCAAGAGTTGCAGAATGACTATACAGAGCAAATTCATCAGCTATCAATCGGGCTCCGGAACAAATTCAGAAGACTTCGGTGGGCAGGCTACTTGATCTTTTTAGAGTTTATTCTATCAATCCCCTTTATCATCCTACTAATGAATAACATAAAATCAATATGAATATTTACGACAATTATTTATCCACGATCCGCGAGGCGATTGATCGTGACAAAAAAAGTAAATCCTTCAGCAAAGGATTATCTGGATTTGAACGACCTCTCACAGAAGGAGTTGATACGCGTGCTTTTTTCGACAAGAAAATTGACATGACACCACTACCCAGTTTTCTTAATCTGGTAAACACGGCAGGTTTGAAGGCAAATGTTAATCAGAAGCTAGGAGAGCACCCTGATTTCAAGCACCTGAAAGAAACGAATCAAACGGAGAAGCACTACATCGTGTCCGTGTTCATCGATATCAAAGGCTCTACCAACCTCTTCCGGGAGTATGACCTCGAAACGATTACCGTCATTACCAATACTATTCAGCGTGCGGCCATCCACACTTGTGTAGCATTAGGCGGGTATATACACAGGCTACAGGGGGATGGAGTTTTCGTTTATTTCGGAGGGAAGGGCGTAGACAAGAAGGATGCAAATATTAAGGCGATAACCGCAACCAGTATGTTCTCTTACTTTGTGAAAAATGATTTAAAAAAAATATTTGACCAGGATGGGATTGAGGATATATCGACCCGCATTGGAATAGATTTCGGAGACGATGAGAACGTAATTTGGGCCAAAGCAGGTATTGGTGATTGTAGTGAGATTACTACATATAGTTTGCACACCAACCTCGCTAGCAAAATGCAGGGTCACGCCAAATCAAACGGTATAGTCGTTGGTGAGTACGTTAAGAGTAAGACACAACTCAGCGAAGAGCTTTTTAGCCTTGTTACTGACTCTTATGGTAATGTAATCAAACGCTATATTTTTGAAAATCGAAAGAGCGGCTTCCTTTATACTCAATATGAATTCAATTGGCTGAAATACCTAAAGAGTTTGCCATACTTGCGAGAAGACGTTGACGGGCTTGTTCCAGTTTCTAAGGACGATGCTGAACGAGAACGCTTGAATAGACTTCGTCAGACTGCCGGAATTATCACGGGCGGAAATGCATTCACTGATTCGGAGGGAAACATTTCTTCTAGTAGTGTTGGTGTAAAAAATCAGCCACACCGCTTCCACTATGAGGGCTAAGGTTTTTCCCAAAGGAAAGCACTATCAATCAAAAAAGTATGCTTTTCTCTATCACCAGAAGTTACTGATTGAACAGACATTTAGCTATTTAAAATGTGATATAAAAAATAATGTTCTCGTTTGCATAGGGTGGCTGCAACCACAAGACTGTAAAGATCGATACAAGGTAAAGATTGAGTATGTGGTGGGCTACGAGCCGAAGACAACAATACTTAAACCATTCATTCTCCCAAGCAAGCACATTCATATGTACAAAGATCACAGCGTATGCTTGCACTATCCTCCGGACATGCGTTGGAATGAAAAGATCAAAATTTGTGAATACACCATTCCTTGGGTTAGTGAATGGATTATTTTCTATGAAATTTACCAAATTACAGGTAAATGGGAAGGCAGGGAGTCACCTGTACATATTCGCGAGTGCGACAAAAACATAGGCGTTGATATCAATGATTAAATAACTTTTAAGAGTTTGTTCACCCCTATCATTAATTGTAATAGTCTGAATGGAGTGACTCATTTCTGAGACATTACTTAGCTTTTGCTTCAACTATTTGTTATTCATCAGTGACTTACACTTACTCTTTTATTCAAAAAAAATCGGAACGTAGCAAACCCAAAAATCATAAGCCGTAGCAGGTGCCCATTCCGAGCCACACTATTGTTACTTTTCCATTTTAGTAACAACGCCAACTCTCAACTCCCGCCTGGCTGTACGTTACAAAACCGCGTCACTTAACCTGCAATCTAACATCCACCTATATAGACTATATTTCATATCCGTTTAAGGACTCAGGAGGTCACTTTACGGATAAGAATTATAACGTCACTATGCCTTTCTAATATTTTCCACATTTCCCGATAGTGTGGCAAAAATTAGTAAATCAAAAAATGTTGCAGTTCTTACGTTTGCACAACTATACGTTTTACAAAATCGCGTCACTTAGTAAATGTAAATAACCCATAGCGCAACATTCAGGGCCGGATACTCCGGAGAGCATCCGGCTATTCCTCATATGTTTAGGTTAAGGAAAGGCGTCCGGTTCCTGTTTGTTGGCTATCACAAACGTATTGTTCTTCACCCATGACCTCATGCGAAAAGCCAACCAAACTGATCGACCGGATGCAACGGCTTGTTACGTATCTCAACGAGCGGAACAACCTGATTCTCCATCAGCAGGTAAATCAATTCTTCTACATGCAGAAGATTGAAGAGTTGAAAATGCTTTTAAGGCAATTGGAGGAAATCAACAAAAGCCTGGATGCGGTGACCTTGCGTATTCATGAGCACTACAGCCTGTGCTTTGCGCAATGGAGTAAAGATGCCCGGTGGGTCAACCTGCAACAATTCCCGGAAAGGCCTAAGTCGATACTTTGATTGGTAAGTCCAGGGCGAACTATGCCTTATCAATGTACTGGATCATTGTAACCAGCATACTTCGCACGGATTCCTTAGTGCCTGTTTCCACGCTGTAGAATTTGGACCGGAAACTGCCATACGATATGGTTTCGGATCGTTTCGTGATTACAAATCGTACCAGAAAATGAAGTACCTGACTGAGGTTATTGTTGAGGATGATTTTTGTCTCCATAAAAATGCGTAACAAATAGGCCAGTTGTGATACCGATGCTTCGAACTTGAGTTTAAAGCCAGGAAGGAATGAATCGGGTGACCGGTCTGGAGCGCTGTTGCTTAACTGCTGCAATCGCTCCTGGTAATCAATTTCCTCTGTGATATAAATATTCATTTGATCCTTAAGCGCACTTCCATTTTGGTTGTACCGTATCCCGGGCTTCACCTGCGACTGATTGATTTTCTTCAACACAAAAGAGAGCTTTTCAATTTTTTCCGCCCGCGTTTCCGATTGATCCAAAAGGGAGGAAATGTAATGTGCATGGTAGGTGAGCACTTTCACTGAATTATAGTTCAGGTAATACATGATCTGGCGCAATTCATCATCCCAGTCCTGCACCCCGGATTCCCTTTCCGCCAGTCGCGACAACTCCTTCTGAACCTCTTTTGCATACATTACCTTCCGGTATGTAATCCCCTGATCGGGTTTACTCTCTACAATCTTCTTGAGAATATGCAGTAACAAATCAACCAAACGCTGATCGGTTGCTTTCTGCGCCAAGGCATTTTGTAGTTTTTTGATATTGGCTCGCGCGTCCTTGCGCGCAATGTCAATGTATCCCTCAGGCGCTTTGGCATCCTGATCAAAATATTTGGTGAAATGACGTTCAATAAATAAAAGGAGTTCCTCCAGGCCCGGATAGAATAGCGCATAGAATTGTTTTCGATTTTTGTCTTCCGGATTGTCGCTGTTGATGAACAAGGCCGCTTTGTCCATCAGTCGGATCAGGGCTTGTTGATGGTATTGAATGTAGCGTTCCAGGTGACGCTCGTCTTCGAACGTGAATACCTCGTGAATAAACGTCTGCTTAATTCTTTCGACTTCCTGCCTTACCGCATCTTTGAGCGCATTACTTTGCTTCTCATCACGGATCGTTTGATCGCCTGACGAAATGAGTTTTTCCAACTCTTGCAATTCATATCTGACTCCCGGATGCATGGCCAGCGTAACCGGAATGAACCGGTATGTTTATTCATATTACGTACAGCATTAAAAAAACTCTTGCTCCTATAAATCCAGGCAGGCACTTCCCCGTAAACTGTACTTGCGCTTACCTGACATGATGAACTCCAAATTCAGGGCTTGCTCAATCGCTTTTAGTGTCAATTGTTCGTCATCCACCTTATAGAACGTTGCAGTAAGCCGGCACCTTTGTATCCCTGGATTACTTACGTCAATTTGTATGCTGTAATTTTTTTCAAGTTCCTTTATTATTTCGTTTAGTCCTGTTCGATTAAACTGCATACCATCCGAATCCGAAAACCACGTCCACTTGGTGACCAGTACTAATATAAGTATGGCAACGGCCAAGGCTATCGTATATAAAGCATGCTTCAGCCTTGCCTTCGCTTTTAATCGCTGCATTACCTGTTGCTTGATTTTTTCGAAACCACGATCATCCACCTGACCGTGATCGGGAGTGGTTTCAGAAAATTCCCAAAGAAGTTTGATGTCTTCAAACTCTTCTCGATTGGCTTCGCTTTTGGCGATCCAATCGTCTAACTCCTTTTTCTCCGTGGGGTCAGCCTCATTGGCAAGCACCCTGTAAATGAGCGATACTCTGTCCATAGTTGTGGTCTTCTATTTATTTACTCCGAAAACGGATTCGATTTCCTACGTGAGAGGGCAACTAATTTTTTAGGATTTAGCCTGCAGGCGGCTGCGGAGCCGTTTCTTGGCGCTGGTAAGGCTTTTTTCCACCGCCTTTACACCCACACCCAGGCGCAGGGCGATTTCTTCATTGTGTAATTCTTCCTCTATTTTCATCATCAGGCACTCGCGTTCCCTTTTCGGGAATCGTGCAATGATTTGAAGTATTTCTTCCGTAATCTCAACCTGAATAATCCTGGCTTCAATAGACTGCTCGGCTAAGCCGAAGGTGTGACCATTCATCAGCCGTATTTTTCGCTGACCGAGTGCAACGTTCTCATTGTAGTAGTTTACCGACTTGTTTCGAACGATCCTGACCAGGTAATGCTGAATAGACCGTTCGTGATGATTACCCAGTTCGCGAGCGTTCTTCCATACATGAGCGAATGCTTCTTGCACAATGTCCTTGGATGCATCGTGGTCGTGCGTCAGTCTATAGGCTATCTTCAAGAGGCTTTTGCAATACTGATCGTACAGAATCTTTATAGCCTTCCCAGGACAGGAAAGCAGCAACTTTCGAATCTCATGGTTATGAACATGGTCAGGCATCTCACTATACGATTTCTATCTAACGGGTGAAAAGCTTTTAACTGAAGCACCCGTTGGCGTTTAAATCCACACGTAAAACCGAAAAAATACGAGCTTGCTACCAAAAACTCTTTAAAAAATACCTTGCGTTAATTTAAGGGTTCGGAGAAAAAAAATAAACCCCTTGGTTTTGGGCAACCGAGTAAAAAAGGGGGATTTACCCCCTTACGCTTAATGACTAATGGCCTCGATCCCCTTTGGAGAGTAGCCCAGTTCACGCAATTCCTTTTTGGCTTGGCTATCCCATTTGTTACAGCCTGACTCAACCTGCAACATATATTTCACGTGTGCCTGATCTTCATCGTCATAGTAAAATCGTATGTCAAGGTATGTTCCGAAATCATGCGGACAACGTACCACTTTGAAAAATGATCCTTCCGGATTATTTCCAAAAGTTCGTTTCAGTTGATCCATGTACACACGTGCCTCCATACGCGCGCGTTGCATGTAGTCATCGCTCCCCACTTGCGCGCAAGGTTCATCACAAGGTGTAGTTTGCGAAAGGAAGATGTAGTCTAACATAGTTGTAGTATTTAAGTTGAACATCATTTTTATGATCAACTCACCGGATTTTTCCGGAACTGCTTATGCGAGGGACGATGCGCAAGCCAAGAGGAATCGGAATAAATGGAACGCGGGGAGAATGGTGGGTTTATGCCGAAGTCTCTTGGCGGAGTTCCGGAATAAATCCGAACGTGGATAAAAATGATGAGGTAGTGGCTTAGCTGCAGGCATTGTTTGCATCGGCACTATATGATTTTTGATCGTAGGTCACATATATAAAGAGTTTATATGCTTTACCTAAACACCCTATGCCTGCAACAATCGTTACACCGGAGGACCTTCAAAACCTGAAAAAAGAACTCATTGAGGAGATAGAAAAGCTGCTTGCAAAACGGGCCAGTATGCCAATCAAGAAATGGCTCAAGTCTCATGAGGTACGAAAGATGTTAAGTATTTCACCAGGTACGCTCCAAAATTTACGCATCAATGGAATGCTGCCCTTTACTAAAATCGGAGGCGTCATCTTCTATGAATACGAAGACGTAAAAAAGATGCTGGAAGACCATAAGCACGTATCTTACTCTAATTCATTCCACCGCTAGACTACCTGCCTACCTTGCCACGCGCAATGGATCTACTCTAGTAATATTGCAAGGTATCGCCTCACCTGCGACAAGGTGTTATTGGCGGAATTAACCTGATCGTACTCCCACGTAGCGGGTGGTAACTGGGATAATATTGAATATACCCTAAGTCTTTAAGGTCATTGATGACCCGGTGGTAGGTGGAACTTGATTTGATTTGATTTTAGCCAAAGCCATTACCTTTCTACGCGAAATAAAAAGGCATTCTTCTGATTGTCCTGAAAGCCATAGGTAGCATAACGCCAGATAGACACTGACGTGCGAAGTACCAAGGTTGGTATCAAACGCTACCCGGTTAAGGAATGTTTTGAGTTTATCAAGTGAATCCATACCCGTGATAATACCAAATCGTTTTGATGTCCGATAGTGTCTCATATCGAATGCACGTGAAAGTAATTTTTTGTTGCTGAGGTACACACTCCTTTCAGTTCATTTCGATCAACTGAAGTCAATTGAAAACCTGATGCTGATAGATTGAGAGTTCTATTGCGCTACCTTTCACCGGATGATAAGAGGGTTGATATTTCAAGTATCCGAAAAATTGTAGTTCGCGGATTACCTTGTGGTAGGTAGCCTTCGACCTAATTCGCGATGCGCTCATTAGCCGCCTTCGTGAAATATGGTAGGGGCGCTGAAAGTTGCTGGTGATCCAGGCATGGCACAATGCCATGAACAATGAGATGTGCACTGGTTTCAAGCGATTATCCGAAGCCGCTCTGTTAAAATAGTCGGTAAGTTGCTGCAACCTATCCATCTATCGTGGAGCCATGTTCTTTTCCAGCAGGTTTACAATCTCATCGTACTTGTAGAAGACAATGCTCCCCACTTTGGAATATGAAAGGGTGCCGTTTACCCGGAGGTTCTGCAAGGTTCCGGCTGAAACACCTAACATTTTCCGCACTTCCGCGGAGCGGAGCCATTCTCTGACGGGCTGTCCTTTTTGTTCGGATATAAGTATTCTGAGTTCCGCTAACAGTTCGGTCTTGAATTTTTCCAGATCTCCAACAGTGAGTAACTGGTCCCTGTGCATAGCATTTCTTTCTTCCATTGGATTTGATATTGCATAGCGAAGATGTTAGAGGTTGACGGAAGAAATTCACAAGTTGGTACCAACTTGGTATTAAAAAAGTGAGCACCCAGGTTCACTTTACACAGCACCAAAAAATATGAGCGCCTGTTTCGTGGTATTCGATGACAAACGATTTGAATTGTTGTTAAGGTTCAAAGTTCTTCGAGGGAAAAATTGCCCAAGTCGGACAAAGAAGTTATATTTGATATGAATTTGCAGTCACCCGAGATCGTTAATTCGTTGGTGAGTCATCTGGTGAGTACCCGATTTTATCACCTTTAAAATACTGAAAATCAAGCATTGTGAGTCAGGGTTCATTTCCCTCCTCCTCTGCGATTACATTTTCAATCTGAACTAAAGCCTCGAATTCCTTATGAATTCGAGGCTTTTTTCTTTTATACCTCTCCATTTTATTCAAAAAATCTCAATCCCTAGGTGACCCAAGCGGTGACCGAAAAATTTTCAAAATCGGGTCACCGCATCAGCCTAAACGAGCTGAAATCGAATCAGTTCATAAGATATCACTAGATGGGTCCCATTTCGCGCGCCTTACTCATGCCCTCTCTTATCACGAGTACCCTTTATCAAGAGCCAAAGCATTAACACCAATTCACCAAACATGGCAGGCATGCCAACCGTAAATACAATGTCTTTGTATCCAGGAATGACAATGCTGGTAAAACTTAGCAGCACATACACAATTCCATTTATGATTAGCCAAACACCCAGAAAGCGCGGAATGAATGCAGATTGATACACCAGTATTGCTAACGGAAAGAGCCAAAGACCCCAAAATAATTCCAATGCCAGAACACTGTAGTCGTTAATTTTAAGAAATGCCATGGCTAAGTCTTGCCGTTGCGCCAATTCAAACGACTGGAGTATTTCCCCTTTTAGCGTTAGAACAGTTGCCATACTAAGTCCGGCCTTCACAAATGCCACCGGTACTTGCACCACTACAAAAGCTACCAAAAGATTGGAATAGCGTTCATTTACATTTCTAAACAGCTGATAAAAGACCCACACCAACAATACCCATATAGTACTCGTTATTAGTCCAGAAAAAATGCCCGTTCGAAACAAGGTTTCATACTTCAGAATATTTTGAGCAGAAGCCACAACATCACCACTGACAAATATTTTGGGCGATACGTAGAACATGTCGTAAAAGCCTGAAACAATCCAAAGTAGAAATAACAGACCGGCAAGTCGCGCAGTTTTTTTAGTCTCCGGATTGGCATTCATAACGTTGAGCGTTTATGGATTACTCTGATTACTGTGGGTAGTATGTTGCTGTGGGTTATTGCAGTCAAAGTCTTTTCGCTGAAACATTTATTCAGTTTTTAAACCCTCCACCGGATTTGTTTTAAACACTTTTATTGTTTGTGTTGCCACAGTTGCTATAACAACTGCAATCAAAAGAGAAGCCGCCATCATGACTACCCAAATGGTAACAGGCATGTGATAATCATAAGCAAAGTCAAGTACCGATTTTATAAAAATGAAACTAAGTGGTACGCTAACGAATAACGATACTATAATCAACACATAGTATTGTTTGAAAATGTTGTTGCTGATGTTTTTATAATCAGCCCCAAGAATTTTTCGTATACTAAATTCCTTAACTCTGCCAGAAATGTTTATCGCCACTAATCCATACAATCCCAGCATGGCGAGAATAACCGCTACCGATGCAAACACCCTCCACACATGACCATGAATGCCCATTTCTTCGTAATAATTTCCCCATACATCTTCCTGATAACCGCCATTAAATGGAATTTCCGGGTAGAGTGTTGCCCATGCCTTTTTTAAATCTTCGAATGCCAATTGTTCTTGCTCGCGGTTTACTTTTAATGCGAGAAATCTGAAATCCTTTTTATCGGCCACGGTAAAAAATGTAGGTCTGAGCAAGGAGAAAAAACTATAGCTATGAAAATCTTTTGCCACGCCAACCACTTCGTAAGTAATACTGTCAATTCTGAATTGCTGACCGATCGGATTAACCCAACTCAGATTTTTAGCCATGGTTTCATTCACTACTACAGCATTTTTATCGCTACCATCGAAGTCTTTGAATGCCCTCCCGCTCACCAACTCAATTCCCATGGTATTGAAATAGGTTGGGCCTACCGACAAACGGTCTGCCTCAAAATCTTTATCAGGGAAATGCAAAATTGTTGTTTGATGATTTTTGCCGATGTGTTGTGCCGAACCTGAAATGGAAAGAACTTTCGGATTGCGTTGCATGACATCATTTAATTGCTGGTAGACCGATTCATTTTCAACCGCTGTGTAAATCACATCACGGTTGCTATAACCCCAGCTTCTGTTGGCGAGGTAATCGCCATTCATGGTAAACACGATGGCGCTGGTGATGAACATGCACGCCAACACCAGTTGAAAACCCAGAAAGATTTTAGTGACTGGATTTTTCTGACCAAACCTGACTGAGCCTTTCAGAATAGTAACTGTTTGAAACCGGGAAATATAAATAGCGGGATAGATGCCAGATGCGAGTGCAGTGATCAGCATGATCATCGGCAAGTACATCCACAAGCGCGGGTCATTGAGACTGAACTCCATACTAAAATCCCACAGTCCTTCGAACCACGGAATAACCACGAGCCAGCCCAGAAGAATTCCGACCAGCATGGCAAAAAAGGTGACGACAATATTTTCAGACAAGAACTGTACAATCACCAGCCTTCGAGTTGCCCCGATGGTTTTGCGTACACCCAACTCCTTCAACCTCTTTACTGAAGTTGAAATGGCTATGTTGATGTAATTGAAGCAGGCCAGTAATAACATTAACGTGCAAACCCCGGTAAGAAATTTGATAGATGTTATATTACTCTGCGTGCCTTCGCGGAAAACATCTTCACGAATTTCGTCTGTTTTTATATGGAGTGTAGCCAGCGGTTCAAACTGAAAAGAAGCAATAGCCCAGTCTTTTTCAACCGCTTCGTTTTGTGTACGCTTGTATTTTTCCATTCCTTCCTCCACGATTTTTATGTCTGATGGCTGTGCTACCTGAACAAATGTAGCCCGATGGAAGGCCGACCAATCGTGCAAATCGAAACCGGGTTGAGCCGTTCGGAGATTTTCGAAATTGATAAGGAAATGGAAATCAAAACTTCGAGAGGATGGAAATTTTTTGGCAACGCCTGTTACTTTAAACTCTTTGCCATTCTCTGCGCTGAATTTCACCAGGAGGCTTTGGCCAATGGGGTTTTCATCGCCAAAATATTTTTCCGCCATCGGCTCACTGATCACTATACTATTCACATCGGAAAGTGAAGCCGATATACCCCACTTCAGTGGGAAAGTAAACATATCGAGGAAAGCAGGGTCGACAAACCGGATGCGTTCATTGAAAATGTTATCTCCGTGTTTAACAATAACATTCTGGTCTTCTACTCTGCAAACTTTTGTCACCTGCGGAAAATCCTGTTTCAATAGTTCGCCCAATGGCCTGGGTGACTGCCCATATTGCCGCAACGCACCTTCGCGCGAAGCAGTAAATGTAGAGAGGAACACCACATTCTTATTTTCATGAAATTGATCGCGCTTGAACGTATAAACTACAAATGCGTAGAAAAAAATGCTGAAGCCAATAGCAGCCGCCAACCCGAAAATATTGATGAAGGAATTGACCGGACTCTTCAATAGGCCGCGAACAGAAACCTTAACGTAATTTTTGAACATACTGTATTGGATTAATTGATTCACAAACTCAAAGTTTCTGATCAGGTTTGGGCGAAGTAGTTTGATGATCTCCCAGGTATAGATTCGTTTTGCCTTGCGAGCAGAAAAGCACTCTGCATGCTCATGAAAAATTTCTTCCATGTCGCCTTCAATCTCTTCCAGGTATTCTTCTTTCAGGAAGAACCGGAGAAACTTTAAGGGCCATTTTGGTGGATGTAATGGTTGTGGTTTCATCAGATGGCCTTAAGTTCAAACGCAAGTTTGGGTATAGCACTCCAGAGTTGAGCTCGTATGTCTTTCATTTCTTCAAGTACTTTACGGCCATGCGATGTAGTGGCATAAATGCGCTTACGCTTTCCTCCACGCCTGGCAGTGGCCTCACCAAATTGTGAGGTGAGAAATCCTTTGTCCTCCATTCGTTTCAGTGCTGATTGTATTGAACCTACACTAAGCCTTTCTTTCAGTCTTAATTCCAGCTCGCGTTTGATTTCAACGCCATACGCATCTTGTTGAAGTGCCGCCACCGTGAGCAGCACCAGTTCTTCAAATTCACCCAGTTTGGTTTTTTTCATACTATATTATTCGTAATTGCAGTAAATATAGTTACACTATTTTATTCTTAATTGCAGTTTTTATCAAAAAATTTTTAAAAAGGCGTTTTTTCACTCATCTCTAGGCCATTTGGTTTGAAGAATGGCAATGCCTATCAATGCCATGAACGATTTACTCAGCAACAACATCATCAATTTCACCTTCCATCATGGCATATTCCATAGGATGAAAAGCATCAATTATTTTGGAAAATATTAACGCTTATAAGATCAAAAGTCCCGACTGTTCCTCTAGCTAAGTGGCCAGCGATCCCCTCAAAGCATCGGCAATACACGACTAAGATTACCTGGTGAAGTGACAATTGTCATTTTTTATACTAGAAATAACAGGGATAATCGTGTTCACTCAAAACCTGCATACCATGAAATCAAGTGGTTTTACAACCGGGCAAAACACCAGTTTGGTGTTGTTGCGTATCCTTATCGGATGGCATTTTTTCTATGAAGGAATTCTCAAAATTTACAACCCCGCCTGGACCGCCAAAGGCTATTTGTTAAGTGCCACCTTCCTAAAACCATTTTTTACCTGGCTGGCAAGCGATTCTGTAATCCATATTGTGGACACATTGAATATCGTTGGCCTACTGGCCATTGGTGTGGCCCTACTGCTTGGACTAAAAATCAGGTGGGCAGCCATTGGAGGTATTCTCCTGTTGGCATTTTATTATCTGGCTCATCCTCCTTTCCCCGGCTTCGAGCAGGGACTTACAGAAGGAAGTTACTGGATTGTGAACAAAAACCTGATCGAGATGGCAGCACTGGTTGTACTTTATCAATTTCCAACATATGCTGCTTTTGGTTTGGAGCGAATGCTTTCCAGAAATCGCCAAAACACCATAGCCGGATAATCCCACCTAAAAAATCAAGATCATGAAAAAGAAAGAAGATAGTCTTTTTAACCTGAACAGGCGCGATATGCTGAAGAGTTTGGCAGGTATACCTATTCTCGGTTCGATTTGGTTTGCCGGTGCTAAAACAACCGTGACCGCAAAACATGAACGTGAATTTTTGCTTGAGAAGTTAAATATTAAAGCAGCACTACCACCCGCCACAGGCCCAATGAGCGGCAAACCGTTGCGCTTGGGAATCATCGGCTTTGGCATACGCGGTGAACAGCTGTGCCGGGCATTGGGATTTGCCACCAAGGAATGGCTGAGTGAAATGAAACAGGCCGCAGAAAAAAATCGGCACGATACAAGGCTCTCTGAATTTCTGGCGCAGGAAAACTTAAATGTAAAAATTACTGCAGTTTGTGACGTGTTTGATGTTCATGCCGAACGTGTAGTAGATTCTTTTTCCACTGCCGACAATCCGGTTAAGCGTTTTACCACACACAAAGAATTGGTGAACAGCGGTGAAGTAGATGCCGTAATCATTGCAACACCCGATCATTGGCATGCTCCTATGGCCATTGATGCGCTGCAGGCAGGTGTTCACGTTTACATTGAAAAACCCATGACGCATACCATTTCTGAAACCTATACACTGCGTGATGCTGTGCGCGATTCAGGAAAGGTTTTACAAGTCGGCCATCAGCACAGGCAAACCCAAAGTTTTCTGGCGGCCATGGATATCATCCAAAAACAAACGCTCGGTCATGTGTCACTGGTACAAACCAACACCAATCGTAATGATGATAACGGTGCATGGCAATACGACATTCATGAAAAGGCATCACCTGAAACCATTGACTGGGATTTGTTTTTAGGAACAGCACCCAAGGTTCCCTTTAATAAAGAGCATTTCTTCCGGTGGAGAAAGTGGTGGGCTTATGGCTCAGGATTATCCGGTGATTTGCTTACGCACGATTACGATAGAATAAATTGTATCTTGAAAATGGGCATTCCAAAACTGGTCACAGCTTCAGGCGGAATTTATACCCACCGCGATGGACGCAATGTACCTGATGTATTACAAGTAAATATGGAGTACCCTGATTTTAGCACGGGCTCCAGTCAGCCGGCAGGCAAAGAAAAGGGAATGACCTTTGTTTACAGCGCAACGCTTGGCAATCAGTTTGACCGGCCAACGTACCTGATGGGCCATGATGCTACTATGGAACTCGGTAATGTAATAAGCATTTATGCAGATGCCCGAAGTACCCGATATGCTGATATGTTAAATGAAAACCGGATTGACCCGGAGATTCCGATCTATCAATACAATCCATTGGCCAACGCTACCGATGCTGTTACGTCAGCCACAGCAAAATATTTTGCCAACAAAGGATTGATGTGGACCTACCGCGATGGAAAACGTATCGACTCAACATTTCTGCATATGCGTGAATGGCTGAGTTGCATCCGTAATGGTGGCAAGCCCAGCTGTGGCATTGATGAAGGATTTGAAGAAGCCATTTCAGCACACATGGCAGGGTTGTCGTATAAGTTAGGCAGGGCTGTTGAATGGAATCCGGAAGAAGAAAAAATTGTTGCCAGGCCTGGTGAAGATCTGGATGCTATACTTTTAGCGAATGAGTAAAATACCAGAAGCGATTTAAAAACCCGGGCGTCATTGCGAACGAATTGAAGCAATCGACTTTCAACATTAAAAACAGGTGTTCCCTGCCCACCGGCAAGCAGGCTCTATCGTAATGACGTTCATTCTATTAGAATGAGGCCTACTGTTTCAACCTCAACCCAAACAACGGCCTCACCCATGTTAACCTTCGGATGATTTCAAACGAAGCCATGCATCCGGCCAACGTAAATACCAGCACCAACACAAACTGGAGCTGAACGGGTATGGCCCATTAAACACAAGGTGTGAACTGAGGTACAAAAAAATCATGTGCACGATGAAGACGCTGCGGAGAAATCACGCGGGGTTGGAGAACTTCAAAACAATAATTACGGCTTTGAGTAAGAAAGCATAATCAAATTTATTTTCTACCCAGGTAATGTTTTCTCTACCCCCATTAATCCAAGCCAACTAACTTAGCGCTGATAATCAATCTTAGTAATGCGCCAAACAAATTGCCCCGTGGCGGTTTTTACAATGGCTTCATCGCCTACCGTTTTTGTCAACAACGCCTGCGCCATGGGTGAGTCCATCGAGATGTAATCCGTGGTGCCAATAATTTCTTCCCCGCCTACAATGCGCAAACGTTTCTTCAACTTCTTCTGTGTATTTTCAATTTCCACCCAGGCCCCAAACATAACCTTCCCCTCCTGAAAGGGCGAGTAGTGTACCACCTTTAAGTTATCAATGCATTTGCGCAGATACAGGATGCGCCTGTCAATTTCGCGCAGGCGTTTTTTGTTGTAGTGGTAATCTGCGTTTTCGGAACGGTCGCCCAGGCTGGCCGCCCACGAAACTTTTTGGGTGGTGTCGGGTCGTTCTACCCGCCACAAATGGTCCAACTCCGCTTTTAACTTTTCCAGGCCTTCAGGCGTAATGAGCATGGTCTTCATAGTCGTTGATCGTGCTGGGTTTAGCTTTCGGCTGCAAGAGAAGGTAAATCGGGAGATTATGCAAAATACAATCAACGCCTCTGGCTGAATACTTCGTGCGTTACCTGTTGCAACATCTGCAACCTTTGTTTTTGAGTTTTGCAGCATTTAAAACCCTGCAAGCATCAAACTGCCTATCTTTGGTAGCATGAAACATCGGATTAGTCTCATCGCAGCTGGGTTTGTTGCGGTATGCTTGCTTACCTGCTTCACTTCATGCCAGGAAAAAGAAAACCTGGGGCCCTTTGCCGTTAATACCGGTAACAGCACCATACCGTATGTTATTGTGGATACCCATAATGCACAAATTCAATTTGAACCAAAAATTCCTGCCACGTTAAAGGTATACAACCAAAAAGAGTTGGTGCAGGAAGCACACATTGGCATTGAATACCGGGGCAAAACGTCTTACCGCCTGTCAAACAAAAAAGGTTTTAATATCGAAACCATTGATGGCGATGTGTCCTTCTTTGATTTTCCGGAAGAAGAGGATTTTCGCCTGGTAGGGCATATTGTTAACCTGAAAGACAAGTACATATTCGATCATACGCTCATGTACAACTACATCGGTTACGAAATAGCGCGCAGCATGGTTCGTTATGCAAGCCGCTGTCAGTTTATTGAGCTGCAGGTGAATAATGAATACCTGGGCGTATACGTGTTCATGGAAAAACTGAAACGCGACAACCACCGCATCAACATCAAATCCTTGAATGCAAGTTCATCCAACATCACAGGCGGATACATTCTCACCATCGACAAGGTTTCCGTAGGCGATGAAGGAATAGGTAAACCCCTTTCATACTTCGACAACAATTGGGATGATGATGCGCGCTACACCGTTTCCAATAGCTTCAGAAGCCGGTACAATATTTTCGGTACTGAACTGGGTTTTGCTCCCTATGGTCCACCATACCATATGCAGCAGTACCTGGAAACTTACTTCCTTTATGAGTATCCAAAAGCACAGGATATTACCGCAGCACAAAAAGATTACATCGCGGATTATATCGATGATTTTGAAACGGCCTTGCTAACAGATGATTTTAATACCGATGTACGTACGTACACCAACTTTATTGACTTGTCCAGCTTTGTGGATTACTTCATTATCAATGAGCTTTGCAGGAATGTGGATGCTTACAGGCTGAGCACCTACCTGGTGAAAGACCGTGATGAAAAGCTGGCGATGGGGCCCGTTTGGGACATGGACATTGGCTTTGATTTTGGTGATCGCATTCCTATCGATGATTGGGTGATCAACTACAACAACCACGTGTCGAATGATCCCTGGATGATGCCGTTTTGGTGGCCTCGCCTGATGCAGGACCCGCAATTCAAAGCCGCAGTAAAAGCCCGCTGGGCAACCCTGCGTGCCGACAAACTGAGCGACAGCAAGCTCATGCAACTGGTGGACGCTACAGCACAACTGCTCAAGGAAAATGGTGCCGTGAAGCGCAACTATGCAAAATGGGATCAGGGAATAGGGGTAAACTACGATAATGCGGTTAACGAACTGAAGCTGTTTCTTCAGCAGCGTGCTGCCTGGATGAATACAACGATTGGGTTGTTTTAAATCTCACACGGCTCACAAATTCTTGACTAGAAATCCACCCGCAAAAAAATATTGGGTGTAAAGGCTAACCCGTTAAGTTGTACTTTCCTTGGCGCATTATCCTCTAACAAATAATAAGCATTAAGTATATTTTCCCGGTTAAGGATATTCCAACACGAAATACCCAGTTGACTTTTTAAGCGAGCACGCGTATAAAAATGCCAGCGAACTGATGCGTCAACCCGAAAATAATTGAGAAGACGCTCATTATTCGGCTCAGCATACTGAAGCGTTCCTGAAACCACTTCACCTCCGGACACCAATGAAGTGGTGGGTCTGCCGGTATACCAATTCACACCGGCACCGGTTTCAAGTGTTGAAAACCGGTAACTTATGCCTCCACTCAAGGCATGTCGGATGTCGGTATTATTAGGAAATGTGGGGGGAATCAGAGCCCCGAAATCATAATCATTTTTTGAAAGGGAATACCGAAGCCACTGCACCGAGCGTTTGCTTTGCCGGTTAACCAATATATCAATACCATTAATCGTGTAGGTACCTTGGCTACGCACAAATTCAAATTGATTTTGAAAACCCTGGCTTGATGTTATAATGCCTTGCACCTGTTTGGTATAGGCTTCCATATGTACAAACCACTCCGCGCGTTTCCACAACAATCCGGCAGAAAGTTGCCGACTGCGCACCAGGGGTATGTCTTCATCATTGCTCATTACCCACCGGCTTTTTTCAACGCCTAAAAAGTCGCTCTGATCATCCACCACCTGTACGTTGGATTGCGATTTCATCTCACCCATAATCTCAAGGGTAAAGTGCTGAGCTATGGTTTGGGTAAACACCAGACGAGGTTCAACTGTAAATGCACTTACCCTACGGTAATAGTTTGCACGTATGCCCGGGCGAAGGTTTGTTCGTTCATGGAACCATGAAAAGTTACCCTCGGCAAATATGGCATGATTGCGCATGACTTCTTTTATACGTCTTTCGAATGGTGGATTGTCAACCACATCAGCGTTGGTTATACCGGTTTCAACAAACTGATACCCGGCCTGCACGTAAGCATGAGGATTCACCTCGAACAGCGAATAAACTTTTAAGCCGGTTTCCAACACGGTATTCTGTTGCGCCAAAATTTGCTCATCTGCAATATTTTGATTCAAAGCATCCAAAGCATAATGCGAATAGTATCCTTCAGCAACAGTTTTTATCCGGTTGCTCCATAACCGGCTATAGGTAAGCCCGCTTCCCAAACTTTGTTGTTCCAGGGTACTTTCCTTTTGCACCGGGGTTCCGTTACGTTCACCGGTTTCGGCATAGGTTAATGCGTTGCCGATGGTGAAGAATGAAGCGCTCAGTTTATCACGCGGTGTGATATCGTAAAGGAGTTTTCCGCTGATATCATAAAACTCAAAATCCTCATCTTGTGTAAGGTTGCCGGTTAGGTCCGAATCTGAAAAAGCCCGTGAAAAATACTGTCGGTAGGTAGGTGTGCGCCATGAAGTCGGCACGGAATGCCTGCCCGAAAGCTGAAGAGATAAATTGGAAGCAAGTGGAACGTGAACGTATCCATCAGCGTAAAGCAGGTTCATGCCTAAACTGCCCGAAGTGTTAGTGGCCACATTATTTTCAGTAACCATGGAAATTGTGCCGGAAACACCATCACCATAATATGCACCCGTACCGTTCTTGATCAGGTTTACACTTTTGGTCACGTGCGGATTTATTCCGGATATCAACCCGAAAAAATGACCTGTCTGATAAATTTTTATCCCATCATACAAAAACAGGTTTTGATCATTTGTTCCGCCCCTGATGTTAAGTTCGGCAGCCGACTCCTGGATGCTGTTCACACCGGGTACATATTGCAAAGCTTGTAGCGCATCCGGCTGAGGTAAGCCGGGCAAGATGCCTAACACCTTGTGGTGAAGCGTTATGGAACCATCCGTTTTTCGTTCCATTCCAGAGGTGATCACATCGGCAACCGTCACCTCTTCCAATAACGTGCGGGCAACGGGCAACACAATGATTTTACAACCCTCGGAGGCAACAGTAACCCTTACGGATTCATATCCGAGAGAAACTATGTTGAGTGTTGACGATTGCTGCAGCGCTAACTCAAAATAACCGACATCATTACTATAGGTAAACGCAGCACCCGATTGAATGGCAGCACCTGAAACGGGTTCGCCAGTTTCAGAAGAGCGAAGGTATCCGCACAACACATCAGGCTTTTGCAGATCAGTTTTTGTAATGGCGATATACCGTTGATTGATGAGTTCAAAATCCAGACCCGTTTCGTCATGCAATTGCTTCAGGCATTGCTCCAGATTTGCTTCACGCGAAGGAGGGATAACCTTTGCGCTGGCTTCAATTGTTTCATCAGCATAAGTAAATGCAACAGCAAATTTTTTTTCAAGTGAATACAATACGGTTAGTAAAGACTGAGAACCGGTTTGTTGAGCAGCGGCTGGTAATGAACATGCCAATAGTATGATGGCTGTTGCAATTGACCTGCCCATATTATTCACCATGAAAAATGCGTATTTCCGAGTCGGTTATTTTATACGTTAAGTTAAGCGGTAGAGAAATAGCCTGGAGGGCTGTGGTAAGGTCCTTGTGTGGAAACTTACCCGTGTAGCGTTGTAAGGTATCTACGTGTTCCAGCTTCACCACTATACCGTATTGTCTTTCCAACTCATGCACCACTTCAAAAAGAGGAACACTCTGAAATGAACTCTCGCGATTTAACCAGGCGGGCAATGCTTCGGTGGCGAACACAGCTTGTGTAATTGATTTATCCGATTCACGATAATAATCCTGACGGGCTAATTGAACAGTTTCACCGGAACCTTTTACCTCAACGCGACCTTCATAGCACACCACTTCATAAAACCCTGGGCGGTCTTTCACGGTAAAGCGAGTACCCAGCACCGTTACCTGCCCGCGTGGAGTAATCACCTGAAATGATTTTCCCTTTTCAACATCAAAATATGCTTCTCCATCAAGTACAATTTTTCTTTCGCGCGACCATCGATCCGCTGAAAATGAAACTGAAGACATGGCATTTAATGTCATTACAGATTTATCAGGAAGTGTTACCTGCCGTGTTTCGCCTGCGGCTGTAGCATACTGTACGTTCTGATCTAATGAAAAATAATCTTTAAGAAAATAGAAAATGATTGAACCCATCAGCAGCACCGCAGCAATACGGTAAACCACACGCCAGTCTATAGCAAGTACCCTGGCTTTTCGGGAAGTGCGGGCTTTTACCTTTTCAAATGAAGCATGGATATCCAACGGAGCGGGCTGAAAATTTTTTAACGCACGGTCCATACGCTGCAACGACTGAAACGCATCCGTTTTTACAAACTGATCACGCTCGTGGTCCGCTAAGGTACCCGCCAGCCATTTTTCGATGTAATCCCGGTTGTTCATCAATCCATTAACCTGTGTATAAAACCGTTAACCGACAAAAACTCCTACCCATCTTTCAAAATTTACCCAACTTTTCTTGTAGTCGTTCAACGGCTTTATATATCCTTTTTTCAACTGCTTTCTGCGAAATGCCCAGGCGTTCCGCTATCTCCCGATGCTTCAATCCTTCAGCCCGGTTCATCATAAAAGTAACCCGTTGATCCTCTGGTAAATCCTCCAACGCCTGTTTCAGGCGTTCCATATATTCGGTTTCCTCCAATACATAGTGCGGGGAAACATCGGTAGGTACGTCAGTATGTTCCTTTTGGTAATTCAAAACAGTCTTTTTTCTTGCCAAATCGTTCAGCATCTGGTTGTTGGCCACCGTAAACAAGAACGATTTTGCCTTTTCCGGGCTTACTTTAGAACAATTAGCCCACAAACGGGCAAAGGCCTCCTGCATTAAATCTTCAGGATTATTTTCAGAGCCGTATTTATAATAGAGGAAATTATACAGGTCGCGTGAATAGGTTTCGAAAATTTTTCGAAATACAGAATCATCACAAACGTGCCGGTTATCATTCATAGGCCTGTAGGCAATTTAAGTGGTAATCAGGATAACGCATAAGCAAGTGTTCTATCTTCCTATAAATTCAAATAATTTTCATTGCGCGGTAGGACTTTTGACATGAAGCCGGTTCTATTGGTGATTATGGGCAGCTCAACTGAATATAATAACATAGTTAAAAAGATAAGCCAGTGGTTGGTGATCTTTTTGGCTATAACTTCATTCGTTGCTTGCCAGGAAGAGGAGAGCCTAATCAAACTGCCACCCGATGATGCTGCCATTACCGTTGAATCGCCCGTGGCGCAACTGTTGCTCAGGGTAGCCACTTTAGATGGATCATCAGACAATATTTTGGATCAGTCGAGTTGCCTCACCATTGTTTTACCCGTCACCGTTATTGTAGATGATGAAACAATTGTTGTAACCTCACCTGCCGATTTTGATCTTGTAGAGGATGCTCTTGACGATGACGATGACGGAGCAGTAGCCTTTATATTTCCCATTGAGGTAATCCTTCCCGATTATTCGCGTGTTACCGTAACCAGCCAGTCACAACTTTCCAGCCTGATTGAAAATTGTGAAGATCAAGACGATATTGAATGCATTGATATAAAATATCCGATTTCGATAAAGCTTTACGACACGAACAATCAGGTTTCCGATGTTATTACCATCACCAGTGATGAGTCGCTTTACAATTTTCTCCGTCAGCTTTCCGAAAACACATATATAAGTATTCAGTTTCCTGTAACACTTATAAACAGTGATGGCGCTGAACTGGTTGTTGGGAACTATGACGAACTGGAAACTGCGATTCTACTTTCAGAAGATGATTGTGATGATGATGATGGTACTGATTTTGAATTTGTACAAATACTGACTGCTGGGAACTGGATAGTTGATTCCTTTATAGATGAGGGCGATGATCAGACAAACGATTGGGCAAACTATGTTTTAAAATTTAACGCTGATGGTTCCCTTACCGCCTCTAACGGAAACACTGAACTATCCGGAACCTGGCATGCCGATACCGATGATGGTGAATTGGAATTGACTATTCAGCTTATAGCCGGTAATCCTTTTGATGACATCAACGAAGACTGGACTGTTAAGCAATATGATTCCTCACTCATTAAGCTGGAAGATGAGGATGATCAGGAACCCGGTGAATTAAAAACACTTACTTTAAAAAAGATTTAACTCTAAACTTGATTATTATGAAAATGAGAATGTTTGCATTTGTACTGTTGGCCGCTGTGATGGTGTGGGGATGTTCAAACGATGATCCTGCTCTTCAAGGTGTGGCCTTTAAAATGAAAGCCACCACAACATCGTCTGCCATTAACCCGGGTGGACGTGTAATGAATTCGGCTTATACTTTTACGAAAGCACTTGTAGGTGTAAGCGAAGTTGAGTTTGAGAACGATGACGATGATGATTCAGGTGATGATGATGATCTCGAAATTGAATTTGAAGGAAGGTATGTGGTGGATCTCATTGCCGGAACAAGTAGCCCGGAGTTTGGTATCAGCAACATTGATCCGGGATTATACAATGAAGTGGAGATTGAGTTAGGCAATTTTCTGGAAGGTGGTAATTCCATGTTCGTGAGCTTTACGTATCAACCCGATGCAGGCGAGCCAATCCAGGTGGAGTTCTCAACTAAAGCCAAGCTGGAAATTGAGATAGAGTATAGCAATGGATTTACCATGCAGCCCGATGTACTGAGCAACGTACTCGTACTACTTGATCTTGATACATTGTTGGCATCCGTTGATTTAAGTCAGGCCAACGTAGATGAAGATGGTGTCATTCGTATCAATGAAACCTCCAATACAAATCTCGCACAACTCATTGTATCAAATTTCGATGATGCTTGCGATACAGGGTACGATGACGATGATGACGATGAATTTGATGATGATTGATAATGGCTGATTGACTGAAGGCACGACTGAACAAAAAATCCATCCTCTCACAGAGGATGGATTTTTTATTACAATGAATCAAACACCCCCTTGCCTTCCTTGTCAGTTGGTACGTTGCACAGAACTACCCCCGCACCGCCTCTATTTTTCTAATCACCCGCTTTGCCTGACGGATAGATTCTTTTCTTCGACTATCGTGTATACTGGCGTTGAGTTCGTAGCCGGCCAGCAATACAATGGTAATAAGCTGTATCCAGATCATCAGCGCAATTAACACACCGATAGAACCATAGATTTTATTGTACGTGCCGAAGTGGGTTATGTAGTAGGAAAATCCGTAAGAAACAGCCAGGCTGAAAAAAGTAGCAATTGACGAACCAATGGAAAAGAAACGCCAGTTGTAATGAATGGCCGGGCCGAAGTAATACATGCTGGAGATCACCAAAAAGAACACAATAAAGATAACAATGAAGCGCAAGGCGAAAAGCAGGTACACCGTAGCGCCATCCAGGTTTATACCGGGCAGCTCATTCAGGTTAGCCGTAATATAATTCAGCACCAACTGGCCGACAATCAACAGCGCAATGGCTACCAACAAGGCCACCACAAGGTTTACGGTAAGGGCTGTAGCAATCATGCGCGTTTTAATCGCCCCACGATTTTCAATGGTTTTATAACAGGCATTGAACGCCCGCATCAACGCCATCATACCATTGGTTGACAAATAAAACGACAACACAAAACCAAACGACAATAAACCTCCCCGCTGATTGCTGATAATATCCAGCACGGTGGAAGAAATTACTTCATACATACTGGGCGGCAACTGTTCACCCAAAAACTCCATAATGGTTTCCGTATTAAGTTCAGGAAAATATATTGTTACGTACGGAATGAGGGTAAACAGGAAAATGATGGCCGGAAAAATAGCGAGAATGAAGTTAAATGAAACACCATTGGCCCTGTCGAGGATTTCATCTTTCTGCAAATTGCTCAGCAACGTTTTGGTAATCATGTACAGCGATACATTGTCGTATCGCTTAAAGCGCACCTTCTTTGTCCATGCCAATAACACTCTGGCCCGTGTAAACTGAAGAAAAAATTTCTTGTACTTATACTTCATGTAAAAAAAGGTGCCAGTACATCCATCATAGCTTGTGGTGGCCGGCATGGCCTGCCTGACTTCTGATCAACAAAAGCCAGCATGGTTTGTCCCTGGTGTATCAGTTTATTGTCTTCATTGTAAATATCGTAATGAAAAGAAATACGTACAGCAGGTTTTTCCTTAATGGTGGTAACAATGCGCAACTGCTCATCGTACTTACCTGCTGTTAAAAACTTCGAATGGTTCTCCAGCACAGGCATAATTATACCCATGGCTTCTATTTCACGATAGGTTAAACCAAGCTTTCGAAGCGCTTCTACACGAGCCACTTCGTAATACATGGCATAGTATCCGTAATACACATACCCCATCTGATCAGTTTCACCATAACGAACACGTACCGTTGTTTCCGATTGATACATGTTTACTTTTTGTTTTGATTGGCCCGTGCAATGCGCTGCTCGCGTGTTAATGCCTGCTGATAGCGTGTAGCGTTCTTAAGATGCTCAGAATATGAGGCGGTGAAATTATGGTATCCCGAAAAATCCTCTTTGGCACACATATAAAGAAAATTACTCGGTTTGTAGTTGAGCACCGCTTCCACGGTTGAAATCTCCGGCATGTTGATAGGGCCAGGGGGCAGGCCTTTGTATTTATAGGTGTTGTAAGGCGACTCTACCTCTTTATGTTCATTTAATACACGCTTCAACGTAAAGTCACCTACGGCATACACCAAAGTTGGATCAGCCTGTAACGGTATACCACTTCTTATCCGGTTAAGATAAAGGCCGGCAATTACGGGGGCTTCATCGCGCTTCACCGATTCGGCCTGTACAATGGAGGCGAGGATAGAAACCTGAATTGGAGTAAGGCCAATAGCTTCTGCTTTTTGCTTTCGCTCGTCATTCCAAAAGCGTTCATACTCCGCATACATACGTTCCACCAACTGCTTTCCGCTGATGGTGTAGTACACCTCATAGGTATTGGGAAGGAACATGCATAAAATATTTTCATTGGTAAATCCGCGCGAATCACCAGCCAGAAATCCTGCCAATGCTGCCTCAAATTCAGCCGGTGTCAGCCCTATATTTGTAGTTATTTTTTCGGGCAAATCGGTTATCAGCCGAACGTTGTTAAACGTAATGCGCACAGGCTCCTGCTCCCCCGCGCGTAAAAAACGGATGGCCTGAATGTTGTTCATGTTTCCCCGTAACACAAAACGACCGGGCTTGACCAGCTTATCATAGTCCATTAAACGGGAAAGAAAACTGAAGGAAATCAAATCCTGTACATATTCACCTTCATGTAAAATCTTTTGAACGGTTTCAAAAGTGGCATCCTGCGGAATATAAATGTACCTGTCTTCTTTGCCTACCAATATGTTGGGGGTGTAACAAATCTGGTAAGCATAAAAGGTAAATGAAATAAGAAGGACAGAGACCAAGATAAACGCGAACAGTTTAATGGGAGTTTTTGCGTATTTCATAAACGTCAAAGATACAAAATGTATGGAGTATGATGTTCACCTGACAAATACCTGCTTACTTTGGATATCCTATTGCTTCACTATTTTTGATCATGGTTGCTGAACTGGTAAAAATCCACCCACAAAATCCCGAAATGCGAAAAATTTCGCGTGTGGTGGAGGTGCTGAAAAATGGAGGGGTTATCATTTATCCTACCGATACCATTTATGGCATCGGCTGCGACCTGATGAATCGCAAAGCCGTGGAGCGCGTGTGTAAAATCATGGACATTAAACCGCATAAGCTCGACCTGTCTTTTATCTGCCACGACCTTAGTCACATTTCAATATATGTTAAACGTATCGATACACCTGTTTTTAAAGTATTGAAAAAGTCGTTGCCCGGGCCCTATACATTTATTTTCGAGTCCAGCAGTAAAGTGCCTAAAATTCTTGATGTGAATAAAAAAACGGTGGGCATCCGCATACCCGATCATAATATTCCGCGCATGATTGTTTCCGAACTGGGCAACCCCTTAATTACCTCTTCTATAAAAGACGATGATCACATTAAAGAATACACCACCGACCCGGAAGAAATTTATGAGGATTTTAAAAACCTGGTGGATATTGTAATTGATGGCGGAGCCGGTGGGAACATACCCTCAACCGTGGTAGACTGTACATCCAATGATTTTGTAATCCTCCGGCAAGGGTTAGGCGAAATTAATTTTTGATAATGTCACTAATTCGTTAAGCCAAGCATACTTTGAACTGTCTTATTGAACTTCATTATCTTCCCAACCTCGCCTGGTTCAGAACCGTATTAAAACACGATGCGATCATCCTGGAGAAACAGGAACACTTTGTAAAGCAATCATTTCGTAACCGATGCACCATCCTCACAGCCAATGGAATACAAACCTTAATTGTGCCACTCACCGATAAGCATGGGAAAATCTGCATCAAAGATGTACGCATTGATTATAGACAGAAGTGGCTGAACAATCATTGGCGTACCATCACCTCGGCCTACCGCAATGCCCCGTTCTTTGAATACTATGCTGATGAACTTCATGACAATCTTTTTAAACAACCGGCATTTTTGTACGATCTTAATTACAGCTTGCTGACAATGTGTCTTGGCTGGTTAAGAATTCAACCTCCCATTCTGGAAACTTCCGTATATGAAAAAACACCTGAAGCGGGGATTGCTGACTTACGCAACTGTTTGCAAGCAAAAAAAGTGGAAACATTAGATAAACACTACCTGCCCGTTCCTTACACCCAGGTATTTGGCAAAGCGTTTGTAAAGCATTTAAGCATCATTGACCTGATCTTTTGCCAGGGGCCTGAAGCCCGCCAGTTTGTGTAGGCATGAGTACCAAGGAATGAACAAATTAAATAGCCGGGGTGTTTTTTAGTGTTGCTGGCCAGAAAGCGCCAAAATGCTTACTGAACTGCATAAAATCCCATTGAAAAGTTTACATTTACAATACTAATTATTCCACAAACTGCATGGAGGCCAAATTTTCCAACCGCGTAAAAGAAGTTATATCCCTAAGCCGTGAAGAAGCTTTGCGGCTGGGTCATGATTATATCGGTACGGAACATCTGCTACTCGGATTAATTCGCGAGGGAGAAGGTGTAGCCGTTGGTGTGCTTAAGAAATTGGGAGTTCCGATGGACGCTTTACGTGGGGAAATTGAAAAAATATCAAAAGGCACTGCCACCCACGAAATCAAAAACCTGGCGAACATTCCGTTAACAAAAGCATCTGAGAAAGTATTAAAGATCACTTACCTGGAAGCCAAAATTTTTAAGGCCCAACTGATTGGTACAGAACACCTGCTGTTATCCATTTTGCGCGATGCCGATAACCTGGCCACACAGATTTTAAACAAGTTTGATGTCAACTACGAAACCGTAAAAGAAATGCTCGAATATCAACACGAAGGACCACAAGCCGCTTCGGATACTGATGATCCGGATGATGATTCCTCACGCATTTTTGGAGGAGGTGCCGGTGCTGGCGGAAAAGAGAAAAAAGGAACGGAAAAATCGCGCACACCAGTGCTCGACAACTTTGGCCGTGACCTTACCCGGTTGGCCGAGGATGGAAAACTCGACCCTATTGTTGGTCGTGAAAAGGAAATTGAACGCGTAGCACAAATATTAAGTCGCAGAAAGAAAAACAACCCAATATTGATTGGAGAGCCGGGTGTTGGTAAAACCGCCATCGCTGAAGGACTTGCCTTGCGCATTGTTCAGAAAAAAGTATCGCGTGTTCTTTTTGGCAAACGTGTTGTAACGCTTGACCTCGCATCATTGGTAGCAGGCACAAAATATCGTGGCCAGTTTGAAGAGCGTATGAAGGCCGTGATGAATGAATTGGAAAAATCTCCGGATGTGATTCTGTTCATTGATGAACTGCACACCATTGTGGGTGCCGGTGGAGCTTCCGGCTCGTTGGATGCTTCCAACATGTTCAAGCCTGCCCTCGCTCGCGGAGAAATCCAATGCATTGGCGCAACCACATTAGATGAGTATCGTCAATACATTGAAAAAGATGGTGCCTTGGCCAGAAGATTTCAAATGGTAATGGTTGATTCTACCACTGTAGAAGAAACCATTCAGATTCTGGAGAACATTAAAGAGAAGTATGAAGATCACCACCACGTGATCTACACACCTGAAGCACTTGCCTCCTGTGTTAAGTTATCCGACCGCTATATCAGCGACCGCTTCCTTCCGGATAAAGCCATTGACGTAATGGATGAAGCGGGTGCACGGGTGCATATAAATAATATTCACGTTCCGGAAGATATTGTGAAGCTTGAAGAGGCCATTGAAGATGTGAAGAAAGAAAAGAATCGTGTGGTGAAAAGCCAGAAATATGAAGAGGCTGCTCAACTGCGCGATAAGGAGAAGAAACTTCTGGAGCAACTCGAAATCGCAAAAACCAAGTGGGAAGAGAAAACCCGCACGGAAAAGTATACGGTAAACGAAGACAACGTGGCTGATGTAATCGCCATGATGACGGGTATACCTACCAAGCGTATCGCACAAAAAGAAAGCAATAAGCTGCTGGGCATGGGCGAAGAACTTAGTGGTCGTGTAATCGGGCAGGATGAAGCGATTAAAAAATTAACCAAAGCCATTCAGCGTACGCGTGTAGGCTTGAAAGATCCAAAGAAACCCATCGGTTCATTCATCTTCCTCGGTCCTACCGGTGTAGGTAAAACTGAATTGGCTAAAGTACTTGCTACTTACCTTTTTGATAAAGAAGATTCCCTCATTCGTATTGACATGAGTGAATACATGGAGAAGTTTTCAGTATCGCGTTTAGTGGGTGCCCCTCCGGGTTATGTTGGTTATGAAGAAGGCGGACAGCTTACTGAAAAAGTAAGACGTAAACCGTATTCAGTTGTGTTGCTGGATGAAATTGAAAAGGCACATCCGGATGTTTTCAATATTTTACTCCAGGTTTTGGATGACGGTATTCTTACCGATGGTTTGGGAAGGCGTGTTGATTTCAGAAACACCATCATCATCATGACCTCTAACATTGGTGTGCGCGACCTGAAAGATTTTGGAAGCGGCATTGGATTTACTACTGCAGCCAAGCGCGAAAACGAAGAGGAAGCCATGAAGTCGACTATTCAAAATGCGCTGAAGCGCGTGTTTAGTCCTGAGTTCCTGAATCGTTTAGATGATGTTATCGTATTCAACTCGTTGCAGCGCGAACACATCCATAAAATCATTGACATTACACTCAAGAAAGTATTCGATAGAATTAATGCCATTGGGTACAATGTTGAGCTTACTGAAAAGGCGAAGGATTTCCTTTCTGAAAAAGGATATGATCATCAGTTTGGTGCACGTCCGTTAAACAGGGCCATTACCAAATACCTGGAAGATCCGGTAGCGGAAGAAATCCTGAAAGGCGAAATTGAAGAGGGCGGAATAATTGTTGCCGATTACGATGGTAAAGGCGATCAATTAACCCTGAAAATCAAAAAGCCAAAAGCAGCCTCTAAGAAGGAGTAACTGATTTAACTGATAACAAAAAGGCGGGGCAACCCGCTTTTTTTATTTTGAGATGTCGGGATTTAATTAACAACGATGCGAAAAGCGTTAACCTACAAAAAACTCAACTCAGGAAACATACAAGACATATTTCCTCTCCTTTGCCCTGTGTGTGAAACAGACCTGCTTGATGATGAAGTAATTTCATGATAGTTTGAGTTGCTAATACCCTCCAAAATACTTTCTCAAAAACCACTCGGCACCAATCAGCAACAGCAGCACGAAGAAAATCCATTTCAGGTTGATGAGCGAATCGTAGCGTTCTTCACTGCGGATTATGCTTTTCGCCTCTTTTTGGGTTAACTCTCTTTTAAGTTGCTCTGTCTGATCCGTTTTATAGAATTTCCCTCCGGTTGCTTGCGCCAGTCTTCGAAGTAAATCAAAATCGGCCGTAAGGTTTTGTAATTCCAATTGCTGGGCGGCAATCATAAATTGTCCCCGCACTTCTTCCTTCTGATTGTTGATCACGGTAGAAGACCGATACCGGTATACACCTTCTTTTAAACCATCAATGGCATATCGGCTATTTCCCGGACTTAATACATAATTGTATTGGTTCTTCTTTCCTTGCTCATCGGTAACTTCCAACTCAATCGTGTTACCGTAGATAGGTTCGTAAATATCATTGTAAACCTGGCTCTCAAAAACAACAGACTCTGTATCGGAAAACTGTTGCTGGGTGGTATAGCTTCTGAATTTTCGCTTATCGTCAGCCGTGCTTAAAAACTGAATCAACTTACCCATCAGTTCATCAAAAGCTTCTGTTTTTTCAGTTTTTGAAAATTCATGTAACCGCCATCGCCACAACCCTTCACCAAGCATAACACCAACTTTACGTGATTCTTCTGTATGCACAAACAAAAGCGGCTTTTCGGTAACAAGGCTTCCTACACGCTGAGACAAAAGAACTGCCGCATCAGGTGGAAAAACGGCCTTGCCAAAATGTACCTGCACGGGCGGGAAGCCTGAAAAAATTGAATTAGCCTCTGTCGAGACATTGAAATTTGTAAACGAGGGGTTAATAACCGGGGTAACTTCATCGAATTGTCTTGGTGGTTGTTCATACGATAAAGGCAATTGCTGTTGAGAAATTTGGTTCAACTCACTGGAAGCTCCGAGGATAAGAAATAGTGACGTTCTGCTTTTGGCAAAGCGCTGAAACACCTCTCGTGCCCGTCCACGGTTATCCGGAACCTGGTGAAAAATTGCCACATCAATATTTTCGGGTTGAAGATTTGCAGAAGGGGTCTCCTCCACCCCGGGAACATGAAGCAGAAATTCAAAATTCGAGTTTTGCTCAACTACTGTTCGCAATGCCTTTATATCGGGATGAGGGGCAGCAGCAACAACCAATATTTTCTTTCTTCCTTCAACAACCTCAATGAAAATTGTGGCCCGGTTATTTTTGGTGTTCCGTTCTGATTCCTTAGGTTCTACCTGAATATCCCATCGCTGAATTCCGGCTTCGGCCGCTAATGGCTGAAACTCGAAAGTCAACACTCCATCCGCCTGAACAAGCTGATTCTTGGGCTCAACCACATTTCCTTTGTGCTGAAGTGAAACAGAAATGTTTTCGCCCGGAAATCCTTTAACAAACACTTCAACCCGAATGGGAAATTTATTTCCCTGGTAGGCTATCTTGTTATACAGAATATTTCTGATCATCAGATCGGCACGCGGTGTTGTATCACCGATACCAATCGTGTAAACCGGAAAGTTATAATTGCCATAAACCGGTGACAGTCCGGCATTATAAATTCCATCCGATACAAAAACAGTTCCCGCCAGACTTTTTCCCTCAAAACGATTTGAAATAGCTCGCAGTGATTCGTTTATGTTGGTGGCCTGCGCACTGAAGTTTTCATCCACACCGTCTTCTCCAGAAAAATTTGTAAGCTGTGTTTCATAGCCAGCATCTTGAAGGGATGTTTGTATGCTCTTTAAATGCGAAGCGAGCGTCATTCTCGAGGTGGAATCAACAGTCTCTTTTATGGAAAGGGAATTATCCTGAAGGATAACAAAAACAGGTTTTTCAATTACATTTTGAATTTGTTTGATAATGGGACCCAGCAAAAAAAAAGTAAGAAAGAATACGAGCAATGCGCGGAAACCAAATAAAATCCAGTTCATCCGTTTTCCCCAGGGATGATGACTGGTGTACAGCAACCAGGCATAACCAAGCCCGGTGGCCAGACAAAGGATAACAAAAACCGATGGCGACTCAAATATTAGTTGCTTCATTTCACTCGCTCAAAATTCCAACACAAGATTGACCATATTTGCTTCAATAACCATACTTTTCTTTCCAGCGGTCGCGTAAATATTTTCTTAACTCCTCTTCGCGGGCATTTTTACCCGGTTCATAAAATTTAGTTCCGGAAATTGCTTCGGGAAGAAATTCCATGTTCGCAAAATTACCTTCATGACTATGCGCATATTGGTAGCCCTTTCCGTACCCCAGGTCCTTCATTAATTTTGTTGGTGTATTTCTGATTGACAACGGCACCGGTAAGTCTCCGGTTTCATTCACTACACGAATGGCATCTTCAATGGCCATGTAACTGGCATTGCTTTTTGGTGAACTGGCCAGGTACACCGCGCATTGCGCAAGTATGATTCGTGCTTCAGGGTAGCCGATCATGGTTACCGCCTGAAACGTATTGGTGGCCATGACCAAAGCCGTTGGATTGGCATTACCAATATCTTCCGATGCCAGTATGACCAGTCTCCGCGCAATAAATTTTACATCTTCCCCACCTTCAACCATACGGGCCAGGTAATAGATGGCTGCGTTGGGATCGCTTCCACGGATGGATTTGATAAACGCAGAGATGATATCATAGTGTTGCTCTCCACTTTTATCATAAATGGCAATTTTCTTTTGAGCAACGTTGGTAGCTAACTCATCGGTGATTACCACTTTCCCGGAAGGTTCAGAGTCAACCACTAACTCCAGTAAGTTTAATACCTTCCGTGCATCGCCACCAGAAAGTTGAAAGAGTGCATTATGCTCTTTCAATTCAACATCTCGTTTTTTTAATTGTTCATCATGCACTAAGGCATGATTTACCAACCTGAGCAAATCTTTTTCATCCAGCGCTTTTAACGTGTACACCTGGCATCGCGAAAGCAACGCTGAGTTTACTTCAAAGGATGGGTTTTCGGTTGTTGCACCTATTAACGTAATTACACCCTTCTCAACAGCGCCAAGCAATGCATCTTGTTGTGATTTGTTAAACCGGTGAATTTCATCGATAAATAAAATCGACTTACCCGATAACCTTGCCTTTTCAATCACTTCGCGTACATCCTTCACGCCTGCGCTTACTGCACTTAACGTGTAAAAGGGCTTCTTCACTTCATGCGCAATGATGTTGGCAATGGTGGTTTTGCCCACACCGGGCGGGCCCCACAAAATCATGGAGGGAATATTTCCGAGTTGTATGGCCTTTCGAATGATACCTCCGGCACCCACCAGGTGCTCCTGCCCCACCAGGTCGTCCAATGTGGATGGCCGCATGCGCTCCGCCAAGGGTTGGTTTGCCTGAAATATCATTACAGCAATATTAACGTTACCAATGCATTAATCACGAATGCGAAAAGAATGCAGAAGAAAAATATACTGATCATTAAAAAGAACTTTACCACAGTCTTAAATCGTGACTGACCATACACCCTGCGCATAGCTTTGTACAAGTAAAAATTGATGTACAGAAATACGAAAAAATTAATCCATTCGAGCCAATGCACTAATGAGAATACCATTCCCAGGATTCCAGCAAGGAAGAGGAAATCGTAGAAGAAAACGGTGAACACCAAGTGTTCGGAATAGTAAAAATCTTTGCGGATGTAAAGCAGCTTGAGGATCAATGCAAACACCGGGAGCAAAAAGAAAATCATTTTTGGAATGTTGGCCTGAAGGCTTTCACCAAAGCTTTTCCAGATGGTTTTTTCGTCCCAACCGCGTTGTTGTTTCAGGGTGATGAACTTGATTTTAAAATAGCGTTCAATCCGGCCATCTCTCTTCTCCGGTGGTTTAGCATTTTCAAGCGAATCGTATTCTTCCAGCGTTTTGGGATCATAGTTCTCATCCTGAATAGGATTCCCATATGCATTACTAGTTGTATTGAGTGAGTCAAAGAAAGCGCGCTTTTCCTCACGGGTAAGTTCTCTGCCATCTTCCTGCACATTAATCTTATCTTCATTGGGCATCAGTGTGAAGATCAGGAAGAAAATAAAACTAAGAAATACATACATCCGGGCCGGGTGGTAGTATCGTTCGCGTTTGCCCTCATTGTAATCGCGAATGAGAATGCCCGGCCTAAACATTAAGCTGATGAATGTTTTAAAGAACTTCGATTCGAAACTGAAAAACGAACTGATGAAGTTTATAGAAAGATCACCAATGGCCTGCCTGCGGGGCAAATCCTTCTGCCCGCATTGCGAACAGAACTTACCGGTAAGGAGTGCACCACAGTTCAGGCAGTTTGGGTTTCCGGCAGCGCCAGCACCCTGTTCGCTTTCAATTATACTTTCCGATACCGGTAGAGATTTGCCTAACTCATCCATTTTCAAAATCCAATTTTGAAAATTACAAAATGAAAGGTGTTAACCGAAGTTTGCCCAAGCTTTCAGCCACGATTTGGTTTTTACCCTCAATGGCTCTACTTTTGTGCTCCAAATAGCGGGGTGGATCCGCTAATGGGCGGATCGTTGGGCTCATATCCGCCACAGGCGGAAGAAAGTTCGAAAGATTGAAATACGGAGGGTAAAGCCTCTTTAAAAAATATATCGCGGGGTGGAGCAGTTGGTAGCTCGTTGGGCTCATAACCCAAAGGTCGTAAGTTCGAGTCTTACCCCCGCTACTTAGATAGGGCGACCTCAAAAGGGTCGCCTTTATTATTTGTCATGAGCAGCAATCAAAAAGCATGTCATCCAGTCCATTCAAATCCGGTTTTGTAAGTATTGTGGGTAAGCCTAATGTGGGTAAGTCTACCCTAATGAACAGGCTGGTGGGCGAACAACTTTCCATTACCACCCCCAAGGCGCAAACTACCCGACACCGGATAATGGGCATTCTTAATGGAGAAAACTACCAGGTAGTGTATTCTGATACCCCTGGGTTGCTGGAGCCGAAATATGCTCTTCACACAGCCATGATGAACTTTGTGAAAGTATCCTTGGAAGATGCAGACTTGATTTTATTGGTGGTGAGCCTTGAAGATAAGTATGAACCCGAACTCTTCGAACGATTTAAGAAAATACAAACTCCCATCTTATTGGTGATTAATAAAACTGATTTGGCCAAAGGCTCACAAGTACATGATAAGACCACTTACTGGAAAGAGCAGTTACCCAATCTTCATGCAATTCTTCCGGTTTCGGCTGTTACGGGTGAGCATATAAAAGAATTGTTTGAGACTATTATATCCGGGTTACCAGAGCATCCGCCCTATTTCCCGAAGGATGAACTGTCGGATAAATCCGAGCGGTTCTTTGCTGGTGAAATTATCCGTGAAAAAATATTCATGAATTTTGAACAGGAAGTGCCTTACAGTACGGAAGTAGCCATAACTGAATTCAGCGAAACAGACGAAATCATCCGGATGCGGGCTGAAATTTATGTAGAACGTGATTCCCAAAAGGGAATTATCATTGGCAAAGGTGGAAGCGCTTTGAAAAAACTGGGAATGGAATCTCGCCAGGCTATGGAAGCCTTCTTTAATAAAAAGGTATTTTTGGAAACACATGTGAAGGTGGCCGATAACTGGCGCAAACAGACAGATAAACTTAAAAGGTTTGGATACCTGAATAATTAGTCAATTAGCCAATAGTGTCAATTAGCCAATGATTTTCAGAACGCTAATTGGCTAATTGGCTAATTGGCACATTGAATAATTGATTTATGGCAAACATAGTAGCGATAGTAGGAAGGCCAAATGTTGGAAAATCAACATTCTTTAACCGGTTGATTGAAAAACGCCAGGCCATTATGGATGATATGCCGGGTGTTACCCGCGACAGGCATTACGGATATGCCGAATGGACAGGCAAATATTTTACGGTAATTGACACTGGCGGATATGTTACAGGATCGGAAGACAAGTTTGAAACGGAAATCCGAAAGCAGGTAGCCCTGGCACTGGAAGAAGCCTCGGCTATAATCTTTATGGTAGATTGCCGTGACGGCATTACCGGATTTGATAAAGACTTCGCCAATATTATCCGAACATCAAAAAAGCCCGTATTCATTGCTGCCAATAAAGCAGACACACCCGACAAATCGATCTATGCTGCCGAGTTTTATGAACTAGCCTTGGGCGAGGTTTATCCGATATCAGCTGAAAATGGAAGCGGAACCGGAGAATTACTGGATGCACTGGTTAAGGTTTTCCCTTCAGAAGGTGTTGAGGATCCAAATGCGGGGATTCCTAAAATTTCCATTCTTGGACGACCGAACGTTGGTAAATCATCGTTACTGAATGCTTTGTTAGGAACCGAACGCAGCATTGTAACCGATGAAGCTGGTACAACACGCGATGCTATACACAGTCACTACAAAATGTACAATCAGAATTTTATCCTGATTGACACGGCCGGTATAAGGAAGAAAAGTAAGGTGCATGAGGATGTTGAGTTTTATTCCGTACTCCGATCGCTTAAGGCTTTAGAAGAAAGTGATGTTTGTATTGTTGTGTTGGATGCGGAACGTAAGATGGAATCGCAGGACGTTAATATTATCAGCCTGGCGGAACGGCAAGGGAAAGGCATGGTAATCATGGTAAATAAGTGGGATTTGGTAGAAAAGGATTCCAAAACCGCGGAATCCTTTAGAAAGGAGATTATGGAAAAACTGGCTCCAATCGACTACATCCCCATCATTTTCGCCTCAGCATTGAACAAGCAGCGCATATTCCAGGTAGTGGAAAAGGCTGTTCAGGTGTACGGAAATAAAACAAAGAAAATTCCTACCTCGCAGCTTAATGAGGTTATGTTGCCCGAAATAGAGCGTTATCCACCGCCTGCGATAAAAGGTAAATTCATCCAAATAAAGTACATCACCCAAGTGAATGCACGATTTCCATCGATTGCATTCTTTTGTAACCATCCCCAATATATCCAACCGGCTTACGAACGTTATTTAGAAAATAAGATTCGTGAGCATTTCGACTTTGAGGGTGTACCTGTACGGCTAATCTTCAAGAAAAAATAAAAATCTTACCTCTTTAGGCTTCAAAATCAGATCGTTGTATATTTGCGAAGTTTTAAAATAAAAACCTGTAAACTATGAAAAAGTTAATCGCATTGTTGGCTGTATGTGGCTTTGCATTTGCATTTGTTGCATGTGGTGGTCAGAAAGCTGAAGAAGCTGCTACAGAAGAAGTTGCTCCTGCTACAGAAGAAGTTGCTCCTGCTACAGAAGAAGCTGACTCTACTGAGGTAGTTGCTGATTCTACTGCTGCTGAATAATAATTCAGTAACGTAAAATTGAGAGGCTTTAGAAATCTAAAGCCTTTTTTATTTCCTTCACATTGAATGACGGCAGAGCAAGTCCAGACTATATTATCGCAACACATACCTCAGCAAGCTATTTCCTATTGCCTTCGTTTGTGGAAAGAAAATCCTTTCATCTTTCGCATTACCAAAAGCAGGCAGACCAAAATTGGAGACTTTACCTGCAAGCCGGGTGAGCGTGTACGCATCACCATAAACGAAGATCTTAATCCCTATTTATTTTTGACCACCTATGTTCATGAGGTGGCGCATTATCATGTACACCACCAGGTAGGAAACCGCGCTGAACCGCATGGCGATTTATGGAAACAAACCTTTCAACGCCTGCTTGAACCGGTATTGAATAATTCTGTTTTTCCTGAACAACTGCTAACGTTGCTCAGCCAACACATGCAACAACCTATGGCCAGTACGTTTGCTGATGTTGCACTGACTAAGGCCTTCCGCCAATACGATCATAACGTTGATACACACCTAGTGCTCTCATCCCTGGGTGAAGGAAGTGTTTTTCAATTGAACGGACGTTACTTTAAAAAAGGAAAACTCAAACGCACACGCTTTCTTTGCCAGGAGGTGAAATCAAAAAAGCAATACCTGGTGCCGGCCGAAGCATTGGTGAACAATGCTCAGCTAACGCTTGAATGGCATTTCTAACTTAGAATTTGTAGCGAACAAAAGCCTCAATGGCTTCATACTCGGCCAAACCAAGTTGATCATACGTTTTTGCTGTTGCCCGGTTACGATCTTCGGCCCGCACCCAAAATTCACGCGCATCGGTTCCTGGAAATAACGCACTATCTTTTTGTGATTGGTGTTTGAAGATGGCTCTTCTTTTACGCAATAATTCTTCCGGACTTAACGGCACGGCCATTTCTATCTGGTCGATATCCCATTCTTGCCAGGCACCTCTGTACAGCCAAACGTAACAGTCTTTCATCCATGAATTTTTCTTCAACCGATCGATAGCTTTATAAATGGCCGCCAGGCATACACGGTGTGTTCCGTGCGGATCGGAAAGGTCGCCCGCAGCATAAACCTGTTGGGGTTTAATCTTTACCAGCAGGTCTGAAATTATTTTAATATCGGGTTCACCCAATGGTTTTTTCTTAACTAGCCCTGTTTCATAAAAAGGCATATCCAAAAAATGAATGTTATTTTCTGGAATACCCACATAACGACAGGCCGCCTTTGCCTCACCCCGCCTGATCAATCCTTTAATCATCATCACTTCGGGGCTGTCAATTTGACCAGGCCTCTTCTTCTTAATGGATTGAAGAACATTTTTAAAAAGCTGTTCACTTTTCATTTTAGCCAATCCAAACTGCTCACTGAAATCGTTTACAAAATCTGCGAAGCGAACAACGTCATCATCAAACACGGCAATGTTGCCAGAGGTTTGGTACGCTACATGAACTTCATGCCCCTGATCCACCAGTCGTAAAAAGGTTCCTCCCATTGAAATTACATCATCATCGGGGTGTGGGGAAAAAATAATAACCCGTTTGGGAAAGGGCTTCGCGCGTTCCGGACGATTGGAATCATCTGCTTTAGGTTTACCCCCCGGCCAACCTGTAATAGTATGTTGTAACTCGTTAAAAATTCTGATGTTAACCTGATATGCTGATCCAAATGAAGTAACGATATCTCCCATACCATGCTCACTGTAATCATTGTTAGTGAGTTTGAGAATAGGTTTACCTAATTTCTGACAGAGCCAAACCACTGCTTTCCTGATTTGCTTATCATTCCAATGCTCGAGCGAGTCCAGCAGCCAGGGGGTTTTTACTTTCGTTAATTCCGAAGAAGCGGCCTCATCCAATACCACCAGTGTGTTTGAATGCAATTGAAGAAAGGATGAAGGATTTTGATCTGTAACAACTCCTTCCAGAGCTTTCTGTACAATGGGGGCTTTTCCCTCGCCCCAGGCCATCATGATAATGCGCCTGGATTTTAGTATGGTTCCTACGCCCATGGTGAGTGCCTTCTTCGGAACGTTCTCTTCTCCAAAAAAATCACTTGCCGCATCCATGCTTGTGATGTGATCCAGGGTTATGAGTCGCGTGGTTGATTTTTCACTGGAGCCTGGTTCATTAAAACCAATGTGGCCGGTACGACCAATACCTAAAAGCTGGATATCAATACCGCCTAAATCATCAATCATCTTATCATACTTACGGCAGAAGGCAGGAATTTTATCTCTTGAAATAGTCCCATCCGGTATATGAATATTCCTTTTGGGAATATCAATATGATCAAACAGGTACTCATTCATAAACCGTACATAACTTTGAAGAGCATCTGGTTGCATGGGATAATACTCATCCAGGTTAAAAGTATAGACATTCTTAAAACTCAGTTTCTCCTTCTGATGCATGCGAATCAGTTCGGCATACACACGGGTTGGCGTTGAGCCTGTGGCCAGTCCTAAAACACAGAACTTTTTTTGCTTCTGCCTTAACCGGATAAGTGACGCAATTTCTTTGGCAACAAAGATTGAGGCTTCTTCAGATGAACCAAAGATTTTTACAGGTACTTTTTCAGGTGAGGGGTGTGCCATGAAGGTATGACTTAATTTAAAAGAAAGTTAATACGTACTGAAATGAGATTTATATACAGGGCTGAAAATTTTATAATCAGGCAAGTCGCCTCATGATCAACCCATTCACCAGTTCAAAAAACGAAAATGGATGCAACGTACGCCAGTTCCCGATTTGTAAAGTTCCGCCCATGTTCACGTATTGATCGATGCGGTACTTTCTGAATTCCTGTTGAATAAAATCCGGGAACGATACGGCTGCGATCCAACCCAATCCCTTTTCGTCATCCTCTACTTCATCAAACCACTCTTCATAGTACGAATCATCGGAACCATGAAAGTTGAGAATATTCTCGCCAATTAGAATAAATTTATTGATTCCAGCGGCCAGCAATTCATCAATAATATTTCTTTTAAGATGCATGATATCATTGTTGATGGTGTCGTTCCACTCGCCTATGAATTCAAGAATAACAAACCCAGCCCGGTAATCAGCGTACAGAATTTTAATGTATAGCGTTTCCGAGCCCATAAAATCCCATGCAGGATCTATATAGTAACCGTAAATCGTATCCGTGTATTGCTCGAAGTTGTAGGACTTCTCAAAAAAAGGTGAGCGCGGATCTTCCGATGAATTGTAATACTTCAGCCAATTCGAAAACGGTTCAATATCATGCATGCCCGGTGTAACTATCAATCACCCTGCGTACGCTTCCAAATTCTTTTAACAAGGCATCTGCTTTTTCCTGATCAACACCAAGTTCTTCCATAATCATGCGTATGCCCCGGTCAACAAGTTTATTGTTGGTCAGTTGCATGTCCACCATTTTATTTCCCTTTACCCGGCCGAGCTTTATCATAACCGTTGTTGAGATCATATTCAAGACCAGCTTCTGAGCTGTTCCTGCCTTCATACGGGTGCTTCCGGTAACAACTTCAGGGCCTACAATAATCTCAATGGGATAATCGGCTTGTTGAGCAACAGCCGTTTGCGTATTGCAGGTAATGCATGCTGTTACAATACCCTGTGCGCGCGCAGTCTTCAATCCACCAATCACATACGGAGTTCTGCCCGAAGCCGCTATTCCAATCAGTACATCTTGCGCAGATATGTTGTGCATTTGTAAATCCTTCCACGCCTGTTCTGCATCGTCCTCAGCATGCTCAACGGCTTTTCGAATGGCCTGATCGCCCCCGGCAATCAACCCAATGACTTTTCCATGAGGCATACCATAGGTTGGTGGAATTTCACTGGCATCCAAAATGCCTAATCTTCCACTGGTACCTGCGCCTATATAAAACAGTCGTCCGCCACTACTCATTTTTTCAACGATTACCCCTACTAACTTCTCTACCTGGGGTATTACCTTTTCAATCGCCAACGGAACTGACTTATCCTCTTTATTGATGCTGGTCAGCAATTCATGAACACTCATCTTTTCCAGATGATTGTAATAGGAAGATGATTCGGTTATGGACATGTTTATTTCAGATCCTTCTTGTGATATAATGTAAGTCCGGCAATGGGGCTTTCCAATATATTTTTTACAGTAATGCCTTTGTCATTGGCTACTTGCCTCAAAATATCGCTGAAGTAAAACGCTACGGAACCAACAAAATGCACTCTCAGTTCATCATATTTCTCGTACCGCATTACATTCTTCTCCATAAATTCACTGAACCCATCGTACACCAACTTATAGCAATAGGGTTCTTTCAAATGCTGAAAAATAAAATGAGAGAAGCTTCCTAAAAAACGGCTGGGCATTTCCTGACTATATACACGACTCAATATTTCATCACGATCCATAGGAAATCTTTTTTTAAAATAGTCCCACAGTTTCTCCGGTAAATCCTTTCGCAAATAATCAGCAACTATCTTTTTCCCCATCCATGCTCCGGAGCCTTCATCACCCAATACATAGCCCAATGAGGTTACGTTCTCAACTATGCGAACACCATCGTAATAACAAGAGTTCGAACCTGTTCCCAAAATGCAGGCTATGCCGGGATCTTCACCGCACAACGCTCGGGCTGCGGCCAGCAAATCGTGCCATACTTCAATATGAGCATCGGTAAAATAGCGCTCCAGGGCCATGCGGATCATTTGCCTGTTTTTATCAGATGAACAGCCTGTGCCGTAATAAAAAATCTTCTCTACCCGATGCTTAACCTGGGGCACTAAAACTTCCCGCACCTCCTGATCAAACTGCTCGATAGGCTGATAATAAGGATTATAGCCAATGGATTGGGCTTGTTCAATGCCACCATCAGCGTTGAGTATTCGCCAATCTGTTTTAGAAGCACCGCTATCAGCAATCAGAATCATATTCGTTTTTAGTCGTCCTACGACTCAAAGTCGTAGGACGACTTATCGTAGTTTATTACTTTTTTACTTAAGGTATAGAATCTTTCCGTATCCAGTGGAATATCTAATAATTTATTGGCCAGCAAACGGTCTACAAATCTATCCTCCTGTTTCCAATATGTATTGAATGAAGAGTATTGCCAGTCTTCCATAGCATCAATGAGCCCTGCTTTCAAAGGGTTTTGATGGATATAGTGCAAACAAATTGAGCCAATTTCACTTGAGATAATTTTCTTAATTTTTGTGTGTTGTTGAAATAAACTCCCTAATCTATTCTCCTGTTTGTGAATCGCTCTCGTGTAAGAACTTAACATTATCCTAAGATCAGCAGAAAATTTTTTGTGAACAAAGGTTTCGCGAGTATTAATCAAAAGATGAAAATGATTTGGCATCATACAATTGATTAATCTCCATTAAGAAAGTAAATCACTTCATTGTGAATCTAATCGTCCAATCACCTTAAACTTATCAAACACCTTGTCAGTATGAGGGGCATCTTTCAGTTCATCTGTCAGATCCTGCCCGGCCCAGTGCTCGTAATGCTTTCCGGTTTTCCATAAGCGCGACTCCGTAACTTCGTAAATCATACCCCTGAAGGCAACCCATACCTGGGGCTTGTCCTGCCCATTCCGTAAAGCCAACTGTGCGGTGGTATATGTAGGCAACTCCTCACTCATTATTTACCGGCTGTGATGTGTCCGTAATCTTTAACGATTGTGTACAGAAATTTCACGGGAGGCAAGTCTGTTTGGATACCCAAACTATTCTTAATTTTTTCAGTAACCGCCATAACGGGCAACGAATTACCGGTGGTGCGATTAACCTCCAGCGCTTGTTGAATCAATTCAATATCCTGGTCATTCAATTGAATCACCTGTTGAAAGGTTGGCGTGTAGGTGTCATCAGTAATCGTAAATACTTCCTTTGCTGTAACGGCTCGTTGCTCAACCAGTTTAACTACGGTAGTACCTGCAGCAATATCGCCTAACCGTTGCCCCTTGCCACTAACGGCTATGGTAAACAACGCTATGGCACCCGACAATAAATCAATTTCAAAAAGGCGAACCAACCACCGGATGATGTAATTACCAATGGTAGCCGGTGTGCCGTCAAGCCGTACAACTTTTATATTCATTTGTCGCTTTCCCGGACTTTGGCCATTCATAAAAATTTCGAAGAACAAGTGATACAGGAACGGAGGTATGACCAACACTCCGATTATCAAAGCCGTAGACCCCACACTTCCAGAGACCAAAATGAAAAAGATCAGGATGAAGTATGCGATGATGATAAAGACATCAATAAAATAAGCCAAAATGCGATCACCCAAACTGGCTACAGGGTAATCAATAACAACATTTTGGGTGGTTCGTACACTAACGGTTTGCATCCGGTTTGAAAATGAATAATATTGAACAAACTTAATTAATGATGCAAAGTAAAGATTTAATACTTGCCGCGCTGATTCTGGTAATGGCAGCCTGTACAACGAAAGAAAAAATTGACTACACAGCCTTGCCCGAAGAAAAGCTTCGCCAGGTAGCTGATTCGCTGGCGCATGCCTATATTATTACCGATGGCCATGTTGATCTGCCGTATCGCTTAAAGGTTAAGAATTTCCGGCTCGAAAAAGAATTTCTGGGTATACCCATCAGCACAGAAGATGGCGATTTTGATTTTGAACGTGCAAAAAAAGGCGGACTGGATGCCCCCTTTATGTCCATATATATTCCCTCTGAGAATCAATTAAAGCCCGATATGGGTAAGCCGCTTGCCGATTCACTGATTGATATGATTCGTGGTATCGCAGCAGCACACCCCGATAAGTTTGGATTAGCCGGAACACCCGCTGAAGTTGATGCCCATTTTGCAGCAGGTAGAATTGCTTTGCCCATGGGCATGGAAAATGGTGCGCCTATTGGTAATGACATCGCTAATGTGAAATACTTTTTTGATCGCGGTATACGCTACATAACACTAACCCACGGCAAAGACAATCAGATTTGCGATTCATCGTACGACACACTCAATACCTGGAATGGATTAAGTCCGTTTGGCGAAGACGTAGTTCGTGAAATGAACCGTGTGGGAATTATGGTTGACATCTCGCATGTATCTGACAGTACGTTTTATGATGTGCTAAAAATTACCAAAGCACCGGTGATTGCATCGCACTCTTCATTGCGTTATTTCACACCCGGCTGGCAGCGTAATATGGATGATGCTATGGTAAAAGCATTAAAAGAAAATGGGGGTGTTATTCAAATAAACTTTGGTTCAACTTTCTTAGACTCTGCCGTATCCAAAGCCAACACGGAGAATCGCCAAAAACTGCAGGCTATTTTAAAAGAAAAAGGATTGGGTTTCCGTGATGAAGCAGCCAAACCTGTAATTGAAGAATTCCGGAAAGCAAACCCATCGCTTTACGCGGATGTAAAGACTGTAGCCGATCATATCGATCGTGTTGTACAATTAGCGGGCATTGATCATGTGGGTATTGGCTCCGACTATGATGGTGTGGGCGACAGCTTACCCACCGGATTAAAGGATGTATCGCAATACCCAAACCTGATTTATGAATTATTGCGCAGAGGCTACTCACCTGAAGACATCGGAAAAATTTGTTACAAAAACGTGTGGAGGGTTTGGAATAGAGTAATTGAGGTGTCTGAATTGTAACGTGTTTGGTTTCCGGTTAGCTAGTCTCCAGTTACCGGCAACAGGAAGCTGGCAACCCCCACGAGGAACCCAAAGAAACCCGTAACTTGCAGCCTGTAACCCGTAGTCCCCGTGCGTGAAGCCGCTTTTGTAAAACGTAATCAGCAACGCTGGCAGGAAATTGAGCAAACGCTGACAGCAAAAGGTCGTCCACATCCGGACCGTTTGGCCGAAATTTTTATTCAGCTAACGGATGATCTTTCGTTTGCCCGTACCCAATATCCAAAAAGCCGGGTAACACAATACCTGAATAACCTGGCCTCGAAGATTCACCTTGAGATTTACAAAAACAAAAAGGAAGAGAAGAACCGGTTCATCACCTTCTGGAAGTTTGAACTTCCTATGGTAATGTTTGAGTCGAGGAAGCCGCTGCTCTATGCCTTTCTCATTTTTACAGTTGCCATACTCATTGGTGGTGCCTCTGCTTATTATGATGAAACATTTGTTCGCCTGATTTTAGGTGACGCGTACGTAAATATGACGCTTGAAAATATTGAAAAAGGAAATCCTACAGCAGTATTCAGCGGCAGTTCAGAGGGTGATATGTTCTTTGCCATAACTTTCAACAATATTCGGGTTTCATTTTATGCTTTCGTAGCCGGCTTGTTTTTCTCTTTAGGAACCGGCTATATTCTTTTTTCAAATGGCATAATGGTGGGCGCTATTTATTCTTTCTTCCTGAAAAAAGAGTTAGCGGCAAATGCCTTTTCGGTCATCATGCTTCATGGTACCATTGAGCTTTCGGTAATTGTTGTTGCCGGGGCTGCCGGCCTGGTGATGGGGAATAGTTTTTTGTTTCCGGGTACTTATTCGCGGTTGGATTCATTTAAGCAGGGCGTGTTAAAAGGTGTAAAAATTGTTATGGGGCTCGTTCCGTTTTTTATTCTGGCGGGATTTATAGAATCTTTTATTACCCGGTATGCTTTTATGCACTGGAGCCTGAAAACCATTATTATCAGCTTGTCGGCCTGGCTTATACTGTATTATTTCGTTATTTATCCATACAAATTGGTTAACCATGGAAAGCAACTTCACGCCCATTGAATTTCAAAAAGCAAGGGATTTCAGCAATAAAATGAATGCTACGTTTGAGTTTCTTAAGCAGAACTTCAAACCCTTTTTCAAAAGTCTGCTTTTCATAGCCGGACCGCCAATGTTGGTGGGCAGCGTGTTGGCCGGCAGTCTTTATTCAGGATATTTTGGCTTTATCGGCAACATGAGTCGTAATCAGGGGAATCCTGATGTTATTACCGACTACCTGGACTCACCCATGTTATGGGTAGAGATTACGTTGGCGGTTTTGCTCATGTTTCTTAGCGGGGTGATGATCGTTGCGGTAGTGTATAACTACATGATGGAGTACGATGCCCGGAAAAGTAATGACATTGATGTTAACACCATTTGGGAAAGAGTGCGCAACTCGTTGCCCATGTATTTCGGCACTATCTTTCTGTATTGGATATTACTGATTGCTGCATACCTGTTGGTTATTCTTGTAATTATTGGTGCCACGGCTATTTCTCCATGGCTTGCTTTTTTTGGTGGCGTGGCTGTTTTCATCGGCTTTATGTATGCTATTATTTCGCTTTCCTTACTCTTTATTATAAGAGCTTATGAAAAGATTGGCTTTTTTGAAGCCATGTCCAGATGCTTTACATTAATTCGCGATAAGTGGTGGAGCACGTTTGGATTGCTCGTTATTCTTTCACTGGTTCAAAGCACTATCTCATCACTCTTTCTCATTCCGTGGTACATTAATTTCTTTGTGAGCATGATGCACTCTATTGATGGAAACCCGTTTCAGGAACCATCGTTTACACAGGAGCTGATCAACAATATATTTATGACACTTTACTTCATTGTGAGTTTCTTGCTTTATTCATTACCACTGATAGCACTTGCCTTTCAATACTTCAACCTGGTTGAACTAAAAGAAGCCAAAGGTTTACTCTCCCGTATAAACACCATCGGTCAGCCGGTTGAGAACAGTAAAACGGATGAGCAGTATTAGATTTTTTCTGCTTACTGCATTTCTTCTCAGCTTCCTTTTTGCCAACGGTCAGAAAGAAGTTAAGTCCATTACCTACGATAGCAGCATAGTCGACACTCGCAGCTTTGACAAGACCAAACTTGAAAAGTTAAAGGCCGACCCCGAATTGGATTATGGAAGGAGTCCGGCCGCCATAAACTTATGGGAACGTTTTAAAATCTGGTTAAACAATTGGTTGTCCCGTTTATTAACAGCTGTTGAGAATGCCAATTGGTTCAACATCCTGCTTACCATTTTAGCCATTATTGTCGTTGTGTATGTAATTCTGCGCTTGCTGAAAGTTGATGCATTCACCATGTTTTACGCAGGCAAAAAAGCCCCGATTGCACATGGTGTAATCGATGAAGATATCCACGCCATGGATTTCGAAAAGCTCATCCGTGAAGCCCTCAGTAAGAAGGAATTTCGCCTGGCCATTCGCCTGTTGTTTCTGCAGTCTCTTAAGCTACTGGCCGATAAAAACCACATTTTGTGGCAACCCGGTAAAACCAATCACGATTACCTGGAAGAATTGACAGCACAACAGCTTAAAACCGGTTTCAACGAATTGAATTTTTATTTTGAATATGCCTGGTATGGAAACTTCACTATCAATGAAGGACTCTATCAAAAAGTAGACTCAATTTTTAAGGAGTGGAAAACTAATGTATAATGCTGCGTAAAGACTGGAAATATATTGTCTACTTATCAGCTGCCTTTGTTTTTTACCTGGCCCTGAAATTATTGTCGCCACGTGATCTCGACTGGACAATTACTTTTCATCATAAGGATAAGAATCCGTTTGGTGCCTATGCTCTTGATCAGTTAATCGGATCCATTATATCCAAAAATAGTATTCAACAAAGTAACTATACCCTGTACGAGTTGTATGATACATTGCAAAAGCCCACAAATTTTTTATCGCTCTCCTCCTCATTTTCTCCAGGCAAAGAAGATTGTGACGCCCTGCTAAAGAACATTGAAAAAGGCGGAACAGCCTTTATTGCGGCACAATACTTTCGTGGAAGATTTGCCGACACGCTTTACCTTAACACATCTGATTATTTTTTTGATGGCGACTTTACAGCCGTGTTCAATCGCAACGACTCAACAGGCATACACTTTAAAAACCCCGGGCTACACCAGCAGCAGATTTATTTATTTCCACGAAAAAATATTCACAACTACTTTGATGAAGTAGATACAACCCGTACACAGATTGTCGCCACAAATGATCTTGACTTACCCGTGTTGATAAAAATTTCATGGGGAAAAGGATTTCTTTACCTCAGCTCAACACCCTTAACTTTTACCAATGCATACCTGCTGTACAATCAAAATGCTGAGTTCGCTTCATTGGCGCTATCACATTTGCCTGATCGCACCACCTACTGGACAGAATTTTATCACCTCGGCAGACTGGAAGCCCGAACCCCGTTGCGGTTTATCCTAACGAATGAACCTCTGAGCTGGGCATATTACATTGCCATTCTTAGCATTTTGTTATTTATGATTTTTGAAGCCAGGCGCAGGCAACGCGTTATACCTATCATTAAACCATTGGCCAACACATCGGTTGAATTTGTTCAAACCATTGGTAACCTGTATTACCAATCGGCTGATCATAAGAACATTGCTGAAAAAAGAATCGCATTTTTACTGGAGCAACTCCGTTCGAAGTATGGCATCAACGCTCATCAGGTAAATGAACAAACCCTTCTCACAATAGCTAAAAGGACGGGCCATGCAGAAGAGAAGGTACGAGAGTTATTTAAATTGATCGGATTGATTCATGGAAAGAATCAGATTGCCGAAAGCGAACTCAAATCTTTAAACGAAAAATTGGATCAGTTCAACTATTAACCAACTTGCTAACACTATAATTATGGAAGAAAGATTATTTGAAAACCGGGTTGACTTAACCGCGCTTAACGAAAGTGTAAAAAAGATACGGGAAGAGATTGGCCATGTTATTGTGGGGCAGCAAGAGATGATTGATTTACTGATCATCTCCATTCTGGCAGATGGACATGTGCTCATAGAGGGTGTACCCGGTGTGGCCAAAACATTAACGGCCAAACTATTGTCGCGGGTAATTGATGTGAAGTTCAACCGCATCCAATTCACACCCGACCTGATGCCCTCAGATGTTATTGGTACCTCCGTTTTTAACATGAAAAATTCTGAGTTTGAGTTTAAAGCAGGCCCTATCTTTTCCAACATTGTGCTGATAGACGAAATCAATCGGGCCCCGGCAAAAACCCAGGCTGCACTTTTTGAAGTAATGGAAGAACGCCAGATAACCGCGGACGGTACTACCTATAGAATGGAACATCCATACATGGTAGTAGCCACACAAAATCCTATTGAACATGAAGGTACTTATCGTTTACCCGAAGCACAATTAGATCGGTTTTTATTCAAGATTCTGGTGCACTATCCTGATATGGAGCAAGAGTTTTCCATTATTCAGGGGCATCATCAACGAAAGGGCCATGCTCCTGTAGAAGATGTAAAGCCTGTGCTAAACACTGAAAAAATCAAGCAATACCGAAATGCCGTTCAGCAAGTACACGTAGAAGAAAATCTGATGCGATACATCGCACAGATTATTTATGAAACGCGTAACAATCCATCACTTTTCCTGGGTGCTTCACCGCGTGCATCAGTAGCCTTACTCAACAGCGCAAAAGCTTTTGCCGCTATCAACGCCCGCGATTTTGTAACGCCTGAGGATGTAAAGTTTGTGGCAGCGCCCGTATTGCGTCATCGTATTATGCTTACCCCTGATAAGGAAATGGAAGGTATTACCACCGATGATGTAGTGAAGCAAATTGTTGATAAGGTTGAAGTCCCGCGTTAGATTGTCGTACACAAAACAAAACTTAAAGTCCGTAATCACTCCACCACATTATCTAAACATTTCCTTATGAATTTATTTCAGTATACTCAGACAGCGCCTTGGCCAATCTTTGGCCTGGCATTGGCAAGCGGGGATTGGGCACAGCGCTGGATGAGTATACGGGGCCATGCGGCCCGGGAGCATATCGGTTTAGGTTTATTTACTGATTATTAAATAAAACAATGAGGCAATTAAAAAACCTATACCTGAACAACCGGCTTTTCATGGCCATCGTGGGCGTTGTGCTTTGCTTCATTCTTAGTTTTATTATCGGTGGATTTCTTATCGTTCCCAAGATTCTGTTCTTTGCTTTATTAGCTTTTGTTCTGGCCGATACATTGCTGCTCTTTCGAACAAGAAGAGGATTGCACGGCTATCGCTTCACGCCCGAAAAACTTTCCAACGGAGATGAGAATGAAATCAGGATTTACCTGGAGAATTTCTTTCCGTTCAAAGCTTCCTTGGAAGTGATTGATGAGATCCCCCATCAGTTTCAAAGACGCGACTTGAACTTCAGAATTTACCTTCCTATTCGCGAAAGCAAAACCATTGCGTATTCACTCCGGCCGGTAAAGCGTGGTGAATACTCCTTTGGTGCAGTAAATGTTCTTGTAAGCTCGCCTCTCGGTTTACTCAAAAGAAGATTCCGGTTTTCGCAAGATGCCTTGGTTCCGGTATATCCATCGTACATACAAATGCGGAAATACGAATTACTCGCCATTTCCAACCGGCTGACAGAAACCGGGATAAAAAAAATCAGACGAATAGGGCAGAACATGGAGTTCGAGTTGATTAAAGAATACGTTCAGGGCGATGATATCCGTACCATCAATTGGAAGGCCACAGCCAGAAAATCAAACCTGATGGTAAATCATTACCAGGATGAGCGCTCGCAACAGGTATACTCCCTCATCGACAAAAGTCGTGTAATGCAAATGCCTTTTAACGGCTTGAGTTTGATGGATTACGCTATCAATGCAAGCTTAGTCATCAGTAACATTGCCATAAAAAAATCTGATAAAGCGGGACTGATTACTTTTCAGGATACTATTGGAACAACCCTGGCGGCCAGCCGAAGCAACCGTCAGATGGCGCAGATACAGGACGTATTGTATAATCAGAAAACGGGTTATCGTGAATCAGATTTTTCTGCGCTCTATGGCCACATTCGCAGAAAAATTACCCAACGAAGTTTATTGCTGTTGTTCACCAATTTTGAATCCGTGTATGGTATGCAGCGTCAGTTGCCATTTTTAAGAAGTCTCGCCAGGCAGCATGTCTTGGTTGTCATCTTCTTTGAAAATACCGAGATGACGAGTTTGATACAGGAACCAGCTGAAAACCTGAAAGAAATTTATTACAAAGCAGTGGCTGAAAAATTTGCCTACGACAAAAAACTGATTGCCAGGGAACTTCAAAAAACGGGCATTCAAACCATTCTTACCACACCTGAGCGTCTTACGGTAAATACCATTAATAAATACCTTGAATTAAAATCAAGGGGGATGATTTAAACCACCGCTTAGAAAGAATTTAGACTTTTTTTACTTTCACTTGTTCAAATCAGGAAAGAGGGGAAAGGCACCGCCTGTTGATTGATTTGTTGTACCCTTAAATTGCATTTTCATGAATAAATTCTTCAGCACTATAATGTTGATCGGCCTTTTGGCATCCATTTCAACAGGCTCCCTTTTAGCCCAAAAACCAATGGGTATAAAGGTCACCAAGCCCACAGTATGCTATGCCCATACGGATGATAACCCTTGTTATATTCCTCCTCCGGAACAATATTTGAAATGGGCCAATGGCGCCCGAACAAAAACATCTACTATTGAAGTAACCTACAACCCAGGCTTTACACCTGAAGCCATTGCTGCTTTTGATTATGCTATCGGAATATGGGAAACGTTGATCTCCTCTTCGGTGCCCATTAAGATTGATGCCTATTGGTCATCGCTTGGGCCGGGGGTTCTAGGCGGGGCATTGTACACTTCTGCATATGCAAACTTTACAGGCGCTCAAAAACTTAATGTGTTTTATCCCGTTGCTATGGCGGAGAAAATAACCGGACAGAATTTGAATGGAAATAATCCCGACATTTTTGTTCAATTCAGTAACAGTGCGAACTGGCACTATAATACAGGAACCCCTCCTCCATCCGGTCAATTCGATTTGGCAACAGTTGTTCTTCATGAAATAGGACACGGACTAGGTTTCGCTGGTACTTTCACGGTAAATGGTTCTTCGGGTGAGGTGGGCTTACAAGCTAGCGGTGTTCCAATTATTTACGATGTCCCTGTTGAAAACGCTTCAGGTTCCAATTTAATACAAACTGTATCATCTCCATCTCCCGATCTACGCGCACAACTCATAAGCGATAATCTTTTTTTTAATTCTGTCACTTCTCTCAAACCGAAAATATATGCCCCTGTAAACTTTAATGGAGGCTCTAGTATAAGTCACCTCGATGAAACAACATTTAACAATACTACAAATGCCTTGATGACACCGCAGATTGCACCTGCTGAAAGAATACATGACCCGGGGGTGGCTTGGGCTATGCTGAAAGATATGGGTTGGGAAATTGTAAAAATCAATCATCAACCACTGGCTGATTCAGAAAATACTACAGGCCCATATGTAATAACCACATCCCTGCAAGCTGATGTTGGGTACACTGCTTCCAGTTTAAAATTAAACTATACCACCGATGGCTCCACCTTCAGCGTGGTGACTATGAATCCCACCGGATTACCCAATCAATTCACTGCATCCATCCCGGGCAGTGGTAATCCTCAGAACTATGGCTATTTCATCTCCGTCAATGATATAGAGGGAAGAGAGTTTGTAAACCCTGGGAAAATCGTTAGAAAACTTGCCAGCGAGTTGCAAAATATTCACATCTTTTCAACTGGGCCTGATACTAAGGCTCCGGTTATTACTCACTCACCGAAACCATTTCTGTTGGATAGCGAAATTCAACTAGAACTGGAGGCAAGGGTTACCGATAATATTGGGATTGCCTCCGTTGTGTTACAGTATACCATAAATGGAGTTTCACAATCCAACCAAACGTTTACTCTTCAAAACCCTGGCGCTGATTCCATCTATCGCTCTACTATCAATTTAGGCACCGGTTTGAATAATGGTGATGTTGTTAATTATCGCATCGTTGCCACCGATAACTCATCCAACAGTAATGTTGGTACCTCACCTGCTTCAGGCTTTTATACGCTTAACGTGGTGGGACTCGAACCTACACAAGATTCCTATGCCAATGATTTCAATACACCATCCAATGATTTCTTTGGTAATGGCTTCAGCATAACCCAACCCGCAGGGTTTAATGATCCTGCTATTCATTCCGATCATCCGTACACTGAAGGAAATGGGTTCCCAAACAATGAACTGAACCTGGTTTATCAATTAAAGATTCCTGTTCGCGTTAAAGGCCAGGAGGCAACCATAGTATTTGATGAAATTGTTTTGGTTGAGCCCGGAGAGACAGGAACTGTTTTTGGAAACCCGGAATTCTGGGACTACGTGGTGGTAGAAGGTTCAAAAGATGGTGGTATAACCTGGACACCGGTTGCTGATGGATACGACTCGCGGGCAAATACAGCCTGGTTAACGCGTTACAACAGTGCAACATCTGGAAATAACTCAACAGCCGTTGGAGACCCTACCTTATACCGCACTCGCACTTTAGACCTGCAAAATAAATTTAACACAGGTGATGAAGTGGTGATACGTTTCAGGCTATTCAGCGATCCCTTCGCTGCAGGATGGGGATGGGCCATCGACAACTTGAAAATTCAAATTGATGACACTCCTCCTTTAGTTCTCCATGATCATATTGATTATTTAAAAGATAACGATAACGAATTGGTCATCGTAACCAAAGCCAGTGATGCCAGTGGAGTGGAGTCATTAAAAATTGAATACAAAATTAATGGAGGAACAATCACTAGTATTGACTTTACTGTCAACCCTCCGGCAAGTCAATATCAATTTACATTAAGTGGATTAGCTTCACTATCCGTTGGTGATGTTATTGAGTACAGAATAGTGGCCATGGATAGTATTGGCAATGAGGGCGCCTTTCCTCCTTCTGAAAATTTCATTAAAGTCCCCATTGTAAACTTTGGCACTCCGTTAACTACCTATGCCAACAACTTTAATTCAGCGACAAATGATTTTGTAGGCAACTTCTTTTCTATTTCACAACCCAATTTATTTGTTGATGGCGCTATCCACTCCGAGCACTTTTATCCAAATGGAATCGGACTGGACAGAACCTCATCATATAATTTTGTTCTCACCAATCCGATTACACTATCATCCTCTAATCCCCTCTTGCGGTTTGATGAAATCGTAATCGTAGAGGGTCATTCTACAGGTGCAATTTTTGGAAATCCAAATTTCAGGGATTATGTTATTGTTGAAGGATCAAAAGACGGGGGCAACACCTGGAACAGATTTTTAGACGGATACGACATTATTGGTGGGTTATCTTCATGGATTGCTGCGTTTAACACTGGATCAAATCCCAATGCAGGAATGTTTCGGAATCGCGTGGTTAACATGACCGCTAACGGCAATTTCCAACCCGGTGATCAGGTAATCATTCGTTTCCGGTTGTTTTCCAACGAGACCATTAACGGTTGGGGCTGGGCTATCGATAACCTCTATATTCAAGACCCTATTACATCGCTTGAGTCGTCCCTATCCGGCTTGCAGCTTTATCCAAACCCTGTAACTCAAAACACACTTACGCTCGAGGCTGATGCAGTTTCATTTACCAGTGCGCACCTTGAATTGATTTCAATTCAAGGACAAACACTAATTGGTGAGACCATCGATACATCCAATGGGAAAATGCTCCATCTGGTTGACATGAGTCAATGGCCAGCGGGGATTTACCTTGTTAAAATTCAAGGGAACCAAGGCGAAAAAATTCTCCGAAAAATCATCAAAACCAACTGATAAAAAACCCTGACCAAACGTCAGGGTTTTTTATTGCTGATCTGTTTGTGTGTTCGGGGTGGCGTCCTATTTTTGCGACAATTTATCCATACCCATCCCTCAACATGCCTAGAGACAGAAGTATTCGTTCCATTTTAATCATCGGTAGCGGTCCCATCATCATTGGCCAGGCTTGTGAATTTGACTATGCCGGCTCACAGGCCTCCCGCTCCTTGCGCGAAGAAGGCATTGAAGTGATCCTGATCAACTCCAATCCGGCTACCATTATGACCGATAAGGTAACGGCTGATCATGTTTACCTGAAGCCCCTTACCAAGAAGTCAATCCGCGAAATTCTTGAAAAACATAACATTGATGCCGTGCTCCCCACCATGGGTGGACAAACTGCACTTAATCTTTGCATTGAGTGCGATAAGGCGGGTATCTGGCAAAATTACGGTGTCCGGATCATCGGGGTTGATATCAAAGCAATCGAAACCACTGAGGACCGGGAGAAATTCCGGTTAAAAATGCATGAATTGGGCGTAGGCGTTTGTAAAGGTTCAACGGCCACTTCCTTTCTCCAAGGCAAAGAAATAGCACAGGAAATTGGTTTCCCGTTGGTCATTCGTCCATCCTATACCTTAGGTGGCACAGGTGGAGGTTTTGTTAAAAATCCGGAGGATTTTGATGAAGCACTAAACCGCGGCTTGCACGCCTCGCCCATTCACGAAGTGTTGGTGGAGCAAAGCATTATGGGTTGGAAAGAATATGAGCTGGAATTGCTTCGCGATGAACGGGGCAACGTGATTATAATCTGCTCCATCGAAAACTTCGACCCCATGGGGGTTCATACCGGTGACTCCATCACCGTGGCACCAGCGATGACGCTTCCGGATACGGTTTACCAAAACATGCGAAACCTCGCCATCAAAATGATGAATGGCATTGGTAAGTTTGCCGGAGGTTGCAATGTTCAGTTTGCCGTTAATCCGGAAACGGATGATATCATCGGCATTGAAATCAACCCGCGGGTATCACGATCCTCAGCGCTGGCTTCAAAAGCAACCGGGTACCCTATTGCAAAGGTGGCCGCGAAGTTGGCCATTGGTTATCACCTGGATGAACTGAAAAATGCTATTACCGGAACCACCACAGCTTACTTTGAACCTGCAGTAGATTATGTGATCGTGAAAATTCCTCGCTGGAATTTTGATAAGTTTCATGGTGCCGACCGTAAGCTTGGCTTACAAATGAAATCAGTAGGCGAAGTAATGGGCATCGGACGAAACTTTCAGGAAGCTCTACAAAAAGCCTGTCAGTCGCTGGAGATCAGAAGAAACGGCTTAGGTGCTGATGGGAAAGAACTCACCAATCAGACAGAGTTGCTGTATAGCCTGGAGCACCCAAGCTGGAACAGGCTATTTCATGTATACGATGCCATGAAGTTGGGCATCTCCATGAAAACCATTCACAACCTTACTAAAATTGATAAGTGGTTTCTGGAACAGATCTGGGAACTTGTTGAAATTGAAAAAGAAATTGAAAAGTACAAGCTTGACACCATTCCGGTTGAGTTAATGCGAACAGCCAAAGAGAAAGGCTATGCCGATCGTCAGTTGGCACACTTGATGGATTGCCTGGAAAGTGAAGTGCATGAAAAACGTAAGAGCATGGGCATTAATCGTGTTTATAAATTGGTAGACACATGTGCTGCAGAGTTTGAAGCCAACACACCCTATTACTACTCTACTTTTGATACTGAAAATGAATCGATTGTTTCCGATAATAAGAAAATAATTGTGCTGGGATCTGGCCCCAATCGCATTGGTCAGGGTATAGAATTTGATTACTCCTGTGTACATGGTGTGCTGGCAACCAAAGAGTGTGGCTACGAAGCCATCATGATTAACTGCAACCCGGAAACCGTTTCTACTGATTTCGATATTGCCAATAAGCTTTACTTCGAGCCGGTTTTCTGGGAACATTTGTGGGATATTATTCAGCACGAAAAACCTGAAGGTGTAATTGTCCAGCTTGGAGGGCAAACCGCATTGAAACTGGCGGAGAAACTCAACAAGTATGGGGTAAAAATTATCGGAACTTCCTTTGAAGCGCTTGATTTGGCAGAAGATCGCGGAAGCTTCTCTACATTGTTAAAAGAGCTGAATATTCCCTATCCTGAATTTGGTGTAGCTACCAATGCTGATGAAGCACTGGAAGTTTCGAAGACCATTGGATTTCCATTGTTAGTTCGTCCATCCTATGTATTGGGCGGACAAAGCATGAAAATTGTGATCAATGAAAAAGAACTGGAAAACCATATTCTTGACATCTGGAAAAATCTACCGGAGAATAAAGTATTACTCGATCACTTTTTAGATGGCGCCATTGAAGCTGAGGCTGATGCTATCTGCGATGGCGAAGATGTATACATCATAGGCGTAATGCAGCACATTGAACCGGCAGGCATCCACTCCGGAGATTCCTATGCGGTGTTACCGCCCTATAACCTGGGTGATTTTGTGATGAAGCAAATTGAAACCTATACGCATCGTATTGCCCTTGCCCTGAGAACAGTTGGGTTGATCAACATTCAGTTTGCCATTAAAAACGATAAGGTTTACATCATCGAAGCAAATCCAAGAGCATCGCGCACGGTGCCCTTTATCTGCAAAGCCTATGATGAACCGTACGTAAACTATGCCACCAAGGTAATGCTGGGCGAAAAGAAAATAAAAGACTTTAATTTCCGTCCTACTAAAAAAGGGTACGCCATTAAGGAGCCTGTATTTTCATTCAGTAAATTCCCGGATGTAAATAAAGAACTTGGCCCCGAAATGAAATCAACCGGAGAAGCTATTTATTTTATTGATGATTTAATGGACGACTACTTTTTGAAGATTTACGGGGAACGGAATTTATATTTGAGCCGTTAGAGATATACATTAACTTGCTGGCATGTTCAGGATTCTCTTAATTTTTGTCTTGATATTTTACGCGTTGTATAAACTCGGATTATTTCGGGTGTTCACAGCAAGCGTAAAAGACGGGTACCATGAGCCCGGAAACATTAACCGAAAAGCCCCGGGCAGCAACGTAAACATTGACCCTGCTCCACCAAAAGAGAAAAGAAAAACCGACTTTAAAGGCGGTGAATACGTGGATTACGAAGAGGTAAAATAGTTAACCGCTTATTTCTCTACGCTTTGCAGTACCTTTACTATCCGTAAACTCCATATGCATTACCGGATAACTGTAATTCTTGCAGGCCTTATATTTTTTTGTTCAGCTGCAACAAAAGCGCAAGACTATTCCAAAAAACTTGCATTGGTCATTGGCAATGCTGCTTACCAGCATGGTGGTGAACTTAAAAATCCAGTAAACGATGCCAGAGCTATGGCCGAAACACTTCAGCAATTGGGTTTTGAAATTATGCTGCACGAGAATGTTTCGCAAAATCAAATGAAACAAGCCATAAATACCTATGGCATAAAACTGCGCGACTACGATGTGGGGTTGTTTTATTACGCGGGCCATGGCATACAGCATAAGGGTACCAATTACATGATACCTGTTGAAGCAGATTTACAGGCAGCCGAACAAATTGAATATGATTGCGTGGCGGCCGACCGTGTGCTCGCCTATATGGATGCTGCCTCCACAAAAGTAAATCTGATAATTATGGATGCTTGTCGGAATAATCCATTTGAAAGAAGCTGGCATAGGAGTGGGGCTGGCAATGGCCTCGCCATGATGGATGCCCCGAAGGGAACACTCATCGCATATGCGACAGCGCCAGGAAAAGTGGCAGCCGATGGAGAGGGCTCTAATGGTTTATACACCAGTGCCTTACTAAAATATTTAAAAGACCCCGACCTCAACGCAGAGCAAATCTTTAAAAAAGTACGGACAGAGGTTGCAGAAAAATCTTTTGGTGCCCAGGTGCCCTGGGAAACCACTTCCCTTACCGGAGAAGATTTTTTCTTCGCTGCACAGAAGCGATCGGTAAAAACTATTTCGGCTAATGGAATAACCTCTCCAGAATTAATCAAAGCCTCCTTTCAAAAAGCTGATGCGCTTTACGAAAAACGAGCCTATCAAGAAAGCATTGATGAACTGACAAAAATAATTGCAATAGATCAGTATCACATTAAAAGCTATATGCTTCGGGCCAATGCGTATATGCTGCTGATGCAACATCAAAAAGCCATACCCGATTTAAATAAAGTAGTAGCACTTAGTCCGGGTGAAGCAGATGGATATTATTACCGTGGCCTTTGCCGGTACACCACTAAAGAAATACCTGAAGCTATTGCAGATTTCTCACTTACCCTTCGCTACAATCCTGACCACAGCAATGCCTATTATTGGCGGGCTTACTGCTATTACCTGGTTGAAAACAATCGGGCAGCTATTGAGGATTATAACGCCACACTAAAATTAATTCCCGATAACGGTGAAGTGTATTACTACCGTGGGCTAAGCTTTTTTGAGTTAAAGGATTTTGCTGCGGCTGAAGCCGATTTCAGAAAAGCAACAGAACGCATGCCCAACATGGCCGAAGCATACTTTCGGTTGGCGTGGTGTTATCATATTCAAAATGCGTTGGAAAATGCCCTCACAAATTATTCAAAAGCCATCAGTATTAATCCAACTTATACAGCTGCTTATTTTTACCGTGCCAAAGCCAACCTAAAACTCAACAAAACAACCGAAGCAAAGCACGATATTGAAAAAGCATTGGAACTTGATCCGGGAAATACAGAGTATACTGATTTTTGGAAATCACTTAGCAAATAAGCATGCGCGTTCACTTTTATAAATATCAGGCCACAGGAAATGATTTCATTTTAATTGACAACCGTGAGGGGAAACACAAACTCACAACCGATCAGATAAAACAACTATGCGACCGCAGGTTTGGCATTGGTGCAGATGGCATTATCCTGATTGAAAAAGATCTTACTGAATCTTTTACGTTGAACTACTACAACAGCGATGGTTCTCAAAGTTTATGTGGAAATGGAAGTCGTGCAGCCATTCAATTTGCGGCACACCTGGGCATAGTAAATTCAAAAGCAAGTTTTAAAGCTTATGATGGTGTCCACGATGCTGAACTTCTAGGCTCGGGGGTTGTTCGGTTGCGCATGAACAACGTTACCGGTATTCAACCCGTGGATCAGGCCTTTTTTCTAAACACCGGATCCCCGCATTACGTCCGGTTTGTCAAGAACATTCACCAGTATCCGGTATTTGAGGAAGGGAAGAAAATCCGCTACAGCGAAAAGTTTGTTCCGCAAAACGGTACTAACGTGAACTTTGTGGAACTTCTGGCCGATAATACCATTTTTGTTCGCACCTATGAGCGGGGCGTGGAAAATGAAACCCTTTCCTGCGGCACGGGGGTAACAGCTGCCGCATTGGCCGCTTCTGCTCAAGGCTATAAATCACCTGTTTCTGTAAAAACACTCGGGGGAGAATTATCAGTTGAATTCAAATCCGGACAGGCAGGCGCATTTTCCGACATTTATCTTATCGGGCCTGCCAAAATGGTCTTCGAAGGCTATTTGGAGCTATAATTGCACCCCGCAAACCGGCTGGCCTGCGGGTAGGTAGGTCTAAAAAAACAATTTAACTTTGACGCTCTTTTTGTTCGACTGGATATCCAGCGAACAGTGAACTACGGACTATTGACTTTCTATGCTAAAATTCATTGCTAAAATTTTCGGTACCAAATCAGAAAAGGATATTAAGCGGATCATGCCCCTGGTGGAAAAGACCAAGCAGGAGGAACAAGGCCTGACTTCGCTCACCAATGATCAATTACGTGCTCAAACACTGGAGGTGCAGGATGCCATCAATCAACACTTGAAGGAGATTGATGACCAACTGGCTGCTCTGCACAAGCAGATCGATGAAAATCCTGAACTCGACATTACCGAAAAAGAAACAATTTTTGCCGAAATCGATAATCTGGAATTGGATCGGAATAAAGAACTGGAAAAAGTTTTATTAAAGGTACTTCCAAAAGCTTTCGCTATTATTCGCGAAACGGCCAGGCGCTTTAAAGAAAATGCAGTAACGGAAGTTACGGCCAACGATATGGACCGTGAATTCGCGGCCAAATTTGATCATGTAAAGATTGAAGGCGACAAAGCCCTTTGGCATAATCAGTGGGTGGCCGCTGGCAACATGATGACCTGGGACATGGTGCATTATGATGTGCAGATTATTGGCGGTATCGTGTTGCACGAAGGTAAAATTGCCGAGATGGCAACGGGTGAGGGTAAAACCCTGGTAGCCACATTTCCAGCCTTTCTAAATGCCCTGGCAAAACGCGGTGTTCACATTGTAACAGTAAACAACTATTTGTCTGTTCGGGATAGTGAGTGGATGGGACCCCTGTTTCAGTTTCACGGATTGCGTGTAGATTGTGTAGATAAGCATGAGCCAAACTCCATGGCACGCAGAAATGCCTACTTAGCGGATATCACCTACGGAACAAACAACGAATTTGGTTTCGATTACCTGCGCGACAACATGGCACGCGACCCGCATGAACTCGTGCAACGTGGCCATCATTATGCCATGGTGGATGAGGTGGATAGTGTTCTTATTGATGAAGCCCGTACACCGCTAATTATTTCGGGCCCCATACCGAAAGGTGACGAACACGAATTCTACGATTTAAAGCCCCGCATCTTCAAACTTGTTGAGGCCCAGAAAAAAATAGTGGCCGAATACCTCATTCAGGCCAAGAAGCAAATTGCTGAAGGCAACGATAAGGATGGTGGATTGGCGCTTTTCCGTGCCTTTCGGGGATTGCCAAAAAATAAGCCCCTGATCAAATACTTAAGTGAAACCGGAAATAAATCAGTATTGCAGAGAACCGAAAATTTCTATCTGCAAGACAATAAACGTAACATGCCGGAAGCTGATAAACCGCTATACTTTATTATCGATGAAAAGGATAATAGCGTTGAACTCACCGAAAAAGGAATTGATTTAATTACGGGTGAGGGTGAAGATGCTAAATTCTTCATACTCCCGGAAATTGGTACTGAACTAAACAAACTTGAGAAAGACACAAGCCTGAGCGAAGCCGATCGCTTTCAGAAAAAAGAAGAAGTGATTCGTGACTACCGCACCAAATCACAGCGCATACACAGCGTAAACCAATTGCTTAAGGCCTACACGTTGTTTGAAAAAGATACCGAATACATTATTGTAGATGGCAAAGTAAAAATTGTTGACGAGCAAACAGGTCGGGTGTTGGATGGCCGAAGGTATTCTGATGGGTTACACCAGGCTATAGAAGCGAAAGAAAATGTAAAGGTGGAGGACGCAACACAAACGTATGCCACCATTACGCTGCAAAATTATTTCCGTATGTACCACAAGCTGGCCGGTATGACCGGAACAGCTGAAACTGAGGCTGGTGAATTTTGGGACATTTACAAACTGGATGTTGTTACCATACCCACCAACAGGCCGGTTACGCGAAAAGATTCTGACGACCTGGTTTACAAAACCGTCCGCGAAAAATTCAACGCTGTAGCGGATGAGATTGTAAAGCTTACACAGCAAGGTCGCCCGGTACTGGTTGGAACCACTTCGGTTGAAATTTCGGAATTGATGAGCCGCATGTTGCAGATCCGGAAAATCAACCACCAGGTACTTAACGCCAAGCAACACCAGCGCGAAGCAGATATTGTTGCCGAAGCCGGAAAGCCAGGTACCGTAACCATCGCTACCAACATGGCCGGTCGTGGTACGGATATTAAATTAACACCGGAATCGCGAGCGGCAGGCGGACTGGCCATTATCGGTACGGAACGCCACGAATCACGCAGGGTTGACCGCCAGTTGCGTGGTCGTGCTGGGCGCCAGGGCGATCCGGGTACTTCACAGTTTTATGTTTCGCTGGAGGATAACCTGATGCGTTTGTTCATGCCGGAACGTATTGCCCGCATCATGGACCGTCTCGGTTTGAAAGAGGGTGAAGTGATTCAGCATTCAATGGTGACCAGTTCCATTGAGCGTGCACAGAAAAAAGTAGAAGAAAATAACTTTGGCATTCGTAAGCGTTTGTTGGAATATGATAACGTGATGAACTCACAGCGTGAGGTAATTTACAAGCGCAGAAAAAATGCCTTGTTTGGCGAACGTCTTGAACTCGACATTTTGAACATGCTGAATGATACCAGTGAAGACCTTGTGGCCAACGCAAAAAATGCCAACGACTATGAAAGCCTTCGCTTAAATGCGCTTGGCATACTGGGATTGGATTACGATATTCCGAAAGAAGAATTTGAAAAACTTGATGAGGGCAAACTCGCCCATGATCTTTACACGAAAGCGTTGGATCATTATCGAAAGAAAAATAAAATGGTTGCCGAAAAGGCACTTCCTGTAATCAAAGAAATTTATAAAACACGTGGCGCTACAGTTGAAAACATTTTAGTGCCCTTCTCGGATGGTTCCAAAAACATTGGTGTCGTGGCTAACCTTCAAAAAGCCGTTGAGAGCAACAATGCGGAATTGACGAAATCCATGGAGAAGATGATTACACTGGCCATCATCGATCAGTTATGGAAAGAACATCTCCGCGACATGGACGATTTGAAACAATCCGTTCAAACGGCCGTGTATGAACAAAAAGATCCCTTGTTGATTTACAAGTTTGAAGGATTTGAACTCTTCAAACGTTTGATTGGAAAAGTAAACGAAGAAACCATTTCCTTCCTGTTGAAAGCCGATATACCGGCACAGGAAGCAAACCAGGTGGAAGAGGCAAGAAGCCGTGGAAGGCAGCGTTTTAGCGAACAAAAGGAAGAATCACGCTCCCTGCTAAGTGGTGGAGGCCAGCAACCGAATGCCACCGGAAGACCGCCCCAGGAAAAAGTGATGCCGGTACGATCAGAAAAAGTAGCTAACCGGAATGACAAGGTTTCTGTACAATATACCGATGGTCGCGTTCTACGTGATGTGAAATACAAAAAGGTAGAGGATGACGTTTTAAATAATCGTTGTATAATTATCGACTGATGATACGAATACAGCTATATAGTCTGTTGATTGCTTTGATTGTTCTGGAAGGTTGTAAGCCTGCCCAGAAAACCACATCCACACAAGGAGGTAAATATTATGAAGACCTCTCAGCAGTAAGGCCAAAAGCAGAAGAAGTAAGCAACATAGATTCATTAGGAAATAATACGATTATACCACGCGATCCAAAAGTTTATATGGATCCTAAATTTACAGTGAACACTCAACTGGATGCTGTGCTGGATAGTATTGATCGTATTAATCTGACGCGGAAGTTTATTGAGGGATATACCATACAGGTTTACTCCGGGCAAAAGCGTGAAGATGCCCTGACAGTAAAAAAGGACATGACCCTTTACCTGCCTAAAATGGAATCTGAGGTTCAATACAATCAACCTAACTTTCGTGTAAAAACCGGTCGCTACCTGAACAGGCTTGAGGCCCAGAAGGACTACGAAACGATAAAGCGGTTCTTTCCTAATGCCATAATCATCCCGGATAAGATTACCATCAATTAACTTAGGTTGCTCCATTCCAGGGGTCTGTATCCTCTTCGTTTTTTTACTTACTCTAATCTTGATCGGTGTTCCCACAGATCAAACGATTTGATTTCATATTTGTATTTTTGACCCGCTATGGATCTTCTCTCTAAAATCAAATCCCTCTCCGAAAAGTATGCAAAGGATGTAGTGGCTATGCGCAGGCACATACACGCTAACCCTGAATTATCATACCTGGAGTTTAATACGGCTAAGTATGTAGCCAGCCAATTAAAATCCTTCGGCTTTACACCTGAAGAAGTTGCCAAAACGGGTCTGGTGGTAGAGATAAAAGGCAAAAATCCGGAAAGGAAAATGGTCGCCCTGCGGGCAGATATGGATGCATTGCCCATTCATGAAGCGAACGATGTTTCATACAAATCGACAAACCCCGGTGTGATGCACGCTTGCGGGCACGATGTGCACACGGCTTCGTTATTGGGAACGGCTAAAATTCTTAACGACATTAAGCATGACTTTGAAGGAACCGTTCGGTTGATCTTTCAACCCGGTGAAGAAAAAAATCCTGGAGGCGCATCGTACATGATCAAAGAAGGTGTGCTCGAAAATCCAGCACCGGCTTCCATCATCGGGCAGCATGTATTTCCACTTTTACCTGTTGGAAAGATTGGTTTCCGTGAAGGCATGTACATGGCCAGCAGCGATGAATTGTTTTTGAAAGTAATCGGTAAGGGCGGCCACGGTGCTGCACCCGAATTAACCATCGACCCCATTGTAATTGCTTCCCACATCATCATCGCATTGCAACAGGTGGTTAGTAGAAACGCCTCACCCAAACAACCCACCGTACTCACCTTTGGAAAAATAATCGGTGATGGAGCTACCAACATCATACCGAATGAAGTGACCATGGCCGGCACCTTTCGGGCTATGGATGAAACGTGGAGAAAAGAAGGGTTGAAAAAAATAAAAAAAATTGCTGAAACACTGGCCGAAAGCATGGGTGGAAAATGTGAAGTGGAAATTTCCCATGGCTATCCCTTTCTGAAAAACGATCCGTCCGTAACCCAACGCATCCGCAAAGCCGCTGAAGCCTATGTGGGAAAAGAAAATGTAGTCGACATCGATATTACGTTAGGCAGCGAGGACTTTGCCTATTATTCGCAAGTGGTACCGGCATCCTTTTATCGATTAGGTACCCGCAACGAAAGCAAGGGCATAACTTCGTATGTACATACACCTACCTTCAACATTGATGAAGACGCCCTGATCACCAGCCCCGGACTGATGGCCTGGATGGCGGTAAATGAGTTGAAGTCTTAGCTTTCGGAAATCAGATTATAGATTTCTACATTTAGGCAAGCTAATCGTACTTGGAATCCAACACACCATTAACGCCCCCGCAGCCCACTCCCTTTAATTGGGAAAGAGCAAGAAAAATCCTGTACATACTGGGTACCCTGGTGCTGTTTGTGTTTGCACTCGATTTAATGATTTCATCGCTTCAAAACCTGGGGAGCACCGCAGCAGAAGCCATACTATTGGCCACCTCCAACCCATTTACTGCACTTTTTATTGGTCTGCTGATTACAGCCATGATACAAAGCAGTTCAACCGCTACCAGTTTGGTGGTAGCATTGGTGGCTTCCGGGTCCATCACCATCGATAGCGCCATACCCATTATCATGGGAGCCAATATTGGCACTACCATTACAAGCACTATTGTTTCGTTGGGTTTCATCAACAAGAAGAAAGAATTCAGGCGTGCAGTTGCTGCAGGCACCTATCATGATTTCTTCAACATCCTAACAGTATCCATTTTATTTCCGTTGGAATATTTCAATGGATTTCTTTCTAACCTTTCCGGCTGGATTACCGAAAACTTTTTTACCGTAAGCAAAGGCACATCTGGCACAACCTTCACGCCTTTGTGGTCGGGGTTTAACTCGATTATAGATTTTCTGGTAAAGATTATCCCCAGCGGGTTTCTTTTGGCCCTGTTTTCTTTTGGCTTGTTGTTCCTGTCGATTCTGCTGTTCAGAAAACTGATATCCGGATTACTGATGGCCAGCTCACCGGAAAAATTCAGCCGGTTCTTTTTTAAGAACACCATCAAATCATTTTTCTGGGGATTGTTGACCACGGCCGCCATCCGTTCCAGCACCATTACCACATCGGTGGTAGTGCCCATTGTGGCACAAAAAATTATTACCCTTCGAAAAGCTGTTCCATTTATACTGGGGGCCAACATAGGCACTACGGTTACGGCTATGATTGCGGCCACGTTAAATGCCAACTCTTCCAGCGCCATTACTATTGCCTTGGCACATTTTCTATTCAATTTTATTGGTGTACTGGTTTTCTTTCCCATTCCGTTTTTGCGCAACATTCCCATAGCCATGGCGAATGGATTGGGGCGCCTTACCATCCGTTACCGATTGGCAGGGTTTGTCTACATTCTTGTTGTTTTCTTTTTTGTTCCTTTCTCACTCATTTATCTTAACAAGGATTCCACCGAAGTGCTGGAGCTTACCTACCAAAAAACCAATCTCATTACTGGTGAAGAAACTTCCTACCGTATTGTTTCCAAACAACAAACCAGAAGTCAAAGTGGAGAATGGTTGGTGTATAGACGAAACACCATTGACCCCGATGAAATTTTTCCGGTCTACAGAAAGAATAATGTTTTGTTCATCAACAAAGAGATGATTTTATTTAATGAACCAGGTTTTTGCTGGGATGGGGAAAATAAAGAAGGAAAATATCAACGCTGTGTAAACGAAGTACTGCCTGAGTATATAATAAGTGAAGGCCTGCGGTTCGATTCCGTATATGTGTACACGCAGCGCTACTACGATCACCCCGATTCGGTGGTGAGTACGGTATATGTTAGCGCACGCTATCCGGTGGTTTTAAAGTCCATCCGAAAAGAGAAAAATACTGTGGTTGAAACACGGCAAATCACCTCATTTACCAGAAAATAACCATCTTTTTCAATACCCTGAAAGTTGCGATCTTTGCCTAACTTGGGTGGAATTAACACGACTGCATGCTAAAAGAAACATTGCTTAAGTTCTTTAAACTGGATGGACTCATCGACAACCTTTCGGGATATTTTGAAACCCGGATAGAGTTGCTCAAATATGAGTTGAAAGAAGATATTGCCCGGGCCCTGGCGAAAGTAGCTGTTGTTGCCCTGATTGTTATTTTTCTAACACTGTTTATCATATTTCTAAGTGTGGCTGTGGCCTATGTGTTGGCCGAATCGGTGGGTACCTATGGTGGTTTCGGTATTGTGGGTGGCGTTTATTTCTTATTGATGCTGGCACTGATCTTTTTCCGCGAACCGATCAGTCATAAAATAGAACTCGAAATCAAAAAATCATTTAAGAAAAAACAACAACATCATGAAGGGGATGGAAACGGATGACCTGGTAAAAAGTCAGTTACTTCAAAAGGCAGCGCAACAGCGGCAGGAAATTGCAAACGAAATGCATGAGATTACCGACCGCACAGAAAAAGTATTAACCAACGCACTTATCATTGGTGGATCGCTGGCCCTCACGTATTTTCTGGTGCGCGGATTTTCATCCTCAAAGAAACGTAAAACCCGTAAAGCAAAGGCCAAAGCTAAGCCTGCAGAAGTTGATGATGCGGAAGAAAACGAAGTGTATGAAGAATCAGGGGCATCACGTATACTCAGTCAGATCGGTACTGCCGTAGCCTCACAAGCCACCGTATTGTTGCTTGATCTGGCGAAAGAAAAGTTAATGGAATTTTTACAAGCCCAGGCCCAAAAGAAAGCGAATGAAAATTCTTGAAACGTTAAAGGAAAATCAAAAGCTGGGTAAAAAATCCATTGCGGTATTGGTTGACCCCGACAAGGTAGCTGATGCTGCTGCGTTGCAACACCTCATTAACCTGGCCAGTGAAAACTGTGTCGACTACTTTTTTGTAGGGGGCAGCCTGGTTACTACTACCAATCTTTCAGAGATTGTAAAGCAGATTAAAGAAAATGTAAACCTGCCGGTGATTCTTTTCCCGGGTAACTCTATACAAATAGAACCTTCAGCCGATGGAATTTTATTCCTTTCGCTGATTTCAGGACGCAACCCTGAATTATTAATTGGCCAGCATGTAGTAGCCGCACCCATTGTACGCAACACCCGGTTGGAAGTATTACCCACCGGGTATATGCTGATTAGTTCAGGCCGAACCACTTCAGTAGCATACATCAGCAACACCACACCCATACCTGATGACAAATATTCACTGGCCGCTTGCACGGCCATGGCCGGTGAAATGCTGGGGTTACAACTCATGTACCTGGATGCCGGCAGCGGTGCCGAAAAGGAAATCAGTGCCCGCATGATCAGTGCCGTGCGTAAAGCCATACACACACCGTTGGTTGTGGGGGGTGGCATTAACACGGCTCAAAAAGCACTCACAGCGCTGGAAGCCGGAGCTGACATGATTGTGATTGGCAATGCCCTGGAGAAAGACCCCAACCTGCTTATTGAAATTGCCGATAAGGTGTATGAGTGGAATCAGAGTGTCGGTGCAGGAAAGGATTAATTTAGACGCCACAGGCAGTCATACAAAAAAAATATCCTTCAAATTTGACTGCAACAGGGGTTTTTAAGGGTAAAACTTGCCCTGTCGCTATATATGAAATATATTCAATTGCATAAACACAAGTGTTGGGCGCAAGGCGGTTGGACGG